>NZ_SBKO01000010.1 GCF_004122165.1 Flavobacterium amnicola
TATTCTCTCTTAAACCAATATAAAACAAAAAAGTCCTTCACTTTCGTGAAGGACTTTTCTAAAGAAAGGCAGCGACATACTCTCCCACATAACTGCAGTACCATCTGCGCTGTCGGGCTTAACTTCTCTGTTCGAGATGGGAAGAGGTGAGCCCCGACGCAATAACCACCTTAAGGTCGTTTGCAAGGGTGATTCCGGTATATATTGGAACCAACATTACACAATATCTTAACATACTGAGATAAATAATCATTATTTGTTTTAGAAAGTTTCTTCTCCCGACCGAAGTCGGGAGAGGACGTACATAAGCTTACGGGTTATTAGTACTACTTGACTATGACATTACTGCCTTTACATCTATAGCCTATCAACGTGGTCATCTTCCACGACCCTTAAAAGAAATCTCATCTTGTGGTGGGTTTCGCGCTTATATGCTTTCAGCGCTTATCCCTTCCCAACGTAGCTACTCTGCAGTGCTCCTGGCGGAACAACAGATACACCAGAGGTTAGTCCAATTCGGTCCTCTCGTACTAGAATCAGATCCACTCAAATTTCTTGCGCCCACAGTAGATAGAGACCGAACTGTCTCACGACGTTCTGAACCCAGCTCGCGTGCCACTTTAATGGGCGAACAGCCCAACCCTTGGGACCTTCTCCAGCCCCAGGATGTGACGAGCCGACATCGAGGTGCCAAACCCCCCCGTCGATATGAGCTCTTGGGGGAGATCAGCCTGTTATCCCCGGCGTACCTTTTATCCTTTGAGCGATGGCCCTTCCATGCGGAACCACCGGATCACTATGCTCTACTTTCGTACCTGATCGACCTGTATGTCTCTCAGTCAAGCTCCCTTATGCCATTGCACTCTACGCACGGTTACCAAGCGTGCTGAGGGAACCTTTAGAAGCCTCCGTTACTCTTTTGGAGGCGACCACCCCAGTCAAACTACCCACCAAGCAATGTCCCCCGCAAAACGGGGTTAGACCTCAGATAAGCAAAGGGTGGTATTTCAACAATGACTCCACAACGCCTAGCGACGCCACTTCACAGTCTCCCACCTATCCTACACATCACTTATCCAAGACCAATACTAAGCTATAGTAAAGGTGCACAGGGTCTTTTCGTCCCACTGCGGGTAAACGGCATCTTCACCGTTACTACAATTTCACCGAGCTCATGGCTGAGACAGTGTCCAGATCGTTACACCATTCGTGCAGGTCGGAACTTACCCGACAAGGAATTTCGCTACCTTAGGACCGTTATAGTTACGGCCGCCGTTTACTGGGGCTTCAATTCAATGCTTCTCCGAAGATAACATCTCCTCTTAACCTTCCAGCACCGGGCAGGTGTCAGGCCCTATACTTCATCTTACGATTTTGCAGAGCCCTGTGTTTTTGATAAACAGTCGCCTGGACCTCTTCACTGCGGCCCCGATTACTCGGGGCGACCCTTCTCCCGAAGTTACGGGTCTATTTTGCCTAATTCCTTAGCCATGAATCTCTCGAGCACCTTAGGATTCTCTCCTCAACTACCTGTGTCGGTTTACGGTACTGGTACTATTAATCTAAGTTTAGAGGTTTTTCTTGGAAGCCCTTAGGCACACTATCCCTTTGTCCGAAGACTCCGAGTACTATCGCATTTCACCAGTTCTTGCGGATTTGCCTACAAGACCTATAGTTAAGTGCTTCAACGAACTATTCCGTCAGTTCGCGGTGCTTTCATCACTCCGTCACCCCATCACAATTAATAGTAGTACGGGAATATTAACCCGTTAGCCATCGACTGTCCCTTTCGGGTTCGCCTTAGGACCAGACTAACCCGCAGCTGATTAGCATAGCTGCGGAAACCTTAGTTTTTCGGTGTGCGGGTTTCTCGCCCGCATTATCGTTACTTATGCCTACATTTTCTTTTCTAACCAGTCCAGCATACCTTACGATACACCTTCAACCCTGTTAGAATGCTCCCCTACCACTTGTATTACTACAAATCCATAGCTTCGGTACTATACTTATGCCCGATTATTATCCATGCCCGACCGCTCGACTAGTGAGCTGTTACGCACTCTTTAAATGAATGGCTGCTTCCAAGCCAACATCCTAGCTGTCGATGCAGTCAGACCGCGTTCTTTCAACTTAGTATAGATTTGGGGACCTTAGCTGATGGTCTGGGTTCTTTCCCTCTCGGACTTGGACCTTAGCACCCAAGCCCTCACTGTTAGTGAACATTATATAGCATTCGGAGTTTGTCAGGAATTGGTAGGCGGTGAAGCCCCCGCATCCAATCAGTAGCTCTACCTCTATATAACTTTATAACTAACGCTGCACCTAAATGCATTTCGGGGAGTACGAGCTATTTCCGAGTTTGATTGGCCTTTCACCCCTACCCACAGGTCATCCGAAGACTTTTCAACGTCAACCGGTTCGGACCTCCACTATGTGTTACCACAGCTTCATCCTGCCCATGGGTAGATCACACGGTTTCGCGTCTAACACTACTGACTAAAGCGCCCTATTCAGACTCGCTTTCGCTACGGATCCGCACCTGAAGTGCTTAACCTTGCCAGCAACGTTAACTCGTAGGCTCATTATGCAAAAGGCACGCCGTCACCCCACTAAAGGGCTCCGACCGCTTGTAAGCGTATGGTTTCAGGATCTATTTCACTCCGTTATTCACGGTTCTTTTCACCTTTCCTTCACAGTACTGGTTCACTATCGGTCTCTCAGGAGTATTTAGCCTTAGCGGATGGTCCCGCCAAATTCAGACAGGGTTTCACGTGCCCCGCCCTACTCAGGATACCACTATCCTTATCTTCTCTTACTTATACGGGACTATCACCCTCTTTGGTTAACCTTTCCAGGTTATTCTAATTCAATCCGCAAGAAATGTCGTGGTCCTACAACCCCAACATTGCCGTAACAACATTGGTTTGGGCTAATCCGCGTTCGCTCGCCACTACTTACGGAATCACTTTTGTTTTCTTCTCCTCCGCCTACTTAGATGTTTCAGTTCAGCGGGTTTGCCCCCTATCGGGTAATACATCTTCAATGTATTGGGTTGCCCCATTCGGATATCTACGGATCAATTCGTGTGTGCCAATCCCCGTAGCTTTTCGCAGCTTATCACGTCCTTCATCGCCTCTGAGAGCCTAGGCATCCCCCATACGCCCTTATTTTGCTTATTGTACTTTTCGTTTTCGTCTATAAATAGACTAAACTGTGTTCTTTCTACTTTTTAAATGTTTTTTTATCTCAATATGTCAATGAACTTTTATCTGTTTAAAACAGATTCGTGGAGAATAACGGAGTCGAACCGTTGACCTCCTGCGTGCAAGGCAGGCGCTCTAGCCAGCTGAGCTAATCCCCCAATTTTTAGTTGTCAGTTAACAGTTTTCAGTTAACAGTACTTAAAACGGTTACTCAACCTCTAAAATTTCCTTTTTATAAGTAAAAATTGTAGTCCCGCCCAGACTCGAACTGGGGACCCCTACATTATCAGTGTAGTACTCTAACCAGCTGAGCTACGAGACTCTGTTTTTACTTATTTGTATTATTTGAATTAACAGCGAGAGTAAAAAAAA
>NZ_SBKO01000011.1 GCF_004122165.1 Flavobacterium amnicola
ATAAAAAATCAATACCTAACCTCTTTTTATAGTCTCTAGAAAGGAGGTGTTCCAGCCGCACCTTCCGGTACGGCTACCTTGTTACGACTTAGCCCTAGTTACCAGTTTTACCCTAGGCAGCTCCTTGCGGTCACCGACTTCAGGTACCCCCAGCTTCCATGGCTTGACGGGCGGTGTGTACAAGGCCCGGGAACGTATTCACCGCAGCATGGCTGATCTGCGATTACTAGCGAATCCAGCTTCACGGAGTCGAGTTGCAGACTCCGATCCGAACTGAGAACGGTTTTGTAGATTCGCTCCTACTTGCGTAGTGGCTGCTCTCTGTACCGTCCATTGTAGCACGTGTGTAGCCCAAGGCGTAAGGGCCGTGATGATTTGACGTCATCCCCACCTTCCTCACAGTTTGCACTGGCAGTCTTGTTAGAGTTCCCGACTTGACTCGCTGGCAACTAACAACAGGGGTTGCGCTCGTTATAGGACTTAACCTGACACCTCACGGCACGAGCTGACGACAACCATGCAGCACCTTGAAAAACGTCCGAAGAAAAGTCTGTTTCCAAACCTGTCGTTTCCCATTTAAGCCTTGGTAAGGTTCCTCGCGTATCATCGAATTAAACCACATGCTCCTCCGCTTGTGCGGGCCCCCGTCAATTCCTTTGAGTTTCACTCTTGCGAGCGTACTCCCCAGGTGGGATACTTATCACTTTCGCTTAGCCACTCAGATTGCTCCAAACAGCTAGTATCCATCGTTTACGGCGTGGACTACCAGGGTATCTAATCCTGTTCGCTCCCCACGCTTTCGTCCATCAGCGTCAATCCACTTGTAGTAACCTGCCTTCGCAATTGGTATTCCATGTAATCTCTAAGCATTTCACCGCTACACTACATATTCTAGTTACTTCCAAGTAATTCAAGTTCTACAGTATCAATGGCCGTTTGATCGTTGAGCGACCAGATTTCACCACTGACTTATAAAACCGCCTACGGACCCTTTAAACCCAATGATTCCGGATAACGCTTGGATCCTCCGTATTACCGCGGCTGCTGGCACGGAGTTAGCCGATCCTTATTCTTACAGTACCGTCAAGCTCCCTCACGAGGGAGTGTTTCTTCCTGTACAAAAGCAGTTTACAATCCATAGGACCGTCATCCTGCACGCGGCATGGCTGGTTCAGGCTTGCGCCCATTGACCAATATTCCTCACTGCTGCCTCCCGTAGGAGTCTGGTCCGTGTCTCAGTACCAGTGTGGGGGATCTCCCTCTCAGGACCCCTACCCATCGTTGCCTTGGTGTGCCGTTACCACACCAACTAGCTAATGGGACGCATGCTCATCTTATACCGTTGGAACTTTAATTACAAAACCATGCGATTTCGTAATACTATGGGGTATTAATCCAAATTTCTCTGGGCTATCCCCCTGTATAAGGTAGATTGCATACGCGTTACGCACCCGTGCGCCGGTCTCAGTTACCGAAGTAACCTACCCCTCGACTTGCATGTGTTAAGCCTGCCGCTAGCGTTCATCCTGAGCCAGGATCAAACTCTTCATCGTATATTTGTTGAAGCTT
>NZ_SBKO01000012.1 GCF_004122165.1 Flavobacterium amnicola
GATTTATTTAGTTTAATTACTGGCGAACAAGCTGGAGGAGTTTGGACTCGTCCAACAGGAACAGGTGGAACCTTTAATGCAGGAGCTGGAACTTATACCCCAGCAGCAGGAGCTACTACTAGTACATTCTTATATACGGTAACTGGAGTTGCACCATGTACAACAGATACAAGTTTAGCTACTGTTACAATCAATCCACAACCTAATGCAGGAACTGATGGAGGAGTAACAATATGTGATAATAGTGTAGCGGTAATAGATTTATTTAGTTTAATTACTGGCGAACAAGCTGGAGGAGTTTGGACTCGTCCAACAGGAACAGGTGGAACTTTTAATGCAGGAGCTGGAACTTATACCCCAGCAGCAGGAGCTACTACTAGTACATTCTTATATACGGTAACTGGAGTTGCACCATGTACAACAGATACAAGTTTGGCAACTGTTACTATTAACCCAGTCTTAGCCCCAGTTATAAATTGTGGAACAACAACTACAACAACGGTTCAGTTTACTTGGACAGCAGTAATTGGAGCTACAAGTTATAATGTGTCATATCAAGTAAATGCTTTACCTGTTGTCAATGTAGGTTCTATTGGAAACGTTTTGAATTATACAGTTTCTGGTTTAACACCAGGTGATAATGTAACAATTACACTAACACCAGTTGGTGGAGCTGGAACATGTTTTACATTTGGTACACAAACATGTACTGCAACTAACTGTGCTCCTCCAACGGCATCAATTAGTTATGGTACACCATTTTGTACAACTTTAGCTTTACCACAAAATGTTACCTTAACAGGAACGGGTGCTTACACCGGAGGTACTTATGCCTCTACAGCAGGATTATCTATCAATGCTGCAACGGGAGCAATTACCCCAAGTACATCCACACCAGGCACGTATACCGTAACGTATACCATTCCAGCTAGTGGAGGTTGTGCGGCAGTACCAGTAACAACAAGTGTAACAATCACTGCTTTACCAACAGCAAGTATTA
>NZ_SBKO01000013.1 GCF_004122165.1 Flavobacterium amnicola
GCTCCCGTTGCAGCATTGATAGATAATCCTGCTGTAGAGGCATAAGTACCTCCGGTGTAAGCACCCGTTCCTGTCAAAGTTACTGCTTGTGCCGCTGCATTATCAGTACAGAATGGTGTACCATAACTAATCGATGCTGTTGGTACCGCTGTGATAGTAATACTAAATGTACTAGTGCCAACTGGTCCACATACCGTTGCAGGTACGGTATACGTTACAGTATAAGTTCCTGCTGTACTAGTAGATAATGTGATTTCTCCTGTAGTAGCATTTAAACTTAATCCAGCTGTAGAACTATATGTTCCTCCTGTAGTAAACCCTCCAACTGTAGTAGGCATTAAATTAGCCCCATTTATACAAACTGGTGTCGTATAACTAAAGCCTGTTACTGGTACAACCGTTGGATTGATTGTGATTGTAGTAGTTGCCGTTACCACTCCACATCCACCTGAAGCCAATGTTGAATAGGTAACAGTATACGTTCCTGGAGTACTCGCATTTAAATCGACTGCTCCTGTGGTTGCATTGATCACTAAACCTGCTGTAGAAGTATAACTTCCACCTGTGTAAGCACCTGTTCCACTTAAAGTAACAGTAGCTGTAGCAACTCCTGAACAATACGGACTTCCAGCATAACTAATACTTGCTGTTGGTAATGCCGTAATGGTCACGCTTGTTGTAGCGGTTACCACTCCACATCCACCTGA
>NZ_SBKO01000014.1 GCF_004122165.1 Flavobacterium amnicola
TAACGTCCCGCCGGCTTCACGAAGTGGCGATTTAGCGGACGATTTATTTTCGGTTAAATTTAATGTTTTTTCGTGAAGAAAAAACATGAGGTATTTAAACAGCCCGCCATTTCGTGAAACCGCTGTTGTGCGCTGTTTTTATTTTATATTGTTATTATTTATGTCCAAAACATACTCAACTTTCGCCATACTAAAGTATCCTCTGTCTATAATTTTATATTTCCAGTTTTTTCTGTTCAGAAATTCTTCTTTGATTTTTTTGTTGTTAAAAGTTATATATAAAGAGTCAACACTTTCTAAAAATTCATTTTCTTTATCGTGAACACGTCCAATTTCTCCATAACTTATAATTTGTGCTCTTTCATGTTTTTTTATATGAATAATTTTTATGGAATCAATTTCTGAAATCGATCTTTTGTTTATATTAAGTTTCGTTACAACTTTGAGATCAAAATCACTATTATTTTCAACTATATATTCATTCATTAATCCAGGATCGCATGAAGTAAATGCGAATGAAAAAAGTGTTAGAAATATAAGCACATAAATTTTATTCATAGTGAGTTATAGATTTTGTTAAGGTAAAATAGCGCACAACGTCC
>NZ_SBKO01000015.1 GCF_004122165.1 Flavobacterium amnicola
ATAAATACACAAACTATGAACAACAGAACTTTGCCTCAGATCCTTTTATTAGTATTAGTTACACTTTCTTTATTTTCATGTTCAAAGGAAGAGGTTGCCCCAAGTGGGCCAGTGACTTTTACTCAAGTAAACGCGAAATACAATTACACAGCCGATGAATTAGAAGTATTAACGCTAATCAATAACTATCGTGCTAGCAAAGGATTAAACACATTGCAAAAAATCGATTATATCGCCACAGTAGCAGAAGGTCATGATAACTATATGATTGCTGTTGGACAAGTATCTCACAATAATTTTGCCGATCGCCACCAGGCTTTGGTAACAAATTTAGGAGCCAAAACTGTAAGTGAAAATGTAGCTTACAATTATGCTACACCACAAGGAGTATTTAATGCTTGGATGGCTAGCGACGGACATCGATTAAACATGGAGGGTGACTTTACACATTTTGGTATTGCTATACGTGCTAATGCCGATGGAAAAAAATATTACACGAATTTATTCATGAAAAAATAGTTTGTTTTGTTTATTTGATTTGAAAACCGTCAAGATTTATAAAAATCT
>NZ_SBKO01000016.1 GCF_004122165.1 Flavobacterium amnicola
AGAAGTTAAGCCCGACAGCGCAGATGGTACTGCAGTTATGTGGGAGAGTATGTCGCTGCCTTTCTTTAGAAAAGTCCTTCACGAAAGTGAAGGACTTTTTTGTTTTATATTGGTTTAAGAGAGAATAACTGACTGCCATTGGCAGTCCTCTTCTTATTCTTACCCGAGCGTAGCGAACGGGCGAAGCAAATGTTTTATATAAAATCCTACCTGACTAATCGGGTAGGATTTTTTTGTTTTTACTAGCTATTTTATCGATGAACAGAATATTTTTATCGATGAAATACATACTCTTTTTAGCGACGTGTTGTAAATAAATTTCTACTAATCAATTGAAATTCAACACTTTATCGATTTTATTTGGTTGTTTGTCGAGTTTTATACTATCATTGTCCTGTCGAATCAAGGGAACCATTTGACAAAAACAATAACAATATAAATACACAAACTATGAACAACAGAACTTTGCCTCAGATCCTTTTATTAGTATTAGTTACACTTTCTTTATTTTCATGTTCAAAGGAAGAGGTTGCCCCAAGTGGGCCAGTGACTTTTACTCAAG
>NZ_SBKO01000017.1 GCF_004122165.1 Flavobacterium amnicola
ATGGTACTGCAGTTATGTGGGAGAGTATGTCGCTGCCTTTCTTTAGAAAAGTCCTTCACGAAAGTGAAGGACTTTTTTGTTTTATATTGGTTTAAGAGAGAATAACTGACTGCCATTGGCAGTCCTCCTCTTATTCTCACCCGAACGTAGCGAACGGGCGAAGCAAATGTTTTATATAAAATCCTACCCGATTAGTCCGGTAGGATTTTTTTGTTTTTACTAACTGTTTTATCGATGAACAGAATATTTTTATCGATGAAATACATACTCTTTTTAGCGACGTGTTGTAAATAAATTTCTACTAATAAATTAAAATTCAGCACTTTATCGATTTTATTTGGTTGTTTGTCGAGTTTTATACTATCATTGTCCTGTCGAATCAAGGGAACCATTTGACAAAAACAATAACAACATAAATACACAAACTATGAACAACAGAACTTTGCCTCAGATCCTTTTATTAGTATTAGTTACACTTTCTTTATTTTCATGTTCAAAGGAAGAGGTTGCCCCAAGTGGGCCAGTGACTTTTACTCAAG
>NZ_SBKO01000018.1 GCF_004122165.1 Flavobacterium amnicola
AAAGTTCTTTAAAATACTGATTCAAATTTAAAAGTGACTGTAAATGAGGGTTTAAAAAAAACTTTCAAAAAAGTTGTAAAAAGATTTGGAAATGGAAAAATAAAGATGTTATCTTTGCACCCCGCAATAGGGGGAGTTCTTAAAAATAATGTGGTCAAAACGGGATGAAAATTTTCTCAAAAAAAAGTTTCAAAAAGTTTTGGTAATTAGAAAAGAGTTTCTACCTTTGCACCCGCAAAAACAACGAAAGAAGTTTAGCGAAAAATAAGAAGACACGTTCATAGACATATTGAATTGACAGCCGTTTTAAATGGAGACATTTAAAACAACAAAAATGAGAGTAAGAAGAATTGAGAGATTCGAAAAAACCTAGCATTCTTTGTCTAAAAAAACGAAGCGAAAGCTTCAACAAATATACGATGAAGAGTTTGATCCTGGCTCAGGATGAACGCTAGCGGCAGGCTTAACACATGCAAGTCGAGGGGTAGGTTACTTCGGTAACTGAGACCGGCGCACGGGTGCGTAAC
>NZ_SBKO01000019.1 GCF_004122165.1 Flavobacterium amnicola
GTTAGCGGTGGATGTAATCCACAAGGCGGTTTTACGGGTCCAACTACAATGCCAAATATTTGTGGAGGCTCAATCCAACTGACTTATAACGTAACCGACAGATGTTATGCTGGCGGAAGCGATTCAGCTACCTTTACCATTACTCCAGCGCCAGCTGTTGTGGTGAGCAATGTTCAAGATGCAAGCATCTCAGCCTGTGCAAGTGAAGCGGATATCAATGCGGCGTATGCCGCCTGGTTAGGAAGTTTTGGAGTTAGCGGTGGATGTAATCCACAAGGCGGTTTTACGGGTCCAACTACAATGCCAAATATTTGTGGAGGCTCAATCCAACTGACTTATAACGTAACCGACAGATGTTATGCTGGCGGAAGCGATTCAGCTACCTTTACCATTACTCCAGCGCCAGCTGTTGTGGTGAGCAATGTTCAAGATGCAAGCATCTCAGCCTGTGCAAGTGAAGCGGA
>NZ_SBKO01000001.1 GCF_004122165.1 Flavobacterium amnicola
TTGCGGGGTGCAAAGATAACATCTTTATTTTTCCATTTCCAAATCTTTTTACAACTTTTTTGAAAGTTTTTTTTAAACCCTCATTTACAGTCACTTTTAAATTTGAATCAGTATTTTAAAGAACTTTGCTTTGTTTTGCAAACAACTTGTTGCTGATTGCGGGTGCAAAAGTAGTACTTCTTTTTAGCTTTCCTAATCTTTTTGAAACCTTTTTTAAATCTTTTTTTTGCTTGGTTAATTATCAGATAGTTACAAATACCGTGGATCAGGAAAAACTCACGAGGGACGCGTGAGGGATGGTAGCGGCATCCTTTTATAGTTGTCTTCGAGAACCTCAGACAACTTATAAAAGATACAGCGAACAGCCCGACCCGAAGGGACACGCCCAAATAAGAAATACACTTATATATAGTAGAAACAAAATAAACTTCTGAAAGAGGATTATACTGCATCTTATCAAATAAGAAAGAACAAGCACCAGCAATACTAGTACACAAATCAATCCAACTTATTTATATCTACATATTAGGATACTTCTGTGTGAGGGATAAAAGCGACATCCTTTTACGAAATGAAATGGAGGAAAAAGATATAGCGGATAGCCCGACCCAAAGGGACACGCTAAAAAAAAGAAATGTAATATACTATATATGTAATACTTACATTATAACCCTTGGAAAATGACTAATTCAAATATGTTTTATAACCTTTTTATGGCTACTTTCGCGCTGAAAATAAAAAAATAACATGAAAAAATTTACATTTTTAACACTAACCCTTTTCTCTTTTTCAATTTATGCTCAAGTCGATCATCATTGCGGACAAGAGAAATATCAAGAAAACCTTTACAACAATCACCCTGAATTACGCCCTGAAAACAATAAAGCTTTTAAAGATTTAGAAAGTTTTATAAAAGATTTCAAACCTGAGAGCGTGGAAAGTCAAAAAAATATAAATTCAAATTTACAAATCGGATACGACTATATCATTCCTGTCGTTGTACATGTTGTACATAAAGGAGGGATTGAAAATTTATCAGATGCCACTATTAAGAGATCTATAGATTTATTGAACCAGTTTTTTAGTGGAGTTACTGAAAACGATAGATTTAACGACCCTTTATTCGCTTCGATTAGAGGTGCCTACAACGGTAAAAAATTACATTTTGAATTAGCAAAATTTGACCCAAACGGTAACCCAACAAGCGGAATTACTAGAGACTTAGATGTAACCAATAGTAATAACGGATATGGCAATGCATTAAAATCGACCTATGGCTGGCCAAGAGAGAATTATTACAATATCTATATTGTTTCTCGTTTATCAGACACAAGCACCAGTTCTGGATTTGCAACATTCCCATCAGATGTTGCTTCAACTACAAACGCATACTTAGACGGTCAAGTTATGTGCTTTTGGGCGTATGGAGAACACACCAACATGTGGCAAAACTGGTATTACAACATCGCTCACGAAACAGGCCATTGGTTAAACCTTGCACATATATGGGCGTATAACGGAAACAATGGTGCTGCAACAAACTGTTTTGGTAGTGATGATTTTGTTACTGACACCCCTAAAACAAGAGGAAACAGCTTGTCTGATATGGATAATTTTCCTGGATTTTCCCATATAAGCTGTACAGGCATTGTGGATAATTACAACAATGTAATGGATTATACATCCTCTATTTACGGAATGTTTACTGTAGGACAGAAAAACAGAACTGAGGCCACTTTGAATTCAACCGTTTCAAGTCGAAATAATTTATGGTCTGCTGCGAATGTTTTAGCGAAACTATATGGCTGTACTACAGGAGTGGATTCCGACGGAGACGGAATTCCGAACACTTGTGACACATGTCCAAATGACATTTATAACGACAGTGATGGCGATGGCATATGCGATAGCGCGGATCAATGTCCAGGAAAACCAGACGTAAATTTAGATGCAAATCCAGCTAGTTCTGACGCTTGTGACGCTTTACTACCAATTATAGATTTTAACACGAATCCAATTTTGAGATATAGCGCAGATATTGAAGACAAAGGAGTACATTCTATTGATGATGGAGGAGCCACACTGCACACTTCCGTAAACGCCTGGAAAGCGATTGATGTAAACTACAACGTAACTGCCAATACGATTTTAGAGTTCGACTTCATGAGCACCATTGATGGTGAAAGACATGCTATTGGCATCGATAATGATTTGGTTGCGGGTCATACGTTATCTTTTAAATTATTCGGAAACAAAGCGATTCCTGATTCTGCAGCAAACATAAACACCTATAACACTTACACAGATGCTGATAAATACACTTACAAGCATTACAATATTCCAATAGGAACCTATTTTACAGGTCTTGCAAAGTATTTATTTTTCTCAAGTGAAAATGACACTTTTACAAATCCAGCTTGGACCGCAAGTATCTATCCTGGTGGCGGAAGCTTTAATGACGCCACTTCTTTTTTCAGAAATGTAAAAATCTACGAGCCGACTGTGCTAAGCTATCCCTCATTTACTAGCGAAAACCTACTTAAAATTATTTCAAAAAATTCTGAAATTAAGATTATTAGTAGCTCGACTATTTCCAATGTAGTCATTTTTGACTTACTCGGGAGAACTTTAATAAACAAATCCAATTGTCACTCCAAAGAAGTTTTGTTCAACAACATCAAATCTAACCAAGTTTTACTCGTTAAAGTGATATTAGAAGACAGAAGCACAACTACCCGAAAAATCATAACAGAATAACAAAAAAAAACCATCGTTTCTTCTCCTAAGATTCGATGGTTTTTAAATTAAAAGAAAAAACAACGGCTCTCTTTTTGAAGAAAATAAAAAACATCCCATATATATATTGTATGTGTTTTGTGAATGGCATATATTTGCGGACTTAAATTAACAATAATGATTAAGATTACTTTACCAGACGGTTCGGTTAGAGAGTACGCAAATGGTGTGACTCCTATGGATGTGGCTAAATCTATCAGTGAGGGTTTAGCAAGAAATGTTATTTCGGCTTCTTTTAATGGTACGACCATTGAAACAGAAACCCAATTAACAACCGACGGTAATCTTACCTTATATACATGGGATACTGCTGAAGGGAAAAAAGCATTTTGGCACTCGACTTCGCATGTAATGGCGCAAGCCTTGGAAGAATTATTCCCTGGAATCAAACTTACTATAGGTCCAGCTATCGAAAGAGGTTTTTACTATGACGTAGATTTTGGAGATAAAAAAATTACGGATGCTGATTTCAAAAAAGTAGAAGACCGTGTTTTAGAGATTGCTCGTGAAAAACATGAATTCAAAATGCGCAGCGCTACAAAAGCGGAGGCGTTGGAATTATATAAGGACAATGAATTCAAAACAGAATTAATTCAAAACCTAGAAGACGGAACGATTACCTTTTGTGATCACTCAACTTTTACTGATTTATGCCGTGGTGGACACATTCCAAATACAGGAATCATTAAAGCCATGAAAATCTTATCGGTTGCAGGAGCCTATTGGAGAGGTGATGAAAAAAATAAACAATTGACTCGTGTGTATGGAATCTCATTTCCAAAACAAAAAGAGTTAACGGAATATTTAGAGTTATTAGAAGAAGCAAAGCGTCGTGACCACAGAAAGCTTGGAAAAGAATTGGAATTATTCCATTTTTCACAACGTGTTGGTCAAGGTTTGCCATTATGGTTACCAAAAGGAGCTGCGTTACGCGATCGTTTGGAGCAGTTTTTAAAGAAAGCACAAAAGAAAGGCGGGTACGAACAAGTGGTTACACCTCATATTGGTCAAAAGGAATTATACGTAACTTCTGGGCATTATGCCAAATACGGAGCAGATAGTTTTCAACCTATTCACACTCCAGCAGAAGGCGAAGAGTTTTTATTAAAACCAATGAACTGTCCGCACCATTGTGAAATTTACAATGCAAGACCTTGGTCGTATAAAGATCTACCGAAACGTTATGCTGAATTTGGAACTGTATACCGTTATGAGCAATCGGGAGAATTACACGGTTTGACTCGTGTAAGAGGATTTACTCAGGATGATGCCCATATTTTTTGTACGCCAGACCAATTGGATTTAGAATTCAAAAAAGTAATTGACCTTGTATTATATGTATTTGGTTCCTTAGGATTCGAAAACTTTACTGCTCAAGTATCGTTACGTGATAAAGAAAACAGAGATAAATACATCGGTAGTGACGAAAACTGGGAAAAAGCAGAAAACGCCATTATCAATGCTGCCAAAGACAAAGACTTAAACTATGTTATTGAATATGGTGAAGCTGCCTTTTACGGACCGAAGCTAGACTTTATGGTAAAAGATGCTTTAGGCAGAAGTTGGCAGTTAGGAACGATTCAGGTAGATTACAACTTACCGGAGCGTTTCGACTTACATTATAAAGGTTCAGACAATGAATTACACCGACCGGTAATGATTCACCGAGCGCCTTTTGGTTCAATGGAACGTTTTATCGCAATTTTACTCGAGCACACTGGAGGAAATTTCCCACTTTGGTTAATGCCAGAACAGGCTATTATCCTATCTTTGAGTGAGAAATATGAAAATTATGCGAAAAAAGTTTCAGAATTGCTAGAAAATGACGAAATTCGCGCCCTAATTGACAACCGAAACGAAACAATCGGGAAGAAAATTAGAGAAGCTGAAGTACAGAAATACCCGTTTATGCTGATTGTTGGCGAGGAAGAAGAGAAAAACGGTACTGTTTCTGTAAGACGTCATGGTCAAGAAGGAAAAGGAAATATTACAATTAAAATAGAAGAATTTGCAGCACTTGTTAAAGAAGAAGTGAGCAAATCTTTAAAGTCATTTGATGTTTAACTAAAATTATAAAGTTATCGCAATTAGAAACAACAGAGGTTACCAACCTAGAGTAGAAAAAAAAGACGAACACAGAATTAACAATTTCATCCGTGTTCCAGAAGTACGCCTTGTAGGAGACAATGTAGAGCCAAGAGTTATTAAAACTTCGGAAGCACTACGTATGGCAGACGAACTAGATTTAGATTTAGTAGAGATTTCTCCAAACGCTGAACCACCAGTGTGTAAAATTATGGACTATAAAAAGTTCGTATACATGCAAAAGAAGCGTGAGAAGGAACTTAAAGCTAAAGCTACTCAAATTGTAATAAAAGAAATTCGTTTCGGACCTCAAACTGATGAGCACGATTACGAATTCAAAAAGAAAAATGCGGAGAAATTCCTAAAAGAAGGTTCAAAATTAAAAGCTTTTGTATTCTTCAAAGGACGTTCTATCATTTATAAAGAACAAGGTCAAATCTTATTATTAAGATTAGCACAAGATCTTGAAGAAGTAGGTAAAGTAGAAGCGATGCCTGTTCTAGAAGGAAAGAGAATGATTATGTTCATTTCTCCGAAAAAGAAAAAGTAAAGAGATTGCTTCGCAAACTCGCAAAGACAGTAAGTAAGTTAAATTAAATAAATTTGGGAAATTATGCCTAAAATGAAAACTAAATCTAGTGCTAAGAAACGTTTTAAAGTTACTGGTTCTGGAAAAATTAAAAGAAAGCATGCTTTCAAAAGTCACATTTTGACTAAAAAATCTAAAAAACGTAAATTAGCGTTGACACATTCAGCTCTAGTTCACGAAACAGATATGAAAAGCATCAAACAACAATTAAGAATTATCTAATCGACAATTTATTGTCAATTAACTAAGAATAATTCTTTAGGTTAAAAACAATTTAATAACCTTGGAGTATGGCCAATAAGTGTTCTTGATTAAATTCGAACCGCCTGCTACAAAAAAAAAGTAAAATTATGCCAAGATCAGTAAATTCAGTTGCTAAAAGAGCAAGAAGAAAAAAGATAATGAAGCAAGCCAAAGGTTTCTTTGGTCGTAGAAAAAACGTTTGGACAGTTGCTAAGAATGCGGTTGAAAAAGCAATGTGCTATGCATACCGTGATAGAAAAGTAAACAAGAGAAACTTCCGTGCTTTATGGATTCAACGTATTAACGCTGGAGCTCGTTTAGAAGGAATGTCTTACTCTCAGTTTATGGGTAAAGTAAAAAAGAACAACATCGAGTTAAACCGTAAGGTATTAGCTGATTTAGCGATGAACCACCCAGAAGCTTTCAAAGCTATTCTTAACAAAGTAAAATAATAAACGTTTAACAATATATTTAACTTACTTATTCAAAAGTCCCATTCGAAAGAGTGGGACTTTTTTTATATCTCAAATTTTCAGGAGCACAACCTTCCGTCCCCTTTCAGCCTTCACCCGCTGTCCGCTGCAATCTGTCATTGCGAGATAGCTTCGCCAACTCGCAATGACAGGATTTCCACTCCTATCGGGGCTACTCTACAAGCCGCAAACTTCTGAGCAACTTTCCTCAGAATTGCGTACTTTTACATCAAAATAATCGAATCCATGAAAACTATCGATACTTCAAAAAACTTGCACCCACGAAACAAACATAATTCCAATTATGACTTCAAAACCCTAATCGAAACCCTACCTGATTTAAAAGCCTTTGTTCACCCCAACAAATTCGGAAATGAAAGCGTAGATTTTGCTAATCCCGATGCCGTAAAAGCTTTAAACAAAGCCCTACTTCAGCATTTTTACAAAATTGCCTATTACGAATTACCACCAACAAATCTTTGTCCGCCCATTCCCGGCCGCGCCGATTATATTCATCATATCGCCGATTTATTAGCTAAAGGAATCAACGGTACCTTACCCACGGGAAGCGGTATAAAAATTTTAGATATCGGAACAGGAGCCAATGTTATTTATCCCATCATTGGACATCAGGAATACCATTGGACCTTTGTAGGAAGCGAAATTGACAAGCCAGCGATTGCTACCGCAAAAACAATCATTGAAAAAAACGGATTAAGCGAAGCCATTTCAATTCGCCAACAAGACAACAAACGAAACATATTAAAAGGAATTATACTTCCCGATGAAAAATTTGATTGTGTCATTTGCAATCCCCCCTTTCACAACTCTAAAGAAGAAGCAACCAAAGGAACACAACGCAAACTCAAAAACTTAGGGAAAGCAATAGAAGCCAAACCGACATTAAACTTCGGCGGACAAAACAACGAACTGTGGTGCGAAGGCGGCGAACTCGCTTTTATCACCAATATGATCTATGAAAGTGTGCATTTTAAAACCCAATGCAAATGGTTTACCTCGTTGGTTTCCAAAAAAGAAAACCTAAAACCACTCTTTACAGTCCTGAAAAAAGTTAAGGCTGAAGTGGAAATTATCGAAATGAATCAAGGCAATAAAACCAGTAGAATTCTAGCTTGGAAATTTTAGCTTAGTTAAAAACCTCGAATTTTTCTCCGTCAAAACTTGCAAAAACCATACTTGGATGCGAATCTTGGTGAAACATATTGCCGTCTTTATCAATCGCAATAGCTCCGGCAAAACCATCATACGGTTGTAACTCGTTAAATGTTTTTTCAAAGGCTTTTTCTAATGAAAATCCGTCGGTTACACGAGTAACAATTTTAGCAGCAGTAGCATTACTCACAATATCTTCTCCTACTCCTGTCAAACTTACGCCACAAAAAGCATTCGCATAATTGCCCGCTACCGTCGCCGAATCAGAAATACGACCTGGAATTTCAAATCCTTTTCCACCTGTAGAAGTGGCAGCAGCTAAATTTCCATTAGCATCCAAAGCCACACAACCTACCGTTCCGGTTCCAAGTGATTTTAGTTTCGCTTCATATTCGGCTCTACGCTGTGGTATTTCGGTCGAAAAAACGTCAAACCCGTGTTGTCTAGCAAAATGAGTAGCGCCACTTCCACCTAAAACTCTATCGTCAACACTCATCAAAACTTCCGCTACTTGAATCGGATTTTTAACCTCTTCAATATTAATCACACCACTCATTTTTTGCGTCACACCATCCATCAAAGAAGCACTCATACGGATTTTTCCGTCGCTTTGAATTTGAGATCCAATACCTGCATTAAACAACGCATCGTCTTCCAATAAAGAAACTGCAAACACAACCGTTTCAACCGCCGAATGATGTTGCAAATAGGCAAACGACTCTTTAGCAATTCGTTCTAAGGCATTTTGCTTGGCTAATTTGGTTTCGGCATTGGTAGAAGATTCGGAAAAAAAACCACCGTGGATTATTATTTTCATATAGAGTTAGGATTAATTAACAGGATGTTGGCTTCGAGAACCTCAGCCAACAAGTAACTAAGGCACTCGAATGGTAACTGAGGCTCTCGAAGTTACCAATTAAACATATTGCGACGAATGAATACTCATTTTATAAGTATCCAAATCGAACGTGTCATATTTACTCATTACATGCGTCACCAAATGTGAAATCGAAATTGGTTGTCCTAATTCTACTTGGGTTAAGTTCGTATCTTTAATTTCACGACCATCCACAAGAATCACAAGACCTGAACCAATTGCTTCCATCTTTTTCCCGTTTGTAATTAGTAAACCAGTATCTTCTCCCAAACCAATTCCTAATACTTTCGGATTTCCAACTACCGCTTGAAACAATCGTCCAATGCGACCACGTTGTACAAAATGGGTATCAATTACTACTCCATCAATCAAACCTAAACCAGAAGTTATTTTTACTTCCCCTTTCAATAAGGCTTCACTACTACTTCCTTGGTAAATCATACTGTTAGAAGCTGCAGCTGCTCCTGCCGAAGTTCCAGCATAAATGAAATCTTCATTATGATATTTGTTTAACAAAATCTCATCAAACTGTGTTCCTCCCAAAATAGAAGTCAAACGCAATTGATCACCACCTGTAAACATCACCACATCTGCTGCTTTTAATCGCGCTAAAACTTCAGGTTCTGTCGCTTGTTCTCTTTTTTCAATGTGTAAAACATCAACGTTATTCGCCCCTAAATAATTCAAGGCTTTGACATATTCTGGTCCAATTTCTCTAGGAATTTTAGAAGCGGTAGTAATCACTTCTATTCTAGATTCTTTTTTATGCTTTGATTCGTCAAGAATTCTTTTCAAAATTCCTTCCTCAAAAAAGTTTAAATTCTTCGCTGCATTTTTATCTATATCGGTCTCTGTAAAACTCCCTTTATCAACCGCACCGCCAATAATGACTAATTTTCCTTTTATATTCATGCGGTAAAAATAGCCAAAAAATGAATTTACACCAACCAATTTATAGGTTTTGAAGCAAAAGTTTTTCGGCACTTATCAACATTTTACCCGCTATTCGCTTTATCTTTTAATTGTCGAAACACTGTTCTACAATTAAAAGGATATCGCTACTATCGGGGCTAGTTTTCATAATTCCAATCATTTAGCACTTCTACAATAAATATTATCTCAAAAAAGTAGAAACCAATACTAAAATTTTCCTATTTTTAACAAAATCAATACAAAACCATCAGAAAATGAAAATAGATAAAATTCAAGCGTTACGTGGACCTAATATTTGGAGTGTAAAACGCAAAAAATTAATTCAAATGCGTTTGGACTTGGAAGAAATGGAGCAATTTCCAACGGACAAAATTGATGGTTTTAGAGAACGTATTGAAGCCATGTTCCCGACTATGATCGAACATCGTTGTTCAGAAGGATGTCGCGGTGGTTTTTTCATGCGCGTAGAACGTGGTACTTGGATGGGTCATGTTATTGAGCACATTGCGTTGGAAATCCAAACTCTTGCCGGAATGGAAACCGGTTTTGGACGCACTAGAGAAACCAAAACTCCTGGAGTATACAATGTGGTTTTCAGCTATACCGAAGAAAACGTGGGACTTTTTGCTGCCGAATCGTCTGTTAGAATCGCCGAAGCTTTAATCGCCGGAACGCCTTATGACGTAGAAGCTGATATTCAAAAAATGCGTGAAATTCGTGAACGCGTTCGTCTAGGTCCTTCCACAGGAAGTATCGTAGAAGAAGCCGTAGCCCGTGATATTCCTTGGATTCGTTTAGGGACAAATTCTTTAGTACAATTGGGATATGGTGTCAATCAAATGCGTTTTCAGGCTACTATCACTTGTAAAACTAGTAATATAGCCGTAGATATAGCTTGTAATAAAGAAGAAACCAAACGTATGTTAGAATTGGCTTCTATTCCTGTAGCGAGTGGTGGCATTTGTGTAGATGAAGAAGATTTAGAAAGCGTGATCAAAAAAATTGGCTATCCAATTGTGATAAAACCATTAGATGGTAATCACGGGAAAGGCGCTTCCATTAATGTCAAAAACTGGGAAGATGCTGTCGCTGGATTAGCCTATGCTAAAAATTATAGCCGTCGTGTCATCGTTGAAAAATTCATTACCGGTTTCGACTTTAGAGTCTTAATTATTGATAATAAATTGGTCGCAGCAGCCAAAAGAGAACCTGCTCACGTAAAAGGAGATGGCAATCACAACATTCAACAATTAATTGACGAAACCAATAAAGATCCACGCAGAGGTTACGGACACGAAAATGTCTTAACCCAAATTGATGTCGACAGAGATACTACTGATTTGTTAGAAAAATTAGGTTATACTCTAGAAACGGTTCCGATGAAAGATGAAATCGTTTATTTAAAATCGACTGCTAATTTAAGTACTGGCGGAACTTCCATCGATGTGACCGACATGATGCATCCTGAAAATATTTTCTTGTGTGAACGTATTTCAAGAGTGATTGGATTGGATGTTTGTGGCGTGGATATCATGGCCGAAAACCTAACGCAACCTTTAAAAGAAAACGGAGGTTGTATCTTAGAAGTAAATGCTGCACCAGGTTTCCGTATGCACTTGGCGCCTTCGGAAGGATTACCAAGAAACGTGGCAGCTCCAGTAATTGACATGCTGTATCCACCCGGAAAACCAAGTCGCATTCCGATTATAGCGATAACAGGAACCAATGGAAAAACGACCACTACCCGATTATTAGCGCATATTGTAAAAAATAATGGGTATAAAGTTGGATTTACGACTTCCGATGGTATTTATGTTCAAAACCACATGATGGAAAAAGGAGATACAACAGGGCCAATTTCTGCCGAATATATTTTAAAAGATCCTACTGTAGAATTTGCAGTTTTAGAAACCGCTCGTGGTGGAATTTTACGCGCCGGACTAGGTTTTAGCCGTTGCGATATCGGTATTATCACCAACATCCAAGAAGACCATTTGGGATTATCTGATATTCACACGCTAGATGATTTGGCTAGAGTAAAAGCGACTGTTGTGAGAAGTGTTAAAAAAGATGGTTGGGCAATTTTGAATGCCGAAGACGAGCAATGTTTGAAAATTGCCAATCTATTGGATTGTAATGTGGCATATTTTGCCATGAATGAAGACAATCCCGTGGTTCAAAAATTTGCCAAAGAAGGTAAAATTGTAGCCGTTTATGAAAATGGGTTTATTACTATCAAAAAAGGCGAATGGAAAATTAGAGTTGAAAAAGCAACTCACGTTCCTCTAACCCTTGGAGGGAAAGCCAAATTTATGATCGCCAATGCCTTAGCAGCCACTTTAGCTGCTTATTTACAAGGTTTCAAAACAGAAGATATTAGTTTGTCTTTACAAACTTTCATTCCGAGTGCTGCACAAACACCAGGAAGAATGAATATTTTCGAATTCAAAAAATTCAAAGTATTGATTGATTTCGCTCACAATCCTGCAGGATATCGTGGCGTAGAAGAATATTTAAGTAGTGTACAAGCGACTAAAAAAATCGGAATTATAGCCGGTGTGGGTGATCGTCGTGACGAAGACATTAAAGAATGTGCCAAAATTGCTGGAAGAATGTTTGACCACATTATTATTCGTCAAGAAAAGCATTTACGTGGCCGAACCGAGGAAGAAATTAATAATATCATTTTAGCTGGAATTGCAGAAAGTGGTAAAAATGTAACAACCGAAATTATATCCATTGAAGTGGAAGCTTTGAAACATGCGATGGATAATGCGGAAGATGGAAGTTTTATCACCGCTTTAAGCGATGTGATCAATAACGCAATCGAAACGGTACAAGAATATTTAGACAAAGAAAATGAAGAAGGAGCGGTTTAACCGTTCTTTCTTTTAAATAAAAATGAAGCTATGAATTTTGAAGTTGACATTTGGTTAAAGTCATTGACGAATATTTCGGTGCGTTATTTCTTATTGGCGAGCATCACTTTTTTAATTTTTTATATCCTTTTTCCGAAAGTATTTGAGAAAATTAAAATCCAGAAGAAGTTTCCAAAAAAAGATAATTATTACCGCGACATTGGCTATTCTGTTGTTTCAATGCTCATTTTTGCCACTATGGCTTATTTGTGTTTTACCGCTTTGCGACCGTATAACAATATCAATTATGGTCCGATAATTAATCCGTATTGGTTTGCCTTGAGTTTTGTTTGGATGTTTTTCTTACACGACACTTATTTTTATTGGTGTCACCGCGCCATGCATCATCCGATTTTATATCGAAAAGTACATTTAATTCATCATAAATCGACCAATCCTTCTCCGTGGACAGCCTATGCTTTTCATCCTTTGGAAGCCGTTTTAGAAGCTGGAATTGTTCCTTTAGTCGCATTTACTGTACCAGTTCATCGTACTGCATTCTTTATTTTTATGCTTTTCCAAATCATCTATAATGTCTATGGTCATTTAGGCTATGAGTTATACCCTAAAAATTTTCATAAAACATGGATTGGAAAGTGGGTCAACACTAGTGTTGCACACAACCAACATCATAAATCTTTCTTTGGCAATTACGGTTTATATACCTTAATTTGGGACCGATGGTTGGGCACCGTTCGAGAAGATTATGATTCCACCTATGAAGCAGTTAAAAAATAGAAAGTCCTGTTTTAGTAGTTAATTGTTCCAAAGCAAACATACCTAATTCAGAATTTCCGTTAGAATTTAATCGTGGACTCCAAGTCGATACTATAAATTGTTTGGGCATTAATGCTACGATTCCACCGCCAACACCACTTTTTCCAGGCAAACCAACACGATACGTAAACTCGCCCGATTCATCATAAAATCCGCAGGTTTGCATTAGGGCGTTCATTCGCTTAATTTGACTCTGATTTAAAATCTGAATTCCTTTTTGCGTTAACCCTTCATTAGCAAAAAAGAAAAAAGCATGGTTTAATTCATGGCAAGACATACTAATGGAACATTGATGAAAATAAAAATCCAATACTTCCTCTACATCATTTTTAATATTTCCGAACGATTTCAGAAAATTGGCTAAAGCGGCATTTCGATAACCTGTATTTTTCTCCGATTGTGCTACTTTTTCATCGAAATTGATGGTTGAAATTCCAGAAGTCGTTCGAATAAAATCAAGAAAATCTTGCTTCGGATTTTTAAGTCCCGAAACCAACATGTCGGCAATAACCAATGCGCCAGCATTAATAAATGGATTGCGCGGAATGCCTTTTTCATATTCCAACTGCACCAATGAATTGAAAGCACTTCCGGAGGGCTCTACTCCAACTCTTTTCCATATTTCTTCTCCATACAGCGAAAAGGCAAGTGTTAAGGACAAGGCTTTTGAAACCGATTGAATCGAAAAACGTTCATTGGAATCACCAATTCCGAAATTATCACCATTTATGGTAGTCAAACTAATTCCGAATTTATCGGGATGTACATTTGCTAATTCTGGGATATAGGTGGCAATATTCCCAATCTTGGGTTGCACCAATGATTCCTGATAAATTTCCTGGAGAATATTTTGGTAATTCATAAACGGGTTACGTTTTTTGATGTTTCTTTTTCGCCGCTGGAAAAAGAATGTTGTTTAAGATCAATCGGAATCCTGGAGAATTAGGATGCAAATTCAAATCAGTTGGTTCATCACCTACTCGGTGTTGGTAATCTTCAGGATCGTGTCCTCCATAAAAAGTAAAAAATCCTTTCCCTTTTTGCGCATGAATATAGCGCGCTTCACCATTAATTTGACATTCGCCCATGACAAGCACATTCGATTTTATCAAGTTTCTATCGAAAGCAGTACTTTGTCCCATAAAACCTTTTACTAAAGCTGTATGGTTCTGACATAACATACTCGGAATAACATCCCATTTGGCTGAAAATTCCATCAGTGTGAAATAATCTTTTTCAAAAGGAACAATTCTTTTCTCGGTCATATCGATGGAAGAAAACTCATAATGCTCGGGTTTTCGATCTAAAATAAAATCTTTGAAAGCAAAGGTCTTTGTAAAATCAATTTTTTGCTGATAATTGGCTTCGCTTGGATCTCCATCAAACATGGTTTCGCAAATATCTACCCCTTCAGCGGCTAAGGCTATATCAAAACTATCAGTCGCCGAACACATGGCAAACATAAATCCGCCACCAATCACAAAATCTCTAATTTTTTGAGCAACAGCCAATTTTTCTTGTGACACTTTAGCATAACCTAACTTTGCAGCCAACGCTTCTGCGTCTTTTTTGTGTTCAATATACCAAGGCATATTTCTATAATTGGCATAAAACTTTCCGTATTGTCCTGTAAAATCTTCGTGATGTAAATGCAACCAATCGTATAAAATGAGTTGATCGCTCAGTACTTCTTCATCATATACTACTTTGAAAGGAATTTCTGCATAGGTCAACACCATGGTTACCGCATCATCCCAAGGCTGTTTCCCTGGGGGTGAATACACGGCAATTTTGGGTGCTTTTTCCAAAATAACCGTTTCCATGTTTTGGGAGGGAGACGATATATCAGCCAATATTTGTTGACTTTCGGCATCGGAGAGCACTTCAAAACTGACGCCTCGAATTTGACATTCTTTTCTTATTTCGGAAACATCAGGCAATAAAAAAGAGCCACCACGATAGTTTAACAACCAACTTCCTTTATATCCTTTATCCAAAACCCAATAGGTAATTCCATACGCTTTTAAATGATTCTTTTGAGAAGTTTCATCCATAGGAATAAGAATGGAATTACCAAAAACCGGTAATCCCACCAAAAAAAGGAATAAATAAAGTAGTTTTTTCATGTGTAGTACAAATCGAACACTATACCAAAGATACATTTTTGCATAAAAAAATCCCAATAAATCGGGATTATATTTTTAAAATGGGACATCACTGTCGTCATCGAAATTGTTGAGATTACTTCCAAAAGCTTCATTTGGTGTGGGTAGATTTGGCGTAATAAACGGATTGTGATCGTCCAAATTCATTTTAGACGGTAAATCACCATATCCCGTTGAAAAATCATCAAGATTATCAAACTTACCTAGATTACCAATGAATTTCAAGCGGATATTTTCCAAACTACCATTACGGTGTTTCGCAATAATGAATTCGGCTTGTCCTTGTGTTGGAGAATGCTCATCATCATCCCATTCGTCAATTTTATAATATTCCGGACGGTAAATAAAGGATACAATATCGGCATCTTGCTCAATTGCTCCCGATTCACGAAGGTCAGAAAGCAAAGGTCTTTTACTAGATCCACGAGTTTCTACCGCACGCGATAACTGAGATAACGCAATCACGGGAACTTCTAATTCTTTCGCTAATGCTTTCAAGTTTCGGGAAATAGTCGAAATTTCTTGCTCACGATTTCCAGGACCTTTTCCACTTCCGCCAGCTGTCATTAACTGAAGGTAATCGACAATAATCATTTTAATATCGTGTTGCGATTTCAAACGACGCGCTTTCGCACGTAAATCGAATATAGAAAGTGAAGGCGTATCATCAATAAACAATGGTGCTTTTTCTAAGTCACGTACTTTTACCGAAAGTTGCTCCCATTCGTGTTTTTCTAATTTTCCGGTTCTTAATTTTTCAGAAGACAATCCTGTTTCCGAAGAAATTAAACGCGTAATTAACTGTACCGATGCCATCTCCAGCGAGAAAACCGCCACCGCTTGATTGAACTGAATGGCCATATTTCGAGCCATAGACAATACAAATGCCGTTTTACCCATACCTGGACGAGCCGCAATAATAATTAAATCGGAAGGTTGCCAACCCGAAGTCACTTTATCTAAAGCATGAAATCCAGTAGCCACACCACTCAATCCTTCTTTACTTGCAATTTGCTCGATACGTTTTTTCGCTTGAATTACTAAACTTTGAGCTGTTTCCGAGCTACGTTTAATATTTCCTTGTGTTACTTCGTACAGTTTCGATTCGGCTTTGTCTAACAAATCGAAAACATCGGTGCTTTCGTCGTAGGATTCTTCAATAATTTCAGAAGAAATTTTAATCAAACTACGTTGAATGTGTTTTTGAAGAATAATTCTAGAGTGAAACTCGATGTGAGCTGAAGACGATATTTTTTGCGTCAGCTGAATTAAGTAAAAATCGCCACCCGCCAAATCCAGTTTGGCCATTTTTTTCAACTGAGCCGAAACTGTTAATAAGTCAATTGGTTGCGAATCGTTGAACAACGTTACGATAGCTTCAAAAATATGCTTGTGTGCCTCTTTGTAAAAAGCATCCGGTTGTAAAATATCGATAACCTCATCTACCCCTTTTTTATCAATCATCATCGCTCCCAACACCGCTTCTTCAAGGTCTAGCGCTTGTGGAGGTAACTTTCCTTTTTCTAGGTTAATAATCGTAGTCTTATCTACTTTAACCGGGTTAATATTTCTGAGGTTTTCCATGTTGCGAATGTAGTCTATATTATGCGGAAGTCGAAGAAAAAACAATCCTTAATATGTTAATAACTCCTGTTGATAACTTTTATTTTCTGTTAACATCCAAAAAAAAATCCGAAACCATAGGGGCTTCGGATTTTATATTCTAAAATGATATTTTTACTCATTAAAATGCCCCATCTTACTGTATTTGTCCATTCTCTGGGCTACTAAATCAGTTGTTGATAAGTCTTTCAATTCATTAAACCCTTTCATCACATATTCTTTTACGTTTTTGAAAGCTGTTTCTTTATCATAATGCGCTCCACCTAATGGTTCAGGAATCACTCCATCCACTAAATTTTGAGCCAACATATCTTTTGAAGTTAATTTTAAGGCATCGGCTGCTTTTTCTTTGTACTCCCAGCTTTTCCATAAAATAGACGAACAAGACTCTGGAGAAATAACAGAATACCAAGTGTTTTCCATCATTAATACTTTGTCACCCACACCTATTCCTAAGGCTCCACCCGAAGCACCCTCTCCGATAATCACACAAATGATAGGCACTTTAAGACGTACCATTTCTAGGATATTACGAGCGATGGCTTCTCCTTGTCCTCTTTCTTCCGCTTCAATTCCAGGAAACGCTCCCGGAGTATCGATTAACGTTAGTACAGGTACATTGAATTTTTCAGCCATTTTCATTAAACGTAAGGCTTTACGATACCCTTCAGGATTGGCCATACCGAAATTACGCAACTGGCGCATTTTCGTATTGATTCCTTTTTGCTGACCGATAATCATAAACGATTGGTTGTCAATTTTTCCAAGACCACCCACCATTGCTTTATCGTCTTTAAAATTACGATCACCGAAAAGTTCTAAGAAATTACCATCTGTTAAATTGGTAATATGCTCTAACGTGTACGGACGGTTAGGATGACGAGACAATTGAACACGTTGCCAAGCGGTAAGATTTCCGTAGATTTCTTTCTTGGTTTCTTCCATTTTGTCAACAATCTTTTTACAAGCATCCGTTACGTCTACATTAGATTCTTGACCAATAAGTTGGCACTTCTCTAACTGCTCTTCTAATTCTTTTATAGGTAGTTCAAAATCTAAATATTCCATAAGATTTTTAATTTTTAATTCTGATTTGAATCAACAAAGATAAAATTTTCAATTGAGTTTGAAAGTATAATTTGAGTTATTGTACCTTTTGATTCCTATACCACTCAATATGAAGTAATTATCAAGATTTACTTACTCTTATTTTTTAAAATTCCGTTTAAAATTACTGTGGAGAGAATAATTACTGCTCCAATATAAAACTGACTATTCATTTGTTCCTTTTCACCAAATACGATAAGTGCCAAAATGATTCCGTAAATAGGCTCCAAATTAATGGTCAGCATTACAGTATAAGGACTTAAATATTTCATTACCGCAACAGAAGCGATAAAAGCATAGGCAGTACAAACAGAACTCAGCACCATTAGCCAAATAAAATCGTTGGTAGAAAGCTGGAAAAAGGAAATAGAAAAACTGCCTTTGAACATTAAAAACAACGAAAAGAATAAAACACCTCCTAGTAATTCATAAAAAGATATTACAGAGGAATCATATTCTTTGGCAAATTTTCCATTGATAATTGAAAACGAGGCCGATAAAAATGCAGAGGTTAAGGCTAAAATAATTCCGTAAATATATTTTCCTTCCACTTGAAAAATCAAATACAAACCTGCAATGACAATTAATCCGAAGAATACCTCATAAAGGATTACTTTTCTTTTGAAAAAAATAGGCTCCAATATCGAGGTAAAAAAAGCACCGGTAGACAAACAAGCCAAGGTTACCGATATATTGGAAACTTTTATGGCTTCAAAAAAGGTAAACCAATGCAAGGCTATAATTAGTCCTGCCACCAAAAGCTTGAGTATCGTTTGATAGTTAAGTCGCAGTGAATTTTTTTTAAACGCGATATACACTCCGATAAAGAGAACCGCAAAAAACATTCGAAACCAAACTAGAGGAAGTGCATCTAAGGTAATTAATGCGCCCAAAACAGCGGTAAATCCCCAAATAAAAACAATTAAATGAAGGTGTAAATAACTATTAAGATTTTTATCGTTTGGCATTTTTTAGTAAATAATAGGCTAAAATCCCGAATACAATATTTGGAATCCAAACTGCTATAAAAGGTGAAAAATCTGATTTTTCAGCCATTGTTCCGAAAATTTTATCTAAAAACACGTAGCTAAACGCGACACCAATACCAATGGCTAAATTAATACCCATTCCGCCGCGACGTTTCATGGAAGAAACGGCAACCGCAATAATGGTTAAGATAAATGCTGATATTGGAATCGTATATTTTCTATATTTTACTACTAAATAGGTGTTGATGTTTGACGATCCTCTTTTTCGTTCTTTTTCAATAAACTTATCCAGTTCATTGGGCATCAAAGTTTCGGCAATGTACACCACAGGAGTTAAATCTTCTATTTCGAAATTGAACTTCATAGATTTGCTCATTTCCGATTCTAATTTATCGTCAAGCTCACCTACGGTTCTTTTCGTATAGTTCATCAAGGTATAATTTTTTTGTTTTTCATTATACTCAATAGAACTTGCAGTAATTTTATAGATCAGTTTTTCTTTGTCAAACTTTTCCAACACAAAGTTATAAGCTGTATTGTTTTCGATATTTAAATTACTTGCATAAATAAATTCACTATCACTTATTTGTCGAAAAACGTCATTGGTTTTTCGCATTTCCTCTTTTCCGCCACCCGTTAAATACGTATATCTGAAAGTCTTAAAACCTTCACTGGCTTTTGGTACGAGGAAAAAACCCATCAACAAAGCCAGTAACGACACAATAGTCGCTCCAACAATATAGGGTCTTAAAAAGCGTTGAAAGGAAATACCCGAACTTAAAATGGCAACAATTTCGGTGTTATTGGCTAACTTAGAAGTAAACCAAATAATGGAAAGGAATAAAAATATAGGAAAAAGCAGGTTGGCAAAATAAATGATAAAATCTAAGTAATATTCGGCAACATTAATAAAAGGGACATTGTTTTCAAGTATTCTATTAATTTTTTCCGAAACATCTAAAGTAATTCCAATAGGAATAAACAACAATAACATGATGAAAAAGGTGGCTAAATACCTTTTCAAAATGTACTTATCAATTATCGTTAATTTTGAAAAAAGTGCTTTGAACATTATAAACGTTGGCTCATTTGTTTTACCATTTTTTCTTTCCACTCGCGGAAATCTCCCGCTAAGATATGCTTTCTAGCTTCACGAACCAACCACATGTAAAATCCGAGATTGTGAATCGTGGCAATTTGTTTTCCTAAGTATTCATCGGCTGCAAATAAATGTCGTAAATACGCTTTAGTATATTCGGTATCGACAAAGGTGTGTCCCATTTCATCGACTGGAGAAAAATCATCGGCCCATTTTTTATTTTTGATATTGATGGTTCCATGTGCTGTAAATAACATTCCGTTTCGTGCGTTACGCGTTGGCATCACACAATCGAACATATCAATTCCTAAGGCAATATTTTCTAAAATATTAATCGGAGTTCCTACTCCCATTAAGTAACGTGGTTTGTCTTCTGGAAGAATTGCCGTAACGACTTCCGTCATCGCGTACATTTCCTCTGCAGGCTCCCCTACTGATAATCCACCAATAGCATTTCCAACCGCACCTGCATTGGCAATATATTCGGCCGATTGTTGTCTTAAATCTTTATAAGTACTCCCTTGTACTATCGGGAAAAAAGCTTGATCATAGCCATATTTCGTTGGTACTTTATCTAAATGTGCAATACAACGATCCAACCAACGGTGCGTCATGTGCATACTGCGTTTTGCATAACGATAATCGCATGGATACGGTGTACATTCGTCAAATGCCATGATAATATCAGCACCAATGGTACGTTGAATTTCCATCACATTTTCAGGTGAAAAGAAATGATACGAACCATCAATATGTGATTTGAATTTTACTCCTTCTTCTTTAATCTTTCTATTAGCTGAAAGCGAATACACTTGATACCCTCCAGAATCGGTCAAAATATTACGATCCCAATTCATAAATTTATGCAAACCACCTGCTTTTTCAAGAATTTCGGTTTGTGGACGTAAGTATAAATGATAGGTATTCCCTAAAATGATATCGGGGTTAATTTCTTCTTTTAATTCTCTTTGGTGTACTCCTTTTACCGAAGCTACGGTTCCTACAGGCATAAAAATAGGAGTTTCGATAACTCCATGATCGGTGGTAATACTCCCCGCTCTAGCTTTGGTTTGCGGGTCTTTTGCTAATAAATCAAACTTCATATTGGTTCTCTTCCTAAATTTTGATTGGCAAAGATATGCAAAGTTACGTTAGCCTCGAAATTTCAGGAAGAAGTTAGAAGTTTTTTAACAACGATTCTCATTTTGATTTGGCAGTCGATAAAATTAGAAGTAATTTTGACGTACTTAATAAAAATACATTTAAAATGTCTGACATTCAACAACTAAAAGATTTTACAACACAAGTAAGAAGAGACATTCTTCGCATGGTACATGCTGTAAATTCAGGTCACCCAGGAGGTTCTCTAGGCTGTGCCGAATTTTTTACAGTACTCTACCAACACCTAATGAAACGAAATGCAGGATTTGACATGAACGGCGTGGGCGAAGATTTATTCTTCCTTTCCAATGGACATATTTCTCCTGTTTTTTATTCTGTATTAGCACGTAGTGGCTATTTCCCTGTTAAAGAATTGGCAACGTTCCGTAAGTTAAATTCAAGGTTGCAAGGACACCCAACAACACATGAAGGTTTAGAAGGAATCCGTATGGCTTCCGGATCTTTAGGTCAAGGTTTATCAGTTGCGATTGGTGCCGCTCAAGCAAAAAAATTGAACAAAGACAACCACTTGGTTTATGCATTAACTGGTGATGGTGAATTACAAGAAGGACAAAACTGGGAAGCGATTATGTATGCTTCTGCTAAAAAAGTGGACAACCTTATTGCGACAGTCGATTTAAACGGACAACAAATTGATGGTTCTACAGATGATGTATTGTGCATGGGAAGTGTGAAAGCTAAATTTGAGGCGTTTGATTGGGAAGTAGTTGAAATAAATGAAGGAAACAATATAGAAGCCATTATAGCTGGAATGACAGAAGCCAAATCGAAAGCAGGCAAAGGCAAACCGGTTTGTGTTTTATTGCATACTGAAATGGGGAATGGTGTCGATTTTATGATGCATACTCACGCTTGGCACGGAAAAGCACCTAGTAATGAACAATTGGAAAATGCTTTAAACCAGAATCCAGCAACTTTAGGAGATTATTAAGATTATGAAAAAATATACAAATCAAGGAAGTAAAGATACTCGTTCTGGTTTTGGAGCGGGAATGACCGAATTAGGTCAAAAGAACGAAAATGTAGTGGCGCTTTGTGCCGATTTAATTGGTTCATTAAAATTTGATGATTTCAAGAAAAATCATCCAGAGCGTTTCTTCCAAATCGGAATTGCAGAAGCCAACATGATTGGTATTGCAGCGGGTTTAACTATTGGAGGAAAAATTCCATTTACAGGAACATTCGCAAACTTTTCTACAGGACGTGTGTACGATCAAATTCGTCAATCGGTGGCTTATTCTGATAAAAACGTAAAAATATGTGCTTCTCATGCTGGTTTGACTTTAGGAGAAGACGGCGCTACGCATCAAATTTTAGAGGATATCGGTTTAATGAAAATGTTACCTGGAATGACGGTAATCAATACGTGTGATTACAATCAAACCAAAGCGGCAACTTTGGCATTAGCAGATCATCATGGTCCAGCGTATTTACGTTTTGGTCGTCCAGTAGTACCAAACTTTACTCCTGCTGATGAACCATTCGTAATTGGAAAAGCCATCATGCTAAACGAAGGAACTGATGTTACCATTGTAGCGACTGGTCATTTGGTTTGGGAAGCTTTAATCGCTGCTGAAGCCTTAGAAGCCAAAGGTATTTCTGCTGAAGTAATCAACATTCATACGATTAAACCATTGGATGACGAAGCGATTTTAAAATCGGTAGCCAAAACAGGTTGTATCGTTACCGCTGAAGAGCACAACATCTTGGGCGGACTTGGAGAAAGTGTGGCTAGAGTATTAGCCTTAAACAGTCCGAAACCACAGGAATTTGTTGCGGTGAATGACAGCTTCGGTGAATCAGGAACGCCAGAACAATTAATGGAAAAATACAAGCTAAACAATCAAGCGATTGTGGAAGCGGTAGAAAGAGTCATCAAGAGAAAATAATTCTTGATAAAATAAAAAAAGAAGCTGTCTCAAATAAATTGAGGCGGCTTTTTTTGTTTAGAGACATATCACATACTCGCAAATAAAAAATAGTTATTCCTTAAAACGAAAAAAGGTTTCCGTTATGGAAACCTTTTTTATTAAGAGCCGATAGAGGGACTCGAACCCACGACCTGCTGATTACAAATCAGCTGCTCTAGCCAGCTGAGCTACACCGGCGACTCAATTCGAGTGCAAATATAAAATTGAAAATTTAATTTCCAAAAGAAAAATGCACTTTTTTTCGTCTATTTTTTAATTAAAGCGCGTTGATTTTATCAACTAATTGATTCGCAGCAACTTCTAAATCTTTATTAATTTGTTTGAAGTGTGCTTTTTTATTTTCAACATTTTTAGCGTTTACTTTTGCAACTAATCCATCAAAAGTACGGATCGCTTCGTCAATAATTGCATTTGTTTCTTCAGTAGGTTTTCCTGTTGAAGTCATCTCGTATAAATAAACTGCTTCAATAATATCACCTATTACGAAGTTGATGTCTTTTTTTAAGTTTTTAACACTTCCCATTTTTATGAATTTTAAATTTCGGTTGCAAAATTACAACTATTCTTTTTATTTAGCACTATGAAATAGTTATTTCTAGCAACATGGCTTGACCAACTATTTGGTAATCAGAAATTATTGCCGGCAACAAAACCGTATCTCCCTTTGTAAACGATTGCTCTTGCTGATTATACACAATAGAAAAATCACCTTCCGTACACATGTAAACCATGAATGAATCTCCATTATTGTGTTTTTTAACCTTACCTTCAAGAGGCAAAACTCGAGTTGTAAAATAAGGGCATTCCACTACATCATTCGATTGATTGCTTAGCGTTGAATAAGCAACTTGTGTCTGCACTTTTTTATAGTTAATGGCCTCTAAAGCCATGTCAATGTGCAATTCTCTGGTTTTTCCTTGAGCATCTTTACGATCAAAATCATATAGACGATAAGTAATATCTGAAGTTTGTTGGATTTCTGCAATCACCGTTCCTGCACCAATAGCATGCACTGTTCCTGTTTCTAAGAAAAAAACATCGCCTTTTTTAACTGGAATTTCGTTTAATATAGAAACTAAAGATTTATCATTTAAATGTTTTAAATAATCTTCCGGAGAGGAATCTTCTTTAAAGCCAACAATTAACTTTGCTCCTTCATCTGCTTGCATTACATACCACATCTCTGTTTTCCCGAAGGAATTGTGTCGCTTTTTGGCTAAAGTATCATTGGGATGCAATTGAATGGACAAGTCTTCCTTTGCATCTAAGAACTTAAACAACAATGGAAATTGATTACCGAATTGTCGGTGTACTTTTTCTCCTAAAATTTCTATCGGATATTTCTCCAGTAAATCTAACAATGATTTACCTTGTAAAAATCCATTTTTCACAATACTTATATCGCCTTCCACAGAAGACAACTCCCAACTTTCACCAATAGTTTCGTTGGGAATATTTTTGTTTAACAGAGATTTTAACTTGTTTCCACCCCAAATTCTATCTTTGAAAATAGGCTCAAAAAGTAATGGATATAATTCTAACTTCATTACAGCAAACTTTTAACTTTTTCAACCGTTTTATCAAGATGGTTTGTCGCGTTCATGTCGTCAAAAACCATTTGAATAATCCCTTTTTTATCTACTACATACGTCACACGACCAGGTAATAATCCCATCATATTACTTTTGACTCCAAATAATTTCCGAAGGGATTTATCTGCGTCGGAAAGCAAAATGAAAGGCAAATCATACTTACTTGCAAATTTTTTATGAGCTGGCACACTATCACCACTTATACCAATAACTTCAGCTCCAATAGCTTTAAATTCTTCGTATTGATCGCGTAAAAAACAGGCTTGTTTAGTACAACCTGGCGTATCATCTTTTGGGTAAAAATAAATCACCAATACTTTCTTTTCTAATACCGATTGAATATAAAAATCATTTCCATTTTGATCTTTGGCACCAAACAACGGTAACCTATCTCCTATTTTAAGTCCTTCTTGCATTATTCTCCTTTATAGGTTACAAAATTACGAGGTGTCTCATATAAGGTCACTTCTAGATGATTTTCAGAAGCGATTCTTTTTCTAATTTTATTCCAAATTACGACCACTATATTTTCGGCAGTAGGGTTCAAATCAAAAAAATCTGGCACGTCAAGATTTAGATTTTTATGATCAAAAGGCGTTTCTACTTCTTCAAAAATTATAGTTGACAAATCCTTAATATCGATTACATAACCGGTTTCCGGATTGATTTTCCCAGTAACACTGACAATTACTTCATAATTATGACCGTGAAAATTAGGATTATTGCATTTCCCGAAAACACTATGATTTTGCTCATCTGTCCAATCTTTACGATACAAACGATGTGCAGCATTAAAATGAGCCTTTCTACTTACGGTTACTCTCATAATTTGTGGTCTTCTAAGAAATGATAAAACTCTTCGAAAATAATTTTAAACCAAACCGTGTAAATTTCTGGGTGAATTTCCATATCCGATTTTACATCTTCAATAGCCATCCATTTCCAACTCTCCACCTCCTCATCATTTATTTTTGGATCACCATTAAAGTAACCAATCATAACATGATCCAGTTCGTGTTCAGTTAAACCATTATCAAACGGAGCTTTGTAAATAAAATGAAAAAGTTCCTTTAATTCGGTTACAAAACCCATTTCTTCTTGTAAACGACGCGTTCCGGCTTGAATATTCGTTTCTCCTTCGCGTTGATGACTGCAACACGTATTGGTCCATAACAATGGGGAATGATATTTATGATGCGCGCGTTGCTGCAACATAATTTGGTTATTATCATTCAATACAAAAACGGAAAAAGCACGATGTAGCATAGCTTTTTCGTGCGCTTCCAATTTTGGCATTAAGCCTATTTGTTCGTCTTTTTCGTTTACTAAAATTACCTTTTCTTCTGACATTACTTTTAATTACTGGGTAAAAATACAAAAAAAGTAACGAATCAAATCGATAAAAAAGTCTTCGGAATAGGATATTTATTTTACTTCGTTAAATACATTTTTCTTCTTGCATATAAATCGTAAAACTGATCGTCTTTCAAATCGTCTATGAATAAAATACTTTCTCCGGTAGATTTCATCTCAGGCCCTAAAGCTTTGTTTACATTCGGAAACTTACTAAATGAGAAGACTGGCTGTTTGATGGCATATCCATTCAGTTTAGGATTGAAAGTGAAATCGGTGACTTTATTTTTACCCAACATTACTTTCGTAGCATAATTCACATAAGGTTCTCCATACGCTTTTGCAATGAAAGGTACTGTTCTAGAAGCTCTTGGATTAGCCTCGATTATATATACGGTATCGTCTTTTATGGCAAACTGAATATTGATCAAACCAACTGTTTTTAAAGCCACTGCAATTTTTTTGGTGTGGTCTTTAATTTGTTGCATCACAAATTCACCTAAATTAAATGGCGGTAAAGTTGCATTAGAATCGCCTGAATGCACCCCACAAGGCTCAATATGCTCCATAATTCCGATGATGTAGACATTGCCATCTGCATCGCAAATTGCATCGGCTTCCGCTTCAATCGCACCATCTAAATAATGGTCTAGTAATAATTTATTTCCTGGAATTGATTTTAACAAATCGATTACATGCTCTTCTAATTCTTGTTTGTTGATAACAATTTTCATCCCTTGACCACCCAACACATACGAAGGACGTACTAATAATGGAAAATCTAAGGTATCTGCAAGTTTTGTAGCTTCTTCAGCGCTTTCAGCAATTCCGAATTTTGGAAAAGGAATTTTTAAATCGGTTAACAATTCCGAAAAACGACCTCTATCTTCCGCTAAATCTAAGGCATCAAAAGAAGTTCCTAAGATTTTAATTCCGTATTTGTTTAATTTTTCGGCTAATTTCAGAGCGGTTTGACCACCTAACTGTACGATTACACCTTCTGGTTTTTCATGTTGAATGATATCATAAATATGTTCCCAAAAAACAGGTTCGAAATACAACTTATCGGCCGTATCAAAATCGGTTGAAACCGTTTCTGGATTACAATTAATCATGATGGTTTCGAAGCCACATTCTTTGGCTGCTAAAACCCCGTGCACACAAGAGTAATCGAACTCAATTCCTTGTCCAATTCTATTGGGTCCAGAACCCAAAACAATTACTTTTTTCTTATCAGACACACTACTTTCATTGTGTACATATCGCGTTCCGTCAGCTTTCTCAATTTCAGCTTCAAAAGTTGAGTAATAATAAGGCGTTTGCGCTTTAAATTCGGCCGCACACGTATCTACTAATTTGTATACACGTTGAATGTTCATTTCATCGCGTAATTTATGCACTTGACTTTCCAAACAGCCCATCATGTGAGCAATTTGACGGTCTCCGTATCCTTTTTGTTTGGCTTCCAGTAATAATTCTTTTGGTAAAGAATCTACTTTATATTTTGAAATTTCTCTCTCTAAGTGGAATAATTCTTCGTATTGCTTTAAGAACCACATGTCGATTTTTGTAATTTCATGAATTCTACTCAACGGAATTCCCATCGCGATAGCATCATAAATCACAAAAACACGATCCCAACTCGCAAAGGTTAGTTTTTCGATGATTTGCTCATAGTTCTTGTATCCTTTCCCATCAGCCCCTAAACCATTTCGTTTAATCTCTAAAGATTGCGTGGCTTTGTGCAAGGCTTCTTGGAATGAACGTCCAATTCCCATTACTTCTCCCACTGATTTCATCTGCAATCCTAACGTTCTATCAGAACCTTCGAATTTATCGAAATTCCAACGTGGTATTTTTACGATTACGTAATCTAAAGTCGGCTCAAATAAAGCAGAAGTGGATTTTGTAATTTGATTTTGCAACTCATCTAAGTTATAGCCTAAAGCCAATTTCGAAGCAATCTTTGCAATCGGATAACCCGTTGCTTTAGAAGCCAATGCTGAAGAACGCGATACACGAGGATTGATTTCAATCGCTACAATATCTTCTTTTTCGTCAGGTGAAACGGCAAATTGTACGTTACAACCACCCGCAAAATTTCCGATAGAACGCATCATTAAGATGGCCATATCACGCATTTTTTGGAATGTTGTATCCGAAAGTGTCATTGCCGGCGCTACTGTAATCGAATCTCCCGTATGAATTCCCATCGGATCCATATTTTCAATCGTACAGATGATGACCACGTTGTCGTTACTATCGCGTAATAATTCTAATTCGTATTCCTTCCAACCCATCAATGCTTTGTCAATTAAAACTTCGTGAATTGGCGATGCTTCTAAACCATAAGTCAAAGCAGCATCAAAATCTTCTTTTTTATAAATAATGGCAGCTCCCGTTCCACCCAAAGTAAACGAAGGACGAATTACCAGTGGAAACCCAAACTCTTGCTCAATTTCTTTTCCTTTTAAGAAAGAATTAGCCGTTTTAGCAGGCGCTTGAGGAACACCAATTTTATTTAATAAATTTTTAAATTGCTCTCTGTCTTCCGTAATATTAATCGCGTTGATATCTACCCCAATTAATCGTACGTTAAAATCTTTCCAAATTCCTTTTTCATCTGCCTCAATACATAAATTTAAAGCGGTTTGTCCTCCCATGGTAGGCAAAACAGCATCAATTTGCGGATGCGCTTTTAGAATTTCGATGATTGATTTGGTTGTCAGTGGTTTTAGGTATACATGATCGGCCATAGTAGGATCCGTCATGATAGTTGCTGGGTTGGAATTGATAAGAATAACTTCAATTCCTTCTTCTCTTAAAGAACGTGCAGATTGTGATCCTGCGTAATCAAATTCGCAGGCTTGACCAATTACGATAGGTCCTGATCCAATAATTAAAACCGATTTAATTGAATTGTCTTTTGGCATTGTAGTGTGTTGTTGTTGTTTGTATTATTTGGCGAAAAGGTATAAAAAAAAGGCGATACTGAATAGTAACGCCTTTAATATGTTTAGAAAAAGTCAAACATTATTTTTTGTGTCTTGGTTCGCAAGAAACAGTTAATTTATGTCTTCCTTTAGCTCTACGACGAGCAAGCACTTTTCTTCCATTTGCAGAAGCCATTCTGTCCATAAAACCGTGCTTATTTCTTCTTTTTCTTTTCGATGGTTGAAACGTTCTCTTACTCATAACTTGGTATCTTTAAAATCTTGTATAAATATCTATCAAATAGGTTTCTGTAAAACCGAGTGCAAATATACAATCATTTTTTTTTCTTGCAAGTAGTTTTATAAAATAATTTTAATTCCTTTTACTATATTTGCAACTCAATACAAAAACACATAAAATGTTTCACAGAAATATCAAGCTAGTAATCGCTGCATTATTAATAATTACAGGCATTTGGCAATTTACGGAAAGTAATATCGGGAACGGTATTTTCTTAATCCTTTTGGCAATTATTCCTATATTTTTATACTTCAAAAACGAATATATCTTATTAGCATTCTTAAAACTAAGAAGTCAAGACTTCCCAGGTGCGAAGAAATGGCTAGATAAAATTGCGAATCCCGAAACTGCTTTAGTTCAAAAACAACAAGGATATTACAACTACCTTAATGGATTAATGGTTTCCCAAACCAATTTAAATCAAGCAGAGAAATTCTTTAAAAAAGCCATTAGCTTAGGATTGAGTATGGATCAGGATTTAGCATTGGCAAAATTAAATCTTGCTGGAATTGCTATGAGTCGTCGAAGAAAAATTGAAGCTACCAATTTATTAAATGAAGCTAAAAAATTGGACAAACACAACATGTTAAAAGAGCAAATCACGATGATGAAAGATCAGTTGAAAAAAATATAACTCACTGTTTTACAAGTAAATAAAAACAAAAAGCTGTGCGAAAAGTACAGCTTTTTTTATGCAAAAATGTCGTTCATCGAGAATTTTACTTGTTTGTCGGGTTAATTTTTTACATTTAGTAGGTAAGCATACTTTTGATCCCAATAAAAGAAGTTATGAAAGCAACACTTACTTACATAGGACTAATTGTTACAACTTTAGTATTTTCTCAAAATACGGAAGACAGTTTTCCTAATGCCATAAAAAAGCATATTAAAGAATATAACAAACAAAGTGATTTAGCATTCAAAGAAAACGAAACCGTTAAAGCACAAGTATTATTTGATTCTTTAGTTTCGAATTATCTTATCGGAACTCAATTTCAGGATTACACTTTAAAAAGCTTCGAAAAAAAGAAAACCAAACTGAGCAAGTTTAAAAAACCAGTTTTCATATTAACCTATGCTTCTTGGTGCGTTCCTAGTAAAGGTGAATTTCAAGCCCTGAACAAATTGGCGCAAAAATTTTCAAAAGACGTAAAATTTGTCATTCTTTTTTGGGACAAAAAACATTCGATTAAAAAAATTGCCCAAAAGTTTAATCACAATATTACCATTTGTTATGCTCATGAAACCTATAAAAATGATGCGCTTATCGTATCCCATTTAAAACATACTCTAGGATTCCCTACTTCTTATTTTCTCGATGAAAATCTTAAAGTCGTAAACATTAAAAGAGGTGGCGCTCAGCCTAACCGAAAAAGTTCCTTTGTTCAAGCCTACACTATGAACTATAATGCTTTCAGAGATGGTTTAGGAAGTTTACTCATTGGAAAAAACATCAAAGACGAACAACTTACTACAAATTAAAAATAAAGCATATCTATTTATGTGCTACCTTTAATTCATGGTAAACAAGAATATTCCCTTTTCATTTATTTTTGACTATCTCATTTCTTTAGATCTAAAAATCAAACCCATGTTTGGCATGTGGTCCATTTATGTAGAGGATAAAATCATGCTTATCTTAAGGCAACGAGATAAAAACCCGCAATCAAACGGTATTTGGGTGGCCACTCATAAAGAATTTCATCAGAGCCTGAAAAAAGATATTTCAGCTTTGACATCAATTGCTTCAGAAGAAAAGGAATGGTTATTGATTTCTGAAGAAAATAAAGATTTTGAAACTTCTGTAAGAAATCTTTGCAACCTCATGTTAAATAAGGATTTACGAATTGGGAGAATTCCCAAACCGAAGAAACAGAAAAAGTAAGTTATTTTTCCAATAACATTTTACCAGCAATAATAATTAGGACGATGCTAAATATTTTTTTAAGCATTTTTTGATCCAAGCTTAAAGCCAATTTACTCCCAAAATAAGTTCCTACAACAAAAAACACCGCTATAACCGCCGCATATTTCCAGTTAATATAACCTTCTTTATAGTAATTAAACACCGCAATCGCCGTTACAGGCACTACTAAAACAGCCAAACTTGTTCCTTGTGCTTGATGTTGACTAAACCCTAACAACAACACCAACATGGGCACCATTATAATGCCACCTCCAACACCTACTAAACCACTAAGCATTCCTGCTAATAGTCCTATAATAAGTAACAATACGATTGTAGTCATGCTCATAGTTTTCATTTTATTGGTAGCTCTATTATATATTTTTTCTTATCTGGATTATCTAATTTTCGATCACGCAACCACGGATTGTAAATTTTTAATTCCTTATAATTAACTCCTTGCGTTTTAGCAAAAGTAGTCAAATTTGTAATGGCACTGTCGATTTCAATTTTTCGGGTTGGAACATTCTCATACAAAGCCTCTTTTGGAATTGAAAAACCATACTTCTCAGCATTTTTCATTATCTCTTTTAATGCTAAAATTCTAAAAACATATCGAAACGTTTCATCTGTTAGTAACAAATCATAGTAGTTGGTTGTCTCTTGGAATTCAATTTGCTTTTGCAAACCCGACATGCCTCCGTTATAAGAAGCTGCAGCCATGGTCCAAGAACCAAACTTTTCTTTGGCTTTTATCAAATAATCACAAGCCGCTTGTGTCGACTTTTCAAGATGGTAGCGTTCGTCAACTGTTTCGGTTACTTCCATTCCTTTTTCGCGAGCCGTTTGAGGCATAAATTGCCAAAAACCTTTGGCTCCGGCACTTGAAGTAGCATTCGTAAGCGAACTTTCAATTACTGCTAAATACTTAAAATCATCTGGAACATTGTTTTTCGCCAAAATAGGTTCAATGATTGGAAAAAATTTATTGGCTCGCTTCATTATCAATATAGTGGAGCCATGTAAATTTTCATTCACCACTAATTCCCGATCAAAACGTTCTTTAACATCCGGTATATGTAATGGTGTTTCTTCTCCGCAAAAATCAATTTTCTCTGGTAAAAATTCTACAACTTTAGCACTTAAAAACACTAAAGACACTACTACAACCGATACTATACTTATTACTTTCTTCATTCTGTTTATTTCAATATTATTTCAGGCAAATTACTGTTGAACCATCGGAAACGATTCAAAATCATAATATGCGTACCTTCTTTTACTTGTATAAATTCTTTGATATTCTTTGACGGAAAAACTTCATCAGCATCCCCGTGAATATGAATTACCTTTTCATCCATTTCAACTCTATCCCAACAAACTACTTGCTCTATCGCCCAATCCAAATAGTTTTTATCGCGCATGGTCATATACTTTTCATACAACTTGACCCTTTGCTTAATTAAATCCCCAAATGCATACTTCGCTAAAGCTTCCACATTTTGTGCCAAACTCGTGGGCAAAATTTTATAGGCTTTGGTTGTTTTGGCAATTTTCATTCGGCGTGGTAATTCTTTATTGCTTTTCACGCTCGAAATTATGATTACTTTCTTAGGATTCACAAATTGTGCCATTTCCTGAACCAGAATTCCACCAAACGAAACTCCAATTAAAACAGGATTTTCATGCGTAATCTTTTCAGCCATTCGTTTGGCATAGTGTTCCAAGGTTTCCTTCTTTTCAGGCAAGACCCACTCGAGTAAATGCATTTCAAACAGTTCTTCCGACAACTTAATTCGTTCAAAGATAGCAGAACTTGCCGCCATTCCTGGCATAAAATAAACATGGATTTTTGACATTATCGGGTCAGATTACTTTTATTCAATAAATTTTCACGAAATTTGCATAAAAATAAGTATTTCCAATTTGAATGAATTGAACTTTACCTAAAATTATCAATTTTTTAAGAATCGCTTTTGGCATTCACCAAAATATTCACGGCTCGAAATACTAACATGGAAATTAAAGACAATACTTTTTCAAGACAATTTGAAACTTTTGCTGACGATAAATTAATCACGTTGGAATATTCTTTTCAAGAGAAAAAAATATTTTTAACGCGATTGAACACGCCAGAAAACTTTGATGATGAAGAATTTATTTCAGATTTATTAAAAAATGTAATGGCCATCGCCTTGGAGCGAAAGTTAAAAGTCGTTCCAATTTTCCCAAAAGTGGCTGCCTTTTTTAAAAAAAATCCGGTTTACAGAGAATTACTTCCACCGGGAATTAGGATATAACTCAAAAGTTCTTTCATAATTTCCTATTTTTATGGAATGAACACAGAAGCAAACAAAATTAAAATCTTAGAATTTTTTGAAGAAATTCAGAAATATTACGAATCTAAAGTTGAAATCACCGAAGGTTTATGCACTTCTAGTGGTGATTTTTCTGCCGAAAAAACCACCTGGAATTTATTCGAATTTAATTTAGTCCGTTCTGCCTATCGAAATAATGGCGCGCGCTTCATGATGGAAGGCGATGGTTTTTATTACGAATTGGACGCCCATGCGATTCTATCATTAAACCAACCCGGTAGACATAAATTTGAATTTGTAGAGCAACTCGGTGAAAGTGTTTTTAGAATTACAAAACTTCGCTTTCATTATAAATATTAAAAGTGAATTTTAAATATTTACACAGAAACATTTAAAAATTCCATTCTTACACTTCCATCTTCGTCAATTTTTGTCAAATTGATTTCATGTAAAGTATTGACTAATTCTGGATTCCAAGGCGTTTTTACTTTGACATAATTTTCGGTAAAGCCGTGAATATAGCCTTCTTTATTTTCCCCTTCAAACAAAACGGTTCTATTGGTTCCAATTTGACTTTCATAAAAAGCACGACGTTTTTTTACTGATAATCCACGTAACATTTTACTTCTTTTGGCACGAACATTCCCAGGAACCACACCATCCATAGCAGCAGCTTCAGTATTGTCTCTTTCTGAATAGGTAAATACGTGTAAATAGGAAATATCCAAAGTATTCAGGAAATTATACGTTTCTAAAAACAATTCATCCGTTTCACCTGGAAAACCAACAATCACATCTACACCAATACAAGCGTGCGGCATGACTTCGCGAATTTTGGTCACGCGATCAAAATACAATTCACGTAAATAACGGCGTTTCATTTTTTTCAGAATCTCATTAGAGCCTGATTGTAATGGAATATGAAAATGCGGTACAAAAGTGCGACTTTGCGACACAAAATCGATGGTTTCGTTTTTTAATAAATTGGGTTCGATCGAAGAAATGCGCAAACGTTCAATACCGTCTACCTCATCCAACGCTTTGACCAAATCTAGAAAAGTATGTTCGTGTTTTTTGTTTCCAAACTCTCCTTTTCCGTAATCGCCAATATTCACACCCGTTAATACAATTTCTTTAATTCCTTTGGCAGAAATTTCAGCAGCATTTTGCAATACATTTTGCATCGTATCACTTCGAGAAATTCCACGAGCTAATGGAATAGTACAATACGTACATTTATAATCACATCCGTCCTGCACTTTCAAAAAAGCACGAGTTCGATCTCCAATGGAATAACTTCCGACATAAAAATCGGCTTCTTCAATTTCACAAGAATGCACCTCACCCATGTCATTTTTGGACAAGTCATTCAAATAATCGGTAATTTTAAATTTTTCGGTAGCACCCAAAACCAAATCAACTCCATCAACTGCCGCTAATTCTTCTGGTTTTAGTTGCGCATAACAACCCACGGCAGCGACAAACGCTTTATCGTTGAGTTTCATGGCTTTTTTTACAATTTGCTTGAATTGCTTGTCGGCGTTTTCAGTTACCGAACAAGTATTGATAACATAAATATCAGCCACTTCTTCAAAGTCTACACGATCGAAACCTTCGTCTTTAAAATTACGGGCAATGGTAGAAGTTTCTGAGAAATTCAGTTTACAGCCTAAAGTATAAAAGGCTACTTTTTTGTTGTTTTCCATATAAGTGCTCAATTAATGAAATCGTTGTCAAAAAATTGAGAGTGCAAATCTAAGAATATTATTTTTATCACCATTTTAGGTTAGAAAAAAAAATAAAAATAATTAGACAAACTACCTACGTCGATTTAAAAAGTCGTTGGTAGATTTGTGCTTTTTTGAGAGGATAATACGTATACATTTGCTCAAAATTATAAAAACAAACACTATGAAAAAACTAATTTTAAACGCTATTTTATTAGCAACGATTTTTGCAGGAAACATATCTTGCAGCAATGATGATGATGCTTCATCAACGCCAACACCAATTGTTTTCCCAGAGGAAAATCCATTGAAAACGTATATTACAAAAACAGAATTTAGCACTACCACTAATTATGTAAATTCAGGTAATTACGAGTTCGGAATGCGTTTCAAGCCCACTGTAAACGGAACGATAAATAAACTATTTGTAAAAATCCCAGACGCACAAACAAATGTAAGAATCACTATTTGGGACGTTTCCGAAGGAATTATTTACAGAACTGAAAAAATTGCATCTGTAACGGCAGATGTAATGGCTTCTAAATCTATATCTCCACTTGCATTAAAGAAAGGCAAAGAGTATATGATTACTTACAATTCTAATGATTGGTACAACAGAAAAAAAGCTGACAGTTCTCCTGCAACGTATCCAATAACCGCTGGAAATATTTCCATCACAGGTTACGGATGGGTTTCTGGAACAGCACAAACCTACCCAACTAATTTTGAAACAACATATTATGCTGGGGATTTGAGCTTTGCATTTCAACCCACTTTATAATATTAAAAAAGGGAGATAGTATTATCTCCCTTTTTTTTACTCTTTTCTATATTTTTTAGTTTCTTCAAAAACGTGTTCTAAGATTTTAGCATCTTCTTCTGTAAAATCAACTTGACGACGCGCCATTACAATTTTAGCGGTTTGAAAAGCTTTACTGGTCATATAAGTAGTAAATCCAGAAGCACCGCCCCAAGAAAAACTTGGCACAAAATTACGAGGAAAACCAGAACCAAAAATATTGGTAGAAACACCAACAACAGTTCCTGTATTGAACATGGTATTGATTCCGCATTTGCTATGATCGCCCATCATTAGTCCACAAAATTGCAACCCGGTCTTGGCAAAACCTTCCGTTTCATAGCTCCATAATTTTACTTCTTCGTAATTATTTTTTAGGTTAGAATTATTACTGTCTGCGCCAATGTTACACCACTCACCCAATACCGAATTTCCTAAAAATCCGTCATGTCCTTTATTCGAATAACCAAATAATACCGAGTTGTTCACTTCTCCCCCAATTACGGAATGCGGACCAACGGTCGTTGCTCCATATACTTTGGATGCTAATTTCACACGACCACTTTCGCAAAGTGCAAAAGGTCCACGAATAACAGATCCTTCCATAATTTCAGCATTTTTACCGATATAAATGGGACCTGTAGCGGCATTTAAAGTGACAAATTCCAATTTGGCACCTTCTTCAATAAAAATATTTTCAGATGACAGCACATTTACCGATTTAGGAATTGGTTGTGAATTTCTTCCTTCGGTAATCAATTCAAAATCTTCCCGTAACGCTATATCGTTTTTAGCAAAAATATCCCAGGTATTTTCAATACGAATACAATCTTCCGTAAATTCGATAATATCATAGGTGTCGAAATCAACCTCTTCTTGATTTTCTTTGCTGTAAAAAGCAATCACTTCATCGTTACAGAATATGGCTTGATTGGCTTCCAAACTTTTAATCATCTCCGCCAATATATCATTTGGTAAAAAGGAAGCATTAATCATTACATTTTCTTCCATTTCCACCATTGGATATTTTTCCATCAAATACTCTTCTGTCAAAGTGGTGGTGGTATAACCCAAATGTTTTTCCCATTTTTCACGGATGGTCAAAATTCCAACGCGAATATCGGCAACAGGTCGGGTAAACGTAAAAGGAAGTAAGGCATTGCGAACGGTTCCGTCAAATAATATATAGTTCATTTTTAAAGTCGCTAAGTTTCTGAGTCGCTAAGTTACAAAGTTTGACCCAAAAACCACAAAACCAAAATAAAAAAAGCCTCTCCGATTGGAAAGGCTTTCGTATCAAAATAAAAACAGCGATTATTTGCTGAATTTAGCGTATTTGTTTTTGAATTTATCAATACGTCCTGCAGTATCAATAAGTTTCGATTTACCTGTGTAAAAAGGGTGAGACGTTCTAGAAATCTCCATTTTGAATACTGGGTACTCAACACCTTCGTGCATGATAGTTTCTTTAGTTTCTACTGTTGATTTAGTGATAAAAACATCCTCGTTTGACATGTCTTTAAAAGCAACTAATCTGTAATTTTCTGGGTGAATTCCTTTTTTCATAATAAATCTTTTTATGTTTTGCTACGCTGGGTCTTGATGCTTTCCTGATAAAAAGGTATCGACTTACTGTAACTTTTGTTGTATTTCTTTTTAATTCAGGGTGCAAATTTACAACTATTTTTTAATAATCAAACAATTATGTAACTTTTTTTGTGTTTTTACAACTAACCGCATAACTTTAATTATTATTATATTTGCAACTTAAAACAAACTAAAAACATGGAAAGCAAAACAGCAACAAAAAAATTTGGATTAGACAATGGTATCTACTACGGATTAGCAATGATTTTATCTTTTGTAATAGTATATGCACTAAATATAGATTTGGTTGAAAATCCTTTCATCGGAACAATTTCAAGTGTTTTAAGCTATTTTGTTTTTCCTATTTTATTTATATGGTTAGCTATTTCAGGGTTTAAAAAAGCCAACAGTGGCTTTGCTTCTTTTGGAGAATGCCTAAAAACAGGTGTTACTGTGGCTTTTGTGGCTTCGGTATTATTAGCTGTTTTTTCATTAATCTTCAACTTGGTTTTCCCTGAGTATCTTGACGAAATGATGAATCAAACACGAAAAATCATGATGAAACAAAATCCAAGCCTGACTTCCGAACAAATTGACGCCAGTTTGGTTATGGTTAAGAAATTCTCGTCACCCATGTTTTCAATTCCGATGACTATTTTAATGATAACATTTGTTGGATTAATCTATTCGTTAGTGATTGGAGCAATTTTAAAAAATGAAAGACCTCAATTTAACTAATTAATGGACATTTCAATTATAATCCCTTTACTAAACGAACACGAATCGTTACCCGAATTAACTTCTTGGATTTCCAAAGTAATGAATACTCATAAATTTTCTTATGAAGTTATTTTTATTGACGATGGAAGTACCGATAATTCATGGGAAATAATTCAACAATTATCAAAAGAAAACGGAAACCTAAAAGGCATCCGTTTTTTACGCAATTATGGTAAGAGTCAAGCATTACACGCTGGTTTTGCGAAGGCAGAAGGAGATGTAGTCATTACTATGGATGCCGATTTACAAGATAGTCCGGATGAGATTCCAGAATTATACAACATGATTACCAAAGGGAATTTTGATTTGGTTTCAGGCTGGAAGAAAAAGCGTTACGATTCAGTAGTGGCTAAAAATTTACCTTCTAAATTGTTTAACGCTGCAGCTAGAAAAACTTCTGGAGTGAAATTGAATGATTTTAACTGTGGGCTGAAAGCCTATAAAAATGTAGTCATCAAAAACATTGAGGTTTCAGGCGAAATGCACCGTTACATTCCAGTTTTAGCAAAAAATGCCGGTTTTTCCAACATTGGAGAAAAAGTAGTACAACACCAAGCTCGAAAATATGGAGAATCTAAATTTGGCATGAATCGCTTTATTAATGGTTTTTTGGATTTGATTACGATTTGGTTTTTATCAAAATTCGGAAAAAGACCGATGCACTTGTTTGGACTTTTAGGAACCATTATGTTTATGATTGGCTTGCTTTCGGCAGGCTATATCGGTGCGATGAAACTTTGGAAGCTTTACAATAATTATGAAACCATTTTGATTACCGAAAATCCTTGGTTTTATATTTCATTAACCACCATGATTATTGGAACACAATTGTTTTTGGCAGGGTTTCTAGGTGAAATCATACTTCGTACGAAAAACAATGAAGAACGATACAAAATACAAGAAGTGATTTAACTTGAGATCTCAATTTGTGACCTCAAACATACAAGCCAAAAAAAATTAATTTAATATAAGCCAAAATGACTAATTTAGAAACCATTAAAAGTAGGATTCACGAAATTCGTGGACAAAAAGTAATGTTAGATTATAATCTAGCAATACTTTATGAAACTGAAACAAGAACTTTAAAGCAAGCCGTAAGAAGAAACATTGAAAGATTTCCTGAAGATTTTATGTTTGAACTCACAGAAGAAGAAATAGAAATTATGGTATCACATTTTGTGATACCATCTAAAAGTTTTTTAGGAGGAGCTAAACCCTTCGCTTTTACAGAACAAGGAATTGCAATGCTCTCTTCTGTTTTAAAAAGTCAAAGAGCGATAGATATTAACATTGCTATTATGAGAACTTTTGTCAAAATCAGACAATTTTCCTTGAGCTATGAAGAATTAAAAAAAAGAATTGAAGAAATTGAAAGTCAATTCCCAGACATATACAAAGCATTAAATTATCTTGTAGATAATGATGCAAAAGAATCAAGTAATACAGAAAGAGAGAAAATTGGTTATAAAAAATAACGAATATGCACATAGAACAGGAAATTTTAGACAAAGTAAATGTTTGGTTAACCCCTACATTCGACGAACATACACAAGAGACTATTAAAGAAATTATGACTTCTTCTCCTAAGGAGTTAGAGGACAGTTTTTATAAAAATTTAGAATTCGGAACGGGCGGAATGCGTGGTATTATGGGCATAGGTACCAATCGAATTAACAAATACACCCTTGGGAAAAACACCCAAGGCTTGGCGAACTATTTAAAAGTTAGTTTTCCTAATGAGGAATTAAAAGTGGCCATTGCCTACGATTGTCGTAACAATAGTGATACGTTAGCAAAAGTGGTTGCAGATGTCTTTTCTGCTAATGGAATAAAAGTTTTTTTATTTTCAGAAATGCGTCCAACACCAGAGCTTTCTTTTGCCGTAAGACATTTAGGGTGTCATACTGGAATTGTTTTAACCGCTTCACACAATCCACCAGAATACAATGGTTACAAAGTATATTGGCAAGACGGTGGACAAATCGTTCCGCCCCAAGATGCTGCTGTGATTGCCGAAATTGAAAGTTTACAATACAGTGATATTAAATTTGACGCCAATGAAAGTTTAATCGAATATATAGATGTTGCTGTCGATGAAGCATTTAGAGATTCAACCATCAAAAATGCAAGTTTCAACACTTCAACAGAAGCCAGAAAAAATTTAAAAATTATTTACACTTCCCTTCACGGGACTTCGATTAAAGCGATTCCTGGTGTTTTGGAAAAAGCAGGCTATACCGATGTTAATATTGTAGCCGAACAAGCCGAACCTAATGGAAATTTTCCAACTGTAGTTTCTCCCAATCCAGAAGAACCAGAAGCCTTAACAATGGCTTTGGCTTTGGCTGAAAAAATTGGAGGTGATATCGTAGTGGGTACCGATCCTGATTCTGACCGACTTGGCGTTGCCGTTCGTAATACGGATGGTAAAATGATGTTGCTTAATGGAAATCAAACCATGGTTGTCATGACTGCTTTCTTGTTGGAGCAATGGAAAAAGCAAGGAAAATTAACTGGAAATGAATTTATAGGTTCTACAATCGTTTCTACTCCGATGATGCTAGAATTGGCTTCGGCTTATGACGTAGAATGTAAAGTAGGATTGACTGGATTTAAATGGATTGCCAAATTCATCAAAGATTTCCCAAACCAAACCTATATTGGTGGTGGAGAAGAAAGCTTTGGTTATATGGTGGGCGATGCCGTGCGAGATAAAGATGCTGTGGCTGCTATTTTATTAGTCTGTGAAATCGCGGCTCAAGCCAAAGAAAAAGGAAGTACTTTATACCAAGAATTACTTCAAATGTATGTCGATTTCGGATTTTACAAAGAGCATTTAATTTCGATTACCAAAAAAGGAATTGAAGGCGCTAATGAAATCAAACAAATGATGGTAGAACTGCGTCAAAATCCGTTAAAAGAAATCAATGGACAACGTGTGGTATGCGTAGAAGATTACCAATCTTCAAAAGGAAAAGATTTTATGAACGGTGAAGAATTTGACATTTTAATTCCGAAATCGAACGTATTGATTTATTATTTGGAAGACGGAAGCAAAATATGTGCTCGTCCTAGTGGTACTGAACCTAAAATTAAATTTTACTTTAGCGTAAACTGTCAAATTGAAAACATAACTGATGTTACTGAAGCTGAAATACAATTAGACACAAAAATTAATAACATTATAGCAGCAATGCAATTGAACTAATGGATAACAATCTCAAAAAAATAATTCCGTTTGCATTACACTATAAGAGAAATGTAATTTTCAACATCTTCTTTAATATTTTGTATGCTTTTTTTAGCACCCTTTTGATGGTGTCCTTAATGCCAACTTTAAATGTCATTTTTGAAAAAGGAACTCGGGTTACTGAAAAGCCAATTTTTACTGGTCTAAGTGATATTAAATCTTTTGCCGAAAATTATTTAAATTACAACATTACACAAATTACAGACAATTACGGTTCTCAAAATGCCTTACTTTTAGTAATTGGAATTGTGCTTTTAACAGCATTGTTTAAAAATTTATTCAATTACTTAGCGGCAAGACATGTTACTGCATTAAGAAATGGTGTTTTGAGAGATATTCGCCAAAAATTATATCATAAAATAATTAATTTACCGATTTCGTATTATTCCGATCAACGAAAAGGAGATGTGATGGCCAGAATGTTAGGTGATGTAGGCGAAGTTCAAAATTCTTTTTTTCAAATTTTAGAATTAATTGTTCGTGAACCTTTAACTATCGCTTTTTCAATCGTTGCTATGTTTGCCATCAGTGCAAAACTGACTTTATTTGTATTTGTTTTTATTCCGATTTCTGGATTTATTATTTCAAGATTAGGTAAAAATTTAAAATCGAAATCACAACGAGCACAACAAGAACAAGGTATATTTATTTCTACTTTAGATGAAACACTCTCTGGACTTAAAGTTGTAAAAGGCTTTAATGCTGAAAATATTTTTATTCAAAAGTTCAACAATTCAGTAGACCGATTGCTAAAATTATCAAATAGTATCGCCAATAAAAATAACTTGGCATCTCCTATGAGTGAATTTTTAGGAATCATGACTATTGGAACATTACTTTGGTATGGTGGCCATTTGGTTTTAATTGAAAAAAGTCTAAGTAGTACTGCGTTCATTACCTACATCGCTCTAGCCTATACCATCTTAACGCCTGCAAAAGCAATTTCTAAATCATCCTATCAAGTAAAAGGTGGTTTGGCTGCTGCTGAAAGGGTTTTTAGTTTAATGGAACAAGAAAACACAATTGTAAACCATCCAAATGCCATTGTAAAAGAGAATTTCGATACTTCCATTTTAATTGAAAATATCAATTTTGCGTATCAAAAAGAAAACGTTTTAAAGAATTTTTCTTTGGAAGTACCAAAAGGAAAAACGGTAGCACTTGTTGGTCAATCTGGGTCAGGGAAAAGTACTATTGCCAATTTATTGACGCGTTTTTACGATGTTCAAGAGGGTAAAATCACTATTGATGGGGTTGACATCAAAGAAATGAATATGCATTCTTTAAGAGGCTTAATGGGATTGGTAACACAAGACTCCATTTTATTTAACGACACCATCAAAAATAATCTCCTAATCGGAAAGCCAACAGCAACCGATGAAGAAATAATTGAGGCACTAAAAGTAGCCAATGCTTACGAATTTGTAAAAGACTTACCGAATGGCATTGAAACCAATATTGGTGATTCGGGTGGAAAACTTTCTGGCGGACAAAAGCAACGTTTGTCTATTGCCCGTGCAGTGTTAAAAAACCCTCCAATCATGATTCTTGATGAAGCAACTTCTGCTTTGGATACCGAAAGTGAAAAATTTGTACAAGTGGCTTTAGAAAACATGATGCAAAATAGAACATCAATTGTCATTGCACACCGTTTATCAACCATTCAAAAGGCAGATAAAATTGTAGTGATGCAAAAAGGTGAAATTGTTGAGCAAGGTACTCACGATGAATTATTAGCAAAAAACGGCACTTACTCTAAATTAGTGATGATGCAATCGTTTGAGTCATAAAACAAGAAAATATACGCACAAAAAAACCCTAACTATTTGATTCGTTAGGGTTTATTTTTTTGTAGCGAAGACGGGAGTTGAACCCGTGACCTCAGGGTTATGAATCCTGCGCTCTAACCAACTGAGCTACCTCGCCAAGGTTTGTGGTTATTGCATCTCTCAATGCGGGTGCAAATATAAGACTATATTTAAAGGTTGCAAATTTTTTCAATAAAAAAACTCTTAAAAAATATTTTTTTTAAATACTAATATTATATATATTGCCAAAAAAAACAAATGGACAACAAAGTACGTTACGAATTAGAATTCCCTATACATTCCTCTCCACAACTTTTATATCAATATATCTCAACTCCATCTGGACTTCAAGAATGGTTTGCAGATAATGTAAATTCACGTGGCGAATTTTTTACTTTCAAATGGGACGATTCGGAAGAAAAAGCGCGCTTACATTCTAAAAAAACAGGTGAGAAAATAAAATTCAAATGGGTGGATGAAGAAAACAAAGACACCGAGTATTATTTTGAATTGCGTATTTTAGAAGACGACATCACTAAAGACGTATCATTAATGGTCGTTGACTTTGCCATTCAAGAAGACATTGACGAAGCTAAAATGCTTTGGGAAAATCAAATTTCCGACTTAAAACACGTGATTGGTTCGGTTTAAAATTTCATTTATAACGCTTATATTTGCACCGTCTTTTAACTAATTAAAAGGCGGTTTTTTTTATGCAAAATTCTGTTCTACAAAACAATCGCGGGTTTCTTTTTGGTGATGCAATTTTTGAAACTGTCAAAATCATAGACAATAAAGTTCTTTTTTCGGAAGATCATTATTTCCGTTTAATGGCATCGATGCGAATTTTACGAATGGAAATTCCAATGAATTTTACTTTAGAATTTTTTGAAAGTGAAATTTTAAAGGCAGTGCAATCACAACAACTTGAAACTTCTGCCCGTGCAAGAATAACGGTGTATCGAAAAGATGGAGGCTACTACCTACCCGAAACCAATGAAATAGAATACCTTATTTCTGTATCAAAAATTGCAAACCCACTGTACCAAGTTGAAAAGCAAGAGTATGAAGTTGATATTTACAAAGATTTTGTAATCCCGAAACAATTACTTTCCACCATAAAGAGTACAAACAAAGCCATAAACATCACAGGAAGCATTTACGCCAATGAAAATGGTTTAGACAATTGTATTTTACTTAATACAGATAAAAACGTTGTAGAAGCATTAAATGGAAATATTTTTATGCTAAAAGATGGAGTGTTACATACGCCACCAATTTCTGAAGGTTGTTTAAACGGAATTATGCGCAAACAAATCATAAGCCTAGCAAAAACGATTCCCGATTTAGAAGTGCAAGAAACACCTATTTCACCTTTTGATATACAAAAAGCTGATGAATTGTTTATTACTAATGTGATAAAAGGTATTCAACCCATAACAAAATACCGTAAAAAAGAATTTCAAACAAATATTTCAGAAGTGTTAACACAAAAATTGAATACTAAAATAAGACTGGGTTAGTTATAAATCGGATTTTCGGGTGCATTTGACCAAATTAAATAATCGCCACCTTGCTCCATAATTTTTTCTCTCCAAAAATCGGAAGCTGATTTACCAATTATTTTATTCCGCAATTCATTTTCGGAGATGATCCAGGAATTAGACGCTAATTCATTTTGCAATTGCTCGGCATCCCAACCTGAATATCCTAAGAAGAAACGGATATTATTTCTGCTTATTTTCCCTTGATTTATCAAATCTTTTGTCGACTCAAAATCACCACCCCAATAAATACCAGTTGCGATTTCTATACTCCCAGGAATAAGTTGTGGAATATTATGTATGAAGTATAAATTATCCTGCTCTATAGGGCCTCCGTTATATATTTTAAAGGATGCCGAAATTTCCGGAATTAAATCATGTATAGTATAGCCAAGTGGTTTGTTCAAAATAAAACCTACCGATCCTTCATCGTTATGATCAGCCAACAACACAACTGATCTATTAAAAGACAAATCTCCAGTGATAGAAGGTTCTGCTACCAGCAAATGCCCTCTTTTTGGTTTAGCTGCTATCATAATTATAAGATTTACATTTAAATTTAACAAAATAATTGCATACTCTCCAAATTAAATCGTTAAACTACACAAAAAAAGCCACGCAATGCGTGGCTTTTTGAAATTATAATAAACTATTATTTGTTTACTGATCCTTCTAAATCTGCACCAGCTTTGAATTTTACTACATTTTTAGCAGCAATTTTAATAGTTTTCCCTGTTTGAGGGTTTCTTCCATCTCTTGCAGCTCTTTTAGATACTGACCAAGATCCAAATCCTACTAGAGAAACTCTACCACCTTTTTTTAAAGTACCTTCAACATTTCCTAAGAATGATTCTAAAGCTGCTTTTGCAGCTGCTTTTGTAATTCCTGCATCAGCAGCAATAGCATCGATTAAATCTGATTTGTTCATAATAATTGTTATTAATTGATTGGTTAATATTAATACTTAGTCTTACAAATTTAATAGGATTTCCTTATTACACAACACCTGAGCGTTATTTTTGCATATTTTGTTAATAACTTCGATTTTTTGTTGATAAACCATGTTTTTTGTCGATAAAATTGCCATTTTTTGCATTATTAGCAAGCTATAAGACAATTGTTTGCTCTGAAAAAGACATCCCATTAAGCAATTCCTGCGTCAACATTTTCTTTTTTCCAGGAAATTGAAGCGAAATTACCTTCAAAAACCCACCATTAATGGCAATTTTCATTTCTTTTTTGGTAGTCAAAACAGTTCCTGAAGCTAAATTATGCACTTCCAACTCTTTTTCGACGTCGTACATTTTCACATTCCATTCTTCTTCTCCATCTTTAAAAGTACAATATGCCGTTGGATACGGTGATAATCCTCTTATTAGATTATATATTGTATGGATATCCTGAGAAAAATCAATTTTACAATTCTCTCGATCCAATTTATAAGCTGTTTTAATGTCGTCTGTATCGTGTTGAATTGTTGTTGTAACTTTTCCGGTAGAAATCAAATCCAACGTTTCAACGACTGCTCCACTACCCAATTCCATCAACCTATCATGTAACTCGCCTGCATTCTCCTTTTCTGAAATTGCAATTTCTTTACTTAAAATCATGGCGCCGGTATCAATTTTATCATCTATAAAGAAAGTAGTCACTCCGGTTTTGGTTTCTCCATTAATAATTGCCCAATTAATAGGAGCCGCTCCACGGTAATTTGGCAATAAAGAAGCATGCAGATTAAAGGTTCCTAATTCGGGCATTTGCCAAACGACGGCTGGCAACATTCTGAAAGCCACCACCACTTGCAAATTAGCATTTAAAGATTGTAATTCGGAAAGGAATTCTTCACTTTTTAAATTGGTCGGCTGTAATAATCGCAACCCTTTCTCCAAAGCATATTCTTTCACTGCTGAATATTTGATTTTTTGACCGCGTCCTGCTGGTTTATCAGCGGCTGTAATGACACCCACAACTTCATGCTTATTATCTTTTAGTATAGCATCTAAAATTCCTACGGCAAATTCGGGCGTACCCATAAAAACAATTCGTAATGGCTTCATTATATAGGTGTAAATTGATTCTTTGTATTAATTGTTATTAAATTATACTCCAATAGTTGTTTCAGAATAATTAAAAGTTGTTTTTCCTCCATTCTAATATTTTCAGAAAGCTCTCTGGAAGTTTTTGGCGCTTCATTAACCAATTGCAAAACTTGTTTTCTAATTTCTTCTTGGCTAAATTCTTTGGGTTTTTGACTTAAACAATAGGAACAAATCCCGCAATCCTTTTCCGATTTCTCCCCAAAGTAGGTCAATAACAATCTGCTTTTGCATTGCAATTCATCGGAAACAAATGCAACAACTGAAGCTAGCTGATTTTTTTTATTCAAATTTTGTTTTTCGAGGTATTTTGCCACTCTATTAATGGTTCTGTCATCTTCTCGAACTTCCAAAAAGGTAATTTTAGACTCGTTTTGTGTCGAAAAAAGTTCCACAACCCCTAATCCTTTTAATTTTTCCAGCAAATTTAAGACATTCGTTTCGGTTGTACCGGCATTTTTAGCCACAAAAACGGTATTCACATTGGTTTGCATTTCAAAAATACCAGCATAATTTCTCAAGATGGAATTTAAGATAGGTTCATCATTCGGATGTAAACTAATATAACGAATAACTTCCCTGGAATCTATAATAAATTGCACTTGTACTTTTTCTGATTGTTCATTGGACAGCGAAATAATACTTTGTCGGTCCAAAAACTGAAGACCATTAAACGTTTTTAAAACGGGTAATTTGTATTGATGGCAAAAATGAGTCAAACTAAACGGAAATTCTTCTGCAATTCCTTCACCATAAGCAATTTGAAAATAATTACACAGCTTCACATATACATCCTTTAAAAATGCTACTTCGGGTAACACTTCTAAAAATTGACTTTCCGCCTGTATTACATCGGAAGGAGAGGAAAGTAACACGGCAAATGCTTTTTCGCCATTACGCCCTGCCCTGCCCGCTTCCTGGTAATAACTCTCCAAACTTTCTGGTAAATTTACATGAATAACCGTTTTTACATTGGGTTTATCAATTCCCATTCCGAAAGCATTGGTCGCAATCATAATAGGATTCACTTCTTTCATCCATGACGCCATATTCGCTTCTTTTTCTTTTACGGATAATCCGCCGTGATAAAAAGTTGCTTTGAACCCTAAAGTATTGAGTTGCGAAGCATAATCGTGACAATTTTTTCGATTTCGGACATAAATAATACTGGGTCCGGTATTTTTTTGAAGAATTTGTTTGATTTTGTAGAGTTTATCTTCCGCTTTAATAATGTGATAGCCCAAATTTTCTCTAGCAAACGATTTTTGAAACAACTTCGGATTTTCTAAACCCAAAAGTGTTACAATATCTTCCTGCACTTGTGGTGTAGCTGAAGCGGTTAAGGCCACAAAGGGAATTTTAGTAAAGTGAGATTTAAGATTTTTAATTTTTAAATACGATGGCCGGAAATCATGTCCCCATTGCGACACACAATGCGCTTCGTCAATCGCAATTAGAGAAATGGGAAGTGCTTTTATTCGTTCCAATACCCAGTCTTGCTCCAAGCGTTCGGGAGACAAATACAAAAACTTATAATTCCCATACTGACAATTATCAAGCAAATCAATTAAGTCATCAGGCTTAATTCCGCCGGTCAATGCAATAGCTTTAATATTTTTGGATTGCAATTGTGCGACTTGGTCTTTCATCAAGGCCACTAATGGAGAAATCACCAAACAAATTCCTTCATTTACCATTGCGGGTACTTGAAAGCATAATGATTTACCTCCACCTGTTGGCATTAATCCAAAGGTGTCATTTCCATCTAAAACCGATTGTATAATATCTTCCTGAACCGATCGAAAGGATTTGTGATTCCAGTACTGTTCAAGAATTTGTAAGGCTTTTTGCAATTGAAAAACGTTTAAAGTCTAAAGTTATAAAGTTTAAGGTTTTAAACCAACTTTACTTCAAATATTCGAGAATAAAATCGACTCTTTCTTCAACCAAACCTATAGGTACTTCTATCAATTCGTAGCCGTATTTTTTATAGGTTAATTTTAAGTGGTCGTAAATAACTTTTGCTTGTTCAAAATTTTCATAACGCGCTTCATCACTCACGTAAATTTCTTCCCAAGGTGGAAGTACAAATACTTTATGATAGCGAGTATCGTTACAATGTTGATCAAAATAATCGGGGTAATCATCGCCTGAAAACTCCATATACGCTAAGATATCGGGAATACCTCTGTCTATAAATACAGGATGATTTTCTTCTTGGTGTGCGTTTTGGTATTGTTTTAGTCTTCCGTCAAGTAACATTTGACTAAAAAGTAGTGGTTCTGTCAAAAAAAGTTGATCAATCCCACGCTTTTGCGCCTCTAAAGTAACCTCGCGCGAAATTTCAGGATAACAGGCGTATCCTTTTTCAATCAATGTATCTATAATAGTAGACTTCCCAGTACCGGGACCACCAGTAATAACTATAATTTCTTTTTCCAAAACAGGCTATTCAAGGCGCAAATTTAAATAAAGTATTTGGTTTATAAAAATGATTTCTGAATTCCCTTTTTAGGAAATAAAAGTAAAAGCAAAAAACTGTATATTTGCGTTTATTTTAATGCAAGAGATGGATAAAAAAACGACTGAATTTTATATTCGATTAAAAGAAGAATTAAATAGTGTAAATAAAGTTTGGCCTTCAAAATATTTATATAAATTTATAGTCCCAACAGATACCGAAAAAATCAATGCTGTTGAAAAAGCTTTTGACAGAATGGGCGCTGTAATTGACACACGACAATCTAAAACCGGCAAATTTACTAGTGTTTCTGTAGACGTAGTAATGCCAAATGCTGACGAAATCATAAAAAAATACCAAGAAGTTTCGACTATAGAAGGTATAATCTCATTATAAATGGTTACAAAATATACGAAAGAAAATGCCAATGATGTGGTCAGTAATTTAGAATACAATTCTGAAAGAAAACCGCTTATCATTCCTGAATATGGGCGCCACATTCACAAACTTGTCGATCAAGCCATTGCTACCGATAATCGCGAAGACCGAAATAAATTGGCGAAATACATTATTTCTGTAATGGGAACCATGAACCCGCATTTGCGTGATGTGCCTGATTTTCAGCACAAATTATGGGATCAAATTTTCATTATGTCCGATTTTAAATTGGATGTGGATTCTCCTTACCCAATTCCGTCAAAAGAGGTTTTAAAAATGAAACCCGACCCGCTGAATTACCCACAAAACTTTCCAAAGTATCGTTTTTACGGAAACAACATCACTTATATGATTGATGTGGCGAATAAATGGGACGAAGGCGAAATGAAAAGTGCTTTGGTAAAAGTAATTGCCAACCACATGAAAAAATGCTACCTAAGCTGGAACAAAGACACCGTAACCGATGCTGTTATTTTTGAGCATTTGTACGAACTTTCAGAAGGCAAATTAAACCTAACAGGGTCTACGGAAGAATTATCGAATACCCACGATTTAATACGCACCAATAAAAGGGTTTCCAACAAAATGCAAACCAATAATAACAGCGGAAAACCAAAAATTATGACTCAGAAAAACGGACCTAAAAAACCGTTTATAAAAAACAATAACAATCCAAAATAATTAAGAGTACAACTCATAATTACTAACTTATAACTCATATTTCAAAATGGGCACTTTTAAAATAGAAGGCGGAAAGCCATTAAAAGGAAATGTACAACCTCAAGGAGCAAAAAACGAAGCGTTGCAAGTTTTATGTCCTGTTTTATTGACTTCAGAAAAAGTGAGAGTCACTAATATCCCTGATATTATAGATGTCAACAAACTGATTACACTTTTAGGAAATCTTGGAGTGAAAATTCAAAAAAATGGTCCTGGCGATTATACTTTCCAAGCCGATGAAGTAAATGTAAACTACTTAAAAACAGAAGCGTTCAAAAAAGAAGGCGGAAGTTTACGTGGTTCGATTATGATTGTTGGCCCTCTTTTAGCACGTTTTGGTTGTGGGTATATTCCAAAACCAGGAGGTGATAAAATTGGTCGTCGTCGTTTAGACACCCACTTTGAAGGATTTATTAATCTGGGCGCTAAATTCAGATACGAAAGAGAAGACCATTTTTATGGAGTTGAAATAGATGGAAAATTACAAGGTTCTTATATGCTTCTGGACGAAGCTTCAGTAACTGGAACAGCTAATATTGTAATGGCAGCTGTACTAGCGGAAGGTAGAACAACAATTTACAATGCTGCTTGTGAGCCTTACTTACAACAGTTGTGTAAAATGTTGAACTCTATGGGAGCCAAAATTACGGGTGTTGGTTCTAACCTATTAACCATTGAGGGAGTTGACAGCCTTGGAGGTTGTGAACACCGCATTTTACCAGATATGGTAGAAATAGGTTCTTGGATTGGCCTTGCCGCTATGACCAGAAGTGAAATCACTATTAAAAATGTTTCTTGGGAAAATTTAGGAGTTATCCCTAATGTTTTCAGAAAACTAGGAATCACGCTAGAGAAAAAAGGAGATGACATTTATATTCCTGCTCATACGGATGGTTACCAAATTAAAACGGATATTGATGGATCTATATTAACGGTTTCTGACGCACCTTGGCCAGGATTTACTCCTGATTTATTGAGTATTGTATTGGTAGTAGCCACGCAAGCTAAAGGAGATGTTTTAATTCATCAAAAAATGTTTGAAAGCCGATTGTTCTTCGTAGATAAACTAATTGATATGGGAGCCAAAATTATGTTATGCGACCCACACCGTGCTGTTGTTATGGGACATAATTTCCAATCACAATTGAAGGCAACGACAATGAGTTCGCCAGATATTAGAGCGGGTATTTCGCTATTAATTGCAGCTTTAACCGCAAAAGGAACCAGTACTATCCAAAATATCGAACAAATTGATCGTGGATACGAGCGTATCGACGAGCGTTTAAGAGCTTTAGGAGCAAATATTGTAAGAGCTTAATTTTATAAAAACACTATGATAATCAATTCCAAATTCCAGTACTATTACTATTGGAGTTTGGAATTTTATTTTAACATCGATTCTCCATGGAAACCTACATCATTATTATTCTCTGTATTGCCTCTTTTTTCGCAGGATTTATAGACGCGATAGCTGGTGGTGGTGGATTAATACAAACTCCTTTTGCCTTAATACTACTTCCTTTAGAGCCCGTTTCTTCGCTAATGGGTTCGCTTAAAATTCCTGGTTTTACAGGAACGAGTGTGGCTTCCGTTCAGTATTTAAAAAAAGTGGACATGAATTGGAAACTGCTATTTATCATGGCCGTTTTTTCTTGTATTGCCGCTTTTGGAGGTTCTTATTTACTGACAATCGTAAGTAATGATTTCATGAAGCCGCTGCTTTTTGGAATTCTAGTCTTATTAGCGATTTATACATTCGTCAAAAAAGACTTCGGAAAGCACACCCCAAAAGAAATCCCTTTTCAAAAATCGGCAATTCTAGGTATAATCATCAGTACACTTGTTGGATTTTACGACGGTTTCATCGGTCCGGGCACCGGAAGTTTCTTAATGGTAGCTTTTATCACTGTTTTAGGTTTCGATTTTTTACATGCTTCTGCCAATGCCAAATTGGTCAACTTAGCGTCTAATATGGGCTCCCTCACTTTATTTATTGCTAAAGGCAAGATCATTTGGTTAATGGCATTACCCATGGCGGTTTGCAATGGATTAGGCGGATGGATTGGTGCCAAATTGGCCATTAAAAAAGGAAATGATTTTATTCGAATCTTTTTCTTGGTAGTTGTAATCGGAACATTAATCCGTTTGAGTTACGACATCTTCTTCAAAAATTAGAGAAAAGACTGAATGGCCAACTCGTAACTTTTCAATCCGAAACCTATAATCACACCTTTTGCATTGGGCGAAATATACGATTGATGACGAAATGTTTCTCTGGAAAACGTATTGGAAATATGCACCTCTATTACTGGAGTAGCAATAGCTTTTACACAATCCCCTATTCCTATTGAAGTATGGGTATAAGCGCCTGCATTTAGAATAATTCCGTCGTATGAAAAACCTACTTCTTGAAGTTTGTCAATAATTTCACCTTCGATGTTACTTTGAAAATAAGTCAACGAAACCTTTTCGAATTTAGGTTTCAATTCCTCTAAATACGTTTCAAACCCTTTATCACCATATATTTCAGGTTCTCTTTTTCCGAGTAAATTTAAATTAGGACCGTTAACAATTATAATCTTCATACAAAAGGTTTTGGTAAAAATAAAAAAACCATTCCTATAAAGAAATGGTTTTCTCAAATTAAATTTTTTTTAATTCTTAAAAAGTAAATCCTACTGATAATTGTCCCACTGAGTTTTTTACATTGGCATTTTTAGATATTTCGGTTAATCCTAAAACATACCTCCCTTGAACAAACAAATTTTCCGTTACATTAAAAGTTAATCCTCCCGCAGCAGCAAAATCAAATTCATTAACATCAGTATCGAAGTCAATATCTTTAGACAACAAATATGAAAACTGTGGCCCAAAATCTAAACTCACGATTTTTGCCACATGAATGCGTGCTAATACTGGGATCGACATGTACCCTAATTTCTGTGTTAACTCTTGATTTAAATTTGCGTAGGATGCGCCTTGGGTTGAATAAATAATTTCGGGTTGTAAAGAGAATTTATCTCCCAGTTTAAATTGAGCAGACAATCCTGCATGATAACTGGTAATAGCGTCCGTTTGCAAATCGGAACCCGAAAAATTAGCATAATTAAGTCCGGCTTTCGCACCCAATTTCAATACTTGTGTTTGACTTACGGTAGAGACAAGTAAAAATAAAACAGTTGTAATTAATCTAAACTTTTTCATAAGATTCAGGTTTATGATTCATAACGAAAAAAAGTGCGAAAAAGTGTAAAAAGCAAACTCATCAATCATTTCAGACCGAAACGACAGCATTTATGGGAATGTTTTTTTTTAGCAAGATTCCACTTTTAAGGGATAAAATACACTAACTAAAGCTCAAAGTACTGATTAACAATGTTAATTAAAATTGTTAATAACTTTAGTTTTTAGTCAGAATGACCTTTATAAAATTTATTATTTTCACTAGACTAATTTTTAAAATAAAATAAACTATGAAAAAATTATTATTAACTGCAGCTGCAGTATTCACATTTGGATTTGCTAACGCACAAGAAGGAGGTTTTAAAGTTGGTATCAATGCAGGTATGCCAATCGGAACATCAGGTGATATATATTCATTTACTGGTGGGGTTGACGCTGCTTACTTATGGAACGTGGGTGATAAATTCAATGCTGGTGTAACCACTGGTTATGCATATTATTCTGGTAAAGAATTCTTCGGAGTGAAAGTAAATGGAGGATTTATCCCAGTTGCAGGTACAGCTCAATACAGCGTTACAGACAATCTTTTTGCAGGAGCTGATTTAGGTTATGGTCTTTATGCAGGAGACGGAAATGGTGATGGTGGATTTTATTACCAACCAAAATTTGGATACCAAACTGAAAAAATTGAACTTTATGCTGGATACAAAGGTGTTTCAGTTACTGGCGGTTCGATTGCTAGCGTTAATTTAGGATTTAACTACAAATTCTAATCCAAGAGAAAAATCAAATAATTTAAAAACCACGCAATTGCGTGGTTTTTTTTATACAATAAATCGTACAGTATTAAAACATATATCCTACAGACAATTGTAAGGCTCTGTTTTTTACTTCAAAAGAATCCACCTCTGGTATACCTGTAGTTTTGGTAATTTCGTTAAATCCATATACGCCTCGCAATTGAATAACATAGTTGGATGTTAAATGCAAACTGGCGCCAGCAGAAATCCCGTAATCAAAATCATTTACTTGTAAAATTTCACCTAAATTGTTTCCACTAAAACTAGTCTGGGTATCTTTCGCTATAGCGTAAGAAATCTGTGGACCTGCTTCGATACTAATTTTGTCTAACACGTATACTTTCACAAAAACTGGCAAAGACAAATAACCTACGTTCGCGTCCGATTTAATTACATTCCCATTAAACTCTGCACCAAGCACCGAATACGTAAGTTCTGGTTGAATGGCAAATTTTGTAAATTTAATTTCGGACATAACACCGCCATGATATCCTAATTTTGCATCTGCTTTAGAATTCACCACAGATGGATCTGAATAATTTACCCCTCCTTTTACTCCGAATTTAACACTTTGTGCTTCACACAAAAAAGCAGTCAATAGAAAAAGAATTGAATATTTAATTTTTCTCATTTGTATATTTTTTTAACAAAAATAAGAATGCTAAAATAAAAACCTATTTTTATCATTATTTTTATTTCTATTGCTAACCGATACTCCACAATGAACTGGAATTCCTACATCAAAAATTTTCAATCGTATTTAAAAATAGAACGAGGTTTATCCAAAAATTCTATTGATAACTATGTGCTTGACGTAGAAAAATTACAGCATTATCTCCATCAAAATGAAATAAATGTATCGCCACTAACTATTACAGAAGAAACCCTACAAGAATTCATTTACGAAAGTTCCAAACATATCAATCCGAGAAGTCAGGCACGACTCATTTCGGGTTTAAAAAGCTTTTTTAATTATTTAATTTTTGAAGATTACCGACAAAACAATCCGTTAGAACTAATTGAAGCACCAAGATTGGGTCGGAAATTACCCGATACTTTAAACGTCGCAGATATAGACAATTTAATTGCTGCCATCGATTTGACAACGGCAGAAGGCGAACGCAACAGAGCCTTGTTAGAAACGTTGTATGGTTGCGGTTTGCGTGTTTCCGAGTTGGTAGCTTTAAAAATTTCCGATTTATTCTTTAACGAAGGTTTTATCAAAGTTACCGGAAAAGGCGACAAACAGCGATTTGTACCGATAAGTGAATTAACCCAAAAATACATTGACATTTATCGCAACGAGATTCGAACCCATCTAAACATTCAAAAAGGACACGAAGACACTTTATTTCTAAACCGAAGAGGAAAACAACTTACGCGAGCCATGATTTTCACCATTATTAAAAACTTAGCGGTAAAAATCAACCTCAACAAAACCATTAGTCCGCATACATTTCGACATTCCTTTGCAACGCATTTATTAGAAAATGGTGCCGATTTGCGCTCGATACAATTAATGTTAGGCCATGAGTCGATTACAACTACCGAAATCTATATGCATGTCGATCGAAAACACCTCAATCAAGTCATGCAAACGTTTCATCCAAGAAGTAAATAAATTTTGTAACGTTGGCTTCGAGAGCCTCAGCCAACTTTCTTTACTTTAACAACTTTACTAATTCTTCAAAAGAAACGGTTTGTTGTTCTCCTGAAGCCAGGTTTTTAAGATTATACACCTGATTGGCAACCTCATCAGCTCCTACGATCACGGCATAAGGAATCCCGCGTTTATCAGCGTGTTGAAATTGCTTTCCAATTTTAGCAGTATCCGGATACATTTCAACTTTTATGCCTTCTTGACGTAATTTTGAAACGGCTTTCATAGCATATTTTGCTTCGGTTTCCCCAAAATTCAAGAACATTGCCGTTGGTGCAGAAGTAACGGTTTCTGGAAACAATCCCAATTCTTCGATAACCAAATAAATTCGATCCAATCCGAAGGAAATCCCAACACCACTCATATTTTTCAATCCGAAAATTCCAGTCAAATCATCGTAACGACCACCGCCACCAATAGAACCCATAGCAACTCCAGCTGGTGCTCCTACTTCAAAAATAGCACCGGTATAGTAATTTAATCCACGAGCCAAAGTAACATCTAAATCAAGATTAGCAGATTGCAACCCAATTTCCGATACATTTTCGCAGATGAATTTTAATTCCGCAACTCCCTTTAACCCTTCTTCTGAAGAGGCTAACAACTGCGCTAACTTTTCTATTTTCTCTTCAATAGTTCCTGTAAAACTGAACAAAGGTTGCACTTTTTGAAGGGCTGCTTCCGAAATTCCTTTTTCCAGCATTTCTTTTTTAACACCGTCCTCTCCTATTTTATCCAGTTTATCTAGCGCCACTGTAAAATCGATTAATTTATCGGAAGCCCCAATAACTTCAGCAATTCCAGACAACACTTTACGATTGTTAATTTTAATGGTAACACCTTTCAACCCTAAATCGGTAAAAACCGAATCGTATAATTGTACCAATTCTACTTCTTGCCATAAGGAGGTAGAACCCACCACATCGGCATCACATTGGTAAAACTCTCTAAAACGCCCTTTTTGAGGTCGGTCGGCACGCCAAACCGGTTGAATTTGGTATCGTTTGAATGGAAATTCAATTTCATTTTGGTGTTGTACTACATAACGCGCAAACGGCACCGTTAAATCGTAACGCAATGCTTTTTCGGAAATTTTAGATGTGAATTTATTTAGTTCAACTAATTCCTTCACTGAAATCGTTTCAGCAGAATTGGTTTGCAGTACATCCAAAGATTCTGGCAATTCAATTTTATTTTTATTGAAAAAGAAATTTCCCGAATTCAATATTTTAAAAATCAGTCGATCGCCTTCTTCACCATACTTTCCCATTAAGGTTTCTGAATTTTCAAACGTTGGCGTCTCAATAGGTTGAAAACCGAATTTTTCGAAATGGCTGCGAATCGTATTAAAAATATAATTACGCTTCGCCACTTCAATTGGAGAAAAATCACGAGTACCTTTAGGAATGCTTGGTTTTTGAGCCATTTTAAAATATGAATTACAAATTATCAATTGTCAATTATCAATTGCTTTCGCAAATATCTTACTTTTTAAATGAATAGTAAAATTTTGAAACAGTTTGTAACAAAATAGCTTTTTTACTGTCTAACGGATATGGTAGGATTAGTACGAGAAAACATCAAAATTGCTTTAGGCTCTATAAAGACACAATTGCTTAGAACCATCTTAACGGTTTTAATTATCGCTATTGGAATCATGGCACTTGTTGCCATTTTAACTGTTGTTTCGGCGCTTGAAAACACTATTTCCAAAGATTTTGCCTCGATGGGTTCTAACACTTTTTCGATTAATCAGTACGACAATTTAACCAGAACACAAGGAAACGGAGAAGTTGAAAAAATAAATCCAATTATTAGCTATCCAGAAGCCAAAGCGTTCAAAGACCGATACGATTTCCCATTTACTACTACCTCTTTATCCTTTACAGCCAGCACCACTTCGGAAGTGAAATTTGAAAATGATAAAACCGATCCTGAAGTTATGGTGGTGGGTGCCGATGAAAATTTTGTTCCAAACTCTGGACTCGAAGTGGTTAAAGGAAGAAATTTTACCAATTTTGATGTTGAAAACAATGCCTATGTATGTGTTTTGGGTTCTGATTTTGAAAAAAAATTATTGCGAGATGTCAACCCGATTGACAAAATAATTTCGGTTCGTGGCGCAAAATTTAGAGTTATTGGTGTTTTAAAGGAGAAAGGCTCAACTTTTGGAAATAGTCAAGACTTACGAATGATAATTCCGATTCAAGTGGCCCGAACTTTATTTACTGCCCCTAATATCAATTATGCCACCAGCATAATGATTGATAAAAAGGAATTACTTGACGAAGCAGTGGACGATGCCATGATTACCATGCGTCAAGTTCGAAAACTTAATCCAATTGAAGATGCCAACTTTGGTGTTTCGCGTAGTGATGACTTGATCAATAAAATATTAAGTATTACCGATTATTTAGGCATTTCGGCTTGGGTGATTGGGATCATCACGATTTTTGGTTCCTCTATTGCCTTAATGAACATCATGCTGGTTTCTGTCACTGAAAGAACACGTGAAATAGGTACCCGAAAAGCATTAGGCGCCAAGCGCAGTACGATTGCCTTTCAATTTTTTATGGAAACCTTGGTAATTGGACAATTAGGTGGTTTATTGGGAGTCATCTTCGGAATTAGTATTGGGTATTTAATTGCCATTTTAATTGATTTTCAATTTACCATTCCATGGCTAGCCATTAGTTCGGCATTTATAGTAAGTTTTATTGTGGCCGTTTTTTCTGGTTCTTATCCTGCCATGAAAGCAGCCAAATTGGACCCAATTGAAGCGTTACGATACGAGTAAAAGTAAAAAGTACGAAGTACGAAGTTAAAAATACAAAGTGATTAAATGTTTCCTTTCATCATTCTGTCATTTCCATAAATATCTTTTCGCAATTCGATATTTTTAAAATGGTATTTTTCCAATAATTCGACCATTTCTTTTCCCAAATACTGATTTATTTCGAAATACAATTGTCCGTTTTGAGAAAGATTTTTTTGAGCGAGTTCCGTTATTTTTCGATAAAAAAGCAACGCATCGGTATCTTCTACAAACAAGGCCAAATGGGGTTCATATTCCAATACATTTTTGTTAATTTCCGCTTTTTCTAAATTACGTACATAGGGTGGATTGGACATAATGATGTCAAATTGCTGACCTAAATCGATTGTTTCCAAAATACTTTGATGTAAAAACGTAATCTTCACCTCATTTCGATCTGCATTTTTCTTAGCAATCTGTAGTGCTTTCTCCGAAACATCTAAAGCAAAAACTTCAGCATTAGGCAAATTTTTAGCCAACGAAATGGCAATACAACCACTTCCCGTTCCTATGTCTAAAATCCGAATCGTGCTAACGTCATTGCGAGGAACGAAGTAATCTTTAATAATCCATTCTACAAGTTCTTCTGTTTCAGGTCTAGGAATTAACGTATTTTCATTGACATAAAATGGCAATCCGTAAAATTCGGTTTCACCTAAAATATACTGAATGGGTTTTTCGTCTTTTAATTGTGACAAAACCGTTTCCCATTGCAATAATTGCATTCCGTCTAATTCAATAGTGGGATTCAAAGCCAAATCGACACGTTTGATTTGATGAAAGGCTTCCAAAAGGATATAGAAAAAACTTTCGATTTCTTTTTCGTCGTAAAGTGTATCAAGGGCTTCTTTAAATTGAACTCGGTAGTCTTTTACTAGCATTTTTATTCTCTATAAATTTACCTCTCGACCGCGCTCGAGGTGACAAATTAATTTTACAATTGCTTGATCATCCAAACAGGACATGAAGAATGTCCGGTACAACCCATTGGACCATCTAAATAATCGAAACCTGATTTTTTATACAGTTTTTGAGCGGCTTCCATGTAGGGCATGGTTTCCAAATAGCATTTTTCAAAACCAAAGTCTTTTGCTTTGGACAAACAAACTTCCATCATTTGAGTACCGATTCCTAATCCGCGTGTTTCGGATAAAAAATACATCTTCTGCAATTCACAAACTTCTGGAGCACCATTGGCTAAGGGAGCAATTCCAGCACAACCAACAATTCTATCTTCGTTTTCCACTACAAAATAGGCTGATTTCGGTTTGCTATACGTTTCAAACATCATATCCAATTCGGGGTCAGCATAGGCCGTTCCGACTTTAGGAACATTAAATTCTTCCAAAACACTTCGGATAACGCGAGCTACTTGTTCGTTATCCTTTTTTTCGATTACTCTAATTCTCATACAACAAAGATAAAAAGATAGAATTATAAAATGTTTATTTCTAGTTTGATTCATTAAAGTCAAATAAATTCTAAATTTGTATAGTGAAGACACATGAGATTTACATACAGCGCTGTATTCAATTAGCCAAAAACGGATTGGGCACCACCTATCCAAATCCATTAGTGGGCAGCGTAATTGTGCATAACGGGATAATTATTGGGGAAGGCTGGCACAAAAAAGCTGGCGAAGCCCACGCCGAAGTCAACGCTATTCGTTCGGTTAAGGATAAATCCTTATTACAAGAATCCACCATCTATGTTAGTTTAGAACCTTGCAGTCATTTTGGAAAAACACCTCCTTGTAGTGATTTAATTATTCAACATAAAATTCCGAATGTAGTTATCGGAACAGTAGATCCTTTTGCAAAAGTAGCCGGCAATGGCATCAAAAAATTAATCGAAGCGGGATGTAAGGTTACGGTTGGTATTTTAGAAGACGAATGTCACGCGCTCAACAAACGTTTTTTCACCTTTCACAACAAGCAAAGACCCTATATCATTTTGAAATGGGCGCAAACGGCTGATGGTTTTATTGCCCCTTCCGTTCGGGATCAAAAAGCACCGGTTTGGATAACTAATCCCTATTCCAGACAATTGGTTCACAAATGGAGAAGCGAAGAACAAGCCATACTTGTCGGTACACAAACCGTAGTGGATGACAATCCTAAGTTAGATGTTCGCGACTGGACAGGAAATAATCCTGTAAGAATAGTTTTAGATAAAAATTGTAGAATTTCAAAAGAAAGTCTTATATTTGATAGTTCCGCTAGTACCCTATTGTTGTCAAACAACGATATAAAGCATACTGAAAATGTTGCCCAACAAATAGTTAACCTGCTATTTGAGAACAACATACAGTCGGTAATTATTGAAGGCGGAAGTAAAACCTTGCAAACTTTCATTACAGAAAACCTATGGGATGAAGCGAGAGTTTTTATTGGCGATAGTTATTTTTCAAGCGGTACAAGAGCCCCATTGTTGCCCAAAAAGAAAGCAGAAATGCAAAAAATAGTGAGTGACGAACTTCTAATTTATTCGAACTATGATTAATACAATTATTTTTGATTTTGGCGGCGTGTTTATCGATTTAAACAAAGAAGCTTCATTAGAAGCCTTAAAAAAATTAGGTCTTGAATCTTGGAATGATGAAATTGAAAAAATAAATCAGAAATTCGAAAAAGGCAAACTTACCGAGGTTCAATTCATGATTGAAATCAAAAAATTAATTCCAAATGCTTCTATAGAAGATATTAGAGCGGCTTGGCATCAAGTATTGTCTGACTTCCCATTAAATAGATTAGAATTTTTACAACGTCTTTCTCATAAATACAAATTGTTTTTATTAAGTAATTCCGATGAAATTCAAGTGGCCAAATTCGAACACAAATTAGGCTATACCTTTGCCAGAGAGTTTTATCAGTGTTTTGAACAAGTGTATTTTTCCCATGAAATTGGCTACAGAAAACCAGAACTAGAAGCGTTTAACTATGTGATTAAAAAACATGCGTTAAATCCAAGTCGTACCTTATTTATAGATGATAAAAAAGAAAATACCGATATTGCCGCAAGTTTAGGCATGCATGTTTGGAACATACAAGTCGATAAGGAAGATGTTACCGAATTACTTTCGAGAAAAGAATTGCCTTTTTAACTTATTTTATACTTTTGTGCTCAAATTACACCATTGAGTTCGTCCGACACCTATAAAACCATTGCTTCTGCTTCCCCAGAAGTCTTATTTAAAGAAAAAAACAGCAAGTTTTTTGGCTATGCCTTTCCTATTTCTTCCGAAGAAGAAGTCAAACCCCTTATTGAGCAACTTAAAAAAGAACATTTTTCAGCCCGACATTGGTGTTATGCTTACCAAATTGGCACAACTAAAATTCAATACCGCGCCAATGATGACGGCGAACCCAACAATAGTGCCGGAATGCCCATTTATGGACAAATTCAATCGTTTGAAGTAACCAATGTACTTGTGGTAGTGGTTCGTTATTTTGGGGGCGTAAAATTAGGCGTGGGCGGATTGATCGCTGCCTATCGAGAAGGAGCGAAATTAGCCCTTGAAGCTTCCGAAATTATTGAAAAAACAATTGACATTCATTTTCGTGTGACCTTCGACTATAAAAACATGAATAAAGTGATGCGTGTGATCAAAGAAAAAAACCTCAACATTGTTTCGCAACTGATGAACGAAAATTGTCAGATTGAAATCAGTACTCGAAAAAAAAATGCCGAGATGGTGCTCGACATTTTTACTAATTTATTTGAAGTGGAAGTAGAAGAAGTTTAATCTTCTTGCAATAACTTTTTTAAGTAATCTGGAGGCAAAACGGGACGTCCTGTTTTAACGTCTACAAATACTAAAATGGAGTTCCCAATTGTTAACAACTCGTTCGCTTCGTTATAGACCTCATAATCAAATTCAATCTTCACTGAATGCTGACTTTTGAAGATAGTTCGTATTGTTAACAAGTCATCATAGCGTGCTGGTTTTTTATAATTCATCGATAAGGAAACCAACGGAAGCATAATGCCATTTTCTTCCATCCATTTATACGAAACCCCTAGGTTTCTCAGCCATTCCACGCGGCCCATTTCAAAATATTGAGCGTAATTTCCGTGGTAAACCACTGCCATTTGATCGGTTTCTGCGTAACGAACCCGCACTTGTATCTCATGTATTTTCATCTAAATTTTATAACAAAAAATTAATACTCTCGTAACCCCAATAAAGTCCTTTACGACAATTTTTTTATAAAATCAATATGAAAAAAATTTTTTTTTAAAGATTTTATAAGTCATATTTGCTATCCCAATTCATCCAAATACTTGACCGTAATTTTATCAAGTAAAACCTTAAATAAATTAACAAATTAGAATGCACATAATGAACAAAACTGCGGAATCGGTCTGGGAGAACTGTCTACTATTCATAAAGGATAATATACAGGAACAAGCATACAAAACTTGGTTTGAACCAATCAAGTCAGTAGAGCTTACAGACAACGCGCTTTACATTCAGGTGCCTAGTAAATTCTTCTACGAATGGCTAGAAGAACACTATGTTAAATTATTAAAAGTGGCCTTGCAAAAAGAACTTGGGAAAAATGCGAAGTTACTGTATAAAATCAAAATGGAAAATACTTATGGTAATAAACTTCCATTTACTGAGCAGTTACCAAGTGCTACCCGTCAACCTGTAAAAACGCAGGAAATTGACGTTCCAGTGCAACAAAAAAATCCAGAGTTAAAAAATCCATTTATCATTCCTGGCATTCGAAATATTAAAATCGAATCGCAACTGAATGCGAATTATAGTTTTGACAATTTCTTGGAAGGAGATTCTAACCGATTAGCGCGTAGTGCTGGTATGGCGGTGGCCAATAAACCCGGAGGAACTTCTTTCAATCCGCTATTGATTTTTGGTGGTGTTGGATTAGGAAAAACGCACTTAGCCCACGCTATAGGTGTAGAGATCAAAGACAAATATCCAGACAAAACCGTTTTATATATTTCTGCTGAAATTTTCACGCAACAATATATTGATTCGGTTAAGAAAAATACACGAAATGACTTTATTCATTTCTACCAGTTAATTGATGTATTAATTATTGACGATGTACAATTCCTTTCTGGAAAAACAGGAACGCAAGACGTTTTCTTCCACATCTTCAATCATTTGCACCAAAACGGAAAACAAGTTATCTTAACTTCCGACAAAGCTCCTGTTGACATGCAAGATATCGAACAACGTTTGTTGTCTCGTTTCAAATGGGGATTATCGGCCGAGTTGCACCAACCGGATTACGAAACAAGAGTTTCTATCTTAAAAAACATCTTGTACCGCGATGGTGTAGAAATGCCAGAAGACATTATTGAATATGTTGCGCGTAACATCAAATCGAATGTTCGTGAACTAGAAGGCGCTATCATTTCGTTAATCGCGCAATCGTCTTTCAACAAAAAAGAAGTGACTATTGATTTGGCCAAACAAGTGGTAGAGAAGTTTGTGAAAAATGTAAAACGTGAAATTTCGATAGATTACATTCAAAAAGTCGTTTCCGATTATTTCCAGTTAGACGTAGACACATTACAATCGCCAACTAGAAAACGCCACGTTGTACAAGCACGTCAGTTAGCTATGTTTTTTGCCAAGAAATTCACCAAGGCTTCTTTAGCCAATATTGGTTCACAAATTGGTGATAGAGATCATGCAACGGTTTTACATGCTTGTAAAACAGTAGACAACCTAGTTTCGACAGATAAGCAATTTAAAAAGTTCGTTGACGACATCAACAAAAAACTTTCACTGTAACAATGGCGGCTAAAATCTTAATGGTATGCTTGGGAAACATTTGTCGTTCTCCTTTGGCTGAAGGTATTTTGCGTAGTAAACTTTCCAATAGTTTTATCGTAGATTCTGCTGGTACCGGAAATTGGCATGTAGGCAACGCTCCGGATCCAAGATCTATTGCCACAGCTAAAAGTCACAACATCGACATTTCCAATCTTAAAGGAAGACAATTCACTAAAAATGATTTTGCTGATTTTGATTACATTTATGTGATGGACAATCAGAATTACAAAGATGTTATAGCCTTAGCCACTACCGAAGAAGACAAAGCCAAAGTGCAATTAATTTTGGATACCATTTTTCCTGGCGAACGCGTAGATGTTCCCGATCCATATTATGGTTTGCAAGACGGTTTCGAAAAAGTGTATGAAATGCTTGACGAAGCCTGCGAAAGTATTGCAGCGAAATTAACAAAATAACAAAACATGAAACCAGTCACATTTTTAGGTAAATTATATTTAATCCCCACCACATTGGGTGAAATGAATACTGAAGAGGTGTTACCGGTTACCATAAAAAGAACTCTTGACTTCATCAATCATTATATTGTTGAAAACGAAAAAACAGCCCGTCGTTTTATCAAAAGTGTTCATCCTGAAAAGAAACAACCTGATTTAAAGATTTCAGTACTTAACAAACATACTGAAACCCACGAACATCAAGAATTTATTCAACCTTTATTAAACGGACAAAATATTGGATTGATGAGTGAAGCCGGTTGTCCTGGCGTTGCTGATCCGGGTGCTGTCATTGTAAAATTAGCCCACGAAAAAGGCATTCAAGTCATTCCGTTAGTTGGACCGAGTTCGATTTTATTGGCTGTGATGGCCTCAGGAATGAATGGTCAAAGTTTTGCTTTTAATGGCTATTTACCGATTGACAAAGGAGAGAAAAAATCGGCGTTAAAGAATTTTGAGAAATTATCTTTTGATAAAAATCAGTCGCAGTTATTTATTGAAACACCTTATCGCAACAACAAATTACTAGAAGATTTATTAGTAATTCTTCAATCCAATACGAATTTATGCATTGCTTGCGATATTACCTTACCAACGGAATACATTAAAACACTGGCGGTAAAAGACTGGAAAAAACAAAAGGTCGATTTACATAATCGACCTTGCATTTTCATTATCCACAAAAACTACTAATTAATAGAGTAATGTTTTGCTTTTGCTCTTTTGTTTGCTTCGATAGAACTCGTGTCATATCCCGCAAATTCTCTTAAATACTCTGTAATTGAAGTTCCGTAGCCGTCTTTAAATTTACGGTTTCCATTCGTTTTCAAGAATCGCTTTACTGAACCCGCTCCGCCTAAATGTGCCGCAGCTAAAATTCCTGATTCTGTAATTTCAATTCCTTTAATTGTTTTACCATCATACTTTGCAATTTCCTTACGAAGTTCCCATTTGTTACGAGATAAATTAGCTAAAAAGGCTTTTTCTTGTAATTTGCGACTTCTAAGGAACTTTTCCTCGTCATTAATACCTAAACTTTCCAGCGTTTCAGACCCAAATTGGTATTTCCCTAAATAACCCAACGTGTTCACCTTATTGTATTTACAATGCGATTCACGAGCGGCTAAATTTTGTTGAAATCCAACGAATGTTTTTCCAGTAAAAGGGACGTCAAAAAATTTTTGTTCGACTTCTACTTCTGTAGGTACTGTGTAGATTCCATGCTTTTCAAATACATGGAACCATGGAAATAGTTCAACTGAAAATGGTCTAAAACCAGAACTTAAGGTAATAATTGAGGCAAATAATCCGAGATAAAAAATCTGTTTCTTTGTCATAAAATAATTTTCTTTCTAACTAAGAAAATTTGGCCTTTCGCACAAAAAATCTATCATCGTCAGAAAATTTCACTGGGTCAAAGATACGACAAATCTTTAAAAAATTACATAATATTTTGTTAATGCGATCAAAAACAGCGAAAAACGCAATAAACATCGGCAAAACAACTTATCAACAAGAAATAATGCAATTGTTTATAACCTCGGGAACAAGTGTGTTTTATGGACCTAACGCTTAACTCCTTGATTAGCAACCCAATCACGGTATTTTTTGGCAATTGCGACATGTTCATTAAAGGTTTCGGCAAACTCATGGTACCCAAAACGCTCTACACTCGCACAAAAGTAGATATACTTATGATTTTCAGGGCTTAGCACCGCATCAATCGCAGAAATATCTGGCATTGCTACTGGTCCAGGTGGCAAACCTAGATTTACATAGGTATTATATGGAGAATTCACACGTAAATCACCTTCAAAAACGCGTTTAATCACTAAATCTTGATTGTTTGCTTTTTTACGAAGGGCAAAAATGATGGTTGGATCGGCTTGAAGTGGCATACCGGCTTTTAATCGATTCAGATAGACACCCGCCACACGAGGTCTTTCGTCTTGCTTAACCGTTTCTTTGTGCACAATGGCCGCCAAAGTCATCACTTGTACTGGAGTCATATTTAAGGCTTTGGCTTTGGCCAAACGTTCCTCATTCCAGAATTTTTTATACTCTTTGGCCATTTTATCTCTAAAATCATTGGCAGAAAGATTCCATTTTACTTCGTAAGTATTCGGAATAAACATGGCTAAGATAGTTTCTTCATTAAATCCGTTTTGGTTCATAAAAACAGAATCTTTTAAAGATTTCATCAAAGTCAAACTATCTACTTCCATTTGAGAAGACACACGAGATACTAATTTTTCGATGGTTTCTTGATTGTTGAATGATAAATTCAACGGTTCATTATGTCGCAATGCGCTAACAATTTGAAAACTTCCCATACCTTTTTTTAACAAAAATCGCCCAGGAAACACATTCGAATCGTAGGATCTCTTTTCGGCAACAAATTTAAAACCGTCAATGTTTTTCACTTCTGAAGAAAGTATTTTTATAACATCCTCATAGGTAGCACCTGTTGGGATGAAAACATACTTTTTATCTTCTTCAAACTTAGTATTCGCCGAAAAAGCTTTTACATACACGTAGGCTGCCAATGCGAAGAAGACAACTCCTATTCCTAAAATTATTTTTTTCTTACTCAAAACGTTTCTTATTTTGTATTGATTAATTGATATAGTTCTTCGTCATGGTATTCTCCGTGTAGAAAATTCCACTCTTTTTTTACTCCGATTTTTTGGAATCCAAATGTAGTAAAAAGCTTTAAACTGATTTTATTATTACTTCCAATATTTGCATACAACTGATGCAGATTTAAGTGTTGAAATGCATATTTTACCAACAAGTCCAATGCCTCTGCTCCTACACCATTCCCTCGTTCTTTTTGATCTTGGATTACAATACCTATTCCGGCACGATGATTCCTAGGATCAAAATCAAACAAATCGATTAAACCAATAGCTTCAGTAGCATCATTATTACAAATTGCCAACCGTAGTTGTTTGGCTTCGTAAATATCTTGCTGGGCATTTTCCAGATATTGTTTGATCAAAAATCGAGAATAAGGCGTTTGTGTGTTGCTCACTTCCCAAATAGATTCATTGTTTTCGACCGAATACACAAAATCTAGGTCCTCGGGTTCGAGTGCACGCAAATAAATTTTATTTCCTTTTAGAGTAATCAAATTAGATTATTAGATTGTTAGACTTCCAGAAAAAACAAATTTCGCTGGTCCAATTAGGTGAACATTTTTATAGGTTTCTCCCTCTTTTTCGAAGGAAACTTTCAATTTTCCGCCTTCAACATTAATGGTGATTTCATTTTTTGACGTTTTTCCAATCGCATGCATGGCAATAGCAACGGCAGTAGCGCCTGTACCACAAGACAAAGTTTCATCTTCTACGCCACGTTCGTAGGTACGAATTGAAAACTCGGTATCTGAAATTTGTTTTACAAAATTAATATTACTTCCCGGCTTACCGTATAAATTCCCGTAGCGAATTTTTGCCCCTTCTGTTTTAACATCAAAATGCTCCAAATCATCTACAAATTGTACGTGATGTGGTGAACCCGTATTTAAAAAAACATAATTACTTTCTATTTTGACTTCCGCTACATCAATCATTTGAAGTGACACAATATTCTCATCATTAATTTGAGCCTGATGTAAACCATCGGTCGCGATAAAAGTCGTTTCTTTTTCAACCATCCCCAAGTGCTTTGCAAAAGCCACCAAACAGCGTCCACCGTTTCCACACATAGAACTTTCATTTCCATCGGAATTGTAGTACACCATTTTAAAATCGGTCAAATTGTCATTTTCGAGCAACATTAATCCGTCACCACCTATGCCAAATCTTCTGTCGCACAAATGCTCAATTAATTTGGTATTATTTTTGGGAAATGATAAATCACGGTTGTCTATAATAACAAAATCGTTACCTGTTCCTTGATATTTGTAAAAAGTTATACTCATGTGTAGTACAAAAAAGTTGAATTATAGCCCTGATGGTAGCGGCATCCTTTTTTTTTGGCCTGAGGTTCTCGAAGGCAACAAGAAAAGATACAGCGAACAGCAGGTAGTTGCTCGAACTGAAACACAAATGTAGTGCTCCTAATTGTGATATCAAAAGTACAAATATTAATGAGAAGTTAAAGTCTGTTAAACGACCGTTAAACTGTTTTAAAAAAAATAAGAAAATTATATTTTTACGTTTAGAATTGAATAACAAATATGTATACTATGAAAAATTTAGCCAATTTATTTTTTGTGTCTCTATTAAGTGGAGCTACAACCTTAGGCGCTTACAAATTATTTATAGAGAATAATGCGCCACAATCAAAATTATCAATAGCTTCTGAAAGTTTTGCTAAAAACGTTGGACTTGGTGCTGAAAACGTAGATTTTACCGTTGCTGCTGATAACGCAGTGCATACCGTTGTTCACGTCAAAAACATGACGACCTATAATGTTCCAAGCGATCCTTTTATGGAATACTTTTTTGGACAACGCGGTGGCGGTGGACAACAAACACAGGTAGGAACCGGTTCTGGAGTTATTATTAGCGAAGATGGCTATATTGTCACCAACAATCACGTGATTCAAAATGCAACCGAGTTAGAAGTTACCTTAAACAATAATAAAACGTACAAAGCCAAATTAATTGGTACCGACAGTAAAATGGATATCGCTTTATTAAAAGTAGATGCGAACGAAAAGTTACCGTATGCGACCTTTGGAAATTCCGACACTATTAAAGTGGGCGAATGGGTTTTGGCTGTGGGTAACCCATATAATTTAACCTCAACAGTAACTGCTGGAATTGTTTCGGCAAAAGCGCGTGATTTAACCAACAATGGCATTCAGTCCTTTATTCAAACCGATGCGGCCGTAAATCCAGGTAACAGTGGTGGTGCTTTGGTAAACACGCGTGGTGAGTTAGTAGGAATAAATACGATGATTTCTTCACAAACCGGTTCTTATGTAGGCTACTCATTTGCGGTGCCGTCGAATTTAGCGCGTAAAATCGTAGAAGATTTAATGGAATTTGGAAATGTACAACGCGGTGTATTAGGGGTTGAAGGAGGTGAATTAAACGGAAATTCTTCTAAAGAATTAGGCATTAAGGAAACCCAAGGTTTTTATGTGAATAAAGTATACAAAAATTCGGGAGCCGAAAAAGGCGGCATTCGTAAAGGCGATGTTATTACACAATTGGACAACCAAAAAGTGACAGGATTTGCTACACTTTCGTCTTACATTAACACCAAACGACCAAATGATATCGTAAAAGTAAGTGTAGTACGAGATGGAAACACCGTAACCCTATCCGTTCCCTTAACCAAAAAGGAATTGGTGAATTATGAATACAATGGTTTTGAATTGGAAGATATTGATGTTGCTGATAAAAAACGATTCCGTCTTTCTTCTGGAGTGAAGATTAAGGAAATCACCAATGAAAAATTCCAAGAATATGCACAGGAGTTAAAAGGAAGTATCATTTTGGCCGTAGATGGTCAGAAAATTACTTCGATGGAACAGGCTTCGAAATTATTGAATTCGAAATCGGAAACTCAAAAATTCAGAATTGAGGTCATTACCCAAGACGGACAACGACTTCAGATGCTTTTATAACAAAACTTAAAAATCAATCCCGATTCGTCGGGATTTTTTTATGCAAAAAAAGTGCAAAAAAAGTTTACGAAAACGTTTGAAATAGATACTTTTGCACCATAAATTTTTTTAATTGTAAAGATGAACAACACAACTGTTTACGAAAAAGAATTAGCTTTTCAAGCCGACAGAAGAAAAGCTGCTGTAGAATTTATTAAAATTGTTAGCGATTTGTGGTATGACAAATCAATTGAAATGGTTTTATTTAGAAACCAATTGATTGACAGAAATGTAAGTGATATTATGAACTTACACGAATATGCTGGCGAATTTGTACAAAAACCAATCAACGTGTTTGATTCGGTTGAAATTTTAAGAGCTATTGAATCGCTTGATTTACCACCTTCAAGAATCGATATTGGTAAATTAACTTTCGAATACCATTTAGAAGACAATAAATACAACGATGCCAAAGCATTTGTAATTGACAAATTAAAAGATGCTAAAAACACACACGACATCAAACCTAAAGATGTAGTATTGTATGGTTTTGGACGTATTGGACGTTTATTAGCGCGCGAATTAATGTCGAAAGCTGGAAAAGGACAACAATTGCGTTTACGTGCGATTGTAACTCGTGATAAAAATGATGCAGTATTATTAGAAAAACGTGCTTCTTTATTACGCTATGATTCCGTTCACGGTGATTTCGAAGGATCTGTTCAAGCGGATGTAGAAAACAATGCGTTAACCATTAACGGAACAACCGTTCACATCATCACTGCCAATTCTCCTGAAGAAATTGATTATACAGCTTACGGAATCAACGATGCCTTAGTGATTGATAACACGGGAGCTTTCACTACGGAAGAAGCGTTACGTCGTCACTTAAGCTCAAAAGGCGCTGATAAAGTATTATTGACAGCTCCAGGAAAAGGAGTTCCAAACATTGTTTATGGAGTAAATCACGAAGAATACAATCCAGACGAAGTAAACATCTTCTCTGCGGCTTCTTGTACTACCAATGCTATTACTCCGGTTTTAGCAGCAATGGAAGAAACTTTAGGAGTTGTTAAAGGACACCTAGAAACGATTCATGCGTATACCAATGACCAAAACTTGGTCGATAACATGCACAAAAAATACCGTCGTGGAAGAGCTGCTGCTTTAAACATGGTAATCACTGAAACTGGTGCTGGAAGCGCTGTTGCTAAAGCCTTACCAAGTTTAGCTGGAAAATTGACTTCAAATGCGATTCGTGTACCCGTTCCTAATGGATCTCTAGTAGTTTTAAATTTAGAAGTAAACAAAACAACTACGGTTCAGGATTTGAATAACATCATGAAAAAATATGCTTTAGAAGGAAACTTAGTAGAGCAAATCAAATATTCATTAAACAACGAATTGGTGTCTTCAGATATCGTTGGAACTTCGGCTCCAGCTATTTTTGATAGCAACGCTACTATTGTTTCTGCCGATGGTAAAAACGTAGTAATGTATGTATGGTATGACAACGAATATGGCTATAGCCACCAAGTAATTCGTTTGGCGAAATATATTGCTAAAGTAAGACGTTATACGTATTACTAGTAGCAGGGTCAAGCTTTTTAAAATAACAATCCGTTTCAAGAAATTGAAGCGGATTTTTTTGTTACTTTTATACAAAACTTCAACAATTGGAATTCCTCATTTACTTTATTCTACTTGCCTTATTAGCCGAAATTGTGGGCACTGTTGGAGGATTCGGCTCTTCCCTACTTTTTGTTCCAATTGCCAGTTATTTTTTTGATTTCCATTCGGTATTAGGCATTACCGCCTTATATCATTTATCCAGTAATATTTCCAAAATATACTTTTTTAGAAAAGGATACGATAAAAAATTGATTCTTTATATTGGTATTCCTGCGGTGCTTTTTGTAGTTATTGGTGCCTTCCTGAGTAAATATATCAATGCTGCAGTTTTAGAAATTTTACTATCACTCTTCTTAATTTGTATCAGTTTGCTTTTCATTTTGAAAGAAAATATAAATTTCAAACCGAGCAATCGTAATTCGATTATTGGTGGAACTTTTTCGGGTTTGTTAGCAGGTTTATTAGGAACAGGTGGCGCTATTAGAGGGTTAACTTTGGCCGCTTATAATTTAAAACCCGAAGTTTTTATTGCTACTTCAGCCATTATTGATTTGGGAATTGATTTAAGTCGAACAGTAGTTTACGGCATGAATGGATATTTACACAAGGATGACTTGTACCTCATTCCAATACTATTTGTTGTCAGTATAGTAGGAACGTTTATTGGCAAAAAAATCGTTTTGAAAATTCCGGAACAACAATTTAAAAAGATTGTTTTAATTTTAATCTTTATCACTGGAGTCAGCACTTTATTAAAAGTTATTTTATAAAATGAATATACAGCCAATTTTGGAAAATGAATTCGTACGATTAATTCCGTTACAAGTAACCGACTTTGAAGAGTTGTATGAAGTAGCTTCCGACCCCTTAATTTGGGAACAACACCCAAACAAAGACCGTTACAAACGAGAAGTGTTCCAAAACTTTTTTGATGGAGCCTTACTTTCCTGTGGGGCATTCAAAATTATAGATTTGATTACTGGAAATTGCATTGGAAGTACCCGTTTTTATGATTTAGACATCGAAAACAAAAGCATATTAATAGGCTATACATTTTACAATCGAAACTATTGGGGCTCTACTTATAATCCAAAAGTCAAAAAGTTGATGTTAGAGTATGCTTTTCAGCATTTAGAAAAGGTGTTTTTTCATATTGGCGCACAAAATATTCGATCTCAAAAAGCCATTGAGCGATTAGGCGCCACGAAAGTGAGGGAAATCAATATTGCTTATCATGGCGAACCCGAAAAATTAAACTTTGAATATGTAATTCAGAAAAAAGACTGGTACTAATTAATTTTCCAAAACTCTATTTACCTGTACAAATCGTTTGGCATAATAGGCCTCTTTGGTAGACGAAACGATAACTCCTGCACTGGTAGAAGAGTGAATAAATTTGATTTCATCTTCTAACACTTCGGTGATCATACCCACATGACTTACCCCTCTACCACTAGTCGCGAAGAAAATTAAATCTCCTTTTTGGGCTTGTGATTTATTAATTCTGACTCCAGCATTGGCTGCCATATCACGTGAAGAACGCGGCAAAGTCATTTCGATATTTTTAAACGTGGCAAACATTAACCCCGAACAATCAAATCCGCCATTACCTGTTGCTCCGCTTCGATAACGCGCCCCTAAATTCTCGGAAGCTTTCGCAATTAAAAACTCGGCTTTCGTCATGTTTTCAGGAGAAAGTGGCACTACTTCTTCAATTGGCATTTCAGCTTGGGTAACTTCAGAGGCTTCTTCGTCAGTTTCTTCAATTTGAGGCTTAACTTGAACTATTTCCTCATTTTTATCCGATTCTACTCTACCAATAATCTTAAATTGACTTTTTGTTTTTTCAACTTTCTCTTTTTTATTCTCAGCAATTGGAGTTTCGTTTGTCGCTACTTCTTTTTTTTCCTCAAGAATAGTTGCCTCCTTTTTTACTCCATTTTTAATCACCAACTTAGAACCAATGGCTAAACCTGATTTGATAGTTGGATTGAGAGCCTCCAATTCGGCAATGGTTATTCCGTATTTTCTTGAAATGCCGTATTTGGTTTCTTTGGCTAGTACCTCATGAATAATTTCTTCATTTGAAGAATTATGATTCACTTTCGGTTCAATCTTAGCTGCTATTTCAACTTTTTTAGGCGTTTCTTTTTTAACTTCTTGGATTTCTTTTTTGGATTTTGCTACGACTGTATTTGAAACTCCAGTTGGTATAGTCACTTTGGCGCCAATTTTTAAACCTTCGGTTTCAATAAATGAATTGGCTTCTTTTATTTTTTCGATACTAACGTTGTATTTTTTTGAAATTCCGTACAAGGTTTCTTTCGGCAACACTTCGTGAACAGTGGGTTCGACAGTTGCAATCGATTGATTTTTATTTGGAATTTGCAATACCATATCCAATTTCAATCCGTTTTTTGCTTTTGGATTTAATTCAAATATTTCCGATTGCTTGACTTGGTATTTTTGTGCTAAACTATAAACCGTTTCCCCTTTGGTCACCTTATGATTTATTGCTTCTTGCGAAAAAACCACCGTAGACAACAGAATAAAAACTAAGAGTGTGTGTTTTTGAAAAGACATATATTTTATTTCGCAATTAGAACCAATTGCTATTTACAAGGTTCGCAAGATACCAAAAAACTCCCAGTATCACTGGGAGTTTTAACATTATTTTAAACATTAATAGTTTTAATCGCTATACTTAAGCTTTACCAGCTGCAATTAAGTTTAAGGCCGAACCAGCCACAAACCAACCAATTTGACTTTCGTTGTACGTGTGGTTGGCTAAAATAATATCTTTTGAACCATCAGCGTGGGTAAACTCTAATGTTAATGGTTTCCCTGGTGCAAATTGGGTCAAATCTAAGAAATTAATGGTGTCATCTTCCTGAATTTTATCGTAATCCGCTTCGTTAGCAAAGGTCAATCCTAACATTCCTTGTTTTTTTAAGTTCGTTTCGTGTATACGTGCAAACGATTTTACTAAAACCGCAGTAACCCCTAAGAAACGCGGTTCCATGGCTGCATGCTCACGAGAAGAACCTTCACCATAATTGTGATCTCCCACAACAATGGAAGGAATTCCTGCGGCTTTGTAAGCTCTGGCAACTGCAGGCACTTCATCATATTCTCCTGTTAATTGGTTTTTAACCGAATTGGCTTTACCATTGAACGCATTTTCTGCCCCAATCAACATATTGTTCGATATATTATCTAAATGTCCACGGAAACGTAACCAAGGACCCGCCATAGAAATATGATCTGTAGTACATTTTCCAAAAGCTTTGATTAACAATTTTGCACCTGTAATATTTTTACCATCCCAAGGCGCGAATGGGGCTAATAATTGCAATCGATCAGAAGTTGGAGAAACAATCACCTCTACGGAAGAACCATCAGCAGCTGGCGCTTGGAAACCAGCATCTTCTACAGCAAAACCTTTAGTTGGCAATTCGTCTCCTTTCGGTGGATTTAATTTTACTTCCTGACCACTATCACTCAATAAGGTATCGGTTAGTGGATTAAAATCTAATCTCCCAGATATTGCAATCGCCGCCACCATTTCGGGCGAAGTTACAAACGCATGTGTATTTGGATTCCCATCCGCTCTTTTAGAAAAATTACGGTTAAAGGAGTGAATGATGGTGTTTTTTTCTTGTTTGTCAGCACCAGCTCTGTCCCATTGACCGATACAAGGTCCGCATGCATTGGTAAATACTTTAGTTCCCATTTTTTCGAACGTCGCAATGATACCATCTCTTTCAATAGTATATCGAATTTGTTCCGAACCAGGATTAATTCCGAATTCTGCTTTAGGTGTTATTCCTTGCGCGACAGCCTGCTCCACAATGGACGCTGCTCTCGACATATCTTCATAAGAAGAATTGGTACAAGAACCTATTAAACCCCATTCTACTTTTATTGGCCAACCGTTTGCTGCAGCTTCTGCTTTCATTTTAGAAACTGGAGTTCCTCGATCTGGTGTGAAAGGTCCATTAATATGGGGTTCTAATTCGGATAAGTTAATTTCGATTAATTGATCAAAATAAGGTCCTGGATTCGCATACACTTCTTTATCAGCGGTCAAGTAATCAGCAACTTTATCCGCCGCATTTACTACATCTTGACGACCTGTAGCCGCTAAATATCTTCTCATGGAATCATCATACCCGAAAGTGGAAGTTGTAGCTCCAATTTCTGCACCCATGTTACAAATGGTTCCTTTACCTGTACACGACATAGAAGTAGCGCCTTCACCGAAATATTCAACAATAGCTCCAGTCCCTCCTTTGACAGTAAGAATATCGGCTACTTTTAAGATTACGTCTTTTGGCGATGTCCAACCGTTTAATTTGCCCGTTAATTTTACTCCAATTAATTTTGGAAATTTTAATTCCCAAGACATTCCCGACATGACATCAACCGCATCGGCACCACCTACCCCAATTGCTAACATCCCTAGGCCACCCGCGTTTACGGTGTGCGAATCGGTACCAATCATCATTCCACCTGGGAATGCATAATTTTCTAAAACGATTTGGTGAATAATCCCTGAACCCGGTTTCCAGAAACCAATTCCGTATTTATTAGAAACCGAAGAAAGGAAATCGAAAACCTCTTTTGATTGCTTGTTGGCGAAAGCTAAATCGGTAGCTGCGCCATCTTTTGCTTGAATTAAGTGATCACAGTGTACTGTTGTTGGAACAGCAACTGTTTTTTTACCGGCATGCATGAATTGCAATAATGCCATTTGAGCTGTCGCATCTTGACACGCCACTCTATCGGGAGCAAAATCTACATAATCAACACCTCTTTTATAAACACTTGAAGGCGTTCCATCCCACAAGTGGGAATACAATATTTTTTCGGTAAGTGTAAGTGGACGCCCCACCAACTCGCGTGCTTTATCGACACGTGCTGCCATGTTTGCATACACTTTTTCAATCATTTCAATATCAAAAGCCATAAGATTTATTTTTTTGTTGTGTTATTCCATTCTAACCTACCAATTTACAAAAATTATAGTTGCAATAAAAGAAAAAGCCCGAGTTTGTCAACTCGGGCTTTGAAATTATAGTCAGTAAATCAAAAAATTAATTCGCTAATAATTTGTGAGAAGGTGCGAATTTAGTTAAGTTGATTCCTTCAACAGCTTCTTTATATTCTTCAATAGAAGGGGTTCTTCCTAAGATTGTTGACAATACAACAACTGGTGTAGAAGACAATAACGATTCTCCTTTTTTAGTATCTGTATCTTCTACCACTCTACCTTGGAAAAGACGTGTAGACGTTGCCATAACGGTATCTCCTTTAGCAGCTTTTTCCTGGTTCCCCATACAAAGATTACAACCTGGACGTTCTAAGTATAACATGTTTTCGTATTCGGTACGAGCAGCCCCTTTTGGCGCGTCGTCATTGAATTCGAAACCAGAATATTTTTGTAAAACTTCCCAATCCCCTTCTGCTTTCAACTCGTCTACAATGTTGTAAGTTGGAGGCGCTACCACTAACGGCGCTTTAAATTCCACTTTACCTTGTTGCTCTTCGATATTTTTAAGCATTTGCGCCAAGATTTTCATGTCTCCTTTGTGCACCATACACGAACCGATGAATCCTAAATCTACCGTTTTTGTTCCTCCGTAGAAAGAAAGCGGACGGATAGTATCGTGAGTATATCGTTTAGAAACATCTGCATTGTTTACGTCTGGATCAGCAATCATAGGTTCTGCGATTTGATCTAAATCGACTACCACCTCAGCGTAGTATTTTGCATTCGCATCAGGACGTAAGGCTGGTTTTTCCCCCGATCTGATTTCAGCAATACGTTTGTTTGCTTTATCAATTAATCCTTGTAATACTTGCTTTGCGTTATCCATTCCTTTATCAATCATGATTTGGATTCTGCCTTTCGCAATTTCCAATGATTCGATTAAGGTTTCATCTTCTGAAATACAGATTGATGCTTTTGCTTTCATTTCAGCCGTCCAATCGGTAAATGTAAAGGCTTGATCAGCGGTTAATGTACCGATATGCACTTCGATAATTCTACCTTGGAACACATTTTCGCCACCAAATTGGTGTAACATTTGCGCTTGCGTTGCATGCACCACATCACGGAAATCCATGTAACTTGCCATATTTCCTTTGAACGTTACTTTTACCGATTCTGGAATTGGCATTGATGCTTCACCTGTAGCTAAAGCTAAAGCCACAGTACCCGAATCGGCACCGAAAGCCACCCCTTTAGACATACGAGTATGCGAGTCACCGCCAATGATGATAGCCCATTCGTCAATAGTAATATCATTAAGCACTTTATGAATAACGTCGGTCATTGCATGGTAAACCCCTTTCGGGTCACGAGCAGTGATCAATCCGAAATCGTTCATAAACTTCATCAATTTCGGGATGTTAGCCTGTGCTTTTTTATCCCAAACTGAAGCGGTATGGCATCCAGATTGGTATGCACCATCAACGATTGGAGAAATTACGGTAGCTGCCATAGATTCCAATTCCTGAGCTGTCATCAAACCAGTAGTATCTTGTGAACCTACAATGTTTACCGTCACACGAACATCAGAACCTGCATGTAATGCTTTTTTAGAAATTGTTCCTACCGAATTCCTATTGAAGATTTTTTCAACTGCAGTTAAACCTTGACCATCAATAGAAACCTCTTTTGAAGGAGCATACACAAGTGGCGCTTCAATTCCTAAAGTCTTCGCAGCAAACGTTTGAAGTTTTTTACCAAATACGATGGCATAAGAACCACCCGCTTTGATAAACTCCATTTTTTGAGGCGTAAACGCTTTAGAAACATCAATCAACTCTTGATTTCCGTTGTATAATTTTTTTGATTTTGTATTGATTGTTAAAACAGTCCCCGTTGCTACTGAGTACTTTTGTTCTAAAATAGGATCACCGTTTTCATCACGAACTATTTCACCGTTAGCATCTGTTTTCTTTACCCAGTTTTTAAGGTCAAGACCAATACCTCCAGTTACATCAACTGTGGTAAGGAAAATTGGAGAAATTCCGTTTGTACCCCCAACGATTGGAGCAAAGTTTACAAATGGAACATAAGGACTTGCTTGTTTACCTGTCCAAAGTGCCACGTTATTTACCCCTGACATACGAGAAGAACCTACACCCATTGTTCCTTTTTCGGCAATTAACATTACTGATTTATCTGGATGTTGTGCTTGTAAAGCTTTAATTTCCTCTTGAGCCTCAGGCGTAATCATACATTTTCCGTGTAATTCACGATCAGAACGCGAGTGTGCTTGGTTTCCAGGTGAAAGTAAATCTGTTGAAATATCTCCTTCACCAGCAATGAACGTTACCACTTTGATTTCTTCAGCCACTTCTGGAAGTTTTGTAAAGAATTCTGCTTTAGCATAACTTTCTAATATTTCTTTTGCAACAGCATTCCCTCTTTCAAAAGCCACTTTTAGACGATCCATATCGGCATCGTACAAGAAAACTTGTGCTTTCAACACCTCAGCAGCTTGTTTCGCAACAGCCTCGTCATTTCCTAAAGCCAAGTCCAACAATACTACGATTGAAGGCCCACCTTTCATATGCGATAATAATTCGAAAGCATAAGCTGGAGTGATTTCAGTAACAGTGGCTTCGCCTAAAATAATTTCTTTTAAAAATTTCGCTTTAGCGCCAGCCGCCGGAGTTGTTCCAGGCAATGTATTGTAGATAAAAAACTTAAGAGAATCTTCTCTATTTGGATTGTTTACATCTTTGATTTGCGAAATTATTTCGCTTAATAATTCTGCACCGTCAATTGGTTTTGGGTGTAACCCTTGACCTTTACGTTCTTCAATTTCTTTAATGTAATCTTGATAAGTATTCATTTTAGAAGTTTTATTTTTTATTGTCCAAATTTACAAATTAGCGCTATTGTTTGAAAATTTTTCAGATAAATAAGTTAATTGATTTGCATTTTTTATCAAAAGACAAATTTGACACCGTTTTTTTAAATAAAACTCAAAAAATAGAATAAAAAAATAGCAATTTCAAATTAGAAATTAGTTGTTTTTAACTTCTCTAAGACGTGTCATTGGACTTTCAAAATATTTATACAACAAATAAGAAAATACAAACGTAATCATCCAATAAGTCACTGTGTATAAACCCAATGAAAATCCAGCCAAAGTATCGGATGGGAAAATCTCTTTAATTAAATGCAGTATAATTGTGTAGTGAAGTAAATAAATACTGTAGGATATCACGCTAATTAAGGTGATCCATTTGGTAAAAAGCATCGATCGAAATTGTATTGTGGTTAAAAAAGGCAATAGCAAACAAATGGCGATGGAGTTTAAAGGTAAAAACAAGACATTAAAGAAAAACGGAAATTCTTCCACATTTATTCCCAGGGCAAAAATGAAGATGTGTAAGGTGAGTAAAATAGTCAAACCTATATTAAAACATAGCCTTTTCAAAGTATCTGAAATGGCATAGTTGTGGACAACATAAAAAGCGATAAAACCATAATAGATTGCATCTAATCTATAAATAGTCACTTTACGAAGTTTTTCATTCCAATCGGACAAACTGTGAATGACGTGTGTTTGGTTAAAATAGTAGCGTATTAGCCCGAAGATTAGAATAACTAGAAGCGACATGATTACAAAAAGCTTCCCTTTGTCTTGTTTTGGAAAACATTTGATTAGGAAAAATAAGGAAATCGGACCTACAATATAACAAAACTGCTCTACCGCTAAACTCCAAGCTATTCTGAAAAAAGCAGGTGAAGTCGTGGTAATATTTTGAAGATAAAAGAAATACAAAAATAATTTTTCTGGAATTTCTTTATAAATACAAATCCAAAGAATTAAATTGATCAACAATGCCAAATAATAGTTGGGCAGTGTTCTAAACCAGCGTCTTTTCAGAAAAACAAAAACATCGTGTAAGGAATAATCTTCCTTCTGAATCAATTTCAACACTATTTTTCCAATTAGGAAACCACTAATTACAAAAAATATTTCGACACCAATGGTTCCGCTCAATCGCATTAACCAGCTGATAAGGGAAGGATAATAATTACTAATCCATAAGGAATGGGAAAATACCACTAATGAAATCGCGATACTCCTTGCTAAATCTAGACCAGGATATCTGTTTTCTAAGGTAACTTTAAGTCCGAGCATTAAAAATTAAAACAATTTCTTAATAATCATTTCTTCGGTGATTCCTTCGGCATCGGCTTTGTAGTTTTTAATAATTCTATGACGCAAGATTCCCGTAGCTACTGCTTGTACATCTTCAATATCGGGTGAAAATTTACCATTCAAAGCCGCATGTGTTTTGGCTGCTAAAATTAAATTTTGTGACGCACGAGGTCCTGCACCCCAATCGATGTAATTTTTAATATAATCGGTTGCTAAAGCATTATCTGGTCGTGTTTTAGACACCAAGGTCACCGCGTACTCGATTACGTTATCTGTCACTGGAATGCGGCGAATTAAATGCTGAAAATCGATTATTTCCTGTGCGCTAAACAACGGATTCACTTTTTCGGTAAAATCGGATGTTGTACTTTTTACCACTTGTACTTCTTCCGCAAAAGAAGGATAATCTAATTTTATGGCAAACATAAAACGGTCCAATTGTGCTTCTGGAAGCGGGTAAGTCCCTTCTTGCTCGATCGGGTTTTGCGTTGCCAATACGAAAAACGGCAATTCTAATTTATAATGATGTCCGGCTACGGTTACCGATTTCTCCTGCATCGCTTCTAATAGCGCCGCTTGTGTTTTGGGTGGGGTACGATTGATCTCATCGGCCAAAATAATATTGGAAAAGATAGGCCCTTTAATGAACTTAAAATTTCGGGTTTCATCTAGAATTTCACTCCCCAAAATATCGGAAGGCATTAAATCGGGTGTAAACTGAATACGCTTAAAATCTAAGCCCAAAGCTTGTGAAATAGTGTTAACCATTAAGGTTTTTGCTAATCCAGGAACTCCGACCAATAGTGCATGTCCTCCAGAAAAGATACTCAACACAATTTGATTGACAACATCCTCTTGACCTACAATTATTTTTGCAATTTCTTTTTTTAGTTCTTGTTGCTTTTGAACTAAATTTTGAATGGCGGTAACGTCTGACATTTTTAATTTGAATATTAATGCTTCGATACTTAAACTGTGCTCTCACAGAGTATCTCAACATGACATTAGTAAAAATAAAAAGAGTTAATTCTATGATTTCATAAAACTAACTCTTTTATCTGAATTAATAAAAATTTATTTTTTTAACCAGTTGTTTGTATAAGTACAATCACGGTATTCTCCGTTTATTTTGATGTGTGTTTCTTTAATTTTTTCTTCACTCCATTTTGCAATGGCTTTCAATTGTTTTTCTTTTAAAGCCAATTCTTTTAGACGAATGTAATCTTTAGAATAATCGGCAGTATGCTCGTTGAAACGATTGGTAACTGTCATGATTTTGTAAAATTTTCTACCCGTTCTATCGTCTTCGGAAACAGCATAAGAAACTTCACCATCTTTTAAATTCGCCACAACCGAATACATTGCTGGATCCATTTTTGTCAATTCAAAACGCGTATCTTGTGTTTTTGGATTGGTTAAAACACCACCATCATTTTTAGTTTCTTTTTCTTCCGACATGGTACGAGCTGCTTCTGCGAAAGTGATTTCTTTGTTCAAAATCTTTGTACGGATAGATTCTGCTTTTTCTTTGGCCGCTTTTAAAGCAGCTTCCGGAACTTTTGGAGCAATAACAATATGTCTTAATTCTACATCTTGTCCTTTGATTTTATCAACTTGAATGATGTGATATCCAAATTCTGTTTCAAAAGGCTCTGAAATTTCCCCTTCTTGCAAACTAAACGCTACATCTTTGAATTCTTTAACAAACTGAGTTTTACGGTTCATTTTGTAATACCCACCATTGTTTTTAGATCCAGGATCTTCTGAATACAGAACCGCTTTAGTAAAAAAACTAGCGCCATTTTCTTGGATGTCCTTTTTAAAAGCTTTCAATTGATCAATAACTGCTTGTTTTGCTTCTTTTGAAACCTCAGGTTTTATTACAATTTGAGCTACTTCCATTTCGGCACCGAAAACAGGCAAGTCATCTTTTGGAATTGCTTTAAAAAAATCACGAACTTCTTCTGGTGTGATTTTCACTTCGTCAACAATCTTTTTTTGCATTTCTGAAGTCAACTTGTTCATTTTGATAATATCAAACAATTCGGTTTTAAAATCCTCAACACTAGACTTTTTGAAATATTGCACTACTTTTTCCATAGAACCTAATTGTTCTACCATATAGTTCAGTTGCTCGTCTAATTTTTGATTCACTTCAGTATCGGTCACCACAATACTATCTTGAATCGCTTGGTGCGCGTATAATTTGTCTTCTAATAATTTTCCGAACATTTGGCAACGAGAAATTTCTTTAGTCTCAACGCCTTGTTGTTTTAATTCTAAATAGGTCTTATCGATATCTGAATCTAAAATCACATAATCTCCCACGACACCTACAACTCCATCGATTTTTGTCTTTTGTGCAGACGCAGAAATAGTTACCAGTAAAAAGGCAGCAAAAAGACTTATTTTTTTAATTAATATCATTTGTATTTAATTTATTTGGCTTTAATTATTTTTTCATTGTAGCTTTCAATTTCTCAAAAACTGCAGTATTAGTATTGACTTTAAATTCTTTTTTCAATTCAGAAACCCAATTATCTTCAAGATATTGTTGGTAATCGTTAATGACTCTTCCTTTGGTTTCTTCTAATGTTTTTGGTCCAGCTGGAATTACTTTTATCACTTTGTTCACATAATAAAAATCCTTGTCTTTATAAATTTCAGACAATCCTACTTTGAAGGCAATCTTTTTAGTCGCGTCGCCTTCTTCAAGAATTTCTTCTTTTATCATCACGTTCACCGCATCTTTTGTGTTTAATTTTGCTTTTATATCGTCTAATTTGACATCGCTTTTCAGTAATTTCATCGCTTTTTTAACAAAATCTTCTTTTGCAGAAGAAACAGTTACCACCTCAACACGATTTTTCCATTGGTAATTCGCTTTGTTGGCTTCAAAATGTTTTTTTAAACCGATAGAATCTTGTTTGGCTTTGTTCCAAATTTCTTTTTCCATTAAGTCAAAAAGCAATAATCCATCACGATATTCTTCAACGATATTCGCAAATTCAGGAAACTCAGTTTCCAAATTATCATTGTAATAGGTATTTAATTGACCGTCTACAAAACTAGTGTACACATTATCAATTAATTTGCTGATTGGTTTAATAGCTAATTTAGATTTCTGCTTCGAATTCAATTCTTGTAAAAACGTTGATCCTGTAATCGATTTGTTTTCAACTTTTAACAATTCTGCATCAAACTCTTTAGTGTCTTCCGGCAATTTCCATTCACCAGTATAATACTTATCGGTTACTGACGCTTTAATTTTTGTGTATAATTTTTCGTTACGAACCACTTTGTACTTGGTTCTCAATTTAGCATTTAAAGTGTTTGTAATAATTCTAGAACGATCATCTTTACGGATTTTAGTATCCAATTCGCGTTCCATCTCTTCTAATTTTTTAACTGGATGCTTTTCTAATAATTTCACGATGTGCCATCCAAATTGACTTTCAAAAGGTTCTGAATAGTCTCCCGCATTTTTCAATCCGAAAGCTACATTTTCAAAAATTTCAGAACTCAATTGACCCGAAGCAAATCGTGGTAAAACACCTCCTTTTGGTGCAGAGTTTTTATCTTCAGAAAACTGATTGGCTAACGCTTCAAAGCTTTCACCTTGTTTTAATTTTGCATAAATATCTTTAATTGTTGATGTAATTTTTGCGGTAATTTCAGGAGTAATTGTTTGCGGTTTAAGCACCATAATATGCGCAACTGTTACTTCACCTCTATTTTCTCTAACATCTAATACTTTAACTAAATGATAACCAAATCTGGTACGAACGGGTTTAGACACCTCACCTACTTTAGTGGTATAGGCCGCAGTCTCGAAAGGATATACCATTCTAAATGCTGAAAAATAACCTAAATTCCCTTTGTTTTCTTTTGCCGAAGGATCTTGAGAAACTTGCTGAGCTACCTCTTCGAAATTTTCACCCGACACAATTCTTTTGCGAATATCTAATGCTTGATTGAAAGCTTTTAGCGTGTCTTCTGGCGAAGCATTTTCGTCACATTTGATAAGAATATGTGCCGCTTTTACTTCTTTTTGCATTCTATTATATCCTTCTTCGATCAAGGCTTTAGTTACTTTTGAGTCGGACGTATAATTTTTTGATAATTGACCTCTGTACGATTTCAATTCATTAATATATTGTTGCCCGTTTTGCAATCCTAATTTGTTGGCTTTGGCAATTTTTAGTTTGTAGGCTACAAACAATTCCAAATACTGATTCAAATCTTTTTGAGATTCGTCTTTTACTAAATCGATGTTTTTATTATAAACTCTAACAAATTCATCAGTAAAATAAGGTTTTTCATCAATTGTAAACAAAACCTCTTTAGCGCTATTTTGAGCAACTAAAACGCTTGTAACTAGCATAAAAAAAACTACCAAAAAAGGACTTGACTTCATTTTCAATTTATTTATTTTAAAATAGAGTAGCAAAAATAACAATTCGCTTACATTAAACAAGTAATCCCCTTTGTATTAACAAAATTTTATCCAAAAAAAGAGCATCAAATGTAATTGATGCTCTTAAAATTTTACTGAGACTAATTTAATTCATAGAAACAATGATAAATTCACTTCTTCTATTTTGTTGGTGTTGCTCTTCAGAACAAGAAGAGTTATTGGTTGGTTCACAACCACAATCATTTGTTAGTTGCGATTCTCCATACCCTTTTCCTGTTAATCTAGTTTTAGAAATTCCATTTTTTACCAACCAAGCAATTGTTGATTTTGCTCTGCGCTCAGATAATTTCATATTATAATCGGCTGTTTGACGACAATCCGTATGAGATCTTACATCTATTTTTAGAGTTGGATTTTGTTGCATTACATCTAGAATTTTTTCTAATTCTAAAGCGGCATCCTTTCTGATATTTGATTTATCTAAATCGAAATAAATGATTTTAATATCGAAAGTTTTTGCTAAATCGGTACCCACTTTAATCTCTTTAACTTTTTTACCTTTTTTGATTGGAAGTTGGGTTTTACCAGCTTTATTAGGAATTAAAATAGGAGTTTCTACCGTATCGTAATCTTCTTTTTCACTTCTTACGTAGTATTTTTTACCTGCATCAATATTTTTAAAATTATAATTTCCATTTTCGTCAGCAGTTGTTGTCGCAACAGTATTAAACTTATCATCGAAAAGAGTTACTGTTGCACCTGGAATTACTTGATTTGTTTCTAAGTCAGTAATAGCGCCTTCCAAATCATGTTTATAATCCATCTCTAATGGTTTATTTTCAATAAAACTATAGATGTCATCTAAACCTTTTCCACCCGCTCTATTTGATGTAAAAAACCCTTTTTTTGTTGTTGCATCAATAATCAGTGCGAAATCATCTTGCGGACTATTAACGGGTTCACCAACATTCACTGCTTTAGTGGGCATTCCATTTTCATCAAGCTTGGCCATAAAAATATCCAAACCTCCTAAACCTTGATGACCATCAGAGGCGAAATATAATTCATTATTTTCATTTACATAGGGAAATGTTTCTCTGCCTTCTGTATTAATTCCACCTGTTAATTTAACTGGCTCGCCATAGGTGTCGTTACCTAAAATTGCTACTTTATACAAATCTGATTGTCCAGTTGTTCCTGGTCTATTTGTAGCAAAATATAACGTTTTTTCGTCTGGACTTAAAGCAGGATGAGCAGTACTAAAATCATCACTATTAAATGGTAACTCTTTCACATTAGTCCATTCTTCTCCTTCAAGTGTTGCTTTGTATAATTTTATCAAAATTAACTTATCAGCACTTTTACCTACTTTCCTATCATTGTAGTTATTTCTAGTGAAATAAACTGTTTTCAAATCTTTTGTAAATACTGGAGTATCCTCGTGAAATTTAGAATTTAATTTATTAGAAAAACGTTTTGGTTTCACTAGAGAACCATCTTCAGATAAATCTGCGGCATATAAATTTGTGAAAGAAAGACCTGTCCATTTTGTTTTGATTTTTGCATAACCTATACTATCTCTTGACGTAGAAAATAGCACTTTATCTCCGTACTTATATGGTCCGTATTCGAATGCTTTTGTATTAACTTCAGTAGCTTTTATTTCGTATCTACCAGAGTTTTTTGCAATTATTTCTTTATAATTTTTTTGCTCACTGTAATATTTACCTCTAAGATCATTACCTGCTAATTCATAAAACTTATCTAGAAACTGATTTGCTTTAGTGTAATCTCCGGTTGCTTTTAAAGTTTGAGAATAACGATAATAATATTCGGGAGCAACTTTTTCGTTTAAGACAAACAATTCATTATACCATTTATTTGCTTCTAATAAGTTGGCGTTAAAGTAATACGAATCTCCTAATTTTTGAAATAGGTTAACTGATTTATACCCTTTTGCCACAATTTTTTCATAGGTTTTAATGGCGTCTACATAGGCTAAATTATCATATTGTGAATTTGCTTTAGCGACTTTAGTCTCTTGAGCAAAGAATGAAAAACTAGTTAATAAAGTAACAAATATTATTTGAATTTGTCTTTTCATAATCTATTTTTTTTTAGAAGAATCTTGGAGCTACTACTTTGTCGAAGTTTTTAAACAACTCATAACGTAAAAATATTTCATGTGATCCTGAATTAAAATTACCTAATCGTGTTGTTTCTTTGTCATAAGCATAGCCTATTAACCAAGAGTCAGAAATTTGAAATCCAGCTAACCCACTAACAGCATCACCTAAACGGTAAGCAATCCCAAGAGAGAATTTTTCATTAAACCAAAAGTTACCTGATATATCGGCTTGAAATGGAGCCCCTTTAACCGCTTTTATTAAAGCTGCCGGCTTGAATTGTATTTCATTGCTCAATTTAAAAACATGCCCAGCAATAAAATGAATGTGCATTCTTTCTCCTGCAACATATTGTACATCATTGTCATAGTATTTTTGCTCTAGCATATATGGAATTGAAAGTCCAACATATGTTCTAAGTGAGTACCAAAAAACACCTGCTCCAACATTTGGATAAAACCTATTATCTATATTCTCTCTACCTTTTTGCAAAGGATCATTTGGATCGAATGTTTTCAATTTATTGAAATCAACGTTAAAAAGATTTGCTGTCCCTTTAACTCCAAAGGCTAGTTTAAACGTTTCAGAAGTAGGTATTGTATAACTCATATCTACTGAAATTGTATTTTCATCAGAGGGACCTAAACGATCATTAACAAAACTAACTCCCAATCCTACTTTCTGGCTTGACCCAAGTGGTGTATGTAATGTTACAGTATTGGTCACTGGAGCACCTTCTAATCCTACCCATTGTGTTCTATGCATTGCCAAAACACTTAAACATCCTCTAGAACCCGCATATGCAGGGTTAAAATCACTGGTATTATACATGTATTGTGTAAACTGTGCCTCTTGCTGTGCTTGCAATTGATGAGCTGAAACCAAACACATTATAAGGAAACACCAATAGGTTTTACAACTCATTTCTTAATAAAATTTATTTTTCAACTAGACAAAGATAAAGTTCTGAACATTAAATTTAAACAATAATATTTACTAACCGTTAAGTATTAGCTATCTTTGCCAAAAATTACAAATAATGAGTTTTTTAAAAGAAATAGAAAGAAGAAGAACCTTCGGAATCATCTCACATCCCGATGCTGGTAAGACTACCTTAACTGAAAAATTACTTCTTTTTGGAGGAGCCATTCAGGAAGCAGGTGCTGTAAAAAGTAATAAGATTAAAAAAGGAGCCACTTCCGATTTCATGGAAATTGAGCGTCAAAGAGGAATCTCTGTTTCTACATCGGTTTTAGCATTCATATACAAGGACAAAAAAATCAATATTCTGGATACTCCAGGACACAAGGATTTTGCAGAAGATACTTTCAGAACCTTAACCGCTGTAGACAGTGTTATTGTTGTTATTGACGTTGCAAAAGGGGTCGAGGAACAAACCGAAAAATTAGTTTCTGTTTGCCGCATGCGTCATATCCCAATTATTGTATTCATCAACAAATTAGACCGTGAAGGAAAAGACGCGTTCGATTTGATGGATGAAGTAGAAAAGAAATTGGGTCTTCATGTGACTCCATTAAGTTTCCCTATCGGTATGGGATATGATTTTCAAGGAATTTACAATATTTGGGAGAAAAACATCAACTTATTCGAAGGAGACAGTCGCAAAAACATCGAAGAAACCATTGCTTTTGATGATATTGACAGCCCTGAATTGGAAGGAATTATCGGAGAAAAACCAGCTAACAAATTACGTGAGGAATTGGAATTAATTTCGGAAGTATACCCTGCATTCGACAGAGAAGCCTACTTGGCTGGAAATTTACAACCTGTATTCTTTGGTTCGGCGTTGAATAATTTCGGAGTGCGTGAATTACTAGACTGTTTCGTAGATATTGCTCCTTCGCCAAGACCAAAGGATTCTGATACTCGTGAAGTAAAACCTGAAGAAAATAAATTTGCTGGGTTTGTATTTAAAATCCACGCCAATATGGATCCAAAACACCGTGACCGTTTGGCATTTGTTAAAATTGTATCGGGAACTTTCGAACGAAACAAGCCCTATTTACATGTTCGCCACGGGAAGAATTTAAAATTCTCCAGTCCGAATGCCTTTTTTGCCGAGAAAAAAGAAATTGTAGACATTTCATATCCCGGTGATATTGTTGGTTTGCATGATACCGGTAACTTTAAAATTGGAGATACTTTGACGGAAGGCGAGCAGATGAGTTTCAAAGGAATTCCGAGTTTCTCTCCAGAACATTTCCGTTACATCAATAACGCTGATCCACTAAAAGCCAAACAATTAGAAAAAGGAGTCGATCAGTTAATGGACGAAGGAGTAGCACAGTTGTTTACGTTGGAAATGAACAACCGTAAAGTAATCGGAACAGTTGGAGCACTTCAATATGAGGTCATTCAATACCGTTTAGAGCACGAATACGGCGCCAAATGTAATTACGAGAACTTCCCAGCGTACAAAGCGTGTTGGGTAAAACCAGAAGATCCCAAGAACGAAGAATTTGCTGAGTTTAAGCGTATCAAACAAAAGTTTTTGGCCAAAGACAAATACAATCAATTAGTATTCTTAGCCGATTCTGATTTTTCGATACAAATGACACAAAGTAAATTTCCGAGTGTGAAATTATTTTTTACTTCAGAGTTTGATTAATCTGATTTCATTACGTTAAAACAATTATATAAAAAATCCCATTCATATTAATGAATGGGATTTTTATTAGTATTAAAATGTAAGGATTACTTTTTGAAAACTTTTAAGGTTTTAGTAAGTGAACCTGCTTCAATTTTTACCAAATAGGTTCCAGCATTTAAGCTAGACAAATCAATTTGAGTTGAAGTTGCTGTTACTTTTTTAGCTAACACTTGTTGTCCTAACATATTGTGAACAGAAACTTGTGTCAAATCAGTAGTGTATTCAATATTTAAAATCGTAGTTACTGGATTTGGATAAACTCTCAAACCATTAGCCATATCAAATTGAGAAGTATTTAAGAAAACGCCTTCATCAGCTCCCATATCTGGAGTTGAAGTATCTCTTGTAATACAATCAAAATCTTGAGTAACCGCCGCGATTGGTGTTCCTAGATTGTCTAACGTCGGATTTAAAACAGGGTCTAAATGTAAATCTGAAGCAGATACAAAAACAGGAGTAATTTCTACTGAATTAGCATCATCAGCTACAGCAGCTCCCCATAATGCAACAGTAGCGTAATCAACTCCAGCTCCAGCTGCAAGAGAACCTGTACGGAAACCTCCATCATTTGCACCAGAACTAACAAAGTCGTTGTAATTTGAATCCAAATTAGCAAATACAGTTCTAACTAAACCAACTGCATAACTTTTAGCATTTACTCCACCCCCTGAAGCAGTTTGTGATGTAAAAATGATATTATTTTTCAATTGTAATAATTCATCAGCACCAGTAACAGCAATTCCATAACTTGGCATTTGTGTAGCTGTAGCTCCTCTATCTCCAGTCATTACCACCGTATTGTGATAAATTCTAGTATCTGATCCAACGGCACCTACTACAAATATCCCAGAAGGATAGTCTGGACTTGTACCGTTACAAATAACTCCGGAAATCATATTGTTTTGTATAGTATTAAATCCTCCAGCAGCTCCTGCAATAGTTATACCTGCAGAAGAAAACCCAGAAGTATTATTACTGTTTACTCCATTAATTCTATTATTAGAAACAAGAGCTCCAGTGATACCACCGTTAGTAACAATTGTAGCATCAATGGCTTGATTACCCATTGCAATTCCAACAACATCAGCACTTTCATTAGAATCTAAACCTCCAATATTATTATAACTTACCTCAGCACCATTATCATTAAACATTAAAATTCCTACTCTTCTGATACGATTTGTTACAGTTCCAGACAAATCATTTTGTTTTATTACAGTACCTGTATTTTGATTTGCTAAACTTAAACCTGCAGCATAAATTCCGAATATTGCTTTTTGTACAGAACAGTTTTCTACACGATTATTATCGTTATCTGTTCCAACAGTTCCAAGTGTATTTCCACCTAATGAAATTCCAATTAAAGTAGTTGTTGGATCCTGACCAATAACGTTTACATTTTTAATTACATTATTCATAGCTCCATTAGTTCCTGATTGCACAGAAATAACTCCAGCACTTGTACCTACATTCGTATTTGCAATTGTTAATTCACGTAGAGCTGCGTCACCACCTACTAAACATGCTGCTGCTGTCGCTCCAGTGGTAGAACCGTTGATAGTAACACCATCAGCTCCATTTAATTTGATTAATGCTCCGTTGATACTTCCTGTTATAGTTCTTGCTGCTCCTGAAGGTTGAATCAAAGTAGTAAATCCGCCAGCAATTTCATTTAATGAATGTAAACCTGTTTCAGCAGCTAAATCAGAAATGATATTAATAGTTATATTTCCAGATGCTCCAGAAAGATTAATAGCTTCAAAAATTCCACCTGCATTAGTCAATGAAGGATAATTACCAGCTGTTCCAACCGTGTACACTCCATTTAATGGTGGTGGAACATCCCCAATAGTTACGGTTGTGGACGCAGGCGAGCCTAAAGAGGCTCCTCCAGTAGGAGAAGATAATGCAATAGTAAAAGTTTCACTTGGATCTAAAATTAAATCTGTACAAATAGTTACGTTAAAAGTTAACGAAGTAACACCATCAGCAAAATTTAAAACTTGAGGCCCTGGATTTACATAATCAACCCCAACACCACATGCTGCTCCACCTGTTGCTGTAGCATCAGTTAATGTATAGGTAACCCCTACAGCCCCTGCATTACCGCCTACACGGTTAACAGTTACCGTTAAAGTTGTACCTTCATTAGAGGCATAGGTAGCAGAGCTAAATTGAAAAGCACCTGGATTCGCATAATACTCATCTGCCCCAATTTCATAAGCAGCACCATTTGGTCTTGCTTCACCGTCAAAATCTTCTACTACACTTGCAACTGTAGTTCCCGCATTAACATTTGGAGAAGATCCAGATAAATGAAAATCAGTAGCTGATGGATAATTTGGATTGGCTTGTATTGAATTCGCATCCTGTGGGGCAGTAAGTGCCGCCTGCCAGTTTGCTAAAGTTGCGAATTGATTTGTTTGCGCATTAGTTGTTGCAGTACCTGTCGCACCAGTTTGTAATTGCGTATTGGCAGCATTTATATAATAATTATTATAATTTAAACCACCTGTTCCGAACACATACGCATTGGAGTTAAGGGAAATCGCGTAAAAACGCAATGCCGCTGTACTTGAACTACTAGCATCTAAATAAATACTATTATTCTGCACTACAAAATTTGCATTATTAGTCCCATTAGCCCCTGGAATTCTGATTGCATTACCAGAAGTAGCTGAAGCTGTTGAAGCTCCAGGATCCATATCACCTGTTATGCTAATCGAATTATTGGCAATGACATCACCATTTCCGGCAGCAACTCCAATTCCACAAACTTGGTCACCTGTTGTTCCGTTTGAACGAATATTATACACAACATTATTGGCAACTAGATTGTTGGTAGCACCACCACTTTGAGTAGTCCCTAATCGAATTCCAACAGCGGAAAAAGTATTTTCCTCCACAACATCGTGAACCACATTTTTGGTAATTGTATATCCTAGTGAAGTAATCGATGCTGTTTCCGTCATAGTCCAAGTTTCTCCTCCGATAGCGATTCCTAATCTATCAGCACCTGTTGCTGCTTGTGGTTCTAAAACACCAACAAACTGAACTGTATTTCTACTTATAAGTGCTCCCGTATCAGCTTGCATAAGAATCCCCACTCTAGAAATTTGATCTGTTCCAAAAGCATTTGGTCCGATAATATTATCTGTTACAATCGGATTGATATTCAAATCGGTTGTAGTACCTCTGGTTACAATTCCGTATCTGGCTTTTATAATTCTATTGGCAATAAATGAATTGTTATCATTATCTACACCATTAGCAGTGGTACTAATAGTTGTACCACACATAATAATTCCAAATGTTGAATTCCCTGAAGCAGTTGGATCAATACCCGTTAACAGTTCCAAATTACGTATAACGTTATTTGAAGCCCCATTACCTGCAGCTACACTAGCCAACCATATTGCTGCCGTAGCAGCTGCTGTACTTGTGTTTTGTACCGTAATATTTCTTCCTGTACCGCCAATACGACCGTCAATGGTTATGTTATCAGCACCGTTTAGTTTAATTACAGCACCTGTAATAGCACCACTCACTGTTACTGGAGTCGTTGCAGTTATCGCAACCGAAGTATACGATGCTGGTCCAACAGCACCTGAGTTTAATACAGCACTTGCTGTTTCGGTGGTGTTTCCTGTTAGGGAAATTCCAATCGATCCCATGTGTGTTCCCGCATTAATAGCGTCGAAAGCTAGCTTTACAGTGGCATAAGTTGCCGCTGGGGTTCCAGCAGTTGCAGTCACATCTACTTGCGCAGAGATCGTCTGACAAGCGAATAACATTACAAAAGCTGTAAACAAGGATTTCCATGTAGAAATTTGTCTTGTTCGAATTTGAAAGTAATTTTTCATCATAAAAATTAGTTTGATTTGTTAAAAGCAATATAAACTCAAATCTACAAAAAAAACTAATACAAAATAAAAAACCCCTTCAGATTGAAGAGGTTGTATTATTAGGCTTGGCCAGTAGGTCCAAAATTTAGGGGGATGGGCGCTTGCTCAACTTCTTTAATCACGCCATGCACATTTTCAAAACGTTGGATATTTTCTGCCAGTGCTTTTACCAATCGTTTGGCATGTTGTGGCGTTAAGATAATTCTCGATTTTACTTTTGCTTTAGGAACACCAGGCATGATATTGATAAAGTCTAAAACAAATTCGGTATTAGAATGATTAATAATCGCTAAATTGGAATAAATACCATCCGCGGTTGCTTCGTCTAATTCGATATTAATCTGTCCTTCTTGTGGGTTTTGATTATTCATTTTTCTCTTTTTTAAATAGTAAAAAATCCTAACAGCATGACACTGTTAGGATTTATAAATATAGTCAGAAAAATTAATTATTAATAATTATATTCTTCTTTGGTAATCATTAATTCATCATACTCTTCTTTAGAACCTACAATTGTGTTATCATAGTCTCTCATACCGGTTCCGGCTGGGATTCTGTGACCTACAATTACATTTTCTTTAAGACCTTCTAAATTATCAACTTTACCTGCAACAGCAGCTTCATTTAATACTTTAGTTGTTTCCTGGAACGATGCCGCCGAGATGAATGACTTAGTTTGTAACGAGGCTCTTGTAATACCTTGTAATACTGGAGTCGCTGTAGCTGTGATTACATCACGAGCTACTACTAAGTTTTTATCATTACGTTTTAGTAACGAATTCTCATCACGCAATTCACGAGCAGAGATGATTTGACCTGGTTTCAAGTTTTCTGAATCACCAGCATCTTCTACTACTTTCATTCCGTATAATTTATCATTTTCAACGATAAAGTCTTTTGTATGAATTAATTGTTCTTCAAGGAATAAAGTATCTCCTGGATCTTCCACTCTTACTTTACGCATCATTTGACGAATCACTACTTCAAAGTGTTTGTCATTGATTTTTACCCCTTGTAAACGGTATACCTCTTGAATTTCATTTACCAAGTACTGTTGAACAGCCGCTGGACCTTGAATTCTTAAGATATCTTCCGGAGTAATCGCACCGTCAGACAATGGCACTCCAGCTCTTACGAAGTCATTCTCTTGTACTAAGATTTGGTTGGATAATTTCACCAAGTATTTCTTGATTTCACCAAATTTAGACTCGATCACGATTTCACGGTTACCTCTTTTGATTTTACCAAAAGAAACCACACCATCAATTTCAGAAACTACCGCTGGGTTAGATGGATTACGAGCTTCTAATAACTCGGTAATTCTTGGTAAACCTCCTGTAATATCGCCTGCTTTTGAAGAACGACGTGGGATTTTTACTAAAATTTTACCGGCTTTAATTTTCTCGCCATCTTCTACCATAAGGTGCGCTCCTACTGGTAAGTTGTAGGTTCTGATTAATTCACCGTCTTTACCATAGATGTGTAATGTTGGGATTAATTTTTTGTTTCTACCTTCAGAGATTACTTTTTCTTGGAAACCAGTTTGCTCATCGATTTCAACCATGAACGATTGTCCTTGCTCTAAATCTTCGTAACCAACTTTACCAGTAAATTCTGAAATAATTACCCCATTATATGGATCCCACTTACAGATTACATCTCCTTTTCCTACTGATTGTGCATCAGCAACAAAAATACTTGAACCGTAAGGAATGTTGTGAGTACTTAATAAAATACCTGTTTTCTCATCAATTAATTTCAATTCTGTTGAACGAGAAATTACGATATCTACAATATTACCTTCACTATCTTCTCCTTTAACCGTTTTTAAATCTTCGATTTCTAAACGACCTGGGAATTTAGCAACGATGCTAGACTCTTCAGAAATACCTCCAGCAACCCCTCCAACGTGGAACGTACGAAGTGTTAACTGTGTACCTGGCTCACCAATTGATTGTGCTGCAATAACACCAACTGCTTCCCCTTTTTGAGTCATTTTACCAGTTGCTAAGTTACGTCCGTAACATTTCGCACAAATACCTTTTTCAGCTTCACAAGTTAATGGAGAACGTACTTCCACTTTTTCAACTGGAGAAGCCTCAATAGTTTTCATGATAGCTTCGGTAATTTGTTCACCGGCAGCAATTAATACTTCAGAAGTTAACGGATTAATTACATCTTGTAATGCAACACGTCCTAAAATTCTTTCTCCTAAAGTTTCCACGATTTCTTCGTTTTTCTTTAAAGCAGAAACTTCTACACCTCTTAAAGTACCACAATCTACAGTGTTAACAATAACATCTTGAGAAACGTCATGTAAACGACGCGTTAAGTAACCTGCATCCGCCGTTTTTAACGCCGTATCCGCAAGACCCTTACGAGCACCGTGCGTAGAGATAAAGTATTCTAAGATAGAAAGACCTTCTTTAAAGTTCGATAAAATCGGGTTTTCAATAATTTCACCACCACCAGCAGTCGATTTTTTAGGCTTAGCCATCAAACCACGCATACCAGTTAACTGACGAATTTGCTCTTTCGATCCACGCGCTCCAGAATCAAGCATCATGTACACCGAGTTAAACCCTTGTTGATCTTCTCTAATGTTTTTCATTGCTAATTCTGTCAATTGTGCATTGGCAGAAGTCCAGATGTCAATAACTTGGTTGTAACGTTCGTTATTGGTAATAAGACCCATATTATAGTTCACAGAGATTGCTTCAACTTGCTCTCTTGCATCTGCAATTAATTGTCCTTTTTGCTCTGGAATACGAATATCCCCTAAAGAGAATGATAATCCTCCTTTGAATGCAAATTTATAACCCATATCCTTCATGTTATCAAGGAAAGCAGCCGTTGTAGGAACATCTGTTACTGCAAGGATTTTTCCGATAATATCACGAAGTGATTTTTTAGTTAATACCTCATTGATATAACCTGCTGCTTCTGGTACTACTTCGTTAAATAATACACGACCTGCAGTAGTTTGGATGATTTGGTTAACCAATTCTCCATTCTCATTGAAGTCTTTTGCTCTAATTTTCACACGAGCATTTAATTCTAATCTGTTTTCGTTTAAGGCAATATGCACTTCTTCAGCAGAATAGAACGTTAAATCTTGGCCTAAAATTTTATGCTCTGGAGTCGAAATACGCTCTTTTGTCATATAATATAGACCCAATACCATGTCCTGAGAAGGCACCGTGATAGGTGCTCCGTTAGCAGGGTTCAAGATATTGTGCGAAGCCAACATTAATAATTGTGCTTCTAAGATTGCTTCTGGTCCTAATGGTAAGTGAACCGCCATCTGGTCACCATCGAAATCGGCGTTGAATGCCGTACAGGTCAATGGGTGTAACTGGATTGCTTTTCCTTCAATTAACTTAGGCTGGAACGCTTGGATACCCAAACGGTGAAGCGTAGGAGCACGGTTAAGTAATACTGGGTGACCTTTAATTACGTTTTCAAGGATATCCCAAACTACTGGCTCTTTTTTGTCAATGATTTTCTTAGCAGACTTCACTGTTTTTACAATTCCTCTTTCGATTAACTTACGAATAACGAAAGGTTTGTAAAGCTCAGCAGCCATATCTTTAGGAATACCACACTCATACATTTTCAATTCTGGTCCAACGACAATTACCGAACGAGCCGAGTAATCTACACGTTTTCCAAGTAAGTTTTGACGGAAACGTCCTTGCTTACCTTTTAAAGAATCAGATAATGATTTTAATGGTCTGTTTGATTCTGTTTTAACCGCAGAAGCTTTTCTAGTGTTGTCGAATAACGAGTCTACAGATTCCTGTAACATACGTTTTTCGTTACGTAAGATTACTTCTGGTGCTTTAATTTCCATTAATCGCTTCAAACGATTGTTACGGATAATTACACGACGGTATAAATCATTCAAATCAGAAGTTGCGAAACGCCCTCCATCAAGTGGCACTAACGGACGCAATTCTGGCGGAATAACTGGAATAACTTTAAGAATCATCCATTCTGGACGATTTTCTCTGTTTTTATTTGAATCACGGAATGATTCTACAACTTGAAGACGTTTTAATGCTTCCGTTTTTCTTTGTTTAGACGTTTCATTATTAGCTGCGTGACGTAATTCGTATGATAACGCATCAAGGTCAATACGAGCTAATAAATCCATAATACATTCAGCACCCATTTTGGCGATGAATTTATTTGGATCGTTGTCATCTAAGTATTGATTTTCCATCGGAAGAGAATCCAAGATATTCAAGTATTCTTCTTCTGTTAAGAAATCCAATCGTTTTAATGATTCTCCTTCGGCACTTTGAGCAATACCGGCTTGGATTACTACGTATCTCTCGTAGTAAATAATCATGTCTAATTTTTTAGATGGCAATCCTAAAATATAACCAATTTTGTTAGGTAACGAACGGAAGTACCAAATGTGAGCGATAGGCACCACCAAATTGATGTGTCCTACTCTATCACGACGTACTTTTTTCTCAGTAACTTCTACACCACAACGATCACAAACGATTCCTTTATAACGGATTCTTTTGTATTTCCCACAAGCACATTCGAAATCTTTTACAGGACCGAAAATACGTTCACAGAAAAGACCATCACGTTCTGGTTTGTGAGTTCTATAGTTAATCGTTTCTGGTTTTAATACCTCTCCGCGAGATTCTGCCAGAATTGATTCTGGTGAAGCTAAACCTATCGAAATTTTATCGAATCGTTTAATGGTATTCTTCTCTTTATTTCTATTCATCATAGTTTCTACTATTGATTTATTTGCAATTAAAATTGATTTATAGTGGTGTTATCCTAACATCTTTCCACTACCTCGGATTACTTCTCTAAACTTCATTTTCTGAAGTGCTAATTATAAACGCAATGGTTTATAAAAAATCGGAACGGTTTACGGGGCTAAATCCTAAAAACTCTAATAATGAGTAATCAGTCCCGAAAAAATCGGAACCGACTACTGAAAATTTATTTATTCTTCTAAACGAATGTCTAAACCAAGACCTTTTAATTCATGCATTAATACATTGAATGATTCTGGTAATCCTGGTTCTGGCATAGTTTCACCCTTAACGATTGCTTCGTAAGTTTTAGCTCTACCAATTACGTCGTCTGACTTCACGGTTAAGATTTCACGTAGTGTACTAGAAGCACCATATGCCTCAAGTGCCCAAACCTCCATCTCTCCGAAACGTTGACCTCCGAATTGTGCTTTACCTCCTAATGGTTGTTGCGTAATTAACGAGTACGGACCAATAGAACGTGCGTGCATTTTATCATCAACCATGTGTCCTAATTTCAACATGTAAATTACACCCACAGTTGCTGGTTGGTGGAAACGCTCTCCAGTACCACCATCATAAAGATACGTGTGACCGAAACGTGGCACTCCCGCTTCATCAGTTAAGGCATTAATTTGGTCTAAAGAAGCTCCATCAAAAATTGGTGTAGCATACTTTCTTCCTAATTTTTTACCTGCCCATCCTAGCACCGTTTCATAAATCTGACCGATGTTCATACGAGAAGGTACCCCAAGTGGATTCAATACAATATCTACTGGTGTTCCATCCTCTAAGAATGGCATATCTTCCTGACGAACGATACGTGCAACGATACCTTTGTTACCGTGACGTCCCGCCATTTTATCACCCACTTTCAATTTACGTTTCTTAGCGATGTAAACTTTAGCTAGTTTTAAGATACCTGCTGGTAACTCATCTCCAACTGTGATAGTGAATTTTTCACGACGTAACGCTCCTTGAAGGTCGTTTAATTTAATTTTATAGTTATGAATTAAATCATTAACCATAGCATTCGTTTCGTCATCAGCAACCCATTGTCCTTTTGTCAAGTGAGCAAAGTCTTCAACAGATTGTAACATTTTTTTCGAATACTTTTTACCTTTTGGTAATACTTCCTCGCCTAAATCATTCATAACCCCTTGTGATGTTTTACCATCGATGATTACAAATAATTTATCGATTAATCTGTCTTTTAATTCAACAAATTTAGTTTCGAATTCCATTTCAAGTTCAGCCAAAGCGTCTTTGTCTTGAGAACGTTTACGTTTGTCTTTTACTGCTCTTGAGAATAATTTTTTATCTAAAACTACACCGTGTAAAGAAGGAGATGCTTTTAATGACGCATCTTTCACATCACCTGCTTTGTCTCCGAAGATCGCTCTTAAAAGTTTTTCTTCTGGAGTTGGATCAGATTCTCCTTTTGGTGTAATTTTTCCGATTAGAATGTCGCCAGGTTTTACTTCAGCACCAATTCTAATCATTCCGTTTTCATCTAAATCTTTAGTAGCTTCTTCCGATACGTTTGGAATATCATTCGTTAATTCTTCGTTACCTAATTTAGTATCACGAACTTCTAATGAATAATCATCAATATGGATTGATGTAAAGATATCATCACGAACTACTTTTTCTGAAATTACAATCGCATCCTCGAAGTTATACCCTTTCCAAGGCATGAACGCTACCTGTAGGTTTCTACCTAAAGCTAACTCTCCGTTTTGCGTTGCGTATCCTTCACAAAGTACTTGTCCTTTAACCACTTTGTCACCTCTTCTTACGATAGGTTTTAAGTTGATAGACGTACTTTGATTCGTTTTTCTGAATTTGATAAGGTTGTATGATTTCTCATCCGTATCAAAACTTACTGCTCTTTCGGCATCCGTTCTTTCATACTTAATAGTAATCATGTTCGCATCAACGTATTCAACAGTTCCGTTTCCTTCTGCATTAATTAATACACGAGAATCAGAAGCTACTTGACGCTCTAATCCGGTACCAACAATTGGAGATTCAGGACGTAATAATGGTACGGCCTGACGCATCATGTTCGATCCCATCAACGCACGGTTCGCATCATCATGCTCTAAGAACGGAATTAATGAAGCTGAAATAGAAGCAATCTGATTTGGTGCAACGTCAGTATAGTGAACCGCGGTTGGGTCTACTACTGGGAAGTCACCTTCCTCACGAGCAATTACTTTATCAGCAGTAATTTTACCTTTTGCATCCATTTCAATGTTTGCTTGCGCAATCATTTTTCCTTCTTCCTCTTCAGCACTCAAGTAAATTGGAGTCGACTCTAAATCAACCACACCATTGGTAACCTTACGGTAAGGTGTTTCGATGAATCCCATTCCGTTTACTTTCGCATATACACCTAGAGAAGAAATAAGTCCAATATTTGGTCCCTCAGGAGTTTCAATAGGACATAAACGACCGTAGTGTGTATAGTGAACGTCACGTACCTCGAAACCAGCTCTTTCTCTAGATAAACCTCCAGGTCCAAGGGCAGATAAACGACGTTTGTGCGTAATCTCTGCTAATGGATTCGTTTGATCCATGAACTGAGATAACTGGTTCGTTCCGAAGAATGAATTAATAACCGATGACAATGTTTTCGCATTGATCAAATCGATTGGAGTAAACACCTCGTTATCACGAACGTTCATACGCTCACGAATCGTACGTGCCATACGAGCCAAACCAACACCAAACTGAGCTGATAATTGTTCTCCAACCGTTCTAACACGACGGTTAGATAAGTGGTCAATATCATCAATCTCTGCTTTAGAGTTAATTAACTCGATTAAATATTTCACGATAGTAATGATATCCTCTTTGGTAAGCACCTGCTTGTCCATAGGAATATCAAGACCTAATTTTTTGTTCATTCTATAACGACCTACATCTCCTAAGTTGTAACGTTGGTCTGAGAAGAATAATTTGTCGATAATTCCACGAGCTGTTTCTTCATCAGGCGGTTCAGCGTTACGTAACTGACGGTAAATGTGTTCTACTGCTTCTTTTTCAGAGTTAGTAGGGTCTTTTTGTAAGGTATTGTGAATGATAGAATAATCAGCCGAATTATTGTCTTCTTTATGTAATAAGATAGATTTTACATTAGATTCTACAATTTCTTCAACATTATCTTTATCTAAAATAGTATCACGATCTAAGATAATTTCGTTACGCTCGATAGATACTACTTCTCCAGTATCCTCGTCTACGAAATCCTCATGCCATGTATTTAATACACGTGCAGCAAGTTTTCTTCCTACATATTTCTTTAAACCAGATTTTGATACTTTAATTTCTTCTGCAAGGTCGAAAATTTCAAGGATGTCCTTATCTCTTTCGAAACCGATTGCACGGAATAAAGTAGTTACTGGTAATTTTTTCTTTCTATCGATATACGCATACATTACGCTATTGATATCGGTAGCGAATTCAATCCATGATCCTTTGAAAGGAATAACACGGGCAGAATATAATTTAGTTCCATTAGCATGGAATGATTGTCCAAAGAACACACCAGGTGAACGGTGTAATTGCGATACAACCACACGCTCTGCTCCGTTTATTACAAACGTTCCGCTAGGAGTCATGTAAGGAATAGTACCTAAATATACATCTTGTACAATTGTTTCGAAATCTTCATGCTCAGGATCTGTACAGTATAGTTTTAATCTGGCTTTTAACGGCACACTATAGGTAAGACCTCTATCTATACACTCTTCAATTGTATAACGAGGTGGGTCAACAAAATAATCTAGGAATTCTAAGACAAACTGATTACGTGTATCCGTAATCGGGAAATTTTCCATGAAGGTGTTGTATAACCCTTCATTGCCTCTTTCGTCTGATTTCGTTTCTAATTGAAAGAAATCTTGGAATGATTTTACCTGAACATCCAGAAAATCTGGGTAGTTAGGAATATTCTTTGTAGAGGCAAAATTCAATCTTTCAGTCTGATTTGTTATCATCAATGGACAAAATTTTGATTAAAAAAAAGTAATTTTTTGTGTGTCAAACACAGTAATTTATAAAACAATCTATACTTCTTTTTATAACCGATACATCTCTAAAAAATAAAATGAAGTAGAACTTTATTTCCGTCTTCGTATTGGTTTAAAAACTTTCGTTTTTTAAATTATATCGCTAATAAAATTTAAACAATTTCATTATACGAAAAATGGTTTAGGTCTTGAGAATGCTCTCAAAGACCTAAACCTGTATTCTAAACTATGTAAGCTTATTTAAGCTCAACAACAGCTCCAGCCTCTTCTAAAGATTTTTTAAGACCTTCAGCCTCATCTTTAGAAACTCCTTCTTTTACATTTGTTGGAGCAGCATCAACTAAATCTTTAGCTTCTTTAAGACCTAAACCAGTTAATTCTTTAACCGCTTTAACAACTCCTAATTTAGAAGCACCAGCATCTTTTAATACTACTGTGAACTCAGTTTGTTCAGCAGCAGCACCTGCATCACCACCACCAGCAGCAACTACTACCGCTGCAGCAGCTGGCTCGATACCATACTCGTCTTTTAATATTGTAGCTAAATCGTTAACTTCTTTAACTGTTAAGTTAACTAATTGTTCTGCGAATTGTTTCAAATCTGCCATTTTTTCTATCTTTTAAAATGATTTGTAATTATATTAATTTATTTGTGCGCAATTTATTCTGCAGCTTCTCCTTTAGTTTCAGCATTGTTTAATAATGCAGAAATAATACGTTGAGCTGGCGATTGAAGTAATCCGATGATTTCACCGATAACTTCTTCTTTCGATTTAAGTGATGCTAATGAATCTAATAAATTGTCTCCAATATAGATTTCATCATTAATAAAAGCACCTTTTAAAACTGGTTTATCGCTTTTCTTACGAAATTCTTTGATGATTTTAGCTGGACCGTTTGCCAAATCAGAAATCATGATTGAAGTGTTTCCTTTTAAAGTAGATGGTAATTCACCAAATTCTTTATCTGAAGCTTCCATTGCTTTTTCAAGTAATGTATTCTTAACAACTTCTAATTTGATTCCTGCTTTAAAGCAAGCTCTTCTTAAATTTGAAGTAGTCTCTGCATTTAAACCAGAAATATCGGCAAGATACACGATATTTGCTCCAGCTAACTGTGCAGTTAAATCTCCAATAGCGATTGATTTTTCTTCTCTTGTCATATCAAAAATTTTTAACTACCAATTATACGGCTTTAGGATCTAAAGCAATAGCTGGACTCATAGTACTTGACAAGTGAATAGACTTGATGTAAGTACCTTTTGCAGCAGTTGGTTTCAATTTAATTAATGTTTGTATAATTTCGTGAGCGTTCTCTTGAATTTTAGCAGCATCAAAAGAGATTCTACCAATTCCTGCGTGAACGATACCTGTTTTATCTACTTTAAAGTCGATTTTTCCAGATTTTACCTCTTCTACTGCTTTACCTACTTCCATAGTTACAGTACCAGTTTTAGGGTTTGGCATTAAACCTCTAGGTCCTAAAATACGACCTAATGGACCTAATTTACCCATTACTGCAGGCATTGTGATGATTACATCAACATCTGTCCAACCATCTTTAATTTTTTGTAAATAGTCATCAAGACCTACGTGATCTGCACCAGCAGCTTTAGCTTCAGCCTCTTTATCTGGCGTAACTAATGCTAATACTCTCATGTCTTTACCTGTTCCGTGTGGTAAAGAAACCACACCTCTAACCATTTGATTCGCTTTACGAGGGTCAACTCCTAATTTAACAGCGATATCAACTGATTCATCAAATTTTGCAGCAGCAACTTCTTTGATTAATGCAGACGCATCTTTTAAAGAATATAATTTATTCTTTTCAATCTTTGAAGCAGCAACTTTTTGTTTTTTCGTCAATTTTGCCATTTCTTCTTATTTTAAAGGAGAATCTCCAGTTACAGTTATACCCATAGATCTAGCTGTTCCAGCAACCATGCTCATTGCTTTTTCAATTGTGAACGCATTTAAGTCAGGCATTTTATCTTCAGCGATAGTCTTAATCTGATCCCAAGTAACGCTAGCTACTTTTTTACGATTAGGCTCTCCTGATCCTGATTTTAATTTTGTTGCTTCCAATAATTGAATAGCAGCAGGTGGAGTTTTTACAACAAAATCAAACGATTTGTCTTTATATACAGTGATTTGCACTGGACATATTTTGCCGGCTTTATCTTGAGTTCTAGCATTAAATTGCTTACAAAACTCCATGATATTAACACCAGCAGCTCCCAAAGCAGGTCCAACCGGTGGCGACGGGTTCGCAGCACCTCCCTTTACTTGTAGTTTAACTACTTTACTAACTTCTTTAGCCATTGTTTAAAATTTTACATTAATCGTGGAAGCGATCAATGCGGTTAATATATGTAACAAAAATATTATACTTTTTCTACTTGCATAAAGCTTAATTCTAATGGTGTTTTTCTTCCGAAAATTTTCACCATTACTTCTAGCTTACGCTTTTCTTCATTAATTTTTTCAACAGTTCCATTGAAACCGTTAAAAGGACCATCGGTTACCTTAACAGTTTCTCCAACTGTAAAAGGGATGGCGCCGTGATCTACTGTTACTGCTAACTCATCAACCTTACCTAACATTCGGTTTACTTCCGACATACGTAAAGGCACAGGATCTCCACCTTTTACTTCACCTAAAAAACCAATTACACCCGTAATCGACTTAATAATGTGAGGGATTTCACCTGTTAAGTTAGCTTCAATCATTACATAACCAGGAAAATATACTTTGTCTTTGCTGATTTTTTTCCCATCTCGTACGGTTACCACTTTTTCGGTTGGCACCAATACCTGAGAGATATAGTCTGCCATTCCAACGCGATTAATTTCTTGCTCGATATAAGCTTTAACCTTGTTTTCTTGGCCACTTACAGCTCTTACAACATACCACTTTTTTACACTAGTTTCAGCCATAACAATTTATTAACCTTTAATCCAATTAAAAAATCCTTCAATTGCTTTAGCAAAAACAGTATCTACACCCCATGTAGCTAGAGCAAAAATCACAGAAAAAATAGCAACAACTATCGTTAGTTTTTGCACCTCTTCCCATGTAGGCCAAGTTACATTTGACTTTAATTCTTCAAAAGCTTCTGATATGTAATTAGTAACTTTATTCATTTTGTTATTTTTTTTGCACGGGCGGAGGGATTCGAACCCCCATCAACGGTTTTGGAGACCGCTATTCTACCCTTGAACTACGCCCGTTTGTTAAAATCCAGTGTCGTTAGTACGACACTGGATTCTTATTTATTTTTTGTCGATTAATTACTCAACAATTTCAGTAACCTGTCCAGCACCAACTGTTCTACCACCTTCACGGATAGCGAAACGTAAACCTACGTTCATTGCAATTGGAGACAATAAAGTTACATCGATAGTTAAGTTATCACCTGGCATTACCATTTCAACTCCTGTTGGCAACATGATTACTCCTGTTACGTCAGTTGTACGTACGTAGAACTGTGGACGATAGTTGTTGTGGAATGGTGTGTGACGACCACCTTCTTCTTTTTTCAAGATATACACCTCAGCTTTGAATTTAGCGTGTGGTTTAACAGATCCTGGCTTAACAATTACCATTCCTCTTTTAATATCTTCTTTAGCAATACCTCTTAACAAGATACCTGCGTTATCTCCAGCTTCACCTCTATCAAGGATTTGACGGAACATTTCAATACCTGTAATTGTAGAAGTTAATTTCTCAGCTCCCATACCAATGATTTCAACTGGATCACCTGTATTACAAACTCCTGTTTCGATACGACCTGTAGCAACAGTTCCACGACCAGTAATTGTAAATACGTCCTCGATTGGCATCAAGAAAGGTTTTTCAGTATCACGGATTGGCTCTTCGATCCAAGAATCTACAGCTTCCATTAATTCAAGAATTTTTGGTACCCAGTTTGGATCGTTGTTTAATCCTCCTAAAGCAGAACCTTGAACTACAGGACCATTATCTCCATCATATTCATAGAAAGATAATAAATCTCTGATTTCCATTTCTACTAATTCTAATAACTCAGCATCGTCAACCATATCCACTTTGTTCATGAAAACAACGATACGTGGAATACCTACCTGACGTCCTAAAAGGATGTGCTCACGAGTTTGTGGCATTGGACCATCTGTAGCAGCAACTACTAAGATAGCACCGTCCATTTGAGCAGCACCAGTAACCATGTTCTTAACGTAATCCGCGTGACCTGGACAGTCAACGTGAGCGTAGTGACGGTTAGCAGTTTCATACTCTACGTGTGAAGTATTAATTGTAATACCTCTTTCTTTTTCTTCTGGAGCGTTATCAATTTGATCAAATGATTTCGCTTGACAGTAACCAGCATCAGATAATACTTTAGTGATTGCTGCAGTTAAAGTAGTCTTTCCGTGATCTACGTGTCCGATCGTACCGATATTTAAGTGTGGTTTCGAACGGTTAAAATTCTCTTTTGCCATTTTACTTAGTTTTAATCTTTATTAATTTATTAGTGTTCAAATTTTACTTTGTTGAGCCAACTACGGGAATTGAACCCGTGACCTCTTCCTTACCAAGGAAGCACTCTACCCCTGAGCTAAGTCGGCAGTTTTCCCTGGCTAAAAACCATTTGCGGACTAACTCATTTTCATTCGTTGATCCTGTAAGGCGGAGCCTTACTCAAACTTTTAAAACGAATTTATTCGAAAGTAAACTTTCGAATAAATTCTTATTTAAAACTTTGTGGGGAGAGCAGGATTCGAACCTGCGAAGGTTTCCCAACGGATTTACAGTCCGTCCTCGTTGGCCGCTTGAGTATCTCCCCCCCCTTGCTTTTCACAATATTTCAAATACCTTATTTCATCCAACGGATTGAAAATAAGAAAATTGAGCCGATAGAGGGACTCGAACCCACGACCTGCTGATTACAAATCAGCTGCTCTAGCCAGCTGAGCTACACCGGCGACTCAATAAAAAAGTCCGCTATTTCTAACGGACTGCAAATGTATGTATTATTTTTATTAATCAAAACTTTTTTCTAAAAATTTTGATTAAGCATGTGCTCTTAATTTTTCTTTTCGTTTCACTAACAATCTTTCTAACGCTTCAATTGATAAATCTACACCTTCTTCAAATGATTTGCACGTCTTTTTTACTACAAATTCGTCACCCGGAACAATGACTTTTACTTCGACAATTTTATTCTCTTTTTCACTCGTTTGCTCAACCTTCATAAAAACATCGGAAGAAACAATCTTATCATAAAATTTTTCTAATTTATTTATTCTTACATCTACAAAATCTACCAATTTTTTGTCAACGTTAAAGTTAACTGCATGAACATTTACCTTCATAATTTAAAATTTTACGGTTATACAATTAAAAGAAACTACTTTTGGTTACGGGGGTGAGCATTCTGATACACATTTTTTAATTCAGCCAAGCTGGAATGTGTATATACTTGTGTAGATGCTAAACTTGAGTGTCCTAAGAGTTCTTTTATCGAATTTAAATCGGCTCCGTGATTCAGCATGTGAGTAGCAAATGTATGTCGTAGCATGTGCGGACTTTTTTTTACCTTCTCGGAGACATTACTAAAGTAGGAATTTATTAGTCGATATACAAACGTTTCATTGATTTTATTTCCATTGGAAAGCAGAAATAAAAAATTCGCATCATTTATGCTTTGTAATGTATTTCTTTCAGTTAAATACACTTCAATTTGTTCAGAAATCACACCCAACATCGGTAAAATGCGTTCTTTATTACGTTTTCCCAAAACCTTAAGCGAACGATTCGTGATATCGACATTCTGTAGCTGTAAATTAATCAGTTCAGAACGTCGAATTCCTGTGGTATAAAATAAATCAATGATTAACTTATCTCGCAATCCATCAAAACCTTCTTTATAGGTAATTTGATTGAGCACCGAATCCAACTCTTCTTCCGAAAATGGTATTTGCACTTTTTTAGGTGTTTTGAGCGCTTTGTGTTTGGTTAGCGGATTGATTTCAATTTGTTTGGTTTTCAGAAGAAATTTATAAAAAGCTTTCAGCGAGGCAATTTTTCGATTGACCGACACGTTGCTCATTCCCTTGTCAACCAAAGTAACAATCCAGCTTCGAATTAAGGTATACGAAACTTCTTCCAACGTTGTCACATCATAATTTTGCTGCAGAAATTCTTGAAAAAATTCCAAATCCTTTCCATAGGCCAAAGCCGTATGAACCGAATAGTTCTTTTCTTTTAATAAATAGTCTTGGAATTTGTGTTGGTTACTCATTAAAGGATTGGGTTGCTTCGTACCTAGTTAAAATAAGAAATCGTTAGCATAAAAGTACAAAACTTCTATAACTAACGATTTTATATTATCAGAAAATTAACTACTAACTTTCTAAGCTATCTCTTAATCCTTGGATGTAAGCCGCTTTTTGAACTTGAGCTCTTCTTGTTACAGATGGCTTAATAAAAGCTTGACGACTTCTTAGTTGTCTTACAACTCCAGTTTTATCGAATTTACGTTTGTAACGCTTAAGCGCTCTGTCGATATTTTCTCCGTCTTTAATTGGTATAATTAACATAATCTAGACACCTCCTCTCATTTACGGGTGCAAACTTATAAAATATTTTTGGATTACAAATCCTTTTTTAAAGAAAAAAGAGAATAGACAAATGAATAAAGACCATCAACAACAATTCTGTAACATCTTTTCATTTAAAAATAGTAACTTTATAATAATCAAAATCATTCGGAAAATGGAAAAGCACATAGTAAAAATAGTTGAAGCCTATTATATTACTCACGATGTAAAATGTTTTAAGGTAGAAAAGCCAACAAATTATGATTTCATCCCAGGTCAAGCTACCGAAATATCTATAAATCTAGCCAGCTGGGAAGACAAACTGCGTCCGTTTACTTTTACTAGTTTGCGAACCGATGATTATCTCGAATTTATGATAAAAATTTATCGGGATCATGATGGCGTTACCAACAAATTAGGCAGCATGAATGCTGGCGCCGAGTTAATACTTCACGACGTATTTGGCGCAATTCGTTACAAAGAAAGAGGTGTTTTTATTGCTGCTGGTGCCGGTATCACTCCTTTCATTTCTATATTTAGAGACCTGCATCAACAAAACAAATTAGAAGGAAACAGTTTACTTTACACGAACAAAACTTCGGAAGATGTGATCATGGATGCAGAACTAAGCGAAATGCTAAAAGACAATTATTTAAATATTTACACAAGAGAAAACATCATTGGTTATCTAGGCCGAAGAATTGATCGCAATTTTTTAATCGACACTATCGCCGATTTTAGTCAGCATTTTTACGTGTGTGGTCCGGATAGTTTTGTGAAAAGTATTTCTAGAATTTTACTTGAGTTGGGGGTAAGTTCAGACACCTTGGTTGTGGAAGAATAAAAAAAACATCTAAATTTCATTCCCAGAATTATTCATCCTTTCTAATAACAATTCTTTGAAATATCCCAATCAAAAATATGAAAAATGAAATTGGAAAAGCAAATAATACGACACCCGTTCATCCTAAACCACATTTCATTGTATTTGTACTTGAATCCAAAAACATCAGAATAAAAAACATTAAAAAAGCAATACATAATTCAGAAAAAAGGCAGATTAAAGTTAATTGCCATAACTTTAAATCAATCCAACTCGAAGCAGCTTTAATTCCATATTTGAATTGAAAATACACTGGAATAAGCAAAATTAAAATACAAATCAACAATCCTATCATACTAATAAATTACAAAAAAAAGAAAGCCAAGAATATTTAACCCTTGGCTTTTATATAAAGTGAATACCAAACTCTAAAACAATTATTCTACCGCAGGTTTATAATTTTGATTGTCAATAATCATTTTTGATAAAATTTCTTTCATAATTTCTGAAGTACCACCACCAATAGGACCTAAACGGCTATCGCGAGATAATCGAGCTAATGGATATTCTTCCATATAACCATATCCACCTAACATTTGTAGACAATCGTAAATAGTTTGATCCGCTACTTTAGTGGATTTCAATTTTGCCATCGTAGCTTCTTTTACTACATACTCGCCTTTGTCTAATCGAGCTACAGCTGCATAGTTAAACACCTTGATATGTTCTACTTCTGTAGCATGTTCTACCATCGTATGACGCAAGGCTTGAAACTTATCTAGCGATTTTCCAAAGGCTTCACGTTCCGACATATAACCTAAGGTATACTCAATCGCATATTCAGCACGGGCATGCGCATTTATAGCCATTATCAAACGTTCTAAAGCAAAATGTTGCATAATGTATGGAAATCCTTTTCCTTCTTCTCCCATTAAATTTTCCAACGGAATCTCAACATTATCAAACGATATTTCAGCAGTATCTGAAGCCCTCCATCCTAATTTATCCAATTTTGTAGCCGCAATTCCTTTTGTAGTTGTATCGACCAAGAAAATACTGATTCCTTTATTTCCCAACTCCGGATTTGTTTTTGCTGCCACTACATAATAATCGGCATAAATACCATTGGTAATAAAAGTTTTAGAACCGTTAATGATGTATTTATCTCCTTTTTTTACTGCAGTAGTTCGCATTCCTGCCACATCACTACCACCAAAAGGCTCAGAAATACACAAGGCACCAATTTTGTCTCCAGTTATACTTGCGGTCAAATACTCTTGTTTGATTCGTTCATCTCCCTCAGCATTTAAATGAGTCATCGCTAAATACGCATGTGCCCACATAGCAGCCGCAAAACCAGAAGATTTTATTTTTTGAAGTTCTTCTAAAAATATTACTGTGTAAAATAAATCCAAATTTAATCCTCCATACGCTTCTGGGTACTTTAATCCGAAGAAGCCCATTTCACCAAATTTTTTCCAAATAAAACGTTCAATTGTTCCTGTTTTTTCCCATTTTTCAATATGAGGCACCACTTCTTTGTGTAAGAAATCTTGCAAACTTTTTCTGAATAATTGATGTTCTTCTGTAAAATATATTGAATTCATAATCTGATTAAAAAATTGTTGTGATTTTAGAAGTCCAAATATAGGGCAATAATTTTTACTTTTTCTACTGGAAAGCCCTTAATTTTTGTTAAATCGTCAGCAGAATTAATTCCGCCATTCATGCTTCGATACGTCACTATTTCCCGAGCTAAAGGATATCGAAAATAAGGCAATTTCATTAATTCTTTCGTGGAAGCATTATTGATATCGATTTTAGTGATCGTAGGTATTGTTCCGATTTTGAAATTTTTATTCATTTCGTAAATCACTTCCGGTGAAAGTCCCCAAACGTCTTGCATTTGTTCCATACTTATGAAACCACCAAAAATTTCACGTTGCTTTATAATACGTTCTGAAATAGCATCTCCCACTCCAAAAATTTTCATTAAATCCGCTTTGGTAGCAGTATTAATATCTTGAACAACAATCTTTTTTATAGGTTTTTCATACTTTTTATACTCCGGTTTTGAATAATTCTGATACTTATTTCTCTTTTGAATTACCCAATCTGGAAATTTGAAATAAGGTGCAATTTTAGCCAATAATGAATCGGAAACTTCGGTGACTAGTTGGAATTCCTCTGCCGAATTAACAAATCTACCTGTCTTACGATAAGCCAACAAGCGATCAATTTCTTCAACACTCATTCCCAACTTATACCCTTTAAAATCGGTAATAAAATTAGGATTAAAGGGATATATTTTATAACCCGAGTCTTCCTTGGTATTTTTCAACGAATCAATTTTCGTTTGCATCACTAACCATTGTTGCTCATCTTTTTGAATCTTTTCTTCTGGAGTACGATTAATTAAGAAATTTACGAACTGAACTACAAGGATAAGTCCAACTAGGGCAACCAAACCTATTCGCTGCCCTTTATTAAAACTGAAATATTCTTTCATCTCTCTCCCTATAAATCAAAAACAGATGAACGCTTTGCTCGGACTAAATCTTTTAACTTAATTAAAAAACCTATTGTAAGGTACACCCCAAACCAAAGACCTGCTGTAACAAATGAAATATAAATAAAAAACAAACGAACACTATTGGCCCTCATCCCTAACCTATCTGCTAAGCGGGAGGCAATATGAAATCCTTGTTTTTCGAAGAAATATTTAAGTTTAATTACGAATGACAACATGTATAATTTAATCGTTATAAAGTTAGTTTTTTTTATTTGAAATAATATCGCTCTTTCCATGATTCTTAATTTTTAAGTAGTTCAATTCCAATGGCACATTGTAAACATTTTCCTTTTTCGCAATATTCCTTTTTCAATTGCAACAAGGCTTGTGTTTGAAATGCAGATTTACATTCGACACCAATACTTTTGAATTTATCAATAATGGTGTTATTTTCTGGCTGAATTTGCTCTAACAAATCAATATTCTCCTCCGAAAAATCCATCGACAAACTTTGTTCGTAGGCAAACTTTATAGGTAAAACAGTATTTATAATGACCAATTCTACGAATGATTTGGAAAGCGATTTTTGCTTATACTTTGATGGTTTTTCAAAATTGTAATGATGCAACCAATAATCGGAGACAGAAATATTAAATAGTTGATGTAACGCTGACATTGATTTTGCTCCAATGATTTTTGTAAATAAATTTTGCTGCTTATGATAGAGCATTGCAAATTGCGCCAATCGTATGGTTGGAAAATTATCGGGGCGCAATTTGTAAAAATGGACTGGCTGTGAAATATCCGTTTGTAACTGATACTTCATCGAAATATAGTCATACAGATTTCGCAAATCCTTTGAATAGCTATCTTCCGGAGTGGTTGGAATTAAATTCGATTTACCAAAAAACAAAGCTTCCAGGTACTGCACATCAAAACTTTCTTTTCGTATAACTGAAAACGGAATGGCATTAGCCAATTGAAAAAAGACTTCGCCGTTGGTATTCAGTCCGAAGTTTTTAGCCAAAAAACAGAACAAAGTAGCCTCCCAATCGTAATTATTTGTTTCCAACGATTCCAGAATGGGTTTTGATTTCCGCTCCAAGCGTTCAAAAAACAAACGCTCTTGCCAATTTTTAAAAATAAATTGAGGTATTTTTTGGATATCGTTCTCGCAATTAATCCAAGACTTTTGAAGTTTTAATTGTTGATATTGCTGCCTTAAATTGTTAGCAACATATCCCTTAAGTTCTAAGACAGGTATTTCAGATTTGTCTTTTCGCAAAACCCCTACATCATGCTCCCAGACTACATGCAGAATGACGTTATCATAATTTTTATCAGTTTCATGATGGTGCAAATACCAATCGGAAGATTTGAGATGGATTTCAACGTTTCCAGCCCACTTTTGGTTTCCAACAATGATTTGAGCGTTAAAAAAATCGGGACCTGCTTGATGTAGATACTTTCCCGTTTGTAAAATTTGTAGCAACTCCCCTTCGGAAGTTTGGAGATTGGCAAAATCAAATTTCTGATTTTGCCACACGTAGTGCAAAAAATCTTCTTTCATAAATGTGGCGTATAATAATTAACTGGCGTATAATAATCAAATGTAATAAAAAAATAAAAACCTGCAAACATTGGAGTGTTTGCAGGTTAAAATTATCTGTCGAATAAAATTATTTAATCGAATTAATAATATCGTGTTTGGTTATAATATGATGTTTTCCATTTCCTAAATCCACTAAAACCGCTTGATTGTCCTTGTTGATTAATTTAGAAACCTCTTCTACCGAAGCACCTAATTGTACAATTGGGAACGGTTTGCCCATTACTTCACGTATAGGCTTATCGGCCACATCTTTATCGGCAATATAGGCTTGAAATAAATCTGATTCGTCTACAGAACCTACAAAGCCATTAACATCAATTACAGGAATTTGAGAGATTTTATATTTACGCATACGTTCGATAGCATGAGAAACTAATTCTTCGGTACGAACAAAAACCAAAGGCTTGTCGATATGTTCTTTGATCAAATCTTCCGCTTTTGTAATTTCTTCATCTAAGAAGCCTCTTTCACGCATCCAATCGTCATTAAACATTTTACCTACATAACGGCTTCCAGAATCGTGAAATAAAACCACTACTACATCTTCTGGTTTAAAATGTTCTTTCAACTGAAGTAACCCTTTTATAGCAGCTCCCGCAGAATTTCCAACAAAAATTCCTTCTTCTAAAGCAATTTTACGAGTATAAACAGCTGCGTCTTTATCGGTTACTTTGGTAAACCCATCAATTAAAGAGAAATCAACATTTTTCGGAAGGATATCTTCTCCAATACCTTCAGTGATATAGGAATAAATTTCATTCTCGTCAAAAACTCCCGTTTCGTGGTATTTTTTGAAAACCGATCCATACGTATCAATTCCCCAAATTTTAATATTAGGGTTTTTTTCTTTTAAATATTTGGCTACGCCAGAAATCGTTCCACCGGTACCCACACCTACTACAAAATGCGTAATTTTTCCTTCAGTTTGTTCCCAAATTTCAGGACCCGTTTGTTCATAATGCGCTGTAGCGTTACTTGGGTTATCGTATTGATTTACGTACCAAGAGTTTGGAATTTCTTCACCTAATTTTTTAGAAACGGAATAATACGAACGTGGGTCAGTTGGTTCTACATCAGTGGGACAAACAATGACTTTGGCACCAACAGCACGAAGAATATCTGATTTTTCCTTTGACTGTTTATCAGAAATCACAAAAATACATTTGTACCCTTTCACAATGGCAGCAAGTGCCAATCCCATTCCAGTATTTCCTGAAGTTCCTTCAATTATAGTTCCACCAGGTTTCAAACGACCATCTGCTTCAGCATCTTCAATCATTTTAACCGCCATACGGTCTTTTACCGAATTCCCTGGATTAAAAGTTTCTACTTTGGCTAATACCAGTGCATCCACTTCAGCAGTTACTTTATTTAATTTCACCAAAGGTGTATTTCCAATCGTTTCTAATATGTTTTTTGCGTATTGCATTTGTTTAATTTTTAAGGTGTAAAGTTAAATATTTCGAGGTTATTATTGGAAGAAATTCCATACTAATCCGAAACGAACAATGAAATCTTTGTAAGGATAATTTGGTGCCGAATAGAATTTATTTCCTGTAAAACCAGAATTGAAATGTTCTGCCTTTAAGAAAATACGGGTTTGTCGTACACGGGCATTAAAAAAGAAATCAATTAAAGGAAAATCTCCTATTTTGGTGGTTTTTTGGGTATAAAATTCGGCGATTAACGGATTATAACTATTGGCATAATACTTCGTAAAATACTGGAATGTGAATCCTGTTTGATAAAACATGGCCTTTTTAAAAGCGTGGTTTGAAAAATACAACGTATTTCTCGTTACAATTTTCGGCACATTAAGAACCGCATCGTTTTGCGTGACTTGCTGATATAAAATTGTATTATCTAAAGCAAATTTTCCGTATTTAATTTCTTTCTCTAATTTAACCGACAAATAGTTAATGGCATCGCCATACTGCATTGGTTTCACTGAAGCTAGAGAATCTAATGCGTTATTACTAGCGAAATATAAGTGATCATTCAATAAAGTGAATTGCCCTTCAGCAGAAAACCATTGTGTTTTAGCCTGTACTTTTAATGCATTAATTTTTTCATTTTTGAAATTATTGTACCAATTGAAATTCACAAAACTACTTTGGTACAAAGTATAATTCAAATCAGGAACTTTACTTATGTTTTGGTATTGTGCCGAAATACTATTTTTATCATCAAAAGTATATTTTGCTGTTAAATCTAGCGTCGAAAAATTTTGTTTGGATATTCCTTTAGAAAAAAGCGCTTCTCCTCGTATTTTTCCTTTGTTATAAAAATATTTACCTCCAAAAGCATTCAAATGCAAAGCAACTGAGTTGGGAACAATAACTGCATTATCAGAAGCTAAAAATCGGTTATAGAAATAATTATAATTGGCATTTTCTACAAACACATTAAACTTACCAATAGATGAATTTGAAAAAGTAGCTCCTATTTTATTGTATAACGAATTGTACTTCGCAAAATCATCATAGTTATTAGCAACGAAACCGTCACCAAAATAATCTGTTGCAATTGCTTTTTTAAAATTATAAGATTTTGTTTCATAATTGATTTGATGCTCAATTATGGCGTTGTTAGTTTTCTCATTTTTATTTATACGAAACGAATGGTCAACAAAATAGCGTCTTCCTTTAAAAATCGCTTTAGCATCTTCTAGAAGTACGTCAATTCGGGCTCTGTCTTTAAATTGCGATTCTTCCGATTCAAAATCCTGAGGATTTAATAACCCTCCGTTTTCCTGGTTGGTAAAATCTTGACTCACATAATGGGAATTGAGAATATATCTTTTATTAGTGGTCACATAGCTAGAGGTCATTCTAAAATTACCAGTACTAGACAAGGAATTCAAATATTTACCTAAAGAGCGAAGCCCTTTATATGCTATAGAAAAATTAAGGTTTTTTGATGTATTTAAAGTCACAAATGCATCAACACTTTGTCCTTGTTCCAGTACGGTTTTAAAATACAATTCAGTTAAAGGAGTTGGAACCGAAAAATACTGAACTTCATCTGGCTTTAAATAATTAAATTGCTTTGCTTTAAAACCAAAATCTGGTAATGATTTGTAATTATTATAACCATAATGCAATGTAGTATAGGTATGACCATCATTAGCAAAAGGCAATAAACCGAAATTATCCTTTCGAAGATAATTGTATTTATAATCACTTTTAACAGTTAGTGAAGTATCTACATAAACGGTATCTTTTGACAAAGTATAAAGTTTATACCAATTGTGAGGAGCTTTAGGATTTTCTTTTGGCGCTTCTCTTAACGACTTTCTTATCGAATCAGGTTTTGCTATTTGCAATTCCTCATCTTGTGAATAACCAAGCGTTGAAAATAAGAAAAAAAACAAATATAGTAGGTACTTCATTTTATGCATTTGAGCTACAAAAGTAACGAAATCATTAGAAATAAAAAAACCCCGCAAGTGCGGGGTTTTATTTTCAGCAAAAGTAAATTATTTTTTACCTCCAGCTTTTCTAGCTTTGATTACATCAATAAGAGATCTAACTCTTCCTGAAGCAATAATATCACCAGTATTGTAATCTTTTAAAGTCCAAGTATTACCTACTTTTTCTAACTCTCTAACGATTTGGTAATCTGGAGCAGTTAATTTAGTATTCCAAACTTCTGACATATCTAAAGTCTCAGAGAAAACTCCCATTTTACCAGAAGTTAAAATCGCTGGGATTTTGATTGCAGATGGAGTAGAAATACCGTTCATAGAATAGAAACTTGGAACAATGTAATACGTATCATCTGGCAAAGTAGAAGGTAAAATAATTGATTCTGGGCAAGATGTGTAAGAATCATCAACAATGTTGAAACCAGAATCGTACACTTCTAAATCCAAATCAATATCACACCATGCATGTGAAACAGGAGTTGCAGCAGCATCCATAAATGTACCACCTTCAATATTACCATGCGCATTTGGAGCACTTGCAGAAAAATCTAACTCAGTATAAAAGTCGTTAGACGTTTTATTTGCAATAGTAACAGTGATTTTTTGTGATCCTTCGTCAACTAAACCAACTCCATTACCTGCACTAAGCAAAGCAAAAACAGCAGTTTCAGAACCTTCTTTGAACACATCAAATTTAGTACTAATTTGGAAAGTTGTTGAAGTTGCATAAGCTGGTAAAACAATTTTGTCTCCAATTAGTCCCCAACCATCATCCACAACAGTTTCTGTACCAGAAGATGCATAATCTTGTCGGTTTGCAGAACCACTAACTTGTTGCAATTTGAAATCCATTTTGGTTTTGTAAGGTGTGTTAGTTGTTAAAGTAACAGTAATAACATCTCCTTCTGTAACACTAAATGAAGTTGCATCAGCAGAAACTACAGGCTTAATTGTACCATCAGCAGTAATATCCTCTTCTTTATCACATGAAGATAGAATTCCAAGAAGTGCAAAAGCAGCTATAAAATTTTTATATTTCATTTTATTATCTTTTTAAATTAAATACTATCTCACGTAGTTATTAGTATATTGTCTAGGTCCTGCAGCAAAGCTAATTTCGTATTTTGTTTGGAAATTATTCAAAGAATATACTTTACCATCATTACCACCAGGATAAAAATCTGTACCAGTAACTGTGTTAGAATAGAAACCTTGCGCTAGATTTTGATTTGGCATAGTAATATCACCACAAATATCTGTAAAGTTGTATCCAGTATCAGGTGCAATAGAACCAGCAGCCCATTGTCCTGTAGTAGATGTTTTAAAATCATTTACAGCAGGAGAAGAAATAATCTCCGGAGTATAAGTTCTAACAACACCATCATTTCTTGTTACAGTTACCACATAAGTACCCGCAACCTGAGATTGACAACCTACAAAAATAATTCTCAATTTCGCATGGTTTGCAGAAACTACTGCACCATTGCTAACAGCTGTTAAATTTAAAATTAACTCAGTTTTTTGAGTAGGATTTAAATCACCAGTGTTCACAAAAATTGGGAAATTACCAAAAGTCATACCAGCAGGAATAACAATTTTTCCATTGTTATTAACAAAATCAAATTCTACACCTTCCGTTGCAGAAGACGCTGGATCGATAGTATAAGAAACTTCTGTAGGTACAGAAAATGGTTTTCCATCACCACCACCAATTAACGAAAGTGGGAAAGTTCTTTCAACTGGACCTTCATCTGCAAAGTAAGACACAGTAGACAAAGGACTTGTAAAACCAACAATCTTAGGGCTAGTCGTAAAATTGTGGTCTGCTCTAATATCATCATCACAAGATATACCTGCAATAGCTAATGACATTAATAAAATTATTTTTTTCATAATTTAAAAAATTAAGATTAATTAATTAGTACCAGAATGGTCCGGTTGAAAACGCAGAGTTTACACTTTGAGCTGGTACATTAGCTGTATTACCAACTAATTCAGAGTTTGGATATAATAATCTTCTAGGTTTGTTAGGTTGAGTAGCACCAACAATAGTTAAAGGAATAGTATCGATCAAACCAGTTCTTGTATACTCGATGAACGATTCTAAAGCGTTAAGACCACCTTGTAATGCGATGTTTTTTTGGTACATAATTGCCTCTAATTGTTGAGCAGCAGTAGCACCAATTGCACCATACCCTTTACCAGCAACTAAGTTAACATCTACAACATACGTTCCTGGCGTAGCTCCTAATTGTGCCATTGAAGCAGTGATTCCTTCATTAAATAAAGTCTGAGCATCACCTGCTAAATATCCTTCGTGCGCAGCTTCTGCTTGTAAAAATTTACTTTCTGCAAGAGTCATAACGAATCCATCTTGAGCAGAATTTTTAACTAACGCAGGTCCAAGTGTAGAAATACTTGCCGGTGCAGTACCACCATTTACAACCGCTAAATCACCTTGAATAACACCTTGTACAGTACCTCCAATTAAAGAAAATAATCTTCCTCTACGTGGATCTGTTGGTCCTGAATTCAATTTGTCACCCATGTACTTAGAAGCTCTAACAAATCTCATCTCTTGATTTTCAGTAGTTTCATCCACTTGGTATAATAAAGCATAAAATGGGTTTTGTTGTGCAATACCAGCTTTAGAATATCCTGGGTTGATTTTTGCATCTGCATTTAAGAATGACTTACCTGCTAAAGAAGCAAATCCATCAGATAAATAAGTAGATAATGCAACTCCTGAATCCGTTTGACGTAATAATAAACGTAATTTCAACGTGTTTCCGAATTCTTCCCATCTAGACATATCGCCTTTGAAAATAACGTCCTCTGAACCTACAGCAATAGCACCTGGAGTATTCATCATTGCGATCGCTTGATCAACTTGATTTACAAGGTCTCTGTAAATTGCCAAATCATCATCATATTTTGGACTGGTATTTTCAGATCCTAAATGTGCTTCAGAATAAGGAATATCACCATAAATATCAACTAAATACTGAAAGTAAAAAGCTTTCATAATTTTAGCAATCGCTTTGTGATTATCATAACCAACCGCTTTATGATTGATGATGTTAGTCAAGTTTGCTGTATTAAGATAAATATTATCCCAAATGTCTGAATAAAAATTATTATCAATAGCTAAAGAATATTCAGGTGGAGCAGTAACCGCAAATGAATTTACATTCATCCCCCAGTTATTCATGAAAAAGTTCCCTAATCTATTCATTCTTCTAGCCATCGTTCTGTATGGACCAGTCTGAGCATTAGCTAACGCTAAGTCAGGTGTAATCTGCGATAATTGTGGATCATTAGGAGATGTGTTCACATCTAAATAATCATCACAAGAAAATAGCATCATTGCTATTGCAGGTAAAAAATATTTTAATTTCTTCATAGTTTTAGTTTATTAGAAACTTACGTTAATATTGAAACCGATTGTTCTTGTTTGAGGGTATTTTCCAATTGGAGAGAAACCTTGACTGTTAGTATTAGTAGTACCAGCAGCAGAAGTTGCCCCAGAATTAGAGAATTCAGGATCAGCATATCCTCTGTTTTCTTTAGCTAAGAAAATGAAAGGATTTCTTGCATTAACACCAAATTTAACATTAGAAAGTGTAGTTCCAGTTAATAATTTAGCAGGTAAAGTATAACTTAAAGAAATCTCTCTAATTTTTAAAGCAGTAGCATCTAATACTGAATTTTCAGCAATATCAGCATACTCGTCTTGGAAATAAGATAAGAATGAAGAATACGTAGTTCCACCTGTAACAACATTTGTATTTGTAGTATATACACCAGGAGCAGTTTCGATAACTGAGTTAGGATAAATAAACCCTTGACGACCATTAATTGCTGATTCATATAAGTGACCTGACCAAGATAACCAGTCTTTAGTTTCAGCATAGAATTGGTGACCAGTTCTATAATCCATAACAACTCCTAAACGTAATCCTTTGTAATCTACATAACCATTATAGTTTAAAATATAATCTGGCGTAGCTTTACCTAATACTTTGTATTCGGTAGCTCTTACTGGGTTACCAGTTGCAGCATCAATAATTACTCTTCCAGAAGGATCTCTTTCGTAAGCAGTACCTTTAATTAATGGGAACTCTTCACCTTTCACAGCAAAAATACCCGCTTCACCATTGTCAAAAATAGAAACCTCATCAGATTGATCCGTTACTTTATCTACAGTAGTTTTATATGTAGAGAAACCAAATTGGTTAGACCATTTGAAATTATCATTTCTTATAGGGAAAAACTCTAAATCAACTTCAAAACCTTTTGTAGAAGTTTCACCAATGTTTGTTAAGAAATTAGCCAAACCTGAAGTATTAGAAGGTGTAATACCTGTAATCAAATCAGTGTTTTTCTCTGTATAGTAAGAACCACCAAAAATAATTCTATCTGCTAAAAATCCAAATTTACCAGAAAACTCAATAGTTTCCGTAAACTCTGGCTTTAACCCTGGATCTGTAATACTAACAAACTGTTGGAAAGATGAATTAGATCCAAAAGGATATCCAGTACCTAACTGACCAAGTTCATTGATACCATAAATACCATTGTCACCAGGAAACGCACTTCCTGTTTTAACATAAGAAGCAGTCAATTTAGCAGAATTCAAAATTTTTCCGTCTTTTAATGACTCCAAGGCTGTTGGTACAAATGAAATACCAGCTGATGGGTAAAAATAAGTATTAGTTGGTGTTTTATCTCCTGTTAAACGAGACTCCCAATCTTTTCTACCTGTTAAGTTCAAGAACAAATACTCTCCTAAGTTGAAATCAGCATTCACAAATAAACCTTGTGAACGTCTTTGGAATTTCGCGTTATTTGAGAATCTTTCATTGTTATAAGCAGTCGTCGTTCTTGTAAAAGTACGAGGAGCACTAGAAATATTTGTAATGTTGTAAAAACCAGGGATCACTAAATCATCACCACCCACATAAGCTCTTTTTGAATTAAAAGCTTGGTTATTCATACCAATATTACCTTTAAATCCAATTAAACTAGTTAAATCATATTTAAAGTTAACCATTAAATCACTATACAATTTATAACGATTTGCAGTAGTTTGGTCAATTTGAGAAATAGTAGAGTGATCTCCACCCCCTAATTGAAGTAAATCAGTATAACCGTTTCTGTAATAAGAATCAGCAGAATTACGAATGTTATAATCTAACAATGCGTTAACATTGATGTTTTTGTTAATTTCATAATTCACATTAAACTGTGGATTAACATCAGTAATATCGTCATTAAATCTGATATTATTTCTCATCCAGTATGGATTTCTGTAATAAGAAGTCCAAGCACCTTCGTTACCAGAGTTTTCAAACTGTTCTACTGGAATATTAGTAGCCGCTTGATATAATTCTTGTAATAAAGCTTGAGTAGTAGTTGTAGATTTAGTATAAGCATAATTAACTTTACCTTCAACAGTAAACTTATTTAATTTTTTACCTGCTCTAAAAGTTAATGAATTTCTAGATAATTCATCTCCTTTAACAACAAACTCAGTTCTTTGGTTATTGTAAGTAAAGTTAACAAACCCTTTATCTAAATTACCACCAGAAATATTGATGTTATTTTGATATACATTACCAGTGTTAAAGAATTTTTTGATATTATCTTTAATAGGCGAATAAGGAGCATAAATATATTGCCCATTAGCTTGCACCATACCTACTGCCTTAATAGTACCATCAAATTCAGCACCCCAAGCTCCATTTTCATATGAAACATGAGATCCAGACCATCCTTGACCATAACGTGTTTGACGTTGTGCAATAAAGTTCACATCTTCAAAGTCAACAGAAGAGTTTAAAGTTACTTTTACTTTATCTCCTGTAGTACCTCTTTTAGTAGACACGATGATAACCCCATTACGTCCATCTGAACCATAAAGAGCCGCACCTTGCTTACCTTTCATAACGTTAACAGACTCAATGTTTTCTGTAGGAATTCTAGATAAAACATCAAGTGTAGAAATTGCATTATCAATTACCACTAAAGCATTGTTATCTCCAGTAATAGAGTTAGGTGCACGTAATTGAACTCTGTTGTTTTGATTTACACCATTACCAGTATTAATAATTTGTAAACCTGAAACTTTTCCTGCTAAAGCAGAAATTACGTTAGGGTTTTGTGCTTGTGTAAGCTCTTTTGCTTTTACTTGTTCTGAAGAAGAAGTAATCGAACCAACACTTTTCTTAATACCTACCGCTGTTACAACAACTTCAGTTAAACTTGTAGTGGCATCTTGTAACACAGTGTTCATTACATTAGAAGCACCTACTACTTTAGAAAAGTCTCTCATACCCATGAATGAGTAAACAAGAGTTTCTCCCTCTTTAGCTTTGATAGAGTAGCTACCATCAAAACCAGTAGACACTCCGCGTTGTGTACCTTTAACCACAACATTTACACCTGGTAGCGGTCCGCTTGCGTCAGACACAACTCCAGTAATCGTTTTCTCTTGAGCAAAAGAAAACTGCATTGTTAACGCCATTAAAAGCGTAAAAATCCATTTGAACTTTGATCTCATATTAATTTTATTTGAGTTAGTTATTCCGCAAACTTCTTAAATATTTCTTAAATAACCAAATAATACTTCGGAATATTACTATTTATTTAAGTTAAAGTTTTTCACAAGAAACTTGCAGAATTTTCAAATTACTATTAATATGATGATTAATAACGCGAAAGGTTGCGTTGAAATTTATATTTTTGACAAAAAAATGCTTTTACACAATTACAGCGGATTTAAAATTGAGTGTGGTACCGATGAAGCCGGCAGAGGCTGTCTTGCCGGACCTGTTACTGCTGCTGCTGTCATACTTCCTGACCACTTTGAATTGGACTTGTTAAACGACTCCAAACAACTGTCTGAAAAAATAAGAGAAAAATTAAAACCTTTAATAGAAGAAAAAGCCATTTCCTTTGCCGTAACACATCTGGAACCAAAAATAATTGATGAAATCAATATTTTAAACGCCTCGATAAAAGCCATGCAGCAAAGTATTTTAAAACTGCAACCTACACCTATATATATTATTGTCGACGGTAATAGATTTAAACCCATCAACAACATTCCCTATTCCACCATCATAAAAGGGGACAGTAAATACTTGAGTATTGCTGCCGCATCAGTATTAGCCAAAACGTATCGCGACGAATACATGGATAAAATTCACGAAGAATTCCCGATGTACAATTGGAAAAAAAACAAAGGCTACCCCACAAAAGAACATCGCGAAGCGATTGCAAAATACGGCACAACTAAATACCACCGCATGAGTTTCCGATTATTACCAGAACAACTGAAGTTAGAACTATAAAAAAGAGGTTCAATTGCGAACCTCTTTTTTAATTTATACCATTTCTGCTTCAAAAAGCACTTTGAAATGTTTGAGTATTTTTTCTTTTACTTCTGCTTCATCAATTTCTCTACCCAATTCAACATGAAGCGAAGTCACTGCCTTTCCTTTTATCCCACACGGAATAATATTATCAAAATAACCTAAGTTGGCATTAACATTTAAAGCAAAACCGTGCATGGTCACCCAACGGGAAGCACGTACTCCCATCGCACAAATTTTTCGAGCAAAGGGCGTTCCTACTCCCAACCAAACTCCGGTTTCCCCTTCGCTACGCGTTCCTTCCAATCCGTATTCTTTTAAGGTCAGAATAATTACTTCTTCCAGAAAACGCAAATACTTATGAATATCGGTAAAAAAATTTTCCAAATCCAAAATAGGATAGCCAACAATTTGCCCGGGTCCGTGATAGGTGATGTCCCCACCTCTATTAATTTTATAAAAAGTAGCGCCTTTTTCAGTTAACTGTTTTTCAGACAATAATAGATTTGACATGTCGCCACTTTTTCCCAACGTATACACATGCGGATGCTCTACAAACAAAAAGTAATTGTCAGTTTCGATTTCCGGTTGATTTCGCTTTTCAATTTTTTGAGAAACAATTTTCGCAAAAATTTCTTCTTGATAATCCCAAGTCGCTTTATAATCTTTTCGACCTAAGTCCTGGAGTATGATTTTTTTATTCATTTTGTTTTTTTGGGCAACAATTTCCGCCTTCCGTTCCCGCTTTTTATTCGTTGACTTCGAGAGCCTCAGCCAACATAAAAGAGCTTCACTCAAGTCGGGTTGCAATTTTGTCTATTTTTGAAACACTACCTCAAAATTTAATTTTTCAGGTTCGTGAACATATTCATTAAAAGCATGTTCTATCGTAATTGTTTTTCTATCTTCCGAAAATAAAGCCGTTTTATTCGAAACCGACTTCACTGCTTTTGGAAAATGGTACTTCAATATGTATTTTGACGATTCAAAAATCATTTTATAGGAATCGGTCGAATCTTTCGCTTTTTTCAAAGCCACTTTATCCACTATCGCTTTTCTGCTAAATTTCTTCCCATCATAAGCATATTTGATTTTCGAACCATTATTCTCCAACACATTTAAATTCCCCATCGGATTCAAAGAAGTTTCTTTTGCCCCTTTGTTCATTTTTTGCATTTCACTCATGTTATCCATCACATCTTCTAATTCGGAAACCGATTTGAAATCCGTGTCAAAAGCAAAGAAAAACTTTTTGGTCTCGTTATTCATCAGCATTCGCAAATTGAATTTCTCCATCTTTTTTATTTTTTCTTGTTGTGCTTTAGGAAGTTTCGAAATACTGTCCTTTTTTTCTTCAAACAATTGCTTGAATGAAAAAGTAGAATCAATCGGTTTTTCTTTTTTACCTCCCACAGAATCTTGAGGCATCATGGCCATCAACGCCGAGCCGTCTATATTTAAATTATACTTTCCAGTTCCGTCAGTATGAATAGTAATTTCTTCTGTGAAAGTACAACTTGAAAATGCAACAGTCAAAAGCAAATAAAGAAGCGATTTTTTCATAAAAAATTTGTTTTGCCAAAGATACATATTTGAATTTTCAAAATAACAAATCTCAATTAACAAAAGACATACAAAACGTTAAACCTTAAACTTGAAACTTGAAACAAAAAGATTTATCTTTGCAGGCTTTAAAAACAGAATTATGCAACTTTCAGAACAAGAAATCATTAGAAGAGAGAAACTAAACGCATTACGCGAGTTAGGAATTAATCCGTATCCTGCCAATTTGTATCCCGTAAATCATACATCGAAACAAATCAAGGACTCTTTTGAAGAAGGCAAGAAAGTTGTAGTGGCGGGCCGTTTGATGAGCAATCGCGATCAAGGAAAAGCGTGTTTTGCAGAAATTCAAGATAGCGAAGGCAGAATTCAAGCCTATTTCAATCGTGATGTCATTTGCGAAGGCGACGACAAAACCTTATACAATCAAGTATTTAAAAAATTAACCGATTTAGGAGACTATATCGGAATTGAAGGCGAATTGTTCACTACACAAGTAGGCGCACAATGCATTCGTGTATCCAATTTTACGTTCTTGAGCAAAACCTTACGTCCTTTACCGTTACCAAAAACCGACGAAGAAGGAAATGTTTATGATGCTTTTGTAGATCCAGAATTACGTTACCGTATGCGTTATGTTGACTTAGTAGTGAATCCTCAAGTGAAAGAGGTTTTCATGAAAAGAACCAAATTATTCACTGCCATGCGTACTTTCTTCAATGAAGCCGGATACATGGAAGTGGAAACTCCAGTTTTACAATCGATTCCAGGTGGTGCGGCAGCACGTCCGTTCATCACCCATCACAATAGTTTAGACATTCCATTATATATGAGAATCGCCAACGAATTGTATCTAAAAAGATTAATCGTAGGTGGATTTGATGGTGTGTATGAGTTTTCGAAAAACTTCCGCAACGAAGGAATGGACAGAACGCACAATCCAGAATTTACCGCTATGGAAATTTATGTAGCCTACAAAGACTACAACTGGATGATGGAAATGACAGAAAACCTATTAGAATATTGTGCGACACAAGTAAACGGAACTACTGAAGCTACTTTTGGCGAACATAAAGTAAACTTCAAAGCACCGTATGCTCGCGTTACGATGACCGATGCCATCAAACAATTCACTGGTTTTGATATTACTGGTAAATCAGAAGACGAATTACGTGAAGCCGCAAAATCTATGGGTATTGATGTAAATGAAACTATGGGTAAAGGGAAATTAATTGATGAAATTTTTGGTGAAAAATGTGAAGGCAACTTCATCCAACCGACTTTCATTACCGATTACCCAAAAGAAATGTCGCCGTTGTGTAAATCACACCGTGACAATCCAGAACTAACCGAACGTTTTGAATTGATGGTTTGTGGAAAAGAAATCGCCAATGCCTATTCGGAATTAAACGACCCTATTGACCAACGCGAGCGTTTTGAAGCGCAAATGGCGTTAGCAGCCAAAGGGGATGATGAAGCGAATGGCATTATCGACGAAGACTTCTTACGTGCTTTAGAATACGGAATGCCTCCAACATCTGGATTAGGAATTGGAATGGACAGATTAATCATGTTCTTGACCAACAATGCTTCCATTCAAGAAGTGTTGTTCTTCCCACAAATGCGTCCGGAGAAAAAAGGTCCCGAATTAACGGAAGACGAGAAATTTATCCTAGATTTATTAAAAGCAGAAAACAATCAGTCGTTAGCCACTTTAAAAGAAAAATCGGCTTTAAGTGGAAAAAAATGGGATGCTGCTATGAAAGGTTTGGCCAAAACAGGCTTGACAAAAGTAGTGGTTGACGGTGATAATAAAACAGTGGTTTTAGTGTAACGCTAAAATCAATATAATAAAAAAGGGAACTCAATAGAGTTCCCTTTTTTATTTACTTCTTCAGTGAAAGATTGTATTGCAATCCAAAAACAAAAGTTCTAGGAGCCGCAGCAGTATAACTTGACGCAGCATTCGTTACATTACTTCTTGAAACATTATAGGCATACAATTTATCGGTTAGGTTCATAGCATTTACATAGCATTCAATTCCTTTCCATTGGTAACCTACTCTAGCATTAAAAATAGCATAACCTTCGTATTTTACCGTATTGATTTGATTTTGAAACCAACTCGACACCATTTGCCATTCGACAGAAGTTCTAAAATTTGGCAACCATTTTGGATAATAACTTACTTCCGAATTACCCGTCCATTTTGGCGCTGAAGGCATTTCAAAACCATTTAAATCTTTGACCAAATCGGTCGGTTTGTCCGACACTTTAAAATCAATAAATGTATGTTGAGCAGTAGTTCCGCCAACTCTAATTTTAAACTGTTCGCTTGGACAATAATTCACCGCAAATTCAATTCCTTTGTGACGTGTTTCTCCAGCCGATTGATACAAAGTCGAATTGTCTGGCTGGCGAATATTAAGCAATTCGTTTTTGCCTTCCATATAATAAAGCGAATATTCGAAATTTAATTTCTTTTGAAAGAAACTCAACCAACCACCAATTTCATAGTTGTTGAATTTAGCTGATTTTAAATCATAATAAAATTCGGCAAGAACTCCCGTATTTCCACCTGTGCCAGGTTTTGCGCGAAAAATAGAAGTCAATCCTGGTGGTGAAAAGCCTTGTGAATAGTTTCCATAAAATCCAGCATAAGTGAGTGGATTGTAATTAGCTCCCAATTTAAAAGTGAACTGATCAAACATTTTATTTCCAACGGTTTTATCGATATTATTGGTATAATCCAAACTCATATTGTCGTAACGCGCGCCACCTGTAACAATAAGACTTGTCAAAGGTTTTACACTTAATTGAACAAAACCTGCTTTATTGTAAATTTTAGCTTCATAATCGGAAAGACGAATATCAGGGCGTTCGGCGGTGATTTCATAACTACTTACTGTTTGACCACCCGAATTTAAGTTGGCTTTTAAATCAATTTGATACGCATTATAATTCACAGGCGAATAGTCGAAAAGCCCACCTGCCACTACTGCTGTGTTTAAAAAACGGAACGATTGCTGGTGTTGTCCCATTACACCATAACTTTTGAAGTTATTTGAATTGATTTCACCTTTCGCAGTCGTTTTACCGGGTGTCCAACGAATACCATACGACGGATTTTGACCTAACTTATTATTTCTAATAAATACGGTTAATGCAGAATGTGAATTTGGATCCCAATCTCTTTCCAGCAAAATTTTAGTTCGTAGCGCTTCCGATTTTCTATAGGTAAAATTTGTTGTGCTTTTATACGTTCGGTTGTAAAAATCCTTTTCATTCACGCTTCCCGTCATGTCCGAATAATATTGACCGTAGAAAACAGTTCCTATCAATCGGGTTTTGGAATTAATGTTATAGTCAATTCTTCCATTACTATTATCCTTATTGTAGTTGGAAAAAGTCATCCAAGAATCTTTTTGCAGACTAGACAAACCCGCCAGTTGGAAACCAACTTTTCCAATTGTTGTTCCCCCAGCCACTTGTAATCTTCTGTAACCAAATTGGTCGGCTTGAATTCCCATTTTTAATTCGGGTTGCTCACTCGGTTTTACTGAAATTAAATTCACTGCTCCGCCAACAGCTTCCGGACCGTACAAAGACGAAACTGGACCTTTCACCACTTCAATACTTTGCAAATTGAACTGATTAATTTCCAACAAGGCATTGTGATTAAAAACCCCCATCGGACGAATTGGCAAACCATCTTCTAAATACAAATAATAGGCATTGGTCGTCATGGGTTGGCGAATGGCCATCGAATGCTGCTCATTTCCTAAATTGACCATCAAAACGCCAGGTGTTTTATTGATGATTTCATAAACCGCAGTCGCTTTAGTTTCGTTAATTGTTTTTTGAGATAGTTTAGAAATGGCTACTGGAACTTCTTTTTTTGACATCGCACTTCTACTAGCTGTAACCACTACATCTTCTAAAAATTTAGTAGTTGTTGAATCTTTTTTTATGGAATTTTGTCCATACGAAATTTGCCCTAAAACGAGTAAGGCAAAGTATATTTTTTTCATTTTTAAAGTTTAATTATTGCATACTACTCCCAATTGACAAAAGCCAATGAGAAACCTATTCCATTGAAAAACAACAGAATTAAATAGAGTAAAAAACAAATAATTAAACGGTGGGTGGGTGGAAAACGGAAGAAGCACCTTCGTAGCAATACAAATCAGAATAATTGGTAGTGATTGTATTTTGAATACTTTCATTTGAAACTCTAATTTCAAAAGAAGGCAATTGTGCTATAAATAAGGTTTCGAATTCGTGATGTGACGCTTTTTTTTCGTTTTGTAACGGCTTCTCTTCTTCGGAAGCTTTTGCCATTTCTTTCATTAAATGACATTTTCCGTTACATTTCATTTCGGGCTTTGCTTTATTTTCACACAATACTTTTGAGATATAATCATAGTTCACCACATATTCCAGAAGCGGAATTACGGGCTTAATTAAAAGTAATAATCCAAAAAGCAACAGCATTTTTTTCACGATGCAAAAGTACTAGGTTTTTAGCGTTTGATGAAATAAATAAAAAACTTTCTTTTGCAATTAAACCTTTGCTTTTTTCTAAGGTCTTATTGACAAACAATAAATTTAAATACTATGAAAAATTTAATTCTTACAACAGTAGCTATAGTAACATTAAGCATCTCTGGAATCGCACAAGAAAGAAAACAAGGTGAAAAATTATCAATGGAACAAAGAAATCAATTGCAATTAAAAAAAATGACAATGGAATTGGATTTGAACGAAAGTCAACAAAAAGAAATGTCAAAAGTAATTGCAGAACAAAACGCCAAACGTGAAGCTAAAATAGCTGAAATGAAAGCCAATAAGGAGGCCAAAAAAGAATTAACTGCCGATGAGAAATTTAAAAAGAAAAACGAAATGCTTGATGCTCAGATAGCGCACAAAGCTAAAATGAAAAAGATTTTAAATGAAAAACAATTTGAAAAATGGGATGCCAATCAAGATAACAGACATAAAAAAATGAGAGACCACAGAAACAAACGCAAAAGCCATGCATCTGAAAAGGAAATAAAATAGTTTTGTAATGTTATGTTTTTTGTTTAGCTTTGAAATGTTCAAAAAAAAATTAAACATTAAAAATGAAAAAAATAGTATCCATATTTTTGTTCCTTTTAGCATTTACTTTCAATGCTCAGGCACAAACAGAAGCAAAAGCAGAAGTTATTTATAACGCGAAAGCAAAAAGTGATTTAAAAGATCTAGTAAGTGTAGCTGATATCAGTGCAGACAGCAGTTTGTTTAACGGTATTTACAAATTATTTGTAACCAAACACGAACAATTGGCGAATCCTGCCATTACTGCTGAAGAAAAAACAGCAATTACAAAAATGGTAACAGAAAAATTAATTGGAAGCTTAAGTGCTGAACAATATAAAGCTATTGCCGACAACCCTAAATTATTTCAAAAATTAACAAGTCAATAGTCTTGTCATAATTAATAAAAGAAAAATCCCGCTAATGCGGGATTTTTCTTTTATAGTTTTTTAGATACGGTATCAATTGCCGCAATCGTAAAGTCTAAATCCTCATAAGTTAAGGCATCGGTAATAAACCAGGTTTCATAAGCAGAAGGCGCTATATAGACACCTTCTTTCACCAATCCGTGAAAGAAATCCTTAAAACGTTGGTTATCGCCATTTTTAGACGTATTGAAATCATACACTTCGTCTTTATCAAAATGCACCGATATCATTGAACCTACACGGTTAATTGTATACTCGATATTATTTTTTGTCAGTACCTCACGAATTCCTTTTTCTAAATAGGCTGTCTTCTCTTCTAATCTTTTAAAAATTTGAGAATCAGCATTTAATTCTTGTAACATTGTTAGACCTGCCGCCATGGCTAAAGGATTTCCTGATAAAGTTCCTGCTTGATATACTGGACCAAGAGGTGCTAAATAATTCATGATTTCTTTTCGGGCTGCAAAAGCACCGACTGGCAATCCGCCACCAATTACTTTCCCAAAACAAACAACATCGGCTTTAACATCATACAATTCCTGCGCCCCACCTTTTGCCAATCGAAATCCCGTCATTACTTCATCAAAGATAAGCAAGGTGTTATTCTCATCACAAAGACGTCTTAAATCGTTTAAAAAACCATTTTTTGGCGGTATACAACCCATGTTTCCTGCGACAGGCTCGATAATAATAGCTGCAATTTGATTTTTATTGGCTTCAAACAATGCTTTTACATTTTCGATATCATTATAATTTGCCAACAAAGTATCTTTAGCCGTACCCTCTGTTACACCAGGACTATTAGGAGAACCAAAAGTAATGGCACCACTTCCCGCTTGAATTAAAAACGAATCGGAATGACCATGATAACAACCCGCGAATTTGATAAATTTATCTCTACCTGTAAATCCACGCGCTAATCGAATGGCGCTCATACACGCTTCGGTACCTGAATTCACAAAACGTATTTTATCAATATTAGGCACCATTGAAACCGCTAACTCAGCGATTTGCGTTTCAATTTCAGTTGGCATTCCAAAAGAAGTACCTTTTTTAGCTTTTTCAATTACCGCATTCACAACAGGCGCATAGGCATGACCTAAAATCATAGGCCCCCAAGAATTGATGTAATCAATTAAACGATTTCCGTCTTCATCATACAAATATGCACCTTTGGCTTCTTTCACAAAAATGGGAGTTCCTCCAACATATTTAAAAGCACGAACTGGCGAATTAACACCACCCGGAATCACTTTTTCGGCTTCAGCAAAGAGCTGACTACTTCTTTGATATAACATGGTTATTTTATTATAAGTGTTTGTCCAATTGAAATAGCATTATCCACCAAGTTATTTTTGGTTTTTAATACCTCAATTGAAATATTGTATTTTTTCGAAATGGCATATAAGGTTTCCCCTTGAAGCACGGTGTGAGTCAATTCGGCAATTTCTTCCTTCTTTATTTCTGTTTTTAGAGCAACTACTGGTACAGCCGAGGTAGCATTTGGCGCGACGTACTCGATACCTAACACTTCCGAATCAAACCTTTGCAATTGGTATCGATTAATAATTCCGATTAATTTTTCAGGATATTTCGGATCGGTGGCATATCCCGACTTTTTTAAGCCGTAAGCCCATCCTTTAAAATCGTTTTTTTCCAATTTGAACAAGGGATTGTACCAAGGGCGACTGGTTAAAAAAAGAGAATGATCGCGGTAGGATTCACCAGGTTGTTCATACTTTCTAAAACATTCTTGAGCCGCATCATCATCATGGCGGACACTATCGCCTGACCATTCTTTATGGCATTTAATTCCGAAATGATTATTGGCTACATTTGCTAATTTCCCAGTTCCAGCACCCGATTCCAGAATTCCTTGTGCCAAGGTTATACTGGCTGGAATCCCGTGTTCTTTCATATTGTTTTTTGCAATTTCTTTAAATTGATTGATGTAAGCATTTACAATTTCTGCAGTAACTTTTACTTTAGAAGTAGCAATAAGTTCTTCCGTCTTTCTAGATTCGTCAATTATAATTCTATCTTCTGGTTTTATCGACTTCTTTTTGGTAGCGACAACTGAAGGCACAGGCTTTCTCGAAGCTTGAATTTTAGGCTTTGAAGCACCACAACCTAGTAACGAAAAGGCAATAAGTATGTAAAATATTTTATTCATCAAATGCAATCTTAGTCATTTTTCTTTTTTCTAATAGCTGATTCATTCCTTGCACACCTTGCAATCCGCCAGTATGAATCATCAGTATTTTGGAATGGGGTGGAAAATAGTCTTTTTCAATTAAATCTAAAACGCCAAAAACCATTTTACCAGTATAAATAGGATCTAACGGAATTTTTGTTTGTTTAAAAAACTGATTAATAAACCCTATAAACTCATTAGTTACTTTTCCATAACCCCCAAAATGATAATGAGTCATCAACTCCCAATTTTTATTTTTTGCAAACTTACGAATTTCATCTTGTAAAAAATCACCTTTCAAGGCAGGAAACCCAATAACTTTTTGATGTTCTGCAACTGAATTAATAAGACCCGCTATTGTTCCACCGGTTCCTACTGCGCAACATATATAATCGAATTGTTTCTCTTCAACTTGAAGAATTTCTTCACAACCTTTCACTGCTAATGCATTTGTACCCCCTTCGGGTAAAATCAAACAGTCACCGTATTTTGACTGAAGATAGTGTTTAAATGCCTCGGTATCTTTTTCACGGTATTGTTCCCTGGTTACGAATTCAAATTTCATTCCATTTTTTTGTGCAAATTGCAACGTCGGATTTTCATGAATTTTAGAAGGCAATTCTTCCCCCCGAATGACTCCGACACAATTAATATTTTTCTCTTTACATGCAAAAGCAACGGCAGCAATGTGATTCGAAAAAGCGCCTCCAAAAGTAACCAAAGAGTCATAGTCTTTTACTTCAACATCTGCAAGATTGTATTTCAATTTTCGAAACTTATTCCCCGAAACAAAAGAATGAATAGCATCCTCTCTTTTTATGTAAAGTGAAATGTCATTTTTAAATGGAAGTGCTATTTTTTGATTTTCAGTAATCACTTTGCAAAAGTATAATTTATTTAAAACAAAAAAGCAGCCTGTTCAGACTGCTTTATTTGTTTATAGAATAGTTTTTAATTTAACTTAGAAACAGAAACTTTTTTAGTAATTTCTTGATTCGTGCTAGTTATTAATTTTACAATATAGACGCCATCGCTTAAATTAGCAGTACTAAATTCGTAACTGTCGTTTTTACCTAAATTTGTTTTAGATAAAATTGATTTTCCAGTCACATCAAACAAACTCAATGATCTTAAGTCAAGTTGTGAAGGATTTTTAATTGTCAACATACTACTTGTATTGTTTTGAAACACATTCAAATTAGCCACTGGCTCAACATATTCTCCCTGAACTGGTTTTTTATTGTCTTTAAACGTAATTTCATATCGAGTAGTATTAATACCCGCTGGCAAAGTCAATTCAAATTGAGTATTTTTAATATCATGATAGGTATCCAATTCTTTGTCATGTAAAAAAACTTCGCTTACTTTATCAAAGTTAACAAACTCAGCTACTCGCATAATAAATTTAGACTCCACGTCGTTTTTAAATCCTAAAGGGTATTTATTTTCAATATTAAATTTATTGGCATTGTGCACAAACTGAGAATTTAACATTGGAAAATAAACATCTACTGGTAAACTGCCCTCTCCTGTCATAGAATCTGCAGGATCATAACCTTCGATTGCATTCGGCATAAACACTAATGCCATTTGACGAATTGCACCAGTACTCAACATTGTATGCACCATAATGTGAGGCGTTGGAGCCTTACTAATTTTTGAATAATCTTTCCCTCTTAAATTCGGAATATCTCCATAATAACCATATCTATCGGTTCCTGTTTTTTCACTTGCATTTTCACCACCTTCTTGATTTGCTCTGGCAAACTCAGAATTATTCACAATCCCTTCTCTTCTAAACACTCTGTGTGTATTATTGATGACAAAATTACCAGCCACATTAGTAATCCCAGCCAAACTAGAATTTCTAATCATAAAACCTTGTCCTATAGGTGAGAATCTTCTTTCAAAAGCATTTCCTGAACCTGTTGGTCCCCCTGTTGGCATCCCTAACACGTTTGGCGCCTGATAAGTAGCTGCAGTATACGTATTTGAAGCTCCATTATACACTCCGTAACCTCCTCTGTATGCTGCTAAAAGGTGTGAATTAACAGATTTATCATGTTCCCAAAATAAAGCAGTTCCATCACAAACATCCAGTCCTGCAGGTCCATTATCAACCAGTAAATCTTGCAAATCGATAGCACTCGGGTAAGGATTACCTGTCAAGGTTTTAGTATCAACAATCATGGGTATAAGAATAGTACCATCATTTGGAATTCCTCTAAAATCATAACGCTGATTTCCTGATGCTTTTGCAGTAGCAATTGCAGATCTATTAGCCCCTGCACCGGTATATGGAATTATTGCATCTGCTCCACTAGTTCCTTTCATTGTGAATCCTTGACCTGCACTCATTGCTGCAGCACTTCCTACATATGCCCATTGTGCATACAAAGTAGAATTGGCAAATTTATAAATCCATCGAGATGAAATACTCAAAGCTCCGTTAGAACTCGTACCATCAAACCCAGTAACAGGTGTATTCGCTGCAAACGAAGTCAAATTTAAGTTTACATTAGGAACCCCTATTTGTGTAATCCCAAAAGGCTGATTACCCCCTGCAGTAGCACCACCAACTGGCGAACACCAATAGTTGTATTGAAAATTATTTACAGAACCTTCTTGATAAACCGATAAAGCACCAGCACCAATATTATTCCCGTTTACGGCTGCCGTACCTTGCAACAACTGGCCATCTCTACGCAGATAAATATTACTAGTAGTTGCATTAAGATTTACATTTCCAGTAACATACACATATTGATCACCAACGTACATGTAGGTGTTAGGACTTACATACATTTGTGCCTTTAACGAAAAAGAAAGGAATAAAATTCCTAAAACAGGGTATAATTTTTTCATAAACAACCATTTTTAATTAAACTAAATTTACATTAGTTTAACATTTAAAACAATAATAATTAATTTTTAAAACACCTTAATAACAAAAAATAATTAATCGTTAAAGTGTATTTTTTTATCGACAAAAAACACAAAACATTGATTTCATAATATTTTAAAAAAATCACAAAATAATTTGGTTTTGTTAAAAAATTCACAATTCCTATGTTTTATTTTAAAAAAAGCAATGAAATAGCCATTTAGCATACTTGATTTAAAAAAAAGAAACAAGAAACAATCGACAAAAGAACAAATATTATCGACAAACCACACATTTCTACATAAAAAAATTTGGAAAAATATATTTTTATTTCTATTTTTACTATCAATCCCAAATTCAAGAAGTTTAAAAATCAACTAATTACGCGTCACATGATAAAAAATTACCTTACTTTCATCTTAAACAAGTACAGTGCTATACTGGTTTTTGTTTTTGCTTTTTTGTTTACCAATTATTCATTTGCGCAATCCCCATTTGTAGATAATACTCCCGGAGGATCTGAAACATTTATCGTTCCAACTGGCGTAACATCAATAACTGCATCCATTTGGGGTGCTGGTGGTGGTGGTGGTGGATCAAACTCTAACAACGACGGTGGATCCGGTGGTGGTGGTGGTGGTGCTACAACAATTGTTATTGCTGTTACACCAGGAGACACATTTACCTACACGGTTGGAACCGGAGGTAATGGAGGATTATCGACAGCTGGTATCGGGGGCAATGGAACAAATACGACATTTATCAATGTAGGATTAGGAATAAACTTGCTTGGTAATGGAGGTACTGGCGGAGGACCAAATAGAGGTGCAGCTGGTACTGGAGGAACTGCGTCTGGCGGAACCACAAACATGACAGGGCAAAATGGTACCGTTGGAGATATCTCGGGACAAGTAGGAGGTAACTCAGGTGCCGTTGTAGGAATATTTGGATTTGGAGGAGCTGCCGTGACAAATAGCACAGGAAACCCTGGAACCATACCAGGAGGTGGTGGTAGTGGTGGTGAACGCGGTGGTGGAAACCGTGCTGGTGGTGCTGGCGCTAATGGACAGGTTAGAATCACTTTCACTTGCCCTACTTATGTAGTCAATGCTGGTCCTGACCAAACACTTGTAGCATGTGCAACCACAGCAACTTTAGCTGGAAGCGCTATCCCTGTTGGGACTACAGGAACTTGGACATTAATTTCAGGTGCCGCAACAATAACTAATCCGAACTTACCTAATACTGGAATTACTGGTTTAATTCCGGGTACACCCGCAACTTTACGCTGGACAATCACTAATGGAACTTGTGGAAACACAACCGATGACGTCATAATCACACCTGTCGTAGGTGGTGGATGTACACCTTACTGTATCCCAAATTATACAACATCAGTTGACCCCATTACAAATGTTAATTTTGCCGGAATAAACAATCCTACTTCAAATGTGGTAAATGGCACACCTGCTTATCAAATTTTCTACACTCCGACAGGAACTGTAGAACAAGGTGAAACCTACCCTATTTCAATTTCTGGAAATACAGTTGGAAACAACACATATGGAATAAGAGTGTTTTTTGACTGGAATCAAGATGGAGATTTTCTTGATGGGGGAGAAACATTTGATGGCGGTGCAACTTGGTCATTGAATAACACAACAGGCGGTCCTTCTTTTAACAATTATATAACCGTCCCTATTGCTGCTTTAACTGGTACAACAAGAATGCGTGTTACTTTCATGAGAGGTGCGTTTTCAGGATCATGTACAGTTGGCGCACAAAGAGGGCAAATTGAAGATTATTTAGTAAATATAACACCTGTGTCTTGTAGAGTTCCAACCGCAATTTTGGCAGGTGCAATTACAGGAACAACAGCCACAATTAGCTGGACAGCACCTGCTCCTGCTCCATCAAATGGATATGATTATTACATTTCCACAGTAAATGCAGCCCCTGGAACAATTGCCCCACTTATCACTCCTCCTACCGGATCGGTTGGAGCTGGTATAACTTCTGTAAATTTAACTGGACTTACACCAGGTATGATATATTATGTTTGGGTAAGAGGAAATTGTGGCGGCGGAGATACTAGTGTCTGGTCAGCATCAATTAACTTTACCACTACATTAGGTAATAATGAATGTGCTGGTGCAATTATCGTTCCAGTTAATGCAGGTGCAAATTGTGAAAGTGCCTTAGAAGGTACTACCAATACTGCAACTGCTTCTGCAGAAAGCGGAGTAACTTGCGCAGGAACAGAAGATGATGATGTTTGGTATAAATTTGTCGCTACTGCTGTCAACCATAGAATATCTGTTATACCGGGTCACTCCCCTGCAGCGAATGGTGATTATAATTTTGAAGTTTTTGCACAAGCATTAGGCAATTGTGCAACAAAAGTAAATGTAGGATGTGCAGCTGTTGCTGCTGGAGCAACCGAAACACTTTCTTTAGTAACAGTAATTGGAACAACATACTTTGTAAGAGTTTACACAAGTTCAAATTCTGCAGCACTTAGAGGAAACTTTACGATTTGCGTAACTACCGGAAATGCAACACACAGTTCAAATTCTGCCGCTGTTGGAACATACACAATTCATCCAACTGCAGGATATAGTAATCGATACATTAACGACTATAACACTACAGGACCTATGACTAATACGGTCAACATGAACACTGGACGTTATATCACTGGATACAAAGACTACACAGCACTTACAGCCGCAACTCAAGTTCCTAATGGTGGTGTAAATATTGATATTTATTTAGCACGTTCTCGTCAAAATATAAAAGCTTGGGTCGATTGGAACAACGATGGTACTTTCACAAATGCAGCACCAGAATTAGTATATTCATCTGGAGGAGTTCAAAGTATCGCCACTTCTTTTGGATTTGTTGTACCAGGAGGTACTGCACCTGGAAATTATAGAGTTAGAGTTCGTTCCTACGAATTTGCAATCGCTTCTTTACTACCATATGGTTATTTAGAAAACGGAGAAACAGAAGATTATACATTAACTGTAATTCCAGATTGTACTGCAAAAATAACATCTGTGACTGACGGAACTCGTTGTGACACAGGAACCGTAAACTTAGTTGCAACTGCTGCTGGCGCACCAACACAATTTAGATGGTATGATTCAGAAACTGGAGGTTCATTGGTAGGCACATCAGCAACAGGAAACTGGACTACTCCTTCAATAAGCACAACCACAACATATTGGGTTACTGCTTTTAACGGATGCGAATCTTTATTAAGAACCAAGGTCATTGCAACTGTATATTCCACAGCCATTATTTTCGTAACTCCTTCAGTACCTGAAGTTTGTGGAGAAAATAACATAATTTCTATTACCGCCGCAGGAGATTTCATCGTAACTGATTTAATAAATGAAAAATTTGAAACTGCTGGTAGTTTAGGTACAATGTCCAGTATCATCATTGGTGGTGCCGGTGATGCATTAACACGTTGGCAACAAAAATCAAGTGTTTTTGTTCCTGTAGGTAGTGTTTGGAAACCCGCTATTAGCTCAAGAGAAGCTGGTAATGGATTTGCTTTTGCAACCTCTGATTATAATTTGGATGTTAATACTTCACTACAGTCAGCTACATTTGACACTACTACATTTACAGATTTAACATTAACCTTTAGACACTACTATTCGTACTATGGAGTGCCATATGATGGTGCATTTGTAGAAGTTTCAACTGATGGCGGTGTCATTTGGAATCCTGTTTTAAATTACAACTCAGATCAAGCTGTTGCTTCTAATTTTCAGCTAGTTACTGTTAATATGAATGCTTACATCAACCAACCCACTTTAACTATTAGATTTAGATATAACGCTAAGTTTTGTGACGGTTGGGCAATAGACGATGTGCGTTTATTTGGTAACACTCCGCTAAACACAACGTTTTCATGGAGTGGTGGTGCAGTTGATGCTTTCATAGATGGAGCGTGCACCATACCTTACGTCGCACAATCTGTATCAACGGTATTTGTTAGACCAACACCAGCTCAATTGGCAGCTCCAAGTTGGTCCTTTACAGCTACAGCAACATTATTCAATGGATGTCCTGTTTCAAGACTGATAACCATTAATAACAAAACTAAACTTTGGACTGGAACAGCAAGTGATGATTGGTATAATGCCAACAATTGGTCACCAGTAGGTGTTCCTGATGCAAATACTTGTGTCGTTGTTTATAACGGTCCATTTGATTCAAAAATCAACACAATAGCAAATGATGCCTTCGCAAAATATGTAATTGTAAGACCTTCAGGAGATTTACAAATACTCCCTGGCAACGATCTTACTATTACCGATCAATTAACAGTTGAACCTGGAGGTATTTTTAATTTAGAAAATAGCGCTAATTTGATTCAAGTAAATAATACTACCAACACTGGTTCTATTAACATGAGAAGAAATACTAACATTAAACAATTTGACTATGTCTATTGGTCGACTCCTGTAGCTAGTTTTTCTTCAAGTGCCATTTCCCCTGCATCAACATTCCTTTACAAATGGGAACCAACAACGATTACTGGTTATGCGAGTAATTTTGGAAATTGGGCAAATGGAAGCGAAGCAATGACTTTAGGTAGAGGTTATATTGTTAGAGCACCAAGTTCCTATGGAACCGTTGCTTCAAATTATACTGCTACATTTACAGGTGTACCAAACAATGGAGACATTACAACACCTATATCTAGAAGTACGTATGTTGGTGCTCCATATGCAGGCCCAACAAGTACATTAGTAACATTAAATGATGACAATTGGAATTTAATTGGTAATCCATATCCTTCTTCAATTAGCGCAGATGCCTTTTTAACGAATAACTCAACAAAAATTGCAGGATTTATTAGAATTTGGACTCATGGAACGCCACCAATTAGTGCCGTAGATCCATTCTACCAAAATTATACTTACAATTACGTTTCTTCCGATTATATCACGTATAATTTACTAGGAGGAACTGTACCTGGATTTGATGGTTATATCCCAGCTGGACAAGGATTCTTCACACTTATGCAAGATGCTGCTGCCACTCCAAACACTGTTGGTTTTACAAATAGTATGAGAAGTAGTGCGTATAGAAATGATCAATTCTATAAAACTGCTGAAAACAAAAATAAAACCCAAGTTGACAAACATAGAATTTGGCTAGACTTATTAGATTCGAGCAAAACTGCCAGCAGAACTCTAGTTGGATATGCAACTAATGCAACTAATAGCTTCGACAACTTATATGATGCTGTTGCATCTGCTGGAAAATCTAAATTTGAATTATATTCAATAATCGATTTAGAAGAAGTTCGAATTCAAGGAAAATCGCTTCCATTTAACCAAGACGATCAAATTAAATTAGGATTTGCAGCTTCCAAAAATGATACCTACACAATTGCAATAGCATATTTAGATGGGTTATTTAAAGATAAAGACCAAAAAATACTTTTAGAAGACACCTATTTAAAAGTAACACACGAATTGTCTGCAACCCCTTATGAATTTAGTTCAGATAAAGGAAAATATAACGATCGATTCATATTAAAATATTCTAAAAAAGAATCAACTACAACTGATGTTTCGGCTGTTACTTCTATTTCCTCTGTGAATGTATATACTACGACAAGTGTGAATGTAAAATCAACAGAATTCAACATAAAAACCGTTGAAGTATTTGATATACAAGGAAAAAAATTATTTAACACCGAAAGTGTAAATAAAAAAGAATTAGAAATCGCTCAATTAAGACCTACATTAGGAGCTCTTTTAGTAAGAGTAACTTTGGTGAATGGCGATGTACAAACGAAAAAAATAATCTATTAATAAACTATTTATTTCTTTAATTTAAAAGCTCTTTGAACATTCAAAGAGCTTTTTTTTTTACAAAATTCACAACAAACCGTATTTCATCGATACAAATTGCATTTAAACCCATTTTTTTTTTATATTTAGCGCAAATTAAATTTCATAAATAAAGCAATTACTATGAAACAAAAAATACTTTTTATTAAACTATTAATCGCATTCACAACTACAATTAATGCTCAAGTAGGGGTTGGTACAGTTTCACCAAATGCCGCATTAGACATCACTAGCACTAATGATGGAGTACTTATTCCAAGGATTGCATTAACAGCAACCAATGTGGCAACGGTTGTAACTCCAACAACATCAGAATTAGTATACAATACAGCATCTGCTGGAGCTGGAGTAAACGCTGTAACACCAGGATTCTATTACTGGAATGGATCACTATGGGTAAGAATAGACACAACAGGTAATGATTGGGCAACAACAGGTAACAATGGAACAACTGCCGGAACCAATTATATTGGTACAACAGATGCACAAGACTTACGATTTAAAACACAAGGAACTGACCGATTAAACCTTTCAAATACAAACGGTCAGCTTCAATCATATTATGGAGGTGCTGCAGGAACACCTGCCTATTCTTGGAACTCTGATCCAGACACAGGAATGTTACACCCAGCTGTAAACGAATTAAGTTTATCAACGAATGGACTAGAAAGATTGCGAATAAATCCGAACGGAGCTGTAGGAATTGGAACAGCTACACCGCAAGGAGCTCTTGATGTTGCTGCTGGTACAAATAACTATGGATTTGTAGCTCCTCGCGTAGCATTAACTGCAACTAATGCACAAGCACCTGTAACAAATCCTCAAACTGGAGTTATCCCAGCAGGAACAGTTGTATACAATACAGCAACCGTAGCTGCAGGAATTAATAGTGTAGCTCCTGGTTTATATTTTTGGAATGGCACAAGATGGGTAGCTTTTGCAGGTTCACCTGGTGGACTAGACTGGACACTAACTGGAAATTCTTTTACTACCCCAGGAACATATGCAGCTCCAGGTACAGATTATCTTGGAACAAGCGACAACACAGCACTTCACATTGATACAAATGGATTACCAAGGATAAGAGTTTCAGCTGCTGGAAATGTGGGAATTGGTCAATCATCAGTAACAACCACAAGACTTATCCTCGATGCAATCCCAACAACAGATAGTGCTTTAAGAGCACAAAGTACTGGATCTAATAGTGGTTCAATTATAGCAACTGCTTCTATTTCAAATACTGCCCCAACCTACGCAAATGCTTTAATCGCATATAGTGACCAAGTAGCTTCAGTAGCATCCCCTAATTTTGGAATAAGAGCAGCTTCGGGTGGTTCTTCCTTTATAGGTCCAGTTGCACAGCAAAATATTGCGATTGGTGCAAACGCAACCAATTTAGCATTCTATGGTATTACTGAAGGTACAACAGATGCCAACAGAAGAGCAGCTGAATTTAGAACTAATGACGCAGGTTCATCAACAGACAATGATGCAAATGACCCAATAGCCTATTTAGCCGGATATGATGACAATGTAGATGTTGACTTCACAGCGGGTACTGCAAATAGAGATTTAAAATATGGCGGTTACTTTTATGGTGGTAATACCAATGCATTTGCATATGTAGGAGTTCGCTTGTCATCAAACTTTGGTGGTTCTTCAAATTATAAAATCTTAGGTCCTGGAACCGTATCTACAATTGTATCAAGTGACAAATCAAATGATTCAAAAAAAATTATGTTTGCACCAGAAGCGCCAGAAGTCTTATTTGAAGATTACGGAACAGCAAGTTTAGTAAATGGTATTGCCGAAATTAAAATAGATCCAATTTTTGCCAAAAATATTTATGTAGATGAAAAAAGACCTTTAAAAGTTTTTATTCAATTAGAAGGAGATTGTAATGGCGTTTATGTAACCAATAAATCTAAAAATGGATTTACTGTTAAAGAATTACAAAACGGAAGATCTAATGTTTCATTCTCATGGCACATTGTAGGAAACAGAGCAGATGAAGTTGAAGCCAATGGAGAAAAAACAAATTATCAAGCATTGAGATTTCCTGATGCCCCAATTAAAGCTAAAGAATTCCCAATGGAATCTAAATCATTGAAAAAAGAAACTATTGATTCTCAAAAACCAATCAAATAAATCATAAAAATTTTAAAAACCTCCAAAAAGACCTCTGCTTTAAATAGTCGGGGTCTTTTTCGTTTTGGTAGGCTTCCCGCTCAAATGATATGTTATGATAAGCCGTTCTTCTATTTTTATATTGCACCAAACGAACTAAAAATTCAAGACCATACCAAATAAAAAAGGGCAACACTAACATTTCTATTTGTTGCCGGATATGGATACGCTCGTGATTTACAAAACGTGGATTTTGTTTATCATTTTTATCTACCAAAAATACAAAAGGATAAAAAGTAATCCCTCGAAAGCCCTTTGGCGTTAAATATTTAAAAACAATTAAAATCATATCCCACAAAGTTGTTAAATTTGTCGTTATGAACAATGCGCTAAACCCAAATAATTTAAAAGAAGGGGAAGATTTTTACTACACCCCCGAAGGTTATAAATGTTTTACAGAAAAATACCACTTAAAAAGAGGCTATTGCTGTAAAAGTGGTTGTCGCCACTGTCCTTATGGATTTGATAAAAAAACAAACACGATTAAAAAATAAGTTGATTTGAAAATATTAAACTATTCAAATTAACAGATAACTGAATAACCAAACATTACAATGACATTTCAAGAACTAATACAACAAGGAATTCCTTCTGTTTTACCGCAAGCAAAACCTTACGAAACCAATATAAACCACGCACCAAAACGTAAAGAAATACTTTCGGAAGAGGAAAAAAAATTAGCCTTAAAAAATGCACTTCGCTATTTTGATGCCAGACATCACGCCGAATTAATTCCAGAATTTAAAGAGGAATTAAATACATTCGGACGCATTTATATGTATCGTTTTCGTCCTGATTATGAAATGAAAGCGCGAGCAATTTCCGATTATCCAGGGAAAAGCGAACAAGCCAAAGCCATTATGCTAATGATCCAAAATAATTTGGATTATGCTGTAGCGCAACACCCACATGAATTGATTACATATGGTGGTAACGGAGGTGTGTTTAGCAATTGGGCACAATACTTACTAACCATGAAGTATTTGGCAGAAATGACCAATGAGCAAACTTTGGTCATGTATTCTGGACATCCAATGGGACTATTCCCTTCTCATAAAGACGCTCCAAGAGTGGTGGTCACTAACGGAATGATGATTCCGAATTATTCGAAACCAGACGATTGGGAAAAATTCAATGCTTTAGGGGTAACACAATATGGACAAATGACTGCCGGAAGTTATATGTACATTGGCCCACAAGGAATTGTACATGGCACTACCATCACCGTTTTAAATGGGTTCCGAAAAATTAAAAAATCACCAACGGGAGGTTTATTTGTAACATCAGGATTAGGTGGAATGTCAGGCGCTCAACCCAAAGCTGGAAATATTGCAGGTTGCGTTACTGTTTGCGCCGAAGTAAATCCAAAAATCACTAAAATCCGTCACGAGCAAGGATGGATCAACGAAATTGTAACAGATATTACTCTTTTAGTTGCTCGAGTTCGTAAAGCACTAGATAATAAAGAAGTCGTTTCAATAGCTTACTTAGGAAACGTAGTTGATGTTTGGGAACGCTTTGATCAAGAAAACTTACATATCGATCTGGGATCCGATCAAACTTCGCTGCACAATCCGTGGGCTGGTGGCTACTACCCTACTGGTTTCTCTTTCGAAGAAGCGAATGATATGATGGCTTCTAATCCGGAGCAATTTAAGTCAGAAGTTCAAAAAACATTACGTCGTCATGCAGCAGCTATTAATAAACACACAGCAAAAGGAACGTATTTCTTTGATTATGGAAATGCCTTTTTACTGGAAGCGTCTCGCGCAGGTGCCGATGTGATGGCTGAAAATCAAACATTAGGTCGCGAATTTAAATATCCTTCGTATGTACAAGATATTATGGGGCCGATGTGTTTCGATTACGGATTTGGCCCTTTCCGTTGGGTTTGTACTTCTGGAAAACCAGAAGATTTAGCCAAAACAGATGCTATTGCTTGTCAGGTATTAGAAGAAATGATGCGGAATTCTCCTTCAGAAATTCAACAACAAATGCAAGACAACATTACTTGGATTAAAGGCGCTCAAGAAAACAAATTAGTAGTGGGCTCACAAGCGCGTATATTATATGCCGATGCAGAAGGGCGAATGAAAATAGCAGCAGCTTTCAATAAAGCCATCGCCAACAATGAAATTGGTCCTGTAGTATTAGGCCGTGACCATCATGATGTTTCTGGAACCGATTCACCGTATCGTGAAACGTCTAATATTTATGACGGTTCCCGCTTTACAGCTGATATGGCCATACACAACGTAATTGGAGACAGTTTCCGAGGAGCTACTTGGGTTTCCATCCACAATGGCGGTGGTGTTGGCTGGGGTGAAGTAATCAACGGTGGATTCGGAATGTTATTAGACGGTTCAGAAGATGCTGACAGACGCTTAAAATCGATGCTGTTTTGGGATGTGAACAACGGAATCTCTCGTAGAAGCTGGGCACGAAATGAAGGAGCTATTTTTGCTATCAAACGCGCTATGGAAGTTGAGCCTTTGCTACAAGTTACCTTACCTAATTTGGTTGATGAAAATCTATTATAATTACAATTGTTAAAAATTTATTTTGGTATACATTTTGATGTAACTTTATATATTAAATTATTTAAAATGAAGACATTAAAATTATTATCGTTGTTCGGATTATTTATATTGACCGCTTGTAGCTCGGTATATGTGAATACTGACTATGACAAAAAAGCTAATTTTAGTAGCTATAAAACCTATGCTTTCTTAAAAAGCGGCATTGATAAAGCTGAAATTTCCGATTTGGATAAAAAACGCATTTTGTATGCGATTGATGACGCTATGGCTGCTAAAGGATTTACCAAATCAGAAAACCCAGACATCTTAATCAGTATTTTTACTAAAGAAAGAGAGCGTGTAGACATGTACCAAAGTTATAGCTTCGGTTGGGGCTGGAATCCTTGGTGGGGTATGAATTATAACAGACCTGTTACCACCACGGAAGGCACTTTACTCATAGATGTTTTGGATGCCAAATCCAAAGAATTAGTTTGGCAAGGAAAAGGCTCAGGATATCTGACCCAAAATGTAGATAAAAAAGATGCTCGGATTGCGGAATTTGTCACCAAAATTCTAGAAAAATATCCGCCGCAACCCCAGAAATAAAGCAGACTCCGATTCGTCGGAGTTTTTTTTATTTACCTAACATCTATCATATTTTTTGAATAGAGTTCTCATAACTTTGTATTGAAATTCGTTTCTAATGAAAGACATTCAAAATCTTGACGATATACAACTGATGGTGAACAACTTTTACGAAAAAGTAAAAACAGACACCCTTATTGGACCCGTTTTTAATGGCGCAATTAACGATTGGCAACCGCATTTAAACAAAATGTATGGCTTTTGGGAAACCGTCTTACTGGACGTTCATTCCTATTCTGGTAGTCCGTTTCTGCCACACGCCAAAATGCCCTTAGAACAAATTCATTTCGAACGTTGGTTGCACTTATTTTTCCAAACAATAGATTCTTTATTCGAAGGAGAAAAAGCTGAAGAAGCAAAATGGCGTGCCGAAAAAATGGCAGAAATGTTTCATCATAAAATTGAATATTTTAAAAAATCAAGACAAAAACCGTTAATCTAAAAATGAATTGCAAAGCGAATAAACATTTTGTAATTTTACCCTGAATAACAATACCCCAATATTATGGAAGCTCAATTTGAAAGCAACCCACTTATAGACCGATTACCTCAGCATTTAAAGCAATTTATCAAACCACAGGATTATGCGGATTACAGTCCAATCAATCAAGCGGTTTGGCGATATGTAATGCGCAAAAATGTAGATTATTTGGGCACCGTAGCCCATGATTCTTATTTGGATGGGTTAAAAAAAACTGGTCTAGAAATTGATTCCATTCCGAATATGTACGGTATGAACCGTATTCTAAAGGAAATCGGATGGGCAGCCGTTGCCGTTGATGGATTTATTCCACCGAGTGCTTTTATGGAGTTTCAAGCCTACAATGTATTGGTGATTGCTTGCGATATCCGTCAATTAGAACATATTGAATACACACCCGCTCCAGATATTATTCATGAAGGTGCTGGACACGCCCCTATTATTGCCAATCCAGAATATGCGGAATATTTGAGACGTTTTGGCGAAATTGGCTGTAAAGCCATATCCTCAGCAAGAGATTACGAATTATATGAAGCCATTCGATTGCTTTCTATATTAAAAGAAGCAGAAGATACTCCTGAAGCCGACATCAAAAAAGCAGAAGAACAAGTCGATTTCTTGCAAAACAATATGGGCGAATTATCAGAGATGTCCAAAATAAGAAACCTACACTGGTGGACTGTTGAATATGGATTAATTGGTTCTGTAGAAGACCCAAAAATATATGGTGCTGGCTTACTTTCTTCCATTGGTGAAAGTGCTTGGTGTATGACCGATAATGTCAAAAAGATTCCTTATGATATTTCAGCAGCGGACCAAAGTTTTGACATTACAAAACCGCAACCACAGCTTTATGTTACTCCTGATTTTGCTCATTTGAGTTCGGTTTTAGAACAATTTGCCAATAAAATGGCATTGCGTACTGGAGGTTTAAGCAGTATTAAAAAATTAATCAATTCTAATGCCTTAGGTACCATCGAATTGAGCACTGGACTACAAATATCTGGTGTATTCACCAATGTAATCGAAAATGAAGGAGCGCCTGTTTATATACAAACTACTGGAAAAACAGCCTTAGCTTATAGAGAAAAAGAATTGGTAGGACACGGAACCACTACACATGCAGAAGGTTTTGGCTCCCCTATCGGAAAATTAAAAGGCATCAATTTAGCCATTGAAGATATGAGTCCGCGCGATTTAAAAGCCTACGATATTTATGAAGGCGAACAAATCACTTTAGAATTTGAAGGGGATATAAAAATCACTGGAGAAATTGTAACCGGCACTCGTAACTTACAAGGTAAAATTCTATTAATCAAGTTTAAAAACTGTACGGTAACCCACAGAGAAAAAGTGTTGTTCCAACCGGAATGGGGTATTTATGACATGGCCGTAGGGAAAGAAGTAATTTCTGGTTTTTCTGGTCCAGCCGATGTTAATAGTTTTGACATGATTGATCATGTTCCTTCTTCCAAAACGATCAAACAAAAGAAATCGGCAGCAAGAGAAGAATTAGAAAATTTATACCGAAACATTCGAAATATTCGCGAGAATAAACCGACTGAAATTACTCTTAAAGAAGCTTTTGGAGCTGTAAGCAGTAATCATCCAAACGATTGGTTATTATCGGTTGAAATTGCTGAATTAACACACAAAAACAACGATAACGAGTTTACAGACAAAGTGGTCAACCATTTAGAGAATCTGAAACTACGCCGACCAGAAGTGGCTCATTTAATCACTAATGGATTGGATTTAATTTTCGATAAAGTATCCGCATAAACACAAAAAAGGCTTTCCAATGGAAAGCCTTTTTATTATAATTGAAATTCTTTTTCCGAGTGTATTTCGTTGCCTTTATATTCGACCTTCCACCCTACAGAATGGGTCACTAGAAGTATTTTAGACAATTCACTAATTAATCTATTTTTTGCATTGGACTTCAACGTCGATTTCTCGATTTTTTTAGTCAAATCAATTTTTACTTTCTTGGTGATATTGTTTAAATCGGCACCAGTTAACGCATTGAATTTACTTTGCTGAATGTCATAATATTGAATATCCGGACTGATTTTTATTTCTTCTTTTGGAATGGAAACAATGCGAATTGTTTTGTTTTTTTCATCAATTTCATATTTCATCTGACGTAAATCATACATCACTGTGGCATCAGAATTCACCACCACAATGACTTTTTTATCAAAAGAAACCAATCCACCAAAATAGGAATCCTTATCTTTAAAAGTTAACACTTGTGAATAATGACCTTCTGTCACTACTAACTTTCCAACACTTTTAATTTGTTCTTGAATAAGGTTCGAATTGTATTCGGTACTACTTTCCTTATCGCCTGTAAAATATTTATAGGTAAAAAAAGCTAATATTAAAAAAAGCAAGCCGAAAAAAAGTTTTTTGTATAAGTGTATCATATCGAAATTATCAAAGCATAAATATAAAGAAAACAAGCTTTATTTTTTCGGATGACTACTTTAATTCTGACAAAATATAGCAACTATTTTGATCACTAACTATTTCTTTTTTTACTCTCTAAATTTTAGAAGTATTTCTTGTAAATGGAGTATTTCTTTACAAATGATCAAAATTTGATTGTGAAGATTCGCATTGGATTCATCGGCAATAACAACCTTTTGATTGAGAATTGTATTATGATAGGTTTGAGAATTGATATTATCACTTAATCTTTCTAAATAACTCCTTTTTTGTTTTATCTGTTTTTGAGTTATGACATAGATATAACAAGCTAGTATAGAAGCACCTAAAACTACAATAGCAATTAGCCATTTTAAGAAAAATAAGCTCATTACTTAAAATAATTTATCAATAAAATTAAATTAAGTAAAAGCATAATGACAACAACAACATACGCAATCGTTTTTATTGTAACTCTCATAAATTAGCAATTAGATTGTTACAAATATGGGAAGATTACTAACGCCGGTAAATACGTAGAATTACGTATTTTTAGTTAAATGATGTTATTGTTTTTTGCTTTTTGAATAGCTTCTAACTTGTTATGCACCTGAAGTTTGGTGTAGATATTTTCGATATGTTTTCGTACAGTACCAACAGAAAGGAAGAGATTTTCGGCAATAATATTATAGGTTAATCCTTTACTCAATTGTTCCAGAACTTCTATTTCACGAACAGAAAGATTAATTTCTTCCGTTTTTATAGAATTGTCCTCAAATACAATAGGATTTCTAAATAATTTTAGTGTTTTTAACGCTATTGACGGCGTCATCGTTGCGCCGCCATTAAGTGTTTCAATAATTCCTTGATGTAAATCTTTAGGACTGACTTCTTTTAACAAATAGCCATCTGCTCCGGCTTTTATTGATTTAAAGATATTTTCATCGTTATCAAAAACGGTCAACATTATAATTTTTATGTGTGGGTATCTGGATTTTACCATTTCGGTAGCCTCAACACCATTCATAGTTGGCATTTCGATATCCATTAAAATCATATCTATATTATGATTCTTTGTCAATTTATCTAGTAGATCTTGACCATGAATTGCTTTAAGTCGTATGTCAACATCCTCAAAAAAGTCAAGCTTATCTTGAGTTGCTTTTAATAAAAAACTATTATCGTCTACTAATCCTACTCGTATCATTGTGCTATTTTTTTATTGAGATCAAAATTATTGTGCCTTGGTTTATTACTGACTGAAGCGAAAAATCACCACCAATATCAGAAATTCTTTTTTCCATATTAAACAACCCGTTTCCTCTGTTTATTTGAGCCAAATCAAATCCTTTTCCATTGTCTTTAATTTGTATTTGTATTTGATTTCCGATCTCATTTACATTAATACTGATTTTGGTTGCATCGGAATACTTTACGGCATTGTTTACTGCTTCCTGTGTGGTCCTATAAATATTGACCCAAACCAGAGACGTCAATTTCACCTCTTTTAAGCCTTCATCAATATTAAAATCAAAAGCAATAGTTTCTTGTGCGATTCTCGCATTATCTAAAAAATTGAGAATTCGAACGCGTAAATCATCAAATACAATTTCATTCGTATTCATGGCCCAAATGGTATCTCGTAATTCGGTAATGGTTGATTTAGTAAAATTAGAAATTTGAGAAAGTTTCGTTTCTGCTTTGGGGTTTGTATTTCCTATTCCGTATTTTAAATTTTCAACCGAAGAAATAATAAAAGTAAGTTGTGAGCCAATATTATCGTGTAAATCGCGAGAAATAGACAAACGCTGTTCTTGCAATTCATTTTGGGATTCAATTTTCCCTAAAGCCGATTTTAACTCAAATTCTTGTTTTTGTTGTTTGTTTTTGATTTTTTGTTGACGTAAGAACAGAAAACCTAATACACCCATAAAAACCGCTAATACAAGTGCTCCAAAGATAAAAAATCTTGAATTTTTAAGGGCTATGTCTTTTTCAAGCAATGCTTTTTCCTTTTTGGCCGTTTGGTATTTAGATTCCAATTCATTTGTCTGTTTACCAACCGTTAATTCAATTATCTTATCTTGCAATTTCATAGAAGCATTACTATAATAACTAACGCTATCAGGCTGGTTCAAATACCCAAAGGTTTGTACAAAATATTGATATGTTTGCAATAATTCTAATTTATAAACCTCATCGTTTGTATAATCCTTTTTTAGTTGCAACAATAAAGTTTTAGCCTCATTATACTTTTTACTTTTTAGTAAACTGCTTATCTTGTTAAAACTATAACTGGTATCATCTTTCGTTTTCTTTATTTTTGATAATAATTTTTCGGTTTGTTGAATTATTTTTTCAGCTTCCTTATTTTTATTTTGATCATTTTTAATTTTTGAGATATTATTTAAAGCAGCAACAAGGGTAATATTGTTTGATGTTTTTTTAGACATCTCTATGCTTTTATTATAATATTTCAAAGCATTTATTGTGTCTTTTGACCTTAATTTTATGTTTCCCAAAGTCAAATACGAACTAGTCAAACCATTATATTGCTTATTTATTTTCTGAAATTCAATTGCTTTATTAATATATTTTGATGCTTTTTCATAATTTTTTAAATCTAAAAAAAGTTCCGCTATATTCGCATTTGTTAACGATACAACTTCTTGATTATTGATTTTTTCAAAATAATCTACGGCCTCCAAATACGATTTGAGTGCAAGTTCTTTTTTATTCTCTTTGTTATAAATACTGGCCAAATTGATGGAAACTTTTGCCATTCCAACTTTATCATTTCTTTTCTTTCGAATAGCGTATGCAGACAAATAATTTTTCCTTGAAGAAGCAAAATCACTTTTTCTAAAATAAACTGCACCAACATCACTATATACTTGTGCAATTAAAGTGGAATCTTTTAGTTTCGTAGCTTCAATTATTGCCTTGTTACCATACACTAATGCAGAATCGATCGAAACATTTGAATAATACCATGTTAAATCAGAATAGATAGTGGCCTTTTTTTTCTCATCGGGATTTAATTGCAAATCCTTTTTCAAAGCATCAATAATATCCTGTGCATTTTGAGAAAAACTCATAATTGGCAACAAAACACATAAAAACAAAATTATTTTTTTCATGAACTTTAAATTAAGATTTTTACAGAAGTCCCATTATTAGCTATTGACTTTATCTCAAATTTTCCTCCTATTTCAGTAATTCTTTTTTCCATATTAAACAAGCCATTTCCTTTGTTTACTTCTGCCATATTAAATCCTTTCCCGTTGTCTTGAATTTGTATTTGTATTTGATTTCCTATTTCATTCACACGAATACTTATTTTGGTTGCATCAGAATACTTTATTGCATTGTTAACTGCCTCTTGTGTGGTTCTATAAATATTAACCCAAACCAATGAGGTCAATTTCACCTCTTTTAAGCCTTCATCAATATTAAAATCAAAATCGATAGTTTCTTGTGCTATTCTTGCATTATCTAAAAAATTGAGAATTCGAACACGTAAATCATCAAAAACAATTTCATTCGTATTCATGGCCCAAATGGTATCACGTAATTCGGTAATGGTTGATTTAGTAAAATTGGAAATTTGAGAAAGTTTCGTTTCTGCTTTCTGGTTAGAATTACCAATTCCGAATTTTAAATTTTCGATTGAAGAAATGACAAAAGTAAGTTGTGAGCCAATATTATCATGTAAATCGCGAGAAATAGACAAGCGTTGTTCTTGCAATTCATTTTGGGATTCGATTTTTGCAATTGCAGTTCGCAATTCGAATTCTTGCTTCTGTTGACTATTTCGAGCTTTTTGTTGACGAACAAATAAATATCCAATTAGCGCTATAAAACCTGCAATAAGAGAAGCAATAAGTAGCCAAAGGTTTTTCTTTTTAGTTTCGGCTTCTTTTTGAATTAAAGTATTTTTAGCCAATAGTAATTCTTTTTCTTTTTTCTCTGTTTGGTATTTGGCTTCCATTTCTGCAACTGATTGGATTCTTTCCGAATTGAAAACAGAATCACGTAACTTGATGTACTCTTCTTGAGAAGCGACTATTTTAGTTAAATCCTTTCTTTTTTTATTAAAAATAGACACTTGAAAAAGGTAATCACGCATTTTTTCGGCATTCTTGCTTTTTTGGGCATGTTTTTTCGCCAGAAGAAACATTTTTTCGGCTTTGTCAAAATCGCTTAATTCATAGGCGATTGTGGCTAAATTGGTATAATGTGTGGCTTGATCATAATCATAGTAATTATCGTCTCCATTATTTTTTAAATTATAATCTGTAATCTTAACCGCACGTTTAATCCATTTTTCAGCTTCGTGAAATTTTTTAATTTTCAATAAAGTATTCCCAATATTATTATAAGTAGAATTTATTCCGAGTGTATCTTTCCCTTTAATATATTTAAAAACCATGTGATGATATCGAAGTGCCTCTTTTGCATTTCCCCAATCATCATAGTTTATAGCCACAGCATTTAAATTGGAATAAATTTTTTTCTGATTGGGTTTTTCTTGGGTTAAGTGATAAGCTAGTGCTTTTTTTCCGTAGTACACCCCTTTAGGATAATTCTCAAAATCATGATATGTTAAAGAAAGCATATTATCAAATGTAGCAATCCATCCCTTTTCATTATTTGCTTCTGCGATTTTTATAGCCTCAATAGTAATGGCAATCCCTTTATCATATTCTCCCCTTTTTTTATACAATTTACCTAAATTATAATATGTGGTAAAAAGAGAATTCTTGTTTGGTAAATTTTTGAGTTTTTGAATCGCCAATTTTCCATAATAGGCAGAGCTATCTTGATTACCATAATCCAAATGCCGTGCATTTTTACAAAAAAAATATTCTCCTTCCTCTCCATCCGTTTTGACTAGTTTTTTTGCTTTATTAAAATAATAATCCGACGAATCTTGTGTTTTCGCTAAATAGGCGGCACCTAGCACTTGTTGCAGATTTTGTGCAGAAAATTCACAATTACAAATTATCAAAATCAATAAAAAACCCCTTTTCAACATATTTTTTTGAATAGAAAATAAAACTTTATAAAACACCAATTGCTTACAGTATAAACCATAAGCAATATAGCGCATTTAAATTAAAATTGATTTAACCCATTTGATTTATTGAAAGACTCCTTTGAAAGATCCTTCCGTAACTGTTTTAGTTTCACTTGTATCGCAATTTTCACCATCTTTACCTGTAAAAGAGAAAGTACCTTCGATTTTTGTATCTGAGATTGAAGTCACTACCACTGTTCCAGATACGCCCGAACAAATACCTGTTCCGTAAGCAGCATCACCGGAACCTGGCGTATATGCAATAACAGAATCGGTGGTAGAATCTAAAGTATAGGTACCTGTTGCTGTTACACCATGTAACGTAATTGAGATACTACTGGCTGAAAAATTGGACCCCAAAACTGTAATTATAGTATCTGGTCCTGTACCCATTTTTTGTGCTGTTGCTGAAGAAACACCAAATATCACAGAAGAAAAGGCAGCACCGTTTACTTTGGCTGTAACTACCGAACTGTTTGCCGGAATAGGTGTTGGTGCTGGAGCTGGCGCTGGATCATCATTACTACAAGATGACAAAACAAGTGTTAAAGCTACCATGATACATTTTCCGATGTTAAAGATTTTTTTCATAATTAATTCTGTTTTTAGTTTTTTTTTACTTGACAAAGATTTAGAATTTCAGAGAGTCAATCAATACGTATAATTACGTATTTTGACAATACTTATCTTAAATGTTTTTTTGGAAGAGGAACCGCTTTCATTTGCAAAATTTCATCGACAGAAGTGACATAATATAACTTTTCATTTTTCTCATCATAAAAAGGCTGTCCATCGAAATGTATCGTGTTTATTTTACTTCCCAAATTTATAGGTTCCGACCAATTTTTCCAGGAATCATCAAGACGGTAGGAAACAAAGAGATCATAATTCCCATTGCTACTAAATCCGTTGGAAGCAAACAACAATGTCTTAGAATCGGAGAGTAATTGTGGATTTGATTCTTCTGCAGCCGAATTGATAACTTTTCCCATATTTTGAAGAAAGCCATACGTTCCATCTTCTTTTCGATGGGCATAATACAAGTCTAAACTTCCTTGTGTAAAATCGGTTTCAATGGCCAGGATTAATGTTTTCCCATCGGAAGTCATTGTTGCATCCGAAGTATCGTTGTAATTGTTAAACGCAGCAATTTTTAATTGACCTTGCTTTTCGTATGTTCCATTATTATTTTTAAAAACGGTATAACCAGAATCACCAGTCCCTTTATCATAAATGGCGCCACCACTTAATGCAAAATTTTCATTGATCACTTCTAAGTAATTATAGTTTTCGTTTTGAGAAAATTCAGGTAAAATAGTTGCAGAGTCCCATTTATCATTCCCTAAATAGGTCGTGGCATAAATTTGCTCTTTTTGATTGGTTACTGAAAAATACAATTTCCCATCAGGGCTAACCACTGGGCCAGAAGGCTGCAAATTCCCTAATGATATCACAACTGGAGAGTCTAAATTCTCCAATTCTGGTTTTGAATTGATTTTTGCTTCGATAGGATTTTCCGAATCAGAAATCCCAATGGCATCAATTTGTTTTTGACCCGGAACTAGCGCAAATACAAACTCCACTTTTACCATCGTGATATTTGACATTGGTGCCTCTAAAATTATTCTTTCTATCCCAGGATTTACAGCTTGAGGTACCTCTTGAATTTTTCTTCGTTTTCGACCAAAATAATAACTTCTATCAGTGGTCAATGTAGTTTTATAAACAGGCGTTTTATAGTCGGATTTTCGTCCCCAAACCGCCTCAAATTTTTCTCCATCGGTCGATACAAACACGCGATACACACAACCGGCATTAAGATTTTCGAAAATAGCAATTTGCTTAACGCTTTGTGGTTTTTCAAAACCAACTACTACCACTTCTCTGCCATCTAATGCATTTTTTGGTGACCATCCATTTGGACTATTTCCACATTGCGGCAATGCATCTGGTTTTCCCAAAATACGTTTAATTCCATTTTGCTTTCCTCCCAAATCGGAGGAGAATTTTATTAATTTATGTGCCCACTGCACTTGTTGCGCTTGTGCCGAAAGCATTAGATTAAAAATTATTATAACGAGAACTGGTTTCATACATTCAAAATTTATGGTTTAGTAGAAAAGGGCTATGAAACGAATCACAACCCTCTTCTGAAACAACTAAAAACGCTTAATTGTTAATTTTGATTTTTTCTACTTTTTTGCCTTTAAAAGCGAACACGAATTCACCATCGCTAGTAATATCAATCCCGTCACCATAAACAGGACTTCCGCCTTTCCCTTTAGACTGAACAGAGCCTTTGGTTTCACCATTGGTCATGTCAATCCCATAAATGATGTTTTTACCACCACGTTGGTCCCTTAGGAAATAATTGTCTCCAATTTTATAATAAAAATCAACACCTCTAATTTTATCGGTAGCGAAAGCTCTTGAGCCATCCTTTTTGAAATAAGAAGCCAATCCTTTTTCAGAAAGCACTACGACTTTATCTTCAAAATCGATGACATCATCTGCTTTACCTACTCCAGCATCATTATGTTTCACGTCAAACAATTGATTCCCAGAAGCAATATCATAGCCATAAAATTGATCTCCATCCCCAACAAATACTTTTTGATTTTCGTGAATAATCAAGTCGGTAATTCTTTTGTCAAATTTTTCCGACCTCCAAGTCGTTTTACCTGTTGCATCATCAATCGCTAACACTCCATTTTTTTGAGCTTTATAATCCCAGTATACATAAGGAACTTGCACTTTATAAGTACCACCACCATATGGATTTGTTCTGGTTTCATTACGGTATTCTTGTACTTGTACTTTTCCTCCAACTTGTAACAGTACTTTATTGCCTGCTTTGTATACATTTGGCATACTGAAAGCTCCTGTTATTTTTTCGGAAGCCCATAACAATTTTCCGGATTCAACATCATGTTTTTCTACATATTTGGTTCTATCTCTAGTACCTAACATCACAATGTATACTGAATTATCAATAAAAATGGGATCAGCAATGGTTCTGTAGTATTTTTTAAGTTTTGTATTAGAAAACATGCCTTTCCCTCCGTCCATATCATTTTCATAGATGGCTTCCCAAAGTTTTTGTCCATTATTGATATTATACACTTGCAGGCCGTTTAGATACATAAATATCTTATCCCCTTTAATCCACAAGTCAACAATAGCTCTTCTGGTCACCAATTCTTTTTCGATCGTTCCTAAAAAAGTCGCATCCCAAAGAATTTCACCATTCGCTGCATTTAATTTGACCAATTGATTTTTAAAACCGGCGAACAAAGCCCCCAAAGCAGTCGGTTTAAAGTTAATCATCACAATTTCATTACGTTTGGCATCATAAATATATTTTCCAACCCCTCCTTTAAAGCGGTTTGTTTCCCATATTTTTTCACCTGTATTGGCTTTTACCAAAACCACTGAAGCCTTTTGAGAGATTAAGAAAGCATCTAGTTCATAAATGTACTTTACGGTTTCTAATTCTCCTTGATCCACACTATCTTCCGATTTGGTTCCTTTGGGTAAAAGATTCTGAAATTGCTCGGAACTCCACAATTCTTTTCCAGAAACAATATCGATTACTGCTACTCTATCCGTTCCCATTTTCTTTTCATCAAACAAAAACAAATATCCTCCTTTGTCTTTCCAAATTACATACTGATACTCACATTTGTTGGTTCCGTTTGTTGTAATTTTTTTATAATCGCCGTTCCAAATTAAATTTCCTTTTCCGTCTAAAACAGAAGCCGAATTATTGTCGGTTCCCACAATATAACTTCCGTCAGGTGCACTAAGCGCCAAGAAATCGGCTTTGTTCCCAAACTCAGATTCCCAAACGGTAGCAAAACTTCCAGATTTTTTGCTTCCTTTTCCAGACGGTTTTTTGGGAGCTGGAGCTGATGTAGTTTCAGTTTTCTCTACTTTTTCGGTTTTCTCGGTTTTCTCGGTTTTCTCAACCCTCTCTGTCTTATTTTTACTTGATAATTTTTCTTTCGCTTTGTCTAGAAGCTTGCTAAATTGTGCCGAAGCCGAAAATGACCCAAACAAACAAAGAGTTACCATTAGGATTGATACTTTTTTCATATTTTGCGTTTTTAGTTATTGTCTTTAAAATGTTGCGGTATACCTGATTTTATATCGCTGTTGTTTTTGTAGTTTGAATTTGAATTTATGATTCAGAATATACTCTGACATAAAATTTATAAAATCTATATTTTTGATGTCGCTATCTACTTTAAAAAAAGTAGCTACTTTCCCGTTTTGGATTACACTAATATCTACTACCATTGTTCCAAAAACAATACTGAATTTTTTGTTTTTTTTCTTAACAAAATCGGCACCTTTAAATGTTTCATCAATTTCTTTGGTCACCATTTCTGCAACTTGCTCTTCGTCTGTTAACACTGGCTTTTTTTGAGCGAAAACAGAAGTTGAAATCAAACTAAAGAAAACAAGCATATATATTTTTGCTATAATTTTCATTATTGAACTGTTATTTGATTTACGAACAACACACCTTCAGTAATGGTCACGTTGGAAGAACCGTTGTTCCCTACAAAACTGAAAGTACCTTTAACCACTTTTCCTGTCATATCAAGAGTAGTCACTTTCATTTCTCCAGAAGTAGAATTATAATAATCGTCTGGAAAAGTAGCACCATCATTACTTTTATAAGTCAACCAAGAAGAAGTCATATCGAATGACTGTTGCGCGGGGTAAGTTCCTGTATTGGCTGGAAAATGTAGTTCTAAGACTTCCTTTCCTGCTTTTTTAACAAATACATCAATATATTTCCCTCCCGCCACTGAGTTTGTATAGTGGGTTGCTGTGACTTCATCGGCAGTAATTAATACGCCATTTAATTTAAAAGAAGTGCTACCCGTTGGTATTGGTGTTGGTATTGGTGTTGGAACTGTAACAGCATCGTCATTGGAACAAGAAGCAAATACCAATATAAAAATTGCTGTCGCTGTTTTCAAAAATGTAGTTTTCATAATCAAAAGTTTTAGAGTTAATTAATAACCCAAAATTCTGATTATTTACAAGGTGCATCAATACGTAGAATTACGTATTTTTTAAAAACGTATATGAGGAAGTTTGATTTGAATTTGAGCAATTTTGCTCTTTATTTTTTCTAGAAATTGCTGATGACTTTCAGAATTCGGATTGAAAGCTCGGTGTTGTAAGGCTTTTTGAATTTCACACACTTGCTGCATCGTTTTAAATTCTTCTTCATAGACATAATTTTCAAAGAATTTTATCCAGATGTAATCAATTGCTGTTTGATTGGGATGTAGCATGTCTTCCGCATAAAAACGATAATCGCGAAGTTCGTCGATCATGATTTCGTAGGAAGGAAAATAATTAACAATGGATAATTGATAATTGATAATTTTATGGATGGCGGTAAATAAATGCGATTTACTCAAATTGTTTTCAATAAATCCATCTTTGATATGTCGAACTGGGGAAACGGTAAAAATGAATTTAGCGTTTGGATTCACCGAAGTAATTAATGATATTATATTTTTCAGATTTTCTTCAACAACTTCCACTGAAAGCAATTCTTTCGTAAATTTTTTTTGTGGGACTTTATGACAATTGGCGACAATCTCGTTCGTTTCTATATTTCGATACACCCACGAAGTTCCTAAGGTAATTATCAAATGGGTAGATTGGATAATTTGAAAATGAGTGGATTCGATTAAATCATTCAACTCTTTTAAAAAAACTTCTTTATTTGAATTGGAAAGCACCGAATGGACTTCAAAACAATGCCATGCTTCATTATGAAAAAAAATATCATTCTCGGTAAAATAGTTTTTCTGAACGCTTCTTCTAATTAATTTTTCTATGGAAACGGGATTAAAAATTATGCCGAAAGGATTGATGGTAGTTTTAAATTTAAAATACTCAAACTTTTCACCCATATTCTCTGCAAAACACGAACCTAACAGCAGTACTTCCGATTGATAATCGATAGGAAAATCGTATTTTGTGATAGGAATTATGGTTCTGAATTGCATTTTTAAGGAATTTTGATCAAAAATACGAAATAATAATGGGACAAATTTAACGATTTCTTCACTCTTTTATTCTGTATTTTTGTGCGACCAAACGATTACAAAATCATCTATGAAATTACTTTACAGTTACCTCAAAAAACATAAAAGCCTGTTATTTTTTGCCTTATTGATGGCTGCCATCAATATTTGTTTTAGTTTAAGTGATTCTATCATCACAGGAAAGCTGATGCAAGATTGTGGGGTAGGCATTGCCAAATACAAAGGCAATGAAATGGGTTTTATCAAAGCCGTGATGTTTTGGTTGGGACTCTCTTTAGGTGCCGCCATGGTTTCTAGAATCACCAAAAACTTCCAAGATTATTTTACCAATATTGTCATTCAGCGTACGGGTGCCGAAATGTATACCGATGGTATTAAAAAATCATTGGACTTGCCTTATATGGAATTTGAAGACCAGCAGAGTGGTAAAACATTGAGCATGCTTCAAAAAGTTAGAATAGATTCTGAAAAGTTAATTACATTATCTATCTCTTTAATCTTTCAAACCATTATTGGGTTTATTTTTGTGATTGTCTACATTTCTAGAATCGATTATCGCATTGCATTTGTATTCATTTTAACTGCTCCAATAATTGCCTATATCAGTTCTTTTCTGGGGAAAAAAATCAAAGTGGTTTCACGAAGAATCGTACTACAAACCAACTCATTAGCGGGTTCCACAACGGAAAGTTTACGCAATATTGAATTGGTAAAAAGTTTAGGCCTTACACAACAAGAAGAAAGCCGATTAAATTCGAATACGCTCCGCATCTTACAATTGGAAATTCAAAAAATCAGATTTATCAGAAGTTTGAGTTTTATTCAAGGAACGACGGTTCATTTCATGCGAACTTGTATTGTTTTTACTTTGTATTACTTCCTTTTCAATGGAAAAATTCAAGTCGGAGATTTATTAACGATGGTGTTTTTCACCTTCTTTATTTTTAATCCGCTACAGGAATTAAGTGCTTTTATCATCGCTAAAAATGAAACCAAGGTTTCAATGGAAAATTTTGAAAAACTGTTGAATGCTGCTTCTGAATTTCGTCCTGAACATCCAAATCCTATTGGCGCTATTGAGTCATTGCAATTTTCCAATGTCAGCTTCAAACACAAAACCGCCAGTCAACCTGCTGTAGAAAACATCAACTTCACCATTAAAAAAGGAGAAACCGTAGCGTTTGTGGGTCCGTCGGGCGCTGGAAAAACAACTTTAGTAAAATTATTAGTTGGGTTATATCCTCCTGCAGAAGGAAATGTTTTGTACAACCATACCGATTCTACTCAAATTGACATTCAAGATTTGAGACAACAATTGGGGTTTGTAACGCAAGATGCTCAATTATTCTCAGGTACCATTAAAGAAAATTTATTGTTTGTCAAACCCACTGCCACCGATAAAGAATTATTGGATGCTTTGCACAAAGCCAGCTGTCAAAATTTATTGAATCGTGCCGAAAACGGTATTGACACCACAATTGGAGAAGGCGGAATTAAGGTTTCTGGTGGTGAAAAACAACGATTATCGATTGCCCGTGCCATATTGCGAAATCCGAATTTATTAATTTTTGATGAGGCGACTTCTGCATTGGACTCGATTACAGAAGAAGAAATTACATCCACTATCCGCAATATTTCCGATCAAAATAGAATTACAGTGCTTATCGCCCACCGACTATCAACCATTATGCACGCCGATACCATTTTTGTATTGGAGCAAGGTAAAATCATCGAACAAGGCAAACACGAGGATTTACTGAATGAAAAAGGCTTGTATTATGCGATGTGGAGACAACAAATTGGAGAGAGAAAATAAATTTAAACTCAAAAAATAAGCAAATATTTGTATCCTTTGTTTTTATTAAATTTGTAATAAGCAGAAACTTACTATATGCAAATAACGTGTAAAAATTGCAATCAAATTTTCAAAGGTCATTATTGCAACAATTGTGGACAATCAGCTGAAACTCATAAATTGGATGTTCATTTTTTATGGCACGACATTCAGCATGGCTTATTACATTTTGACAAAGGCATTTTGTATTCTGCTAAGAAACTTTTTACTGAACCAGGAATTACTATCCGAGAATATATAGAAGGAAAAAGAATTCATCATTTTAAACCGATTTCTTTAGTAATTATATTAGCAACACTTTACGGACTCTTATGCCATTTATTTGATATTCATATAATTGTTTCTAAAGATAATATTGAAAAAGTTAATTATTTTAATGAATGGTCCATTTCACATTATGCTTGGATAACTTTATTGACAATTCCTTTTTATACTATTGGAACTTTTATTTTTTTCAGAAAACAAGGTTATAATTTTATTGAACTATTAATACAAAATACTTTTAAAGCAAGCCAACGTTTGTTTTTACATATTCTGCTTTTTCCAGTAATTATTTACTTTAACGAAACACCACAAATAAATAAAGTCCGATTGATTTTATACCTTTTAGATGTGGCTTTAATTTTTTGGACGAATCTTCAATTTTTCGATAAATTAAGCAAACCTAAAGTGATATTGAATTCTATTTTTAGTCATTTGTTGTTTTTAGTTTTATTCACCACATTTACGGCCATTATCATGTATTTCTTAGGCTTAATAACCATTTAATTTATGATTAAAAAAGAATATTTATATGCGAATGAAGGCTTTTCACAAGTCGTAATTACGGAAACAGAGGAAATCAAAACCTTATATATTTCTGGACAAATTGGCGAAGGACATGATTTAGAAACGCAAACCATTGCCACCTTTAAAAATTTAGAAAATCTTTTAAAAGAATGCAATTCAAGCTTTCAGGATGTCGTAAAAATGAATACCTATATTGTAAATTTTAATCCGGAAATAGATTTGCCCATTTTTAGAAAAATAAGAAAAGAATTTTTAGGAAACGAACATTATCCTGCCAGTACTTTAGTAGGCGTTACTGTTTTAGGAAATAGAAACTGGCTAATTGAGATTGAAGCAACAGCAGTGATTGATAAGAAATCAGTATAAAACAAAACCCTCCAAAAATTTAAAATTTTTGGAGGGTTTCAATTTTAAATCAAAATATTAATAAAAATATTGTGTTGAACTAAGAATTACATCTGAAGCATCTTTTGCCGTTTCAGTTAACGGAAAATTATTAGCATCATACGTATAGGTATTTGTATAGTCTTCGCTAGGTCTGTCATTGTGAATTACATTTTGATACGCCCCTGCTAATTGACTTGAAGAATATTGCAATTGCGCCCAACCCACTATATTTTTATACGGATTGTTTTTCCCGTCATAAGTAAGATTAGTCGTTTCCCCTAAAACTCCTGTAGAATCATAGTTTTCAACTTTTACAACTTCTCTATTTAGAAAAAACATTTTATAGTAACCAAAGTCATCATTTTGTGTAGTAGCATCTCCTCCAAATTTACTTACTGTAACTGTACCGTCTGCATTATACACATAAGTTTCTTTTGACCCATAATCACTTTCTAAATCTTTGTAAAGATTAGTCACTAATTTATTTGAGCCATTATAGGTGAAATGTTCACTTGCCACAAGTGTATTGGTATCATCATAATGTTGGATCAAGGTAATTAAGTCTCCAGTATAAGTGATTTTTGAATAACCAAATTCATCCGTAATTTTTGTCAACTTGTTACCATTATAAAAATAATTATACGTTTCAGTTGGATAGCCTGTTTCAGTATATATCATTTTTTTTGGCAATGTTGTATTTACATCAGCAACAGGTGGTGTATAAACTGGTAAAGGATCTGCATCGCTTGTACAGGAAGCAAAAACAAGTGCCACAGCACTCAATAGAAGGATAAGTTTTTTCATTAGTTTTTGGGGTTTAAAATTTCGACAAAGAAAATAAAAAAACGGGAACTAATGCTCCCGTTTAATATTTATTGTAAAAAATACCTTACTGCACAAAACTCACTGCATTTTCTAAAACAGCAGCAATTCCGTTAGCGTTTTTACCTTTTCCGGAAGCGAAGAAAGGTTGTCCACCACCGTTTCCATCGATTAATTTTCCTAATTCACGGATCACATTTCCAGCGTTTAAGCCTTTAGCTGCAACTAATTCTTTAGCAATATAACAATGAATATTTGGCAAACCATCTTCAATAGAAGCCAACACCACAAATGAATTTGGTTTTGAAGTTCCAATAGCTTGTGTTAAATCTTTCGTGGAACTCATAGACAATTCCACTTGTTTCGCTAAGAAATTAATGCCGTTTACTTCTTGTAATTCCGAAACTAAACTCGCTGATAAACCATCGATTTTTTCTTTTAATAATTGCTCCAATTGTTTTTTCAACTTCGCATTATCTTCTTGTAAAGAAGCTACCGATTTTAAAATATCTTGTGGATTTTTCAACGTTTCCTTAATTTCCGCTAAGGTATTTTCTTGTTTCGTATAGAAATCTTTCACTGCATCACCAGTAATGGCTTCAATTCTACGAATTCCCGCTGCAACCGCACCTTCAGAAATAATTTTGAATTGCCAAATATCAGCGGTATTTTTCACGTGAATTCCTCCACACAATTCCATACTATCACCAAACTTAATCGCACGAACAGTATCTCCGTATTTTTCTCCAAACAATGCCATCGCACCTTCGTCCAAGGCCTGTTGGATTGGAATACTTCTTCTTTCTATTAACGGAATTTGTTGTGCAATTCTTTCATTTACGAAAGCTTCTACTTGACGTAATTCATCCTCCGTAACTTTAGAAAAATGAGAGAAATCGAAACGCAAATAATTCGGATTTACCAACGAACCTTTTTGCTCCACATGCGTTCCTAAAATCGTTCTCAAAGCCAAATGCATTAAATGCGTAGCCGAGTGATTTTTAGAAGTCGCATTTAGCAAATCGGTATTCACTTTTGCGGTAAAACTCGCATTCACATTTTCCGGTAATTGTTTCGCAAAATGTAAAATTAAGTTGTTTTCTTTTTTCGTATCGATAATTTCAATCGTTTCATTAGCAGAAACCAAAACTCCTTTATCTCCTACTTGTCCACCACCTTCAGGATAAAAAGGCGTGTTATCTAAAACGATTTGGTATAAAATTCCGTCTTTTTTAGAATCTACTTTACGGATACGCGTAATTTTAACGTCGTTTTCCGTTTGGTCATACCCTACGAACGTTTCTACATTACCATCGATTAAAACCTTCCAATCTTCTGTTGAAACTTCTGAAGCCGCACGAGAACGCGCTTTTTGCTTTTGTAATTCTGTTTCGAAATCAGCTTCGTTAAATGAAAAACCTTTTTCTTTTAAAATTAATGCCGTTAAATCTTTTGGAAATCCGAACGTATCATACAATTCGAATGCTTTTTCTCCAGAAACTTCTTTTCCAGGAGTATTTTGCATTACGTTATCTAACAATTGAATTCCTTGTTCTAAAGTTCTTAAGAAAGATGCTTCTTCTTCGCGAATTACATTGGTCACCAATTGTTGTTGTGATTTAATTTCTGGGAAAAACTCACCCATTTGATTGGCTAACACTTCCACCAATTTATTGATAAAAGGTTCTTTCGTTCCTAAGAATGTAAATCCGTAACGAATGGCACGACGTAAAATTCTACGAATTACGTAACCTGCTCCTGTGTTAGATGGCAACTGTCCGTCCGCAATAGCGAAAGCCACTGCACGAACGTGATCCACAATGACACGAATAGCGATATTCGTTTTGTTTTGCTCTTCAGATATGTTTTGTACTTCGTTTGAAGTGTATTTCAATCCTGTAATTTCTTCTACTTTCGCGATAAGCGGTGTGAAAACATCGGTATCGTAATTAGAGGTTACATTTTGCATCGCCATACACAAACGCTCAAATCCCATTCCGGTATCTACGTGTTGTGCTGGTAATTTTTCTAGAGAACCATCCGCTTTACGGTTGAATTCCATGAAAACGTTGTTCCAAATTTCCACAACTTGTGGGTGATCGGCGTTCACTAAACTTCTTCCATAAACGGCTGTTCTTTCGGCATCCGTACGCAAATCGATATGAATTTCCGAACAAGGACCACAAGGACCTTGATCACCCATTTCCCAGAAATTGTCTTTTTTATTTCCTAAAATGATTCGGTCTTCAGGCACAAATTGTTTCCAAATATCCCAGGCTTCTTGATCGAAAGGCACATTGTCTTCTGTACTTCCTTCAAAAACAGAAACATACAAACGGTCTTTATCCAATTTCAATACTTCTGTTAGAAATTCCCAAGCCCAAGGCAACGCCTCTTTTTTGAAATAATCTCCAAACGACCAGTTGCCTAACATTTCGAACATGGTATGATGATACGTATCGAAACCTACATCTTCTAAATCGTTATGTTTTCCAGAAACACGTAAACATTTTTGGGTATCGGTAATTCTTGGACTTTTTGGTGTTCCATTTCCTAAGAAAAACTCTTTAAATTGCGCCATTCCCGAATTGTTAAACATTAGGGTTGGATCATCTTTTAAAACAATTGGCGCTGAAGGAACAATAGTATGCCCTTTGCTTTCAAAAAATTGTAAATAAGCTTTTCTTATGTCTTGTGATTTCATTTTTATGCTATTGAATCAAATAATTTATTGGGTTGAAATTTCAAAAAAATGTTTCTAAATGTGAAACAATTTTTAAGTTCTTTCGTATAAAAATTGTTACTTTGTGATAACGAGTGCAAAAATAGCATATTTTTAAGTTATGTCGAAAAAAGTTAAGTATTATTACGATACCGAAAATCTAGCGTACCGAAAAATTAAACCTAAAAAAGGGAGAAATTTTGGGTATGGTGCTTTGTTTTTATTAGCCTCGGCTTTATTTGGATTTTTATTTTACTTTTTTATTTCGAGTTCAGGATATTTTAGCACCCCAAAAGACAAAATGCAAGCAAGGGAAATGGCCAATTTGAAGCTAAATTATGCCATATTGAATAAAAAAATTGACGCCCTTAATGAAGTTTTGAGTAACGTTGAAGAACGTGACAATAATATTTACAAAGTCTATTTCAACACTGCTGCTTCGGGTGAAACGGAGGCCGACAAAGAAATTATTACCAAAACGCGCTTTAAAAATTTACTAGCCATGAATAATGAGCAGTTAATTTCTTCCACTTCCGAAAGAGTTACTGCCCTATCAAAAGAATTGGTGAATCAATCGAAATCCTTAGATAAGATTTTATCTTTGGCCAAATCAAAAGAAAAATTCTTATCCTCAATACCTGCTATTCAACCAGTAAAAAATGAGCAATTAAGGCACATGGCATCGGGATTTGGTTACCGAAGCGACCCATTCACCAAAGCAAGAAAAATGCACAAAGGAATGGATTTTACTTCACCAACAGGAACACCTATCTATGCTACCGGCGACGGAGTTGTTCGCAGAGCCGATGCAGGAGCCTCTGGTTTTGGAAACCATATTGTCATCAGTCATGGTTTTGGATATGAAACCTTATACGCACACTTAAGCCGTTACAACTGTCGTCCTGGCAAACGCGTAAAAAGAGGAGACGTTATTGGATTTGTGGGAAGTACTGGAAGAAGTCAGGCACCACATTTACATTATGAAGTTCATAAAAATGGAAATGTAGTCAATCCTATTAATTTCTATTATGGAAATATTTCGGCGGTGGAATATACTGCCATTGCTAAAATGGCTACTCAAGAGAATCAATCATTTGACTAATGTACATCAATTTACCTGAAAATAAAAGATATTACAGCATGGGCGAAATCGCCACTGCATTTGGTGTAAATCAATCCTTAATTCGATTTTGGGATAAAGAATTTGACATTCTGAAACCAAAGAAAAACGCAAAAGGGAATAGAATGTTTACGCCCGAAGATGTTAAAAACTTACAATTGATTTACCACTTAGTCAAAGAAAGAGGTTTTACTTTAGAAGGCGCTAAAGTACATCTCAAAGAAGGGCAACAAAAAACATTGGACAAATTCGAAATCATTCGCAAATTGGAATCGATAAAAACGCAATTGACTAATATTAAAAACGAATTGTAACACTTCGACAAGCTAAGGGTGTAACAATTAAAAAAATAATCGACTAATTAACTAAAGAAAACTAACTTTTAAATTAAAACTAACATGAGAAGATTTTTGCCTTGGATTATTGTAATTGCGGTAATAGGTTTTATAGCAATGTGGTATTTTGGAATTCAAAACACAGCTTTGGGTTACAACCAAGCCACAGAAAAAGAATGGGGTAATGTTAATACAGCTTACCAAAGAAGAAATGACTTAATTGGAAATTTAGTAAACACTGTAAAAGGAGCTGCTGATTTCGAAAAAGGAACGCTAACTGCGGTGATTGAAGCTAGAGCAAAAGCTACATCAATGAATATTGATCCTAAAAATATCACCCCAGAGCAATTGGCTGAATTTAACAAAGCACAAAGCGGTGTTTCTTCTGCCTTATCAAGATTATTAGTAACTGTAGAACAATATCCAACTTTGAAAGCAAATGAGAATTTCTTGAAATTACAGGATGAATTAGCAAGTACTGAGAATCAAATTTTAACCGCTAGAACTCGTTTTAATGAGTCAGTAGAAGTATACAACAGTTATGTTCTTGCTCAACCACGTACTATCTTTTTAGGAAAATACAAAGAGAAAGCTTATTTCAAAGCTGTTGAAGGTGCTGATAAACCTGTTGAAGTAAAATTCTAATTCCAAATAAAATGTCAAAAGTAGAAGATTTTCTAACCTATGAAGAAGAACAAGAAATTGTAGAAGCTATTCGTATGGCTGAAAAAGAAACTTCTGGCGAAATTAGAGTACATATAGAGAAAACAACTTCCATTGACACGTTCGATCGTGCCATGGAAGTTTTCCATCTTTTAAAAATGGATCAAACCCAACTCAAAAATGGCGTGTTGATTTATTTAGCCGTAAAAGATCATGCTTTTGTCATTTGTGGTGACAAAGGAATCAACGAAGCGGTTACTCCCGATTTTTGGGATTCTACAAAAGACCTAATGATGTCTCATTTTAAAAATGGAAATTTCAAACTAGGACTAATTGATGGAATTGCAAGGGCTGGCGAACAACTAAGCAAATATTTTCCATGGGAACATGGCGATACTAACGAATTATCTAACGAAATATCAAAAGGATAAAATGGGAAAATACAAAGTACAAAATACAAAACACAAGGCTTTCTTTTGCCTATTATTTGTATTACTCCATTTTACAACCTTATCGTGGTCACAATTTACCATTCCTGAAATCCCAAAGTTTCAAACCTCTGTATACGATTATGCTGATGTATTAAACCCATCAGAAGAAAAACAATTAGAGGAAAAACTAATCAAATATTCCGATTCTACTACTACTCAAATTGTTGTCATTACAATCGAAAGTTTGAAAGGTGAAGATGTAAGTCTACTAGCCACAAAATGGGGACACACTTGGGGCATTGGTGGAACCCAAAAAGACGATAACGGAGTGGTTATTTTATTAGCCAAAGCAGAAAGAAAGATTGCTATTAACCCTGGTTACGGATTAGAAGACCGATTGACTGCCGGAATTGGTGGCGAAATCATTAGAAATATTATCATTCCAGAATTCAAAGCTGGAAGTTACTACAACGGGCTTGACAATGGCGCTGATGCGCTTTTTGAAGTCTTCAAAGGCAAATACAAAGGCGAACGAAAACACAATAATGAAGACGACGGAAGTGCAGGAGCTTTTATTATCATTTTAATTTTTGTCGTACTAATTATCATTCTATCGAGTCGCAAAGGTGGTGGCAACTCAGGCAATCGCGGTGGTGGTTTAGACTTATCGGATATTATTATCTTAAGTAGTCTAGGTCGCGGCGGATTTGGCGGAGGTTCTTCTGGAGGTGGTTTTGGCGGCGGCGGCGGCTTCGGTGGTGGTTTTGGCGGCGGAGGTTTCTCTGGCGGTGGAAGTAGTGGAAGTTGGTAGTTTACCTCACCTTACTTCGCAACACAGAATAATGCAACAATCTAGGAAACAGTCGTTTCAAATAAACCCCTAACACTTCTTTTCGGCCAATGTAGGCTTCAAATTTTCTTTTTTCGATAGCTTTGATCATTCGGGAAGCAAAAACAGGTACTGGCAATCCGTTTTTTGTCGCTTGGTCGTCTGTCATTTGTAATGATCCATCACCAGTGAGTGATTTTTTGGCCAAATTGGTTTGGACAAATCCCGGACAAATTAATGTCACATCAATACCATCTTTTTGATGTTCCATTCGTAATACATCATAAAAACCATGAACCGCGTGTTTAGCCCCACAATATCCCGAACGATAAGGCGACCCAAATTTCCCCATCAAGCTTGTAACCGCAACAAAATGACCGCTTTGCTTTTGGATAAAATGAGGCAACAAGGCTTTGGTTAGTGCCACCAACGATAAATAATCGACTTCAATCAGTTTTTTATCGACTGCAAAATCGGTTTCAGCAATTAACGAACGCTGACTGATTCCGCCATTATTAATAAGTACATCTATTTTTCCGAAGAGGGCAATTGCTTTCGCTACATGTTCTTTAGCATGATCAAAATCGGATAAGTCAAAAGGAAGAATTTCGGTAGTAGCATTACAATTGGCTTTAACCCGTTCTAATTCGAATACATTTCGTCCTGAAAGAATGAGTTTGCAATTTTTTTTAGCCAACACATACGCCAATCCTTCTCCAATTCCGGAAGAAGCTCCTGTAATCCAAATTATTTTGTCATTTAATTGCATAAAAAAAGTCCATTGAACTATAAAGTTAATGAACTTTTCTGAATTTACTATTTATCAATTTTCCTTCGATAAGCTCAGGATGGCATTTCGAAGTGACAAAACTATTTCTCTCTAATATAAATATCGATTGGCACTCCTTCAAAGTTCCAGTTCTCACGAATTTTATTCTCTAAAAATCGTTTGTACGGCTCTTTTACATATTGCGGTAAGTTGGCAAAAAACACAAACTGTGGTACAGCTGTTGGCAACTGCATACAGTATTTGATTTTTACATATTTTCCTTTTAATGCTGGTGGCGGCATGGTCTCGATGATTTTCAACATGTGCTCGTTGAATTTTGAAGTCGAAATACGTTGTTTTCTACTTTCGAACACTTTTACAGCTTCTTCCAATGCTTTTAACAAACGTTGTTTCGTTAATGCCGAAACGAATAAAATAGGCACATCAGTAAATGGTTGCAATTGCTCACGAATCTTCGCTTCATAATCACGTGTTGACATAGTGTCTTTCTCCACCAAATCCCATTTATTTACCAAAATCACAATTCCTTTTCGGTTTTTTTCAGCCAACCAAAAAATACTTTGATCTTGTCCTTCAAATCCACGAGTGGCATCAATCATTAAGATACACACATCACTATGTTCAATAGCACGAACCGAACGCATTACCGAGTAAAATTCTAGATCTTCTTTTACTTTGGCTTTTCGACGAATTCCAGCCGTATCCACTAAATTGAATTCAAATCCGAAACGATTATACTTAGTATCAATGGCATCACGAGTCGTTCCTGCAATATCAGTCACCACAAATCGGTCTTCACCAATTAAAGCATTGATAAACGAAGACTTCCCTGCATTAGGACGACCTACCACACAAAAACGTGGTAACGGATCTTCTTCATCGACAGCATCAGGCATCTCTGGCAATACTTTTACCAATTCGTCTAACAACTCTCCTGTTCCACTTCCACTCATCCCGGCGATGGTAAAATAATCACCTAACCCTAAGTTATAAAACTCTAAAGCATCTTGCTCACGCTTTCCGCTATCTACTTTGTTTACTGCTAAAAGTACCGGTTTGGTGACTTTACGAAGTAATTTTGCTACTTCTTCGTCCATTGGCGTAATGCCTTCTTCCACATCCACCACAAAAATGATAGCATCGGCTTCATCAATAGCCAATTCTACTTGACGACGGATTTCACCTTCGAAAATATCGTCTGAACCTTTTACATAACCACCTGTGTCAATCACCGAAAATTCTTTTCCGTTCCATTCACTTTTTCCGTAGTTTCTATCACGAGTTACTCCCGAAACCGAATCTACGATAGCTTCACGACGCTGAATTAAGCGATTAAAAAACGTAGATTTTCCTACATTAGGTCTTCCTACAATGGCAACAATATTGTTCATTCTCTATTTATTTTGTGCAAAAATACAATTTTTATTTTTTAGGAGCAGTTCCCTAATCTTCCACAGGAACATCACACCCGCTATCCGCTATATCTTTTTGGTAGTCTTCGAGGACCCTCAGACTACAAAAAGGATGTCGCTTTTATCGGGGCTATTTCTGATTGTAACCGAAACGTTTTAACTGATACGCATTATTTCGCCAGTCTTTATTCACTTTGACAAACATTTCGATATGAATTTGTTTTCCAAAGAATTTCTCTAAATCCTGACGCGCTTCTACTCCTACTCGTTTGATAGCCGCTCCTTTATGTCCGATGATAATTCCTTTTTGCGTTTCACGCTCTACCATAATGACAGCACGGATTCTAATAATATCATCATCCTCTATAAATTCTTCGGTTTCAATTTCTACAGCATACGGAATTTCTTTTTCGTAATGCAATAAGATTTTCTCACGAATCGTCTCATTCACAAAGAAACGTTCAGGTTTATCGGTTAAAGCATCTTTCGGATAAAATGCTGGTGACTCCGGAAGTAATTCCAAAATTCGATCAAAAACCGTTTGAACATTAAAGTTTTCTAAAGCTGAAATTGGAAAAATTTCTGCATTCGGTACTTTTTCTTGCCACAGTGCTACTTGTTCTTCTAATTGTTCCTGATTCGATTTGTCAATTTTATTCAACAATAACAAAACTGGAATTTTAGAATGAATGATTTTATTGAAAAAAGCTTCGTCTTTCAATTCTTTTTCTCCAATTTCCACCATGTAAATCAGCACATCAGCATCTTCAAAAGCCGATTTTACAAAATCCATCATAGAACTCTGTAACTCATAGGCCGGTTTGATAATTCCAGGCGTATCCGAAAATAAGACCTGAAAATCGTCTCCGTTCACAATTCCCAAAATACGGTGACGGGTAGTTTGTGCTTTTGACGTAATAATAGAAAGGCGTTCACCAACCAAGGCATTCATCAAAGTTGATTTACCTACGTTGGGATTACCAATAATATTTACAAAACCTGCTTTATGTGTCATGTCTAATTTTTTATAGCGAATTTCATTAACCGAATGTCCACTGGACATTCTCCTCTTAATATCAAATCAATAATATTTACAAAACCTGCTTTATGTGTCATAATAATCGAATAAAAAAACCGAAAACTCCTGTTTTGGTGTTTTCGGTTTGTTTGGTTTTAGTAGCGGGAACAGGACTCGAACCTGTGACCTTCGGGTTATGAGCCCGACGAGCTGCCTACTGCTCTATCCCGCGCTGTTTCGAGTGCAAATATACAACCATTATTCATAATAGCAAGCGTTTTTAAAAAAATAATAATTTTATTTTTTAAGCGACTTGTTTTCAGGTTTTATACATTTGAAATAAGAAATAAATAAAATGGAAAAACTAAACGACATCATATTTTACAACATCGACAAGGCCATCAAAACGTATCGGATGTATGCCATGAAAAAAATCCGAGAAAAAGGCTATAAAATCACAACCGATCAATGGCTTATTATAAAGTCGATTTTGGAAAACCCAAAAATAACACAACAAGAATTGGCGAAGAATGTATTTAAAGACAACGCTTCGGTGACTCGAATTATAGAACTTATGGTGAAATCAAATTATTTAAACCGTAAGGTCAATACTACCGATAGGAGGAAATCGGTACTATCTGTCACCAAAGAAGGCAAAGAAATCATTGAAAAAGTACAAACTATTATTTTAGAAAATAGGAAAGAAGCCTTAGAAGGAATTGACAAAGCAGAATTAGACGCCATGAATGTAACCCTAAAAAAAATCATACAAAACTGCTCCTAAATCCTAATAAAAAGTTAATTTTTTGCCAAAATACATTTAATCCGTAACAATATTTAAACAACGAATACTTATCTTTAATTATTTATTTGATATATCAAGTTTCAATCATTCAATCGAAAATTAAATTAAAAAGAGATGAAAATTAGAAAATTACTGTATCTGTTTGTTGGTCTAGTACTATCAATAACAGTTTTTGCGCAAGGGCCAAATCCAACCATTACCAAAAAAGCTAAGCTAACTGAAAATCAGTTAAAACGCTGGAGTCATTTAGATCTGGAAAAAGACAGTATTCCCGGAATGAGTATTGACCGTGTGTATGGTGAATTACTAAAAGGTAAAAAAGGCCAAAAAGTGATTGTGGGTGTAGTCGATTCAGGCGTTGATATTGAACACGAAGATCTAAAATCTGTCGTTTGGACCAATAAAAAAGAGATTCCAAACAATGGTATAGACGATGACAAAAACGGCTACATTGATGATGTTCACGGATGGAATTTCCTAGGTAATATTGAAAATGAAAACCTAGAATTAACGCGAATGTTGAAAAAAGCAGACGATGGTTCTCAAGCCTATAAAGACGCTAAAGCAGATTACGACAAAAAAATGGAAGGTCTTTTAGCCAACAAACAACAAATTGATGTCATTTTCGAGGCTAATAAAGTTATTAGTACTTACCTCAAAAAAGAAGACTTTACAATCGACGAAATAAAAGCCATCACAACTGAAGATGCAGAATTAAAGAAAAGCATCGAAGTCTTTACCAAAATTGGCCGAGCTGGAGCCGCTTTAATGACAAACGTCAATAAATTTAAAACACAAGTTTACAATCAGTTAAACTACAATTACAATTTAGAATACGACGGACGTAAATTAGTTGGCGACAATCCTAATGATATCAATGACAAAAATTACGGTAATAATATAGTATATGGTCCAACCAAAGAAGGATCACTTCATGGAACACATGTTGCAGGTATTATTGCACAGTCCCGCAATAATAATTTAGGTGGCGATGGAATTGCCGATAATGTTGAAATCATGTCAGTGCGCGCAGTACCAAATGGTGACGAGTATGACAAAGACATTGCTTTAGCCATTCGTTATGCGGTAGATAACGGAGCCAAAGTAATCAATGCGAGTTTCGGTAAAAATTACTCACCGCAAAAACAATGGGTATATGATGCTATCAAATATGCAGAAAGCAAAGACGTGCTTATTGTTCATGCTGCTGGTAACGATTCAAAAGATATCGATGTTGAACCAAATTTCCCAAATGATTCTGATGATAAAAAAACAGAATTTGCCGATAATGTAATTACTGTTGGTGCTTTAAACTTTGAAAATGGCAAAAAAATCATCGCCAATTTCTCTAATTATGGAAAAATGAATGTGGATGTTTATGCTCCAGGCGTTAAAATATATGCTACGACACCAAATGGTGAATACCAATATTTACAAGGAACTTCAATGGCATCACCAAACGTTGCCGGAGTAGCCGCTATGGTTCGCTCGTATTATCCAAATTTATCAGCAAAAGAAGTAAAAGGAATCATCATGAATTCTGGAACTACTATTTCTGAAGATGTAGTTGTGGGTGGAGATGCTAAAGATGTTCTTCCTTTTAATGCCTTGTCAAAATCAGGGAAAATTGTAAATGGTTTTACCGCAATGACTTTGGCAGAAAAAATGAGCAAAGAAAAAAAGGAAACAAAGAAATTCCCTAAAAAAAGTAAAATGCTAAAGAACTAATTCAATCCTAAAAAGTTAAAAATTTTCTATTTAAACAAAATAATTTGAAATTATCTAATTGATTTATATACTTTTGCACCGCGAAAAATAAACCAGCAAAGGTTTATATCTATTTTAAAATTTATGAAAAGAGTTGTTGAGTACAGAAAATTATTGGAGGTTGACAAAAATGTTACTTTAAAAGAATTGAAGACTATTTACAGAAACAGTATGAAAGATGCTCATCCTGATAAATTTGTAAATGACGAAGCAGGCAAATTGGCTGCAGAGGAAAGAAGTAAAGAAATTATTGGCGCTTACCATTTTTTAGTTAGTATTGCTGCCGAAACAGTTGAAAAAAACTTACCGGAATTTCAAGAAACAATCACCAATTCTTCAATTTTAGAATTTTATTTAGAAAAACAAACCTTATTTGTTACCTATTTAAACGGGATGTCATACGAATACATTGGTGTTCCTAAAAATGTGTACATCAAAATGATTAATGCCGAGTCACCAAATCGTTTTGCTAAACGTCACATTTATGGTAATTACATTTATAGAAAATCTGGTGAATTAGTAGAAGCTTAGTTTACTGTTTAAAATAAAAAAAGCCTTTCATAATTTGAAAGGCTTTTTTTATTATTTGTTTGAATGTATCACATCTTCTACGAATGCATCGATTTGTGACATGGAAACATTGGGCATACAAATAATGTGTGACATCCCTTTTTCCGTAGCCAATTGCCATTTTCCACATACTTCTTCTGAAGGTGAAGGAAAAATAACCGTAATCGCATTTGGATTTCTCCAAGCTTTCACTCCAACTTCCTTCAGTTTCTGCTCGGTATAAGCAGCCATCTGTAAACTGTGTGCGGTACGTTTGGCAAAACCTTCAACTCCTAATTTTTTGATCGCGTACCACAAAAACAAAGGGCTGTGACCATTTCTTGATCCTGTAATTGTTGCATCTGACGAACCAATATAAGCGATTTTTTTTGCCACGCGATCGCGGTTGTCTTTTTTAACCACCACTACGCCAGAAGGCATTGGCGAACCAATAAATTTATGACCACTTACAGAAATACTATCACAACCATCTTCAAAATCGAAGGAGGGTCTTGGATTCACAAAAGGAGCAAAACCACCAGCTAGGGCAGCATCTGCATGAATATAGTGCTTTTCGATAGCCATATCCCCCATCATTTGTTTGACAAAACCTATGTTATCTTTTGCTTCGGTCATTGTAGTACCAACATTGGCTACCACCACTACAGGACGATGACGGTTATAACGAATCGCTTCTTTTAAATCGGAGTAATCAATTTCGCCATTTTCTTGCGAACGAATGATTACATATTCCATATTCAAAAGCGTCACATTTTTTTGAATGCTATAATGGGTGGATTCCGAAAAATAAACCATGGCATTAGGATACAATTCACGCGCCACATACAAACCGTATAAATTTCCTTCAGAACCTCCGTTGGTTACATAGCCCCAAACATTTTCGGGATTGGCACGAAATAAATCGGCAAAGAAATGCACTACCTCACGTTCCATTTGACGGGAATCTACTTTATATGTTGATTTCACAAACGGATCCCCTAAATTATTCATGGGATATTGCAAAAAAGGCATCAATTCGGAATAATCGAAATCTTTGGCAACCGGGTAACCCAAAAAATATTCAGTTGTTTCTTTAACCTGTGATAACAAATCACTTAAACGCGTTGAAATATTCATTCTTCATTAATTTTTAGCAAAAATAATATTTGTAAATTATATTCCTATTAAAGCATTCAATTTTAGAAAAAAAATCTATTAAAAATTGTTTTGTTAGAAATAAAATCATAAACAAGTTAGTTGTAAAAAATTCTTATATTTGAGTAACTAACCAAAAAACAATTTAATATGCCTTTTAATTTTTTAGCAGTATTAGTAGCTTCGCTAGTTACATTATTAGTAGGATTTGTATGGTACAATCCTAAAGTTTTCGGTACTATTTGGATGAATGAAACCGGTATGACCGAAGAAAAGGCCCAAAAAGGGAACATGATAAAAATCTTCGGATTGACAATTTTCAATTCCTTTTTAATCTCTTTCATGTTATCGGGTATGGTAATTCATCAAATTGGCGCAATGGGGATGATAGGTGGTGAAGTGGAAAAAGCCTTACCATCGTACGCTTCTTTCATGGCCGATTATGGTGATGCTTTCAGAAGCTACAAACACGGAGCACTGCATGGATGTATGGTAGGAGTTTTATTTGTTTTACCAATTACAGCAGTTAACAGTTTATTCGAACAAAAATCATGGAAATATATTTTAGTTAACGCAGGCTACTGGATCGTTTCCTTAATGATTATGGGAGCCATCATTTGTGGCTGGAAATAATTATTTTCTTAACATTTATTTATAACAACATCGCTCTACATTTGTGGAGCGATTTTTTTGACTTTGGAATCAATTACATTTAAAATTCACAACGACATTACTCAACTTCCCACTACTTGGAACCAAGTAGCGACTGATAATGCTTTTTTACAAACACAGTATTTATCGGTTTTGGAAGAATCGGCACCCGTGAATATGCAGTGTTTTTATATTTCTATTTATGAAAAAGAAGAACATATTGGCGTGGCACTTGCCCAATATCTCGAAGTAGGCAAACTGGAGTCTTTTGGCGACAGAGAAAATTGTTTGAAAACAAAAATTAGAAATTTTGTTTTTAGAAATTTCGCATCTCATGTTTTGTTTTTGGGCAACAACATGATTACAGGCCAAAATGGGTATGCTTTTAATAAAGCAATCGATTTTAAGCATATAAGTGATGTGTTAGTTCAGTGTTCAGACGAAATTATTGCTTATTTCAAAAAACAAAACATCACAATTCACATTGTTTCCTTTAAAGATTTTTACCAACATTGTTCGGAGGAATTGAAAAAATATGATTTTGGAAAAATGTACGACTTTAACGTACAGCCCAACATGATATTTGAATTGCACTCGGATTGGAAAACCGAATCGGATTACGTGGCAGCTTTTTCAAAAAAATACCGCGACCAATACAAACGCTCACACAAAAAAATTGAAGGCATAGACGAAAAAGAATTAAGCTATGAGGAAATCGTAGCACATGAAGAACGAATTTACGAACTATACCATCACGTGGCTAAAAACGCCCCTTTTAATACGTTCTTTTTAGCCAAACATCATTTTTCTACCTTTAAAAAACAGTGTGGCAATCAATTTAAATTGTACGGTTATTTTTTGGAAGGAAATTTGGTTGGATTTCACACCTTGTTACTTAACGGTGAAACATTGGAAACCTATTTCTTAGGGTATGATGACCATATTCAAAAAGAAAAAATGCTTTACTTAAATATGTTGTACAACATGACCAAGTTTGGCATCGAAAACGGATTCAAAAAAATAATTTTCGGAAGAACTGCATTAGAAATTAAAAGCTCAATAGGAGCCCAGCCTGTGATGATGTCGGGCTTTATCTTCCATTCCAACAAACTCATCAACAAATACATTGGGAAAATTTTTGAAAAATTAGAACCTTCGGTCGCCTGGCAACAACGTCATCCCTTTAAGTAGTTTTTTCAGTACTATTTTGTTGGTAGATATAAATCCCGTAAACCCCCAAAATCAATTCACCAGTAACACCAAATAACAACAAAGGTGACGGGATTCCATCAAAAAGCATACTGATAATTCGTCCGAAAGCCAATCCGAACATAAAAATAAAGTTAGAAACGGTGGCAATTTTCCAATATTTCGAATTACAAATCCCGAGAACCCAAAGTATTGCAAAGGCAATGTAAATTCCCATGATTGCTTTTAGAATATTTTGCTCGTCAATCGTACTTACTGTAAGTTTAAAAAACACTTCAGGAGCAAAACCATAAATTAGGGAAACGGGCAACACCACAACAGAAGAAATGATTAAGTGGGTATTTTTAATAGCATGACTTCTTTTCATTTCTTTAAGTTTATCTCCTACAAGTTATCAATTTCCAACTGAACTACTTCCCAATCTCCCAATAATTTTTCCAATTCCAGTTTCTTTTTTTCATAAGCGGCAAAAAAACTGGCATTTTCGATATGCTTATCATAATTAGATGCCAATTCCTTGTCGTCATTTTGAATATCTTTTTCCAATTGCTGGATTTGACTTTCAATTTTTGACAATCGGTTTTGAAGCGATTTGCTTTTCTTCTGATCTTCGTAGGAAATTGCTTTGTTTGTTTTGTTTTCGGCTGAGTTCGAACTCAAAGCAACGGTATCTTTTTTCTCCACTTCCCGCATGTTCTCCAAATTGCGCTGTTCTAAGAAGTAGTTGATATCGCCTAAATATTCTTTTATTTTTTGATCTTTGAATTCGTAGACTAAATTCGACATCCCTTGCAAGAAATCACGATCGTGAGAAACCAGCAACAAAGTTCCTTCAAACTTTTGTAATGCTGCTTTTAATACATTTTTAGACTTGATATCCAAGTGATTCGTAGGCTCATCCATCAGCAACACATTAATCGGTTGCAATAACAATTTACATAAAGCCAAACGGTTTCGTTCGCCACCTGAAAGCACTTTTACTTTCTTTTCTACATCATCGCCACGAAACAAAAAGGAACCTAACATATCGCGTACTTTAGAACGATTGGTATCGGTTGCGGCGTCTTCCATCGTTTGCAACAAAGTGATTTCTCCATCTAAGTATTCGGCTTGATTTTGAGCAAAATAACCGATTTGTACATTATGTCCAAGTTTGATTGTCCCTTCGTAGTCAAATTCGTTTACAATCGCTTTGATAAAAGTCGATTTTCCTTGACCATTTTGACCCACAAAAGCAATTTTACTGCCACGTTCTACCAAAAGTGAAATGTCGGTTAAAATTGTTTTATCTCCATAGGCTTTGGTCACATGCTCCGCTTCCACCACTACTTTCCCCGGCACCTTTGAAACTGGGAATGAAATATTCATTACGGAATTGTCGTCTTCATCGACTTCAATTCGTTCTACTTTATCCAATTTTTTAATTAAAGACTGCGCCATAGAGGCTTTAGACGCTTTGGCTCTAAACTTTTCGATTAATTTTTCAGTTTCTTCAATCTTCTTAGCTTGATTCTTTTGAGTCGCCAATTGTTTTTCACGAATTTCATGACGCAATTCCAAATATTGCGAATAGGGCTTATTGAAATCATAAGCTTTTCCTAATGAAATTTCGATAGTGCGATTGGTTACGTTATCTAAAAACATTTTATCGTGCGAAACGATTACGACCACACCTGGATAATTACGCAAGAAATTTTCCAACCAAATAATACTTTCGATGTCCAAGTGATTGGTAGGTTCATCCAAAAGCAGAATATCGTTCGATTGTAGCAACAATTTCGCCAATTCGATACGCATACGCCATCCACCAGAAAAAGTCTCTGTTTGGTTGTTAAAAACTTCTCTTTTGAAACCCAATCCCAAAAGAATTTTTTCGGTATCGCCAACATAATTGTACCCGCCTAATAATTCAAATCGGTGTGTGTAATCGGATAAATCTTCTATAATTTGCGAATATTCTTCACTTTCATAATCAGTACGAGTAACCAATTGGTGATTGATTTCTTCTAATTTCTTTTCCACTTGTTTGATATCCGTAAAGGCTTGATACGCTTCCTCCAAAACTGTTCTTCCTTGTTCGAAATCAATATCCTGACGCAAAAATCCAATACGAACTTCTTTTTCGGTAGCAATTTGACCAGAATCCGGTTTAAAATCACCTGCCAAAATTTTTAGCATGGTTGATTTTCCAGCACCATTTTTCCCAACAAGACCAACTCGGTCGCCCGACCCCATTCTGAATGTTACTTCTTCGAAAAGGTACGTACCACCAAAAGAAACCGATAAATTATGAATATTTAGCATAAATGTGATTATTGTTACAAAGGTAGTTTTTTAAATTTGGTACCTTTGAAGAAAATTTTTGCAAATGTTAAAAAAAGGATTGAAAGCGCACAGTATTTTAACAGGAAGTTGCCCAAGATGTAACGAAGAAAGCATGTATGCTGGCAAAAACCTGTATAATCCGAGTTATACGATTAAAATGAATGAAAAATGCAGTCATTGCGGCTTGCAATATTCTATGGAACCTTCGTTCTTTTACGGCTCGATGTATGTTAGTTATGCCCTTGGAGTTGGATTAGGAGTTGCCGCTTTTATTTTATTTTATTTTGGGTTGAAAACTAATTTAAAAACAGCATTCATTGGAATAACCGCTACTTTAATTCTGTTAATGCCCGTTTTAATGAGAGTATCAAGAAACGTATGGATCAATTTTTTTATCAGTTACGATAAAGATTGGGCGGCAAAAAAATAATTAGTTTATTTTTTTATCAAAACGACGAATACTGATTTGATTATCTAAAGGAGTACTATTTTCAATATTTTCAAACAACGCTTTGGCCAACCAAGGACCGAGCATAACGCCACGCGTTCCTAAGCCGTTTAAAACGTGAATTTTTTTGAAGGTTGTATGGTGACCTACTAATGGTCTTCGGTCTTTAACGGTTGGGCGAACACCAGCAAAATGCGAAATAATTTCAACATCACAATCAATTAATTCTTTCAAACTATCGATTAATTCTTGCTTTCCTTCTTCGGTTGGCGTATCGGTTTTATCTTCCCAATTATAAGTTGCCCCTACTTTAAATAAATCATTTCCGATAGGCAAAATAAAAATACTGGATTTCAAAACAACGTCAAGATTCAAATCGGGTGCTTTAATAATCAAAAGTTCTCCTTTTGTTCCATCTAATGGCAAATTGTTGAAATACGGATTGGCATGCAAACCAAAACCTTCTGAAAAGATGATATTTTTAGCTTTCGTTCCTTTATACACAACCGCATCCTCATTAACGATCAATTGAGAATAATCGAAAGTTTCATTGATGAATGCGTTTTGTTGCGACAAATATTGAATATAATTATCTAGCAACATGGCTACATCAACATAGCCCGTTTGCAAGACTTGTCCAAAACCGAATGTAGACGTAATTGACTGATATTCTTTATGGATGATTTCTGTAGCTAAAAAAGGTGCTAAATTGGGTTTGTCGGCCGCATGAAACCAATTGTTTTGCTCTTCGATAGAAGCAAATTTACGGTAGACAGGAATTGGAAAATCAAAAACTGTTGCAATTCTTTCGGAAATGGTTTTATAAAAAGGCAATGCAAACTCTAATTGTTCTTTGGCTTTCCACACCTCACTGAAACGTTTTAAAATAACAGGATTGTACAAACCTCCGGCAATACGAGATGAATTAGTAGAATAATTATCATACACTACAAATGATTTACCATTTTGCAGCGCTAACTCAGCAAAGGAAACACCTGCGATACCAGAACCAACAATAATATAATCAAGCATAGTACAAAAGTAAAAAACTCTCACCGTAATGGTGAGAGTTTTTTATGAAATTGGAGAAATTAATTTTTTAATACGTCCACATATCTTGTTCGAAGTTACGTACTTTTTCTTTTACTCTTTCAGACTCAAGTAATTGCATTAAAGAGTTGTCTTTTTTGTAATCCTTGATCTCTCTATCGTTGTAAACGTTCTCTTCTTTGTAAGTTACCGCATTAAAACGACGTGAGTTTAAAAGGTGATCAAAACTAATTGGCATAGAAGAGTTTTTATCATTGAAAGCTTTCCACTCATGTAATAGTTCACGAGCTCCTGGATAAAATATCCAGAACAAATCAACATATTCTTTTTCTTCTTTATCCATCGTATAAACGTCTGGAATAACAGGACAGATTCCTAAAATTCTATAACGTAAATCCGCTTGTCTTTTGTCGAAATACCAAAGACCTACCACTTTATAATCAGATACATCAATTGATGCTAAATCTGTTTTGTTGATATACTCTTCAGAAATTTTTCTTGAAGCAGGAATAGTATCAGTTTTCATCTTTCCTGTTTTCTGCTTCACCATTTTTTTCCCTTTCTTAACCATAGTGAATTCAGGTGTTTGAACTATTCTAGTTCTGAAAGCATCTGGATCTTCATTCATTTGCTCACGACCTGCATCTGTAGTATCGATTTTTGATAAAGAAGCATTGATATCTTTTAACGTCTTCTTTTCTCTGAAATAACTATCAGAATATACTTCTGTAATTTTTCCAGACTTGATTCCTTTTACAAGGACATCGTATAAAGAACGTCTTTCGTTACCGATACTTGCTGTATCAATAGGGTAATATAAAGGAAAGTTAACTCTTTCATCAAGGTCAATAATTTCCCATGTTTTTTTAGACATTAAAACGTCACGGTCATCAATATAACCATATTCTAAAGGCTTATCGTTATCTTTAAGCAATTGTGCTTCCGATTTTTTACCAATATCAGTTGGCACTTTAGCATTTAGTAGATTTGATTGTGCAAAAGCTGTACTGCTTGCAAAAACAAATGTTGTAACTAAAAATAAATTTCTCCAATTCATAATTTAATATTTGAGGCGTTTAAAATTTAAACGAAAATTTTATTTTTTTATTGTACCTCGTAAGTACAAGTTGAAACTCTCTTCGCTAACTGATCGATACCAGAGAAGTTTGCTTTAATTTCAGAAATAACTACTACGTCACCTCTTTGTGCTTTTTGGATTGCTGCTCTCGCTCTACCGTCCATTTTGCTACCAGAAACTACGATTGTAGGTTGTCCAGGAACTTTAACGTTAAATTGAGTTACATTTACTGTTACTGGGAAATCGAAATCTTCCATTACAGCAGAAATAGTACATGCTTCCAAGTTAGATTTAGAACCTTTAGCAGAAACCTCTCCACGGATTTTTCCAGTTGGAGCTGGCAAACCTTTAATACGGAATGCTTTTTTATCGCTAACTACTTTTCCATCAGGTAATGTAGCACTTACGTTAATCATAACTTCACTTCCTGAACCTGGACGTAAAATATATTTACCATCTGTACCAGACATACCTACTGCAGAAGCTTTTACTTTGTTGTTTGCAACACCAGCAAAAGAAATTGTCATAGGGTTCGGTACTCCACGGTAAACTACATTCATTTTATCAGCAGAAATAGTAGCAGAATTTGGACGAGGTACAACCACATAAGAACCTTCGAACTTTAAAGGAATGTTCTTTCCATCTTCTAAGAATGAAAATTGACCGTTAATTTTTTGCTCACCAACACTTCCTGCGGTTAAAGAGATAACCGCTTGACCGTTTTCTAATCTACCAGGACCTTGGAAAGATGTTGGTTTTGTGTTTTCGTCATAACGACCTAAAACTACTTTACCTTTAACAGTTTCTCCTTGGAAATAAGCATTTTTTTCTAAAACTACAATTGCTTGATAGTTACTGTAAGATGCAGCTTGCACGGCAGCTTTTCCTAAAGCAGCACTGATTACATCAGACTCTGCTTTTTTAGCATCATTTTGCCAAGCACTCAACTTCGCTAAAGACGCAATAGCTGGGAAACCTTTGAAATGGTAGTTTAAATATTTATCTTTCAATCCTTCTTTGTTAGCAACATCAGATAAATCGAATTTCTTAGTTACCTCATTTAAGATAGCTGCATACTTTTTCTCATTACCTAAAGCGGCTTTCATTTCACTTTTGAACGTTTCAATAGCTGCTACAACTTCATTACCTCTCTTAGTATAACCTTCACCGGTAAACCAGCTGTTATCTAAATTATCGGCTTTGTCCATTGCTTCATATGGCAATTTACCTTCTTCAGGTTCAACACCCGTTAAAACTTCTGCTTTTAACGTTTCAACGAAACTATAGAATTTTTTTGTAGCTGCTTCTACTTTATGAGCTGTAGCTGCTGCAACGGCGAATTCACCTTTTGCTTCAGTTGCTTTAGTATCTAAAGCCATCATCATTTGCTCATTTGTAGCTTTTGCTGATGAATTAGCTCCTTCGAACTTTTCGTTCATCAAACCAAAAGCAGATAATACTTCTTTTGACATGTTCATTGCCAACATCGCGATGAAAACCAAGTACATTAGGTTAATCATCTTCTGTCTAGGGGTTAATTTTCCTCCTGCCATTTTTTTTTAATTAGTTTTTGTTATTAAAATAAATTTTAGTTTAGAAAAACTAATTATCCTCTGTTACTCATTGCAGAAAGCATACCACCATAAACATTGTTTAATGAAGCAATGTTAGATGTCATCGATTGCATTTGCTCTTTTAATTTAGCAGCATTTTCAGCAATTTCTTTATTTGCTTCTGCATTACGAGCAGCGCTATCTAATTGTACTTTATATAAGCTGTTTAAAGACTCCATTGAAGCAGCAGCTGCCATCATTTCTTCAGCATATTTCTTTTGTCCTGCCATAGCATCTACAGTTGGAGAAATACTTTTTGCAGCACCTTCGAAGTTTTTAATACTATTCCCTAAGCTAGACATTAACTCACCGTCAATTTTAGCTTCTTTAAGCATAGCATCTAATTTTTGAGATAATAATCCTTGTGCATCTTTAGGATCTTCTTTTGCTTTTTTAGCACTTGGGTTACCACCTGCTAATTCTGGGTAAACTAATGCCCAATCCAATTCTTTTGCAGGCTCTTCAAATGCTGAAATTGCGAAAATCGCTGCCTCCGTTATTAACCCTATAGTTAACATCACAGTACCTGTTAAAGGTCCAAATTCAAAGTGAGCAATTTTGAATAATGCTCCGATAATAACTACTGCCGCTCCCATACCGTAAGCGAAATTCATAACTTTTGGTGATAATAATGCCATAATAATAAAATTTAGTTAAGTTAATATAATAATAATTGTTTGGTTTTTTTATTTTCCTGCGTTACCAGTTACATCAGTACCCATATAATCTTGGATAGTTCTGAAACCGATATAACTTCTTGCTGAATCTGCATATTCGAAATCACGAGTACTTACTTGTAGGTAATAAGCAACGTCTTTCCAAGAACCACCACGTATTACTTTACGCATGTTCTTTTGATCAGATACATTTGGATTCATTGTTGAAACAAATTCGTAAGCAGTTGGATCGTAAGCTGAATCCGTCCACTCTGAAACGTTACCTGCCATGTTATATAAGTTATAATCATTTGGCTCATAAGCATCTGCTTCTACTGTATATAAAGCTTGGTCAGCTGCATAATCTCCACGAACTGGTTTGAAGTTTGCTAAATAACATCCTCTGTCATTTTTAGCATAAGGACCACCCCATGGGAAAGTTCCTGATTCTAAACCACCACGAGCCGCATATTCCCATTCTGCTTCCGTTGGAAGTCTGTAGGTGTTGATGAAATCTTGGTGACGTCTTTTTCTTTCTGCATTGTGGTATAATGTTCTCCAAGCACAAAATGCTTTCGCTTGTTTCCAAGTTACCCCAACTACTGGATAATCAGCATATGCTTGGTGCCAGAAATAATCATTATGCATTGGCTCATTATAAGAATAAGCGAAATCTTTAATCCAAACTGTTGTATCAGGATAGATTTTTTGTTTTTCTTTTCTGATAAACTCTTTACGTTTTCCAACTTTAGCTTTAGCTGCAGCTTGAATATCCATCCAAGAGTAACGGAATTCTAATTTATTCACATCAATAGTTCTCAAACCATTATATGCTTCTTCAACTGGAATATACATAGAATCCATAACCTCTGTATAGTTAGCATCAGGATATTGACTTGTATTCCATTTAAGATTTACTTTTTTATTCAATTTTCTACCTGCATATGGATCATCTCCTGAACCCATGCTATAGTAATTGTCATACATATACTTATCGTACACACTCATTTTTGTAGTATCCGCATCTTTGAAAGCGTAGTCATTAATGCTACCACCTTTTTTAGACGACTTTCCACTAGCGTCTGCAGGAGCACCTAACTCGTCAGCAGCAATAGCCAATTTAGTTCTTACAATAGAGTCTCTTACCCAGTACACAAACTGTCTGTACTCACTATTTGTGATTTCTGTTTCATCCATGTAAAATGAACGTACAGTAACTGTTTTAGTAGGCGCATCTTGCACATTAGCTAAATCATCATCTGATTTACCCATGATAAATGCCCCGCCTGGGACTAAAGTCATACCATAAGGTTTCTCTGGGTGCCAAGCTTTACCTTTCACACCTACAAGTTGCCCTTTGTCACTTGATCCTCCACAGCCGTATAAAAACGAAACCAGTACTGCTAATAAAATGAACTTCTTCATATAAATTTGGGTTATGTATGTATTCATATAGTTTTAAGGGCGTAAACCTATTTATTTATTTTCTAAAAAACAATTTTTTTGCTAAAAAAACCTTAAAAAAATTTAATTAGCTTGATTTGCCCTATTTTAAAATTACAATTTGTTACTTTATATTATATCTTTTCGTTGTGCTTTCCACCATCTTTCCGGAACTAGCCCTTTACATGCTTCTAAATAATCATCATGAGTGCAAGGCAACAACGTAGTTTTATTTAATTTATTATTCAAACTCGATAAAAAACTTATTTCTATCCACCAACGTTCTGTTTTATTACTTTTATAAAAGATCAATTCATCTTCTAAAGTCACAATATATTTGATGTATTCTTCTTTGGTTCCGAAAGGATATTCGTTTGATCTGAAATGGAATCCTTCAATAAAATACCATAATATTTGCGCAATTAATACTTTTTCACTTGGTGCAAAACTAGTATTGAAAACACCGAAACTCGTCACTTTATCACTTATTCCGGCGTAACGGGCAAGTGCACAAATTTCCTTTCCATTAAAACCATTAGGCGTAAATTTACTAAAATTTCCCGAATCTGAGGACTTAACCGACAATAAATCTATGGAAACCAAATCGGCATCACGCAAAACAGGTTCTGTAATGGCTGGATTATTACAAACTTCTCCCAAACGATAGGCATCGAAATATAATTTCTCTATTAAATCGATCTCTTCTTGTGAATTATAATACGTCTGATACCCAATATTACTGTAGTTGAATAAATTATTGGGCTCTTCGACTATCATTTTCGTTAGAAACGAATCGGACGCCACACTATTTTCTTTGGCAAAATCGAATTTACTATCGATAGAAACTACATTCGCCATTTGTTCCAATTGATCATAGGCGCGATACATCGCATAGGTTAAATCTTGAGAACCCCCAATTACAACAGGAATGATTTTATTTTTCACCAAATGAGCCACCGCGTTTTTCAAGACATAATAGGTGTCTTCAATATCATTCCCAGCAACTACATCTCCTAAATCAACAATTTGCGCATTCCAATTTCCAGGAAACAAGGCGTAAAATTCTTTACGAATAAAACTCAAATCTACGGCTTCATTATTTTTACCTGCGCCTCTGTCTTCCAAAACTCCAATAATAGCAATTTTTGCAGATTCTAATTTTGGAAAATCAGTCTCCGTATGAAACACAGTTTTCTGCCCCAAGGTTTGCGAAGACAAACTTTGAATATACTGAATTACATCTGCAGAAACAGGTTGAAAAAAATCAAAAACCATGTCTTACTTCTTTTTTACTGGTGCTTTTTTAGTTGTAGCTTTCTTCGCCGCAGGTTTTTTCGCTGCTGTTTTTTTAGCTGGCGTTTTGGCTTCAATCATTTCTTTAACCTTTTCTAAAGTCAATTTTGAAGCATCAATATCTTTGTTCAATTCGATTTTGATTTTCCCTTTGGTGATCACCGAACGGCCCCAGCGTGCTTTTTCCACTTTGATGCCTTCTTCTTCCCAATGATGCACCACCTTATCGATATCTTTTTGGATTTTATCTTCAATCAATTCGACTAAATCCGATTGAGATAAATTATCAAAATTATATTTCTTACTCACATTGATAAAAATGCCATTCCATTTGATGAAAGGCCCGAAACGTCCTACCCCCTTTTGAATGTCCATACTTTTGTATTGACCTATAGGCGCGTCTGCTTGATTTTTCTCCTCAATTAACTCTTGCGCTCTTTCCAAAGTCACATCCAAAGGCTCTTCTCCTTTTGGCAAGGAAATAAAAGTTTTACCGAAACGAACATAGGGCCCAAAACGACCATTGCTCACTTCCACTTCTTCTCCTTTATATATCCCTAAATTTTTAGGTAGTAAAAATAAGTTCAGTGCATCTTCTAAATTAACCGTGCTTATATTTTGTTCGGCACGAAGACTTGCAAATTGTTTGTTTTCATCATCGGCTTCTCCAATTTGCACCATCGGTCCAAATTTTCCCAAACGAACTGAAACTTGTTTGCCTGATTTCGGGTCAATTCCCAGAATTCGTTCTCCACTTTCACGGTCGGCATTTTTTTCTACATCTTGAACATTGGGATGGAAATGACTGTAAAAATCATTCATCATCTTGGCCCATTGCATATTTCCTTCTGCAATTTCGTCAAAATCTTGCTCTACTTTTGCGGTGAAGTTATAATCTAAAATCGTTTCAAAGTTTTTTACCAAGAAATCATTAACGATAATTCCGATATCGGTCGGCACTAATTTTCCTTTGTCGGAACCAACATTTTCAGTTAAAACTTGCGAAGTAACTTCCGCATTTTTCAACACTATCTGATTGTATTTTCTTTCCTGTCCTTCAAAGTTTCCTTTTTCTACATAATTTCTATTAATAATCGTAGAAATCGTTGGTGCATAAGTTGAGGGACGACCAATTCCTAATTCCTCTAATTTCTTCACTAAAGAAGCTTCGGTATATCGTGCAGCAGCTCTCGAAAAACGTTCGGTTGCTGTGATGTAATTATTTTTTAAATTTTCATTTACTTTTAATGCAGGCAGCATTCCTTCTTCTTGCTCGTCTTCGTCATCGTGTCCTTCTAAATACACTTTTAGAAATCCTTCGAATTTGATTACTTCACCAGTTGCCGTAAATGTTTCCTTATGATTATTGGCCTCAATTTTAACATTGGTACGCTCCAATTGTGCGTCGCTCATTTGAGAAGCCAGCGTTCTTTTCCAAATCAAATCATACAAACGTGCTTGATCTCTATCGATATCTACCGTATGACGCGACATATCAGTAGGACGAATCGCTTCGTGAGCTTCTTGCGCTCCTTTAGATTTGGTATTAAAACTTCTTGGTTTGCTAAATTCAGCACCGTAATAACTTGTAATTTCAGCTTGCGCTGCTGCCATTGCTTCTTGAGAAAGGTTCACACTATCGGTTCTCATATAAGTAATAAGTCCCGCTTCGTATAAACGTTGGGCAATTTGCATCGTAATTCCTACCGGCAAATACAATTTACGAGCCGCTTCCTGTTGTAAAGTTGAAGTGGTAAAAGGTGCTGCAGGAGATTTTTTAGTCGGTTTTGTTTCCAAATCACCAACTTTATAGGTAGAACCAATATTTTGTTTTAGGAAATTTTCAGCTTCTGTTTTGGAAACAAAGTTTTTAGGCAATTTTGCTTTGAATGATTTTCCGGCCTCGTTTACAAATTCGGCAGTAATACTATACGACGCTTCCGCTTTGAAATTTTGAATTTCACGTTCACGCTCCACAATCAAACGCACCGAAACCGATTGCACACGGCCAGCCGACAATCCTCCTTTAACTTTTTTCCAAAGTACTGGAGACAATTCATATCCAACCAATCGATCTAACACACGACGTGCTTGCTGTGCATCGACCAAATTATAGTTAATTCCTCTCGGGTTTTCAATTGCTTTTTGAATCGCCGATTTGGTAATTTCATGAAAAACAATACGTTTGGTTTTATTTGGATCTAATTTTAATTCTTCCGCCAAGTGCCAAGAAATAGCCTCTCCCTCGCGGTCCTCATCGGAAGCCAACCAAACCATTTCGGCAGATTTAGACAAGTCTTTCAATTTTTTCACCAATGCTTTTTTATCGGCAGAAACTTCATATTTAGGCTTGAAGTTATTCGCTACATCTACTCCAATCTCCTTTGACGGTAAATCGGCAATATGACCATAACTCGATTCTACTTGATAGTCTTTCCCTAAAAATTTCTCGATAGTTTTCGCCTTTGCAGGTGACTCAACGATGACTAAATTCTTTGCCATTTGTATTTTTGTTTGTTCGGCAAAAGTAGATTTTTTTTTTAAATATTGAATTTTTGTTTTCTTTTTTAAGTTGAACGGAAACATTTCACCGATTTATACCTTAATATATATACACTAAAAAATAATAATTTGTTAAACAAATCTGACATCTTGTCAGAAAAACATTTTTAGTATTATATTTGCAGACATTTTTAGACGCAAAGGCAAAACATGGAAAAGGAAATAGATGAAAAGAGACAAGGCACCAGCCTCGTTTTACAAGAAAAAGAAGGAAATACAAAGAAACTTTTCATAGAAAGTTACGGATGTGCTATGAATTTTTCCGACAGTGAAATCGTAGCTTCCATCTTAACCGAACAAGGTTATAATACGACTCAAAATTTAGAAGAAGCCGATTTGGTTTTAGTCAACACGTGTTCTATACGTGATAAAGCAGAAATGACTGTTCGTAAGCGTTTGGAAAAATACAATGCGGTTAAACGCAGTATTAATCCAGGCATGAAAGTAGGCGTTTTAGGCTGTATGGCCGAACGTTTAAAAAGCCAATTCTTGGAAGAAGAAAAAATCGTAGATATGGTGGTTGGACCTGATGCTTACAAAGACCTACCCAATCTTTTAAAAGAAGTAGAAGAAGGACGTGATGCGATTAATGTCATTTTATCCAAAGATGAAACCTATGGCGATATTTCTCCTGTACGTTTAAATTCTAATGGAATTAACGCTTTTGTATCGATTACTCGTGGTTGTGATAACATGTGCACCTTTTGCGTAGTACCTTTTACACGTGGTCGTGAGCGTAGCCGCGAACCACAATCTATCATTGAAGAAATTCAGGATTTATGGGACAGAGGTTTTAAAGAAATTTGCTTGTTAGGTCAAAACGTAGACAGTTACCTATGGTATGGTGGTGGTTTGAAAAAAGACTACGACAAAGCGACCGAAATGCAAAAAGCTACTGCTGTTGATTTTGCTCAGCTATTAGAAATGTCGGCAAAGCAATTCCCTAAAATGCGTTTTAGATTTTCGACCTCTAATCCACAGGATATGCACGAAGAAGTATTACACGTGATTGCCAAATATGACAACGTATGTAATTACATTCACTTGCCTGTGCAGTCTGGAAGTACTCGAATTTTAAAAGAAATGAACCGTCAACACACCCGTGAAGAATACATGGAATTGATTGATAAAATCAAACGCATTATTCCAGGTTGTTCGATTTCACAAGATATGATTACTGGCTTCCCAACGGAAACAGAAGAAGATCATCAAGACACCTTGAGTCTAATGGAATATGTACAGTATGACTTCGGTTATATGTTTGCTTATTCAGAAAGACCAGGCACACTTGCGGCACGTAAAATGGAAGACGATGTTCCTGAGCCTGTAAAAATGCGTCGTTTACAAGAGGTAGTCGATTTACAACAAGACATAAGTGCTAAGCGTACGGCTCGTTTCTTAAACCAAACGGTAGAAGTTTTAATTGAAAAAGAATCAAAAAAATCGGATGCACACTGGTCAGGAAGAATTTCTGAAAATGTGGTGACCGTTTTCCCAAAAGAAAATTACAAACCTGGCGATTTCGTCTTGGTAAAAGTGACCGATTGCACTTCAGCAACTTTAATTGGAGAAGCGATAGGATATTCGTCTATGAATTAACAATTGATAATGGATAATTGACAATTAATTATCCATTGTTAATTACTAATTATAATATAAAAAATGGAATCAATTCAAGCCATAAAACAACGTTTTGAAATTATTGGGAACGACCCAAAGCTCAATCGTGCGATTGAAAAAGCCATTCAGGTTTCTCCGACTGATATTTCGGTATTGGTAACCGGAGAAAGTGGTGTTGGTAAAGAAAGTATTCCGAAAATTATCCACTCACTATCGCACCGAAAACATGGCAAATATATTGCCGTCAACTGTGGTGCTATTCCAGAAGGAACTATCGATAGTGAATTATTCGGACATGAAAAAGGGTCGTTTACTGGAGCCACTTCTACCCGTGAAGGCTATTTTGAAGTAGCTGATGGCGGAACAATTTTCCTTGATGAAGTGGGTGAATTACCGCTAACTACCCAGGTTCGTTTATTACGTGTGCTGGAAAATGGAGAATTTATAAAAGTAGGTTCTTCACAAGTCCAAAAAACCAATGTCCGAATTGTAGCAGCTACAAATGTGAATATGGCTGATGCTATTGAAAAAGGCAAATTCCGTGAGGATTTGTACTATCGTTTGAGTACTGTCGATATTAATTTACCGCCACTTCGCGAGCGCAAAGAAGACATTCATATTTTATTTAGAAAATTTGCTTCCGATTTTGCCCACAAATACAAAATGCCTCCAATCAAATTAGAGGATCAAGCTGTAAATTATTTGGTAAAATACCGTTGGAGCGGAAATATTCGTCAATTGCGAAATGCTGCCGAACAAATTTCGGTTTTGGAAACCAACCGCGACATTTCGTTACAAACTCTAATGTCCTATTTACCGGCTGAAGGCATTAATTTACCTTCGGTTATTGGGAAAAAGTCAGAAAATGATTTCTCAACCGAAAGAGACATTTTATATAAAGTTCTTTTTGACATGAAAAGTGACTTGAATGACTTGAAAAAACTAACGTTAGAATTGATGAAAAACGGTGCTAAAGTACAAGACATCAATCCGAGTTTGATTCAGAAAGTATACGGTAACAAAGATGAAAGTGAAATTTCTTTTGAAGAAACACCAAGAACCGCAGTCATTGCTAACGATATTCAAGAAGATTTTGACGACGACGAAGACGATTACATTTTTGCCGATACTATCGAAGAAGAAGATTCGTTACGCTTGGATCAAAAAGAAATCGAACTCATTAAAAAAGCGCTGGAACGCAACAAAGGAAAACGAAAAGCAGCCGCTGACGAATTGGGTATTTCAGAAAGAACCTTGTACAGAAAAATCAAACAATTTGATTTGTAAAATTCCAATCCCTATCTTTGGAACACTAAAAATGAAAAAAACATACTACATATTATTAGCTCCTTTATTTTTTCTACTGAACGGTTGTGGTATTTACAACTTTACAGGAACGGGAAAAATAGATGCCAACACGTTCCAAGTCAACACCTTTCAAAACGTATCCGAGTTGATTGAACCTGGAATTGACCGTCAATTTACATTGAAATTACAAGATTTAATTCAAAATCAAACGAATTTAAATCTGACGTCAACCGACGGTGATTTGATGTACGAAGGTGAAATTGTCGATTATCGCATTTCCCCGATGACTGCAACTGCCGATTTAACTGCTGCACAAAACCGATTGACAATTACTGTAAATCTTCGTTTTTCAAACAAAAAAAAACCCGAGGAAGATTTTGAAAAACGCTTTTCATTTTATTACGATTATGCTGGTGAACAACAACTTGTTGGCGCACAATTAAGAACGGCTTTAGACGAAATTTTCGAACGTATTACACAAGATATCTTTAATGACACTTTAGCCAAATGGTAATACTATGAATTTACACGAATTTACTTATTTACTCAATAAACCTGACGCTATAAACAATAGCCAGATAAGTGATTTGGATAAAATTCTAACTGAATATCCGTATTTTCAAAGTGCGAGAAGTTTATATTTGAAAGGACTTTTTAACCAAGATAGTTTTAAATACAATTCGGCATTAAAAACAACAGCAAGTTATACTTCGGACAGAAGTGTTCTTTTCGATTTTATTACTTCCGACCATTTTGTAGGAATCCAAAAAGCATTTTTTCAAGAAAAAGAAAATCAAATTTTCGCCATTCCGGTTGTAGACAGTTTTCAGGTAGAAAACGAAATCGTGTTGGAAGAAAAAATTCAAATTATTGAAGAATTTCCAACCGAAAATACCTTAGAAAAATCGATTATTTCATCTATTAAAGAGGCTACGCAAGATACGGAAGAAGTTGTCGTGGAAAGCAATCAAAATAATACTTTTGTTTTAGAAGAAAAACTAGAAATAGGCAAACCCTTAGATTTCAAACCATCGGAAACACATTCGTTTCAAGAATGGCTTCAATTGTCTAAATTACAACCTATTGTAAGAGAAGAAACGGAACCTAAGTCAGACAATTCTTTGGCGACAAAATATGAATTAATTGACAAGTTCATCGAAGCCAATCCAAAAATTACCCCACCAAAAGAAGACGCTCCTACTCCAATTTATACCCAAAAAAAGGAGGACACTTCATATTTGATGACCGAGACTTTGGCCAAAATATATTTGGAGCAAAAAAAATTCAGCAAAGCAATTCAAGCTTATGAAATATTAATTTTGAAATATCCAGAAAAAAGTAGTTTATTTGCAGACCGAATTTTAGATATAAAAGAATTACAACAAAATAACAATAAATAACAATGAGTACATTTTCAATTTTCTTAGTATTAATCACGATTGTTTGCTTTTTATTAATCGTAGTTATTATGGTACAAAACCCTAAAGGTGGAGGTTTATCTTCAACTTTCGGAAGTTCATCTCAAATGGGAGGTGTTCAAAAAACAACTGATTTCTTAGATAAAAGTACTTGGTATTTAGCTGGAACTTTAATCGCTTTAATATTATTATCTAGCTTAAGTTTTACAGGTGGTGCTAGCGATACGGGTTCTAAAGTAATTGACGAAACCGCAACTCCTTCAGCAATCCCAGCCGCTCCAGCAGCGACTCCTGCAGCAGACAACAAAACAACTGCTCCAGCAACATCGGAAACACCAGCTACGGAAGAAGCAAAAAAATAATTTTCGATATCACGAAAACTAAAAATGCCAGCCTGTCAGTGCTGGCATTTTTATTTAGTAATTTTGTCAGATTTTATCACTTGGCACAATTTCTGACAAAATAATAGCAAATAAAATTCAACTAAAATATAGTAAAATGGCAATAAAAATTCAACCTCTTTCAGACCGTGTTATCATAGAGCCTGCTCCTGCCGAAACGCAAACAGCCTCTGGAATTATTATCCCTGATACCGCAAAAGAAAAACCACAAAAAGGAACTGTTGTCGCTGTGGGTAACGGAAAAAAAGACCAACCCATGACCGTGAAAATTGGAGATACTGTTCTTTACGGGAAATATGCTGGTACCGATTTAAAATTTGAAAATAAAGATTATCTAATCATGCGCGAGGAAGATATCTTAGCAATTATCTAATCGAATAAGTAAATCAACAAATAAACAAGAAAATGGCAAAAGATATAAAATTTGATATTGAAGCACGTGACGGTTTAAAACGTGGTGTAGATGCATTAGCCAATGCAGTAAAAGTAACATTAGGACCTAAAGGGCGTAATGTTATTATTTCTAAATCATTTGGAGGACCAACCGTTACTAAAGACGGAGTTTCTGTTGCAAAAGAAATTGAATTGAAAGACACCCTAGAAAACATGGGTGCTCAAATGGTAAAAGAAGTAGCCTCAAAAACCAACGATTTAGCGGGTGACGGGACTACAACTGCAACCGTCTTAGCACAAGCTATCGTAAAAGAAGGTTTGAAAAACGTTGCGGCTGGTGCCAATCCAATGGATCTAAAACGTGGTATCGACAAAGCAGTAGAAGCAATTGTGGCTGACTTAGGCAAACAAGCCAAAGAAGTAGGTTCTTCTACCGAAAAAATCAAACAAGTAGCCTCTATTTCGGCTAATAATGACGAAGTGATCGGCGAACTTATTGCGATGGCTTTCGGAAAAGTAGGAAAAGAAGGCGTAATCACTGTGGAAGAAGCTAAGGGAACAGATACGTATGTAGATGTGGTGGAAGGAATGCAATTTGACAGAGGGTATTTGTCTCCGTACTTTGTGACCAACACAGAGAAAATGGAAGTGGAATTAGAACGACCTTACATTTTATTGTACGACAAAAAAGTATCTTCTTTAAAAGAGTTACTACCTATTCTTGAGCCTGTAGCCCAATCTACTAAACCTTTATTGATTATTGCAGAAGATGTAGATGGGGAAGCTTTATCTACTTTGGTAGTAAACAAATTACGTGGTGCCTTAAAAATCGCTGCGGTAAAAGCACCTGGTTTTGGAGACAGAAGAAAAGCCATGTTGGAAGACATCGCTATTTTAACTGGTGGAACAGTAATTTCGGAAGAAAGCGGATACAACCTAGAAAACGCTACTTTGGAAATGTTAGGTACTGCTGAAAAAGTTTCGATCGACAAAGACAATACGATTATCGTAAATGGTGCGGGTGAAGCTGATTTGATTAAAAATCGCGTCAACCAAATCAAAGCCCAGATGGAATCAACTACATCTGAGTATGATAAAGAAAAACTACAGGAGCGTTTGGCTAAATTAGCAGGTGGTGTTGCCGTACTTTATGTAGGAGCTGCTTCTGAAGTTGAAATGAAGGAGAAAAAAGACCGTGTGGACGATGCTTTACATGCCACTCGTGCTGCGGTAGAAGAAGGAATTGTTGCTGGTGGTGGTGTTGCTTTATTACGCGCAAAATCAGTTTTAGCAGCTATTAAAGCTGACAATGCTGATGAAATTACTGGAATTCAAATTGTGGCTCGTGCTGTTGAAGCACCTTTGAGAACCATTGTTGAAAACGCCGGTTTGGAAGGATCAGTTGTCGTAGCAAAAGTTTCCGAAGGAAAAGACAACTTTGGTTATAATGCTAAAACCGACGAATATGTTGACATGCTTGAAGCAGGAATCATCGATCCTAAAAAAGTAACGCGTGTCGCTTTGGAAAATGCTGCATCGGTTTCTGGAATGATTCTAACCACTGAGTGTGCTTTAATCGAGATTAAAGAAGAAAATGCTGGTGGCGGAATGCCAATGGGAGGCGGCATGCCAGGCATGATGTAATTTTAGACACAAAACATAGGGCAAAAGCCAAAAGTAAAAATCCGTCAAGAACTAAATTCGAGACGGATTTTTTATATTTGCCAAAAACCAAATAATGAACAAACTATTATATCTGCTAACTTTTTGTGTTATTTCAACTGTGTCAAAAGCACAAAATACTGTAGATGAAAAAAGTACAATTGAAAATAACACCGCTTATTTCAATCTTGAAAGAGAAAACATTCACACACAATTTAACAAAACTGTCTATACTACAGGAGAAACCATTTGGCTAAAAGGTTACGTAATCGATAAAATTACAGGTCTTCCCAACATAAAATCATCAAATATAATCATGGAATTGTTGAATTCTAATGGTGAAAAAATAGATTCCAAATTACTTTATTCTGAAAATAGTACCTTTCACGGATTTTACAATACTGATAAAATTACCGAATCGGGCAACTATTCTTTTCGATTCTTTACCAATTACATGAATAACTTTTCGGAAGATGAATCGAGCAGTTACGAAATTACGATTGTCAATCCGACGAATTACAAAATGGATTTGACTTCAAAATTCAATCCAAATAAAATCAACATCAATTATTACCCAGAATCTGGTGTTTTATTAGAAAATACCGACAACGATATTGTAGCCGAAATAAAAGATTGTAATGGCATTGGAAGTACTATAAAAGACATTGAAGTTTTGAACGATAAAAATGAAGTTGTCACTACTTTTTCAACTAATGAACAAGGCTATGGTAAATTTAAATTACTCGAATCGAAAAATTTAGAGTATAAAATTAAAATCAAGAATGAACAAAATATACTTCAAGAAAAAGTAATTGAAAAACCAAAAAAAATCGGTTACCTAATAAGTATAAATGATAATTTTAATTCGGAGACCTTATACGTTGATATTAAAACTAACAAGGCTACAATTGCTACAAATAAAACCGTTTGGTTGGGGATTCAACACCTTGATAATTTGAATTTAGTAAAAGTTGATTTTGACGCCAATACGCAACTAAAAAAATTAGCCTTTTCTAAAAAAGAACTTAATAATGGAATCACCAATTTTATTTTGTTTGACGAGAAAAAGGACATTATATCTGAAAGATTGTATTACAATTCCAAAGTAAACAGCGCTATTGAAATGACGAATAAAATTGTTACTAACGATTCAATCAAATACAAATTCAAAAGCAATTTTAATCTTGGCGAGTTAAGTTATAGCATCATGCCATCAAAAACACTTACAAGGCCAAACAAATACAGCATTCATTCAAGTCTTTTACTCAACAATCATTTAACTACCGAAATTACCAATAGTTCCTACTATTTTAACAATTACAATCGTTTAAAACATTTCGAATTAGACCTTGCCTTATTTGGAAACAAATACAAATACAATTTCCTGCAAAATATTAATATCCCTACCGAAAATTTTAAATCGGAAAATGGGCTATCACTAATTGGAAAAATAAATTCGGAAACCAGCAACAAAGACAACAAAATAAATCTGCTTTGCATTTCTACAGGTGTTAGTTTGAATACCGACATTAATGAAAAGAATGAATTTCAATTTGAAAATCTTGTAGTTAGTGATTCCACATCGATTTTTTTGTCGATGGTTAATAAAAAAAATGAAGTAAAAAATTTCGCCTCTGCCTTCAATTTAGTAAAAGCCAAAAACCAATTCTACAAACCTTTCAAAGCAAAACAAACATGCTTTGATGAAAGTGCAAACAAAGTAAGTTTTAAATTTCCTAAAACGGACAAAAACACGCATTTGCTAGACTCCATACAAATTAATAAAACCTTAGTCAAACCGAAATTAGTTAATCGTAAAAATGCTGCTTATGGAAGTTCTTTTATTGATGGGTATAAAATTGATGACGAACAAGTGAGACGATATTCGGATGTAATTAGTTTTATACGTGCCAAAGGATATAACATTGAGACAAGCGGCGGAAATGTTACTATAACAACTAGAACTTCCCGTAGTTTTAATCAAGACTCGACACCAACTATTCTGATTGATAATTCTCCTCTAGATGATTTTACATTTCTTTACGGAATGCGAATGGACCAGATTGATGAAATTTATATAAACAAAAGAGGATTTGGTGCAGGTAGTGCTGGAAGAAATGGAGTGATTAGCATTTTTACCAAAAGAACCATGGGGGCAGGGAAAACGGCATTTAAATCTAGTGCCAAAAATTACGTCTGTAAAGATGGGTTTACCCCTTTCTTACCTTTCAAAAACAATTTGTCCATTAATTTCAACGATGAAAGCTTTCTTAATTTCGGAAATGTTTTTTGGAATCCTAGAACGGTAACCAATCAAAATGGTGAATTCGAAATTTCGCTTCCAAAGGTGAACGATGGTGCACTTATTTTAGTTTTGGACGGAATAAACAGTACAGGGCAAATAATTTCCAAAACAATTGAAATACAACCTTAAGAAATACAAAATAAAAACCCCGATGTTTCAATCGGGGTTTTTATTTGCATTAAAAATTCTTTTTACAACCAATTGCGATATTCATTCCGGGCTCAGAAATATTGAATGGTCTAAACCTTGACATGTGGTTCACATAATTTTTGTCCAAAAGGTTATTAGCCGTCAATGTAAAATCAAATGACTTGTAGGAGGTAAACCAACCGAAATTCACCAAGCAATATCCTTTCGTTTTCAATTCATTGGCTTCTACTTTATTTTGATCAAAAGTTGAGGCTAGATTGATATTGAAAGAGTTTTTAGACAACTTCCAAAAGTCCTTACAATTAAAATACAGGGTGTTCGACAATTTTGTTGGCGTCATCATTGGTAAATGAGAATCATTATCCGTTCGTTTTCCTTCCAATGTCGAGAACTTTGTTTCAAAATCCAACCATTTCCAACCTACAGGATGTATATCCAGTCGAGCTTCTCCACCTATTAATTCGGCATTCGATTGATAAAACTTATATTCGGCAACCATTTCTGCGGGATTAATATTGTTAGCAATCAAATTACCTGTAGGAGCGATATAAATGTAATTATTGACACGATTGAAGAAAAAAGAAGTTTCTAAACTGATGTTTTTGCCTTCATAGGTGGCACTAAAGTCGAACTGATTATTGTGTTCTTTATCAAAATTCGCATTCCCAATTTCAAATCTTCTCGATTCCAATTTGTATCCATTTGAGGTCAATTCATTTAAATTAGGCGAACGATACCCTGTTGCAAAACTGGTTCTTAACACCAAATCTTCGGCAATGGTATATGCCAAACCTAGAGATGTGCTCACATTGTTGTATGAACGAGATATTTCCGGGATGGCATAATTATAGCCCAAAGTAGTTTTAGTAGCCAAATTTCTCGCATCAAATCTAGCACCAAAAGTGGCATTTAACGCCTTATGTTCGTACTTACTGACTGCAAAAAATCCAAAATCAGCAATCGAAGCATCCGGAATTAAAACTGTTTTGGCACCCGAATTGTTCTGGTTATTTTGAAACATCCCTTGGGTACCGGCTATAGATGAAAATCGGCCCCATTTAGGCGTATTCCATTTCACATTATACGTCAGACTTTGCAAAGTCATGTCGACATACTTATAGCCTTTTTTACCCAATATCTTCCCTAAGGCAAACTCTTCGTTTTCGGTACGGTGGTTGTTTTGATAACTAAAAATGGCATCTAGTTTCGATTTCCCTAACAAGAAATTAGTTTCAGAAATTACTCTGTGATCGACAACAGTATGAAATGGCGCCTCTGTTTCAAGAGGGTATTTCTCTTTTTCAATGTCGGTATTGATGATTTCTCCGTTAGGTCCAAACAAAATATCTTTTCCATCAAGGATTCCGAAAAAAGCTTGATTGAAAGTATAGGATAAGCGAGTAGCTCCCCATTTTTGATTGGTTCCTACGTATGCTTTAGCTCCGTATTCTGACAATCTTGTATTAGGAACCCTGAAGGTTTGATTGTTTATAAAATAATCTGAAAATAATTTCCCTAAAGCACTCACCCCCCAATTCAACTTCTCTTTTGCTCCATCGACATTGGCTAGTACTCTCCAACCATGATTATTTCTTGACATCGAAGTAAAAGCAGAACCTTGTATCGTTCCAACAGGTGCTGGTTTCGATTGAATAAAATTAACGACACCGCCCATAGCTTCAGGTCCGTACAGTAAACTTTCAGGTCCTTTTACCACTTCAATTTTCTCTACTCCATTCTCGTTCACCCCTATTCCGTGTTCGTCATCCCACTGTTGTGTTTCGAAACGAACGCCATCAATTAACGTTAAAATTCTGTTGCTTGACAATCCTCTAATTACTGGTCTTGAAATTAAAGTTCCCGTGGTGGTGGCATCTACTCCTGGAATTTTATTCAAAACATCCATAACAGTAAATCCTCCCACTTTTTGAATATCGTCTTTATGAACTACATCGGTTTTAAACGTATTTTGTTTGAATTCATTTTCAAAGGCATGAGTGACTACAATCTCATTCAAATTGGCAGTGCTTTCTTTCAGTACAACATCAAGGGTTACGGTGGTATTGGTAGCATCCACTACAGCCGATTGCAATACTGTTTGGTAACCCAAATGTGAAAACTGTACATTCAAACGACCTTTGGCTTCAATATTTAAGATATAGTTTCCTTCATTATTAGTCAGAACGCCTTTATTCAACTCGGAAATAAAAACATATACATTGGCAATCGGACTCTCATTCGAGGCATCTTTTACTGTCCCTGACAGTGTATTTTGAGAATACAAAAATTGGATTCCCAATAAAAAAATTAATTTAAATATCGTTTTCATTTTTATCGTTTTGACAATGGATTAGATTTGATCATTTACTATTTAAAAAGTAGGAAACATCATTTAATTCTGATAAAAAGAGGGTATTCCTCAAATCACTAATGGAAAAGAAATTAAAAATGATGTGGTGGTGGTTTTTGGAAGTTGTCAACTTCAATTTTCAGTTGAAATCCAAAATTAATTTCCTAAGTAGGATTTCCACTTGCAGTAAAGGAGGTATAAAGGCTTACACTCCAATTTGATGGAAAGAAAACTGTTGCTTGTCGTTCTGATGTGTTGTTTCTCGGAAGAGAATGTCTTTGACGAATTTTCGATACATAAAAAGTCACCAAAGGAGTCATCCAGATCAATCTCAACTAATTCTATACTTTCTTCATAATTGTCCGTTGATAAAGAAGTAAACTTGCTACTTGCTTCTTTTATTGATTTTGCTGGACTGGATTGAAGGCTACAAGAAACAGCATTAAACGCATTTGCAGTTATGGAAAATGTCAAGAGTAAAACCAATAATAAAGCACAAGACTTTTTATTTGTGAAGAGTGTTTTAATATGTAACTGATTAAGCAATGCTATCTTGTTTTAAACAAAAGTAAAAGTTTTTCAATCGATTTTTATCATCCGTATTAATTTAATTTCTCTTCAAACCAATCAAAATTAGTAATATAGGAAATCCTAATCGTGGGATTATTCTCTTGTATTGTGTTTTTCAAATTCCAAATGTTTTGATGAATGTAGTTCAATTGTATTTGATGGTGCGCATCAAAATTATATCCAAATCCTCCAATAATCCTATTTTGCTGAATTACCGTTTTAGCCTCCTTAACTCCAATATTTACAAAAACCTCATCCCCTAAAACCGCAAAGACTTTCGTCTTTTCATCCTTTTTAAGTAAGGGATGATTTAACAAAAACATATAGCGCAATCGGTTACGATATTCGTAGTTGGAAATTTCCAATTTCCCTTGATTGTTCTGTGTCGCTATACCCACAAAACGGTTTTCATCTCGTAATCGATGGGTAAACTTTAACTCTTTTTTATTGTGTACAAATGTCGTTTGCCACCACACATGATGTTCTGGAATAGTGATTTTATTCATCGGAATTTCTCCATACACATATGTATCATAATAGGTATACCCCACACTCATTACAAGCGATTTCGCAAAATGATAATCCACCGAAGGGCGAACAAACCATTGCTGTTTCTCCTTTAATCCGTTTGCAAACCTTACAGAGCCTTCCAGAGTCAAGGACAACTTCTTGCTCAGCATGTTTTTTCCAGCATAATGAAACCAAACGTCATTATTATTGCTTTTGCTTTGAGCGTTACTATTTTGTACTAATCCGAGAACCATTACTCCTGTTAGGAATATTGATCGTATCAATTTCAACTTTAACATAAATTGCATTACTTTAAATCAACTACAGAATAAAACCAATTGAATTCGTTCGATTCCCTATTTAACACTAAGAAGTTGGTAAAGATAATTGCTTTATAATACGCATCCAAATCGGACTCTTCCAAATCTAGCCCAATAAAAAAGCCATCATACCGGAGTACAATGGCTTCTTTGAAAAATAACTAACTGTAATTAATTCCATCCGCCACCTAAAGCACGGTAAATGTTCACCATGGCATTTAGCTGTTGCATTTTGGTTTCCATTAAATCAAATTTGGATTCCAATGCATCGCGTTGGGTAAGTAATACTTCCATATAATCCGCTCTAGCCGAACGGAAAAGTTCATTTGAAATGGATACCGAATTAGTAAGGGCTTCCACCTGTTTTGCTCTTAAAGAATAACTTTTCTCCAGATTACTGATTTTAGAAACCTGATTGGCCACTTCCAAATAACTATTCAAAATAGTTTGTTCGTATTTGTACACCGCTTGAATTTGTTTGGCATTTGCGGAACTATAACTAGCCTTTATCGCATTACGATTAATTAGCGGAGCCATCAAATCGCCAGCAAGAGAATACAGTAATGATTTTGGATTGAAAAGATAACCAGGATTGAAAGCCTGAAATCCAATTCCAGCAGAAATACCAACTGAAGGATAAAATCTGGCTCTCGCTGCTTTTACATCTAATTTGGAAGCTTCTAATTCAAATTCTGCCTGACGAATATCGGGTCTGTTTTTCAAAAGTTGAGAGGGGATTCCAACATGAACCATATTGGGCATCATATCATTGAAAGACTTTGTACTTCTATCCACATGTTTTGGAAATCGTCCCACCAGAAAATTAATTCGGTTTTCGGTTTCCACAATTTTTTGCTGTACTTCAAATTGTAAACTTTTAGTTTTAAAAACTTCCGCTTCAAATTTTTTCACAGGCAATTCTGTCACACGAGCTGCTTCCTTTTGAACTTTTACTATTTCTAAAGCATTACTCTGAATTTCAATATTTTGGTTTATAATTTCCAATTGATTATCCAAAGCCAATAACTCGTAGTACGAATTGGCAATTTCTGACACCAAATTGGTCACCATGAAATTTTTACCTTCAATTGAAGACAAATAACGGTTCACCGCAGCCTTTTTACCATTGCGTAATTTTTTCCAGATATCGATTTCCCAATTGGCTACAATTCCAATATTGTAATCTTGCAAAGGTTCTGGCATTTCTTTACCTGGTTTGATTTCGGTGGTAGCTTCCATCGCACCAATATTTGTGAAACGAGCCACTTTATCGACCGAAGCACCTCCTTTTAATCCAACAGAGGGCAAATATTCTCCTTTTCGGATTCTTACTTCGTTCTTCGCGATTTCAATTTCTTGCAAGGTAACATTCAACTCTTGGTTGTTTTGTAATGCCAATTCAATCAAAGCTTGCAAATGAGCATCTTTAAAATAGGTTTTCCACGAAATTGCACCTGAATTTAAGGTATCTTTAGTGGCTCCAGCAAACATTTCCGGAGCCGATTTGTTTTCTTTTTTTTCAACTATGGAAGTAGATTTACAACCCACAACAGCTTGAAACAGCAAGGCTACGACCATAAATTCGAAAATGCGATTTTTATTTAACTTCATCATTCTCTTCTGTTTTTTGATTATTTATATTAAATCCGTCCATCATTTGCACAAATTCATCTGACAATGAACTTTCATCTTCGCCTTTAATCAATTTTCGACCATCGGCCATTGAACCAAAAATGTAGTACAGTCCCGGAACAATTACCACTCCGAAAATAGTTCCGAACAACATTCCTCCCAAAGCTGCAGCTCCAATGGTCTTGTTACCAATAGCACCCGCTCCTGTAGCGATAATCAATGGAATCAATCCGGCGATGAAGGCAAATGAAGTCATCAAAATTGGTCGAAAACGCACTTTGGCACCTTCGATAGCAGCGTCTAGGATAGTAAAGCCTTCGTTCCGCTTCTGAATGGCAAATTCGACAATCAATACAGCATTCTTACCGAGCAATCCGACAAGCATGATGAGTCCGATTTGAGCATAAATATTATTTTCAAGTCCCATGGCCTGAAGTAGAAAGAAAGAACCGAAAACACCCACTGGAAGTGAAAAAATCACCGATAACGGAATAATAAAACTTTCGTATTGCGCGGCTAAAACAAAATACACAAACAGCAATACGATAGCAAATATGTAAATGGATTCATTTCCTTTATTGGATTCGTCGAACGATAGCCCTTCCCAAGCAATATCATATCCTTTTGGAAGGGAAACCTCAGCCACTTCACGAATGGCTTTAATAGCTTCGGCCGTTGTATACCCTTCTGCTGGAAGTCCTTGAATAGCCGATGAATTATACATATTGTATCGTGTAATCTCATTTGGCCCTTGTCCTTTTTTAAGTGTCATAAATGCCGAATAAGGTACCATTTCGCCTTTATCATTTTTCACATAGAGGTTCAAAATATCGGTTGGCAACCTTCTAAATTTTGGATCGGATTGCACATACACTTTGAAGAAACGTCCGAATTTGATAAAACCTTGTTCATATGTACTACCAATCAAGATATTCAGGTTTTCCATGGCTTTACCAATGGATACCCCTTTCTGCATGGCAAGTTCATTATTAATTTCTAATTCGTACTGCGGATAATTCGCGGCAAAGAAGGTAAACAATCCGGTTAATTCTTTACGCTTGCTCAAATCTTCCATGAATTTTTTATTCACTTTATCGAAGTCTTGATAATCGGTCGTGGTATTTTTATCCAATAAACGCATCGAAAAACCTCCTGACGCTCCGAATCCAGGAATAGCTGGCGGTTCGAAATATTCGACGATGGCTCCTAAACCATGTGATTTTTCCTCTAACTCTTCCATGATTTCCTTAACCGTATGCTTACGCTCATCCCATGGTTTTAAGTTGATCAAACAGGTACCAGCATTCGAACCACGACCTTCGGTCATGATTTCATACCCCGCCAATGATGAAACCGATTCTACTCCATCCACCTTCTCACAAATTTTCTGAAGTTTCTGTGAAACATGATTCGTTGTTTCTAACGTAGAACCCGGTGGTGTTTGAATAATCGCATAAATGGTTCCTTGATCTTCTATCGGAATGAATCCAGAAGGAAGAATTTGGTTCTCAATAAATATACCGGCACAGAAAACGGCCAAAATCCCAAACGTAAGCACTCTTCGGTTAACAATAGCTTTCAATAAAGCCACATATTTCCCGGTAAGCTTATCGAATGCATGATTAAAACGGTCCAAAGCCTTGGTCAAAAGATTCTGTTTTTTCGGGTGACCGTGATGGTTTTTCAACATCATTGCACACAATACAGGTGTTAAAGTAAGTGCAATAAGCGCTGAAATCACAATGGAACTGGCCATCGTAATCGAGAACTGACGGTAGAAAGTTCCTACTGGTCCCGACATAAATGAGATTGGCAAGAATACAGAAACCATAACCGCAGTAATCGCAATAACGGCACCAGCAATTTCACCCAATACTTTTTTGACTGCTTGATATGGGGTAATATTGGGGAATTCTTCAAATTTGGCATGCACCGCCTCGACGACGACAATCGCATCATCGACCACAATACCAATTGCCAGAACAAGGGCAAAAAGCGTTACCAAGTTAATGGAAAGTCCGAAGAACTGAATCACGAAGAAGGCACCTATCAACGAAACGGGAACCGCTAAAATCGGAATTAACGTCGATCGCCAATCCCCTAAAAATATGAATACCACCAATGCAACCAAAATAAAGGCATCACGTAACGTATCGATAACCTGCTCAATAGACGCATCAAGGAATTGTGACACATCATAACTGATTTTATAATCCATGCCCGGTGGGAAGGATTCTTTCATTTCTTCCAGCTTATCTTTAATTTCTTTAATTACTTCACTGGCATTACTTCCGTAGTTTTGTTTCAATACGATTGCTGCCGAAGGATGACCATCTAAATTCGAATAGATATCAAAAAACTCACTTCCTAATTCAACCTTACCAATATCTTTTAAATGAATACTTTCACCATCTGAATTGGCACGAATAATTACATTTTCATATTCTTTCGGTTCGCTATATCGCCCTTTATATGTCAGTACATATTCTAACGATTGCGCCGCTATCCCTGAACTTTGTCCGATACGTCCCGGACGACCAATAATACTCTGCTCGCCCAAGGCATCCATCACTTCTTCTACCGAAATATTATAGGCTCGCATACGCTCTGGATTTAACCAAACACGCATCGCATAGGTTCTACTTCCTAAAATTTGAGAACGTGCTACCCCTTTCAAACGGTTGATTTCAGGAATCATTTTTACACTTGCGTAGTTGTACAGGAATTTTTCATCCATTCCTTTATCTTTCGAATAAAGATTCACATACATCAGCATACTAGGTTGAATAGGCGTAATTACTACCCCTTCACGTTGCACCAATTCCGGCAACAATGGCATTACCTGATCGACCCTAGTTTTTACACGTACAACGGCCTGATTCGGATCGGTACCTGGTTCAAAAATAATACGCAAGGTAGCTTCTCCTGCACTAGTAGCATCGGTAGCGATATAACGCATTCCTTCCACTCCGTTTATAGAATTCTCTAGAGTAATCAAGGTTGATTTTACCAATACATCGGCACTAGCACCGGGATAGGCAATAAATATATTTACTGTAGTTGGGGCGATTTGTGGAAATTGGGATATCGGCATCTGTTTGATGGCCAATGTTCCCACAAAAAGTATCATGATTGAAATTACAATCGCAAATACGGGTCTTTGTATGAATTTGCTAAACATTTTTTCTTCCTATTTTAATTATTCAGCATACAATTCTAAATGGGAAAGCACGTGTGTGGCATCTTCCATTTTGTATTCGATTTTCTCGTTCTCTTTTACTAGACGTAAGCCTTCCAAAAGAATTTTATCTCCTTCCGACAAACCACTGCTAATAGCGAATATGTGTGGTAATTCGGCAGCAATTGTAATGGCTCTCGATTTTACCTCATTATTTTTATCGATCACATACACGTATTTTTTCTCCAGCACTTCGAAAGTTGCTTTCTGCGGAATTAATAAAGCATTTTTTAAGGAAATAGTAGTTTGAACATTTCCCGTTTCACCATGGCGTAAAAGCCCTTTTGGATTTGGGAAAGTGGCTCTGAAAGCAATGTTACCCGTTTCATTATTAAAATCGGCTTCGATGGTTTCTACGATACCGGTATAACCAAAGGTTTCATTATTCGCCATAATCAGATTCACTTTAGTTTTACTGTTACTGGCTTTCGATTTATAGTCTAAATATTCCGATTCTGGAACATTGTAGTACACCCACATTTTACTGTTATCGGATAAATTGGTCAACAAATCACCTTCATCTAATAAACTCCCTAATCGCACGTGAAACTTATCAACGATTCCATCGAAGGGCGCTCTAATTTCCGTAAACTGCAAATGCACTCTCATCAGCGCCAATTCGGCATTAGCTTTGTCTAATTTGGCTTTGGCCATAGCCAATTCATTAGGCGAAACCACATTTTTATCGGCTAATTTTTTGGTATTTTGGTATTCAATTTTTACAAAATCGGCTTCCGCTTGCGCTTTTTGAACTTCTGCTTGATATAAATTAGGCATGATTTGAAACAACAGTTGCCCTTTACGCACAAACTGTCCTTCATCTACAAATATCTTTTGCAAATAACCTCTTTCCTGTGCTCTTAGTTCAATGTGATTGGAAGCGTGTATCTGACATACATAATCTTTGGTAACAACAGTATCTTTTTTAACTGGAGTTGTCACTAAAAAATGTGTTTTTTCTTCTTTTCCTTCTTTTTTGGAGTCGCAGCTAGTATGCAGGAATAATGCAAACGCGCTAACTAGTAACAAAACTTTTTTTGCCATAACTAGGTAATAATAAATAGATTAATTTTTTTGAATAAAATGATGCAACCGAATAACCCTGATGGGTAAACGGTTTTAGAAAAGACTTAGAATGAAAGAAGTTCATTCCATTTCGGAAAAATCAAATTTTCAGCAACAGACTTAGTAATTCAAAAGATAGTATGCATACTCATCATGTACTATTTTTTGACAAACTTGTCCATTTCAAATAGAACCGAAATAAAATTTTAAAAAATCAACAGATAACTGTTACACTTTACAATCCTACTAAGTCAAAAATGCTTAGTTAAGATGAAATTTCCACTTACAGAAGAGCGCGTAAAGTGGAAGTTTAGTGATTTTAGTAAATTGAAAAACTGAAAAAACTTCAGGTTTTTCAGCGGATGAAAAAACATTTGATGCGGAGAATTGCTCAAATGTAAAAAATTCAAGATTATCTGAATCAACTTCAGAAAGGTCTTCTTGATCTTCAGCAGGAACAGAATTAATTCGATAAAATTTAGATTCACCGGTTTGTTTCTGTACAAAAGAAAATTGCTTTTCTTTTTCTAACTTAAACGTATTGGAAACACTTTTAGCAGAAACAGAAAAAATCAATAAAAACACAGCCAGCAAAGAGAACAATCCCTTTGCCTTACCTGCGATTATATTTTTATTGATTTTAAACATTTTTATTTTTCGGCTGCAAAATTAAAAAATAATTTGATCTAGCCTATTCCAAATGCACTCTTTTCTTAAATAATTTCCATAGAACTGGAATAGTAGTAAACCCAACAATACCAATTACGATATATTCGATATAATGTTTTAAATCAATATTAAATTTATCAAGAAATAACGCATGTAGATAATGCCCCGCGAAAATCATAGAAAAAGACCAAAGAAATGATCCTAATATATTAAAAAACATAAATTTCTTTTTATCCATAGAAACAATTCCAGCTATTACTGGAGCAAATGTCCTAACAATAGGTAAAAAACGTGCAAAAACGATAGCTCGACTACCATATTTTTCGAAAAATTCTTTTGATTGGTACAAATATTTCTTTTTGAAGAAAAAGGTATCTTTTTGGTTGTATAGATAATTTCCACTTCGGGCACCGAACCAATATCCTGCCATATTACCTAAAATACCCATTACTGTTACTAGCAAAGCAAAAACAGTAACGTTTAAAAAATCATTTCCTAAAGAAATTTGACTCATTAATGATTCGCTATATATCCCAGCCAAAAAAAGCAAACTATCTCCTGGTAAGAAAAAGCCAGCCAACAATCCTGTTTCCGCAAAAACTATAAATAAAACGACTAATAATCCTATTTTAATTCCTCCAAACTCCAGTAAAATATAGAATTCTGGATTCAATAATTGTAACCAATTGAAATCTTCCATTCGGTAAATATAAGTATTTTTATAAAAAAGGCGAAGGTACTACAAATAGTACAATCGCCTAATTTTTTAATTATTAAATTATTCTTAAATATCCAGCTGATACAGTTCGTGCAAATCCTTATTACAAGAAAAATTCACTTCTAAATCGGTTACATACCCCGAATTTAAACCATAAACCCATCCGTGTAAATACAATTCTTGTCCATCTTTCCAAGCATTTTGAACAATCGATGTTTTAGCCAAATTAAGCACTTGCTCTTTCACGTTCAATTCAACGAATTTGTTAAATCTTTCTTCTTCATTTTCAACTTCAACTAACTTTTCTTTGTTCAAACGGTAAATATCTTTGATGTGGCGAATCCAGTTATCAATAATTCCGAAAGAACCATTTCCCATTGCGGCTTTAATACCACCACAACCATAATGACCACAAACAATTACGTGTTTCACTTTTAAGACGTTTACGGCATAATCTAGCACACTTAACATATTCATATCACTATGCACCACCATATTGGCAATGTTTCGGTGTACAAAAACTTCACCTGCTTTAGCACCTATGATTTCATTCGCGGGAACACGACTATCTGAACAGCCAATCCATAATAATGGTGGGGTTTGACCGCCAGCTAGATCACTAAAGAAATTAGGATCCTGGTCAAGCTTTTCTTGGACCCACTTCTTATTATTGTCTAGTATTTTTTTATAAAACTCGCTCATATTGAAATTTTCTAAAGCAAATGTATTTAAAAAATACCGCTATTTGACTAATTCTTTTAAATCTAATCCAGGATTACTTGCGTCTTTTATAAATTCGGTGGTATTATAAAATTCTACTTTCCCAGTTTCAATATTGTACATGGCGCCAATAATTCCAATTTCACCATTTTCAATCATTTGTTCTAAAATATAACTTCTTTGAATGATAGATTTTACAGTACGTTTTACATTGATTTCGGCTACGTTTTCAACAAATTCGCTGTTTTTCGAAGTCCTATCTTCCTTTGTCTTTTGTTCTTCATAAACGGCTGGTTGTAATTTCGATAATAACTCTGTTAAATTACCCATTTCCACATGATCACATGCGCCTTTTACAGCACCACACTTGGTATGTCCTAAGACCACAATCAATTTTGAACCTGCCACTTTACAAGCAAATTCCATACTTCCTAAAATATCGGTATTAGTTACATTTCCTGCAATTCGAATGGAAAAAACATCTCCCAAACCTTGGTCGAAAATCAATTCGGCCGAAGTACGACTATCAATACAACTTAAAATAGTTGCGAATGGCCATTGACCGTCACGTGTGTCGTTTACTTGTTCTAACAAGTCACGGTGTACTTTTAAATTGTTTACAAAACGATGATTGCCTTCTTTTAAAATTTCTAATGCTTTTCTTGGGGTGATTTCTGCTTGTATTTCTTTATTTAAAGTTCTCATGGTCTATTTTAATTTTTATGTTCTACAAAAACGTGTTTTTCTTCTTCTCCAGTATTCTCTAGTTTGTATGCTTTTTTGAAACCAACTAATTTAATTTTTATATTTTCTTCTTTCGCTCTAATTTTTTTAAACTCTTTGATTAAGTCTAAAACATCATGTGCAATATACACCGTATCGGAAGCATTTATCACTACTTTAGAATTTTCTGGAATTGAGGATAGCGTTTTTTTAACAGCGGCTTTATTCAAAAATGAAACTTCTTGTGCCAAATCAATATGAATAACATCTCCGTCATGGTATTCTTCTTTACGGAAGTTATAGGCACGTTGCATATTTCCTTTAAGAATAAAAATCACACTGATAATCAATCCCAATGCTACTCCTTTTAACAAATCGGTAAAAACGACCGCTAACATTGTTGCCATAAAGGGAATGAACTGGTATTTTCCTCTTTCAAAAAAATGCTTGATTACTTTTGGATTGGCTAATTTATATCCGACTAAGAGAAGTACTGCCGCTAAAGTGGCTAACGGAATCATATTCAAAATAGATGGAATCGCGATGGCGCAAACCATCAATAAAACCCCATGAAAAATAGCAGACATTTTAGTTTCGGCTCCCGCATTACTATTGGCAGTAGTTCTCACTACAACCGAAGTCATTGGCAATCCACCCAAAAGTGCACTCACCATATTCCCTATTCCTTGTGCTTTAAGTTCAACATTCGTATCTGTATAGCGTTTGTGTTTGTCCATTCTGTCTGCCGCTTCAATACAAAGCAATGTTTCAATAGAGGCTACAACTGCGATGGTTACAGCAACAATCCAAACTTTTTGATTGGAAAAAGCCGTAAAATCTGGCAGTGTAAAACTTTGTTTGAACTCATCAAAAGAGTTGGGCACTGGTAACTTTACTAAATGATCTTCCAAAACTGCCAAAGTAGATCCTGAAGCAATAAAAATCTGATTCACAACAATTCCAACAATTACGGCTACTAATGCAGCTGGTACTAGTTTTAGATTTTTCAAAAAAGGAACTTTATTCCAACCAATTAAAATCGTTAAAGAGATAATCGTTATTATCGTTGCCCCTAAATGGATATTGCCTAATACCGAAAAGATTTCAGAAAAAGTATTTTGTCCATCAGGTTGCGCAAAAGCCAAATCACCTTCATAATCTTTATCATAACCAAAAGCATGTGGAATTTGCTTTAAAAATATTATCACTCCAATACCAGCAAGCATTCCTTCAATTACATTGTTTGGGAAATAATTGGAAATAGATCCCGCTTTTAGGAATCCCAAGGCAATTTGCATTAAACCTGCAAGAAAAACGGCAAGCAAGAAAATACTAAAGCCACCTAAATCGGTTATTGCAGTTAATACTATTGCAGTTAAGCCGGCAGCAGGACCCGAAACGGAAAGGTGTGATTTACTTAAGTAACCCACTACAATTCCACCAACAACTCCTGTAATAATTCCGGCGAATAACGGCGCGCCAGACGCTAAAGCAATACCCAAACATAAGGGTAAAGCCACAAGAAAAACCACTAGCCCCGATGGTAAATCGGCACCAAGACTTCCAAAAATATTTATCTTTTTTGTCATAACCTTAAAAATTTAAAACAACATTTAACCATAGACAATACGACTACAGCACGAATTTTATGTTTTAAACTTGTTCAGGCGGTAAATGAAAAATTGTAGGAGTGACAGCGTAATGCTTTAAAAGGTAGGTGTCGTAGACTTCATTAAAAGTTACTTCGTCGAAAAGAGGCAAAAGCTTGTATTTGCTAATTACAAATGCTGATTTAATTTCTTTCACTTCTTTTGAATGTTCTTCTTCTTCCGTAATATTATAGGTAAATTTTGTATCATTTCTCTCATTGATTATACAAACGATAATCGTAGAAAACTGAAACAGAATAAAAATTCCTAAAACTATTTTGGTGAAAAATTTCATGAGGCGAATTTATCATTTTAAAACCAATTATCAAAAGACTTAACATTTTCTTATCAAGAAAAAGCCCCGATTTTATAGTCGGGGCCATTTTTTATTTATTTTCTTTCATACTGACAACATCCATGAAGCTTATCATAATCTTCTTTTGTGGCTTTCACATTTTTGGTATCATGACCTGCTTTTGCAATAGCGTTTTCAACACTTTTTACATCACATTTTTCTTCATTAACAATTAGATGAAGTACGTGATCTTCCATATGCCAAGTAGCACTTTTCACACCGGAAACAGAAATGGCTGCTTTTTCAATACGCTTTTTACACATCTCACAGTTTCCGTTGACCTCGATATTGTATTTGGCATTTTTATTTTTTTTGTCTTGTGCCAACGAAGTAAAACCTACCATTAGCAACATCATTAAAATTATATTTTTCATATTTTCTAAGTTTATTATTTCACTTTAAATCGCAATCCGGCATAAAACATTTGTCCGAAAACTGGTGCATATATTGCAGAAGTATCAAAATTTGTTCCAAAAGGATTTTCATAACCTACAATTGCTCTATTTTGTTTGTAATTACCAAGGTTTTCTACTCCAAGATACATTTCAAATACCGACGAAAAAGTTCTTGTAACTTGCGAATTCATCACAATAAAAGTTGGAGAAAAATCAGGCAATTGATTATTGGTATTGGGTAATTGTTGTTGCCCAAACCAGTTTAAAGTATAATCAAACTTCCATTGTTGCCCTTTATCTTTAATATGCGTTTCGAACTCTAAATTAGTAAAAAAACGATGTTTTGCCTGTAAAGGTCGTTGAAAACTTCCTGAATTGTAATCCGTTTTAATATCGTAAAACTTATATGCCGAACGAAAATTCAAATGTTTAATGATTTCGGTATTGAATTCTACTTGTAAACTATTGGCGTAGGATTTCCCTTTCAGATTATAGAAATTGACTTGATTTGTTTGAAACAAATCGACAACCGCTTGATTTTGAAAATCGGTTCTGTAAAAATCAAGAGATGCATCCGATTTCATCCCCAACCATTCAAACTTTTGAAGAAATCCAAATCCATAATTCCATGCGATTTCAGGATTAAGTCCGTAAATTTTACCAGAATTATCTAAGATATTAAAAGTTCGAGAGCTTCCGAAAAGGTGTTGGTTTTCTGCAAAAATATTAGCCGAGCGTTTTCCCCTTCCTGCTGAAAATCGCAGTACAGCATCTTTCCAAGGATTGTATCTAGCATGTAATCTGGGCGTTACAAAAAATCCCAAACGGTTGTGATAATCGGCACGACCGCCTAAAATCACACTGAAATTATCGGTATTGTCGTAAGTATATTCTAAAAAAGCGCCTACGGAATTGTCTTTTCGACTGAGATCATTTCCAAAAACAAATTCTTGGTATTCATCCGAAGTAAAATTTAATCCTGTTGCGAATTTATTTAACGTATTGTCAATAATCGAATTAAAAATCAGGTTCGAATAAAAACTTTTTTGCTTGATATCATAGGTCCGAAGTCCAAAATACGAGTTTTGATTGTGTATGGTATAGGCATTTTGAAAACCGATGCTTTGATACGGCATATCTTTCCACACATAACCCAATTTAGAAGAAAAATCGAAACGTTGTGTATTGATTTCCGATCCCCAATAATTCGTTGTCAACTTATCTTTCTTCGGATCAAAATCTATTTGACCGGTTTGCTTTTCATCGTTCATAAATCGAGCATTCAAGAAACTCACCCAGCCAGTATTCGGATTGGAATATTGCCAACGATTCATCACATTGATTTGATTTCCTAACGGATTATCTAGAAAACCATCGTTATTCATGTCGTTTTTAGCCACACGCATATTGCCATGAACCAACAAACTGGTCGACCATAAACTATCCACTTTTTGAGTAAGATGTGTATTGACTTCAAATCGAGAGTCGGTCGAACCATACACATTCAAAAAGAAAGGAATTTCTTTAACGGGTTTTAAAAGTTCGGTATTGATTTGTCCCGAAATACTTTCATAACCATTTACAACACTTCCCGCACCTTTGGTAATTTGGATACTTTCCACCCAAGTTCCAGGTGTGAACGACAATCCGTAGGCTTGAGAAGCACCACGAACACTCGGAATATTTTCTTCGGCAATTAATAAATACGGGCTAGTCAACCCCAGCATTTTGATTTGCTTGGTTCCCGTTAATGCATCAGAAAAATTGACATCAATAGTCGGATTGGTTTCAAAGCTTTCGGCTAAGTTACAACAAGCCGCTTTGAGTAATTCTTTGCTAGACAACACCGTTGTATTGGTTGCCTTTATCAATGATTTTTGTATTTTCCCACGTTTGGCTTCTACTTTTACCGTTTGCAACGTATCTTGTGAATAACCTTTAAATGCTAGGAAAACAACAAAAAACAGCAGTATATTTTTCATTGTATAAATAATTAATGTTTAAAAATCAGTTTTTGATTTCAAACAGTAATTACGCGTAGAAAATATATTGGGAATACAATTTGTAAAGTGGTGGCGCATTGGATTCACAGTAAAAAGAAGGATTTTCGGAAGGAAGAATCACTTCTTGTAACAGAATAGCCTGAAAAAAACGACACTCTTGAACTAGAAGATACGAAGCTAAGTCGAGCTGAAAACTTTTGACTAAAACATTTTCTGAAGTAGTCTTTTTAATTTCGACTTTGTCATTGGAACAACAAGAATCGTGACTGTTTTCGACTGCACAACAAGACGTAATCTTGGTTGGTTTTTCGTCTACACAAGGCTCTTCTACTTTGTAATTAAACGAAATGCCTGATATTTTTCCTTCACAATAATGCACATTAAAAGCCAAACCAACATTGGAAACCAATATTAGTATTGCTAATAAAACGTTGATGTGCTTTTTGAAAGTCATAAGGCAAAAGTACTACTTTTTTAAAACAGAAAATATAAAATGGTGTTAATTGATTTCTACAATTTGTTCTAAATAGGGAATTTCGCAAGGAAAGCCATAAACCTCATCTATTTTGTTTTTAAGTCCGAGTAATGCCGAACTTTCTCCATGCATTAGAAAAATTTTATCTGGCTTAGCTTCCAATTTAGACAACCACTGAATTAAATCTTCTTGGTCACCATGTGCCGAAAGCCCTTCAATTTCGACGATTTTCGCGTGAACAGGATAATAATTTCCATACAATTTGATTTCTTTTTCACCATCCAACAGTTTTCGTCCTCGAGTGCCCTCTGCTTGATAACCCACCATGACTACCGTGTTTTTAGAATCAATAATATAGCGCTCTAAATAGCTCAACACACGCCCACCCGTTACCATTCCGCTCGCCGCAATTACTACTTTTGGGCGATCGTCGTAAATGGTTTCCATGGTTTCTTCATAATCTGTAATCAACTGAAACATATCGCACATGGCTTCACATTCGTCTAAGTCTAGCTTGTGCCAAGAGCGGTTTTCGGTAAACAAATCGATGACTTTAATTCCCATGGGTGTATCGATGATGTAAGGAATTTCAGGAATACGACCTGCGATTTTTAACTTCCAAATTAGATACATGATGGCTTGGGCTCTTTCGACAGCAAAACTTGGGATAATAACGTTCCCACCACTAGCAAAAGTTTCGTTTATAAAGGTTTCTAAGTCTTCCATGGGATCGCTATCGGGATGCAAACGATCACCGTAAGTACTTTCCATAAAAACATAATTGGCCACTTTTGGTTTCACTGGTTCATATAATAAATCATCGTTATCTCTGCCTAAATCTCCTGAAAAAACTAAGGTTTTTCCTTCTAATTTCAGTTCTATGGAACAAGCCCCTAAAATATGTCCGGCATAAAAAAAACGAGCGGAAATTTCGGCATCTAAATCGAAGGATTTATCTAAGGAAATGACTCTAAAAAAAGGAGTCACTCGTTCGGCATCTTCCACGGTGTATAAAGGTTCTGCCGGATTGTGTTTGGAATACTGTTCGCGGTTGGCTTTTTCAGCTTCTTCTTCTTGAATTTTAGCCGAATCCAATAAAATCAATCTTGAAATGGATTTGGTGGGACTAGTACAATATATTTTCCCTTCGAATCCTTGTTTTACGAGTCGTGCCAACCAACCACAATGATCCAAATGTCCGTGCGTTAGTAAGACATAATCAATCGATGAAGGTAAAACCGAAAGTGGTTCCCAGTTGAGCTGACGGGTTTCTTTGTTGCCTTGAAACAAACCACAATCAATTAAAATTCGAATTCCATTAGATTCTATTAATGTTTTGGAACCGGTTACCGTTCCTGCTGCACCTAAAAATTGGATTTTCATTACTTCCCTTTTTAATTACACAATTCTGAAACTTCTTTTTGAATGTTCTTCATTCGTTCTTTACTTATTCCTATTTCGAATAACCTTTCAGCATTCGCATTCAATTGTTTTACTATTATTATGTCTTGTTCCAACAACCTTTGTTTTTCTTCTAGGGTTAGTGTCGTCAAACAGGTGATGGGATACAAGTGCTGCTGGTCAATTTTATTACTTAAACTATTTCCGCTGGGGAGATCCCAACTTAATAATTCAATTCCGGAACACGTCGCAAATTGAATGGCATCCTCTGAAAATCGATTGTTGGTTACTATTACACAAGCCGTTAATTCATCATTTATACCAAAAATGGCATGCTTTATCCCTTTTAAATCATTAAAGCGAGACAAAATATACATGGGTATTTTAACATCCGAAATAATATCGCGATTGGAATGAAATTTGCATTCAATCATTTTGATTTCCTTCTCGTTTTGAATGACCAAATCCACTTCGTGCGACACGCATTTTCCTTGTAAATTGAGGTTAATTTTGGTACGATATCCCTCTTCTCTGAACAAAAAAGAAATGTATTTTTCAAAGTAAAAACCAGCTGGACCAAGCAATTCTAGAGCCGATCTTAAATTATAACGTGCAGCTTTGGCATTGGATTCTTTTTGCAATAATTCGAATGCAAGAGTGTAAATTTTTTTTGTTGAAATTCCGTCGTATAGTTGACGTACAATTTGACCGAGCACATTATCGACTTGGTTTTCATTTGCCCCAGATTTTAAAAGGGAACGTCGTAGTTTTGCTTCTTCAAAATTGACAACATCACCAGAATACTTTACCACTTTCATCTTTAACAGACTTATTTCTATAAAGGTACGGAAATTTATGCAGTTTTCTTTTGGTAAAAAAAAGCGGGAATAAATAATAAAAGGAAAATGGGTTGAATTAAAAATCGTCGGACATAGAACAGAATCATTTTCTGACTTTCATCCGAATAATTTAAAAGCAAAAACATAGAAAAAAGCAAAACAATCAAAAACATGAGCAACAAAGATCCTGAAAATTTGACCATTGCAATATCATCAAAAATCACATACAAAATAAGCACCGAAATAATCGAATTCAACGTGTAACGAAAAATCAAATTCAGATAAAACAAAATCGAATCCAATTGTGGATAGGACAAGTTTGCATATTCTGCTTTGAAATAATCCATAAATGGGTCATAAAACAAGATGCCTTCAAATGCCCTAACCGCTATTAGTAAGCCAATTAAAAATAAAACTACTAGTATTTTAACGTTTTTATTTTGAAACATAACCTGAAAATTTATTCACCCAAATGAACCATAATAAAAATACTATACCATAAATAATTAACGGAAATAAAACGCCGTGTAATAAGTGCTCTTGATGGGGGAAATGATACACCAAAATCGTCAAAAAAATAATTCGGAAGATATTGAAAATGTATATCATAACGCTCCCAACAAAAATATACAGTAAAGTTACTTTTAATTTCCCAGAGAAGGCTACGATAAACGCAATAAAAAGGATAATGACACTTATGGCATTACAGCCTTCAATGATTCTGGCTAAATATTTTCCATGGTATCTAATTTGAAACTGTAAAACGTCTAGTTGCGTTGAAATATCAATCTTAAATAGATTGGCTATTTTTTGTGTCAAAAATGCAACATTAGAGGTAATGCCATCGACAACATCATCCCCAAAAGTAGCAAGATAACTTTGATACAACACTGTCAATACCAAATACGACAAAAAGAATTTGCCTAAAAAAAGTAGAAAGGGTTTGTACTGTTGGAAATAAGTAATCAAAATCAATTTTTAACAAATTTATATAAAAATTAAAACCTCCGTTCGTTACTTTTGCATAAAAATCAAATAAAATGACTTTCGAAGATTTAAAACCAAAGGTTACAGAAATAATTAATTCAAATTTCTCTAGAGATGAGAAACTTTTGAATATTTGCCAATTATTACAAGACAATATCAGTTATTACAATTGGGTTGGTTTTTATTTTGCCAATCATGAAGCCAAAACATTACATCTAGGTCCTTATGTGGGTGCTGAAACTGATCATACCGTTATTCCGTTCGGAAAAGGAATCTGTGGACAAGTAGCGGAAAGCAATACTAATTTTGTAGTGCCTGATGTTTCGGCACAAGACAATTACATTGCCTGTAGTTTTACGGTAAAATCAGAAATCGTTGTGCCTTTATTTGTGAATGGAGTCAATATTGGTCAAATAGACATCGACAGTCATGTCATAGATCCTTTTACAGAGGCGGATGAACGATTTTTAGAATTTGTGAATCAAGAAGTGGCATTGTTGTTCTAAGCAAAAGCACTTAACTGCATAACAATCCGTTACAATACAATTTTGTAACGGATTTTTTATTTTCCTTAACGAAACTTCTCATTTATTTTGCTTATTTTTGTTTAACTTTATTTCAATTTAATTAAACAAAACAATGTCTGTAACTCAAAAAAACGAATTGAATGCCATCGCTATTGACCGAATTATTGAAATGGCTTGGGAAGATCGCACCCCATTTGAGGCAATTCGATTTCAATTTGGATTAGCGGAAGCGGATGTAAAGGTGCTGATGAAAAAGGAACTAAAGTTTTCTAGTTACAAACTTTGGCGAAAAAGAGTGGAAAATTGCAACACCAAGCATACTGCCAAACGAGTAGCAGAAATAAACCGGTTCAAATGCAAGTTACAACGCACAATTAGTAATAATAAAATATCCAAACGCCGATGAAAACATTCCTATTCGCAGGGGCTTCAAGCCTAATTGCACAAGAAACTGCAAAATTATTACAAGTAAAGGGACATAAAGTAATAGGCATCAGTACCAAGCCTAAAACCTATGAATACGATCATTTTTATCAAATTGAAAGCTATGCCTTTGGAAATTTTCCCGCACTTGAGGAAGCCATTCACGGCATGGTTTATTTTCCGGGTACCATTAATTTAAAACCATTTCATCGATTAAAACCTGAAGAATTTACGACCGATTATTCTATAAACACATTAGGAGCCGTGGCTTTTACACAAAGCTATCTTAACAATTTGAAAAATACCGAAAATAGTTCAATCGTTTTCATTAGTACAGTCGCAGTGGGTGTAGGCTTGCCGTTTCACACTTCAATTGCCATGGCAAAGGGAGCTATTGAAGGCTTAACCAAAGCTTTGGCGGCTGAGTACGCTCCAAACATTCGCGTAAATTGCGTTGCACCCTCTTTGGTGAACACGCCTTTGGGTGAAAAGTTTTTAAGTACACCCGAAAAAATAGAATCCATGCAAAAAAGAAATCCAATGAATAAAGTTGGGACCGCTAACGATATTGCCAATGCCATTGCTTTTTTGCTAAGTGAAGAATCCAGCTGGATTACAGGGCAAATAATGGCTGTTGATGGTGGAATGAGCACCCTGAAAAATGGATAAATACCAATAAAATAACTATTTAACTTAAACAAACTATTTCCAACGTTAGAATTACCAAAAAATACAATGAAAAAAAACATTCCAGATAACGTAGTTTTTTCAAAAGACAAAGGTTACCATGCTAATATTTTGCCTTATGGCTCTAGTGTTGCCGCTCCAGCTATTAAGGTTGACGACGTCATCGCTTGGAAAAATAGGAACATTCATGCTGTTAACAAAGAATTTGAAAATAAATTTAATGAACTCAAGTTTCAGTATCAAAAACTAATGGAAGAATACGAATGGAATGAATTGGTTTACAGTGCCAAATATGCTTTCGAACCAGTAATTGGAGAGGTGTATCACGTCTACCAAGCAGATGATTTTTCGTATTTTCTGTCGCTAATTGCCCCTCAAGAATGGAACAAAACCCATATTGGCACTTTTCTGTTGAATAGCGATAAAAAATGGATTAAAATTAATTCCTAAATCATGTTGTGAAAAAAAAAGCTGTAAATATTGTTTGGTTCAAACGCGACCTACGTTTCATTGATAACGAAGCACTATTTCACGCGCAACAATCGAATTTACCTTTATTATTGGTTTACATTTTTGAACCTTCGGTGATGCATTATGATGATGCAGATGAGCGTCATTGGCGGTTCATTTACCAATCCATCCAAGAATTACAGAGCAAACTAACTCCTTTCCACAAAAACCTTTATTTTTTTTATAACGAAGCAGAATTTGTGTTTTCAGAAATCATAAAAAATTTTGAGGTGCATACCATTTTTTCACATCAAGAAATTGGCAATAAAATCACGTTTGATAGAGATCTTGCGATGCAAGCCTTATTTCAAAAAAACAATATCCTTTGGAAGGAGTTTCAGCTCCATGGTGTCATCAGAAAATTAAAATCGAGACAACATTGGGAGAAACGTTGGGAAGCAGTCATGCAAGCCACACCGAAAATCGTAAAAGAATCAGATTTAAACACTATTACATTAGATCCTGCATTTTATAATACTTTGAGAGGCGAAAACTTACCTGAAAGAATTACAACTCCAAATAAAAATTTTCAGCTAGGTGGCGAAACATTGGCTTGGCGCTATTTAGACAGTTTTGTAAAAGTGCGTCATGTGAATTATAGCAAACACATTTCAAAACCAGCTTTAAGTCGAAAAGGCTGTAGTCGATTATCGCCATATCTGGCTTATGGAAATATTAGTATGCGCATGGTGTATCAATATACCAATCAGCATTATGAAACTTCGAAAAACAAAAGAGCCCTCTTAAATTTTGTATCCCGATTGCATTGGCATTGCCATTTCATGCAAAAGTTCGAAGACGAATGTGAAATGGAATTTCAAAATGCCAACAGAGCTTATGATAATTTAGTCAAACCCAAAAACGAAACTTACATAAAAGCGTGGCAAGAAGGCAAAACCGGCGTTCCAATTGTGGATGCTTGCATGCGATGTGTGGTGGCTACAGGTTATATTAATTTCAGAATGCGTGCGATGGTAGTTTCCTTTTTCACCTTTAATTTATGGCAAGATTGGCGCGAATTGCATTTTTTAGCCCGTCAATTTTTAGATTACGAACCTGGGATTCATTATCCGCAAATTCAAATGCAATCAGGAACCACTGGTATTAACACGATACGCATTTACAATCCGATAAAAAATTCCGAAGAACACGATCCGGATGGTATTTTCATCAAACAATGGCTGCCCGAATTAGCAGAAGTACCCATTCATTTATTGCACGAACCTTGGAAAATGAACGAAATGGAACAACAATTTTACAATTGCAAAATCGGAGAAAATTATCCTGCACCCATTGTAGATATTGAAGCAACTCGAAAATTCGCCAGTGATATTGTTTGGAGTTTCAGAAAAAAAGACGAAGTACAGCAAGAAGGCAAACGAATTTTACAAAAGCACGTAAGCAACCCTAATAAGCCCAAAAATGCGAGGAGTCAAAAAAGAAAACCTACCCCATAAAATTTGTTTGGTGTGTCAAAAACCATTCGCTTGGCGTAAAAAATGGTCAACTGTATGGGAGGCAGTAAAATATTGTAGTGACAAATGTAGAAGCAACAAATAAAATGGCAAAAACCCTAAGACTACTACTCGGCGATCAATTAAACAGCAATCATTCTTGGTTTCAAACTACAGATGATTCGGTTAGATATGTCCTAATGGAAATCCGTTCCGAAACTGATTATGCCATCCATCACATTCAAAAAATAGTGGGTTTCTTTGCCGCGATGCGCCACTTCGCTTCCGAATTAAAAGAAAAAAACCATCGTGTTATTTATTATCAACTAAATGACCCAGCGAATTTACAAGCATTTGACAAAAACCTAAATCAACTTATAGAAACAGAAAATTTCACACAGTTCGAATACCAATTACCCGACGAATATCGTTTGGATGAAATAATGAAAAACTTTTGCCAATCGCTTGCTATTTCCTATTCTGTTACCGATTCAGAACATTTCATGAGTACAAGAACGGAATTGGGCGATTTCTTCGACGGCAAAAAAACATTTTTAATGGAAAGTTTTTATCAAAGGATGCGAAAAAAACACAACATTTTAATGCAAGGCGACAAACCGCTCACCGGAAAATGGAATTATGACGGCGACAACCGAAAAAAATTACCGGCAGCTCACAAACCGACACCTCCACTCGTTTTTAACACTGATGTTTCGGAAATTGTTTCAGAAATCAAAAAAACAAATATTAAAACAATTGGAACTATAGATGCCCAATATTTCGTTTGGCCTACATCCAGAAAGCAATCTTTAGAATTATTAGACTTTTTTGTTGCCGAATGTTTACCCCTTTTTGGAAGTTACCAAGATGCCATGACACCTAACGAATGGTCGTTGTATCATTCGAGAATTTCCTTTTCGATGAATGTGAAATTGATTTCACCATTGGAAGTCATTCATCGCGCTATTTCAGCATGGGAAAAGCGTCCGGAAGAAATTGGGTACAACCAGTTAGAAGGTTTCGTCCGACAAATTATTGGCTGGCGAGAATATATGCGTGGTATTTATTGGAACAAAATGCCTGATTTTGCCGCTTTGAATTTTTTCAATAATCAAAATAAATTACCCGATTGGTATTGGACTGGAAAAACAAAAATGAATTGTTTGAAAGATGCCATCAATCAATCCTTACAGTACGCTTACGCCCATCATATTCAGCGCTTAATGGTCACTGGGAATTTTGCACTTTTGGCTGGAGTCCATCCTGATGAAGTCGATGCCTGGTATTTGGGCATTTATATTGACGCCATCGAATGGGTTGAAATCACCAACACTAGAGGCATGAGTCAGTTTGCCGATGGTGGCATAGTGGGTACAAAACCTTATGTGAGTTCGGCTACGTATATCGATAAAATGAGTCACTATTGTGGCAGTTGTTTCTATAAAAAAGCACTAAAAACTGGAGACAAAGCTTGTCCATTTAATAGTTTATATTGGAATTTTTACGATAAAAACGAAGACAAACTAGGGAAAAACCCTCGCGTTGGAATGATGTACAATGTGAGGCACAAAATGAAACCCGAGGACAAAGCCGCCTTATTGCAACAAGCTGATTATTATCTTAAAAACATTAACGAGTTATGATAAAGACAGCATTAGTTTGGTTTAAAACCGACTTGAGAGTAGAAGATAACGAAACTTTAGTCAAAGCTATTTCGCAAAGTCAAGAGATAATCCCGGTCTATTGTTTTGACGATTCGCATTTTGAAACCACTTCGTTTGGATTTCAAAAAACAGGACCTTTCAGAGCTCAGTTTTTACTAGAATCTTTAGAGGATTTGGATAGAAATTTAAGACGTTTAGGATCGGGTTTATTACTGATTAAAGGCAAACCCGAAATTGAAATTCCGAAAATCGTACAGGAATATAAAATCCAAAAAGTTTTTGCGAAACGCGAAGTGGCATATGAAGAAAAGCAGACGGAAAAATTAGTTCAAAATGAATTATTCAAGTTGCGATGTGAATTAGAAACGTGTAGCACGAGTACCTTATATCATGCCGAAGATTTACCTTTTTCGATAAAAGACATTCCAGATGTATTTACCAATTTCAGAAAAAAAACAGAACAAGATGCTATCGTCCGAAATCCATTCCAAAAACCAATTCGAATCAATTCACCCAAACTGCCTCTTTTACAATGGCCAACATTAAAAGAATTAGGGTTAAAAAAAACAACAATCGATGCTCGTGCGGCCATTCATTTCAAAGGGGGAGAAACGGAAGCATTCAATCGCTTGCAACATTATTTTTATGACACCAAATGTTTGTCTAATTACAAAGAAACCCGAAACGGAATGGTAGGTTCCGATTATTCTTCCAAATTTTCGGCATGGTTGGCTATGGGCTGTATTTCACCGCGGTTGATTTACTCTGAGGTTAAAAAATACGAAAAAGAATTTGGCGCGAATGATTCGACCTACTGGTTGATTTTCGAATTACTTTGGAGGGATTTTTTCCGATTTATGTTCAAAAAACACCAAACAAAATTTTTCTTGTATGCTGGAATTAAAAACGAAAAAGCCAATTCCCAATCTGTACAGGAGAAATTATTGTCCCAATGGATAAATGGCAAAACACCTTCTGATTTTATAAATGCGAACATGATTGAATTGAAACGCACGGGTTTTATGAGTAACAGAGGCCGACAAAATGTTGCCAGTTATTTTTGCAATGAACTCAACATGGATTGGCGCATAGGTGCAGCGTATTTCGAACAACAATTGATTGATTATGATGTTTGTAGCAATTGGGGAAATTGGGCTTATTTAGCTGGTGTTGGCAATGATCCTAGAGGCCATCGCTATTTTAACATTGAAAAACAAGCCCAAGAATATGACAAGTATAAAGTATTTCGAACGCTTTGGTTATCCAACTTAAAATCTGAAAAATGAAAATCCTTTTAACTGGTGCGAATGGTTATGTGGGCAGACGATTGCTTCCCGAGTTATTAGAACAAGGACACGAAGTAGTTTGTTGTGTGCGTGATAAAAACAGATTAGGCCTAGATGCCCTTACAATGTCTCGAATTAAGGTTTGGGAAGTCGATTTTCTTGATGAAGTAACGTTTGCTGATTGTCCGAAAGAAATTGATATTGCATACTTTTTAATCCACTCGATGGCAAGTTCCACAGAATCTTTTGATACTATGGAAGCAACTGCGGCGCAAAACTTCAACACCTATGCAGGTCATATGCAAATCAAACAAGTCATTTATTTGAGTGGTATTGTAAACGACCCAAAGCTTTCGAAACACATGCTTTCCCGAAACAATGTTGAAAAAATATTGCAAAATGGCGCAGCACAGCTCACCGTTTTAAAAGCAGGGATTATTGTGGGTTCTGGCAGTTCGTCTTTCGAAATTATCAGAGATTTATGCGAAAAACTTCCGGTAATGATTACTCCAAAATGGGTACTAACCAAAACACAACCCATTGCCATACGAGATGTCATTCAATATTTAATTGGTGTTCAAAACAAACCAGAATGTTTTAACCAGTCCTTTGATATCGGGGGGCCTAATATCATAACCTACAAACAAATGATGCAACTATATGCCAAAACACGAGGCATACGATTAGCTATTTGGACCATTCCAGTGATGACCCCCAAACTTTCTTCCTACTGGTTGTATTTTGTCACTTCTACTTCTTATAAACTAGCCATGAATTTGGTAGACAGCATGAAGGTTGAAGTAATTTGCAACGACAATCGGTTACAAAAAATGCTACAAATCAAGCCCATTTCTTATGTCGATGCTATCAAATTAGCTTTTGAAAAAATGGAGCAAAATTTGGTTATCTCCAGTTGGAAAGACAGTTTGTCTAGTAGTCGATTCAAAAAGAATCTTTCCCATTATATTCAAGTTCCTAAATTCGGATGTTTGAAAGACCATAAAAAAATTCAAGTTGAAAATGTCCCGCAAGTGCTCGAAAACATTTGGTCGATTGGAGGTGATAAAGGGTGGTATTATAGTAGTTGGATGTGGCAATTGCGAGGATTTATAGACAAATTGTTTGGAGGTGTTGGTTTACGACGCGGCCGAACACATCCAACACATTTAGACAATGGAGATGCCCTTGATTTTTGGCGGGTTTTATTAGCCGATAAAGAAGGAAAACGACTCCTTCTCTTTGCCGAAATGCGGCTCCCAGGAGAAGCTTGGTTAGAATTTAAAATTGACGAAAACAATGAATTGCATCAAATTGCTACGTTCCGACCCATTGGGATTTTGGGACGGTTGTATTGGTACAGCATGATTCCTTTTCATTTTTTTATATTCTCTGGAATGATTAAAAATATTGCCAATCGCAAATAAAGTATTGTATTTTAGAAAATAAAATGTATTTTTGCACCCGTATTGGAGAATTACTTCAATCTACATAATAATCATTTAAATAATATTAGCATGTATTTAACTAAAGAAACAAAAGCTGAAATCTTCGCTCAACACGGAGGAAAAGCTGAAAACACTGGTTCTGCTGAAGGGCAAATCGCTTTATTCACTTTCAGAATCAACCACTTAACTGAGCACTTGAAAAAAAATCGTCACGATTACAACACAGAGCGTTCGTTAGTGAAATTAGTAGGTAAAAGAAGAAGTCTTCTTGACTACTTAAAGAAAACGGAAATCAATAGATACCGTGAGATTATCAAAGTATTGGGTATTAGAAAATAATCAATATCAAAAAGAGGTGCCTACGCGCCTCTTTTTATTTTATATTTCGTTTAAAAGAAAGTTTGGTTTTTCATTGGAACACAACAACTACAACAACACAACAACTCTGCTGACAGGCAGAAACCAATGTAAAATTAAATAAGGGAAAATTTATGATTCCACAATTATTTGTAGAAAAAATCGATTTAGGTGATGGCAGAAGCATCACAATCGAGACAGGGCGTTTGGCCAAACAAGCCGACGGTTCTGTAGTAGTTAGAATGGGCGACACCATGATACTAGCAACAGCAGTATCGGCTCGTACCTCAAATCCAGGAGTAGATTTTTTACCGTTAACGGTAGATTATCGCGAAAAATTCGCAGCTGCTGGTCGTTTTCCAGGAGGTTTCTTCAAAAGAGAAGCACGTCCTAGCGATAGCGAAGTATTAACCATGAGATTAGTAGACCGTGTATTGCGTCCACTTTTCCCAGACGATTACCATGCAGAAACACAAGTGATGATTCAGTTAATGTCTCATGACGAAGAAGTGATGCCGGATGCCTTAGCTGGTTTAGCAGCATCGGCTGCTTTAGCAGTTTCTGACATTCCATTTTACAATTTAATTTCAGAAGTACGTGTAGCACGTATCGATGGAAAATTTGTAATCAACCCAAGTAAAGTAGACTTAGAAAAATCGGACATCGACATGATGATTGGAGCTTCTATGGATTCGGTTGCAATGGTAGAAGGAGAAATGAAAGAAATTTCGGAAGCAGAAATGGTAGAAGCTATCAAATTTGCTCACGAAGCGATTAAAGTTCAAATTCAAGCGCAATTGCGTTTACAAGCTGCTTTTGGTAAAAAAGAGATTCGTACTTATGAAGGTGAGAAAGAAAACGAAGAAATTTACAAAAAAGTAAGAGCTGCAGCCTACGATAAAATTTATGCTATTGCAAAAGTAGGTTCTGCTAAACACGAAAGAGGCGCTGCCTTTGCTGAAGTAAAAGAAGAAGTAAAAGCTTTATTTACAGAAGAAGAATTAGCGGCTGACGGTGATTTAGTATCTAAATATTTCTACAAAACCAACAAAGAGGCGGTTCGTAACGTAGTGTTAGAATTAGGTATTCGTTTGGATGGTAGAAAAACAACGGATATCCGACCAATTTGGTGTGAAACGGATTATTTACCAAGAGTTCACGGTTCTTCATTATTTACACGTGGAGAAACACAAGCATTAGCTACTGTAACTTTAGGAACATCAAGAGAAGCCAATCAAATCGATTCTCCATCTGAACAAGGTGAAGAGAAATTCTATTTACATTATAACTTCCCTCCTTTCTCAACTGGTGAAGCAAAACCTTTAAGAGGTACTTCAAGAAGAGAAGTAGGACACGGAAACTTAGCACAACGTGCTTTGAAAAATATGATTCCTGCCGATTGCCCTTACACTATTCGTATCGTTTCTGAAGTATTAGAATCTAACGGTTCTTCTTCTATGGCGACAGTTTGTGCTGGAACTATGGCCTTAATGGATGCTGGAGTTCAAATGACCAAACCAGTTTCTGGAATTGCAATGGGATTGATTACTGATGGAGAAAAATTTGCTGTATTGTCTGATATTTTAGGAGATGAAGATCACTTAGGAGATATGGACTTTAAAGTAACGGGAACTAAAGATGGTATTACCGCTTGTCAAATGGACATCAAAATTGATGGATTACGTTATGACATTATGGAACAAGCTTTAGGTCAAGCGCGCGACGGACGTTTACACATTTTAGGTAAATTAACCGAAACGATTGCTACTCCAAGAGCTGATGTTAAAAAACACGCACCGAAAATCATCACACGTACGATTCCTGGAGCTTTCATTGGCGCTTTAATTGGACCTGGTGGAAAAGTAATTCAAGAATTACAAAAAGCAACTGGTACTACAATCGTAATCAACGAAGTAGACGAGCAAGGTGTGGTTGAAATCTTAGGAACAGATCCAGATGGAATTGCAGCAGTATTGGCTAAAATTGACTCTATCATTTTCAAACCAGTAATGGGAGAATCATATGAAGTGAAAGTAATCAAAATGCTAGATTTTGGAGCAGTGGTAGAATATACACAAGCACCAGGAAATGAAGTATTACTTCACGTATCGGAACTTGCTTGGGAACGTACTGAAAACGTTGCCGATGTAGTGAATATGGGAGACGTATTTATGGTAAAATACCTAGGTGTTGACCCTAAAACACGTAAAGAGAAAGTGTCTAAAAAAGCACTTGTACCTCGCCCTCCACGTGAAGAGAAAAAAGAAAATCCTCAAGGTTAATTTATAATTAATTAATTCAATAGGTTGAATCCCAAGTAGCAATGCTTGGGATTTTTTTATTTGTTTTATAAGAATTTTTGTACATTTACGTTTCTTATACAAAAACCGAAAATGAACATTTCAAAATTTTTCAAAAAAAAACCAGTTTTAATTGTCCTATTCACTTTTTCAGTCAATTTGTTTTGTGCCCAAACCAACACAATCAATGAGCTAGATAAAATTGATCACACTATTGGCAACCAAAGCCTACCGTATCTGAACGGTAAATTGCATTTAAATTACGACAACACCATCGAAGAAAACAACCATAGATACTTTGATAAAAATCAATTTGTTACTGGAGATATAGTATATACTGGTGACAATTATTCCGGGCTACAATTAAAATACGACATAAAAGAGGATGTACTGGTATGCCTTCCAGACCAAGAAAACAATTATATTAAAGTGAATCTGATTTCCGAATATGTAAACGCGTTTTCACTCGGAAACAAAAAGTTCATCAACCTGACAAATGATTTGAAATCAAAATCAAAAAAAGGGTTTTATGAAAAAAGATTTGAATCAAAGAATGTGATCCTATATATCAAACATTTTAAAAACGCTCAAGAAACATTCAAAAACAATAGAAAGCAAATTGAATATTTTTACAATAAAGAACATGTCATTTATGCCAAAGGCACTTATTTTTCATTTGAAACCGAAAGAGATTTAATTGAAATATTTCCAGAAATGAAAACGGAAATAAAAAATTACTACGAGAAAAACCAAAAATTGGAAAAAGACAATAAAACGGAGTTTGTCCTAGCCTTTTTAAAATCACTTAAATAATATTTCGAAAAAAAATGAAATCTAAAATATTCCTATTCTTACTAGTCTTTGCAACTCAATTTTTGTTTTCACAAGAAACCAACCAACCTTTTACCCTTGAGTTTTCAAATCAAAGTACTAAATCAGTCTTTGACAAGATAGAATCCATTTCTAACTATCGTTTTTATTATGATGAAAAATGGCTGTCTACCAATTTAATTTCGGGAAGTTATGAAGGAAAAACCATTACGTTTATCCTAGAAAAAATTGTTGAAAACACAGAGTTAAACTTCTTAATCGATCAAGAAAAAATTATCATCACAAAAAACAAAATGATTTACACTTCATTGCCTGATAACTTTTTTACTAAATCGGGCAACGAGACAAAACCTTCCACTAAGCCAATATTTAATGATATTGAAGCAATCAAATCCGGAAATTTAACCTTGATTGGAAAAGAATCATTGAACAATACCGAAGACACATATACATTAAAAGGAAACATCAAAAGTGCCAAAAACGGACTTCCTCTTAGCGATGTAACTGTTACAAACAAAAGCAACAAAAAAACAACGGTTACCGACGCAGAAGGCAACTACAGCCTTGTTGCTGATTATGGTGAAAACGCCATCGAATTTGACGGTCAAGGGTTTCAAAAACAAACCCGAAAGATTATCATTTACAACAATGGTAAACTAGACATTACGCTTTCAGAAAAAGTAAACCTGTTGAATGAAATTGTAGTCAGAGGAAAAAGAAGAAACAATCTAAGAACGGCTATCACTGGTGTGACAACTATTGAAGCAGAAGGCATAAAAACAGTACCATTAGTTTTAGGAGAAAGAGATGTTTTAAAAATCGCTCTTACAATTCCTGGAATTAAAACGGCTGGTGAAGGGTCGGCTGGTTTTAATGTAAGAGGTGGTAAAGAAGATCAAAATTTAATTTTATTAGACAATGCCACCCTTTATAATCCCTCTCACTTTTTTGGATTTTTCTCTGCAATAAACCCCTATGCTACCAACCGTGTTGACATTTACAAAGGTGGAATTCCAGTGCATTTTGGTGGTCGTCTTTCTTCTGTTTTTGACATCATCTCAAAAAATGGAAATACCGAAAAATTAAAAGGTGAAGCCGGAATAGGACCAGTAACCAGCAATGTTACCATCTCCACTCCTATCGTAAAAAACAAATCGAGCTTGCTTGTAGGAGCTAGAGGAACGTACTCTGGTTGGATCTTGAAAAGTTTAAAAGATGATCAACTAAAAAACAGTCAAGCTTCTTTTTATGATGCTATTGCAAAATACCGCCATGAGTTTAACAAAAAAAACAGCTTAGAAAGTACTTTTTACTACAGTAATGATAAATTTAGCATCACTTCCGATTCTTTATTTAATTACAGTAATTTATTGTTATCGGTAAAATATAATTTAGCTTTCAATGACAAACATAAAGCCGAAGCCAATTTTACCAATAGTGATTACAAGTTCGGAATCGATTATGACAATCAGAATAATGTTACCAATTCCTTTGATTTCGGATTTCGAATCAGAGAAACGCAAGGAGTTTTAAAATTCAATTATGCGTTTAATCCAAAAAACAGAATAACTTATGGTGTTTCAGGAAAATTATACAAAATAAATCCGGGAACTGTAAATCCTAAGTATTCCATTTCTCTAATAACACCTTTAGATATTGCAGATGAAAAAGGACTTGAAACGGCTGCTTTTGTCTCCAACAATTATAAAATATCCGAAAAATTATTAATCGATTATGGTGTTCGTTTTTCTGTATTTACAGCGTTAGGTGCTTCAGTACAAAAAACATATCTAGAAAATAAACCAATTAGTGAGGCGACCGTTACTGGCGAAAAAGTATTTGGAAACAACGAAAAAATAAAACGCTTTTCCGGTTTTGAGCCAAGGATTTCGGCAAAATATAGCATTACGGATAACCTATCTTTAAAAGCTGGATACGACAAAACGTATCAATACATTCATTTACTATCAACCAACACCACACAATCACCAACCGATACCTGGAAATTATCAGACTTGAACGTAGACCCACAAAGTGGCGAACAATTTTCATTTGGTATTTTTAAGAATTTCGCCAATAGTGATCTAGAAGCAAGTGTTGAAGGATACTATAAAAAATCAAAAAATATTTTAGACTATAAAGTCGGTGCCAATATTGTATTAAATAAACATTTGGAAACCGAATTACTTCAGGGAGAAGGAAAATCATACGGAATTGAATTTTTACTTAAAAAGACCGAAGGAAGACTTAATGGTTGGTTAGGATACACCTATTCTCGTGCCTTTATTAAACTAAACAGTCAGTTTGATGAAGAAATTGTAAACAATGGAGAATATTTCCCTACAAATTTTGACAAACCACATGATTTTAGTGCTGTTTTAAATTATAAATTTACCAAACGATATAGTTTTTCTAGTAACTTTACGTATCAAACAGGAAGACCTATCACCTATCCTGTTGGAAAATATGTATTTGGAGGTGCCGAATACACCTTATATAGTGACCGTAATAAATTTAGAATTCCCGATTATTACCGCCTTGATATTGGTGTAAACATTGAAGGGAATCACAAAATAAAAAAACTAGCACATAGTTTTTGGAACATTTCGATTTATAATCTTTTAGGAAGAAACAACCCCTATTCTGTATATTTTGTAACCGAAAATGGCAGAATAAAAGGGTATAAAACTTCCATTTTTGGCATTCCAGTTCCTACTATTACTTATAATTTTAAATTTTAAGGTATGAAACAGTTACTCAAAAGTATTCTATTCTTGTTGCTTGTAACAAGCTGCACGGAGCCGTATGCACTTCAAAGTGAGGATTTCGAAGAAGCATTAGTAGTGGAAGCTACTCTTACCAATGAATTTAAAAAACAAGAAATAAGTATTTCTAAAACCTATCCTTTGGAGAACATTCAAACCAGTATTGAAAAAAATGCAATTGTGTTCGTAAAAGATGATTTAGGAACTACCTACAATTTTATAGAAACTGACAATAAGTACATTTCGGAGAATGAATTTCAAGCCTTGCCGAATCGTACCTATCAGTTGTTTATTAAAACCGCAAATGGAAATAGTTATGTCTCAAACAACCAAACATTAACTAAAAACAATACTATTGACGATGTAACAACAACTGTAAGAACAATTAATGGGCAAAAAGGAGTAGAAATCGGAGTGAATCACAAAGATCCTGATAACGCTTCAAAATTTTACAGATATACTTATGAAGAAACTTCGAAAGTAACGGCTCCTAAATGGGTTGATTCGGAATTAAAATTACAAATAACTGCTCCTTATTATGATATAATCTATGCTTTAATTTATTTCGAACTTAGAACTGAAGAAGCGAGAGTATGTTATAAAACAACAAAATCAAAGGAAATTATTCTTAAAGAAACCACAAAACAATCGCAAGATATTGTTGAAAAATTTCCGCTAAAATTCATCAACTATAAAAATTATGATATTGCTGAACGCTATTCAATTTTAGTAAACTTATACACCCAAAATTTAGAATCATATACCTACTACAAAAACTTGAAAAAGTCGGCCGAAAACGGAAACATCCTATCTCCTAGTCAACCCGGTTTTATTAGAGGTAATATTACTTGTGTAAACGACAATAACAAAAAAGTGTTAGGTTATTTTGAAGTATCTTCAGTAAGCTCTAAACGCATATTCTTTAATTATTTTGATGTTTTTGTCGACGAAAACAACCTTCCTGATTATTTTAATCCTTGCAATATTGTCGAATTAGAACCTTACGATTATGAAGGCTTTAGAGAAGATGGTGATGAAAAAGAAGCGATTACCCTGAGAACAAAAATTAAAAATAAGTCATTGATCTATTATGACAAATATTTCAAATCAAACGGAACAATTACCTTTATGCTGGTAGAACCTCCTTGTGGTGATTGTAGAGTTATAGGTTCAAATGTTAGACCTTCATTTTGGATAGATTAATATGAAAAAATACATCACATACATCTTACTAACGCTCATACTTACAAATTGTACAGAACCTTATGCTTTACAAACAGAGGATTTTGAAGACGCTATTGTCGTAGAGGCTACAATTACTAATGAGCTAAAAAAACACGAGGTAAAAATTACCAGAACCTTCCCATTGGAATTTCAAAAAGCAATGCACGAGGAAAATGCTATTGTATATGTGTTAGACGATTTGGGTAATCGATTCGATTTTGAAGAAGTTGACAAAAAATATGTTTCTGTAACTCCTTTCGAAGCAATGCCAAATCATAGCTACCAGCTCTACATTACAACAAGTGATGGTAAATCATATAGTTCTTCAAAAGAGAATTTACCTACCATCACCCCTATTCAAGACGTTTTAACAAGAGTTATTACCAAAGACGGCCAAAAAGGGGTTGAAATTACAGCGAATACTACCGACCCTACAAATACTTCAAAATATTACAGGTATCAATTCACTGAAACCTCAAAAGTAACTTCGCCAAAATGGAATCCTTACAAACTCATATTACTTGACCAACCCAGAATTTGTCCGGGCCCTAATTTTATAGGATATGAATCTATTGGGTATGAATTACGTGGTTATGAATCTCGAACTTGTTATAGAACCGAAAATTCTAACAATATACTAATCACCAGTACCACCAATTTATCCCAGGATCAAGTGATTCATTTCCCAGTGCGATTTATTGCTAATACTGATTATACTATTGCAGAGCGATACTCAATAGAAGTAACACAATTTGTACAAAACTATAATGCGCACAGCTACTACAAAACATTAAAAAAAATAAGTGAAAACGGAAATCTTTTATCTGGAAATCAACCTGGATTGGTAAAAGGCAATTTAAAATGCATTACTAATTCTAACGAAAATGTATTAGGCTTATTTGAAGTAGCATCGGTTTCTAAAAAAAGAATTTTCTTCAATTTTGATGAACTTTTCCCGGGTGCCCCAATCCCAAAATACTTTGTAGAATGTAAAGAATACGGCTATGATAGCATGGATTTTGGAAAACCCGACCCAAGACCTAATGCTGAGTTCCCATGCGGTACAGGAGGCCAAGGCACCACATTACGAAGATATATTAGAAATAACACCGCAACCTATTTCCGTACTGATCAGACTGTCATTTTTCTGGTACAGCCAATTTGCGGAGACTGTACAACTATTGCATCAAACATAAAACCTTTATTTTGGATAGATTAAAAATTATTACCGTTTTCGTGTTGTTACTCAACAACACTATTTTCTCACAATCAAACGCATCATTTGAAAAAAACAACGAAACATGTCGTTTAAGTACAAATGCAACCGCCTTTGTAAATGGTGAACAACTTTTGTATGCTGTAAATTGTTTACCTAGCAATTCAAATCAAAAGCTACTGAGTAAAATTGCTTATGTAGAATTAATAGACCATCAGAAAAAAAGCACCTTCAAACAAAAACTATTTTTGAACAACGGGAAAGGAAATGGTTATTTTACCATTCCAATGACCTTACAAACCGGAAATTACAAACTCATTGCCTACAGCAATCGCATGTTTAGTTTTAATGAAGCAGAAATACAATCGGTCGCAATAACGATTATAAATCCGTATATTGTGAGTACAAGCGAACACATTAAAACAACTAACGATCCAATCGCGAGCATTTCAAATACATCAACCGCTACTTTTATAGAAACACCTAAAGAGTTTTCAAACAGACAGGAAATAAGTTTTGATTTGAAAAGTTTGTTGGCCGATTTAAAGGCGAATTCTTTTTCGGTATCGGTTCGAAAAAAAGATGAATTAGATCATAATTTTACTAAAAATGGGACTTCACAAAATTCCCTTTCAAAAATCACGACAAATGCTAATCTAATTTCGGAACTTCGAGGGGAAATAATTGCAGGAAAAATCACGGCTAAAACACCTTCGTTTTCAATAGAAAATAAAAACATAAGCCTTTCCTTTCCGGGACAAAACAACACAGTAAAAATCACCAAAACCAACAAAAAAGGCGAGTTTTATTTCTTACTTGAAAAAGCATTTTACAACAACAATGCCATTATACAAGGAGTTGATGAGGATAAAGAAAATTATGCCATTGAATTATACAAAAATGACACGGATTTTTCTGGAATAGCAATTTCCCCAGAATTAACTATTCCCTCGTCTTTAAAAAAACCTATTGAAAACAGACTAGTGGCAACACAAATAGAAAATTCTTATTTTGAAAAGAAGCAAGATTCGATCAAAAAAACGAATGCTAGTCTACCTTTCTATGCCGTTTATTCTAAAGAATATAAATTAGATGATTATACTCGTTTTCCAACTTTACAGGAAACGATAATCGAAATTATTGATGGTGTTTCGCTAATTAAACACAAAGACAACTATCAGTTGTACCTTAAAGATTATGATGAAAACACCAATTTAGAAGTCCCTTCATTAGTATTAGTTGACGGCTTGTATATTCAAGATATCAAAGAATTACTGAATTATAAAGCGGAAGTTTTTGCTACAATTAATACGGTTAAAGGAGGTTACTTCTATGGTAGTAAGTTATACAATGGTATTGTTGAATTGACTACAAAAAATTACAATTACGAAACCAAATTAACGGGTGACTTTATCATTCGTCCTGAAATGTTACGACCATTACCAGAAAAAGTCAATTACAATCCGAAATATGTAGCCAATTCCGACTTGACAAAAATACCCGATTATCGATACCAATTATATTGGGAACCCAACTATACGGATACCAATCAACCTATCACGTTTTACACCTCTGATATTGATGGCACCTTTGAAATAAAAATTGAAGGATTTGATTCCAAAAACGAATATTTCAAACAATCACAATTCTTTGAAGTAAAATAAACCAAAGCTCCCGTTTAACAAAAATGGGAGCTTTTTTTATTAAGTAAAAAATATTTTAATTATTTTGTAACTTTTTTGCAACTCAATACGTATAACTAACTCACACACTTAAAATTTCAAGGAGAGCATTTAGATGAGACAACTTAAAATTACAAAGCAGGTAACCAATCGTGAGACTGCGTCGTTAGACAAATATTTACAAGAAATTGGTAAAGTAGATTTGATTACGGCTGATGAAGAGGTAGAGTTAGCACAACGTATAAAAGCGGGTGATCAACGCGCTCTAGAAAAACTTACCAAAGCTAATTTACGTTTCGTGGTTTCCGTGGCTAAACAATATCAAAACCAAGGTTTAACGCTTCCCGATTTGATTAATGAAGGAAATTTAGGTTTGATTAAAGCAGCACAACGTTTTGATGAAACCCGTGGTTTCAAATTCATCTCTTATGCGGTATGGTGGATTCGTCAATCTATTTTACAAGCACTGGCAGAACAATCTCGTATCGTTCGTTTGCCCTTAAATAAAATTGGTTCGATTAATAAAATCAATAAAATGTACGCTTTATTGGAGCAATCTAACGAGCGTGCTCCCTCTGCTGAAGAAATTGCAGCAGAACTTGACATGACCGTAAATGACGTAAAAGAGTCTATGAAAAACTCTGGTCGTCACTTATCTATGGATGCTCCATTAGTGGAAGGAGAAGATTCTAACTTATACGACGTATTACGTTCGGGTGAATCTCCAAATCCTGATAGAGAATTAATCCATGAATCATTACGTACTGAAATTGAGCGTTCATTAGAAACATTAACGCCTCGTGAGGCAGATGTGGTTCGTTTGTATTTCGGTTTAGGTGACCAACACCCAATGACTTTAGAAGAAATTGGAGAAACTTTCGATTTAACTCGTGAGCGTGTTCGTCAAATTAAAGAAAAAGCAATCCGCAGATTAAAACATACTTCAAGAAGTAAAATCTTGAAAACGTATTTAGGGTAATCCTAAAACCGCAACAACAGTCTTATGACTGTTCGTTTTTTGATTGATGATTGAAACTCCGGCTGATTACCGGAGTTTTGCTTTTTTAAAGCTCTCCTCCGGTCAGTTCGAGCGAAGCTCTCGGGTTTCCGGAGTTTTGCTTTTTTAAAGCTCTCCTCCGGTCAGTTCGAGCGAAGCTCTCGGGTTTAGCTCAAGAATATTAACCATTGAAACTCCAGCTGATTTAGCTTCGCTCAGTTCGGCTTCGCCTCGAGTCCGGAGTTTTGCTTTTTTAACAATACAAAAAACCTGACAGCCACTGGCTGTCCTCCTTTTGATTTCAAAACCCATGCATTAAATTTTTTCAAATAAACAAATACACAAATAAACAAATACACTATTTTTGCACAACTAACAACAACACAATGAAGAATACTCTTATTGCCCCATCTGTACTTGCAGCTGATTTTGCCAACCTACAACGTGATATCGAAATGATTAACAACAGTGAGGCCGATTGGTTTCACATTGACATCATGGACGGAGTTTTTGTTCCTAATATTTCTTTCGGGATGCCCGTTTTGGATGCTATTAACAAACATGCCAAAAAAACAATTGATGTCCACTTAATGATTGTAGATCCAGATCGTTACATCGCCACTTTTAAAAAATTAGGAGCTGATGTTTTGACTGTTCATTATGAAGCTTCAACTCATTTACACAGAACCTTGCAGGCAATCAAAGCGGAAGGCATGAAAGCAGGAGTTGCATTAAATCCACACACTAATGTTTCTTTATTAGAAGATGTCATCAAAGATATTGACTTAGTATGCATTATGAGTGTTAATCCTGGATTTGGCGGACAATCATTTATTGAAAACACTTACAAAAAAGTACAGCAACTTAAAGAAATTATCACTCGTAATGGCGCATCCACTTTAATTGAGATTGATGGTGGCGTCACCAGTAAAAATGCCAAACAATTAGTAGAAGCCGGTGCTGATGTATTGGTTGCGGGAAGTTTTGTGTTTACTGCCGAAAATCCGACTCAAACCATCGCCGATTTGAAAAAACTCACTTCATTATAAGACCCAAAAAAAGCGCTGATTCCAGCGCTTTTTTTTATTTAAAACTTTATGTTTCCTGCTATTTGCTGCAATACGATTTCAGAAATTTTAGCCTGAAATTTAGCGCTACTATTCCTAGCTATGGCATTGACATAGTTTTCTTGTGCATTCCTGAATTCGATAGTTGTAATAGTTCCAATTCTGAATTTATCTAATGTGATTTCTAAATTTTTCTTCGCAATCGCTTCATTATTTTCTTCCAACTTGGCCAATTGCACATTCGTCAAATACGTTTGATACGCCGAAGCCAATTGTGCATTCACACTTTGCTTTTGCTGTTCTGCTACTATAACCGAATTTTCAACTTGTAACTTGGCAACTTTTTCATTTCTGTTTTGAGAAAAACCATTAAAAATAGGAATCGAAGCCGTAAGACCGTAATTTAAACCTCTACTAGAAGTTGCAGTAGTAAACCCTAAACTGTTGGCTGTTTCCACAAATGTATAACCGGTATTTAGACGAACCGTTGGATATCGATTGCTTTTAGTTTGCTTTAAATCCAATTCGGACACTCTTTTATTAATTAAGGCCAACTGGAGTTGCAGATTTTGTTTTTCTGTTAATGATTTTAATTCCGCTAATTGTAATTTATCATCCACTTCCACTTCTTCTACCACTTCAAAATCAACTGCCAAATCTCTAGCTAAAAGCTCATTCAAACGAATTTTAGTAATTCCAAAAAGTTCCTTTTGCTTCAACAAAACAGATGCATCGGTATTCAAATCGACTTGAGCATTCAACACTTCTAATTTGGCCGCTTTTCCAATTAAAAAACGATTTTCGGCAGTTCTTAAGCGTTGCTTTGAAATCACAATCGTGGTATCTAGAGCTTTCATCAATTGTTGTTGTTGCACCAAATCAAAGTATGTCGTCATAACATCACTAACTTTCGTAAGTACCATCAATTTTAACTGAACATCGCCTTGTTTCTCTAATTCTTTTAATTGATCGTAACGCGCAAACATTTTCATACCATCAAAAACAGTCCAACCCAAATTAACCCCATATTCTAAGCGGTTATTTTTGGCGTTATCCAATTCTCTAATATCACCGTTAGACTGCGTTTGTTTGGAATTTTGTATACTATTATTTTTGGTTAGCGTAGCATCCACTTGCGGGAGCATTCCGGCGTTACCCACACTATTATTTTCTTTATCGACAATTAATTCATTAGTCGCAATTTTAATCTCATAATTATTCTTCAGCGCCATTTGCACCGCTTGATCAACAGTTAAAATCTCCTGAGCCATTAGCTTAGGCATACATACTATCCATACTATTTGAAACAAAAACTTCTTCATCTCATTATGCCTTTTCATATTGTTCAACATTATCAAATTCCGGACGGTGTTTTCTTTCTCGCGACCACATTAAATAAATCGCTGGAATCACAAACAATGTCAGCGCCAATGAAAATAAGGTTCCACCCACAATTACGACTCCCATTCCGATTCTACTAGTCGACGCCGCACCCAAAGACAAGGCAATTGGCAACGCTCCTAAAGCAATGGCCAAACTTGTCATTAAAATGGGACGCAAACGCGATTCGGATGCCTCGATAATGGCCTCGTATTTTGACTTCCCTTGCTCTCTTAATTGGTTGGCAAATTCTACGATTAAAATTCCGTTTTTGGTTACTAAACCAATCAACATTACCGTACCGATTTGACTGAAGATGTTCCAAGTCTGATCGAATAACCACAACGAGAACAATGCTCCGGCTACGGCCATAGGCACCGTTAAAATGATAATAAACGGATCGATAAAACTTTCAAATTGCGCAGCAAGGATTAAAAAGATTAATAATAATGCCAATCCGAAGGCAAAGGAAGTATTCGAACTACTTTCTTCGAAATCACGAGATTCGCCACTTAAATCGGTAGTAAAGGTTTCATCCAATACTTTTTCTTTGATTCGTTCCATGGCTTCAATTCCGTCACCGATACTTTTCCCCGGCGCCAAACCAGCTGAAACAGTGGCCGACATATACCTATTATTATGATACAATTGTGGCGGACTACTTTGCTCCTCTACGTGTACGAGATTATCCAACTGAATTAATTGCCCTTTATCATTTTTGACGAAGATGGACGTCAAATCCATGGGTGCATTTCGGTCTTTTTTATCAAATTGGCCCATCACTTGGTATTGTTTCCCGTTCATCATAAAGTAACCAAAACGCTGACCACTTAAGGAAAGCTGTAAGGTTTGTGCCACATCAATAACCGATACACCCATACTTTGTGCCTTCTCTCGATCGATAGTGACATAGACTTCGGGTTTGTTGAATTTTAAATTCACATCCGAATTGGAGAACGTAGGATCGTTAGACACTTCATCCATAAAGAGCGGAATTTTCTCTTCCAACTTTTTAAAATTAGGTGCTTGAATCACAAACTGAACCGGTAAACCACCTCTTCGGTTTACGGCAATCGTTGGTGATTCGGAAACGGAAACTTTAGCTTCCGCATATTGTTTGGTCCATTTGGTTAACTTCTCAGCAATCTCTTTTTGAGTTTTTTCACGTTCTCCCGGCTGTACTAAAGCAATTCTAGCCATTCCACTATTAACAGCGGAAGAACCAAATCCTGGGGAAGTTACAATCAAACTCACTTTTTTCTCCGGAATCGAATCGTTGATTAATTCTGTCAAATCATTCATAAAACGATCCATATAATCGTACGAAGCACCTTCTGGAGCCGTTACACGCGCACTCAGAAAACTTCTATCGTCATAAGGCGCTGTCTCTTTTTGAAGTATATTAAAGAAAATATAAATCAATCCGAAACAAGCAATCAAGATTGGAAAACTCAACCATTTCTTATTCATAAAACTAGTTAAGGCTTCCGCATAACCAGAATTCATTTTTTCAAAAATAGGTTCCGTCATGTTATAGAACTTCGATTTTTTCTGTTCGCCTCCTTTCATCAAATAAGCGTTCAACATTGGTGTCAATGTCAAGGATACAAAGGCAGAAATTAACACGGCCGCACCAATTACTACTCCAAATTCTCGGAATAGCCTTCCAACGAATCCTTCCAAGAAAATTACTGGCAAAAATACAGCTGCCAACGTAATTGAAATCGAAATTACCGCAAAGAAAATTTCATTGGACCCTTTAATAGCTGCTTCGATGGGTGACATTCCCTCTTCTACTTTTTTGAATATATTTTCGGTGACCACGATACCATCATCTACCACTAATCCCGTTGCAAGTACAATCGCTAACAATGTCAATACATTTACTGAAAATCCACATAAATACATGATAAAGAACGTCGCAATCAACGAAACCGGAATATCAATCAACGGTCGAAAAGCAATTGCCCAATCTCTAAAAAACAAGTAAATAATCAATACTACCAAGATTACTGAAAGCAATAAGGTTTCGGCCACTTCCAATACTGCTTTTTTAACGAAAATCGTATTGTCAATCGCAATATTCAGTTTGAAATCTTTTGGTAAATCTTTTTGCAACAAATCAAATTGTTCGTAAAATTTCTCTGCAATGTCCAAATAATTGGTTCCAGGCTGTGGTATAATGGCCATACCAATCATTGGCTGACCCGAATCCGATAGTTTGGTCTCCAGATTTTCTGCTTCTAAAGCCGCTTTACCAATATCACTAAAACGTACAATTTTATCGCCTTCCGCTTTAACGATAATATTATTGAAACCTTCTTCGGTAGAGATATTACCAATAGTTTTTACGGTCAATTCGGTATTGGCACCTGTCAATTTTCCAGAAGGTAATTCGACATTTTGTTTGTTCAACGCCGAACGCACATCGGCAACCGTACATCCGTAGGAAGCCAATTTACTTGGATCGATCCACAAACGCATGGCATATTTACGCATACCCCAAATTTGTACACTACTTACCCCCGGAATCGTTTGCAAACGTTGAGAAAGCACATTATCTGCATAATCGGTTAACTCCAAAACATTCTTATTATCACTCTGAACCGTCATTGTAATAATAGGTTCCGAATCGGCATCTGCTTTTGAAACCACTGGCGGCGCATCAATATCTTGAGGCAAGCTTCGCACGGCTTGTGACACTTTATCACGAACGTCATTGGCGGCTTCTTCCAGATTTTTATCTAAATTGAATTCGATGGTGATGTTACTTCTCCCCGAACTACTGGAAGAGGAAATATTTCGAATTCCGTCAATCGAATTAACCGCTTTTTCTAAAGGTTCTGTGATTTGTGATTCGATGATATCGGCATTGGCACCCGAATAATTCGTTTGCACTGAAATTTGTGCCGGATCAATAGAAGGAAACTCTCGTACGCCCAAGAACGTATACCCAATGATTCCGAAAAGAATCAACATCAAGTTGAGTACAATCGTTAAAACAGGTCTTTTGATACTTAAAGTGGATAAACTCATAGCTATCTTACTTTAGGTTAACTTTTACAGGAGTATCGTCTTTTAAGGTCATGACACCAGTAGTTAAAACAGTATCACCAGCTTTTAAACCAGTCAGCACCAATACATCTTTATCTGTACGGGCACCCGTTTCCACCATAATTTCTTTGGCCTTCCCATTTACTGACACAAACACTTTTTTACCATTTTGCACCGGAATAAGCGCTTGAGTAGGTACCAACAAAGCGTCATTGATATTTTCGAGTGGCAACGATACATTGGCAAAAGTTCCTGGAATTAGTTTTCCGTTAGAATTTTGTGCCACTGCACGCATCTTTAACGTTCGGGTTGCTTCTTCAATTTCAGGTTCAATCGCATATACTTTGGCCGTATATTGTTCCTTTGATCCCGAAGTTGTAAAAGAAAGTACCGTATTCACTTTGACTTTTGTCGCATACTTTTCCGGAATCGAAAACGTAATTTTCACCTGATTGGTATTGACCAAATTAGCCACAACGGTTGTTGGTGTTATGTAAGTTCCTTTTGAAATAGAACGCAATCCAATTTTACCAGAAAAGGGTGCTCTTACCGAAGTTTTAGCAATTTGCGCTTGAATCAATTGGTTTTGTGCTTGCGCCGAACGAAAATCGGCACTGGCAATATCATATTCTTCCTGACTGATGGCTTCTTTTTGTAATAACAATTTTGCTCTTCTTTCATTTTCAGAAGCCAAAGTTTGTTTGGTTCTGGCTTGTGAGAGTTGCGCTCGAAGTTCTACATCGTTAATTTTAAACAACTGTTGCCCTTTGGAAACAAAGCTTCCTTCTTGAAAATTAATATTTTCTACTACTCCAGAAACTTCACTGCGAACCTCAATTTGCTCGTTGGCTTCGATAGAACCAGAAAGGGATAAATTATCGGAAAAAACTTGAGGTTTAAGAACAATTCCTGATACTTTTGAAGGTTTTTTGTCTCCACCATTCTTACCTTTTCCATTTTCTTCTTCTTTGGAACTATTGGCTGAGATTCTATAAAAAATCATTCCACCTAAAACTAAGGCTAATAACAGGTATACAATATTTTTTAATTTCATAGTAACGTAAAGTTAGGTAATCTGTAAGATTATATAACAAAACTACTTGTTATTCTTTACTTCTCTAAAGGTTTGATTTTTATTTAACATTAATTTAGATTTTGTCAAGAACTGACAAAATGATTTTCATTATAATTAATCATTTGCCTCACTTTTAGATAAATTTCAGGGAATTGACTTTTAAATTCTGAGGGAGATTCAAAAAAATATTCCAACAACACTGCCACAAATTCATATTGATTTTCAAAAGCATACGTTCGAAAAAATCCCGAAGAAATTAAATTTTCTCTTAACTCTTGATTGTCTAGTATCCCAAATAAACTTTGTAACGATTCTTTAAACAACACAGACTTAAAGGAATTGGTAATTTTAGTTTCAATATGTAAAACATGCGTAAATTCATGTAATCCTAGATTGAGATTGTCGTTGGTAATTCGAATCCCTTCTGTAAAATCTTCCCAAGAAAAAATAACTTGTTTGAGTAAGGGATTAAATTCTCCTTTGTGGTATTGCTGATTTTTATCTGAAAAATAAGCATTCGGATAAATAACGATTGTCGTAAATACTTTGCTCAAATACAGGCGTTGACCGAAGGTTAATTTAACATAAACGGCAGCAATCAGTAGTTTCATTTCTTCGGTTAATTCAATATTTCGAGACTCAAAATGATACTGCGATATAAATTTATTCACTCTATGCTCAAAATACCGCTTGTATTTTGGTTTTAAGCGATTATAAAATGAAAAATTATGTTCCAACAAAGACTGTTGACTCTCTGTAAGTTTATTTGAAACAAGATGGGTAAAAACTAAAAATGGCTTTTTATAGGTTCTGATGTAAACAACTTCTAAAACTTGAATAAAAAAAAGGAGAAAACAAAATCCAAAAAAAACTGTTAAGACAGAAGCCATTATAACGTCTTTTCTATGCAAGTCTTCAGTAGGTAGGTCGAGAGCGAAAAATAAAAACATTACTCTAATTTAAAATTGTTGAAACAAAATTACACTAATGCAATGTAACTAAAAAAGGCAACTCAAATGAGTTGCCTTTTGGGATATAAAAATAATCTTTAATTATTTTTTCTTTTTTGCTCCACCTTTTTCTGCTTTGGCAGCTTCTTGAGCAGCTTTCATTGCAGCACGTGAAATTCTTACTTGACACACTACAGTGTTGTCTGGGTGTAAAAACTTGTACTTATCAGAAGCTAATTTAGTAATGTATAATTTATTACCCATTTCTAAAGCAGAGATGTCTGCATCAATAAAATCTGGCAAGTTAGCTGGTAATGCTTTTACTTTTAATTTACGTTGGTTTAAACGTAATACCCCTCCTAATAATACACCTGGAGAAGTTCCAACCACTCTAACTGGAATTTCCATAGTTACTTCTTTGTTATCAAATAACTGGTAGAAGTCAATGTGTAAAATTTTGTCAGATACTGGGTGTACTTGAATGTCTTGTAAAACAGCATTGTAAGATTTACCTTCTAACTCAATCACAACTGTGTGTGCGTTTGGAGTGTAAACCAAGTTTTTGAATGCTTTTTCTTCTGCTGAGAAATGCACAGGTTGATCTCCTCCGTATAATACGCAAGGAACCGCTCCAGCATTACGTAAGGCTTTAGTCGAAACTTTACCCACGCTTTCTCTTTCTGATCCTTTAATTGTAATCGATTTCATTTTAAAAAAATATAGTTAATAATATAAACTTACATTAAAAATTTTCCACTGATGGAATTGTTGTGGTGCACCATGTTCATTACTTCTGCGAAAAGAGGTGCACAACTCACCACTCTTATTTTATTTGATTCTTTCTTTAATGGAATAGAATCAGTCACTATTAATTCGCTCAATTGCGAGTTTTCAATTTTTTCGTAGGCTTCTCCTGATAAAATGGCATGAGTACAAATTGCTCTCACACTTAATGCTCCTTTTTCTATCATTAAATCGGCTGCTTTGGCTAATGTTCCTCCAGTATCAATCATATCATCCACTAGAATTACATTTCTTCCTTTTACTTCACCAATCAATTCCATGGTATCAATTACGTTGGCTACTTTACGTTGCTTGTAACAAATTACCACATCCGATTCTAAGAATTTAGAATACGCATAGGCTCTTTTCGAACCACCCATATCTGGCGATGCAATCGTTAAGTTATCTAAACCTAAACTTTTTACATATGGCAAGAAAATGGTGGAAGCAAACAGGTGGTCTACTGGTTTTTCGAAAAACCCTTGTATTTGATCTGCGTGCAAATCCATGGTCATGATGCGGGTAGCACCAGCACTTTCCAATAATTTAGCAACTAGCTTGGCTCCAATTGGCACTCTTGGCTTGTCTTTTCTGTCTTGACGCGCCCAACCAAAATAAGGAATTACAGCAGTAATATGTCTTGCTGAAGCTCTTTTAGCAGCATCTATCATTAATAATAATTCCATCAAGTTATCAGCACTTGGGAATGTAGAACAAACAATAAATACTCTCAATCCACGGATTGATTCTTCATAAGACGGCTGAAATTCGCCATCACTATATTGCGAGAACGTTACTTTTCCTAGCGGCACACCGTATTTCTCGGCTATTTTTTCAGCTAGGTAAACACTTTGCGAACAAGCAAAAACTTTTGCTTCGGGCTCTAGGTGCGGCATTAATTCGTTGTTTTTATTTCGATATATCCCTGACGAAATCGCTTTATTTTTATCTAAAGACCACTCTTCATAAATACCTCGAATGTAGTTAGTTAGTAGTTGTGCGTCTAAACGCGGTGCAAATTTAGGAATAAAATCGAAGTAGAAAAGATATTTTTCAAGTATTTTTTATGATTTTTAGAAAAAATAATTACATTTGCACTCTCCTAAGCCCGGATGGCGGAATTGGTAGACGCGCACGACTCAAACTCGTGTACTTAGGTGTGTGGGTTCGATTCCCACTCCGGGTACAAATCAAAAGTATCAAACAAACAAAAACCCCTTAAATTTTATAATTTAAGGGGTTTTTTACATTTTAGTCGACTTCTCTTTTGTACTTTATCATTATGAACTTGTAAGAAATAAAAAAAGCCCACTTTTTAAGTGGGCTTTTGAAGGTGGTGCCTCCAGGAATCGAACCAGGGACACACGGATTTTCAGTCCGTTGCTCTACCAACTGAGCTAAGGCACCTTACGATCATTAAGCAGTTCTACTTGCTGATTGCGGGTGCAAATATAGAACCATTTTTCATTTATCCAAAACAATTTTTTAAAAAAATCTATTCGTAGCTTTGTACCTCAATGCAATCATTATGATTTTAACCATCGACATCGGAAATACTCAAATTAAAAGTGCTGTTTTTGAGAACAATACGATAATTCACATCACAAGTTTTAAACATGAACTTTTTTTTAATGAAATTGAAAATATTTTAAATCAATTCAAAAAAGTAGCTGTTTTGGTAGTCGCTTCTGTTGGAAAAATAGACAAATCGGCTTTTGAAACATTCTCTGATAAAGTAAAAATTCATTTTATTGACCGACAAAATCCGTTTCCTTTTACAAACAACTACCAATCGCCAGCAACATTAGGTATTGACAGAATGGTGCTTGCGGCAGGGGCAGCACTACAATATCCAAACCAAAACAAACTTATAATCGATGCAGGAACATGTGTTACCTATGATTATGTAGACGAGAACAATATTTATCACGGAGGAGCTATTTCCCCCGGAATTCGACTACGTTATGAAGCCATGCATAATTATACCGCAAAACTTCCGTTATTAAAAAAGGATGAACTTGTAAATTTGATAGGGAGTTCTACAGAACAATCTATGCACTCTGGAGTGGTAAACGGTTTAGCCTTCGAAATAGAAGGTTATATAAATGCGTTAACGTTTCAAAAAGAAAACTTTATCATAATTTTAACGGGAGGAGATGCTATTTTTTTGGCTAAACGATTAAAAAATACCATATTTGCCAATTCAAATTTTTTACTGGAAAGTTTGAATCATTTATATCAATATCAAATCAACAATGATTAAAAAAATAATTTTAGTAGGTCTATTCCTCTTCTCACTTCAATCTATTGCACAAGCGACATCATCACCCTATTCATTCTATGGAATTGGGGAAGTAAAATTCAAAGGAACTATAGAAAATCGCTCTATGGGTGGTTTAGGAATTCTATCGGATAGTATTCATATTAATTTACAAAATCCTGCCGCTTTGTCTTCTTTAAAACTGACTACCTTTACGGCAGCTGGTACTTTTTCTCCAACGGTGATGAAATCGAGTACAGTAGAAGAAAGAGCACAACGCACCTCATTGGATTATCTTGCGATGGCATTCCCAGCAGGCAAACTTGTGTTTAACTTGGGCTTAATGCCCTATAGTGCTGTTGGATATAAAATATTAAACGTTGACTACGTAAACAACGAAAGAGAAATTAGCATTGGCAAAGGCGGATTGAATAATGTTTTTGTGGGAGCAGGATATCATATAAATCCGAAACTATCTGTAGGAGCTCAAATGACTTACAATTTTGGAGAAATATCACACTCGTTTACCTTTTTAAAAGGAACAAACCAATTTAATACAAGAGAACTAAACACCTCTCAGTTAAACGGACTAAGTTTTAACACTGGACTTACCTTTTCCACAAAAATAGCTAACAAATTAGAGTTTACAAGTAGTGCGACCTTTTCTCCCGAAATGCGCTTAAATTCAACCAATTCGAGAAATATTGCCAAAACAACCTTCAATTCTCAAGGAGTCGAAGTGGTTTTTGGCTCTAGTGATATTGAAATTGCCGATACTAAAATCAAAACTCCTTCAAAAGTAACTTTTGGTGCTGGTGTAGGGAAAAGTAAAAATTGGTTTTTAGGAATTGAATCTGCGTTCTTAAGCAAACCCAATTATGATATCGTGTATCCGAAAGCAACGTTTGAAAGTGCTAACAAAATATCTTTAGGAGGTTACTTCATACCAAAATACAACTCTTTCAATAAGTACCTAGAGAAAGTGACTTATAGAGGTGGATTTAGACATGAAAACACAGGTCTAATTGTAAATTCTCAATCTATTAAGGATACTGCCTTTACCTTAGGATTAGGGTTACCATTAAACGGAACTTTTTCAAATATAAATATCGGTTGTGAGTTTGGGAAAAGAGGGACCAAAAATGCCGGTTTAATTCAAGAGAACTACACCAACATTTCGATAGGATTATCATTTAACGACAGATGGTTCCAAAAAAGAAAATTTGACTAATGCTTACATTTGAATTTCAAATAGTTATAAAAAAAGTGATGTTGTTAATTACAACAACACTTTTTTTTATTTCCTGCGAAAGCAATTTCAAAGAAGTTCAAAAAATAAACATTACCGAAATTAATCCGGTTGGAGAAGCCCAGGATTTTAATTTAAAGTATACTGACTCTGGCAAAATAAAAGCTGTTTTGGTTTCTCCAAAAATGTTAGATTTTTCTACTGCCGAATTCCCGTTTAATGAATTTCCAAAAGGAATAAATTTGACCATTTACGACGATAATGCCAACAAAAGTTTTGTCACTTCAAATTACGCTGTTTCCTATGGAAGCACCAACATTATTGAACTTACAGGACAAGTGATTATCACCACTCACGATGGCAAAAAACTAGAAACAGAACAATTGTATTATGATCAAAAAAACGAATGGTTTTTTACCCAAAAGCCGTATCGATTTACAGACAGAGGAAGCATCATAAATGGCATTGGAATTGACTTTAGTAAAGATTTTAAATATTTAGACACCCAACAAATTAAAGGAACTTATAATTTATAACCATGAATTTATTAAAATACACACAATACGCTTACTTAGTTGCCGGAATCTTATTTTTAATAGATGGCACAATGAAATTAAACTCAGGAGACAGCAATGCGTATATCATTTTAGGATTAGGAGTCGTGGCCATCGGAATGTTCTTCTTCCGTAGAAAATTTACTAAAAAATTTGACCAAAAAAACAACAATCAATAAAAAATTAAACTTTCTATTAAAATAAAAGCCAACATCTTTTATTATTTCATAGATAATTGTATTTTCGCCCACTGAATAAAAATTAAAATAAATATAATGGCAGTTTTATCAAAAATTAGACAACGTTCATTACTAGTTGCTGTAGTAGTAGGTTTAGCATTATTAGCATTTATCATTGGTGCTTTAATCGAAAATGGTGGTTTTAAAACTACTTCTAAAAATGCAGGAACAATTAACGGAGTAGATATTGCTTTTGAAGACTTTAGAACAAAAGTAGATGCAATGCAAAAAAGCCAACAAGGCATTACTGCTATGCAAGCTACTAATGGAGTTTGGGAACAAGAAGTAAAAAGAGTTTTACTAGAAGACCAATTGGAAAAAGTAGGTTTACGTTTAGCCGATGATCAGTTAATCAATGTAATCAAAGAACAAGCTGATTTTCAAAGCCCACAATTTTTAAATGAGGCAGGTAAATTTGACAAAGGTAAGTTCAATGAGTTCTTGGCTTCAATGAAAAAACAACCAGAAAGCTGGAAGCAATGGTTGAATTACGAAAAATCCATTACGCAATTTGCAAAAGAGCAAATGTACAATACCATGATTAAATCAGGGTATTATACCACTCAAGCAGAAGGTAAATTCAACTACGGATTAGAAAACAACAAAGTTACTTTTGACGTTGTATCTGTTCCATATTCTACTATCGATGATAAAAAAGTTGAATTATCGGATGATGAAGTTATCGCTTACATGAAAAAGAACGAGAAAAAATTTAAAGCTGAAGCTTCTCGCGAAATTGAATATGTAATGATTGAGGACAAAGCATCTGCAGCAGATCAAAAAGTAGTACAAGACAAAGTAAATTCTTTAATGAATGCTTCTGTTGTATATAATGCTGCAACTGGTAAAAACGATACGGTTGCTGGTTTCAGAAACACAACCAATGTTATTGAGTTTGTAAACACAAATTCTGATATTAAATACGATTCTACTTATATCGCTAAAAAAGATTTACCAGTAGATCACGCTGAAGCGTTATTCAACACACCTCAAGGAGGAACTTACGGTCCATATATGTTTGGAGATTACTACTGTATTTCTAAATCGTTAGGAAAAAAATCAGGAATCAATGCAAAAGCGAGTCACATTTTAATTGGATATAAAGGAGCTGCTGGACCAAAATCTAACAGAACCAAAGAAGAAGCACAAGCTAAAGCCAACGAATTATTGGCGCAAGCACAAGCTAACCCAGGATCATTCGCGATGTTAGCTATGACCAATTCTGATGATTCATCAAAACAACAAGGTGGTGATTTAGGATATTTCTCTAAAGGACAAATGACTAAAAACTTTGAAAACTTTGTTTTTGGAAATCCAACAGGTAAAATTGGTTTAGTAGAAACTGAATTCGGTTTCCACATTATAAATGTTACTGACAAACAAGACGGAATTCGTTTGGCAACCATTGCTCAAAAAATCATTCCTTCGGAAGCAACAAGTGATGCTGCCTTTACAAAAGCTTCTAAATTTGAAGTATTAGCAAAAGAAAAAGGATTTGAAGCGGCTGCTAAAGCTGAAAAATTAACTATTGCTCCGGTATCAAAAGTAATGGCACTTGACGAAAACATTCAAGGTGTTGGTCCACAAAGAGAGATCGTTCGTTGGGCATTCACAGCAGATAAAGATGACGTTAAACGTTTTCAAACGCCAAATGGACATGTAATTGCAAGAATTAAAGCAGTTAATGAAGCAGGATTAATGCCAATTGAAGAAGCTAAAAATGCTTTTGGTTACAAATTAAGAAATGAGAAAAAAGCAAAATTAATCGAAGCTAAAATGACTGGCGCTACTTTAGAAGCGGTTTCTAAAGCAACTGGTTCTCCAGTAAAAGAAGCTAAAGATGTTACTGCTGCAGGTTCATTCATCGAATCGATTGGTCCAGAACCGAAAGTTGTAGGTGCTGCTTTTTCTTTAAAATCAGGTGTTGTTTCACAAACTATCGAAGGAAATTCTGGTGTATTCAAAATCAAAGTAAAATCGTTAACTAAAGCTCCAGCAGCTACAGATGTTAAAGATATTATTACAAGAATAAACGGGCAGTCAAAAGGTTCTTCAGCAGGAAGATTATTCTACTTGCTAAAACGTGATGCTGATATCGAAGACAATAGAGCTGATTTTAACTAATCAAGCATTCAAGATAAACATAAAAAATCCCGATTACTCGGGATTTTTTTATTTCTATATTACTCCATCAATTTCTATGATTCATTGGCTATGGCATTCGCTAAAATAAACCCGCCTGTCCAAGCATTCTGAAAATTAAAACCTCCTGTAATAGCATCAATATTTAAAATTTCACCCGCAAAATAAAGATTTTTTAGCAGTTTACTTTCCATCGTTTTAAAGTTTATTTCTTTTAAATCGATTCCACCAGCCGTTACGAATTCTTCTTTAAACGTACTTTTCCCATTCACTTGAAACTGTCCGTTGGTCAATTGATTGGTTAAATCATTGAGTTGTTTTTTGGAAACATCAGCCCATTTTTCGGTTGTAATACCTGCCGCTGTAAGTAAACTTTCCCACAATCGCTTTGGAAATTCAAACGGACAAAATTTAGACACTAATTTCTTCGCATTTTCTCCTTTGATTGCTTTTAAAGCATCGGAAACACTTTCGAAATCCATATCATTCAACCAATTGACTTGTAAGGTAAACTGATAATTTTTAGCTGCCAAATCACGAGCGCCCCAAGCCGAAAGTCGTAATATTCCTGGACCACTCATTCCCCAATGCGTGATTAGTAATGGTCCGGATGCATTTAGCTTACTGTCTTTAACTTTTACCGCAGCCACTGCCGAAACACCCATTAAATCTTTTATCCGAGTATCTTTAATATTAAAAGTAAACAAAGACGGAACCGGCGGGATGATAGAATGACCTAAATTTTCAAGCATTTCCCAGATTTTTGGATTGCTACCAGTAGTCATTATTAGTTTTCCACACTTAAATGATTCATGATTGGTGTCCAATTTCCAGTAGGTTGCTTCCGAAGTTTCCGAAGCATAAATCGATTGTACACTTTGCCCTGTAAGCACGTCAATTTTTAAATTCTTAGTAGCGGTTAAAAAGCATTCAATAATCGTTTGTGAAGAATCTGAAATAGGAAACATACGCCCATCGTCTTCAATTTTAAGTTCCACTCCATGATTGGAAAACCACTCGATGGTATCACCACTACAAAACTGATGAAAAGGACCTTTAAGTTCTTTTTCACCGCGCGGATAAAATTTAACCAAATCATTCGGAATGAAACAAGCGTGCGTTACATTACAGCGTCCTCCGCCCGAAACACGAACTTTAGACAACACTTCTTTGCCCCGTTCCAATATGGCAATTTTAAGCTTCGGATTGTTTTCAGCGATATTGATAGCGGTAAAAAAACCTGCCGCACCACCACCCACAATAATTATATCGTAATGTATCATTATAATCGATCAGGAAAATCAGAAATTATGGCATCAACACCAAAATTCTTGACAAAGGTAATGTCTTCGGGAGAATTAACCGTCCAAGTATGAATTTTAAATTCGTTTTCTTTTGCTTTTTGAATGAATTCCTGCGTCAACAATTTAAAATACGGATGAATAGAGTAGGCCTTGATTTTTGTAGCAAATTCAAAAGCAGCTTCGATATTATTTTCTGTTAAAACACCCAATTGAATAGCTTCATTTAAGGCTTTAATCTCTTTTAAAACCTCCCAATTAAAAGCAGAAACGACAATATTTTGATAATTAATCTCTTTTAAACGAACAAACTTTTCAATTTCAGCCACAATGGTTTTAGTAGCTTTTGGTTCTTTAATTTCGATGTTTAAAAACGCATTTTCGGGAAGTAGGTGAAACGCTTCGACCAATGTAGGGATCCCAATTTTCTGGCATTCGGCAACGGTAAAATCCTTTACAAAACCTGCGGCATTTTTTATGGTCCTATCTACGGTTTCGTCGTGAATGACAACCGCTTCTTCATCGGCAGAAAGATGCACATCAAGTTCGATTCCATGAGCGCCCAATTCGAACGCTTTTAGAAATGATTCGATGGTGTTTTCAGGCACGTGCCCTTTTGCTCCGCGATGACCAATTTTTAGCATATTCAAAAATAAAAAAAGACTGCCATAAAATGACAGTCTTCGGTGTAATATATTATATAACTACTCTACTTGATCTTCATCAATATAGGTTTTGTTACCATTTTTATTGATGTAATATTTTCCACCTCTTGGGCCTGTATATACTTTTCTGCCTTTGTATTCTCCCGTAACTTTATCTTTAGTGTTCGGATTGGCTTTCTCCGTAGATACACGCTCTTTTTTAGCTACAGTTTTAGTGGCTTTTTCTTTCGTTTCTTTTTTAGCTACAACTACTTTTTCATCGGCAGTTTTCTTTGCTTTTGTAGTTTTCGATTTGGCTTTATCCGCTTCATCTTTTACTTTAGCATCTACTTTATTGGCTGCTGCTTTTGTTTTCCCAGCGGCAGCTTTCGCTTTACCCGTTTCGGAAGCATTGGTTGCCTTTATTGCTTTTTCTTTTTTAGCTGTCGCTTTCTCTTTAGTAGCTGTTGCTTTTTCTTTAGTAGCTGCTGCCTTTTCTTTAGCCGCCGCCGCTTTCTCTTTTTTCGCTGCTGCTTTTTCTTTTTTCTCTTTGGCTGCTTTCTCTTTAGCCTTTTTTTCTGCCGCAGTTAATTTGGCTTTTTCTGTTTTAGGTTTGGTTTTCGTTTCTGTTTCTTGAGCAAAGAATGTGTTTGAGAAAACAAATACAAAACACAATAATAGTAACTTTTTCATTTTTTTCTGTTTAGTTATTTTGTTAAATTTAGTAATTTTTTTACAAAAAGCATACCAGAATTAAAAATAGGCTCTTAATTGAATGTTTCCAGTGTGAACAGTATCAGCCGTTTCACTTTTTCTTCCTTGATAATTGATGTTTATATCTAAATATTGTGTCAAGTTTTTTTGAACCAACAAACGCCAGGTCGTGTTCTTGCCTGCTTGCAATCCTTCCAACATTTGAAATCCAACTGGAGAAAACGGATTACCGCTAAATTGGTTATTGATTAACGAAAATTCTCCGTTGATGGTTATTTTTTTTTCGGAAGCAAAATTAAATGTCGTCCCCAATTGATTGTGTTTCAATGATTCTAAATCCCCTAATTTGTTATCTTTATTTTGAAGGATGTAGAAAACATCCCAACTGGCATTCTTAGAAAACAAATAACCCACTTTTGATTCCAATTTATTCCCACTAATCTCAAAGTTTCTGGAAGCATAGTTTAATGAACTGTTTTCGGAAGCTAGCCAATTTTCCGTAAGTGTAAACAACCAACTTTTTTGTAACAAATGCACGTACTGCAATTGATGCGAATTGTTTTTACTTTGCAATTCGTCCGATACTTGTAAGTTTTTCAAGTTATTCGACACAAAAGTGTAAGTTACCGAATGCTGTTGCTTGCCGCGATTAAAAAACAAACTATTTCGAATACTGGATGACAATCCCAACAAATTTTGCTCTTTGGAAGCAAACGGATTCAAGTCAAAATTATCCCCATCGCGTTTGATTTTTCGCTCAATCAAATACGAACTTTGGTTGTAGAAATAAGATAAAAATTTTCTAAAACCAGTGCTATTCATCCAACTTGAAGGATTTAAAGTAACCGATTGTGAAAATTTATTTTGATGTGTTTTGATAAAAATTTGATTCGGCAAAAAGATTTTAACATACTTGGCTTGATCTGGAAAAGGCGCAATTTCAAACTCTTGCAATTCTTGAATTCCGTTGTTATTATAATCATTCCAAGCAAAAATTCCTTTTCCTGGTTCTACTTCCAAAAAACTGAATTCTTGCTGGGCAATGGTTCCTGAATTGTTTTCATACATGGTGGTCCATTGAATTTTTTGACTAAAAAAGTTATCATTATACAACACGCGTGAATTTAACGAAGGCTCGTTTCCCCGAATATCGGTGAACTTTAAATTTCTATAATTGACAAATACCGACAAGTCTCTGGTCTCATTTTGAATCAATTTCGATTTTACATAATAGGACTGCGAAGTGTTTACGCGTTCCAATTTACCCAATTGCAAACTATCGTTAACGCGATGCAAATAACCCAATTCTACAAAAACTTTGGTCGAGTCCCCTCTACCAACAAAAGCCCCATATTCAGTGAATTTCTGACTTAATATAGACAGTTGATTCGTTGCTTTAGTGGTTTCTTGATTGTTTTCCAATCGGAAGCTACCTCCTACCCAATTTTTCTTAAAATGATATCTAGTTTGCGCTGTGTTTCGTAAAAACTTGGAAGTGGCTAGATTACTATCTGTATTCAAATAACTTCCATCATTAGAAAACAACCAATTATTGTACTTATAATATCCCAAAACAATATTTCTATTCCCTGAAAAGCTCTCAGAAAATTTTAAATTCTCGTACTGATACTTCCAATTCGATTTGCTAGGCAATTCAAATTGTAAACCTGAGATGATCAAACTCTGATTTCCAATTGGGGCATTCAAATTCCAATCTCTATCAAATTCGATAGTAAATAAACGTTCAATTCCTTTGAAGTTTTTCTGAATTAATTGAAAGTTTCCAAACGCATTGACGTTCCATTTTTTAGAAAACAAACGCTGATTGAAATTTAATTTTCCCGCCAATCCTTGATTGTCCTTATCATTGATTCCTGAAAATAAATTTTTATCGTTATTACTAACTCCTAATTCAAAATCGACTGCTGTTTTTTCACTTGGCTTATATTTTCCCATTAACGAAGCCACTTGGAGTTTTGTGGGCGCCACTAATTTTATAATCGGTTCGTAATTTCCTTGTGGAATCCCTGCAATTGGAGCGATGTATTCAAAAATCCTTCCATTGGTAATAGACGTTTTTAACTTGTAATTCCCTTGATTATTCCCTACGAAACTGAATTTTACATTATACAAAACATCGGTTTCAACGGTCGAATATTCAAAAACCTCATCTGGTCCAATTGTAGTTTTCTTGTATAAGATTTTATTTTCAGAATAAGTATCAAGTACTGCTGATTGCGCGTTCATTAACTTGACATCGTCTCCTGCATTGGCTAAAATTTGAGCTTGTTCAGGTGATAAATTTTGTTGCACTGGTTGATTTTTGACATCATTTTCCGAATAAATCGCACCTCCCAAGCTCCATTTTTCATTTTCATGATTGGCCCCTGCATAGGTTACAAAACGCGTATAATTTCGTTCGGAATACTGATATTCAATGGAAATTCGCATTTCGGAAGTAATGGGATACAACGAAGTAAAAGTGACTTCACCCGCATTATAATCGATCACATATTGGTTGTTTTCGCCTCGTGTGAGCAATACACCATTAACATACACTCTTTCTGAACCAGAAATCACTAAAATGTACAATTCACCGTTAGGTCCTTTCAGCTTATAAGGTCCTTGATTGCCTTCTTGTCCCGTAAAAGTACTCTTAGCGTACTGCCCGCGAACTAAAGCCCCTGAAGCAAAGACTTCGGTCTTGTTTTCGGGTGTTCCAAAGGTAAACTGTGTGGCTAATCCTTGTACTTTTTTATTAAAATTCAGAAATCGAGATTTCCGGTTTTCCAGAAATAAATCGCCGGCGCGAATACTCCATTTATCGGAGAACAATTCGATGAAAATTTGGTCAAACTCATCTAACTTTTGCGAGTAGCCGCCTTCTTGCAACGGAATATTACTGTCCTGCAAAGATGCACGCAAACTCACTTTATCCGACAATTTCCCTGTAATTTGTAAATCCAAATTGGAATTTACCGAAGTATTTTGATTATTTCCGACAGTAATTCCACGAGTAATACTACCCGAAGTGTTTAAGCCATCAAAAGGTTTGTATTTCGTAAATGTCTCTTGCGAGGTTTTGTACAAACTCCCATAAGGTTTGTTTTCGACTACACGACTCTTGTCATAAATCGTATATTCTTTGGTCAAAAAATCAGGAAATTTAAGATAACGAACCGTTACTGTATCTTGACTTCTAAATCCATTTTTAAAAACTAAAATACTTTTAGTATAATCAATTTTATACAAACTGGTATCAATCGGTTCCTGATTCGCATTGAGTACTTTAAAAAAACTAGTATTAATACTCACGCTGTCAATGGAAATAGAATCACGGTCGACCACAATTTTTTTGATATGGTAAGGCGAAGTAATTTCTTGAGCATACATCCCAGAAAGTCCAAACATAACCAACAAAAAAAATAGTCTTTGAATCATACCAATATAACGGCTACATTACAAATGTAGTGTATAATTTAAAAACTACTCTTTGGTAACGACTTGTAAGGTTTCTCTACTCATTTGACGGAGTAAAACGGTTTTATTTTTTTCGACCATTTTCATGGCTTTTTCGTCAAAATGTCGCACGGTGTAAAGCGATACATTTTCGTTATACGATACTTTGAATTTTTTAGACAATATTTTGACCAATTCTTGGAAATTGTTGAATTTGTCTTCTACACAAACCGAAAAACTAATCGCTGAATTTTGAATTAAACTCACCTTAATTTTAAACTGATGCAACAAAGCAAAAATCTCACTGATGTTTTCTTCCATGATAAAAGAAAAATCAATTGAAGACAGCGACAATAACAATTGGTTTTTCTTAACAATAAAGCAAGGTAGTTTTGGTTCTAAATCTTCTCCCTTAGCAACACTTGTTCCTGCTAAAAGCGGATTGATAAACGATTTTACATACAATGGAATTTCCTTTTTCTGTAAGGGTTGAAGCGTTTTTGGGTGAATGACACTCGCGCCATAGAAGGCTAACTCAATCGCTTCACGATACGAAATTTGATTTAATAAAGTCGCATTTTCAAAATAACGCGGATCTGCATTCATGACTCCAGGAACATCTTTCCAAATGGTAACACTTTCAGCATTTAAGCAATAGGCAAAAATAGCTGCTGTATAATCGGAACCCTCACGACCTAAAGTAGTGGTAAATCCATTTTCATCGGAACCCACGAAACCTTGTGTGACAAACAATTGTTTTTTCTTACCAATTTTAGCAATCGCTTTTTGTGTGATTTCCCAATTAACATTGGCATCACGGTACGTATTATCTGTTTTGATATAATTGCGAACATCAATCCATTGCGATTGAATGCCTCGGTAATTCATGTAATGCGATAAAATAGTCGTCGAGAAAATCTCTCCATAACTTACAATTTGATCGTATACGAAGTTATAATTGGGTGATTTATTACTTCTAATAAAATATTCGAAATCGGCAAAATGTTCGTTTACATCATAAAAAACATCATGGTTTTCGTCTTCGAATAAATCCAATAAAATTTGGTTGTGGTATTTTTTTACTTCTTGAATGGAAGCATTTAAATCGGGAGATTTTTCAAAGTAATTTTTGATTACCACTTCGAGCGCATTGGTTGTTTTTCCCATTGCCGAAACAATTAACAACACTTCTTCATATCCCACTTTTTGTAAAACGTCAAAAACATTTTTTACTCCATCGGCGTCTTTTACAGATGCACCACCAAATTTAAAAATTCTCATTTTCTGATATTAGATTTCAGAATTTAGACTTCAGATATAGCAATCGGAAGCTAAAACTGTCATTTATAATTTATTTAAAAACTCATGTATTCCTTGTTCGTCCATATGGGCTACGCGCCAATCGGATAATACTTTTGCACCTGATTTTTCATAAAAATCGATAGCGGGTGTATTCCAATCCAAAACATTCCATTCAATCCTACGCACCTGATCCTTTTTCCCTTGATTGATGATTTCTTTATAGAGGGCAAAACCAGCACCTGTTCCGCGACTTTTTTCATTCACAATTAAGTCTTCAAGGTGAATTGTTTTTCCTTTCCAGGTCGAATAACGATAATAATACAACGCCATTCCTATAATTTCACCTGAAACTTCGGCCACAAAGGTGTGAAACAATGGATGTTCTCCAAAACCGTCACGGATTAAATCGGTTTCTGTAACCACAACGGCCTGAGGTTCTTTTTCGTATATGGCGAGTTCAATAATCAAATCTAGCACCGATTTCATATCGTTTGCCGTTCCTTTTCGTATAATCATTATTCGATTATTTTTTCTTTTTAACTGTAGTCTTCTTAACGGCTTTAACATACGGTTTGTACAAACCATCTGCTACAGCTCTTTCTTTTGCTAACTGCGCTCGCTCTTTTGGCTCCGGGTGTGAACTCATCATTTTAGTAATAAAATTCGATTGGGTTCCTTCGCTTTGTTTTGCTAGAATTGAAAACGCCGATTCTACGGCATTCACATTGTATTTATTACGCTTCATGAATTCATACGAATACAAATCAGCTTCCGACTCTTGTTGTCTACTGTGACTATTATTCAATAATGCTTTTCCGATATTCCCGATTTGACCCTCAGTAATTGCCGCTATTTTACCCGATTGCGAACCAACTGCATCCAACAACGCTTCTTTTTTATAGGCCGCTTTAATCGCATCTCTAGAATCGTGATTCACCACATGACCCACTTCGTGACCAATTACCGCCAAAAGTTCATTGTCATCCATGATATCCATTAGCCCTGAAAAAACTCGTACACTACCATCGGCTGTTGCAAAAGCATTCACATCTTTTACTTTGTACACTTTGTAATTTAAGTTAAGCCCACCTTCATTTTTATGCTTTCCAAAAAGTTTATTTAACCGAACCGTGTAGGCATCTTTTGGTCCAGCCACTGGATTTTCTTTATCCATTTTCGCTACCGCTTCTTTCGACAAATTAGCCGCATCTTCATCACTAAACATAAAACCAGTCACTCCTTTTTGAAGTGCTCCCAAGGCTTTTTCACCCAAATTAATTTGTGCATTCAATTCAGAAATTCCACTAAAAGCGACAACAACAATAGCAATTAATATTTTTTTCATGATAAGCAATTTATTACTAACAAAGATAAAATAAGTTTGAATGATTTTTCTCCGATTTTTAAAAATAAACAAATTTGTCATTTTTGTTAAAAATACTTTTCAAAAGACAAAACTCTACTCGTTAATCTGTTCATTTTTCAAAATAAAATGATAATCTTTGTAGCACATAACTACATTGATTTCGAAAATGGAAGAACGCAACAAAACCTTAGGGGAATTTATCATTGAAAAACAAAGTGATTTTCAATATTCGTCAGGGGAATTATCAAGAATTATCAACTCGATTCGACTGGCTGCAAAAGTCGTAAACTACAAAGTAAACAAAGCTGGACTAGTAGATATTGTAGGAGCAGCTGGCGACCAAAACATACAAGGAGAAGACCAACAAAAATTGGATGTATACGCCAATGAAGTCTTTATTCAAACGTTAATCAACCGTGAAATTGTTTGCGGAATTGCTTCAGAAGAAAACGACGACTTTATTACTGTAGCTGGTTCCGACAATAGTCACAACAATAAATATGTGGTGTTGATGGATCCTTTGGATGGATCGTCTAACATTGACGTTAATGTTTCGGTTGGAACTATTTTTTCAGTATTCAGAAGAGTTACTCCTGTTGGAACTCCAGTAACTTTGGAAGATTTCTTACAACCAGGTGTCAACCAAGTAGCCGCAGGATATGTGATTTATGGTACCTCTACGATGTTAGTGTATACGACAGGGCATGGTGTAAACGGATTTACGTTGAATCCAGCCATCGGTACGTTCTATTTATCGCACCCAAACATGCAATACACGAAAGACGGAAACATCTATTCGATCAATGAAGGAAATTATGTGCATTTCCCACAAGGGGTGAAAGATTATTTAAAATACTGTCAAACCGAAGAAGGCGATCGTCCGTATACGTCACGTTATATTGGAAGTTTGGTTTCTGATTTTCACAGAAACATGATTAAAGGGGGGATTTATATTTACCCTACGAGTTCCAAAGCACCCAAAGGAAAACTACGTTTGTTATACGAATGCAACCCGATGGCATTTATAGCCGAACAAGCAGGCGGAAAAGCATCGGATGGATACAACCGAATTATGGAAATCCAACCTACTGAATTACACCAACGTGTTCCTTTCTTTTGTGGAAGCCAGAATATGGTAGAAAAAGCAGAAGAATTTATGGCAAAAAACAAATAATAAAAAAGGTTCTCACTGAGAACCTTTTTTTATAAATAGCTATAAACCAACCTAAAACAAAAAAGAGTTAAGAATTTACCTCATTCTTTTTTTTGAGCATTAATTGTTTATTTTCGGTTTCTTAAATTGATATTACTTTTTTATCAATCCCGCTTTTTAGCAATTTTTAAAGTATTTTTGACCTCTGTAAACCAATCATAAAATGATAAAAAAAGCCCTTTTAGTATTTTTTTTATTTGCAACGAATACTATACTTTCACAAGAATTCACACAGCGCTTAAGAGTATTTAACAGGCATTTTATAGACAACATCAAAATACAACAACATGATAGTGTTAGTTTTTATTTGAGAATATTTTTAGCCAATGATGATTTAACCCCATACGAAAGTCAGATGGGATATTTTAATCAAGGTGTTTTTCTAAATAGTATCGCAAGAACAAAAGAGGCTATTATATCCTATGAAAAATCATTAAGTTTTAGTACTGGTTCAGAGAAATCTATTCGAAATGGAAAAATATGTAAATGCAATCTTTCTGATGCTTATTTTACTGAAAAAAACTATGAAAAAGCCCATTTTTACGCACAATCAATTATAAACGAACCCGTTGTATTAAAAGACCCTAACTCCTATATTAATTTATACACTATTACAGGATATTATAATTTTTTAAAATTAGAATACGACAAAAGTCTTCATAATTATGATTTAGCAGAAAAAAAAGCAAAAAAAGAAATGCCATGTAAACTGCCTGAAATATATTTAAAGAGAGCAAAAGTTTATAGTAGAATAAACAATTTTTACAAAGCAAAAAAAACTATAGATCAAAGTTTAAAAATATGCGATTCGTGTAACGACAATAATGCTCGCATCAATTCTTTGAAAGCGCTTCGAGAAATTTTAACCGAAAATGGTAAATATGAAGAAGCCAATGCCATTTTTAACAAAGTAGATGAATTATACAAAACCGATGAGATCAGAGTACGAAATAAAAAAGTAGATTCTTTAGAAACAATATTTAAAACAAAACTTAAAGAAGCGCAAAACATATCCCTCAAAAAGACTAACATTCAAAAAGAAAAAGAAAATAAAACACAGAGACTAATAATTTTAGCAACCATCATTGGGATATTCATATTAGGATTGCTGTTATTCTATGTCATTAAATTATCAAAAAAAGAAAAAGAAAGCAATCACTTATTAACGAAACAGAAATTAGATTTAGAAAGACTCAATCTCTTAAATCAGAAAATTTTTAGTGTCATTTCTCATGATTTTAAAGGACCAATGATAAATCTAGAATTGTTATTAAAATTAGATGCCAAAAAAATGGTTTCCGAAGCAGAATATACTTTGCAAAAGCAGAAATTAAGTAATGATCTAACTCAAGCTAATTTAATTATGGATAATTTATTAGGTTGGGCAAAAAACGAATTAAGAATAACTGTAAATACATCTCAAGAAGCAAATACTTACGAAGCCTGTGAAGCCATTAATAAGCAACTGAATTATATTTTTGAAGAAAAAAACATCTCACTAATTAACGAAATACCTAAAGATAATTCCATAAGCATTAGTCAAGATGTTTTACTAATAATCTTCCGAAACTTAATTAGCAATGCTTTAAAATTTAGTTTCAAAGACAATGACATTATTGTAAGTTTTAATAAAAATACAAACACTTATTCTGTACAAGATTTTGGAACTGGAATACCAAAAAACCAACTCCAAAAAATATTTCACACACAAACAGAAGCAACTGTTGGAACCAATAATGAAATTGGTTTTGGCTTAGGTTTAAATTTTGTACATGAAATTATAAAACAAAACAACGGTACCATTTGGATAGAAAGTATTGAAAACGAAGGAACAATAGTTTATTTTAAAATTAACGGAAATCCGTTAACAGATAACCTTTAAAATTATTTTTATTTGTAAAAAAAATAATGAAAAAAATCAGCATCGGTATCTTTGATGACCACCCCTTAGTTATAGAAGCCATTCGGTCAAAGTTTTCAAATAAAGATTTCATTATTGAATGGGAAGCTAACTCAAAACGAGATTTATTTACGAAACTAAAATCTGTACAACCTGAAATTTTAATTTTAGATATTGTTGCAGATGATGTTTTAGGTCTAGAAATCTTTGAAACTATTTTAAAGGACTATCCAGATTCCAAAATCATTGCTCATTCTAGCCTATCTAGCTCGATTTTAGTCGAAAATCTTTTAAGTATTGGTATTAAGGGATTTGTAAACAAAAAGCAAGATATTAACGATTTAAAAGAAGCGGTCTTGACAGTTGCTAATGATAAAACATATGTATCTAAAAATTACACTTTTTTAACTTCCGAATATTTAATTAACAAAACAGCGATACTTTCTGAAAGAGAAATAGAAATTGTAAATATGATTGGAAACGAGTTTACTTCTCAACAAATATCAGAACAATTATTCCTTTCTGTTAATACTATTGAAAGTCATAGAAAGCGTATTTTTCAAAAACTAAATGTGAAAAATGTTGCAGGTATGATCATGGAAGCAGGTAAATTAGGGTATTTAAAATAATAACATTTCAAATATAAATAATTCGAAATTCACGGAAAACCGTGAACACTATTAATTCCTGTGTGTTTAATTTTGTCTTATAATTTTTTTTAAAAAAATAAGCAAATGAAAAACACAATTACTTTTTTACTGTTTCTACTAACTTTTGTCACAAACGCGCAAACAATTTTTTTTGAGGATAATTTAGAAAACCCATCCGCTTCAAACATTGGTAGTATAAGTCGTGTAGCTCCTGGTGCTTTTGCTACGGGTGGACCACCTAATACCAGATATCATCAGCGAACTATCGGAGTACAGGCTGTAGATATAAGTATAGCTAATTCCTATATAGGAAAACAAGGCACTTATATTTGGGCTATGGAAGATGTTGATAATTTTGCAACTCAAAGTGAAGATCAAAGCGTAACATGGAGTGGAATACCAATTAACGGTAAAACTGGTATGGGTTTTAGCGGGCTATTTGCCACTGCATATACTGCGAGTTGGGATCATTTTCCGGGTGTATCCCCAATAGATTATGTCATCGTACAATATAGTATAGATGGAGGTACGTGGGTTGATTTGCTTAGATTCTTTCCGAACACACCTAATATTGGTACTGCTGCCTTAGCTTTAGAAACTACAGGAGATGAATTGGCACAAGGAGAAGGACCTGCACTAACAAATACATTTACACAATTCTCAGCAAATATAGCAGGTACAGGTTCATTTTTAGATTTAAGGCTAACCATACATTCCAATTCACTCAATGAGGAATTTGCGTTTGATTTATTTCGATTAGCTGAAACATGCTCGCCTGTTAGTACAAACATATCATCTCAAACAAATGTAAGCTGTAATGGAGGAAGTAATGGATCAGCAACAATAAACGCGTCTGGAGGAAGTGGATTTACTTACTCTTGGTCACCAAGCGGAGGAACTGCTGCTACAGCTACAGGACTTAGCGCAGGAACTTATACTTGTACAGTAACCAACTCTTGTGGTAATTTTACAACACAAAATGTTACTATTACACAAGCAACTGCAATTACATCAAATATAAGTTCTCAAACGAATGTATTTTGTAACGGAGCTTCAACTGGTTCGGCAACTGTTAGTGCAAGTGGTGGAAATCCAAGCTACACGTATTCTTGGTCACCAAGCGGAGGCACTTCAGCTACAGCAACAGGATTATCGGCGGGAACATATACGTGTACTATTACCGATGCTACTGGTTGTAACAAAACACAAAATGTAACTATAATACAACAAACTGCAATTTCATCAAGTATAACTTCTCAAACTAATGTGTCTTGTAATGGTGCATCAACTGGTTCGGCAACAGTAAGCGTTAGTGGTGGCAATCCAGGTTATACCTATTCTTGGTCGCCAAGCGGAGGTACTTCGACAACTGCTTCAGGATTATCGGCTGGAACGTACACTTGTACTATTACCGATGCTACAGGTTGTACTAAAATACAAAATGTAACCATTACCGAACCTGCTGCATTGAGTACTCCAACAGCCGAGGACCAGCAATTTTTTAACAACGGAGCAACAGTTGCCAATCTTATAGCTACGGGAACGAATTTGCAATGGTATTTGACGGATACCGGAGGCACTGCATTATCAAATAGCACTGCACTTATTCATGGGACAAGATATTTTGTAGAGTCAACAGTTCCTGGTTGTGGAGCCAGTGCTAGAAAAGAAGTAGTAGTTGTTATTTCTACTCCTGAATCGGCTCCAACCGCTAAAGGTCTTGATTTTGATGGAACAAATGATGCTATCTCTCTTGGGAACATTACTCAATTGAACAATACATCACAGTATACCATTGAATTTTATGCTAAATTTCAAAGTTTTGGGCAATGGAGTACCATTTTTGGAAAACGTTTTAACAATAATCTTGATAGACAAGCTCATATTCAATTTTTTGATTCTAATGGAAAATTAGGATTTTTAATCAACAATTCCTACATCACAACCAATACGAATTTAAGTTTAAATACGTGGAATCATATTGCTGCCGTATATGATGGTAGTTTACCAGAAGTCGATCGTTTGAAATTGTATATTAATGGTTCTTTAGCTGCCACTACTTTATCAGGAACACCTCCTACAACTACAACTTTATCAAATACAATTGCAACAATTGGCTCCGAATACAACAATGAAACACCAATGCATAACGGCTTTACTGGTGATGTTCATTGCGCAATGACAATGGATGAGTTAAGAATTTGGAGTGTTGCTAGAACTGCTTCTGAAATTGATGCTAATAAAAGTATAGAGTTATCATTACCGCAAAGCAATTTAGTTTCTTACTATAAATTTAATCAAGGACTTGCGAATAGTAACAATCCGAATGAAACTAAACTAGTAGACGAATTAAATGCTTATAATGGTGGATTATTCAATTTTAATTTAGCCGGAACAACTTCAAACTGGGTGGCTGATAATTTTTTGAATGTAGCTGATAATATATTCACATCTAACTTAAAAATCTACCCTAACCCATCAAATGGTATTTTCAATATAAATATTGACACTAATGCAACTATTGAAATTTATGATTTAATTGGAAAACAAATTGCTTCAAAGAAAATAGAAGTTGGAACTTCACAATTAGATATGGGCAATTATAGCTCAGGTATTTATTTATTAAAAGTTACTACTGAAAATAATCAAAGTAAAACAATGAAAATAATTAAACAATAAAGTATAATGAGGTATATAGAAAAGTACAAACTTGAAATTGTTTTGTTTCTTCTGTATAGCATGATTTCCTTTGTATTATTCAATCTATACTTCGATAATTTATAGGTAAGGAAAGGCAATTGCTGTAAAGCGAATTGCCTTTCACTTAACTTGAGTATCAATATTTAGAAATTCTAAACAAATCAATTCATACATCAATACACATTCATAAAAACATATTGCTTTTGCAAAAAATTTCAATTAATTTAAACCCTCTAAAAATGAATCTAAAATTACTATTATTACTAACTTCTTTGACTTGTTTTTCACAAACCCCAATTTTTAACTCAAGTATGTCTATTACTTCTGATGGTTCTACCAATTCCCCTAGCGGTGAAGAAGTTGACAAAATCATTGATGGAAGTACTGCAACCAAGTTTCTTGATTTTGATTATTCTGACGGACTTGCTTTTATAGTAAATACAGGAAGTGCAAGTATTACAGATGGTATACGAATTACAACAGCAAACGATTCTGAAGGACGTGACCCCATGAATTTTGAAGTACTAGGTTCTAACGATGGTACTTCTTTTACTTCTATTGCATCAAATACTATCCCTTGTATAACTGATCGATTTTTTGAAAGAACATTTACTTTTTCCAATTCAACCTCATATTCTTATTATAAAATCGTTTTTACAGATCAATGTTTTTCTGAAAATAGTTTGCAGCTTGCCGAAGTGCAATTAATTGGCAGTTCTTTATCGACTTCCGACTTCTCCTATACAAATAAAATAAACGTTTACCCTAACCCATCAACAGGCATTTTCAATATAAATATAGATACAAATGCAACTATTGAAATTTATGATTTAATTGGAAAACAAATTACATCTAAGAAAATAGAAGTTGGAATTTCACAAATAGATATGGGCAATTATAACGCAGGTATTTATTTATTAAAAGTTACCAATGAGAATAATCAAAGTAAAACAATGAAAATTGTAAAACAATAAAGTAATTTTTTTTTGTTTATTTTAAAAGCCCTTGAAATTGATTTGTTTCAGGGGTTTTTGCTTTTAGCAGTTTTATCAAATTCACGGAAAACCGTGAATGCGATTAAAAATGAGCTTACTACATTTGACTAATAACTTAAAAATTCACTCCATGAAATTAAAACTACTTTTACTTTTATTCATTTTTACAATATTAAATGTTAGTGCCCAATGTCCTAACAATAATACATTTCACTCAAACGTTTCTCCAACTATTGGCACAACATTAACTGTAAATTGTATAAAATCGGGAGAATACATCACTTCCAATGTAATCACTGGACATACTTATAAATTTTCACTTTGTGATACTAATAGCGGCGACGATACTGTATTAACGTTATTAACAGATACCGGAACTTCCATTTCGTTTGATGATGATTTTTGTGCACCTTATTCTGAAATTACTTGGGTTGCTAATTTTACGGGTATTGTACGTTGCTGCTTGACGATTATTCATGTGTAAGCAATACAAATTGCAATATACTAAAAGTTACAGATTGGCAACCTAACACTACAAATTGTCCAACAAATTCTTCGCCAATTTGTGATGCCTTTAATTTTAATGTTACCAATACAGGAATTGATGCAAAAACTCAATTTCCTGATAACAATTATGATTGCCTACTCTCTACACCAAATTCAAGCTGGTTTCATTTTACCGTCGGAAATAGTGGAAACTTGAATTTCATTTTAACTGCATCGTCAGATATAGACTATATCGTTTATGGTCCATTTACATCTTTAGAAAATGCAAATGCCGCATGTGGAAATTATGGAAACAGTGGTGGCGGAAATGTAATTGATTGTGGTTTCTCAACTGCAGCAACCGAATTTGTTGATATTACAGGTGCCATTAGCAATCAAGTTTATGTTATTTTAATCACTAATTTTTCTGGAGCTACACAAAGTATAGATGTCTCTGCACCAACCAACGGAACTGGCACATTTAGTTGTGCTGCATTAGGCTTAGAATCGTTTGAAAATGATTTAATTTCAATTTATCCAAATCCGTTTCATGATGTTATTGAAATGAAGCTTAACACCGACGCTGTTATAAAAATTCACGACTTTACAGGAAAAGAAATCCTCTCGAAAAATTATTCAGCAAATAATAAAAAAGTAGATTTATCGGAACTTAAAATCGGAACATACATAATGAAAGTAACCACCGCTGAAGGACTAACAAGAATTTCCAAAATTGTGAAACTGTAAAATAAACTAATAATTTAGCGTTTCAATCTAAAACAAAAAAAGCTCTCATTTCTGAGAGCTTTTTTGTTGGTCTACTAGGACTCGAACCTAGAAAGACTGCACCAAAAACAGTTGTGTTACCATTACACCATAGACCATTAAACCTGCATTAATTGCTTAATGCGAGTGCAAATTTACTACGATTTTTTAGTTCTGCAAGTTTTTTGATAAAAAAAATTGAAAATTTTATTTTTAACCTTTTCTTTAGATAAAAAAATAGTTTCTTTGTGTTGTTATAACAAACCACTAATTAATACTATGTCATTTAACTTCAATAAGTGGAATACCATTTTAGGATGGGTTTCTTTTCTAATCGCTCTTATTGTTTACACCCTTACCGTTGAACCTACTATGAGTTTTTGGGACTGTGGCGAATACATTGCTACCTCAGCCAAACTAGAAGTAGGACATCCGCCAGGAGCCCCTTTATTTCAAATGATTGGAGCCTTCTTCTCGATGTTTGCGATCGGGAAAGAAAACATTGCGTTGATGGTAAATATGATGTCGGTATTCTCCAGTGCGTTCACGATTTTATTCCTTTTCTGGTCTTCGACAATAGTATTGCGTAAAATTGTAAGCAACTTTAGCGAGTTAAACCAAAACAATTTGATTACTATTTTAGGGGGTTCATTTGTTGGCGCTATGGCCTTTACTTTTTCTGATAGTTTTTGGTTCAATGCCGTAGAAGCCGAAGTGTATGCGATGGCGACTTTATTTATTGCTTTGTTATTTTGGTTGGGACTGCGTTGGGAACAAGAAATGGACACATCACGTGGTAACAAATGGTTATTAATCATCGCTTTGGTCGTTGGATTATCCTTCGGGGTACACTTCATGGCTTTGTTAACGATTCCATCTATCGGTTTTTTATATTATTTCAAACACTATCAAAAAGTTACTATAAAAGGGTTCTTAATTGCCAATGTGGTGGTGATTTCGATATTGTTATTCATCTTCAAATTGCTGTTGCCTTGGACGATGACTTTCTTTGGTGCGACTGAAGTATTTATGGTCAACAGCATCGGATTGCCTTTTAATTCAGGAACAATTTTCGTGGTTATTTTATTGATTGCTTTTTTCCACTTCGGATTAAAATATACGCGTGAAAAAGGAAAAGTGTTTTACAATACTATTTTATTATGTGTGTTGTTCATTTTGATTGGATTCTCTACTTGGATGATGTTACCTATTCGTGCCAATGCCAATACGCCAATTAATGAAAACAAACCTTCCGATGCACGTGAGCTTTTAGCCTACTACAATCGTGAACAATACGGGGAACAAAAATTATTTTATGGCCCGCAGTATACCGATACGTATTCTGGTTTAGACGAAAACAATCCATATTTAGACGAAAAACCAAACTACGAACGCGATTACAAAACAGGGAAATATGTGATTGTAAACAATTATAAAAACGCGGTTCAGAACACCGATGACAATCACAAAGCATTATTACCTCGTTTGTGGAGTAATGAACACAATGTGAATTACATGAAGTTTACTTCACCGTTAGAATTTTCGGTTAAAGAAGAATACAACGAAGAGCAAGAATTATTACAGGTGGTTTCCGAATTTAGAGCTGCTTATAATTCTGGTAAATTAGATTTCGAAGATTACGATAAATTTTTAAGAAATTATGGTGATTATTTAGATATTGAAAAACCTTCCATGGCCGACAATTTGTCGTTTATGTTTGAATATCAGTTTGGGTACATGTATTGGAGGTATTTGATGTGGAATTTTGTGGGAAGACAAAACGACAACCAAGGAGAATACGACTTAAAAGATGGAAACTGGCTTAGTGGTATTTCTTTTATTGACAACGTGCGTTTAAGCAAACAAGAAAACTTACCGGCCGATTGGAAAAACAACAAAGGTCGAAACACCTATTTCTTCCTTCCATTCATCATTGGATTAATTGGATTCATCTTCCATGCCAGACGCGATTTAAAAAGTTTTTATGTACTATTAGCCTTGTTCCTATTCACTGGATTAGCCTTGAAAGTATATCTAAACGAGCGTCCATTTGAAGTAAGAGAACGTGACTACGCCTTAGTGGGCTCCTTTTATGTTTTTGCAATTTGGATTGGAATTGGGGCTTATGCTATTTACGATTTCATCAAAAAATTCATTCAACCTAAAGTGGCGACTCCAATCGCAATTGGAGTATGTATGTTAGCGGCTCCAGTATTAATGGCGTCTCAAAATTGGGACGATCATGATCGCTCAAACAAACACACAGCTGTAACCGATGCCAAAGCCTATTTAGATTCTTGCGACAAGAATGCTATTTTATTTACCATTGGTGACAATGATACTTTCCCATTATGGTATGTGCAAGAAGTAGAAGAATACAGAACAGATGTTCGTATTGTCAATACGAGTTTATTAATGACCGATTGGTACATCGATTCGATGAAGGCCAAAGCGTATGATTCTGATCCTGTTCCTATTTCATTTACGCATCATGATTATGTTGACGGAAAACGCGATTATTTGGTTCATGACCAAAGAACAGACGAACGTTTAGACATCAATGAGTTCATGAATTTTGTTTCTAGTGATGACCCAAGAACGTTGATTGAATTAAAAAATGGTCAAAGCGTTCAGTTTTATCCAACGAATAAAGTCAGAATTCCAGTAGATAAAAATGCAGTTATTGCGAACAAAGTAGTCAATCCAAAACTTAACGACTCTATTGTTCCTTATATTGACGTAGACATCAAAGGTGATGCGATATACAAAAACCGATTAATGATGTTAGACATCATCCGAAATAACAATTGGAAACGTCCTATCTATTTTTCACCAGGTGCCTTCGGAGACGATGATTACGTTTGGATGAAAGAATTCCTGCAATTAGATGGAATGATTTTCAAATTGGTTCCTATTAAAACACCGCTACCAAAAGATGCGTATGGTTTCGAAATGGGACGCATGGATACCGATAAAATGTATGAAATCATTTCTAAATTGAAATGGGGTAACGGCGATCGTTCAGACATTTACCACGATCCACAAACTCGTAAAAATTGTATTTCCTACCGAACCAATATGGCGCGTTTGATGACCAATTTGATTAACGAAGGTAAAACTGATAAAGCCAGAAAAATAATTGAATTGGCCTTAACCAAAATGCCATTAGAATATTATGGCTTCTATAGTTTGATTGATCCATTTGCAGAAGGTTATTACAAATTAGGCGAAAAAGAAAAAGCACGTAAATTGTTAAAACAATTGACAGTAAAATACCAAGATGAGTTACGCTATTTCAGCGAATTGCCACCATCGGAACAACGTCAGTTTTTCGCTAGCGACATTTATACTAATTTAATGCGTTATAAAGGTCTATTGGAGATTATGCGTCTGTACAAAGACACTGAATTCCATAATCAAGAAAAAGGAGCATTCAACAACATTAATAAACGTTTTGAGTTTTTTGATGTAGAAATGGAATAAATAAAAGTGCAAAACAAAAAAAACGGAGTACGATACTAAGATTTCAAATTTTAGTATCGTATTTCATTTATGACAAATTCATTTCGTATTTTGTACTTCTAATTTTTTGTTTAAAGATGTTTTACTGGGTAAAGACAAATAGATTCATCAAATGGTTATTTAGTAATCAGGTATGGTCGATTCCGAATTCTAAAAACAACATTTACCTCACCTTTGATGATGGTCCCACACCCGAAATTACCGAATGGGTTTTAGACCTATTAAAACAAAACGAAATCAAAGCCACGTTTTTTTGCATAGGAAAGAACATTGAACAAAATCCGGAACTATTCAAAAACCTACTCCAAGAAGGACATGTTATAGGAAACCATACTTTCAATCATGTAAATGGCTGGAAAACTTCGACTGAAAACTATCTGAAAAACGCCGCTGAATGTGAAGGAGAAATCTCTAAACTAAATACTGAAAAGAGCTTATTATTCCGACCGCCTTATGGAAAAATTAAACCTTCGCAATCTAAAAAAATCAGAGATCTAGGCTTTAAAATAATCATGTGGGATATCTTAACTGCAGATTTTGACGCTAGTATTTCACCTGAAAAATGCTTTGAAAATGCTACAAAAAAAGTGGAAAGTGGAAGTATCATCGTATTTCACGACAGCAAAAAAGCCTTCGAAAACATGAAACATGCTTTACCAAAGGCTATTGAATATTATAAACGCAAAGGGTTTACCTTTGAAACGTTGTAATTATAATTGTTCTTGTACCAGATTAATAATCGTATTGGCATCTAACTCTCCAGATTGACGCCATTTCATTTGCCCTTCTTTATAAATCATTAAAGTAGGCAATCCTTTTATACGAAGTGCTTCTGCTAATTCTTGATTTTTATCAACATCAATTTTTATCACTTTTGCCTTGTCACCAAGCGCTGCCGCCACATCTTTAATTACAGGATGCATGGATTGTGATGACTCATTCCAATCGGTATAAAAATCGATTAAAACGGGTACTTGAGCACTGATAAGTTCTCCAAATTTTGACATAGTTTATTAGTTTGATTAAACTTTGTTATACAAATATACTGTTTTTGTTAAATTAAGCTATATTTTGTCCTTTTTTTAAACGAATCACAGTAATTTCAGGCATAATTCCTACTCTACCCGGATACGCATGAAACCCAAAACCTCTATTTACATACACATATTTCCCCAAATGCTCATAACAACCTGCCCATTGTTTGTACATGTATTGCGCCAAACTCCATTTAAAATAACCTGGTATTTCTATTCCGAACTGCATTCCATGAGTATGACCACTAAGGGTTAAATGAAAATGTTTTTCGTGATGTTTGACTATTTCTTCCCAGTGACTTGGATCGTGACTCATCACTACTTTAAAATCTTCCTTAGTTAATCCATCAGCCGCTTTATTAATATCGCCCATCGAACCAAAATGCTTGCCCCAATTTTCTACGCCAACCAATGCAATTTCTTGATTGTCTTTTTTGATTTTCACATGTTCGTTCAGCAATAGTTTGAAATCGATTTGACGGTGTAAGTCTTTAATTTCTTCGAAATTTTTAGCTTTTTCTTCTTCAGAATTCCAATCCAAATACGCCCCGTAATCATGATTTCCTAAAATGGAATACTTCCCAAAAGCAGGTTTTGTTAATCGGTTGAAGGTTTCAATCCACGGATGCATTTCTTCTGCTTTGGCATTCACGATATCCCCCGTAAACAATAAAATATCCGATTGTTGCTCGTTAATCAAATCGACTGCATAATTGATCTTTTCAGCGTTGTCAAAACTTCCCGAATGAATGTCTGAAATATGAGTGATGGTAAAACCATCAAACGCATCTGGTAAATCCGGGAAAAATAAATTTTGTTTGATTACTTTATAATTGTATTTCCCTTTGGTAACTCCATAAATTAGAGATAAAAACGGAATTGCTGCCAATCCCAAGGCAACCTGACTGACAAATCTTCTTCGGCTTGGAAAAAAGCTTTCACGATTATCGTACTCGATAAAATAATTGGTCACTCCCGATAAAAGTCTAAAAACATCTTCACCAAACATAATTGTTGCTAAAACAATTTTTGGAAGGTAAACCGTTAATAATAATCCCAATGCAAACAAACTGTTTTTCGTTTGCCCAACCTTTCTATCAAAATTAAAGATGGTATAAAATATATAAACATACAAAAGCAAACTTATTACCACATAAGCCCATAAAAACCATTTAGATCTCAGCAAAGTCCTAAAAGCCTGAAAAGCATATATTTCAACAAAAAATAAAATAGATGCCAATATTATAAATCGAAGTATCATTTTAAAAATTTTACACAAAATAACAAAGAAAGTCAACACAATAGCTTTTTGTTAATCAAATTTTAACTAAAAGATATTTTCTTCTTTTATGAATGCTTATTTTTACATTCAAATTTTTTGAAAATGTCACAAAAACGCTTATTTCTACTCGACGCATACGCTTTAATTTTTAGAGGCTATTACGCCTTTATCAAAAACCCAAGAATCAACTCGAAAGGGATGGATACTTCGGCCATTATGGGTTTTATGAACTCCTTAATGGAAGTGATTCGGAGAGAAAAACCGGATCATTTAGCCGTTGCCTTCGATAAAGGAGGAAGTGATTTGAGAAACGAAATGTTTCCCGAATACAAAGCGAATCGTGACGCCACGCCTGAAGCCATTAAAATTGCCGTTCCGTACATACAAGAATTATTAAAAGCCATGCACATTCCTATTATGGAAAAAGCTGGTTATGAAGCTGACGATTTAATAGGAACACTAGCCAAACAAGCCGAAAAGGAAGGCTACCAAGTATTTATGGTAACGCCCGATAAAGATTTTGCGCAATTGGTTTCCGAAAATATTTTCATGTACAAGCCTGCCCGAATGGGTAATGATATAGAAATTTGGGGTATTCCAGAAGTGTTAGAAAAATTTGAAATCACCGATCCGCTTCAAGTGATTGATTATTTGGGAATGATGGGTGATTCTGCCGATAATATCCCAGGTTTACCTGGGGTAGGAGAAAAAACAGCTAAAAAATTCTTGGCAGAATATGGTTCTTTGGAAAACTTATTGGCCAACACTCACCAATTAAAAGGTGCCATAAAAGATAAAATTGAAGCCAATGCCGAATTGGGATTGCTTTCCAAAAAACTAGCCACTATCCTACTCGATTGTCCGGTTACGTTCGATGCTAATGATTTCGAATTATCCAAACCGGATGTAGAAAAAACTGATGCATTGTTTCAGGAATTGGAATTCCGTCAAATGAAAACGCAATTTGACAAATTATTCGGTTCTGGAAAGGAATACGATGAAATTGATACTAATGGCAATGACAACAATCAAACAGCGGCAAAAAAAACAGCGGCAAAAAAAACCAATTCGGAGCAATTTGACTTGTTTGGATTTTCGGATGGAGAAGATTTGACTGAAAGCAGTAATTCGTTTTATGCGACTTTAGAAAATACCGAACATTTTTACCAAATTGTACAAGGTGATTTACCAACGAAGTTGTTGGTTCAAAATTTAGCCAATCAAACTTCGGTTTGTTTTGACACCGAAACTACGGGCATCGATGCCTTGAATGCCGAATTAGTGGGCATGTCATTCTCTTACGAAAAAGGGAAAGGCTTTTATGTTCCGGTTCCTGAAAACCAAGAAGAAGCCAAAGCGTTAGTTGAAAAGTTCAAGCCTTTTTTCGAAAATGAAAGCATCGAAAAGATTGGACAAAACATGAAATACGATTTAAAAGTATTGGCCAGTTATGGAGTGGAAGTGCGTGGTAATTTATTTGACACAATGATTGCACATTACCTGATCAATCCGGACATGCGTCATAATATGGATGTATTGAGCGAAACCTATTTGAAATATTCCCCAAAATCGATTGAAACGTTAATTGGTAAAAAAGGAAAAAACCAACTTTCGATGCGCGATGTCGCTTTAGAAGACATTAAAGAATATGCTACCGAAGATGCTGATATTACCTTACAATTAAAAGAACACTTTCAGCCTATTTTAGAAAAAGTAGGCACCAAAAAATTATTTGACGAAATTGAAATTCCATTAGTGCAAGTATTGGCCGATATGGAACGAGAAGGAATTAATTTGGATGAAGAGTTCTTAAAAGCCATGTCGGTAGAAATGGAAAAAGAAATTGCCATTTTTGAAGAAAAAATATATGAAACTGCGGGTGAGAAATTCAATTTGGCTTCTCCAAAACAATTGGGTGATATTTTATTCGATAAATTAAAAATTGGCGGTGCCAAACAAAAGAAAACTAAAACGGGACAATATGCTACTGGTGAAGAAGTATTGAGCTATTTGGCGAATGAACATCAAATCGTTAAGGATATTTTAGAATGGCGCCAATTGGTTAAGTTAAAAAGCACCTATGTGGATGCTTTACCGGAACAAGTGGATAAAAAAACGCAACGTGTCCATACCGATTACATGCAAACAGTGGCGGCTACAGGCCGTTTGAGTTCTAACAACCCAAACTTACAAAACATTCCGATTCGTACCGAAAGAGGCCGACAAATTCGTAAAGCATTCATCGCAAGAGACGAAAATTACACCTTACTTTCTGCCGATTACTCGCAAATTGAATTGCGTATTATTGCTGCTTTGAGTGGTGAAGAAAACATGATTGCGGCATTTCAAAACAAAGAAGACATTCATCGAAGCACCGCTGCTAAAGTTTTTAATGTGCCTTTGGAAGAAGTGACTAAAGAGCAACGTAGCAACGCTAAAACGGTCAATTTTGGAATTATTTATGGAGTGTCTGCCTTTGGATTGAGTAATCAAACTGATTTGTCACGAAAAGAAGCTGCCGAACTGATTGATGCCTATTACCAAACCTATCCAAAATTAAAAGCCTATATGGCCAACCAAGTCGACTTTGCAAGAGAAAATGGCTATGTGGAAACGATTTCGAATCGCCGTCGTTATTTGAAAGACATCAACTCGGCCAATGCCATCGTGCGTGGTGGTGCCGAACGAAATGCGGTAAATGCTCCTATTCAAGGTTCTGCTGCCGATATTATCAAAATTGCGATGATTAACATTCATAAAAAATTAAAAGAAGGCAACTGGAAATCGAAAATGCTTTTACAAGTGCACGATGAGTTGGTTTTTGATGTACATCATTCCGAAATCGAAAAAATTCAACCAATGATCAAATACGAAATGGAAAATGCTTTTCAAATGGCCGTTCCATTGGAAGTGGAAATGGGATTAGGAAAAAACTGGTTGGAAGCACATTAATTTTGACCAACAGCGTTCTTATTTTAAAATTTAAAACCCAACCCGACAGGAACTTAAAACTTGTCGGGTTATTTTTTTTGCCATTCCTTTTGTCATTTCAAATATTATTTAGACATTTGTCTAAATATCTAAATTATGGATTCCATTTTTAAAGCCTTGAACGATGAAACCCGGAGAGGCATTTTAGAATTACTTCGACAGAAGGACTTATCAGCAGGTGAAATAGCCGATGAATTTCACATTTCAAAACCCAGCATTTCGCATCATCTCGATATTTTAAAAAGAGCCGACTTAGTCAGCAGCGAAAAAAAAGGACAATTTATTGTCTATTCGCTCAACACTACCATCGTAGATGATATTATAAAATGGATAATCACTTTAAAAAAATAATCATGGACAAAATTAAAAAAGAATTCCCTTACCTAAGTATTGCAATCTTACCTTCAATTTATTTGGCTTATATATGGAACAAACTACCCGAAAAAGCACCCATGCACATGCAACTCAATGGTGAAGTAGATCGCTGGGGCAATAAATCGGAATTACTATTTATGATCTTTATCCTGACCGGATTTATGTATTTACTTCTTCTCTTTTTACCCAAAATAGACCCCAAAAAAAACATACAAAACATGGGCAAAAAATTCGATTCACTCCGATTAATAATTACAGTTTTTCTATCTGTTTTGGCCATCTATATTTTATACTCTATTCAGAACCCAAATACAAAACCCACGTTACTATTTCCACTTGTTGGTTTACTAATAGCTTTTTCCGGAAATTATATGAAAACCATAAAACCTAATTATTTTATGGGCATCAGAACTCCGTGGACATTAGAAAACGAAGAGGTTTGGAAAAAAACACATTTGCTTGGAGGAAAACTTTGGTTTATTGGAGGAATATTAATGACCTTAACCTTTTTCCTAGAACCTCAATTGCAGTTTTATACTTTTATGAGCATTGTTGTCGTTATCAGTATTATCCCTATCGTTTACTCCTATTTAGAATTCAAAAAACAAAAATAAAAACATGAAAAAACTATTTCTCCTACTTATCGTATTACTTTCTTTAAGTACAACAGCACAAGACAACAAACGACTTACTAAAATTGATAGTTTGTTGACTTATTTAAACAATAATAATAAATTCATGGGGCAATTGAGCATTCGTGAAGGAGACAAAGTAATTTTTGAAAAAGCGTATGGATATGCCGATACTGAAACCAATCTTAAAGCGAATGGTCAAACCAAGTACAAAATTGGTTCTATCAGTAAAACGTTTACCGCAGTGATGATTATGCAGCTTATTGAAGAAAAGAAGTTAAAACTGGAGACCCAATTAGCCAAATATTACCCACAAGTGAAAAATGCCGAAAAAATAACCATTCATAATTTATTACACCACCGCACAGGTATTGTTGATTATTTGAATGCCGATTCGACTACTGTGCCGACAAAAAACTATTCGAAAGAAGAAATGATAGGCAAAATTTCGAATTACAACTCCTTGTTTGAACCCAATTCGAAATACGAATACAGTAATTCCAATTACTATATCTTAGGCAGAATTATCGAAGATGTGACTAAAAAAACGTACGCCGAAAATCTTGAAAACAGAATTATTAAAAAAGCACAACTGCAAAACACCTTACTTTCACCAAAAGTAGATACAAAGAACAACGAAAGTTATTCTTATAATTTCTTAGACGATCAATGGACAAAAATTAACGAATGGGACATGTCGTTAGCTTTTGGAGCAGGTGACATTGTTTCGACATCTTCTGATTTGACAAAATTTTTTCATGCACTATTTAGCGGAATACTAGTCAAAAAAACGTCTTTAGACGAAATGACCAAGTTAGAACAATCCTATGGAAAAGGATTACTTACCCTTCCTTTTGGAGAGCGTAAATTTTATGGTCATACGGGAGGAATTGAAGGCTTCCGATCGGTTATAGGGTATTATCCGGCAGAAAAATTAGGAGTTTCTTTAATCGTGAACGGAGATAATTTTAACCGTAACGACATTATGATTGGGGTTTTGAGTATTTATTACAAAATGCCGTATCAATTTCCGAACCTTGTATCTATTAAAGTGAAACCGGAAATTTTAAATGGGTATGCGGGCGTGTATTCTTCGGCACAATTGCCAATTAAAATTACGATTAGAAATAAAAATGGTGAAATGGAAGCGCAAGGGACAGGTCAAAACGCCTTCACTTTAAATGCCATAAACGAAACTACTTTTGTTTTTGATGCCGCCAGTATTAAATTGATTTTTAAAGACAAAAACATGACTTTAAAACAAGGTGGTGCCGAATATTTATTTACTAAAGATTAATTGGGTTTTCGAACAGAATCTCGGTAACGCAACTCCGTTTTTATAACGGTTGTTTTATAACTGTTCTTTTCGGCTTTATTTTCGATGCGTTCAATCAATAGTTTGGCTGCTTCAGCACCGATTTCTGGTCCGTGCTGACTGATGGTAGCCAAACTTGGCGTCAATCGGCGTGACCAGGCACCATCAGCAAAACCCACCATTGACAACTCATCTGGGATTTTAATTCCCTTTTTAACTGCCAATTTCATGGCCAAAGTCGACGCGTGCTCGTCTAAAGCAAAAATACCGTCGACTTTAATGTTGTCAATTAAATTCGCTAGCTTCACATCAAATTCTGCAACATCATTTACGGCAATAATTAAATCATTATCTACCGCAATTCTATTTACTTTCAAAGTATCCAAATAACCATTGATACGAAGTTGCGAGACACTTAAATTGGCTTCACAGGTTAACAAAGCGATACGTTGACAACCTGAAGTAATTAAATGTTGTGTGGCATGTACCGCCGAATCATAATCGTCAACTACCACTTTATCACAATCAACACTATCAGAAATTCGGTCAAACATGACAATCGGAATTCCTTCTCGAATTACTTCTTTAAAATGGGACGTTTCATTTTTCTTTTGCGTCTCTTCTGCAATAGATAAGATAAAACCATCGACTGTACCGTTGCTCAACAAATCCATCGCCTGTTTCTCTTTGGTAAACGATTCATTCGAAATATAGGTAATCACGTTATAGCCTTTAGCATTCGCAAATTTTTCGATTCCGCTAAAAACCTTGGCAAAAAAAGGATTCAATATATTCGGAATAATCACCCCTATCGTATTAGTGCGCTGTCTCTTTAGGTTTTGCGCCATACTATTGGGTTTGTAATTGCTCAGTTTTGCAAATTCTTTGATCTTTGTTTTGGTTTCTTCACCAATTTCGGGACTATCTGACAACGCTTTGGAAACCGTAGAAACAGAATATCCTAATTGAATTGCAATTTGCTTTAACGTTGGTTTTGATTTCATGAAAACACTCGATTGAAGTGTAAAAGTAATTATTAATCTGTAAAATTATGGCTTTAAGCCTTTACAAAACAAATCGGTAGGTGGCTTTTATCAGAAAAATGTTTTCCGGTTTTTTATCTAATATCTGCGAATCCAAACCTCTGAATAAATCGGCTTTTGGATCAGCCAGACCATTCATTCCTTGCGACCAAACTAAAAACAATTCGGAACCCGGAATGTATTCCCAACGCACTACTAAATTCGAACGAAATTGTACTTCCGAAAAATCAGGATTGGCAATCTGATAATCGACCACACCATTACTATCTTCATCTACTAAATAAGAATCGGAAGCTATATCAAAACCAATTTGTGTGGGATTATAAAAAGCAACTCGGTCTTTATAATTATGAGCGGTAGGATTTGTAATACTATTAAATGATTTATATAATCCTCGTGATATAAAAGGCTGCCCATAATACTGAATGGTTAAATTCGGATTGATACTATAATCCAAACGCAGTGTTGCACTTAATGTGTTTTGCTCCAAATTAGCAGTGATGTACCTTTTTTGAGTACCATAATCCACTTCGGTTACATATTGTGTTTTGTTTTTATTGATATTATAATTCGGACTCAAAGAAAAAGTAAAAGCATTAAAAGGTTGATAGGTAAATCCAGAATCAAACTCTAAATAAGAAAACGAATTCTCTTTTCCTGACGATGAATACACTCCGAAATTATAGCGGAATTTTTTTCGAGAATCGGAATTGATATGAACGTATTTGAACACTTCTTCTGAAAAACGAAATCGTGGACCACCTCTTAAAATAGTGTTCGAATAAACAAAGGGCTTATAGACCACTTCCGAATTTACATTCCAATTGTTTTTGAAATTGATATTGGTATTGATTCCTGTTTGAAGTCGGTTAAAATTTCCTTCAAAATCAAACGCCGTAAACTGATTAAAGCCAACATTAATTTTTCTAAAACTTCCAAAAGGTTTTAAGCTTTGATAATACAACCCACTAGTCTGTTTCATTTCATCGGCTTGTCTTAAAAATCCAATATCATTGATTTCCAATTCTGGTGAACGCCACATGAAGGCACCATTATATCGCCAATGTCCTTCGCTCGATTTCCCTATTTGAATTTTACCTCCAGTTCCACTTAAGGATGTTTTATTCGGATCCACATCCACATGACTGGCATCTACTCGTTGAAACAAGTGCGTCAAGGATTGTTGTGTTAAGGCTATTGCCTCTTTACTTCCGTTAACATGGCTGGCAACAAAATTTCCGTTAAGGAAATATTTTCGGTTCTTCCAATTGTGTTGGAAATCGATACCGCCCGTTAACGCAGATTTTCTAAGGAAATTCAACTCTCCATTTTCCAAATTTCGTATTGTCGAAGTAACGATCGTACCAATATAACTATTTCTATTATTGAAATCCTTTTGCGCACGTGCTACAAAATAATTGGTCATCGGTTCTACAATTTCTTTTCTGCTGGTCATACCATCCGAAATTTTAGCGTGCTCTTTATCGGTAACTGTTTCTAAAACACCCAAGGACCATCCATTTTTAGTTTTTCCACTAAACTTGGCGGCACCTAAAATGGTAGTATTGGTTGGTTTTTTCGCAAATTCACCACTTCCTAAGTTCACGAATCCTTGCGGACTTCTTCCAATTCTGCGGGAATAAAACACATTATCCGAACCATCGGCAAAAGCAAAATCGAAAATATTCTTGTTTTCCACAAAAAAAGGCCGTTGTTCTCGAAAGAAAATCTGAAAACCATCCAAAGCAATCGCAGCTGGATCGGCTTCCACCTGACCAAAATCAGGATTGATGGTCAAATCTAAGGTCAAGTCATTTGTAATACCAATTTTAGCATCTACGCCCCCATTTATTTTTTCATCATTCCCAGTTCGAAATGGATTGCCTTCTTCCTTTTGATAAGTTTCCGCTTGGGCCACCATAAATGGCTGAATTTCTAATTGTTTCTGAGGTTCAATTCCTTTCAAACCTCTTAATTCTCCAAACTGACTTACCCAACCTGGAGCGTCTTGCGGAATTCTTTGCCAAACGGATCGTTCTTCGGCTCTGAAAAATCGACGTTGCACCTGAATACCCCATACTTGTTCCTCAGCATTTCCGAATTTTAATTGGCTAAACGGAATTTTTAATTCGGCCGTCCAACCTTCTTCGTCAATATTGGTTTTAAGAAACCAAATGGGATTCCAACTTCCGTCCCACATATTTCCATTATTGGATATAAATTCATCTCCTTTTACACCAGAAACCGACGAAGTAAAGGAAAATCCGGTTCTTTTATCGTTGTAACTATCAATATTGACTTCTACCCAATCGCCTTCAAACCCGTCTCTTCTGGAAAGTCTTTTTACAATATCTTTCGGGCTTTTATCATAGCATCTAAAAGCCAAATAAAGATATTTTTTATCATACATGATTTTGAACTTGGTTTGTTCGGTTGGAGCGGTATTTTCATCGGGTTCGCGTTCCAAAAAGTCACCGGTCCACTCTACAGTTTCCCAGCTTTTATCATCCAACTTTCCATCAATTTCAGGCGCAGGTTGATCTTCAATACTTTTAGTGGTATAAACTCTTTTCTCAATATTTCCTGAATTTTGACCAAAAGTGACGCCACACATAAAGGAAAAAATTACAATTACAACTCTTGTATTCGTCACCATAAACTGAAAGCTAAATAAAAACGTATTAAAATTACTGTTAAAGTCAGAGAGTATAAGCGGTTTTAAACTTTAATTAACAATTTTAACTCATAAGTCAAACCCAGTGCATAACGAATGACTCCAAAAAGCAAAAAATACGATCAGAATTTTCTTCATTAAGCAATTGAAATTCAATATTCAAAGAATTTTTCAAAACCTTTTTGCTTTATTAATAAATAATTGTACTTTTGCACTCCCTTAATTGGGAATGGAATGTTTAATTAAAAAGTAATTATTGTGAACACATTAAGCTACAAGACAGTATCAGCCAACAAAGCTACCGTTCAAAAGGAATGGATCGTTGTTGACGCTGAAGGTCATAACTTAGGTCGTCTTGCTTCAAAAGTTGCGATGCTTTTAAGAGGTAAGTACAAGCCAAGTTATACACCGCACGTGGACTGTGGAGATAACGTAATTGTTATCAACGCAGAAAAAATCAACCTAACAGGTAACAAACTAGAGGAGAAAACGTACGTTCGCCACACAGGTTACCCAGGAGGACAAAGATTCTTAACTGCTAAAGTAATGCAACAAAAAAACCCTGCATTATTAGTAGAGAAAGCAATCAAAGGAATGCTACCTAAAAACAAATTGGGTGCTGAGTTATTCCGTAATTTAAATGTAAATGTAGGTCCAGAGCACAAACAAGGCGCTCAAAAACCTAAAACCGTTAATCTAAACGATCTTAAGTAATGGGAGTTATTCACAAAATCGGTAGAAGAAAATGTGCCGTGGCACGTGTTTATGTATCTGAAGGTACAGGAACTATCACTGTAAACAAAAGAGCTTTTGCTACTTATTTCCCTACTGCTACTTTACAGTACAAAGTTTTGCAACCAATGTCTATGACAGAAAATGCAACTAACTATGACGTAAAAATCAATGTATATGGTGGTGGTGCTACTGGACAAGCTGAGGCTGTTCGTATGGCTATCGCTCGTGCAATGTGCGAAGTAGGAGAAGGAAATAGAGCAATCTTAAAACCTGAAGGATTATTAACGAGAGACCCAAGAATGGTTGAACGTAAAAAATTCGGTCAGAAAAAAGCTCGTAAGAGATTCCAATTCTCGAAACGTTAATATTTATTATTATTTATTAAAAACTAAGTTATTGTTGCTCTTTCTGCCGAGGCAGAAAATTAGTTTAGCATCTAAATGGTTAAGACCTGAGAAATCGCTACTTGATCATTGCTAATTCAACAGAACGTAAACTATTACAAAATGGCAAATAAAATAGAAGTTAAAGACTTACTAGAAGCTGGTGTTCATTTCGGACACATGACTAGAAAATGGGACCCAAACATGGCTCCTTACATCTATATGGAGCGTAATGGTATTCACATTATCAACCTATACAAAACAGCAGCAAAAATCGAAGAAGCGAACGAAGCTTTAAAGAAAATCGCTGCATCTGGTAGAAAAGTACTTTTCGTAGCTACCAAAAAACAAGCTAAAGACATCGTTGCTGAAAAAGCAGCGGCTGCAAACATGCCTTACATCACTGAAAGATGGCCTGGTGGTATGTTAACTAACTTCGTTACTATCCGTAAAGCTGTTAAAAAAATGGCTTCTATCGACAGAATGAAGAAAGACGGAACATTTGATACTCTTTCTAAAAAAGAGAAATTACAAATTGATCGTTTGCGTGCAAAATTAGAGAAAAACTTAGGTTCTATCTCTGATATGTCAAGATTACCTGCTGCGTTATTCGTAGTAGATATCAAAGCGGAACACATCGCAGTAAAAGAAGCTCAAAAATTAAACATTCCAGTTTTTGCAATGGTGGATACCAACTCTGACCCACGTCAAGTTGAGTATGTAATCCCTGCAAACGATGATGCTTCAAAATCAATTGACAAAGTATTATCATTAGTTACTGCAGCTATCACTGAAGGTCTTGCAAACAGAACTTCAGATAAAGAAGTAGAAGCTACTGAAGAAGCAAAAGTTGAAACTACAACGGCTGCTTCAGAAGAATAAATAAAATTAAGTTCCAATCTCAAAATTCCAAATTCCAAAATTTTAGAAATAGAATTGGTGTTTGGGATTTGAGAGTTGGAATTTTTTCCTTTTAAAAAACAACATTTAAAATTTAAAATACTATGGCAACAATTACTGCTGCAGACGTAAATAAATTAAGACAAACTACAGGTGCCGGAATGATGGACTGTAAAAAAGCTTTAGTTGAAGCTGATGGGGATTTCGATAAAGCGATTCAAATCCTTAGAGAAAAAGGACAAAAAGTGGCTGCTAACCGTTCTGACCGTGAGTCTTCTGAAGGAGCTGCTGTTTCTTTTATCAATGCTGACAACACAAGAGGCGCTATCATCACTTTAAACTGCGAAACTGATTTCGTAGGTAAAAATGAAGCATTCGTAACGTTAGCTAAAGAATTAGTAGAAAAAGCAATCAACTTCTCTTCTAAAGAAGAATTTTTAGCTTCAGATTTCAACGGAATTACTGTGGCTGAAAAATTAATCGAGCAAACGGGTGTTATCGGTGAAAAAATCGAAATCGGTGGTTTTGAAATTTTAGAAGGCGCTTTCGTTGGATCTTATGTTCACGTAAACAAAATTGCAGCATTAACTGCAATTTCTGCACCAATTGCTAATGCTGACGTTTTAACAAAAGACATTTCTATGCAAGTGGCATCTATGGGAGCAGATACCTTATCTTACAAAGATTTTGACCCAGCTTTCGTAGAATCTGAACTTGCTGCTCGTATTGCAGTTATCGAAAAAGATAATGAAGAAGCAAAACGTTTAGGAAAAACGTTGAAAAATGTTCCTAAATATATTTCTTTCTCTCAATTAACAGAAGAAGTTTTAAAACAAGCGGAAGAAGATGCGAAAGCAGAATTAAAAGCAGAAGGCAAACCAGAACAAATTTGGGACAAAATTGTTCCAGGAAAAATTCAACGTTTCATCTCTGACAATACTTCTTTAGATCAAGAAAGAGCTTTATTGGATCAAAACTTCATCAAAGATGACAGTAAAAAAGTAGGTGATTATGTTAAAGATTTCAACGTTGAAATTACAGGTTTCAAAAGAGTTACTTTAGGATAATAACATCTTAAACTTATATATTAAATCCCGATTACATATTGTAATCGGGATTTTTTTATGTTTTTTCTTACAAAAAAAATTTAAAATCTAACTAAAATTAAGGATTGTTTCATACCATAATTTAATCCTATATTTGTAAAGAACAAACTAACCCAAAACATTTGCATATGAGAATAAGAATACTATCACTATTGTTACTAATCTTCTCTTTCTCAATAACTAACGCACAATCCAAAGTTAAAAAAGGAGTTACAAGTAAAAAAACCACTAAAAAAACAACTTCAGTTAAGGAAACAGATAATTCACTAGAAATTGTCGACAAAGAAATTGTTGAAGAAGCTCCTGAATCAAATCCATTAAAAGTAAAATACAGAAGAAGTTCGCTCTACACCTTAATGGTAGATACTCCCGGTATGCCTTATGCCGATTCAATTAAAAAGTATTTTGTTACCAGTAAAATTCCAGATAAGTTTAACAACCATAATCTAAAGACTCGAATTACAGACAGGGTTCCCTCTGTGTATAATGGAGCTGCTTCGCCAAACTCTAACACAAATAACGCAATGATGGCTGGATTGGTAGGACCCACAAACGGTTCTTCAAGTAGTCCTGATGCACTCATGAACGTAATGAATACGCTCTCTCAATCTACCGACACTCCTTATTACAAAGAGTATATGGCGGAACGAAAAAGATTAGAAGATGAAGCCAAAGAAATTGGTGTTACCAAAAAGAAAAAAATCACCGAGTATATTGACAAAAGAGTGACTTTTGATAATGAAAGACATCAAAAAGAGATCTACGATTTGATGCCACAAGAATACAAAGACCAACTTAAATCAATTCAAAAAGAAACGAGCAATATTGCTAGAGAACTAGTAGCCAAGTGGTTTGATCGATCACCTAAAGGCGGCTTTAACATGAGTTTGATTAAATCAAGAGGAAATTATGACGCATCAGTATTGGATATTGCCAAAGCAAGAGCTAGTAAAAGAGGCCTAAGCATGCTGGGAGATGCCGGAGAAGAATTAATTAAAAACACATTTGTATTGGTTAACGAATTCAAATATACCGACAAAGAAGAAGTAGCAAAAAAAGCCAGTGGCTGGTTAAATGCAGTTTCGCAAGTAGCAAGCTATGTTCCGGGTGGTTCCACTGTCTCTAATGTTAGTGCCGTAACTTCAGTTGGCGTTACCATAGCAGGAAAAGGGTATATCGTAAAAACAAAAGCACATTTATATCGATTGGACTGGAATGAAGAAGTTGCCGCCAAATTTTACAATGACTTTTGGGCAACTGACAAAACCATTACAGCAGAAAAGAAGAAAGCGTTCGATGAAACAGATATTTTTAAATTGATATATGTGGGAACTGACGAATCTTGGGCTGATGTACAATCCTCAATTTTTACCAACAAAACAGATTTGAAATTAGTGGAAAGAGCCACCATGAAAGCTATGGATGCAGTGATCGTGAAACTTCAAAAAAACCACGACGAATTCAAAACCAAAACTCCATTATACAGCAGTGATCCTCTAACCGCAAAAATCGGATTAAAAGAAGGACTTTCTGCAAAGTCTGTATTTGACGTTTTAGAGCAACAATTAAATGAAGATGGTATTCCGCAATATGTAAGTGTTGGACAAGTAAAAGTGGACGATGCCTTCCCTATTTGGGATAATCGTTACGGTGCTGATGTTGAAAATCCGAACATTACTACCGACAAAACTTACTTTAAAAAAATTAGCGGTAAAGATTTGTATCCAGGCATGTTATTGGTTCAGAAAAAAGGAAAATAATTTATTGCCATTTGTTAAAATGAATTAAAATAAAACTACACTAGATATTGCACTTAAGAACGAATAAACGTATAATTGCATTTATATTTCTGTAGTATATGTATTGTTAAAATTATATTAAAAAAACTAAACACCTAAATTAAAAAGTATGAAAAAAATCTATTTAGTCTGTTCTTTTTTGATGATTTTGTCGGTTCAGGCACAAAAAACAAAACAAGATGAAGGCATTAAAATCGGAATTAAAGGCGGTTTAAACATTGCCAATTTTCAAGGGGATTATGATAACAACGGAATCAGAACAAGCGTTCATGTAGGATTGTTGTCCGAAATTATTGTTTCAGATAAATTCTCCATTCAACCTGAGTTAATGTACTCAGGACAAGGATTTACCGATGAAAAAGTTGGTGGTTTCGGAAGACATAAATTTGATTACATTACATTACCGGTAATGGCAAAGTTTTATGTAATGAATGACAATTTGAGTATAGAAGCAGGACCACAAGTAGGCTTTTTAGTTTCAGCAACCAATCAAAACATCGCAACGGATTATACCGTAAAAAAACAAAACATTGTTGATTTTGGATTGAATCTAGGATTGGGTTACGAATTAAAAAATCATGTTTTTTTTCAAGGAAGATATAATTTAGGTTTGTCAAATATTAACAATTCGGCGACTTCAAACACATTCAAATACAGAAATAGTGTTATTCAATTTTCTGTAGGATACTTGTTTTAACAATTAAATAAATAACCACAAATAAAAACAATGAAAAAAATTATTTTATCACTTATTACCCTTTCTAGCATTGTAGCTGCAAATGCACAAGACAAAAAAGAACTAAATGTAAAATACAGAAGAAGTTCGTTATACACCTTAATGGTAGAAAACCCAGCTATTCCCCATGCAGATGTAATTAAATCAGCTTTTGTAAAAGGTCCAATTCCTGAAAAATTTAACGATCACATCAGTGGTTCAAGAACAATTCCAACAAATAACGAAGAAGACCAAACAACAAATATTAAGAACTACTTAGAAACAAATAACGTTGCAAAGGAATTAGTTGCTAAATGGTTCAATCGTTCAGCATCGGGAGCTTTCAACATGGATTTAATCAAATCTAGAGGCAGTTATGATGCATCGGTTGTAGACATTGCCACTGCAAAAGCAAGCAAAAGAGGTCTTGAAATGTTGGCCGATGCCGGTGAAGAATTAATTAAAAATACATTTGTTTTAGTAAATGATTACAAATATGTTTCTAAAGAAGAGGTAGCAAAAAAAGCGAGTGGCTTATTACGTTCGGTAGGATCAATTGCTAGTGTAGTACCTGGTGGTGGAAACTTGTCTACTACAACAGAATTAGCAGCAACTGGCGTAACCGTTGCCGGAAAAGGATATGTAGTAAAAACGACAGCTCACTTGTACCGTCTAGAGTGGAACGACGAAGTAGCGGCAACTTTTTATAACGACTATTGGGCAGACGACAAAACCATTACACAAGAAAAGAAAAAAGCATTTGATGATTCAAATATTTTCAAGTTAACTTATGTGGGCTCTGATGTATCATGGGCAGATGTTCAATCAACTATTTTTACTAAAAAAACTGATGATGAATTAATCGAAAGAGCAACAATCAAAGCAGTTGACGCGGTAATTGTTGAATTACAGAAAAACCACGATGATTTCAAAACAAAAACACCACTTTTCACTGGAGAACCAATTACAGCTAAGATTGGCGTAAAAGAAGGGGTAACTAATAAATCTAAGTTTGATGTATTAGAACAACAAATAGATGAAAACGGCAAAACAAAATATGTTGTAGTGGGATCAATTAAAGTAGATGAGGACTTCCCTATTTGGGACAATCGTTATGGTGCTGAAGAAGAAAATCCAGACAACAAAACCGATAGAACTCATTTCAAAAAAGTAAGCGGTAAAGAATTTTATCCAGGAATGTTAATCATCCAGAAAAAAGGAAAATAATTAAAACTATAATAAAAATGAAAAAACAAATAATAACAATTTTAGTAGTACTTGTAGCCTCGGTAGCAACATTTGCTCAATCTGGAAAACAGAAAAAAGCCGACGCAGCAACAGAAGCTTGGCGTTATGAAATCGAATGTGCTGGTGTAGGAGCTGACGGAACCTACTTAGTAAAGGTTTGGTCGTACTCTAAAAAACCAAGCATTGCCATCACACAAGCAAAAAAGAATGCCGTACACGGTATCATCTTTAAAGGTTTTTCTGGAGACGGAAGAAGTTGTGCTTCTCAAAAAGCGATGGCTAACAACCCAAACATTGAAGCAGAAAAAGGAGATTTCTTTGGACCTTTCTTCGAAGAAGGTGGAAAATACATGAAGTACGTTACAGAATCAACAGACGGATTTGTTGATGCTGGCGACAGATTGAAAGTGGGTAAAGAATACAAAATTGGAATAATCGTTGCGGTTTCTAAAGATGCCTTAAGAAAAGATTTAGAGGCTGCCGGAATTATCAGAGGCCTTTCGTCTGGTTTTTAACCTTAAAAAACAAATCACATGAAAATTAAATTAACCTTAATCGTTTTCTTCTTGGTATTCGTATCTGCGAATGCTCAGAAAAAAATTGCCGGAAATTATATTTATAAAACCGAGTGCATGGGAGTTGAACTTGATGGTTCTGTAACTCTTAAAGCATGGGGTAACGGTAGAAATAGAGCAGATGCTGTAGAACAAGCTAAGAAAAATGCAGTTAGAGATGTAATCTTCATCAATATTTTAGAAGGCAAACAAGATTGCGCAAAAAAAGCACTAATCTTGGAAGTAAATGCTGAAGAGAAATACGAAGACTATTTCAATAAGTTTTTTGCTGATGGTGGAGAATTCAAAAACTTCATTACTTTAAAAGATGAGAGAATTGGCGAAAAAATAAGCCGTGACAGAAAGAAAGCTAGAGAAAGTGTAACCCACGGCTTAATAGTGCGTGTATTACGTTCAGAATTAAAAAGCAAACTTATTGCTGACGGAATTATCAAACAATAAAGTATTTAAATAATGAGAAAAGTTACAACAAAAATATTCGCGATACTTGCCCTTTTCATGGTGAGTTTATCTTACGCTCAAGCAAAAAAACCAACCATTATGGTGGTTCCAAGTGATTTGTGGTGCAATCAAAACGGATTCATGACAACCTATGACAACCAAGGAACAACCGTAAAAATTCCAGATTACAAAAGAGCTTTTCAGGAAAATCCAGAATTAATACAAGTAATCAGTAAAATCAACGGATTAATGGCTGAAAGAGGTTTCCCATTAAAAAATATGGAATCTGCTATTAAAACCTTAGAAAGTGAAAGTGCTGAAAACGCAATGTTATCTTCTAAATCAGGTGCAGGTGTTGCTGAAAGTCCTATTGATAAATTGAAAAAAGTAGCCAAAGCGGATATCATCATGCAATTGACTTGGACGTTAAATTCAACAGGCCCAAAAAAATCAGTTAACTTCACTTTACAAGGAATCGACTCGTACACCGACAAACAAATTGCTACTGCAACAGGTACGGGATCTCCTTCATTTTCAGTAGTATTACCTGTTTTACTAGAGGAATCTGTATTAGCACACATCGATAATTTCAATGCATCGCTTCAAAAGCATTTTGATGACATGTTTGAAAACGGAAGAGAAATTATCATCCGAGTGAAAAAATTCGATTCTTGGTCGGGTGATTTAGAACAAGAATACGGTGGTAAAGAATTAAGTTCAGTTTTGGAAGAATGGATGACTGCCAATACGGTAAAAGGACGTTTCAGTACATCTGATGCTACTGAAAACATGATGTTATTTGAGCAAGTGAGAATTCCTCTTTACGATGCAACTGGAAAAGCAATTGATGCTAGAGGTTTTGCAAAAAGCCTACAAGACTTCCTTAAAAAAGCACCTTACTTGATTCCAAATAAATTAATGATGAAAGGATTAGGTCAAGCAGTTATCGTTTTAGGCGAAAAATAATCTAAATTTGAAAAACATGAAAAAATCAATAAATAAATTCATATACAGTTTCGCTGCAATAGTAGGTTTTTCAACTTGTACTGTAGCACAAGAAGCTAATGCTAACGAGTTAGGAAAAATTGCCTTGGCAACATACATCCCTGCTCAGGAAAGCATGTCAGAGCAAGCAAACAGCATGCTTACCAACAAGTTAAATCAAATTATTAGCACAAACGGAATTGCCAAATCAAGCTATAATTCAAGATTTATCATTACAGCAAATGCTATGGTAATGACAAAAGATTTGATCGCGAGCGCTCCTCCAATGACAGCTTTAACCCTTGATGTTACCTTATATATTGGTGATGGAATTGACGGTAAGAAGTTTGCCAGCAAATCCGTTACTGTAAAAGGTGTGGGTATTAACGAAACCAAAGCCTATATTGATGCATTCAAAAACATCAAACAAAATGATGCTGGGATACAAGCTTTTGTAACTAGTGGCAAAAATAAAATTGTAGAATATTACAAAACAACTTGTAATCAGTTAATCAAAGAAGCACAACTTCTTGACAAACAAAACATGTATGACGAAGCTATTTTTAAATTGACTGCGGTTCCTGCAGAATGTACAGAATGCTTCAACAAAACAATGGCAGTAATCCCTTCTATTTACAAAAAAATGATTGATAGAGATTGTAAAACCAAACTAATGGAAGCCAACAATCTTTGGAATGCTACTCAAGATTACAATACTGCAATTAGCGTGGGAGAAATATTATCAACCATTGATCCAGCCGCTAGCTGTGTGGGCGAAGCCAAAGCGCTTTCTGCTAGAGTTGGAAAAAGAGTAATCGAAATCGACAAAAGAGAATGGAACTTAAACTACGAGAAAGAAGTAGGTTTGGAAAAAGATCTTATCAAAGCATATCGTGATGTAGGTGTGGCTTACGGAAATGGTCAGCCTAAAAATGTTACTTACAATGTAGTAGGTTGGTGGTAATCCATCATCATAAAAAAAATCAAAATCCCCTATTGTGTATTCATTAGGGGATTTTTTTTAACAACATTTACAATTTGTTGAAGGTGAAAAAATCAGAAAATTTCTATCTTTGAAAAAAGTCACTGCTATGCTTCAAACCAAAAAAGAAATTATTTTCTTCATTCTTGCCGGAATATTTATCACCAATGCAGTAGTAGCCGAACTCATCGGCGGAAAATTAATCTTTGTCGGAACCAGCGTCATGAGTGTGGGCATTTTGCCCTGGCCTGTGGTTTTTATCATTACCGATTTAATTAACGAATACTATGGCCGTAGCGGCGTTCGAAAACTTTCCGTAATTACCGCCGGACTCATTGCGTATTGCTTTTTTGTCTTATATATTGCCATGCAAATTCCCGCCGCCAAAGGAATCAGCACCATTTCCGACGAACAATTTCATGCCGTTTTTGGACAAAGTATGTGGATTATTGTGGGAAGTATTATTGCCTTTTTAGTATCGCAACTCATCGATACCAGTATTTTTCATTTCTTCAAAAACAAAACCGGAAGTAAAATGATTTGGTTGCGAAGCACCGGATCGACTGTTATTTCACAATTGTTTGATAGCTTCATCGTTCTAGGGATTGCTTTTTGGGCCACCGGAATCATGTCGACCCCTGTTTTTATCCAATCGGCCTTCACCGGATACTTTGTAAAATTGATTATTGCGATTTGCATGACACCCCTAATTTATCTCGGACACTACATCATTGGTAAATACATCAAACCCTTTCACAAAACAAGCTAATTCAATATTTCTAAAATAGAAGATTATCTTTATATTTGCAGGGCAAAATAAACACAATGAAATACAAAAGAATACTTTTGAAATTAAGTGGCGAAGCTCTTATGGGCGATCGTCAATACGGAATTGACCCAAAAAGATTAGCAGAATATGCAGATGAAATCAAACAAATTCACGCTTTAGGGGTTCAAATCGCAATCGTAATTGGTGGTGGAAACATTTTTAGAGGAGTAGCCGGAGCCAGTAATGGTATGGACAGAGTGCAAGGTGACTATATGGGAATGCTTGCTACCGTAATTAACGGAATGGCGTTACAAGGAGCCTTAGAAGAAAAAGGAATGCTAACCCGATTACAAACTGCCTTAAAAATTGAAGCTATTGCCGAGCCTTATATCAAAAGAAGAGCCGTTCGTCACTTAGAAAAAGGACGTATTGTTATTTTTGGTGCCGGAACTGGAAATCCTTATTTCACAACCGATACTGCAGCCGTTTTAAGAGGAGTGGAAGTCAATTCCGATGTGATTTTGAAAGGAACACGTGTAGACGGAATTTACAATGCCGACCCAGAAAAAAATGCCGATGCCGTGAAATTTGACTATATTTCGTTTGAAGACGTCTTAAAAAAAGGATTAAACGTAATGGATACCACTGCATTTACCTTAAGTCAAGAAAACGAATTGCCAATTATTGTATTCGATATGAATAAAGAAGGTAATTTGCTTAAAATTTGCCAAGGAGAAAACATAGGAACAGTAGTGAATATATAATTCAGACAACTTAGATCGTTAGATTTTAAGACATCTTAGACTATCATAAAATGCATAATAGTTTAAGAAATATGAAAAATCTAAGTAGTCTAACAATCCAAGTAGTCTAACAATCTAAAAAAAAATGACAGAAGAAATTAATTTTATACTAGACAGCACCAAAGAATCAATGGAAGGTTCGATTGCGCATTTAGAAAAAGAATTTTTAAACATTAGAGCTGGAAAAGCATCTCCACAAATGTTAGGTAGTGTTTTTGTAGACTATTATGGCTCACAAACGGCACTTTCTCAAGTAGCAAACATTAATACTCCTGATGCCAGAACCATTACTGTAACGCCATGGGAGAAGAACATGTTACAACCTATTGAAAAAGCCATTATGATTGCCAATATTGGTTTTAATCCTATGAATAATGGTGACAACATTATTATTTCGGTGCCGCCATTAACGGAAGAGCGTCGTAAAGACCTTGTTAAACAAGCCAAAGCAGAAGCAGAAGATGCAAAAATAGGGATTCGTAATGCCCGTAAAGATGCGAATACTGATATCAAAAAGTTAGAAAAAGATGGCACCTCTGAAGACATTTGCAAAACAGCAGAAGAAAATGTTCAAAAATTAACCGATGCTTTCATCAAAAAAATTGAAGAACATCTTGCCATCAAAGAGGCTGAAATTATGAAAGTCTAATTTGTAAGAAAATTTAATACTTAAATCCGCTAATGCGGATTTTTTTTGTTCTTATGCAATTTTTGCTTTGATGTTAACAAAATTTTAATATATTTGAGTCCCCACAAATATTTTTTTTAATTTAAAACACTACTTATGAACATTAAAAAAGCACTACATTGCCTAGTATTTTTATTTGTCCAAAACTTTATGTTCTGTCAGGATTCAGGCATTTTTGCCGGGATTGAAATTGGGAGTAAAGGGATAAAAATGTCTGTTGTAGAAGTTACCAACATCAAAAAAGGCGACTATGTCGTTAAATCGTATTGGTCAGAAAACGTAGGAATCGCCAAAGGAATTGCGATTGACGGAAATTTAGCAAAAGAAGATATTGACCGAGCTGCTACAGTTGTAGTTAATAATTACATAAAAATTAGAGACGAAATTAAGGTAGCCGACGAAAACATATTCATTGTAGGTTCCTCTGGTGTAGCAATGGCTAAAAACACACAAGAGTTAATCGACAAAATTAAACTTACCACAAGAAAAGACGTAGAGTTTATTAATGCCCAAACGGAAGGAAAAATGCTTTTAAAAGGTTGCGTGCCTCCTGTTGATTATAAAGACTCCATGGTATTAGATATCGGAGGTGGAAACACAAAAGGTGGCTATATAGACGTAAAGAATGACAACAATTTTGTATTCTTTCCATTAAGTGTAGATTTTGGCTCTATCACATTAACAGAAGCGGTTCTGAAGAAAACCAGAAAAGATGATGTCTCTGAATTCAATGAAAAATTATTCGGTTTCTTACCCACTTTAAGAGATCAAATCAAAGCCATGTATGGCACAAGTCCGGTGGCCTTAGAAAAAGAAAAAGTATTTATGTCTGGAGGAGCGGTTTGGGCGTTTTACACCCTTTACAACGGAGCGGCCAAACAAGCTTTTAACGAGTTCAAACTAGAAGATGTTTTGTATTATGATGCCGTACTTAAAAACAATTTCAGAAGATTTGAAGAATTAGCCAAAACAGACAAAGATGCCGAAAGAGTATTAAAAACCTATTCTCAAAAATATTTAATTTCAGGAAGTAATCTATTGCTTACCTGTTTGGAAGCTATTCCAGACATTAACGATAAGAAATTATATTTTGCCAAAGAAGGCCAAATTGCTTGGCTGGTATCGTATATCGCCGATCGATCTAAAAAAGTTAAAAAGATTTATTAATAAAAATATTCTCATCAATGTTGCATGTCCCCAAACATTCATCACTGATATCAATTAATCTTTCAATTTGATGCAGTCCCTAAAGTCAATTGATTTAAAAAATAAAATGAAATGAAAAGTTATTTAAACACCTACTTTGATAACTTTAGAGGGTTTTCAAAAGAAATATGGGTTTTAACGTTAATAACCTATATCAATCGTGCTGGGGCAATGGTCATGTTATTTTTAACAAAATACCTGCACGAAAGTTTATTTTTTAGCCTTACTGAAATTGGATGGATGCTTGTTTGCATCGGCGTCGGAGCATTGTTTGGCAATTGGTTGGGCGGAAAATTAACCGACATCACTGGTTTTTACACCGTCATGCTTTCGAGTCTCTTTTTAACTGGTTTTGGTATTATAGCCATTATGTTTCTCTATGATTTTGTTGAAATTTGCATCGGACTGTTTTTGGTTACTGCCATTGCCGACACTTACAAACCTGCTATGTATGTTGCGGTTTCCAATTTTACCAACAAAAAAAACAGAACCAGAGCCCTTACACTAGTGAGATTAGCCGTTAATTTGGGTATTATTTCGGGACCTATAATTGCTGGGTTAGTAATTAAAAAAGACAATTACGATATGCTTTTTTGGATAGACGGAATCACTTGTATCCTAGCGATTACCATTTTTATGCTTTTAATAGATGAAAGTAAAATGTATAAAGCAAGAAAAATGATACATCGAAAAAACAAGAAAGAATTAAATAGCAAACCAGCAAGCATTCTTAACGATAGTAATTTTCTGATCTTTTTATTTGCCAGTTTCTTAACAGCCTTTTTATTCTTTCAATTGTTTACAACCATTCCATTGTATAATTCTGAAAAATTAAAATTAACGGAATTACAAATCGGATTATTATTGTCGCTCAATGGCCTTCTTGTGTTCCTTTTTGAAATGCCATTAATCGGTTTTCTGGAAAAAACAGAAATTGATGCTACCAAGATTATTTTATTCGGAGCCGCTTTTATGACCTCTGGGTTTTTCTTCTTGTTATTTTCCAATTCAATCGTATTTTTAATAATCAGTATTTTATTGATAACTATTGGACAAATTTTATTATTTTCGTTTTCAAATACATTTGCTTTCACTCGAGCCATTAGTGGTCATGAAGGAAAATATATGGCTTTTTATGCGATGAGTTTTAGTGCTGCACAAATACTTAGCCCAAAAATTGGTTTAATTGTTATTGATAATTATAATTATTTCTCCAATTGGCTTTTAATGAGTATTATTGGATTAATAGGCATTTCGCTTTATTATCTGTTAGACAAAAACATCAGGCAGGAAACAACATTAAAAAATCTAAATCAAAGTATAGCTTAAAAAAGCTTCTTTTAAATTATGTCAAAAAAAATCAACGAACGTTCCACAAACACTAACAATAGTTTTAAAATCATAATTATTTTATTGACATTCACCATGCTTTGTAGTCTTTTTTACATCTACAAACAAGGTAGCAAAACAAAAAATACGATTGTTTCTTTGCGTCATGAAAAATTGGAGTTAACCAATGAAAAACAAGCCATTCTAAATGATCTTGAGAAATCTAAAATTTACTTAGAACAAGCGCTTTCAAACAAATCTGCTTTGTCAAAAGAATTGGTCGAAGAACAAAACAAAGTAAATCAGTTGATTGCACAATTAAAAAATTTACAAAATAGTAAAATTGACAGCAGTCAAATAGCTCAATTTAGACAAGAAGCCCAAAATGCAGATGCTAAAATTACATCATTAATTAAAGAACTAAACAGCTACAAAAAAAAGGTTGACAGCACGAATGTCATTCTTAAAAGTGAAAGAAAAGCAATTGACACCTTAAAAACGTCGAATAAAAAATTAGCAACAAAAGTGAATGAAGCTGCTAAATTATATTTTTATGACTTGAAGGTCACACCGTTAAAAGTAAAAAGTTCAGGAAGTCAAACGGAAACCGATAAAGCAAGTAGAACCGATGTGATTAAAGTAAGCTTTATGATTGCCGAAAATGATTTTGCTAAAGCAATGTCCAAAGATTTTTACATTCAAATCATCGACAGTAAAAACAATGTTATCGGAAGTAAAAAAACAGAAAATTTTGGAAATCAAACCTTAACATTCAGCGGGCAATCTAATGTAAACTACCAAAACAAAACTATTAAAGTAGAGCAAGAGATTCCAACAACAAACTTAGAAAAAGGGTATTTTTTCATCAATATATTTGATAATTCTAAGCTCATTTTAAAAACTTCATTGGATTTAAAATAAATTCAAATTTAATTTTAGCCAGTATAACAACTTATAATTTGGCGGAAGGCAACATAAAATCTTTCAAGTAAAAAGGTTCAAAATAAGCGACATCAACCGTGTCGTTTTTTTTGTATTTATCAAAAGCAATTGCAGACATTTCATTTGCCGAAGGAAATTCAATTTCGTCGTGAAATACAAACTTAGCATCTGTTAAAACCGTTTTACACTTGGCTGCACCATCTCCCACAAAATGAATCGTTTCTTGTATTTCTCCAAAGGAATTTTCATCGATAATTTCCGACTGAATGGCTTTTACCTTTTGATAAGTAGTATCAAAAACGGCCGTATAACATTCCATTCTTCGTGCATCAATCATAGGAATGACAACCCCTTTTTCAATGGTTAGCTTTCGAGCCAACGTTTCCAAAGTGTCAATTCCTATTAACGGAATATTCAACGAATAACACAGTCCTTTTGCCGCCGAGACACCAATACGTAAACCAGTATAGGAACCCGGTCCTTGGCTTACGGCAATAGCTGACAAGTCTTTAAATTCTAATTGCGCTTCTTTTAGAATCGCTTCCATAAAAACATGCAATTTTTCGGCGTGCGAAAAACCGCTTTCTGCGATTTCTTTACAAAGTAGCGTTTGTCCGTCTTTTGCCAAAGCAACCGAACAATTTCTGGTCGCTGTTTCAATTTGAAGAATATAAGTCATTGTTTATTTCTATTGTACAAAGGTGAGAAGAAATTCTAAAAAAGAAAAGCTCCATTTGGAGCTTTCTACTAACTTATTTTTGATTTTTCGGCTTCTTCCTTAGCGGCCTCTCTTTCCTTCTTCTTTTCTGCCTCTATTTCTTCTTTCGATTTGATATACACTTCATCCCCAGGATTCAAATCTTTGGTCACAACGGTATAAGGCCCGGTTACAATTTCTTCCCCTTTATTTAACCCTGAAAGTACTTCAATATACATATCGTCTTGAATTCCTGTCGTGATTATTTTGATCTTTACTTTGTTTCCAACTTTTACAAAAACACATTCGTAACGTTTTTCATTTTTCACTTCAGGCTTCCCTTCCTGTTCGTTTTCAACAGCATAGGCATTTCTAGTCGATGTAGTATCGGTACGCATCACCACGGCACTAATTGGCACAGCAATTACATTTTCTTTTCTGGTTGTAAAAATATCAACGGTAGCGGTCATGCCTGGACGAAATGGAGAAAAACCAGAAGGTTTCCCTTTCATAATATCTTCATACGATTCTTTTAAAATTCTAACTTTTACTTTAAAATTCGTCACTTGATCTGCCGATAAAGCCGTACTCGCCGAATTGGAAATACTCGTCACAATTCCTTTAAATTCTTTTCGCAAATAAGCGTCTACTTCTACTTTTGCTTCGTCTCCGATTTCAATTTTTACAATATCATTTTCATTCACATCTACTTCTACTTCCATATTGTTTAAATCGGCCACACGCATTAACTCGGTACCAGCCATTTGTTGTGTTCCTAAGACACGTTCTCCCAATTCAACATCCAACTTAGAAATGGTTCCACCAACCGGTGCATAAATAGCCGTCTTCCCTAAGTTTTCTTTTGATTCGTTTACCGTTGCTGAAGCACTTTGCACGTTGTAATAAGCCGCTTGTTTAGCTGCTTGAGCCCCTTCAAAAGCTGCAACCGACTTCTCCCATTCAGCACGAGAGATAATACCTTTATCGAATAGTTTTTTACTTCTTTCGTAACTCGATTTTGCCTCTTTAAATTGAGCGTCTGCTTGCGATAGTCCTGCTTTTGTGTTCGACAAACCAGCTTGAGAACGATTTAGTCCTGAGGTGTACAATTCTGGATTGACACGAACTAACAAATCGCCTTTCTTCACGCTTTGCCCTTCTTTTACGGGTAATGCAATTATTTCTCCAGAAACTTCAGAAGATATTTTGACTTCTATTTCCGGTTGAATTTTTCCTGTAGCCGAAACAGTTTCTACCACAGTGCGTTGTTCTACTTTTGCAATTTCAACTTCAGTACCATTCTTCTTCTCGCCAAAAACACCTGATTTACTCAAGCCGATTAAAGCAAAAATCGCCAATACACTTCCACCTATTATGTAATATTTTTTATTGCTTGACATAATTTATTTATTATTTATAATTGGAATTCCGAAATAGAATTCTAAAATTTTAGTTCTAAAAATATAATCGTACTTGGTTCGTAATACTTCCGATTGTGCGTTCACAAACATGGTTTGCGTTTGGTTATAATCAAAAATATTCATCAATCCTACTTCATATCTCTCTTTTGCGTACTCCATCGCATTTTGACGTGCTTCTAATGTAGCAGTGGCCGATTCGTGCGTTTTTTGTGCGCCTTTCGTATCTGTAAAAGCGGTATAAACCGTTCGTTCTAAATCTAATTCTTGCTGATTTAAGGCTAACTTCGATTTTTCTAGGGCAACTTTAGAGCGACTCACATTGTTACGAGTGGCAAATCCGTTAAAAATTGGAATCGTAAGTTGTGCTCCAAAATTTTGTCCCTTATTATCACTAAACTGATTGAACAATGCATTTGGTCCACTTATCCCGATGACCTGCCCGCTTGAGTTGAATAAAATTCGATCGGAATTGGACGCTCTCGTATTGAAACCATAAAAACCTTGCAATGTGGGTTGGTAGGCTCCTTTTGCGATTTGTATGTCTTTTTCTGCCAATTGCAAATTGGTTTGCGCTAACTTTAATTCGGTTCTGGTTTCTTTGGCTTTCTTCAAAATGGCATTGGGTTCTTCTAATAATACCGGACTGTCTTTTACTACAATATCTTCATCGGCGATATCAAAATCTTTAAAATCTGCTAATTGTAATAATTGTCCTAAACTTAATTTTGAAAGCAACAATGTATTTTCGGCATTAATCAAGCGTTGATTATCTGTCGCCAAGGTCGCTTTTACGTCTAACAAATCCCCTTTGGCCACAACTCCTGCTTCAACTAACTCTGTAGTCCTTTCCATTTGTTTTGTATCTAAAACCAATTGTTCTTTTTGAACTTTTAGATTCTCTTTGTTAAACAAAATCTGCAAATATGCGTTAACCACATTAAGCGAAACATCTTCTTGCATTTTTGTCAACTGATACTGTGCGGCAATTTTAGACAAATTGGCTTTACGCAACTGATTTTGGTTTTGCATTCCTTTATAAATATCAACACCCACATTTAACCCAGCGGAAGTAAATTGAGTGGTTTGATTCTCCAACAAACCCGTTGTGATATTTTGATTCAAACCAATATTCCAAGAATGACTGGCATTTGCATTTGCCGAGGGTAAAAAACGACCAATGGCATCTTTTCTGGTAATATCGGTTAACTCACTATCAAACGTAGATTGTTTTATAGAAATGTTATTTTGCAAAGCATAATTGACACATTCTTCTAAGGTCCATTTTTTGGATTGACCAAAAGAACTCAAAGAAACAAAGGCAAAAATTACTAAAAGGGATTGAATTTTATTCATTATTAAAAACGAAAGTTACTACTTCCTAATTTTGATGTTTCTCATTAGACAATCCCTTTTTGATTTTGTTACAACTAGATGAAAAATAATTTTACTTTTGCTGAAATTATTTAGAAATGAAACATTTAATTATCCTTATAAGTTCTGTAATTTTATTCAGTTGTTCCACCGTACAAAAAATAGAATTAATGAAACCTGAACCCGATGAAGCCTCGCCAATAAATTACCCGGTTACGTCGTCCTATATAAGTTTTCCTATTCAACTCTCGCTAAAAGATATTGAAACGCAAACCAATAAGGCTTTGAATGGATTGATTTATGAAGACAATATTCTGGAAGGTGACAACACCGAAATGAAGATTTGGAAAAATGGGCCTATTCATATTTCAGAAACCGATGGTAAATTAAAAACGATTGTACCGCTTAAAATTTGGGCTAAAGTAAAATATGGCACTGCTGCATTTGGTCTGAATTTATACGACACCCGTGAGTTTAATTTGAATGGAAATGTCACCTTACTTAGTGATGTTAAAATGACCAACTGGAAAGTTATTACGACGACTGAATTGGAAAACATTGACTGGGTTGACAGTCCAACAGTTGGCATTGGCGGGAAAGAAATTAAAATTACCTATTTGATCAATCCTACCATTCGCATTTTTGAATCGAAAATTGAAAAAATGATAGATAATTCGATGAATAAAACCTTAGATTTTAAATCGAATATTTTGGAAATGATGCAAAAAGCGAGCGAACCTGTTGAAATGAGTGCCACGTATCAAACCTGGCTAAAAGTGACACCACAAGAACTCTACGCTACTGAAGCCAAACTAGAAAAAAACAATATCAATATGAATGTTGGTTTAAAATGTTTGATGGAATCGTACATTGGACAAAAACCAAAACCAGCGTTCAATAAAGATAAAATTGCCTTAAAACCCATTGCGAATTTACCCGATAGAGTGATTGCGAATATTGCTGCTGTATCTACCTATCAAGATGCTTCCCGTGTGATGACCAATAATTTTAAAGGACAAGTATTTGGTTCCGGAAAGAAAAAAGTAACGATTCAAAATGTGGAAATTTGGCACAAAAGAGGCAAAATGGTCATTGCGCTAGACATGATTGGAAGCTTGAATGGAAGAATTTACCTTTCTGGTTTTCCGCAATACAACACAGAAAAAAAAGAATTGTTTTTTGACGATTTGGACTATGCCTTAGAAACGAAAAGCAAATTAATGAAATCGGCCAATTGGTTATTTCAAGGACTTATCTTGAATATGATTAGAGAAAAATGTCGCTATTCCATTCAGCCTAATTTAGACGAAGGCAAAAAGAATATTTTACATTATTTGAACAATTACTCGCCGATGCAAGGGGTTTTTGTTAATGGAAAATTAAATGATATTACCTTCGATAAAGTACAACTAACCAATAATTCTATTGTAGCGTTCTTGAATATTACCGGCAATGTCAAAGTAAATGTAAATGGGATGTAGGTAAAATTACGAAGTGTAAATCTTATACCTTCCTTTTCTTACTGTACATTCTGTAAATATAAAGTGCTACTATTCCCACCAAAATATAAGGAATAGCCATTAGATACAAAATCCCGTCATTTACGGCTTGCGCTTGCGTGGTTTCACCCGAACTCTCTAAAGAAGCACGACACATTGCGCATTGTGCATTTGAGGCAAAAGGGAGAAGCCAGAAGGCAAAAGCTAAAATTACTTTAATATTTGTACTTTTCGCTTTTCCCTTTTCTCTTATTACTTTTCCCTTATCCTTTTTATCTTTACTGAACATAATACGGTGAAATCATAAGATAGACAATCACTCCTGTCACGGCCACATACAACCAAAGCGGAAATGTAATTTTGGCAATTTTCTTATGACGGTCGAAACGTTCCGCTAAAGCGCGAACATAAGTAATTAACACCAATGGAATAATGGTAATTGACAAAGCAATGTGTGAAATCAAGATGAAAAAATAAATTCCTTTCATGATGCCTTCCCCACCATATTTGGTCGCTTCAGAAGTCATGTGATAGGCCACATACATCCCTAAAAAGGCAACCGAACACCCAATGGCTATTTTCATTAAACGTTCGTGTAAGGCACGATTCCCTTTTTTAATCGCCATCACGGCCCAAACCAATAATAATGCTGTAATCCCGTTGATTGTGGCATAAATTGGTGGTAAAAAAGACAATGGCTTCACATCGAACCCAAAATCTCTAAGTTTTACTTTAAACAATACCGCCACCACTAATGGAATGGCAATGGATAAAATGATAATCCAAACGTTGTATTTTTTTTCGATGTTGTTCTGTTCCATTATTCCGCTAGTAATTTTGATATATCGTGTTTAATTTGTTTAATTCCTTCTGCTTTTAATCCGTCATAATAAATAATTGGATTTCCAAAATCATCTTTACGACATCTAATATTTCCATTTTTATCGATTAAAGCAAAAAGTCCTGAATGCTCGAATCCACCATTTGCTTTTTTATTTTCACCAACATACAGGTTGTATCCTTTGTTGGCGATTTCAAAGATTGTGTTTTTATCTCCGGTTAAAAAATGCCAATTCATTCCTTTAGCATCGATAGTTTCAGCGTGTTTTTTTAAAGCTTCGGGCGTATCATTTTCTGGATTAATAGTGATAGAAGCGATTCCGAAATTAGCATTGGAAGCAAAACTCGCTTGCACTTCTTTCATGTTTTTATTCATGATCGGACAAATCGTCGGACAAGTCGCAAAGAAAAATTCTACTACATATACTTTCCCATTGTAATCTTCATTGGAAATGGTTTTCCCATTTTGATTGGTTAAGGAGAAACTGGGTGCTTTACCAATAGTTACCAAATCACTTTTACCCGTTCCTTCATCTGAAACTTTATTCAAGCGATCACTTTTAACCACTTCCCCATTTTTAATTCTACTCACAATTTTTGGAATAAAAATAATTCCGAAAATTAGAATGATTAAACTGGTTCCGATGTATGATTTATTTTTCATCTGTTATTTCTTTTCGTGTAAACGGAAATTCTCTTTGTTTTTGTTTCGCTTTAAAGCCAAACGGTATTCGCGAAGCAATATCTTGACATCATCTGTCATTTCGTTGTGCAAATCGGCAGCAGAAGTAGTGTTGTAACTTTCACGATATTCTTCCTTTCCTGCTTTGTTTTTTCCTTTTCGGCCACGATGATTGATATCTTTATCCAAAATGAGCACTTCCGAAGTACTCAAATCGGCACTCAACTTCCCTTTCAAATGGAAACCATCATAAAAGGTTTGAATTTCTTTGGGGGAAGCAAATACAATTTTATAACCCGTCATATTTTCGGTAAAAGCGGCTAGTTTGTCCATTAGTTCGCCCACTTGCTTTTGACTTCCATCTTGCGCTACTAATACCACTTGAAAATCTTTGAAACCAACATATTTATCGTAAATCTTTTGGTTTAAATTAAAAATATTTCCTTGATTGGCTTTAATGTCGCTACCAATAAAACCGAGTACTGTGATTTTATTTTTTAACGAGACTTTTTCATCTTTTAACGATTTCCATGCTGGCAAGTCGGCATTATTTTTAGAAATAGTAGGCAAAAAAAGCTGATTATGCGTTGCCGAAGCAAATATCATATAGATTACAATAGGCAAGGCTAAAAGCAAAATAAGGACCAGTTTGTTCTTCATGAGACAGAAGTTGTTTTAGAGAGTACAAAAATAAAAAAATCCCGATAAAATCGGGATTCTTCTTGAATTAATATGTTGTTAAAAATTCCATTTAATGGTAGAGTTTTTAAACACTTCAAATATATAATCAGCTTCAACTAGCAAGATAAATACTAAATATAAAATTAAGAATACTAGTGGTGCAACGATTGACCATCTTAAAGTTGATGTTTCGCCTTCAAGGTGCATGAATGCCCACATAATTCCGTATGCTTTAACAACGGTAAGGATAATGAAGATCCAGTTCAGTAAATTCATTCCTAAGAAATTAGTAAAATGCAAACCATGAGGTTTCACAATACCTAAAGCTACTTCTACAATTGTTATAAGAGAAAGAAATCCGAATACTTTCCAGATTCTACCTACGTTTGATTCGTGTGAATGTCCCATAAGAATATTTTTATTATTAAACTAAGTAGAAGAATGTGAATACGAATACCCAAACTAAATCTACAAAGTGCCAGTATAATCCAACTTTTTCAACCATTTCATAACTACCTCTTCTTTCGTAAGTACCTAAAATAACATTAAAGAAAATAATGATATTAAAAATAACTCCTGAAAATACGTGGAATCCATGGAAACCAGTAATAAAGAAGAAGAAATCTGCAAATAATTTACTTCCGTATTCGTTTTGATGTAGATTTGCTCCTTCAACAACTGTTTTAGCGCCTTCTAATCTTTTTAACGATTCTTCACGTGACAAAACTACTTTTTGTTTGGTCTCAGGATTGATTACTTCTGTACGAACTAATAAATCCGGGTGAGATTTAAAACCTTCTACCACTTCTGCAACAGAAACTGACGGCAAAGCAGGCTCTTCAGTAAACCAAATACCATTACTACGAGTGTGTTGTACTCTTTCTTGAGGGATATCGGCAGCAAATTCGTGTAATGCCACACGTTTTCCGTGTGTATCTACGAATTGCAAAATAGAACCTCCTTTAGATTCGATTGCACCATACTCACCTTTGATAAAGTTTTTCCATTCCCAAGCTTGAGAACCTACGAAAATTAAACCTCCCACAATGGTTAACAACATGTATACTGCTACTTTTGTTTTTTTCATTTGATGCCCTGCATCAACTGCCAACACCATCGTTACCGATGAAAAGATAAGGATAAACGTCATTAAAGCCACATAATACATCGGAGCAGAAACGCCATGCATAAATGGAAAGTGTGTAAAAACTTCATCAGCCAAAGGCCAAGTTTCGATAAATTTAAATCTTGAAAAACCGTAAGCTGCTAAGAAACCTGAGAATGTCAATGCATCGGAAACGATGAAAAACCACATCATCAGTTTACCATAACTTGCATTCATTGGCTCGTTTCCGCCGCCCCATGTTTTCCCTTCAGTACTTGAAGTAACTGTAGTTGCCATAGAAATATATTTAAAAAGTTGTCAAATGTACGTTTTTTTCTTTTTATACGAAATACAAAAATAAAAACAAAAATACCCAAAGCAAATCTAAAAAGTGCCAAAACATCGCACCTAGCTCAATTCCAATAGTTTGAGACGAATTGTATTTTTGTTTAAAATGATTATAAATTATGATTAAAAGCGAAATTACTCCCGCAAATAGGTGCGCCATGTGCAAAATCACCAACATATACAAGAATGTAGTGGTAATTGTACTTTCACTTCCTGTGAAGAAAAAGCCCATGTCTACAATTTGACTAAATCCTTTAAACTGGAAGAAAACAAAAGTGATTCCTAACGCTAAAGTACCTAATAAAAATAAGGTGGTATTTTTTCTATCGTCTCTTTTTATGGCCAATTTGGCAAAATGAATAGTGATACTACTCATTACCATTACAATTGTACTAAATGTAAATGCTGAAGGAAGCACCATTTCGTGCATCCAATCTTTTCGAGAAGCACTTACAATATAAGCACTTGTTAATCCAGCAAACATCATAAACATACTCAACATCCCGAAAAGCAATAACAGCTTTTTCGATCTATCGTCTCTTTCTTTCTCTTCTTGGATTGTCATAGTTGTCATTATCTTAAAAATTTATCTAAAATATATACTAATTGTAATAGTGAAATATAAGAAACACTCACCAACATCAATGTCTTAGCCGCTTTATCGGTTTTGTTTTGATACAATTTTACAGCGTAAAACAACATCCAAAATCCCAAAAGCAATACCATTACCGCCGAAATTGGAGTTAAAAACAACTGTCCTGTATATCCAAAACTTGGCAATATTGACGCCACAATTAACCAAATCGTATACAAAATGGTCTGCATTGCTGTTGATTTATCTTTTTCACCAGAAGGAAGCATATAGAACCCTCCCTTTTTATAATCGTCGTATAAAAACCAGCCAATGGACCAAAAATGTGGAAATTGCCAAAAAAACTGAATCAAAAACAAAGTTCCTGCTTCAATTCCGAATTCTCCTCTAGCCGCTACCCATCCCAACATAAACGGGATCGCTCCTGGAAATGCTCCAACAAAAACCGACAATGGTGTTTTGGTTTTTAAAGGTGTGTAAACACTGGTGTATAAAAATATGGAAATTGCTCCAAACATGGCCGATTTTTCATTGATATTGTAGAGAATTACAATTCCGATAACGGTTAAAATGGACGCAATGATAAAAGCAGTAGTCGTTGACATTCTTCCCGAAGGAATTGGTCGATTTCTGGTACGATCCATCAAGGCATCCAAATCTTTCTCGATGATTTGATTGTAGGCATTTGAAGCGCCCACCATACAATAGCCACCAATTGCTAACATGATTAAAGTGGTAATAGTCGCTTGATTGATTGTATCAACACCCAACAAATACCCTGCAATGGATGAGAAAACCACGCTAATCGCCAAACCTGCTTTGGTAATTTCTTTGAAATCAACAAAAACAGACTTTAATGAAAATGTAGTAGTGGTTGTGCTCAAGGCAATTGTTTTAAAAATCGGTGCAAAGATAGGGATAAGGAAAATGAAAAATCAAATTTATAGAATGTAATTTTTAATAATCAAAATACCAATTAAATACATCCGAACGCAATCCAATAGAAAACCAAGTCGTGTTTTCTTTAAAAACTGTGGCTGTATTTACATTTGGAGAGAAACTACGGTACATAAAATTAGCAAACACCTTCAAATTAGCATTTGGATTTACCAAATAACCAGCGTTTAAATCGGCGATCATGATGGTGGCTTTGTTACCGTTTCCTATGGCAACCCCTTTTTCGTAAGCTCTAGTCTCATCATAATCTTTGTAAATATTACTACCGTAATTTTTAGCATCAGTAGTGGTGTCAAAATCAAAGCCTCGCACTCCAAAATTGAATTTAGCATCTGCAAACAACCTTCCTTTGTTGTAACGCGCAATTCCAACTAATTCTCTAAAATTCGAACCCCAATTATGTCCCATACTTTGATTGTTATGGCCGTAATTGGTTACTATTTCACTATGCGAATACACATAAGGACGCACTAAATTATACTCGCCTTGCAAATATAAATTTTTAACCCCAAAAGCATTGTAATATTTCGCTCCAAATTGGGCTCCAATTTTATTTCGCCAGCTTTTTTCACCACCAAACATATCACTAACCGCAAATTCATCTATAAAAAACTGACTGTACAAATTAATACTGTTGTTCCATTTGTATTTACCAGTTAATCCTAAAGCAGCATTCCCACTTCTCGCGGAAGAGGAAAACTCTACCGAACGATAAAAAATAATTGGATTCACAAAATTGACATCAAAACCTCTATTGTTTGTATTGGTCCAAACCACCGATTCGAAAAATCCGATATTTAATCGTTTGGTAGCATTCCAACTCAAATAATGATTAGCCATGTATTTGGTGGTGTAAGTTCTTTCCAACGTTGCATCAGGACGAACATCTTTAAGCCACATATAGGTATTGGTATATTTTATTTTCCAGAAAGTGGTATTGATTTTAAAAAACGGATACGGACTAGCACCATCCCCCTCAAAAATAGAACGATACCCATCCCCAATAAAATTACGACTGTAACCCAACTGAAAATTCATGGTTTTATTTGGCGTAAACGTAATATTGGCATCCGCAGAAGGCAAATCGTATTGAATTCCTTTGAAATCTTTTGCGATTCCGATTCCAGGCAATATGGCCGGGTTACCTCCTGAAGGCTTTAATGAATTTGCTAATCTATTATAATAACCAGCATAAAATCCTTGTGTTTCAAATATGGTGGTGGTAAAATTAATTTGCGTTCCTAAACCTCCTTGAATTTGCAGAGCTCTCGTGTTGTTGTAGGTTAATCGGCCCACATCGGGAGAAGATTTCCCCAATCGTAAATCCCAAATAGGATTCATGGTAAACCAATAGTCTTTCGTTTGGATTGCAACTACATTTTCGTTGAAAATTTTTCTTCCCCACCAACTAGTTTTATTTAATTGTAATTTTTCATTGACTTCTTTAAAATCAAAATACTTTGCTACTTCATCATAAGTCAAGGGTTTAGAAGCCGTATGATTATTTGTTCCTACTTGATTTAGATTTCCATCAAATTGCGCATAATAACTATGTGAAAACGGGATGTTTAAATGACTTGAGAATTGTGGATTTTCAAATTTTTGATATTCTTTTTCTACTTTATCGTATTCTGGATTTTCGGCTTTCAGTGCCACTTTTTTCGCTTCTATCATTTTATCCGCCTCAGCTTCTGCTTGCATTTGCGCAGGGCTTTGCAATGGAATCATTGTAGTCAAGGTATATTTTGCAAAAGTTGGCTTTCCATTATAGGTGGCTGGTTCAATTTTAGGCAACGTTGAAAAAACTCTTTTGGATTCTTCAATCAACTCAGGATATACAGCATCCACATACAATACTTTGAAGGTACCATTTTCATCCACTTCAAACAAAGTGATTACTTTGCCTTTAAATCCTTTTTGGTTGACAATTTCTGGAACTTTAAAATTATTGTATACAAAATCCTGCAATTGATTGTAAAAACACTGCACCAAATCGCTATTCATCGAACTTTGACAAGACGGAAACACAGGTGGTTTTTCTTGACTACCCACTTGAGCAAATTCAATCTGAACAGCAAAAAAAAGCAGTGTTGCTAAAATTATTTTTTTCATATTTACTTTTAGATTAATAACCTCCTTCGGTAGTATTACCGTTGGCAATGGTTTTTGCGCCCGAAGTTCCAATGCGCTTTACACCCAAATTTATCATTTCCAATGCTTCTGCCAGTGTACGAACGCCACCAGCCGCTTTTATTGGTAATGGATGTGCATTTTCCAGCATTAAAGTTATCGTGGGAACTGTAGCTCCATTAGGCAAACCGTCACGTGTTTTATAGAAACCTGTTGATGACTTCACAAAGACGTTATGGTAATCCTTTTCATCAAAATGGGCCACCACAGTATTTTTAATGAGTGAAGAAATTTGAATAATTTGATCGTCAGACAATGCCGCTACTTCAATGATAAATTTCACTACTTTATGATGCGTTAACCCTAAGCGAGTACACGCTATCACTTCATCTTTAATCAGATGTGTATCGCCATTTTTGAATGCTTCGTAATTTACCACAAAATCCAGCTCATCAACCCCGTCTTTTATCGCATATTCGGCTTCATTTATTTTATTTTCTATTGAGGCTGTTCCAAAAGGGAAATCGATTACCGTTCCAATTACTACTTTGGAATGCGCATCTTCAATCATTTTTCGAGCCATTTTAATATGTTCTGGCCGAATCATAATTAACTTAAACGCCTCATCGATAGCCTCTTGAATACTTGCTTTTACCACCAAAGTGTTTTCTTCTTCCGTAAGATTTGCTTGTTCTGCCGTTTTCAAATACGTAGAATCTAAATATTGTTTGATATTCATTTCAGAAGTAATTAGAGTATAAAAATAGAAAAAACCTTTGAAAGCAAGTGCTTATTTGAACCTTTCTTTATTCATCAGTATAAATGACATAAAAACACCAACGATACTTCCTAACGAATTCGCTACAACATCAAAAAAATCGGCTTGACGCGTTAGCGTAAAACATTCCTGTCCAAATTCAATAAGAATCCCCAATAGTATTGCTATAACTACCAATATAAAAACATAAATGGTTTTCGTTTTCTTGAGAAAATACAAATAGCGGTACCATAAAAAAACAAAGACAAAGTAGAACATAAAATGTACTACTTTGTCAATATTTGGTATATCTATATTTGGAATGTTTGAAGGATTTTTAAAACTCAAAAAAAGAATTAAAAGGGTCCAAAAGGAAGCAATCCAAAAAGATTTTTTATTAGGCTCCGATAAGGTTTTTATAATCATCGCTTGATAATAAACTATCGATTTCGGAAGCATCAGATATTTTTACCTTAACCATCCATGCAGCACCATAAGGATCTGAATTGACTAATTCTGGGTTCGACTCTAACTCGTCGTTAAATTCAATGATTTCTCCAGAAAGTGGCAAGAATAAATCGGAAACCGTTTTTACAGCTTCAACTGTACCAAAAACTTCGTCTTTTGCTAAGGTTTGATCTAAGGTATCTACTTCAACATATACGATGTCTCCCAATTCTTTTTGAGCGAAATCGGTAATTCCTACAGTTACCACATCGCCATCGATGCTAACCCATTCGTGATCTTTTGTGTACTTTAAATTAGTTGGTATGTTCATTTTATGTGTATTTCAATTATCAAACAAAAATATAATTATTAGCAGAATATTTATAGCTTTTCACAAGTTTATTTTTTATGTTACAATAAAATATTACAATTATAACATTTTGTTGTTTTACATACGAAAACTAAAAACACCTGACAGCCACTGGCTGTCCTCCTTTTAATTTCAAATGTGACCTCGAAGGGATTCGAACCCCCAACCCTCAGAGCCGAAATCTGATATTCTATCCAGTTGAACTACGAGGCCAGTTTAGATCGTTAGACTTCTTAGATTTTTAGATTTTAAACATCTAAGAAGTCTAATTTTCTAAGTCAGTCTAAGTAATCTAGACTAAAAGTTTTTTAACAATAGTAGAAATGGTTTTTCCTTCAGCTTGTCCGCCAATTTGTGCTGAAGCTAATCCCATTACTTTTCCCATGGAAGCAATTCCTGATGCTCCAGTTTCTGCAATAATTTTAGCTACAATTGTTTCTACTTCTGCTTCCGATAATTGTACTGGTAAGAATTTCTCAATCACCGCGATTTGTGCCAATTCTGGTTCGGCTAAATCAGGGCGGTTTTGCTCGGTAAAAATTCCCGCGCTGTCTTTACGCATTTTTACCAATTTTTGTAAAATTTTGATTTCATCGGCTTCCGCTAGCTCTTCTTTACTACCAGATGCAGTGGCTGCCAATAATAATTCTGACTTGATGGCGCGTAATGCTTCTAATGCAATGGTGTCTTTGGTACGCATTGCATTTTTCATTTCGTCCATTATTTTTGCTGATAAACTCATGTTTTGTTTATTTGATGAATCGTTGATTCGGTTATTTAATTATTCAGTTATTTGACACAAAAAAGTAAAACAATTTGTCTTCAATAAACGAATGCGAAGTTAAAAAAATAACCCGAAAAATCATTAGAAATTTCGGGTTACCACTATTTGATTTGAGTTAGTTAATCTACATTGTCGTGTAGGAACGAATTGTTTGAACGCAACTGTACGTCATCGTTACTATCAATTCCTAGAGACATTCTAGATTGGTTATTTTCGATACCATTGCTGGTTACATCAATTCCCATGCGCTTGTATGCTGGTACTTTTTCAAACTCATCCACACGTGCCGCATTGTTATGAAATTTATAATTGAATTCTTTCATTTTACGACGACGTTCTTCTGCTCTTAATTTTAAAGACTCTTCGATGGACATTTCCGTGGGAGAAATGGCTTCGTTTGCAAAAGAATTTGGTGTAAATGTTTCCACCTGTTTCATTGTAATATTCAATTCTTCAGGCACTTTTTCTACAATTGGCTCTTCTTTTTTAGCTTGTACAAATTGATTTTCGATCTCCATGTATTCCTCTAACGAATGTTTGATTACTCCGTTTTGAGTCACTTCAGTCACAGGGACAAATTCTACCGCTTCGTTCACTTTAATCTCTTTGATTTCGTTTGTTAAATCAAAAATCAATCGGTCTGTATTGATTGAAGGTGTTTCTACTTTAGCAATTGGCAAATCGAAAGAAAAAGTAATTTGTTCTGGCTCTGCAACCACAAATTGAGGATCAATTACTTCAATTTGTTTCACATAGTCACTATTCTCAATTTCTTTAACTTCTGGAGTGGTGAAATAAAATTCGCTCTCCTTGATTTCCTTAGCCGAAACAATTTCAAAAGTCACATCTAAATTTTTAATAAATTCTGATGTTGGCACTAAATCCATTGTAAAAGTAGGCTCTTGCACTACAGGAATTTCTTCCTCTAACGAAAACACAATTTTGTCTTCCACTACTGGAGTAGAAGGTATTTCAGCCACTGGAGTTGCCACTACATTGGAAGAAAAATCAAATCCTTGCGCTTCAAATTTTTGCGTTAAATTTTGAACTAATTTTTGTTCGTCTTCTAAAGCGTGAATAATTTTTCTTGGTTCCGTATTGACAATTTCTGCTTGTTGTTCTACGCAAAACCCAGTTGCAATAATCGTTACTGCTATTTTATCACCAAGCGTTTCATCTTCACCAACCCCCATAATGATGTTGGCGTTGTGACCTGCTTCGTTTTGGATATAATCATTGATTTCTCCAATTTCGTCAATAGTAATTTCACTAGAACCAGAAACGATAAGCAACAATACGTTTTTGGCACCCGTAATTTTATTGTCATTTAAAAGTGGCGAATCTAAAGCAGATACGATAGCATCTTTTGCTCTTTCTTCCCCTTCAGCCATAGCAGATCCCATAATGGCAGTACCACTATTTGAAAGCACTGTTTTGGCATCTTTTAAATCGATATTTTGAGTATAGTGATGTGTAATTACTTCGGCAATACCACGAGATGCCGTTGCTAATACTTCATCAGCTTTTGAGAAACCTGCTTTAAAGCCAAGATTTCCGTATACTTCTCTTAATTTATTGTTATTGATTACAATTAACGAATCAACTTGTTTTCTTAATTTTTCAACTCCAAGTAAAGCTTGCTCTCCACGGATTTTTCCTTCAAACTGGAATGGAATCGTTACAATACCCACCGTTAAAATGTCTCTTTCTTTAGCTAACTGAGCAATTACTGGCGCTGCACCTGTACCGGTACCACCACCCATACCCGCAGTAATGAAAACCATTTTGGTATTGGCATCCAGCATTTTCTCGATATCCTCAATACTTTCAAGCGCTGATTGTTGTCCAACATCAGGGTTCGCTCCGGCTCCTAATCCTTCAGTTAGGTTAACCCCCAACTGAATTTTATTAGGCACTGGACTGTTTTGTAATGCCTGAGAATCAGTATTACAAACGATGAAATCTACCCCTTTGATTCCTTGTTTAAACATGTGGTTGATGGCATTACTACCACCGCCACCTACTCCGATAACTTTAATTACATTCGATTGGTTTTTAGGCAAGTCGAATGAAATGCTTCCAAATTCTGAGTTGCTTTCCATACTATTTGGTTTTTTTGTTTGTGTATTATAAGTGACTATTCTGAATTACTCAGCGTTGTCTAAAAAATCTTTAATTTTATCAATGTACTTGTCGAAAAATGATTTTCGAATCGTTCTTTCGGTTGTTTTAGAATCGGCTTGTTTTTCTTCTTCTAAAACACGTTCTACTTCCTGTTGGATAATTTGCTGTTCGGCAACCGTTGGCTTTTGCACCAAAACCGGCTCCGGAATATAATTGTCCTGAGGCACTGCACTCATCGTGTTATTTCGAACACTGTTCATCACCAATCCAACCGCTGTTGCATACAGTGGACTGGAAATTTCTTCGTTTGAATTTCCTGCCAAATGCTCGTTAGGATAACCAATTCGAGTATCCATACCGGTGATGTACTCTACCAATTGTTTGATATGTTTTAATTGTGAACCTCCACCGGTTAAAACAATACCTGCAATTAGTTTTTTACGTGGATCTTCATGACCGTACGCTTTTATTTCAGTATATACTTGCTCAATAATTTCCACTACACGAGCGTGAATTATTTTAGACAAGTTTTTAAGCGAAATTTCTTTTGGATCTCTTCCACGTAACCCTGGAATCGAAACAATCTCGTTTTCTTTATTTTCACCTGGCCACGCGGAACCAAATTTCACTTTTAGCAATTCCGCTTGTTTCTCGATAATCGAACAACCTTCTTTGATATCCTCAGTAATTACATTTCCTCCAAAAGGCACTACTGCGGTATGACGAATAATTCCGTCTTTAAAAATCGCCAAATCTGTTGTTCCACCACCTATATCAATCAAGGCTACTCCTGCTTCCTTTTCTTCTTGGCTTAATACTGCATCGGCCGAAGCTAATGGCTCAAGGGTTAATCCTGACAAGTCTAAACCAGCGCTTTTGATACATCTTCCTACATTTCGAATAGAAGAAGCTTGTCCCACAACCACGTGGAAACTGCTCTCTAAACGACCTCCGTACATCCCAATTGGTTCTTTTATTTCCGCTTCCCCATCAATTTTAAATTCTTGAGGCAAAACATGAATAATTTCTTCTCCTGGAAGCATGGCTAATTTTTGCACCTGTCCGATAAGAACGTCAATATCTTTTTCGCTTATTACTTCCTCTGCATTCGGTCTAGAGATATAATCGCTGTGTTGAATACTGCGAATGTGCTGTCCAGCAATACCGACTACCACATCTTTAATTTTATATCCAGAATCCTCTTCTGCCAAAGCAATTGCTTCTTGTATAGATTGAATGGTTTGAGTAATATTATTTACAACACCTCTAGCCACACCGAGACTTTTAGACTTCCCTACGCCTAAAATTTCAAGCTTCCCATATTCATTTTTCTTGCCTATCATCGCAACGATTTTGGTCGTTCCGATATCAAGTCCTACTGCTATATTCTCTCTTTCCATACTCAATTATTTTGTACAAACCACTTGTTTGGTAAACTTCAGATTGATTGTTTTATATGAATCCAACAAAGTGTCTTGTACCGCTTTTTGAAAAAATGCTTTATAGTTATTAAATTTTCGTTCCATGTGAATGGTTCTGCCGAAAATTATATCATAACCATAATTTCTATTCTTCATAACTATGCTACCATCCGCCGAAATGGTCATACCAATGATGTTTTTTTTCAAAAAATCATCTTTATGAACCATCTGTAAAAGCGACACAAAATTCTTGCTATAGGTGTTATTCATATCACCATAAACAAGCGGTACTCGTGCACTAAAATTTTGAGACAGTGGCATTCTATTCCCTTTATAATCAATATAAAAAGAACTGTTTTCGTCAAAAACTCTTGCGATTGGGGTCTTCTGAGTTATTACTGTTTTTAACTTCCCATCAACACTCACATACACCTCAGAATGATCTATCAGACTGTGTTTATTGATGGTTTGCTCAATATTTTTCAAATCTAATTTTTCTTTTCGGATAGTAGAAGTGCCTCCAAAACTTTCTATTAACAACTTATTAACCATTTCGGAAGTGATAAACGGGTTATTCGCATCCAAAATTTCGATGGCAGGTTTCCCAATTTTTCTGTTTTCATTTCTTTTGGAAGTAAACGAATACAAAAAAACAACCAATCCTAAAATGGCAATTAATTGAATATTTATGAACCAATTTTTACGCATCTAGTGCTTTTTTTATTTCTGGAACCATTTCACCTACATCACCTGCTCCTATTGTAACAATTACAGGTGCATCTGACAATTTTAACAAATTAATAAGTTCCTTTTTTTGAACTAACCTTTTGTTTTTATTTTCTATTTTATCCAACAACCATTGCGAGGTAATTCCTTCCATTGGAAGTTCACGTGCGGGATAAATTTCCATCAGCAATATTTCATCAAATTGCGACAAACTTTTAGCAAAATCATCAGCAAAATCTTTGGTTCTGCTAAACAAATGCGGTTGAAAAACAGCCAACACTTTTTTCCCTGGATACAACTCTCTTACGGCTTGATGCACCGCATTGATTTCAGTTGGATGGTGGGCATAATCATCAATATACACAAATTCAGGCTTTCTGATTTGGAACGAAAAACGGCGTTTTACACCTTTGAATGTTGCTAACGCTTCAGCAATAGCGGCGGTTGGGGTACCGAACGATCTTGCCATTGCCAAAGCAAGCAACGCGTTGGTTAAGTTGTGCTTTCCTGGTAATCCGAATTTTATATCTTTTATTTCTTCAGTGGGTGTGGTTACATCAAAAACGTACCAACCGTTAATAATTCTAATGTTGTGTGCCACTACTTTTGAGTCGTCATTGGCCCCAACAGTAATTCCGTCGAGTGGCAAGCCATTGATGACAAATAATTTATTTTTATCTGCTACTTTATCGGCAAATTCTCTGAAAGAAGCTTTGATAGCATCATCATCGCCATAAATATCCAAATGATCAGCATCCATGGAAGTAATACAAGCCATATCGGGATGCAAATGAAGGAAGGAACGATCAAATTCATCTGCTTCTACCACCGTCACTGTTTTCCCTGTTCCGATAAGGTTCGAGTTGTAATTTTCTACAATTCCACCCAAGAACGCCGTAACATCAACACCACATTCGTATAAAACATGTCCTAAAATACTAGAGGTAGTGGTTTTTCCATGCGTCCCCGCTACTGCAAAACAATAGGTGTCTTTAGTGATGATCCCTAGGACTTCTGCACGTTTTTTAACGACAAAATCTCTTTCAAGAAAGTAATTCCATTCCGAATGCGATTTTGGAACCGCCGGTGTGATAATTACCAATGTATTTTCCACCAAATATTCTTTCGGAATCTGATCAATAGCATCTTCAAAATGAATCGCAATACCGCTAGCCACCAACTCATCTGTCAACATTGTAGGGGTCTTATCGTAACCCGATACATTTTTCCCGATGAATTTAAAATAACGAGCCAGAGCACTCATTCCGATCCCTCCGATGCCTATAAAATAAACGTTATGTATTTGATTTAGATTCATTTTTAATTTCAATTTTAAATCGCAATGCCAATTTCAATTTTCAATATTGCTATTTAATTAATTTGATTATTTCATCCGCTATTTGCTGCGTTGCATTAGGCAAGGCCAACATTTTTATATTTTCGCTTAAACTTTCTTGTTTTCCTTTATCGTTCAATAAAACTTCAAAAACAATTTCAAATTGATCGTCTAATTCTTTTTCTTTCAACAAAATCGCGCCATGCTTGTCAACAATTGCTTGCGCATTTTTGGTTTGATGGTCTTCAGCGACGTTAGGTGACGGAATAAACACAACCGGCTTTCCTACCAAACACAATTCCGAAACGGATGAAGCACCGGAACGTGAAATCACAAAATCGGCTGAAGCATACACCAAATCCATTCGATCAATAAACGAAAGCACTTGGACTCCTTCTTTCTCTCCGAAATGTTTGTATTCGTCGAAATACAATTTACCACATTGCCAAATCACTTGAATACCTTGCCCTAACAACCAATCGATTTCTTTAGCAATTAATTGATTTACTCTTCGCGCTCCCAAACTTCCACCTAAAACCAGCAACGTCTTTTTACTTGTATCTAACTTGAAATAGTCTAATGCTTCTGCTTTTTTTTCGGCAACCGAAAGTAAATCTTGACGTACCGGATTACCGGTAAGTATCATATTTTCTTTAGGAAAAAATCGTTCCAAATTTTCGTAAGCGACACAAATTTTATTCGCTTTTTTACTCAATAATTTATTGGTGATTCCTGGATAGGAATTTTGTTCTTGTATAACCGTTGGAATTCCCATCATAGAAGCAACTTTCAAAACCGCTCCACTCGCGAAACCTCCAGTACCGATGACCACATCGGGTTTAAAACTTTTGATTATTCTGAAAGATTTAGCCAAACTTGAAATCAACTTCAACGGAAACATCGCATTTTGCAAAGTCAATTTTCGCTGAATTCCCGCAATCCATAATCCTTTGATAGGATAACCCGCTTGAGGCACTTTTTGCATTTCCATTTTATCGCTGGCTCCTACAAAAAGAATATCCGCTTTAGGAAAACGAGCTTTCAACTCATTTGCAATGGCAATTGCAGGATAGATGTGTCCTCCTGTACCGCCTCCGCTGATTATGAATTTTGGATTCTCCTTCATACATTATTTATTTAAAACTGCATTCATTGGATTGACAGCACTATCAGTGATTGAATAATTTTCTTCAACTGATTCTGTTGCTTCTTTATCTTCCGCTAATTGCTTGTCAATTAGTTTTTGTAATGCCTCTTCGCGTTGTTGTTTTTCGATAGTTTCTTGTGCGATTTCTTCTTCTTTTTTCGTCACATTTATAATAATTCCGATAGCCGCACAGGTCATCCATATAGAAGTTCCCCCACTACTGATTAACGGCAAGGTTTGTCCTGTGGTTGGCAATAATTCGACCGCAACACCCATATTAATAAACGCTTGAAAAATAATAGGAAACCCGAGTCCGACGACAATTAATTTTCCGAACATCGTAGGCGCTTTATAGGAAGCAATAACGAATCGGATAAACAGCATCAGATATAAAAAGATGATGACAAAACCGCCAAACAATCCAAATTCTTCAATAATAATAGCAAAAATAAAATCGGAAGACGATTGTGGTAAAAAGTTCTTTTGAATACTTTTCCCAGGACCTAATCCGTATACACCACCGGTAGCAATGGCTGTTTTCGCTTTTTCGATTTGATAATCTTCGTCTGGATCGCTTTTATCAGACGTAAAATTATCGATACGACTCATCCAAGTATCCACACGATTCGGAAATGCATCGGGAAATGCTTTCACCAAAACCACAAAGAATAAGGCAAATCCGAGCCCCATTCCGAGGATAATTCCGATATTTTTAATGGGGTAATTTCCAATAAAAGCCAACATTAAAACCATGGAAAAGATTAACGCTGCGGTAGAAAAATTGGCAGGAAATATCAATCCTAAGGTAATAAAAACGGGAATCCAAAGTGATACAAAAGAATTTTGAAAAGTCATGTCTTCCACTTCTGTTTTGGATAAATATCGCGCCACAAAAATCAATAAAGTCATGGAAGCAAAAGCTGAGGGCTGAAAAGTGATTCCTAAAAACGGCACTTGAATCCAACGGCTCGCATTGGCTCCATCAATCACTGTTCCTTTTAACAAAGTATAAAACAACAACACCCAAGCTAAAGGCAATAATACCCTAGACAAACTTCTAAAATAATGGTAAGGGACTTTTTGCACTTGGTACATAATCGTAAAACCCATCACCAAGTGCACAAAATGCTTGATCAAATACACCAATGTATTTCCCGATCCATTTTTTAAATAAGCCAAATTACTACTTGCGCTATATACAGGCATAAATGAAAATAGCGCCAACAAGGCCACAAATGACCAGATGACTTTATCTCCTTTTAAATTCTGTACAAACTCTTTCATCGTTAACTTTAGTTTTTATAAATTTTGAACGGCATGTTTGAATTGACGACCTCTGTCTTCATAGTTTTCAAACAAATCGAAACTAGCACAAGCTGGCGACAATAAAACAGTATCTCCTTTTTCTGCAATTCTATTGGCTTGACGCACGGCATCTGCCATATTTGAAGATTCAATTAATACATCTACAACATCTGCAAAAGCATCAATTATTTTAGCATTATCAATTCCCAAACAAATAATAGCCTTTACTTTTTCATTCACCAACGGCATCAATTCTGTATAGTCATTTCCTTTGTCTACACCTCCTACAATCCAAACTGTTGGGGTCGTCATACTGTCTAAAGCAAAAAAGGTAGCATTTACATTAGTCGCTTTAGAGTCGTTGATATATTGCACATTTTGAATTTTTAGTACTTTCTCCAAACGATGTTCAACCCCTTGAAAATCGGATAAGCTTTCACGAATGGTCTCTTTTCTGATTTTTAAAAGTTGTGCAACTGTAGCCGCAGCCATTGCATTTTTTACATTGTGCTTTCCTTCTAATGATAATTGATTTGTTGGCATAACAAAGGGTTCGTTTGTGGTATTGAAATTAATATTGTTGTCTTCTAAAAAGGCTCCGAAATCCAATGGTTTTGAAATGGAAAACGGAATTAACTTTGCTCTGGTTGTATTGTTTTGCAACCAATTGGTGATGGCTTCGTCATCGGCATCATAAATCAAATAATCTTCTTCGGTTTGATTCATCGTAATTCGAAATTTCGAAGCAATATAATTTTCGAATTTATATTCATATCGATCTAAATGATCTGGGCTTATATTGGTAATTATAGCAATGTGTGGTTTATAGGTTTCTACACCATCCAACTGAAAACTGCTCAATTCCAAAACATAGGTATCGTATTTCCCTTCCGCTACTTGCCAGGCATAACTTTTACCAATATTTCCGGCTAGACCAACATTTAGCCCTCCTTGTTTTAACAAGTGGTAGGTCATCATTGTCGTTGTGGTTTTACCGTTACTTCCGGTAATTCCAATGGTAATCGCATCTGTAAACTGATTCGTGAATTCGATTTCAGAAAGGATAGGAACGTTTTTTTCGATTAATTTTTTAATGATGGGCGCTTTGTCAGGAATACCCGGACTTTTCATCACTACATCAGCATTCAGAATTAACTCTTCTGTATGCTTTTCGTCTTCAAATTTTATTTTATGAAGCGATAATACTTCTTTATAATTATTTTTAATCTTTCCGAAATCGGACACAAAAACTTCATATCCTTTTTTCTTTCCAAGAATAGCAGTACCTACACCACTTTCTCCTCCACCAAGAATTACTAATCTCATCCTATCTCAGTTTTAGTGTTACAATAGATACAATAGCTAGCAAAATTCCGACAATCCAGAAACGCGTTACGATTTTACTTTCGTGATACCCTTTCTTTTGATAGTGGTGATGTAAAGGCGACATTAAGAAAATACGACGCCCTTCGCCATACTTCTTTTTAGTGTATTTGAAATAAGCCACCTGAATCACTACCGATAAATTTTCAGCCAAAAAGATTCCGCAGATCACCGGGATCAGCATTTCTTTACGAACAGCAATCGCTAAAACGGCGATAATTCCACCAATAGTTAAACTTCCTGTATCTCCCATGAAAACGGCTGCTGGATAACTGTTGTACCATAAAAATCCAACCAATGCTCCTACAAAAGCCGCAATAAATACCGTCATTTCACCCGAATTGGGAATAAACATAATATTAAGGTAATCGGAGAAAATAATATTACCCGAAACAAAGGTGAACACACCAAGTGCGACTACGGATATGGCCGAAGTTCCGGCTGCCAATCCGTCAATTCCATCGGTTAAATTGGCGCCATTAGAAACGGCTGTGATAATAAAAATTACGACAGGAATAAAAATCAACCAAGCCCAATTTTCGTATCCGTCTCCCATAAAGGAAAGTACTTCCGCATAATCAAACTCATTGTTTTTAAAGAAAGGAATGGTAGTTGCAGTCGATTTTTCTTCTAACGAAACTGGGTTTATGGTATTTTGAGTCGAATTGATTTCAATTTTTGTCGGCACCGAATCTTTACGAACGGTTACTCCAGGATGAAAATACAACGTTGCCCCCACAATAATACCCAATCCAACTTGACCAATTACTTTAAAAATTCCTTTTAAACCTGCTTTATCTTTTTTGAATATTTTAATATAGTCATCTAAAAACCCAATAAGTCCCATCCAAAGGGTGGTTACGATTAAAAGAATGATGTAAATATTATCCAATTTCGCCAATAAAATTACGGGAATCAAGGTAGAGAAAATAATAATCAATCCTCCCATTGTTGGCGTACCCGCTTTTTCATTTTGTCCTTCCAAACCTAATTCACGAACTGTTTCTCCTATTTGCTGACGACGTAAATAATTGATTACACGTTTTCCATAAATAGTAGATAACAACAATGACATGATAATAGCCAACGCCGATCGAAAGGTGATGTATTGAAAAACTCCCGTTCCTGGAACGTCGAGTATTTTGTCTAGATATTCAAATAAGTAATATAACATCTTTAATTTATTTTGGTTTGGTTGGTTTATTTATTGAGTTGATCTAAAATTTCATTTACGATTTTCATATCATCAAAATCATGACGAACGCCATTAATCTCCTGATACGTTTCGTGTCCTTTTCCAGCAATTAGAATAATATCATTTGTATTGGCCATTTGACAAGCGGTTTTAATCGCTTGTTTTCTGTCTAAAATGGACACGTATTTTTTATAGTTTTCGGCTGAAATTCCGGCTTCCATTTCCTGAAGAATTACTTCTGGATCTTCGGTTCTTGGATTATCGGAAGTTAGCACCACCTTATCGCTCATTTCGGAAGCAATTTTGGCCATGATTGGTCGTTTGGTTTTGTCTCGATCGCCACCGCAACCCACAATGGTAATTAATTGTTCGTTTTTGGTTCGGATATCGTTGATGGTTTTCAAAACATTTTCCAAAGCATCGGGCGTGTGTGCATAATCCACAATAGCGGTGATTTTGGCTGCAGAAACAATAAATTGAAAACGTCCGGACACACTTTCCAATTCCGACAACAGTCGCAGGGCATCTAATTTTTCAATTCCCAATTCAATCGCAACCGCATAAATGGCTAGTAAATTATAGGCATTAAAAGTTCCGATTAGGCGTGTCCACACTTCTTGCTCGTTGATTTTAAGTTGTAATCCTGTAAGTTGATTTTCCAGAATTATCGCTTTATAATCGGCATAGGTTTTTAACGCATAGGTCAACTTTCTGGCTTGCGTATTTTGAAGCATTACGGCTCCATTCTTATCATCGATATTGGTAATCGCAAATGCCGATTTTGGCAAATTATCGAAAAAAGATTTTTTCACATCGCGATAATCTGCGAAAGTGGGGTGATAATCTAAATGATCGTGTGACAAATTGGTAAAAACACCCCCAACAAAATGCAAGCCTTCGGTGCGTTTTTGATGTATACCATGCGAACTTACTTCCATAAAACAGTAGTCACAACCGGATTCCACCATTTCATTTAAATAATAATTTATGGTTAACGAATCGGGAGTAGTATGCGTTGCTTTAAGTTCCACTTCATCGACCATTATTTTAACTGTAGAAAGCAATCCTACTTTATAGCCTGCTTTTTTAAACATTTGATATAACAGTGAAGCGATGGTTGTTTTTCCATTCGTTCCGGTAACCCCTACCAAACTTATTTTTTGAGAAGGATTATCATAAAAATTAGTCGCCAAATGTGCCAAAGCTTCATTGGTATCTTTTACTTGTACGTAAGTAATTTGCGACAACAAATTGGCTGGTAACTCTTCGCAAACAATTACCGAGGCACCCATTGAAATCGCTTTATCTATAAACGAATGTCCATCAGACAAAGTTCCTTTTATCGCCACGAAAACATTATTAGACTCAATTTTTCGAGAATCAAAATGAATCGCATTCACGGTAACATCGGTTGACCCGTGAACCGCTTCAATAGCTACTTTATATAAGATGTCTTTTGCCTTCATTTATGACAATTCTAAAATTATGGTATTGTTTTTCAAAATCGGTTGACCTGGTAAAATGGATTGTTTTTTCACTTTTCCAAAGCCGATTACTTTTACTTTCATATTCAAGTTTTCCAGTAATGCAACGGCATCCATTCCTGGCATTCCTTTTAAATTTGGAATAACCGTTGGTTTTTTATTCAGTTTGTCATTGTACGTGATGTAACTGTTTTCTTGATTTTTGAATTTCTTTTTTAAATCTTTTATTTCATTGGTCGATGGCACATCGGTAAATACTTTTTGCGCAATACGCTTAAATACAGGTCCTGCCACATCAGCTCCGTAGTAATTATTTTTGGAAGTATTCGGCTTATGCACTACTACAATACACGAATACTTAGGATTTTCGGCTGGGAAATATCCTGTAAAAGAAGAAGCATAATACATGTGTGCATCCCCTTTATGATAATCGACTTGAGCTGTTCCTGTTTTTCCTGCCATAGAAAAATCTTTCGAATACAATTTGGAAGCCGTTCCTTTTTTTACCACATTTTGCAATACGGCACGCACTTTTAAAAGCGTTTCATCCGAACATATCTTCGGATTAATCACTTGCTTCTCATATTTTTTTATCGTTTTATTCCATTCTTTTACTTCTTGCACAAAGATTGGCTTGATCATTTCACCATTATTGGCAATCGCGTTGTACAAGGTTAACGTTTGTAATGGTGTTACCGACACTCCGTAACCAAATGCCATCCAAGGAAGAGAGAGTCCGTTCCAGTCTTTGCCTGGTTGTGGTATTTTAGGAATTCCCTCTCCTTTAAACGGCAAGCCAAGTGGCTTATTTAATCCCATATTATTGATTCGATCAACAAACTGTTTTGGGTTAGATTTATAATTCTCATAAACGGCTTGCACCATTATAGTATTTGATGACACTTCAAAACCACGTGCTAACGAGATCTTACCATAACCACCATCATGCGAATCTTTAACTTTTTTTCCACGGTAAGTAATTACACCTCCATGACTATCATATATTTTACTTGTATCTATTTTTTTATCATCCAAAAGCGCAATCAAATCGACTAATTTGAAGGTAGATCCCGGTTCGTGTGATTCACCGACAGCATAATTAATCGTTTCATAATAAGTTCCGTCTTTTGCGCGGCCTAAATTGGAAATGGCTTTCACCGCTCCTGTTTTGGTTTCCATCACTACCACACAACCGTGATCGGCTTCATATTCTTGTAATTGTTTCAACAAGGCATGGTGCGCAATATCTTGAACATACACATCAATCGTAGAGACAATATCATATCCATCGCGTGGTTCCACTTCATTGTTATCGCGAATTGGTTTCCATTGTCCTTTGGCGATTTTTTGCTTTAAAATTTCACCATCTTTTCCATTAAGATACTGCCCAAAAGCACCTTCAATCCCCACACGCGTTAATTTCCCTGCATCGTTGAAACGCTCATAACCAATCGTTCTTTCTGCAATTTTACCAATAGGATGTTCTCGTACTGTTTTTTGCTCGGTAATCATTCCGCCTTTGTATGCACCCAAATTGAATAAAGGAAAACTTTTAATCGTCATGTACTCTGTAAAACTCAATTTATTAGCCACCAAAAAATAACGGTTTTTATGCGCTCTTGCTTTGCGGAATTCGTTTAAAATAGTGCCACTTGGCTTTTTCAATAAGATTACTAGAGAATCAGACAAAGCCTCTACATGCTTATCAAAATTTTCTTCCGAAGGAGCCACAGCATCAAAACGAATGGTATATTCTGGAATTGAGGTCGCTAACAAACTTCCATCTGAAGAATAGACATTTCCTCTATTGGCAGGAATAACGAATCTTTTAATCGTACGTTCTTTGGCCAACTTTCGGTAATAGTCGCCTTCCACCCATTGAATATTGGTCAATTTTATACCCACCGCCGAAGCCATGATTAAAATTACCAATGCAATGAGGTAAATACGATTTAAAATATTTCTATTTTCTACTGCCATAGTTTATCCCAGGACGATTTTTCTTTTGCTACTTTTATTTTTTTGGGTGGTACCGATGAGGGTAGAATTTCTTTTTCTACCATTTGTTCTGCCACCGATGATTCCATCTTTATTTTCATTAATTCCGAACGGCGATCGACAAACTCCGAACGCAATTCTTTCACTTCATTGGTCAACGCTGCTATTTGAAATACTTTTTTCTCATAGCTGTGTGTATTTGCAATCATAATTATAGCCAACACCAACAAAAACAAGATAAACCGCCAATTTTTGGTAGCATCTTCATTCAAGAGAAATCTTGCTTTTAATATGTTGAATATTTTACTCTTCATTATTATTTCTTCTCCGCAATACGAAGCTTTGCACTTCGAGCACGGTTGTTTATTTTAATCTCGGCGTCAGTAGGAACAATTAATTTTCCAATCAATGTAAACGGTACTTCAAAGCGCCCGAAAAAATCGCGTTCTGGTTCTCCTTCAAACATTCCGTTTTTCATGTATCGCTTTACCAAACGGTCTTCTAATGAATGGTATGAAATCACACTCAATCGTCCGCTTTCATTTAAAACTTCCAAAGATTGTTGCAAAAACTCTTTCAACACTTCCATTTCTTGATTCACCTCAATACGAATCGCCTGGTACATTTGTGCCAAAATCTTATGTGATTTATGAGCGGGTAAAAACCGACTCAACACTTGCTTCAAATCCTCGGTATTGACAATCGTTTCTTTTTCACGTGCTTCAATGATGGTTCTAGCAATTGCTGGCGCATTTTTTAGTTCACCATATTCTAAAAAAATACGACGTAAATTTGTTTCGTCGTATTCGTTAACCACCTTAAATGCGCTCAAGTCATTTTTTTTACTCATTCGCATATCTAGTTCGGCATCGAATCGCGTGGAAAACCCTCGCTCTGGGACATCAAACTGATGTGAGGAAACTCCCAAATCTGCCAGTATTCCGTCGACTTTTTTGATTCCATAAAATCGAAGGAAGTTTTTAATATATCGGAAGTTTTCTTTTATCAAAGTAAATCGCTCGTCATCAATAGCGTTTAGCCAGGCATCTTCGTCTTGATCGAAGGCAAACAATTTTCCGTTTGGCCCAAGTCGTGACAAAATCTCTCTGGAATGACCGCCACCACCAAACGTCACATCTACATATACTCCATCGGGTTTAATATTTAAACCATCGACTGTCTCTTTTAATAATACTGGATTATGATATTCCATTTTCGTCGAAATTTAAATCACCCATTACGTCTTCTGCTAAATCTGCAAAATCAACAACCGAGTCATCAATTGCTTTTTCATACAACTCTTTATCCCAGATCTCAATGATATTCACCGCCGAAGACAGCACAATATCTTTTGAAATCGAAGCAAAAAATGCCAAATCTTTTGGCACCAACAAACGTCCTGTAGCATCAATTTCTACCACTCGAACACCAGCAGTAAAACGACGAATAAAATCATTATTCTTTTTTACAAAACGATTTAGCTTGTTGATTTTTTGCATCATCAAATTCCACTCACTCATCGGATACAACTCCAAACATTGCTGAAAAACAGAACGCTTTAACACGAAACCATCTTGCAACGATGCTGCCAACTGATTCTTCAAGGACACCGGCATCATGAGCCTTCCTTTAGAATCTGCTTTACATTCGTATGTTCCTACAATGGTATTCAATGAGTTACGATTTAATTTGATTAATGACAAATATAAAAAGATTTTTACCACATTTTACCACAAATTACCACTTTGTTGATAAGTTTTACCATTTTTCAACTTAAATCTTCGGAAATAAGTGATTTTTAAAGTAGTTTGAAAGAATGCGAGGTTTTCAACAGTGCAAAATTTGGTAAGAAAAAAAGTCAAAAATTCGTATTTCGCTTTAAAGTCCTATATTTGTGAAATAATAGACAAACCAAAAGAATAAACGTGGAGCACTTAATTAAAGACGGAAAATACGAGTATTTTGAAGCAGGAGAAGGCACTCCAATTATAATATTACATGGATTAATGGGTGGATTGAGCAACTTTGATGGGGTTGCCAATTATTTTCCTCAAAAAGGATATAAAGTAATCATTCCTCATTTACCCTTATACACTCAAAACATTTTAAAAACAAACGTGAAATCCTTTTCAGTGTATTTGAAAAATTTCATGAATCACAAGGGAATTGACAGAGCCATTTTGGTCGGAAATTCACTTGGCGGGCATATTGCATTATATTTCACCAAGATGTATCCTGAACGTGTTTCGGGATTAGTCATCACTGGTAGTTCTGGTCTTTACGAAAGTGCTATGGGGGATAGTTACCCAAAACGTGGCGACTATGAATACATTCGTAAAAAAGCGGAAGATGTATTTTATAATCCAGAAATTGCTACCAAAGAAATTATTGACGAAGTGTATGCAACAGTAAACGATAGAATAAAGTTGATTAAAACCTTAACTATTGCTAAAAGCGCTATTCGACATAACATGGCCAAAGACTTACCCAAAATGCATGTACCCACCGGTATTATTTGGGGAAGACAAGACAAAGTAACGCCACCCGATGTAGCGGAAGAATTTCATAGATTATTACCCAATTCAACACTGTATTGGATTGAAGAATGTGGTCACGCTGCGATGATGGAACATCCAGATAAATTCAACGAAATTCTTGACGAATGGTTGACGACGAAAGCCGAACATAAAGACTAATTTACAATGAAAATTAATACTGCCGAATTTGTTATCAGTAATTCTGATGTTAGCAAATGTCCTTTGGAGCGTATTCCTGAATATGCCTTTATTGGTCGTTCCAACGTTGGGAAATCATCGTTGATTAACATGTTGACGAATCATAAAAATTTGGCTAAAACTTCTGGAAAACCAGGAAAAACTCAGCTAATCAACCACTTTAAAATTAATTCCAATTGGTTTTTGGTCGATTTACCGGGTTATGGTTATGCCCGAGTTTCTAAAAAAACCAAAGCCATTTTCCAACAGTTCATCACCGATTATTTTGAAAAAAGAGAGCAATTGGTTTGTGCTTTTGTGCTTATAGATGTTCGTTTGGAAGCACAAAAAATTGATTTGGAATTTATTAATTATCTCGGCGAAATTGAAGTCCCTTTTTGTATCATCTTTACCAAATCGGACAAAATCAGCAAAGGCAAAATTGAGCAAAACGTGGCCGCTTACCGAAAAGCTTTATTGGCCAATAATTGGGAGGAAATGCCGCAATATTTTGTCACCTCATCGTTAGATGCTGTAGGACGAGAGTCCGTTTTAGAATACATTGATGCAGTTAATGAAGAAATTTTTAAGAACAACGATAGTTTTATCTAAATAAAAAGGGTTCGCTAAGCGAACCCTTTTTATTTATTCTTGTTTCAACTCTAGTTTTTCTGCGAAATAATCACAAAAATCACGCATGGTCGCACTCATTTTTTCATCAGCTGTAGCGCGTTCAAAAGTATCGGCCATAGCTACTAATGTTTGGTGAAAAAACACTTTCATTTCATCGACCGGCATGTCTTTTGTCCACAAGTCAATTCGCATCGTTTCTTTGGCATTACTGTCCCAAATATTCAACATGATTGCTTTTGCTTCTTCATTATTAACATTACCGTCTTGTGCCGTCCAATGCAGTTTTTCAGGGACGTGATTATCGTCTAATGATATTTTAAAATTGATATCAGATGTTTTAACTATTGCCATTATTTTGTAGGTTTATATTTTGATTGTTGGAAAATTTCTTTAGCATCCATGATTAACATTTTTTGCATCGGAACGTTGTTGTTTTCCATAAACTCGCGCACAATTTGCCATCCTATCCAAGTTGCAATTCGAGGCGGAGTAGTATTGTCATTGTCTTTTCCAAATTTAGAAAAAGGTGCCGGTGCGATAAAGCGTTGAATTAATTTCGGGTCGGTATTGTATAAGGCTTTTTCTTCTACAAAATAACGCCATACATCTACATCATTTTCTTCACACCATTTTAATTGCTCGGTAGAATAACAAATTTTATCTTCATCCGAAGTATTTGGCAGCAACGCATCTTTCAAATACAGCTTTTTACCGGCATAAATCATTTGCGATAAAAACTCTCGATCCATTGGCGGCTTTACTTTATAAAAAGCAAAACTTTCCACCACATCCGGCATCATTTGAGCCGGTTCGAATGTGTTTTTCATATATTCTGGATACTCATAAAACTTATGGGTTTTTCCTAAATATAATTCCAAAGAAATAATTAGCATGTTTTTTTCTTCCGAATAAATCGTTTTATAATCGGCATCCATATCCTGAATTACCGTCACTACTTTTGGAATTTTCGTTTTCGGATAATAGTACTTGATGTATTTGAAAACATTTTCAATCCCTTCTTTTTCTATATCGAAATTATCATAACGTTTTTCAACTTCTTGATACAATTGACGCCAAAGCGGGTTCGTCATTTTTTCAACCAAAACCGTATCGGAAACTGTGGGAGGAAAGAAATAAGGATATTGCGCTTTTAATTTTGGCAAATCGGCTGGTTTTGATTCAAAAAAGGCTTTGTCATAACGATCTACTTCAACTGTAACCGGAATCTCTTCGGCAGCCTCTATGACTTTATTATTTTTATTACAGGAAATCAGCACTAAGACCAAGGCTGTAACAGCTAAAACTCTCTTCATCTATTCGATTTTAAATACTCGTTTACACTGAAACGATATCTGTTTAAAATTATTATTTTTGCAAATATACATTCGTTTTTATAACACAAGGTCACTATGCAAAAAATTAGCACAATTAATTCAGAAAAAGTTAACGAACACATTGTAAATTGGTTAAAAAGTTATGCAGAATCTGCCAAAGTTACCGGTTTCGTCGTGGGAATTTCTGGCGGAATCGATTCGGCGGTAACTTCCACTTTATGTGCCCAAACTGGATTACAAACCTTGTGTGTTGAAATGCCAATTCATCAAGCGCCAAGTCATGTGAATCGAGCTCAAGAACATATTGCACAGTTAAAAAAGCGTTTTCCAAATGTTAGTGACACTCGTGTAGACTTAACTCCTGTTTTTGAAAGTTTTAAAAAAGAAACACCCACTTCCGAGAATGAAGCCAAACTCAACTTATCCTTAGCCAATACACGTGCGCGCTTGCGTATGACTGCATTGTATTATTTAGCAGGAATTCATGGCTTATTAGTCGCCGGAACAGGAAATAAAGTAGAAGATTTTGGTGTTGGCTTTTTTACCAAATATGGCGATGGCGGAGTGGATGTAAGTCCGATTGCCGATTTGTTAAAAAGTGATGTGCGCGCTTTAGCAAAATATTTAAATGTTCCTGACTCTATTTTGGTAGCCAAACCAACCGATGGCCTATTTGGTGATGACCGAAGTGATGAAGACCAATTAGGTGCTAGTTATGAAGAATTAGAATGGGCAATGGCTCAATTAGAAAAAGGAAAATCGACCAATGATTTTACCGGCCGAGAAAAAACGGTATTCGATATTTACAAAAGACTGAACACCATAAATCAGCATAAAATGAACCCAATTCCGGTTTGCGAAATTCCTGAAATTTATAAGTAAAATATTACTTGATTTTCAATGGTTTAAATATTTATTTTTGTAAATTTACTGGTACAAACAATTAAATCATTGGGTTATGGTAAAGATTGGTCTTGCGGATAATCATCCGGTGGTGCATTACGGAATCCGCTCCTATTTCAAGGAACATTCAGATATTTCGCTAGTAGGAATTGTAGATAATTTCGATATGGTAGAAGAAATGCTAAAACGCAAGGAAATTGATGTTTTAGTAATTGACTTAGAACTTGACGGCTTGTCGAGTATAAACTTAATAAAAACACTTTTACGCGATTATCCAAAGCTTAAAATTGTTTTATTCTCCAATCTTAACGAACAAGTATATGCTCCTAACGCTATAAAAGCTGGCGTTTCTTCTTTTGTTGAAAAATCAGAAAAATTAGAAACCTTAGCCTCCACCATTATAAAAGTAAATCGTGGCGCAGTAATTTTTAGCGAAGCTGTAAAACGAAATATGGCATTGATTTCCAAACAATCAAAATCGGAGCGTTTGTACCGAAAATTATCCAGTCGAGAAGTGGAAGTATTGCGCTATTTATCGAATGGTAAAAAAAACAAAGAAGTCGCCGAAGCCTTACATTTAAATGAAAAAACAATTAGTACGTATAAATTACGATTGTTAGCAAAACTGAATGTGACCAATTTGGTAGATTTAGTAAACAAGGCCAAAACTTTGGAAATTGTTTAGTAACGTGACATTACACGACCAAGCTTATTAGAAAAGTTACTTATTAATTTAGAATAATCCATTACCATCGAAAGGTTTTCAGAGTTATCAACCTGTTCTTCGTTTGTGATGGATTTTTTAATTTCATCTATTATTTTACTGACCAAAAACCAGCGTAAACTTAAAATTGTTTCAGAAACGTACTGACTAATAGTTTTATCTTTTAGTTTCACATAGATTTGTTTGGCTTCCCAGTTGTGCAAAACCACTTGCTCTTCATCCATCAAAATAGTAGTGACTTCTTGAGCCAATTCGGGTGAAAGTTGCATCAAATACTGCTCAATTTCAAATTTTTCATTTTCATTAAAATAAGAAATCAAATTATTATAAAGATCTTTAAAAATAGGGTTGGCCAATTCGACCTCATCTTCTTGCAAACTTAAATAAATGCGTTGAAAAACTTTGTGTGTACTGATTTCTTTCACTTCATGCAATTCGCCTTCTTCATTGGCTTTGTATAAAATATCTTCGAACTCTTCTTCTACATTTCCGTACAATAAAAGAATTTCAATGATTTTTCGTTCCAACTCATACTGAACATCAACGGTTACTTGTACGGCTGGATTTTCATTTTTATAAACTTCGAAAGCTTTATTTTCTTGTTTCAGTTTTTTTCCCGCTTCGGTAATATCTTTTTGAACCAATTGCGCCAAAGTATTGAACAATACTTCTTCCGAAATATCCATAATTCGGGCACATTCTTGGATGTAAATCTCACGCTTGATTCGGTCCGGTATTTTAGAAATACTCATAACCATATCTCGAATTAAATCAGCCTTTTTGATAGGATCGTTCTTCGCATCTTTCATTAATAAAGAGGCCTTAAACTGAATGAAATCCATGGCGTTTTCATCAAAATAACGCAACAATTCATCATGAGGTGTTTTTCGAGCAAAACTATCCGGATCATCACCGTCTGGAAAGGTACACACTTTTACATTCATGCCTTCTTCAAGAATCAAATCGATTCCACGAATGGAAGCGCGCAATCCTGCTGCATCACCATCAAAAAGCACTGTAATATTTTTAGTCAAACGGTTTATCAGTCGAATTTGATCGGGTGTTAATGCTGTTCCAGAAGAGGAAACCACATTCTCTATTCCCGCTTGATGCATTTGAATCACATCGGTATAGCCTTCGCATAAAAAACAATTATCTTGTTTGGCGATGGCTTGTTTGGCATGAAAAATTCCATATAAAACTTTCGACTTATGGTAAATTTCACTTTCGGGAGAATTGACATATTTGGCGACTTTTTTATCGTTGGTTAAAATACGTCCACCAAAACCCAAAACACGTCCCGACATGCTTTGAATTGGGAACATCACTCTACCTTTAAAGCGATCAAAATGACGCCCATCTTCGCGAAGAATTGTCAGTCCCGTTTTTTCTAGAAACTCTAATTTATAGGCTTGTCCAAGTGCTTCTTTGGTGAAGGCATCCCAATTTTCGGAAGAATATCCCAATCCAAATTTTTTGATGATATCCTGTGTAAATCCTCTCTCTTTGAAATACGACAAACCAATAGCCTGCCCTTCATCGGTATTGAGCATGGTGTTTTGAAAATATTTCTGCGCAAATTCGGAAACCAGATACATACTTTCCTTTTCATTGGCTTCTACAATATCTTCTGCGGATTGCTCCGTTTCTTCAATTTCGATATTGTATTTTTTGGCTAAATATTTTATCGCTTCTGGATACGAAAAATGTTCGTGCTCCATTAAGAAAGTAACAGCATTTCCGCCTTTTCCCGAACTAAAATCTTTCCAAATCTGTTTGACAGGCGATACCATAAATGAAGGCGATTTCTCTTCTGAAAACGGGCTTAATCCTTTTAAATTGGTTCCTGCTCTTTTTAAATTCACAAAATCACCAATCACCTCCTCAACTCGAGCAGTTTCAAAAACGGTTTCTATGGTACTTTTGGATATCATTACTTAGTGAAAGTTCAAAGATACAAAGTTAGTTGAGATTACCTAAAACGAAAAAAGCGCTTTCAAATGAAAGCGCTTTTATATTTCTCAATTTCTTTTATTTCAAACGGAAATCGGGTTTCTTTTTCGTATCGTTATTTTTGAATAAATTCATAATTCCAATTGACGAAACATATAATGTTTTGTTGTTTGTATTAAACCAGTTATTTACAGTATCTACAGGAGATAAAGTCTCATTAGTAAACATTGCTGTGCAGCTATCCACGGTTGTATTTGAAATTTTAATTTGTTTGAAATTAGGCTCTGATAAGTATTTATCATCCAAAGCGATAAAACTAGCAAATCCGGCCACTACACAGTTATTCATTTCTAAAAAAGAATCTGATTTTAATGAAATTGCTTCTTTTACTAATCCTTGATTGTTTACTTCATTACTAACCATAGTAACGTTGTTCAATTTGATTACTGTTTTTTTCTTAGTAGCATCAAAATTTTCCACTTTATCATACGAATCGATTTCCAAACATCTAGAACGAGTATTATCAGAAATAAATGGACTTCTAATCACAATACTATTGTTTACGTTACATTGAACACCCATCGAGAAATCGAAATCATCATCTGCATTATTAAACGAAATAAAATTATTGATATCTACAATCCCTCCAATAACTTCAACCGCATCGTCTTTGGCAAAACTCACCTGCACATGATCTACAATTGTTCCGCTTCCTACAGCACCAAGTGTTAATCCGTTAAGCATTGTTTTCGCATCAATTTTTTTACCTGCGAATTCAATTCTCACATATTTAAGCACCCCTGAACTTCCTTTTTCATTGGTTCCTCCAAAATTATTATACAAAGGATTTGGGTCATAAATAGAAGAAATAACGCCACCGTGTCTGTTTAATGGTCCATCACCATATAAAATTACACCACCCCAATCGCCTGCTTTTCTGTCAGCCGTTGATTTAGTAGAAGTAAATACAATTGGATCCGATTCTTTCCCTTCAGCCATTAACTTAGACCCTCTTGTGATTACCAAAGTCCCATTGGTTTCAAAATCACCTCGAATCACAGTTCCTGGTTCTATAGTTAAAGTCGCATTGTTTGACACATATACAGTACCCATTAAAACATAAACATTTCTTTTAGAAAGTGTTGTATTTTCGGCAATTACTCCTGAAAGAATATTGGTAGGTTGGTTATATTCAACGGCTTTTGGCTTAAAATTTGTCCAACCACTAAACCAATTATCGCCGGTAATCCCTTGTTGATTTTGTGCTATTGCTGTTGAAAAAGCGAATAAAGCAACTAAAATAGATTTGATTTTCATTGAGGTCTTTTTTTATTTAAAGTAAATGTAGTCATAACATTTTATATTTTCAAAATATAATCTTAAGCTTTTGTTATTTTTTAAAAACAAAAAGTGTCTCTAAACTAGAAACACTTTTTCAATAACTGTGCCAAATAAAATTAATTCAAATCGAAACGCACTCCCAATGAAATATTATTTTGATCAACTGCATTGTTTTTAAACAGCGGATTTAAATCATATTTCACATATAAACTAGTCCCTTCATAGCCTAGGTAAGCCCCTAAACCATATACAAAATCATTGGTATTAAAACTCCCTTTTGTTTTACTCGTAACATCATTTCCAACCGTATCTTCATACTTTAAAATTTGTTTTGTTTTGATATTTGTGCCTGCAAAACCTCCTAAACCCAATCGGAAACTTTTATGCGTTTCAAAATACGGTTTCCCTTGGTGGTCTTTATTTCCAGAAAAATCAAACTCTAAATATAATGGCACTACTAAATTAACATTTCGCAATCTAGAATCTTCTAAAATTATAGCAGCCGTTTGCAAGTTCGTTTGCTTTCCATTTTCTACAAAATAACGATTGTTTGTTGGACGTAAATTGTTGTATTGCACCGACCAACCGTATTTAAAATGTAATAAATTGTTGTTTTTCAAAATACGAGTATTGTAACTCCAACCTAACTCATAGAAATGAGAACCCCAATATCTAAAATCGGAATGTGCTATCGCTTTATTGGTTACCAAATTATTAACACCAGCTGCAAAAACCAATTGAGAAGTCGTTCTTTTTTCAGACACTTTTGTTGTGTCTTTGGCTCCTACATGGACTTTTATTCCTTTTCCGTAGGTTCTTCCAAAACGTTTTGCAGTATCTAACGTGGCGATTCTCCCTTCCACTTTTTCTTTCACCAATTGTGTCAATTTTTGTTCTTCTACCGCTACTCTTGTTTCAATTTTTGAAGCTGTTTCTTCCGCTAATTTTAGTTTTTTTTCATCCGCTTGATTTCTATCAATGGTTCCTTTTTCAAGTTCGTTATTTACCATTTCGATTTGATATTTCAAAGCCGCTTTTTCTTCTTTGGTGATTTTCTCAATTTGATAGGCAATTCCTTTTGCTTTTTGTTCGAAAGTTTCTTGTCCGTACGTTTTGCTAAATGTTGCTAAAACTAAAATTCCTAAATAAAGTACTACTTGTTGCATAATGTTCATTTTTTGATTGATGATTTATTGATTATTTGATGATTCTTCTAAATTTCTACTGGCAAAAGATTCTTTGGCGTCTTTATAATTTTTAACCATACTTTTCATTACTTTTTGACGAAAAGTGAGAATTACTTCTCCTTCGACTTGATTCAGCAAAGCGTTGGCATCTACTTTTAATTTTGGCTTACTTATGGTTTTATTCTCCGCAATAACGTCTTTGTTTACAATAGGCAGCACCTTTTCAGTTGTCACAACGCCATTTGAAATTTCGTTCGTTTTTTCTGTATTAGCCTCCGCAATTTTGTTTGTACGCTCTTGCTGTATAACCTCAACAGGGTACTTCATTTGCTTTGGTTTAACATCTTGTTTTCCTTTTGATTTTGAGTTTTCAGCGATACGCGTTTCCTTTGAAATTACTGTATTGGAATTGATTTCGGTACCTATAACTTCTGAATTCTTGTTATTCAATTTTGTTTCCTCTGCTTTAGGACTTTCTACTACTTCTTGATTGTTTTGGAACGGTTGTTCTTGACTTTCATTTTGCATAAGAAAAACATATCCAATCCCCAAAAACAGTACCAATCCAGCGGCAATTTTCATCCAAGGAAAACCTCTTTTTTTCGAACTTTCTTCTTGAACCGAAAGCATGGCATCTAATCTATCCCAAGAGTGAGCCGCAGGCTGAATTTCTCTCGCATTCAGCTTTTCTCGTATTTGTTTTTCTACATTATTCGGTTCCATTGCTGTAATTTTTTAATTGGTTGATTTGGTTGGCCAACATTTTTCTTGCATGAGACAATTGCGATTTTGAAGTCCCTTCATTAATCGATAACATTTTGGCAATTTCGTGGTGCTTATACCCTTCAATTACATATAAGTTAAACACCATTTTGTAACCATCAGGTAATTGATCAATTAGAAATTGTATGTCTTCAACCGACAATTGGCTTTCAATGTTATTGGTCGTTTCTTCAAAGTAGTTTTCATCATCGATAAATTTTACTTGTTTTTGGACTCTTATAAAAGAAATACATTCGTTGATCATTATTCTTCGAATCCAGCCTTCAAAACTCCCTTTGTTTTCAAAATTTTTCAAATGCACAAACACTTTCATAAAAGCAGTAATCATGACATCTTCCGCTTGATGAACGTCTTTTACATACTGTCGACAAACACTCAGCATTTTAGATGAAAATTTAGAATAAATCTTATGTTGGGCCTGTCTATTGTTTTGAACAGCCAATTCGATTAACGCTATTTCCTCTTGATGTAAATTGATTACCTTCATATTTTTAAACTAGGAAGAGTGTTGGAATTTTATTTTGAAACGCCCTTCTACTGACATAGACGAGATGCAATTGAAAAAGGTTGCATGAGGGTTGAAAAAAAATTATTTTTTTCGTTCAATAACGTAATTAACCATTAAAATCAAGGATTCTTTATAGGTAGAATTTGGGAAAGAAGCGATAAGAGACAACGCATCTTGTTGAAATTGAATCATTTTTTGTTCCGCATAGAGTAAGCCACCCTTATTTTTTACAAAGGCAATAACCTCTTTAACACGTTTTTTATCTTTATTGTGATTTTTTATAGAATTGATTAACCAGCTTTTTTCCTTTTCAGTACAATTGTTTAAAACATGAATGAGCGGAAGTGTCATTTTCTGTTCCTTGATGTCGATACCTGTGGGTTTGCCGATAGCTTCTTCGGTATAATCGAATAAATCGTCTTTAATTTGAAAAGCCATTCCGATAAGTTCGCCAAATTTACGCATTTTTTCAACCGTTTCAGCATCTTCAGGAGTAACCGAACACGCTCCTAAGGCACAACAAGCAGCAATTAAAGTCGCTGTTTTTTGACGGATGATTTCATAATAAATGGCTTCTGTAATATCCAAACGGCGTGCTTTTTCAATTTGAAGCAATTCTCCTTCGCTCATCTCCCGAACCGCTACCGAAATGATTTTCAACAAATCGAAATCACCATTATCTATAGAAAGCAACAATCCTTTAGAAAGCAGGAAATCCCCAACTAAAACCGCAATTTTGTTTTTCCAAAGCGCGTTAATAGAGAAAAATCCACGACGACGATTACTGTCATCTACTACATCATCATGCACCAAAGTTGCGGTATGAATCAGCTCAATAACCAAAGCCCCGCGATACGTTCTTTCGATTACTTCACCTCCAGAAATCATTTTTGCGGTCAAGAAAACAAACATCGGTCGCATTTGTTTACCTTTGCGATTGACGATATAATAGGTGATTCTGTTTAAAAGCGCCACTTTAGAAGACATCGAGTTTTGGAACTTTTTTTCAAAAAGTTCCATCTCTTGAAGTATCGGTGCTTTTATTTGCGAAGTAATATCCATTGGAAATCCAAAGATAGAATAATTCTGCGGAAACTAAAAAATGTTAAAATTTCAAATCAAATTAAACCTTATCAATTTATCAAGGTCTTATTGCTAAACCATAAAAAACTACATATTATGAAAACAAGAATTTATATCACCACACTTATTAGTGCTTTATTTTTAACTATTAGTTGTAATAAAGACGATCAAGCAGTCACCGAAACACCTATAACTGTTCCGGAAGCGGCTTCAAATGCACAAATGGATATGGCAACGGATGATGTATCAAAAATTGTGGAAGAACAATTAACCACGGAAGATGGAATTTCTGGCAGAAGTGCAGTACCGCAAGAAAGTTTATTACCATCTTGCGCTACAGTAACTAGAGTTCCAGCCTACGGAACAACTTTAACTCCAGGAGATATCATCACAAAAACCATCGATTTTGGCACGACAGGTTGTGAAATGCCAAACGGAAATATTTTAAAGGGACAAATTATTATTAGTTTCGAGTACCAACCTTCGGCAACTTCTCATACTATCAATTACAATTTTGTAAATTTTTATCACAATGCTATAAAATTTAATGGTGCCAAAACGTTCACTCGAGTGTTAGGGACAAGTGCCGCCAACCCAAGCACACATCCTATAGTTACGATGACCATGAATTTAACTGCTACTATGCCGAATGGAAGTGTATTTACAAGAGTTGGAAGTCGAGTAAAAGAAATTGTTGAGGGACAAGCAACCCCTGAATTGACCGATAATGTGTATCAAGTCACTGGAAGTTGGAACACTACATCACCTAATGGAATAGAGCGAACTAGTACTATTACAAATCCGCTAATCATCAAATTAAACTGTTCCAATATTGTCAAAGGTATTATCACTTTTGCACGAAACGGAAACACTTCCACTTTAGACTATGGAAATGGTGATTGTGACAATCAAGCGATTGTTACTATCAATGGAGTTCCTTTTACCATTACTTTAAGACGTTAATTTCAAAATAAAGCAAATAAAAATCCCTGATTCCTTTAAAATTGGGGCTTTTTAAAAAAAACATTAAAATTATTTTTTATATTGTTTTTTTAACATTTTAATCTATATTTGTCTTATCCTCAAACGCTTAAAACGGAGATTATGAAAAATAAAATTTTAGCACTTATCGCTATCGCTACTGTAGCTTTTACAAGCTGTTCAAAAGATGAAAACACAAGCAAACCAATAACTGAAGCTGATATTCTTGCAGAAAATAAAATTGATGCTGCCATTGAAGACATTAGTGCTTTAGTTGAAAATCAATATCTTACACAGGAAGCTGCCGCTAAAAGACAAGTTGCTCCTGCATCTTTTTTACCTCCTTGTGCTGTTGTAACAGTAAATCGTACATTAACTTCTTACACTAGAACCGTAGATTTTGGAACTGCTGGTTGTGATATAGGAAATGGTACTATAATGAGAGGAAAAATTATCATGCATTTTAGTGCTGATTTCGATACTTTAACTTCTGTTATTTCGTACACGTTTGATGATTTTTATCACAATAACAACCATATTGTAGGAAACAAAACGATGACAAGAACCCGTGAAAACGCGAATGGTAATCCAGAAAAAAGATTCGAAGTGGATATGCACATCACTTTTGCTAATGGAAGCGAGTATGATCGTGAAGGAATTCGTGTAAACGAATTTACAGCAGGTTATGACACATGGACTTTATCGGATAATGTACATGTAATCACTGGACATTCAACTACTACTTTTCCTGATGGTTCGGTTGACTCTTCGGTAATAACAACTCCTATTAGACGTGATTTTTCTTGCAGATACACAGCAGAGGGAGTAATAGAATTTCACAGAAATAGTGATGTTGCGATTTTAGATTACGGAAATGGTAATTGTGACAATATTGCTGACTTAACTATAAACGGAACAACTCGACAAATTAGACTTTTCTTCTAATAAAAATCGAAGATATAACATAAAAAATCCCGTCTTTAAAATGAGACGGGATTTTTTTTATACTTCTTTATTCGCCAACTGACCACAAGCCGCATCAATATCTTTTCCACGACTTCGACGCACTTTAGCCACAATCCCATTGTTTTCTAACGATTTAATATAGTTTTCAATAGCTTCTGGATTAGCTTGCTGAAATTCGCCATCATCAATCGGATTGTATTCAATAATATTTACTTTACAAGGCACGTGTTTGCAAAACTTAACCAAGGCATCAATCGATTTTTTGTCATCATTAATTCCTTTCCAAACCACATATTCATAGGTAATTTTACTTTTTGTTTTTCGGTACCAATATTCTAGCGCTTCCCTTAATTCAGGTAACGGAAAATTTTTAGTAAACGGCATGATTTGATTACGCGTTTCTTCAATAGCAGAATGCAACGAAACTGCTAATTTGAATTTTACTTCATCATCCGCCATTTTCTTAATCATTTTGGAAACTCCCGACGTAGAAACGGTAATACGTTTTGGTGACATCCCTAGTCCTTCCACAGAAGTGATTTTATCAATCGCCTTCATCACGTTAGGGTAATTCATCAACGGCTCACCCATTCCCATAAAAACGATATTAGAAAGCGGTCGATTATAATACAACCTACTTTCAGCATCGATAGCCGCAACCTGGTCATAAATTTCATCCGGATTCAAGTTACGCATTCGTTTTAAACGTGCTGTAGCGCAAAAATTACAATCCAAACTACAACCCACTTGACTCGAAACACAAGCGGTTGTTCTGGTTTCTGTTGGAATTAAAACCGATTCCACAATTAAATCATCGTGCAAACGTACCGCATTTTTTACCGTACCGTCACTACTGCGTTGCATGGTATCAACCTTGATATGATTGATCACAAAATTAGCTTCCAACATGGCTCTGGTTTCCTTAGAAACATTGGTCATGTCTTCAAAAGTATGGGCTCTTTTTTGCCACAACCATTCGTATACTTGATTTCCACGAAATGCTTTGTCACCATTGGCCACAAAAAATTCTCGTAATTGCTCTTTTGTTAATGCTCTTATGTCCCTTTTTTCAATTTGCATGGTGCAAAGATAGGAATTCTAAAATTTGAACAGCAATAAGAATTTCATTGCCAGTTGTAAACTCACATCGATTATCTATTATAATTACTATTTTTTAATATGCATGCATACTAATTTTTAGTATATTTGATAAATATTAACTAAATTCCTTCAGTTATGAAACCAACATTACAGGAAATACTACAAATCAAACATCCTATTATAATGGCTCCAATGTTTTTGGTGTCGAATACAGCAATGGTTATTGAAGGAATGAAAGCAGGTGTTGCAGGATGCATTCCGGCATTAAATTATAGGACTTTAGAAGAATTAAAGGCGGCTATAGCCGAATTGAGAGCTGCAAAAGTCCCTGGCGGAAGTTTTGGATTCAATTTGATTGTCAACAAATCGAATATCAAATACAAAGACCAACTTCGAGTATTGTGCGAAGAAAAGGTAGATTTTATCATTACCTCTTTGGGAAGTCCAGAAGAAACAATTAAAGAAGCACATAAAGTTGGTGTCAAAGTTTTTTGTGACGTGACTGATTTGGGTTTTGCAAAAAAAGTTGAAAGCTTAAAAGCTGATGCTCTGATTGCTGTCAATAACCAAGCAGGCGGACACAGAGGTAACTTTAATCCAGAAGAATTAATCCAATTGTTAAACGACAATACTTCATTACCCGTTATTTCTGCGGGTGGTGTGGGCAACAAATCAGATTTAGACAAAATGCTAGCGGCAGGAGCCATTGGAGCTTCCATTGGTAGTTTATTTATCCCGTCTATTGAAGCCACTGTTTCGCAAGAATACAAACAAGCTTGTGTTGATTATGGTGCTAAAGACATTGTGATGACCGAAAAAATTTCAGGTACTCCCTGCACGGTTATTAATACGCCCTACGTACAACAAATTGGCACTAAATTAAATTGGTTTGAACGCTTTTTAAACACCAATAAACGCTTCAAAAAGTGGGCGAAACTCATTCGTTTTATGATTGGAAATAATGCGGTTACGAAAGCAGCCACACAAGCGACCTATAAAACGGTTTGGGTAGCAGGCCCTACGATTGAACATTCGAAAGCCATATTGCCTGTTCAAAAAATAATAGAAAGTCTAGTTAAATAAATATAATTTTTTGGTTGAATTTGAAAAGCGAAAAGGAAACTTTCCGCTTTTTCTTTTTCGCTTAGTTATTTGTATTTTTGCACTTGTAATTTACAACCTTATGCATTTTATTTCCGAAGAATTAGAAGACTATGTAGCCAAGCATAGTGAAAATGAACCCGAATTATTGGTCCGTTTGAACAAAGAAACGCATCAAAAAGTATTGCAACCTCGAATGTTGAGCGGGCATTTTCAGGGAAGGGTTTTGAGCATGCTCTCTAAAATAATTCGCCCTACAAACATTTTGGAAATTGGGACATATACTGGTTATGCCGCTTTGTGTTTAGCCGAAGGCTTACCCGAAAACGGAACTCTAGACACTATTGACATCAAAGAAGAGTTGGTTGATTTTCAACGAAAATATTTTGGCCAATCGCCTTGGGCCAATCAAATTCAGGCACATCTAGGTGATGCCTTGGACATCATCCCTACACTTAATAAAAAATTTGATTTGGTATTTATTGATGCCGATAAAGAAAATTACATCAATTACTTCGAAATGATTGTCCCATTAATGAATAAAGGAGGTATTATTTTATCCGACAATGTTTTATGGAGTGGAAAAGTACTGGAAGAAGTAAATCCAAACGATAAAAGCACTCAAATTCTATTGGAATACAACAAAATCATCAAAGAAGATCCAAGAGTGGAAACTGTTTTACTTCCGATACGTGATGGCTTGACCGTGAGTCGTGTACTATAATTTTGGAAAGTATTTTAAAAGTATTATTTCGTACAACTTATAAAAACCAAACCCAAAAGTAGCGCCTACCAAATAACCCGTTAGAATATCTCCAGGGAAATGCAGTCCCAAGTAAATTCGGCTATAAGCAAATATCAAAGGGAATAAAAAAAGTAAAAAGGCATATTTGTAATGCTTTTTCAAAATCATAAAGACAAACATGGTACTCGCCATAGAATTGGCGGCATGACCTGAGAAAAAACTATAGGTGTCGCTGGTTTTTACAATTCTGATAATTCCGTTTATTTGCGGATCATTACACGGTCGCAATCGCTGAAAAGTATCTTTTATCAGATTGGTAAATTGATCGGTTATGGTGATTAATAAAGCAATAGAAAGGATAACCAACAAGAAGTTCTTCCAGCTTCCCAACTTTTTATACACCAAATACAGCATCACTACAAAAAAAGGCGTTAAATGCAACTGCTTGGTAATGAACAACCAAAAACCATCAAAGTTTTCAGAACCCAATCCGTTGAGGAAAACCAATAAACTTTTATCTACTTGTATCAGTTTTTCCAACATTAGAGCTGACGTTTTATAGGTCCTGTTAAGTCTTCAAAATTCTCTTTGACTTCACTAATTTCAGAAGTAATATCTAATGGATTTTCAGCAGGTAAATCTTGGGTGATTCTACCTTTAATACTTTCTTTAATTGCATCTACTTCTTTTGAGAAATTATCGGTAAGATTTGAAATTTCAGGAGTATTTGCACTATTTTGAATTTCCGATTTAATTTCGTTGGTAGCGTTTTTAAGCTGCGCCATTCCTTTTCCTAGGGCACGTGCAATATCTGGAATCTTCTCTGATCCAAACAACATTAACGCTATAAAGATGATTAAAATTAATTCGCCTCCACCAATTCCAAACATTAGCTTTTCTTTTAAATTAAAAAACAAAGGTACAAAAATGCACCTTTGTTTAAATTGAACTTTTAGTTAATCCTTTTATAAAAAATTGTTTATTCAAATTTTGACTTTACTTCCTCTTTTGGCCAAGCATTATTAGTGACATCTATATCGGCAGTTTCTTCTTTAGGGTCTACTTTGATTTTTTTAATAATCTTTTGAGTCGCAAAAGTTCTAGAAACTTCTTTATCGTTTTTAAGCCAAATTTGGGCTGGGAATTTGTGATTTTCAGTTGTCCCGTCTTCAAACGTAAGTTCTACGATTAATGGCATTACCAATCCTCCTGGTTTATCAAAAGTAACTTGGTAAAAATATTTCGGAGCTACTAACTTCACTTTTTCTTCTTCACTAAATGTTTTTGATATGTATTCGTCTAATGTTTTTACCAATTTTGCATCAAAACTAGTGTTCATTTCTGGTTTGAAATCGGCACTAGCGCTATCCACCATATACACTTTTGGCCCCGTATTTCTAAATCGGTTACGTCTGTTTGTTTCTTGAGCTTTAAAACCCGCAGGCTCATCATTAGAAACATAAAATTGTTTTACTTCTTTTACACCAATATCAGTATAATCAGTAGTGTAAAACCAACCTCTCCAAAACCAATCCAAATCAACTCCAGAAGCATCTTCCATTGTTCTAAAGAAATCTTCTGGTGTTGGGTGTTTGAATTTCCAACGGTTTGCATAGGTTTTAAACGCGTGGTCGAACAATTCTCGTCCCATAATCGTTTCACGTAAAATATTCAATCCAGCTGCTGGCTTTCCATAAGCGTTATTTCCAAATTGCTTAATCACTTCCGAATTTGACATAATAGGTTCAATCCAGTTTTGATCACCACTCATATAAGGAACAATTAATTTAGCTGGTCCTCTATCAACTGGGAAATTAGCTTCCCATTCTATTTCAGCTAAATATTCCATAAAAGTATTTAGACCTTCATCCATCCATGTCCATTGACGCTCGTCTGAATTCACAATCATTGGGAAAAAATTGTGTCCTACTTCGTGAATAATTACACCTAACATGCCGTATTTTGTTCTGTCGGACACCACACCATTTTCATCTGGACGACCGAAATTCCAACAAATCATTGGGTATTCCATCCCTTGGTCCTGTGCATTTACAGAAACAGCTTTTGGATAAGGATAATCAAATGTATGGCTTGAATAACTTTTTAAGGTATGTGCTACTGCTCTTGTAGAATACTGTTCCCAAAGCGGGTTTCCTTCTTTAGGATACACTGAAGTCGCCATTACTGTTTTTCCACCTAATTTGACTGCCATAGCATCCCAAATAAATTTTCTAGAGGTAGAAATTCCGAAATCACGAACATTTTCGGCTTTAAATTTCCAAGTTTTCTTTTTATCAGAAATTGATTTTTCTCTTTCAATAGCTTCTGCTTGAGTAGCGATAATTACTGGATTGTCAAATGATTTTTCAGCCAATAAATAACGTTGTAATTGTGCTGGAGAAATTACTTCTGCTCTATTTTGAAGACTTCCCGTTGCTTCCATAAGATGGTCCGCAGGAACCGTAATATTTACTTCATAGTTACCAAATGGCAACGCAAATTCACCTTGTCCCCAAAATTGCATGTTTTGCCAACCTTCAACATCATTATAAACGGCCATTCTTGGGAAAAACTGTGCGAGTACATATAACCTGTTTCCATCTGGAAATTGCTCATAACCACTACGTCCACCATCAACCATATAATTTCCAATATTGTACCACCATTTGATTTTGAAAGTAAATTTTTGTCCGTATGCTAATGGCGTTTTTAGGTTAATTCGCATCATTGTTTCATTAACGGTATACGAAATTGGTGCTCCTGTGACATCTTGAACGTAGTCGATTTTAAAACCTCCATCAAACTTTTCTTCCATATAAGTACGAGAAAAACCTCTGGCACTCATGGCTGCATCTATTTTTTCACTTCGAACCAATGGTGTTTTTGACGTTTTGGCAAAATGGTTTTGGTCTAACTGCACCCATAAATAATCTAAAGATTCTTTAGCATTATTCGTATACGTAATGGTTTCTACACCATATAGACGTGCCTTTTTATCGTCCAATTCGATGTCCATTTTATAATCGGCTCTTTGTTGGTAGTATTCCGGACCAGGTGCCCCTGAAGCCGTACGATACATATTAGGAGTAGCCATCAAATCATACATTTGACGAAATTTACTGGTATCTCCATGACCTTCTTGCTTTGGTTTTTGCTGTACTGGATCTTGTGCAAAAACACTACCTGAAACAGATAATGCAATCAATAAAAGCTTTAAATTCTTCATAACCGATTAAAATAGGACTAAATTTGAGTGATAAATTTAAAAAAATAAACGCGGGAATATAATTTTTTTAGTTTTTTAACAAACCTTTTGCATTTGTCCCTGAAAAAAGAAAACTCTTTTTATTTCCCAAAACAGTAGTATGGACAATATTTTGTTGCTCATCGTTTAAATCTAACAAAACGGAATTAACAATTTCCAACGTTTTGATTTTTGGAATCTCCTTAACATTATAGTAGCATATCAATACATTTCCTTCCATTTCTTTATTGGCAAAATGAATAGTTTTGGGTTTGCCATTCACTGTAATTTTGAAATTTTCGAAGATGTATTTTTTCATTACTTCTACATCTTGAATGGATTCTTCTTTTTCCCCTAAATTCACTTTGGTCTTGTATTTTTCGGAAAGCATTTTATTTAAATCATCTACAAATATGCGCGAGGTTATTTGCAACATTTTCTTTTCCGTTACATAGTTTATTTGATAAATTGAGACATAAAATTTATGGATAGTAAACGAAGAAAATCCAATGATTACAAAAGTTAGAATCGCTATTTGAAGATACTTTTTCATTCTTATTTTGGGTTGTTTTCAGACAAAATTAGCATTTTATACTGCGTTGCAATATCTCCTAGCAAAAATACAGCCAAAAATCGATTATTCTCTTTAACGGCTTGTGTGAATTTTGGATAATCTAACGAATACAACTGAAAACCTTTGACGTTTTCTTTTGGAATTTTTAAATTTTGAGTATAAAATGACTCTTCAAACATCACTTCCACTTTTTCCAACAGCTTTTCTTTACGTTCAATTTGCACTTCTTTTTTTAACATTGCTGTGCGACCACTAATTTGATTGATCATACCATCCACACTCATCCCTCCTAATGGAATTAAAAGTGGACTGTACCATTTTAATTTTTCGGCAGTGCGTAATTTTCGTTCGGCTGGTGTATAGGTTTTTATATCTTTAGAAACGATACCTAATGATTTTGCTGTAATTGACTTGACATACACTTCCTCTAGTTGATTTACTTTGGATTGCACTTTTATGTACAACATTTCTTTTGTAAAGGAATAGCTATCCAATTTGATTTCAACGCCATGAATGGCATTGGAAGTGACCACTAGTTTATCATTCACTTTGGCTTCTATAGTAAAAAAACCTCCATTTTGAGTAACGGTGTTGGCTTTTGTAGTGTAATTAACAATCATAATTCCGTCGGGATTTCCATCTGCAATCACTTTTCCCTTCAAGATGGATTGAGAGAAAACACTTTGTATGCAACACAGAAAAAACAGAATTTTATACATTATTCACCCTTCATTTCTTTGAACTTGAATGCCATTTCAACCAATCGCAATTTTAATGCTGCAATATTTTTATCCGTTAATAGTTTGGCAATCCCTAAATTTTCGGAAGTATATACCAGAAATCCTTCTAAGCTTTCTTTGGAAATTTTTAAAGTCGTTAGAAAAAAGTCTTCGGTGAGTAAATATAGCATTTTTTGAGAGTTAGTCTCATATTTTTCAACTTGCACAATTTTTTCTAACGAAGCTGTTCTACCCGAAATAGCATTCAAAATCCCATCTACTGAAATACGCGTATTGGTTCCGTAAAGATTTTTTTGCCCTCCCAAAGCGGTGTACAGTTTTCTTTCGGCCGGTGTATATGTTTTTACACTTTTACTAATGATTCCCAAAGATTTTGCCGTAATATGACTCACTTTTATTTCGTCTAACTCGAAAGCCTTTATTTTCACTGCAATGATTAATGGATCCATTTTAAAGGAATTCGAATTCAATTTAATTTGTAGTCCTTCCATTTTGGGAGATGCCAAAACAAGTTCATCATTTGGACAAGCAGCTATCGTAAAGGATCCATCCTTTAAAGTATAGGCGGTTTGTTTAGTCGAATTATTGACCACAAAAACCGAATCTAAAATAGCGCCATCCGAAATTATCTTCCCCTTCAGTACTGACTGAGAAAAAACACTTTGAACACCTATTAAAAAGAAAAACAATAAATTCTTCATACCTTCATTTGAATGGTAAAAATAAAAATGAGTATTCCCAAAATGCTATTAACGGATTGGTAAATATTTGTTAATTCTCAATATCTTTGGCTTTTAGAAAAAACTAACGATGAAAAAAGTCATTCTTGCCAGTACCTCAACACTATATAATGGAAGTTATTTAGACTATTTACTTCCCACTTTAGCCAACCATTTCGTTGGTGTAAAAACTTTGCTTTTCATTCCGTATGCACAACCAAGCGGTATTTCTTATGAGGATTATACTTCTAAAGTCGGTGAAGCTTTTTCAAGAATAAACATCACAGTAAAAGGGATTCATGAATTTGAAAACCCAATAGAGGCTATAAAAAATGCCGAAGCTATATTTACGGGCGGCGGCAATACTTTTTTATTGATATCTAAATTATATGAAAACAAATTGATCGAACCGTTAAAAGAAGTTATTGAAAACGGTACTCCATATTTAGGCACGAGCGCTGGAAGCAATATTGGCGGAAAAACCATTAATAATACCAATGATATGCCAATTGTTTTACCTCCAAGTTTTGATGCGTTAGCCTTAATCAATTTCAACTTAAACCCACATTATTTAGATCCAATAGATGGTTCCACACATATGGGGGAAACCAGAGAAACCAGAATTAATGAATTTCACAAAATAAATCCAATCTCTGTTCTTGGGTTGCGTGAAGGAAGTTGGCTTGAAGTATATGATAAGGATGTTATAATCAGAGGAAATTTAACCGCTCGATTGTTTAGAGCCAACGAGTTTCCTGTAGAAATGGCTCCTGGGGAGAATTTAAATTTTTTAACCTAAAATGTAGCACTTTTTTGGCCCTTTCTATTACGACAACATTTAAATTAGCATATGAAAAAAGTTATCCTGATTTTTGTAGTACTAATTCTTGCCACTTCATGTGGTCCAAGAAGATTAAAATGTGGTCCAAAACGCTGTGAATTAAACCGATTAAAACATGAAAAACATACTATTCCTAGTTGCGTTGCTACTTTCTCTTAATGTAGTAGCTCAAGAAAAAAAGAAACAGATCAAAAATCAAATTGTGGAGGCTTCCTGTGGGCAATGCCAATTTGGATTAAAAGACAGAGGTTGTGATTTGGCCATTCGTTTAGACAATAAAGCTTATTATTTAGTGGGCACCACAATTGATGATCACGGCGATTCGCATGCCAAAGATGGATTTTGTAATGCCATTCGCAAAGCTAAAGTCTCAGGCACTGTAAAAAATGGAAAGTTTTTGGTTAAAAATTTCGCTTTAATTCCTTAAAAAGATGCTTAGCAAAAACCAAATCAAACTTATAACGAGTTTACAACAAAAAAAATACAGAAAACAAGAACAGTTGTTTTTTGCAGAAGGCATTAAAGTTATTGAAGAACTTATTGATTCCACTTTAGAATTGGTTCATGTCTTTTGTACTTCCGCTATGTTTCCTGAAATTTCAGAAGACAAGAAAAGTATCATATCCGAATCGGATTTAAAGAAAATTTCGGCACTCAAAACTCCAAATGATTGTTTGGCCTTATTTAAAATTCCAACGGAAGCTAAAATAAATACTAGTGGATTAATTATTGCGCTGGATGATATTCGAGATCCGGGAAATTTAGGCACCATCATTCGTTTGTGTGATTGGTTTGGCATTTCTCAAATGGTATGTTCTTCAGAATGTGTTGATGTGTACAACCCAAAAGTGGTTCAAGCCACGATGGGCTCTATAAGCCGAGTAAACATTACCTACCTTGATTTAAACAATTATTTATCAAAAACAGAACTTCCCATTTACGGCACTTTCATGGAAGGTGAAAACATCTATAAAAAGAATCTTCACCAAGAAGGAATTATTGTTTTAGGAAACGAAGCCAATGGCATTTCTGCAGCTATAGAAAAGCATGTCACTGAAAAAATTGCAATACCGCGATTTGGAAACCTGCAACGTACCGAAAGTTTGAATGTAGCCACAGCTACGGCAATAGTTTTAAGTGAATTTAAACGAAGTTTTAATGAAAGGCAAAATTGATAAATACGCCACGTGTTTGCATTGAGGCCACATTCCCCGTCCATGGACTATTTGGATCATTATCTGGAATAAGTTCGTTTTTCATACCGAAAACACCACGAATGGAAGGCGAAAACTTGAAGTATTCAAAATATAAATCAATTCCAGCTCCTATTTCATAAAAATTAGTGTTTTTCTTCATTCTAAATCGGTCGGAAGAGTTATCGTCTAATGATTTGGCATTACTAGACAAGTTCATCGCTGTAGCTACTCCACCTAATAAATATGGCTTAATATTTCCGATACGTTTGGACGAAAATTTCAACAATAAAGGAAAATGGATATACGTCGATTTCACTTCTCGTAAAGCATCCACTTCATCCGTTAGATGAGGAAAATGCAAATTACGTTGCCCATAATACAATCCTGGCTCAAAACGCAAATCAATGTATTCATGAAGGCGTAAATTAGAAATCAAACCCACATTAAAACCCATTTGACTATCGACAATAATATCTTCTTTGTCGTCGATTTTTTTATCGATTTTAAAATCATAATTATTAAACCCTAAAAAGAAACCAAAATGTAGCCTTTGTTTGTCAAAATTTTCTAGGTTAATAATAGGTTTTTTAGCGAACATGCTTTTTTTAAATATTTGCGCGTTGCTAATGGTTGAAATTATAATAAGTACTATTAAAAATATTTTTTTCATGTTTATTGTTTCGAAGCCGAATATATAGTAGCCACACCAAATGTTTGTGGTGCATGTTTTACATTTATAAACCCAATTTTTGTCAAAATATTGTTTAAACGTTCCCCGTATGGAAAAATAGATGCAGAATCGGCCAAATATTGATACGCCACTTTATCCTTTGAAAACAGTTTCCCAATTAAAGGCATGATGTTTTTGGTATAAATACTATATCCTTGTTTGAATGGAAATTTTTCCGGTACAGATGTTTCTAAAATAACAAAAATTCCATTTGGCTTTAATACACGTAAAATTTCTGACAATCCTTTTTCTAGATTTTCGAAGTTTCTTATTCCGAAAGCAACTGTTACAGCATCAAACGAGTTGTCCTCAAACGGCATGTTCTCCGAATCACCTAAAATCATTTCAATTTTATCAGAAAGATTTTTTTGAAAAATTTTTTGTTTCCCTACTTCCAACATTCCGGCTGAAATATCCAATCCAATAATTTTGTCTGCGTTAGTGTTGGCCATCAGAATCGCCAAATCACCTGTTCCCGTAGCAATGTCTAGAATTTGTTTTGGTTGCTTTTCGGAAACCATTTTTAAAATCTTTTTACGCCATTTAACATCAATTCCGAAAGAGATTACTCTATTTAAATTATCATAGTTCTCAGAAATAGTGTCAAACATTTCGGAGACCTGTTCTTTCTTACTTGTAGCGGAATTTTTATAAGGTTTTGTACTAATTGACATGAAAATAATTTTGAACAAATATAGAATTTAATTTTTAATACATAAAAAGGTGTTGTTTGTCGATAAAATTTAAATAATTATCGTTAATTCTAACTGAAAACGTGTATTTGTTAAAATACCAAGTATTTGGTATTGTGAGAGTTAAATAAATGTGTTAAATTTATATTCTAATTAATCGTTAAAAGTTTTTTTAACTTAATGGTAAAGAAAAACAATAATTACGACACAATTATTGCTTTATTCAATCAAGTCTAAATGTAGAAATTTTTTATCTCTACTTTATTTAGTGTCACAAACGTTCTTTGGGTTAAATTTGTTTTTGGAAATTTTAGTTTTGTTGTATTACTTTAGTGGTATTTGGTAATACAACGTTAGAGATTCACCTCTCTAGTTTTTTTATCGGTCAATATAACTTTGATAAAACGATGAAAAACAAAATCGATTGAATTTTTACCAAGACGAAACATTAGAATAAAAGCACCTCTTTCATTTAGAGGTGCTTTTTTTATGCTTTTTTTCTATAGGTTTCAAAAGTAAAGGAATACAGATGCTTCTCGTCTTTGTCATGAAATTCCGAATGTGTTACTTCCCATTCTTTCAAATCAATTTCCGGAAAAAAAGTATCGGCTTCGAAGCTATTGTGTACGCGTGTGAGTTCTATGCAATCTGCAAAATCGATGCTTTGTTTGTAAATTTCGCCACCACCAATAATGTAAACAGTTTCGCGTTCTGGACAAACATCAATCGCTTTTTTTAGGGAATTGACTACAATACACCCATCGGGAACACTATAGGTTTCGCTTCGAGTGATGATAACATGGGTTCTATTGGGTAACGGTTTCGGAAAACTTTCAAAAGTTTTTCTTCCCATTATGATGTAATGCCCTGTAGTTATGGCTTTAAAGCGTTTGAAATCATCGGGCAAATGCCACAACAAATCATTGTCCTTTCCCAATTCATTGTTTTGTCCGGCAGCGGCAATGAGCGTAATATTTTTAGACATCTTTATCTAAATCTTTTTGAAGTTGTTCTATTTTGCGTTCTTGTTTGGCAATCAATTTGTCTATTTGGCTGCGCTCCCAGTTTTTATTCATAAAACTATCGGTAATAAACACACGGATGAAATGAAGGATGAAAATAAAGCTCCAAATCGTGATTGCCCATAAAAACCAATGTGTTTCCGGAAAAACGCCTAATAAGCGATTAGCAATTACAAAGAAGATACTTCCTAATACAAAAAGCACAAAATGAAAGTATAATTTTTTCTTTTGCTTTAATCGCAAACGCGCATATTCGTATAATTCGTGTTGGTTGGTGTCCATAAATGAAAAAGTTTACGGATTTAAAGATATGGAATTTAATTTAATCTAGATTTATTTACAACATCAACGTCTATTGCTATTGGCAATGTAAAATTTGCTTTTACTTTGAATCCTCTGTATTCGCCGGGAGTCCATAATCCACTGGTTGAATAAACAAATCGTATCGCCTCTTTAGACAACTTTTCATCCAAATCGCGAATGATTTCAGCATCTGAAACATTCCCATCAGGATTAACATTGAACTTAATGTATATACGTCCTTTAATATCTCTGTCAACTTCTGGAATTCTGAATTTTTTTTGAACAAAATTCACATACGCTTCTTTCCCTCCTTTAAATTCGGGTTGTCTTTCAATATTTACATATGCATTTTCATTACCATTTCCATCTTTGCTCATGCCGCCCATAAAAATTCCTGATTCGTATTGATCCGCAAATTGAAGTTTATATTTTGAATTAAATCCTGTCCATATTCCTGTTTTCAATCCATTCTCCAATTTACCTCTTGATGATTCAATATTATTCACATCTTTTTCAATCATAAACCCTTTGCCTTCAAATACTTTTTGTGTTCCGTTTTCATCCCAATAAGATACAATCTTTAAAACCTGATGTTCTTTAACAGAGTCTATTTTAATCTTGATAACTTCTCCTTCAATTTCCTTTTTCCCATTTTCATAAAAGGAAATATATGGCCCATATAGTTCAGAGTTAAGATTGTAATTCCTATGATTTTTCAATTGTCCTGAAGGATAGTATTCTTTTTCAGAGCCAATTGGAGAGTGGTGAAACTTGGAGCTATAAGTTCTCTCAGTTTTTATTCGACCGCCCAGATAATAGTCGGTAACTTCATATTCATTTTTTTTTAAGTGATAGTCCTTAATAATTCTATAATATTTGTGATCTTTTACAGCTGTTTCAAAACCCAAAGAATCTAAATAATATTTTTTATATTTTTCTGTTTGCCCAAATAGCAAAGTGGTAGCTAATACAAAAGCTAGTGTTAGTAATTTTTTCATGGAATTAGTTATGGAATTAAACCGCTACGACCCCTTTAATATGTGGGTGTGGGTCATAGTCAACCAAAGTAAAGTCTTCAAAAGTGAAATCGAAGATGTTTTTTACTTCAGGATTTAAAATCATTTTTGGAAGCGGTTTTGGTTCGCGAGACAACTGCAATTCCAATTGCTCCATGTGGTTGTTGTAGATGTGTGCATCGCCAAACGTGTGAATAAAATCGCCTACTTGTAGGTCACACACTTGCGCTACCATCATGGTAAATAAAGCATAAGAAGCGATGTTAAACGGCACTCCTAAAAAGATATCGGCACTGCGTTGGTACAATTGACAAGACAATTTCCCGTCGGCGACATAAAACTGAAAGAAAGCATGACAAGGTGGCAAAGCTGCTTTCCCGTTGGCTACATTTTCAGCAAATGATTTGGATGTATCTGGCAAAACCGAAGGATTCCAGGCAGAAACCAACATTCTTCGGCTATTTGGATTGGATTTTAGGGTTTCAATTAATTCAGTAATTTGATCAATTTCTTCGCTGTTCCAATTGCGCCATTGGTGGCCATAAACCGGTCCTAAATCACCATTTTCATCAGCCCATTCGTCCCAAATTTTAACCCCATTTTCTTTTAAATAAGTAATATTGGTGTCTCCTTTCAAGAACCAAAGTAGTTCGTAAATAATCGATTTTAAATGCAGTTTTTTAGTGGTTACCATTGGAAAACCTTCGCTCAAATCGAAACGCATTTGGTAGCCAAAAACACTTTTGGTCCCCGTTCCTGTTCTGTCGCCTTTTTGATTTCCATGCTCTAAAACATGGCTCACTAAATCTAAATACTGCTTCATCTTCTTTGTTTATGTGTTAATTCGTGGATTTGTGGAATCGAATAAACGAATAACCAAATCAACAAATAAACTTTTAGGATTCTCTTTTTGAAATTTCGTCTCTAATTTTAGCTGCTTTTTCATAATCTTCCTCTTGCACCGCTTGATCTAACAATTCGTGCAATTCGGAAAGACTATTCTTGGCATATATATTTTTGGTATCTTCATCACTAAGTCCAAAAGTTTCAGGAGAGGATAAAATATCGTCTAATTGTTCTTCTGGATTTTCCGAATCAGGATTTACTTTTAAGTAAATACCTGCTTTGTCTAAAATGTTTTTATACGTAAAAATTGGCGCATTAAAACGTAATGCCAAAGCAATCGCATCGGAAGTTCTCGCGTCAATAATTTCTTCAATTTTGTCCCGCTCGCAAATCATACTGGAATAGAACACCCCGTCAACCAACTTATGAATAATAACCTGTTTGATGACAATGTCAAATCGGTCGGCAAAATTTTTAAATAAATCATGTGTTAATGGTCTTGGCGGCTTTATTTCTTTTTCTAAAGCGATTGCGATTGATTGTGCTTCAAAGGCGCCAATAACGATAGGCAGTTTACGATCACCATCCACTTCATTTAAAATTAAAGCATAGGCCCCATTTTGGGTTTGACTGTAAGAAATTCCTTTTATAGTTAGTTTTACTAAACTCATTGTATTGTCATTGCGAGGAAGGAAGCCATTTCCGTTTCTCTATTTTTACTGTAATAATTTATTTTACACTACTACGAACTGCAAAGTAACAAAAAACTTTTACTTTTTTAAACAAAAAAGAGCCACAAAATGTGACTCTTTTTTAATCAATTCAACATTGATTATTATGAATTTTGTGCTTTGAAAGCTTTTAATTTTTCAATTAATTTTGGAAGTACTTCAAAAGCATCTCCTACTACACCATAATCGGCTACTTTAAAGAAAGGTGCATCAGCATCAGAGTTGATTACTACCTTTACTTTAGAAGAGTTGATTCCAGCAATGTGCTGAATCGCTCCCGAAATACCCACGGCAATATACAAGTTCGTTGCCACCGGTTTTCCTGTTTGTCCCACGTGCTCGCTGTGAGGTCTCCAACCAATGTCAGAAACTGGTTTTGAACATGCCGTAGCTGCACCAAGTACCGCCGCTAAATCTTCAATTAATCCCCAGTTTTCTGGACCTTTCATTCCACGACCACCAGAAACTACAACATCTGCATCAGCAATCGTTACTTTTCCAGATCCTTTTTCTACCGATTGTACTTTAACACCAAAATCGGCATCAGAAATAGATGGTGCGAAATCTTCAGCCGCAGCAGCTCCTGCATTTTCGAAAATTCCGTAAGAGTTTTTACCCAAACACAATACTTTAACATCTGTAGCAATTTCCGTAATATTGAATGCTTTGTTTGAAAAGGCATTTCTTTTTACTTGGAAAGGAGACATACTTACTGGTAATCCCACTACGTTTGAAGCGAAACCTGCGTTTAACGCTACAGAAACTAGTGGTGCAAGGTATAAACTGTCTGTTGTAGAAGACAATAAGATTAATTTAGCGCCTTCTTTTTCAGCCGCTTGTTTTACAGCATCAGCATAAGCTTTTGCGGTAAAGTTGGCTAATTTATCGTTAGTTACTTTTAATACTTTATCTACTCCGTATTTACTTAATTCTGAAACATCACTCATATTGATCGTTAGAGCGGTTACGGTTTGTCCCGAAGTTTCGGCTATTTTTTTTGCATAAGAAGCCAATTCGAAAGCTACTTTCTTGAATTTACCTTCTGCTGATTCTGCGTATATTAATATTGACATGATTTTTTAATTTAAAGAGTTAGCTTAGATAACTTTTGCTTCGTTGTGTAATAAGTTGATTAATTCGTCAAGGTTGTCTGGACTGATTAATTTCACTGCCGATTTCGGAGCTGGTTTTTCAAATTTTACTGCTTTTGTGTTGCTATCAGCACTTACGGGTTCTAAAACTTGTAACGCTTTGGTTCTAGCAGTCATGATACCACGCATGTTAGGAATGCGTAAATCTTTTTCTTCCACCAATCCTTTTTGACCACCAACAATTAATGGTAAACTTGTAGAAACGGTTTCTTTACCTCCATCAATTTCACGAACAGCAGTTACTGAAGTTCCTTCCACTTTTAAATCAATACAAGAATTTACAAAGTTAGATCCTAAAATTCCCGCAATCATACCTGGAACCATTCCACCATTATAATCTAAAGATTCTCTACCAGCAATCACTAAATCGTAACCACCTGTTTTGATTACTTCTGCTAATTGTTTTGCTACGAACATTCCGTCTGTTGGGTTCGCATTGACACGAATCGCTTCGTTAGCTCCAATAGCTAATGCTCTTCTTAAGGTTGGTTCTGTATCAGGACCTCCCACATTCACAACCGTTACATTGGCACCTTGTTGTTCTTGAAACCAAATGGCTCTTGTTAAACCAAACTCGTCATTTGGATTAATTACATATTGAACCCCGTTTGTGTCAAATTCTGAATCACCGTTGGTAAAGTTAATTTTTGAAGTAGTATCAGGAACATGACTGATGCAAACTAATATTTTCATTTTCTTAATTATTTAGTTTAAAAAATTGGTTTACAAATTTAAATAAAAATACTTGAAAAATACTATGCACGCATAATATTTTTATTTTTTATTTTAAGCTATCTGAAATTTAATGTCAGTTTTGTCGATTTTTTAAATCAATTCCTGTTAAATAAATTCTAAATTTGCACTAGAAGGCAAGCTTTTTGCGTTTAAATAAAAAATCAACCCCATGAAAACAAAAAATAAAAAAATTGCAATCGGAATTGGTGTTTTCGTTCTAACGATTACTGCAGCGCTGGCCGCTATTCCGCTGTTTTTTAAAGACCAGATAAAAGCTAAAATTCAACAAACCATTAATGAAAGTGTCGATGCTAAAGTTTCTTTTGCGGATGCCGATTTGAGTTTGTTCAAAAATTTTCCACAAGCGACTGTGGCAATAGAAAAATTAGTGGTGATCAATAAAGCGCCTTTTGAAGGGGATACATTAGTGGCGTTTGATGAATTAAATTTAGAGATGTCGGTTTCCGAATTATGGAAAAACAGCAAAGAACCCATGACCCTAAAAGCAATTTCCGTGAAAAATGGATTAGCCAATATTCTTTTCAACAAAGACGGGAAAGGAAATTTTGATATCGCTAAAAAAGAAACTACACCGGAAGACAACAAAGAAGAAAGCAAACCATTTTCGATGAATATCCAAAATTATTCGGTTGAAAACTTCAAATTCAAATACTACGACGAGCGCTCTAAAATAAAACTAGTGATGTCCGAATTAAACCATGAAGGCACTGGTAATTTTGGTACACAAAAATTGGATTTAGACACGCATTCGACCACTAAATTATCGTTAGACATGGACAAGATGAACTACATGAAAAATGTAGCCATTACCTTAGATGCCGTTTTAGGGATTGATTTAGAAAAAAACAAATACACTTTTAAAGACAACAAAGTCAAAATCAATGAACTTCCATTAGAATTTAATGGCTTCCTCCAGTTGTTGGAAAATGGACAAGAATATGATTTAAGTTTTAAAACACCCACCTCATCCTTCAAAAATTTCTTAGGTTTAGTGCCTGCGCAATATGCGGGTGATTTGAATTCGGTGAAAACTACGGGTGATTTCGCCGTAAATGGAAAAGTAAAAGGAACTTTAACCGACACTACGGTTCCGAAATTCAATATTGCCATTGCTTCTAATAATGCTTCGTTTCAATATCCGGATTTACCAAAATCGGTACAGAATATCATCATTGATACCAAAATCATCAATGAAACTGGCTTAATTAATGATACTTATGTCGATTTAAATAAATTGTCTTTCAAAATTGATCAAGATGTATTTAACGCCAAAGCCAATATTAGAAATGCCATGACCAATGCGCTAGTAAATGCTGAATTGAAAGGTATCATTAACCTTGGTAATTTCACAAAAGCGTATCCGGTAAAACTAGACCAACCCTTGTCTGGAATTTTAAAAGCTGATGTGGTAACAAAATTTGATATGCAATCGGTAGAGAAAAGTCAGTATGAGAACATTCAAAATTCAGGAAATATCACCTTAACCGGATTTAATTATGCTGGTCCAGAAATGGCAAAACCTGTAAAAATAAAACAAGCCGCAGTAGCTTTCAACAATAGCCAGATTCGTTTGAATAATTTGGATATGATTACTGGAAACTCTGATATTAAAGTAACTGGAACTTTAGATAACTTCTATGGATTTATGTTCCGAAATCAAATTCTGAAAGGAAATTTCAATTTGAACTCTAACAATTTCTTGGTTGCCGATTTTATGGCTCCAACACCTGAAGCGAAATCAGGCTCAGGAAGTGGTTCTTCTAGTGGTTCGGAAAGCAAAACTGCTACTAAGAAAGAAGCAGTTAAAATTCCAGCATTCTTAGACTGTACCATTGCTGCTAAAGCCAATACTGTGGTATATGATAATTTGACATTAAAAGCCGTTTCAGGAAAAATGATTATTCGTGATGAAGCGGTAACGCTTCAAAATTTAATGACGAATATCTTCGATGGACAAATTGGCGTTAATGGAATGGTATCTACCAAGGGAAATACGCCAAAATTCAACATGGCACTAGATTTAAGCAAGGTAGACATTGCCAAGTCTTTTACACAATTAGACATGCTAAGAAGTATCGCTCCAATTGCGGGTGCTATTACAGGGCGTTTAAATTCTACTATTAAATTGAATGGTAATTTGGATGCTGTAGAAATGACTCCCGATTTAAAAACAATTACAGGAGATTTGTTGGGACAATTATTATCTTCAACGGTAAATGCTAAGAATTCACAAATGCTTACCGCTTTAGGCTCTCAAGTTAAGTTTTTAGATGTCAGTAAAATCAATCTAAACGACATTAAAGCCGCTGTTTCGTTTAAAGATGGCAAAGTGGTCGTAAAACCTTTCAAAGTGAAATACCAAGATATTAATGCCGAGATTGGAGGGGCTCATGGCTTTGATCAAAGCATGAATTACAATATCAAAATGGATGTTCCTGCGAAATATTTAGGCGCGGAAGCCAATAAATTATTAGCCAAACTAACTCCAGCAGAAGCTTCTAAAATCGAAAGTGTGCCAATTACGGCTCTAATGACCGGGAATTTCAAAAACCCAAAGGTAAGTACCGATATGAAACAAGCGACCAGCAATTTAGTCATGCAAGTGGCGAAACTGCAAAAGGAAAAATACCTTGGAAAAGGAACGGATGCTTTGAGCAATATATTATCTGGTGGAAAACCAAAAGACACTTCCAAAACAAGTGATCCTAAAAAAGATGCTGTTAAAAACACCGCGAATCAAGTATTGAATGGTTTGTTCGGAAAAAAGAAAAATCCTTAATAAAAGACAGAAATAGATGAATACAGAAGCTAAAATTTCTGACATACAAAAAATAACTGCTGCCATTATCACTTTAGCAGGTGACATTGGCAGTATTTACAGTATCGTAAATGCTTCGGATTATAATTCGGATATTTTTACACAAGCGAAATTTTTACATGAAGAAGCCAATAAAATAGCTTATAAAGCCGAAAATGGGATTTTTGATCTGACAGAAATAAAAAAATTGGTCGCACACCTTTCTAATCTAGCCAATACTGTTTACAAAAAAAAGGAAGTCAACCCGTTAATTTCAGACCACCTTATTAGCTCATTAAAAAAGGCCATGATTGATGCTGAAAACATGATAGCATTAACTTCGTTTATTTCATCTTAAACTATAGAGATATCCTGACTACATATCCTTCATAGGTTCGAATATTAAAAACGGTCCCGTCTTCGAAAATCAGATATTGTCCTTTTACTCCCATTAGTTTTCCGGAAAAATTTGGAGATTTATCTAAATTTAAGCTCGTCACTTTCTTTGGATATTCTAAAACAGGATATTGCAATTCGTATAAGTCGTTACTTTCAGGGTGGTAATATTCTTGCACTTCTTTTGGGATCACATATTTCAAACCATTTCGCTCTGAAATTAAATCAACCGCTGGGATTTCTCCTTTGAGCATTTTTTGCCAATTGGTTTTATCGGCATACAAACTTTTTAGTGCTACTTCGGTAATTCCAGCCAAATAACGATTGGGAACTTCCACAATTGGAATCGCCTGAATCGCTCCTTGATCAATCCAACGAGTGGGCACTTGCGTTTTACGGGTTACCCCTACCTTCACTTCACTCGACAATGCCAAATAGACAATATGCGGTTGCAATTGCACTTTTTTTTCATAGTCTAAATCACGATCTTCAATATCCAAATGTGCGGTACTCAATTCGGGTTTCATGATCCAATCGCCAGCCGATGCACTTCCCATAAAACAATCGTAACAAAATCCTTGTCGAAATATTTTTTTCTTCTTCCCACATTCCAAACATTGATACCCTTGATGCACTATTTCCAACTCTTTACCCAACAATTGGTTAAGGTTTAAAAAGCTATTTTCAAACACCAAATAATAGGCTATCGGATTTGAAAATTCGGTTTGCATTTTGGTTAGTACGCCTTCGTATAGCATTGCAGATTTTAGATATTAGACTTTAGATATTAGAATTATTTCCTATTTTTGAAAAGAATGTAAAGTTAATTGTTTTATTTAGGTTATCGAAAATCTAAATTCAAAAATCTAATATCTAAAATTTAAATGCCATTACCAATCATAAATTCTATTGCTTCATGGGTTTTAAAACAGCGTATCCACCAAATGGAACTGTTTTTAAAATACCCTAATGAAGTACAGGAAGATTTGTTAATGACATTGATTCGATCATCAGAAAATACGGTTTTTGGCAAGCAATATGATTTCGAATCGGTAAAATCCTACCATACTTTTCAGGAGCGTGTTCCAGTTTCAACTTATGAAGATTTAGAGCCTTTAATTGAAAGAACCCGAAAAGGTGAACAAAATGTTTTTTGGAACGAACCCATCAAATGGTTTGCCAAATCAAGCGGTACTACCAATGCAAAAAGCAAATTTATACCCGTAAGTAGTCAAGCGCTTGAAGATTGCCATTACAAAGCAGGAAAAGATTTATTATGCTTGTACTTGAATAATAATGAAAATTCTTCGCTATTTACTGGCAAAAGTCTTCGTTTGGGCGGAAGTAAACAATTATACGAAGACAACAACACCTTTTTTGGTGACTTGTCTGCCATTTTGATTGACAATATGCCTTTTTGGGCGGAATTTAGTAGTACGCCGAGTAATAAAACTTCGTTAATGAGCGAATGGGAAACCAAATTATTAGCCATTGTTAACGAAACAAAAGTAGAAAACGTAACTAGCTTTGCAGGGGTTCCTTCTTGGATGATGGTGCTTTTAAACAAAGTTCTGGAAGAAACAGGCAAAACCAATTTATTTGAAGTCTGGCCTAATCTGGAAGTGTATTTTCATGGTGGTGTCAGTTTTGATCCGTATCGAGAACAATACAAGAAGATTTTACCGAATGATTCGTTTAAATACTATGAAATTTACAATGCTTCGGAAGGGTTTTTCGCCATTCAGGATTTGAATAATTCCAATGATTTACTGTTGATGTTAGATTATGGTATTTTCTATGAATTCATTCCAATGGACATCTTTGGCACTTCTAACGAAAAAGCCATTCGTTTGGCGGAAGTAGAACTCAACAAAAACTATGCTGTGGTCATTACCACCAATTCGGGTTTGTGGCGTTACTTAATTGGCGATACCGTACGTTTTACTTCTTTAGATCCATATCGCATACGAGTGACCGGTAGGACCAAGCATCATATTAATGTTTTTGGAGAAGAGTTAATGGTTGAAAATACGGATATGGCCATTGCTAAAACTTGTATGGCAACACAAACTGAAGTAAAAGATTATACCGTTGCTCCGATTTTTATGAAAGGAAAAGAAAAAGGAGCTCACGAATGGATTATAGAATTCAAAAAGCAACCGGAAGACCTTGCGAAATTCAGTCAGTTGTTGGATGAAAACATTCAGTCTTTAAATTCCGACTACGAAGCCAAGCGCTACAACAACATGACTTTAAATCCGCTAAAAGTGAATGTAGCTCGTGAAAATTTATTTTATGATTGGTTAAAAGAACAAGATAAACTAGGCGGACAACACAAAGTACCAAGACTTTCGAATTCAAGAGATTATCTTGAAAATTTATTATCCCTCCAACTCAAATAGTTTTGCATTATTCTGCGAAAATTAGATTTTTCATTCGATAAAATGCAATAATCACCGACAAACGGTATTTTGAATTATTTGAAATTTATCTCGTGTGCATTTCGTCGACTTTTTCATGTCTGTTATCTAATAAATTATATTTAACAGTATCGCTTCTTTACTTTCGCGCTTGAATTTCCAAAAACCACTAATTTTGAACTCAATTTTTAAGAAAAATTCATTTTTTTCAATCGTTTTATTATTTATTTCTACACTTTCGTTCTCTCAAGAGGCATTTATTGCAAATGATCATTTAGAAAATACTTCTTTCGCAACTTCAATTTTAGAGTTGAACGACAAATACGAGATTATTTCAACAGGAATTAACACGACTTTATCAGATGTTGGAGCCGCCTTTTTTATGAACAAATACATCATGTATTCATCCAGAAAAACAGGAGCTATCGGAGCTGGTCGAGATGCCAATACAGGCAATCCTTACAATAGTTTATACTGTTTAAACATAGACAAAACTGGTAATTTATCCCACCCTTATTTCTTCGCTTCTGTATTAGACGAAAAAGGAAACGAAGGTGGTATTACTTTTTCACCAAATCAAAAAACAGTATATTATACCAACAGTACTCCTGAAAACAGCACCAATTACCAATTATACAAAGCTGTTTTTGACGAAACCTGTCGTTGTAGTAATGCTTGGATTAAAAAAGAAGCCGTAGCTTTTAATAATGCGAATTATTCTATAGAAAATCCTAATGTTTCTGCTGATGGAAAGAAAATTTATTTTTCTTCGAACATGCCAGGTGGTTTTGGCGGTTATGATTTGTATGTTGCCGATATTGACGAAAATGGATTGCCGGTTAATCCTAAAAATTTAGGTTCAGAAATCAACACCATAGGCGACGAGAAATTTGCTTATGCTTCACCAGAAAAAGAATTATTCTTTTCTTCAAACGGACACGCTGGATATGGTGGACATGACGTATTTGTGTCTAGAATTAGAAAAAATAGCTATTCTACTCCACTAAACTTAGGAAAGACCATTAACACTTCTACAGACGAAATTGCATTTATTTTAGCATCAAAAAAGAAAGGGTATTTTACTTCTAACAGACATGAAGGTTTAGGATCGTATGATATTTATCGATTTGAGCTTCAAAAAAACAGCAATACGTTAAAAGGACATGCTACTGAAAAAATAAGTAAGATCATTTTGCCTAACACAAAAATCAGTCTAATCGACACGGAAGGAAACGAAGTGGCAACACAAACAACTTCTGAAAACGGTGCTTTTAATTTTGAAGTAACTCCGTTAGAAAACTATACTATTGTGGCTAACAAAGAGGGGTATTTGGATTTTTCACTACCTGTCATTGCTCCTATTGGCAGCACCACAACTGTAGTAGAATTGGATCAGAAAAAAGCAGAAATTACTGCGACCAATATTGTGATCGAAAACATTTATTTCGACTACAACAAAGCTTCTATCAAAAAGGAATCGACGCTTTCTTTAAATAAAATTTACGATGCTTTAACGGCTAATCCTGAAATGAAAATAACGGTAAATGCCCATACGGATTCTCGCGGTTCGGATACTTACAATTTAATTTTATCAGACAAACGAGCGGCATCAGCCTTACAGTATTTAATTAAAAAAGGAATTGATCCTTCTAGAATAGTATCTAAGGGCTATGGAGAAACAATGCCATTGTCGAACTGTAAATCAAATTGTACCGAAAAAGAATTTGAAACCGACAGACGTGTAGAGTTTGTAATTATCAAATAATCTCATTTTTAGAATATTAAAAAAATCCCGAGTTGTATTGCAACCCGGGATTTTTTAGTTACATTCATATCACAATAAACGAACTATGAATTCTGATATTAGCAATTACAACAACAATCAAACTCCTGATGACAAAGCCATTTGTGATGTATTAGCAAGTGTTTTTACTTCGGAATTGCCTGAAGCTGAAAATAAAATTTGGCACGCACATCCCGTTTGGTTTTTGGAAGGAAATCCTGTTGTGGGTTACAGCAAATTAAAGGGCCGAATACGCGTATTATTTTGGAGTGGCGATAGTTTCGAAGAACCACTACTGAAACCCGGCAGTGGAAAATTTAAAGATGCCTCCATCGATTATATTTCGCAGGACGAAATCCACTTCAACGATTTAAAGCGTTGGCTTCAAAAAGCACGTGATATTCAGTGGGATTATAAAAATATCGTCAAACGAAAAGGTGTTTTAGAAAGGTTGAAATAAAGAAACACCTAACAAGTCAAACTCATTAGGTGTCATTTACTATTATTTCCCAACAGAATTATTCTTAAATGTGGAAACATCTATGACATCTTCATTATCGATATCAAAAGAAATCTCAACAACATCGCCTACTCTCGTTATGGGTAATTCATTAGACAATTGTGAAGTTCCGACAAATATTTTTGGGTAATCGGTTACCGTAAAGTAGTAAAAACTATTCCCATTTTTAACATCGTTTTGAATTCTAACAATAGTAGATTGTAGTGTCTTCTTGTCGGTATTAGCATTCGGCTTTATGATATTACCAGACATGTTATAAGCCCCTTTATAAGACATTAACGCTTCTCGCATCGTATTTCCAACTCCCACAATGGTATAATCGTTGATAGAAACCATAGCAAACATTTTCACCAAACCTCCTTTGTCTTTTAATGTCATCACATAGGTTGGAATATTATTAATATTATAAGGGATTGGCAACGAAGCATCATATCCTTTTTCTTGCACTTTTCCTTGTGCAGAGCTTTGTGCCGCATACTCGGTTGCCCCGCTTTGCTTGTAAAAAGTAGCTTTTTTGGTACGCGTATCAACCAACACAAAACCAACCGCTGATTCATCTTTACCAACGGAAGTCAAACCTGTATACCAATAGGATTTATTGTCTTTTCCATAAACCAAAGTCATTTCCTCGGTGATTTGCAATTTGTTTGCGTTAGAAAAGTTCCAATAACCATGAACCAACTCGCCCCAATCGTTTAATTGTTCTTCGACAAAATGAATGGGCTGAATACGGTCAATCCATTTGGGAGTGTCTTTCATTGTATATTCTTTAATTTGACCATTTTGTGCATTCACTGCAATTACCCCAACCGCATCATTTCCGCTAAAACCAATTGTTTTTTGATATTTAGTCACAACCCAGTAAGGCATTCCTGCATCGTCCACTTCAAAAGTATAATCAGTCAAACCCGTAGTCATATAACCATTCATATAAATGTGACGTTTTATTTCACTCCCAAAATAAGCATCCGGTTGGTATTTTATTTTAATGGCTTTCCCTGCAACATTTTGGATTAATTTCACATCCCGCTCGTTCGTTGCCGAAACCATGACATAACCAGCGGTTCCCTCTTTATTGTTCATCCACTTAAAAAATCCCGAATGCAATAAAGGAGCTATCCAATAGAGTTTTTTATTCACTTGTTGAATGTAAAATTCCCCTAAATGGACTTGACTTCCTAACGCAGGCTGTGATCCGAGAATTTTTTCACCTAATAAATACGCTAAATCTTCATCTACCACACGAATTTCGTCCATAGAAATAGGTGCGATGTGTTTCGAGATTTTATCACCGTTATCAACTTTTCCAATCAGTTGTTGATGTGCTTGTGTTCTAATCATTTTTGAGCTTCCAATTGGCAAAATAAAAATGTAAAAAAGTAGTCCTAAGGCAATAAACAAAAAAACTTTGCTTGGTTTTGATAAAATTTTTATCTGTTTTTGATCACTACTGATTTGAAGTCTTGTTGATAAAAAGACCCCTAGCACAACCAACAAAAAGAGTAAAAAGGCCCAACCAGTAAAGCCGTAATTAAGAACTGGTAGATTTAAGTACCATAAAATTATCCCTACAAAAATTAGAGTTAAAAGAGTAATGATGTTTTTCATTTTAGTTTGAAGTTTGTTTAGTGGTTAAACGTAAAAAATCAACAAAAGTTACAAAACGAGTTACCAAAAAATATGTATTTTTGTCTCCTTAAAATTTTGAATCAACCATTTATGAAAGCATACGTATTTCCTGGACAAGGCGCACAATTTACCGGAATGGGTAAAGATTTATATGAAAATTCAGCAGCAGCTAAAACTTTATTTGAAAAAGCCAATGATATTTTAGGCTTTAGAATTACCGACATCATGTTTGAAGGTACCGCCGAAGAATTAAAAGAAACAAAAGTAACCCAACCCGCTGTTTTTTTACATTCGGTAATTTTAGCTAAAACATTAGAAAACTTCCAACCAGACATGGTAGCAGGACATTCCTTAGGGGAATTTTCAGCATTGGTTGCCAACGGAACATTATCATTTGAGGACGGATTAAAATTAGTTTCACAACGTGCTTTGGCAATGCAAAAAGCTTGTGAAATAACACCTTCAACAATGGCGGCAGTATTAAACTTAGACGATAAAATTGTAGAAGATATTTGTGCTTCTATTGATGGAGTTGTCGTAGCAGCTAATTATAACTGCCCCGGACAATTGGTAATATCTGGCGAGTACAAAGCCGTTGAATTGGCTTGTGAAAAAATGAAAGAGGCAGGAGCAAAACGCGCATTAATCCTACCTGTTGGAGGTGCTTTCCACTCACCAATGATGGAACCTGCAAGAGAAGAACTGGCCGCAGCTATTGAGGCAACAACCTTTAACGCTCCGAGTTGTCCGGTATATCAGAATGTAACCGCAAACGCTGTGAGTGATGCTAATGAAATCAAAAAGAATCTAATTATTCAATTAACCGCTCCTGTAAAATGGACTCAATCGGTACAACAAATGATTACCGATGGGGCGACAAGCATTACAGAAGTAGGTCCTGGAAAAGTTTTAGTAGGTTTGGTTAACAAAATCAATAAAGAGATAGAAACTATTTCTGCATAACAAACACTACCCTTATTAATAAGCTCCGATTTTTCAGTCGGAGTTTTTTTTATATATCTTTATGAAAAAGCAAAGATTATAACATGGACGAATTACTTACAATATTGCAAGAAACAAAAGCAGCAAAAGTCATTAGTAATGCTATTGAATATTCCGATTATGTCCCCTTAGATTTGTCGATCAACAATGTTGAATTAGCTTCATCTGGCATCAATACAGCCAACGAATATGCAATCTATATTCAAAATCATTTAAATTTCCATAAAGGCAAAATTGCCTATGGCGGCTATTTAGAAAATCGGAATTTATACAAGAGAAGTGCTGTTTTCCATTCGGAAGAAACGGAAGAAAGAAACATTCACATTGGCTTGGATTTATGGATTAATGAAACCGCTCCCATTTATGCGGCTTTAGAAGGTAAAATTCATAGTTTTCAAAACAATACTGCTTTAGGAGATTATGGCCCAACCATTATTTTAGAGCACAAAATTGCATCCGTTACCTTTTATACGTTGTACGGTCATTTGAGTTTGGATAGTCTTGAGAACAAAAAAGTAGGACAGCTCATAAAAAAAGGAGAACAAATTGCCAATTTAGGAATGCCGCCCATCAATGGCGATTATGCGCCACATTTGCATTTCCAAGTCATTGTAGATCTCGAAAACAAAACCGGAGATTATCCTGGCGTTTGTAGTTTGTCTACACTTTCTTTCTATGAAAAAAATTGTCCCGATCCAAATCTATTACTAAAAATCAAAAAGTAAGCGTTTATATAATTTCTTCCTTCCAAAAAAAGGAAACCTAAGAAAATCAATTTCACCTCTTTTTTTCTACTCACGAAAATATTTCTTGGAATTACAAAATATTTTATTTAATATTATAGTTAAATAATAACATTATTAATTCTAAAAAATTTAAAACAATGAAAAAAACAATTTTAAGCTTAGCTGTAATTGCGGCTTTAATGACATCTTGCAAAGACAAAACACAAGAAGAAGCTGGAGAAGCAATGGATGCTGCTACAACTGAAATGACTGAAGCGGTTGACTCAGCTGCTGCTGAAGTAGATTCTGCTGCTGCAAATGCTGTAGACGCTGCTAAAGACGCTACTGCCGCTGGTGCTGCTAAAGTGGAAGAGGTTGCTAAAGAAGTTAAAGAAGAAGCTAAACACTAATTCTAGCTATGCTTATAAAAAACAAATCCCGAGTCACCTCGGGATTTTATTTTTTATTTATTTATTTCTTATTTTTTGCTCCCAATTCCATGCACTTTGCAAGGCTTCTTCCAAAGTAGATTGTGATTTCCATCCCAAAATATTATTTGCTTTATCGGTATTGGCATACGCAGAAGTAACATCTCCTTCTCTCCTACCTACGATTTTATAAGGTAATTGTTGACCAGAAACTTTTTCAAAAGCATGTATTACTTCCAACACAGAACTACCGGTGCCAGTACCTATGTTAAAAGTTTCCACTTTTTCTTGATTCTTATTCGCCAACAATCGTTGTAATGCAATTACGTGTGCTTTTGCTAAATCTACCACATGAATATAATCCCGAATAGCCGTTCCGTCAAGTGTTGCATAATCATCACCGTATACGGAAAGCTCTTTTCGTAAACCTATTGCTGTCTGTGTAATAAAGGGCACCAAATTTTGTGGAACTCCTAAAGGTAATTCTCCGATTTCTGAAGAAGAATGTGCTCCGATCGGATTAAAATATCGCAGTAAAATAGCATTCATCTCCGAAACATTAGCTACATCACGAATAATTTCTTCGCCTATTTGCTTCGTATTTCCATAGGGCGACATGGCTTGTTGTACTGGTGCACTTTCGGTAATAGGCATTGTTGCTGCTTGACCGTAAACCGTACAGGAAGAACTAAAAATAAAAGAAACTTCTTTTTTTTGTTGTAATTCTTGTAATAAATATACTAAAGTATTGATGTTGTTTTCATAATACTTCAACGGATTTTCAACACTTTCTCCAACTGCTTTACTCGCTGCAAAATGTATTACACCAGAAATATCATTGTATTTTTTAAAAAAATCTTGTACCGATTTTTTCTCACGTAAATCTATGTTTTCAAATTCAGGTTGTTTCCCAGAAATTTTTTCAATTCCATGTAAAACATCCATAGAAGAATTAGAAAGATCATCTATGACAACCACTTCAAAACCTTCATGCTGCAATTCGACAACAGTGTGTGAACCAATAAACCCTAACCCGCCAGTTACAAGTATTTTCATTTTTTTTTAGTAAATAGCTTACAGTTTAAAACTGCAAACTCAATTAAACAAACTCTAAAACTGAATCGGTGATAAATTTAATTTGTTCATCATCTAATTCGGTATGCATCGGTAAAGCAATTACTTCCTTCACCAATAAATTAGTTACTGGAAAATCTTCCTCTTTGTAACGCGCATCCAAATAAGCTTTTTGACTGTGTAATGGAATTGGATAATAAATCGCACATGGAATTCCTTTCGATTGTAAATGTTCCAATAAAGCATCACGTTTGCCATTTAACACTCGAAACACATATTGATGAAACACATGACAATCACAAGCTTCACAAATAGTTGGCACCCATAAATTTGGATTTTTCCCCAAAGCTGTAGAATATTTCATAGCCGCTTCTTGACGTGCTTTATTATACGTATCTAAATGCGGTAACTTTGCTTTTAAAACCCCAGCCTGTATACTGTCTAAACGAGAGTTCACCCCTACTACGTCATGATGGTATCGTTCATACATTCCGTGGTTCACAATTCCTCTTAAGGTATGTGCCAAGGCATCATCGTTGGTGAAAATTGCTCCACCATCTCCATAACAGCCTAAGTTTTTTGACGGGAAAAATGATGTTGCTCCAACATGACCAATGGTTCCAACTTTCTTCTTCGAGCCGTCTTTTGAAGTATAATCGGCACCAATCGCTTGTGCATTGTCTTCTATTACATATAAATTATGTGCTTTGGCAATTTCCATAATCGCATCCATATTGGCAGCACGTCCAAATAAATGTACTGGCACAATCGCTTTGGTTTTTGGCGTAATGGCTTTTTTTATCGCTTCGATAGAAATGTTCATATTACTCATATCTACATCTACTAAAACCGGAGTCAATTGCAACAAAGCAATCACTTCTACTGTGGCCGCAAAGGTAAAATCGGCAGTAATCACTTCATCTCCAGGCTTTAAATCAAGACTCATCATTGCGATTTGCAAAGCATCGGTTCCGTTGGCACATGGAATAACATGTTTTACGCCCAAATAGTTTTCTAAATCGGCCTGAAATTGATGTACTAAAGGTCCGTTAATATAGGTATTTGTATCTAAAACCTCCTGAATAGAAGCGTTTACCTCTTCTTTTATTTTTTCATATTGACTTTTTAAGTCAACCATTTGTAGTTTTCTCATCACGAAAAATTTAGATTGCAAAGCTACTAATTTAATAGCTTTTTTAATAAATTTTAGAAAACTAATGTATTTTAGCGTCATTAAATCGCAACTATGTTTTTTCTCTATACTTTATTGGTCGAAATCGCTCAGCAGTTACTCAAAATAGTAGCGCTATTTAGTCCGAAAATCAAATTATTTGTGGATGGTCGAAGAACAGTTTTTAAAAATTTACAATCCAAACTCCAAAAAGACGATCTTACCATTTGGTTTCATGCTGCTTCGTTAGGGGAGTACGAACAAGGGTTACCAGTCATCGAAAAAATAAAAGAAAAGTACCCCAACCATAAAATTGTACTGACATTTTTTTCCCCTTCGGGTTATGAAGTACGAAAAAACAATACTGTTGCCGATGTTACCGTTTACCTTCCGCTAGACACCAAAAGAAATGCCAAACAATTTTTAGGGATTGTAAATCCCGAAATGGTCTTTTTTATCAAATATGAATATTGGCCAAACTACCTCAAAGAGCTGAAACAAAAGCAGATTACAACCTATTTGATTTCTGGCGTTTTTAGAAACAACCAATCATTTTTTAAATGGTATGGCGGATTTTACCGAAACGCATTAAAAAGTTTTCATCACTTCTTTGTCCAAAATGAATCTTCTAAAGAGTTATTAAAAAGCATTGATTTTACTAATGTTACCGTTTCTGGCGATACTCGCTTTGACCGAGTTGTTGCGATTTTAGAACGTGATAATTCATTGGGTTTTATAGATTCCTTCACTTCGTTCGGAATGACAAAAAGGACAACCATTGTAGTTGGAAGTTCGTGGCCGAAAGATGAAGAGTTACTGGTAAATTACATCAACGCAACAAGTCATGACGTAAAATTTATCATTGCCCCGCACAACATTAAAGAGGAACAAATTACCAATCTTAAAAAACAAATTACAAAAAAAGTGGTTCTTTATTCTGAAATGGAAGGAAAGCTACTTTCAGATTATAATGTGTTTATTATTGATACCATCGGAATTTTGACCAAAATTTATAGTTATGCCGATATTGCTTATGTAGGAGGCGGATTTGGGAATCCAGGCGTACACAACATTTTAGAACCGGCTACTTTTGGACTACCCATCGTTATTGGCCCCAACTATTCTCATTTTGCCGAAGCCACCGCTTTGGTGCATCAAGAAGGCTGTCTTTCGATAAAAACCCAAGCAGAATTGAATCAAGCCTTTGATTTGTTAGTCCAAAACCAAGACGAACGTCACGAAAAAGGACATATTTGCAGCACTTTTGTACAAATGAACAAAGGCGCAACGGCAAGCATTTTAAGGCACATTTCTTAACAAAACCTTAAAATAAATCACAAACAACACTAAAATTGTAACTTGCACATTCTTAAATTATCAATATGAAATTTTTACGTTTACTACTTATTTTATTCGTACTACCAACTTTCGCTCAACAGGGTGGTATGTGGATTCCTTCATTATTAAAAGGAATGAACGAAACCGAGATGAAAAATCTGGGAATGAAAATTACGGCCGAAGACATTTATTCGGTGAACAAATCGAGCTTAAAAGATGCGGTTCCTCATTTTGACGGTGGCTGTACTGCCGAAGTAATTTCTCCAAAAGGATTGATTTTAACTAATCACCACTGTGGTTATGACAATATTCAAAGTCATTCTACGGTTGAGCATGACTATCTAACCAACGGTTTTTGGGCCTATAAAATGGACGAAGAATTACCTAACAAGGATTTATTCGTGACGTTCATTGTTCGTATTGAAGATGTGACTTCAAAAGTAACCGAAGGAGTTGCTTCAATTACTGCAGAATCGGACAAACAAAAGAAAATTCAGGAAAATATTTCGAATTTAACAAAAACACTTCCAAAAGAAGCTTGGCAAGAAAACAGCATCAAGACGTTTTATGATGGCAATCAATATTTATTATTTGTCACCGAAACCTTTAAAGACATCCGTTTAGTGGGGGCACCACCGAGTTCTATTGGTAAATTTGGTTCGGATACTGACAACTGGGTGTGGCCACGTCATACAGGTGATTTTTCGTTATTCAGAATTTACGCTGATAAAAACAACCGACCAGCCGAATATTCTAAAGATAATATTCCATACACACCGAAGCATTTCTTCCCTATTTCTATCAAAGGGATTCAAGAAAATGATTTCACTATGGTCATGGGCTACCCTGGAAGAACACAAGAATATTTGCCTTCTTTCGCGGTAGAACAAATCATGAATGAATTGAATCCTGCCAAAATTGAAGTCCGTGACGCCGCTTTAAAAGTACAAGACGGATTTATGCGTAAAGACAACGCGATAAAAATTCAATATGCTTCCAAATATGCAGGAGTTGCCAATTATTGGAAAAAATGGATTGGAGAAACCAAAGGATTGAAAAAATCGAATGCTGTTGGTATCAAACAAAAATTTGAAGCAAATTTAACCGAAAAAATAAACAAAGCCGGCAAACAAGCCGAATACGGTAATTTATTAAACGAATTCAAAACCAATTACGCCAACATTAAAGAATATGCTTTGGCAAGAGATTACTTTACTGAAGTAGTGCAACGTAATACCGAAATTCTATCTTTCGGGTTTCGATTGTATCAATTGGAACAACTTTACAACAATAAAGGAGAGCAAGCTTTTAACGACAGAAAAAACAATGCGATTGCAGCTTTCGAAGGATTATATAAAGATTTCAACGCCCAAGTAGACGAAAAAGTTTTTGAAAAATTAATCGCCATTTACGCGACAAAAACACCAAAACAATTTTTGCCTTCGACATTAAACAACATCAATGCTGCTCAATTGGCTACGGACATCTTCACCAATTCGAAATTGACTTCGTATAATGGCTTAAAAGAACTATTAAACGGTGATGCTAAAACGGTGGTCGAAAAACTAAACCAAGATAAAGGCTATGCCCTAGTAAAATCGATTGCGGATGTTTACATTAAAAATGTTTTCCCAAGATATGAGGAAATGAACTTAAAAAATATTGCCTTGCAACGTACGTATATGAAAGCGATTATGGAATTAAGTCCAAAATCGGCGCGTATATTCCCAGACGCTAATAGTACCTTACGTGTGACTTATGGAAAAGTAAAAGGCTACAAACCATCGGATGCTGTAACTTATTCTCCATTTACCACATTAGATGGCGTGATGGAAAAATACGTACCTGGCGACTATGAATTTGATGTACCAAAAAAACTAATCGATTTACACCAAACGAAAGATTACGGACAGTATGCCGACAAAAACGGAAAAATGCCAGTGGCTTTTATTGCTACAAATCATACAACTGGTGGAAATTCAGGTTCTCCTGCTTTGGACGCTAATGGAAACTTAATTGGTTGTAATTTTGACCGTGTTTGGGAAGGAACCATGAGTGATATCTATTACAGTCCAGACATTTGCAGAAATATTATGGTCGATGCTCGTTATATTTTATTTATCATTGATAAGTATGCTGGAGCAAAAAATTTGATTGAAGAAATGAAAATCGTCAAATCAATGCCGAAGAAAAAAAAGTAAAACAAAGTGCCATAAATAGTACGGATATTTAAAAATTATTCTTTTTTAATCTCACTTTCTATTTTTGGCACATATATTGTAAAATACCATTTCGTCGATAAAAGATATTTTTTATAAAAAAAAATTCAAAAAAAGTTTTACATATTAAAAAATTTATATCTTTGCGACGAATTAATAATTAACCTTTTATAATTAAGTAAGATGAAAAAAGTTGTTTTAACTATGGCTTTAGTTGCTATGATGAGTGTTTCTTGTAAAGATCAAGCTGCTGCTACTGAAGAGGCTACTACAGAAATGACAGAAGCTGTTGACACTGCTGCTGCTGCTGTTGACACTGCTGCTGCTGCTGTTGATACTGCTGCTGCTGCTGCTACTGAAGCTGCTGCAACTGCTACTGAAGCTGTTAAAGAAGAAGTAAAAAAATAATTAGATACAATCTAATATTTTTACAAAGCTCCGCATAGCGGGGCTTTTCTTTTTTTTAGCACTTTCGTACAGTTAAGTTATTTAGTCTTGGAATTCAATTTCAGGAAAGGCAAATTCGTTGGAAGAGAAATCTAACACTTCCGAAATTTCCATCGAACGCATAATTTCATCTATTCCTTTTTGCATCAAAAGTTGTGTCGTATACTTTCGACTGGTAGCGTATTCTTTTTTGCCGATAATCAACCTAAAATAAAACTTACCGCTAGAAGTTCTAAATTTCATAAAAACAGCTTCAGGTAAAGCCTTTTTCATTATTTCGATATCTTCTTCGCATTCGTAACGCAATTCATAGCTATCGCTCGTTAAAATCGTTTTCCCTCTTCGAGAAACGAATTCAAACTTAAAATCATCGCTTAATCTTCTACTTATTACAAAGGTCGCCATAGCACAAAAATAATCATCCAACCTGCATGTATCGTTGTTTCAAACAAAAGATATAAACAATTTTAAAAACAATTCAATCTACCCCTCAATCATCCCCAAATAAAAAAACCCTACAAACGTAATGTTTATAGGGTTTCTAATTTAACCGATGTGGTCCCACCTGGGCTCGAACCAGGGACCACCTGATTATGAGTCAGGTGCTCTAACCAACTGAGCTATAGGACCGGTTAATGAGGTTGCAATATTACTATATTTTTTAACGACTTCAAAATTATTCTGCAATTTCTTGACATAATTCTATCAGCACGCCATTAGTGGTTTTCGGGTGTAAAAAGGCAACCAACTTATTGTCAGCTCCTTTTTTCGGAATTTCATTCAAAACCACAAAACCCTCTGCTTTTAATCGTTCAATTTCGAAATAAATATTTTCCACATCAAAAGCGATGTGATGTATTCCCTCCCCTTTTTTCTCTATAAATTTTGCAATCGGACTGTCATCATTCGTGGCTTCCAACAATTCAATTTTATTTGGTCCGTTCATGAAAAATGACGTTTTCACCCCTTCACTTGCTACTTCTTCTTCTTTATAAGCTGGTGCACCAAATAATTTTTCAAAAAGCAGATTGGATTCCTTCAAATTTTTGACAGCTATTCCTATATGTTCAATTTTTCTCATTTTATCGTCTTAATTATGCAAATATAAAACATTGTAGCCTTGTTACTTTGCCCATTTTAAACTAAAAATCGTATTTTTGCACCATGGAAACAAATAGACAAAAAAAAATAGGAAGTGTTTTACAAAAAGATTTAGTTGATATCTTACAGGGAGAGATTCGCAAGAACGGAATTACCAATCTTGTTATTTCTGTTTCAAAAGTGAGTGTGACTACCGATTTGGGGGTGGCTAAAGTATATTTAAGTGTGTTTCCACAAGACAAAGCTGTTGAAATTCTTGAAGCTGTAAAATCGAACATGCCACTTATTAAGCATGATTTATCACAGCGTGTAAAATTACAATTAAGAAAAGTACCTAATCTATCTTTTTACATCGACGATAGTTTGGATTATATTGAAAAAATTGACGACGCTTTATCGGGCAAAGAAAACCCTATTGAAAATCCAGATCTTTTAGAAAAAAGAAAGAAATCATAAATTGAATTTTCCGCTTTACATAGCCAAACGCTACTTAAAAACGACTAGCACCAGTAATGCCATTAACATTATTACCAAAATTGCAGGAGTTGGTATTATTGTAGGTGCCATGGCCTTGTTTATTGTCCTTTCTGTTTTTAGTGGATTGAAAGATTTTAGCCTTTCGTTTAGTAATAATTTTGATCCAGACCTGAAAATAATTCCGAGTAAAGGGAAATCTTTTGTCATTTCTGAAAGTCAATTGGAAAAATTAAAAGCGATTGATGGAATAAAATTTTACAGCAAAGTAATTGAAGAGAAAGCCCTTTTTGTCTACAAAGGAAAAGAACAAGTCGCCGAATTAAAAGGAATAGACAGTCAATACAACAATGTAAATAAGGTTCAAAAAACAATTTATCAAGGGCAGTGGCTCACCAACAGAACTCCACAAGTGGTCATTGGCAACGGAATCTCTCAAAAACTCTCTCTAGGACTATTTGACTTGAATAATAATTTTGAAATTTTTGTTCCAAAACCCGGGAAAGGCACAATCAGTAATGCCGATGATGCCTTCAATAAATCCATCTTGATTCCCGTGGGAATTTATGCCATTAATGACGAATTGGATTCAAAATATGTATTCACCGATTTACAACTTGCTCAAGAGTTACTGCAGTATAATGAAAATCAGGTGTCTGGAATTGAAATTAGCATTGATACGCTTGCAAATGAAAATGGAATTACAACTCAGTTAAATAAAATATTTGACAACCACGTAACCATCAAAAACAGAAGACAGCTGAATGATAGTTTACACAAAATGCTAAACACCGAAAACACAGCTATTTATTTGATTTTCACTTTGGTTATCATTATGACCCTTTTTACACTCGCTGGAGCCATCATTATGATGATACTAGACAAGCATTCCAATTTAAAAACATTATACAGCGTTGGCACCCCTGTGCATCAGCTCAAACATATTTTTTTACTCCAAGGAATTTTATTAACTGTAGTGGGCGGCATTGTGGGGATTATTTTGGGCTTAATTTTGGTACTCGCTCAGCTTAAATTCAAATTAATTATGATTACAGAAACCATGCCTTATCCAATAAAAATTGAATGGATAAACTTTGTAATCGTCTTTGCCACCATTTTTGTATTAGGATTCATAGCATCCTATATTGCAAGCAGTAGAGTAACTAAAAACCTCCTGGAAAACTAAATTTATTATAAAAGTAACCTTTTCTTAACAAGAGCTATTATTATGAAAAAAAAGCAGATAAATGTTTTGAAGAGTAAATATTTTTTATATTTTTACGCCGTATGAAAAGTGCTCCAAAAAATATCAACCTAATACTGACGATGGCGTTATGCTTATTGTCCTCAACAGCAATGTTTAGCGCAAATACTCCACCGCCACCGCCTACACCATTCCCTCCAGGATTACCCATAAATGAAAATTTAATCGGGTTAATTGCGATTGCAGTTGTATTCGGATATTTTTCAGTAATTAGAAAACATAAAAAACAAATATAAACCTCTGCTAAGAGGTTTTTTTTATTGAAGTAAAACTACACCGACTTTACTCTTCAAGTATCAAAAGCATTTAAAAAAAATTTCAAGTGGAAGAAAGTATTTTTACTGACGAATATTTCATGCAAAAAGCTTTCCAAGAAGCGGAGGATGCCTTTGATAAAGGTGAAATACCCGTAGGTGCTGTCGTAGTCATAAACAACCGCATCATTGCTCGAAGCCATAACTTAACCGAACTCTTAAACGATGTTACGGCACACGCCGAAATGCAAGCGATAACAGCAGCAGCCAATTTTTTGGGCGGCAAATATTTAAAAAATTGCACGCTATATGTAACCCTAGAACCCTGTCAGATGTGCGCAGGAGCCTTGTATTGGAGCCAAATTACAAAAATAGTCTGTGGCGCATCCGACGAAAAAAGAGGCTTTAGAGCTATGGGTTCGCAATTACACCCCAAAACAGAAATCATTTTTGGAATTATGGAACAGGAATGCTCTAACTTAATGACTACTTTTTTTAAAAACAAAAGATAAACTCTTCATTATCTCTGGAAATAAAAAAACCACGCCTAAGCGTGGTTGTACCTTCATTCGGTAATCAAAAAATATTTTATATTAATCGATAACTACTACGTTAGTAGCAACTTTACCTTTACGTCCATCTTCTTCTTCATATGAAACTTTGTCACCTTCTTTTAACTCTTTACCGTTAGTTCCAGTAACGTGAACAAAAATATCCACACCTGTTTCATCATCAGTGATGAATCCAAAACCTTTAGATTCAACGAAAAATTTTACTTTACCTGTTTGCATTCTTTTAATAAAAATAAATTAATAAGTTTCAAAGATAAAATTTTTATCGAAACAAAAAAGTTTTATTGAAACTTTTTCAAAATCAACCAATTAATAAAAATAAAAAAAGAGAACCGAAGTTCTCTTTAACTTATTGTATATTAAGCTGAATTGCTAGTTCATCAAGTTGCTTATTGTCTATTACCGATGGTGCATCAATCATTACATCCCTTCCTGAATTATTTTTCGGAAAGGCAATGAAATCACGAATAGTTTCTTGACCTCCTAAAATAGCAACCAACCTATCCAATCCAAAGGCTAACCCTCCGTGTGGTGGCGCTCCGTATTGGAAGGCACTCATTAAAAATCCGAACTGATTTTCGGCTTCTTCTTTAGAGAATCCTAACAATTCGAACATTCTTGCTTGTAAATCTTTGTCATGAATACGAATAGAGCCACCTCCAATTTCGTTTCCATTTAAAACCATATCATAGGCATTCGCTCTAATTTTTCCAGGTTCGGTAGTGATTAAATGTAAATCTTCAGGTTTTGGCGAAGTGAATGGATGGTGCATCGCATGGTATCTTTCGCTTTCTTCGTCCCATTCCAATAATGGAAAATCAACCACCCATAGCGGTGCAAACTCATCTGGTTTACGTAACCCTAAACGAGTAGCGAGTTCCATACGAAGCGCACTCAGTTGTGCTCTAGTTTTATTAGCCGGGCCTGAAAGTACAAAAATCATATCTCCTGCTTTTGCACCTGTTGCTTTTGCCCAGTTAGACAAATCGTCTTGATCATAGAATTTATCAACGGATGACTTATACGTTCCGTCTTCATTGCATTTTACATACACCATTCCAGAGGCACCCACTTGAGGACGTTTTACCCAATCAATTAAACCATCTATTTCTTTACGAGTGTATTCACCAGCACCCGGAACTGCAATTCCAACTACTAACTCGGCCGAATTGAATACTGGAAAATCTTTATGTTGTGCTACCGTATTCAACTCCCCAAATTCCATTCCGAAACGAATGTCTGGTTTGTCGTTACCATAGGTTTTCATGGCATAATCATAGGTAATTCTTGGGAATTTATCTACTTCAATTCCTTTAATTTCTTTTAATAAATGACGCGTTAACCCTTCAAACATATTTAAAATATCTTCTTGATTTACGAATGCCATTTCACAATCGATTTGTGTGAATTCTGGCTGACGGTCGGCACGCAAATCCTCATCACGGAAACACTTTACAATTTGGAAATACTTATCCATACCACCTACCATCAACAATTGTTTGAACGTTTGAGGGGATTGTGGTAAGGCATAAAACTGCCCCGGATTCATACGACTCGGTACCACAAAGTCACGAGCTCCTTCAGGAGTTGACTTGATTAAATAAGGTGTTTCGACTTCACAAAAATCTTGATTGGAAAGGTATTTTCTAACTTCCATAGCCACTTTATGGCGGAATAACAAACTCTCTTTTACTGGATTTCTTCGAATGTCCAAATAACGATACTTCATACGAATATCTTCTCCTCCATCGGTTTCATTTTCGATAGTAAAAGGCGGCGTTATTGCCGAATTTAAAATGGTCAATTCAGAAACTAAAATTTCGATATCCCCCGTGCTCATGTTCGCATTTTTCGACTCACGCTCAATCACTTTTCCTTTCACTTGAATAACAAATTCACGACCTAGTGTTTTCGCTAATTCAAACATGGATTTTTCCGAACGGTTTTCGTCAAAAATTAATTGTGTAATTCCGTAACGATCACGCAAATCGACCCAAATCATAAATCCTTTGTCGCGTGATTTTTGAACCCACCCTGAAAGAGTAACTTCTGTATTGATGTGTGATGCGTTTAGTTGCCCACAATTATGACTTCTGTACATGATAAAAAAATTTGAATGCAAAAATACTATTTTTAAAATAAAGCCTATTAACTTTTTCCATTGAAAATAAAAAAATAAGGGGTATGTCTAGACATACCCCTTATCAAATTACTTGTAAAAAAAAATTACAATTATTCGATCACAATTTTCTTAACTGTTTTCTTAACACCATCAGTAATGGTTACTAAATAAACCCCTGATTGTGTATTTTCTAAATTGATAGTTTGATTAAAAGTACCGTTGTTTGCATATTTTCTATCAAATATTTGACGACCTCTTAAGTCGGCTACACTTACTTTAATATCGCTATTTGAATCTGATTCTAATTCGATATTGAAGTTTCCTTTATTAGGGTTTGGATATAAATTCAAGCTAGCAAACTCAAAATTATCTCTTCCTAAAGTAGCAACCGTACCAAAATAATAATCTCCACCAATTCCGTTCGCTACAGTTGCAGTTAATGTGAAATTAGTTCCAAAAGTTCCAGTAGTTGTTGTTAAAACAGTACCTGAACCTCCTTTGATTACTTTTAAATTCGCTCTAGCTCCACCAGTAATACCTTCCCAAGCTGCAACTTCTGCATCTGTAAAGTAGAACTTGATTGTTCCTGCACCAGATGGATTATTAGTTGTTGGTGTAACGGTAATTCTTTTAGCCATCACTCTTTGACTAGCAGCAGTGTTTGACCCATAATTCACAGCGGCAGCACCAGCAGCAGCTAAATCACGAGAAACCAATATAGAAGTACAACCATAATCGAATGTTGTACCACTAGCAGTAACATCTGCAATAACATTACCATTTGTATTTCTACCATATACAGTACCATTTATTGGTAATGATGTTTGACAATTCGCAGCAGCAGTAATCGCTGTTTGAACTTGCGTTGTCACTGTAGCATTTAATAATACAGAATCTAACAACAACAATCCTACGTTTGCATTATTATTAGCATGTCTGAATACGATATATCCTGTTTGACCATATAATGCTGGTGGAATTACATTATTTCTTAAAACTGAAGTATTTGCCGCTTGAGTAGAAGTTGCTTGTAGAACCGTTCCTGCTATAATGTTTGCAGCAGAAGATACATTTGTCGAAAAATAAACAGTATAATCTCCAGCCGTAGCTCCGTAACCCGCAATAATATATTGTAATGATGCAGCTGTAGTTCCTGCAGGAATGGTAATTTGTGGACTAATCATAAAATTATTTGGAGTAGCATTTCCTGTTCCTCCTAAATAAGTTAATCTTTTCTCTGAATAAGCACATGTTCCTACTATTGTATTAGGAGCTGTTCCAATTCCCTCAGCCCCATTTAGAACGCCCCAGTTTCTTGTATCACCATCACCATCAAGTAATGTCCAACCTGCAGCATCTTCAAAGTCTTCATTGATTAATGAATTTACAACAGTTGCTGCAGAAGCTACATCATCATTAACAATTGTCATTGTTAGTTTATTACCTTCAGAATGCGCTACAGCATCTCCACCGTTTGCATTCACTGTAAAAGTAATTACTAGGTTTTCATTTGGTTCTACATAACCGTCATTTAAAACTCTTACTACAAGGTTTCTATCAGCTGTTGTTCCAGTTGGGAATGTAACTGTTGGAGTTTGAATAGTAAAATCATTTGCATTAGCCACAGAAGTACCATCGATAGCAAAAGTAACTACTGCATTTTGAGTAGGCGCTTTATTGATGCTTAATGGAATAGTATAATCTGTAAAACTACAGCCATTTCCTTCAGCTACATCTGCATTAATCAAACGAGTTGAACAATCAACTCTCTTAAATTGAATAGATGATGTAGCTACATTACATACGGGTGATACTAACAAGTCATCTCTACGTGGAGAGTTTTGTATCACAGCCAACATTCTATCCTTTTGATTTTGTGTATATCTATTCATACATGTATCATCTGAATAATCCATGTAATTTTCTGTTTGTCTTGCCTGTCCACTACATTGAACTGGTTTTAAACAAGTAGCTTCGGCTGCAAAATATGAATTACTACAAGGTGGTACATCAGCACAATAATCATCTCCTGAACAATCGGTAGCGTCACCCCAAGTGTGTCTTAAACCAAACATGTGTCCGATTTCGTGAGTTGCTGTTCTACCTTGGTCATATTGAGTATCTGAATAATTTCCTCCTGGATAAATTGCTCTACAACCAAAAGTACCGTAAGCACATATGAAACCATCTGTAGATGCTTCGCCAGATACACAATCTGCAGAAGGCATTCCTGCTAAACCAGAACCAGATGGAAATTGTGCATATCCTAAAACACCCGCTAAATCACCTGACAACGAAGCTGTCCACATGTTAAAATATTTAGTTGGATCCCAAATAGTATTTGGCTTCATGTTGGTTTCCACCCCTGCCTGGTCAAAAGAAGCAATCCCTAAATTTCTACGATCAATACCATTGGTAGGATTACCACTTGGATCTACTGTAGCCATACAAAACTCAATAGTAGTATCAACTCCAGCTCCAGCTCCAGGCGTACCTGTCATCTTTCTAAAATCTTGATTTAAAACAGTAATTTGTGCTAAAACTTGAGCATCAGCAATATTTTCGTTAGTTCCTACTGCATCACCATTGTGAATTACGTGTACAACTACCGGTATTCTAATAACAGAAGGCAACCTTAATCTGCCTTCAGCACGTTGTTTTTGAATTTCTAAAACTTTTGGCGCTAACCAGTTTTCAAACGCTTCATCACTAGCTGCTTTACCGCTAGCTTGACGCGCTAAATGATGCTCATGTGTAGCACATCTAACAACTCCACCAGGAGATGTTGCTCTTGCTTTTTCAATTTCAGTTTGAAAAACATTAGTTTTGTTCTCTATCGGTTGCACTAATTTAGCCACCTGAGAATAGGATAATGATAAATTCAAAATGAAAATAAATAGTAATAATTTTTTCATATTTTTTAATTTTTTGGACACAAATATATTCTTTTGTCACAAATAAACTAAGGAATTGTTTTTTTTTAACAAAAAAAGCGAGACTCAGTAAAGAGCCTCGCTTTTTGGTTTAAGGTAAGAAGATTTATTCAACAATAATTTTTCTTACTATTTTCTTGTTTCCTTCTACAATAGATACTAAATAAATTCCGGCTTCAACATTGTTTAAGCTTATATCTTGATTGAAAGCGCCATTACTTGTATATGATTTTTCATACACTTGTCGACCTCTCATGTCATGAACATTAATAGTAATACCATTACTTGAAACAGAACTAAACTTCACATTAAAGTTCCCATTTGACGGGTTTGGTGAGATTGAAAAATCAGCAAACTCGAAATCTTGTGTTGAAAGCGGAGCCGCTGTACTACAAAGATTTAATGACCAACTGTTTAATGTACCCCCATCAAGATTAAATCCATCTGCAACTCGTAACGTCCAGTTTCCAACAGGATTTGTTCCATTAAATACTGAAAGTGCATTTGCAGGAATTACAATTCCACTTACTGCTGGATTTCCACCACAAGCTAACACCGAACCAGAATCATCAAAAGTTGTATTAATGTTTTGGCTTGACCCACAGGATTGGTTGAAAACTATTGCTGATGCGCCAGTTGGTCCTAATAACGTAATAGTTAAGTCGGAAACATAAGTATGGGTAATATTCATTGTTAAATTAACATCAGATAGTGTTCCTCCACTTGGCACATTAATAATTGAATTGATTGTTGGCGCTCCACTTGCCGAAATAGCAACAGGAGTATTATTATTGTAATTCGTACAATTTAAAACAAAAGTAGTAAACTTAAATCCTGAAGTAAACACCCCTTGACAACCGCTGTTTTTTGGTAAAACTCTCCACCAGTAATCTGTTCCTTGTGTTAGTCCCGAAACACTAAATGAGGTTGTTGTGGTATTCCCTGTAGCTACGATTGCTGTAAAAGTTCCATTTGTAGAAACTTCAACATCATAATTTGTAGCACCGGCAGTGGCTCCCCATGTTAGATTTAAAGTAGTGTTTTGAGCAGTCGCATTATTAGCTGGAGTTGTTAAAACTGGTACAGCAGGAGCTGCATTAACATCTAAATAAAAAGGAACTGTTTTTGTCGTTGCTCCTGAAGTAGCATTCACAATGATATTGGCAAGTCCAACAGGAGTTGAAGCTGTTGTAGTAACTGCCATATTAACTGTACCATTAGCTGACAATGACGTTGGCGTGAACACTACAGTTGTATTAGCAGGTACTCCAGTTGCTGTAAAATTAGTTGTTCCGCTAAAACCCGCTAAAGCCGTATAGTCTATAGTATAATTAATAGTATTAGGTCCTTGACACACTGATTTGTTTTGTTCTCCAGCTGTTCTATTAAAAGATACTGCAAACGAAGAAGCAGGAGCCGCAATTGTGAAATTGTTATTTGAAATATCAAAGAAAATATTATTATTTCCTCTAACCATAACACGGTGCGTCGTCCCAGCATTATTTGGAATGGTAACCGTTTCAGAGCCATCATTAGGAACCCTGTGGGCTAGTAAAATACCATTTGTTAACGTGTTATCTGTAAACAAATAAATATCTACAAATGGACAATTCACAGCACCTGCATTTGTTGAAGCAACATTCCAGGTAACTGTTTGATTCGTTCCAACAGTATAAGACAAACCTGTAGCACTTGGTATATTTACTACAAATGGTCCTGAAGTATTAGATACCGTTACCACTTTATCATCAAAATTGGTTTGTCCAACATTTGTGCTAGCCACATATGGAACATTGTCTCTTACAGTCAATCTGAAAGTTAAAGTTCTTGAAACCGAACTTAACGCTTCTGTTAAAATTCCTGCATCATTACTTCCGTTTACAGTAGCAGAAGTCGTGGCAGCATTGGCAATAATAGACTCTACTCTTGGCATGTAGCGATTACCTGAACTCGTTGGTGGCCATGATTGCCAGTTAGGTCCAATTGTTTTGTTTGTTGCTGCATCACTATTTGCCCCCGTTTGATTGGCGGTGTCGTGGTCAAATTGCTCCCATTGATACGATAACGTTCCATTTGGATCGGTAGCCGTCCCTTCTAAAACAAAAGGTGTACTGATTGGAATAACATAATCTACACCCGCTGCAACAGTCGGCGCCATATTTGGCACATCTGTAACAACAGGACATGTTTTACCAGATAAATTCGATTGCATTTGACTGATTGAAGTGGCATGAAAAGTATCAATAGAATGGTTATCAATATCTTGAGATGTAATCCCTGCATACCCCATGATGGTAACTCCTGAACCTGGTTCCATATTGTTTCCAGATCTTTCAGCCCCCATAGTAAAGGTATGATTGGCACCTAATTGATGTCCAACTTCATGCACAACAAAGTCGATATCAAAATCATCACCTTGAGGAACACTTCTTGTGGTGAAACCACTTCCTTTACCAGTATCACAAACACATCCAATACAACCTGCATTTCCATTACCTGTAATACCACCTACTGCTGAGAACAAATGTCCAATGTCATAATTTGCATCTCCAATTATATTGGTCAAATTGGTTTGTAATTGAGAATTATAATTGGTATCCGCGCCATCTGTATAACCATCTGTTGCAGGATTGTTAAAGAAAACACTGGTTGTTGTTGGAATTAAATTTAAATGTAATCCTAAATCTTTTTCGTATACCCCATTGCAACGTGTCATCGTGTTGTTAACTGCAGTAACTACCAATCCAATATTTCCAATTGTAGTAGTCCATCCATAATACGCTGAATATTCAGCGGTTACAGACTGCGCCAATCGCATAGTTCTTAATTTTCTATCACTAGATAATGCTACTTTTCCTTCAATTTGACTATTCACATTTTTCATTAACTGATTGTCTTCAGTTGTACATGTAAAAGGCAAACTCCCTTTGTTTCTTTGAGATTTGTAAACCGCATAAGTCTTACCATCTTGAGAATAGGCCTCCATGAATTCATTTTCTCTATCGGTTCTAAAAACCATCGTTTGAATTCCGTTTGGAGCAATACTCAATTTTAAAGTAGCAGATGGATCTGTAATTCCTTTTCCAGAATACGCTCTAATTTCAGGAAACTGCGCTTGTAACGCTGGCTCAAAATTAGAAGCTTCATATACTTCAAACTGTTCCATCTGCCCATTTGCATTTGGCAAATTAATAACAACTCCTTGTTTTGAAACGAGAGCCTGAGTTGAAAATAAAACTTGTCGCAACGGATTTATATTTAAATCATACAAATCGAAAGTTTTAGGAAACGATGGCCTTTCGACACCTTTTGCCGTAACAATCTTTCCTGTGTTGCTTTTCCGAGCGGTCCAATAGTTCCCGGTCTGGGCACTTACTTGTACCAGAACAAAACACGCTAAAAGTGTTAGTAGTTGTTTTTTCATCTTTTAATTATTATAGTTGATTTTCAAATTTATTAAAAAAAACAACACAAACGAAAAAGTTATTTATTTTATACAAAGGCTGTTACATATAAAAAACAAAGAATATCTTTGTCGTTTAAAAATTACATTACCTACATGAATATTTTTCATTCGCTTTCCGAATACAATTCCAATCAAAAAACTGTACTTACTATTGGCACTTTTGACGGAGTTCACTTAGGACACCAGAAGATTCTTCAAAGAATTTTAAACAATACCAAAGACAACAACACGCAAAGCATCGTTCTCACTTTTGCGCAGCATCCAAGAACGGTTTTACAATCGGAATATGATATTAAACTATTAAATACGACCGAAGAAAAAATTCATCAGTTAGAAAAAACCGGAATTGACAATTTAATGATTTTGGAGTTTAATGCTGAACTATCTAACTTGTCTGGCGAAGAATTTGTAAAAAACATTCTAGTTGACAAATTAAATATTCAAAAAGTTATCATTGGTTACGATCATAAATTTGGGAAAAATCGCGCTTCCGACATTCACGATTTGATCAATTTCGGAAAAAAATATCATTTTGATGTCGAGCAAATTTCCGCAGAGGAATTAAACGAAATTACCATAAGTTCTACTAAAATCAGAAATGCCATTTTAGACGGAAACATCGAATTAGCCAATCAATATCTTGGTTATACGTTTTCGTTTTCGGGGATTGTCGTAAAAGGAAATCAAATTGGAAGAACCATTAATTTTCCTACAGCAAATATAGCACTTGAAGATACCCAAAAAATACTGCCTAAAAATGGGGTTTATATTGTGGAAGGTTCTTGGAATGGAAATGCACATATCGGAATGATGAATATTGGCATTAAACCCACTTTAAACGAAAACAAAAAGACGATTGAAGTACACTTCTTGGATTTGAATGAAGATCTATACGACAAAGAAATCACTATTGCAGTCCATCAATTTGTTCGAGCGGAACAAAAATTTAATTCGATCGAAGAATTGAAAAATCAGCTTTCAAAAGACAAAGAAGCTACTTTAAGTTACTTTAAAAAAGGCGACAACTAAACATTTCTGCCCATCAGATTTTCTCCGAAAGCTCTCAAAAGTTCATTTTTATCTGAGGTGATGTTCATTTTTTCTAATGTTTTGAAGGCTTCAAAAGTAAAGTCTTTGATGGCTTCTTGAGTGGCCAAACTGGCTCCAGAAGTAACAAATATATCCTTTACCAATTTTATTTTATCGGCATTATCTTGTGGTTGAATCGAAAATAAGTGTAACAATTGTTCCTTTTCGGTTGGAGTCGCAAACTCCATTGCTTTTAAATACAAAAAGGTTTTTTTATTCTCAATTATATCGCCACCAACTTGCTTTCCGAAAGTTTTCGGATCGCCAAAGGCATCCAAATAATCGTCTTGAAGCTGGAATGCTATCCCTAAATTGAGTCCGAAATCATAAATTAAATTGGCATTTTCTTCCGAAGTTTCTGCAACAATTGCTCCCATTTTCATGGCAGCACCTACCAAAACGGCCGTTTTATATTCGATCATTTTTAGGTATTCCAAAATACTCACGTCGTTTCGGGTTTCAAAATCAACGTCATATTGTTGGCCTTCACAAACTTCTAATGCTGTTTTACTGAATAATTGGGCTAATTCTTTAAATACTTTGGGTTCGTAATTTTCAAAATACTGATAGGCTAAAATTAGCATCGCATCTCCTGAAAGAATCCCCGTATTAATGTTCCATTTTTCATGAACCGTTGGGTTACCGCGACGCAATGGAGCATCATCCATAATATCGTCATGGATCAATGAAAAATTATGAAAAACCTCAACTGCTGTAGCGGCACTTAAAGCTTTGGAACACTCTGCATTGAAAATTTCAGCCGCCATTAACGTTAAAACCGGACGCATGCGTTTCCCACCAAGAGCTAAAATATAACGAATCGGTTCGTATAAGTTATTGGGCTGTTTGTCTATTTGAAGTGAAGAAAAATGAGCGGAAATTACTTCTTGATAGTAGGCTATAGAATGCATTGCTTTGAAAATTTCAGCTAAAATACTTCAATTAAAGGGAATTGCCAAAATTAAGAAAATGTTAAAATTTTGTAAATACACAGGAAACTATTTTGGTGTTAAAAGTTTCCATTCTATATTTGCAGAGAATTTAGAATACTTATGAAAGATAAAATCATAGCGAAAGCAACGGATATGTTTTTGAAACTCGGTTTCAAAAGTGTGACTATGGATGATATTGCTTGCGAAATGTGTATCTCAAAAAAAACGATTTACAAATTTTTTAGCAATAAGGAAGCGCTAATTGAAGAAGCGACAGAGATTGTACATGAAAAAATTCATACGGTTATTGATGAAATCATAGAAAAGGATTTCAATGCTATTCAAGAAAACTTCGAAATCAGAAGACTTTTCAAAGAAATGTTTCAAAATGCGGATACCTCACCAGTGTATCAATTAAAAAAACATTATCCAGAAATTTATGGAAAGTTATTGGAAAATGAAATTCAAGATTGTAGCGAAATGTTTGGCAAAAACATCAGAAAAGGAATTGCACAAGAACTGTACAGAAGCGAAATTAATATTGAATCCTACATACAATTTTATTATACCCTGATTTTTAGTATTAATGAAAACACCCAATTGGAAAGTGAGGCATTAAAATTAGAAATGGAAGCTTTAGAATACCACACAAGAGCCATGGCAACCCCAAAGGGAATCATCGAATTAGAAAAACAATTATTAAATCATAAATCCGAATAAATGAAGAAAGGTATTGTACTTATTGCCTTGATATTTTTTCAAGTCCAATTATTTGCCCAAGAAACGACTACCACTAGTAAGTCGTATTCACTAAAAGAAGCCATAGATCACGCCGTAAAAAACAATTACAGTGCCATAAATGCCAATCGTGATTATGAAGCTGCCAAACTTAAAAAGAAGGAAACCACCACTATGGGATTGCCTCAAATTAATGGAAATTTAGGCTATCAAAACACGTTCGCCATACAACAGCAAGGAATTGAAGCCCAAAATTTTAACCCATCAGCTCCAGCAGATGCAATTGATGTAGTAGGTTTTGGATTAAAACACAACATGGTAGGAACGTTAACGTTAAATCAATTAATTTTTGACGGTTCTTATTTGGTCGGATTACAATCAGCAAAAACCTATTTAAAAATTTCTGAAAACGCACAAAAGAAAACAGCGCAAGAAATTACCGAATTAACAACTACTGCTTACGGCAATGTTTTAATGTCGGAAGAAAGCATCAAAATTATCGAGCGCAACCAACAAACATTAGAAAAAACACTTAAAGACACGCGTGAAACTTATAAAAATGGGTTTCTGGAAGAAGAATCGGTTGAACGTTTGCAAATCACATTGACAGCGGTAAAAAGTTCGTATGATTATGCCAATAGAATGAAAACTATTGCTACCAATATGCTAAAGTTATTAATGGGAATCGATTTAGATGAATCCATTACATTGACAGAAAAATTGGACGCTTTAACCACCAGTAATATTGATATGGCCCTGCTCAATGAAAATTTTGATTTGCAAAACAATATTGATTATCAAATTAGCAAAAACTTAGAAGACTCCAAACGATTACAGTTAAAGTACGAGAAAAGTAAAGCCTTGCCTTCATTATCGGCGCAAGTAAATTTTGGATACAACACTTTCGGAAAAGAGTTTACCATGTTTAATGCTAACAACCGATGGTATAATTTCTCCAACCTTGGTATTGGTTTAAATGTGCCTATTTTTAGTTCTTTCGCAAGAAGTTCTAGAACCGCACAAGCGAAAATTGCTTTCGAACAAGCCAAAACAAAACTTATCGAAACCGAACAAACACTTAAGCTACAGTATCAAAAAGCTAAAAGTGATTACGAGTATAGTGTTGCACAATACAATTCGGCGAAAAGCACCTTACGATTAGCCGAACGCATCGAAAACAAACAAAGCATCAAATTCAAAGAAGGGCTATCCACAAGTTTTGAATTTACCGAAGCGCAAAATCAATTGTTCTCGGCCCAACAAAGCTACTTGCAAACTATGGTAGACATCATCAACAAAAGAGCCACTTTACAAAAAGTCATCAATAAATAAACCCATAAACATACTACAATGAAAAAAATAATAATCTTAGCCATAACATCAGTCGTTTTATTTTCTTGCAAAGGAAATGACGCTTCCACTTCTGTCGATCAATTAATTGAAGCTAAAAACTTTACCGAATTAAAAAAGAAAAGAGAGGTACTTCAATCTGATTTAACTAAAATTGATGCCGCTTTAGCTGCAGCTAATTCTAAAGCAGATGAAGCATTAGTAGAAGTACTTACAGTAAAAGACACGACTTTTAGTCATTACCTTGAAATTCAAGGAAATGTAGACACCAATCAAAACATTTTAATTCAACCTGAAATGCCAGGAACTTTAATTTCATTGAATGTGAAAGCAGGTCAAAGTGTACAAACAGGTCAAATTTTAGGAAAAGTAGACGATGGAGGTATGAGTCAACAATTAGCCAGCATTCAAACGCAATACGAATTGGCCAAAACAACTTTCGAACGTCAAAAACGTTTATGGGATCAAAAAATTGGTTCAGAAATTCAGTATTTACAAGCACAAACTCAAATGATTAGTTTGTCGAAATCAGTAAATCAAATGAAAGCACAAATTGCAAAAACATTAATTAAAGCGCCTTTTAATGGGGTGGTCGATGAAGTTTTTGTGGAAAGAGGTCAAGTCGTTTCGGCGAGTCCACAAGGTTTAATGCGTATTGTGAATTTAAACCAAATGTATGTGAGCACTTCTATTCCTGAAGCGTATGTTGGAAAAGTAAAAGTAGGTACTCCAGTACAGGCTGCAATTACTTCCATCGGGAAAGAATATTCAGGAAGAATTCGTCAAGTAGCGAAAACCATTAATCCTGCTAACAGAAGTTTTGGCATAGAAGTAAGCGTTCCTAATCCAGAAGGTTTATTACGCCCTAACCAAGTGGCCAAATTAAAAATTGTAGATTACACAAAAGCATCTGCAATTGTCGTTCCTACAAATATTATTCAGCAAGACGCTAACGGAAACAAGTTTATTTATACTGTTACTGAAGCGAAATCGAATGAAGGAGTTGCTAAAAAAGTAATGATTAAAACGGGGCAAAATGCCAATAGTGTAACAGAAATTGTTTCCGGATTAAACAAAGGTGACATCATCGTTACCGAAGGTGCAAATGCACTTGCAGAAGGAATGAAAGTATCATTTTAACATTGAAATTGAAGGTTAGTCGTTTGTCGAAAAAGGTTTTGTTGGTTTATTTCTTAGTATCCAAATCAGCTAACCTTTTCAATTTCAGTTCCAAATATAAAAAAGAAAACATATAATGGCACATCAACAAAAAGAATTTGGCATTTCAAGTTGGGCGGTAGATAACCGTGTAACCGTGTACATCCTAACATGTATTATTGTGATTACAGGAATTTATGCCTATATCACTATGCCGCGTGAAGATTTCCCAGAAATCATCGAAAACAAAACGTATATTTCTTCTATTTTCCCTGGAAATTCAGCCGAAGATGTAGAGAAACTGGTTACAAAACCTTTGGAAGATAACATCAAAAACATAAGTGGCGTTACTAAAGTAACCTCTAGTTCCTTTCAGGATTACGGTATGATCATTGTCGAATTTGAAGACGATATTACCGTAGAAGAAGCCAAAGCTAAGGTAAAAGACAAAGTCGATTTAACGAAAGCCGATACCGATTGGCCAACTATGGACAACGGAAGTAAAGTAGAACCGAATGTGTTCACCATTAATATTGCGGAGGAAGTTCCGATTTTAAATATCAATCTAAAAGGAAATTACACTTCGCAACAGTTAAAAAAATACGGCGAATATCTTGAAGACGAAATCGAAGATATTTCGGAAGTGAAAGCCGTTGACATTCTTGGTGTAGACGATAAAGAAGTTGAAATCGCCATTGACGTTTATAAAATGAATGCAGCGCAAGTAAGCTTCGATGATATTCAGAGCGCCGTTCGTTATGAAAACATGACGCTTTCTGGCGGAAATTTAGTCGCCGAAGGTTCTAGAAACAACATCAGAATTGTAGGAGAAATTTCAAATCCGTTGGAATTAGAAAACATTATCGTAAAATCATACGGAGGTTCTGTGTATTTAAAAGACATAGCAACCATCAATTTTAAAGAAAAAGAACGTACCACTTTTGCCCGTGAACACAACGAAGAAGTAGTCATGCTGAATGTTAAAAAACGTTCGGGGCAAAACATGATTTCGGCAATTGACCAAGTAAAAGAAGTGGTTAAAAAAGCACAAGAAAAAGTATTACCAAAAGACCTAAGTGTAACATTAACCAACGATCAATCTTCACGTGTAGAACACCAAGTAGATGAGTTAACCAATCACATTATTTTTGGAGTAGTATTGGTAATGATTGTATTGATGTTTACCATGGGATTACGTAATTCCTTATTTGTGGGCGCTGCGATTCCATTATCAATTTTCATTGCTTTCACATTGCTTTCGGCAATTGGGGTTACGATGAATACGATGGTATTGTTTGGTTTGGTAATGGGATTAGGGATGCTGGTTGATGACGGTATTGTGGTCGTCGATAACGTTTTTGCCAACATGAAAAAAGGAATGCCGCGAATGCAGGCTTCCAAAATTGGTATTGGCGAAATTGCATGGCCGGTTATTTCCTCAACCGCAACTACCTTAATGGCCTTTTTACCGTTTGCTTTGTGGCCCGGAACCATGGGACAATTTATGCAATATTTTCCATTAACGCTTTCAGTAACGTTAGGAGCCTCATTGTTTGTAGCAATGGTGGTAAATGCAGCAATGACAGGAGGTTCTATGGATATTGAAGATAAAAATATCTCCAGAAAATCCATTAGAAAAAACACTATTATTTTATTGGCAATTGGAATCTTGTTTGTAATTCCTGGAAACCTTTACGACTCGAAATTAATGCGAGGCATTGGACACTTGTCTTTAATTGCTGTTGCCTTAATGTGGTTGTACCATTTGAAATTATACCAATGGACACAAGATTTTCAACATGATTTCTTCCCAAGAATGGAAGAAAAATACAAAGCCATGTTGGCCAAAATCTTAACCAAAACCAATGCTTGGAAAGCTTTTGGAGGAATAGTTGGAATGTTATTTTTATCCATTTTCTTAGTGGTTTTATTTCCAACCGATTCGTTGTTTTTCCCTGAAAATATTCCAAATCAGGTAATAGCTTATATAGAATATCCGCAAGGCACCGATATTTCTAAAACCAACAAAGCAACGGAATTTGTTGAAAAACAAGTCATCAATGTTTTAAATAAATATATAGATCCGGAAACGAAAAAAGATTTCTTGGCCGAATCGATTGTAGCCCAAGTTGGGGTTGGAGCCACGAATCCACAAGTCGATTTAGGTTCGCAATCGGAAACGCCACACAAAGGAAAAGTAACGGTTAATTTCTCCGAATTCAAATTCAGAAAAGGAATCAATACCGCCGATGTGATGGAAGAAGTACGAGCTAAAATTAAAGCGATTCCTGGTGCTTCGGTTACTGTAGAAAAAGATGCGGCTGGTCCACCAGCAGGATATCCTGTTAGTATCGAATTGAAAGGAACCAATTATGAGGAAATGCTGAAAGAAGCCGACAAAATGATTGTTTTCTTGAACAGTAAAAACATTCCTGGAATCGAAAAATTAAAAGTAGATATCAATAAAGAAAGTCCAGAATTGGAAGTAAAAATCGACAGAGCTAATGCTGGAAGTCTTGGAGCTTCTACTGGAATGGCTGGATTTACTTTACGTCGTGCTGTATATGGACAAGAAATTTCCACCTATAAAGAAGGAGATGACGATTATAATATTGTAATGCGTTTGCAGGATGACCAACGCAAAAATGAAAGCGTGTTGTTTAATCAACCGTTAACATATCGTAATCCGAACAACGGACAGATCATGCAAGTGCCGATTTCGGCTATCGCATCGACGGAGAAAACAAAAACCTACAATCAGATTAAACGTAAAGATTACAAACGTATCATGACGGTTTATTCGAATGTGATTACGGGGTATAATGCCAATGAAATTGTTGAAACCATTAAAAAAGATTTAGCCGATTACAAATTAGCGGGTGATATTACCTTCTCTTTTTCTGGCGAACAGGAACAACAAAGTAAAGAAATGGCCTTCTTGATGTTTGCTCTTTTCCTTGCCATTGCAGGAATTACCACTATTATTGTATTGCAGTTTAATTCGGTTTCGAAAACATTAGTGATTATGTTTACCGTACTACTGAGTTTAAGTGGTGTATTTTATGGCTATGTGATTGCTCGTATGGATTTTGTGGGATTAATGACCATGATGGGAATTATTTCATTAGCGGGAGTTGTGGTGAAAAACGGAATTGTATTGATGGATTTCTTTGTCTTATTAATGGATAAAAAAGTAGCCGACAACAACTTGGAAAGTCACGACGATTTAACCATTGAGCAAATTAAAGATGTCATTATCGAATCAGGGAAATCGCGTTTACGTCCGGTATTATTAACCGCCTTAACCGCAGTATTGGGATTAATTCCATTAGCTATCGGATTAAACTTTGACTTCTTCGGATTGGTAACCGATTTTAACCCACACTTTTACATGGGAGGAGATAATGTTATTTTCTGGGGACCACTAGCATGGACCATTATCTTCGGATTGACCTATGCAACAGTATTGACTTTAGTCATGGTACCGGTTATGTTTTATTTGGTGAAACGAACCAAATATTGGTTACGTGATAAAAAAGCAAAGCGATTAGCGGAAGTATAATAAAGCAAAAAACGTCTCGATAAATCGGGACGTTTTTTTATTGGTTTGGTTTGTTGGTTAATCTGTGGAGAATACCGGATTCGAACCGGTCACCTCTTGCCTGCCAGGCAAGCGCTCTAGCCAAATGAGCTAATCCCCCTTTTTTAAGGAATCCAAATATACTCTTTTTGTTGAGAATCCCTAAAATTTTATTCTCATTTTTATTTACAATCTAAGATTTTGATCAATCTCTATTTAACATGTCCTTAAATTGGTATAAAACACGCTCTAAAAGCGACAAATCTTGGGTGATAATTTCGGCAGCACCACGCATTTCCTGTTGAAAAGGGATTTGCTTTTTATAACTGGTTTCCATTCCTTCTGGCAGAATAACATCAATCATTACGTTTCCATCTTTATCAGGCACTAATGAAATATTGTTCACTTTCCCCTTTAGAATTCCAAATTCTCGATCAGGAAAATTAGCCAAACGAATATTCACTTGTTGGTCTACCTGTATTTTCCCGGAGTTTAAAGAGGGCGCTTTTACTTTTCCGACAAATCCTTTTCCAGCACTTGGTACAATTGAAAATACATTATCTCCTGACGCAATCGTCTGGTTTTCCACCCATACTTGAGTGAAACTTACTTTTCCTTCAATAGCAGATTGTAGGGTATAAGTTAACTCCCAGTCTTTGATCGCTTTTTTTAATTGATAAAAAGATTGCGAAAGGCTTCTGTCTAAATTCACACTTTCTTTGACATCATTAATAACTGTCCCTTTAGTGGCTCTAGTATTTTCAATTAAAGAAGATTTTAGTTGAGAAATGGAAGTCAACAGGTTTTTATAATTTTTTTCGGCTTGTAAATAATTCAATTTCTTCGTGTCATATTCCTGAGAAGAAATCACCCCTTTGTCGTGAAGCTTTGCATATCTGGCAATGTCATTACGCTGTAGCAGTAATTCCTGCTCATTGATTTCTTTTTGTTGCACAAGTAAAGTAAGGCGCTCCTGAATTTGTGTGTTTTCCGATTTTTGGGCATTGCTTTCCACTTGATACGGGTGCAACGATTCATTCAAAGTATTCGCTACGTAATCCTTCTGAAATAATGCATAAGCACTTTCAATTTCACCTAATTGTAGGTTTTTAAAAGCATCAAACGGGAAATTTTTGGAAGTCGATTTTTGAAACGTTTCCAATTCCTTTTTCAAACGAAAAACATCTTGGTAATTGGCAGCATTCTCGATTATAGCCAGTGGCGTATTGGCCAAAACCTGCGCTTTATCTTTCACCAAAATCGCTTGTATTCTCCCTGAAGTTTTCGCGAGTAATTTTTCTGGCGGAACATTGGTGGTGATGATAATTTCAGTTCGTATTATATCTGGATATCTTAGAAACCCTGCTATAATAAACAACATGGCAATGATTCCGAAAATCAGAACTGTCCCCCATCGAATCATCCAATGCGGTACTTTTGTTAATATATCTTGTACTTCTTCGCTACGGAGTTCAAAAGAAGTTTCTGAATTGTGCTCTATCATAATTAATTTCCTAATTGTAACTGATTGCGAACCAGTTCAAAATAATTTCCTTTTTGTTCTACTAAAGCCGAATGATTCCCCATTTCGATAATCTTTCCTTTATCGAGGACTACAATTTGATCGGCGTTCATTACTGTACTCAATCGGTGTGCGATGACCACTACGGTTTTATCCTTGAAGAACAAATCCAATTTGCGCATGATTTCCTTTTCATTGTTGGCATCTAAAGCCGAAGTAGCTTCGTCAAAAAACAACATTTCCGGGTTTTTATACACCGCTCTTGCAATCAGCAAACGTTGCTTTTGCCCGGTACTCATCCCGACGCCTTCCGAACCAATTTTAGTATTGTACCCCAAGGGTAATCCAGAGACGTATTCTTTTATATTGGCCACATCGGCCGCATACACAAGGCGTTCTTTGTCAATGATGTCAACCCCAACCGCAATATTATTGGCAATCGTATCATTGAATATAAACCCTTCCTGCATAACCGCCCCAATATTGTTTCGCCATGCTTTTTGAGAAATGTTTTTTAATTGTGTATTTCCGATGCTTATTTCTCCTTTTTCTGGATCATAAAATTTAAGTAATAATTTCATTAGTGTGGTCTTTCCACTTCCGCTGACACCCACAATTGCCGTTACTTTTTTGGCAGGAATCACTAAATTTAAATTTTCAAGTACGGGCACATCATTCCCTAAGTATCGGTAAGATAAATTTTTAATAACAATATCTTCTTCTTGAGGGACATCATTCGTTTGCAGTACTTCTTGTTGGATTTCATCTTCTTTTTCATGAATTTCCGACAAACGTGCTAAGGATATTTTGGCGTCTTGTAATTCTCTTACAAAACTTATCAATTGTGTGACTGGACCGTTCAAACTTCCCACAATAGAACTGATGGCCATCATCATCCCTAAAGTAATTTGGCCGTCGATTACTAATTTGGCAGAGATAAATACAATAAAAATATTTTTCAATTCATTAATCACCGAAGAACCAATGGTTTGCGTTTGTTCCAAAACCAATCCTTTCATCGACACGCGGAACAATCGGGCTTGCACATATTCCCAGCCCCAACGTTTTTGCTTTTCAGCATTATGCAGCTTGATTTCTTGCATGCCGTTAATGAGCTCCATTACTTTACTCTGTTCTTGCGAAACTTCTGAGAATCGTTTGTAATCTAATGCTTCCCTGCGCTTTAAAAACAAGGTTATCCAACCAAAATACAGCAAACTTCCAATGAAAAAAACAGCAAAAATTTGTACGTTATAATAAGCCAAAACACCTCCCATGATGACCATATTCACCACCGAAAACAAAACATTTAAGGAAGAAGTGGTCAGAATTTTTTCGATGCGATGGTGATCGTTAATACGTTGCATGATATCTCCCGTCATTCTCACATCAAAGAACGATATGGGCAAATTCATCAGTTTGATAAAAAAATCAGAAATCAAAGAAATATTGATGCGAGTCGAAAGATGCAACATGATCCAACTTCGAATCAATTCTAATCCTGTTCTTCCTGCAAATAGAAATAATTGTGCAAAAAGAATAAGATAGATAAAATTTAGGTTTTGATTTTGTATCCCAACATCTACTATGCTTTGGGTTAAAAATGGAAAAATTAATTGCAACAAACTTCCTGCTAACAAACCGATGCTCAACTGCGTTATAAAAGATTTATAGCGCCATACGTATTGAGACAACATTCCGAAGCCTAGCCCTTTTTTCTCCTCTTTATCAAATTCAGATTGATAAAATTTGGGTGTAGGTTCAATTAATAATGCAATTCCCTCCTGTGTGGTTTCCGAAGCATTATTGCCAATCCAAAATTTGATAAACTCTTCTTTATTGTATTGAAGTAATCCGAAAGCAGGATCAGAAATACAATAGTTGCCCTTTTTGATGTCGTGCAGCACCACATAATGTTCCTTATTCCAATGTAAAATACAAGGCAACGGAGCTTCTTCTAAACTTTCTAGATTTAATTTTACGCCAAGGGTTCTAAATCCAATTTTCTCGGCCGCATCACTCAAGAATAGTAAATTACTTCCTTCACGAGTAGTCTCACTAAAATCACGTAATTGCTGAATGTTGATCGTTTTTCCGTAGTGTTTGGAAACTATTTTTAAACAGGTGGGCCCGCAATCTTTGGTATCGGCTTGTATATAATTTGGAAATTTTTTCAAGGCTTTATATTTTGGTTTCAAAAATAAGTAAAAAACTGCCTAAAAAAAATTTAGGCAGTTTAAAGATCTCAATATTAAAGACCTAGTTCACAACAAACATTAGCCATTTTACAAGCTCCAGAATTTGTTATAAATCCAGGCAAACAAACTACTCCAGCAGTTTTTCAATAACAACTTCCTCCTTGAATTGCATTGTTACAAGCTATTGTAATACCCCATTGATTGATTTTTGCTCATTATTAGATAATTGTTGAGCATCATCTAGGTTTAAAATGTTTTTTAACATGATATTTGCTTTTAAAATTGAAAAAATGGAGAATGCTCTCCTATAAAATGGAATTAGATTTATCTGCAAATAATTTTACCTGCAGTATCAAACCCGATGCATTCTTTACCTTCAGGACAAATAGCAGTTGCATCTTCACAACTTCTATAAATTCTTAATCCACCATTAATTTCTTTTTGCTCATTATTAGATAATTGTTGAGCACCGTCTAAGTTTAAAATGTTTTTTAACATGATATTTAATTTAAAATTTAATTATTAGTCCAATCATTTTAAGACATTTGAACCTTATGTCTATCGTTGCAACAATATTTTGAAAAACAAAGTTTGGATTGTCTGTGAATAACCGATTCTCCAAACTTTGTTTCGACCCTTTATTTTTTGACAATTATTTTGTTGATGGTCTCTTCTCCCCTTTGAATTTTCAAGAAATAGGTTCCGTTAACAAAATTGGACAAATCAATTTGTGGATTGTTTTGAGGTATCGTTTTTTCAACAACAACTTGTCCCAAAGCAGTATAAACAGCTACCTTAACATTAGTTTCAGATGAATGTTGATGATCCAATTGAATGCTAAACACTCCTGAACTAGGATTTGGATACACCGATACAACCCCTATCTTGCTTTCTGTTTTTAATTCATTATTTGAAGTTCTGCCTGCTGCCTCTCCCCATAATTCAACCGTGGCAGTAGCGCAACTTGATGGATTAGCCAATTCACAAATGGTATAGTTGGATTGGTAATGAAACCATCCGGTTGGCAATCCCAAAGAAACAATTATATCTCCATAAGTAGGACTTCCCACATTGGTATCGATAGAAAAATAAGGATTTGGAGTATACGTGATTGAAACTGCAGAAGGAGTTACTGGTGAGGCTCCATACACATCATTCGTAAAAACATTTAAGTTACCACTAACATAATTTCCATTGGAATCAAAATAAATACTGTCTGGATTTGCTCTTAGACCAACTGTCACATATACTTTTCTAGGAGAAGTACAATTAGTCGACAAACACGGTTGACATAAATAATAAGCAATTGAATAATCACCATTTGGCGTTCCAGCTGCAACAGTAACAGTACCATCTGGATTTAATGTAATTCCAGGGAGTTGAGTACCAGGATATGGCATCACAACCACATTAGAGGAATTACAAGGGATTCCGCCTATAGTATCATTAACTAAAATGGAATCAATGCTTGTTGTACCAGCAGCTACACCAACATAAGCATCTGTAATTACAATCGTTTGAGGAGTAGCAGATTGAGTTACTGTAATTGTCACTACAGCTTCATTACTTTGACTAGCACAACTGTCATTTAATAACAATTTGTATTTTAACTTATAGATTCCTGTGGGTGTCCCAACACCAATAGTTATAATTCCATTTGTTCCCAAAGAAATACTTCCAGTAGTAGGAATTGGATTTAACGAGCCTGGCACTTGTTGTACCGTAATACCCGGTGTTGTTGCTAATATAGGGTTTCCGTTTAGTGTGTCTGGATACGTTGGATTAGCATATTTTACATTCATTTTCATAGGAATACATTCATCATAGCTAAAAGAATCGTTTGCCGCTACTAAAACATTACTGCTACCAGAAACATCTACTTTAATTATACCTATATTACTACAAGAAGGACATGAACCTAAAGTGCAAATTTGATAGGTTAATGTATAAATTCCTACTGGAGTTCCAGCCAATAGGGTTATAGTTCCATTTGCATTTAATGTTATTCCTCCATTGGTTGGAGTTGGACTCGCTGCACTTAGTGGTACAATTACCAATCCTGAAAGTGGAGATGCAATTGCTGTTCCATTCATAGTATCATTTGCTTGAACAGTCACCGTAGAAGTTGTAGTTGTACAACTATTCATGAAGATTGAATCATTATTGGCAACTAAGGTTACGATTGGAACTGGAGCTTGTTGATGCTGTTGTATTAACTGAGGAAGTCCGATTTCTGACTTTGTAGCTGTTGTATGTGTTGCATCGGTAATTAATGTAATTGCATTGGCTGTAAAAGTAGCCGTAGTAAGATTTGCGTTTGAAATTCTTCCCAAACTCACCCTTCTGTTTGAAACATAGATATTATTATCAGGAGCCAACTGCACTTCTAAAACAGAACAAGAAGTATTAACAGGAACGATAAAATCAGACAAAGCAGCATTTGTAAGCATGTTTCTTCTTTTGATTTTATTATTACCCTCGCTGTAATATAGAATATTGCCGTTAAATGAAAACTCTACACCATACGCTGAAGCAGCTAATCCAAAATTATTATTGAACACAACAACTCCTGTAGATCGGTTAAAAGTACCTGCTCTAACTGAATGTACACCTTGGTAGGTTACTGCTTTAGCAATTCTCACGACATTTGGAGATATGTCGGATTGAGAAATTTTCAACTTGCCTGTATCGCCTACAGATGCTGTCCCATGAGGTGGTGTAGGCACCAAATACGAACTAAATGGTCTATTCGCTACTCCAGCCCCATCTACTACACCATTGCTGGTAACCAAATACGAATAGATGAAATCATTCACTTGAGCAATAACCCAATAATCGACTCCGTTACTATGTTTTGCCGTGGTAATACATTCGTATTCATTCCCTATTTGATTTCCAAAGTGATTCAATAAAGGCGTTGTATTAGTTCCCGAAGCATTGTTGAGAACTGTTGCGACTCTTGTGCATGGATCAATTGTGATTTCAGAAAAAAATAGTCCTGCTTCATAACTTGTAATTCCATTAGTAGTAAAAGCGTAGAAATTATTTCTGTTTCCTGGTCTTGGCAGAAAAACAATGTTTTGAGAAGACGACATGTCTCCCATTAAGTTAGTTCCATTCACAATAGGTTGATGATTGGCTCCTAAAATTGTTTTTCCATCGGAATAAAGAAGTAAATCTCCTGTGTTATAATCGGAAATCGTTGCACATCCTTCCATTCCCCAAAAATCATTTCCTGAGGGCATAATTTCAGATGCGGGTTGTGTAATTGTCCCGCCAGCAAAATTTAAATGAGCATGAGTACCAAAATACCAATGTCTGTTTTGCTGTTGAGCAAAATTTACTGCTGAAAATAAGAGCAGTGTAACTACTAATAATTGTTTTTTCATAATAAATAGTAAAGATTTAAATTACTCTAAGCGTATAGAGACAGTTAGAGCTTCTGCCTGATTTATGCTTCAATTGCGATAGTATCTTCCAAGACTTGTTTCTCTTCCGAAAAATCATTTAAAAAATACTTCAACTCGTTTATTTCATATTGTGTAGGAAACAATTTCTCATTGATCAATTTGACAGGAGTATAATTGAATTTATTTTGAAGACACCATAGGTATTGAATAGCAATCTGATGATTCACTTTCGTATCAATCCTTTTGACCGTCCACTTTTCTTTCCATTGATTGAGTTCCATTTTTTTAACATGCCAATCTGTTAAAGCTTCTTCCGCATTTTGAGGAAATAAGGCATTAATGGAAAGTAACGTCTCCACCACAATCGTATACGGATTGTTATTGTTTTCTGGATTAATATTAAAGAGCACTTGTAAAAAAACACGCTCTGAATAGTTCTTTACCAACTCTATAGCTTCCTGAAAAGCCGTATGGCAATGCCCACAACTTGGACTAATGATTATCGTTAATTGAACTTCCGCATTTACATTCCCTATTTGAATACCCTCAAGTTCCTGGAATCCATCAATTTGAGGAATCGTTTTGGATAAAAATGTGAAGAGTTTAAAATCTCTTTTGAATCGCTTGAGCTCATTGACTTCGCTTTCAAATTGTAGTTTTTTAGTAATGATAGGTTTGACCAAAAACCATAAAGAAGTGATCACAATAGCGGCAAACAAAACCGCATATACATTAACAGAAAGAAGTATTTTCAAAAATGATGCGGTTGTGAGTCCAAAAACCAAACCTTGCGATACAATTAACAACGAAACCGCTAAACACAACACACACCATTTTTTTAATTCAAATTTTTGCAACCAAATGGAATAGACAATAATGGGTAACATGACTAGGCTTAAAAAACCAACTAGTACTCCCGAATTTTTTGGTTGCATTAAAATCGCCATCACACTAATAGCAAAGAAAAGTAAGGGCAAATCGGAAAAACTCAGCCATTTGTTAATAGTGCTTATTTCGGATTGTATCACCGAATCGCAAGAAGCTTTTGTGTTAAGAGAACACAATTTTGTAGCCATTTCATTTTTAATGCCGAATTTTTCCTGTACAATAAAAACACTCACTACTAATCCTAGGATTGAAGTTGACAACAACAAAAATTCTGTTAAACCATAGGATTTAAAAAATAGCGATACTGTAATTAAGGCTATACAAGGCAAAATGTATAAGTACCATTTTGAAAAAGGATACTTCAATTTGGTGGTTGAAACAAGATTCGGTTCGACAGCAATAACAAGTTGGTTCCATCGGTTTAAAAAATCATCAAACGACAATTTAAAGAAACTACCTTTTATTGTTTCGATTTCTACATGTGCTACTTTTTTATGCACTAATACAAATTCTCCATCTAATAGGGCTAGAAAATAATCGGGCAACTCAATAAATTGTTCTTTGGGAATTCTTGCAGCGATATTCTCAATGTGAAGTAAGCTCAAAGTATCGGTTACTGCATACAAACTCGGATAATTGGGATGAGACAAATAAGACGACTCAAACGCTTCGTTTTTATCATTGTATTTATTAATCTCTAAATACTTCGTTACTAAATTTACCATCGTGTATTGGTTTACAATCGTGGAATAAAACATTTAATTCCGAGGCAAATATTTAACGATTTTGAAGTAAAAAAAAGGGCATGCTTTTACAATTTGTAAATTATAACATACATAATTTATAAATTATTTAGGTAAAAAATAAGGTTAAAATTCTAATTATCAAAAACTTACATTTTTAACTAAATTAAAAACAAGCTATACTCTAAAAACAACGATTTACTTTTTCTTTTCTCCTTAAATTTGAAAAAAAAATAATTTATGAAAACTAAAAAACTAAATTTAGACCGTTTTAAAGATTTGCAACTAACAACTGAAGAAAGTAAAAATATTATTTGTGGGATAGATGACAAACCGAAGCCAAAAGTTGTAATTATTCCCGGTGGTGGTCCAACTGACCCTCCAATCACTTGCTATTATGATTTTGATGATGTCCTTATATATTGTAAACGTGCAGATGGCACTATAATAAGTGGAACTTATTAATCATTCATCCTTTTAACAAACTGAGCCGGAGTTACTCCGGTTCTTTTATTAAAAGACTTTGTGAAGGAAATAGCATTTTTAAACCCAACGCTTTCTGCAATCGCCTGAGTAGAATATTTGCGATAAGTAGGATTCGTAATAATCTCATTTATTGCATAATTTATTTTAAGTTCATTTACATAATCACTAAAACTTTTTTCAAATTTCTTATTGACTACATAAGACAAATAAGTAGTATTCGTCTTTATTTTATTAGCAACATATTGCAATGTAAATCCTTCTTTTAAAAATTCATTTTTATCAATAAGTTTAGAAAATTTTTGTATTAGTTCATTTTCTTTGTCTTCATCTAAATTAAACGAACTGCTTTTTTTATTTTTTTCTAAATCCGAAAAAGCTTCATTATTATCAATTACTTTTTTAGTATTCGCGATTGTTTCAAATTCAAGTAATAAATTATTAAATTTTTTATCATTTACTTTTTTATTGCGATAGTTTATAAGTAAAATGATTATCAATAAAAAAATAACGGCAATTCCTCCCCATTTCAAAAGACTTTCTATCAAAACCTGCCTTTTGAACTTATCTCTTATTTGAATCATTTCATTCTCTAAATTCTTTTTCCCTAAAAGAAAATTCACCTCGCTTTTTTCTGCATTCTTTTTGGCTTCACTTGATTCAAAATTGTTTAAATAAATTTTAGCATGTTGTAAAGCTTTTGAAGGTTCCTTTTTAATTTCATAAATTTTTGCTTGATAATAATTAGAATCTAAATACTGACTTTTATCAAATTTATTGACGTTGTAAATAGAATCTGATTTTACAAAATAGACTAATGCTTCATCGAATTTTTGGGTATTATAATACGAAATACCCATATTATAACATATTTGAGCACTTTCTAATTTTTGATTGTTTTCTTTTAAATCAACCAAAAGACTTAAATAGGTTTTAATGGCGTCCGGATAATTGTCTTTGAGACAATAAATATTTCCCAACCCACTTTTGGCTCTAATTTTATTGGATAGTAAATTAGTGGAAACAAAAAGGGCTTTGGAATAAAAGTATTTAGCTGAATCGAGTGATTTTTTATCTAAATCTGAATTGTGTAATGACTCATATAAGCTCCCTAAACAGATATTAATATTACTTTTATTGTTTTCATATTTTTCCTTTGAAATTTTTAACTGGTATTTGTCAATTAATTCATCTGACTTTCGTGCTTCTTTAATTGCCAATTTATAATTCCCTGCACTTCCATATAACGAAGCGATATTGTATCCGAACTTGATGACTTGCAATTTGTCATCTGTTTTCATAGCAATCTTTTTTCCCGCTTCATATTTTAACAAAGCATTACTCAAATTTCCTCTAATGGATTCGGACAAACCTCCATAATTAAGTAAATAAGCATGCAGTTTTGTTTTATCATTCGATGCTGGAACCTTTTCTAAATAACTTAATGATTTCTTGTATAATTTTTTGGATTGTATACTATCGCCTTTTAGCTGGTACAAATACGATTTAATTCCGTACGCAAACGATTTGTGTAAATTGTTAGTTGATTTTTCAATTTTATTGGCATAAACAAATGAACTATCTATGTTAGAATTGATTAATAATCGAGCTTTGTCATGCAGTTTTTGATATTCGGTATCGCTCAACTTTATTGTCTGAGAAAAAGATAAAGTGCTGAAGAACAAAAAACAAAAATGGATTATAAACTTCATTGGAAAGTACATTTGGAACGTTGCAAAACTAATAAAAAAAGGTTCACGTAAAACGGAACCTTTTTTGTTTTTAATATCGTAAAATCTTTAGCTGATCAAATTCAAAACTAAATTTACTATTCACTTTTGACTTAAAATTTTTAGATAAATTTAATTTAGAAAAAATGCCACAATGTCTGTTTGTTTTCTCAAAAAAAAGTAAATTGCTTCTATAATTATTAAAAGAAATTTTCATGGAATTAAAGAAATTCGAGGATAAGGCACTTAACATATCCCAACAAAAAAAAGTGAAAGGTGGAAGTACAACTGATCCCATAAAGAAACCGCTAGGGCCAATTACAGGTGGTACTGCTTCTGGTAATGGTGATGGGTAAAAAGTCTAAAAAACAAAAGAGGCTCGTTTTACACGAGCCTCTTTTGTTTTTTATATCAACATCTAACTGATCAAATTCAAAACTAGATTAGGCATTAAACCTATAGCAATATTGGCAACCAATAATAAAATGGCAACAATCTTATAAACCAAAGGAATTGAAGTTAATTCTTGCTCACTATCTTTCGTATACATGGCTAAAATGATTTTAAAATAATAGCCTACACTAATGATAGAACTTATAATGGCGACAATTACCAATACAATCCAACCGGTTTGAATGACTTGACTTAATAAAAAGAATTTAGCAAAAAATCCAGATAAAATTGGAATTCCAGCCATAGACAATAATGATGTAGTCACCACTGCTGCTAATAAAGGATGTGTTTTCCCAAATCCGTTGAAGTTATCAATCGTTTCATTCTCTTTGTCTTTCATTACATAAAAAATCACAGCAAAAATGGCTAATCCCGCTACAGCATAAGACGTTGCATAGTACAACAAAATATTTGCTGAGTTGTTCGAAATTAATAAAGTCATCACCATAAACCCTGCATGTGAAATACCCGAAAATGCCAACATACGTTTCACATTGTTTTGACGTAAGGCCATGATATTTCCAAGCAGCATAGAAGCCATAGCCACTACCACAATAATCATTTGAAAAGCATACGTTTGACCTGGCACTAAAATAATAGCTAATTTATACAACGTAGCCACTGCAATAACTTTGGCCAGTGTACTCATGGTTGCTGTAGTTAATGCTGGTGCACCTTCATATACATCGGGAGCCCAAAAATGGAAAGGAACTGCCGCTATTTTAAACAACATTCCTATAACGACCATAATCGTTCCAATAATGTACCATTGCGGATAAGAGGCTGTATGTGTTACTTGATAAATTGTTGTCAAATCGAAACTTCCAGTTGCGCCGTAAATAAGTGCTATTCCGAAAAGAATAATCCCCGATGCGAAAGATCCCATCAAGAAATATTTCATTCCTGCTTCATTACTTTTAAGACTCAATCGATTACTTGCTGCTAAAATGTAAAGCGAAATAGACAACACTTCAATTCCTAAAAAGAACATCGCTAGGTTTCCAAAAGAGACCATTGCAACTCCACCAGCCAACATGAACACTTTAATCGCAACAAAATCAGAAATTTTAGTAGGTCTGTCTTTGTAAAACTCATGACTCATGGTAATCAAAACTGTAGTAATCACAATAAATAAGCTTGAAAAAGCTACCGAAAACCGATCTACTAACATCATATTGTTATAGAATGTTCCCAACGTATTGTATACCGAAATATTATACCCTAAAATCGCCAACAATCCTAAAATAGTGATTGGAACAATTGCTTTTCTTGCATTAAACATTTCTACAAGTAAACAAAGTACTCCTAATCCTGATATCGCTATTAATGTATTCATTTTTTAAAATTTGTTATTTAAAGTGAAAGTATTCACTTCAAATTATATCTAAATTATAATCTATTAATTCTTCCAACAATTTCTTGTAACGGAGGTGTAACTAAATCGCTAATTGGTTTTGGATACATTCCAAAAAACAGTAAGACCGCGATAATGACCACAAAAACGATAATTTCTTGCGTTGTTACCACTGCAAAAACTCTTGAATCTTTATCTCCAAGCATTACATTTTTAAACATATTCAGCATATAAACAGCTCCTAAAATAATGGTTGTCCCCGCTATAATTGCAAACCAAATATTAACATTATACAAACTGTAAAGCAATGTAAATTCTCCTACGAAATTAAAAGTAGATGGCAATGCTACCGAAGCCAACATTACAATCATAAAAAGGGAGGCAAATTTAGAATCCTGAATTCTAATACCACCCATTTCTGCAATTTCTTGCGTTTGAAAACGTCTTTCGATAACTTCAGCTGCAAAAAACAAACCAACCACTACAAATCCGTGCGCAATCATTTGTAAAACCGCTCCACGCAATCCATCAACTGATAAACTATACGCCCCAGCCGCAATTAATCCAACGTGGGCCAATGACGAATATGCTAGTAATTTTTTTAAGTTTCTTTGTTTTAAAGCCACAATAGAACCGTATACCACGCCTACAACACTTAAGGCAATAAAAATATTCATATAGGTCTTAGCCGCTATTGGTGCAATAGGCAATTGCCAACGAATCACACTGTACAATCCCATTTTTAGCATAATTCCTGAAAGTAACATTGTTCCTACTGCCGGTGCTTTTTGATAGGTATTTGCCTGCCAAGTATGGAAAGGGAAAATTGGAATTTTAATGGCGTATGCTAAAAAGAAAGCTAAGAAAATCCAAAATTGCTCTTGAGAAGTCAATCGAACTGCATATAAATCACTTAACATTAATGAACCTGCTTTTTGGAACAGATAAATAAATGCTACTAACATAAATAATGAACCTGCCAATGTAAAAATGAAGAACTTAATAATCGCTCTTTTTCTTTCTTCGACATCACCATTACCCCAAACTAAAGCGATAAAGTAAATCGGAATCAAAGCCAATTCCCAGAAAATATAATATAAAAAGGCATCAGCACTTAAAAAAGTTCCAATCATGGCAAACGACATGAATAATACCAAAGCATAAAATGTCTTGCTATTATTGTATTGATTTCCGAAAGAGGAGAATATAATTATGGTGGTCAAGAAAGTCGTTAATAACAACATTGCTAATGACAATCCATCTACTTGTAATGCAATAAATACATTCGGATTGGTAATCCATTGTGAAATAAAACTTGGATTAATCCCAGCCTGGTGTAAATTCAAAATATAAACTGAAAATACTGCCGACGCTAAACTGAATACTAGCGCGACTGTTTTAGCCAATTTATCTCCAGCAAAATAGGTCGCTATTGCTCCAAATAATAAAAGAATGAGTATAAATGATACGTTCATTATGTGTAATTATTAAACTAAAAATAAATAAATTAAAATCGAAGAAAGTCCTAAAACAAAAGCGAAAAGATATACTCCCACACTTCCGTTTTGTACTAATTTCCCTTGATTTCCAATTGAGTTCGTAACTTTTCCTAAACCAAATAATAATTCAGAAACAGCAGTTTCAATATATTTTCTAAAGAAATGTGATAATTTGTATAACGGATTTACGATCAACATCTCGTAAGCTTCATCCACATAAAACTTGTTATATAAAACTTTTGCAATTCCAGTAATTTCCGAATCTTGCTCAGGTACTTCTTGTTTTTTAAGGTATTTAGCATATGCCATTCCAATTCCGACTAAAGCACCAACCGTTGCAATTCCCATCAACATATAAGCGGTTCCATCTAAATGATGTGCTTCATGCGCTTTGTGAAATAACGGTGCTAAATAATGGTTCAACCAACTATTACCTGGTAAACTAATTAATCCACCAACAGCAGCTAGGATTGCTAAGATTACTAATGGAATAGTAATTAACGCTGGACTTTCGTGTAAATGCTTTTTTTGATGTTCGGTTCCTCTAAAATCATTGAAGAAAGTCAAATACATCAATCTGAACATATAAAATGCAGTCATAATGGAAGCAATAGAACCTACCACCCATAAAATTGTATTTCCGTGAAAAGCAGTCATTAAAATTTCATCCTTCGACCAGAAACCAGCGAAAGGGAAAATTCCTGAAATCGCTAACGTCGAAATCATCATCGTCCAAAACGTAATTGGCATCACTTTTTTCAAGCCACCCATATTACGCATGTCTTGTTCTCCATGCAAAGCATGAATTACCGATCCTGAACCTAAGAACAAACACGCTTTAAAGAAAGCATGAGTAATTACGTGGAAAACGGCTACTTCGTACGCTCCCAATCCTAAAGCTAAGAACATAAGTCCTAATTGTGAAACGGTAGAATACGCCAATACTTTTTTGATATCGTTTTGCACCAATCCGATAGCGGCAGCAACAATTGCAGTACCTGCTCCAATTACAGCAATGATTGTTTGAACATTTGGCGCTAAATCGAAGACAAAATTCAAACGAGTAACCATAAAGATACCAGCAGTAACCATCGTCGCAGCGTGAATTAAAGCCGAAACCGGTGTTGGTCCCGCCATGGCGTCTGGTAACCAGGTGTATAATGGAATTTGAGCCGATTTTCCGGTTGCTCCAATAAATAAACATAAAGCAGCAATACTAATTAAAGCAGAATCGGTAGCTGATAATTCTTGAGAAAAAATATCTCTGGCAATAAGATGATAATCCAAACTTCCAAAAACATACGCTAGGATAAAAATCCCAATCAATAAGCCTAAATCACCCACACGGTTCATGATGAACGCCTTTTTGGCCGCATCGTTATAGTCTTGGTTTTTATACCAGAACCCAATTAGTAAGTATGAACATAGTCCAACACCTTCCCAACCGATGAACATCACCAATAAGTTGCTTCCCATAACCAATGTAATCATAAAGAAAACAAACAGATTTAAGTAGGCAAAAAACTTGTGCATGTTCTCGTCATCATGCATGTAACTGATCGAATACATATGAATCAACGTTCCGATTCCAGTAACGAACAACAACCACAGCACAGACAGTTGGTCTAGTAAAAATGACATGTCGATTTGAAAACTTTCCAATGCAATCCATGGAAATAATTTTACTTCAATTGGTTTTCCTGTTGATTGTATTTGCATGAAAAAGTAAGTAGTCGCAAAAAACGAAATCAATATCGAAAGCGTTCCTAACAATCCTACAAATCCTTTTCCTGCTTTTTTTCCAAAAAAGATATTAGCAAGGAAACCAAAAAATGGTGCTAAAACTAATACTAAAGCTAAATTTTTCTCCATTAGTATTTATCCTTTTAAATTTTTTAAATTATCAATATCAATTGATCCTGTATTTCTGAAAATCGAGACTAAAATAGACAAACCAACTGCTACTTCAGCGGCAGCCACTGCCATCGAGAAGAACACGAATACTTGGCCTTGCGCATCTTGATGATAGGTTGAGAAAGCCACTAAAAGCAAATTCACTGCATTCAGCATAATTTCGATAGACATAAACATGATAATGGCATTTCGGCGGTATAACACTCCAAAAGCCCCTATACAAAACAGTAATACTGATAAGTATATGTAATTTTCAATTCCTATTTGTTCTAATATATTTTGCATCTTACTGAATTGAAGTTGATTTTTTAGACAATAATACCGCACCAATCATTGCTACTAATAATAAAACAGAAGCAAATTCGAAAGGAACCATATATTCGTTTAGTAATACTTTACCCAACACTTTTATCGATTGATAATCTTGTCCTGATTGTTTGTAAGTGTCAATAATTGGCATTGTTTTGATAAAAGTAGCCAACATAACAAAACCCAACAATCCGAAAGCGATAGCCGCAGAAATTTTAGACAATAGGTTTTTATTGGGTTCGTTTTCTTTATTCAGGTTCATTAACATGATGGTAAAAAGTATCAATACCATGATGGCTCCTGCATACACAATAATATGAACTAGAGAAAGAAACTGTGCATTGAACATTAAATAATGTCCCGCAACACTAAAGAAACATAATACTAAATAAATCGCACTATGTATTGGATTTTTACTAACCACCGTCAAAAATCCAGTAGCCAAAGTAAACGCCGCTAAAATATAGAATATAGTAAGTATCGACATATTAGTTAATTGATTTAGAATTTTTAATGGCCATTTCTAGTGGCATTACCAATTTATCTTTTCCATAGATAAAATCTTCACGGTTCGAAGCCGATTTTACAATCACTTTCGATTCGGTTAAGTAAATGGCATCTTTTGGACAAGCTTCTTCACACAAACCACAGAAAATACAACGTAGCATATTGATTTCATATACTGAGGCGTATTTTTCTTCACGGTATAGATTCTCTTCTCCCTTTTTACGCTCTGCAGCCGTCATGGTAATTGCTTCTGCCGGACAAGCCACCGCACACATACCACAAGCGGTACAGTTTTCACGACCTAACTCATCACGCTTTAACATATGCTGACCACGATATACCGGGCTGAACTCACGTTTTTGTTCCGGATATTTAATGGTAACTTTTCTTCTGAATAAGTGTTTGATAGTAATCACCAATCCTTTAGCAATGGCAACGATGTACAAACTTTCCAAGAAGCTCATCTTTTTGTTTGAGACTTCTTTTTTTCTTCCTGATAATGAAATGGTATCTAATGACATTTTATTATAATTTATCAGCTATAATTATGATAATTCCCGTCAATACAATATTAGCAATCGCTAACGGAATTAACATTTTCCAACCTAAGTTCATTAATTGATCGTATCTGAAACGTGGTATTGTCCAACGAATCCACATATAGAAAAATATGAAGAAACAGATTTTGACAAAAAGCACCACAATTCCAAGGATATTGGCAATATTGGCTCCTGCATTTTCTGCCATCCAATCCATTCCCGGATAGTTATACGCTCCGAAGTACAAGATTGACAAGATTGCAGAAGAGATAAACATAGCCGCATATTCTCCAAACAAATAGAATCCCATTTTCATCGACGAATACTCGGTATGGTGACCACCAATAAGTTCGGCCTCACACTCTGCTAAATCGAAAGGCGTTCTGTTAGTTTCCGCAAAAGAACACACTAAAAAGATTAAAAATCCAACCGGCTGGTAGAAAATATTCCAATTCATTCCGTGTTGTTGTGCAGCCATTTCGCGTAAACTCAACGTTCCACTCATCATAATTAAAGCGATAATGGATAATCCCATCGCTACTTCATACGAAATCATTTGAGAGGAAGCGCGAAGTGCACTCATTAATGAGTATTTATTGTTGGATGCCCAACCACCAATCATAATTCCATAAACACTGGTAGATAAAACGGCAAAAACATACAATAACGCTACATCAATATCTGTCGCTTGAAGCACAACTGTACTACCTGCGATTTCCAAAGTATCACCCCAAGGAATCACCGCACTGGTAATCAAGGCCATACTCATAGAGATGGCTGGTCCTAAGATGAATAAAAATTTATTAGGAGTATCGGGCATAAACTCTTCTTTAGAGAAAAGTTTCAAACCGTCTGCTAAAGGCTGAAACAATCCAAGAGGTCCTGCTCTGTTTGGTCCTACACGATCCTGAAGCCAAGCGGCTACTTTACGTTCTGCCCATGTAGAATACATGGCCATTAACATCGTAATTGCAAAAATTACGGTAATAAATATTCCTTTTTCTATGATAATTGCACTGTCCATTTCTTATTGTTTTGAATTTTCAGCGTTCTCCAAAGGAACATCAATCATACTAATTTTTTTGCGATCTTCCTCACGTCCGATAAGAATGTGGTCTTCCGTTTTGATTTCCACTTTCGGAACATGAAGTGCATATTTGTTACGATTAATTACCGAAGTTTTCTCGAATGTACGAGGCCCTTCAATAGTCCAATCATTTACTTCTTTTTTGTCGAAACGACAGGTATTACAGATAAATTCATCCACTTCATGGTATTCATCTTTTCTTCCTGTCACACGTTGGATTTCGTTACCGAACATCCAAACAGTTGTTTTTCCACAACATTTATCACAATCTCTGTGTGCGTTGTACGGTTTACTAAACCATACTCTCGATTTGAATCGGAAGGTTTTATCCGTCAAAGCGCCAACCGGACACACATCAATCATATTTCCTGACATTTCGTTATCGATGGCTTTGGAAATACAAGTTGAAATATTTGCATGATCGCCACGATCCATTACACCGTGTACACGTTTGTCTGTTAGCTGATCGGCTACCTGAACACAACGTTGGCATAAAATACAACGGTTCATATGCAATTGAATGTTCGGACCAATATCTTCGGGTTCGAAAGTTCTTTTGGTTTCGATAAAACGAGTTTCCGATTTTCCGTGTTCAAAACTTAGATTTTGTAAATCACATTCTCCTGCTTGGTCACACACCGGACAATCCAATGGGTGATTGATCAACAAGAATTCTGTAACCGATTTACGAGCTTCTTGTACTCTTGGAGAAGCTTTACTGGCTATTTCCATACCATCTTGACAACCCGTTACACAAGAAGCAACCAATTTTGGCATTGGTCTAGGATCGGCTTCGCTCCCTTTGGTAACATCTACCAAACAGCAACGACATTTTCCTCCGCTTCCTTCTAATTTTGAATAATAACACATGGCTGGTGGCACTACTTCGCCACCAATCATTCTTGCAGCTTGCAAGATTGTTGTTCCTGGTTCGACTTCTATCGATTGACCATCTATTGTTACTTTCATATCTATAAATATGTCACTCCTATGGAGTTTTAATATTCTTAAACTGTTTGTTTTGCGACTAAATGACGAACTTTTTCAAAAGGCTCGTTTACAAAGTGCTCTCTATTTTTAATTTTTTCTGGGAAACGAACATGGTATTCAAATTCTTCTCTGAAATGACGAATAGCGGCTGCTACCGGCCAAGATGCCGCATCTCCTAAAGGACAAATCGTATTTCCTTCAATTTTAGACTGAATACTCCATAACAATTCGATATCTTCTTCACGACCGTGACCGTTTTCGATACGGTGTAAAATTTGTTCTAACCAACCGGTTCCTTCACGACAAGGCGTACATTGACCGCAGGATTCGTGGTGATAGAAACGGGAGAAATTCCAAGTGTTACGAACAATACAAGCCGTATCATTGTACACGATAAATCCTCCAGAGCCCAACATCGAACCCGTTGCGAATCCACCATCCGATAATGATTCGTAAGACATCAAACGATCTTCACCGGCTGCTGTTTTGTAAATCAAATGTGCTGGTAAAATAGGCACCGAAGAACCTCCTGGCACTAATGCCTTCAAAGGTCTATCGTCGTACATTCCTCCTAAATATTCGTCGGAATTCATAAATTCTTCTACCGAAAGTCCTAATTCAATTTCGTATACTCCTGGATTTTTGATATGTCCTGAAGCCGAAATCAATTTTGTTCCTGTAGAACGACCAATCCCAATTTTAGCGTATTCTTCTCCTGTATTTAATACAATCCAAGGCACTGCTGCGATAGATTCCACATTGTTCACTACCGTTGGGTTTTGCCATAATCCTTTTACCGCTGGGAAAGGTGGTTTGATACGAGGATTTCCTCTTTTTCCTTCCAACGATTCGATAAGCGCAGTTTCTTCTCCACAAATGTAAGCTCCTGCACCAACATGAACGTACAAATCCAAATCATAACCTGAACCCAATATGTTTTTTCCTAACCAACCAGCAGCTTTTGCTTCGGCGATAGCTCTTTCTAAAATTTTATACACCCACATATATTCTCCACGAATGTAGATATACGAAAGGTTCGCACCTAAAGCATAAGACGAAGTGATCATCCCTTCGATCAATAAGTGCGGAATATATTCCATTAAATAACGATCTTTGAACGTACCCGGCTCCGATTCATCGGCATTACATACCAAATGACGTGGGTTACCCGATTTTTTATCGATAAAGCTCCATTTCATTCCTACAGGGAAACCTGCACCACCACGACCACGAATTCCAGAAGTTTTTACTTCTTCCGTAACTTCATCAGGAGTCATTTGTTTCAATGCTTTTTCTACAGAAGCATACCCGCCATTTTGACGATACACTTCATAGGTTTTAATCCCCGGAATATTAATTTTGTCTAATAATATCTTTTTTCCCATAGCACTATTTGTCCAATAATGTTACTTTACCCGCTTTACAGTCGTCTATAAGCTGGTCTACTTTTTCTTTGGTCAAGTTTTCATGGTAAAAATCACCCAATTGTAACATTGGTGCATATCCACAAGCGCCTAAACATTCTACACCACGCACTTCGAAAAGTCCGTCGGGAGAAGTTTCCCCTATTTTAACCCCTAATTTTTCACAAGTGTAATCCATTAAGTTTTCTACACCACGGGTTACACAACAAGACGTTTGGCAGAATTCGAACATGTACTTACCTATTGGTCTTCTGTTGAACATCGTATAAAACGACACCACTTCATAAACTTCAACGGGTAAAATACCTAGAATTTCAGCCACTTTGTCCTGTAATTCATAGCTCAACCAATGATCATGAGCATCCTGTACTTCATGCAACACTGGAATTAATGCTGATTTACGTTTGTCTTCAGGATAACGACTCGTTAACTCGTTAATACGAGCCATTAACTCTGGAGTAATATTTATTTCTTGCTTAAAATTATGTTTTTCCATACTCATTATGCGTCTAATTCGCCAGCGATAACATTTAAACTTGATAGTGTTGCAATAGCATCAGAAAGATTCTGACCTCTTACCATGTCGTTAAATGCTTGATAATATATAAAACACGGTCTTCTAAAATGTAAACGATATGGGGTACGGCTTCCGTCTGTAATTAAATAGAAACCTAACTCTCCATTTCCACCTTCCACTGGATGGTATACTTCTGTTAGAGGCACTGGAATTTCACCCATCACAATTTTAAAGTGATAAATCAACGATTCCATAGTGGTGTATACATCTTCTTTTGGAGGCAAGTAATATTCAGGAACATCAGCATGGAAATTACCTTCCGGCATTTTGGCTAAGGCTTGTTTGATAATTTTCAAACTCTCCCAAATTTCTGCGTTACGTACACAAAAACGATCGTAGGTATCTCCTGATTTTCCTACTGGAATATCGAATTCAAAATCTTCGTACGACGAATACGGTTGTGCCACACGAATATCATAATCGATTCCCGCGGCACGTAAATTTGGACCTGTAAAACCATAACTCATAGCTTTTTCAGCAGAAATTGGCCCTACATTGATGGTTCTGTCCATAAAAATACGGTTACGCACCAAAAGGTTTTCAAATTCTTGCCAAGCTGCTGGAAATTCCTCAAGGAAAGCATCGATTTTAGACCAAACGGCTGGTGACCAATCTCTTTCGAAACCACCAATACGTCCCATATTGGTTGTTAAACGAGCCCCACAAATTTCTTCGTAGATTTCGTAAATTTTTTCACGGAATTGGAATACATATAAGAAACCAGTTAAAGCTCCTGTATCTACTCCTAATACCGAGTTACAAATGATATGATCGGCAATACGCGCCAACTCCATCACGATAACACGCATGTATTGTACGCGTTTAGGCACTTCAATACCTAAGGCTTTTTCGATAGTCATCCACCACCCCATATTGTTGATAGGCGCCGAACAATAGTTCAAACGATCGGTCAATACGGTAATTTGGTAAAACGGACGATTTTCAGCAATTTTTTCAAATGCTCTATGAATGTATCCTACAGTACTTTCGCCATCTAGAATTCGTTCTCCATCCATTAAAAGAATGTTTTGAAAGATTCCGTGTGTCGCTGGGTGCGTAGGTCCTAAGTTTAATATAGAAAGTTCGCTTCCGTCTTCATTTCTTCTTTGATTGATGACGCTAGCGTAACGTTGTTCTGGTGGTAATAATAACTCTGACATGGATAAGGTATTTCAGGTTTATTAACAATTTTGTTGTGTTCTTCCGAAGAAACGGTCGTCTTTATCGGTACGACCTCCGTCTTCTAATGGGAATTCCCTACGCATAGGAAACACCGTCATTTCATCCATATTCAGGATACGTTTTAACTGCGGATGTCCTTTGAAAATAATTCCGAAGAAATCGTACGTTTCACGCTCCATCCAGTTGGCTCCTAAAAATAAAGGAACAACCGAATCAATTTCCGGATTGGACGCTGGAAGAAAACTTTTTATTCTGATGCGAACATTATCTACCCAATTGTGCAGATGATACACTACAGCAAACTGACGCTCTTCAGCATATTCTGGATAATGAACACCACAAACGTCGGTTAGAAAATTAAAACGAAGTATTTCGTCTTCTTTAAGGTATTTCATCACTTCTAAAATGGCATCGGGTGCTACCTCAAAAGTTAGGATATCGTGTAATTGCACAAAATCGGCAACTTTTAATCCGAATTGGTCAATTACTTTTTGTTGAATTACAGCGCTCTCTAAAGCCATACTTATTTGATGTTATAAGAACCTAATAAATCTTTATACTCGTCGGAACTACGGCGGCGAACCGATTCACTTTTTACAATGTCTTGCAAACGCATTACGCCATCTAAAATTTGCTCTGGTCTTGGCGGACAACCTGGCACATAAACATCTACCGGTATCACTTTATCGATTCCTTGCAAAACAGAATACGTATCAAAAACACCTCCAGAAGAAGCACAAGCTCCCACCGCGATCACCCATTTAGGCTCGGCCATTTGTTCGTATACCTGACGTAAAATAGGCGCCATTTTTTTAGCAATAGTTCCCATTACTAAAAGCATATCGGCCTGACGAGGAGAAAAACTCATACGCTCAGAACCGAAACGTGCCACATCATAATGCGATGCCATGGTTGCCATAAACTCAATTCCACAACAAGACGTTGCGAAGGGTAATGGCCAAAGTGAATTGGCACGAGCCAACCCAACTACATCACTTAATTTTGTAGCAAAAAAACCTTCTCCAGCATAACCTGCTGGTGCCTCAGCCATTGTATATTTAGAAGTATCACTCATAATTAAATCTTTATTCCCACTCTAATCCTTTTTTCTTGATCACATAGTAGAACCCGATTACTAATAGCGCCATGAAAAGCCCCATTTTAGCCAATCCTTCCATTCCCATTTCGCGGAAATTCACTGCCCAAGGATACATAAAGATCACCTCAACATCAAACAATACGAAAAGTATAGCTACTAAGAAATATTTTACAGAGAAAGGAATACGTGCATTTCCAACGGATTCGATACCACATTCGAAGTTCTTGTCTTTATTAGCCGAATGACGCTTAGGCCCTAACAATCCCGAAATAAAGATTGTAGCACCTACAAATCCTACAGCCAAACCAACTTGCATAAGGATAGGTATAAAATCTAACTGATTTGTTTGCATAGTTTTTGAATAGTTTTATCCGAACTACAAAGATAATTGGGTTGAATTAAATAACAATTATAAAATTGAATTTCGTCGAAAAAATAAGTGTTAAAAACGTTATTTTTATTCGTTCTAAACAATAAACAAAAAAACCGCCAAGATTTCTCAAGGCGGTTTATTTTTAATCTAGTATAGAATTTCCGTTTTCGTCAAAAAACTTGTATTCTAAATACGTGTAAGCGTCACGCGGTATGATTTTTACCCATTTTTTATGTTCAAAAAACCATTTTGAACGTATTGATGGAAAACCTTTGGTAAGGTAGGCAGCAATAAACGGATGTACATTTAAACGTACTTTTTTATGCTGCTTGATAATTCTTTCGATATCGGAAGCGATTTTAGGAATAATTTGAATTGGCGCGTCAATTTCGCCATTTTCATTATTCGGATCTTCTTCACGTGTTTTAATATTCACCTCTGGTCGTACTCGTTGACGAGTAATTTGCACCAGTCCAAATTTACTTGGAGGCAATATTTTGTGTTTTGCTTTATCGTCACTCATTTCTTCCTTTAAGAAGTCGTATAACACTTTTCGGTTATCCGGATTTTGCATGTCAATAAAATCGACTACTATAATTCCTCCCATGTCTCGTAATCGTAATTGACGTGCCACTTCAGCTGCTGCAATTAGATTGACTTCCAAAGCCGTATCTTCTTGTGAAGCTGCTTTGTTGGAACGGTTACCGCTGTTTACATCGATAACGTGCATGGCTTCTGTGTGTTCTATGATTAGGTAAGCCCCTTTACTCATAGAAACGGTTCGGCCAAAAGAAGTTTTAATTTGTCGCTCTATATTGTACTTTTCAAAAAGCGGTACTTCTTTAGAGTTGTAGAGTTTAACGATTGATTCTTTCCCGGGAGCTATTTCTTGTAAATAGTCCTTCGTTTCTTCCAATAATTCTTTATCATCTAAAATAACAGCACTGAATGTGTCGTTAAAAACATCTCTTAAAATCGAAGATGCTCTGTTTAGCTCTCCTAAAATTTTAGATGGATGATGTGCCGTTGGAAGTCTTTTACTCATTGATGTCCATTTGTCCATCAAGTTTTGTAAATCTTTGTCAATTTCGGCTACTTTTTTGCCTTCGGCTACTGTGCGAACAATAACCCCAAATCCTTTTGGTTTGATGGATTGCACCAATCTTTTAAGTCTGTCTTTTTCATCTTTCGAATCAATTTTTTGAGAAATCGAAACTCTTTCAGAAAATGGAACCAAGACGATATATCTACCGGCTAAAGAAAGTTCAGAACTTATTCTTGGACCTTTGGTGGATATTGGTTCTTTAACTACTTGCACCAGTATAGATTGATTGGCACTTAGCACATCGGCTATGGTTCCATCTTTATCTATTTCTGGCTCAAAAGAAAATGTTTTTAGGGAAAAATCTTTTAATTTACCTGCGCTTACTTGTTTGATGAATTTCAACTGAGAAGCTAAATTTGGACCTAAATCGTGGTAATGCAAAAAGGCATCTTTATCGTGCCCCACGTTTACAAAAGCTGCATTAAGTCCGGCAACTGGTTTTCTGATTTTGGCGATAAAAATATCTCCAACCTGAAAGTTGCTTGTTTCTTCTTCTTTGTGTAATTCAACTAGTTTTCCATCTTTTAATAAGGCAAAATCTACAGCGTCTTGACTTGATCTAATAATAAGTTCTTTATTCACACTATACATTTTTATCCCAACTTTTAGTTTACAGTTTACGGTTTACAGTTTAAAAAACTCATAACTCATAACTTATAACTGAATGTAAGGATGGATTAAACATTATGTTACAGGTTTACACCCGAAGAAATTTTAGATTTTTAAGAGATCAGACTTCAGAAATTTCCGCTATCGTCACTCTTAAATTTACAATCTTAAATTTCAATTTCAATGAACGTTTAAAAAGAAAAAAGTAGTTTAGAACTACTTTTTCTTTTTGTGACGGTTAGCTCTCGCTCTTTTCTTACGTTTGTGAGTAGCTACCTTATGTCTTTTTCTTTTTTTACCACTTGGCATAACTTTGTAGTTTTATTGATTAGTAAATTATTTTGTTTCGTTATTTGTTTTCACTCCTTCTACAAACACTTTAGCTGGTTTGAATGCTGGAATATTGTGAGCAGGAATTTTAATAGTAGTGTTTTTTGAAATGTTTCTACCTGTTTTTTCCGCTCTTGTTTTAACGATAAAACTTCCGAAACCTCTTAAGTAAACGTTATCACCTGTTTCCAATGAATTTTTTACTTCGTCCATAAAAGACTCTACTGTAGCTTGAACATCTCCTTTTTCTAAGCCTAATTTGTCAGCAATTTTAGCTACGATATCTGCTTTTGTCATTTTAATTATATAATTAAGTTTATGTAATTTTTTGAGGTTGCAAATATATAAATTAAAAAAAGAATAATTCAAGTATAAATGATTAAAATTTAACCACATAAACAATTATTTTTGCCACACAATTATTATGCATGAATTTTAGCAATTTATTAACAACGTGGTACTTACAAAATAAGCGAGACTTACCTTGGCGTAAAACGACCAATCCGTATCACATTTGGTTGTCGGAAATTATGCTCCAACAAACAAGAGTAGCACAAGGATTGCCCTATTATTTATCCTTTACAAAAGCCTTTCCGACGGTTTTCGATTTGGCCAATGCACATGAAGAAGAAGTTTTAAAACTATGGCAAGGATTGGGTTATTATTCCAGAGCGCGAAACCTACACAATACTGCCAAATATGTGGCAAGCGAGTTAAATGGAATATTTCCTGACAATTACAAAAGCTTGCTGTCATTAAAAGGAGTTGGCGAATATACAGCAGCTGCTATTGCTTCCTTTTCCTATAATGAAATAGCGCCAGTGGTGGATGGAAATGTCTACCGAGTTTTATCCCGATATTTCGGGATTGAAACCGATATTTCTTCACCAAAAGCAAAAAAAGAATTTACGGCATTAGCTTCCGAATTAATTGACAAACAACAACCAGCAGCTTTCAATCAAGCGATAATGGAATTTGGCGCTTTGCAATGTGTCCCTAAAAATCCTAATTGTGACATTTGCCCGTTGAATACTTCTTGTTGGGCCTTGGCAAACAAAAAAGTAGCCTTATTACCTGTAAAAGAGAAAAAGACAAAAGTCACCCATCGTTATTTTAATTACCTATTAGTAATAGACCCTCAACAGAAAACGATTGTTCATAAAAGAACCCAAAAGGGAATTTGGCACAATCTCTATGAGTTTCCTGTGATTGAAACCGAGAAACTAGAATCGACAAAAACCATTTCTGAGTTGATACAAGTACAATTTCCGGAAACGGATAAAATGATTCAATTAGATTCTGAAACAGTGCTTCACAAACTATCGCACCAACATTTACATATCCATTTTTGGAAAATCCACACGAAAATCAATCATAAAAACGGATTGTCCTATAATGAGCTAGTAAACCTACCCGTACCTATCGTGATACACAATTTTATAGAACGCAATAGTTTCTGAAAAAATGTCTATCTTTGAATAAACCAAAATTACAAGCCATGAACGGAACTTTGAATAAAGTGATATTAATAGGTCACTTAGGTGATGAAGTAAAAATGCATTATTTTGATGGAGGAAACTGTATCGGCAGATTTCCATTAGCCACTAACGACATTTACATTAACAAAACTACGGGAGAAAAAATCACCTCAACGGAATGGCACAATGTAGTAGTTCGCAATAAAGCGGCCGAAATTTGCGAAAAATACTTATCTAAAGGCGATAAAATATATGTAGAAGGTCGTATAAAATCACGTCAGTGGCAAGCAGAAGACGGATCTACTAAATATACTACTGAAATTCAGGTAACAGAATTTACGTTTCTAACGACTAAAAAAGATGCAGAAAACGTAAAACAACCAGAGCCACCGAAAAACACAAGTTTTGACAATACTGTCGAAAATGATTTACCTTTTTAAAAACAATGATTAAGAATTCTATTCCTTTTTTACTTTTCGCAACCATTTTAATAAGTATTGTGAGTTGTAAAGACGAAGTATTGCCAAAGCCTAAAGGCTATTTGAGTCTCAACTATCCCGAACCAAAATATGTCTCATTTGACAAAACCTGCGGGTATTCCTTTGAGTATAATTCAATTGGAAGAATTGAAGACAAGGGAGATTGTAATTTTCATATCGTATATCCGAAACTTAAAGCGACCGTCTATTTAAACTACCGCCCGGTAAATAAAAACATAGATATTCTATTACGTGATGCCCAAAAACTTACGTATGAACACGTTATTAAGGCCGACGGAATCACCGAACAACCTTTTGTAAACAACAAACACAAAACCTACGGCATGTTTTATGAAGTCGGTGGAAATGCTGCTTCACAATCACAGTTTTATGTAACTGATAGCACCAAACATTTTTTGATGGGTTCTATTTATTTTTATGCGAAGCCCAATTTTGATTCTGTTTTACCTGCTGCTCATTACATCAAAAATGATTTACGCATATTGATGGAATCCTTAAAATGGAAATAATCTTTACTTGTTTTTGAAATACACTGGATTATTAAAAAATCCTAATATTTTAGTGTTATCGATAGCGAAGGAATTTTTATCATACATTTCAAGCCTTTTCAATAATTGAATATGATTAGGAAAGTGAAATCGTATTTTACCGTAAATATCAGCTCTTAAATTGGAACTTTTCTGATTCTTTTTGTTATCAAATATATGTGAATCTATAATTTGACTGTCGTTTTCTATGATATGAAACTCATACCTAGTTATTCCTTCTTCCTCTTGTGGTAGGGTATGCACCACCAATTTTTTAGTTTCCGATTCTGCAATTACAAAAAAACCTTCAAAAACATTTCCTCCAATCAATTTGAAGGTCTGAAATTTATTGGCACCAAACTCCACCGAAATAAAATCTTTAAAACTGATTTTCTTTTGCGAACTGTTTATTGTTTTATACGATACTGTTTTGTTTTCAAAATCGACTTTAAAGGAATTGGGTTCTATAATGGCTTTGCTTCCATCTTTTAAAATAATCTCATCATCAATGGTCTTCGAAAAAAGGCTCAAATTGACATAAAAAAGAGCTAGAGTAAAAATAAGTGTAGTTTTCATAGTAGTTTAGATTTGTGACTGCGAAGCTATCGCAACAACATTACTAGAGGGTAACTACTACTTTACTAAAACATAATCATTAGCTTCAAATTTTAATTTTTTGTAACTAAATACCATAAAAAAAGGCTTGCAATTGCAAACCTCTTCTTTTATCAATATTCAGAATTAAATATTCTTCGCTTCTTTTACTTTATACGTTTTCCCATCGGCAACTTCTTCAACCGTTTTTGATAAGGTTTCAATTGTTTGCACTTGTCCGTCATATTCAATGGTAGCTTCTTTTTTTTCAAAATCAACTGCCGCTTTTTGAACACCCTCAAGTCCAGCCAATTTATTTTCTATCGTTTTTGCACATCCCATAGCGCAAGTCATCCCTTCAATTTTCATTGTTGCTTTTTTAGCTTCGGCTACTGGTTGGTCTTTTTTTACTTCAGTTGAAGCAGTTGTTGTATTGTTGTCTGCTCCTTCTTTTTTACAACTAACTATAGCCAAAGTTGCTACTGCCAATATAAATATCTTTTTCATCACTAATTTCTTTTGGTTTGTGAAACAAAATTATACAATTAGCCCATTGGTTTGAAAAAAATAACAGAATTTTGGGAATTCAAATCAGACACATGCTTACTAAAAACAACAAATGGCTTTTACTACTCTTGCTTTCGCTTATTTGGGGAAGTTCTTTTATCTTGATTAAACGCGGATTAGTGGGGCTTGACCCATTTCAATTAGGAGCCTTACGAATTATTTTTGCTTGTCTTTTTATGCTAGTTGTTGGATTTAGAAGTTTGCCCACCATCCCGCTTACCAAATGGAAATATGTCGCAATTACTTCTGTTTTTGGAAATGGATTGCCTGTTTTTCTATTTGCTTATGCACAAACTGGCATGAAAAGTTCCGTTAGTGGTATACTTAATTCCTTAACCCCTTTATATACGTTACTAATAGGCGCATTGGCATTCGGACTCAGTTTTGTGAGAAGTCAAGTGATTGGCGTGGTGTTGGGATTAACCGGTTGTTTTTTATTGGTATTGTTTGGAAAAACAGCCAATGGAGAAACCAATTATTTCTGTGCGTTCTTAGTGGTTATAGCTACAGTATGTTATGCTCTCAATGTGAATTTGATAAAAAAACACCTTTCCGATGTGAGTCCGATAGCCATTACGACTGGCAACTTTTTAACTTTATTGGTCCCAGCGTTAATCATTTTATTCGCTAACGGATATGCCGATGTAATGACACAACCTGAAGTCATTCACTCTACCTTATTCATTATAATACTTGGAATGATCGGCACTGGAATTGCTAATATTTTGTATTATCAGCTGATTCAAATTACCTCCCCTTTATTTGCCTCTTCGGTAACTTATTTCATTCCGATTATCGCGATGGGTTGGGGATTTTTAGATGGTGAAAGTTTGAACTTTATGCAACTTGTAGGTGCAGGAATTATTTTGAGTGGTGTTTATTTGGCGAGTAAGAGATAAGTTATTTTGCTTTACAATAATGCCCTGAATTTTCCACAGGATATTTTTTCTCTAAATCGATATCATTAAAACCTTGATTACCGCCCCAACTAAATACCTTTTCGAAAAAAGGAAGCAACTTATTGTCTTTTATTTTTCCAAGGAAATAAATTTCATGTTCTTTTTCTTTCATTCCCATTTCGTATAGAATTTCGTCATATTTAGAAATTCCTAAGGAATTGAAAAATTGCTTCATACGGAAGTATTCGCATACATTGCCACTTTCTAGTCGTCCCGCAAAATAAAATGGCATAAACCAACCAATCACAAAACAGCTACCTGAAATTACTTTTCCAATAATATAAAATTTGATTTCATAATACTTAGAAACTGGAATTTCCAATTCATTCATAATTTGCAATACCTCATCACGGTGATTCCATTCGTCAATTTCAATTTGACGGATTTCTTTTTTTTCACTAGCATCTTTTACTGAAGCCGCATGTCCCTGATATGCAAACGAAGCTGCTCTTTCAGCAGAATAAGCTTTTTTGAGTAAATCAATTAATTCAGGGTGCTTAATTTTCATCTACTCTATAGATTTTACAACAGCTTTTTCAGCTTCTTTTCGGGAACCATCAAAGCCGTCAATTCCAGAAACTGTAGTGTATTTTAAAACATATTTTCTACCTGGATTCAATTTATTGTAAACGCTCTGACACATTAAAGTGGCTTCGTGGAAACCACATAAAATCAACTTCAACTTACCAGGATACGTATTGACATCACCAATAGCATAAATTCCTTCAATATTGGTTTGATAATCTAGTGCATTGTTAACTTTGATCGCATTTTTTTCAATTTCAAGTCCCCAATTGGCAATTGGACCCAATTTTGGGGTCAAACCAAAAAGCGGAATAAAATAATCACATTCAACGGTAGTTCGCGCAGTTCCCACTTGTATATCAACAGAATGGATTCTTTCAGAACCACTAAATCCGATAACTTCGCCGGGAGTGATTAATTTAATTTTCCCTTGTGATTTTAATTCCTGTACTTTTTCTACCGAATCTAAAGCGCCTCTAAATTCATTTCTTCGGTGCACCAAAGTCACTTCTGAAGCAACATTTGATAAAAACACACTCCAATCTAGAGCCGAATCTCCTCCACCAGAAATCACAATTTTCTTACCTCGGAATTTCTCTGGATCTTTTACAAAATACTCAACACCTCGATCGTCTTGCTCATAAAACTCGATATCTTTTAAAACAGGCTTTCTAGGTTCAAAAATACCTAAACCACCTGCAATAGCTACTGCCTTTGCTTTATGTTCGGTTCCTTTATTGGTCGTTACGATAAAATTTCCATCGTCTAATTTTTGGATTTTTTCGGCTACTTCGTTTAAGGTAAATCCAGGCTGAAACTGTTTGATTTGTTCCATCAAATTATCTACTAAATCACCAGCATTTACAGAAGGATAACCTGGAATATCGAAAATAGGTTTCTTCGGATATAGTTCGGTTAATTGTCCACCCGGTTGTGGTAAACCATCAATAATATGGCATTTTAATTTCAATAATCCTGCTTCAAAAACAGTAAAGAGTCCGGTTGGACCTGCTCCAATGATAAGTATATCGGTTTCAATCATGGCTTTGCGAGGAACGAAGCAATCTCAACTTCGTTTAATATTTTACTATAAACTTTATTTTACTTGTATTTGCGTTAGGGATGAAAGCAAAGTACCGTGTACTGTGAACAGCCCGACTTGTGCGTTAGCACAAGTAACGCCCAAAAAAAATTACGCTACGTTAACCACACTTTCAATTTGTGGCGCATATTTCTTGATAGTCGTTTCTACACCTGCCTTAAGCGTACTGATACTTAAGTTACAACTCGTACAAGCTCCTTCTAGACGTACTTTTACGTGCTTTTCATCTTCAATAGAAACCAATGAAATATCTCCTCCATCGGAATTTAAAAACGGACGAATTTCGTCTAGCGCTTTTAATATATTTTGCGTTAATTCTTCGTTTGTCATTTTTTCTATTTTTTATTTACTGCCGAACAACCTGCCATTGTTGTTATTTTAATCGCTTCGGTTGGTGCTAAATTTTCGTTACGGGCAACCACTTCCTGCACCACATTGCGAGCAATATTTTCGAAAATTCCTTCTAATGGAGAAGCCGTTTGTAATGCTGCTGGACGACCATAATCGCCTGCTTCACGAATACTTTGAATTAAAGGCACTTCACCTAAAAATGGCACTTGTAAATCTTCTGCCAAATTTTTAGCACCTTCTTTTCCGAAGATATAGTATTTGTTATTTGGCAATTCTTCTGGTGTGAAGTAGGCCATATTTTCGATGATTCCTAAAACGGGAACTTTGATACTGTCGGACAAAAACATGGATACTCCTTTTTTCGCATCGGCCAACGCCACAGCTTGCGGTGTACTTACTACTACTGCACCTGTTATGGGTAACGATTGCATGATCGAAAGGTGAATATCGCCTGTTCCTGGAGGTAAATCGATTAACATAAAATCCAATTCTCCCCAAGCGGCATCAAAAATCATTTGATTTAAGGCTTTCGCAGCCATTGGACCACGCCAGATAACAGCTTGACTTGGTGCCGTGAAAAATCCGATAGAAAGTAATTTTACTTCAAAACTTTCAATCGGTTTCATTTTTGATTTGCCATCCACTTCAATAGAAATAGGCTTTTCCGTTTCTACGTCAAACATAATTGGCATCGAAGGTCCGTAAATATCGGCATCTAAAACACCCACTTTGAACCCCATTTTCGCTAACGTTACCGCTAAGTTTGCCGTTACAGTTGATTTTCCAACGCCTCCTTTTCCAGAAGCTACAGCAATAATATTACTGATTCCCGGAATGGATTTTCCTTTAATTTCGTTTGGATTTTCTTTGGCTTCTACCTTAATATTCACTTTTACCACCGCATCGGCAGAAAATGTTTCCTGAATTAATTTACGAATATCGTCTTCTGCACGTTTTTTAATATGCATCGCTGGTGTTGACAAAGTCAAATCGACTACTACTTCGTTTCCAAATGTGATGACGTTTTGAACGGCACCACTTTCCACCATATTTTTTCCTTCTCCAGCAATAGTAATGCTTTCTAATGCTTTCAGAATTTCTTTTCTATCTAACTTCATTATGTTGAATCGTTTTCGGTAATGTATTAATCAGTAAAAAGGTTAAACTTATTAAGACTGATTTTAGATTGCAAAGATAGTGAAGTAGTTACAAAGTGACAACGATTATCAGACGCAAAGTCTATACTAGTATAAAAAAATTCGATTCCTTGAAACAAGTCGGAAAAAGGCATAAAAAAAGGGCTTAATTCCATATGATGGTAAGCCCTTTCTTTTTGAATTCGTATTGCTATACTGGCTACTTTTTACTATCGTCAATTATGGCACCTGTACCAGCACCAACACCAGCACCTGCTACCCCACCAATAATGGCCCCTTCACCTTTTTTCTTACTGATAATTGCTCCCGTCACTGCACCAACACCTGCACCAATTACGGCACCTTTAGCTGTATTACTCCATTTTTTTCGTTTGGGTTCAGCGGTGGTTGTCGTTTGATTAATAACGGTGACTTCTTTTTTCTCATTCAATGCTTCTTGTTTGTCCATTTCGGTTTGCATCGAGTCGATTACTCTTTGTTTTTCCGCTACTACTTTCATCGAATCTAAAGTTGCCTGCTTGGCTGCCTGAATTTCTTTCTCTTTGGAATTCTGACAAGAAAAAAACACTAATCCGATTGTTGCTATCATACAAATCGTTTTCATATCGTATACGTTTAAAAGTTTAACTTATCAAGTTAACGAAAAATTACCGGAAAAAGTGTTTTTTATTGCAAAACTTACGTCAAAAAAAGAAAATCAAGATATTACAAAGTTACCTGAGGTTGCCAAAAATGCTTTTCAAAGTCCACAATTTGATTGTTCACCACTTGTATCCCTTCGCTTTCCAATAGTTGTTGCATTAGATTAGTTCCATCAAAATGATGCTTCCCTGATAATAATCCATTTCTATTTACGACGCGATGTGCTGGGATATCTTCGCGGTTGTGACTCGCATTCATCGCCCACCCTACCATTCTTGCCGAACGAGCAGCACCTAAGGCTTTGGCGATGGCGCCATAAGAAGTAACTCTGCCTTCTGGTATTTGGCGAGCAATTTCATATACTCTCTCGAAGAAATTGTCGTCTTTGGTTGGCATGGTTATATGAAATTATAGATGGTGAAAATGGCAATTAATGCCGTGATGGTAGCAATAATAAAATTAATATTATTGATAAAAAAGGATACTTTATGCTTGATTTTTCGAAACAGATACGCATATCCAATAAAAACTAGGAAAGTCCCTAGTGTTGCCCCAAGCACAAATAGCAAGCCTACCGAATAATTAAAGAAATCAGGAATAAATGCCGAAAAATACAAACTTACAAAAGCATAATACGGAATAGGAAATACATTTAAGGCCGAGATAACAAGCCCATGATAAAAAGGCTTGAGTTTACTTTTCGCTGGTTTTCTTTTGATTGTTTCCTTAGATTGCAAATACACTTGAATGCCTTTTCCCAAGAAAAATATAGTAAGCAAAATAAAAACAATACTTCCTACCAATTTTAAGTTTTGAATAACAGCAGGATGGTCTTGTAAAAAAGTAGCAAAAAAATACGCCAATGCACTTTGAGTAAATACGACTAAAATTGCGCCGTAAATAAATTTCTTTGCCTTTTTAAGTGTTTTTTTGGCGCTGTAATTGGCAACCGTCATGTTTACAATACCGGGAGGTAAAACACCTACAAAAGAAAATAAAACTGCTAACGCAAAAGAAAGTAAGTACGACACTATTTAATTTTAAATCGAATATACGTAATTGCTTTGTTTATTTCCAAATATTGCTTTTCATAAAAGGTTTGAATGTCTAACACTTCACTAGGTGAACCTTCATTTTTATAGACATTATGGTTGGCATATAACACTTCGTGTCCTTCTCCATGTAGTAACCCTAGGGTGTAACCGTGCATGAATTCCGAATCAGTTTTAAGATTCATTACTCCATCTGGTTTTAAAATTCTTTTGTACAATTTCAAGAATTCCGAATTGGTCATTCTATGTTTGGTACGTTTGTATTTGATTTGCGGATCTGGAAAGGTAATCCAAATTTCGCTCACTTCATGCACCGCAAAAATATCTTCAATTAATTCGATTTGGGTACGCACAAAAGCGGTATTGTTCATTCCGTTTTCAGCAGCCGTTTTCGCACCACGCCAAAAACGAGCCCCTTTTACATCAATTCCGATATAATTCGCATTTGGATTTCTTTCGGCCAAACCAATGGTATATTCGCCTTTTCCACAACCCAATTCTACTATAATAGGATGGTCATTTTTAAAAAAATCGCTGTTCCATTTTCCTTTTAACGGAAAATTTCCAGATACTACTTCTTCTCTTGTTGGCTGAAAAACATTTGTAAACGTTTCGTTTTCTTTAAACCTCTTTAATTTATTCTTACTTCCCACTTCGTTCAAAATTTTGACAAAAGTACTTAATTAAATTCTTTTAAAAATCATAAATATTTTATAACAGTAGTGTAACGTTACCAAAACACTTGAAGCGTTAATTTGAAAAAAAAAGATTTGAAAAAAAGAAAAATTGAAGTAGCTGTAATTTCCGACGTTCATCTAGGGACTTATGGCTGTCATGCCAAAGAGCTTTTAGATTATTTGTCTTCCATAAAACCGAAAATTCTAATTTTAAATGGTGATATCATTGATATCTGGCAATTTAGAAAATCCTATTTCCCTTCCAGTCACTTAAAAGTGTTGAAAAAAATAATATCCATGAGTTCGAAAGGAACAAAAGTGTATTATTTGACCGGCAATCACGACGAATTGCTTCGAAAATTTACCGATATTCATTTGGGCAATTTCAGTTTAATCAATAAGCTAACTCTGGATTTGGATGGCAAAAAAGCCTGGATTTTTCACGGTGATGTTTTCGATTCTTCCATTACTCATGCCAAATGGCTCGCCAAATTAGGCGGTTGGGGTTATGATTTTTTAATTGTTTTCAACCGAGCCATCAACTGGGTATTGGTAAAATGCAACAAAGAACCGTATTCGCTTTCTAAAAAGATAAAATCGAGTGTAAAGTCGGCAGTAAAGTTTATTTCCAACTTTGAAAATGTTTGCATTGAATTGGCCATCGAAAAAAAATACGACTATGTGATTTGTGGTCACATTCACGAGCCAAAAATTGAATTCATAGAGAATGCTTACGGAAAAACAACCTATTTGAATTCGGGGGATTGGATTGAAAATTTAACGGCTCTAGAATACCACAACAAAAAATGGCGATTGTACCATCATAAAACAGAAAGCGCTACATTTGATCATGAAGAAGAAAATTTCGAATATGAAACGCAATTACTCCATCAATTTATTAGTATTATTGACAAATAATTATGCTTGAATCAGCACATACAAAGAAAAATATTTTAGTTGCTCCACTGAATTGGGGCTTGGGTCATGCCACGCGCTGCATACCCATTATAAAAGCACTAGAAGACAATAATTACAATCCAATTTTAGCTTCCGATGGGGTGGCTTTAGATTTATTAAAAAAAGAATTTCCTGATTTACAAACGATTGAATTTCCTTCTTATCATATTGAATATCCAAAAGATGGGAAATATTTTAAATTGAAAATGCTGGTCAACAGTCCAAAAATGATTCGCGCCATTCTAAAAGAGCGAAAGTTAGTCGGAAAAGCAATTGCGGTACATAACATTGAAGGAATTATTTCCGATAACAGATTAGGTGTTTATAGTAAAAAGGTACCCTCAGTATTTATCACCCATCAATTAAAAGTCTTAACCGGAAACACCACATGGTTGAGTACTAAATTGCATCAAAACATTATCAATCAGTTTAATGAGTGTTGGGTACCTGATGTGAATACGATTCCGAACCTGTCAGGCAAATTAGGTCATTTGGAAAAAGACCCGAAAAACGTAAAATATATTGGCCCATTAAGTCGCTTACAAAAAAGAAAAATGGAGCAAAAATATGACTTAATGGTTATTCTTTCGGGGCCAGAACCGCAACGAACCTTGTTGGAAGAAAAACTGATCGAAGAATTGGACAATTATGAAGGCAATGTCCTTTTCATAAAAGGAAAAATTGAAACAGAACAAATTATTGTCCAAAAAAATCAGTTCACCTTCTACAATTATATGAATTCAAAACAGTTAGAAACTGCTTTTAATGAAAGTAACACCATTCTTTGTCGCTCCGGTTATACCACGATTATGGATTTAGCCTTTTTAAACAAAAAAGCGTTTCTTATTCCAACTCCTGGTCAGTACGAACAAGAATATTTAGCCAAGAAATTTAAAGCCGAAGGAATTGCTCCCAGTTGTAAACAAGAAAAATTCAAACTTTCCAAATTAAACAAAGTGGTTTTGCATCGCGGTTTTACCAATACTTCTTCCACCCTAAAATGGAAAGATTTGTTTGCGGTATTTCAATAAAAAAGCTGGCTATTAAGCCAGCTATTCCATATATATAAGTAGTAGTTTTATTTTTTGTTGTAGGCCACCATTCCTTTTTCCCATTTGCTAACGGTTGCTACTCTGCTATCCGAATAGTCCACTTCGCTTAATGTTGCGGCGTCCCAAAAAAACCATTTCCCTGATTTTTGTCCATTTTTATATTCTCCCAAAGATAGTTTTTTACCATTTTCGGCATAAGAAATCCATTTCCCGTGTACTTTTCCATCTTTGTAAAAACCTTCTTGTTTTACTTTACCATTATCATGATAATAGGTTGCTTTTACAAGATTTCCTTGCACTTCATAAGTAGGCTCAATTCCTTGTGCTACAACAACTCCTGTCATTAAAAAAGCACATGCTAGTAAAAAGTTTTTCATGGTAATGTGATTTAAGGATGAATATTACAATTCAAATATAATCAATAATTTACAATAAAAAAACTTTTGCTTAACAATTTGGTAACATTGGATAAAAACTTAACATTGGGATTAAGCTTTTTCAAGCGTGAAAGAGAACTCAGACCCTTTGCCGAACTTACTTTCTACGTAGATTTTCTCATCGTGGGCTTCAATAATATGCTTCACAATAGCGAGTCCTAATCCTGAGCCACCTTCCGATCGGGCGCCACTTTTATCGACACGGAAGAAGCGTTCAAACAAACGTGGAATGTTGTGTTTTTCAATACCTTCTCCATTGTCAATCACGCGAACAATTACTTTATGGTTGGTTAAATCTTCAATACTTATTTCAGTAGATCCACCTTGTTTTCCATATTTAATAGAATTCATCACCAAGTTCATCATGACTTGCTGAATTTTTTCATAATCGGCAATAACCCTTATTGGACGGTAATATTTTTCATCAAAATGTAATGAAATATCTTTTTTATTGGCTTTCATTTCCAATAAATCCATAACCCCTTGTGACAACTCCACAATATCAAACTCTTTGACTTCGAGGCTTTCGTCTCCCATCTCCAGTTTTCCAATCATATCCAAGTCTTCAATAATATAGGCCAAACGCTCCACTCCTTTTTCAGCACGTTCCAAATATTTTTTTCGTAGTGTTCTATCTTTATGAGCTCCATCAAGCAAGGTAGAAATGTACCCTTGCACTGTAAACAATGGTGTTTTGAGTTCATGCGACACATTTCCTAAAAATTCGCGACGGTATTCTTCGCGATCCTTTAGCATTTCGATTTCTAGTTTTTTATCGGTGGCGAATTTTTTAACCTGCTTGGTCAAGGTAGCCATATCGGTAGTAATGGCTTGATTTTTGAAATCGACGGTATCTAAAAAGGATATTTCGTCGTAAATCTTTTTTACACGACGGTAAATAAAACGTTCTACACGATACTGCAGCATGAAAAAAGAAAAAAGCAAGACCGAAATTCCAAAAATGAGTAAAAAAAGAAAAGACAATTTATAAAACAAAGAGGTTAGTATTGCTACTAACCCAGTTGAAAATATTGTGATATATGCTGAAGATTTAACAGCAAACTTGTAGGTCTTTTTTAAATTAACACTCATTTATATTTCAAATTTATAGCCAACACCTTTAATGGTTTTAAAAAAATCATCTCCAATTTTTTCACGTAATTTTCGAATGTGAACATCAATGGTTCTTCCTCCTACAACTACTTCATTTCCCCAAACTTTGTCCAAGATTTCTTCACGTTTGAAAACTTTTCCAGGTTTAGAAGCTAATAAATAAAACAATTCAAATTCTTTTCTGGGCAATACAATTTCTTGCCCTTCTTTAACAATCTTATATTCTTCACGATTAATCTCAATACCGCCTACATTCAAGCTGTCTGAAGATACTTCTTCATCTTTAAATCGGCGAAGCAAAGCTTTTACTTTACTGACTAATACTTTCGGCTTAATTGGTTTGGCAATATAATCATCGGCACCAGCATCAAAACCTGCCACCTGCGAATAATCTTCGTTTCTGGCGGTTAAAAAAGTAATAATTGTGTTCGAAAGTTCTGGTACTCTTCTTATAATTTCACAAGCTTCCATCCCATCCATTTCGGGCATCATCACATCCATAATGATAAGATGTGGCAAATGCTTTTTTGCTTTTTCGACAGCTTTTTTGCCGTTTTCAGCAGTAAAAATTTGATATCCCTCCTGTGTTAGATTGTAGCCTACAATTTCTAAAATATCGACTTCATCATCTACTAAAAGTATCTTGATATCTTTCTTTTTCATAAAAAGTGATTGTTGTTTGCCGTAAAAGTAACCAATATTTGAAAGAAAAATAAACGGGTTACAAAAATTTAACCTCTTAACTTTTTGGTAACATATTTAAAACTTAAATGTAACCTTGAAATAACAACAAATTTACATTAAGACCATTCCTTTGCACCAAATTAAACACACAACGAATGAAACTTAATTTATCTATTTTATTCCTATTATTGTCACTTTGCACTTTCGGACAAAAAGCAACTATTTCTGGAATCATTTCTGACAAAGATTTAAACAATGAACCTTTAGCTTTTGCAAATGTCGTAATCAAAGGTACAACAAATGGTGCTACTACCGATATCGATGGAAAATTTGCCATTGAAACTACAGCAGGAACCCATATTATCGTTTTTAGCTTTTTAGGTTACGAATCGAAAGAAATAACCGTTACAGTTGCAGAAGGCGAAAATAAAACTATCAACCAAACACTTGGTTCTGGTAGCGTAACTTTACAAGACGTTGTGGTTAAAGCCACTGCAAGTAAAGAAAAAGAAACGGCTTTATTATTAGAACAGAAGAAAGCAGTTGAAATCAAACAAAGTATTGGCGCACAAGAAATGTCAAGAAAAGGAGTAAGTGATGTGGAAGAAGGATTAACAAAAATTACAGGAATTTCTAAAGTTGAATCACGTGGTTTATTTGTTCGTGGATTAGAAGACCGATATAATAATTTATTAATAAACGATTTAGCCGTTCCTTCTAATAATCCGTTCAAGAAAATTCTTCCTTTAGATATTTTTCCTACAGATATTGTAAGTATTATCGAAACCTATAAAACATTCAACACAAATATTTACGGAGATTTTGCTGGAGGTACTTTTAATATTATAACGGCAAATTCAGGAAAAAGTCAAACGAAAGTTAATTTTGGAGCCGGTTATACTACAGGTAATAACTTGTCTAAATTTTTACGATCTAAAGATGCTTCTTCTACAAGTGATTTCTTCGGTTTTTCAGGAAATGAAAGAGACATTCCTAAAGTAATTGGGAAGTCAATCCCTTCGAATCATATTTTCACAAAAGAAGAAGCTATAAACGGATTTGGTTCTGGATTTGATGTTGAAGAAGACAAATCGCCTTTAAATACTAGTTTTGGAGTAACACACACTCAAAAATTTAATATTGGTGAAAAACAAAATAGTTTCCAATATTTATTATCTGCTAATTTTGACAACAAATACCAAGTAAGAGAAGGCGTGGATCGTTTTTTTGAAACACAATTAGGTGTTTATGACAATAACTTGTATACTACAAAATACAAATACATTACGAATTCATCGCTTTTAGGAGCCTTAAATTTCAAATCGAAACGCTTAAATGTAACGTCAAATACGTTCTTTTTAAATTCGACTGAAAACACTATACAAGATCAATTAGGATTTGTAAATACGCAATCTACTCAAACCGATACTTTTATTCGATTAAACGAATTGCAACAAACCAAGTATTTAAATACACAACTTTTCGCTAAATACAAACTGACTAGCAACGAAAGACATAATGTAAAAGCAGGTGTTTCCTATACCAAAACCAATATGGAATTACCCGATAGAAAATCGTTTAGAGGTTCAAAAATAGACGAAGAGAAAACCGCTATTAGTTATGGAGGAAACAGTATTTCTAGACAATACTATGACTATGACGGAAAATACCATATTTCTGGTTTAGCAGAATACAGCTGGAATTTTGGCAAAAAAGAAATTGAGGAATCAAACAAATTAACGGTTGGATATAATGGTTATATCAACAAAATGAATTCTAAATTCAGATTTGTTATCTCACAACCAGTAAGTGGCGCAACTGCAACTGATGGTGTTTTCAATACCAATACTCCCGATTCGCAATTATTGTCGGAAATACAAAATGGTAATGTTACCTATAAAGATGGTTCAACATCGAGTTATAAATCTAAATTGTTTGAGTTTGTAAATGCTGGATATTTAGATATTGCTTTAAAATTTGGCTCAAAAATAGACCTTAATGCTGGGGTGAGAACCGAGCAAACAACAAAGGAAATTAAATACCGTCCAACTGGAAGTTTCGACGATCCATACACTGTGGTTACAACTGAAAAATTAGATTTTTTACCTTCTATCAATGGTAAATACAAATTAACTGAAAATTCAAACATCCGTTTAGCGGCTTCTAAAACAATTACAAGGCCCGTTACTATGGAAGCATTCCCATCCGAATTCGTAAATCCCGACGGAACTTTAGAACAAGGAAACATAAAAGTTGAAAACAGTGATAATTATAATGTAGATTTAAAATATGAATTGTTTCCAACCAACAAAGAGTTAGTATCGGTAACTGCTTTTTCTAAAATAATCCAAAACCCAATCGAAAGATTATTTACGCAATCTGCTGGAAGTGGAGGCCAAATCATTACCTACGACAACTCTAAAAAAGCGGTTTTGTACGGTGCAGAATTAGAAGCCATTTTCCAATTGGAAAAAATTTCAAACGTACTTAAAAACTTTTCACTTGGAAGTAATGTTTCTTACTTAGATTCTAAAGTAGACATTTACCTAACAAAGGATAAGAAAACAAGTATTGAAACGATTGCAAACGACCCAAATCCATCTAGAAAACTGCAAGGCGCTTCTTCTTGGATCATCAATACCGACTTAAAATACGAGTCAGAGTTTAGCAAAAACTGGAAAAACACGATGACATTGGTGTACAACCGATACAGCAAAAGAATCTATGCCGTAGGTACTAATAAATTAGACCACTACTACGAAATGCCATTTGACAAATTAGACTTTGTTTGGGGCAATAAATTAGGAGAAAAATGGGAAGTGAAATTTTCAGTTGACAATATCCTAAACCCGAAATACAAAATCGAAATGGGCGATAAAAGTCGTGTGAAAATTAACGAAAGTGATTTAACGATTAAAGACTATAAAAAAGGAGTAGGTTTTTCTTTCAACTTAGCCTATACTTTCTAAAGGTTCAAAATCATAACAAAAAAAGCACTCTAGCCAGAGTGCTTTTTTTTGTTAACATTAAATTTACTTTTTTTAAGGATTATAATAACGTTTATATAATTTTTAGATAACACCTTTTAGCAGACAAAAAAATAGTTTTGTGTATCAAAAATATAAACAACAATACTATGAAAAAGTTTGCTTTAGGTTTAGCAATTTTAGCATCAATATTCACTGGATGCTCTAGCGATGACGAAGAAACATCAACTCCAATAATTAAAGTTCCAGCTTCTGGAGAAATTACTGGCGATTTTACAGCAAATAAAACATTTGCATACGGAAACTATACTTTAAAAGGAATGGTTAAAATTCCAAATGGAGTAACTGTTACTTTTGAAGCAGGTTCAACAATTACTTGTGACAATGCCACTGGAGAAAACGGATTAATCGTTTTAAATGGAGGTAAATTAATCGCTGTTGGAACTGCTGATGCTCCAATTGTATTTACAGAAAAATCTAAAACTGCGGGTTCTTGGGCAGGTATTATCATGTATGGTGATGCTCCTATTGTGAATTCTGCTGTAAACCCTGCACCACAAACTTCCACTTCAGAAGATGGTTTATCATTAGTATATGGTGGGTCTAATGCTGGTCATAATGGTGGTACTTTAAAATATGTTCGTGTAGAATATGCAGGACAAGTAATTACTACTAATAACAAAGAACATAATGGCTTTTCATTTTATTCTGTAGGATCAGGAACCGTTTTAGAAAACTTAGTTTCTTACATGGGTAATGATGACGGTTTCGAATTTTATGGAGGAACAGTAAGTGGTAAAAACTTAGTTTCTTACGGAAATAAAGACGATGCTTTCGACTGGCAAGATGGATGGAGAGGTCAATTAAACACTAACTGGTATGCTTACCAAGTAGGTACTGCAAACTATGGTATAGAAGCAGAAGCTAAAGGAGTAAACAATGCTTTTTGGCCAGTGGTAACTAACATCACATTAAAAAGAGCGGCAGGAACCGTTACTGAAGCACAAAGTGAAATTCAATTAGACGCTATCCAATTCAAAAAAGAAGGAAATGGGGATTTTAGCAACATTGTGATCGATGGTTACAAAAACCAAACGTCACCTTCTTCAAGAAATGGTGGTGCCGTACAAGTTTTAGATTTAAACACCTACAATAACCAAATTGCAGGAGGTAAAATCAAATTGAACAATGTGAAAATTTCAAACACTGATAATACTTTTATATCAGGAGCAGGAACTTTTACATTACAAGCATCTAGTTTTAATCCAAACTCCAATTGGTCAACATCAGCATCAAGCACTGGAACTTCATTAAGTGCAGGTCCATGGGCTACTGTAAACGGAGTAAATTTATTAAGCAATTTGTAGTTACGTTATATCCTAAATTGTTAAAAAGCCAGAAAAATCATTTTCTGGCTTTTTTTTTGGTACGGTATTTGAAATATTTTTATAACTTTACACTATTATAGAAATCAATGAAGAAAAATTACTTTTATATCACATCACTGTTCTTTTTATTTTCTTTGAGCGTTAGTGCTCAGGAGGGTAAGGATAGTGCATTGGCTTCTAAACAAGAACAACCTTTTGAAATGAATGTATATCCGAATCCTGTTGCCAACGGAAAGATATATATTAGTTCCAAAACCTCTACCCCAAAAGATATTGAAATTTATGATGTACTAGGGAAACGAGTAATGCAAACAACTTTGTCTACAAAGGAATTAAACATTGCCGCCTTAAATCCTGGTGTTTACATCATAAAAATCAAAGATGGCGAGCAACGCGCTACTAGAAAATTGATTGTAAAGTAGTTAAGACTTTACACTCCTAATTTTATTTACAATAATTTCACATTGTTTTTTTCTTACAAATGAAATTACTTATTATCTTTGTAGTCCAATTTTTAAACAAAATTCAAATGAAAAAAATTTACTTATTAGTATTAACATTAATAGGAGTATATGTTGCGCAAGCACAAACAGTGTACTCTGAGAATATGGGAGTACCTACAGCAAACACCACTGTAGCCAATTATATCACTGGATCAGCCCCAGCGACATTCCAAAATGGCTCTCCGATTGTCTATTCTGGAACTTCTGGCGCAACAAGTATGAGAGTTACAGCACCTTCAACTGGATATACTGGTTCTTCTGGGGGTGGAAATGTATTCCTATCTCAAACAGGAAATGTTGGTCACTTTTTTAGAATTGATGGAATTAATACATCAGCTTATTTGACGTCTGGTCTTCAAATGTCTTTTGGATATATAACTTCTGTAACTACAAGTCAATTAATACTTGAAAAAAGTACAGATGGCACAAACTGGACACCTATAACTTTCACAAACAATACCAACACTTCTTGGAACTTGGTAAATGTTGACCCTGGACAAATTCCTTCTTCAACAACACTTTCTTTACGTTTTACGCATCCTTCAACTGTTGCAGTTCCGAATACAACGCAATTTAGAATTGATGACATTGTCGTTAAAAACGTGTCTGCAAGTTGTGTTTTAGTTCCTGGTGCTCCAACAACAGCATGTGCAGCAACAACATTAGGAATTGACACTTATACAATCACTATACCTTACACAGGTGGTGGGACTGCTGCTTACACAGTTACCCCAACTACCGGAGTGGTAGGTGGAGACAACCCTAGCACAGTAGCTGCAGGAAACATAACAATTACAGGTACTAACGAAGGAGTAAACAATTCAATAACCATTACAGGTGGAACTTGCAGCTTTACTATTCCTGTAATCGCTCCAACAGGAGGTTGCAAACCAATTAATACTTTACCATACTACGAATCATTTAATTATACTGTAGGTAACGTTTTAACAAATGAGCAAAAATGGACAATCCTAAATTCAGGTGATGATATTCTTCTAGCTACAGGAAATCTTACTTACCCTGGTGTAACTCCAGTTGGAAATTCAGTAACTTGGTCAGGTGCTGGTGCAGAAGCAAGAACACCATTTACAAGTACCACTTCTGGAACCATCTATTCTTCGAATTTGGTTTCGATTACAGATTTATCTAATGTTACAGTTGATTTAACTCCAACTTATTTTGCATTATTCACAGACAACACTGGTGCTTCCACTAATGCAAGAATTTGGTTACGAAATAACGCAGGTCAATACCAATTTGGATTAAGTACAGATTCAACTTCAGCAAATGTGACTTGGTCTTCAAATCTTTACAATTCCGGAACTGTTCAGTATTTAGTTTTGGGTTATGATTTTGGAACAAATACATTGGCATTATATGAAAACCAAGCAACACCTGCTGCTCCTAATGTTTCCGTAACACCTGGCGCTGCCTTTACTAATTTAGGTGGATTTATGTTACGTCAAGATCTTGCTGCATCAACACCAACCATCGTGTTTGACGAATTAAGAATAAGTACAACATTACCTTCACTTTCAAGAAACGATTTTAACGCTATCGCTGGTTTAAGAGTTTACCCTAACCCTGCCAACACGGTTTTAAACATTACTTCTGATAGTTTTGCTACTAAAAATGTAGAAATCTTCAATGTTATGGGCGCTAAAGTTTTAGCAACTCAAGTAACAAATGCTCCTGTAAATGTAGCTGGTTTAACCGCTGGTATTTACATGGTAAAAGTTACCGAAGACGGTAAAACCACTACTCGCAAATTAGTGATTGAGTAATCTTCTCTAATAAAAATAGTAAAGCCCTAACTAAATACAGTTAGGGCTTTTTATTTTAAAGAGCATTTGAACAGACAAACAACACGCTTTATCGAAATTTACCACAAGTTTAACGATTGCAAAAAAGAAACATCCTAATTTTGTTTTACGAAACAATTTAACACAAATACGTATGAAAAAACTCTACACACTATTAGTATGTCTTTTATTTTTAAATTTCACCAAAGCACAAGGAACCATAGCGGGTTGGAATTTTAATTCAAGTAATACAAACGCTACTACAGGAACAGGAACACTAAGTTTTATTGGCGGGACTGGATCTGTAGTTTACATCAACAACAGTGGAACTCAAGCGCTTGGTTTTGCCGATTTCCCTGCCTTAACTGTTGGCTCTGGAACTGCTGGTATCCGATTTGCCACAAGTACAGTTGGATATGCAGGAATTAGCATTAGCTTTGACACTTACGGACACAACCAATCTTCAAGATGGCAACAGTATGAGTATACTACCAACGGATCAACATGGAACGTTTTAAGTAATAACAATGGAGGACTTTCTTCTTCATTTACCACAACTACTTTAAACTTTCCGGCAAGTTGCGACAACAATCCAAATTTCGCCTTCAGAATCGTTTCTATTTTTAACCCAAGCGGTGGAACACAATACGAACAAGTTCAGGGTGGAGGATATAATGGAAGCAACGGTAAATGGTATTTTGACAATGTAGGCATTGCGTTCGCCACTTTAAAAAGAACTGAAAACAACATTTCCAATTTGAAAGTGTATCCGAATCCAGCAACTACAGTTGTAAATATTACTTCAGATGGTTACGCGCTTCAAACTGTCGAAATATTTAATGTGTTGGGCAAGAAGGTTGCCACAACCAAAGTAAACCACGATCAAATAAACGTATCTAGTCTTCCTAAAGGCGTTTATATGCTAAAAATTTCAGAAGAAGGTAAAACAGCCACTCGTAAAATAGTGATTGAATAACTAATTGAAACCATATTTTATCAAAATCCCGTCACTTTAAAAGGACGGGATTTTTATTTTAGTTCATTTTACTAGCCAAATATCACCTATTTTAGTGAGTTTTCTCTAACCGCAAAAACAGCAAAACAGGCTTTCAACGAAAATAATTCTATCTCATCGAAAATATTATTTTAACTCACAATCCCACTATACATTTGTCCTGTTAATAAATGATAAACAAACAACAATAAGATATGAAAACTATTTATTTATTTTTACTAGTAAGCTTTGCAACTTTTGCCAACAACCCTAAAAACGAAAATCCAAATCCGACAAGAAATACTATTTCAGGTTTGAAAATTGTTTCTTACGATTCACAAAAAAATGGAAAACACATTTACGTGGTTTCTGACATCTATACCAAAAAGAAAATTACTTTTTACAATAACGAAGGTGATAAAGTATTCTCTACGAAAACTGTTGGATCAGCTATTTATCTTTCAAAGTTTAAAAAAGGAAAATATACTGTAAAAATCGTTGAGGGGAAAAAACAAGAAATCAAAGAATTTACTGTAGAATAACACACACAAACATAAATACTTTTTGAGGTCCTGCTTTTTGCGGGACTTTTTATTTTGTGTACTTTTGGACTATGCTTTTAACGTCAGACATATTTGAAATCGGATCCAAAAAAGAATTTGAGAAAATCACGCTAAAGGTTTTCCGATTTCAATATGATAACAATTTAGTGTACCAAGAATTTTGTCAACTCTTAAAAAAAGACAAAAGCAATGTAAAACGAATGGAAGACATTCCCTTTTTACCCATTCAATTTTTTAAAAGCCATGACGTTTTAAGTTCGACTGCTCCTATTCAAACTACATTTACCAGTAGTGGTACTACAGGAATGAGCACCAGCAAACATCATGTAACTGATTTGTCTTTTTACGAAGAAAGTTATCGCTTAGCATTCAGACAATTTTATGGCAATATCGAAGACTATGTGGTTTTGGCGTTACTACCTTCTTATTTAGAAAGAGATGGCTCTTCATTGATTCATATGGTAGACGATTTAATTCAATTGTCTAACAATACAGAAAGTGGTTTTTACCTCAACAATCATGAGGAATTAATCGAAAAATTGATCCGATTAGATACGGATGGTCAAAATGTAATTTTAATTGGGGTGACTTATGCTTTATTGGATTTGATTGAAAAACATCAATTCAACTTAAAGAACACAATCATTATGGAAACCGGCGGAATGAAAGGCCGTCGTAAAGAAATTATTCGAGAAGAATTACATCAACTTCTTTGTAAAGGCTTTGGAGTTTCTGAAATCCATTCTGAATATGGTATGACCGAATTACTCTCCCAAGCCTATTCGTTAGGAGATGGAGTGTTTGAATGCCCTAATTGGATGCAAATTTTAATTCGAGATACCGAAGATGCTTTAACGTATATTTCTGATGGTAAAACGGGCGGAATAAACGTTATTGATTTGGCCAATATCAATTCATGCTCTTTTATTGCCACACAGGATTTGGGTAAAATTGTAGGCAATACTGCCTTCGAAGTTTTAGGACGTTTCGATAATTCTGATATTCGTGGATGTAATTTAATGGTGATATAGCCTAAAACAAAAACCCTCACATTGCTGCAAGGGTTTGTAAAATCTATAGTTCCAAAATTATTCTCTCGTGAAGACAAAACTTTGTCCACCCATGTTGATGGCAAATTCATTTTTAGCTTCGTTAAACTGAAGTTCCACTCCAGCTTCCTCCGATTTGAATTTGTCTTTGGCAACCGCTTCAAAAGCAAGTGGTGGTCCTTGACCGTCCTGTGGTGTTCCAACCAACATTCCATCTACATTTGTAAAAGTAAGTTTAATTGGAAGCTGTTTGCTCGAAAACTTCCCTAAGTAAGCATCCAAAACTGGTTCTTTTTCCAATTCCCCTTTTCCAGCTTCCCACACATTATTACTCGGATTCACATCTGGAAAAACACGATCAGGATCAATCGTAATGGATGCGATTTCTTCGGTTGTATTGATTTTAAATTTCCAGTCGGCGTTGCGTTGCCAAACTTCCACCGGAAGTTTTACTCGGCTCACCACTCCCGATTTTGTTTTTACTCCCAAAACAACAGGCATGGCCATTTTTTCTAAATTTTCAATTGAAACTAGAGCGCCATTTTTCGGGTTATCTTTTATATATTTAATTTTAGTAAGCCCTTGATCCAGTCTCCAGTTGTTAACAAACCAAGCTCTCCAAAACCAATTCAAATCTTCTCCGGAAACATTCTCCATCGTTCTGAAAAAGTCGTCTGGCGTAGGATGTTTAAAAGCCCAACGTTCTGTATAGATTCTAAAAGCTCTATCAAATCGTTCTGCACCCAACACCTGTTCACGTAAGATTACTAATCCTAATGATGGCTTTTCATAGGCTAATGTTCCTAAATTTTGCTCTTTCATTCCGTCGGGAGTTGTCATTATCGGCTCTAAATCTGGACTTGTTAAAAAATTAGCCCCACGGTGCATGTTTCTTGGTCGCGACTTGTACTCGCCTTTATTAAAATCAGTTGCGCTTAATGAATTGATAAACGTATTCAATCCTTCGTCCATCCAAGCAAACAAACGCTCGTTAGAACCTACAATCATTGGAAACCAGGTATGTCCAAACTCATGATCGGTCACTCTCCATAAATCTTCTCCGGTAGCTTTCCAATCACAGAAAACAATTCCAGGATATTCCATTCCGCCTACATTTCCTGCAACATTTATCGCTGTTGGATACGGATATTCAAACCATCTTCTAGAATAATTTTCGATAGATGCTTTGGTATATTCGGTAGATCTTCCCCAAGCTTCTGGACCCGCACTTTCTATAGGATATGCAGAAATGGCTAACGATTTTTTCCCACTTGGTAAATTAATTTTGGAAGCATCTACAACAAATGCTGCTGAGGATGACCAAGAAATGTCTCTTGCATTTTTAATTTTAAAACGCCAATTCAATGTCGCTTTTCCAGATGGTCGTGAATTCGGATTTACCACTTCTTCTGCCGAACGAATTATTACAACTTTTTCACTTTGAGCGGCTAGATTCCAACGTTTTTGTTGTTCCGCAGTATAGACTTCATTTGGATTGATTAACTCCCCCGAAGACACTACAATATGGTTCGCCGGAGCGGTAATGGTAACATCAAAATCACCATATTCTAAATAAAATTCTCCAGCACCTAAGTAGGGTAATGAATTCCATCCTTTAATATCATCATAGACGCACATTCTTGGATACCATTGCGCCATGGTGAATATTTTTCCATTTTTTGTTTCTAAAACCCCCATTCTGTTCGAACCATAATCGGGAGAAATAAACGAAAATTCAATTTTAAGCGTTACTTTTCCGCCATTAGATTGTAATTCTTCTGGTAAAAAAATCTGCATTCTAGTGTCAATAATTTCAAATTTAGCGTCTCTTTCTAGAGTCTTCCCCTTTTGATTTGACACTATTTTAATTGACTTAATTTTGTGACCGCCATCGAAAATTTGTCCTTTGTCTCCATTTCTACTTCCTGAAACTGGAATGATAGATTTTCCGCGAGAATCTTTTTGAAACAAATTCTGATCGACATTCATCCATAAAAAGGAAATTTTATCTGGACTGTTGTTGGTATAGGTCAGAATTTCTGTCCCAACAATCTCATTTTTCTTCTCGTTTAAAGTGGCAGTCAATTGATAATCGGCTTTATTTTGCCAATATTTAGCTCCGGGCTGTCCACTCACCGAACGGGTTTCGGTAGCATTTTTCGTATAAAAATTTGGTGCAAAAGCATCATGATAATTATACTTAGACGTCGTTTTTGCAGATTGCTCTTGCGCCTGCAGTGTTGAACTTCCTATCGACAAAGCCAATAATGATACTCCAACAATAAATTGTTTTTTCATAATTTGATTGATTTTTTGATTGATGTTTGAATAATAATCTCCTTTAAGAAGACTATCTAATTGTAATTATATTTTTGTTTTAATTTTTTAATACATTTTTAGAAATAAAGCGGTTATTGAAATCATAATTGAAACCTACCATAAAAGTTATTACGATTAAAAAAAACAAGCCCAAAACACTAGCTTCGATACCAAACGCTCCTCCGCTAAGCCATAATGGTGCGTTATTAAAATTTGGAATTACTAAACTAGGCTCTTTATCTCCGCTCACGCCAAAACCAAGTAATGTTCCTTGTGTGAAATTAGCCATAAAATGCAATCCAATAGGCATCGCTAAACTTTTGGTCTTCAAATAAACCAGTCCAAACAACAAGGAGGCTATAAAAATATTGATCGACGCAAAAATTTTGACAACACCTGTCATTCCAGGATTATTAAGATGTGTGAGTAAAAATAATCCCGCAATAATGAATTGAGCAGGCCATTCACCAATGGAAGCTATTAGCCTTTGAAATAGAAAACCTCTGAACAATAATTCCTCTGCAATAGCAACGCTAATGAAAAGTATAACACCAGAAATTAATGTTGAATATGAAATTGCATTAATTTGCCAACTGACATAACCTAAAAGGGTTAACACTACTGCAGGCAAAATCATTAATAACGCTCCAATTCCAACGCCCATCACAAGTTCACTAAACCATTTTTTATTAATGTTTCCCGTTACATTACCAATCGGATTTTTCCTTAAAAACTGACAAATAATTGAAACAATAAAAATTAAAAATGCTTGATGAATTATTGTAATTTCAACTGCATATTTATCTGCCAAAATAATTAATGGAAATAAAAAAGCGATTAAAATATTAAAGAAGATTACAACCCACCAACCATCTCTTAGTTTTTCCTCTGGATTTAAAAATATTTTTTTTAACATATTTCTGTTTATGAATTGCAATCTTATTCTTTTATTTTTCGTCTAATTTCTTAGTCATTGTAAATCCCACAAACAAAGAGGCCCCTGCCATGGTGAAAATAATTGCTGGATACAATGCGCTCTCGTTTAATGAAGTATAGGTTGCTAATAACAAGGCGATAAAAACACCTACTCCAATTCCCATTAATAATAAGGCTAAGTTTAAAAGAATTACTTTGTAGAAAGGGGTGCGATCTTGCCCTCCATTCATAAAAATACTGGCATCTACTCCTTTTTCGATAAGGGCTAAACGCTCTTTGTTTCTAGTGGATAAATAAAGGTATACTACCCCGAAAATTGCTAAAAACATACTCATTGGTACTAAAATGTCTCCGTTCATGATTTGATTGATTTAAAAAATTGATAATTATTTATAAGTTCATAAGCTATGACGACAAGAGTTTTATTTTGGTTACAGAAAAAGAAAAAATATTTTTTTTGGCGTAACTTGTAACCTAATTTGATGTTTTATCGTCCTATGTAGATATGGCCAAAATAGAAGACCAACATTATATCAATCTAATTTTAAATGGAAACCCAAATGCGTTTACAACTTTGGTCGACCGTTATAAAGACATGGTGTATACTTTGGCCCTAAAAATGGTCACTAATAAAGAAGAAGCCGAAGAAATAGCCCAAGATACTTTCATTAAAGTGTTTCGCTCTTTGGAAAAATTTAAAGGCGAATCTAAATTTTCGACTTGGGTGTATAAAATTACTTACAATACTTGTCTTGATTCGTTGAAGAAAAGTAAAAGAGAAAAAAAGACCAGCTATATAGAAGATTTTAGTGAGCATCAAGTTAAAGAATTAGAAAGTGTTTTAGACACCATTGATGAAAAGGAAAGAAATCAAGTAATCCAAGATTGCTTGGAGGAATTACCAAATGACGAAGCTTTCTTATTGACCTTATATTATTTTGATGATCAATCTGTTGATGAAATTTCCAAAGTAATGAACAATAGTGTCAGTAATATTAAAGTCAAACTTTTTAGAACCCGGAAAAAATTGGCTTCCATTTTAAAAGAACGATTAGAACCTGAAATAGTAGAATATTATGAAAGCGAACGAAGATAAAAATATAGAAAAACTGATTGATCATCTCATGAAGGATACTACATTAGCCTCTCCTTCCTTTGATTTTACATCAAAAGTTATGTCGCAAGTAATTGCTAATAAAACGAGTGCTGCAACAACCTACCAACCCTTAATTTCGAAGCAGACTTTCATTGCCATTTTTATTGGTCTGGCCGTTTTAATTGCTTATGTTTTATGGAATGGTACTGCTGCATCAAACAACAGACTGTTACATCTGAATTATAATTTATTGACTAATTTTAATCCGATAAAAACCTGGCAGTTTTCTACTATAACTACTTATACTGTTGTATTAACCACGATAATGTTATGCATTCAAATTCCGCTTTTGAAAAATTACTATGACAGTAAATTTGAAGCTTAAAAACAAAAGAACACAAAAAAGCCTCTCAAAAAATTGAGAGGCTTTTTTTATGGATGAGATTGCTTCGTTTCCTTGCAATGTCAATTAATATCTGTAGTATTCTGGCTTGAATGGTCCTTGTACTTCTACACCAATATAAGCCGCTTGTTCTGCGTTTAATGTTTCCAATTCAACACCTAATTTAGCCAAGTGCAACGCTGCAACTTTCTCATCTAAATGTTTTGGTAACATGTATACTTCATTTTTGTAAGCCGCTGAGTTTGTCCACAATTCTAATTGTGCCAACGTTTGGTTAGTGAATGAATTACTCATTACGAATGATGGGTGACCTGTAGCACAACCTAAGTTTACTAAACGACCTTCCGCAAGGATCAGGATATCTTTTCCAGCGATCGTATATTTGTCTACTTGTGGTTTGATTTCGATTTTTGAAGCCCCATGGTTTTTGTTTAACCAAGCCATGTCGATTTCGTTATCGAAGTGACCAATGTTACAAACGATTGTTTTATCTTTCATTTGTTCGAAGTGGCTTCCCATAACGATATCTTTGTTTCCTGTAGTGGTGATGATGATATCAGCATTTCCAACAACAGTATTTAATTTTTTCACTTCAAATCCGTCCATTGCCGCTTGTAACGCACAAATTGGATCGATTTCAGTTACTGTAACAATAGAACCAGCACCACGGAAAGAAGCCGCTGTACCTTTACCTACGTCACCGTATCCACAAACTACCACTCTCTTACCTGCTAACATTACATCAGTAGCACGACGAATAGCATCTACAGCCGATTCTTTACAACCGTATTTGTTATCAAATTTCGATTTCGTAACCGAGTCATTCACGTTAATTGCCGGCATGAATAACGTTCCGTTTTTCATTCTTTCGTAAAGTCTGTGAACTCCAGTGGTAGTTTCTTCAGACAATCCTTTGATTCCAGGAATTAATTCTGGGTAACGGTCAAAAACCATATTAGTTAAATCTCCACCGTCATCTAAGATCATGTTTAATGGCTTTCTATCTTCACCAAAGAATAATGTTTGCTCGATACACCAGTCAAAAGACTCTTCATCAAGACCTTTCCAAGCATATACTTGAATTCCAGCAGCAGCGATTGCAGCAGCAGCTTGATCTTGAGTTGAAAAAATATTACAAGAAGACCAAGTTACCTCAGCTCCTAAAGCAATTAATGTTTCAATTAAAACGGCCGTTTGAATGGTCATGTGCAAACATCCTGCAATACGTGCCCCTTTTAACGGTTGGCTCGCACCATATTCTGCACGAAGCGCCATTAAACCTGGCATTTCAGCTTCCGCCAATTCGATTTCTTTTCTTCCCCAAGCGGCAAGATTAATATCTTTTACTTTGTACGCCACAAAAGGCAATGTTGTTGTACTCATCTATTTAGTATATTTGTTTAACAAATTCGGACTGCAAAATTACAGATTAGTTTTCGATTTCCCAATTTATAAGCAATAATTAATAATTGTTTAAGAAATCTAATTCACTAATTTTCAACCCAATGAGCTAAACAGATTACAATGCCTTTACATCAGACGCTAAAAATCAACGATTCAACAACTATTTATCTGTGGAAAATCACAGAGCCTTTTGAAGATTTATTTGATACTGTTGCCTTAACCGACGTCAATTATATCCGATTAAACACGATGAAATCGGAAGGTCATCAAAAAGGATTTCTTTCCGTTAGGATGTTACTCAACCATTGTGGTTATAGTGATTTTGATTTGTATTATGATGAATTTGGCAAGCCGCACCTCAACGATGGAAAACACATTTCGATTTCTCACTCTTTTGATTTTTCAGCAATTGCTATCAGCGATGAGAACATTGGAATTGATCTGGAACTTATTAAAGAAAAAGTGTTGAAAATTGCCCCGCGTTTTATGGAAATTTCACATTTAGAGCATTTAAGTCATCAAGACCAAATGAAAAAAGCTACCATTATATGGGGAATAAAAGAATCCATTTTCAAACTTGAAAACGAAGTAGGTATTAGTTTTCTAGATCATATTTTTGAAAACCCATTCCAATTAGCCGAAAAAAAATGTACTGCCGAACTGCATTTCAATAATACTATTCAACAGTACACCATTTATTTTGAAGAAATAGACTCGAACGACAGTGAACAAATGAGTCAAAATTACACTTTGGTTTGTGCGATGAAATAATTTATTTGACTTTTAAATAACCCAGACGTTTAAAACAATCATCATTATGCTAATTACAACACTAATTCCAATTAAATCGAATACCAATTTGTGTTTTTGTTGTGCTAAAATGGCCCCATTAGCAAAACTGCAGGCTAACACCACCATCGCCAATTGAATCATTTGAAAAAAGGAAACACCGTTTTGTAAAATATACATGGCTGCTGCGCCACCCAAACAACTTTGTCCAATAATGGCTAAAGTGGTAAAACCTAAATATCCCTCCTCAAAGTTTTGAAATGTTTTTTGATATAATGTCATGATTTCTATTATTTTATACTCCAAAATTACTTCTGACATTCCATCTATTTCATGACAAAAATCATATCAGAAAAAATATTTTAGTCATATACTTTTTGTATTCCAAACAATATTCTTCTCAAAAGACTTATTTTTACAACAGAATAAGAAAAACAAATGGTTTACCAACAAATTGTAGCGGCAAAAAAAAACAACCAAAAATTGTTGGCCATTTTATTGGATCCCGACAAAATTGACCTAAGTTCGTTAGCTACTTTGGTTGAAAAAATTAACCATTCACCAGCGACTCATATTTTTGTTGGCGGAAGTCTTGTGGAAGCCAACATCATTGACGAATTAATTCTTTTGCTGAAAGAAAAAACACACCTGCCCGTAGTTTTATTCCCTGGAAATCCTTCACAAATTTCCGATAAAGCTGATGCTATATTATTTCTGACACTTTTATCTGGAAGAAATCCCGATTACCTAATCGAACATCAAGTAAATGCCGTGCCTATTTTAAAGAAAACCCATCTTGAAGTCATTTCAACGGGTTATATTTTGATTGAAAGTGGCAAACAAACGGCAGTGGAACGCGTAAGTCAAACCACACCTTTAAACCGAGACGATGCAGATTATGTGCTTCAAACCGCTCAAGCTGGGGAATATATTGGCAACAAACTCATATACCTCGAAGCAGGAAGTGGTGCACAACAAGCGGTGCCTTTAGCTATGATTCAAAAAGTTTCACAAAACATTCAAATCCCGATTATTGTTGGCGGTGGTATTCGTTCTAAACAAGCAATTGACGAGGCCTTTTCAGTAGGAGCCGATTTGGTTGTCATTGGAACTGCTTTTGAAAATGACATTAATTTTTTTAATTCCTAAAATGATCGACTATTTATTTTCGCAATATCGAGGGTATCCAACCTATCATATCATACTTGAACTCACCGCAATATTTTTTGGACTTTGGAGTGTTTGGTGTGCCAAAAAAGACAATATTTTAGTTTTTCCAACAGGAATCATCAGTACATTAATATACGCATATTTACTGTGGACATGGTCCTTATTGGGTGATTCTATGATTAATGTATACTATTTTATCATGAGTATTTATGGCTGGTATCATTGGTCGAGAAAAAAAGGAGAAGTTGTTGAATTCCCCATTTCGAAAATTACTTCCAGAGAAAAAACAAACGCACTCATTATTTTTGTTTTAACTGAGGTTTTTGTTATTATTGTTTATCTTTTTTTTGATAAATTTACGAGTTGGGCGTCGTATGTTGACACCTTTATTACGGGTATTTTCTTTGTGGGAATGTGGCTGATGGCCAAACGAAAAATCGAAAACTGGATTTTGTGGATTATTGGTGACTTCATCTCTATTCCTTTATATTTTACCAAAGGATATACCTTTACAAGTATTCAATACATTGTGTTTACAATTTTAGCTATCGCAGCTTATTTAGAATGGAAAAAACATTTAGTCAAACAGATTTAAACTATATCTCAAAAAGAGGAAATTCATTAGATAAAATAATGCAGCAATTGTATTATTTCAAAAACGGTATTCCTAAAATTAATTTACACCAATCGGCAACCATTGGCAATGGTATTTTGTGTCCCGATGCAACAGAAAAATCGCAATGGGTAACCTATTTTGACCAGCACAAATCAAGATATACCATTCAGAAATTTGTACCTGCTTCTGGTGCTGCTACACGAATGTTTCAGTTTTTAAATGAATTTTTAAATCGTTTTAATCCAGAAACAGACACTATAAATAGTTATGTTAACAAATACAACGACACTAATCTTTCAGTCTTTATTGTAGGAATTCGAAATTTTCCGTTTTATACCGAATTAAAAGAAAAAACAAAAAAATTATTTCCCGACTATCCCAATTATAGTGTTGACAAAAAAGTACACGCTATTATCTTCACACTATTGGATAAAAAAGGTCTAGATTTTGCTAGCAAACCGAAAGGAATTTTACCTTTTCACCTGAAAGAAGATCTTGTAGAAACACCCATTGACGAACATGTGTGGGAAGCTGCTTTTTTCGTCAAAGAAAATCAGAAAACAAAAATTCATTTCACCGTTTCAGTAGAATTTCAAAATGATTTTGAACGCATCTTAAGTAAATACCCAAATATAGAAGCTACCTTTTCGTATCAAGATCAAAGTAGTGATACTATTGCTGTTGATGCCAACAATACACCTTTTAGGCTAGAAGATGGCTCTTTATTCTTTAGACCTGGAGGACATGGGGCATTGATAGAAAATTTAAATCAATTAACCTCGGATATTATTTTTATCAAAAATATCGATAACGTCTCTCAAATAGGAATCAATGAACTGATCGAAAACAAGAAAGTCTTAGGAGGCATATTACTTCATACCCAATTTCATGTGTTTGAATATTTAAAACTTTTACATGATGGAAATTGCCCAGACGACAAAATCGAAGAAATTAAATCATTTGTGGAAAGTACTTTATCATTTCCATTAACGGAAGACTTTGCTCGATTTCAAAAAGAATACCAAAAGGAATATTTAATTAAAATACTAAATCGCCCGATTCGTGTGTGCGGTATGGTCCGAAACGAAGGCGAACCGGGAGGAGGTCCGTTTTGGGTAAAAGATGACAAAGGACGATTGTCATTACAAATTGTAGAATCTTCTCAAGTAAATTTATCAGATAAAACGCAAAAAAACATTTTACATAACGCTACCCATTTTAATCCGGTAGATATTGTGTGTGGAGTGAAAGATTTTCAAGGAAATAAGTTTGATTTGAACAAGTTTGTTGATCCTGAAGCCGCATTTATTACTGAAAAAACAAAACTCGGAAAACCCATAAAGGCATTTGAACTACCAGGATTATGGAATGGTGCCATGGCTAAATGGAGTACTATTTTTGTAGAAGTCCCATTATCAACGTTCAATCCGGTTAAAACGGTAAACGATTTATTAAAACCTGCACATCAGGCCAATCATGAATAAAGAAATTATTCAATCGGAAGTTACTTACAAAGCCGTTCGAAGTAGTGGTGCTGGCGGTCAAAACGTAAACAAAGTAGCAAGTAAAGTTGTTTTAAGCTTTAATTTAGAGGGCTCCAATGGTTTTTCGGAAGAAGAAAAAACACTTCTTTTATCTAAACTTGCTAAAAAATTAAGTCTGGAAGGTTTACTGATTTTAACTTCCGAAGAAGACAGAAGTCAGCTCAAAAACAAAGAAATTGTTACCAAAAAATTATTTGAGCTACTGGAAAAAAATTTGATAGTCCCGAAAATTAGAAAAGCAACAAAAATTCCAAAATCAGTAATTCGGAAACGCATAAAAGACAAGAAAAACATTTCGGAAATTAAAAAAAACAGAAGAAAACCAGAACTCTAAGATTTTTTAAACTGCTGCAATGCCTGCTTGGTAAAATCACTTAAGACTAATTTTCCAGAAATAGCAGCTCTTTCATACAACAATTCGCTCCAATGCTCAGTGCCTTCCCATAGTACTTTTTTCATCTCAAGTAAAGCCTCAGGGTTATAACTCCCCAAAAGGCTAACAAAACCATTTAAAGCAGAATCCATATCGGAAATAGAATCAAACATCTGGGAATACAATTTGTTTTCAAATGCCCAATCGGCCGTTTGCCATTTGGTTGGCGTTAAAGTCATTTCGGCCATTGCCATTTTTCCTATTTTTCTAGAAACGGCAGGTTCAATTACAAATGGACCTATCCCAATAGCGATTTCGGATAATTTTATAGCAGCTTCTTCAGTTGCAAAAGTATAATCACAAGCTGCCGCTAATCCGACACCACCTCCAACAGCTTTTCCTTGAATTCTTCCTACAATAATTTTAGAACAGGAACGCATGGCATTAATCACATTGGCAAAACCACTAAAAAAAGCTTTTCCTTCTTCAAAATTCGAAACGGATAGCAATTCATCAAAAGAGGCTCCAGCACAAAAAGCACCATCTCCAGCGCTTTTCAAAACAATAATGGAAACATTGGCATCATCGCTCAAAACATTCAACTGATTCGTCAAATCTTTAAGCTGATGGCTTGGAAAAGAATTGCTTGCCGGGTGACTAAATGTAACCGTAGCAATTTTATTTTCAATTACCGTCTCGATTGTTCCGTTTAAAGTGCTCATACTACTAATTTCGTTCTACAAATTTAATTAAAAAGCATAAAAAAAATCCCGATAAAATCGGGATTCCTATTATTTTCCTTTGTTGGCTTCGGCCACATATTTTTCAAGTGCCATCGTCATTGAAGGTGTTTCTGGCGTTGGCGCCAATATATCAACTCGTAAACCATGTTCTAAAGCCTCCTTTTGAGTGGTACTTCCAAAAACGGCAATACGGGTATTATTTTGTTCAAAGTCAGGGAAGTTCTTAAACAACGACTGAATTCCTGTTGGACTAAAAAATGCTAATACATCATAGTACACATCTTTCAAATCAGACAAATCACTCATTACGGTTTTGTAAAAAGTTCCTGGCGTCCAATCAATTTTAAGATTATTCAACGTTTGAGGAATATCGGCATTCAATTTGTCAGACGCTGGTAACAAAAACTTTTCGTCTTTATATTTTTTGAAAAGAGAAGACATGTCAGCAAAATCTTTTTGCCCCACATAAATCTTACGTTTTCTATATACTACATATTTTTGCAAATAGAAAGCAACGGCTTCAGATTGACAGAAATATCGTAAATCTTCTGGGACTTTGTATCGCATTTCCTCGGCTACTCTAAAAAAGTTATCTACCGAGTTTTTACTAGTTAAAATTATTGCAGTAAAATTATTTAAATCGATTTTTTGAGCACGAACTTCTTTGGCTTCTACTCCTTCGACATGTATAAATGGTCTGAAATCAATTTTTACCTTATGCTTATTTTGCAAATCAAAATAAGGTGAATTTTCAACCTTCGGTTCTGGTTGCGATACTAAAATTGTTTTCACTTTCATATTCAACTTTGTTCTTGGATATTACGCTGTATACTATTTACTTGAAATGAAATAATACATAAAATAATACGGTGCGATTTCAAGTGCGCAAATATATAAAATAAAATAAAACAACTTACCGAAAAGTAATTTTTGATAATTTCTTAACGAAGCCAAATATGTTAGCGAATTTATTATCAATAATACAATCAAAACACTAATTATTGTGTATTTATTCACATAATCAGTATAATACAAAAAAATATTAACCGGCAACAACAGCAATCCAATATAGGTTCTGTAGCTTACTTTAAACAAATTGAACTGCTCAATGAACGATTCCATGTTAAAAGAAGTCGCAATAATTTTCTCAATCAGGTATTTAGACAATACAAAAAAGCTTAAAAAAGTAATAATTTGAATAAAGGTAATCCAATTGGTTTTAGTGGTATATCCTAAATAACTCAACACCAATTGAACGAAAAAAGAAAAGGAAACCAATTGCACAAAAAACAACAAAATGGTAAACCAACTCATCAAGTTACTTGGGTCCTTATAGATTTTTAGATACTTATTATTCACAATTAAGTTCATAAAATCGTTAAATCTATTTTCAAAGCCTGCTTTTGCAATAGTCACAACAATAAGGGTAACAACAAAAATAATTGTTATCCAGTCTTTATTTTCAACGATTCTCGGAATAAGTTCATATTTATTCATACCGCAAAATTACAAAATTTTTAATCGCATCATTTAATTATAAATAATTTAAGAAACACATTGTCTAAAAAGTTTATTTTTGCATCAGATTTTATCATTATGCAGGACTCTATTGTCATTATACCTACCTACAACGAAATAGAAAACATCGAAACCATTCTTCGTGCTGTTTTTGCATTACCGAAAAAATTTGATGTTTTAGTGGTAGATGACAATTCTCCCGATGGCACCTCTGAAAAAGTAATCGCACTGCAACAAGAATTTCCGGATTCCTTACACCTTGAAAAAAGAAAAGGAAAAGCAGGTTTAGGCACTGCGTATGTGCACGGATTCAAATGGGCGATACAACATCATTACGAATACATTTTCGAAATGGATGCCGATTTCTCTCATAATCCTAATGATTTAGAAAAACTATACAACGCCTGTAAAAGTGAAAATGCCGGGATGGCGATAGGTTCTCGTTATATTACGGGTGTAAATGTAGTTAACTGGCCTTTAAACCGTGTGTTGATGTCTTATTTCGCTTCGGTTTATGTGCGATTGATCACTGGAATGGAAATCCACGATGCAACTGCTGGTTTTATTTGCTATCAAAGACAAGTCTTAGAAAAAATCAATTTGGACCGATTAAAATTCACGGGTTACGCCTTCCAAATTGAAATGAAATACAGAACTTTTGTCAATCATTTTAAAATAATTGAAGTGCCTATTATTTTTACCGATAGAACCAAAGGAGAATCCAAAATGAGCGGCGCCATTATAAGAGAAGCCGTTTTGGGCGTGATCATGCTACGTATCCGAAAAATATTCAACCGATTATAAAAACAACACTATGCAACCTATTTTAATTAAAAATGCCCAAATTGTTAACGAAGGAAAAATAATAAAAGGTGATGTTTTAATTGAAAACGAGTTTATAGTTGACATCGCCGAGACTATTCCCTCAAAAGAAAACTATCAAATTATCAATGCCGAAGGAAACTATCTTATTCCCGGCGCTATAGACGATCAAGTGCATTTTCGAGAACCCGGATTAACCCACAAAGGCAACATTGCTTCCGAATCTCGTGCTGCAGTAGCCGGCGGAATTACTTCTTTTATCGAGCAACCCAACACGGTTCCTAATGCGGTTACTCAAGAACTATTAGAAGAAAAATACCAAATCGCTTCTCAGACTTCGTATGCCAATTATTCATTTATGATGGGTGCAACGAATGACAATTTAGAAGAAGTTTTAAAAACGAATCCGAAAAACGTAGCCGGCATTAAAATTTTTCTTGGCTCATCTACCGGAAATATGCTGGTTGATAAAGAAGAAGTATTAGAAAAAATATTCTCGAATACCAAAATGTTAATTGCCGTTCATTGCGAAGATGAAACGACCATTAAAAACAATTTAGCCGAATACAAAGAAAAATATGGAGAAGACATTCCTATGGAATTCCACCATTTGATTCGCAGCGAAGAAGCATGTTATTTATCGTCTTCCAAAGCAGTGGAACTCGCTAAAAAAACAGGAGCTCGTTTGCATATTTTTCACATTTCAACAGCCAAAGAAACAGAATTGTTCCGAAATGATATTCCGTTAGAAGAAAAACAGATTACTGCCGAAGTTTGCGTACACCATCTTTGGTTTACGAATGACGATTACAAAACCAAAGGCACTCTCATAAAATGGAATCCTGCTGTAAAAACACAAAAGGATAAGGAAGGTTTGTGGGAAGCATTATTAAACGATAAAATTGACGTTATTGCTACCGATCATGCGCCTCATACTTTAGAAGAAAAACAAAACCCATATACGACTGCACCTTCAGGTGGACCATTAGTACAGCATGCTGTTATTGCCATGTTTGAAGCACATAAACAAGGTGTTATTTCCATCGAAAAAATAGTGGAAAAAATGGCACATAATCCCGCCAAAATCTTCAAAATGGACCGTCGCGGTTTTATCAAAAAAGGGTTTTATGCCGATTTAGCGATTGTGAATCCGAATTCGGATTGGACCGTTAGCAAAGAAAATATTTTATACCATTGTGGTTGGTCGCCATTTGAAAACACTACTTTTAGTTCAAAAATAACCCATACCTTTGTCAATGGAACATTGGTATATGAAAATGACCAGGTGAAAGAAATCCGAAATGGAAAACGTTTAGCATTCAATAGATAATGAAACTCAACCTTATAATTATTGCCCTATCATTTGTACTGTTTTCTTGTGGAAACAAAGAACTCGAAAAGCCTGAAAAACTAATCGCCCAAGAAACCATGGAAAAAATCATCTACGATTTGGCAATGCTACAAGCCATAAAAGGCCATGACGCTACTTTATTACCTAAAAACAGCATCAATCCTAAAACCTATATTTACCAAAAATACAAGGTAGATAGCACACAATTTGCAGAAAGCAATGCGTATTATTCTTCGGATATCACTTTATACAAAACAATGTTTGATAACGTCATCGAAAAAATGTCAATCGACAAGAAAGTGATTGATGCAAAAGTGAGAAAAGATTTTGAAGCCAAACAAAAAAGAAAAAGAGATTCTATCAAAAAGATAAATAAAAGCAAAAAATCGAATGTAATTGCAACAGGCTAATCTTGTCTTTGAATATAATCTTCTATTTTTTCAAATCTAAAACCGATGGCTTTTTCCACTTTTGAAGTATCAAAATAATCAATATGATGCAAAGTATGCACCATCTCTTTGGTTAAAAAACGCTTTTTACCGAAAACCCCAAACAAAACATCCAATCGCCAGGCTATAGTGGTCATCCATTTTTTAGCTTCTATTTTAGGCGACTTCACGTTTAACTTTTGAGCAATAATTTTAAAAATGTTTTCAAACGAAAGTGTTTCGGAAACCAAGATAAATCGTTCCCCAACTATTTCACTTTCTAACAACTGTATGGCACAGGAAGCTACGTCCACTACCGAAACAAAACCAGTTCCTCCAGTTGTATAAACCGGGAATTTATCTTTGACTTTTTGGTAAATATCACCACTTCCCTCTGTCCAAAACAGAGGTCCTAAAATTACCCCTGGATTTACGACTACTACTTTCAAACCTTCTTGATAGGCGCGCCAAACCTCCATTTCAGCACCAAATTTAGTGATGGCGTAATCGCTATGATAGGCTTCTGGATTCCAATCGGATTCCTCGGTAATTTTTGTTTCCCCAATTTTGGGATCACCTAATGTCGCAATAGAACTAATATGGCATAATTTCTTAATTCCGAAATCCAAACACAAATTCACCACATTGGCAGTACCTTCAATATTGACTTTTCTCAAAATGGCTTCGTCCTTCGGACTGAATGAAATCACTGCCACACAATGGTATACAAAATCAATACTTTGAAACGCTTTTTCTAATTGAGACACATCTAAAATATCTGCTTCAAACCAAAGAATATTGGCAAACAAATGCTCTTTTTTGTAGTGTTTAAATAAGGTTAACACCTTGTTTTTAGAAGCTTCAGTTTTGTACAATGCTCTTACTTTTTGGTCTTGAGAAACCAAATGAAAAACAATATGTGAACCTACTAATCCTGTAGCGCCTGTTACTAAAATCATATTTCAAATATATTGAATGATTGAATAATTAAAAAATTTAAAGATTCAATTGCCAAAACTAACAAATAACCAAATCAACAAATAACCAAATCAACTTTAAATTTTATCTTTGCGCCAAATTAGTATAAAAAATGAAAAATTTAGTTGAAGAATTAAAGTGGAGAGGTTTATACCATGACAGTATGCCAGGTACCGAGGAACAATTACTAAAGGAAGCAACCACTGCCTATATTGGTTTTGATCCTACGGCTGATTCCTTACATATTGGAAGCATGGTACAAATTATACTATTAGTTCATCTTAAAAATTTCGGACACAAGCCTATCGCATTGGTGGGAGGTGCAACCGGTATGATTGGTGATCCATCGGGTAAAAGCGACGAACGTAACTTGTTAGATGAAGCTACTTTAGCTAAAAATGTCAACGGAATAAAAGCAGTTTTATCTCATTTCTTAGATTTTAACAGTACTGACGCGAATGCGCCCATTTTAGTTAACAACTACGATTGGATGAAAACTTTTTCATTTATTGATTTTGCTCGTGAAGTAGGAAAAAGAATCACGGTAAATTATATGATGGCAAAAGATTCGGTAAAGAAACGTTTGTCGGGAGAAGCGGGAGACGGAATGTCCTTTACAGAATTCACCTACCAACTTATTCAAGGATACGATTTTTATCATTTACATAAAGAATATAATTGCTTGCTTCAAATGGGCGGAAGTGACCAATGGGGAAATATTACTACCGGTACCGAATTGGTGCGTCGTTTGAATGTGGATGGTTCGGGTGAAAGCGCCAAAGCCTTTGCTTTAACCACTCCTTTAATCACAAAAGCCGATGGTTCTAAATTTGGAAAATCGGAAGGCGGAAATGTATGGTTAACTACTGATAAAACTTCGGTATATAAATTCTACCAATTTTGGTTGAATACGTCCGATGAAGATGCTGAAAAGTATATCAAAATTTTCACTTTCTTAGACAAAGAAACAACCGAAAAACTGATTGAAGAGCACAAACAAGCCCCGCATTTAAGAGTGTTACAACGCAAATTAGCAGAAGAAGTAACTGTTTTTGTACATAGTGCAGCCGCTTTAGAAAAAGCCATTTCGGCGAGTAATATTTTGTTTGGAAACTCAACTTCTGATGATTTAAAAGGATTGGATAGCGAAACGTTTTTAGAAATTTTTGAAGGGGTTCCACAAGCAGAAATTGAAAAAGCAGAAATTGAAGCGGGCATTAATATTGTGGATGTCTTAAATGCCAAAACCGGATTTTTAAAATCAAACGGAGAAGCACGTCGTGCACTACAAGAAAATTCAATTTCCATCAATAAAGAAAAAGTAACGGAAGACTATCAAATTTCTACTTCCGATTTAATAAACAATCAATTCATATTGTTACAACGTGGTAAGAAAAATTACTTCGTTGTCAAAGTGAAATAATTTTTACAAATCGTTGATAAAGAGCCATTCTCCCACAGAATGGCTCTTTTTTTGTTAAAATCGATGAACGACACTTTTTAACGTTTAATTTTTTGCCATATATTCATTTTTTAAAGAAATATATTGATATATTCGCAATCAATAAACTAAAAAACCAACCAAATTATGAAAATTAAACTACTTTCGCTAGCAATGCTAGCGGTCACGAGTTTGACATTCGCCCAAGACGGTTTATGGAAGAAAATCACTTCATCCAAAAAACCTGCTCTTGAAAGCAGAATGCAATTACCAGAAAAAAATCTCTTTGATTTAGATGTAACCAATTTAAGAGAGCAATTAAAAAATTCACCGTTACGAAATGCAAGATCTTCAAGTGTTTCTATTTCTTTACCCAATGCTGATGGCGTTTTAGAAAGCTTCCGCATTTATGAAAATTCAACCATGGATCCTGCTTTAGCAGCAAGATATCCAGATATTAAATCCTATATCGGTATCGGTATCGACAACCCAACTGCTACAGCCTATTTCAGTATGTCGCCGCTTGGTTTTAAATCGATGGTGGTAAGTGCCGATAAATCGGCAGTATTTATTGAGCCAATTTCTACCGACTTAAAAACCTACTCGGTTTATAAAAAAGCAGATAAGAATCAAAATCTAAGTCCTTTTGAATGTAAAGTCATCGATAAAATCGAACCTAAATTAGGGGGATTAAATGACGCTGTTTTACGTCCAAACGCCGATGATGCAACCTTGCGTACTTTCCGTTTAGCCATGTCGGTTACAGGTGAATATACGGTATATTTTGGAGGCACAAAAGCACAGGCGTTAGCCGCAATTAACGCTTCAATGACCCGTGTAAATGGTGTTTTCGAAAAAGATTTTGCGGTTCGTATGGTACTTATCGCTAACAATGATGCGGTTATTTATACTTCAGCATCTACGGATCCTTATTCTGCTGCTTCTACAGGTGCAGGTGGCGCTTGGAATAGTGAATTACAATCAACTTTAACTTCTGTAATTGGAGAAGCGAATTATGATGTAGGTCACCTTTTTGGTGCTTCTGGCGGTGGTGGAAACGCTGGCTGTATTGGATGTGTTTGTGTTAATGGTCAAAAAGGTTCAGGATATACTTCCCCAGGCGACGGAATTCCATCGGGAGATAATTTCGACATCGATTATGTAGCGCACGAATTAGGACATCAATTTGGAGCCAACCACACTTTTTCACACAGCAATGAAGGAACAGGGGTAAACATGGAACCAGGTTCTGGATCTACCATTATGAGTTATGCTGGAATTACATCTCAAGACGTGCAACCACATTCTGATGCGTATTTTCATGCAGCAAGCATCCAACAAGTAACCAACAATATTAAAACCAAAACGTGTCAAACCAACACTGCAACTGGAAATGCAATTCCAACTGCTAATGCTGGTTTAGACTATACCATCCCAAAAAGTACTCCATTCATGTTAACCGGTTCGGGTACCGATGCCAATGGAGATGCTTTAACCTATATCTGGGAACAATTTGACAATGCTTCAAGTTCACAAACAGGAGCAAGTTCGGCGGCAAGTGCTACGAAAGCAACAGGTCCAATTTTTAGATCTTACGCACCGAGTACTTCAACAGTACGTTATTTTCCTAAAATGAGTTCTATTTTAACTGGAGCAACAACTACAGCAGGAACAGAAATTACTGTGGAAGCTTTACCTTCAGTAGCGAGAACTCTTAATTTTAGATTCACTACAAGAGATAATAGAGCGGGTGGTTCAGCAAACAATTCTGATGACATGATTGTAACCGTTAATGGTACAGCGGGTCCGTTTTCTGTTTCTTCTCCAAACACAGCCGTTTCATATGCTGGTGGAAGTTCACAAGCTGTTACTTGGGTAGTTGGTGGAACTACTGCCAATGGTGTAAATTGTGCTAACGTAGATATTTTAATTTCTACTAATGGAGGAACTACTTGGACTACTTTGTTAGCAGCAACTCCGAATGATGGTTCTGAAAATGTTACGATCCCTAATACTGCAGGAACAACGAACAGAATTATGGTTAAAGGAACCAACCACATCTTCTTTGATGTTTCCAATACTAATTTTACAATTACTGCGGGTTCTTCTGACACAGTGGCTCCATCAGCACCAACCAACTTGGCTGCTTCAGGAACGACTCAAACCACTACTAATTTATCTTGGACCGCTTCTACCGATAATGTAGGAGTAACTGGATACGATGTATATCAAGGTGCAACATTAAAAGCAACGGTAACAACTACTTCGTATGCTGTAACAGGATTAACCGCTTCAACAGCGTATACATTCTCTGTAAAAGCAAAAGATGCTGCCGGAAATGTTTCGGCTTCAAGCAATGTGGTAAATGTTACTACTTTGGCTCCTGTGGCAGACACAACGGCGCCAACAGCACCAACGAGTTTAACAGCTTCAGGAACAACTTCCGCTTCAACTAATTTATCTTGGACCGCTTCTACAGATAATGTTGGTGTAACAGGATATGACGTATACCAAGGCGCGACATTGAAAGCAACTGTAACGACAACTTCTTATGCTGTTACTGGATTAACCGCTTCAACTGCATATACTTTCTCAGTGAGAGCAAAAGATGCGGCCGGAAATGTTTCAGCAACAAGCAACACTGTAAACGTAACTACTTCAGCAGTGACGATTTCTTACTGTGCTTCTCAAGGGGGAAGTGTAGCGGATGAATTAATCGGAAGAGTACAAATAGGCACCATCAATAATGCTTCGACAGGAGGAACAGGTTATACCGATTTTACAGCTATTTCAACCAATCTTACAAAAGGCGCCTCAACAACAATTACTATCACTCCAACCTGGACAGGCTCTGCTTATCCAGAAGGCTATGCGGTATTTATTGACTACAACCAAAATGGAGTGTTTACTGATGCCGGAGAAACTGTTTGGACGAAAGCAGCTGCAACTACAACCCCCGCAACAGGTTCATTTACAGTTGCTGCTTCCGCTTTAACAGGTGCCACTAGAATGAGAGTATCAATGAAATATAACGGAATCCCAACGGCTTGTGAAGCATTCTCTTATGGACAAGTGGAAGATTACACGGTTAATTTAGTTGCTGGATCGGCAGACACAACTGCTCCAACTGCTCCAACAAGTTTAACCGCTTCAGGAACTACTTCTTCATCCACAAATTTATCTTGGACCGCTTCTACAGACAATGTAGGGGTAACTGGATATGATGTGTACCAAGGAGCTACTTTAAAAGGATCCGTAACAGGCACAACTTATGCTGTAACAGGCTTAACGGCTGCGACTGCTTATACTTTCTCAGTAAAAGCAAAAGATGCCGCAGGAAATGTTTCGGCTTCAAGTAACACCGTAAATGTGACTACTCTATCTACAGCAATTACTTATTGTGCTTCCACAAGTAGTAGTACTGCAGATGAAAAAATTGGAAGGGTACAAATTGGCACCATCAATAATCCTTCTACAGGAACAGCTGGATATGAAAATTTCACCGCTATTTCGACTAATGCAGTAAGAGGAGCAGCACAAACTATAACCATTACACCAGCTTGGACTTCAACAGTGTATAGCGAAGGATATGCGGTATTTATTGACTATAACCAAAATGGTGTGTTTACAGATGCAGGGGAAACAGTACTCACTAAAGCAACTTCAACGGTAACGCCAGCTACTGGAAGCTTTACAATTCCTGCCACCGCTACTTTAGGAGCGACACGAATGAGAGTTTCGATGAAATACAACGGAGTTCCGACTTCTTGTGAAACACTTTCTTACGGTCAAGTAGAAGATTATACGATTAATATTACTTCTACAGCGAAAGAGACGGTAAGAGAAACGGAAGCTAGCGAAGTAGTGGAAATCAAATTGTATCCAAATCCAGTAAGTTCTATCTTAAACATTACTGCTGTATCTGAAAATGCTACATACAGAGTATATAATGTATTTGGACAAACTATTTTAGATGGAAAAATAAACAATGGAACTATTGATGTTTCTCGTTTAACAAACGGAAATTACATTATGGAAATTTCTGATAACGGAACTTCAACTACCAAACGTTTTATCAAAAACTAAACGAACAACCAAACTTAAAAACGCCTCCTAGTTGAGGCGTTTTTTTATGCTCGTAATTCAACCCTAAAAAAATTTCAGTAATTTAGCGACACTTTCAAAAATGAAAAAAAATGAAAAAACTACTTATTTTAACTCTTGGTATCATGGGATTATCAGCAAATGCCCAAGATGTTATGACGCCTGAATTACTTTGGAAATTAGGACGTGTAACACCGCTTGGCCTTTCAAAAGACGGAAAAAACATTGTTTACAAAGTGGCCATTCCATCGGTGGAAGAAAATAAATCGAACTCAAAATATTACACCATTCCCGTTACTGGTGGAAATGCAACCGAAGTCACGGAATACAAAGAATTAATTGCCGACAAAAATACTGCTCCAGATGGACTGCACCTGCTATCGCATCAAGAAGTTAAAATAACAAAGGTCTTAGGAAAAGATGTGTATCCAGAGCTTCCTAAATCGGATGCCAAAGTGTATGACGGTTTAGATTACCGCCATTGGGACACGTGGAGAGACGGTACTTACAATCATGTTTTTTTTGCTACGGCAGATGGAAAATCGAAAACCGATATCATGCCAAAAGAAGAGTATGATTCCCCTCAAAAACCTTTTGGAGGTGATGAAGATTACATTTGGTCTCCTGATAGCAAAAGCATTATTTATGTGTGTAAAAAGAAAGCAGGCACCGCATATGCTGTTAGCACTAATACTGATTTGTACCAATACAACATCGAAACCAAAGAAACAAAAAATCTTACGGAAGGCAATTTAGGCTACGACACTCACCCCTCTTTTTCTCCTAATGGTGATTTAACCTGGTTGCAAATGAAACGCGATGGTTATGAAGCTGACAAAAATGATATTATTGTTCGTTTTAAAGAAATGAACATTAATTTAACTGCAGGTTGGGACGGAACGGTAGAAAGTTTCAAATGGAGTACTGATGGTAAAAAAGTCTATTTCATTGCACCCGTTGATGGCACAAAACAATTATTTGAAGTGAATTTCCCGGGTTTGACAAGAATTGCAGTCACTGTAAAACAAATCACCAATGGCGTTTTTGATGTGACAGAAATTGTAGGATTCAATCTTGATCAAGTAATTGTCGCTAGAAACGATATGAATCATGCTTCAGAGATTTTTTCATATGATTTAAAAAAGAAAACTTGGAAACAACTTACCAATGTCAATACTGAAACGTACAGTAAATTAACGTTATGTAAAACGGAAAAAAGATATGTAACTACCACTGATGGTAAAAAAATGTTGGTTTGGGTAATTTTACCGCCAAACTTTGATCCTACTAAAAAATACCCTGCATTATTGTATTGTCAAGGAGGACCACAAAGTGCATTATCTCAGTATTATTCCTACCGTTGGAATTTTCAAACAATAGCCTCGCAAGGGTATGTAGTTGTAGCACCCAACCGTCGCGGTATGCCGGGTCATGGCGTGAAATGGAACGAACAAATCTCAGGAGATTGGGGCGGTCAAGTAATGGATGATTATTTAGCTGCCATTGATGATGTAGCCAAAGAATCGTATGTAGACAAAACGCGTTTAGGGGCTGTTGGAGCTAGTTACGGAGGGTATTCCGTATTTCAATTGGCCGGAATTCACAAAAACCGTTTTAAAACTTTTATTTCACATTGTGGAATTTTCAACACCCAAAGTATGTATGGCACCACCGAAGAAGTATTCTTTACGAACTGGGATTCGGGAGGTGCTTATTGGGAAAAAGAAAATAAGATAGCCCAAAAAACCTATAATGAATTCAACCCAATCAACATGGTCAATAACTGGAATACGCCAATTATGATTATTCAAGGTGGAAAAGATTATCGCGTGCCTATTGGTCAAGGTCAGGAAGCCTTTCAAGCGGCTCAGTTAAAAGGTATAAAAAGTAGATTCTTATTATTCCCAGAAGAAAACCACTGGGTGCTCAAACCGCAAAATGCCTTGGTATGGCAACGTGAGTTTTTTAAATGGTTAAAAGAAACTCTATAGTCGAGTATACTGAATCAAAAATCCCAATCATTCGATTGGGATTTTTTCTTAAATAAAATATAAATTGGTGTTAAATAATACCCTCCATTATAACCGATTATTATTTTTACCAGCAAATCTGTAAAAATCTATCAATCATATGCATACAATTACAAAACCATTAATCATCGCGGCTTCATTATTGATGAGCACTTCAAATTTTGCTCAAGATAATTTAGTGAATTCATTAAAAATCAATGCTAGCGAAAAAAGCAAAGAATCATTTAAATTTTCGGATGTTATCAATATTGAAAATACTTCTGTAAAAAATCAGGGTTCTTCTGGAACCTGTTGGAGTTATTCGGCGAATTCTTTTTTAGAATCGGAAATGATTCGCATGGGAAAAAAACCAGTCGAATTGTCGCAAATTTTTTCAGCACGTAACGCCTATGTCGAAAAAGGAAGGAACTATGTACGTATGCATGGTTCGGTAGCTTTAGGAGACGGTGGTGCTTTTCACGATGTAATTAACATGTATCGTAAATATGGCGCGGTGCCACAATCGGTTTACACTGGGTTAAATTATGGCACCGATAAAAATCAATTTTCTGAAATGGGCGCTTTAACAGAAGCTTTCTTAAAAGCGGTGGTAACCAATCCAAATGGAGAATTAACTCCGAACTGGGAAAAAGCATATACGGCTATTATTGACTCTTACTTAGGATCGGTTCCTAAAACTTTCGATTATAACGGAAAAAAATATACTCCTGAAACTTTTGCCAAAGAAGTCGTAGGCATTAATGCAGAAGATTACGTTGAAATTTCTTCACTACAAGAACATCCTTATTATTCAAAATTTGTATTGATGGTTCCTGACAATTGGTCTTATGATCTAGTGTATAACGTAAAAATGAATGAATTAACGGAGATTATCGACAGTGCTCTTAAAAATGGTTACTCAGTGGCTTGGGCTGGAGATGTAAGTGAAAAAAGTTTTTCTTGGAAAAATGGAGTTGCTTTCGTGCCAGAAAAGAAAATGGATGACATGACTCCTGAAGAAAAAGCCGATTTATTTAACGGTCCTAAAAATGAGTTAGTGGTAACCGAAGAAATGCGTCAAAAAGCATTTGATAATTACGCTACCACTGATGATCACGGAATGCACATTGTGGGTATTTCAAAAGACCAAAACGGCAAAGAATACTACATCGTTAAAAACTCATGGGGTACTTCAAATGATCACAAAGGGTATTTGTATATGACCAAAGAATTTGCCAAATACAAAGCAACCGCTATCATGTTACACAAAAAAGCAATTCCTGCAAGCATTGCCACAAAATTAAAATTATCATAATACAAAAAGGCCGAAATTAATTTCGGCCTTTTACAAACAAAAATCCCAATCGCTTGATTGGGATTTTTTATTATTTAACTTCTTTCATAACAAAAGACTCCATGAATTTTGTAGTATAATTTCCAGCTACATAATCCGGTTCGTCCATTAATTGTCTGTGGAAAGGAATTGTTGTTTTAATTCCTTCAATATAGAACTCATCCAAAGCACGTTTCATTTTACTGATAGCTTCTTCTCTTGTTTGCGCCGTTGTAATTAACTTCGCAATCATTGAGTCATAATTTGGCGGAATCGTATATCCAGCATACACGTGAGTATCCAAACGCACTCCGTGACCTCCTGGCGCATGTAAAACAGTGATTTTACCTGGCGAAGGACGGAAATCATTGTAAGGATCTTCCGCATTGATACGACATTCGATAGAGTGTAATTGTGGTAAATAGTTTTTACCTGAAATTGGCACTCCTGCCGCTACTAATATTTGCTCACGAATTAAATCGTAGTCGATAACTTGTTCTGTAATTGGGTGCTCTACTTGGATACGAGTATTCATTTCCATAAAGTAGAAATTACGGTGTTTGTCAACCAAGAATTCAACAGTTCCAGCACCTTCATATTTGATAAACTCAGCCGCTTTAACTGCAGCCTCTCCCATCGCATGACGTAATTCATCAGTCATAAACGGAGAAGGAGTTTCTTCTGTTAATTTTTGGTGACGACGTTGTACCGAACAATCTCTTTCAGACAAGTGACAGGCTTTTCCGAAAGAATCTCCAACCACTTGAATTTCAATGTGACGTGGTTCTTCGATTAATTTCTCCATGTACATCCCGTCATTACCGAAAGCAGCAGCCGACTCTTGACGAGCGCCTTCCCATGCTTTCAATAAATCTTCCGCTTTCCATACCGCACGCATTCCTTTTCCACCACCACCGGCAGTAGCTTTAAGCATTACTGGGTAACCCATTCCTGCTGCTAGTTCTTGAGCTTGTTCGAATGAATCTAACAAACCATCAGAACCAGGCACACAAGGAACACCAGCCGCTTTCATAGTTGCTTTTGCCGAAGCTTTGTCTCCCATACGGTCAATCATTTCTGGAGAAGCCCCAATAAATTTGATTCCGTGTTCTTGACAAATTTTTGAAAATTTAGCGTTTTCAGATAAGAACCCGTAACCTGGGTGAATCGCATCTGCATTTGTAATTTCTGCAGCAGCAATAATATTAGACATTTTCAAGTACGATAAATTACTTGGTGGTGGTCCAATACAAACCGCTTCATCCGCGAATTTTACGTGCAAACTTTCTGCATCAGCAGTAGAATAAACCGCAACGGTTTTAATTCCCATTTCTCTACAAGTTCTAATTACACGAAGTGCAATTTCTCCCCTGTTTGCAATTAATATTTTTTTAAACATAATCTTTCAATTAGATAATTAGACAATGTGTCCATTAGACAATTAAATAGGAAGCAAGAAAAATTCTAACTTCTAACTTCTAACTTCTAACTTATTATGATGGGTCAACTAAAAATAATGGTTGATCGAATTCTACTGGAGAAGAATCGTCTACTAAAATCTTAACGATTTTTCCTGATACTTCACTTTCGATTTCGTTGAATAATTTCATCGCTTCGATAACACATAACGTATCACCTTTAGCAATGGTAGCACCTACTTCTACAAACATTGGTTTGTCTGGAGCCGGTTTACGGTAAAAAGTACCAATCATTGGTGATTTTACAGTGATATATTTAGAATTATCATCCGCTGCTTCTACTGCTGGAGCGCCTGCTACTGGGGCTGCTGCTGGAGCAACTGGAGCCGCTTGCATTTGAGGCATTGCTTGCATAGGCATTTGTTGAATGTACGTATGCTCTGCAGCCCCTGCTTCTGTAGTTTTGATAGTGATTTTGAAATCATCCATCTCTAATTTTACTTCTGTAGCACCTGATTTTGCTACAAATTTGATTAGGTTTTGAATTTCTCTAATATCCATGATATTTTTCTTTTGGTTTATTTTATCGTTGTTTGTCATATGCCCATTTTAAATAAATTGATCCCCAAGTGAATCCACCACCGAAGGATGCAAAGATAAGATTATCTCCTTTTTTAAGTTTGTCTTCATAATCACTAAGCAATAAAGGCAAAGTTCCTGAAGTTGTATTTCCGTATCGGTGAATGTTTACCAATACTTTATTTTCGTCTAATCCCATTCTGTCGGCAGTAGCGTCTATAATTCGTTTGTTCGCTTGATGAGCAATTAACCAATTGACATCATCATGCGTTAAATTATTACGCTGCATGATTTTTTCACTCACGTCAGCCATTCCGGAAACTGCATACTTAAATACAGTCTTTCCATCTTGGAAAACCGTATGTAAACCATTTTCAACTGTTTCTTTTGAAGCAGGAAGAATAGAACCACCCGCGTCAATTTTTAAATATTCGCGACCAATACCATCGGAGCGTAAAATTTCATCTTGTACTCCTAATCCTTCATGGTTCGGTTCAAAAAGAACAGCACCTGCACCATCTCCAAAGATAATGCAGGTTGCTCTGTCGGTATAATCAATAATTGATGACATTTTATCAGCACCAATTAGCAATACTTTTTTATATCTACCTGATTGTATGTAGGCTGCAGCAGTTGACATTCCGTAAAGAAAACTTGAACATGCTGCTTGTAAATCGTAAGCAAACGCATTTACCGCACCGATTTGTGTGGCCACAAACACTCCAGTAGAAGCCACAGGCATATCTGGAGTAGCGGTTGCTAATAGTACTAAATCTATTTCTTTAGGATCGATCCCTGATTTTTCAATAAGGTTTTGAGCTGCTTTGATAGCAAGAAAGGAAGTTCCTGCTCCTTTTTCTTTTAATATTCTTCTTTCCTTGATACCCGTTCGAGTAGTAATCCACTCATCATTAGTATCGATCATTGTTTCTAATACTTGATTAGATAAAACAAACTCAGGAACATAAGCGCCAACGGCAGTAATTGCGGCAGTAATTGTATTCATAAAGTTCAAAATAATGCGTCCTAAAATCTGCGTTCTAAAAGACGATGAAGTTACAAAAAATCTTTAAAATAGAAATTATAACTTCGAATTTTTATTTTTTCGGTTATTCCCAACAAAAAAACTCTCACTAGGTGAGAGTTAGATTCTTATACTAAAACGTATTAAGCAACAGCTACCGATTTATCGATAACTACTTGACCACGGTAATACATTTTACCTTCATGCCAGTAAGCTCTGTGGTATAAATGTGCTTCACCAGTGATAGGGCAAGTTGCGATTTGAGCAACAGTTGCTTTATAGTGAGTTCTTCTTTTATCTCTTCTTGTTTTCGAGGTTTTTCTCTTAGGATGTGCCATTTTACAAAATTATTTATCCGTTAATAGTTTCTTTAATGCTGCCCAACGTGGGTCAATTTCTTCTTCTTTTACTTCTTGTTCGTCTTTGACTTCAATATTATTAAGCTTTTCTAGTGCTTTTTTATCTTTAGCACCAGGACTGACTCTTTTTAATGGTATCGATAAAACAATCATTTCATAAATGTATTGCGAAACGTCTACTTGATGTTCACCGAAAGGCAAAATGAGCAACTCCTCATTTTCATCATTAAACTTTTCTCCAAAACGAACAATCAATTTTAATTTTCCTTTGATAGGCAAATCAAACATTTCATTGGTTACGTCACATGGAACATTTATGGTCCCCGAATGCTTAAAATTTAATTCAAGCATCGTGCTTTGTTTATCTAAAACCAGATTCACTTTTATAGCTGACGAATCAAATTCATCATATTCAAAGTGATCAAAGAACGCTTTATTAATTTGATACTCAAACTGATGTTTTCCAAGCTTTAATCCTAAAAATGGGATTAAAAATTCATTTGTAACTTTCATCTGATAAAACTATATTTTTTTATAGGTATCAGATGGAACGCTCTAGAAATTAATCTCTTAAAAAGAGTGTAATTTTTTAATTGCGTTTCATCTTAACAACAATTTGTCCCTTAATTAGGGTGTGCAAAGATATAAATATTTTATAAAATCAAAAGAGTTATTCACCTTTTTTTGTTCATAACTGCTTTTCTTTGATTTTTAAAGGCTTTGCGGTTATTTCTTGATACTCAATTCGCGATTTATAAATATCGATCGCCATATAAATGGCTTCTGTAAACGAATTATGGTCGGCAATTCCTTTTCCGGCAATATCATATCCCGTTCCGTGATCCGGAGATGTTCTTACTTTATTTAATCCAGCAGTATAATTTACTCCTTTACCAAAAGACAAGGTTTTGAACGGAATCAAACCTTGGTCATGATAGGTTGCGATTACTGCATCATATTTTTCATACTGCCCACTTCCGAAGAAACCATCAGCAGAATAAGGTCCGAAAACCAAGGTCCCTTCTTCAAAAATTTTCTTCAAAGCTGGCTTTAACACTTTCTCTTCTTCATCTCCTATTACACCATTATCACCCGAATGTGGATTTAATCCCAACACCGCAATTTTAGGTTTCGTAATTCCGAAATCTTGGATTAGCGATTGGTTGATGGTTTTTATTTTTTTACGAATTAATGCTTCGGTTAGATGTTTGGCCACTTCATTGATAGGCACATGATCGGTAAACAAGCCTACGCGTAAATTATCCTGCACCATAAACATCAAAGCATCGCCTTCCAACTCCTGATTCAAATAATCGGTATGTCCTGGGAATGAAAATTCTTCCGATTGGATATTTGATTTACTAATTGGCGCCGTCACTAACACATCTACCAAACCATCTTTTAAGGCTTGGGTTGCCGATGTAAATGATTTTACTGCATATTTTCCGACTGTTTCGTCCTCTTTACCCAATTCAAGATTCACCCCTTCTCTCCAAACATTCAACACATTGATTTTTCCAACCAATGCTTGGTCGATTTTATCAATGCCGTGTAAATTGACATTCAATTCTAATTGTTTTTTTAGAAAAGAAAGGATTTTTACATTAGCAAAAATAATTGGCGTACAAAGTTCCAACATACGGGTATCTTCAAACGATTTTAGGATTACTTCGCTCCCAATTCCGTTTAAATCTCCAATTGAAATTCCTACGAATATATTTTCTGGTCTTTTTGTCATCAGTTCAATGTATTTATTGCTAATTTTGAATGCAAATTTACTAAAATTAAATCAGTTAATGTTTACAGGAATCATAGAAACTCTTGGTACTATCAAGGAATTACGAAAAGAAGGCGAAAACATACACGTTAGCGTGCAATCGAATATCACCAATGAACTTAAAATTGACCAAAGTGTAGCACACAACGGTGTTTGTTTGACGGTGGTAGCGATAGATAACGACACCTATACGGTAACAGCAATCAAAGAGACCATTGATAAAACCAATTTGGGCGACTGGAAAGTAAACGACAAAGTAAATTTGGAGCGCGCCATGAAACTGGGTGATCGCTTGGACGGACATATTGTACAAGGCCATGTGGACCAAACCGCTGTTTGCAAAAATATTGAAGAAGCTGATGGCAGTTGGTATTTCACTTTTGAATATGATAAAAGCTTAAATAACATTACCATTGAAAAAGGCTCCATCACAGTGAACGGAACGAGTTTGACAGTGGTGAATTCAAAAATTAATGAGTTTAGCGTCGCGATTATCCCATACACCTATGAACATACTAATTTTCACTCTTTTAAAATTGGAACGAAAATCAATTTAGAATTTGATGTGATTGGGAAGTATGTAGCGAGGCTGCATCAATTACAAGCTTAAAAAACAAAAATCCCAAACTTTACAGTTTGGGATTTTTTATTATTACACTTTGTACTTTTAACTTCGTACTTCGTATTTTCTTACATTTTCATTAACCAATTGCGCATCGAAACCTCATTACTGATAATTCCTCTCAATTCTGAAATAGAAACACGGTCTTGTTGCATCGAATCGCGGTGACGAATCGTAACGGTTTTGTCTTCCAACGTTTGGTGATCGACAGTAATACAGAAAGGGGTTCCTAAAGCATCCTGACGACGGTAACGGCGACCCACCGCATCTTTTTCATCATACGCCACATTGAAATCCCATTTCAACTCCTCGATGATTTCTTTGGCAATTTCTGGTAAGCCATCTTTTTTGACCAATGGTAACACCGCGGCTTTTGTAGGCGCTAATACACTTGGCAAACGCAATACCGTTCTGGTTGAACCATCTTCTAGGGTTTCTTCTTTTAAAGAATTTGAGAAAACCGCTAAAAACATCCTGTCCAATCCTACCGAAGTTTCTACTACGTATGGCGTGTAGTTTTTATTTTCTTCAGTATCGAAATACTGCATTTTTTTACCTGAAAACTCTTCGTGGGCTTTCAAATCGAAATCAGTGCGCGAGTGAATTCCTTCCAATTCTTTAAATCCGAATGGGAAATTGAATTCGATATCGGCAGCTGCATTGGCATAATGTGCTAATTTTTCATGATCGTGAAAACGGTAGTTTTCTTTTCCTAATCCAAGAGACAAATGCCAGTTCAAACGCGTATTTTTCCAATACTCGTAATATTTCATTTCTTCGCCTGGTTTTACAAAAAATTGCATCTCCATTTGTTCAAATTCACGCATACGGAAGATAAACTGACGCGCTACAATTTCGTTACGGAACGCCTTTCCTGTTTGGGCAATACCAAACGGAATTTTCATACGCCCTGTTTTTTGTACATTCAAGAAGTTCACAAAAATACCCTGAGCCGTTTCCGGACGTAAGTATAAATCCATAGCCGTATCGGCAGAAGCACCTAATTTGGTTCCAAACATCAAGTTAAATTGACGTACTTCCGTCCAATTTTTTGAACCCGAATCCGGACAAGCAATTTCCAATTCTTCGATTAACGCTTTCACATCGGCCAAATCACCAGAATCTAAACCTTTAGCCATTCGTTGTAGGATGGCATTTTTTTGATCCAAATAGCCTTTAACTCTTTCGTTAGTCGCTACAAATTGCGCTTCATCAAAAGCATCGCCAAAACGACCTTTCGCTTTTTCGATTTCTTTTTGTGCTTTTTGGTTTAATTTTTCGGCATAATCCTCAATTAAAACATCGGCACGGTATCTTTTTTTAGAGTCTTTGTTGTCAATCAATGGGTCGTTAAAAGCATCCACGTGACCCGAAGCTTTCCACGTCGTTGGGTGCATAAAAATTGCGGCATCAATTCCTACAATATTTTCATGCATTTGCACCATCGATTTCCACCAATAGTCTCTAATGTTCTTTTTTAATTCTACTCCGTTTTGTGCATAATCGTATACTGCACTCAAACCATCATATATTTCGCTCGATTGGAAAATGAATCCATATTCTTTTGCATGCGAAACTACATTCTTAAATAAATCTTCTTGTTTTGCCATAGTGGTGCAAAAATAAAAAAAACGGACTTAAAAAATCCGTTTTAAATTATAATATTCTGTCTTTTGTTGGTTATTTCAGTGAAAAAACGGTGCTTCCTATTAAATTAATTCCAGAATAGATATTGATTTCATAGTCACCTTTGATTATTTGTTGTTTGTTTGGATCCACAAAAACACACACATCTAAATCTTCGTTATCATAATACACATTGGTTTTTGCACTAAAAAGAAGCAACTTGTTGTCCGAATCGATTACTTCTCCGTTTTTAGCCACCACTTTATTCTCTGGATTTAAAATTTGAATGTAAATATCTTTATATCCTTTAATTGCTGCTTTGTTTTCAAGTAATGTAAAACACACTTTTACTTGTTCTGTAGTATTAAAACGTTTGGTTTCTATAATATTATTGGCTGAAATTCTAACTCCATTAGCGACAACATTAATAGCCGTAAGATTTTTTGAGGTTGAAATTATCGTTTCATTGGCTAAGTTTTTGGATGCCAATTCTCTGTTTTTATCCTTTAATGTGCTGACTTGAGTATTCAATTCTGAATTTTCGTTATTTTGCTTTTTCAGAACAGTTTTAAATGAATCAATTTTCTTTAGATAAAGAGTAGAAGTATTAGGAACTTCTTTCATTTTTCGAACACTTTTGCTTTCATTTTCAACAACAATCCCTTTTTTGTTTTGATTTTGAGTAGTTAATTGATAGTTTTTTTGAACTTCTGCATCATAGCGACTCAAGATTTCTTTTAAATCGTTGGCATAGGCTTCTTTGTCAATTTTATTTAATTCTTGAAGCTTCTCATATTTTTGAATACTGTCATAGTACTTCATCCCGAGTGCAAATGCAAACGACAATATAGTAACAGTAGATATTTTAAGAAGGGTTACTGTGGTTTTGATAGACATTCTCTGGGCAATTTTAATTAATGCTAAAATATTTTATTAGTTTTAGACTAAAAAATAAAATCGACAAAATGCTTAAAAACTTGATGAACTTATTCTTCCCCTTGGTTTGTAATGGATGTCAAAAGATGCTCAATACCAATGAAGTAGGTATTTGCGTAACTTGTCGGCATGAAATTCCCTTAACGAGTCATTTGGAGCAAAAAAATAACGAAGCCTATAATAAATTTAACGGAAAACTTCCTGTAGAACATGTTTCAGCCATGATGTATTATCATAAAAGGGGCATTGTGCAGCAATTAATTCACAACCTAAAATACAAAAACCAACAAAATATCGGGACCATTTTAGGCGATTGGCATGTAGAAAATTTGAAAGGAAATGACATCCTAAAATCGGTCGATTATATTGTTCCGGTTCCCTTACATAAAAAAAGATTGAAAAAACGAGGATATAATCAAGTGACTACTTTTTGTGAGCGTATTTCGGAAGGAATGCAAATTCCCTTGAATGAAAACATCCTGTATCGAAATGAATATGCCGTTACTCAATCCAAAAAAAAATTAACCGACAGAAACTTAGTGGCGACTACTACTTTTGACGTACATTTCGACGAAAAACATCACGACAAACATTTTCTATTAATTGACGATGTGCTAACCACTGGCGCTACATTAGAAGCTTGTGGAAAAGCGCTACTCACGATTCCTAATGCAAAAATCAGTATCGTCACTATGGCATTTTCACACTCGTAAAAGGTTAAACAAATAAAAAAATATTTCGTTCCCACTAAATATAGTTGTTATTTTGTGGTGATTATTTACAGCATATGAGAAAACATAACATCTTACTTCTTTTTCTTTCGGTAGTTTTACTTTTGGCAAGTTGCGCTAAAAGAGGCTCTATTACTGGTGGTGATAAAGATGTTACTGCGCCAAAAATTTTGTCGAGTACGCCTAAAAATGGGTCGACAAATTTTGACAAAAAAGAAATCAAAATCACTTTTAACGAATTTATTAAAGTTAAAGATTTACAAAAAAACTTAATTGTATCCCCTCCGATGAAAACTCCCATTACGGTGTTGCCTCAAGGGGGTGTGAGTAAATATTTAACCATAAAAATCAACGACACGCTAAAAGCAAATACTACCTATAGTTTTAATTTCGGGCAAAGTATTGTTGACAACAACGAGGGCAATGTATTGCAACAATTTAAATATGTTTTTGCAACGGGTGCCGAATTAGATTCCTTAACCGTTGAAGGAACTATTAAAGATTCTTACGAAAAAGAAATTCCGAATTTTGTCAATGTAATGTTGTATGAAGTGGATGACAAGTACAATGATTCTATCGTTTACAAAGAAGTTCCGAGATACATTACCAACACTCTAGACAGCACGAAAACGTTTAAAATCGAAAACGTAAAAGCAGGGAAATACAAATTGGTGGCGTTAAAAGAAACAACAACCAATTATAAATTCGATTCTAAAAAAGACCGCATTGGTTTTTATGATCAAACAATTACCGTTCCGGACAAAGCTATTTTTGAATTGGAATTATTCAAAGAAGTACCAAAATTCGTAGCTAAAAAACCAACACAAGCTTCTGGTAACCGTGTCTTAATGGGGTATGAAGGAAATGCGAAAAACATTAAAATCAGTCCGAAATACAAAGAAGCGAGCTTAGCCCATAAAATCACAAAATTTGCCGATAAAGACTCGCTGCAACTTTGGTTCAAACCGATTAAAAACGATTCGATTCAGGTGAATGTTGCCAACGAAAATTACAGTAAGGATTTTGTTGTAAAATTGAAAAATCAACGTCAGGACACTTTGAAATTGACTTCCAAAAACACCGCGCTAGATTTTAAAGAAACTTTAAAAATTGCTACTTCCGTTCCCTTAGAAAAATGGGATGTGGCAAAAATGAATTTGATTAAAAAAGATTCTTCGAAGGTGGCTTTTACTGCCCAATATGATGAATTCAATCAAAATCTAGAAATTCTTTTCGATAAGGAAGAAAATGAAAAATACACATTTGTACTGCAACCTCAAGCAGTTGAAGATTATTTAGGACAGAAGAACGATAGTTTAGTCCGTTTTACAGCAAGTACCAAAAACAAAACGGATTATGGCAATTTGAAATTGGTATTGCAAAATCCTAAATCATTTCCGCTAATTGTAGAACTGACCGATGCCAAAGGAAAAGTGTTGTATACAGAGTATGCTGAAAAAAATCCTACAATCGAATTTTTACTATTAGAACCTAAAAAATACGCAATTCGTGTGATTTACGACACCAACAACAACAAAGAACGCGACACGGGTTCTTATTTGGAAAAGCGTCAACCCGAAGAAGTCTTCCACTTTCCTAATGAAATTGACGTGCGTGCCAATTGGGATGTGGAACAAGCAGTGGATTTAGGGAAGTAGATCTATGAAAGTTGAGATTTCAAAATCAACTATTCAAAAAATAAGTAAAAATTTAATATATGTCATTCGGACTAACACCAAACCATACTCAAATTATTGAAGTTGAAAATTTAACACAAAAAGAATTTCTTGTATTGTTATTTGAGACTGTAAAAAAAAATAATTGGAAAATTGCTTTTTTAAGTCAAAACGGAATAATAGCATATACTAATAATGGAATGCTTTCATGGAATGCAGAGATTAAAATCACAATTGAAAACAGTACTGCGACTATAAAAAGCTCCTCAATTGGTGGTGAAATGTTTGATTGGAAAAAGAATAAAAAAAATGTTGAAAATTTTATCGAGAATTTTATCGAATTAAAAGAGAAATTCACCAATGAAGAACTTTCAATAAAGTTTGCAGAGATTGAAGCAGAATTAAATAATGATGATGAAATTTTAAATCCATCTTCACTTGAAAAAAATTCAAGTTTTTTTTCAATTTTTAAACCTGTTGAAGGTTATTTCATTACTCCAATTCTAATTTACCTAAACATCATTGTTTTTGCGATTATGGTTTTATTGGGAGTTGATTTCTTCTCACCATCTTCCGATAATTTGATTCTTTGGGGAGCAAACTTTAGACCTTTAATTTTAGATGGCGAATGGTGGCGTTTAGTCACCAATTGTTTTTTGCATATTGGAATTTTTCATTTATTAATGAATATGTATGCTTTGATGTACATTGGAGTATTATTAGAACCGTATTTAGGCAAATTTAAGTTTGTTTCTGCCTATTTACTGGCAGGTTTATTAGCGAGTGTAACAAGTTTATGGTGGCATGATTTCACCATTAGCGCAGGTGCATCAGGAGCTATCTTTGGAATGTATGGAGTATTCTTAGCGTTGTTAACCACCAATTTAATTGAAAAAAACACTAGAAAAACATTACTAACAAGTATTTCAATTTTTGTTGGCTACAACTTAATTTACGGTCTAAAAGGGGATATTGATAATGCGGCTCATATTGGCGGATTGATTGCTGGATTAATAATTGGTTATGCGTACACCTTCAATTTAGACGAGGAGAATCAAGTAAATTTAAAATATAAGATTGTAGGAACATTTACAATTGTTTTTTCTGTCGTCACATTTATCGTTTGCAATGGTTTAAATAATGATTTGGCAGTCTATAGTTCTAGAATGAAAGAATTTTATGATATGGAAAAAATGGCTTTAGAAATTTATAGTAGAGTAAATTATGAGCCTAAAGAAGAATTATTATACGACATTAAAGATCGGGGTATTTACTATTGGAATGCAAATATTGACCTAATCAATGAAGTCGATAAATTAAACCTACCAGATGAAATTCATCAGAAAAATTCAAAAATATTATCTTATTGTGAATTAAGGGTGAAGAGTTTTCAATTAATTTATAAAGCAGTATCGGAAGAAACTAATAAATACGACCTTGAAATTAAAAATTATGACAACCAAATTCAAACAATTATAAATGAATTGAATGGAGGTCAGTGAAATATACTTAGTATCATTTAAAAATCTCAAACGTATCTCTGTCTTTCAAAAAATTTAATTTAGATCTGGTTTCGAGCATTTGGTTTTTATCCAATGTGATGATTTTGAAGGTTTCCTCTTCAAAAGGTGCAACCAAATAATTTCCCAAAAAATCTACCGCTTGCGAATGTCCAATGTATTCGTAATTATTGCCATCAATGCCTATTCGGTTTACACCAACAACGTAGCACATATTTTCGATGGCGCGAGCTTGTAAAAGCGTGTCCCAAGCATTAATGCGCGGTTTGGGCCAACTCGCCACATACAGTAAAACATCGTAATTTTCGACATTGCGGGCAAATACCGGAAAACGCAAATCGTAGCAAATTTGCAAGCAAATTTTCCAACCGTTATAGTCCACGATGACTTTTTCCTTTCCAGGTGTAAAAATGGCTTCTTCTTTGGCTAGAGAAAACAAATGTCGTTTGTCATAGCTTTGTATTGCTCCATTGGGAAACACAAAAACCATACGGTTGTAGAAATTTCCGTTTTCGGTGATGATGACACTTCCAGTAACGGCACTTTTTTTAAGTTGTGCCATTTGTTTCATCCAAGCCACCGTTTGGCCCTGCATGGTTTCCGCCACTTCAAAAGGATGCATCGTAAAACCTGTCGAAAACATTTCGGGCAGTACAATTAGTTCAACTTCTTCTTGAATCGTCTTAATTTTTTGTTCGAAACGGATTCGATTGGCCTGAGGATTTTCCCAAATGATATCCGATTGGAGGATTACTACTTTCATATGATAAAAATACAAAACGCATCCAAATCAATGAATGCGTTTTGCAAAGAATTTATTTTTAATGCCTTTTAGCTTTTAGCTAACCATGCATTTAAAAATCCCTTAACTTTTTCCAAGCCATATCCTTTTCCGTCTTCTAAAGATCCCGTTTCCTGAACATGCAGTAGTTTTCCGTTTGGATCTAAAATCATAAAAACAGGATAGCCCTGCTTTTCTCCTGGATTCCCATACTGACTAAAGAATTTTTCATTTTTGTTTTTAGGGGAATAATTCAAGTGGTAAAACAAATAATTTGCACTGATAATTCCTTTTAACTCGTCTGACTTTTGAATGAAATCGTTCAAACGCAAACACCAAATACACCAGTTACCACCTACTTGAATCATGATGTTTTTATTTTCTGCTTTTGCTTGTACTAGCAATTCTTTCACTTTGGCATCGGCATCTTCCATTTCGTGATACGGTTTTGGTAATGCTGCTTTTTCGGCATCGGCTAGTTTTTTCTTAGCATCCTTTTCTTCTTGGGTTTGAGAAAATCCAATGGTAGTGACCAATAATAAGGCCATTAAATATATTTTTTTCATATCTGTAATTTTATAGGTTAAAAATAACAAAAACTAAGCCATAAAAAAAAGCATTCTAATAAGAATACTTTTTTTTAATCTTTCTTTAAAATCTGAAACCGGCTCCCAATTTTATTTGGTTATAATTAATTCCTGACATTTTATTCGTTATGGGACTTTCCCTGTAGATGCGAACATAATGAAAATAAGATTGAATAAAAAACTTGGGAGAAATATCGTAAGACAACCCTAAATTAAAATTCAATCCTCCAGCATTGTATTTTTCTGTTTTAATTTCAGTAAATTGATTTTGTGAGTAAAAGTATTCATATTCAGAAAAAAGCATAGAATACCCAATTCCAACAAATGGGTGAAGTTTTTCTGCATTATTCAATTTAAATTCACTAAATACATCTAAATGATGAAAACTATATTTTCTATCTAAAACTTCATTGTTAAAAGGGTCTTTTTCATTTAATAAATCAAATGTATAAGATGCTCCCAATTTCATAGCATTAGTTTCTTTAAATCTATATTTAAAACTAGCATCAATAATTCCATTAATTTTTTGAAATTCATATGCGTTTAGAGACAAAGGGTAATTTACATCAATACTAAATTTTTTATTTTGTGAAATTGCGGTTACACTTAAAAAGAGCAACACTATTACTACAATTCTGTTTTTCATGTTTACTATTTAACAAAAAGCACCTCAAAGTAAAACCTTGAGATGCTTTCAACTTTATTTTACTTTATTATTATTTCAAACTCGCTTTTAGATATTCTCTATTCATACGAGCGATATTTTCTAATGAAATACCTTTTGGACATTCGATTTCACAAGCTCCTGTATTGGTACAGTTACCGAATCCTTCTTCATCCATTTGACGCACCATGTTTAACACACGATTCGTTGCTTCTACTTTTCCTTGTGGTAACAAAGCGTATTGCGATACTTTTGCTCCAACGAATAACATCGCCGAACCATTTTTACACGTCGCTACACAAGCGCCACATCCAATACAAGCCGCCGCTTCAAAAGCTTTGTCTGCATCTTCTTTATTAATTGGAGTCGCATTCGCATCGATCGTATTTCCAGACGTATTTACTGATATGAAACCTCCAGCTTGTTGGATTCTGTCGAAGGAACTTCTGTCTACTACTAAATCTTTAATTACTGGAAATGCTTTACTTCTCCATGGCTCTACATAAATGGTATCGCCATCTTTGAACGATCTCATGTGTAACTGACACGTGGTCACTCCAGTATCAGGTCCATGCGCACGACCGTTAATGTATAACGAACACATTCCGCAAATTCCTTCACGACAATCGTGGTCGAATGCGATTGGTTCTTTTCTTTCGTTTACTAATTGCTCATTCAATTGGTCTAACATTTCCAAGAAGGAGCTATCGGTAGACACTTCATTTAAAGAATAATCTACCATTTGGCCTTTTTCAGAAGCTTTTTTCTGACGCCAAACTTTTAATTTTATATTGATGTTCTTTTTAGATGCCATAATCTTATTTTTTTTCTGGATAATTTGAATTTAAAAAATTCATATTTGATGACAAAACTTCTATTCTATCAGAATTTTTCTTTAATAATCGATTATATGTTTTCATACTTTTAACAATTAATTCATATTCATCTTCAAACTGCACTGATACTTCTGTAAACTTACGACCGTTGTCTTTATTTATTGATTTACTAAAATCTTTAGCATCATCATAGTCTAACGGATTTAATACATTTAATCTTAAATCGCTCGAAAGCAAATCATCATGAACTGGTTTTAAACGAACTACGTATATTTTATTTGCTTCAAAACTAGCTTTAACAAAATCTTCATTAACAGCAGTGGCCCAAATTACATGTTCTCCTGGTTCACATTCATAATATAAATACTCTCTTTGTTTCAGTTTCCCTAAATATTTATCATCAATAAACATTTTAAATCCTAATGACGATAATGTAAAATTTGGTCTAACAAAATATAGTATACATTTACCTTCTGATGGTTTTATTAATGGTTTACTAATCTCTTGAGAAAATGAAAACATTGAAATCAAAGAACATATAAGGATAAAATTTAATTTGACTCTCATTTTACTTATAATTACGTGCTGCAATTTTAATCGATTCGTATTTCAATACCTCTTTATGTAATTCTTCTTTACTGATGTCGTCGCCTTTGTATTCCCAAGCCCCAACGAAAGCAAAATTTTCATCATCACGCAAAGTTTCACCTTCAGCGTCTTGGTATTCTTCACGGAAGTGACCACCACAAGATTCGTTACGTTGTAAGGCATCCATTGCCATCAATTGACCCAATTCAATAAAGTCGGCCACACGAAGTGCTTTTTCCAACTCTGGGTTCATTTCGTCATTGCTTCCTGGAACATATACCTCTTTGTAGAAATCTTCTTTCAATTGAGCAATTTCAGCGATTGCTTCAGTAAGCCCTTGTGCATTACGTCCCATTCCTACTTTATTCCACATAATTAAACCTAATTTCTTATGGAAATGATCTACGGTTTTTGATCCGTTATTGTTTAGGAAGAAATTGATTTGATCGGTTACTCTTTTTTCTGCTTCTACGAATTCTGGAGAATCGGTAGCAATTTTACCGGTACGAATTTCATCTGCTAAATAGTTAGAAACCGTATACGGCAACACAAAGTATCCATCTGCCAAACCTTGCATTAAAGCTGAAGCTCCAAGTCGGTTTGCTCCGTGGTCAGAGAAGTTGGCTTCACCCGCTACGAAACATCCTGGGATCGTGGATTGTAAGTTATAATCTACCCAAACACCACCCATCGTATAGTGCACCGCTGGGTAAATTTTCATTGGTGTTTCGTATGGATTTTCGTCGGTAATTTTTTGGTACATGGTAAACAAGTTACCGTATTTTTCTTCTAACCATTTTTTACCCAATGAAGTAATTTCTTCTTGCGTTGGGTTATGATTTCCTTTGGCATAAGCCGTTTGTTTTCCTTTGTTTTGAATTTCAGATGAGAAATCCAAATACACCCCTTCATTGGTATCATTCGCTTCTATTCCGTGACCTGCATCACACACTTCTTTGGCAGCTCTAGAAGCCACATCACGAGGTACTAAATTTCCAAATGCTGGATACTTTCTTTCTAAGTAGTAATCTCTATCTTCTTCTGCAATTTGTGTTGGTTTTAATTTTCCAGCACGAATTGCTTCTGCATCTTCTTTTCTTTTTGGTACCCAAATACGGCCTGAGTTACGTAACGATTCTGACATCAACGTTAATTTTGACTGATTCGTTCCGTGTACTGGGATACAAGTTGGGTGAATTTGTACATAACAAGGATTGGCGAATAACGCCCCTTGCTTGTGAATTTTCCATCCAGCCGTTACATTAGAACCCATTGCATTGGTGGATAAGAAATATACGTTTCCGTAACCTCCCGAAGCAATGATTACAGCATGAGCCGAATGACGTTGAATTTCACCTGTAACTAAGTCACGAGCAATAATTCCGCGAGCTTTACCATCTACTTTTACAATGTCAAGCATTTCGTGACGGTTGTACATTTTCACACGACCTAAACCGATTTGACGAGACAAAGCTGAATAGGCTCCCAATAATAATTGTTGTCCTGTTTGACCCGCTGCGTAAAAGGTACGTTGTACTTGTGTACCTCCGAAAGAACGGTTGTCTAACAACCCACCATACTCACGAGCAAAAGGAACTCCTTGTGCCACACATTGGTCGATGATGTTTCCAGACACTTCCGCTAAACGATGTACGTTTGCTTCACGTGCACGGTAATCTCCACCTTTGATGGTATCGTAAAATAAACGGTAAACCGAGTCACCATCATTTTGATAATTTTTGGCTGCATTCACACCCCCTTGTGCTGCAATCGAGTGCGCACGACGAGGAGAATCTTGAAAACAGAATGCTTTTACATTATAGCCCATTTCTCCTAGAGAAGCGGCAGCTGAAGCTCCAGCCAAACCAGTTCCTACAACGATAACATCAATTTTCGGACGGTTATTTGGTGCAACTAATTTTAAATGATTTTTATGATTCGTCCATTTCTCTGAAATAGGACCTTCTGGTATTTTAGAATCTAACTTCATAATATATTTCTGATGTTGATTATTTAGTAAAGTGAATGTACAATGGAATTATGGCAAATAATAGTGGTACTATAATCGCAAAACCGGTTCCGAAAGCTTTGATTAGAGGCGTAAATTTATTGTTTACTCCTAAGGTTTGGAAGGCACTTTGAAATCCGTGTAGTAAATGGAAAGCCAATACTAACATCGAAATGACATAGAAAATTGTAAAGGCTAATCCGTATTGAGGATCTCTAAAGAAATCGAAAGTGATTTTATGTAAATCCTTATACGCTTCTTTCACTTTTACATTGGCGGTTGCATCGTATATTTCCGTTCTGTTTTTAATAATATAATTTTGATCATTTGCAGGAACATAACCACCATCAGTAGTCAAATAAAAATCATTTTTCATTCCTTGCATTTCGATGGTAATTTTTTGCAAAGGCATTTTTTCATCAAAATGCATTTTTGCCCAAAAATTCATCATGTGAGTCGCAATAAAAACTAACACTACAGTTCCTAACACTGCCATATTTCTTGAAGCGAAACTACTATTCCCTTTTGGATTATTCATTGCATAACCAATAGGTCTTGCAGCTTTATTCTGAAAAGCCAACATGATTCCGTCAATTGCATGAAAAATGATAGAAATGTACGTTAAATACGAAAGTAATTTTACTGCCGGATTGGAAGTCATGAATAATGCATATTGATTGAATTTCAATGCATCACCAAAGATTAACTGTAGATTTCCAGCTAAGTGACCCGCCAAAAACAAGCACAAAAATAAACCTGTAAGAGCCATCCAGTATTTTTTTGCTAGCGATGACTTTAAAAGTGCAGATTTTGCCATAATATTTGTTTGATTGTATAGTTTAAAAATTGAAAACAAAAATAAATGATTTTAGGGGCATGTACAACCTTTTAGAAGTAATTTATAATGAGTTTAAAGTGTTTATCTTTTTAGGATAGAAATTTATTTAAAACTAGGAACTAAACCTCTTAATCCCATGTCTACAACGTTCTCACCAGCACTTGGCTCGTATTTCCCATCCGCATTTACTTCTGTCCACTCGAAACTTTTGTTAATGGAAAGTGAAAGTGTTACCACAATATCTTTGGTTTCCTTTCCTGTAATCACCAAATTGGTTGGAAATTTCCCAGTGACCACACAAGAGTTTGGTGGTAGTGGAGATGTGGCTGCAATCGGATTAGGAACTGTGGTAGCACCAGCAGGCGCTTGTCCAGATGTAGAATAATCAACTCCTTTCAAACCAAATGCCCAATATCCTTGATTACGATTTCCATTAATTACAAAAGGATAATTTCCGACTTTATGCGTAGTGATATACGTTCTGGTTCCCACAAAACTCGCCAAAGTACCTATGTAATCGATACCAGAACTCAGTACACTAATATCATAATTTTGATACGACAACGAACATCTCGCCCATTCGTAACTTCCCGGCTTGATATCTTTTAACGGAATAGACAGAAACGTTTCCCCTTGAGCACAAATAATCGCTTTACTAAAATCGAAAGCAGGCTCTCCACCAATACTGGTTTCTTGTCCACGATACAAACGAGTACCTTCTCCCAATGGCGTATTGGCATTTGGAGAAAATTCTAAAAAGTGGGAGCTAATTTTATTGAAATCAGGAGTTTGAGCCGCATTTCCAGCCGGTACTGTTGATGGTTGTCCCAAATTATTCAATCGCTCCTGATCCGGATCAAATTTAAATTTAACTATTAAGCTTGGCACTGTAGGCGTTTCTATAATGGCAACATCATCTTTATCGGTACAGGAAAATAGTACACACGTCGTAAGTGCGCACAAAATCAATTTTACATTTTTTGCTTTCATTTTAGTAGGTTTTGGTTACATCTTCATCCACCACAATAATAAAATCGGCTTTATTAATGTGTTCTTTATTCAAACGAATAATATCTTCTTGGGTGACTGAAGCAATAGTTACCATTTTTAACTTTGGGTCTTTTTGTTTTAAATACCAAACAATCCCTTCGAAATTTTCACTGTGGTAGGTGCCGTTAAAATGAACAAATGTTGATTTTTCTTTTTTATTTTTCAAAATAAAGTGCGCCATTGTCGCATCTTTTATTGCCTGCGCTTTAGGTAAATTTTCACCCCCGTGCCCTTGCATTTCCGTCAGCATTTTTACATAACCCGGCAATTTCGCATCATATAAAATAGGCAATGTTGCGATCCATGATTTTTCTTCTGGTGTTAATTCATTCAATGCTTCAAAGCCATTTTTATACACCAAACTGGCAAATTTTCGGGGAATATTGGTTGCTATAAATGGGATAGCATGAAGTTTTGCAAATTCAACCAAAGGTTTATAATCCGTTTTATAATTTTTCCACAAACGCGCCGTTGTATCGAGTTGTTTCTGATTGATTTCCCCTTTTAGATATTGATTTAAGAGCACTTGATTATCGGCTTCAAACATTTCAGCACCAAGAACTAATGTTTTTTTTCCATCGAATATCCCTTTCAAATCTTTGATCAGTTCCAATTGCAACCAATGAATAATGGCATTATCATGCTGTTCGCCAAACAACACAATTTCCGCTTTTTCCGATGCTTTTAAAATATCCTTAAAGCTTGCTTCCTGCCCCGAATGGGTATAAATTTGATAGGGCATTTTATCTTGAGCAATGGCCAAGAACGAAGTAAAAACCAACACACAGAATAATCTAATTTTCATCCTTATTATTTTTCATAAAAATAGAATTTTTATACATTTAAACAAGATTTTACTATTAAAAAGATATTTTTGTGTGTTATTGTTTTAAAATGAAAAGCACCGCTAATTTTTTTAATTATCTACAACTTTACCTTGGAAACATTTCTAATTTTGAGACTATTGCTACTGAAATTATCAGTCATTTTAAAGTAGTAGCATTAAATAAAAATGATTACTTCGTAAAAGAAAATGAAATCTGTACTTATTTCTGTTTTATAGAAAGTGGGATTTTACAACATGCTATTATAGTGCTTGACGAAGAAAAAACCACTTATTTGGCATTGCAAAACTCTGTCACCTCGTCTTTAAATAGTTTTTTGAATCAGACACCTTCTCGAAAAAGCATCAAAGCCTTAACGAATACCAAATTATGGGTAATCGATTTGAAAACCTTTCAAAACTTATCTAAAAACAATCCTGCATTTCATCAATTTTACCACACTATTATTGAAAGACAAATTTGCCTGATAGACGATTACCGCATTGATTTGTTGACCTTGACACCCGAAGAACGGTACAAAAAATTATTGCTATCCGAACCAAATTTATTACAAGAAGTCCCGTTGCATTACCTCGCATCCTTCCTTGGGATTTCCTCTCGTCATATGAGTCGCATTCGAAAGAATATAAAATAACGCCATTTGGCTACTTTTTACTAAATCGGTTTGTGTAACTTTGGGATTCAAAATTTATATTTATCAAATCGCTAACAGAATTAGTTCCGTTAGGAACACCAAATTGAAGCGATAACATAAATAACCTCTAATAAATAAAATTTACATTTATGAAATACCATCAAATAGACCGCGATTTATTCATCAAAAACCGAAGAAAATTCACTTCCATGATGAAGCCTAACGGTGTTGCCGTTTTCAACTCTAACGATATTTATCCCGTTTCTGCCGATTCGACTTTGCCTTTTGCACAGCATCGCGATATTTTTTATTTATCAGGAGTAGATCAAGAAGAAAGCATCTTGTTATTATTTCCAGATGCGCCGTATGAGCATTTGAAAGAAATTTTATTCCTAAAAGAAACCAACGAACATATTGCCATTTGGGAAGGCGAAAAATTGACCAAAGAGCGTGCTTTTGAAGTTTCGGGTGTAAAAACCGTGATTTGGTTACAAGATTTCCACAAAACATTAAAGGAAATCATGATGTATGCCGACACGATGTACATCAACACCAACGAACACTATCGCGCCACAATAGAAACCGAAACTCGTGAAGCGCGTTTTATCAAATGGTGGAAAGAAACTTACCCAGCCCATAAAGTAGAAAAATCGAATCCAATCTTACAACGCATTCGTTCTATCAAAGAAAGTGAAGAAATTGATTTGATTCAACAAGCGTGTAACATTACCGAAAAAGGAGTGCGAAGATTATTGAACTTCGTAAAACCTAACGTTATGGAATACGAAATCGAAGCCGAATTGGCACACGAATTCTTGAGAAACCGTTCTAAAGGATTTGCTTATACACCAATTATTGCTTCTGGTAATAACGCGAACGTGTTGCATTATATAGAGAACAACCAACAATGTCATGCTGGTGATTTGATTTTATTGGATGTTGGGGCTGAATACGCTAATTATTCGAGTGATTTGACACGTATGATTCCGGTTTCTGGTCGCTTTACCGACAGACAACGCGCTGTTTATAATGCGGTGTTGAATGTAAAAAATGAAGCCACTAAAATGTTGCTTCCAGGGACTTTATGGAAACAATATCATATCGAAGTAGGCAAAGTGATGACTTCCGAATTATTAGGTTTGGGACTAATTGACAAAGCCGATGTACAAAATGAAAATCCAGATTGGCCAGCGTATAAAAAATACTTTATGCACGGCACGTCACATCATTTAGGATTGGATACACACGATTACGGATTATTACACGAACCGATGCAAGCCAACATGGTGTTTACGGTAGAACCAGGCATTTATATCCCTGCCGAAGGTTTTGGTATTCGTTTGGAAGACGATGTGGTAATTCAAGAAAAAGGAGAACCTTTTAACTTGATGCGTAACATTCCGATTGAAGCCGATGAGATTGAATCGATTATGAATTCGTAATTTTCGAAACTGTTAAATACAACTTAACGACTCACTCATGTGGGTCGTTTTTTTATTATCTAATTGAAATTCTATTTTCACCTGAATAGTCATTATAAATTGTTTTATTGAGCTCGATTTTAATATTTTGATTGTTAAGTTCAACAAAATATATCCTTCCCTCTTTATTAAATTCAATAATTAAATTTTTATCAATAATACTAAACAAATTCTTAGATTTACTTTCCATATCATTTTTATCATAATAAAAAATACAAATTTTTGATCTTTTTTTCAAATCATATTCAAGGAATTTAAATATTTCAGAAATATACTCCTTATCTGACTTGTCAAGAGAGTGACCAATTATATAAAAGATGTGTTCATTTAAACTATTAGTTTTTTGTTTTGGAACCTTTATGAATTTTTGATTTGAATTTCCAATAAATTTTTGATAATATTTTGCAAAATCATACATTTTATGATTCTTAATTACACCCTCTATATCACTGATTCCCATCACTAAATTTTGAATATCGTCTTTTGAATTTGACTTACCATGCAAATAAATCACTTTTTCAATGTTAATATTATATAGTCTTTCAACTGTAGGTGTATAGTTAAATGTAAAAATATTTGTCAATTGATTAAAAGGAAAATCAGTTTCTGTTTTTTTAAACTCAAAAAGTTTATAAACAATATTTTCTAAATAAGAATTAAAAATGCTTTTGAATTCATCAAGAGAAGATGAGAGTAATTTAAGAATTTTTAATTCATCAATCTTTTGATTTTTCTTTTTAATAAAATCATCATTTAATCTATTATAATTCTCATTATGAAATCTTGTGAATCCAAAAACAAAAAAATTTTCATCAATATTAATCTCTTGTATAGGAATAAGCCTTTTCTGTTTATTGTGATTTAAACTCATATAATCAAATAGCAATGCTAATTGACTAAGTACGTTTTCAATTTCAATTTCAAAATCTATCCAGGTATCAACTTCGAGAACTGTTTTAAAATACTTATACCACAGATTTTTTGACAGGTTTTGAAAAAGTTTATTAATTTCTAATTCCTCATAAATAATTTTTTCTACTTTATAATTTTCTAAAATCAAATTATAATCATTCTTATATTTATCTTGAAAACTCTCATTAAATAAAGACTCAAATGTAATTTTTCCATCAATTGATAATTCTTCTATAGATTTCATTATGGCCATAAAATGACCATACTTAGTTGGCAGTCCATGAAACAAATCAAATCCATTTCCAGTAATTAGAATTTTACCCATAAAAATGCTTTTCTCAAAAATAAACTTTAGTAAATTAAAAAACTATTTTTGTTGTGGTCTGTTATTAACAATGTCAAGTTATTATGAAGCGAATTATCAACATACTTTTATTATTTATTTTCAATATTGGATTTTCCCAAACCGAAAGTTATTCCCCAAACCTTGATGGTTCCAGAACTTTTTACAAAACCTTTGGAAAAGGCGAACCAATTTTGATTATCAATGGTGGACCCGGAATGAACAGTGAAGGATTTTCGTATTTGGCGCAACAATTGGCCAAAGAAAATCAAACCATAATTTACGACCAACGCGGCACTGGAAAATCAGTTTTAAAAGAATTGAATTCCAAAACCATTACCATGAAAGCGATGGTTGACGATATTGAATCCCTTCGCAAACATTTAAACATTAAAAAATGGACGGTTTTAGGACATTCTTTTGGTGGCATGTTGGCTTCTTATTATGCAACATTATATCCCAATAGCATTGACAAGATCATCTTATCGGCTTCGGGTGGGGTTGATTTAGGTTTGACCACATACGTTTCTCAAAACATCAACAATAATTTAACCCAAATAGAACGCGATTCGTTAGCGTATTACAATACAAAAATTGACAGAGGCAATCGTAGTAAAGCCAATTTATTGGGAAGAGGCAGAGCTTTGGCACCGGCCTATCTGTACAACAAAAAAAACATTCCAACATTAGCAGAAAGATTGACACAAGGAAACGCTGCATTGAATCAATTGGTTTGGGATGATTTACAAAAAATAAAATTTGATTGTAAACCCCAACTCAAAAACTTCCTTCAACCTGTTTTAATTATTCAAGGCAAACAAGATATCATCAAAGCGGAAACTGCCGAAATTGCACATCAAGCCCTTAAAAATTCAAAAGTAATTTTACTTGACAATTGTGGTCATTATGGTTGGTTGGATACGGAAGAAGCCTATTTTAAAGCCATTTTTGATTTTCTGAAATCATAATTAGAATGTACCTTTGCTAGATAGTAATACACCATTTTGAAACAGCTCCTTTATAAAAACACCAAAATAGCTTATTCCGATACTGGAAAAGGAACTGCTGTGGTGTTACTACATGGATTTTTAGAAAATTCGACCATGTGGGCTTTCTATGGGAATGAATTTGCGCAAAAAAACCGTGTCATTACTATCGATTTATTGGGCCATGGACAAACAGAATGCCTGGGCTATATTCATACTATGGAAGATATGGCGGATGCCGTTCATGCGGTGTTACACGAACTAAAAATCAGGAAAGCTATTTTTGTCGGACATTCGATGGGAGGTTATGTTTCATTGGCTTTCGCCGAATTATATCCCGAATGTATCAAAGGATTGGTGTTGTTAAATTCGACTACTTTTGCGGATGACCACGAGCGAAAAATCAATAGAAATCGCGCCATAAAAATGGCACACAAAGAATATACTTCTTTGGTACAAATTTCCATTGCGAATTTGTTTAGCGTAGACAATCGCGAATCGCTTACAATTGAAATGGAACAAGTGAAACAAGAAGCCTTAAAGACACCATTGCAAGGATATATTGCCGCGCAAGAAGGAATGAAAATCAGAAAGAATACAGAACAGCTTTTACATCTTACTTCGTATCCTAAATTATTAATTCTAGGCAAAAAAGACGGTGTTCTCAATTATGACAACAACATAAAACAAGTAGAGGGAACCGATGTACAACTCATTTCTTTCCCTGACGGACATATGAGTCATATTGAAAACAAAGAGGCTTTACTGACTGTTCTACTAGATTTTATTAAGAAATGCTAAGTAGTTTTTTCCTCAAAAGGGATTTCGCTATTTAAAATTTCAAGTAACAAGTCAATTATCTGGGTTTTGAATTCTTCCAAAATTTCTGGAGTAATTGTCGTGAAAATTTCTCTACCTTCTTTGAATCCAAAAGGCATAAAGCCGGCTTTCATATTTTTAAACGAAATGATTCCCACTTCCATTGAAGGCATGGTGTGTTCTTGTTCCAACATAAAAGCATAACAAAGCAACTGAATGATTTTTTCATTTTTGATATCGGTTGTTAAGCCCTCCCAGTTTGAAATTCGAAGGGTATTTTGTTCTACTTTTCCAGTTTTATAATCGATAATTCGCAGGACATTATTTCTAATTTCAATTCGGTCAACATTTCCTGAAAGGAGCACTGTATATGGCAATCGATTGTCCTTTAATTCACGAGAAAACGTTTTTTCAAGATGCATCACTTTAACAGCATCTCCGCTTTCAATTGCTACTTTTTCCGCTTTAAGAAAATTGAAAACATTTCGTTTGGCAACTTCAAAAGCCAATAAATTTTTCCCTTTTTTCACTTCGCCTTCTTTGTAGATTTCTTTGAATTGTTTCAGGACTTCTTCATCGGCCATTGCCATCATAAAATCAATATCGGAAACCATCAAAAATTTCTCCAAATACGGTTTGTACAATTCTTCTAAGGTTTTGTGAATTATCGTACCCAACGTATTTAAAGCAATATTTTCTTCCACTTCTTCCGCTTCTTTAATTGACAACACGCGTTGAAAATAAAACTGAATGGGATTGCGCACATAAGTCGTTAATGCCGAAGGCGAAAAACCTTTGACAGAAGCAATTTCTTCAAGTCGCTCGAGCACTTTTTCCGATTTAGGGATGCTTAGTTTTTCATAGGCAATATTAGGTACATTGGGCTGAACAATGCGGTGATTAAGAATGTGTTTTGCTTGTTTTTCAACTTCCAATTGCGTGATAAATCGGCTTTTTTCACCTCCATCTAATCCTTCGCTTTCGGTATTATACAAAAGATAAATATTTTTGGCACGAAGTAATAAATGGTAAAAGTGGTACGTATAAATCGCATCCTTTTCTTTAAAAGTGGGCAAGCCAATTTCACGCTTTATATCATAAGGAATAAAGGAATTGACCGATTTTCCAGCTGGAAATTTCCCTTCGTTCATTGAGGTGATGATGACTGTTTCAAAATCCAATACACGACTTTCTAAAACCCCCATGATTTGTAATCCGGACAGTGGTTCTCCTTCAAAAGAAACTTCGGCAACATCAATAATCTGTTTGTAAAATGACTGTAAAATTTCAACCGAATCTACGTACTCGTTTTTAGAACAATACGAAATCAATTTATTAATTACTTTGAAAATAGAATACAAAAACGTCTTCACTACTTTGTCATCTTCTGAATTAACATCTAAATGCTGTTTGATTAAAAATAGTATTTCATTGATTCGTTCCAAAATTTCAATCGAGCTATCAGTCCATTTTTGAAAGATTAAATCGAATAATTGATTGGAATTCTCTTGTAAAGAAATCACTTTTTGATGCGTGATAAACGTGTAATTATTTTTCTTGATGACACCAACCAACGAAGTAGCATTGACATAACTTTCAACAATTGGATTCGACAACACATCAAGCACATCTTTGTAATAAAAAACATAACTCGTCGCATTTCGCAATAAAGCATTGTTGTGCATTTTAAATAGTTTGGCAACTAAGATTTGTACTGGATTATTCTTACTCGAATAGCCCATAGTAATATTCAAACTAGGTACGGAAGAAGGCAAAGAATGCAATACTGGAATCAGTAAATTTTCATCTCCCAAAACCAATGCAACTTTATCCAAATTGGAATTGGAATCTTTAGATATGATTTCTTCTATAATGGAAGAGACAATTTTAGCCTGGCCAATCGTTTTAGACGTGCCGATAATTTCAATCTTCTTTTCTTGTGAAAATTCGTCTACTATCCATTCGAAAGGATGGGTTTTATAATGCGTCCAATTTTCTTTAAATCGGCGTACAAACAAGCCAGCATCATGAAGTTTGTCATGGACGAACACTTGATCAATATCCCAAAGTATTTCAGCCTTATCTATAGCTAATAAATGCTGAATGATTTTTTCTTCGGCTTGATTTAAAGCATTAAAACCAGCAAAAACGAGCTTTGACACCACATTGGAAGCATAAAATTCTAAATTATTAACTGCTTCTCTATAAATAAGACCTTGGTAGCCTATGCCTTTTTCCAACAAACATTTATAAAGACATTCATAATACAAAGGCAATTTATTCCAAAACTCCAATTGCTTATTAATTAGGTCGGTTTTATTTTCAATGGTTAATTCCCAACGCTCTAAGACTTTAATTTCTTTAAGATAGGAAAACACATAATTGGGATCGATTAAATACCGATCGATTTCATTAAAATCTTGTAAAAGGGTTTTGGCCCAATTGGAAAACTGCTCAAAAGTTTGAACCTTATCATTGGGAAGCGCGGTATATACTTCATAGAATTCGAATAATAATTCAACCGGATCGATATTTCGAATTCCCGACAATTCTTGAATAAACTCCTCTATACTTATTATTTGTGGAGAAAAAAAAGCATTTGAAAATTTATTCTTTAGTTTTTCTACCAAAAAAACTTTGGCTCTTTGGTTGGGAAGTACAATTACTATATCAGAAACAGATGCTGAATTTGAGTTATATAAATACGCTACTAAATTGTCTAAAAAAGTATTGTTTTCCATTAGATAAAAATAAAAAAACGCCCCGAAATCGGGGCGTTTTTAGAAAAATATTTTAAAGAAATTATTTTACTAATTTCACTTCAACTCTTCTGTTTAAAGCTTTACCAGCTTTAGTTTTGTTAGATGCAACTGGAACAGTTTCACCAAATCCTTTAGAAGTCAATCTTGAAGAATCAATACCTTGAGAGATTAAATAATCTTTAACCGCAGCAGCTCTGTTTTCAGATAAAGTTTGGTTAGTAGCATCTTTACCATCAGCATCAGTGTGACCTTCAATAGAGAAGTTAGATCCTGGGTATTCTTTTAAGATAGCTGTCATAGCTTCTAATACTGGGTAAGTTCTTTGTTGGAAAGTAGCTTTGTTAGTATCGAATAAGATAGTTTTAGCGTAGTCGTTTAATTTTTTCATTACGTCTTCGCTTACTTCTGGACAACCATTGTTAGCAACAGTACCTCTTACATCTGGACATTTATCATCTTTGTCAAGAACTGAGTCACCGTCAGTATCTGGCCATGGACAACCTGCGTTATCTCTTGGACCTGCTACAGTAGGACATTTGTCTTTTCCATCAGCAATTCCGTCACCGTCAGTATCAGGACAACCTTGTAAGTTAGCTAAACCTGCAGTATCTGGACAAGCATCATCTTTATCAGCAACACCGTCTCCGTCTCTATCAGGACAACCGTTCATTTCTTTAGAACCTGCTTCACTTGGACAAGCATCATCTTTATCTTGGATTCCGTCTCCGTCAGTATCAGGACAACCTTGGAATTCTTTTAAACCAGCAACATCAACACAAGCGTCATCTTTATCATAGATTCCGTCGTTGTCAGTATCTTTACCACCAAATTGGAAAGTTAAACCTGCCATGTGTTGAAACACTGAAGGCATATCAAAATTGTTAGAATTTGTATAAACTCTATCAGAGAATGCTTTTTTGTATGTAGAACTTAATGATAAACCAACATTTTCAGTTAACCAAAAAGTAACTCCAGCACCAGCATTAGCTGTTCCAGCAGATTGGTTTCCTAAGAAAGTATAACCTCCACCAATATGAGCAGAAGGGTCAAACCATTTGATTCCGATTAAATTTTTTAAACTGTAAGAAATTTTACCATCAATTCCGTAGTACATTAAATCACCAGGATTGAAAACAACAGTTGAATTAGAAGAAGTTCCTACTCCAGCCCATTCAACCCATTTCGTTATTTTGTTTACTGATCCAGTAAGACCAACTGAAAAATTTCCACCAACATTTCTTGCAACTGTTAAATAAGATACAGATGGAAGAATGTTCCAATTGTCTTTTGCATTAAAAAACTGAGAAAAGTGGTCTTTTACATTAAAATCTCTTGTTCCAGCACTAGTTCTTGTATCTACTGCATTAGCTCCAAAAGATATTGCCCATGGATTATCAGTGCTTTGTGCATTTGCACCTAAACCAGCGATCATCAACATGGAAACAAAAAGTTTGTTAAGATGTTTCATACTTAATTTTATTTGATTACAATACGTTATTACGACAAAAGTAAGTCATAAGATATTAATTACAAAATGAATTGTTAAAAAAAACGAAGTTTTTCTATTTTTTTTTACTTTTTTACGACATTTAGTACTTTTCCAACTTCAGCAAAAGCCTGAATTGCTTTGTCTAAATGGGCCTTAGTGTGCGCTGCAGAAAGCTGCACGCGAATACGAGCTTTGTCTTTTGGAACTACTGGAAAAAAGAAACCAATTACATAAATTCCTTTTTTAAGTAGCTCATCTGCCATAGTTTGAGCCAATTTTGCATCATATAGCATTACTGGAACAATAGCAGAATCACCATCAATGATTTCCAATCCTGCTTTTTTCATTCCTTCTTTAAAATAATTGGTATTCCATTCTAATTGATCACGCAAAGACGTGTCTTTTTCTAACAATTCGAACACTTTTAGCGAAGCTCCCACAATGGCAGGTGACAAAGAATTGGAAAACAAATAGGGACGAGAACGTTGACGTAAAATTTCAATGATTTCTTTTTTAGCGGTAGTATAACCTCCCATCGCCCCTCCAAGCGCTTTACCTAAAGTCCCTGTGATAATATCGACACGTCCCATTACTCCTTTGGCTTCTAAGGTTCCTTTTCCTGTTGCTCCGATAAATCCAGCTGCATGACATTCATCCACCATTACCATCGCATCATATTGATCGGCCAAATCGCAAATTTTATCTAAAGGTGCCACTAAACCATCCATAGAGAAAACGCCATCCGTTACAATTAATTTAAAACGATGCCCTGCTGCAGTTGCTTTTTTAAGCTGTTCTTCTAAATCAGCCATATTATTATTTTCATAGCGATAACGCGCTGCTTTACACAAACGTACACCATCAATAATGGAAGCATGATTCAAACTATCGGAAATAATACAATCTTCTTCTCCCAATAACGGTTCAAAAACACCACCATTTGCATCAAAGGCTGCTGCATATAATATAGTATCTTCTGTACCGTAAAAATTAGCGATCGTTTCTTCCAGTTGTTTATGAATATCTTGAGTTCCACAAATAAAGCGTACCGAAGACATTCCGAAGCCGTGCGTATCTAAGGCGTCTTTCGCCGCTTGCACCACTTCTGGGTGTGACGATAATCCTAAATAGTTATTTGCACAAAAGTTTAAAACCGTTTCTCCGTTAACCGTAATTTCAGCTCCTTGTGGAGACGTGATGATTCTTTCTTTTTTATACAATCCGTTTTCTTGGATGGTAGTTAATTCATTCTGTAAGTGTTGTTTAATTTTTCCGTACATATTATATGTGTTAATTCGGTTATTTTATCCTTCGAATTTTAAATCGAGTTACAAATTTACTATTTCTAATTGCTCTCCTATATATATAAGTGATTTTTTCTTAACTACAAATCCCATTTCTTGCAAAACACTTTCATACGTTGTAATTTGATTGACATACTTCTGATTATGTGTCCCGGTTTTATAATCTAACAAATAAGCTTCCTTGTTATTAATTACCACGCGATCCGGAATCATCGTTTGTGTTCCTTTTTTTATAATACTCCGCTCATTATAAACCTGATAACTTCCGTCAAAAAATTCTTTTAAATTTTCATTGCCTACAATCGCTTCCACATAGCTTCGAACGATTTGCTCTTGATGCATTGCAATCAATCCTTCTTCAATTGCTTTTGTGATCGCTAAATCGATATCGAATTTGGTTTTTACAAACGACAAAACTTTGTGCATGACATTTCCGAATTCGATGGCTTTTTGCTTCGAGGTTCCCCACATTAAGGCTTCTCGTTGTGCAATTTTTATCGATTCCGGTTGTATGGTTGAAGTGACAACTTGTATGGCTTCATTACTTTTTTGAATCGAATGTGGTTTCGAGATTCTTTCGGGTTGCCCAAAAGAATAATTCAATTTGTTCTCTTCAAAATCAACTCTATCTTCCACAAACTCGATAAAAAAAGAGGCTAAGTTTTCGGGTAAATTCCCTTTACTATTTCGCTCTTTCCAACTCGAGATAATGTGCAATTGTTCTTCCGCACGCGTTAAGGCTACATACAACACATTAATATTGTCTAATAAATCTTCTTGGGTTTTTTGATCGTACACTTCTTTAGCATTATCGCCATAATCACTCACTTTGCTGGATTTGTCAATCAGAAATTTTTCAAACGTTACTTCATCCGTGGGCGAATCAAGCCACATCTTTTCGCTTTTATTTCGACTAAAATTTTCTTCAGCAAAAGGGAAAATTACCACTGGAAACTCCAATCCTTTCGACTTGTGAATGGTCATAATACGAATGGCATTAGAACCTTCCGCAGTAGGCACGCTTAATTTGTGTCCGTTTTTATCCCAATACTCCAAGAAATCGGCAATACTCATTTGGTATTTAATATCTTTTTCCAAAACAATATCCAGAAAAAACTGCACGTAGGCATTGTTTTTTTCGGAAGAAATTCCACTTAAAACAACACTTTCAACCAATTCATACAATGATTTTTTTCGGATGACTTTAAAAGGAAGATCGATTCCAAATTCCGACAACCAATTTTGCAACGTCTCTTCATTTTCTTTTTGGATCCCTTGCCAAATAAAATCATGGGTAGGAAGACTAGTCACAAATTGCTTTGAAAAATAATACAAGGCATGCGCAAGTGATTCTTTATCCTTTTTATCATTTAAATAGCGAAGCATGTGGAGTACAAATTGCACTTCGGAAGACGTATTTAAAAGCAAACTCTCGGAAGAAATCACAGGAATTTTATTTTCGGTCAAATAATTAGCCAGTAAAACTCCTTTATTATTGCTTCGTACCAAAATCACGATTTCACCCAACGAAAATCCTTTCTGTTGCAGCTCTTCAATCGTTTGAAACGTTTTTTGAAGATATAAATCGTCTTGGGTAATCTCTTCTTCTACTTCCTCTTTATCCAACTTTGGTAAAAAAGAAATATTGACGAATCCTCCTGTTTTTTTATTCGGTTTTTGAAAACTTTTCTTTTCATAAAGTTCTTTATAGTCTTCGTTTTCGAATTTCTGTGACAAAAACTTAAAAAAGTCATTATTAAAATGAATCACCTTATCATAACTACGATAATTGGATTCTAGAGTAACCACTTGTTTATCCTTATTACTAAACGGATTCGTATGCTTTGCTAAGTCTATAAACTGTTCTGCTTTTCCACCACGCCAACGATAAATGGATTGCTTCGGATCGCCCACAATAAGCAACGACCCTTGATTGCCTTGCAAATCTTCACTCGAAAGTGCATTATCAATTAGTGGAATTAAATTTTGCCATTGCATTTCGGAAGTATCCTGAAACTCATCAATAAAAAAATGCTTGTAACGTTCTCCCAATCGCTCGTAGATAAACGGCGCCGGTTGGTGCTGAATTTGCTCGTTGATGAGTTTATTAAACTCAGAAATTGACAACACATTTTGTTCTTCCTGAATTTTGGCCAATTGGTTGCTTACCGTATTGATTAAAGAAAGCGGCGTAATATTTTTTAAGAAGGCTTCGTAAAGGTTTTTCTTTTCTAATTTTTGATAGACATTATCAAGAATTTTAATAAGGTCGGGCAGTATATTTCGAATAATTGCCTCGTTTTTATCTCCTTTCTTTATTTTTATTTCGTCAACATTTCTAAATCGGTATTTATTAGCCCGATCATCATTTTCAGAAATAAATTTTAAATGATTGGGAAATGTCCCATACGGGAATGAAGATAACTCAATTCCATTTTTGTCAATCAAGGTTAATGCTTCAGAAGCCAAAACAGTAATTTCACTTTCCAATTGTTGGCAAAGCAACACCAATTCGTTACGAAGTGCAATAAACTGCGGTATCGATTTTTCTTTTAAGGAAACCACTTCTTTTCGGTTATTCTCGTTCAGAATTAATTTTCCGGTACTGAAAATATCATTGGAAACATCCCATGATTTGTCATCATCGGTTTTTTCCATCGTGAAATCGACTAGCAATTTGGTCAACTCTTCGTCTTCACCTGCTTGTGCTACAATGGCATCGACCGCTTCTTGTAATAAATTTTCGGTATCTAAAGAAACCTCGAAATTAATCGGCAGATCCAAATCGATTGCAAAGGAACGAATGACTTTATGCGTGAATTTATCAATGGTAGAAATATCAAAAGCCGCATAATTATGAATAATGTTTTTGATAATCGATTTGGCCTTGTGCGTAATTTCGTTGAGACTCAAACCCGTATCGACGGAAATATCCTGCATTAAATCCAATGATTTCTCGGATGGATTGTCTTTGGTAAAATCGAACAAACTATCTACGATACGACTTTTCATTTCGTGTACCGCTTTATTGGTAAACGTAATGGCTAAAATATTTTTATAAGCGTCCTCTTTTTTGGAAGTTAAAATAATTTTTAAGTACTCTTTTACCAAGGTATACGTCTTACCCGAACCAGCCGAAGCATTATAAATTGAAAAGGCAGCTTTTTTCAAAAGAATACAAGAGTTTTAAATTATGGTGAAATAAAAAATAACTATTTCCTATTCCAAAGTTAAATGATTAATTTTGGAATTCAATATTTATTAATCTTTAAACAAACAATATTATGGCTTTTGAATTACCGCAATTACCTTATGCATATGATGCACTAGAACCACATATTGATGCACGAACTATGGAGATTCACCACAGTAAGCATCACAATGCCTATACCACCAACCTAAATGCTGCTATTGCAGGAACTGATTTGGAAGGAAAATCAATTGAAGAAATTTTAAAAAACCTAGATTTATCCAAAGCAGCAGTTCGTAATAATGGTGGTGGTTTTTACAACCACAATTTATTTTGGACTGTGATGTCGCCAAATGGTGGAGGTTTGCCAACAGGTGAATTAGCCAATGCTATTGATGCAGCTTTTGGTTCTTTTGACGAATTTAAAGCGGCTTTTTCTAAAGCAGGTGCTACTCAATTTGGTTCAGGTTGGGCATGGTTATGTGTAAAAGAGGGAAAATTAGAAGTATGTGGTACACCAAACCAAGACAATACATTAATGCCAGGTGTTGGTTGTGGTGGCACACCAATTTTAGGAATGGATGTTTGGGAGCATGCGTATTACTTGAACTATCAAAACCGTCGTCCTGATTATATTGAAGCTTTCTTTAATGTAATTAATTGGGCAGAGGTTTCAAGAAGATTTGCTGAAGCAAAATAATTAGTTTTCACTATACTTTTAAAGTCCCACATAGTTGGGGCTTTTTTTGTGAGGAAAGTTTTTGTTCGCTGGGACAATCGAAGCCAACTTAAAATAAAAAAGGCAGAAATTTCTTTCTACCTTTTTTGCCCCAAATCTACCATAACTTAACCTACTTATGTAATGGTGAGTCAAATGTATAGTGAGAATATTTTGTTTCCAAAGAAAATCGGTGAACAGATAAAAAAGTCGTTGAGATGATTTTTGAAACTTTTTGTCTAACCAATTTTAGTTAGATAAAGTTCCGAATTACTTACAAGGGGGTATAAAATAAAAAAGGTAGAAATTCCTTTCTACCTTTTTTGCCCCAAATCTACCATAAACTTAACCTACTCATGTAAATGGTGCTGCGAATTTATAGCTAGGGAAATATATCTCCAAAGAAAATCGGTGAAAAGCAACTATTCTCGATTAAAAGCATTTTAACAATCCTTTTAATACGCTCTTGCATCCTTGCCTTCGTAGAAATTCATAAAGGCTCGATTTACTACTCGATTACCACCGTCAGTAGGATAATCGCCAGTGAAATACCAATCTCCTAAATTATTTGGACAAGCTTTATGTAAATTTTCTACCGATTGGAAAATGATTTTCACTTCGGTTTTTACAGAGGCTTCTGTAAGCATTTCGGCGATTTTGTCTGAAATTTGTTCGTCTGTAAATGGCGCATACAACTCTTTGACATAATTCACTACTTCTGAATCCTGAAAATGCTCTTGTGCTTTACATTTGGCATAAACCTCGTCTATTAAATGGTATTTTTTTGCTTCTTTTAACAAGGCCAACATCGCTCTGAAGGCAACTAATCCTTCTAGCTTCGCCATGTCAATTCCGTAACAATCCGGATATCGAATTTGTGGTGCGGAAGAAACAATCACCAATTTTTTAGGATTTAATCGATCCATCATTTTGATGATACTTTTTTGCAAGGTTGTACCACGTACAATACTATCGTCAATAATGACCAAATTATCAGTTGGTTTGATTACGCCATAGGTCACATCATATACATGCGCTACCATATCGTCACGAGAACTATCTTCCGTGATAAAGGTTCGTAATTTGACGTCTTTGATAGCGATTTTTTCGGAACGCAATTTTACCGATAAAATCTCTTGTAATTTTTTTTCCGAAAGCGACTCTTTATTATCCAAAATGGCTGAGATTTTTCTTTGATTTAAAAAATCATTAGCAGCTTCCACCATTCCGTAAAAAGAAGTTTCTGCGGTATTGGGAATATAAGAAAAAACAGTATTGTCTGTATCGTTATCCACCGCTTTTAAAACGGCTGGCATAATCAGTTTTCCTAAGTTTTTTCGCTCTTGATAAATTTCAGCATCACTGCCACGAGAAAAATAAATACGTTCGAAAGAACACGCTTTTTTGATAGAAGCTTCGCGTACTTTTTCATCTAGAACTGTTCCGTTTTTCTTAATAATCAACGCATGCCCTGGCGTAATTTCTTGAATTTTATCGAAAGGAACATCAAAAACCGTTTGAATAACAGGACGTTCCGAAGCTACCACTACAATTTCATCATCTTGATAGTAAAATGCTGGTCGAATTCCTGCGGGATCACGAGTCACAAACGCATCGCCGTGACCAATTAATCCGGCCATGGCATAACCACCATCCCAATTTTTAGAAGCACGTTTTATAATTCGGGCTATATTTAATTTTTCAGCAATTACTGGAGACGCTTCCTGTTTGGACAAACCTTCGTTTTTGCATTCTTGATACAAATCGGTTACTTCATCATCTAGAAAATGGCCAATCTTTTCCATCACCGTAACGGTATCTGCCATTTGTTTAGGATGCTGTCCTAACTGCACTAAATCTTGAAACAGTTCTTTAACATTGGTCATATTAAAGTTCCCGGCTACAATCAGATTTCGGTGCATCCAATTGTTTTGGCGCAAGAACGGATGTACGTTTTCAATGCTATTTTTTCCGAAGGTTCCATAACGAACATGGCCTAAAAACAATTCTCCGACATAAGGAATATGCTGCTTTTGTAAAGCTACATTGTCCTTATATTCAGGATGATGCTCGAGCTCATCGTTAATCCGACCATTAATTTGTGCAAAGATATCTTGAATAGGTTGCGCCTGATTGGAACGAATGCGACTAATGTATCGTTCGCCGGGATCAACATCTAATTTAATACTTGCTAAGCCAGCACCATCTTGACCGCGATTGTGCTGCTTTTCAAGCAATAAGTACATTTTTTCTACACCGTAAAAAGCCGTACCATATTTTTCTTTGTAGTATTCTAAAGGTTTTTTTAATCGTAAAAGGGCAATGCCACATTCGTGTTTTATTGCGTCACTCATTGTTGTTGTTGTGTTGTTCAAGCTTTCTCACTACTAGTAGTGTTTTGGCTTTTGTTTGTACTTTGTTGTGTAATTGTAAATAAAAAATGCCCCGAAAATTCGAGGCATAAATTTATGTTAATTCTATTTCAAATTGTGTTAAAGATTTAAATTGCTTCAATCTATTTTTCACTTCCGATTGTGTTAATTCCACCATTCTTTCGGTTCCAAATTTCTCTACACAGAAAGAAGCTAAATTAGACCCTTGGATAATAGCGGTTTTCATCGTTTCAAAAGAAATATCCCCTTGTTGAGTAATAAATCCTGCAAATCCACCTGCAAAAGTATCTCCCGCTCCTGTTGGATCGAATACATCCGCCAAAGGTAATGCTGGTGCGAAGAAAATATGTTCGTTATGGAAAATCAATGCACCATGTTCTCCTTTTTTGATTACCACATATTTTGGTCCCATTGTATGGATTTTGGCAGCCGCTTTTACTAAAGAATATTCTCCAGATAACTGACGCGCCTCTTCATCATTAATAGTAATCACATCTACGCGTTTAATCACCTCAAGTAATTCAGGCAAAGCGCAATCCATCCAAAAATTCATCGTGTCTAGCACTACTAATTTTGGTTTTACAGTCATTTGATTTAAAACGCCTGTCTGTACTAGTGGATGTAAGTTTCCTAACATAACCACATCGGCATTTTTGAAATTTTCTGGAACCACTGGATTAAAATCGGCTAAAACATTTAGTTCTGTAGCCAAGGTATCTCTTGAATTCATGTCGTTGTGGTAACGACCACTCCAAAAGAAGGTTTTTCCTCCTTTTACGATTTCAAGACCTGTCACATCAATATTTCTTGATTTTAACAAATCAATATGTTCTTGTGGAAAATCTTCTCCCACTACCGACACAATTGCCGACTGTAAGTTAAAATGAGAAGCTGAAAGTCCGATAAATGTCCCTGCACCACCTAAAATTTTATCGGTTTTTCCGAAAGGGGTTTCAATTGCATCAAAAGCAACTGTTCCTACTATCAATAATTTGTTCATATTCTACTTTGAAAAATTAAGGTGCAAAGATACTTTATAAGTTGCAAAGTTGCAAAATTTTGAAGTCCGAATGTTATTTAGTAGTTCTAGCTTCCAATTGACTTTTCATATTTTTAAAGGTATGAAAAGGCGCTTTAGCTATCATCATATTAATAAAAAAAGGAGGAATATTAGATTCAGGGTCACCATATAACTGTTGTGTAACTTGCGTTTGATTGACACTTAATTTTTTTAAAACCCACATTCCTTTAAACTTTGTAAGCCTAACCACATCTTCTTTTTCTTTTACAAAATTGTTATAAGGTGTTAGGATTACATTATATTCTTCTTTCTTTTTTTTGAGTTGAACTTTGGAGACATGATCCCTATCTTTTACTGGCCATTCGATATCATTGTGAATGTAAAAAATCCAAGTAGAATCGTTTATCTTTTTCACCAAAGCAGATTCAGCTATGTGATAACTCCACTTTTTAAGATTTTTTATATCGAGGATTTTTTTGAGAACGGTATCCATAGGTGACTTTATCACCGTTGTTACCTTGTATTCTTTTATGGAAGTCGAATCGGTTATCCGGGTATATACTTTGATTCCTTCTTTGTCAACCGCTAATTCCCAGGGTTTTTGCTGAAACAAAAAACCAAAAAACACAAAACTCAAAAAACAGACTGGTTTATACATAAATCAGGGGAGGATTTATGTAAATATAAGAAAAATCAAATCAATTGGTTACTCTCATTTTCATAAAACGAATCGATCGCCAACTTTTTTTGCTGGGAAGCCATCACCGCTAATTGATCACATCTTTCGTTTTGCGGATGATTATTATGACCTTTTATCCATTTAAAATCGACTTGGTGTTGGCGGTAAATTTTCAGGAAACGCATCCACAAATCGGGATTTTTCTTTCCTTTAAATCCAGTCTTTTCCCAATCAAACACCCATTTTTTTTCTACGGCATCGACCACATACTTCGAATCGGAAACCACTAAAACTTTCATGTTAGGGTTTTTAAGTTTTTCCAAACCGACAATAACCGCTAATAATTCCATTCGGTTATTAGTCGTCAATCGGAAACCTTCATAAAACTCTTTCTTATAAGGTGTGCCGACCAATTCCATGACCACACCATAACCACCGTTTCCTGGATTTCCTTTGGCGGCGCCGTCTGTATAAATGTGAACTTGGTGTGACAAAATAAGAAGTTAGAGGTTAGAAGTTAACAATTTTTCAATTTCCAATGGAAAATATTCATGTTCTAAAGCATGTACTTTTTCAGCGATACATTCCGCTGATTTGCAATCGTCAATAGTTACAGTTTGCTGAAAAATAATCCCCCCTTCATCGTAATGTTCGTTCACAAAATGAATCGTAATTCCCGTTTGGGTTTCTTTATTATCCAAAACAGCTTGGTGTACATGCATTCCATACATTCCTTTTCCTCCATATTTTGGCAATAATGCAGGATGAATATTTACGATCTGATTAGGGAATTCTTTTACAATATTTTCTGGAAATTTCCATAAAAATCCGGCTAAAACAATTAAATCAGGCTGAATTACTTCAATTTTTTCGAGTACTTCTCCATTATTTAACGCTTCTCTTGTAAATATTTGAGTGGCAATATCAAGTTTTTTAGCTCGTTCTAAAACTTTGGCATGCAGATTGTTAGTAAACACCGCGACTACGTTCCCAAGAGTACTGTTTTTAAAATGTAATATGATTTTTTCGGCGTTAGACCCCGAACCTGAAGCAAATATTACAATCTTTTTCATTTATTTTTTACGATAAGATGCAGCGATACAATAAGAAGATTATATCGGCAATAGTGATTTTTAAAGCACAAAAAAAAGAATAATAAATGACAAATAATTAAAAATGATGGTCTTTGTTAAATTAATTTTTTAAATTCGTAGTCATATTTATTAACTAAAAAAGTGGTTTTAAGATAAAGTTTTTTTATTTTTGCCACCTAATTAAAATTTAAAATTAAAGATTATGTCAGACATTGCATCAAGAGTAAAAGCGATTATCGTAGACAAATTAGGTGTTGACGAAAACGAAGTTGTTACAGAAGCAAGCTTCACAAACGATTTAGGTGCTGATTCATTAGACACTGTTGAGCTTATTATGGAGTTCGAAAAAGAATTTGATATTCAAATTCCAGACGACCAAGCGGAAAACATTGCTACTGTAGGTCAAGCTATTTCTTACATCGAAGAAGCTAAAAAATAATACTTACTTAAACATCTGTAAGGCTGAAATCTTACAGATGTTATTATTTTTTACTGTCTTTCTCAAAATCTTTTTATAGATTTGTAAAAACATTGATTGTATTACAATCATAAATATAATATGTAATACCCCATTGTTTCTTTTAGTTATTATTAAAAGTGCTATGGGTTTTTTTATATCAAACAAAACCACTAAAAATGCAATTAAAGCGAGTAGTAGTAACAGGATTAGGCGCACTTACACCAATTGGAAATAATATTCAAGAATATTGGGACGGATTAGTAAACGGAAAAAGTGGTGCTGCTCCTATCACGTATTATGATACCGAAAAACACAAAACCAAGTTTGCTTGTGAGGTAAAAAACTTCAATATTGAAGAATTTATCGACCGAAAAGAAGCAAGACGAATGGATAAATTTGCTCAGTATGCTATTGTTGCGGGTGAGCAAGCGATTGCCGATGCGGGAATAACAGACACTAACATCAACAAACAACGTGTTGGGGTTATTTGGGGTGCTGGAATTGGAGGTTTGGAAACTTTTCAAGAAGAAGTACTTAGTTATGCTAAAGGTGATGGAACGCCTCGTTTCAATCCTTTTTTTATACCAAAAATGATTGCCGATATTGCCCCTGCTCATATTTCTATGCGTAATGGTTTTATGGGGCCTAACTATACAACTGTTTCTGCTTGTGCCTCATCTGCAAATGCAATGATTGACGCTTTCAACTACATTCGTTTAGGAATGTGTGATGTAATTGTTTCTGGAGGATCAGAAGCAGCGGTTACTATTGCAGGTATGGGAGGATTTAACTCTATGCAAGCCTTATCAACAAGAAACGAATCGCCTGAAACGGCTTCAAGACCTTTTGATGCAAACAGAGATGGATTTGTTTTAGGAGAAGGTGCTGGTGCTTTAGTTTTTGAAGAATATGAACATGCCAAAGCACGTGGTGCTAAAATATATTGTGAAGTTGGTGGTGGTGGAATGTCCTCTGACGCATACCATTTAACCGCTCCACATCCAGACGGAATTGGTGTAATTGCCGTAATGGAAAACACCTTACGCGATGCAGGAATGAAACCTGAAGATGTTGACCACATCAATACGCATGGTACTTCTACACCTCTTGGTGATGTTGCCGAATTGAAAGCGATTAGTCATGTTTTTGGCGCTCATGCTAAAAACATCAACATTAACTCAACCAAATCGATGACAGGACACTTATTGGGTGCGGCTGGTGCTATTGAAGCAATTGCTTCTATTTTAGCGATGAAATATGGCATCGTTCCTCCAACCATTAATCATACTACTGTAGACGAAAACATTGATCCTTCGTTAAACTTAACGTTAAACAAAGCGCAAAAAAGAGACATCAAAGTAGCGATGAGTAATACCTTTGGTTTTGGTGGACACAACGCTTGTGTCTTATTCAAAAAAATCGATTAATCCTTTATGAGAATTATCAAAAAAATATTTTCATCTTCCCGTTCTACCGAGGACGGGATTTTTTTTGATAAACTCGAAAAATTACTCGGATTTAAACCCAACAATCTTAATCATTATCGAAAAGCTTTTACCCATCGTTCCATGAATAAAATGGACGAAAAAGGAAATGCCATTAGCTATGAACGCTTGGAATTTCTGGGAGATGCCATGCTCGGTTCGGTAATTGCTGCTCATTTATTCAACAAAGTTCCAAACGGAGACGAAGGCTATTTGACTAAAATGCGTTCCAAAATTGTTTCTCGAGAACATTTAAACGAATTGGGCAAAGACTTTAACCTCATTCAATTTGTAGAAAGTAAAGTTTCTCCTCAGCATTTTGGAGAAAACGTACACGGAAATATCTTTGAAGCTTTTATCGGCGCGATATATTTGGACAAAGGATTTGTGTTTTGTGAAAAATTTATTCATAAAAAAATCATCAAACCTTATGTCGATATTGATCGATTGGAAGGCAAAGTAATCAGCTATAAAAGTTTGTTGATTGAATGGTGTCAGAAGGAAAAAAAATCCTTCACATATGAAATTTATGATGACAACGGCACTGGTAGTCAGAAGTTTTTTGGGGTGAAATTACACATTGACAATAAAGTAATCGCGAAAGCGCGAGCTACTTCCAAAAAGAAGGCAGAAGAAATTGCCTCCAAACGTGCTTATTTTGTTTTTCAGCAGAAAATCGACAATAATTCATAAAAAAATTAGAAGTCATTTCCTTTTCGAAAACAACTTCTAATTCCTTCTCCATTTTTATTTATTGTTTTAATATTCTTTTGACCGATTTATAATCGTCACTTTCTATTACTAATAAATATGAACCTTGAGCCAATTCTGAAAGATCCAATTGCACTTCATTTGAATTCAATACTGAAGGTTTTTTATTGGCAATAATTCTACCTCTCAAATCGATAATTTGCATTTTTGCCGAACTAAGAGTAGTGCTTGACGAAATAGTTATTATTCCGTTAGTAGGATTTGGATACACATTTAATCCTAAAAACTCATGGGTATTGACACTTAACGGTGGATCTACAATTACGGTCATAGGTATATTAGCAGGAGCCATTCGAGCACAATCGTTAGTAAAGGTCACTCTTGCATTCCAAACCCCTTCTGCTGTACTTCCATCTTGAATATTTGTAATTGATGGATTTGAATTCCCTCTGGAAACTCCAATTGGATCAAACCACTCAATTGTTCCAACATATAAATTGGACGGAATTTGCAATTCTAAATTCGCTCCTTGATTCACTACAACACTATTTCCAGTAGTAAAACTACCTCCATTAATTTTATATTGAGTCGTTCCTGTTAAATTTGGATTGGTTGGATGAATCGTTACTGTTACCGTTTGTGCTTTTATAGGAAATCCGACAGGTGTAATGGTTATGGTATGTGTTCCTGCTGGCAAATTGCTAATGTTTACGGTGACGTTTCCATCGGCAGTAATGATTGCCGGAGAAAAACTAACCGTAGCACCTAAAGGCTGACCTGTTGCAGTATATGATATCGAATTGCATCCGTGTACATTGTTTGAAAAAGTAAAAGAGGCATTGGTTCCTTGACAAGCAGTAAGGGTGTTTGCTCCTGTGTTTGCAAAATCAACATCTGGTTTTACGATTTCGCACCAAGCAAAATCGACATTTCCTTGTGTAATGGTCACGTGGTTTTCGTTTGTAGGTGGTAAATACCAGTTTTTGAATGGCGTAGTATTTGTGGTGGTAGTGGTGGTACCATCCCATGGTAAATCCTTTGCCCCCATATTAATATTGAAATAATAATTGGGCTGATTGTTTGTAATAACACCGCCTACATTCAAAGCCATTCCGCTCACTGCCGGAATAAAACTAAATTTATCAGCTTTCATGGCTCCCAAGAAATTCGTCAAAACAGGATCTCCGGGTGGAAGTGAATCTGCCAAACCACTCATGTCAAATAATCCTCCTGGAGAAGAATCGACACCATTACTCCCAGCGCTTTGTTTCGCCGTAGCTAAAAAAGAATCTTGGGTAATCCAGAAAAATATTTGCGCCTGAATATCAACATCCACAATGGTTTCTTGCACATTGGCATTGGGCATAAATTCGCAAAACGTCATGGCTCTTGTGTTGATAATGGCAAAGACATCACCCGTATCGATATTGGCTTGACTGGAAGAAGTTCCAATAAAATCGAAACCAGGATTAATATCATTGTTGTTTTTATCTTTAAATTTTGCCAAAGCTCCACTCCCATTAATCATAGAAACATTTCTAGTAGTTTGTGGAAAACCCATCGTGTTCATTCTGTTTTGGAAATTATTTCGAATACCTGGATAACCCGTAGGCGTTAATGGTAATCCTGAAGAAGGCACTATAGGATCATCTCCTAAGGCTGCTCCTGCTCCCGCTGAAATATGAGCTTGAAAATGGTCCACCAACATCTGTTTGGCTGCCGGAGAACGAAGCATACTATTGATTAATGGTTTTACTCCATCAGAATCCCCATAACCATAAGCGAAATAATTGAACAAGTGTTGTAATCCGATAGGAACATTGGCACCATAATGAGGAGAATCAAAAGAAATCCAAAGTCTAGTTTGATGATTTAATGTATTTTGTTCCATAAAACGTAAGGCATACCTTGAAATCAATCCACCCATACTTGGACCAATAATGATATTTTGTTCGGTCCCCACTTTTTGAGCGTTTAGGGTTTCAATTACAGTAACTACTGATAAAGCATTTCTTTCAATAAAATCGGCTCCACCATCTACCACCCTTCCTAATGAATTGGTATAGTTTGGAAAATTAACGACAACAATATCATAGCCTTCTTCATTTCTAATGCGATCCCCTAAATTTCGGGTAACGCCTCCACCATCAACGTAGGTCAGCAAATTGTACACTGCAGTTGTATTTCTACCATCCGTAGGATCGAATCCATCAATCACATAAATAGGTTTATCAAAAACTCCATCAGGACTGTTAAAGATTTCATATTCACATTTTCCTGCCGACAAATCAGTTTCACCATATAATGCCAAATCGGGAGTTCTTGTGGCAGTAATTAGGTTTATCGTTCGTCTGAATAATCTTGCTACATCCGCATTTGAATACGATACGGTTAAAATTGATTTTCGGGTTATTACCTTTCCATTTTCGAAGTGAATTTCAAATTGCAGTGCTTTTTGTCCTTCAGAAGGATAATTTACAGCAATACCTTTGTCCAATTCTGTCAGAACAAATCCTTTTCCGTCATCAAAGTTTGTTTTTATAAATGCAATTTTATCATTGGTAGTATTGACAAACATATTGCTATCCAACACAAAAGTTGTATTAACTCCTTTCTTTCTAATGGCTAAGGGAGCAACAATGGTATTGGAATACTTATCAAAAACATATTCGTTTGATGTTCTTGTGGCTTTACTTGCGTCAATGACATACAATCCTTTATTGTAGGCCTCTTTACTGGGCACTTCGAATTCGGTGTGAATCAATCCTATTTTTAAAACAGGCGATGCATTTTCAATTTTCATTTCCGATGCGATCAAATCGGCGTTTTGAAATCTTTTTTGGGTGTCGGCTTTTGAAAGTTCTTCATAAGATTCATGCAGATTGTACATGTTGTAACTTTCGCTTTTTTTACCTAGAACAGTGAAGGGTTTTACATCTGTTACTAATAAAGAGGTTTTCATTCCAGTTCTGTCGAAATTGGAAAAATCGACTTTCTTTTTATTTTGTGATTGCACCCCAAATGCAATAAATAAAAAGAAAAACCAATAGTAATTTTTGGTCATAATGTAGTTTTTTGGTTGGTTTGTTTTTGGCTAACTATTATGCATGCATAGTAATTTTCTTACACAATTTAAATATAATTTTCTAATAATCAAATTTTTAACAGTTTATTTAAATTAAACGTAATAAAAAAAGCCTCGCAATGCGAGGCTTTCTGAGTATGTCTATTTTAGGAGGGATTATCCCAAAAACGGATATCCGTAATGTTCCGGAGTCACAAACGTTTCTTTGATGGTTCTTGGAGAAACCCAACGTAATAAGTTTTGTGCAGAACCTGCTTTGTCATTAGTTCCTGAAGCTCTTGCTCCACCGAATGGTTGCATTCCCACTACAGCTCCTGTTGGTTTGTCATTGATATAGAAGTTACCCGCAGCGTTTTGTAAGGCTACAGTTGCTTCTTCAATAGCATAACGATCGGTACTTAAAACAGCACCCGTTAACGCGTATTCTGAAGTTTGATCTACTAAAGTTAATGTTTCAGCCCATTTTGCATCTTCATATACATAAATGGTAATTACTGGTCCGAAAAGTTCCGTTTCCATTGTTGCATATTTCGGATTTGTTGTTACGATAACCGTTGGCTCTACAAACCATCCTTTTGATTTATCGTAGTTTCCACCAACAATAATTTCAGCATCTGAATCTTGCTTAGCTTGATCGATATATTTTGCTAATTTATCAAAAGAACCTTCATGAATTACTGCAGTAACGAAGTTGGAGAAATCTTCTGGCGATCCCATTTTCATTGTAGCTACATCTGCAATTAATTGTTCTTTAACTGCTGGCCACATCGATTGTGGAATATATGCTCTTGAAGCTGCCGAACATTTTTGCCCTTGAAATTCAAAAGCACCACGCGTAATTGCCGTGGTCACTTGCTTTACATTTGCCGATGGATGAGCGATTACGAAATCTTTTCCACCTGTTTCACCTACAATTCTTGGGTATGTTTTATATCTGTGAATGTTTTCTCCGATTTTTTTCCAAATTTCTTTGAAGATAAATGTCGAACCAGTATAGTGAATTCCAGCAAAATCTGGAGACGCTAAAACAGTATCTGTAATCATCACTGGATCACCAAAAACAACATTAATTACTCCGTCTGGAACTCCAGCTTCTTTGAAAACATCAATAATTACTTTTGCAGAAAATACTTGGCTATCACTTGGTTTCCAAACAACCACATTACCCATTAAAGCTGCACTCGCCGGTAAATTTGCTGCAATAGCCGTAAAGTTAAATGGAGTCACTGCATACACAAAACCTTCTAATGGTCGGTACTCTACACGGTTCCACATATCTGAAGTGGAAGCCGGTTGGTCTGCGTAAATTTGTGTCATGAACTCTACGTTAAAACGTAGGAAGTCGATTAATTCACAAGACGCATCAATTTCTGCTTGGTGAATCGTTTTAGATTGCGCAATCATGGTTGCCGCATTTATTTTTGCTCTATACGGTCCCGCGATTAATTCCGCCGCTTTTAAAAAGATAGCTGCCCGTTGTTCCCAAGCCATATTCGCCCATTTTGTTCTGCTTTCTAAAGCATTAGCAATGGCTTTTTCAACATGAGATTTCTCAGCTAAATGATACGTTCCCACAACATGTTGGTGATCGTGTGGCGCCGACATATTTCTGGTGTTTCCGGTAAAAATTTCTTCTGAACCAATATACAATGGCACATCAATTTTCGAATTCCACATCGCTTTGTAAGCTTCTAAAACTCTTGTTTTTTCTGGAGAATTTGGTGCGTAACCTTTAACGGGCTCGTTTACCGCTTTTGGTATATTAAAAAATCCTTTTAACATATTTATTTGTTTGAATATTAGACAATATAATTACTTTAACCGCAAAAGTTGTACAAAAGTACAAAGGTTTTTTGAATTAACTTTGATGGAAATCGAAAGCTTTTAAAAATGAAAAATCCCAAATTGTTTGACGAATTTGGGATTATAAAAGTTAAATCAAATAATTATTTCTGAAAATACAACATTGCAGCATCTAGAAGTTGTTTTTTCAGAGCAACAACACTCTCTATGCCTTTAACATCATGTTTAATACCATTAATTTCAACTGAATAATTATTTCTTGAACAAAGTATTTTACAGATGATTTTTTTGTTATTATCATCAACTAAAATATTGAAACTATTTTTTTGATCTCTATAAGAAATTCTATCTGCATCAATTTCTCTTTTATGAATTAGAATCGTCTTAATTGTATGGTATATTTTTAATTCTTCAGCTGTAGTAATAATTAAACTACCGTTTTTAGATTCTTCCTCAATTACTTTCTTGAGTGCTTTTTGAATAGAAGTAGAACTAATTTGTTGTCGTATTTTTAATTTAATCGGGTCAGTCATTCTTTTACCATTCATTCGATTGAAAATAGCCTTGATAAAATCATCTGAAGGATCATATAACTCATTAGCAAATGCCGCAGAAAAACCTTGTAAGAAATAGAAATCAGTTGCCTCTTCCAGCAACTCTTTTATATCAATATTGTTTTTATGTAATTTGGTTAAATCATCAATTAAAGCGTCATTTATTTCATTAAAATCAAATACTAAAAATGGATTTACATTCAAACTAGTTTCTTTATTTGCTTCATTAGCACTATAAACTCTCCATTCAAGACCATTTGTTAATATTCCAAGTTTACAACTTGGAGTATTAATAAAATAACCATTTAATTGCCAAGCTTCTTTATCTGTTAACGTTTTTCCTTATTTTTTACATTCAACAATAATTTCTGGGTTTTTACTTCTAATCAACAACCCAATATCAGCTTTATCATTTTTTTGTCCCCAACCTGCATTAATTTCGGTAAGCATATCGTCCATTCTGCTGTAGCCCAAAATTTCAATAATTGGCTCAATAAGATATTGTCTTGTTTGAGCTTCATTAGTACACTTTTCTTCAAGTTTACTAAAATCAATTTTAGCTAATGATTTTTTAATGACATTAGCAATTTGTTTATTTATCGGCATACTAGAAATTAATTTAACTTTTGTTAAAGATAAAAAAAACTCCTTATCATAAATTTTTTAAATTGATATAATAAAAAAATCCCAAACCTATTGTTTGGGATTTGTATAATAATAAAGCACTTATTACAATTCTAAAGCTTTTCTAGGATTACCTCCCATTAAGATTTCTGTTGGATTTTCTAACGCTTCTTTTACTGCTACTAAGAAACCAACTGATTCTCGTCCGTCAATGATTCTATGATCGTAAGACAATGCCACAAACATTACCGGAGCGATAACGATTTGTCCGTTTTTCACGATAGCTCTGTCTACTACATTGTGCATTCCAAGAATTCCTGATTGCGGAGGATTGATAATTGGAGTCGATAACATCGAACCGAAAACCCCACCATTAGAAATCGTGAAGGTACCACCTGTCATTTCATCTACCGTAATTTGTCCGTCACGTGCACGAATCGCCAAACGTTTGATTTCTGCTTCAACACCACGGAACGATAATAATTCTGCATTACGCATTACCGGCACCATTAATCCTTTTGGTCCAGAAACCGCTACCGAAATATCACAAAAATCGTAAGAGATTTTCTCTTGACCATCGATCATAGAGTTTACATCTGGATATAATTGTAAAGCACGCGTTACAGCTTTGGTGAAGAACGACATAAAACCTAATCCCATTTGGTGTTTGGTTTTGAATTCTTCTTTGTACTGATCGCGTAATTTATAAATTTCCGTCATGTCTACTTCGTTGAAAGTAGTCAACATCGCTGTTTCGTTTTTAGCCGCTACTAAACGCTCGGCAACTTTACGACGTAACATCGATAATTTAGATCGTTCAGAACCGCGAGATCCACCCGTTGGCGTTCCCATAGAAGGTACTGCATTCGCAGCATCTTCAGTCGTAATTCTACCACCTTTTCCAGTTCCTACGATTTCTGAAGGCTGAATGTTTTTCTCTGCTAATATTTTTTTAGCAGCAGGAGAAGCCGAACCTGTTGCATAAGTAGCTTCTGGAGCAGGAGCTGCTTTAGGCGCTTCCACTTTTTTCTCTTCCGCTTTTGGTGCTTCGGCAACGGCAGCTGAGCCTGTCGAAGTAGGTTTTGCCCCGTCTGTATCAATTAAACATACTACAGCACCAACGGCAACTGTATCACCTTCTTCTGCCTTAAGTGTAATAATACCGCTTACTTCAGCAGGTAATTCTAAAGTAGCTTTATCAGAATCAACCTCAGCAATCGCTTGGTCCTTTTCTACATAATCTCCATCTTTTACTAACCAAGTGGCTATTTCTACTTCCTTGATTGACTCTCCCGGTGAAGGGACTTTCATTTCTAAAATCATCGGTTATAATTTTATAAAGTGTTGTTATTTATCTGATTATCAAAAATACAATTTTTATTGAAATAGGTTTTTATCAAAAACCATGGCAATGGCTGCGGCATGACGTTTTTTAGAACGCACATAACTTCCTGCTGCTGGTGCACTATACGCTTTAGGAGAGGCAACTCTAAATTTCACTTCGTTGAAGTTCATCAACATGAAACCGTAGGCTCCCATATTTCTTGGTTCTTCCTGTGCCCAAACGTAATCGTCTGCATTCGGGTATTTCGCAATGATTGCTTTCATTTGCGCTACTGGAAGTGGAAACAATTGCTCTACTCTTACCAAAGCTACATCTTTTCTTCCGTTGGCTTCTCTTTCTGCTTTTAAGTCGTAGTAGAATTTACCGGTACAGAATACCAATGTTTTGATATCGGCTGCATTTACATTTGCATCGTCAATTACTTCTTGGAATTCTCCGTTTGTGAATTCAGCTACTGAAGAAACTGCTTCTGGGTGACGTAATAAACTTTTCGGAGTCATTACAACCAATGGTTTACGGAATTTCGTTACCAACTGTCTTCTCAACAAGTGGAAGAAATTGGCTGGAGTGGTACAATCGGCTACATACATATTGTGGTTCGCACACAATTGCAAGAAACGCTCCATACGTGCTGAAGAGTGTTCCGCACCTTGGTTTTCATATCCGTGAGGCAACAACATAACCAATCCGTTTTGGTTGTTCCATTTGTCTTCTGCTGCCGAAATGTATTGGTCAATCATAATTTGAGCTCCGTTTCCGAAATCTCCAAATTGTGCTTCCCAAATCGTTAAAGCATTCGGATTGGCTAACGCATAGCCATATTCGAATCCTAAAACACCATATTCTGAAAGGTGTGAATTGTACACCGAGAAATTTCCTTTTTTATTCGGAACGTGATTCAATAAGATTACTTCTTCTTCTGAATCTTCTACTTTCACTACTGCGTGACGGTGTGAGAAGGTCCCACGTTCTACGTCCTGCCCCGAAATACGCACATCATATCCTTCTGTTAATAAAGATCCATACGCTAACATTTCACCCATAGCCCAATCTAACTTATCGGTTTCAACCATTGTTTTACGGTCGCCGATTAGTTTGGTGATTTTGCTGATGAATTTTTTATCGGATGGCAATTCGGTTACCGTTTTGGCAACGGCGTCAATAATCGCTTTACTTACTTTTGTTTCGTATTTCTGAAGCATTCCTTCTGCTTCTACTTGATGAAAACCTTTCCACTCGTCCTGCATAAACGGAGAAATTACCGTCAAATCTTTTTTACGAGAGTTTTCTAAATTTTCTTCTAAGGATGCTTTGTATTCTTCTTCTAACGATTTTACAAAATTTCCATCGATAGCACCTTCTGCCTTTAGTTGATCCGCATAGATGTCTCTTGGATTTTTATGTTTTGAAATCGCTTTGTATAATTTAGGTTGGGTAAAACGAGGTTCATCTCCTTCGTTATGTCCATATTTTCTATACCCCAATAAATCGATAAACACGTCTTGTTTGAATTCCATACGGTATTCTAACGCGAACAACATGGCATGTACAACAGCTTCAGCATCATCCGCATTTACGTGAAGTACTGGAGACAAAGTTACTTTGGCTACATCTGTACAATACGTCGAAGAACGAGCATCTAAATAGTTTGTCGTAAATCCAACTTGATTGTTCAATACAATATGAATAGTTCCGTTGGTTTTGTAACCGTCCAACTTCGCCATTTGAATAATTTCATATACGATTCCTTGTCCAGCCACAGCAGCATCACCGTGAACGGCAATTGGCAATACTTTAGAGAAATCTTCTGGGTAATATTTATCTTGTTTAGCACGAGTAATACCTTCAATAACCGCTCCTACTGTTTCAAGATGCGAAGGGTTGGGTGCTAAATTGATATTGATGTTTTTACCGGTTTGTGTTTTTCTATCGGCAGTTAATCCCAAGTGGTATTTTACGTCACCGTCGAATAAAGCGTCATCGTCATAATCTTTTCCGTCAAATTCAGAGAAAATATCTTGAGTTGGTTTTCCGAAAACATTTGCCAATACGTTCAAACGACCACGGTGTGCCATTCCCATTACGAATTGCTCTACGCCTTTTTCAGCAGCTGCTTCGATCAAGAAATCTAACGCTGGAATAGCCGATTCGATTCCTTCCAAAGAGAAACGCTTTTGTCCGACATATTTCGTGTGTAAGAAGTTTTCAAAAGAAACCGCTTCGTTTAATTTCTTAAGAATGCGTTTTTTCTGATTGGTATTGAAATTTGGTAAATTATCATTGATGTCTAAACGACGTTGAATCCAATCGATCGTTTTAGGGTCACGAATGTACATATACTCCACTCCAATGTGCTGACAATATACATTATCTAAATGTTTGATGATATCTTTTAACGAACACGGTGCTAAGTTGACCACTTTAGCAGCATCAAAAACAGTATCCAAATCTGCAGTTGATAATCCGAAATTTTCAATGTTCAAATTCGGAGAATACGTTCTTCTATCGCGAACTGGATTGGTTTGCGTAAATAAATGTCCGCGTGTTCTGTAGCCATCAATCAGTTTCAGAACATTGAATTCTTTTTGTAATTTTTCGGTGTTGGCAGAAACAGGCTCATTGCCATTCGCCATTGCAGATAACTGCTCGGTTGGACTGGCAAACTCATTAGCAAAGTCAAATCCTTGGAAAAAACTTCTCCAACTTGGCTCAACGCTATCTGGATTTTGTAAATATTGGTCGTATAAATCGGCAAAAAAAGCCGTATGTGCTGCGTTTAAAAAGGAAAACCTATCCATAATTTTGTCTTAGGACGTTTTATGTTAAAAAATTTATGCAAAAGTATAAACTTTTGCTGGAAACTAATCAATAAAATAGTACATTTATCTATACATTTTTCAATTATTTGTTATGATCTCTAAATTTACACGAAACATTATTACGTTAACATTGTTTTTAGGCTTATTTTTTAATTCTTCAATTTTAAACGCTCAAAATGATAGCATCCCAAAATCAAAGAGTGAATTTTGGAAGAACGTACGATTTGGGGGCGGATTGGGTCTTAGTGTTGGTGGTGGTTTTACCAATATTTCCGTTTCGCCAACGATGTATTACAATGTAAATGAGTGGGTTTCTGTTGGAACGGGTTTAACTGGAAGCTATATAAAAAGTAGTGGCGATTATAATTCTTGGATTTATGGTGGAAGTATAGTTGGGCTTTTTAATCCTATCGAAAACATTCAACTTTCAACAGAATTCGAACAATTACGAGTAAACACCGAATTTCAAACACTTACTGGGAATTTTTCTGAAAATTCTTGGAATTCTGCCTTGTTTTTAGGTGCAGGTTATCGTGTGGGTAGCGTAACACTGGGCGCTAGATACAATGTGCTCCATGATAAAAACAATTTCATTTATTCCGACCCATTTATGCCTTTTGTGAGGGTTATTTTTTAGTGTAGAAATTAACAATTCACTTAAAAATACATACATTTGCTTCAAACAAAAGTCAATGATTTTAACTTCTTCCAAAAAAATATATTTTGCCAGCGACCAGCATCTAGGCGCACCAACACCTGAAATTAGCTTTCCACGAGAACAAAAATTTGTCGCTTGGCTAGATGAAGTAAAACAAGATGCTGCCGCTATTTTTTTATTGGGTGATTTGTTTGATTTTTGGTTTGAATACAAAACCGTAGTCCCAAAAGGATTTGTTCGTGTTTTAGGCAAACTTGCGGAAATTCGCGATAGCGGGATTCCGATTTATTTTTTTGTGGGTAATCACGATTTGTGGATGAATGATTACTTTGAAAAAGAACTCAACATTCCGGTATACCATACTACCAAAGAATTTACTTTCAATGATAAAACGTTTTTAATTGGTCATGGCGATGGTTTAGGTCCTGGTGACAAAGGATACAAACGGATGAAAAAAGTGTTTACAAATCCGTTTTCAAAATGGCTTTTCAGATGGTTGCATCCCGACATTGGAGTGAAACTAGCCCAACATCTTTCGGTTAAAAACAAATTGATTTCGGGAAGTGACGATGTGAAATTTTTGGGAGAAGAAAACGAATGGCTGGTGCAATATGCCAAACTCAAATTGGTAACGAAACATTATGACTATTTTATTTTTGGACACCGTCATTTGCCGATGGAAATCAAATTAAATGACACCTCGAAATATATCAACCTTGGCGATTGGATAGGCTATTTTACCTATGGTGTTTTTGATGGAAATACTTTCGAACTTAAAAAACACGAATAATCTTTTGCAATTCTAAATTTAGGATTACTTTTGCACCGTCTCAAAGGGGTGCTCTAAATAACGAGCTGAGATTATACCCAATGAACCTGGGCGGGTAATGCTGCCAAGGGAACTGATACTAACTACGTGCACATAGTTGGTGTCGAGAAATTCATTATTTAATTTTTAACAAAAGAATAATTACCCCTTTTATTCGTAAACATTTACGAATGAAAAATTTATTCCAACACAGAACAAAGATTTATTTAAGTCTTTTCTCTTTTTTCTTTTCTCTTTTTTCTTTTGCTCAAGAAGTAGCACAAGATTCTACCAAATCAAACAAGCTAGAAGATGTTATTGTCACGGCAACTCGTGTGAAAGACAATTCGCCTTTTGCCTTTTCTACCCTAAAAAAGGATGCATTGAATGCAACCAATTTAGGTCAAGATTTGCCTATTTTATTAGACCAAATGCCTTCTGTTGTAACAACTTCCGATGCAGGTATCGGAGTGGGTTACACCGGTATGCGTGTCCGTGGTAGCGATGCTACTCGTGTGAATGTAACTATAAATGGAATTCCATATAACGATGCCGAAAGTCATGGTACCTTTTGGGTTAACATGCCCGATTTTGTTTCTTCGGTTGAAGACATACAATTGCAACGCGGTGCTGGAACCTCTACCAATGGCTCTGGTGCTTTTGGCGCGAGTTTAAATTTACGAACCTTAAAACCGTCCACTGAAGGATATGCGACCATTTCCAATTCGATTGGATCATTCGGCACGAGAAAACACACTTTAAGTTTGGGGACTGGAATTAAAAATGGCTTTTATGCCGAAGGAAGATTGTCTAAAATTGCCAGCGATGGGTATATCGACAGAGCATCTTCTGATTTAAAATCTTTTTATACAGAAGCGGGTTATATTGGCACAAAAACTTCTGTAAAAGCAATGGTTTTTGGCGGAAAAGAAATTACCTATCAGTCATGGTATGGAACACCTGAAGCTGTTATCAAAGGAGATGTAGCTGGAATTCAGGCGTATATCGCTAGAAATTATTCTTCTTCAGAAGAAGCCTTTAATTTACTTAATTCCGGAAGAACCTACAATTTTTATACTTATGAAAATCAAGTAGATAATTATGGTCAAAATCATTATCAATTGCATTTTACCCATCAGTTTAACGATTATTTGAATGCTTCTATTTCGGGTAATTATACGAAAGGTAAAGGATTTTATGAAGAATTTAAAGACAAACAAAAACTTAAGGATTATTTTTCTGAAGCGCCAAATGGCTCTGATGAAGGTGATTTAGTGCGAAGAAAATGGTTGGATAATGACTTTTACGCTTTTGTGTATTCTTTAAATTACAAAAAAGAAAAATTTTCAGCTACGTTAGGTGGAGGGTATAATAAATATGATGGCGATCATTTTGGAGAAATAATTTGGAATTCTTTTCCTGTTGCGCTTGACAAAGATTTACAATACTATAAAGCCAGCGGATTAAAAGAAGACTATTCTACTTTTTTAAAATCCGATTATAATTTTACCGAAAAACTAATCGGTTTTCTTGACTTGCAAGTTAGAAAAGTAGATTATTCAGCAAACGGAATGAATGCCGATTTGAAACAATTAAACGTAAACAAAACCTATAATTTCTTTAACCCAAAAGCTGGAATCACCTATTTGATAAACGATAAAAACAAGGTGTATGGATCGGTTTCTGTGGCAAACAAAGAACCGAATCGAGACGATTTAACTAAAAATCCTACCGAACCATCGGCAGAAAAACTAATCGATTATGAAGTAGGTTATGCCTTTAAAAACAGATTGTTCGCTGTTAACCTTAATGGTTATTTTATGAATTATAAAGATCAATTGGTACTTACAGGAGCCATTGACGATACTGGAGGTCCAATTCGAGAAAACGTAGACAAAAGTTACCGTTTAGGAGTAGAGTTGACAGCTCAGGCGAATGTGACAGACAAGTTAAAATTGGAAATAAACACCACAGTGAGTAAAAATAAAATAAAATCTTTCGATTATAAAGTGGCCGATACTCAGTACGATACCAACACTTATGAAGAATCTTATTTTACTGTAATTACAAAATACACAGACACGGATATTTCTTTTTCACCGAATGTAATTTCTAGCGGAAGCATTACGTATTCTCCGATTAAAAATTTGAATCTTGCGTTACTATCGAAATATGTGGGCAAACAATTCTTAGACAACACGGCTACGAATTCAAGAAGTATAAAAGCCTACAACACCAGTAACTTAAGTGCTTCTTATACGTTAAAACCAAAATGGATTAGAGAAATTAATTTCAACTTGTTGGTGAATAATATTTTTAACAAAATGTACGAATCTAACGGTTATACATTCAGTTATTACTACCGTCCTTTAGCTTCAAATGATAATGCCATTACCGAAAACTTTTATTACCCACAAGCAGGAATAAATTTTATAACGGGAGTTACATTAAAATTCTAAAAACTAAAAGAGGAGCAAATTGCTCCTCTTTTTAATTATATACTCGAATTATCTCTCCCAAAACTTCAACACGATATTGCTTCATCCCGTATTTTTGACCTCCAAGTCCGGTATAAATACTATAAGAAAAATTATCACAAGTACAGACCGCATTCAATCCACTAATAGACAATCTAGAACAAGGAACCGGGTATTGATTCGGGCAACTCGCCTCCCAGGCACGATAATCGTTGCCGCTACCCGCTTTCATGACAATAATTCCTTGAATTCCTGCTCCTGCGTCCGTAATCAAAAGTGGATTACTCGGAAAAGTCAAGGCGTTATATGCTGGTAAATTGGTATTGATTTCTTTACTAAAAGAAACATTTTGCAAATATTGATTATTAGTTACCACTTTGTCTTTATTACAAGAAGACAAAACAACGAGCAGTACTGATATCAAAAATCTTTTCATATAAATTTTGTTTGAACAAATTTAATTTATTTAACTTTGTAAACGTATGTTAGTCATATAAAATTATAAATTGAAATAAAATAATAATATCTTTGTAGAAAGGAATCCCGTTGCGATGGGATTTTTTCTATTTATATAAACAATGACGTTATGAGCACAGTATCTTATTACACAGCCGCAGGATTAAAAAAATTAAAAGAAGAATTAGAGCAACTAAAAAATATAGAACGCCCCAAAGCTTCGGAGGCAATTGCTGAAGCCAGAGATAAAGGAGATTTATCTGAAAACGCCGAATATGACGCTGCCAAAGAAGCACAAGGTCTTTTGGAAATGAAAATTTCTAAAATGGAAGACTTGTACGCCAACGCTCGTCTTATTGATGAATCGCAATTAGATGTTTCTAAAGTGTTGGTTTTGTCGCACGTGAAAATTAAAAACCAAACCAACGGTATGGAATTAAAATACCATTTGGTAGCAGAAAGCGAAGCCGATTTAAAATCAGGAAAAATATCGGTTACTTCTCCTATTGGGAAAGGATTATTAGGAAAATCGGTAGGTGAAATCGCAGAAATTCAAGTACCCAACGGTATTTTAAAATTTGAAGTTTTAGAAATTTTTAGAGACTAACCATGGCTTCTATATTCACCAAAATAGTAAACGGAGAAATCCCATGTTATAAAATTGCAGAAGATGAAAATTTTCTAGCCTTCCTTGATGTCAATCCGAATGCAAAAGGGCATACCCTTTGTATTCCGAAGCAAGAAATCAATAAAATTTTTGACATAGAAGACGATTTGTATTTAGGTTTAATGGCATTTTCCAAAAAAATTGCCGTGGCCTTAGAAAAATCGGTTACCTGTAAAAGAATTGGTATGGCGGTAATTGGTTTAGAAGTACCACATGCACATGTACATCTGATTCCTTTAAATGAAATGGACGAAATGCGTTTTCAAAATAAGGTGAAACTTACACCACAAGAATTTGAAGAATTAGCGCTAAAAATTAGTTCCCATTTATAACACGAAAAGCCTCAAACAATTTTGAGGCTTTTTTATAGCACTCAATTACTCATCCGCAATCGTTTTCGTTAATAAATTAGCAAAAAGCTAACACTTCTTCCTTACATAAATACTTTATTAGTAGTATATTTACATTTTATTTTGAATCCTATGGCCATTCACAAATTACAGCTGGAAGATTTCGATCAAATTGATTATGAACTTATTGCCATTCATACCACACTGGAAGATTATCGGTTGGCATTCAAAATAAACCAACAATTGGGAATTTTACTTTCCAAAAACAACAATGAAATCCCGATAGAAGTCAGCAAACAAAACACCTCTTTTTCTAGGTTTACTTTTGATGATGAAGATAAAATGATGACCTGGGATTTAATTCAAAACAAACAAGAAATTGAATTGCCGGTTCAAAGCAAAAATGCCTCGCTTTTTCAAGATAAAATGGTGGCCACGCAAGTGAATTTAATCACCGAATTGAAAAAAGCCGATTATTTACTGAAAATTGAACACGAAAATCAAATAAAAATAAAAGACATTATAAATAAAATAAATAAGATTGAAACCATTAGTACGGTATATGAAGTAGATGCTAATGAAATTAAATCGAAAAACAACTTAATTTTTTAAGAAATGCCAACAAGTAAAAAGACAAAAATTGTAGCTACACTCGGCCCTGCATGTAGTTCCAAAGAAGTAATAAAAAAAATGATGGAAGCTGGAGTGGATGTTTTCCGAATCAACTTTTCGCATGCCGATTATTCTGATGTTTCCGAAAGAATTAGAATTATTAGAGAAATCAATGAAGAAAGTGGTTTCACTACGGCTATTCTTGCCGATTTACAAGGTCCGAAACTTCGTGTAGGAGTGATGAAAGAAGATGTAGTCGTGAATGAAGGCGACTTGGTTACCTTTCAAACCGCAGAAGATGTTCCGGGCACCAAAGACAGCGTGTACATGACCTACAAAACCTTTCCAAAAGATGTCAATCCAGGAGAAAGAATTTTGTTAGACGATGGAAAATTAATTTTCGAAGCGGTTTCTACCGATAGAAAAGCCAAAGTGGTTTGTAAAGTCATTCAAGGAGGTCCGTTAAAGTCGAAAAAAGGAGTCAACCTTCCGAATACCAAAGTATCTTTACCGGCTTTGACCGAAAAAGACATCAAAGATGCCATTTTCGCTTGTGAAAACAAAGTCGATTGGATGGCCCTTTCGTTTGTTAGAACGCCTGAAGATTTAAAAGATTTACGCGATTTAATTGAAAAACATTCGGATCATAAAATTCCGATTGTGGCTAAAATTGAAAAACCAGAAGCCGTAGAAAACATTGACAAAATCGTTGGACATTGCGACGGATTAATGGTAGCCCGTGGTGATCTGGGAGTTGAAATTCCAGCGCACGAAGTACCGTTAATTCAGAAAAAACTAATTCACAGAGCGAAGTTGGCGCGTATTCCGGTAATTGTGGCAACACAAATGATGGAAACAATGATTACCAGCTTAACACCCACTCGTGCGGAAGTAAATGACGTGGCAAATTCAGTAATGGATGGTGCCGATGCGGTAATGCTTTCTGGCGAAACTTCGGTAGGGAATTATCCAATACAAGTCATTGAAAAAATGACTCAAATTATCGAAGCCGTGGAAGATTCACCACTCATTCATGTGCCTCAAAAGCAACCTCAAATCAAAACGAATCGTTTTATCACCAAACACATATGTTACCACGCCGCCATATTAGCCGATGATATTGAAGCCAAAGCGATTACCACCTTAACCAATAGCGGGTATACCGCGTTTCAGGTTTCGGCATGGCGCCCGCATGCACATGTGCTTGTTTTCACGTCCAACAAACGTATTTTAACCCAATTGAATTTATTATGGGGCGTAAAAGCGTTCCTTTATGATAAATTCGTAAGTACCGACGACACGATTGATGATATCAATGCCATGGCCAAAGAAAGTGGTTATGTAAAAAAAGGCGATCTTTTGGTAAACCTTGCCGCGATGCCAGTCGTAGCCAAAGGAATGGTGAATACCTTACGTATTTCAGAGATTGAGTAAGTAAAAAACTTCTTCAGAAAATATTAAATTAAAATTCAAACCGTCTCGTTCTTACAACGAGACGGTTTTTTTCATAAGTTTACAACTAGCGCCTGCAATTAATTATGAAAAATATTTTAAAATATATATTGCTTTTTAGCGTGTTATCTTGTAAAAGCCAAGTAACTACAATTGTACCACTTTCGAGCTACGATTATCCAAATGGAGCTTATGTAAAAGATTTAAATAATGAATTAGATTATTATGTAGGAACATGGCAAGGAATTTTAAACAATAAAAAGTACATTTTTGAATTTGTGAAATTTACACAACATCAAAGGGGATTGGTTAACGAAGATTATTATTACAGAGATGAATTAAAAGGTAAGCTAAAAGTTATTGATTTACAAAATAATCAAGTTTTATATGATAATCTAAATGCTATAAATTATGATGATTATCTAATTTTAGGATTATCAAAAAGAAATGGTATGTTTAGTTTTATGTATAGAGACAAGCCTGAAAAATGTTATCTTACAGCAGAATTTGATTTAAGGCGCATTAATGGTCAACCAAATCAATTGACATATTGTTATTTTACGTTAAAAAGTTATGGTGGATTGTCAGATTGTATAACGTATCAGAATTTACATGATATTCCAAATTTTTTACCCAAAGCTGACTTAATACTAACCAAACAATAAAAAACTCCTTCAGAAAATATAAAATTAAAACTCAAACCGTAGTTGCACCACTACGGTTTTTTTGATTTCGGTATTGAGGTTGGACAAGGAAATTCCCAATAATCGCACCGAATCTTTCATTTTTTCTTGGTACAATAATTCTTTGGCATTTTCGAATAACAAGCCACTATCTGAAATGAAATAAGGCAAGGTTTTGCTTCGGGTTTGTTGCGTAAAATCGGAGTATTTGATTTTTAGCGTAATCGTTTTTCCAGAGATTTTATGTTTTTGCAATCGTTTGGAAAGTTCTTTGGCGATTCGGTTTAATTTTTCTTCCATAAAAATTTCGGAAGTCAAATTGGTATTGAAGGTATGCTCGGCCGCCACCGATTTGGTCGTGCGATTCGGTTTCACTTGACTGTTGGAAATACCGCGCACCAAAAAATAATAATGTCGGCCACTTTTACTAAAATGTGATTCTAAAAACTCTAACGATTTTGATTTCAAGTCCAAACCCGTATAAATCCCCAATTGGTACATTTTTTCAGTCGTTACTTTCCCAATACCGTAGAATTTTTTCACATCCAAACCTTCCAAAAACGTTTCCACATCTTCCGGATTAATCGTTTTTTGACCGTTGGGTTTGTTGTAATCGGAAGCAATTTTTGCCACAAATTTATTCACCGAAATACCAGCTGAAGCAGTTAATCCCACTTCTTCAAAAATACGTTGGCGAATTTCTTGCGCCAATAAGGTCGCACTTGGATTCCCTTTTTTGTTTTCGGTGACATCAAGGTACGCTTCGTCTAGCGAAAGTGGTTCGACCAAATCGGTGTAGTCATGAAATATCTTTCTGATCTTTTTAGAAATCTCTTTGTAACGATCAAATCGCGGTCGGACAAAAATCAAATCGGGACACAACCGTTTCGCCTGAATGCCGCTCATGGCACTCCGCACGCCAAATTTACGCGCTTCATAACTCGCTGCCGATACCACGCCACGCACTTCACTTCCGCCCACAGCCAAAGGTTTCCCTTTGAGTTCGGGATGGTCCATTTGCTCGACAGAAGCGTAAAAAGCATCCATGTCGACGTGGATTATTTTTCTTTGCGGAATTGATTCGGTCATTACACAAATTTAATACCTTTATCTCATGATTGAAATAGAACGCAAATTTTTAGTTTTAAACAACGATTTTAAATCGCAAGCCACCTCCGAAAATCGAATTGTACAAGGGTATTTGAATTCGAATCCAGAACGAACTGTTCGCGTTCGTATAAAAGGCAACAAAGGATTTTTAACGATTAAAGGAAAAGGAAACGAAAGCGGCACGTCTCGAATGGAATGGGAAAAAGAAATTAATTTACAAGATGCCGAACAACTGCTTTCGCTGTGTGAAAAAGGAAGTATCGATAAAATTCGATACGAAATTCCCCTTGGAAACCACACCTATGAAGTGGATGTTTTTGCGGGAGAAAATAACGGTTTAATTATCGCTGAAATAGAATTACAATCGGAAGATGAAAATTTCGAAACACCATCTTGGTTAGGAAAAGAAGTTACCGGCAACGAGCGTTACTATAACGCCTATTTGAGCAACAACCCTTACTTGACTTGGACTTCGACATCCCGAGACTTCGGGACAGTCTAAAGCATGTTATTTCTTATGAGCCACTTCGATTTTAACCCTCATTTCACCACCGCCTTTATTGGTAGCCAAATACATAAAGGCTCTTTTAGACAAATCGATTTCACGTGAACGCACATGTGGACCACGATCATTAATCTTCACAATGATGGTTCTGCCGTTTCTGAGATTGGTAACGCGTACTTTTGTTCCAAAAGGTAATCTTCTGTGTGCTGCCGTTAATTTTTTATTATCAAAACGTTCTCCACTGGCAGTTCTTCTTCCGTTGAATTTATTGGAATAGTAAGAGGCGTGTGCATTACTTTTATACAGCTTGTAATTGTACAAACCTTCTTCGATAGAAAGGCTATCAATAAGCGCTAAGGTCGAGTCAGGCTTCACTGTGTCTTGTACCACTTGCTTGTACACTTTTTGAGATTCAAACTTCTGAAACGAAAAATTTGAAGTCATAAGTGACGCTATAATTGTGGTAATTCCGATATATATTTTATTAATCATATTCTTTATTATTTACCCACATTATACAAATACCGTACCCAAAACAAAAAAAGCCCTTCAAAAGAGGACTTTAATACTATTATGCCAACCAGCTAGACCAAGGCAAACGTGATAAAATCAGTACTAAGCCTAATCCGTACATCACGGCTATTTTTTTAAATTTAGCAGGACTTTCTGTCAATTTTTTATGCTTTGACCAACCAATTGTTATTAATGCAATGGCGATTACATTAATTAATGGATGCTCCATAGAAGTTAAACGAAGTGCTGCTTCTTTCATATTAAAACCGGAAAGACCAAGAGGAGAAACAAAATATAAAATCAATCCCACCAACAACTGAATGTGAGCAGCAATTAATCCGAATAATGCTATTTTTCTATCTTTAGCCGTAAACTCTTTATTTGATGTTACTCCCATCACACTATTTAGGATAGCAAACACCAATAATATCAGGGCTATATACGCCCAACCAGAATGAAATTTTTGAATGAATTCGTACATTTTGAAAGTTTTAGTTTAAACAAATATACTAAAAATAAAAAACCATCACACTAAGCATGATGGTTAAATATCGATTATAATAATGAATATTATGGCAATACGGGTTGTAATACTCTATCAACAGTATGGATATTTCCATTTGCAGCTTGAATATTAACAAATTTAATATTACTAGCTGCAACAGCTATTACAGGTAGTTCTGTGATTTTTACCGTCCCTTTTGTGATTTTAAATTGCTGAGCAGTAGCTGCTAAAGTTGTTATAGTTACATCAGTAGTAGCCGAAGAAGATGTCCAAGATGTTGCCGAACTAGACGTTAAATTCCCATTAGAAACATGGTATCTTAGAATTTTAGAAATATTGGTTGGCGTAGCATTAGTCCCCGTTATGAAACCTCCTGGAGCTAGTGCCGTATCAAATGCTGTATTTAAAGGTGCAAACACTGTAAATGGACCGTTACCGTTTAATGTAGTTAATACCGCCGATTGGTCTCCGTAAGGACCTGTAGCTGTACTTGAAAGTACTGATAACAAGGACGCTAAATCGGGATTTGCAACAACATGATTTACAATTCTTGGTAGTTTTATTACATTATCCACTTTGTGAACAATACCATTGCTGGCATCAATATCGGCAAAAACAACTTTTGCACCACCATTAGAAATCCCACCGTTTACTAAAACATCAGTACCAACTTTGTTTACAAACATACTTAACGTTGTAGATCCAACTCCAGCTGCAAATGTCTTTGAGTAACCAGCAGTAAGTAAATCATTAGATCTGGTTCCAACTCCCAAAACATGGTTTTGTAGAATCTTTTTCAATTCAGCAATTTGAGCTGCTGACATCGAAGTTGAATTAATATTAGCATCTACTAAAAATCCAGCAGGAATTAAAGTTGAAGAATAGGCTGCAAATGCTGTATTATTTGGCGCAAATATAGTGTATGATCCTGGGTTTGTTAATGTTGTCGACAATTGTGTCACCTCCAAAGCCTTTAACAAAACACTAAAATTAGAGTCATTTTTAAAACTTTCTATAATTGTTGGAAATTTGACAACATCTACTGTATCCTTATCATCACATGAATTTGCGAAAAAAGCAAATGCTACAACACTTAACATTTTTATTATTTGATTTTTAATTTTCATATCTCTATTTTTTTTAAATTTTTAAGACTAATTATTTACCCCCTATTGTGTATCTTAAAGTAAATTGTGCTTGCCAAACATCATTTACTGAAGTGTTTTTTTGAAACGTATCACGAGCTAAGAAACGCTTTCCAGTGTTATCTGTTTGAAGTGCCATAGTATATCCTGGAATATAGTTATTTGAACTACTTGGCGCTTGAGATACATTTAAAATGTTTTGGGCAGTAGCTCGTTGTGAAATACCCCAATCTCTATTTAGCATATTGGTAAAATTCAAGATATCGGCTCTAAATTGAAAAGCATTCTTTTTTCCTGCAATTTTGATATAAAAATCTTGTGTTACCGATAAATCTATTCGGTGTAACATCGGTAAAATATTGCTATTTCTTTGTGCATATTGGCCTCTACGTTTTGACAAATAAGGATCTTGTTCAATAAATTTATCAAATGCTTCCGCTTGTTGTGCTGCGGTATACAACACCAATGTTGAACCTCCAAAATTTTGAGTGATGTCGACAAAACGTAAATCTGAAGCATCTTTAGGGACATACAACAAGTCATTCCCATTGATTCTATCTCCGTTCACATCACCCGAATAAGTATATGAAAACGGATTCGCTTTTTCACCAATGTATCCTAAACTGAATGAAGTTGCTCCTCCTAGTTTTCTACCATAATCAATTTTATATCCTAAAATACCTATCAATCGGTGTGGTGTATTGTTGTTTGATTTTGCTAACTCCAAATCATTGTTTCCATTTACAGAACGAGCACCTGTCCAGGAACCAGCAGCAACTGATCCAGGAGAAATTAAATCATAAGCATCTGAACGGGTGTAAGCAACCGATCCCCAAATACCATTTTTATAGGGATACTCTAATTTATACGTAGTAGAATAAAAATACCCTTTGTTAGAATTTGATAAAACGATACCGTTAGAAACATTGTTATTTACTCTAACTCCGTTATCGGTTCCAGAGTAATATGGTCGATTATCGCCACTAACACTTCCGTTAATTGTTCCTACTGGCTCTGCTAAATTTGCGTTATAGTAAAAAATTTCATTAATATTTTTATTAAAAATTCCTTCCACTGTTCCTACAAAACCGAATGGTAATTTTTGATCTAATGCCACATTGGTTTTCCATACTTGAGGGAACTTAAAGTTTGTATCTGTAAAAGCCAAATCAAATGTAGAAGGTAAGGTCGGTGTACTTGGAATAAAATATTGATTAGGATTAGACGTAAACCCATAACCTCCAGCAATTAAAGCATCTCCTGAAACATCTACAAATCCGGTTAACACTCCATTATTACCAATTTGATTCGAAAGATACACCAAAGGCGGTCTTCCTGTAAAAATTCCTGTTCCTCCTCTAACTTGAGTCGTTGCATCCCCTTTTACATCCAAATTGAAACCTAATCTTGGTTCGAATAAATATTGTGTTTTAGGCATTTCTCCCGTATTAAACCTTTCTCCGTTAGCAAATGTCATCGCAGTTACCGCTTTGTTTTCCATCGCTGTGTCTTTAAAATCGATACGGGTAGCACGTAAACCAAATGTTACTTTGAAATTATCAAACACCTTGATCTCATCTTGTGCATATACGTCAATTTTATTTGATTTTAGTAATTGCATTGGATCTCCTCCACCAGGTAAAGCTGAATATCTGAATTGGAAACGTGATGGTAAATTATTTACCGAAGGTTGACCTCCATTAGCAACAGATTCATTAGCCGCGTCATAAAAATTTTGAAGACTATCAAAAATGTATACTCCGTTTGATCCTGAGAAGAATAGGTTATTAGAAGTAAAACGTTCAAAATTTGCACCAAAAACTAGCGTGTGTTTTCCAAAATTACCAGTTACATTATTGGTAAAATGTAGGGTGGAATAATTTAGCAAATTTCCTTTGGTGAAAGGGTCTAATCCAACTGAAATAAAATTGGTATTATTAGCTGGATTTTTAATATCAATAGTAGGAAATAATCCACCACCTTGTAACGATCTATCTTCTATTTGTTTGTCATACCCCGCTATAAAATTATTACTCCATTTTTGAGACAACTTACTATCAAACTCTACAACAATAGATCTCGTATTATCTTGAATTTCATACCCACTGTTTTGGTAGGACATTGAGTTTTGATTGTTTGTTCTTCCTCCAAACCCTAAGGAACTAGAATTAGAAGTTAAATTATCTGATTTAGAATCATGGTGAACATATCTTGCCGTTAACTTATGATTATCACTAATATTCCAGTCAATTCTACCCAAGAATTTTCTTGAAACTCTTTCAGAATCAAAACCTTCCCATGGACCTGTTTCGTAGCCAAATTTTTCACGCATAAAATTTGATAACGTTTCCATTTGATTATATGTTGGCGCCGATATTTGACTACCTTGCAATGGTGAACCACCAGAAACCCATGTAGTCGCTGGACTAGTATTATCTACCGTTTCATAATTTCCAAAAATAAATAATTTGTTTTTGATAATTGGAGCACCGAAACGAGCACCGAAAACTTTTTCATCAAATTTAGCTGGTTCAATTTTAACTTCTCCAGCCTTAGTCCCCACATAATATTTTTTATTATTTCTAAAAGAATGATAAACAGACGATTCAACCTCATTAGTACCACTTCTTGTAACGGCATTAATACCCGAACCTACAAAACCTGATTGTCTGACATCAAAAGGAGCAATATTAACTTGTACCTGTTCGATAGCATCTAGCGAAATAGCAGTAGAACCAGTTCTTCCACCGGCTTGAGCACTAGAACCCAAACCAAATCCATCATTAAATACCGATCCGTCAATTGTAAAATTATTAAGTCTAGAATCTTGTCCCCCAAAAGAACCACCACTACCTGCGTTCGCATTATATTTCGTAATAGCACTAATAGATCTTGAGCCAATCACTGGAGCGGCATTTATTTCTCTGGAATTAAATTGTTGCGATGCACCATTTCTTCCTTTAGAAAAAGTGGGATTTCTAGTAGATTTTACTACCACTTCTTCAAGAGCATTCATTTCATCAACAATAATGGTATTAACATTTACATTGCTTCCTAACGGAGCATTAACATCTGAAATTATAGATGTTTTAAATCCCATAAAGCTGAATTTTACCTCGTAAGGTCCTCCTGGTCTTACAGAAGGAATACTATAACCACCGGCATTATCAGTATTTGTAAAATATTTTGTACCTGTTGGTTGATGAACAACTTCGACATTAACACCTGGCATCGTCTCTCCTTTGTTCGATTTAACAGTACCTGAAATCGCTGATTTCGTCACTTGTGAAAAAGCAAAAGAAGAAACAAAAACCAGAAAAAGAATTAAGGCTTTTTTCATATTACGCTTGTTTTTTTAATTTGTCGCAAATTTCACTCAATTTTAGTCATGACGTGTTAAGCAAACATTAATATTATGCAAGCATAATATTCTTAACTTTATTAAAAAATTAAGAAATACTGATTTAACATTTATAAACAAATGCTACTATTAAATTAAAAGTCCCCTTATTTTAAATAATTCCTCAATAAGAACGAGGTAGAAGCATCATGTTGCTTGATCTCTTTTTGATCTATTTCTTCCAAAATAGTATTGGCCAACTGTTTTCCCAATTCAACACCCCATTGGTCATAGCTGAAAATATTCCAAATAATTCCTTGTACAAAAATTTTATGTTCGTACATCGCAATTAATGACCCTAATGTTTCTGGAGTAAGAGAATCAATTAAAAAAGTGGTCGTTGGTTTATTTCCTTGAAACACTTTAAAGGGTAATAAAGCTGCAGCTTTCTCTTGGGAAACACCATCCTTTTTAAATTCTGCTAAAACTTGCGTTTCGGTTTTACCATTCAGTAAAGCTTCTGTTTGTGCAAAGAAATTAGACATCAGTTTATCATGGTGACTGTTATTATTATACAACGACTTTCTAAATCCAATAAAATCGGTCGGAATCAATTTAGTTCCTTGGTGGATTAATTGAAAAAAAGCGTGTTGGGAATTGGTCCCTGGTTCTCCCCAGATTATGGTTCCCGTTTGATAGTTCACTGGAAAGCCATCTCGTCCGACAGATTTTCCATTACTTTCCATAATTCCCTGTTGTAAGTAAGGCGCTAATTTTTGCAGGTATTGTGAATACGGAATCAGTGCTTCGCTTTCGGCACCAAAAAAATTATTGTACCAAATAGTCAACAACGCTAAAATTACCGGTATGTTTTTATCGAAAGATGCTGTTTTAAAATGTTCATCCATTTTGTTGGCACCGGATAATAATTTTTCGAAATTATCAAACCCAACGGCTAAACTTATAGACAGTCCAACTGCGCTCCAAAGCGAAAATCGACCGCCAACCCAATCCCACATTGGGAAAATATTTTCCTCGGAAATCCCAAAATCGTTAGCCTTTTTAATGTTTGCAGAAACGGCTATAAAGTGTTTGGCAACATCCTTTTGTGTAGCCGATTTCAGAAACCAAGTCCGAACTGTCTCTGCATTTGACAAGGTTTCTTGAGTTGTAAATGTTTTAGAAGCCACCACAAACAACGTGGTTTCTGGATTTACTTTTTTCAAAATTTCCTGAACGTGATCGCCATCCACATTGGAAATAAAATGAACATTCAAGTGGTTTTTATAGAATTGTAACGACTCGACAACCATTGCGGGTCCTAAATCGGAGCCACCAACGCCAATATTGACAATGTCAGTGAATGCTTTTCCTGAAAATCCTTTTTTATCGCCTGAAAATATTTCGTTAGAAAACGATTTCATTTTATTTTTTACGGCAAAGATTTCAGGCACTACATTTTTACCACCCACTAAAACAACCTCATTTTCTTTGGCGCGTAAGGCGGTATGCAAAACGGCACGATTTTCTGTTTGATTGATATTGGTTCCCGAAAATTGCGCTTCAATTGCTTGTTTTAAACCAACTTCATTCGCTAATTCCAAAAGCAAATCTATCGTTTTTTGATTGATTCTGTTTTTAGAATAATCAACCAAAAACTGCTCCCATTGTATATGAAATTTTTGGGCTCGGTTTTCATCTTGAGCAAACATTTCTTTCATGTCAACATATTGCATGTCGAAGAAATGCTCTCGAAGTTTCTGCCAAGCTTGAGTCTCTGATGGATTTATTGATGGTAGCATAATATATATTCAATTGAAACGAACAGCGAATTTACAATTTTGATTTCGAAAAAAGAGCAACAAAAGCAAGTTCTTACTAAGACTTTTAAACGAAAACGATGTAGTTAAAAAAATTATTTCACTCCAGCAATACTATCCAATTCTCTTTTTAGAGGTTTGATTAATTCTAAATACTTTGGTTTGTTTTTACTATCCATTGGGCTAGAGTTCGGCAATTTTAATCGCAAGGCATCTACTTGTTTGCCATTTTTCCAGAAACGATAGCACACGTGAGGCCCTGTGGCCAAACCAGTGCTTCCCACTCTTCCGATGATCTGTCCCTGAGTTACTCGTTGTCCTCGACGCACCAATATCCTTGACATGTGTAAATATTGTGTTGAATAGGTCCTGTCGTGTTTGACTTTAACGTGATTTCCGTTTCCAGCGGTATAGCCTGCTAACTCAACTACACCGTTAGCAGTTGACATAATAGGTGTTCCGTGGGGTGCCGCATAATCAGTACCATTATGAGCTTTGAAAAATTTCTGAACAGGATGAAATCGTCTTTTGGAAAAACGTGAGGTGATATTGATTGATTTTAATGGCGCTTTTAAAAAGAAGTTTTTTAAAGCTTTCCCTTCTTCATCGTAATAGTCAATTTTTCCTACCTTATTTTGTTGAAATGGGAAGGCGTATATTCTCTTCCCTTTGTATTCAAAAAAAGCACATTCCAAAGAATCAACCCCATCATAAATGGTATCGTTGATGTATCTTTCGGTAAAAGTCACCGCAAATTTGTCGCCTTTTTTCGATTTAAAAAAATCGATGGACCATTTGTAAACATTAATTAATTTAGCCGACAAAGAGCCTGCAACGCCTTCATTTTTTAAGGTTTCCGATAAAGAGCCATCCAATTGGCCGGCGATTGTTCTTCTTTTTATGGTTATCGGCAGAATTTTCTTTGTTGCTTTGGCAATAGAATCATTAAAATCTACGATATAATAACTTCGTTGATCGGGTTGATAAACGAAATATTGCAATTTTTTGGTTTTATCTTTTGACAGTAACATCAAATAAGGTTTGTGCAACCTCATGAGTTTTACATTAAAAGTATCTTTAATTTGTGCAACCACATCAAAAACTTGTTTAGTCCCAAGATTTTGTTTCTGAATAATACTTCCAAATGTATCGTCTTTACGAATAGAATCTTGAATTACGGTAAAATCATTCAGCTTAAAACCAAAGCCATAACGAATGACTTCTGATTTTTTAACTGATTGATCTTCAGTATCGGACTCTTTTTTACAAGAAAAAAGTGAAAAGATTATTAATAATAAGGATATGTATTTTTTCAATCGAAGCTTATTTTCAAAGGCCTTTTGACTATTCAAAAAGCAAAAATTAGACAAGCTAATATAGAAAAAAATTATAAGTTTTCGCCCCAAGTGGCTAATTCTTGCTCTGACCAAAGTTCCGGAAAGAAAATTCGACGCTGGTAACGTGGGTGCATGTATTTTTTCCAATCACTACCACCAGTAGCTTCACCATCCCCTTTTCCGTTATCAATATATTTTTTGGCCGCATTATAATGACCCATCACCCAAGTAATGTTGACCGTATAATCATAATGACGCATGGCTTTGATTAATTCAGGATTTTTTTGGTCTGCTTCGGGTAGTTCTTTAAATTTTCGCCAAAGATTAATGGTGTTGTATTCTTCCATCGTGCGAAGGAAATCCACTTTGTATTTTTCTTCAAACTGTTGCAAAAAATAAGACTTTTGACCGGTAGTATAATCTTTTCCAGCGGCTTGCCAATATAAATGCTCGAAAGCATGCGTATACGGAGTATTTCTGTCGATAGTCGCTCTAAAACGGTAATCGATCAAGTTAATCAAATCGGTTGAACAAAACTCAATCATACGGTATTGGGCACTTTGAAATCCACTTGCTGGTGTCAACGTATGACGGAATTTCATGTATTGTTCTACTTCCATTCCATCACCCATGATCGTAAATGAAGTCGTTAGCATATCAAAGTAACGACTCACACGCATTAATCGTTCGGTAAAAAAAGGAGTTGTTAATTTTTCAGCGTACGAAATTTGTTTTATTTCCCACAAAATCATTTTGAATAATAATTCATTGATTTGATGGTACATGATAAACACGTTTTCATCAGGAAAAACAGTTCTTTGCACTTGCAAATTAAGAAGAGCATCGGTTTGGATGTAATCCCAATACGTGATAGGTTTGGACCACAACAAGCCTTCCAAATGCGCTTCTGTCTTTTGATTTATTTCTTTGTATTTATTATCGATTTCGTTTACTAACGCTGAAAAATCACTCATTTTTTATTATTTAATTACCATAAATGGGTTTTTTAAACCTTTAAAAGAATCTAAATCGGCTTTTAACGATCCCACTGCTAAACTCGCTTTGATTCGCAACGGCACTTTATTCTGATCATCTGAAACCCAAACGGTTAAACTTTCTTGTTCTTTAAAAACCCTTCCTGATTGCACCAAAGGTCTAAAAATCATTGTTTTTGCTTTACCAAATTTAGTATTAAGCGTTTCACGACCAATGAATTTAAGTTTGAATTTATAAATTTCGTCATCGAAAAACATATCAATCAAGATTGATTCACCTGGTTTTAGCTTGTCTACATTTGGATGATTGCGTAAGTAGTAAAAGGAAGAAACAATATCCTGAACATTTTCGGTAACCGATATGTTTTTCTCCGTTTTGTTTTTATAATCTTTTACTAAAACGGTGTTTTTTTCCTGATTAAAAAATCCTTCTTGATTTTTGGTGTAGCCCCCTTCATCAATTTTTCGCAAGTATTGAAAAGGCTTCGTGGTTTCTTGATCGAAGACACTTTGATAATGATCGTCTACTTTAAAGAAAAAACGTGACATACCTGAAGTATAACCGTGTCCTACCGCATAAAAACATTTTCTATTATTTCGAGTTGCCTCTTTGAGTTCAAGAGTAGCATAACCGGCATTTACCATACCGTAGTGAATTCGGAATTTAAGCCATTCTCCTACTCCGTATGCTTCCGGTTTTTGAGTGAAAGAAGCCAATGCAAATGTTACTGCAAACAAAACAGACGCTAAAAGTACTTTCTTTTTCATTTTTGTTGATTTTATTGTTTTCTAGTAGGAATACAATATTCATTCCAAAAGTACTAAAAAACAAAAAAACCCAGCTATTACTAACTGAGTTTTTATGCTATTAACCAACCAAAAAACTATAAATTATGAAAATTTATTCAAAACGGAGGGAACCACCCCTCTGAATTGCTCTGCAAAGATATAATGGTTTTTGAATTATATCTAACGAAAAATCAATTTTAACATTTTTTTATCAAAACAATAGTCGTCAAGACCCATAAAGCTGATTAATTCGCAATAAAATTTTATTATTTTTATGATTAATTAAATATTTTTTTGAAGTCAAAAATAAAAAACACTATAAATCAGGTAGTTAAAAAAACAAAAAAAGCCGAAAATGAAATATTTTCGGCTTTTTTTTAAAAACTTTTAATTTTATAAAGTTCCTCTTAACTCTTGTTCTCTTTCTATGGATTCAAAAAGAGCTTTAAAATTTCCAGCTCCGAAACCTTTGGCACCCATTCTTTGGATAATTTCGAAGAAAAGCGTTGGACGGTCTTCGATTGGTTTGGTGAAAATTTGCAATAAATATCCTTCTTCATCCGCATCAATCATGATTCCTAATTTTTGCAATTCGTTGATGTCTTCTTTAAATTTAGACATATGATCTTTCAATCTTTCTGGAATAGCATCATAATAGGCTTGTGGTGGTGTGCTCAAAAATTCGATTCCACGTGCACGCATATCGGCAACAGTAGTAAGAATATCATCGGTAGCTACCGCAATATGCTGTACCCCTTCGCCTTCATAGAAATCTAAATATTCTTCAATTTGAGAACGTTTTTTTCCGTTAGCAGGTTCGTTAATAGGGAATTTTATTCTTCCATTACCGTTAGACATCACTTTCGACATCAAAGCAGAATATTCGGTAGTAATTTGTTTGTCGTCAAAAGAAAGGAAATTCACAAATCCCATCACATCTTCAAACCATTTTACTGCTTCGTCCATTCTGTTCCATCCGGTATTTCCAACCATATGGTCGATAAATTTTAATCCCACAGGTGCTGGGTTGTATTCGGATTTCCATTCGCTGTATCCTGGCAAAAAGATTCCGTTATAATTTTTTCGTTCTACGAAAATAAATACGGTTTCACCATAAGCACCATAAATTCCGGCACGGACAACTTCACCATTATCATCTTTTTCAACAACGGGTTCAAAATAAGGTTTGGCGCCACGTTTTGTCGTTTCTTCAAATGCAGAACGCGCGTCTTCTACCCAAAGGGCAATCACTTTAACACCATCTCCATGCTTTTTTACATGCTCTCCAATTGGAGAATCACTATTCAAAGCGGTAGTTAATACCAAACGAATTTTGTCTTGTTTCAACACATAAGACGCTCTGTCTTTTACACCAGTTTCTAGTCCGGCATAGGCCAAAGACTGAAAACCAAATGCAGTTTTGTAGAAATGTGCGGCTTGTTTGGCATTACCAACATATAACTCTACATAATCGGTTCCTAACAAGGGAAGGAAATCTTGTGCTCCTTCAAATATTTTTTCTAAGCCGTATTCGACTGATTTTATTTCGTTACTCATAATTAAGCCCCACCTAACCTCCCTAAATGGGAAGGAAAACGCCGTGGAGAAATGCGTTTTTTAAAATTATTATGTTACTATATTCTTAAAGCCCCTCCTTTGGAGGGGTTGGGGAGGCTTTACTCCAACCAAGATTGATAATATTTATCATCCGTAATATTCATAGCTTCTTCAGTCACCATTAAGGGTTTGAAAGTATCCACCATTACCGCTAATTCTTGGGTTTCTGTTTTTCCAATACTTCTTTCTGCAGCTCCTGGGTGTGGCCCGTGTGGAATTCCAGCAGGATGCAAGGAAATATTTCCTGGACTTACATCGTTTCGGCTCATAAAATCACCATCAACATAATACAACACTTCATCACTATCGATATTACTATGATTGTAAGGTGCTGGTATTGATTGCGGATGATAATCGTATAAACGAGGTACAAACGAACAAATCACAAAAGCATCCGTTTCGAATGTTTGATGCACTGGAGGCGGTTGGTGAATTCTACCAGTTATCGGTTCAAAGTCATGAATTGACAAAGCATAGGGATAATTAAATCCGTCATAACCAATAACATCAAAGGGATGGGAAGCATAAACCATTTCGAAAATTTCGTCTTTCTTTTTGACTTTGATGACAAATTCTCCGGTTTCATTATATGTTTCTAATTCTTCTGGACGTCGAATATCTCGCTCGCAAAAAGGAGAATGTTCTAATAACTGCCCGAACCAGTTACGGTAACGCTTTGGTGTATAAACCGGACGGTGTGATTCTACGATAAACAATCGGTTATCTTCCGAATCGAAATCGATTTTGTAAATAATCCCGCGAGGGATAACCAAGTAATCTCCATATTTAAAATCAAGATTTCCGTATATGGTTCTCAATTTACCGGTTCCTTTATGGATGAAAATTACCTCGTCAGAATCGGTATTTTTATAAAAGTAATCGGTTGTTGATTTTCGAGGCGCTGCTAAAGCAATATGACAATCAGAATTGGTCAAAACAATTTTTCGGCTTTCTAAAAAATCATCTTGCGGTGCGATATCAAACCCTTTTAACTTATAGGATTGGATATTATTTGCTTTGGCAATTTTTGGTGCTACCGAATATTGTTTTCTAATTTCTTTGACCTGTGTTGGTCGTTGTTCGTGATAGGAATTGGTAGACATACCGTCGAAACCAACCGTTCCGAAAAGTTGTTCATAATACAAGTCTCCGTTTTCCTTACGAAATTGTATATGTCTTTTGTGTGGAATTTTTCCTAATTTATGATAAAATGGCATTTTCTTTAAGTTTAAAATTTAACATTTAAAAGTTTAAAGTAGCTGACTTAAAACTTTTCCCTAAAACAAAAAGAAAAATTGCTCACTCAGGATTTCTCTTGATGAGGAATTTTAAATGACTTAATAAACCTTTAAATTGTGGTTTCATATGCAAAATTTATTGCTTTTCTGGCCATATGGTATCTCTTTTCTTATTAATGTTTGCTATAGTAAACTTGTTTTTAATGGCGATTTCATAATAACAAATATCGGAAAAATTTAAATTTTAACCGTGCATCTTGTGAAAAAATTATAAAAGAGAAAAGGCATTAAAAAAATGATTTGTCAAATTTTTAATGCCTTTGCTACTATATTTTGAGTGTTTTATTCTTCTTTTCCTTTTTCAGAATTATTTAAAACACTTCTTTTCTTACCGTATAAGAAATAAATTGCTAGTCCGATAGCCAACCAACCTGCTAATCGCAACCAGTTTGTCCATCCTAATCCAGCAATCATAGCCAAACATACCCCAACTCCAAGAATTGGAACTACTGGGACGAAAGGCGTTTTAAATTCTCTTTTCATATCTGGATGTGTTTTTCTTAACACAATTACCGAAATACAAACTAAGATGAATGCAAATAAGGTTCCGATACTTGTCATATCACCCACGATATCACCAGGAACAAAAGCAGCAAATAATCCAACAATAACTAGAATCGCAAGATTCGCTTTGTATGGTGTTTTGTATTTTGAATGTAAATCACCGAATGCTTTTGGCAATAAACCATCTTTACCCATTGAGTAAAAAACACGAGATTGTCCTAATAACATTACTAATATTACAGAAGTAAATCCGAATAAAATAGCAACCGTTACAAACTGTGCTAACCATTCGTAACCTGGCATTGCCGAAGTAATGGCATTGGCTACTGATGCTTCTTTTCCACCTGTTCTGAAAAATTCAACTGATTCAAGTCCCGTTAAAACGTGAGCAAAAAGAATATACAAGATCGTACATACCGCTAATGATCCTAAAATACCAATTGGCATATCGCGTTTCGGATTTTTAGTTTCTTGTGCTGCTGTACTTACGGCATCAAAACCAATAAAGGCAAAAAACACCGTTCCTGCAGCTCCAAGAATACCCCAAATTCCTCCGAAATTATGACCAATTCCATGCTCATCTACAAAAACAGATTCTTGTGGGATATACGGCGTATGATTTGTTGGGTTGATAAAATTCCACCCTAAAACAATAATCAAAACGACAATAGAAACTTTTACAATAACGATTAAGCTATTTACAAAAGCCGATTCTTGTGTTCCTTTAATTAAAAGCAAACTAATAACTCCAACAATAAATAATGCTGGAAAGTTAATGATTCCATTCACTCCATCTGCAGAAGTTTGAAATGGAGAGTGGCACCATTCATAAGGAATAGGGCTCACATGAAGTACATTGACCAGTAAATTATTCAGATACTCACTCCAAGCGATTCCTACTGTTGCGGCTCCTACGGCATATTCAAGAATTAAATCCCATCCAATAATCCAAGCCAACAACTCTCCCATAGTGGCATACGTGTAGGTATAAGCACTCCCCGCAATTGGAATAGAGGAAGAAAGCTCAGCATAACACAAACCTGCTAATGCACATCCGATAGCTGCAACAATAAATCCTATGGTAACAGATGGTCCCGCACTTTGAGCGGCCGCTGTTGCTGTTCTTACAAATAATCCAGCTCCGATAATAGCTCCAATTCCTAGCGCTACCAATGACCAAGCGGTTAAAGTTCTTTTTAATCCTTTTTCAGATTCTGACGCTTCAGCAAGTAATAGCGCCATTGATTTTCTTTTCCAAATAGACATAAAATAAATGTTTGGTTTTTAGTGTCCCAAAAATAGGTTTTTTTAGTTTGAAAAAAACATATTTGTAAAATTTTATGAAATGTACTGTTTGTTTCTAAAAAATTAGAACCAAAAACCTACGGTAAACCAGGTATAATGTTTTTTCACTTCGGGCGACCAAGTGTGTTTGATTTCGATAGGTCCGATGAGAGTTTCCAAACCATAACCAATAGCATATCCTTCAAAAGTAGGATTCGATATCCATTCTTTACTGTCGAATATTTTATAACCTGCATTGGCATAATTGGCTGAAAAATTAAGATGATTTTTTTTCAAAAATTCATAATTTATGGTAGCCCCCGCTTTGACATAACTATCTCCTGAGAGGGTTAAAAAGTCATAACCATAAAAGGGTTTAAAGTTGTCAAACTTTTGAAATCCATAGCCTCCCAAAACAAAATCGAAAGAATGGTTCGTGTTTTCTCCGATCGTAAAACCACCTTCGCTTTGTATTTTTATAGCTACTTTCTTAAATATTTTTTGAACAATCGCTCCTTCCGCTTTTAAAATGGTAAGATTACTGAAGTCGTTGTTGTAATCGGATGAATTTATAACCGATTGAAAATCGCCAAAAAAGCTCCACCCTTTGGTTGGGAAATACTTATTGTTGAACGAATCAAATTTTAAAAATCCTACTGCAGACAAATAGTGACTGTTCTCTAAATAAGGAATTATAATATTTGTATTTCTTGAAGTTATTTTTAGAAATTGATGCTCTACACCTGCTCCTATTAAGAATTTTTGCGCAAAAATAGTCTGCACATACGCTTGATTTTTAGCTGAATTGTAATTGATCTCTAATTTATCGAGTTTTAATTGTGTTTTTAAGGCATTTCCTTTAAAATCAACATCTCCTGTTCTGTCAAATTGATTAAAGGTTGATTTCACACCAAAACTCCAATGGTAGCCATTATCGTAGTAATAATCTAAATTATATCTGAAATTGTCTCCAATTATTGTATTAAAAGAAATTACATCATTATCAAAAACTAAATTTTTCTTGGTGATATTTACTAAAGCAGAAGACTTAAACAATTCATCATAATGTACTCCTAATTTCAAATAGGTTTTCACTTGATTTTCTTTTACATTCACTTGCAGAATATCATTTTGCCCTTCTTCTACTAAACTGTAATTGATAGCACTAAAATTTTGAGTGGCATTCAAGTTATTAATACCGCTATGTAAATCATTGTAGCTTATTTTGTTCCCTTCTTTAAATCGCAATTTCCCCAACACATAGGACCTTGTATAATGCGGAATCTTATTGATATCAATTCTTTTGATGTATAAACTATCTTGTTTTTTTCTATTTATAACAGGCGGTTTATAACTAGAACTGTATTTTAAAAATTCATTTTCAAAAGCCATTCCTGCAATTTCACCTCTTTTAATAATTTCTTTTCCTTTATCGAACGAAATAACCGAAAATCCTTTAATATCGGGTTTAATATAAATAGTGGTGAGTTTCTTTTTTTCCTTCATCTTTTCTAACATTTGATAGTTAGACATTTGAGCAAAAATTCCCGTTATCCCATTTATTTTATCATTCTTTTTAAGATCATCCTGTACATCAACCCCAATTATGATGTCGGCACCCATTTTTAGTACCTCTTCCACAGGATAATTGTTTGTAATCCCGCCATCTAAATAATGTTTGTCATCGATTTCTACTGGAGAAAAAAGAGAGGGGAAAGCACTACTGGCTTGAATAACTAAGGGAAGAGAGCCTTCTTTAAAAATTTTCTCCTCACCCGTTTCCAAATTCGTAGCTACACACAAAAACGGAATACTTAATTTACTAAAATCACGAATATGCCTTTGATTATGGGTAAGTTTACTCAACAAATTGTAGTTGTACAATCCTTTTGAATAGGCTTTTGGAACCGCTACTTTTAGTTTTTGAAAAGGCAAGGTGAGCGCATAAACTTCATCATTACGTTTTTCGTAAAACGTTTTGTTATTTCTAGGTACAAAATCTTGAATAAGTTCATCGAAATTGGTGCCACTAAAAATGGAATCCAATTCATTAGCCGAATAACCACAAGCATATAAACCTCCGATTACCGCTCCCATACTGGTTCCGCCAATATAATCAATCTTGATTCCGGCTTTTTCAATTTCTTTCAAAACGCCAATATGTGCAAATCCTTTCGCACCACCACCACTTAACACCAATCCTATTTTTGGTTTTTTAATTGTGTCTTGGGAGAAAGAAGAAAGAGAAAAGAGAAAAGAGACAAGAAACAATAGCTTGCTAACTAGACTGCTTTTGATTTTTGACTTTTGACTTTTGCCATTTGCCTGAATTTTCATATTAAAGATTTGTTTTGTAAAATTCGGAAATTTTTTTGGCTTTTGATACACCTACAACGTCAGAAATTTCTTTTTCTGACGCTTCTTTTATTCTTTTGACACTTTTAAAGTGTTTTATTAATATTTCCATCGTTTTTTCACCAATGCCAGGTATACTTTCTAAAGAAGAATTGAGTGCCGATTTACTGCGTTTATCGCGATGGAATGTAATTCCGAAACGATGTGCTTCATTTCGTAAATGCTGAATAATTTTTAAAGTTTCCGATTTTTTATCCAAATACAGCGGAATGGAATCGCCAGGATAGAATAACTCTTCCAATCGCTTGGCTATACCAATGATGGCAATTTTTCCTCGAAGCTCTAAATCGTCTAAACTTTTCAAAGCGGAAGAAAGCTGTCCTTTTCCACCATCGATAATAATTAAATTGGGTAACGATTGATTTTCTTCCAACATGCGTTTGTATCTTCTATACACTACTTCTTCCATCGAAGCAAAGTCATTCGGACCTTCTACCGTTTTAATGTTGAAATGACGGTAATCCTTTTTACTTGGTTTTCCATCTTTAAACACCACACATGCCGAAACTGGATTCGTTCCTTGAATATTGGAATTGTCAAAACATTCGATATGACGTGGCTCGACTGAAAGTCGCAAATCCTTTTGCATTTGTGCCATAATTCGGTTGGTATGTCGGTCCGGATCTACAATTTGAATTTGTTTTAATTGATCCAAACGATAATACTTGGCATTGCGCTGCGAAAGCTCTAATATTTGTTTTTTGTCGCCCAATTGCGGAACGGTTACTTTAATTTTCTCGCCGAAATCCAATTCAAAAGGCAAAATAATTTCTTTCGAATTCAAATGGAAGCGCTCGCGGAGTTCTACTACAGCCAATTCTAACAATTCTTCGTCTGATTCTTCTAATTTTTTCTTCAGTTCTAAGGTATGCGAACGCACAATCGCTCCATGCGAAATTTGGAGAAAATTGACATAGGCCATCGTTTCATCAGAAACAATAGAAAACACATCAATATTGGATATTTTCGGATTTAAAATCGTAGAACGCGCTTGGTAATTTTCAAGTACTTCTATTTTTTCTTTAATCTTTTGAGCGGCTTCAAACTGCATGTCCGAAGCCAAATCGGTCATTAGTCTTTTGAAATCTTTCAAACTTTCTTTGAAGTTTCCTTTTAAAATTTCACGAATCGCATTGATTTGATGCTGGTATTGTTCTTGGGTTTCGAATCCTTCGCAAGCCCCTTTACAATTTCCGATATGGTATTCTAAGCATACTTTGTATTTTCCAGCAACAACATTATTCCGACTCAAATCGAAAGTACAAGTGCGCAGTGGATACAATTCTTTAATCAAATCCAAAATGGTATGTACCGTTTTAAAACTGGTATAAGGACCAAAGTATTCGGAACCATCTTTTATCATTTTTCGAGTCGAAAAAACACGTGGAAAAGCTTCGTTTTTAATGCAAATCCACGGATAGGTTTTATCGTCGCGTAACAAGACATTATAACGAGGTTGCAGTTTTTTGATTAAATTGTTTTCCAACAATAAAGCATCGGTTTCTGTTGGAACTACGATGTGTTTGATTTCTACAATTTTTTTGACTAAAACATTCGTTTTGGCCGTATCGTGGACTTTGTTAAAATAGGAAGCGACTCTTTTTTTTAAATTTTTGGCTTTTCCCACATATAAAATCTTTCCTTCTTTATCATAATACTGGTAGACCCCGGGACTATCGGGTAAGGTTTGTATTTGAAGTTCAAGAGGTGTGGGCATTATTCTTTTATTGTGCATTCAAATTTACAAATTCAATCGATATGTTTCTCAACTAACATTTATCATATTTTATCCTATTCCAAACCAATACTTTTGACCCAAATTGCACAACCATGATTACTTGGAAAAAATTAAGTCAAGAAGAACGTCAAGAACGTATTGAAAAAGCACTTTTAGAAAATGTCAACTTTGCCCATGATGCTTCTTTGGGATATCCAGCTTCTAAACTAGATACTAAAGTTTTTTATAGTGATGCCCCATTCCTTAAAGATGCACCCACTTTAAAAACCTATGTAGCCAATCCGAATCATATTGGTTGCCACACTATTGGTTCCTCCGAAAAAGCTTTTAGTGGTACACAAGAAATAGAACGCGAAGTGCTTAAAGTTTTGGCGGAAGATATTTTTAAAGCCGAAACAGGGAGTTATGATGGTTATATTGCTCCTGGTGGTACCGAAGCGAATATTCAGGCCATTTGGATGTATCGCAATTTGTTTCTGCATGATTATAAAGCCTTAGTCTCTGAAATTGCCATCATTGCTTCCGAAGATACCCACTATTCCATTCCGAAAGCCGCTAATTTATTGCTATTGGATCGAATTTCAGTTCCAGTTGATTTTGAAACTCGAAAAATTATTACATCAGAATTAGAGAAATTAATTGCAGATGCCAAACAAATAGGTAAAAAGTATTTTATTGTCGTTTCCAATATGGGCACTACTATGTTTGGTGCGGTAGATGATCCTGAAGATTATATTACTGTATTAGAAAAACACCAACTCAATTATAAATTACATATAGATGCCGCATATGGCGGATTTGTGTATCCGTTTAGCAATAAAAAGAGTACTATTAATTTTAGCCATCCCCAAATCAGTTCGATAACAATTGATGCGCATAAAATGCTGCAAGCACCTTATGGCACAGGTGTTTTTATTTGCAGAAAAGGATTAATTGAAAATGTTTTGACGAAAGAAGCCGAATATGTCGAAGGCATGGATTTGACACTTTGTGGCAGTCGAAGTGGTTCTAATGCAGTAGCCGTTTGGATGATTTTGTTTACCTACGGTCCATTTGGTTGGTTCGAAAAAATAAGTGTATTACAAATGCGAACCCAGTGGTTGTGCGAACAATTGGATGCTTTACACATTCGGTATTTTAGGGAGCCCAATATGAACATCGTAACCATACAATCCCAATATATTTCAAAAAATTTGGAAGAAAAATACGATTTGGTTCCGCAAAAACATGATGAAAGCAATAAATGGTACAAAATTGTGATTATGGACCACGTAGAAGTCGATCATTTGAGTACTTTTATAGTCGATTTAAAGAAAAACCTACATGTTAAAAGCTGATTTACGAACCAAATACAAAGCCTTACGAAAACCTCTTACTTTTGATGAAATCATGAACGACAGTTTGGCCATTGCCAACAATTGTTTGTATTTACCTGTTTGGGACAAAACCTATTTCCATTTGTTTTTACCAATTGAGGCGCAAAAAGAAGTCAACACCGAATTTTTATTGCAAATTTTAGCTGGGAGAGACAAAGAAGTAGTGGTTTCGAAATCGGATTTTGAAACTGGTTCTATGACGCATTATTTATTAACAGACAATACCAAATTAAAAGTCAACAATTACGGAATTCCGGAACCTGTTGATGGATTGGAAGTACCCGCCCATAAAATTGATGTGGTTTTTGTGCCATTGTTGGCTTACGATAAAAAAGGCAATCGTGTGGGATATGGAAAAGGGTTTTATGATCGGTTTTTAAGTGAATGCAAACCCGATGTTATTAAAATTGGTTTGTCGTATTTTGATCCTGAAGAAAGAATTTCCGATCTAACGGAACACGATGTAAAATTGAATTTTTGTGTAACGCCTGAAGGAGAGATTCAATTTTAGTTTATATTCGCAAACCAAATACCCTTAACCTATGAAAAATATATTTTTATCCCGTATTTCACTTGCGGTACTGTTTCTTTTAGCAGCAACTACACTAACAAATTGCGTACATGTGCACGATACCCGAAAAACGGTGGTGGTCAAACAAAAGCCGCTTCCACCGGGACAAGCCAAAAAGATTTATGGCGATAAGAGTGCTAAAAAACACGCTCCAGGACATAACAAATAAAAAAAGCCCTCAAAAGAGGGCTTTTTTTTATACTATTATTCTTCTTATTTAGTTCCGAAGGCTTTTTTATTAAACACAATCAAAATTCCTACTCCTGTAGAAATGGCTACGTCGGCTATATTAAAAATCGCATTAAAGAATGTGAATTGTTTTCCCCCTAAAAAAGGAACCCATTGGGGCATTAAATAGTCTTCCACAAAAGGGAAATAAAACATATCGACCACTTTACCGTAAAACCAAGTGCCATAAGGTTGGTCACTAAACAAAGTTGCTACTTGGTTTTCGCTGTGATTGAAAATAACGCCATAAAATACCGAATCAATAATATTACCGAAAGCACCTGCTAAAATTAAAGCAATGGCAAAAATCAATAAGTTGGAGGCTTTTTCTTTAACCGAAAGCCATAGCCAATAGCCAATTCCGCCAACGGCAATAATTCTAAAAGTCGTTAAAATTAGTTTTCCATACATCCCTGGAAGTTCTACCCCCCAAGCCATACCTTCATTTTCTACAAAAAGAAGTTTGAACCAATTGGTCACTTCAATTTGACCGCCATGACCCAGAATAAAATGGGTTTTGACATATATTTTAGAAAGTTGATCGATTAATAAAACCAAAAAAACTACAAAATAGGCTTTCTTTAAGTTCATCTTTTTTAATTTGAATTGCAAAAATAAACATTCTTCATAAAAAACGCTCCAAAAAGGAGCGTTCAGTCGAATATTATTTTAAAAATTAGCGTTGCAAGTTTTTCGCTTCAATACTCATGGTTGCGTGAGGTACTAATTTTAATCTATCTTTATTAATTAGTTTACCTGTTACTTTACAAATCCCGTAGGTTTTGTTCTCAATACGCACCAAAGCATTTTTTAAATCACGAATGAATTTTTCCTGACGAATAGCTAACTGTGAATTGGCTTCTTTAGACATGGTTTCGCTTCCTTCCTCAAATGCTTTGAATGTTGGCGATGTATCATCGGTTCCATTATTCAAATCATTTAGGTATGCACTTTTTATTAAGTCTAAGTCGTTTTTAGCTTTTTCTAATTTTTTTTGGATCAATTCTTTAAACTCTGCTAATTCAGCATCGGAAAATCTAATTTGTTCATCTACCATAATTTCTACTTATTTTGAAATTAATATTTTAGTTCTTAGTTCATCAAACTCAATTTCTGTACCGTTTTCGATACTTTCTGCGAAAATTAATTCTCCTGTAAGTGTTTCCGACTTGATGTACTCTAGATTTGCTGTTACTGCTGGCTGAATTTCCCCATCATTCAACATTGTCACAGTAATTTTATCCGTTACCTCAAAGCCAGAATCTTTACGAATATTTTGGATTCTGTTGACCAATTCACGAGCGATACCTTCTTTTCTTAATTCATCGGAAATTGTAATATCCAATGCTACTGTTATACCGTTTGAATTAGCAACTAACCAACCTTCAATATCCTGAGAAGAAATCTCTACATCTTGAGTTGTTAAAGTAACACTATTTCCTGAGATAACAAGACTTATTTCGCCTTCTCGCTCTAATTTTGCGATTTGTTCTTGCGTAAAATCTTGTATTTCTTTGGAAATCAAGCCCATATCTTTACCAAAACGTGGTCCTAAATTTTTAAAATTAGGCTTTATTTGCTTTACTAATATACCTGAAGCATCACTTAAAAGCTCGATTTCCTTCACGTTTACTTCCGCTTTAATCAAGTCTTCTATCGCTAGAATTTCAGCTTTGAAAGCATCGTCAAGTACCGGAATCATTACTCTTTGCAATGGTTGACGTACTTTAATCATTTCTTTTTTACGTAGTGATAATACCAATGAAGAAATGGTCTGTGCTTTCTGCATTCTACTCTCCAGTGATTTATCAACAAAGTTTTCAACCGAAACGGGGAAGTTTGCCAAGTGAATACTTTCAAAACTTTCCTTATTGGTCGTGGCATTCAGGTCTTTATAGAGCCTATCCATAAAGAATGGCGCTACCGGCGCTGATAATTTAGCCACCGTTTCTAGACAGGTATAAAGCGTCTGATAAGCGGCAATTTTGTCTTGCGCGTACTCGCCTTTCCAGAATCTACGACGGCATAAACGCACGTACCAGTTACTTAAATTTTCTTGTACGAAGTCGGAAATAGCTCTTGTAGCTCGAGTTGGCTCATAATCAGCATAGGCTTCATCCACCAGTTGAATTAAGGTATGTAATTCCGATAAAATCCAACGGTCAATTTCAGGTCTTTCTGCTAATGGAACTTCCGCTTCATTATAGGTAAATCCGTCAATATTCGCATACAAACCGAAGAAAGAATACGTGTTATATAACGTTCCGAAGAATTTTCGACGCACCTCAGCAATTCCTTCTAAATCGAATTTTAAATTATCCCATGGATTTGCATTGGATATCATGTACCAACGGGTAGCATCCGGACCGAATTCAGATAAAGTATCAAACGGATCGACAGCATTCCCCAAACGTTTCGACATTTTTTGTCCGTTTTTATCCAAAACCAACCCATTAGACACTACATTTTTATAGGCCACTTTATCGAACACTAAAGTCGAAATCGCATGTAAAGTATAAAACCAACCACGGGTTTGATCGACTCCTTCCGCAATAAAATCGGCTGGAAAATCTTGATTTCCGTCGATTTTCTCCTTGTTTTCAAAAGGATAATGCCATTGCGCATACGGCATTGCCCCCGAATCGAACCAAACATCAATTAAGTCGCTTTCACGTTTCATAGGTTCGCCCGAAGCGGAAACTAATACGATTTCATCGACTACATTTTTATGCAAATCGACTAAATCATAATTGGATTCTGCCATATTTCCGATTTCGAATCCTTTGAATGGATTTTCGTTCATGAAACCAGCAGCGATCGCTTTTTCAATTTCGTTGTATAATTCTTCAACAGAACCCACACAGATGGTTTCGGTTCCTTCGTCATTTCTCCATAAGGGTAATGGAATTCCCCAATATCTTGAACGCGATAAATTCCAATCGTTGGCATTTTTCAACCAATTCCCGAAACGTCCTTCACCTGTTGCTTTTGGCTTCCAGTTGATGGTTTCGTTAAGATCGAACATTCTATCTTTCACTTCCGTTACTTTGATGAACCAAGAATCTAACGGATAGTATAAAATGGGTTTGTCGGTTCTCCAACAATGTGGATAACTGTGTACGTATTTCTCCACCTTAAAGGCTTTGTTTTCTTCTTTTAATTGGATAGCGATTTCAACATCTACCGATTTTTCTGGCGCTTCACCATCGTTATAGTATTCATTCTTCACATATTTCTCAGAATAAACACCTAACCCTTTGATGAATCTTCCTTGTAGATCCACTAGTGGCACTGCGTTTCCATTTTCGTCTAACACCAACATTGGCGGTACTTCCGGTGTTGCTTCTTTGGCAACTTTTGCATCATCGGCTCCAAAAGTAGGCGCTGTATGAACTACTCCTGTTCCATCTTCTGTAGTTACGAAATCACCTGAAATTACTCTAAATGCATTTTCTGGCGTTTGATATGGTAATGTCCAAGGCAATAATTGTTCGTAACGAATTCCGACTAAATCAGCTCCTTTACATTCAGCAACGATTTGATAGGGAATATTTTTATCGCCTTCTTTGAAATTTTCAAAATCAGCAGCTTCTGTACTTGCAAAAAACCCTTTTCCGAATTGTTTTCCAACCAAGTTTTTGGCTAAAATTACTTTTACCGGACGGAAGGTATATTGATTAAACGTTTCCACTAAAACATACTCAATTTTTGGTCCGACAGTTAAAGCGGTATTACTTGGCAAGGTCCAAGGCGTAGTGGTCCAAGCTAGGATATGTACGTCTCCAAACCCTTGCAAAAAGCTTGGCAACGTTTCATTTTTGGTTTTGAATTGCGCTACAACAGTCGTATCCGTAACATCACGATACGAACCCGGTTGATTCACTTCGTGAGACGACAAACCTGTTCCCGCTTTTGGAGAATAGGGCTGAATGGTGTAGCCTTTGTATAATAAATCTTTGTTGTAAATCTGTTTTAGCAACCACCAAACCGATTCCATGTATTTGGATTTGTAAGTTACATATGGATCTTCCATATCCACCCAATAGCCCATTTTTTCGGTAAGATCATTCCACACGTCAGTATAACGCATTACGGTTTTTTTACACGCTTCGTTGTACTCGGTCACGGAAATGGATTTCCCGATATCTTCTTTGGTGATTCCTAATTCTTTTTCGGTCCCTAATTCTACAGGTAAACCGTGCGTATCCCAACCCGCTTTACGCTTCACTTGGAATCCTTTTTGAGTTTTATAACGACAAAAAATATCTTTAATCGCACGCGCCATCACGTGATGAATTCCTGGTAATCCGTTTGCCGAAGGTGGTCCTTCAAAAAACACATACGGTTGGTTTCCTTCACGAGTAGTTACACTTTTCTCAAAGATGTTGTTTTTTTTCCAAAAATCAAGAACTTCTGATGCTACAGTAGGTAAGTCAAGTCCTTTATATTCAGTAAATTTCGTATTCATTTTGTCGCATTCTAAAATCAATGCGCGAAAGTACTAATTTTTGAATAATTCTGTGTTAATACTATGACAAAATAAGCAACTTACGATGATTTTTACATGATTTAGGAAAAGACTTCTTTTAAGACCTCTAAGGATTTTGGTTTTTTAAAGCCATCAAGGTGAATGGCATAATAGTCTAAAAGAATTTTTAAAAGGATTTGTCTTTCAGATGATGTAAATGTTTTTTGATTGCTATCAAATTTCAATTGAATGAGTTTTTTAAGCAAGAAAGAATCGTTTTCTGGCAACGAATTCATGCCGTGTAAAGGCGTAAAAATTCCATCAAGGACATCAAAAAAAGGAAAATCAATTTCAGAAGCATCGGGGTAAAATCCAAGAAATTTGGTTACTTCCAACAATAAAATCAAATGAAAATTCGCAATTTCATCATGATTGTCTAACCAAATCAAGGCGCTTTCTAGAAAATCAAACAATAATTCGTTTTTTTCTTCTTCTCGAATGCTGTGGTGCAATACTTCTGATAAAAAAATGAGAATGGTACTTTTTACAATGTTGGTGTTTACCGAATTGTAGGGCGTGGCCAATCGAATTTCTTTAAAATGTTCGAGTGTTCCTTTGTTTTTATGTGTCGCTTCGATTTCCAGAATGGTTAACGGTTGGAAATACGCTATTTTTTGATTGGATTTTTTAGCCGCGAAAGCATTGGGAACGAAATAACTTTTCAACCCGTCCGATTGTGTAAAACATTTGACAATTAATGATTTTTCTTGGTATTTAAGAGCGCTAAGAACAATCGCTTTGGTTTTAACCAGCATTATCGAACAATCATTACTTTTTTAACTTCCGTTTCTAGACCATCGCTGGTAGACAAATGCAACATATAAACTCCTGAAGCCACCTTTCGTTTTCTGAAATTTGTAGTATCCCATATCACAGTACCTCCTTGTGAAATCGCTTCAAAAACCAAATTACTTTCAATATCAGTAATTTTTACATTGGCTTTATCGGTTAGACCCGTTATGGCTACATTTCCAGTAAAGCCTGGGCGAACCGGATTGGGGTACACAATTACATTTTGAAGATTATCCTCACCCGCGGTAGCATTTCCTTTGAAGGATACCAATCCGCTTTCGGTAGCCATAAACACCTCACCAGTATATTTGTTAATTTCCAAATCAATTACCGTGTTGTTGGGCAATGGAGAGTTTTCTTTGGTAAAAATGGCATATGTTTTTTGACCGTCGGCAGAGATGTAAAAAACTCCGGCCCCTGCTGTTGAAATCCATTTGTTATTGGCACCATCTACTACAATATCGGTAATAAATTGATTGAACATAAGCTCTTGTGCCAAATTGTCTTCCAAAATAATAATAGAAGTAGATTCTATGGCGTTTTGTGATAAAAAGGAATCGACACTATTTACAATTCGCAATCCTTTTGTAGTTCCTATCCAAAGTTTATTTTTTTGATCTACCGCTACGGCACGCGCGTCTATACTGGGAAGATTTCCTTCTCCTTCACCTTCAATGATGGCCAAACATCTGTTATTGTATTTTTCATTAAAGGCCACTACTCCGTTGTTGTTGGTCGCAATCCATTTGGTACCGTTTTTATCAACCGCAATGGTTCCATAACTTGAAAATCTTTGCCCTGTAGCACACGATAAATTATACGCTTGCCATTGTCCGTTATTTTTTAAACTATGTAAACCAATAGGTGCAATCGCATTTGTAACCCATAGATTTCCTTCGTTATCGAGTGCCAATGCATTCACGCGAATATCATCAGGCACTTGTCCTGGAATAGTGGTTAATGTACTGTTTGAAGCGTTATAAATTGTTGTTGGTGCATCATTTTCAACTTTTAACAATCCCGAATAACTGGAGCCAAAAAAGACTTGATTTTCATTGATGGGATTCACTAAATTTTTGGTGATGGATTTGGCCGAAAAGATATCTGCAAAAGCAGTCGATTTATACAAATTGGTGTCCGAATTGTATTTTGTTATCGGGAATGTATCCAATGGATACGGATTATAATATCCAGAATGGTCTCCGTACACCATCCAAAAACCAGTTCTAAAACTAGACAAGCCAAAAACTTTGTTTCGCACTGGACCCGGAGGTGTGAAATTTTTAAAAGTAGTTGGATTATTGAAATTGGTCATAAATATGCCGTTTTCTTTCGTTCCGATATATATCTGATTGTTTATTATAGTGGTGCAGATAAACGTTGCCGTTGAGTTAGGCATATTATTAATTTGCAAAGTTTGATTAAACAAATCATCTAAAATTGTAATATAGTTTTGTGAGGTAAGTATTAATTTATTGTCTACTGCCCTAACATCATTCGTTAATTGGGGCAAAGATCTAATTAAAACAGGCGTATTCCCATTCAAATAATACAACCCGCTGTTTAAATTAGTCGCTATAATTTTGTCTCCTAATTTCTCTACAGCGCTCCAGTTATCGTTAGAAACCATTGTCCATTGACTGAAATCTACAATAAATGGGTTTATAACGGAAGCTCTTAATATCCCGTAACCGTTTGCTACAGCATAAATAACATCATTCAATACTGTTGTTTGAAAAATTTCGATGTTAGAACCATTGGGTCCAATATAATAGGTATCCCCAAATTGAGACGTTCTTAAATTGAAGACTGAAATTCCAAAATCAGTAGAGATATAAATTTTTCCGTTGTACTCACAAAAGTGATTGATTCTCTTTTTATTAGGCGGAATAGAACCTTTGTTGATAATATCAACTACATTCAACATGCTTCCATCAACCTCATTGATAACAATTATCAATCCATTGGCATGCCCTAAAATTGTTTTATTATAGGCTTTACTATAATGAATCTGTGTGATGTTTTCGCCGGAAAGTCCTTCTACTGTTGTGGTTGTTTTTTCTATTCCCGTTAGTGTGTTTTTGGTAAAATAGGCATTTTCGGTACCGGCAAAAACGCTTTGGCTACCCATTGAAATATCTTTAATTGCATTAAATGAAAAATAACCTTTCCATTTCGAGTTAACCTGTGATTGACCAATGATTGATGTTAAAAGGAATAGTATTTTGAAATAATTTTTCATCTGCATATTTAAATTCAAGACAAATATAAAATAAAAACGATGTTTTATAATTTTTGGTATGCAGAAATAAAAAAAGCGCTCAAATCGAGCGCTTTTAAACTGTATCTATAAAAAAGATTATACTACACCTTGTGCTAACATCGCATCGGCAACTTTTACGAAACCAGCAATATTGGCCCCTTTAACGTAATCAACATAACCATTGCCATCTGAACCGTATTGTACACAAGCTTGGTGAATGTTATTCATGATTACTTTTAAACGATCGTCTACTTCTTCAGAAGACCAGCTTAAACGTAAAGAGTTTTGTGACATTTCTAAACCTGAAGTGGCAACACCTCCTGCATTAGAAGCTTTTCCTGGAGCGAATAAAATTTTAGCTTTTTGGAATTCAAGAACTGCTTCTGGTGTAGATGGCATGTTAGCTCCTTCTGCTACACAGATACATCCGTTAGCTACTAAAGTTTTAGCATCGTCACCGTTTAATTCGTTTTGCGTAGCACATGGTAATGCGATATCACATTTTACTTCCCATGGACGTTTTCCTTCAACGAATTTAGCGTTTGGATATTTTTTAAGGTAATCAGAAATACGACCGTAGTTTACGTTTTTGATTTCCATTACATACGCTAATTTTTCTTCGTCGATCCCTTCAGCATCATAAATATATCCTGATGAATCGGATAAAGTAACAACTTTACCTCCTAATTGTCTTGCTTTTTCAGCAGCATATTGCGCAACGTTTCCTGATCCAGAAACCACAACTGTTTTACCATCAAAACTTTGACCCTTTGTTTTTAACATGTTGTAAGCAAAGTACACATCTCCGTAACCTGTAGCTTCAGGACGGATTAAAGAACCTCCAAAAGTGATTCCTTTACCAGTTAAAACTCCTGTAAACTCGTTACGTAATTTTTTGTATTGACCAAACATATACCCAACTTCTCTTCCTCCTACACCGATATCTCCGGCTGGAACGTCAGTATCAGCTCCAATGTGACGCGCTAATTCTGTCATGAAAGCTTGACAAAAACGCATGATTTCTACATCTGATTTTCCTTTAGGATCAAAGTTAGATCCCCCTTTTCCACCACCCATTGGCAATGTAGTTAAAGAGTTTTTGAATACTTGCTCGAACGCTAAGAATTTCAAAATACTTAAATTAACTGAAGGGTGAAAACGCAATCCCCCTTTATATGGACCAATCGCAGAATTCATTTGGATTCTGTATCCTTTATTTACTTGTGTTTGACCTTTATCATCAATCCAAGCCACACGGAACATCATTACTCTTTCTGGTTCAACCATACGCTCAAGTAACATTTTACCTTGGTATTTTGGATTTTTTTCAATGAATGGAATCACCGTTTCTGCAACTTCCTGTACAGCTTGCAAAAATTCAGGTTCATTAGGGTTGTTTTTAGCTACTGCTTCAACAAAAGCATCAATACTTTGTGACATAATATTTTTAATTTTAATTACGTTTAAGAAAACGATTTCGTTTGGAAGTACAAATATACATTTTATCTAATATTTGCACCTAAAAAAATTATCTGTTTATATAATATTATTCTTTATTTTTTAAATTTTCTTTTTGATGTGAATGATGTTTTTATATATTTGTTCCTTAATGAATTAAACAATACGTCATGCCCAAGTTAATCAAGTTAGTCATTTTAACCTTCTTTTTTAGCAATTTAAGTATTGCCCAGTATGGATTTTCACATGAAGTAGGTCTTATTACTGGTCCAGTAGCCTTTCAATCTGACTATGGTGTTAGGCACGATTTTAAAACGAATGCGGGTAATACTGGTTTCGGAATTGGTTTGATACATTATTTAAATTTCTCTTATCGCGCTGACTGTAACTGTTATACTCCTGAAACATACTTTAATGATCACTTTAAGTTGAGAAGTGAACTTTCATTTAACAAAACAAATCTTGAGCATTTTGGAAAATGGGTAACTCCTGAAAAAGTAGCAAAATCAGAAACAGCTAAACAAATTAAAGCTATGAAAGGTTCTACTTCGGTAACCGATATAGGTATGCAAATTGAATTTTATCCTTTAAGCATAAGAGATTTTACAGCTTCAACAGGAAGTTGGGCGCCATTTGGTAGTTTAGGAGCACATTATAATTTCTATTCTCCATCGGTTTCTACCGATTATGGGGATGGACAACTTTTAAACGAAGACAATATCACCTCTAAATACTGGGCACCTTCTGAAGGAAAAAAACACGGATTTTCTAACGACAATGGAAGTACTTGGTCTATTGTAACTAGTGTTGGAACACGATACAAATTAACTCCACTTTCGGATTTAATTGTTGATTTGAGATGGCAATATTATTTTTCCAACTGGGTGGATGGTTTAAATCCTAATCCAACCTTATATCCAGAAAACAAATCAAACGACTGGAATGTTTGGTTAAATTTTGGTTACATTTATTATTTAGATTAATCTTTTTTAATAAAACATAAAGACAATAAAAAACCCGAGAAATTTCTCGGGTTTTTTATTATTAAGCTAAGGCTTGCTTTAAATCTTCTATTAAATCTTCTACATCTTCAATTCCTACACTCAAACGAACTAGATCATCCGTAATTCCGATTTCTTTTCGTTTGTCTTCTGGTATCGAAGCATGGGTCATTAACGCTGGATGATTCGCTAATGATTCTACGCCTCCTAATGATTCTGCCAAAGTAAACACGTTTACTTTTTCTAAAAACGAAATGGCATCTTCTTTTTTACCGGTTTTAAAAGTAAAAGTTACCATTCCTCCAAAACCACCAATCATTTGTTTTTTGGCAATTTCATGAAACGGATGGTTTTCCAAACCTGGGTAATACACACGTTCCACTTTTGGATGGTTTTGTAAAAATTCGGCCACTTTTGCTCCGTTTTCACAATGACGTTGTACGCGTAAGTGTAACGTTTTAATTCCTCTTAATACCAAGAACGAATCTTGTGGACCTAACGTTGCTCCTGTTGCAAATTGTTTGAAATGCAATTCTTCCCCTAACGCTTTATCTTTAATGATCAAGGCACCTGCAATGACATCACTATGCCCTCCTAAATATTTGGTCGCCGAATGCATTACGATATCAGCTCCTAAATCTAAGGGTTTTTGCAGGTATGGAGTTGCAAACGTATTGTCAACCGCAAACAAAATGTTGTGTTTTTTAGTGATTTGTGCAATAGCCTCAATATCGGCTAATTTCATTAACGGGTTGGTAGGGGTTTCTACCCAAACCAATTTAGTGTTTTCATTGATCAACTTTTGGAAGCCATCCAAATCGTTCATATCTACAAAATGGAATTTTATTCCACTGTCTTTATACAAACGAGTAAACAACCTATAAGTACCTCCGTATAAATCGTCCATGGCAATGATTTCATCACCTGCTTTAAACAAGCGAAGCAAACAATCTGTCGCTGCAAGACCTGATGAAAAGGCCAATCCTCTTGCTCCATTTTCGATACTTGCCAACGCATTTTCCAAAGCCGTTCGTGTCGGGTTGGCCGCACGAGAATATTCATACTCTGGATTTAATGGTTTTCCTGGGCTGGTTTGTACAAACGTTGACGTTTGATACACCGGAGGCATTACTGCTCCTGTGCTTGGGTCATGGTGTTGCCCACCATGTATGGTTTTTGTATTGAATTTCATTCTACTTATTTTTTTTACAAATTTATTCTAAAAAAGTGATTTGATACTTATAAAAACTTACGAATTTGCATCATAATCCCGGTGTGTAAAGCCTCGTGGTAGTTGTTAAATTCCATCGCGGCTTTTGCATTTTTTATGACAAAACCAACACCTGTGGTGAATTCCATGTATTCCCCGAAAATATCGTTGGCGAAATCTTCTTTGGTTTGCTCTAATGTCGAAAACAACAATTCTTTGATTTCGTTTACTTCTTCCTGAGTAATTTCTCCTTCTGGTTTTGTGCCTTTTTTATAAGTTTCTACCATTTCATCTGAAATCATCATCGGCAAACCAGATAAATTATACACCAGCATTTGTTGTACCGTTACGATATGACCAATATTCCAAATTAGGTTATTCGAAAATCCTTCGGGTATTTTATTCAATTGTTCCAAAGTGTGGTTTTCTAAAAATTGTAACAGCATTTTTCTGCTGGTGTGGTTGATTTCAAAAGTTGATTGCATCATTTTGTTTATAAGGTTACAAAATCATTTGTTTTAGGAAAAGCATTCATGACTTCTTGTACAATTTCAGGAGTTGGTGTTGCCAATTTTCTCAGCTTGGTGTCCATCCAAGCCCCATCAACACTGATTACCGCACAAAGCTCTTCTTTGTCGTTTTTTAATTCGTGAACAATGGTCCAACGAGAAGCGTCTGCTCGCATTTTCCCCATTTTTGTACTAATGGTTATGGTGTCATTAAGATGAATTTCTTTTCTGAAAATACATTCTTCGCGAAACAAAATCGGACCAAATTGCTGCTGTTGCATCAGTTTCATTGTGAGACCATGTTGCTCTAAAACTTCAATACGGTGTTGTGCTCCAAAATCGTAATAAGCACTGTGTCGCATATGAAAATTCGGATCTAAGTCAGACCAACGAATTGAAATTTCTTTTGTAAAAACACCCATCTGTAAAAAATTTACTCAAAAATAAAGAGAATAATTGGCTTTAATGAAACTCGAACATTTAATTTAAATCTATTTTAACGAAAACCGTACTTTTGCAATGTGAACGACTTAAAAACATCCTAATGAACAAAATATATTTTCTTGCTTCATGCGACACCTGTCGTAAAATCATCAAATCATTGCCCAATACCGATACATTAACTTTTATCGATATTCGTCAAAATCCAATTTCAGAAACCGATTTAGAAGAAATGTACCAACTTTCCGGTAGTTACGAAGCGCTGTTCAGTAAAAAAGCACAGTTGTACAAATCGATGGATTTGAAAAACAAAAACCTTCAAGAAGCCGATTTTAAAAAATACCTTTTAGAACATTATACCTTCTTGAGCCGTCCCGTTGTTATTTTTAACAATGAAATTTTCATTGGCAATACACAACCCAATATTCTAAAATTAACGAAAGCCTTACAAAGTGTCTAAAAGAAATTGGGCGCTAGTAGCCGCAACCTTAGTCTCCATTATTTACGGAGTAACGTTTACCATTGCTAAAGATGTAATGCCCAAACATATCGATGCTTTCGGATTTATTTTCTTGCGGGTTGGAGGCTCGATGTTGCTATTTTGGTTGGCTACTTTGTTTGTCAAAACTGAAAAAATTGAAAAAGCAGATTTCCCAAGAATCATCGCCGCTTCTTTCTTTGGTATTGCTTTCAACATGCTTACTTTTTTCAAAGGACTGAGTTATACTTCTCCTATTATGGGTGCCGTTTTGATGGTGACCACCCCTATGATTGTATTGGTTTTATCCGCCATTCTGATTAAAGAACGTATGGAAAACCGCAAAATCATCGGAATACTTTTGGGTCTTGCGGGTACTATTACATTGATACTTTATGGAAAATCGATGATCAATGCTCCGAATGCTACGCTAGGAAATATTCTCGTATTTGTTAATGCGGTTTCCTATGGTTTTTACCTTATCATCGTGAAAAAGTTAATGGACAAATACAAGGCACTTTCTTTTGTAAAATGGATTTATTTCTTTGGCTTTTTGATGGTGATCCCGTTTGGATGGAATGAATTTCAAGCGGTAGAATGGGCAACAGTTCCATCTTCTGCTTATCTTAAAATTGGTTTTGTGGTCGTTTTTTCCACCTTCTTGACTTATTTATTGAATCTACTTTCGATGAAAGAATTAAAACCCACTACGGTAGCGGTGTTTATCTATTTACAGCCCTTATTCGCTTCCATTTTTGCCATCGGATTGGGAAAAGACGAGTTGAGTTGGGTGAAAATTGGTTCGGCCTTACTAATTTTTGTTGGGGTGTATTTGGTAACTATTAAGCCCCGAATTCACGAATAATTTTCATTGCAATTGACATTGATTATTGCAATTTAACAGACTCCAAACTTTTATTTATCTTTACGCCTTATTTTACAACTATGATACAATCGATGACTGGCTTTGGGAAAGCAACTTTGCAATTACCAACCAAAAAAATAACAGTAGAAATCAAATCCTTAAACAGCAAAGGTTTAGACTTAAATACAAGAATGCCTTCGGTGTATCGTGAAATGGAATTGGGGTTACGCAACCAAATTTCACAACAATTAGAACGTGGAAAAGTAGATTTCTCCTTGTACATCGAAGTAACTGGTGAGGAAACTTCCACCAAAGTGAATGCGCCCATTGTAAAAGCGTATATCGCTCAAATGCGTGACATTTTACCCGACGCCGATAACACTGAATTAATGAAAATGGCCGTTCGTATGCCTGATGCGTTAAAAACAGAACGTGACGAAATTGACGAAAACGAATGGAAACATATTCAAATGGTAATTAATGAAGCACTGGTAGCGATCAATCAATTCAGAAAAGATGAAGGACTGTCATTAGAAACGGAATTCAATACCCGAATAAACAATATTCGCTCCCTGATGAACGAAGCCGTTTCCTATGATGCAGAACGAGTAGATACGGTTAAAAACAGATTGCGTACCGCATTGGAGGAATTAAAAACCAACGTAGATGAAAATCGTTTCGAACAGGAACTGATTTTTTATCTTGAAAAATATGATATCACCGAAGAAAAAGTTCGCTTGGGAAATCACTTGGATTATTTTATTGAAACCTTAAACGGAAAAGAAGCCAACGGCCGTAAATTAGGTTTTATTACCCAAGAAATGGGACGTGAAATCAACACCATGGGATCTAAATCCAACCATACTGAAATGCAAAAATTAGTAGTGCAAATGAAAGATGAGTTGGAAAAAATTAAGGAGCAGGTTCTTAATGTATTATAATATTTAGCCACGAATACACGAATCAATCTTTAATCATTCGTGGCAAAAAAACACTGTAATGAAACAAGGTAAATTAATCGTTTTCTCGGCGCCATCAGGCTCCGGAAAAACTACTATAGTAAGACATTTATTGGGAATTGACGAATTGAATTTAGAATTCTCCATTTCGGCGGCAACACGTGCCCCGCGTGGCGAAGAAATTTCAGGCAAAGACTATTATTTCATGTCAATTCATGATTTCAAACAACACATCAAAGCGGAAGATTTCGTAGAATGGGAAGAAGTATATCGCGATAACTTTTACGGCACTTTAAAAACCGAAGTAGAACGCATTTGGGCTTTGGGTAAAAATGTTATTTTCGATATTGATGTGGCAGGTGGACTGCGTATCAAATCGAAATTCCCGGAGCAAACCCTTGCCGTCTTCGTAAAACCTCCGAGTGTAGACGAATTAAAACGCCGTTTAAAAGAACGCTCTACCGAAAGTGATGATAAAATCAACATGCGTATTGCCAAAGCACACGTAGAATTGGCTACCGCACCACAATTTGACGTAATCATAAAAAATTACGATTTGGATGTGGCAAAAGAAGAGGCACATCAGTTAGTAAAGAATTTTATCGAAAAATCATAACGATTGCTTCGCCAAACTCGCAATGACATGAAAATAGGATTGTATTTCGGAACCTTTAATCCCATTCACATTGGGCACTTAATCATTGCTAATCATATGGCAGAGCATTCCGATTTGGATCAAATTTGGATGGTGGTCACACCACACAATCCGCACAAACAGAAAAGCACCTTATTAGACGATTACCATCGCTTGCATATGGTGCATTTGGCTACCGAAGATTTTCCCAAATTAAAGCCTTCCGATATTGAGTTCAAATTGCCACAACCCAATTATACGGTCAATACTTTAGCCCATTTACAAGAGAAATATCCACAACATGCGTTTGCTTTAATTATGGGTGAGGACAATTTGAATTCGCTTCACAAATGGAAAAACTACGAAGTGATTGTAAACAACCACGATATTTATGTGTATCCACGATTGCATTCGGGAGAAATGGACAATCAATTTACGAATCATCCTAACATTCATAAAGTTGCGGCACCGGTGGTTGAATTGTCCTCCACATTTATCCGCGAAAGCATCAAAAATAAGAAAAACGTCATCCCAATGCTTCCTCATAAAGTATGGGACTATGTGGAGCACAATTTGTTTTATACGAAGTAGTAGTAATGCAAAATTTTGAAATTGAAAAGCTGATTGAAAAGCAACCTAAAAAGAAAAATTCGGTAATCAATTTTATATTTGACAACCCCTACTTTGTTAGATCATCTGAATATGGTTCAACTATAAAAAAATATAGTGAAGAAATAATTTTTAGTAATACTGGTTCCGACAACTATTTCTATTTTGTAATTGGATTTTTTACTTTACTATTTGGATTACGTTCTTTTGAAGATTTATTTAGTAGATATATTGTACTAGGCTTGTTGCTAATTTTGATAATTCTTATTGGGTATAATAAAACTAAAAAATTGGAAGAGATTAAAATTTCTGAAGAAAGAATTGAAATTAATAAAACTATATTTCTTTGGAATCAAATATATGATTATGGTTTCACGATAGTTCCAAAAAGTAAAACTTCTGATTACCAACTTGAAATCTTCACAATATCTGGTAAGAAAGAGAGTTTCGGTTTATTCAATTATTTTAACCCTGAAGAAATTATTGAAACTATGAACTTTTTTAGAAACAGATATAGTTCAAATCGGAATCATTCTTAACAAACCTTTATCAATTGTTCCGAAGAAACTTCCTTAACTTTAAGCTTTTAAATTTTTAAGCTATGTTAAACTTCGAACTATACAATCCGACCAATTATATTTTTGGCAAAGGACAAACCGCAAAAATCTCCGAACTCATTCCGCAAAACAGCAAAGTCCTATTGGCGTATGGCGGTGGAAGCATTTTCAAAAATGGGGTTTACGAACAGGTAAAATTAGCACTTTCTAATTTTGAAGTGGTGGAATTCGGCGGTATCGAACCCAATCCGCGTTATGAAACTTTAATGAAAGCGGTTGCGATTATTCGCGAACAAAAAATTGATTTCATTTTAGCGGTCGGCGGCGGAAGTGTCATTGATGGCGTAAAATTCATTTCGGCTGCTGTCAAATTTGAAGGCAACCCAAAAGATATTCTTCACAAACGATTATTAATAAAAGAGTTGTCTCAAGTCATTCCTTTCGGAACCGTATTAACTTTACCGGCAACAGGTTCGGAAATGAATTCGGGAGCAGTAATCACTATTGATGAAACCCAAGAAAAATTATCTTTTGGCGGAAGTGCTTTGTTTCCGAAATTCTCAATTTGCGATCCAACTGTTATCGCCTCTTTACCCATAAGACAAATCCAAAATGGGATTGTAGATGCTTATACCCACGTGTTGGAGCAATATTTAACCTATCCACACGATGCCATGTTACAAGACCGAATTGCCGAAGGGATTTTACAGACCTTAGTCGAAATTGGTCCTGCAGTAGTCGAAAATCCATCCGATTATAAATTAGCGGCGAACTATATGTGGTGCGCGACGATGGCTTTGAATGGATTGATCCAAAAAGGCGTTCCTTCCGATTGGGCGACGCACATGATTGGACATGAATTGACCGCCTTGTATGAAATTGATCACGCAAGAACTTTGGCGATTATCGGTCCGAACTTATACCGTGTAATGTTTGACACCAAAAAAGAAAAATTGGTGCAATACGGCGAAAGAGTATTCAACATCTCTGGAAATTCAGTAGAAGACAAAGCCGAACAAGCCATTGAAAAAACAGTCGAATTTTTACATGCCATGGGCATGCAAACCAAACTTTCGGAAAATACCAACGACTATCAAAAAACAGCCGATTTTATTGTGAATCGTTTCGAAGAACGCGGTTGGAAAGCGCTAGGAGAAAAACAAAACATCACGCCAGAAAAAGTGAGAGCGATTGTGGAAATGAGTTATTAATATTTGTTTTATACCTGTCTGGTTTTAGAAATCAGACAGGTATAAAAATTCAGAAGGCGCTCCTAGAATAAATCCTTAGAGCGCCTTCCTACTAAACACCAAAAACAAAACGTAATTAACTTAACTTTATTTATATTTATTTAACTAACTCTTTTTTTACGAATTCTTTTCTTAATGTGGTATCACTTTTACTTCTAACGGCCGATTGTCGTAAATATTGTATGAACCCTCTTCCAACAAATTCATAGGTCGTGCCACTAGCATTGTGATACAATCGAATGCGACTGTCATTAATAACGCTAAGAGTAAACGATTCATTGCCCCAAAAATCATAATCTAGTGTTAAAATTTTAGTATAAGGGTTTGAAGTATTATAAACGCCATACAATCCAGTAAAATCCCAGTAGATATTATTGACATTTGTGCCAGGTGCATCTTGTGATGAACGGAAGTTGTTATCGCTACCTCCCGCCATAAATTGAAGGAAATGCTCGTGATCAAAATCATTCAATGCGCCTACATTACTGGTATACACTTTTTCCCAAGCTTTGTATTCTTGTAAAAAGTAATGAATATTATCATTAAACAATTTATTATAATCGAAAGCACTTCTTTGATATCCATTTAAATAATAGGCCGTATTTTGACGACGGTCATACAATTTAATTCGGTTGGCAGCCAATTGATACACTTCCAAATCATAAGCTCCATACACATCGTGATACACGCGAATGGCTTTTGAAAAATAATCATAATACCCCACTCGAATGCCAAAACCATCACCAGTAACACCAATTCCTGCTAAGTTATTATTCGCATACAAATCGCCATGTAAAAACGAAATCGTAAATGCTCTGGTTAAGAAAGGTACATCACCATTTCCTGTTGTCGCATCATAGTCTACATACCACAAATTATAGCCTTCCATTAACTGAGGTAACGAAATTCCATTATCCACATAATGGCCTGCATAATTGTCTTCCACAATAACATCTGCTGTACATGAAGCAAACAAAAAAGGCGAAATCATCGCAATCAGAAGTAATTTTATCGTTTTCATAATTCAAGGTTTTTATAGTTTCACTACTACCTATTCAATATGCGTGCCAAAAAATTATTACCTTTGATTCTTCCTAGAAAAATACTTATTTTTAGGAGCTAATCCCGCTATTCGCCTTTATCTCGCTACGTTATACTCCGCGAGGATATCGGCTACTATCGGGGCTAAAAAGAACTTTATGAGTACACAACCAAAATTTGCTGTTATAGGAGGTGGTAGCTGGGCTACAGCCATTGTCAAAATGTTAACCATGAATGTTGACCAAGTTTCTTGGTACATGAGAAGCGTGTATGCACTAGAACATTTAAAATTGCACAAACACAATCCCAACTATTTAAGTTCGGTCGAATTTGATACCAAAAAATTAAACTTGACCAACGACATCAACGAGGCTATAAAAAATGCCGACTTTGTTATTTTCGCCATTCCATCTGCCTTTTTAAGTGCCGAATTGGAAAAAATGACCGAAAGTTTGGAAGGAAAAATCATTTTCTCAGCCATTAAAGGAATTGTACCCGAAACGAGTATGATTGTTGGCGAGCATTTTCATAAAAATTATAATATTCCTTACGACAATATTGGAGTAATTACCGGACCCTGTCACGCAGAAGAAGTGGCTCTAGAGCGTCTTTCTTATTTGACCATTGCCAGTGGAAATTTGGGGAATGCTAAAATTATGGCCAAAAACTTATCGAGTTATTATATCAAAACCAAAACGTCCGATGATATTATTGGTACCGAATATGCGGCTGTTTTAAAGAACATCTATTCTATTGCCGCCGGAATCGCGCACGGATTGGGTTATGGGGATAACTTTCAGGCGGTATTAATGAGTAATGCCATTCGTGAAATGAAACGCTTTATCAAACAAGTGCACAAAATGAAGCGAAACATTAACAATTCGGCCTATTTAGGAGATTTGTTAGTAACCGGATATTCTGTTTTTTCGCGTAACCGTATGTTCGGAAACATGATCGGGAAAGGCTATACGGTAAAATCTGCTCAAATGGAAATGAGTATGGTCGCGGAAGGCTATTATGCGGCCAAAAGTGCTTATAAACTCAACCAAGAATACAAAGCCAAAACGCCTATTTTAGATGCGGTTCATCAAGTTCTTTACGAAGGGAAAGAGGCTAAAGAAGCCTTTCGAAAATTGACCGATAAATTGGATTAATTTTTTATAAAGGGATAAGTAAATGCGTTAATTACTTATCCCTTTTTTCTTATATCTTTTAACTTTTCTATCTTACCACCACTCCATTCTTCCAAATGTGTGGCACTTCTTCGGTAGCGCGTTCGTTGATGGTATTTTTACGGAAGATGAATTTTTTATCGTACAGCGTATTTCCAATGAAATAGGTCACCATGAATTCGTTATTCAGTTCCAGTACACTTTTTTCAATCATTTCAACTTTTACCACCGAAAGGGTTGGGACTTGTTGAAAGGCATGACGCAAAAGTGAGGTTTTCTTCATTTCGCCGTTGATTGTTCCAAAAGCTTTTGAGACTACCATAACGCCATCCAAATCAAAATCAGAATCATTGACAAGATGAACGTACCAAACGTTTTCCATAAAATCATCGCTCCACTCTTGAATGGCGGCAAGGAATACGTTTTCTACTTTAGGGATAGTGATATCTTCTTTCATGTTATTTTAGATTGCTTCGTTCCTCGCAATGACTAAATCGACGACTTAAACTGCTCTAAGAAACGTACATCGTTTTCATAAAACATACGAATATCGCTGATTTGGTACAACAACATCGCCATACGTTCGATACCCATTCCGAAAGCGAATCCGTTGTATTCGTCTGGATTGATATCGCAATTTTTCAATACGTTTGGATCGACCATTCCACAACCCATAATTTCCAACCAACCGGTACCTTTGGTAATACGGTAATCGGTTTCGGTTTTTAATCCCCAGTAAATGTCAACCTCAGCACTAGGCTCGGTAAATGGGAAATACGAAGGGCGGAGACGAATTTTCGACTTCCCGAACATTTCTTTAGTGAAATATAAAAGCGTTTGCTTTAAATCGGCAAACGAAACATCTTTGTCAATATACAAGCCTTCCACTTGGTGGAAAATACAGTGTGAACGTGATGAAACCGCTTCATTACGGAAAACTCTACCAGGAGAAATCGTACGAATAGGCGGTTGGTTGTTTTCCATATAACGTACTTGCACAGATGACGTGTGTGTACGTAACAAAATATCGGGATTCGTTTGAATGAAGAACGTATCCTGCATGTCTCTTGCCGGATGGTATTCCGGTAAGTTCAATGCGGTAAAATTGTGCCAATCGTCTTCAATTTCCGGACCTTCTGAAACATTGAACCCGATATTAGAGAAAATATCAATCACTTGATTTTTAACCAACGAAATAGGATGACGCGAACCAATTTTAAACGGTTCGGCAGGACGAGATAAATCGCCATAGATACCGCCAACGACTTCTTTGCTTTCCAACTCGTCTTGAATCGATTTTACTTTTTCTTCTGCAATGGTTTTCAGCAAGTTAATCACTTGACCAAATTCCTTTTTCTGGTCGTTGGGTACATTTTTAAATTCGGCAAAAATATCTTTCACCAAACCTTTGCTCCCAAGGAATTTGATCCGGAATTCTTCTAATTTTTCTTTATTTTGAGTGGTAAAAGCTTTCGCTTCTTCAATGTATTCTTTAATCTTGTCTGTCATCATTCTTTCTTTGAAAGGGCAAATTTACAATTTTTAGTTTACAGTTCACAGCGAACCGTTTACAGTATTTAATCGATTAACTTTTTTTCTAAAAAATAATTTACAATCGCTTCTTTCATCAAAACCGATTGTTCTCCTGCTTTTAACGGAGGCAATTCTTCTTTTATTTTATAATGCGGCCAACCTTCACTGTCGAAATATTCAAACTCATAATATCCATACGGTTCCAACAAGCGACAAATAGCGATGTGCATTAGATTTAGCTTTTCATCTTTTTTATAGGTTTGACTAAATTTTCCTAATTCTTGAACACCAATTAAGTATATAATGGCGTCCAAATCTAAATCTTCCCCTTGGGAAAATTTATCAGAAAGGATTTGTACCAGCTGCTCCCAGCGTTCTTTGAGTTGTATATCGCGTGACATTGTTTTGAATTATGGATTATGAATTATGAATTATGAGTTCATAAACATAAAATGATTGGCAAAGATAGTATTCGAATTCGCTTTTATAGATTCTTTATTCTATTTTCTTACTTTTGAAAAAAAGAAAAATGGGATTTATAGATATTATCATTGGCGCCTTGCTGGTTTTTGGATTTTACAAAGGATTTAAAAACGGATTGTTTGTTGAATTGGCTTCGCTTGTTGCCTTTTTTGTTGGTATTTTTATAGCGATTAAATTCTCTTATTTAGTGGCAGGGCTCTTCGAAAAAAATGTGTCGTGGCCTCCTAAAACCGTACAAGTGTTTTCTTTTATTATTACCTTAGGAATAGTAATTGTTGTGATTCATTTGGCAGCAAAGGCATTATCCGGCTTAGCGAATTTTGCTTTTTTAGGATGGGCCAACACTTTAGGCGGTGGTCTATTTGGAGCACTAAAAACGGCTCTTTTTATTGGAATTATTTTGAATTTATTTCAAAAAGTAAACATTAACGATATGTTGGTAAGCAAAGAAACCCAAGAAAGTTCGTTGTTCTTTATGCCGTGTATGAAAACCTCTGAAACCTTATTACCGGTTCTTGGCGATTGGTTTACTGATTTGAAAGAGAAAGCAGCAAGTTTAAAAACGGAAGATGAAACTTCGGAAGTGGCGAAAGATAGTTTGCAGTAAGCAGTATGATTGTATTCTTTGTTCCTTATTCATCGTTCGTTGTTCGTTGTTCACAAAATAAACAATAAAAATGAATACAGAATTTTGAACAATGAACGAGGAATGACGAACATTAATTACTTAATCTCCTTCACCGCACTTTTCGTTATCCAACCTTCTTTTAAGTCGGCGAGTTGAATTTTGTGATACTTCCCAATGGTTTCCAGAATTTGCACTTTGGTTCCGGCATGTAAAGTAAAGGCCTCTTGCGAAGCCGCATTAGGCTCACTTTTCACCGCAATCACTTCGGCAAAAACAATCGCCGGATTATCATTATGAATTCTGTTTTGTTCAAAAAAACCTCCAAATAAAGCAACCAAAACGCTTAGCAATAAAAGGACCATTCCCAAAAAGAAAACCCGTTTTAAACTAGTTGTATTGGAAAAATAATAGCCCAAAAAACTCAGGAAGAACAACCCGGAAAGTGCAATCGCTATCCATGCCCAGCTATCGTAGTGAAACCTTGAGGTAAAATCCTGGATGATTTTAGAAAACCCAACTTTTGGCGTTTCTTGAATTTCATCAATGGCCATTTTTTTAGCAAATCCTAAATTGTTTTGTATTTCAGCATCACTCGGATTGAGACGTAAGGCTTTTTCAAAATGATACACCGCTGGAGCCACTTGATTGAGTTTGTAATAACAATTTCCCAAATTAAAATACACTTCCGCCGATTCTTGTCCTGATTTTAATATGGTTTCATACGTCGAAATGGCTTCTTGGTACTGTCCTTTTTGATACAACGAATTCCCTTTTTCAAAAGCATCTTGTGCCCAGAAAATTTGAGTGAATACTAATAGTATGTAGAATAATTTTTTCATTTTTAATAGTATTAACCGTAAGGTTAAGAAATTTGTTTTTCTAACTCGGAAATAATCGTTACTGCAAGATTATAATCGTTTTGAATCGTCATGCTTGTTGATGGGGCATAACGTGCAAAATCACAACTTTCGGTAAGCGCAATAAATTGATTCACCGTTTCTGCTTCGGCATGTTTTGCTAATAGCATTTCTCGAATCGTATCTTTGCTCATCTCGGAAGTTTCGATGTGTAATTTGGCTTTTAAGAAATTGTGCATGGCTTTTTCTAAAGCAATATAAAACGGTTCCTTGTTCTGGATTTGTTTTTGTGCTTCCGAAAGATATTTCTTTGCTAACTTATTCGACAATTTAATTCGATTTCCTTTTACATCGGCATCCATCGCTTCTTTCTTTCTTCGGAAAGCCATCACTACTGGAATCAATAAAAATGGCAATGCCAACCAAGCGTAGAACATTCCCGAACCAAGAAAATCGGACGTATCATGACTTACTAATTCGGTATTTGTTTTTATAAAACCAAAGGTAGTATTGGCGGTGACTTTCGATTTATTCGGAGTGTTTTCTGCCACAGCAATAGTTCCGCTGCCTTCTTCGATATTGATTTCGATTTCTTTGGATACAATGGTTTTATAGCTTTTGCTCGCCAAATCAAAATAGGTAAACGACAAAGGTTTAATCAAGTATTTCCCTTTCGATTGCGGAATAATAGTATAAGTATCTGAAATATTCCCCGTCATTCCTGAAAGCGGCGTTTGCACATTTTCCTGATGCGCTGGATCATACATTTCTAAAGATGGCGGCACCACTGGTTTAGGCAAGGTGAATAGTTTTAAGTTCCCTTTTCCGGAAACGATTACTTTCAAATCAAGAGATTCACCCGCTTTTAATTCGGTTTTGGAAGGGCTTACTTTAAAGTCGAAACTTCCCACTGCACCACTGAAATCTTCCGGTTTTCCTGCTTCTGGCAACGGTTTTACATTGATGATTTTAGACCCCGCCGATACTTTCTTATTCCCCATTGTCATTATTGGTCGGCCGAAGAAATCGGTTTCTCCTGAAGGGACTTCCACCTCAACATCCAAAGTCAGCGGTTCAATTTCTAATCTTCCCGATTTTTGAGGGTATAAAACGGTTTTACGAAGTACAGCAAAACGGTAATTCTCTCCTTTAAATTTGCCTTCTTGTACTTGTAATTGTTTGATGTCTATGTTTTGACTCCAAAAATTATTGTATTTCGGATTGGTCACTTCTCTCCAACCACCTACACCCGAGCGGTGACTCACGTATATTTTATACACAACCGTTATAGGTTCGTTTAAATAGGGATTGGGATTCGAAATTTCAGCCACTAAGTGTACGCCATCTTTTCCTATTGCAGTAGCCGGAGGTGGTGTTTGACGTTGTTGTTGGTAGTACGGATTACCGTAAGGATCATAAGGATCACGTTCTTCCGCTACGGCATTCCCCACGGTGATTCGAATGGGATTGGTTTTAAAAATCTGACCGTTAATTTCTATCGTAGCCGATTTGATAATAAAATTTCCTTTTTTGATGGGTTGAAGGAAATAAGAATACGATTTTTCAAAAGATTTTCGCCCATTCACCCAAGAATAACTCACCGACTGACTGGGTCCGCCTACAATTTTAAATCCTTCAAAAGAAGGTGGGTTAAAATTATCGCCATCGTCATTCATCGCAAAATCTATACGCAAACGTTCGTTTATTCCAATAGCATTTTTGCTAACACTCGCCACAAATTGAACCTGTGCCGATAGCTTGCAACCTAATAGTAATAATATAAAAAGTAGTTTCTTCATTTTCTTACAGACATTGTTTACCAGTCTTTCGCATTTTCAACTGGTTTCCCTTTCCCTTTTTTGGCATTCACTTTATCTTGAATTTTCTTTTCTTCATTATTTACGGCATCCAACAAATTTTGCAAACGATCTTTTGGAACATTAGGTTTAGGCTGTGGCTTGTCCTTTTGATCGTCTTTCGGTTGGTCTTGCTTGTCCTTTTTATCATCGCCATCTTTTGGCTTGTCTTCTTTTTTATCTTGTTTTGGATCGTCCTTTTTGTCTTTATTCTTATCCTTGTCTTTGTCTTTCTTTTTATCGTCTTTTTTCGGAGGATTCTCTTTTTGCATTTTTTTCGCTAAGGCAAAATTATACCTGGATTGGTCGTCCTTCGGGTTATTTCTCAACGCATTTCTATAGGCTTCAACTGCTTTATCGTATGCTTTCTCTTTCATAAACACATTCCCTAAATTGTGATAGGCGGCGTGTTTTTGTTGTTTGTCTCTCGCTACTTCAATTGCGTTGGCATAGGCAAATTTTGCTTCACCAGGATGATTTTGCTTGTAAATCGCATTTCCTAAATTATAAGGTGCGGTAGCTCTTTTACCATTTATTGCTTTGGAAATTCTATAATTCGCTTCCGCTTCCGCATATTGTTTTTTAGAAAATTGTTCGTTACCGTCAGGCAAAGCAAAATCTTTTTTCTGCTGGGCAAAAACGCTTACAAAAAGCAGCAAAAATAGTATTTTAAAAATGTTTTTCATCTTACTTCTCCTTCTTCTCGTTAAACAAATCTAATTTTTGCACCCATTTGGTTTTTCTTTCCAATAAAAACACATCTAATACTAATACAAAAAATCCGATGGCTAAAAACCATTGAAACTGCGATTGGAAACTCGCCGTTTCTGTAGCTTCAAATTCCGTCTTTTGAATATTGTTGAGTGATTTTCGCATAAACTCCACCACTTCTTTGGTATTCGCACCATTTATATAACCCCCTTTGGCTGCTTTTGCAATACTTTCGAGTGCTTCTGGACGCAATTGTGTAATTACTTTTTGACCGGTTGATTTGTCTATATGATAACTTTCAATTACCCCTCTATTTTTGATTGGAATAGGTCCACCAGCGGTAGTTCCCACTCCGATAGTAATGATTTTAATGCCTTTTTTACGCGCTTGCTCGGCAGCATCTTTAGCAGCTTCCGAATGGTCTTCCCCATCGGTCACCATGATTAATAATTTACTGGTATTGCCGCTTCCTTCAAAATAATTTTCGGTTAACTCAATTGCTTCGTCTAAGTTACTTCCTTGAGAAGAAATCATTCCTGGATTCATGGTTTGCAGGAACATTTTCGCAATATTATAATCGGTTGTAATGGGCAATACTGGAAAAGCACTTCCAGAATAGGCTATAATTCCAATTCGATCGCTCCCAAGGTTATTGATAATTTGAGAAACGATTTGTTTACTTTTTTCCAATCGATTCGGTGCAACATCTTCACACAACATACTTTTGGAAACATCGACAGCAAAAACAATATCAATTCCTTGGCGTTTCACTTTTTCAACTTTAGTTCCGATTTTCGGATTGACCAAACCTAAAATCAGCATTGCCAATCCAAAAAGCACCACCCCAAATTTTAGGGCCGGTTTAAAGTTGGATTTTTCCGGACTTAGTTTCTTAACCAATTCTAAATCCCCAAATTCACGTTGTTTTTTTCTTTTCCAAACTTCCACCCATAGAAAAAGCAACACCAAAACTGGTAACAAAAACAGTAAATACAAATATTTTGATTCGTCTAATTCGTACATAAATTTTTAAATAAAACTTCTAAAAATAGTGTTTCGCAATAGTATTTCAAGTAACAACAACAAACCTGCCAACCAAACAAATGGGCGGAATTTTTCATCGTAATTCACAAACTTTAACTCTTCTATTTTGGTCGTTTCTAACTTATTAATTTCACTATAAATACGCTCTAAACTGGAATTGTCTTGGGCTCGGAAATATTTTCCACCTGTTTTTTGCGCAATTTGTTTCATCAACTTCTCATCAATTTGCACGGGCATCATTTTAAATAAAAATCCGCCATTAGGCGCAATTGCATAAGGGAACATTGCATTTCCATTGGTTCCAATACCGATAGTATAGACTTTAATTCCCAAATCGGCCGCAATTTCAGCAGAAGTTTGGGGATCTAAAAAACCGGAATTATTGACACCATCTGTCATCAAAATAATTACACGACTTTTCGCTTTGCTTTCTTTCAATCGGTTCACCGCTGTGGCTAATCCCATACCAATACCCGTTCCGTCCTGCAGCACGTTATCGTATTTTATGTCGTCAATCGCTTGTAACACTACCGCTTTATCACTCGTAACTGGTGTTTTAGTATAGGCTTCGGCGGCATAGACTACAATTCCTATTCGGTCATTCACACGTTCTTTTACGAAATCATGTGCAACTCTTTTCAGCGCTTCCATTCGGTTTGGTTTCAAATCTTTGGCGAGCATACTTCCAGATACATCGGTCGCGATAACAATATCAATTCCGTTGGTATTATTCGATTTATTACTTACGTCAACACTTCTAGGTCGGGCAAGCGCAATAATTAATGAACTTAAAGCGACCAATCGCATGGCAAACAACAACGGTTTTAATTTTGGCAATATTGAGCTCGTGGTTTGAAAACCTTTTAACGAACTTATTTTAAGCGTTGGTTTTTCTTCTTTTCTCTTAAAAAAATACCAAACAACCAATAAAGGCAGTAGTACAAACAGCCAAAAGAACTCCGGATTTAAAAAAGTTACATTGGTCATTATTGTGCTGTTTTTAGTTCCACAGAGTTCAACATTCGTTCGGAAATTTTCTTAGCGTTTTCATCTCCATCTTGATGCACAATCATGATTTGTTGTAAGCCTCCTGATTGGCTGAATAGTAAAATTTCGTAATACAATTTTTCATTTTCCACCGTAAGCGTTCCGAAACCTTTAATGCCTTTGAATCCTTTCTCAGTGCTAAATTCTTCTTGTTTTGAAATGATGTTTTTACACCCTTGCGACTCTAATGTTTGGATGGTTCCGTTTAAGGCTTGGGTTAAATCGATTTCTGTTTCCTGTTTGAATTTGGTAGTAGAAACGGCAATCGTAAAGCTTTCGAAAACACTTCCATAAGCAAACATTTGCATGTCTTTAATGAGTGCTATAGCATCTTTTGGAACCGCTTTAGACACATCCATTCGTTTTAAAACTTTGGGAGTTTCAATTACAACAGAAGGTTCTCCGTATTCCGATTTTATCCAATCGCTATTTAATAATTCTTTGGTAGAATGGCCGGTAAATCCGTTTTTCACATAATCAATGCCTTTGGTCACAATAGTAAAAACCAAGACACAACTTAAAACCAATCCTGTAATTCCGCCCAATGCCACCAAACGTTTTTTACGCTCTTGTTTTTTGAGAAACTCTTCTTGCTCTTTTTTCCACTTCAAACTGTTTTCATCTACCACAACCGGAATGGCTTTATCGATGGTCACAATAGAATTTTCAATTTTCTTTCTGTCCTCTGCAATTTCAAAATCGAGTGGTTTTGATTTGGCAAATTTCACCAAATCGGCTTGCTTTAGGACTTTTTCCAAGCCTTCTAAAGTATCTTTCGATAGTTTTAATTTTTTCTTATTGGACGCTACGCGAAGTGCAGCAATCAATTCGGAAGTCGTACTTTCCTTCGCTGGAATTTCGATAGCTTCTTCGATATAATCACGCGCAATATCGGTCAATTCTGAGTAATATTCTTTGACTTCCCCTTTTTCTAATAACTGCTTATTTTCAAGAAGTACCAGTAAACTGGTTGCTTTTTCGATAGGAGAATTATAGGTAATTTCTTTTTCTTTAGGTTTTTGATTTTTCTTCCAAAGATAATATGCCAAATACCCAATTCCTGATAGTAAAATAACGGCTAAAAGATATTTCCACCAATCGCCCATAGGTCTTTCTGCGGCAATGATCGGTTTGATGTCATACATTTTTTGTTTCAAGGTGTCGACTTTGACACTGAAAACTTCCACTTTGATACTGTCGGAAAAAACTGGTTTCTTATCAATTAGAACTGGAATTCTTGGAATAACGTATTTCCCAGAATCAAACTGCGTCAATCCGTATTTTTTAATTAATGCGTAATTCGATTCTTCCTTGATGGTATCGATTGGATAGGATTCAATAACCTCTAAAGCACCAAAATTGTTGGCTTTTGGAAACGCAACTTGCGTAGAAGGTTTTGCCTTAACTTTTAAAGTCAACGTAAATTGTGCTCCAATTTTATTCTTGGTCGTATCAATTTTGGTCTCCAAGGATTGTGCAAACACAATGGATTGGAATAGTAGTATTAAAAAGAAACAATATTTTTTTATCACTTTCATTACTCTTTATCTCGATTTAAAATAACCCAACAGTTTCGTCACATAACTTTCATCCACTCTGGTATTTACAACACCTGAACCACATTTAGAAAAAATAGCTGCAAAATAATTCACTTTTTCGTGATAGTATTTTTCGTATTGCAAACGAACATTTTTGGAACCCGTATTCACCCATTGTGTTTGACCACTTTCGGCATCTTGCATGGCAACCAAGCCAATATTTGGCATGTTGGATTCTCTAATATCAAATACTCGAACACCTGTGATGTCGTGTTTTTTACTCGCAATTTTCAATGTTTTTTCGTAATCGTCATCCGCAATAAAATCGGAAATCATAAAAACAATGGCTTTTTTCTTTTGCGTTGCCGATAAAAATTGCAAAGCCTGACTAATATTGGTCTTTTTGCTTTTCGGTTGAAATTCGATTAGTTCGCGAATGATTCTAAGTACGTGTGGTTTTCCTTTTTTGGGTGGAATGTATAGTTCGATTTGATCTGAAAATAAAATCAATCCGATTTTGTCATTATTTTGAGTCGCCGAAAACGCTAGAGTCGCTGCAATTTCGGTAACGATTTCACTCTTTAATTGATTTTTAGTTCCGAAACTCTCCGAACCCGAAATATCCACCATCAACATCATGGTCAATTCGCGTTCTTCTTCAAAAACCTTTACATAAGGCTCATTATAGCGGGCTGTTACATTCCAGTCGATGGCACGAACATCATCGCCATATTGGTACTGACGTACTTCAGAAAAAGTCATTCCGCGTCCTTTAAAAGACGTATGGTATTCGCCCGAAAAAATATGATCGCTCAATCTTCGGGTTTTGATTTCTATTTTACGAACTTTTTTAAGTAACTCCTTGGTATCCATTTCGGTGAACAGTTTTCGGTTAACGGTTTACAGATTTCTACTAAGGAACCTCAATTTCGTTTACAATTTTGTTGATAATTTCAACAGAAGTAATGTTTTCTGCTTCGGCTTCATACGTAATTCCGATACGGTGACGCAATACATCATGAACCACAGCACGAACATCTTCTGGAATTACATACCCACGACGTTTGATAAATGCATAACATTTGGCCGCCATCGCTAAATTGATACTTCCACGAGGAGAAGCTCCGAAACTGATTAATGGTTTTAAGGATTCTAATTTGTATTTCTCAGGATAACGCGTCGCAAAGATGATATCTAGAATATATTTTTCAATTTTTTCATCCATGTAAACTTCACGAACAGCTTCTTGTGCTCTAAGGATTTGCTCGACAGAAACCACAGGATTAACTTTTGCAAATCCGCCGTTTAAGTTTTGACGAATGACCATGCGCTCGTCTTCCATTTTAGGATAATCAATAACCGTTTTTAGCATAAAACGATCGACTTGTGCTTCTGGTAAAGGGTACGTTCCTTCTTGTTCTACTGGATTTTGTGTCGCCAAAACCAAAAAAGGCTTGTCTAACTTAAAAGTTGTATCGCCGATGGTTACTTGTTTTTCCTGCATGGCTTCCAACAGTGCCGATTGTACTTTGGCAGGCGCACGGTTGATCTCATCAGCAAGGACGAAATTAGCAAATACAGGTCCTTTTTTTATAGAAAAGGCATTTTCTTTAATATTGTAAATCATGGTTCCTACTACATCGGCAGGAAGTAAATCGGGAGTAAACTGAATACGACTAAAACTTCCGTGAACGGCTTGTGATAGGGTATTAATCGCTAAAGTTTTTGCCAAACCTGGCACCCCTTCCAACAAAATATGTCCTTGTCCTAATAGCCCGATTAGCAATCGCTCGATCATGTGCTTTTGACCCACAATTACTTTGTTCATTTCCATGGTAAGAAGGTCTATAAATGCACTCTCTCTTTCTATTTTTTCATTAATCGCTCTAATGTCTAAAGTGGTTGTATTTTCTTCCATTACTGCATTTTTTTAGGCCGTGAATTTAACATCTTAATTAATACGACGCAAATTGAAAATTAAATTAGTTTTTTGGTGTTAATAATGCGTTAAATGTTAAAATTATAGACTGATTTTAAGGATAGTTTAGGATTCCATTTTAGTATTTTTAAGACTTGGCCTCTAAAAACTGTTTTTACAAAATAAAATACACCAATCAAATCAAGCAGTACTACTCTCTTCGATTGGTGTATTTTAGTAAAATTTGTTAGGTTTATTCGAGGACTTGCACCCCAACATTGGTTGCTTGACCATTTTCAACCACAATATTTTCAATACTTACTGGTAATAGTCCAGAAGTGCTATCTGGGGTTAGTGTTAAAGTATAGGTTCCAGCAGGAATACCATTAATTTGAAATTTCCCTTCCGCATTGGTAAAAGCAGAAACAACTGTTCCATTTACATCCACTGCCGCTAATACCTGAACGCCCGGAGGTGTGGTCGTTACAGAGCCTTTAATAATGCCTGACGTTGAATTAGAAACGACCCGAATCACTGGATTTAAATTATAATTTCCGGAAGATCCTGCTTCCACCACGATGGATTGATTGACATCAAAATCAAGCAGAAAATTATACGTGATGTCTGGAAGCAATATTGTATTTACTTTTATTTTCAATCCAGATTGTTGTGCACTCGGGGTATTCAAAGGATAGGTCACGCCGTCTTTAACAACCGTATTATTATCCCCTAATAGCAATCTTATTTGGCCTAAATTTCCTGATGGAACTAGTACATTATTTGCCAGCACAACATTGAATCCACCAGTCAAATCTAATAAATTGTAAACTTGAGGAGTAAATGTACCAATACTAATCCACCCATTTTCTCCTGTATCGGAAGTACCTTTCACCAGCACGTCCAATACCTCCACATTGACCTCATCATAATCCCCTGGAGCATCTGTCATTCTTACTGTCATAGTTGATGTTCTTGGTACTTCAAGACTATCATCATCACTATCATTACAGCTTAGAAAAAGTAAAGTCGTAAAAATTACCACTAATACGCTTATCCATTTAAATTTACTCATTTTCATGTCTCGGAAATTTAAAATTAATGGTATGATAACGTGAAAAAATGTAATTTAGTATTTCAATGGTTCCTTAACAATGATAAACAAACGCCTACTTATCAAGAATTTACTTGCTCATAATGATGAGAACAGTTTTTATGATAAAAAGCGGCAACTTAATTTACATTCTCGAGAAGGGAAAGGAAAATTTTTAAAGCATATTTGTGCGTTATCCAATTCGAATCCGAATAACAACTCCTATATTGTGGTAGGTGTGGAAGATAAAGACAATGAAATTGTTGGCGATGATTTTTTTGATGATAGTCGGATCCAGAATTTAGTGAATGCTTTTTTGGAAAATCCACCGAAAATTCAATATGAAAATGTGCCTTTCCCGAATTTACCCAAAGAAAAAGTGGTAGGTTTGGTCACTATTAAACCGAATCATAAAACTTCGTTTTTCAAAAAAGGCATCCATACCATCGAACCAAACTCCACCTTTGTGCGCATTGGAAGCAACACATTACCCACAATCGAAAAAATCCCTTTCAACAAACAGAATATTGAAACTGTCATTAGCATCGAAAATAATTCTAGAAACAGTATTGCCCATACGCTAGAAGGGGTATTGGATTTTATGAACGTTCGTCATAAAGATATGTTTACAGAACATTATGTTTTTAAAGAATTATTTGTGGTTTGTTGGGCGGGAAATAAGAAAAAAATTCGGGATAAAACTTACTTTTCAAGGGTGGATATCGAATTAATCAACGAACAAATTAAACTGTTTTATTCGGCACAAGATGAAGTAACTCTGGAATGTACCGATAGCTCGTTTATTATTACCGAGTATGTTCCGTTGGGATTGAACGACAAAACGAGTTATTATCCGTTGGAAAAAGTCATTCTCACCTTTTTTGACAATGGCTATTACAAAATGGAAACCGAGATGCTTTTTGAGCCTCCTCAATTCAATAAAAAAATGTTGCATCACATTTATAACTCCAATAAATCGCTGTTAGAAAAAATTCAGAAAAAAGTTGTTTTAACGGAACGAGAAGAAAAGGATTTATATAATTTACCTTCTACTTTTATGCTGTGTTACTTAAACGGATTTGATGATGCCAAGCAACGATTGATTGATGCGAAACTGATACTCAAACTATTTCCTTCTGTCTATTTGAATTTTAAAGAAGTCATGCGGGTGTTACGAAAAATGAAGTATAGCCATTGAAGTTATAGCAACTGTTTATAAAAATATAGAAACAAACGGTTTTTTGATGCTTTTTAAGTTATGATACGTCATCATCAGCCAAAGAAAAAACAAACCTAAAAGATTAAAAAAAAGTGCAAAACCCACCTTTTCATTATTTATGGTTAAGTACGTATTTTCGAAAGAAAAATTGTTGATTTGAAAGGATGGTTCGCTGTATTTTGGAAAATATACGATAGCAAGATAAAATACATTTCCAACAAATACCATAAAAATAGCCAAAGCAAGGCTAGAAACTAGCAGTTTTATTTTTTCTGATTGCTCTATTTTTGGCGCATTGGTTACCATGATTTCAAGGTTTTAATTCTTTTGGAAATTATACCTTAAAGTTCTCATTTTTTGCAAAAAAACAGCTGTGGTTTTTCCGTACTTTTTGTTAAATTTTTAAAGTAGTCCTGCTTTTTTTGCTTCTCTTAAAATATCCTCATCGCTGGCTTTTTTTAGTCCGAAGTAATCCCTTATTTGAGTTTTTCTTTTTTCCACACTACTCATTGAAATATTAATGTAATTCGGAATACTTTTTGTTTTTATACCTTGTGATAATAAGGTGATGATTTTTCTATTGTAGTCATCCAAATAGACTTTGTTGGCGAGTAATTCTTTTACATTATGGGTCACCGTAGCACTTCTATAGTTTTCGCCGTTTACAATTTTTTCAAAAGCAATTAGAAGTTCATCGGCACTAAAATCACTTTTAACTAGAAGGCCATCGGGATCTGTAGCAATAATGATATCGTAAAGTATTATTGATTCGGAATGAGAGGTAAGAATGACAATTTTCGATTTTATTTCTTTTTTTCGAATAAATTTTGCCAAATCGACCCCATTATGAATGTTTTGCTCTTCGAAGGGCGGCAAGCTATAGTCCAAAAAAACAATATCAAACTTAGTTGAATTTAGAAGTTGATAGGCCGTTTCACAATTATAAGCCACAGCGGTTTCAATTTCATAACCCGATGTATTATAGGATAGAATTATTTTGTATCCTTCGATCATGGAAGGATGATCATCGACCATTAAAACTTTTAATTTCATTTTATACGGGTATTGTCATTTTTGTTGATGTTCCTTTTCCAATAACAGATTCTAAACTGAAGTTTCCGTTTATGGCTTTAATTCTGGATTGCATGTTTTTCAAACCAATCCCTTCCCTCATTTTGGAGGTATCGAAACCTTGTCCATTATCCTTTATTTCAATTACAATTTTGTCTTCTAGTTTTACAATTTTCAAAATTACTTCGCTGGCTAAGGCATACTTGTAAATGTTTTGAAGTGATTCTTGAAAAATTCGATACAAATGAATCTTGATAGTGTCATTTATGGTTTTCCAATTAATATTTTCATCGATATCAATTTTGCAGTCAAGGTTGGTTGTGTTTTTATATTCTTCGAATAAATTACGAACAATCTCTTGAAAGCTATCTTTTTCTAGTAATGCATTTTTGTTTAAATCGTGTGATATGTTTCTGATTTCTTTTTCAATATCCTGAATTCCATCGATATGTTTCAAGCACTTTTGTATGGTCTCTTCGTCTTGTTTTTTGCTTAAAATGAACAAATTCAATCGAGTACTTGTAAGTTTACTCATCACCCCATCATGCAACTCTTGCGAAATTCGTTTCTTTTCACCCCGACGTGCTTCATTTATCACACTTTGTTGTTTTAGCATTAACTGATAGATTTCTTCATTGGTTTCTTGTTGCTTGCGTTCAAACTGTAATTCTTTGTTTTTGGCATGTTGCATTCTGGTGATGTATAATAATCCTAGAATTATAAATACGATGACACTGCAAATCAGTATAAACCATCGTTGGGAAGATATCTCTTCCTTTTCAGCCTCTATGGTGTTTTTTTCGTTTAAAATTTCATCCGTTTCAAATTCAATTCGGGCAAATTTATTACGGGTTGCTCTTTCTACGTTTTGAAGACTATCATTAAGCGCAATGTATTTTTTGGTGTATTCCAAACTTTTTTTGGGCGCTATTTTTGACAATAATTCCAACGCACTCAGTTCGTCTTCAAAAATTTTATTTTCATGTGCTCTTTTTTTGGCGTTTAAGCAGTATTTTAAGGCAGTAAGCGAATCTTTTTTCTCCAAATAATACTTGGCTAAATTGATGTTACTTGAGACTAACCCTGGGACATTTTGCAAGCTATCTCTTATTTTTAGTGCTTTTTTTAAATAATAGAGTGAATTTGAGTTCCCTAATTTAAAGTTACTGTAACCAATATTATTCATTAAATTGGCATACAAGAGTGTTTTAGTCGTTTCAAAACGTAATGCTTTATTGAAATAATCAATCGCCTGATTGTCATTTTCTTGTTTTTGGTAAATTTTACCTATGTAATTGTATGTTTGGGCTTTTAATGAGGCAAACTGAGGGTCATTTTTCATTTTATCCGTTAATTCAAACGCTTTTTCAAAATACTCCAATGCTTGATCGTTTTGATTCAAGCCCTCTAAGGAAAGTCCCAAAGTGATATAACAATCGTATATAAGTCTAGTATCATTTCCTTTAATTGCCGATTTTAAGATTTTTATTACCGCTGTTTCTGATCCCGAAAAATCTTTTTCATAAAATAGAATATTGGCTTTATACAATCCTATTCTACTGGTATTCACACTATCTTTTTCATAGTGCAAGTACATTTTTTCTGCTTTGGTAAAGTAGTAATAGGCACTATCATTTTTGAAATTGATATAGTAGTAATTCCCAATAAAGTTTAAACTTTTGGAAATACTCAAGGTATCATTTTTTTCAATTGCCATTGCATTAACTTCTTTGCAGATGGCAAAATATTGATCATATTTTTCAAGATTATAAAAACCTCCCGCTAATTGAAAATAAAAATTTCTTTTTAGCGAATCGTTTTCTTTCTTTTGAAGAATATAATGTGCTCTTTCAATATTTTTTAATCGCTCTTTTTTGGAAAGGGTAGGATTATACGCTTTCGAAAAAAGAGATTCAACATAATCATTTGAATATACTCGCTTGTCCTCTTTCTGTTCTTTACAAGAAAAGAAAAACAAAAAAAACATCGCAAAATAAAATATGTTTTTCACAAAAAGACAATCAAAAATTAATTAGCTCAAATCTACTGATTTTATACTAATTTAACCGACCGAATAGAAATTTTTGTAGTAAAAATACTACCTCGGTATTTGCGCAGGGATTGGCGGATCAATATCTGTTTCTGTCTGTTGAAAATGTTCTGATGATTCGGTCTCTAGTGCTTGTTGATCATATTTTCTCATTTGTTCGATGGCGCAAGATGCTGGTGATCCAAGTAATGCTAAAAAACTGATAGTATAAAAAAATGTTTTCATAATTTTGGGTTTTTATAAGTTATTGTTTTTGAAAAATTTTATCATTTTTAGTGAATTTTATTACAAGTATTTCTTATAATTTTTTCAAAATTATAACTGTTAATTTGATAAATTTTACGGTTTTTCCGCATATTTTGTTAAATGTTTGCGCTTATCCATAACTGATATTTATAAATTTTTAGTATCTCAATTGCATTTTATTTATGGCAAAAACATTTGTTATTGGCGACATTCATGGCGCACTAAAAGCCTTGCAACAAGTTTTAGAAAGAGCTGCTGTATCTACAAATGATACTTTAATCTTTTTGGGGGATTATGTAGATGGATGGAGCGAATCGCCAGCTGTTCTTGACTTATTCATTGCAATCAGCCACACTCACAACTGTATTTTCTTGCGTGGCAATCATGACGAATTAGCCCTGCATTGGTTACAAAACAATCATGACAACCCAATGTGGTATGATCATGGTGGTGAATCTACGGTGAAAGCCTACCAAAATGTATCCGAAGCCACTAAACAAAAGCACATTGCCTTTTTACTTTCCATTAAAAATTACCATTTGGATGAAAAAAACAGATTGTTTATCCACGCTGGATTTACCAATTTAAAGGGAGTGACTCACGAACATTTTCCAAGACTTATATATTGGGACAGAACATTATGGGAAATGGCACTTTCTTTAGACAACACTATTTCGAAAGATTCCATATTTTATCCAAAGCGTTTAAAATTGTACCACGAAATTTATATCGGTCATACGCCTGTCACTCAAATCAATCAAACCATTCCAATCAACAAAGCGAATATTTGGAATATCGATACGGGCGCTGCTTTTAAAGGACCATTAACCATACTAGACATAGACAGTAAAGAATTTTGGCAAAGCGATCCTGTATATTTGTTGTACCCCAACGAAATGGGCAGAAATTAGAACTATCTTACTATCTTTGTCAGGATTTTTAAATTTTTATAAAATGAACAAACGTATTTTACTGCTTTTATGCACAATTGCAACTTTTATAGCCAATGCTCAAGAATCCTACTCAGGAAAAGGAGATGTGAAATTTCAAGTGGGTGCTAATTTTCAAAATGGTGGAAATGGAATTATTTCTACTGTTGATTTTGGCCTAGGAGAAAACATGTCCTACGGATTTTCAGCTTCTTATTTATTAGGTGCGAATAATATTCTAGGAATTAAACCTAAATTTGAAGACAGAGCTGATTTTAGAGCCCGTTTTAATGCCAATTTAGGTAAAGTAATCAACATTGATGAAAAAATAGACATCTATCCTGGCTTGGATTTAGGTTTACGTAATTTTGGTGGTCATGTGGGTGCTCGTTATTTCTTTTCGCAAGGATTTGGCTTGTATACAGAAGCGGGTTTTCCAATTGCAAAATATGATTCAACTCCCGGCGTTTTCGGACATTTGAACAATCAGTTTAATGTGAGCTTCGGAATGTCCTTTAATTTATAAACATGAGTGTAGTAACTGAAAAAAGATTAAAAGACAGAAGTGGTGCTGTTTGCGAAATTAGCGGAAGTGATGAAAATTTAGTCGTTTATCTTGTAGCACCTAAAACGGAAGCCACTCCTGAAAACTGCATCTTAATTACAAAATCGTTGAAGGAACAAATCGAAAACAAAGATTTAATGAATCCGAACGATTGGAGAGGTTTGTCCGACAGTATGTGGAACGAAAATTTACCTGTTCAAATTGTTTCTTGGCGCATGTTGGCGCGTTTGAAAAATCATGATTTATTAGACATGATGTATCTAGATGAAGAAGCATTGGAATGGGCAAAAGCTACAGGAGAAGACGAAGATGAAGAAGGGAAAATTGTTCATAAAGACTCCAACGGAAATATTTTACTCGATGGTGACTCTGTTGTTTTGATTAAGGATCTTGATGTAAAAGGGGCTACTTTTACGGCAAAACGTGGTGCTGCAGTTCATAACATCAAATTAGTTTGGGATAATGCGGAACAAATTGAAGGACGTGTAGAGGGACAACACATTGTGATTTTGACCCAATATGTGAAGAAAACAAAGTAATAAATTCTCGAAATACAACAAAAAAGGCTCTGAAATTCAGAGCCTTTTTTTACTAATATAACCCAAAAAATTAATTGATAATTATCTTTTTAGTGGCGCTTCCACTATCTGTGATTACTTTTACAATGTAAGTGTTACTAGGTAAATTTCCCACTGGTACTTTTATGGTACTACTGAAAACATTTTCAACTTCCGATTGTTGCACAGTTTGCCCAAGTAAATTGAAAATTTGAACTTCTTTTAACTTTGCCTCAGTATCATTAAAAATACTGATAGAACGATCAACTTTTGAATACGAGATTGGCATTTCTTGATTGCGTAAGTTTGTATTCACTTCATTGCTTGCTGCTGCTGCAAAACGAATAGAAAATCTATTGGCATATTCCCCAGGGTTAACGGATAAAACAAACTCATTATCTCTCAAATTATGACTTTCTCTTGTAAGGGCGTCATACAGATAGATTTCTTTAGAGTCGTCTATATTTTCAAGATTTAGAATTCTAATTTTAAATTCCCCTTGAGTACTTGTTTTAATGGTTAAAGGAATTCTTTGTGACTCATCAAAATTATCTAGCCCCTGAATAATTAATTTATTCCCTGATAAATTCCAATACATGTCTTCGCTTTTAACATCAATCATTGGAGCATCAAATCCTAAATCAAATTTTTTGGTGGCATTCTCGTCTACCCCTACCAATAACTGTCGATTAATTCCTGTTGGAGAAATAAATTGAAGTCTGATTTTTTCGCGAGACTCTTTTTCTGCCGTTACACTTGGATTAGCCGTTCTGAAGAAAAGAGAATTACCACTTCCCTCTGTACAAAAAGCACGTTGGCTATTTTTAAAATTAATGATTCCTCCCGTGATGGGTGATAGATTAGGATTCGTACTTGTTAAAACGTTGTCTTGTATTGATTTAATAAAAAATCCTTGTGCCACTGGAATGTATCTTTTAGGCACTTTTGTTCCCGATGCACCGCTATTTAAGGTCATTGGATCGTTGGAAACTGCTACAACACCACCCATTAAAGAATAGGCTGCATATCCGCCTTCGTATTCGGCCAAAAGATGGCTGTTGCCTCCAAAATGATCAAAAAAGTACAATACTCCATTAAATTTATTGGTGGCTGCATTACCTCCATCTTTAATATTATCTCTAATAAATTTATCGGCATCTAAAGGAGATGGATATGGATTTCCTACCAAATACGTTTGATTTGCTCCTAAGGTAAGATTGATGTCTCCATTGTTCGGTTTACCCACAAAAACATAGTTTTGCATGGCCGAATTTGCCACTGTACCATCACAGCCTTTCATAATATATCCTTCTCCAACGGATAGGTTTTGTGTATTGGTAATTGGAATCCAACTAAAATAGTTAGGCGCCGATGATGCGTATTTATATAACCATCTATTGCTTATTTTTATTGGATTTGTTACAACGCCATCAGCAAAATAAATTCCGTCCCCAAAGTTAATGTTGTTCATCGCAAAAGGATTTGTAGTAACATCAGTCCCATCTTTTAAATTCCCCGCCAAAGTATAGTTAACATTATCATTACTCACCGGTGATGACCAATAATTATAATGGAAGCTACTTTTTTTACCTTGTTGATCTCTGTATAATTTTCCTGTTCCGACGGTTGGATTTGCAGTCGTTCCTAACTGAACTAATTGTGCTTCATCCGTTAATCGTAAATCTCCACTTTGTAGCGTTAAATGATTCGCTACAGTCAATTGAAAATTATTCGGAAGTATGACTCCTTTTGCTCCTCCAGAAGTATTCAAAATTAAATTGTAAAAAGTTTCATTTAACTTAATCCCTGAATTTATCAACTGCAACTGATTTAACGTGGATCCTCTTAATTCAACCGTAGCATTACCAGGGTTAAAAGTTCCATTATTTTTCCAATCTTTTCCAATATTTAATACCGATCCATTTGACATAGTTAAAGAAGATGCTGTACCAATTGTGATGTCTCTTGCATTGGCAATTCCGCCATAGCCAACCGCTTTTGCTGTAGAAGCATCAATGACAGGCATATTAGGTCTGCCATTTGGAATTATAACATCTGTTGTAATAGTAGGTGGGTTTGGACCTCCCCCAGCCCAATTCTTACAATCAAACCAATCGGTCCCAACTAAACCTGTCCAGTTTCCAGGAGTTCCATTTAATACAGATACTATTCCATTATTCGTTATGTCGGCAGGAGTAGCACTACATTTTGAATCAGAAACAGCTGTTACGGTATAAGTAGTATTGGCTACTAAATTAGGAGTAGTAAAAACGTATGGACTTGTATTTATTCCTGAAACCGAAGTACTAGTGCTTCCGTTGGAATAAGTAACTTTCCAAGGGGCAGTTCCTGTTAAAGCTATACTAAAAGTTGCTGGAGTACTATTGCAAACGGTTTGAGATGGTCCCAAGCTAGCAGTAGGTCTTTGATTTACATTAACCCAAACATAAGCAACACCGCTAGGACAACCATTCAAATAGGTTACTATAGAATATTGTGTACTTACAGATGGCGAAACCACATTGGTAGCCATCGCATTACCATTTCCATCGTACCACTGAGTAGTTAGTCCAACAGGAACATCTGGTATGCGGATATTATCTATTGCCCATGAACTGAAATCCGTTCCATGAAAGTTAAATCGAATTCTTAAATTAGACAATCCAACATAACTGTCTAAAGAAATGGTTTCTAAAGGAAAATTATTATAAGGTTGTCTTGTAGAAGCTCCATTATAAGTTAATAACGTGATCGGGAAAGTAGCACCGCCATCTAATGATAATTGCACTTTTGCCGATGCTGTAGCTTCTAGTTTAAAAGCATGATTTAATAACAAACTTGCCGTGTTTAATCCCAATGTATTAAATACAGGGGTGTCAAGATTTGAGTCAATAGCGCCATGTGCAATCGCAAATTTATTAGATGATGTGTAGGTAATTCCCGAATAAGTTCCAGAATTAGAGGCGCTTAAACGCCATTTTGTTGGATTTGTATTCGACCCCCCTGCATTTAATTGGTTTAAATCACCGTCGGTCAACCAACCTGGCGGATTAGCACTATCAAAATCCCCGCCATCAGCAATACTACCACTAGTAGCCCAACCACTGGTTGCAGTTAAAGTTGAAGACTGTCCATTACATATGGTGCTTGGAGTTGCCGTAACTGGAGTAGGAATTACAGCAGGGATCACATTTAAAATCACAACTGTAGAATTGGCTGTCGCACAGGTCCCACTTTGAACAACTGCGCGATAGGCTCTTGTTTGGCTGATATTATAATTGAAACTTGATGACGCTGATGCTGGTTCTTGAACCCAAGTCAATCCGCCATTAATGGTATATTCCCAACGCAGTACTATCCCCCTGTGATTCAATAAGTAAATGGTCCCGGTTCCGTTATGGCAAATACTTGTCATGGCAACGACCGATGAATTTGAAGTCGAAGCATTACCCCCTAATGTAGAAGGAGCTACTGTAATTTGTACAACAATTGGTGTTCCGTTACAACCATTATTACTAGGTGTAATACTATAGGTTGCAGTACCTGGAACACTTCCGGTAGCCGTTAAGGTTTGTGCAATTACATTTCCAGTATTGTTGGAAGCGCCACTAACCCCTACTTGAACAACGGTCCAAGAAAAAGTAGTTCCTCCCATTGCACTTGATAAAGCAATATTTGTAGTACCGCCAGAACAAATGTTTTGTGACGCTGGTGTTGCAATCGCAACAGGAACCGGTTTTACATTTATGGTTACTTTTTCCGTTAAATCGAAAGTTCCTAAAAGGCAAGTCGCTCTGATGTGATATACCGTAGCGATTGCTGGAGCAACTGTAAAATTAATATCGGTCCCATTTCCTGGAATTACTGCAACAGGAAGTCCGGTAGCTTCGTTAATTAATTCATAACTAACACCTACCTCACTCGCGAACATGGTAATTGTGGCATTTTGACCTAAGCAAATGTCTTGGTCGTCTGATAATGTTTTTACTACACTACAATCTTGGCTATACATTGATAGTGAGGCAAAAAACAATAACGCTACTAATAAAAGTCGAATTTGTTTCATACTCAAAATATTTAAGTTAACATTTGGGAATTAGTTCTATTACTACAACCTGTTACGGTTAAATTCCTTGTTAATTCGTTTTGCAGTGGTGGCAAAACGACATAAATACTTTGGGTAAATTTGCTTTTGTTAACTAAAATTAGTCATATTCATCTTTCAAAAATATATTGCAGTCTATTTTTCGATGAGATGATTTTATAATCCGATAAACGGAATTTTGAATAATTAGTAGCCCATTAAAATTAAGGATAAAAAAAGCGCTACATCTCTGTAGCGCTTTTTATATAGATAAACTAATTTTACAAATCAAATTTAATTCCTTGAGCTAAAGGTAATTGGTCTGAATAATTAACCGTATTCGTTTGTCTTCTCATGTATACTTTCCAAGCATCTGAACCCGACTCACGACCTCCTCCTGTTTCTTTTTCACCACCAAAAGCGCCACCAATTTCAGCACCAGAAGTTCCGATGTTTACGTTAGCAATTCCACAATCAGAACCTGCGAATGATAAGAATTTTTCTGCTTCTTTCATGCTGTTTGTCATAATTGCAGAAGATAACCCTTGTGCTACTCCGTTTTGTAAATCGATAGCGTTTTCAACTTCACCTTCATATTTCATTAAATATAAAATTGGAGCAAATGTTTCATGTTGTACAATTTCGAAATGATTTTCTGCTTCAATAATAGCTGGTTTTACATAACATCCAGATTCGTATCCTTCACCAGAAAGTACTCCACCTTCTACTAATACTTTTCCGCCTTCCGCTTTCGCTTTTTCAATCGCCGCTAAATAGGTGTTCACTGCATCTGTATCGATAAGTGGACCGATATGATTTTTTTGATCTAATGGATTTCCGATAGTTAATTGTCCGTAAGCACCAACAATGGCATCTCTTACTTTATCATATACTGATTCATGGATAATTAATCGACGAGTAGACGTACATCTTTGTCCCGCTGTTCCAACTGCTCCGAAAACCGCTCCAGGAACAACCACTTTTAAATCGGCAGTAGGCGTAATGATAATGGCGTTGTTTCCACCTAATTCTAATAACGATTTTCCGAAACGCTCTGCTACTTTTGCACCAACGATTCTTCCCATTCTTGTAGAACCTGTTGCAGATACTAATGGAATTCTCGTGTCATTAGTAATCATTTCACCAACTGTGTAATCTCCGTTTACGATACATGAAATTCCTTCTGGTAAATTGTTTGCTTTTAATACTTCAGCAATGATATTTTGACAAGCGATGGTACAAATTGGTGCTTTTTCTGAACCTTTCCACACACAAACGTCACCACAAATCCATGCTAAGGCAGTGTTCCAAGACCAAACCGCTACAGGGAAGTTAAACGCAGAAATAATTCCAACCACACCAATAGAATGCCATTGCTCACGCATTACGTGACCAGGACGCTCCGATGGAATCGTTTGACCGTTTAACTGACGAGATAAACCTACAGCGAAATCACAGATGTCAATCATTTCTTGTACTTCACCGTAACCTTCTTGTAACGATTTCCCCATTTCATAAGAAACTAATTTCCCTAGAGGTTCTTTTAATTCTCTTAATTTATTTCCAAACTGACGTACAATCTCTCCACGTTGTGGTGCTGGCATGGCTCTGAAAAACTTGAATGCTTCCGTTGCGCTTTGCATTACTTTTTCGTAGTCTGCTGCAGTGGTAGTTTTTACTTTTCCGATTAATTGTCCATCTACTGGTGAATACGATTCTATAATTGGTCCAGAAGAAAAACTATTTGAACCTGTGGATGTACCGTCATTAATTTCTTTTATTCCTAAGGCATGCAATGCTTCTTGCATTCCGAATTGTTGTGCTATTGTTGACATTTTAACTATTTTATCGTTTTTTGTTATTTTTTGGCAAAGGTATAATTATTTCTTCAAAAACATATATTAATTGGTTAATCCTGAACGAACCTTGGATCAGTTTTCATAACCGTCCCACATTTATTACAGGTGCGCTTCGTTTCATCACTGTAAAAATCTTTAAAATGAGCTAAAAAGTCATTTTCGATGTCATTCAATCCAAAATAAACCTCATGCAATTTGTGATTGCAATGGTCGCAAAACCACAACAATCCATCCTTTCCTTCTGTTCTTTTACGCTCGATAACCAATCCGATAGAACCTTCGGTGCGGCTAGGGGAATGAGGGACTTTCGCGGGGTGCAAATACATGTCCCCTGCTGAGAGTTTCATGGCTCTCTTTTTACCTTCTTCTTGAATATAAATGGTGATATCACCTTCTAATTGATAAAACAATTCTTCGGTTTCATTGTAATGATAATCTTTACGAGCATTGGGACCCGCTACAATCATGACAATGTAATCGCCAGAATCGACATACAGGTTTTTATTCCCTACCGGTGGTTTAAGAAGGTGTCTATTTTCTGCTATCCATTTATTTAGGTTAAAAGGTTTTGCAATCGCCATACTATAAATTTTTATGTAAAGTTATAAAATTAAAAAATCCCGACGAATCGGGATTTAAGTATTATTTCATTTCTTTTATCAAATATACATACGATGGGAAGTGGTCTGAGAAACCAGGGCCTTCTGAAGAATTTCGCAAAGCATATCCTTTATACTGTCCGGTTTGCTGAATCATAAAAGGTTTGTTATACACTCCAGCTTTCCAATATTTCCATGTTTTATAATCATTAGCATCTTTTGGAAGTAATGGTTCAGTGAAAATAATTTGATCGAAGAAATCCCAAGCATCACGGTGCGCTAACGTTCCAATTCCTTTATTTAACATTTTTTCAGCGGGATTATATAACCCCATTGGCTGAACCTCTTTCTCTTCTCCTTTTGTACCTAATACCACTTTCAAACTTTTATTGAATGGACCATCATTTAGATCTCCCATGGTGAAAATTTTGGCTCTAGGATTGATAGTTTGTAAAGAATCAATAATTTTTTTATTTAAAGCTGCTGCTGCTTCACGAAGCGGGCTACTTCTTTTTTCTCCTCCACGACGAGACGGCCAGTGGTTTACAATAAAACTCATTTCTTCACCATCTAACATTCCTGTCATTAAGATTTGATCACGCGTATAAATTCTTTTTGTTTCAGCATCTACAGCATTATCGTCCACATCGGCTTCCACTTTATCTTTTTCCTTCTCTTTGGCTTTTTTATCTTGAGCATCTTCAGAAATAATTAATGGGTAGTTATGAAAACTCGTTGGGTTAAAATATTTCTTTTGGTATAAAAACCCAGTATCAATTCCTCTTCGGTCTGGCGAATCAAAATGAACAATGGCATATCCTAAATTAATTAACAAAGGGTGTTTGATTAAATCTTCCAATACTCTTCTGTTCTCAATTTCAGAAACTCCAAGAACAATCGGTGCATTTTTTTGCATATCACTGGTTCCTAATCCGGAGATAACACGCGCCAAATTGTCGATTTTTTTCTCATAATTCGCTTGGGTGTAAATAAAATCTTCATCATTAATTTTTGGATCATTTACAGTATCAAAGAAGTTTTCTAAGTTGTAAAAAGCTATTGTATGTAGGGAAAATTTTTTTGCTTGAGCAAAGCTGTTAACTGTTAATAACATGATAAACAGGCCAATAAATTTATTTATTTTCATATCTTTAATGTAAATTTTTCATTAATTGTTTTACAAATTTTACGCCAAAAGTAAATAATATTATTAAAAGATGTACATTTGTCGCCCTGCATTATAAAAATTTGCAGGAAAAAGTAAATTAATTTTAATTTTATTTATGAAAAAACTTGTTTTTAGTACATTATTAGTACTTCAGGCAATTTTAGCTTTCGCTCAGCAACCTACCGGCATTAGTGGTAAAGTTATTGATTCTAAGTCTAATTTGCCTTTGCAAAATGTAGTTGCAACTATTCAAAACACAAATTTAACACAGATGACTGGTGCAGATGGTAAATTTGTCTTAACTAATGTTAAAGTTGGTAGTCAACTATTATTAATTAAAAGCAATGGATACAAAGAACAATTGTTACCTATTGAAATTCTTGCCAATCAAGTATTAGACCTTGGAGTGGTAGTTTTGGAAGAAGACATCCAAACTAACGAACAACAATTAAGTCTAGTAACAATCACTGAAAACGATTTAGGAGATGATAATAGTGGATCTGAAAGTACTTCAGGTTTATTACAAGCTTCTAGAGATGCTTATCAACAAGCAGCTGCTTTCAATTGGGGTGGTGCTCGTTTTAGAATTCGTGGTTTAGACAACGAATATGGAACTACCATGATCAATGGTGTTGTAATGAATAAAATTTACGATGGTAGACCACAATGGGGTAACTGGGGTGGTTTAAATGATGCTACTCGTAATCAAGAATTTACTATGGGTTCTGCACCATCTGATTATACTTTTGGTGGAATTTTAGGAACTCAAGAAATTAATACTCGCGCTTCAATTTACCGTCCAGGTACACGTATTTCGTTTTCGGGAACAAATACCAATTACAACTGGAGAGCTATGGGTACTCATGCTTCTGGATTAGACAGCAAAGGATGGGCTTATGTGGTTTCTGCAGGAAGAAGATGGGCACAAGAGGCGTATTTTCAAGGAACCGATTACAGTGCAAATTCTATATTTGCTTCTGTTGAAAAACGTTTTGGTAAAAGACACGCCTTGAACTTCACTTCAATTTATGCTCAAAACAGTAGAGGGAAAACTTCTCCAAATACTGACGAAGTAAATAATTTAAAAGGTTATAAATATAACTCTTATTGGGGTTGGCAAAATGGGGAAAAGAGAAACTCAAGAGATAAAGATATCGAAGAGCCAATTATGATGTTAAGTCATTACTGGAAGATTACAGACAAAACCAATTTAACAACAAACGTTGCTTATCAAACAGGTTTAATTGGTAACTCCCGTTTGGATTACCAAGGTGCTAACAGCCCTGACCCAACGTACTACAAATACTTACCAAGTTATTTTAATAATTTAGGCCAAGATGTAAATGAAGCCGATTCAAAAGCTAAATTTTTAGCGAATGGTCAAATTGACTGGGACGCAATGTATGTTGCCAATCAAAATAGTAAATACCCAGGTAGAGCATTATATGCTTTATATTCTGATAGAACAGATGACAAACAAATTTCTGCGTCATCATATATTTTCTCAACACTTTCTGACCATATTACTTTAAATGCGGGTGGAACTTTTAGAAAATTAAAATCGCACAACTATCAAAAAATGTTAGACCTTTTAGGCGCAACATATTTTTCTGACGTAGATTTATTTTACCAGGGAGATGCAGCTCAAACAGATTTAAACAATCCTGATAGAAAAATATATGTAGGTGATGAATATGGATACAACTATAATTTAAATGCGAACGTATTTGATGCCTTTACACAATTTAAATTTACCTACAAAAAAGCTGATTTTTATTTGGCACAAACGTTCTCTAAAAGTGAATACCAAAGAGATGGTTTATACAGAAACGGAATTTATGCTTACAATTCTTTTGGAAAAAGTAAAAAAGTATCTTTCGAAAACTTTGGTTTTAAAGGTGGTGTAACTTACAAAATTACAGGTCAACACTTGTTAGACTTTAATGGGGCTTATATCACTAAAGCGCCTAATATGAGAAATACTTTTGCAAATGCACGTATTAACAACAACATCACTCCTGATTTAGGAAGTGAAAGAGTGGCAAGTGTAGATGCATCTTATATTATTAAAACGCCTAAATTCAAATCAAGATTAACCGCTTTTGCTTCTAAAGTTCAAAATGCTACAGAATTATCTTTCTTCTACGCAGAAGGTGTTGGAGAAGATACAGATGCTGATCAAGATGCCTTTATTAGTGAATTATTAACGGGACTTGACAAGAAAAACTTTGGTTTAGAATTAGGTTTAGAATACCAACTTACTTCTACGATCAAAGCTTCTGCAGCAGCTTCTTACGGACAATATCTTTATGCTAACAATCCTAGCTTAAAAATTAATGACGACGCACAAGCAAGCATAACAAACCCACAACCAGTTATCGATTTTGGTAAAGCCTATTTAAAAAATTACAGATTACCAGGTATGCCTCAAACTGCCGCATCTGTTGGATTAGAGTATCGTGATCCTCATTTCTGGTGGATCGGAGCTAATTATAACTATTTAGCCGATTCTTATTTAGATATTTCTAACATTACAAGAACGGATAACTTTGTTACTGGTAGTGATGGTTTAGGATTCACTGGAGCAACACCAGAAAGCGTTGCTAAAATCTTAAAACAAGAAAAATTTGATGAGATTTATTTATTAAACGCAACAGCAGGTAAATCATGGAGAGTAAACAGTACTACTTTCGGTATTTTTGCAACCGCTAATAATATCTTAGATAAAATTTATAAAACAGGTGGTTTTGAGCAATCTAGAAAAGCAAATTATCCAGATGCAGTTGCAGATAATGCTAACGGAACTCCTTCTTTCGGTTCTAAATATTTTTACGGGTACGGAAGAACTTATTTTGTAAATTTATTTGTTAACTTCTAAAATTTCTTAAAATGAAAAATATTTTTAAAATAGCAATAGTTGCTTTTTCAATTACCTTTATTGGTTGTGAAGAACCAGAAACAGAAGTTATCGCTTTTAAACCTGTGGTTTATAAAGAAGTATTCAATACAAGTGCGAATGATTTTCAAGAAGAAGATGCCTATTTAAATTACAATGGGTGGACTAGTTTTGTAGAAGCGGGTAGCATCGAATGGACTGAACAAGACGATGACGATAATGGTTATTTGCAATTTTCTACCTTTGGTTTACCAGGTGGAGCAAGTAATATTGCATGGGCTATCACTCCAAAAATTAATCTTGATAATTCTGCAAACGAAATATTAAACTTTAAATCAGGTAGAGGTTTTGCTAACAATGTTAACAATAAAATGGAAGTTTACATCTCAACTGATTTTGATGGAACGAATGTTTTAGCTGCAACTTGGACCATGTTAAATGGAAATATTGCAAGTGCAAATAATGCTACAGGAGTTGGAAATGGAGTAATGACTACAGATTCAGGAGATATTGATTTATCTTCTTATTCTGGAGATGTTTATTTAGGTTTTAAGGCGTATGGTTCTTCTTCTTTAACAGGAGCAATGCGTTTTGATGAAGTTAAAATTTATGATAAAACTTTAAAACAATAACATGAAAAAGATAAATATATTTTTGACCGCATTATTATCAACTGTTTTTGTTGGTTGTGTTAATGACACGTTTGATACACCAGATGTAACAAAGCAATGTGAAGATTTAACTGTTACAAAAACGGTACAAGATATTGCAGCTTTGGCTACAACTACGGTACAATCGTACAATACTGTATCTTCAAACACTCCAGATATCATTGAAGCGTATGTAACGTCAAGTGACGAAGGTGGAAACTTTTACAAAAACATTTCGTTTGTATCTGTAGATGGTACTAAAGGATTTACAATGCCTGTAAATGATTACAATTTATATTCTAAATATGAGCCAGGACGTAAAGTATTTATAAAAATGAAAGACCGTTATTTTTATAATAATACAACTGTAAGTTCATTAGAAATCGGCAATTTATACCAAAGAGGTGCTCCACTTCCTGACCAAGTAGGTCGAATCGAAATCAACGAATATCAAGATGTGATCAAACGTTCATGTGTAAAGGTAGACGAGACTGAGATTTTAAATACAATGACCATTCCTGCTGCATTAAATAATGCGAATTTGAATAAATTAATTGAATTCGAAAATGTACAATTTTCGGACGAAAATGTAGGTAAAACGTATTTTGATAAAGCTAACCAAATTGGTGGAGCTACAAACAATACGATTATTGACAATGCTGGAAATACACTTGTTGTAAGAGTTAGTGAATTCGCTACATTTGCTGCAGCAAAAATTCCAGGCTTTAACGGAAAAGTTCGTGGGGTTTTAACCAAATTTGGTTCTGGATTCCAATTAATGATTCGTACGTTAGAAGATGTTAAATTAACGAATACAAGAATTGATTATTCTCCACCAATCGTTGGAAATGCAAATGTTTTTTCGGCTACTTTAAACGAACCATTTACTAGCTATGCTCTTAATTTAGCTAATTTCCCAAAATACATCAATGATGCAGATTTCGGTTCAAGATATTGGCAAGTTAAAACATTCAGTTCTAACAAATATATTGAAATGTCTTCTTTTGCTGGATCAAGTAACCCAGGTGTTCCTGCAAAAACATTTTTTATGGTACCTGTTGATTTTACAGCGGCAAATACGATGACTTTCAAAGAAGAAATGAGATTTTACAGAGGGGAACCTAACTTAAAAGTTTATTATATTAAAAGTGCAGATTATACTGCAGGTAGCGCGGTTAATAGATCTAAATTAGTAGATATTACAGCTAGTTTTGCGATTACTTACCCTGCTGTTGGTGCTTCTGAAAATGTCTTTAATTCAGCTGGAACCTACAATATTCCTGCTTCATTAACAGGAACTGGTTATTTCTTATTTGAATATATTGGTACGTCTACATCAACGACTACTACTCAAATTGATGATATCGTTATCAACTAATCACCATACATAATTATAAAAGCTCCTTTTCTAACCGAAAAGGAGCTTTTTATTTTTATGCTATTTAGTAATTATAATAAATCTACTCCACAAACAACACCAATCCTTTTAAGTAATGTCCTTCCGGGTGGTAAATGTTAGTTGGATGATCAGGACCCTGGCCCAGTTTGTGCAAAACTCTAATATTTCTACCTGTTTCAATAGCGGCGGCTGCAATAGTATTGTAAAACAACACATCGTCAATCACTTGCGAACATGAAAAAGTAAATAAAATTCCGTTGGGTGCTAAGGCCTTTAAACCCGCAATATTCAAACGTTTATAGGCTTGGGTGGCCGTGTGTTTACTTTTGATACTTTTAGCAAAAGCGGGCGGATCTAATACAATCACATCGTACTGTTGCGTGTGCTCTTTCATAAAGTTGAACACATCATCGGCAACCGCAGTATGATTCGATTTCGGGAAATTTAATTCCATGTTTTTGGCTGCTAAATCGACCGCTTTTTGAGAAATATCTACCGAAGTTACTAATTCGGCACCCGCACTCATCGCATAAATTGAAAACCCTCCCGTGTAACAAAAAGTATTGAGTACTTTTTTGTCTTTCGAGAATTCTCCTAATAACTTTCGGTTGTCGCGTTGGTCCAAAAAGAAACCCGTTTTTTGTCCTTCCACCCAATTCACTGAAAATAGAATATTGTTTTCTTTGGCGACAGCTTCCGCTTTAGTTTCGAATAAAAAATAATCGGTTCCGGTATTGGGTAAGGTTCCTGAACTTTTACAATAAATAGTTTCGCAGTACTTCGGAAAATTGGTTTTTATGGCTTCTGCTATTTTCTCCATCTGAAGAAAAATACCTGTAGAATGGGCTTGAATCACCCAGTTTTTATCATAATAATCGATGATTAATCCTGGAATTCCATCGCCTTCCCCGTGAATGACACGAAACGCATTGGTGACTTCCAAATCTAGCAGACGCAAACGAAGTGCCCAAGCCGATTCCAATTTGATTCCCCAAAAGTTTTCTGAAAATGTTTCTTTTTCAAAAGTCAGTAAGCGAACCACTATACTTCCCTTATCGGAAAAATAACCCGTTCCTAAATGTTTGTTATTCGAATCGACCACATCCACCATTTCACCGTCAATGATTTCTTGTGTAACGCCATAAACAGCACCACTAAAAACCCAAGGGTGACGACGTTGAATGGATTTTTCTTTACCTGCTTTTAATATAACTTTTGGATAGGACATTTTGATGTATTTATTTCTGCAAAGCTATTGATTTATTTGTAAAAAAAGAGGCTGCAAATAATTGCAGCCTCTTTTGGCATTATAGATTGGTTGGTTTGGTTACTTTTTAATGAATTTTTTAGTGATGGTTTTTTGACCGTCATTAATTTCGAAGATATACAACCCAGAAGCCATATCCGAAACATTGATTTCCGATTGATTCAGTTGGTTAGCTTTGACGATTTGTCCCATCAAATTATAAATTTTGAAAGAAACGTCACGATTATCCATCATTGAAATGCTTAAAGTACTTTCCACTGGATTAGGATACATTTCGAAATCATAAATATTGTTTTCGTTGGTTAACTCGCTTCCAGTAGCCGCAATAGCATTAACAGCTGCTGCTCCAATATTAACCGTATAATCTTCCACTTCACCATATGAGAAAGTCTCACAAGCCGTTGGAGCGGCATTGTATTTCATAGAAACACGCATACGAGTGGTTCCTGCTAATGCCGTAGTTGGCACCGTAAACGTAGTGGATAAATTAGCACTACTTGAAGAAGATCCTGAAACTACTTGTTCGGTTGTTTCGAACGTTCCGTTTTTGTTATAGTCAATCCAAACACTCCAGAATTCTGTATATGCCGATCCTGTAAATCCAGCACTGTAAGTAATGGTGTTCGAACCATATGGTAAGTTAGCCACTAAACTCGTAAAGTTTCCATAACCAGCATTAGCACCTGTTGTATTGGCCACATTGCGTAATGCTACATAATCGATAAATTCATCGGCTACACTATTCCCTTTAGAAGCACAATAAGTAACTGTTGAAGCAGAAGTAGTGACATTAACTACATTACTTGACGCCGAAACATTTCCAGCCGCATCTTTGGCTTTCACCGAGAAAGTATAAGCGGTAGCTGCTGTTAATCCAGTAACTGCATAAGTTGTTCCTGTTACTGATCCTTTTAAGGTTGTTCCTTGGTATACATCATACCCAGTTACGCCTACATTATCCGTAGCAGCAGTCCAAGATAAATTAGTCGTCGTTGTAGTAGTTCCAGAAGCCGTTAAAGCAGTTGGCGCTGTTGGTGCCGTAGTATCGGCAGAACCTGCTACTAAATTAACCGTATAATCTTCAACTTCACCATAAGCAATGGCTTCACAAGCTGTAGGAATTCCGTTATATTTCATCGATACTCTCATTCGAGTAGCACCTGTAATTGCAGTGGTTGGCACAGTAAAACTTCCAGTTGCTGGAGTTGCAGTAGCAGCGGCTTTACTCCAAACCAATTCACCAGTATCAGCAAAATCTTTGTCATTGTTAAGGTCAATCCAAACGGCATAACCTTCCGCATAAGTAGTTCCTGTCCATGTTGGAGTTACCGTAATTGTCGTTGCACTTCCTTTGGTTACGTTAGTGGAAATGCTAGTATAGTCGGAATAACCTGTACCTCCTGTAGAAGCATTATTAATCGTTCCTATTTGAACTCTTCCAATATATTCGTCTGCTACACTGTTCCCTTTTGAAGCACAATAAGTAGCGACTGCTGCTAAAGTGGTTACACTTACCGCATTACTTGACGCCGATAAGTTTCCGGCCGCATCTTTTGCTTTCACTGTAAACGAATACGTAGTAGAAGCCGTTAATCCAGAAGCGGTATAAGTAGTTCCAGTTGCTGTTCCTAATAAAGTCGTACCGCTGTAAACATTGTATCCTGTTACTCCTACATTATCTGTAGCAGCCGTCCAAGCTAAATTGGTTGAAGAAGACGTTGTACCAGAAGCGGTTAAACTTGCTGGTGTAGATGGCGCAGTAGTATCAGAAGTCCCACCAGAATATGCCGCACCAATTCCAACAGCATAAAAAGCATTGGTAGTAGCGATCACTTCAGGCGATCCGGCCCCATACAAATCTATGGCTGCTTGTATACCTCCTGTTCTTGCGTTGGCATAGTTCGAATTCGCAGATAAATAATTGGCTTCTAAACGATAGGCGATTTTAGCCGCTTTATCAATTGTAATCCCTGTAACATTAAATGCATTTCCAATATCATTTGTTCCTGATTTACCTACAGAAAGAATGTAAAACCAATGGTTTAAAACTCCAGAATTATAATGAACACCTCCATTATCTCCCGTTCCTGTATACCAACTAGTTCCTTTATAAGTATCCGGTTGTCCTTCTGCATTTGGATTACTCATTGAGCGTAAAGAAACGTGACCTGATCTTCTTTCGATGTCTTCACCAATTAACCAGGTTTGTTTTGTTGGAGCTGCATAATATTCAACACAAGCCGCCCAAATATCGGAAAACCCTTCGTTCATCGCACCTGATTCGTTGGAATAAGTAAGATTTGCCGTATTGGTACAAACGGCGTGACCGATTTCATGCGCTGCAACATCTAAAGAAGTAAGGATATCAAAACCACCTGTACCACTTCCATCACCATAAGTCATCACAGAACCGTTCCAAAACGCATTGTTGTTATCTGGATACCCTGCTGCAACTAAGTTATAGTGGATGTAACTTTTGATCGCTGCACCTGCATTATTGAAACTATTTCTAGCATGCACATTTTTAAAATAATCGTAGGTTTTTTCAGCTCCCCAATGTCCATCTAAAGCACCATTGTCTTTGTTGGTATTGTTAAATTCTGCCGCTGTCCAATTGTTATCCGCATCGGTAAAATTGGTGGAAGGATAGGTTGCGGTTTTGTTACAATTGAAGGTTTGAATTCCGTTTCCACGTGTTGCATCCGATAAAATATAAGAAGAACCACTTAAAGTTGTTTCTATGTTTTGCGTTCCACTGTAACGAGTAGCAGCATTTGCAGCTACCAAACTGGCAAAACTTTTAACGTCATCTGCATGTGCGTTTCCTACTAAACCTTTTCCGTGAGAATGTTCCCCTAAGTGTTTAATAGTGGCATTATAAAACAAAGAATCGCCAGTCACCGCATCGATATATAAATCACCACGGCTCACTGGAATTGCTGCATACATGTCAAATTTATAGGCCAGCTTCACTCCTTTTTCGGTTGGAAGCAAAACCAATTCTCCTTGAGGTTTTACATAATTCATAGCAGCTGCATCAGATGGGTTTTCCCAAAGATATTTTTGAGCACCTATTTTTCTCATCGCATTTTGCAAAGCAACTTCCGCAGAAATAGAAGGATTGGTGTTTACATTTTCAATGGTGTAAAATTCACCTGTCATGGTAGCTACTTTTCCATTTTTGGAATGAAGTGAATAGGTCGCAAACTCTACTTTAATACCTTGATGAAATAATTGAAATTTTTCGTGTGTAAAACCTAATTCGTCTGAATCGGTTTTAATTTTTGAGAAGTTTTGGTTTTGTTTTAAACCCAATTGCTCTTTGAAGATGGTTTGAAAATCGGCACTTTTATAGTCTGAATTTTCTTTGAACGAAACGAAGCTTGGTGTCCCGTTTGCATTTTTTTCTTTTTTGTTGACATTTCTATCCAATTCTTGAGCGAAAGAGGATAATGTAAACAACGATAATGCAGCTAGTGTTCCTATACTGCGGAATTGGTTTTTCATTGTTAATTTGGTTTTTGGTTGGTTACTATAAAATCATTGATTGGTTAGGTCAATTTTTAAAATTTTAGCAAATTTAGTTGTGTGTTTTTAAACTATTTTCTGTTTTTTGTGATTTATTTAAATAAATCGATAAAAGGAAAATAAATTCGTTAAAGTGTTAATTATTTGTAATTATTTAATTGTTAATCACTTAAAAAAACATCTTTTTGTTAATTTTTGGTAAATATATTTTTAATTGAAGTAAAAATCTTACGGATTTACCGCATCTTTTGTTAAATTTTTGGGCATAAAAAAAGTGATGCTTTCGCATCACTTTTTAGTTTGTTTTGTCATTCTATTTTAGAAACTCATCTCTGGGATATCGCCTTCGATGATTAAATTGGCTTCGGTTGCTTTGATTATGTCTTCCACAGATACTCCAGGTGCTCTTTCTAACAATTTGAAACCTTTAGCTGTTATTTCAAGAACTGCTAATTCGGTAACTACTTTTTTCACGCAACCCACTCCTGTTAATGGTAAGGTACATTTTTTTAGGATTTTAGATTCGCCTGCTTTGTTCACGTGCATCATGGCTACAATGATATTTTCTGCAGAAGCCACTAGATCCATAGCACCACCCATACCTTTTACCATTTTACCTGGAATTTTCCAGTTGGCGATGTCGCCATTTTCGGAAACTTCCATAGCGCCCAAAATAGTCAAATCGACTTTTTGCGCGCGAATCATTCCGAAACTAAAAGCAGAGTCAAAGAAACTTGCTCCGGGTAAAGTGGTAATGGTTTGTTTTCCGGCATTAATAATATCGGCATCTTCTTCTCCTTCAAAAGGAAATGGTCCCATGCCCAGCACGCCGTTTTCCGATTGAAATTCGACTGAAATATCATGGCGAACATAATTGGCTACTAAGGTTGGAATTCCGATTCCTAAATTAACATAGTAACCATCTTTTACTTCTTTTGCTATTCTTTTAGCTATATCTTCTTTTGATAACATAACTTATTTTTGTCTAACGGTGCGTTGTTCAATTCTTTTTTCAAATTTCTCTCCTTGGAAAATTCGGTTTACCATAATTCCTGGAATATGAATTTCGTTTGGGTTTAAAGTCCCCGCTGGCACTAATTCTTCTACCTCAGCGATAGTGATTTTAGCGGCACCCGCCATCACTGCGTTAAAGTTTCGAGCGGTTCCTTTAAAAATTAAATTTCCGGCTTCGTCGCCTTTCCAGGCTTTTACGATTGAAAAATCAGCTTGATAGGCCAATTCCATCACATGCATTTTCCCGTTAAATTCACGCGTTTCTTTGCCTTCAGCTACTTCTGTTCCATAACCTGCGGGTGTGAAAAAAGCAGGAATTCCGGCTTGAGCAGCACGGCATTTTTCTGCCAAAGTTCCTTGAGGTGTAAGTTCCACATCTAATTCTCCTGAAAGCATTTGACGTTCAAATTCAGCATTTTCTCCCACATAAGAAGAAATCATTTTTTTGATTTGACGTTTTTGCAATAGTAATCCCAATCCGAAATCATCTACACCGGCATTATTGGAAATACAAGTAAGGTTATTCGTTCCTTTTTTTACTAATTCGGCAATACTATTTTCGGGAATTCCACACAATCCAAAACCACCCAACATGATGGTTTGTCCGTCTTGAATTCCTGCTAAAGCTTCTGTTACATTGTTTACTTTTCTTGAAATCATGGTTTTAATTATAATCCAAATTCGTCTGTATTTTGTTCTTCCGGTTCCACTTTTGTCGAATCACCACTAATGGAATCATTTTCTCTTTCGGTGTAACTAGGTGCCGTATAACAATCTACTTTTATGGTTAAATCTTTCGGTTTTTCAAAGTCTCCTTTCGACACATTTAATGAAGCATCTGCATAACATTTTTTCATAAACAAAGCCCAAATAGGTAACGCCATGGTGGCACCTTGACCCGCCGCTAACGTTTTAAAATGCGCTGATCGATCTTCATTTCCGACCCAGACACCAGTGGCCAAATTGGGCACCATTCCCATAAACCAACCATCCGATTGGTTTTGAGTCGTTCCTGTTTTACCGGCAATTGGGTTTTGGAAAACATACGGATAACCTGTCACACGATTGTATTTCCAACCACCGCCTTGCGTACGCAAACGATCACCAGAACCGGATTCCGTGACCCCTTCCAATAATTTTATCACGGCATAGGCCACGTCTTTACTCAAAACATCTTTGGATTCTAATTTTGGTTCAAAAATGACATTTCCGTTTTTATCTTCAATTTTGGTAATTACTTGTGGTTTTAGATAAATTCCTTGATTGGCAAAAGTACTATAGGCTGCCACCATATCTCTAACGGTAATATCTACCGCTCCTAATGCAATAGAAGGTTGAGAAGGAATTTCAGAATCAACCCCTAATTTTCGCATTAATGTAATTACGGCATCTGGACCTGTTTTATCAATTAATTTCGCTGAAACGGTATTGATAGAATTCGCTAATGCTCGCTTTAATGTCATCATTCCGCGATACTTGTGGTCAGAGTTTCTAGGCTCCCAATCTTCCGTTACATTGTGTTTCCCTTTTCGAATAATAAATGGTCCGTCAATAATAGTATCACATGGTGACATGCCCAATTGCTCGATTGCAGTGGCATACACAAACGGTTTAAAGGTAGAACCCACTTGTCTGGCTCCAAGTCCAACGTGGTCGTATTGAAAATAACGGTAATCGATACCTCCCACCCAAGCTTTCACATGGCCCGTTTGCGGTTCCATAGACATTAACCCTGGCTGTAAAAAGTGTTTGTAATAACGAATAGAATCATAAGGTGTCATCGTAGTATCTTTATCCCCTTTCCATGTAAACACGGTCATTTTGGTTTTGATATAAAACGATTTTTTAATGTCTTCTTCGTCCTTTCCTTGATCGGTCATGATTCGCCAACGCTCCGTGTTTTTCATAGAACGCTCCATTACTTTGTCAATTTCAGCTTGAGTGATATTGACAAACGGTGTGGTTTTATTTCCTTTGGCTTCGATAAAAAATTCTTCTTGCAAATTCGCCAAATGCTCTTTTACAGCTTCTTCGGCATACAATTGCATTCTGGAATCAATAGTCGTGTAAATTTTTAATCCGTCAGAATAAATATTATAATCCGAACCATCTTCTTTTTTATTTTCCTCCATCCATTTTTTCATATACTCACGAAGGTATTCACGGAAATAAGTCGCAGTTCCTTCGTTATACTTTTCAGGGGTAAAGGTCAATTTGATAGGTTTGGCTTGGAAATTTTCTTTTTGAGTTGTAGTCAAGAAATGATTTTTCTCCATTTGTTTTAACACCACATTACGACGTTCTCTTACTTTTTCTTCACGACGTAACGGATTAAACAATGATGGGTTTTTTAACATCCCAACTAACATAGCCGCTTCATCGACGGTTAAATTTTTAGGTTCTTTGGCAAAATATACTTTGGCCGCCGAACGAATTCCAACGGCTGTATTAATAAAATCGGCTTTGTTAAGATACATCGCGATGATTTCATTTTTGGTATATTGACGTTCCAATCGGATCGCAATAATCCATTCCTTCGCTTTTTGAATAATTCGGAAAGGTAAAAAACGAGAACCTTCTCCGTGGAATAATAATTTAGCCAATTGTTGGGTTAGCGTACTGGCTCCACCATCGGAACCTAATTTTACAGCGGCTCCAATAGTTCTTCTTCCATCAATCCCTGAATGTTCGTAAAAACGTTCGTCTTCAGTGGCTACTAAGGCATTGACCAAATGTTTTGGTAAATCTTCATATTTGATGGGTGTTCTGTTTTCGTTGAAAAACTTCCCAATGACCACACCATCAGAAGAGATGATTTCTGTCGCCAAATTGGATTCTGGATTTTCCAATTCCGAAAAAGAAGGCATGGAGCCCAAAAGTCCCCAAGAAGCGAAAAGAAAAAACAATAGTGTTCCTCCAAAAGTATAAAGGAAATATTTCCAAAATTTTTTCACATACGGCGAAAAATCTGGTTTTCGGGTATTTAATTTTTGAGCCATATTCTATTTATTTTCTTGTAATGATTCGATTCTAAAACCTATTTCGGTTACACCTTGTAATACCTCCACTCCTTTTACTTTTCCGTTTTGTCTCACGGCTTGCTGAATAGAAACTTTATACTTTCCCTTCTCCGGAAATGAAAAATTTTCTTTGTACCAAAGTTTGCTTTCCTTAATATCGGAAAATCCTTCGCCCATTAAAGTTCCATCAGGATTTGCCATTTGGTATTCTAAGGTATCGATTTTGATGTTCCCTTTGGGTTGTTCTAATTTAATAATCAGAAACAAATTATTAAACTCATAATCGTCGTTGTTTCGTATGTTGACGAACATATTTAACGGTTTTTTAGAAACCTCTTGTTCAAAATCAAAGGAAACAATACTGTCTTTATGCCAACCATTGTCAAACGTTTTATATTGATCAAAAATTTGCGTTTTGTCACATGAAACCAATGTGGAAGCTACTAAAAACAGGATGACACTATTTAGGAGAATCTTTCTTTTCATTTCTAAACTTTGGACGATTATTGTTGTTGGGTTTATTCGATTTATTCGCGTTATCTTCAGGTTTATTCGGTGTAATGGCATTACCCGATCCGTGGCGTTTTTTATTATTATTTCGGTTTTTATTTTTACTCTTCGGTTGGTCAAAACGCGTTAAACTATCTTGCCCCATCGCATTTTGGAATGTTTTTTCTGTTTCTGGTTTGTCTTCTTCAAAAACAAAATCTTCAATAGAAGCAACTTTTTTACCTTGTTTGTTTTGAGCCAAAATTTCTTTCACATCCGCCACTTTCATTACGTGCCATTGCCCCATACTATCCGTATACGCAAACCACATTAACTCTTTAAAAATATCAATTTTTTGACAAATAGCATCGCCTTTTTCTGTTTTCAGACGGGTTTCCATATCTGGAATTCCCTTAAGCGCATCCATATAGGTGTCCAACTCGTAGTTCAAACAGCATTTTAATTTACCACATTGACCTGCTAATTTTTGAGGATTTAGAGACAGTTGTTGGTAACGTGCCGCCGAGGTGTTTACACTTCTAAAATCGGTTAACCAAGTCGAACAACACAATTCACGTCCACATGACCCAATACCTCCTAAACGAGACGCTTCCTGACGGAAACCAACTTGTTTCATCTCGATACGAATCTTAAATTCGCTCGCATAATCTTTAATTAACTGACGGAAATCGACACGATCGTTGGCCGTATAGTAGAAGGTTGCTTTGGAAGCATCGCCTTGAAATTCGATATCCGAAATTTTCATTTCCAATTTTAAAGAAATCGCCAATTCACGTGCGCGAACTTTCATCGGTTCTTCGCGATCACGAGCTGCACTCCAAATATCAATGTCCTTTTGAGAAGCTTTGCGGTAAATCTTTGGAATTTCACCTTCGTGATTTTCTCCTTTTTTCTTCATTTGTACTTTTACCAGTTCCCCAGTTAAAGTTACAATTCCGATGTCGTGTCCTGGAGCAGCTTCGGTAGCTACAATATCTCCAATCGACAAAGTTAGCTTTTCGGTATTTCTAAAAAATTCTTTACGCCCGTTTTTAAAACGTACTTCCACCCCGTTAAAAGGTTCTTGTCCTCCCGGAAGTGTCATATTGGAAAGCCAATCGAAAACCGTTAATTTGTTGCAGCTATCGGTGCCGCAAGTCCCATTATTTTTACACCCTTTTGGCGCGCCGCCATCAGAAGTGGAACAAGTGTTACATGCCATAATTTCTATATATATTGGTCGTTTCGATAAACCGAAACTACTATTGCCAAATTACTTTTGGAGGTAAAGATACATAATAAAAAATCCAATAACAAAATTGTCGTGTTGTGCTTGTGGAAGTATTAAATCCCAAAAAAAGAAATCCCAAATATCAAAATTGACATTTGGGATTTGAATTTTATAAATCGTACAACTTTAGGTTGTGATTTTGAATAATTTATCCGACAATCGGACACGAAACGGCACTTCAAAAGTAACTTTGTCATTCACCGAAGCTTGCTCTTTTTCTGCTCCATTCACACGCATTTTTGCAATAACAAGTTCTTGATTTCCTGTTGAAGGTCCAGAAATTAAAATTTTGTCCCCCACCTGAATTTCTCCATTAGTTACTATAAATTGGGCAACACTTGCTTTGACAAAAAAGTGTTCGGCTTTGCCAACAAGTGTTTTCTTTATTTTTAATTTTTGACGAAGTGTTTTAGGTTTTTCTCCGAAATCAGTGGCTTTGGCCAATGAAATAGCGGATAGCTCTCCCGATTTTTTAAACAGTAAGGATTCTGATTTTCCTTTTCTGAAAATTTTATTTCCTACTTGTTTGCCGCGACGCAATTTTACTTGTTCTTCCAATGGCAAATGCGTCATTTCCAAACATTCGCTTGAACAACAATGCTCCATTTTTTCGGCACATGCATCACATTGGATGAACAATAAATGACAACCGTCATTAGCACAATTGGTATGATTGTCACACGGTTTTCCACATTGGTGGCATTGCGAAATAATATCATCGGTAATTCGTTCGCCCAAACGATGATCGAAAACGAAGTTTTTACCAATAAATTTACTTTCTAATCCTTCTTCTTTAAGCTGTTTGGCATAGTTAATAATTCCACCTTCTAGCTGGTATACATTTTTAAACCCTTGGTGTTTGAAGTAAGCGGAAGCTTTCTCACAACGAATTCCTCCGGTACAATACATCACCAGGTTTTTATCTTCTTTAAATTCTTTTAATTGCTCGTTGATAATCGGCAACGATTCACGAAACGTTTCTACATCTGGGGTAATGGCACCTGCAAAATGTCCCACTTCGCTTTCGTAATGGTTTCTAAAATCGACTACAATCGTATTAGGATCTTCTAAAATGGCATTGAATTCTTTGGCTTTTAAGTGTACGCCGATATTGGTTACATCAAAGGTGTCGTCGTTCAATCCATCGGCTACAATCTTGTTTCTGACTTTTACCGTTAATTTTAAAAACGAATGATCGTCGTGTTCTACCGCTACGTTCAAACGAATGCCTTTCATAAAATCATAGGCTTCGAGTGTTTCGCGAAAAGCTTCAAAATTTTCTGCCGGCACGCTCATTTGCGCGTTGATGCCTTCTTTGGCGACATAGGTACGACCAAGTGCTTCCAGCTTGTCCCAAGCCAGGAATAAATCGTTACGAAATTGTTGAGGGTCTTGAATGTTGGCATACGCATAGAAAGACAACGTAAGACGTTGTTTACCGGCTTGATCAATCAGCTCTTTTCTTTCTTCTGCGCTTAAGGTGTTATACAGTTGCATGCTATAAACGTTTAAGTGAGAAATATTTGTAAACCCTAAATGGAAGGATTTCGGTGCAAATTTAGGAATTATTCTTTTATTTCAAAATTGAAAAACTTTAACAAAATATACGGAAAAGCCGTAAAATTTATTTCGAAAAAAGCAGTTTGTTTATAACAATAGAGTAATTTTAAACTGTAAACTTAATTATGAAACTAAAAAAAATTTCTTATTTCTTGATTTTATCACTTTTGGGAGTAGTAATTTATTCTTGCAATACCGATGATTTAGCTATTCAACAAGAAGTACAAACACAGAAATACAAAGGATTAAACCACATTAAAACTGCTGATTTATTTAAAGACAAGAAATTTACAACTGCATTTGCTAAAATTCCAACCAAAACAAAATTAACTTCTTTAAAAACCAGTAAAACCATTATGGAACACGAATATGGTTTTACTATTGAAGAATTCAAACCTGCTAATGTTTATGAAACAGATAGTGTTGTTTCCTACACATTACTTATTACAAGACCTAATCAAACAGCTCATTCTGTAGAAAATTTAGTCATTAATACTAATAAGTTTACTGATAGTATTAGCGCATTCCTATACAAATATGAAAGTGATGTTATAATTAATAATTTTACAAATTATGTTGACAACAGTATCATTACACCTATTGTCTATAACAACATAGAATACAATCCTTCTGCAACAAATAAAGAATCACCTTGTATTATTACAGCATATAGAATATGCGAAAATCATTCTAGCCCTGAGATGGTACCAACTTGCCAAGCCCCAATACAGTATGAAATCACATGCGGCGGGGGCGGGGGAGCTGATGGAAGTTCACCTTTGCCAACATCAAGTAACACATCTACTGGAGGTGGTGTTGGTGGCGCAATACAAACCGCTCCTGTTTACCAAATGTCTCCGCTTGAATTGGCAAGAAAAAACTTCACAATGAATGATTTAACTGACGAACAATTTAGTTGGTTAACAAATCCAGCCAACGACCAAGCCGAAGCTGCAATTTATGCTTATCTAGAATACTCTAATGCAACAACTGGAGAACTTGGGTATTCGCCTGAGAAAATAGCCATTGTTAAAAATTTGATAAATATTAGAATTTGGGAATCAACAAGAATAAATGGAAATCTACTAAAACCATGTATGCAAAGTATTTTAAATGACATAAAAAAACTGCAAAATGGTAGTGTTGGGCAAATTATTCAAAAATTCGCAGGAAATACACCTGGATTCAATTGGGAGGTTAAAGATGGTGTTCTGAGTGGTGGAGTTGTTGCATCTACACAAACCCCATCACAATATAACACAACTTCATCAACAATTACAACAACTTTCAATACCACTGCATATCCTGATGCAAGTGAACTCTCTTGGGCAAGAACTATAATTCACGAAAGTGTTCATGCTTATTTATCTGTATATTTTGCAACAAATAGCCCCGGATTCATAGGTAATTATCCAAATATGGTTAATGATTGGGGAATCTTACAAAATTGGAATGCTGTACACCATGAAGAATTTGCTCGAAGTTTAGTGAATGAAATTGCGAATTCCCTTCAGGAATATGGAATTTCAAAAGGATATAATTTACCAAGACAATTTTATGATGACATGTCATGGGCTGGACTTCAAGGAACAACTCTTTTCCAAAATCTTTCACCGGCAGATCAAAATAGAATTTTAAATGTCATTGCAATTGAATTGACAGGAATAGATCTAAATAGTAATTCTCAAATCCAAAAAGGAAGACCAGCTGGATGCTAAATTTAAACTTATGAAACAACTCTTTTTCTACATATTTTTATTTTCAATTTTTATTGGTTGCTCAGTTAGTAGTAAAAAATCAACATATAATAAGTCTTATTTTACTTATAAAAAAAATAGAATTAAAACAAGTTCCGTAAATAATGGAAAAGCAATTATATATATGAAGATGAATTATGTGAATAAAAACATGTCAAAAAATCCAACTTTTATAAAGGTTAATTGTGAAAAATTAAGAACAGATACTGATTCATATGAAATTATTTATGATCAAATTCCTGAGACTGATTTTAGACTCAATATTTCCTCTTTAGGATGTTTCACAATAGATACAAATCCTATAAAGCTGAAAGAAAATGATTCCATCGTTTATAATTTTTATTTTGCTGAAAATGACATACCAATAATTGATTGTGAACATTAAAACAAATCAAACATATTAAATAGTGGTTTCCAAAATATTGAAAACCGCTATTATTTTTTAAATAATTTCAAAAAACTTCCCTTGCAACGGTCGCACCACTCCTTTCAACTCCATATTTAATAAGATTGAGGAAAGTTTAAAAATAGGCATGTTACTTTCTAAAGAAATAATATCCAAATGCTCCTTTCCTTGTTTTTGAAGGTAATCGTAAATGATTTGTTCTTCATTTTCTAACGACACAAATAATTGCTTTTGTATGGCTTTTTCCGATTTTTTAATGTCCCAATTTAAATGGTAAATCAAGTCGGTAGCATTTGTGAGCAAATGCGCTTTATTGGTTTTTATCAACATGTTACAACCTTGACTGTATTTATCGGTGGCACGGCCAGGCACGGCAAACACCTCTTTATTGTAATCGTTGGCCATGGTTGCTGTGACGAGTGAGCCGCCTTTTTCGGCACTTTCAATGACAATCGTTGCTTCTGAAATTCCGGCGACTATACGGTTTCGTTTGACAAAATTTTCTCGATCCGGATTGGAAGTACTCCAAAATTCTGTCATAAAACCACCGTTTTCTTCCATTTTATGCATGTATTTCTTGTGCGTTTTAGGATAAATTTGATTCAATCCGTGGGCTAGAACTCCAATGGTTTGCAAGTTGTTTTCAATTGCTGCTTGATGTACCACAATATCTACTCCATACGCAAATCCGCTAACAATAATCGGATTGAGTGGTGCCAAATCGGCTATGAGATTTTTACAGAAATCCATACCATAGGAAGTCACTTGGCGGGTACCCACCATGCTAATTATTTTTCTGTTTTCTAAGTGGATGTTTCCAGCGGTAAACAATAAAACAGGCGCGTCAAAACACTGTTTTAATCGTTCGGGATAGAGGGCGTCTTGATAAAATAAGGTGTTGATATGTTGCGATTGGATAAATTTGAGTTCCGCTTCGGCAGCTATTAGAACCTCTTTTTTCTTCAGATTTCGAATAATGGAAGCTCCTATTCCGTCAATTTTAGCCAATTGAATGGGTTTGGCTTTAAAGACTTCTTCCGCAGAACCTAAATGGGTTAGGAGTTTTTTGGCAATAACATCTCCAATACCTTCCGTTTTTAGCAGTGCTAAGGTGTGTAGTAATTCTTCTTGTAACATGGCGTATAAATGAGGTTGCAAAATAATTATTTTTAAATTGTTAATAACATTTGTTGATAAAATTTTTAATTTCTCTTGTATTCTCTATTTTTGTTGGTATGAATATCGAACATTACATTTCGCAACTTTTATACCGTTACCAATGTGTAACCGTTCCTGGTTTTGGTGCCTTTTTGACCGAAACGGTGTCGGCTTCCGTGAATGAAACCAATCATAATTTTTTTCCACCTAAAAAGGTTGTTTCTTTTAATTCGCACATTAAAAACAATGACGGATTATTAGCCAATCATATCGCGCAGGCTGAAAAGTTATCGTATGACGAAGTGGTTTCAAAAATGGAATCAGAAGTAACACTTTGGAAAAATAAATTACAAAATCGCGATTTCTTAATTTTTAAGAATATTGGTCTTTTAAAATTAAATTCAGAAAACAATATCGTTTTTGAAGGATATAATCACACCAACTACTTAGCCGAATCATTTGGTTTGGCTTCCTTTGTTTCGCCAAATGTAAAACGCGAGGTTTTAAAAACGTTGGTTACCGAAGAAAGTGAAAAAATTGCTATCGATACCGAAGTAATCACTCTTGAAACCAGAAGAAGCAACCCGTTTGTTACTTTTGTGAAATATGCTGCCGTTATAACGGTTTCTCTTGGCGCTACTGCTTTTGGATATGTGGGTTATATTGACCAACAAGAACAAGCCGAAACTTTACTGGTTCAGGCACAAGTACAAAAAGAAGTACAATCGAAATTACAAGAAGCTACTTTTTTCATCGCAAATCCGGTGAATGACGCAGTAGCCAATCCGGAGTTGAATTATGATTTTCATATCGTATCCGGTTCTTTCCGACGTATTAAAAACGCTAATAAATCCCTACAAGAATTAAATCAAAAAGGATTTAATTCTTCCGTTATTACCAGAGAAGATGGTTTGTTTTCGGTAGTATACGGAACCTATACTTCGCAAGCAGAGGCAGATGCGGCACTTTTAAAAATTCAAACGCAGGAAAATAAGGAGGCTTGGATTCTCTTGTTAGAAAAAAAATAAACCGAATGCCTTTCAAATTTGAAAGGCATTTTTTTTAACTGTAATTTTCCTTATATCTTTGTACGAAATTAAACACACACTCTATGCAAGCTAAATTTCCTTCCGAATCGTTAACTGTTTTAACCGATTTAGTATTACCAAGTGAAACCAATCCATTAAATAATCTTTTTGGTGGCGAATTATTAGCCCGTATGGATCGTGCTGCTAGTATTGCTGCGCGTCGTCATTCGCGTCGTATTACGGTAACCGCTTCGGTAAACCACGTGGCGTTTAACAGAGCTATTCCTTTAGGAAGTGTAGTAACTGTGGAAGCGAAAGTGTCGAGAGCTTTTTCAAGTTCTATGGAAATTTATATTGATGTGTGGATTGAAGACCGTGAATCAGGGATTAAAACCAAAGCCAATGAAGCGATTTATACCTTTGTGGCGGTTGATGAAACAGGTCGTCCAGTGGAAGTCCCTCAAATAACACCACAAACTGAAGAAGAAAAATCACGCTATGATGCGGCATTGCGACGTAAACAGTTGAGTTTGGTTCTTGCCGGAAAAATGAATCCGCAAGACGCTACTGAGTTGAAGGCGTTGTTTTTATAAAATATATCCAATAAAAAAGTCCCTTGCGGGACTTTTTTATTACATATTGGTGATCCACGATTGCGGATTCAGTTTGGTCGTATTCTGGAAAATCAAGAATTTCAATACCGCTTTTCCTGTAAAGTTATTGAAGAAAATTGTTCCTAAGGTTTGCTTAGTGGTGACCTTTTGTCCTTTACTCACATTTACACTGCCTAAATTCGAGTAGGTCGTAATGTAATCTCCGTGACGAATAACCACCGTAGCAGTTCCGTTGGCCGCTTGTTGTACATCACTCACTTCGCCATTAAATACGGCTCTTGCTTTTGCTCCTTTTTCCGAAGAAACCTCAATACCACTACTTTCAATCATGATGGAAGGCTCTAACGGGTGCGGCTGGCGACCAAAACGTTTGGTTAAGGCTCCTTTTTCTACTGGCCAAGGAAGTCTTCCTCTATTGGCTTTGAAATCGTTGGCTAATTCTTTGGCTTCCGGTGTTAAGACAAACGTTGTGGTGTTTGTGGTGTTACCCGCTTTTTTGTTCGCTGCCGCAATGGCTTCACGAATTAAACGGTCAATTTGCTTTTCGATGGCACGAGATTCTTTTTGTTTTTTGCGAATTTCAGCGATGATTTTATTTTTATCTTTTTTAATCGAATTCAATAAACGCTGTTGTTCTTGACGTTCTTTTTCAAGATCTTGTTTTTCTTTTTCGCTTTCGGCAATTAATTGCTCTTTTTCTTTTTTCTGTTTGCCGAGTTTGTTATTGTATTGTTCTAATTGTGTTGTTTTTTCTTTAATCTCTTCGCCTTGCATTTTACGGAAGCTCGAATATTGCTTCATGTATTGCGCGCGTTTGTACGCTTGTAAGAAGTTATCGGATGACAGTAAAAACATCGCTTTGCTTTGCTCGGAACGGCTTTTGTACGATTTTTCAATCATTTCGGAATAGTCTTCTTTCAAAACAACCAAATCCCTTTTCAATTGATTTACTTTCATTTGATTGATGTACATACTATTCCCTAAAACTTTTTTCTGTTTTTCAGTAGTATTGATCAACCGTACTTGTAAACCAATTTTTTCGTTTTGTTTGGCTACGACTTTTACCACATTTTTTTCTTTCTTTTTTTGTTCACTCAATAAGCGCTCTTTTTCACGAATTTCTTCCTGAATTTTGGCTTTTTGTTCTTCTAATTTGCGCTGTCTGTCTTCTTCTTGTCCCCAAGAAAGAGTCGTAGCTAATACCAGTACTAAAGAAAGAATATATTTTAACATGGATTGTTTTTGACTTATTTGATAGTTATTTGTTCGTAACCACTTGGCACACTATACGGAAACGTAAGTTCTTCATTAAATGTAACATTTTTGTTTTGAATTGCAATGTTGGTGGTTTTCTCCCCTTGAATTGCAAAAATAGCAAGTTCTTGTGGGAAAACACATTCCGGATACGAATTATAATTCGAGTAATTTACTAAAAGTTTTCTTTCAGGAGAAAATTGTTTGATTTCTTGTCGTTTTAACCAAAAAGTCGTGGGTTCAAAAACAAAGGATTTGGCAAAATTTCCATCGGAAATTTCTTCTAGTTTTGGACTGGATTCTTCACTTAATACTTTGAATTTTCCGTTGTTAAGGTCATCAATCGTTTTCCCAATAAGCATATTTTGTACTTTTTGAAAATCCAAATCGGTACCCAACCAATTGCTAAGCATTTTATAATCCCCTTCAAAATATTTGCCATTCAGCTTTTCATAATATTTCACTTGGGTGGGTGTAAGTAACGCTTTGGCCATGGTGATACCGATCATTTTCACACTAACCAAAATAATCTCATCTTTCTTGATGCGAATATCGGCTGCTAATCCTAAAGACTGTTTGGCATCCGTATAATCGATATTTGATTTTATATAAGCTGTTTTAAAATTACGATTGACCCCGTAATGATTTTTGATAATATTCGAAACCGTAACGTCAGAAACGGTAGTGCTAACTTCAGTTGGCATCACCACTTTTTTGGCTTTGCACGAAGTTAGTAACAGGGCAAGTACTACAACAGAAAGTATTTTGTTCATTATTGTTTTTTATTTTTCAGATTTGTAATTCGAGCCAAATAATCGTTAGCTTTTTGAGTATTCCCCAAGTCTTTAGACACTTGACTTAACAGATGTAAGAAATCCATTTCTAAATCTATATTTTCTATTACATAATCTAGGCCAATTTCAAGAAAATCGTTGGCTTTTTTAATATTTTTTAATTCGTAATTGGCTCTGGCGGCAAAAAAATAATATTCGGGTTGATTCGGATAAATTTCGACCAAGTCGGAAGCCGTTTTTTGCATGGCTTGATAATTGTCTACTTCTTCGTAGGATGCTAACAAAAAGATATTCGTTTCTAAATCGTTATTGTGTACTGCAAAAGTTTTTTCGAGATTTTTAATGGCTAATGCCCAGTTTTTCTTCTTGTAATAAAACTTTCCAATTTCTTTACGGACATCAAAATCTGGGTCGCCTTCGAAATATTCTGTGGCTTTGTTTAGTTGCGGTTCGAAAGTTGGATTTTTCATCGCAAAAATCAAAAACTCATTGTACATTTTGAATTTGATTTTCTTGTCTATTTTTTTGCTTTGCAAGACTTTTTCTAGTGCTACAAAAGCGTCACTCTCTTTGTTTTCGTTAATCAAAAATTTGAAGCCAAATACCTGCCCCCAATCGGAAGTGGGAATGTTTTTTTGCAATTTTTCAATGACTTGTCGTGCTTTTTCTTCCTGATTATTGTCGGAATATTTGGTAATTAGCGACAGGTAATTTTCTTCGTTTTGTGGATTTTGCTCGATGGCTTTTTCCAAATCCAAATTATTGCCAGCGTTCATTCCAGTTTTTGTATTAATATCAGCACGGTATTGATTGCGTCTTTCCGTTTTACCTTCCGTTTCATCCAGTTCATTAATCAGAAGTAATGCTTTGTCATACTGACGCGTGTACATGTATAACGAGGTTAAATCTTCTTTATAGTTTTTGTCTAGCGGGATAATTCGTTGAAGGGTTAGAATACCTTGGTTGTAGTTTTTGGTTTCATAATAGACTTCATACAAATCAATCCAATACCATTTGTTTTTAGGATCAATTTGAGTGGCTTTGATATAATATTTTTCGGCCGTCGTGTATTGTTTAAACAGAAAATAATTACGCCCGAGTTCATGATTAATCACCGCATTTTCGGGTTGAAGTTCCAAACATTTTTCAAGAGCAATTATGGCTTTATCATAATTTTCAATCCCTTTTTGTTTCAGCGATTCATAATAGGATTCTTGAAAATTATCGTTGACTAAAGCAATGTCTTCAGGTTCCGTTTGGGCAAAAAGAGTTGGGGTGTTGCCACACAACACCAATAGAAAAGCTATTTTTAAAACTCTATTTGTCATCATTATTTTAACTGAAAAACTATTCTAAAACCGAATAATCACCAATACTAATACTCTTGAACTCGCCATCAAACGTCGCGTGATTTCCAATCATAGCATTGTCTAAATTGGCGTTACGAATATGAGCATGCGTTTGGACCAAACTGTTTTTAATTTTTACATTGGTCACGTGCGTTGCTTTTCCTAAGGACACGTTAGGCCCTACTGTCGAATTAATCAAAATCACATCTTCTCCAATATAACACGGCGGAATAATAGTAGAATTTTCGATTCTAACATTGGCTGCCACTAAATTTTCTCCGTCCTTGTGCAGGAAATTCAGCATGCGTGAATTGGTATCCACGGTTACGTCTTTATTCCCACAATCCATCCACTCGTCTACTTGACCAGGCACAAATATCATGCCTTTCGCCATCATTTGTTTGATTCCGTCATTAATTTGATATTCACCTCCGTGAATGATGTTGTTATCAAGAACTGCTTGCAACTCATTTTTTAAAACGGCAACATCTTTAAAATAGTATATTCCGATAACCGCTAAATCGGAAACAAATTCCTTTGGTTTTTCAACTAGTTCAACAATTTCATTCTTTTCGTTCACATTGATGACCCCAAATGCTTCCGGTTGATCGACTTGTTTGACCCAAATCACACTATCGGCATTTTGATCCAAATCGAAATCGGCACGGATTAACGTATCGGCATAGGCAATTACTGCTGGACCCGATAACGAGTCTTTGGCGCACATAATGGCGTGGCCCGTCCCAAGGGCTTCGTTTTGATAATAAATGGTGCCTTTTGCTCCAATTTTTGTGGCGATGGCTAGTAAATCTTTTTCTACCGTAGCGCCAAAACTTTCGTGAATCACAAAAGCCACTTCCTCAATTGGTTGATTAAGTACTTTGGCAATGTCTTCTACCAATCGGTGTACGATAGGCTTTCCAGCCACAGGAATTAATGGTTTTGGAACGGTTAAGGTATGTGGACGAAGACGTGAGCCACGTCCTGCCATAGGAACTATTATTTTCATTTGTTATTTATATTTCTGAATTCGTTAATCACAATTGAATATTCAACTTGGAATTTTGAATGTTGAAGTTTAAAACTTTTAAATATCAACATAAATTTTTATTTATTTTTACTTCTTGATGTTTCTATACTTTTAACAAAAATTGAAATTAATTCATCATTTTCGTTTATCACAGTAGTCATATCAAGTGGTTGACCTAAATATAATTGTGCTCTAAAAATTATTTTTAGATTTGAATGAGTTTCTCTCAATTCTTTTAGTACAATTGACATTTTATGGATAAAATCATTTCTAGATTCTGCACTTTGTGCTTCACTATAATTTAAAGATGGTGCTGTTCCTGAACGAACCAATTGTCCTGATAAATGATTCCCTGCTTTTGAAGTTTTGATATTATCAGTAACACTAATTATTTGAACTGCAAAATCAATTAATCTTTCGTGTAAATCAAATTTTTTCATGGCTTATATGTAATATATGGTTTTGTCTTCTATATATTTCAAACTTCGTTAATCATAATTGAAAATTCAACATTTTTAAATTTCGAATATTCAACTTAGAATTTTGAATGTTGACGTTTTATAACTACTTCACCCCAGTACTTCCAAAACCACCTTCACCTCTGTCGGTGTCAGAAAGCTCTTCGGTGATTTGCCAATCGATGCGTTCGTGTTTGGCGATGACTAATTGTGCAATACGTTCGCCATCTTCGATATCGAAAAAGTCGTTGGATAAATTTACTAAAATTACCCCGATTTCGCCACGATAATCGGCATCAATTGTTCCGGGTGAATTCAGTACTGTGATTCCTTTTTTGAAAGCGAGTCCGCTTCTTGGACGCACTTGTGCTTCATAGCCGATTGGAAGTTCTATAAACAAACCTGTTTTTACCAATGTTCTTCCTAGTGGTGGAATCGTAATAGATTCTGCTAAGTTGGCACGTAAATCCATTCCAGCCGAATAGATGGTTTCGTAATGCGGCAACGGATGCTTGGAGGTATTGATGATTTTTACTTGCATTATTTTGATATTGTGGGAACGAAGTAACTTGATTTCTTTCCGGTTAATATAATTATTGTTTGTGTCAAAATGCCCTAGCCCCGATAGCAGTGGAAATCCTGTTATTGCGATAACGAATGTCAATTATTAGATTACTTCATTCTTCGCAATGACAGATTGCAGCGGATAGCGGGAATAGCTCCTCAAAAATATTAATTTCTTTTCAGAATCTTGAGAATTGTTTGCTTTTCGTTTCTAAAAATATAGTAGCCGAAAGCAACCAGTGCAAATATTCCGAAGATATAGCTTTTTCTGAGCATTGGAATGTAAAAAGATAAGGCAGAAAATAGGATCGCAATCGCAATGTATTTTCCAATTTTATCCATTTCGTAAGGGATAGGGTACTGTTTTTGCCCCATGTAATAGGAAATAGACATCATGCTACCGTAGGCCACAATCGTAGCAATAGCCGATCCGTAATAACTCATTATGGGCACTAACCAAAAGTTAAGTAGCAGCGTTAAGACGGCACCAATAATTGAAATGATGGCGCCAATATGGGTTTTATTGATGAGTTTGTACCAAACCGAAAGATTGGTGTAAATCCCTAAGAAAAAGTTCGCCAATACAATTAAGGGCACCACTTTTATGGCTTCCCAATAGCTTGGACTTGGGACTAATGGCCGTTTTAAAACATCGATAAAAACAATCACAAACAGCATGATAAACGAACCCGATATGACGAAGTATTTGGTAATGGTCGCATAGGTTTGCGTCGCATTTTCTTTATCGGCGTGACTAAAAAAGAAGGGTTCTATTCCGAGCGTATAGGCGGTTCGAAACAATACCATAAACATACCGAGTTTGTAACAGGCCGAATAGGCTCCGATTTCAGATTTTGGTACGTGTAACTTTTCTAATAAAATTTTATCGAAATGCTCGTTGATGGCAAAGCCAATTCCTGCAATTAAAATAGGCAAACCATAGGCAATCATTTTTTTCCAAAGCTCGCTATCAAACTGCCATTTCATTTTAAAATAATCGCCCGAAAGTACCACAAAAGTGAGCAAGCTTGCTGCTAAATTGGAAACGAAAATATAACCTACTTGAAAATTCTCGAAATAAATGGTTCGAAGTGGATTGTCCGGAGATAAGTTGGGTAACACCAGTAAAAAGAAAAGATTTAGGACTAAATTGACAGTCACGTTTCCAACTTTGATTATGGCGTATTGCATCGGTTTTTTCTCGGCGCGAAGTCTTGAAAATGGAATGATAACCAAAGCATCTAAGATCAAAATCCAGATGGTGTAGGTGATGTATTCGGTCTTAACATTGATGAATGTCGCAATGCTTTCTCGGAAAAATAAGGCTCCAACCAAAAACGCGAGGGAAGTCCAAAAAATAGATATAGTGGCAGTCGAAATGACTTTTAGTTTGTTCTCTTCCAAGTTGTAAAATCGGAAAAAAGCCGTTTCCATTCCGTAAGACAACACGACGTTAAAAAACACTAACCAAGCAAAAATAATGGAGACATCGGCAAATTCTACTTTTGGTAATGCGTGTACAAATAATGGGTTGAGTAAAAAACTAATCATTCGAGGCAATACCGTTGCCAAGCCATAGATTAGGGTTTGTTTGAAAAGACTTTTATATAAACTCAAAGGGATTCGTTTTACACAAAGGTATTAATTTTGTGGTCTTGCCGATGGATAGGCCAACATTTCTTTTTCTTTTAAGTTGGTGATTTTGAAATATTTTTTTTCGCCTTTTTGAGTATACTCTAAAATGGCTTCATCCTCCTTTATTGCAAATGGGGGCTGATTCGCCTTTGCTTTTGAAGGAACATCGGATTGCAATTCGTCTCCTTTGTCAAAATTAGCAGTGCCAACAAAACTAAAATTGTATTCACTTTCGCTTATTTTATTCGCTTTAGCCAATTGATTTCTAAAATACAATTGCTTCAATTCTATTTCTTGTGGAAGTGCTTTCTCAAAACCGATATAAACACTAGTCCCGGAACCTCCCCCACGAACTCCTGCAACCCATCTTTGATGATAGGCTTCGACAATAGCTACTGGAAATTTCTCCTGCATTTTGTTGGCGCAATTTTGCAGGGACAAAAAGGTTAGGAAAAATAGGAATAGTGTTTTCATGGCGACTGTTTTTATAAATATAACAACTTTTATGCCCAATTAGGAACTAACCAATTCTTTATTCAAAATCTTTAAAAAATGATAGCCTCTTGGGACATAGCCTTGGTTATAATAAAACTTGTGCGCCGTGAAATTTTCGACATAAGCATCTAACACGATCATCGAAACATTGTATTCTCGTGCTTTGGCGTCAATATAATCGGTCATGAGTTTGCCAATCCCTTGCTTACGATATTCAGGAGTTACTACAAAATTATCAATTTCCATGTAAGGACCCGACCACAGTTTGACTCCTTTCCAAAAACCAGTAATACCCGCCACTTTTTCGCCATCCAAGACAAGGAGTTGTTTGTAATTATGAGGAATCATTTGCTCTAAATAATTCGAATAGGTTGCTGCACTCATATTGGGATACAAATAATGAATGATCTCCAATTGTGCCAACATTTCTTCTAAGGTAGAAAGTTCTTTAAGTTGCATGGTTCAAATTTCAACTATAAAGATAAAAAAAAGAGCCTCAAAATTGAGACTCTTTTTTATTATAAATATTTTAAACTCTTATCGAATTATCCATTCAACGCTTCCGCACCACCAACAATTTCCAAAATCTCTCCAGTAATTGCCGCCTGACGTGCTTTGTTGTAGGTTAATTTTAATTGGTTTCTCAATTCTGTTGCGTTATCAGTTGCTTTGTGCATTGCAGTCATACGAGCGCCATGTTCTGAAGCAAAAGAATCACGAATAGCTTTGTACAATTGTGTTTTCAATGATTTTGGAATCAAAGTCATCACAATTTCTTCTTTTGAAGGTTCAAAGATATAATCGCCAGCAATAGCAGTACCTTTTGCAATTGGTGCTAATGGTAAAAACTGTTCCGCTTGTACGATTTGAGTTGCCGCATTTTTAAATTGGTTGTACACCAACTCCACACGATCATATTCTCCAGAAGTAAATTTTTCTGTAATTAATGACGCTACAGTTGCAACATTATCAAAAGTTAAAGCATCGAAAATAGCACTTTGGTTATCAATCACATTGTGTGTTTTCTTAAGAATGTCGTTTCCTTTTTTCCCAATGGCCAACACATCTACTTGAGCTCCTTTGTATTTTTCAGTAGTACTTTTAACTTCTTTGATCACGTTTGTATTAAAAGCACCACACAAACCTCTGTTAGAAGTAATGGCTACCACTAATACTTTTTTTACTTCTCTTTGAGTCGTGTAGCTTCCGCCCACTTCTCCTTCTAAAGTAGCTGAAAGATTTTGCAATAATTCAGTCAATTTTTCAGCGTATGGACGCATTGCTGTAATCGCATCTTGTGCTTTTTTAAGCTTTGCAGCCGAAACCATTTTCATCGCCGATGTGATTTGCATCGTGGATGAAACAGAAGTAATTCTATTACGGATTTCTTTTAAATTCGCCATTCAATTTGAAAATTATAAAATTTGAAAATTTGAAAAGGCCTTACACCTCTTCAAATTCTCAAATCTTCAAATTAATATTAATTATATTTTGCAGATACTTCTTTCGCTACTTTTTCGATCACATCAGTAATGTTGTCATCTAATTTTCCAGCTTTTAAAGCATCTAAAGTATCTCTATGTTTGTTGTTTAAGAACTCTAAGAAATCTTTCTCGAATTCTTTCACTTTGTTTACAGGAACGTTTCTTAATAAGTTTTTAGAACCTGCATAGATGATAGCAACTTGATCTTCAACAGTAAACGGAGAGTTTAAACCTTGTTTTAAGATTTCCACGTTACGTTTTCCTTTTTCAATTACGTTTAAAGTAACCGCATCTAAGTCAGAACCAAATTTCGCGAACGCTTCTAATTCACGGAATTGCGCTTGGTCTAATTTTAAAGTACCCGCTACTTTTTTCATTGATTTAATTTGTGCATTACCTCCAACACGAGATACCGAAATACCTACGTTGATCGCTGGACGAACCCCTGAGTTGAATAAATCAGACTCTAAGAAAATCTGTCCGTCAGTAATCGAAATTACGTTGGTTGGGATATAAGCAGAAACGTCACCCGCTTGAGTTTCGATAATTGGTAACGCTGTTAATGAACCACCACCTTTTACGATTGGACGTAAAGATTCTGGTAAATCGTTCATGTTTTTAGCGATATCGTCATCAGCAATTACTTTTGCTGCTCTTTCTAATAAACGAGAGTGTAAGTAGAAAACGTCTCCAGGGTAAGCCTCACGTCCTGGTGGTCTTCTTAATAAAAGAGAAACCTCACGGTAAGCTACCGCTTGTTTCGATAAATCATCATACACGATTAATGCAGGACGACCTGTATCACGGAAATATTCTCCGATAGCTGCACCAGCGAATGGCGCATATACTTGCATTGGAGCAGGGTCAGAAGCATTAGCAGCAACGATAACGGTATACGCCATGGCTCCTTTTTCTTCTAATGTTTTTGCGATAGCAGCTACTGTAGACGCTTTTTGTCCGATAGCAACATATATACAGAATACTGGTTTACCAGCATCATAAAATTCTTTTTGATTAAGGATAGTATCCAAACAAACAGTTGATTTACCTGTTTGACGGTCACCAATTACCAACTCACGTTGTCCACGACCTACTGGAATCATTGCATCTACTGCTTTGATACCTGTTTGTAATGGTTCAGTTACCGGTTGACGGAAAATTACTCCAGGAGCTTTTCTTTCTAATGGCATTTCGTATAAGTCACCACCGATAGGTCCTTTTCCATCAATTGGAAAACCTAAAGTGTTTACTACACGTCCAACCATTTGTTCTCCAACTTTAAGAGACGCAATACGTTGTGTTCTTTTTGCAGTAGATCCTTCTTTAAGACCTGTAGATGGACCTAAAAGTACCACACCCACATTGTCTTCTTCAAGATTCAATACGATACCTTCCATACCGTTATCGAATTCTACTAACTCACCGTATTGAACATTTGAAAGCCCGTACACACGAGCAATACCATCTCCTACTTGAAGTACAGTTCCTACTTCTTCTAGCGTAGCACCAGATTCAAAACCTGATAATTGCTTTTTTAATATTGCTGAAATCTCAGCAGGTTTAATATCCGCCATAATTATATAAATAATTAATTACTTAATTCTCTTTTTAAAACTTGTAATCTGTTTGCAACCGAAGCATTGTATTGCTGATCGCCTATTCTTAAAATAAATCCTCCAATAATTGTTGGATCTACGATATTGTTAATGGTAATTTTCTTGTTTGAAAACGTCGCGATTTTTTCCATTACTTTTTTCTCCAATTCTGGAGTAATAGCAACTGCAGTAGTTACTTTAGCTACTTGAACGCCGTTAGCTTCATCAAACAATTTGTTGTATTCAACCGCAATAGCATTTAACAATTCAAATCTTTTGTTTTCGAATAACAACTGAAATAAACCTTTAGTTACCTTATTTGCAGAAGCAAAAACCTCTAATAACGCACTATTTTTTACTTCATTTTTAAGGGTTGGATTGGCAATAAAAGCTTCCAACTCTTTGTTTTCTTTAATTGTATTGGCAATTAAAGTCATGTCTTGACTTACCTCATTCGCTGCGCTTGATGTGGTAGCCATGTCTAAAATTGCTTTCGCATAGCGAATTGCTGCTCTTGTACTTGACATGCTTTATTAGTTTAATTTTACGTCACCTAACATTTTCTCAACTAATTTCATTTGAGCTTCTTTGTTAGATAATTCGTCTTTTAATAATTTTTCTGCAATTTCTAATGAAAGAGAAGATACTTGTGATTTCAATTCGGCCATAGCAGCATTTTTTTCGCTTTCGATAGAAGCTTTCGCTTGCTCGATCATTCTTGCTCCTTGAACGTTTGCTTCTTCTTTAGCATCAGCAATCATTTTTTCTTTGATTTCACGAGCATCTTTTAATAAAGCATCACGTTCCATACGCGCCTCTTGTAAAATACGCTCATTGCTAGCTTGTAAATTTTCCATTTCTTTCTTTGCGTTTTCAGCAGAAAGTAAGGCATTTTTAATTCCTTCTTCTCTAGTATTAACTGCATCAAGAATAGGTTTCCAAGCGAATTTTTTAAGTAAGAAAATTAATCCTACAAAAATAACAACTTGCCAAATGAACAAACCAAACGAAAAATCATTGATTAACTTTTCCATAGTATATAAATTCTGTTTTTTTTAATAATTTAATAAAACGATAGTTACAACCAACCGTTGCAACTATCGCTTTGTTTTTTAATTAAGCTGCGAATAACGCTGCGAAACCAATACCTTCAATAAGAGCTGCTGCGATAAGCATAGCTGTTTGAATTTTTCCTGAAGCTTCTGGTTGACGAGCGATAGCGTCCATTGCTGAACCACCAATTCTACCAATACCTAAACCAGCACCGATAACGATCAAACCAGCTCCTACGAAATTTAAACCTGTCATAATATGTATATTAAAAATTAAACATTCATTTTTAACTTCAAAATTAGAATTATAAAGTTAGACATTTCTGAACTCTGAATTCTACATTCTGAATTTTAGTGATGATCATCGTGATGATGCTCTTCATTAGCCGCTCCAAAATAAAGCGCTGATAACATTGTGAAAATATACGCCTGTAAAAAGGCAACTAATATTTCTAATAAAGATAAGGCAAAAGCCAATCCGAAAGATAATGAACTCCCTATCCAGCTTTTGAAAGCAAACATTAACGCAATGATACTCATTAATACTACGTGACCTGCTAAAATATTAGCATAAAGACGTATCATTAACGAAAACGGTTTAATGATGGTTCCTAATAATTCGATTGGTGCTAAAATAATTTTCATTGGTGTTGGTACACCTGGCATCCAGAAAATGTGACCCCAATAATTTTTATTCGCTGTAAATGTTGTGATTAAATAGGTCAATAAAGCTAATGATGCAGTAATGGCAATATTTCCTGTAACATTAAATCCAAGAGGCGTTAATCCTAATAAATTTAAAAACAATACGAAGAAGAAAATAGTCAACAAATAACTCATGTATTTTTTGTGTTTTTTCTCTCCAATATTTGGAATGGCGATTTCATCACGAACAAACAATACTAACGGTTCAAAAATTCTTCCTACCCCTTTAGAGATTCCTCCATTTTTAGCGAAAGATTTAGCCAAGCTTGAAAAGATGAAAAACATTAATAAGGCAACACCTAAAATTCCTATTACACTTTTAGTAATTGATAAGTCAAGTGGTTTAACATTAGTTGGGTGACCATGCTCTTCATTTAATTTTCCAGAAGCATCCGTTTTGTAAATTTTTTCGTGGTGTAACACATAAAAATTACCATTGTGTTCTGCTACTTTTTCACCGTAGTGAAATTTCTCTGAAGAAAAAATTTGCAAACCATTATCCCATAAAATCACTGGTAAATGAAAACCATAATGTTCTCCCGTTTCTTTGTTCGCATTGAACACAAAATCGTGAGAATCTAGTAGGTGGTGATTGATGAATTCTTTTCTTTGTTGTTTCTCTTTTTCTTCTGGAGTTAAATTAGCTTCTGCTTCATGTCCAGCCTCTGCGTGAGTTGCTTCGGTAGTGTGTGCTGTTCTTTTTAAAGAATCAGAAACAGCATGTGTTGCTTCAGTGTGCACTTTTGTAGAGTCCACAACTGGGTTTGCAAAACTAATCAGAGAAAAACAAGCAATAATTGCTACAAATATAAATCTAAGTGGTGTTCTTGAAATTACCATATATAAAAACTATATTCTACGTTTGTAAATTTGGTGCAAAGGTACATTTTTTATTAATATTCAAAACGATTAAAATATTTTTTTTAAAATCTATTCTTTTCAATACAAATTGCCCTTGAAAAAAAGGGGTTTACCTATTGATTATAGAGTAAAATCTATTAAAAAATTAGCGCGAACAGTGTATTTAGTCGGTAAATTCATACATTTGGTCGACAAAATGCTTGAAAGATTGTTAATAATTTTTTTTTACTTACTTTAGTGAGCACTCGAAACCCAATGTTTATGAGGAAAATTCTACTTATACTTCTATTTTTTTCTACATTTTCATTTTCACAATGTTGGAATACTGTTTCACCTGGAGGGGCTCATACTATAGCCATTCGTGATGGGGGAGCTATTTTTACTTGGGGAAGAAACAATCAAGGTCAATTAGGCTTAGGGACAACAGGAGGAACACAAAACACACCGCAACAAGTGGGCTCTGATTTTAATTGGCAAACTATTTCTGCTGGAAATTCACACAATCTAGTAATAAAAACAACTGGAACACTTTGGGCTTGGGGGAATAATGCGGATGGTCAAATTGGTGTTGGATCAAATGCTGCGAGGTTTAACATTCCACAACAAATAGGGACAGATACCAACTGGAGTAAAATTTCAGCTGGCGATGAATACTGTGTTGCCATTAAAACAGATGGAACGTTATGGACATGGGGAGACAATACCTATGGGCAACTTGGAGATAACTCAACTGCCGATAAAAATGCTCCGGTGCAAATCGGAACGGCAACAGATTGGATTCAAATTTCCGCAGGAACGGATCACACCTTAGCTTTAAAATCGAATGGAACCTTATGGGCTTGGGGAAGAAACAATGTTGGACAATTTGGTACTGCATCACCAACCTCTTCTTTGGTCCCAATACAAATAGGCACGGATACCAATTGGAGTAAAATATTTGCAGCTAGAGAACACAGTATTGCCATAAAAACCGACACTACATATTGGGTCTGGGGAGGAAACACTAATGGTCAGTTTGGAAACACCACCACTACTTCAAGTGCAACACCAACGGCAATCACTAGTTTTAATAATCCTCTTCAAATTAGCAAAGGGCATCAACATTCAATAATAATAAAACAAGATGGTACTTTATGGTCGACTGGCGGTAATGCCTCCGGCCAATTAGGGAATGGAAATAACACCCAACAAACGACTCCGGTACAGGAAAATACTTTGGCAACCAATTGGTCGTTTGTCTCTTCTAAAGTGAGTCATACCGCTGCTTTAAAAAGCGATGGCACTTTATATACTTGGGGGGCCAATTTATACGGACAATTAGGCGATGGAACTGGTTCCGCTAAAAATACGCCAACGATCATAACGTGTCCAATGTTGACTGTGGAAGAAAATTTTGTCGCTGAAAAAATTACTATTTACCCTAATCCAACCAATGGATTTATAAATATCCCATCAGAATTTGGAATTCATAAAATTGTAATTTATGATCTCTCGGGAAAAATACTAGTAGAAAAGGAATTGTATTCAGAAGCCGTAGATGTTCAAAATCTTACTTCAGGAATGTATCTAATCAAACTTTTTGGAGGGAACAAAAACTATCAAACTAAGTTTATCAAAATTTAGTGTTGTTTAATCGTTTACCTGTGATATAGGTTTCCAAGAAAAGGAACAAAACAAACAATCCGAAGAAATTCCATTTTTCAACTGGATTGCCTCCTGGTATAATGTACGCTTTTCCGATTATCGAAATTACTATTACTTTAATTGTAGTAATTAGTAAAAATGTCATCCCCACTACATCTTTGCTTTTTTGGAACACCACATTTAGAATTGTCATGATAACTACCGAAAAAAATAGCATCATTAAATAGGTGTATTCTAAGGATAGTCGGAAGTTAGTGGTGTCTATTCCTAGAGTAACAAATGCCGTCTTTTGAATGACATACAACAGCACTCCAATAAAAAAGATTTGAAATGAAGATTTGTAATGTTCTAAAACCATTATGAATTTTTTCCTATTTCATTTACTTGTCGGTACACATTATACAAGGCAATGAAAACACCTACAATCGTTAGCAATTTATAATAGTATACTTTTGGACTAGTATAATTGGCATCCAACCATTCTCCCAATTTGAAAAACAAAAAAATAATGAATCCCATTTGGATAGGGATGTTAATAAGGGCCAGCCACTTATTGTATTTTCCTTTTTCAGAGGAATTATTCTGCATGTGGAGGCAAGGCTTGATTAGCAATGGTTTTCATCGAACACGTGGCTGTAAATTTGGCTCCCGGTTCTACCGAAAGTTTACCACAGGTCACGTCTCCCACTATAGTAGCTGTCGCTTTTACGTTTAATACGTCTTCCACCGTTATTTTGCCTTCCGTTTTTCCTTCTACATCGATATTTTTGACATTGATGTCTCCAATAACACTACCACCAGGGCCAATTACTAATTTTCCTTTTGAAGTAAAATTTCCAACTAGATGACCGTCTAATCTAAAATCGGCAACCGATTCTATGTCCCCTTTTATTTTGGTTCCTTCCACAATACGATTGGTTTTTCCTAGTAGGTCGGTATACGATTTTGAGCTTTTTTCAAACATAATTTATATTTTAAGTGCTATAAATTCATTGTAATTTTTCTTGACTTGAATCACCGAATAATTTTCAGATGAAATTACCGTTGCCGGTGTTTTAATTTTGTAGTCTTTGGCTTCTTGTAATAATTCGATTAAATACTGTGAAAATTCTTTGGATGAAATCCCATGAACCACCACAAAACTTTCGGTTTCATTATACACATCATAAGATACTGAAAATTTATCGTATTGTTTTTCTACAATATATTTTTGAATCTTATCCATCAAGTCTTTGGTTGCAACATCATCTCTTTTGCCGGCTTTATAGAGTACTTTCCACTTTACCGAAGTTGTATCGGATGTAATGGCCATTTGCTCCAATCGCGGAATACTTACTCTTAAAATATCGTCGGCTTGTCGCGCTTCTGGTGTATCAGGATAGGTTAACGCAACATAATTTATGGCTTTTTTATATTCTTCTAATCCTTTTAATTTTCCGGTGACAGATGCTTTTAATAATTCAAATTTCGGAATTAAATCATCTCCAGAAAATTGAGAAAGACATTTTTCAATGGTTTCCAAAGCCGTTACATATTCTTGATTTTCGAATTGTTTGTAAGTTGTTTTATAAATTTCAGAAGGCGTTTGAACCAAATTGTTCTCTTCCGAAATCGCGCCACTTAAAATTTGCGCATATCGGGTATTTGGATAATTGGAAATAATATCAGCTTTGTAAACTTCTGCTTTGGAAGGATTTATTGCTTGATAAATTTTATACAAATTATATTTCGCTGGCAATATTAATCGCTCTTCCGGTTTGTTCAATAGCAACGTCTCTAATCGATCGGCTGCTAATTGGTTTTCAAAAAATTTCTCTTTGTAAATCACCCCTAATTGATAGTACGCTAAATTGCGCTCTTTTGCCATACTGTCTAACACTACTTGATTGGTTGGGAGTTGATTGAGATAGTAATTAGTAGTGTATTTTTCTGATACGATTGAAGAAGTATCTGCTGGTTTTTTATCAACTGGATCAGAATCATTTGTTTTAATCTCCTCTGATTGTGAAACCCAACGCCAATTGTTTTTTAACGTACGTTTTCCCCATTTTTTTGCGAATTCTACTTTACCATAAGCAACAGTGGTAGGCGTATAAAAATAAAAGGAGTTTTTATCGTTACCAAAAGCCGGTGGTAGCATGATATTTCCACTACCAGGAGTTGGTGTTTTTTTAGGATCGAAAACAATGTCTTGTATGTTATTGTTTTTATTGGCTTCTGCTTCTTTTTTCTTTTTTTCTAATGCCTCTTGGATGGAATCACGAACTTTTAATTTTTTAATATGATCCTCATAAAAACTAATACGATCGCTATTGGATAATGACATCACATTTAAAACACTATCATTTTTTCTGGCGATTCCTTCATATTTAATTACATCATCCAGGTTTTTACGTTTTTTTTCAATAAGAAAATATTCACGATTCTTTTTTGAGAACTTCGTTAACGTACTATCATAGTATTTTCCAGCTTCGACATACTTGCCTTTATCGAAATGAATGGCTGCTAAATTTCTAAAATTAGATGCCATCAGATAAGAATCTGTAGAACCCGCTTTTAATGATTTATTATAATGTTTAACCGCTTTGTCTTTTTGTTTTAGTTTGTCATAAAAAAGTCCTACTTGATGATTCAATGCGTCTAGATAAGGACGGTTTTCTCTGTCCTCCAACAGTTTTGTATACTTTTCTACAAAAGCCAGAGTATCTTTGGTAACATCAATCAATCCAGCTTGCTTAGCATGTGCTTGTACTACATACATTCGTGGTGATTTACGTTTCATATCGATCACTTCTTGAAACGAATTATATGCACTGTCATTGTATTTTAAAGATTGGTACAATTGCCCTAAAACAAAACGATACCTAGCTCTTTCCTCTTTAGATCTTGTGGTGGCTATTGCTTTTTTTAGTGGGGCAATGGCGCTGTCTTTTTCTTCTAAATTGATTAATGCTTGTGCTAAAATAGCGTTAGCATCGGCTTCAACTTGTGGTTTTAGTTCCTTTTTCTTTAATAATAATTGTAAGTTTTTTACCGCCAAAGCATCGTTTTCCAAACGAATATTGGTTTTTTCGCGCCATACTTTGGCTTCGTATATTTTATCAGAATTCGAATATTTATAAAGAATATAATTAAACGCTTCCAAAGCAGGAATGTAACGTTTGTCATAATAACGTGCTTTTCCCAACAACAAATGGGCCTCATCCATTTGCATGTTTTTCTCCTTCCCTTCAATATTCATTGAATGCTTTTGAATGGCTTTTACTGCTTTGGTTTCGGCTCTTTCAAAATTGGCGTTTTTCCCTTTTTGACCTGGTAAAAAAGCCTCTTCCTCAATTTGCATTCGTTCTACTGGAAGCAATTCCCAAAAATTATCACTGTATTCGCCTTTGATTTCAATAATTCCTTTATCAAGCGCCACATCACCATTGTAAAGTGTGTTGTACTTTGAATTTAAGGCGTGCCAATTTCTACCAACAAATGAGTTCTTTTTTGTGGAACAGGCTACAATTAGTAATAATGAAGAAAGAAATAAGATATATCTTAATGTGCTAATTTTCAACATAAAAAAGTTTTAAACCATAACTTTGAAAAGTACTTTTTAGTATTAATCCATGTAAAAGTACATTTCTTTTTGAAATTCTTACAAAATAAGTCTATTAAAACGTAAAAATAAGTCGGTTTAGTTTGTTAATTTTGCTAAAACTTTATACATATGTCTACATTTTATAAACTCACAATAAAAGAAGTTAAAAGAGAAACTCCTCAAACTATTTCAGTTGTATTTAATGTCCCACTTGAATTTCAAGATTTTTACCAATTCATTGCAGGGCAGTATGTGAATTTAAAATTAACATTGGACGGAAAAGAAATTCGTCGTGCGTATTCCATTTGTGCTTCGCCAACCGCTGGTGAATTGCGAATTGCGATTAAAGCCATCAAAAATGGTACGTTTTCTAAATTTGCCAACGAACAATTAAAAGAAGGAAGTGTTCTGGAAGTTGGCACTCCTGAAGGGCGTTTTACTTTTGAACCTCATCCCGAAAAACAACGTAATTATATGGCCTTTGTAGCAGGTAGTGGAATAACCCCTGTTATGTCTATTTTACAAAGTGTGTTGCAACAAGAACCTAAAAGTTCCTTTGTGTTGGTTTATGGAAATAAATCACCTGAAGACACTATTTTTTACAACCAATTAAACGAATTACAAAAACAATTTTTAGGCAGGCTTTCGGTACATTATGCTTTTAGCCAAAAAAATATTGATGGACAACTGTTTGGAAGAATTGATAAATCGGTGGTAAATTTTGTCCACAACAAACATGTTGGTCAAGAATTTTCAAAATATTATTTATGTGGCCCCGAAGAAATGATAAATTTGGTGAATGCCACATTAAAAGAAAAAAATGTAGCTGAAAAAGATGTCAAATTCGAATTGTTTTCAGCCAGTCCTTCGGTAGAAAAAACTTCTGAAACAGGAACAGTGGAGCATACAACCATTACCGTTTTGGTGGATGGTGACGAAGAAACTTTCGAAATGTCAAGCAAACAAACCTTGCTTGAAGCGGCTTTAAAACAAGGATTAGATGCGCCTTATTCATGCCAAGGAGGTGTATGTAGCAGTTGTATTGCCAAAGTGACTTCAGGTAGTGCTGTAATGAAGAAAAACACTATTTTAACGGATAAAGAAATAGCCAGTGGCTTAATTTTAACCTGCCAGGCACATCCTACTTCTGCTGAAATTACAGTAGATTATGACGATGTATAATTAATCAAATCGAAATCTAAACTAGAGTTTAGAAAAAAATCAAAACCGATGGAATATGGTATTTCATCGGTTTTTTTATACTTTTTGTCGGTAATTTAATAATAAATTAACGGATTCTTTTCCTTTTTAATACATTTCGCCTCGAAATATCACCCAAAACAAAACCAATGAGGAAAAGAACTATTTTTATTCCCGTATTAGTGTGCTTGTTGTACATTAATGCGTTTGCTCAAGTAGGGATAGGAACGACTACTCCGAACACTAGTGCACAATTAGAAATCTCATCAACAATTGGAGGTTTATTAGTCCCTCGAATGACACAGGCGCAACGAACTGCCGTTACAACACCAGCCACAGGACTTCTTGTTTATCAAACCGACGCAACATCAGGTTTTTGGTATTATAATGGTACTTCTTGGTCAACATTTACTTCTTCGGGATGGAGCGTAACAGGTGATGCGGGCACGAATCCTGCTACCAATTTTTTAGGAACTTCAGATAGCCAAGATTTAGTAATAGCTACAACTAATACCGAAAGAATTAGAGTAAAGACGAATGGAAATGTTGGTATCAATCAAAACAATCCTTCTACTAAACTTCATATTACCGGCACCGCACCTGTTTTTAGATTTGTTGACGGAAATCAAGCTGCTAATAGAGTATTGACTTCCGATGCTAATGGTAATGTCTATTGGGGCTCCAATAGCGCTTTAGCACAACCAGATGCCGATTGGTTGTTTTCATCGGGTAACACGTTTGCCGATCCCGTTTATCATGCTGGAAAAGTCGTAATTGGGAGAACAGGAACCACAACACATCATTTAGATATCGATAATGGAGCCAACACTGGAACTACTTTTGGAATCGGAAATGTGGAAGTAATCACCGATGGAAATAACGAAACCATTTTTAGCCATCGATTAACACCTAGTTCAGATAATCTGGATTCTTTTGGAACCTCTACGTTACGTTGGAATACAATTTATGCCGTAAATGGCACTATACAAACCTCTGATGGGAGACAAAAAACAAAGGTGTCTCCGATTTCTTATGGATTAAAAGAAGTTATGGCCCTTGAACCCGTTTCCTATTTTTGGAAAGAAGAAAAATGCAATCAAATTGCTATTCCAGAAAATGAAAAACAATTAAAACTTGGATTGATTGCTCAAGATGTCGCAAAAATAATTCCAGAAGCCGTGTATACTTATGGTTACAAACCAAAAAGTGAAAAAGAAATTGATGATTATGTACGATTTGATTTTGAAAGAATTGGGATTAATTACGAAGAACTAATTCCGGTTTTAGTAAAAGCGAAGCAAGAACAAGATGTAGAAATCTCCAGATTAAAATCTGAAACAGAAGCGCTTGCCAATAGAATCAAACAATTATTGAAATCGTAATCATGAAAAAATACATTCTTTTACTTACTTTTTTCACCTTTGGAATAGTAAATGCTCAAATAGGAATAGGAACCGTTACTCCAAACTCAAGTTCAATTTTAGATGTTACGAGTACGACCAAAGGGCTTCTGCCTCCAAAAATGACACAAGCACAACGAACTGCTATTGCAACACCTGCAACAGGATTATTGGTTTTTCAAACAGATGGTTCAGCGGGATACTACTTTTATAATGGTGCTGGTTGGCAACAATTTTCAGCGGGAAACAGTTGGAGTTTGAACGGAAATTCAGGCACAGTTCCCGCTACAAATAAACTAGGAACTACTGACAATCAACCGTTGCTAGTAAAAACAAATAATGCAGAAAGTTTTAGGATTTTAGGCAATGGAAATGTGGTTCTTGGAGGAACAACTAGTACTTCTAAATTACATTTAACATCCCCTAATGTGTTAAGCATCGTTCAAGATTTCGAATCGGTTACGTCAGGAAATGTGACACTGGTCAACACAAATAATCCCTATAATTTTTATACTAATGTTGGCTGTATTGTTGATGATGGATGGAGAATTTCGACATCCGACGCTTCTTCCGCAGCTTGCGCAAGTTGTTCAGGACAAAGAGCTGTTATAGATTATGGCGCTAGTACTTGTGACCAAGATGCCACTTTGGTTGTAAAATTAGGAGTTATTAATGCCACAAGTATTCCAATTTCATTTAATTATAGTTTTAACTATGACGTCACTCCAGAAGCATTTGTAGTAACTTTATACAATGAAACTACAGCATCAGTTCAGGCAACATTACTAAACTTATCGGCCGACGCACTCAACCAACTTTATTCATCAACACAAGCGATAACCAGTGGACAAGATTATAGTTTACGATTTCGTTATGTAGGTAATTATGGATGGGGTGTAACTGTCGACAATATTAGTATTGTAGCCCCAGTCAATGTTTTACGAATTGTTGATGGTAATCAAGCTAATAATTATGTAATGGTTTCAGATGCGAATGGCAATGGGACTTGGACAAACCCAAGTGGTTTTTCGATTTCTGATGATGATTGGCGTTTTAATAGTGGCTCCGCATATACTGATCCAATTTACAGAACAGGCGACATCCGAATTGGTTCTTCTGGAACACCAAGTTATGAATTAGATGTGGATCAAGGTATAGATGGTAATCAAACAGGATTGGGATCAAGTGAATATATTACAGATGGCTCGGCTGAAAACTGGATATCAAATACTATTGTGCCACAAAATGACAATAGTGTGAGTTTGGGTTCTGCCTCATTAAGATGGAGTACAATCTATGCTACTAATGGAGTAATTAACACTTCAGACAGCAGAGAAAAAGAAAATATACAACCACTACACTATGGTTTACAGGAATTAAAGCAATTAAAACCCGTGTCGTATCAATGGAAGGAAGAAAAATATGGTAAGACCATTCTTTCCGATTCAGAAAAAAGAAATAAAATTGGATTTATTGCACAAGATCTTCAAAAAATCCTACCAGAAACCGTTCAAGATAGTGAATGGAGACCCAAAGATCCCAACAATCTTTCTGTTTACGAAAAAAGAAAAACAAATATATTAGGAGTAAGTTATAGTGAAATTCTTCCTGTTGTAATCAAAGCAACTCAAGAAAATCAAAACACTTTAAACGAGGTTAAAAAATTATTAGACGAAGCCACTTTAATGGTTAAGCAACTTGAGAAAAAATAATTATGAAAAAGATAGTTACTATATTCGCCTTTTTAGGATTTACAATTTCTTCTTTCGCACAAGTGGGAATTGGTACAGTCACTCCTGATGCAAGTGCTGCTCTCGATATTTCCAGCACCAATAAAGGGGTTCTTGTACCAAGAATGACACAGGCACAAAGAAACCTAATCGGAACACCCGCAACAGGATTGTTAATTTATCAAACTGATGCAACGCCTGGATTTTATTACTACAATGGGGCATCATGGCAGTCTTTTGCCAGTTCGGGTTGGTCTTTAACCGGTAACGGTGGGACAACCCCCACTTCCAATAAAGTAGGTACCACAGATGCACAGGATTTTAAAATAGTTACCAATAATATCGAATCTTTAAGAGTAACAAGTGGTGGTAATGTAGGTATTGGAACCTCTACGCCTTCCACAAAACTACATGTGGCGGCTACTAGTGTTGCGACACAACTTTTAAATGATGGTTTTGAAGATGGTAACGTTGCTCCTTTTACAACTGGTGGAAATCGAAATTGGACTACTGGTGCTCCCGGATTTTCCGGAACTACCGCAGCAAAAACGAGAGCAAATCTTGTAGATAATGAAAATTCTTGGCTAGAAACCACTGCAACCATAGGAGCACAAGGTGGTACCATCTCTTTTGCTTATAGTACTTCCACCGAAAGTTGTTGTGATAAACTTCGCTTTTTAATTGACGGAGTAGAACAAGCCAATTGGGGTGGAATAATTAGTTGGACAACCGTAACTTACAATCTTACCAGCGGAACACATACTTTTAGATGGAATTACACCAAAGATTCTTCTGCAGACGGTGGTACCGATGAAGTGTTTTTAGATGATGTTATTATAACCGAAAACGCGTCGCCTACACTAACCATTCAGGATGGTGCTCAAGGGGTAGGGAAAATGCTGTATTCCGATGCAACCGGTCTTGCCACTTGGAAAAACCCAATTGCTGTTTCGACAACCGATGATGATTGGAGATGGCAAACAGGTACTTCCAATTCAGATCCTATTTATCATGTTGGAAATATTAAAGTCGGACAATCAACTGCTTCCACCTATAATTTACATTTGAATAATGGGTCAGCTTCTGGAACTCAAGCCGGAATTGGTACTATCGAATACATACAAGATGGTGTAGATGAATTTAATATATATTGCCCTTTATCACCAATAACCAATAACTCTATAAACGCAGGTTCGGGAACAAAACGATGGACAGCCGTTTATGCTGCAACAGGTACAATAAATACTTCTGACAGAAGAGATAAAGAAAACATTCAGCCACTACGTTATGGGATAAACGAAATTATGAAAATGGAACCTGTTTCATTCAAATGGAAAAAAGAAAATGAAAGTGGGTTTGAAATTCCTGATGCTGAAAAAGAAACAAAACTTGGATTTATAGCACAACAAATTCAACCGATTCTCCCAGAAGTTATTGAAACCCATCAATGGAAAGAATACGAAGAAAAGCCAGGCATTTTGGTCAAAGAAGAAATGCCAAGACTGGGTATTAGTTACACTGAAATTATTCCAGTAGCCATTAAAGCAATTCAGGACCAACAATTGCAAATAGATGCTTTGAAAAAACAAAAGGAAGCCTTAGAAAAAATAGTTAAGACACTTGAAAACAACAAAAAAGGAGCGAATTAAGCTCCTTTTTTATGCAATTTAACTGACTTTTTAAACATTTTGTCGAGTTTGTGTGGCTTTTAAATACTTTACTGTCAAGAGTTTGTATAATTGCCAAACTTTTCAAAATAATACCACAAACTCAAAAAACAAACTAATGAAAAATGTATTCATGCTACTGGCATCACTCATCGCTATAAATGGGTTTTCTCAAGTAGGTGTAGGGACTACAACCCCTGAAGGTGCTTTAGATATTTCAAGCACACAATTTGGCTACGTCATGCCAAGAATTGCATTATCCGCTACGAATACCGCTGCTCCAGTAGTGAATCCAAAAACAAATAACAATGTCTTAGCTGCGGGGACAATGGTTTATAATACCGCTACAACAGTAGGCACATATGGCGTCGTTCCAGGTATTTATTATTGGGATGGAACCAATTGGGTATCCCAAGCACATCGTTACTTTGATACAAAATTTACGCAAAACTCCGACTTAACAGTAGCAACTACTGCCTCTACGTATACAAACATACCAGGGCTTAACTCAAAATCATTTGTAGCACCCTATACTGGGAAATATTCAATTACATTTAGTGGTTATTTAGGTGCCGGAACAGTCGATACGGACGGTGCGAAAATGGGATTTGTTGAGGGCAATTTTAAATTAACTGTAAACGGAACCGACTATAGAAAATACTTACATTCCACTAGTTTTTACAATAGCACAACACTTACCAATTATTTAGAATTATTTAATGAGTCGAATATCATTGTAACCTTGTCATTAAATGCAGGGCAAACCTGCACATTAAACGCTTCTTATAATGGAGTAGCTGATGACAATATAACCGAAGCCAATGCACATGTAGTAGGCTCAATGGGTGCTTTAGGAAATCAATGTGAAATTAACGTCATGTACATCGGAAGATAATAATCTACCAAATAATTATTACCTACTAAAAAAACGAGCTCTAGAGCTCGTTTTTTATTGTATTTACAATCGAAATTGGTAAAATGGTTCGCATCACCTCATCATAGCCTTCCACTTTTTTATTGCCGTAAATGGAAGTTGGTAATAAAGGATATTTTTCTCTATCTGAAGTGATACAATTCTCCAAAGGTTGATTAAACGGTTGAAATCCGGCATACGGATGGGTAGCGCCCCAAAGTGTTACCACGTTCACACCTAGCATTGCTGCGATATGTGCGTTACCAGAATCCATGGAAAGCATCACATCCAGATTGGAAATCAAATCCAATTCTTGTGGCAATTTCATTTTTCCTGCCACTACAATGACATTGTCAAAATTTCCTTTCAGTTGTTGGAGTTTTTCAATCTCTTTTTGTCCTCCTCCAAATAAAAATAGCTTATATTTTTCTTTTGCTAATTCGGTAACCACTTGCTGCATTAAATCGAGTGGATACACTTTTGAATCGTATTGAGCAAAAGGAGCTATACCCATCCATTTTTCATTTTTTACTCCCGTTATGGGCAAAATTTCTTCTGATAAGATTGCTTTTTGAGGAAAAGTTGGGTGTGCCAAATCGATTGAAAATCCTAATTTTTCAAACGTTTCTCCATGCCTTTCGAACATCGATTTAACTGGGGCGAAGATTTTATTTTCCGCTCGAGTTAAGGCTCTCTTATCTGCTCTTCCTTTATCGGTGGCTGCCACTTTTTTGCCACTCAAAGCGAAAAGGGTTCGCACCACTTTTGAACGCAATACATTGTGCAAATCGGCCACAGCATCAATATTCAATTGTCGTAAATCGGCATGCAATCGGAGTAGTCCTAAAAATCCTTTATGACCTTGATTCAAATCGATGGAGAAAAAATTTACATTCGGAATTCCTTCAAAAAAAGGTTTGAAAAAAGGTCGGGAAACTACGGTAATTTTTACTTCAGGATATTGCAAAGAAAAAGCTCTAAGCACAGGAACCGTCATTGCAACGTCACCCATAGCCGAGAGCCTTATAACTAAAATATGTTTGATGTTTGCCATCGAAACAGATGCTTATTTTTTATTTTGATACAACACCGGATTCAATTCCTCGTCGTTGTACATTTTCATTTGTTTGTACACTTTCATGTATTTGTCACCATTTTCTATGTCTTCTACCAATTGACTAATAGATACAAACATGTCGCTTTTTTGATCCAACAACACATTTAATTTTTCTTGGCATTTGGCACGGTGTTCTGGAGTCGCTTCGGCTCTATTGGCTTCTTCGCTCATGTGGTAAATTTTTAGGGCCAAAATAGACAAACGATCGATCGCCCAAGCAGGACTTTCAGTATTGATTTTAGCATTTGCTTTTACCACTACATTCGAATATTTCTGTAAAAAATAACTGTCAATATATTCCACCATATCCGTACGAACTTGGTTGGAAGCATCAATTTTACGCTTCAAATCTAAAGCGGCCACCGGGTCAATTTGCGGGTCACGAATAATATCTTCATAATGCCATTGCACGGTATCTACCCAGTTTTTAGCATATAATAAGTGTTCTATAGATCCTTTTTCAAACGGATTTAAAGTCGGTTGATACACGTCATCAATCACGTGATACTCATTGATACTTCTTTCAAAAATGGGAAATGCAAATTCAGCGAACATAGTTTTGATTCTTTATTTGATACAAAAGTAGCGTTTTTTTGTACTTTTATCGGGAATTTGTAAAATTTATCAAAATGCATATCCATTATATCTCAGAGCAAAACAGTATCCTAAATCATTTTTTAACGCAAATCCGCGACGTGACCATTCAAAAAGACAGCATGCGTTTTCGTAAAAACATTGAGCGTATTGGTGAAATTATGGCGTATGAATTGAGTAAAACCTTAGACTATAAGAATATTGATGTGCAGACTCCATTAGGAATTAAACACACCACAACTATTGCCGAACCCGTAGTTTTATGTTCGATTTTAAGAGCAGGATTGGCTTTGCATACTGGTTTTATGAACTTTTTTGACGATGCTGAAAACGGATTTGTATCGGCATATCGTCATCATTATGACAACGATGATAAATTTGAAATTTTAGTAGAATACCAAGCCGCTCCTTCTTTTGAAGGAAAAAATTTAATTTTAATTGATCCGATGTTGGCTACAGGACAATCGTTAGTAGCAGTTCTACATAAATTGCATTTGGAACAAAAACCAAAAGAAATTCATATTGCAGTTGTTATTGCAGCTCCCGAAGGCATTGCTTTCTTAGAGCAAAACTTACCTGAAAATTGCCATTTGTGGGTGGCTGCATTGGACGAAAAACTGAACGAGAAAAATTACATTATTCCTGGTTTAGGTGATGCTGGTGATTTAGCCTACGGTAGCAAACTGTAATAATTGAGTTGCTTTTTTATTAGACTAGTTGTAAAATATACGTCACAAAACTAGCGGTTGCGATAATTCCAACGATGACTTCTTTAACCCAATATTTCTGAACCGTTTCGAGATAATTGGTCAACATGATGGCAGTGGGTACAAACGTATAAATTAAATAACTGTTGTCTTTGTTGGGCGAAATAAAATAAACAGCCAGTCCAATCACGAAAGAAAAAATCACTTTTCGGTATGCCGAATGTAGGTTTGACAATTTGTTAGGCAAGATAAACAGCATCGAGAAAAAAGCAATAATAGCAGTAAGGATATAGATTGCAATCGCTACATTTTGAAATATATTTTCAAAATACTTAAAATCGAAATCAACCACAATTTGTTTCGAATATTCCTGAATAAAAGTGGGATAAAAAGCCAACGAGAACATCGCCGTAATAATTACCACCGTAAAAAGCGCAATAAACGGAATAATCCAGTTTCTATAATCTCTGGAAACGTGAAAAATAATCGAAAGAAAAACCAAAATAATAAATAAGATACACCAGAAATTAAAAAGACTGGCCACAAAAATCCAAATCGAAGCATCAAATATTTTTTCTTTTGGGGTAATTAGCGACTGCATCGAAATAAGTCTTCGGATGGCCAATAAAATTAATCCGTTCGATACAATTAAACTTCCGTTCGCCAATGTTTTCGGAAATAAAATCAGAAAAATAAAAAATAAAAAGAAGGTGTAACTGTTGTCTTTACTCAATCCGTTCTTTTTAGTAATGAAATTAGTGATAAATAAAGATCCTATTAATAACACTAACAAAAAACCAATTCTAGCGATTTCATAGGTAGAAATTGAACTAAAATTGGTTCTAAATTGGAACAATAAAAAACAGATAACCAACAAAGTTGTGATTAAAATATAATTTATTGGACGAGATTTACTAAAAACGCTTGTAATCATGAGTATATTTTATATTTTTGCTGTGTAAATATAATACAATCAATTATGATGAAATCATTTTTTGAAGCAATTCAATGGATATTTGACGAAATTATTTTCTTCTTTCATGACATTTTTCGTTTTACTGAAATTGAACCAACATGGGGTTGGTGGGTTGCCAACATTGTAAACTGGGCACTTTGGGGAATTATTTGTTACTATATCTGGTATTGGATTAAGCAATTACAAATTCACAAAGATAACAACGAAGAAGATCAGGATACTACTGCACATTCGTTCTTAAAATAAAAAACAAAATGCCGCTTAAAGCGGCATTTTTGTATTCAACTATATTCGATTTAGTTTTTTATTATCTTTTTCGTTCCGATTTTCCCATCTTTCGTTTTTACTTTCATGACAAAAACTCCGTTAGAAAGCGCTGAAATATCTATTGTGGCTCCAGAAGCTGATTTTAGGTTTCTTCCTTCTAAAGAAATTATTTCTATCGATTCGATATTTTCTACACTTTGAACCGTTACCCTACTATTACTTGGATTCGGATAAATATAAAAATCGGACAACTCATTGAAATCCTTTGTGCTCAAAGCCGCCAATTCGTTGTATAAACTTGTCACGTTTGCTTGTGTTAACGTAGTCGTGTAAACACGAATATCATCAATACTACCTGAATACCTATTTGTCGCAGTCAAATTATTTAAATGGTCATTGGATATGCTAATTGTTCTTAATGTTGACATTAAGTTCCATTGGTGCAACCCAGAACCTGTCATTGAATAATACTGATCTCCATTGGAGGTTTCTAATACATTGTTAACGTATATTTTATAAAAATAACGCATGCGTAAAACACCAGGACTTGGATAATCACTTGCTTTTTGCATTGTTATTACTACATGTTGCCAAGTATTATTGGCTATCGTAGAGGTAGAAACTGAATTGGTATAATCGGAATTTCCACTATAAGGCGTTCCTCCTGTGCCACCAACGGTGAAATACCAACTAAAATTAGCAGCCAAACCTATTTTTCCATTTTGTAAATAAATGTACCATCCTGGTTTCGTGTTGTCCTCTGTGGCAGAAGTTCTACTACTTTGATCTAGGATGGTTTGTTTGTTTGCATTCACAACCGAAGTTTTGATCCAAAAACTAATCGATAAATCATTAGAGTAAAGTGCACTTCTTTTAAAATAATCTCCCCCAAGATTAATGGCGCTTGTAGTACTTCCAATTCTATCTGAAGTGAATGTAGCTGCACTTCCCGTTTGTGTCAAATTTTCGGCTGTGCCAAAAGTGTCTAAAATATTGTTCGTAAATTGATACTCACTATCCAAATTGGAGGTTGGAACTTGAGCCAATACTTTTACAGAAAATAAAAAGACTAAAAAAGATAATTTTGTGTTCATGCGTTTTCAGTTTTTGTTTATGGGACAAATTTGAACGATTTGAATAGTTCTCCCGAATCAAAACCGAATCATTTGCGTCATTTATCGACGATTTGATTCAGATACCTTCCTTTTGATTCAAATTGGTTTTTTTCCGAAGAAATAGTATATTTTTGGACTTACAATACAAGCACATCAATCGTCTTTTGTAACTAATAAAAGGGTAATGAAAAATTGGTACGATTTGTTGGTTTCCTTAGGAATTCGAAACACAATACAATCAAATTCAGAAATTAAAAGAATCAAACTGTTCAATACCTTTTGTTATTGCTGGTATGCAACGGCTGTGATTTTACTGCTCAATTATTTGACAAAATCACCCCTTCTTTATTTAAATATTTTAGTGCATTTTCTGCAATTGATTGTTATTATTCTATCGCAATATATTCATACCAAAGGCCACTATGAAATCGGTCGATTTATGTTTGCGTTGATGCTCATCGTCAATAGTTTTGTCTTTGGAAATTTTATAAAAAAGGGACAATTATTAGAGTTCTATTTGATTTTGGCTCCAGCAGTGAGTTTGGTGCTTACCGATAATAAAAAAATTAATTACAGCATTTTTACCGTAGCACTTTTATGTTTCACGATTCCGAATCATTTTTTTGAACATTATCCAACCATCGATTTTTATAGTCCTGGCTTGGTTTGCCTTTTCTTTCTGTTTTACATTTTGACGAATTATTTCAAAAAACAAAACAATCAAATAGAGAAACTCTTAGAATTAGAAAGGGATAAAGTGATTGCCGATAAAATTATTTTGGAAGAGCAACGAAACAAACTCGATCAATTAAACGAATTCAAATCGCATTTTTTTGTCAATTTTTCACACGAAATACGAACTCCCTTGACCTTAATTCAAGGCAATGTTTCCAGAATTAATTTGAAAGGCTCTTTGGAAGAAAATCAAGGAAAAATTGAGAACATCAACAACCAAGTGGCGCAAATTCAGAATATCATTAACAACATCATTGATTTGAGTAAAATTGATTCGAATGAATTTACGATTACCTGCACGAAAGTTGCCTTACAGCCCTTTTTAGAAAAACATTATGCAGAATTTGCAACACTCTTTCAAAAAAAGGAAATTCAGTTTGACTTAATCATGACCGTGTCGAATATAGCTGTTTTCATGGATGAAGATTTGATGTCAAAGTCGATTAATAATTTATTGTCGAATGCTTTAAAGTTTACGCCTAAAAAAGGAAGGGTAGCCATCGAAGTTACTTTAGAAAAGGATCTGATCCTCAAAATTAAAGATACCGGAATTGGAATTCCAGCATCCGATGTAGACAAAGTATTTGAACGTTTCTTCCAATCTAAAAATGATATTACCAAAAGCCAAGGAAGCGGCATCGGTTTGTCCTTTACGCAAAGTATTTTAGAGGCACACCATTTCGATATTTCCTTATCAAGTATCCCGAATGAGGAAACCATTTTCACAATTACCATTCCTAAAAAAGCCATTGAACACAGTCCAATTGTGCTAAAAACCAGCAACACTGTGGTTGGAAATAATAGACTTCATAAAATTCAAACGCAGCCATCGAAAACTACCAAAAGATCTATTTTGATTGTGGAAGACAACGAGCAAATGCGACACTATTTAAAAGAAGTTTTAGAAGACTACCATATTACCGAAGCCGAAAACGGTCAAGAAGCACTCGAAATACTGCAACAACATTCGTTTGACATTATCATTACCGATTATATGATGCCCGTTTTGGATGGAGAAGGTCTTGTCTTACAAATCAAAGAACAAGAACTAAAAACGCCTATTATTGTATTAACCGCGAGAAGTGATCAAGAAGGAAAACTCAACATGCTTCGTTTGGGGATTGATGGTTATTTGAACAAACCCTTTGTAGAAGAAGAACTGCTGTTAATGATTCAAAAATCATTACAATCATTTGATACTCTTCATACTTTTGTAACCACTTTAGATGCCGAAGAAAGAGAAAGTTTAACTGTTTTTGCCAGCAAATTTAATGTAGAATTGAACGAACTTATTTATACTTATTTGCATTCACACACTTTTGGTGTGGAAGATATTGCCCTTCATATGAATATTTCCAAAAGTACTTTAAACAGGAAAACCAAAGCGATTTTAGGACAAACCACACAAGAACTCATCATGGAAGCTCGTTTTCAAAAAGCAAAGGCACTACTCATGGAAAATCCGCACGCTACCAAAAAAGAAATTGCAGCAAGTGTGGGCATTACCAATGCAACTTATTTTTTCAGCAAACTAAAAGAACGATTTGGAACTTCAGTATAAAAAAAGTCCATACCTAAAAAGTATGGACTTTTGATGAAACAAACAGTTTATGATACAAAATTATTGTAACATTAATTCAGATAACTTAAACGTTTTTCCGCACATTTTTTCGGTAATGGTAAAAATCACGTGGGCTTTTTTTCCATTATCAGCCCATCGTACTTCTTCTCCTACATTACATCCAATGCTGGTTTTAGCACCTTTATTTAAGGAAACAAAACCAGTTCCTGTATGAATGGATACTTTGTCATTTGTATCATTTATTAATGAAACGCTTCCTCCAGTTATTACTTCTGTTGCAACAGTATTTTCAGATGGATTCATCATACGACTTCCAAAAGAAGAAAGGACGATTACACTTAAAATTAAAACAATTTTTCTCATATCTATTTTTTTTAAAAATTAAATATACTAATTTTTAATGATTTTTTTAGTTCCCATTTTCCCTTCGGTCGTTTTTACCTGCATTATATAAATTCCGTTAGAAAGTTCTGCAATATCGATTGTGGTTCCTGAAACTGATTTTAGAGTTCTTCCTTCTAAAGAAATAATTTCAATCGATTCGATATTTTCTGCATTGCTAACCGTTACTATACTATTACTTGGATTCGGATAGATTATAAAATCTGAAAAAGCAGTAAAATCGTTGGTTGCTAAAGCCAAATCATATTCGTAAGCGCCCATATCTACTGTTGTGTTCACAACTCTAGCATTTCCATTTAAATCATAAGACATACCTGTTACGATTAAAGTATTATTTCCTGCATCAATGGCCGGTGAACCCGATTGAAGTGTGTAATCATTATTAAGAAGTGGATTTGAATTAATACCACTTATTTGACCTCCTTGAGAAATAGTACTTTGTAACGAAGGCCCTCCCAAAGTTCCTGCAATTACAAAAGGGGTGTTGCTTCCATTTCCATAAATTATACAATTTTTAAATCGCGTGTTCGAGCCATTATCCGTTTTGATTACATTTCCTGAGACACCCACATTATTTGAAAAAGTTGAGTTGATTACATCAACATTGATTCCGTTTTGATTGCCTCCGTTGGTTGTACTGGCACTTAAATATAAAGTGGAAGCTCCTGAAGTGGAAGTATTGTTATAAAACAAACAATTCTTGATTTCACTATTGCCAACCCAGTTAAACCCATTCGCTCCACCAATTAAGATTTGCGAATTCGTACCAGAGAAATTATTTCTTACTATCGATGAATCAAAATCCAATTTAAAGCTTTGAAAGTTAACACCACTTGCATAATACGCAGCTGCCACACCGGTGTCGGATCCTGAATTATTTTCTAAAATACAGTTTTTGATTTTCACATAGGCATAATCACTCATCGTGTATGGATTGATGTAAATGGCTCCACCACGAGTATGATAATATTGCGCGGAAGCTGTGCCTGTCGTAAGTGTAGGACCATTTGCATTTCCTCCAGCAATAGTAAATCCATCAATCAAAATATCTCTTAAATTACCCCTTACTGTTAGTACATGATAGGCATTTTCTTGTCTAGTGGCTTCTGTTGCATTTATGGTTGTGTTGTCATTCCCGTTAATGTCTCCACTTAAAATGGTAGTATTGTTTTTTGGATTTCTTTCACTTAATAACGTTTCATTTCCAGCAAAACCACCATATAGTTTAGTACCATATTTTAACGAGAAAGTAGAAGTTCTAGCAGTACCTGCAGGTTTATATGTGCCTGCCGCTACCCATATTTCATTTACAGATGTAGATGCAGTAATGGCGGCATCTAAACTGGTATAAGCATCGGCCCAAGAAGTACCGTTGTTTGCTCCAGTTGCATTTGCTTTCACATAAATTGGCACATTAGGTTTGTCTTCATTGAATAAAACATCGATTTCACCAGGTGTTAATGCTCTTTCATAATAGCGAATTTGGTCAATACTATCTTGGTAATCCAAATACGACCCACTTGGACTTTTCCCGATTACCAATTGTTTGGTTGGTGTAATTGATCTAATAGTGTGCGATTCGCTAGTTAGCATTGCTGGATAATCTGTTTCGGAATCGCCAGGAATGGATACATTATCTACAAACATAGAATAAGTAAAAACTAAAGTGTAGCTTGTAAATGCCCCGCCATACACAAAAGAACTATTGGTGCTTAATGAGCAAACAATATGATGCCATTGTCCGTCATTGATTACAGGACTAATTACTTGGCGCACACCACTATTTCCAGAAACGGATGTAGAACTCCAGCTACTTTGTCCGTTGAAATAAATTTTTCCATCTTTTAACGCTATACTAAAACCTGCTGGATTTGTAGCGGTATTGTGTTGGTCAAAAATGTATCGTTTGGGACTTTCATTAACTGTAGTCTTTACCCAAAAACTTATGGTGTAATTATTTACAGATGCCGCATTGGTACCTCCCGCTACAAAAGAGTCGCCATTTAGTGAAATAGCGTTATTTGCAATACTATTTCTATCTGTTATGATAGTTCTTGCTGAGCCTGTTGGGGCCAAAGTTGTAGTTCCCGCTTGTAGAGAAGGCATCACATCACTGGTTAAAGCACCATTGGTAAATTTGTAATCTTTAATCAATCCTGCAGTTGGAATTTGCGCTTGTAATTCAAGACATGCCGGAATTAAAAGGATAAAAAGTAATAGTTTTTTCATAAGACAAGGATGTTTGTTTGAGGCAAATCTCCTACTTATAGAATACAGGCTACAGTACTTTTTTCTGAAATGCTTGTATTTTTTTCTAAACCGTTAAAACATAGATTGTATTAAGGCTAAAAATTCGTCTTTTTTTTCTTTAGCCACTGGAATGGTTTTGTTATTTTCCATGATAATATGATAACCGTCTTTTTTGGAAAGCTCCTTCATGAATTTTAAATTAATCAAATAGGAACGATGTGGTTTATAGAAAATAGGTTTGTTTTCCAGCTGTTCCACAAAATGTTTCAAAGGTTTGCATATTAATTGTGTCGAATTGTCTTGCATAAATACTTTGGTATACATACCATCGGCTTCAAAAGCAATAATATCATCGTGAGAGACAAACAAAACGCCTTTCGGAACTTCCAAAACCATTTTATTTAAAGACAATTGATTGAACACCTTTTTAAGATCGTCTAATTTATGACTAATATTGCCTTTTTGAATATTCTGTTTGGCTTTTTCAACAGCGCTTTTAAATTCTGAAATATCTATGGGTTTTAACAAATAATCCACCGCAGAAAGTTTAAACGCTTGTACGGCATATTCGTTATACGCGGTGATAAAAATCAATTGAAAATTCAATTCATTAGGCGCTAAAAATTCGGCAATTTGCAATCCAGAATGATTGGGCATTTCAATATCCAAAAAGACAATGTCGGGTTGTATTTCTTTTATGAGTTGGCAACCGGAAACTAAATCTTCGGCTTCATAAATCGTAAAGGTATCGTTGTACTCTTCATTTAATAATGCAGCGATTAGTTTTCTGGCTTTGTTCTCGTCGTCTATGATTACCACTTTCATCTTACAATGGAATGTTTATAATTATTTTAGTTCCCGTAGCAGTCTGATTTTCGTCAACCAAGTCTTGGGTACTTACACTTATTTTTTTGGTTCTCGTTTTGTTGATCAATTCCACTCTTTTTTGATTGGCGGAAGTGGCAAACGATTTATGGTATTCTCTTCTATTTTTATTGATTTCTGCCGATGCTTGGCGACCCACTCCGTTGTCTTCCACGACACAAATAAGTTCATTTTTATGGGTATTCTGCGTAAAAGAAATACTTACATTTCGATTCTCCTTTTTGTGTAATAATCCGTGTTTTATGGCATTCTCTACATACGGTTGAATAAATAATGAAGGTACTTTTGTGGTTTTGGCATTGATATTTTCTTCTTTGTAAATCGTAAAATTTAAAGTGTCTTCAAAACGATCTTTTTCTAATTCAAGATAAAATTGAAGCGCTTTTATTTCTTCTTCCAAAAGGACTTCACTTTCGCGACTATGCTCCAAATACAACCGAATGAGTTTCGAAAACTTTACCAAATACACGCTTGCATTGGCTTTTTCATTGGTCACAATATATTCTTGAATAGAATTTAAAGCATTAAAAATAAAATGCGGATTCATTTGGGAACGCAAATTTTCCAACTGATAAAAAATTAGCTCTTTATCGACCTGTGCTTTTTCCAACAGAATCGTCTTTTCGTTTTCAAGTCTTGTGAATCTTCTTTTAAAATACATCCAAAAACCAACTAAAACGACCAATGATGAAACTACGTAAAACCACCACGTTTGCCAAAACGGCTTTTGAATCGTAAAGGTTAATCGAATGGGTTGGGAAGAGATGCCGTTCAAGTATTTTGCTTTGACTTCAAACACATAATTCCCTGGGGGCAGACTTGAAAATCGCACAAAATCGATTCCGTTTTCAAGGACTGACCATTTATCATCAAAACCATGTAATCGATACACGTAGTTACTATTTTCCGACGATTTAAATCCGTTTACATTAAAAGCAATTTTAATAGCATTTTTATCATAGGCTAAGTTATAATTGGAAAGAAGCGCTACCGATTTGTCCTGTATCGTAAAATCGGTAAAGTATATCGTGGGTGCTACATTTTTTTTAAAACAGGCTTTTGTATCGATTATAAAAAGTCCTTTGTTTGACGAAAGATAGAGCTGGTCCTTTATGATCTCGATATCCGTAATATCATAGTTATCAAAACCATCAATAGCACTAATGTTTTGAAATGTTTTTGTACTGGTGTTGTATTTCTGAATGCCTTTATCGGAACTAATCCATAAGTCGTTTTCATCACTTTTCAATTTTCCTGTCTGATTCGACAATAATCCATTTGACCTATTTAAATTGATGAAGGCCTTATTATTTTTAATCCCAATAATTCCGTTTTCAAATGTCGAAACCCAAAGGATTTGATCTTTGGTTTGCGCCATATCGATGGCAAAAATAGATTGGCCATTAAACGTAATGACCAATTCTTTTTCCGTTTTATCAAAGCAAATTAAATCATCTACAAACCCAACGTATTTGTTTTTGGTATTAGCATCGATAAAACACGTGTAAGCGCGTTTCATTCGTAGGTTTTGGGTTGGAAAAGTCACTTCTCCAGTTTTAAAAACAGGTGACTTTGTGGTTACAATCGCACTTTCATTATAATTTCGAAATGGACTGGCAGTGCTATTAGCTCTATCAAAACCAGTGTTTAATAAAATGCCGGATTCGTCATAAAACAAATCTTTTGAAGCTATAAACGAGTTACATTTTTGTATGGTTGCTTCAGATAAGTTCCAAATAAAGGAATTGTTTTTTTGACTAATAAACAATAGTTTTTTTCTTGGTTCATACACCAACGCAGAAATTTCATCTTCGGTGGGAAGCGGAAAAGTAGACAACGAATTATTGACCGTATTTAAAATTCCAATAACCCCTTTTATTGTGGAAAAGAAAACATAATTATTGACTGTTTTTAAATTTTTGATTAAACCAAAGTCTTTATTGATTTCTAGTTTCTGAATCGCAATGTTAGGCAATACAAATACCCCGTTATTGGTTGTCGTAATCCAATAATTATTATTACTATCTTTAATGACTTTACTACACGTTTCTTCTTTTAAATAATGGTGCTGAATCGTAAAAACTGTATCAATGAGCGTCGCTACATATACTCCTTCATTCGTGCAAAACCAAAAATGGTTGTCGATGAAAAGTGTTCTAATTATGGGTGTATTAGCTAATTCTGTAGGCACTTTAATTTCTTGAAAGGAGCCCTTCTTTTTCAAATAAAAATGCTGCTGCTCTTCAAACAAAGAACTGTAAAAAAGACAATCGTTAAACGCTAAAAAGGTGTTGTTTTTTGGAAGGCTTCTGTCTTTTTTAAATGTAAATTCATTGACAATGGCATTGTTTTCAATTTTTTTGATTGAATTTAACAACGCGAAAAATAAGGTTTCCTTTTGCTTTACAGGAGATCCATAATAAAAACTTGCATTGGAAGTGTCTTTGAGTAAAGTTTTTTGCTTGGTTTGTAGGTTGATTTTGTAGACCCCTTTTTCAAAAAACACAAAAAGAAAGTTATGATGCACCAAGAACTCCGGAAGTTGTCCTTTTAAATCATCTTTCAAATCGATAAATAATTCCAGTTTGTTTTTCGAAACATAAAAAAATTGTCCCGAAATATTATTACACCAAATTTTGTTATTCTCGTCTTGAAAAAGCCCAAATACCGAAAGACCTCTTTTTTTAGGATGGGAATAGTTTATGAAATGTTTTCCATTATATCGAAATAATCCTTTATCGGCAGCCAACCAAATGATTCCGTCTTTGGCTTCTAGAATGTCATAAAATTCATTATCCGGAAGCTGGTCCTTTTCGGTTAATTGAATAGCAATGGGTTGCTGAGAATGAGCGACTCCAGCAAACAAAAAAAGAAATAGTAAAAATAATTTTCTCTTCATTTAGGGTAAAATTAAGAGAAACCCACTTACTATTTCTTTATTATTGTTGAAAAGCTTGATTTTTTTTCTAAAACCGACTTTTAAGCCTTAACTAACGAAGCTAAATCCTTGCCAATGTCTTTTCTGAAATACATCTGGTCAAACTGAATTTTAGCTATACTTTCGTATGATTTTTGTACAGCTTCTTGGAAATCATTCCCGTACGACGTAATCGCTAGTACACGCCCTCCATTGGTGACAATTGCTCCGTTTTCTTCTTTGGTTCCGGCATGAAAAACAATCGAATCGGTCACCTTTTCGATACCCGAAATCACTTTACCTTTTTCATAGTCTTCAGGATATCCACCCGAAGCGATAATGATGGTAGTAGCACTTCTTTCGTCAATTTCTAAAGTCACCTCATCCAGTTTTTGAGCGCCGACCGCTTGAAATAATTCCACCAAATCCGATTTCACTCTTGGCATGACTACTTCTGTTTCGGGATCACCCATGCGGACATTGTATTCAATGACCATCGGTTCGCCTTTCACATTGATTAAACCAATAAAAACGAATCCTTTGTATTCAATTCCGTCTTTTTGCAAGCCTTCCACGGTAGGCTTCACAATTCGGGTTTCTATTTTTTCCATCAAAACTGCATCGGCAAACGGCACGGGTGACACAGCACCCATTCCACCCGTATTCAGTCCAGTATCTCCATCTCCAATTCGTTTGTAATCTTTGGCCGTTGGTAAAATTTTATACGATTTTCCATCAGTTAAAACGAAACAACTCAATTCTATTCCGTCTAGAAACTCTTCAATGACCACTTTGGAAGAAGCTTCCCCAAATTTTGCATCCACCAACATGTTTCTAAGTTCTTGTTGTGCTTCGGCCAAATCCTGTAAAATTAAAACTCCCTTTCCGGCTGCTAATCCGTCTGCTTTTAAAACATAAGGAGGTTGAAGTGTCGTTAAAAATGCACATCCCGCTTCTACTGTTTCTTTCGTAAAACTATCGTACGCAGCTGTTGGAATGTTATGTTTGACCAAAAATTCTTTGGCAAATTCTTTACTTCCTTCCAATTGTGCGCCCACTTTTGAGGGCCCAATTACAGGGATGGTATTGATCTCGGAATCCTTTTTGAAGTAATCATAAATACCATGAACTAAAGGATCTTCTGGTCCTACCACTACCATAGAAACGTTGTTCTCTAGCACAAATGATTTGATCGATGCAAAATCAAGAATATTAAGGTTAACATTGGTGGCGATGGTTGCAGTTCCTGCATTTCCGGGTGCCACAAAAAGTTGTTGGCATCTATCACTTTGCAGCATTTTCCAAGCCAAAGCGTGTTCTCTTCCTCCTGAACCTAAAAGTAAAATTGTCATGGTGTTGTGTTGTTGTTGTTTTGTGGTGCAAAAATAACTTGTTTTGCGGTTTACCAAAAGAGATTCGGTAAAAATTAGTGAGAACGTGACGTATGTTTTGTTATTTTTGGTAAAAATAAGTGTATGAATCATAAAATAAAGACGTCAATCTTTAAATTTTTGAGTGTTTTGCCGGCTAATGCGGGAATGCATCTGTATCATTTTCTCCAGAATTTTTCTGAAAATAAAAACCTATCTGTAAAAATAAAAAGCAGTGAGGAAACTTTTACGACCTTCATTCAAATTTGCGAAAAATTAAACATACAAATTAAAGACCGTTCTGTTATTGAAATTGGTTCGGGTTGGTTGCCTATTATGCCTTATTTTTTTCTGTATAAAGGCAAAACCAAAAATGTATTCACGTATGATTTGAATACCCATTATCAGAAAAAATCGATTGAACACTTTAACTCCGTGTTTTCAACTGAATTCAATCAAACAATCGTTCCTGTAAAAAACAATGCCTATAGTCTTCCGGAAGGCGTACATTATTTTCCCTCACAAAATATTATAAAGGCTGATATTCCTAAGGTTGATATCATTTTTTCTAGATTTGTTTTGGAACATGTGACACCCGAAGACATTTTGGAGATGCACCAAAAATTCAAATCCTCTCTTGAAAAAGGATCATATATCGTGCATTTTATTTCTCCAAGCGATCATCGCGCTTACACCGACAGGTCTTTATCCTTACAAGATTTTTTAAAATACAGTCCAAAAGAATGGGATGCTATTCAAACCAAATTTGATTACCACAACCGATTGCGATTACCGCAATATCTCGACATTTTTAAATCCTTAGGATATGAAATTGTTTATCTTACTTCCGATTCCACAAAAGAAGGAACACCTAATTTCGACTTGTTCAAAAAACTGAATATTCACGACGATTATAAAAACTATTCCGATCAAGAATTAACGGCCGGAAATATTAATATTGTTTTAAAAGTATAATGATCAAATTATTCGATTTAACGCTAAAATTAAATGGTTTTCAAATGAAGAAAGCCAAAGCTGAGTTGGATAAAATCGTCTCTTTGTCGGAAGAAAAACACCGCCTTTTCATCGAAACTAAGAAAAAAGAAATTGTTGCTTTTCACTTGCAACACAATCCGTATTACCAAGATTTTGTAGGTAAATCTGCTGTTGAAAATTGGGAAGAAGTGCCCATCATGCAGAAAAAAGATTTTCAAAAACCGCTGGTAGAACGAATTTCCAAAAACTATACTATCAAATCCATCTACGTGAATAAAACTTCGGGTTCTAGTGGTGATCCTTTTGTTTTTGCCAAAGACAAATATGCGCATGCCTTGACTTGGGCTTCCAATATTTACCGATTTGGATGGTATAAAATTGATTTTAATCGCTCACTTCAAGCGCGTTTTTATGGCATTCCGTTAGACTTTATTGGCAATAAAAAGGAACGCATCAAAGATTTTCTAAGCCATCGTTATCGGTTTACTATTTTTGATTTGTCGGATGAAGTACTGGAAAAAGTAGTGCAGAAATTCCGAAAAAAACGCTTTGATTACATCAACGGGTATACCAGTTCCATTGTGTTATTTGCGAAATTTTTACAATCGAAAAACATTGTTTTAAAAGATATTTGTCCAACGCTCAGAGTTTGCATGGTCACTTCTGAAATGCTTTTTGAGGAAGATAAAATACTGCTCGAAAAACAATTTGGAATCCCGGTAGTGAATGAATATGGTGCTTCCGAACTGGATTTGATTGCGTTTCAAAATCCAAACGACGAATGGCAAGTGAATGCCGAAACCTTGTATGTAGAAATTGTGGATGAAAACAATACTGTTTTGCCGTACGGAAAAGAAGGTCGTGTCGTGATAACTTCGTTATTCAACAAAGCCCATCCGTTTATTCGATATGATATTGGGGATATTGGGATATTGGATGAAAGAAGCACCTTACAAAAGCCGATATTAAAACGATTAATTGGTCGCACCAATGACATTGCCCTACTTCCGAGCGGAAAGAAATCCCCTGGACTGACCTTTTATTATGTGACCAAAAGTATTATTGAAGACGATGGAAATGTAAAAGAATTTATCATCAAGCAAACCAAAATAGATGCTTTCGAAATTGATTATGTCAGTGAAAAAGAGCTCACTTCCGAACAAATTGGCAAAATTGAATCGGCCATTGCATTGTATTTAGAGCCCAATTTGAATTTTACTTTTACAAGAAAACGTTCGTTGGAAAGAAGCAATCGCGGAAAATTGAAACAGTTTAAGTCGTTATTGTCTTCACAAACCTTGGTTTGACAAGCAATTGCGTAAATAAAAAGCCCATCATACACGCCAAAGAAACCAGCACATTGAAACGATGAAATTTTCGGTAAACCGTATAATTATGCTTTAGTAATTTTATTTTTGATGCTGAAATCGAATCTTTTCGAACCCTATAATACGCCAAACTTTCCGGAATGGGCTGTGCCACTTTTATCTTCTTCACAATAGAAAGCCAAACCATCCAATCTTGTCTTTTTCGTATGGATGATATCGCTATTTTACCAAAATAATCCGTATCGTAAATCCCCGTGAGATTCCCTACAAAATTACAAAAGAACAATTTGATATAACTGAGTTTTTTGGGCGCTTCCACTCGTATGTTCAATGATTTTCCGTCTTCATTTATACAGTCATAAAATGAGAATGTAAACGGAATATTGTTGGCCTTCATAAATTCGATTTGCTTCGAGAGTTTTTCTGGCTTCCAAAGGTCATCCGAATCTAGAAACGAAATGTATTTCCCTTTAGCCTCAGTAATCGCACTGTTACGCGCTACTCCAGCACCCGAATTTTTATTCAGTTTGAGTAAATGAATGCGGTGGTCGTCTTCCATAAACTGTTCTACGATAGCTATCGTATTGTCTGACGAACAATCGTCGACAATAAGCATTTCCCAATTTCGGTACGTTTGTTTTTGTACCGATTGAATGGCTTCGGAAATGTATTTTGCAGAATTGTAGGTCGGAGTAATTATGGAAACCAGTTCGCTCATTTAATACGCTTTTTCTTGCCCTTTAAAAATATTAATCACGGTAAGGGCAATGATTTTAATGTCGAGAAAAAAGGACCAATTTTCAATATAAAACACATCAAATTTTATACGGTTGACCATTTCGTCATCGGTTTCAATTTCGCCTCGATACCCTTTAACCTGAGCAAGACCGGTAATTCCTGGTCGCACATGTAGTCGGACATTGTATTTTTTAATTTTCTTTTGGTATTCGTTGTTGTGACTCCACAAATGGGGTCTTGGTCCCACGATAGACATGTCACCGAAAAGCACATTAAAAAATTGCGGCATTTCATCTAAACTGGTACGACGCAAAAAGCTTCCAATTTGGGTCACTCTTGGATCGTTTTTAGTGGTCATTTCTTCTGTTTTACTATTCAATCGCATGGAACGAAACTTGTAACAGAAAAATTCATCTTGATTTAGGCCTGGTCGTCCTTGCTTGAAAAATATAGGCCCTTTGGATTCTAATTTAATCAAAATGGCAATTAACGGAATTAACCAAGAAAGGATCAAAACAATGATTAAAAAAGAAAAGAAAACGTCAAACGAACGCTTAACGGCTTTGTTTAATAATTCATTAAGCGGTGATCTTTTTAAGGATAATATTGGGAAAAATTCGTAATAATCGACTACTAAATTTTTGGAATAAATCTCGTCGGCTTCGGGTATAAATTTGATAGTACACTGATGGTAATCGGCAAATTCAACCAATTTTTTCATTTGCTCTTCATCGAGTTCTTTTAGGACACAATAAATGTCATCAATTTTATTTTTGATTACAAAATCTTCTATTTCATGTACCTTACCAACAATGGAATCATTTGTAATTTTATCGGAGAAAAAACCTTTAAAACGATAGCCATAATCGTGTCGGGTATCAAATAAATTTTGCAGGTTTTTTGCGCTTTCGGAATAGCCGATAATGATGGCATTACGATAATTTCCACCTAAAATGATACGGTATTTTTTTAAGTAATAAAACAGTAAGCCTTTGAATAAAGTGATGTATAAAAAGGCAAAACCTATAAAGTATAATAGTGTTCTAAAACTGGTAATTATTTCCCTTACAACCGAAAAATAAGCAATAACAACCAGTGTAAAAAGTATAAACTGCTTGACTAATTTGGATAAAATTTCTGCGGGTTTTGTAAAGCGGTATACCTCATAAAAAGCAGTAAAATAGGCGATTACCGTCCAAGAAAACAATTGATACACAATAAAAAGATTGGTCTTTTGGGCAAAATCATTCAAAAATATTTTCACCAAAACAGTCAGGACTAAAAAGTCCAAAGCAATACTAATGGGTCTAATGTATTTAGAATACCTGCCTTTAGACATTTATCTTATTTTATATAATCTTTAAAATCTTTGTGCTCTTCTTTTAATAACTCTTCCGAAGAAAGCGATTTGAAATACTCATAGGTTAACTTCATGCCTTCGCTACGGGACACTTTAGCCTCCCAGCCTAAAATTTCTTTGGCTCTTGTCGTATTCGGTTGACGCTGTAACGGATCGTTTTCAGGTAATGGATGGTACACAATTTTCTGATTGGTTCCCGTTAACTTGATGATTTCTTCGGCGAAATCTTTAATGGTAATTTCGTCTGGATTTCCAATGTTTACCGGATACACATAATCTGAAAGTAATAAACGATAAATACCTTCTACTTGGTCGTCAACATAACAAAACGAGCGGGTTTGCATTCCGTCACCAAAAATGGTCAAATCTTCCCCACGTAAAGCTTGTCCAATAAAAGCTGGAATTACACGTCCGTCGTTCAGACGCATTCTTGGTCCATAGGTATTAAAAATACGAACAATACGGGTTTCTAGTCCATGGAAACGGTGGTAAGCCATAGTGATGGACTCTTGAAAACGTTTCGCTTCGTCATACACCCCTCTTGGTCCGATGGTATTCACATTTCCGAAATAATCTTCCGTTTGTGGGTGCACCATTGGGTCACCATAAACTTCTGAAGTCGAGGCAATCAGAATTCGCGCCTTTTTAACACGGGCTAATCCTAATAAATTATGCGTTCCTAACGAACCTACTTTTAGGGTTTGAATTGGAATTTTTAAATAATCGATTGGACTCGCTGGTGAAGCAAAATGTAAGATATAATCTAAATCGCCTGGAACGTGTACAAATTTGGAAACATCATGATGATAAAATTCAAAATTTTCCAATTTAAACAAGTGCTCGATGTTTTTTAAATCGCCTGTAATCAAATTATCCATTCCGATTACATGGTAACCTTCTTTGATAAAACGATCACACAAATGCGATCCTAAAAATCCTGCTGCTCCAGTGATTAAAATTCTTTTCATACTTATATTTTAGTTTGTAACAAAGACTCTTGCCACGATTTGATTTCTATTTTAAAGGTATTCTTTATTTTGCTTTTATCCAAGACACTGTATTTTGGTCTTTTGGCAGGAGTTGGATACGCTTCGGTTGGGATCGGATTGAGTTGGATGTTGATCGCATTGATTCTGAAAATTTCTTTAGCAAAATCATACCAAGAACAAACCCCTTCATTGCTGAAATTGTAAACTCCGAATTCGTTGTTTTTTGACTTGATAATTGTCACGATTGCTTCCGCTAAATCGACTGCATTGGTCGGTGTTCCAATTTGATCCGCCACCACATTGAGCTCGTCACGTTCGCTTCCTAATCGCAACATGGTTTTCATGAAATTATTCGCAAATTGCGAATACACCCATGACGTTCTGATGATGAAATGTTTGTCACAATTTTGAGCGACTTCAATTTCTCCCTCCAGTTTGGTTTGACCATATACTCCAATTGGGTTGGTCGTATGGTTTTCCGAATAGGGTAAATTCCCTTCTCCATCAAACACAAAATCAGTAGAAATATGTACTAATGTGCTTCCCGATTTTTGACAAGCAATCGCCAAATTTTTGGGTCCCACTACATTCACCAAGTGTGCTTTTTCTACTTCAGTTTCGGCTTTATCGACTGCGGTATAGGCAGCCGCATTGATACAAAAGTCAATGGTATTCGTTTCGAAAAAAGAAGTGACGCGTTCCGGATTGGTGATATCCAAATCGGAAGAAGACGCGAAAACAAACTGAATCTCAGGATACTTTGGTGCAATAAATTGCAACGATTGTCCTAATTGTCCTGAAGCACCTGTGACTAAAACTACCATACTTTTTTGGCGTTTTTAAGTAAAGGCTGTACTTGATCTTTATCGGAAATAATAAGTTCTGATTCAGGGAAATTCCAATCGATACCCAATTCCGGATCGTTAAACATTACCCCACCTTCGCTTTCCTTATTATAGAAATTATCACATTTATAGAAAAAAGTAGCGGTGTCACTCACTACTAAAAACCCATGTGCAAAACCTCTAGGAACAAAAAACTGCTTTTGGTTTTCGGCCGAAAGTAAAATGGAGTACGATTGCCCGTAGGTTTCCGATTCTGGTCGTAAATCGACCGCTACATCCAATACTTCACCTTCTAACACACGCACTAATTTTGCTTGTGCATGCTCGCCGCATTGGTAATGCAGTCCACGTAATACTCCTTTAGAGGAATACGATTGATTGTCTTGCACAAAAGTGACTTCCTGCCCAATGCCTTTGTTGAAAGTATTTTGATTAAAGCTTTCCATGAAATAACCGCGGTCATCATGAAAAACTTTAGGTTCTATTATAAAACAACCTTTTAAATGGGTTTCTATAAAGTTCATTATATGTTAAAAATTTGTTCTAAAATTTTGATTGTAATCAGATACGTTGGTTTTACCCCTGTTGTTCCTAGACCTCCCGAAGCTAAAGTACTTCCAGTTTCTAATGGATTATCAGAAGCATAATACGCATACCTTACTTTTACGTCTGGATTGATACTTTTACGAATTCTCGAAGCCGATTGAATCGCTTTTTGATAATAGGCTCCTTCCATTTCTAGTCCGATGGCTTCCCAAGTTGATTCGTGGAAGAATTTCAACAAATCTCTATTTTGAAGTGAGGTTCCTAAAACGGTAATCATTGGTCCTTCATACACCGGAATATCATTTCCTTCAAACATGGCGGCCGTTAATTGGTTTTCAAACGGATAATTATCGGCTGTTCCTTCATTAACGTGGGCCGTTGCAATCATGATATCGCCTTTTCCACCTTCTAAAATTCCGGCTTTCCCCATAATAGAAACCGATTCTACATTTAAAAATGTTTTCTTCTTGTCTACTTTATACGGCTTTAGTAATTCATCAATCGTTTCAAACGCTTGCTCGCCAAAAGCATAATCCATTACGATTAACACCGGAGCTTGTTTTCCTATTTTAGCGCTTGGGAACGCCGTTTTCTTCCAATCGAACTTAGCGGTGTCAAATATTTGCACATCGATATTGGTTCCTGATTGGTCGGGTAACGAAATCATTCCGTGTTGTAGGGCAAAATCCTCTACTTTTTTACGCAATTCCTTACTTCCCGAAGCCGATAAGTCTTCATAAATTTGGTATTCGCCTTTTCCTTTGTACTTCGTTGCCAAAACCGCCGGTGCAAAAACCGAGTTCATCACACTGTGCATGTTGGCACTAATAATATGGATTGGTCGTTCAATTAAATTATTGCTTGCCAATACTTCTTTGATACTGGTGGCCCAGATATCGCCGTAAATATGGTGACCTAAGCGTTCTCTTAAAATTGGACTAAACGTGATGGTTCTTTTATTGTTATCTACTACTTCTTCGATAGCGATTTTTCCTAACCAATATACGATGTGCAGGAATCTATCTGGTGAAGCGGCATTTCCGAAATCGTCATAAATATCTCGTACCTCAGCAAAGGTTCTTCCTAACACATTCGCCATGTGAGACATTGCTTTCTCTTTTTCGACTAAGGTTAATTTTTTGGTTTGAAGGGCGGCTTGTTCTAATTTTTCCCAATCGCGCGATACTTTTCCTTCTTCATCTACCAACACTCTGTCTTTAATTTTGTGTGATTCGATGAAAATAAAGGTCAAGTGCGTTAAAATATCATAGATGTCTGAACGTCCGCGGGTGATTTCTACATTCATTTGTTCGTCATCAATACGGTAGCAATTTCTACGACGTTTTGGGGGAACAATAGGTTGAAAGTGTGAATTGGAATAGCCTTCATCGGACGTTAAATTGATGTAACGGCATTCTTCGATCCCTACGGGAAGACGCTCAATTACGTACAACAATCCGTTTAATTCTACTTTTTCTTCGGCAATAGAGCCGTAGATTTCTGGTCGAAGCGCTAGTAAGGCTTCTCTTAAAGTTTCTCCTGACACCCCCATTGGTTTGTAAAAACCTCTGTTGAATAAGTGTCTCATGGTAATGTACAGTCGTTCGATAGCTGCCGACGACTCTTGCGCTCGTGAGCGCGAAATGTTCTTAATGTCTTTCATTATTTTTTATTTTCTAACCTGCAAAGTTACGATTTTATTTTTTAATAATCATTTTCCCTCTAGACTGGGAGGTTTTGGGAACTTTGTCTGTCTAAAGTAAATGATTCTTAAAAAGAAAAACTACAACAGTTTGTTGTAGTTTTTCAGATTGTGTTTTTATCTTTTCTTTTTCTTGCTATATTCCTTCGCCATGAGTAAGGCATTGTAGGCATTAACCACTCCTCCCGATTTGGAAAGCTCCTTAAAAGGTTTTAAGGTGTCTTGTTTTTCGCCTGGCACTTGTACTTCTAAATCATACTTCACACTAGAGTCTAATAAGATTTGTTTAACTTCAGATGCAGTAAGTCTCGGATAATGGGATCGAACTAAAGCCGCTACTCCCGAAACAATTGGACTTGCCATTGATGTGCCGTCTCTGTAAGAATAGCCAACATTTGCATCCGTTGTTTTTAAAAAGAAACTCGGTGCAAAAATATCAACAGTTTTTTTACCATAGTTCGTAAATGTTGCTAGAAACTTTTTATCTCCGTTGAAAGTAATCCCTCCTACTTTAATAAAGTTTTGACAAAACTCTTCTCTTGTATTTTCATCATAATCTATTGGATAAAAAGGTTTTAAATCATTATCACTAGCATCATTTCCTGCTCCTGCTATAACTAAAACATTATGTTTTTCTGCATATTGTAATGCTTCTTTTATCCATTCAGGATTTGCACTTAACGTTTTTCCAAAACTCATATTAATAACTTTAGCACCATTATCGACTGCATATTTTATGGCTAATGCAACATCTTTATCGTTTTCGTATCCTCCTGTCGGAATTGCTAAAATGGGCATGATTTTTATATTATCACTAAAACCTTCAATTCCAATTTTATTCGATCTATTGGCTCCAAGAATACCACTTACTATTGTTCCGTGATATGTCAATTTTGCGTTTTTAAAGACATTATTATTTCCATAATATTTATCTGTTAAATCCAATTCATTGTCACCTATCGAATACCTATCATAATAACCTGGATTATAGGTGGTTTTATATTTTTCTATAATTTTTAAGCTATCAGCTTTTAACACTTCATAAGTCAATCCTAAACGTATATAATTTCTTATAGATAATATACTTGAAACTATTTTGGGTTCAGCTTTTCTGTTTTTTTTGTATAGACTATCTATTTGATAATAAGTAAAAGTGTTTTTTCCAAAAATTTCTTGCATTTTTCTCGACCCCCCCCTAAATTCAGAAATATTTAGCACATTATATTTTTTTAATGTATCCATTTGAGCCAAATCTTCTTTGTAAATGTTAATTGCTTTTATATATAAAGTAGAATCTTTTTTATTCCCCTTAAATTCATAAGCAGAACCATACTTGTTTTTTAATCTACTCAATAATCTTGTTGACTCAGTATTTGCATAGGATATACTTTCTCCTTTTTTATTTCCTAAAAAATTCCAACCATTTACATCGTCTATATATCCATTATGGTCATCATCAATCCCATTATTAGGAATTTCTTTTTTATTAATCCAAATTGCCGATTTCAAATCTTCATGATGAATGTCAATATCGGTATCAATAACAGCAACAATAATTTCTTTACCTTTTTTATTTTTAATTATTTCTTTATAAGCTCTGTTTAAACTTGTGCCTGCTAAAGTGTCTTTTTCAATATCTAGGTTATGCCAACAATTTCTAACAAAAACAGGCAAACTATTTTTATAAACAACCTGGGGTGCTTTTATTAATTTATACTCTTGTTGAGAAAAAACACTCGATGTCGTTAATAATGCAAACACCACAAAAACAATTCTATTAATATTTTTTTTTCTCATAGTTAAAAGGAAATAGGCTCTCATAAATGAGAGCCTTTGATTTAAATTATGGGCGATCATTCCCAGATGGAGTGCCTATTGAACCTGGCATTACAGGTGGGTCAATTGGACCTCCACCTTCTCCTGTACCTCCAACAATAACTTTAAGATTCTTTAATTTAAATTTTTCAAAAGTTGAAAAATCGTTACTTACTTTTTTCATAGTTCATGTTTATTATTATTTGAGCAAATCTAAATTATTTAAAAATTTATTTGAAATAATTGTTTTATCAATTCATGAATTGATAACTATTTTCACTTGTTTAATAAATTCCGAGGGGTTCATTTTTGTGCAATTTATAAATGCTCTGGTGAAAGTTTGAGAACTGTTAAAACCTGAAATTTCAGAGAGTCCTTGAATAGTATAGTTTAAATATTTTTTTTCTGTTTCCAATTTTCCTATAATATATTTTATCCTAAGTGTATTTACATATTGGGTAAAGTTTACTCCTTTAGTTTCATTAATGACTTTAGATAAATAATTACTATTTGTTTTAAATTTATATGCCAAAATGTCAATAGTTAATTCACTATTTAAAAACTCATTTCCTATTTCAAATTTTTTCAAACTATCCGATATGTGTTTGATTACATTAGCATCAATATTTGAAAGAGATGTTTTCTTAACTAATGTATCTATTTGTTCTTCAACATTGTTTTTTTGCAGTTCTTTTTCTCTTAGATACAATTCAAAAAATTCTCGTTGTTTTACGATTTCTTTTTGCTTATGCTTATTCTTAAGATAAAAAAGCACTCCTAATAATACTAATCCAATAATTAAAATAACTATAATATATGTTGAAATTGCTTTATCATTATTGAGTGATGTAATTGTCTTTTGTTTTGACAAAATAACTTTTCGAATGTCATAGTTTTTTGAAACTTTTGAAGTGATATATTTATAGTCATCATCTAGTAGTTTGTCCGCTTTTATAAATTGATCCGAATAGTAAATTACGTCTTTATAACTATTTTTAGTTTTGTAATAATCGATTAACTTATTATATGCCTCTATAGTTAATAATGAAATGTTATTTTTTAATTTGAAAATAGAATCAACTTTTTTATAATAACTAATTGCTTTTTCATTTTTATTTAAAGCAGTATAACATTCTGCGATATAAAAGCAATTCTCAGAATGATTCGAAAAATCATCATTTTCTTTGATGCTTTTTAAGCTATTTTTTAAATCTATTATTGCTTTATTATATTTTTTTCGTTGAAAATAATTTTTTCCTCTGTTTGCAATAAAATAAGGAGTGTAAAAATCTCCAAGTTCGTAAATTTTACAATCCTCAATACCTTTATTTGTGAATTCTTCTGATAAATATGTTCTATCAACTCGGTGGTATAATTCTGCTAAACCGAATAAATATCTCAAATAATTTGGGTCTTTGGTTTTTTTTGCGTTTACAACGCATTTTTCATAAATCGGAATCGCCTCTTTATAATTCCCCTGTGTTTTTTTTATTAACCCAATGGAGTAATCAATCTTATTTTTAAGAATTGGAAGGCTAATTTTGTAGTTACTAGCAATCAAAAAACAATTAGATGCTTCTTTAAGTTTACTTTTACTATAAAATATATTACCTCTTGTAAAATATAGGTATGGGAGTGATTTTGGGTATTTTTCATTTGCAATGCCAATAGCTGTATCTGAATATTTCAATTTTTCATTAAACTCATTAAATACCTCAGCAAATAAATCATACCCATAAACAATTTCCCTATCATTATTCTCATTTTCAGCTTTCAGTATGTTTGATTTTAAATATAAATAGCTTAAATGAGGATTGTTTTGGTTTCTATATGCTTTTTGTCGAAAATCTTCATGACTATATTTTTTTAAGGAATCAGGTATGATTTTGATTTCTTGCGCTATTAAATTTGGAGTAGTTAGAGTTAGGCATAAAAACAATAATAGTGGTCTCATGGAATAAAATGTAATTCTTTTAATACATTGAAGAAATTATGGTGGCGAAAATAGATAATAAATATTTTAAACTAAAAAAAAGATTTTGATAAACAATTTTAAAAAACAAAAAGAATTTAAGTACATTTTGATTATTAGCGTTTTATACTTGTTTTGATTGTCGTCAATTCAGGAATTGAATATTATCAATTCAGGAATTGATAAATTAATCATTTGCATACCTAAAAAACCTCTTCTACTTTTGACTCAACAAAAATAAAATATTATCTAGCTAGTAATTGCGGGTTGGTTTATTCCCTAAGGAAAAAGTAAACAAAGAAACTGTCTTGTTTAAGAGGCTTGTTACAAGATAGTTTAAGTAAACAACAAGCCATAAAAAAGCAGTCTTACCAAAAAATGTTTTCGACGACACATAGTAAAACTGCAATTAAATAAAAAACAAAGTTATGAAAAAATTATTATTCGGCTTAATTGCTATCATTGGAGTTACATTTACAAGTAATGCTCAAATTAAAACTAAAGATGATGCAAGACTAGCATCTGCCAAAACATTTGTGTCTTTCAAAAAACAACTGACTGAAGCTTATTTAAAATCAACAGATTATTCTAGTTTTGAGAAAAACTTATGTGGTAATTGGAATAATACAAAAGAAGGAAAGTACTTATTAAATGAAGTTTATACTTATTTTAAAAACAAAACTTCTGATGAAAAAATTATTGCTTCATATGACGGTATTGGAATGGCAAAAGCGTTACAATTTCAACAAGATATTTATACTAAAAACCCAAAATCAGATGGCTCAGAATTATTTGGCGGTCCTAGTGATAATTCAACAACTAGTTCCAATCCAACTTCAAAGGTTGCATATCCTTGCAGATGGTATCAATTAAGTTGTCATCTAAATCAAATTTTTGGTGCAGAAATGGGGGGCATTTTATTAAATTATGGGATCTGTACACTTTTAGGAACTTGTTAATATAGACAAAGAGCCTAATTAAATTAGGCTCTTTTACTTAAATTTTTTAAAAATGAGAAAAACTGTTATTTTAATTACATCTATGTTTTTGTTTACTTCTTGCAAATCTTATTTGTTAAATGAATTTTTCGAGCAAAATGGTATTTATCAAAAAAATGTCAAGACTGAAAAACTTATCGGGAATAATGAAATTGTTTTTGTACCTATTCACCATTTAGGTACCCATTCATTTTACAATGATGTAAAAAATAAAGTTGATTCTTTAAAAAATTTAGATTATAAAATTTTCTACGAAATGGTACTTACAGAACATGCTAAAAGTAGTGATACAACCAAACAAAAAATTATTGACACTACTATGATGTTAAAATTTAGAAAATCATTTGGTTTAAAAGGTTTATCAAAATCTGGAGCTAGTAATTATAAGGAATTTTTTGAAGGAAGGGGGCTAAAATTAAAAAAAATCTTAATTCCTCAACCAAAATTAAGCGCTCTTGGGTTAAAAGGTAGTCAATGTGAAAATGTTGATGCTACAACGGAGGAGTTAATTAAAGCCTATGAACTTAAATATGGAAAGATAATTCTTGAAGAGTATGATTTGAAGACGAATTTATTTGATGCTTACGATAGAAATAAATGCAAATATAAAATAGACAAAAAAATCTTTGAAGAATTTATTGTTAATTATAGAAACAATATTGTATTATCTAAAATTAAGCAAAACAAAAGTTTAAAAATTGCTATTGTTTATGGAAAAAATCATTTCATTGGAATAAAAGATCAGTTACAAAAAATTGGTTACAAAATGATTGAAAATTAACTTCCGAAAACATCTGCGAAATGCAAGACTTGCTGAATAAAACAAAAGACTGGAACGCATTAAACTTAGAAACTATTCCGGTAATAAAATAAATCAAAAAAAGATGATAAAAATAATGATGTCAATAGCACTCTTACTATTGTCGGAGGCTTCTTTTGCCCAAACTCAAGCAAAGATTTTACCGGTTGATATTCGCGGGGTAAGCTGTCAAGGCGGTAGTGGTTTGTGTTCCGCAATGTCGAATTTCAACAAAGAAAATACCAACAGTATTTATGTTGTTAAGGAATCATTGAACACAATATTCTTGGTAATTGATGCGAGTCAACTCACAATAGAAGAACAAAAGAATTGTTTCGGAAAAGAGTATTCTAAAATGATTTCAAACAATGCTCTTCAGTTTACTCAAGATGGAGATTTTGTTTTTGACGAAAAAACACTCCTTTATTTGGGTCTTGATCCCAAATATACTTCAATTAAAAAAGGAAGTTATACATGTGAAATTAGTAAAGATAAAATTCAAGTTAAAATGACTCTTTGGGAGAAATAAAATTTACAAAATGGAAAAAGTAAAATACATATTCGGAATTTTAATATTGTTCTTTTTTCAAGACGTTTTTTCAAATACAACGCTATTTTCTGAAAATGATCCCAATAAGATTGTGGAAGAAATGATAATTGAAATTAATCGAATTCAAAAAAACTACAATACCGAATATGGCATTTTGCATGACAAATTATTGGAAATAAACAAAAAAATAAGTTCCGAAATTACAACGGATCAAAAAGTAGATTTTATTATTAAAAAAGATTTTATTAAATCTGAAATTGAAAATCTAAAAGTCAATACCAATACTGATATTAGTAAAATACGCTATATCAAAGGACTGCAAATTATAAAGATTTTGTATGAAAAAGTACTTAGTCTTGACCATCATTTTGCATCAGTGCGGACATTTACAGAAATTAATAAAATTTCAAATCCAAACCAGTATCCTGAATTTGAAAAAATAAAAGAACTGATTACAAAAAAGAAAGATAAAAAAACAGGTTTTGATATCAGCTCGATTTTAGGTTCTAACCCATATATTTCTGTAATCAGCACCTTTACTAATTTGTTGGTTTCTGGTCTTAGCAAAGAAGAAAAAGATGTAGAACTTCAAAAAATTGATTGCCTTTTAGATTTCACTATGAGGATGCAAAATGACTTGAACACCATTTATTTTGAAACCGCCTTTTTACAATCCTCCAATCAAACTATCAAAAATAATCTAGAAGTTTTATTTAAGGAATATACAAAGCCTATTGGTTATTCTTTGGGTCTAGAGGAATGTCGGAATGAGGATGATTGGGATGCTGTTAGCAACAAATTAAGTGCTTACATCGAAGGAATGAAAAAGAGTCCACCACAAAAGCAATTGAAACTTCAAATCGATATCGAATTTCCGATAGACCGACTTATTCAATTTGTCACACAATACAATGATTTCATCAATGAAGGGGGTAAGTTTTATCAAAAATTCAATACTATTTTAAATAGTTACGAAAATCAAAAACAATGTGAAACAAAATTACCGATTGAATACAAAAAAATGAAGGAAGATATCGCTGTAGCCGTTGAAAAATTTAATGTTGCCTACAAACCCGTGGAAATAAACGGTAGTAAAATGAAAGAAATATTATACGGAATTAACGAATTTGATTAAAAAACCATCAGCAATTACACGCCATACAGAATTTGAATTTATGACCCTTTTTTAAAGATGCAACTATAAACGAAGTATAGTAAACGCCATAATAATTACGAACGCCAAAAGAATGTTTGTAGTGGCACTTTAAAAAAACGCTGATGGGATAAGGAGCAGGTAATGGGGCAATTGAAGTGTTTTTCAGTTGTCTCAACACCCTCCTGATCAACTTTTAATTCGTTAACAACAATTGAATTGCGGGTTCAAACACTCTGGTTTTTACCACGTTGCCCTCGGCATCTTTCTTGCTTTCTTTGGTCCATTTGCCGCCTAAAAAAGTGTAGGTATGAGAGCCTTCTACGAAGCTGTAAAAAGGCAAGGGATAATAGGTGCGTTGTATTTTTGTTTTATTGGGTTGGTTCGTAGGCACTGTTTTTTCCAATTTGTTTTTTTCGATGAACAAGCGTTCGATCGCTACAAAAAGTCCTTCCTTTGGAAAAACGACATTCAAACTGGTGAGGTCAAACCATGTTCTGCGGGAGCCTTTTTTGACCGAAACGATGTAATCTTTCTTGAGTAATTCTTCGCCTGGTAAACCGTCGCTATTCTTGCTGTAAAAATGAATTTTCACCGACGCTTCTTCTAGGGCATTTTCGGTAAAAATCGACACTTTTTTGATGTATTGGGTTCTCTTGTAATTGGGTTGGTAAGGGAAATATTTGGCGTCGAATTTGGGTCCGTTTTCAAAGGCTTGGTGAATGGAATTTTCAGGATGTCCGATTTGTACTTTTTTGGTTTCCTTTTTATTCAAAACCAATATTTCACCCAATTCATAGGTCGTGGGAAGCAATTGCACCAGGCTTACGTTGGTCGATTGTAGTTTCTTTTTTTCAAAACCCAGAGAGGAAAAAAGCAATGTTTTTTCTTCGGTTATTTGTAAGGTGAAATGACCATCAATATCGGAAGTCGTGCTCACATTTTCGCCTTCCACCCAAATATTAACATACGGAATGGGTTGCTTGTTTTCGTCAATCACTTTCCCTTTTACTTGTGCAAAAAGAGAAATCGAAAATAGTATAAATATAAAAGTGTATTTCATTTAAATAGTTTTATGTGACTTCTCGACTGCGCTCGAAGTGACAAATTTTGATTAATTAAAAAAATCGGCTATTTTTCTATCGTTGGCCAGTCGTGGCAATTTGTTTTGTCCGCCCAATTTTCCAATCGATTGCATGTACTCTTGAAATCCGTTTTTGGCTACTTTCGTAATCACAATGGTTCGCAGCACATTTCCCACGATTAAATCGTCATAATACACATTTTGCTTACGCATGGCTTGGTCAATTTTTAGGGCAAATTCCTCTAGGTTTTCAGGCTCATTTTCAAATTCGATGAACCATTCGTGGTAAGGTAAGCCGTTCGCTGGGTTAATTTGTGGCGCCACCGTAAACTCATTGACACGAACCGAAGTGCCTTCCATTGCTTCTTGTAGAGCACTTTCCACTTCTTTCCCAATCACATGTTCACCAAAAGCGGAAATGTAGTGTTTGATACGTCCCGAAACGATCACACGATAGGGTTGTAAGGAAGTAAATTGTACCGTATCGCCAATATTATAGGCCCAAAGTCCGGCGTTGGTGGAAATGATCAACACATAATTGACGCCTAATTCGACTTCACCAATGGTATGTCTTTTGGGATTTTCGGTAAAAAATTCGTCGGCTTTTATAAATTCGTAGAAAATGCCCGAATTCAATAACAACAACATTCCTTTTTCGGTTTGGGAATCTTGGTAGGCAAAAAATCCTTCAGAAGCGGGAAACAATTCGATAGCATCGACGCGTCGTCCAATTAAGTTTTCGAATTTGGCGCGATACGGTTCGTAATTCACTCCGCCATAAATAAACAAGTTGAAGTTTTTGAACAATTCTCCTACTGGTTTTTGGGCTTTGTTTTGTAGTTTTTCGAAATACATTTGCACCCACGACGGAATTCCGGAAATCACCGACATGTTTTCATTATAAGTTTCTTCTACAATCGCATTGACTTTGGTTTCCCAGTCTTCAATGCAATTGGTTTCCCAACTTGGCAAGCGGTTTTTTTGCAAATAATTCGGAACAAAATGCGCTACAATTCCAGATAGACGCCCGAGTTTGATGCCGTTTTTTTCTTCTAAAATCGGACTCCCTTGTAAGAAAATCATTTTACCATCTACGAAGTCCGCTTTCCCTGTTTCATGCACATAGCTCAAAATGGCATTTCGTGCCGCTTCAATATGATAGGGCATCGATTCTTTGGTTAGTGGAATATATTTGGCACCCGAAGTGGTTCCCGATGTTTTGGCAAAATAAAGGGGTTTTCCTTTCCAAAGTATGTTTTCTTCCCCAGCAACTACCTTGTCTACATAAGGACGTAAGGCTTCATAATCACGGACTGGAACTTGCTTCGCAAATTCTTCAAAAGTGCTAATCGTCCCAAACTGATGATCTTTTCCAAATTGTGTCTGTTGCGCTTCCGTCAATAAATTTTGAAACACTTTTTGCTGGGTAGCTACAGGATTATTGGCCCATTTTTGGGTCTTCTGATGGATGATGTTAGCGAAAATTTTGGCGCCAAGAGATTTAATCGACATTATTTACTATTCTTTTTAGCTTCTTGTTGCACTTGTTTGCGGAGTTCTATTTCTTCTTCACTAGCTTTCATTTCGTATTCGGAAGGATCGACATAATCGGAAGCCAAAATAGAATCTTTGTTGACTTTGGCGTATTCTAAATCGCCCGTCAGTACTTTTTTAACCGATTCGATATAGGCTTCGTTCTTTTTTAATTCGAACGCTAAGGAATCCGATTTTAGTCCTAACATCAAGGCGTTTTCTTTTAATTCGGTGGAAGAATATCCTGGAATGTATTCGCGCAAGGGCGTAAAAGCAATAATATAAGTAGTCACCGAAACTAGAAATATGGCCCCAATAGTTCCTAAAATAAACACATTAAGAATACTTAGTTTTAAAGAAAACTGCTCTTCGAAAGTCTCTTCGTTTAAAATAATTAAGCGTCGTGATTCTTTTATTTTATCAATAAATACTTTTCTTCTCAATCTTTTTAAGGTCATAAATACGATTCTTTACCACAAATATAACAAATTGAAAAGTTGTAAGTTGCAATGCAATAATAATTCGTTAAAATTTGAGCATGTGCATATTTGTTTAGTATATTTGCTCTATAATTTTGATGCGAAAGCAATATTTTAATCATTATGGGAAGATTTGGTACAACTGAAATAATTGTAATTCTAGTCGTTGTTTTATTACTTTTTGGTGGTAAAAAAATACCAGAATTAATGAAGGGTCTTGGAAGCGGTTTAAACGAGTTTAAAAAAGCATCTAAAGGCGAAGATACTACTAAAAAAGACGAGACTAAAGAGTAATTTTCTTTAGATAAGGTACAGAAAACCCCAAGTTCCATTACTGGATTTTGGGGTTTCTTTTTTATTAGAAAAGGTGGTTTCGAGAGCCTCAACCACCGTATAGGACTTTATACAATCATCGTCAATTGAATGCGTTTTCTCGCCTCGTCCACCTCAACGACTTTGACTTGTACATGTTGGTGTAGTTTTACGACTTCGTTTACATCGCTCACATACCCTGCTTTAAGTTGGGAAATGTGAACCAAACCGCTTTCTTTTACGCCAATATCTACAAAACAACCAAAAGCTGTAATGTTGTTGACAATTCCTGGAAGTATCATCCCACTTCGTACATCGGCGATGGTTTTTACATTTGGATCGAATTCAAATATTTTGGCTGCTTTCCGTGGGTCCAATCCTGGTTTTTCTAGTTCTTTTAAAATGTCTTTGACCCCCAAAATTCCAACGTTCTCAGAGATATACCCTTCGGGTTTAATTTGACTGATTTTTTCTTTATTCCCAATTAATTCGCCAACCTTAATCCCCAAATCTTTGGCCATTTTTTCGACCATTTTATAGGATTCAGGATGTACCGCCGAATTGTCCAACGGGTTTTTTCCGTCTTTAATTCGGATGAAAGCCGCGGCTTGTTGGAAGGCTTTGTCGCCCAAACGTGGTACTTTTTTGAGTTGGCTTCGGTCTTCAAAAGCGCCATTTTCACTTCGATACGCCACAATATTCTCGGCCATTTTTTCACCAATTCCCGACACATAACTCAACAAGGATTTACTAGCGGTATTAATATTTACTCCGACTGAGTTTACACAACGTACTACGGTATTATCTAGTTCTTCTTTGAGTTTGGTTTGGTCTACATCGTGTTGGTATTGCCCTACTCCGATAGATTTGGCATCGATTTTTACCAATTCGGCCAAGGGATCAGAAAGACGTCTTCCAATAGAAACCGAACCTCGAACGGTTACATCATAATTCGGGAATTCGTCACGAGCAATTTTACTCGCCGAATACACCGAAGCGCCTGCTTCCGATACTACAAACACTTGCACGGGTTTGTCAAACCCAATTTTTTTGATGAAAAATTCGGTTTCGCGACTTGCGGTTCCGTTTCCAATCGAAATCGCTTCAATATTATAGGCATTGACCATCGATTTTACCTTTTTCATCGCCATCGCGCTTTCGTTTTGTGGCTGGTGTGGATAAATGGTTTCATTGTACAACAAATCGCCTTTTTCATCCAAACAAACTACTTTACAACCACTACGATAGCCAGGATCAATGGCTAAAATTCGCTTTTCTCCCAAGGGTGGTGCCAACAATAACTGACTTAAATTACTCGCAAAAACATCAATCGCTTTGATGTCGGCTTTGTCTTTGGCTTCCTGTAATGTCTCATTTGAAATAGCGGGTTCTAACAAACGTTTGTAACTGTCTTTGATAGCTAGTTCTAAATGCTCAGTGGTGTCGTTATTAGCCTTAATGATATTGTCTTCGATAAACGCCAAAGCTTCTTCTTTTTCGACTTCCACATTCAATTTAACAAAACCTTCCGCTTCCGCGCGAAGCATGGCTAACAATCGGTGGGATGGCGCTTTACTTAAGGGTTCCGACCAATCGAAATATTGTGAAAATTTTTGAGCGGCTTCGTCGTCTTTTTTGGTTTTAACCACTTTAGTTGCAATTTCCGCTTTGCGTTGAAACAAACGACGAAGATTTTTACGAATAAAGATGTTTTCGTTAATCCATTCGGCAATGATATCGCGTGCGCCTTGTAAAGCTTCGTCTTCGTTGGCTACTTTATCATTCAAGTACTTGGAAGCGGTAAATTCGATATCGTCATTGCGCTGACTCATGATAATTTTAGCCAGCGGTTCTAATCCGTTTTCGCGAGCCGTATCGGCCTTCGTTTTCTTTTTCTTTTTATAGGGAAGGTATAAATCTTCTATTTCCTGTAGGTCGAAACTGTTTTCTATTTTCGATTTTAATTCGGGAGAGAGCGCGTTTTGTTCTTCGATCGATTTTAACACCGATTCCTTGCGCTTTACAATTTCATCAAACTGCTTGTTTAGCTTGGCAATTTGCTCAATAACTACCTCATCTAGATTTCCGGTTTGGTCTTTTCTATAGCGGGAAATAAAAGGAATCGTACAATCTTGCGAAAGTAAATCGATGGTGTTTTGTATGTTTTTGGAGGCCGTTTGTACCGACTTTAATATGAATTCTATGTTTGTCATTGGGCAAAAAAATAAGAATGCTAAAATACTATCTTTATGCAAAATTTTTGCAATGATTTTATTTTTCTTATTGCTTATAAATGCAATTACGTTTGGTGTTTTTGGGTATGATAAATATTTGGCTAAAACCAATCAATATCGCATTCCGGAAAATACTCTTTTTTTGCTGACTATTATAGGGGGAAGCTTGGGTGCGATTGCAGGAATGGTGCTGTTTAGCCATAAAATTTCGAAACCTCGTTTTTATATACCTATTATTATGATCATTCTATTTCAGGTGGTCGCAGTGTATTATTTTCGAGCGGAAGGCTTTTAATGTCGGTGAGTTATTGGTTGTCGTTTTTATAATTCCGTTTCATAAAATTTAAAGCGGCCTCCATGATTTCGCCCATGGATTTGGCGTTTTTGAAGTTTTTGTCTTTTGTGAATTCGTAGGTTTCTTTTTTTAATTGTTCTAAATGAAAGGTAGGGGATAGCATCATCGATTTCATTACGGATAATAAATCGGTCAAACGCTCCTCAGAATCGGCCAAACGTTTTACCAATAACGAGCGTTCTTCGTTTTGGTATTGATCAATAGAATCGGGTTCCAGTTTTTCTTTTACCAATTCGGTAAACGGAAAATTTTCTTTAAACAAGTGAGGTTTGTATAATTTAAAATTTCCCTCATAGCATTGTTGGTCAAAATCGATGGCGCGTATTTTGTACACGATGTGATCATAATCATAGGTGGGAATAACCACAAAATTATAGGAACGCATATCGCCTAACAATCCGATCATACAACGTTCGTTAAACTTCACAAACTCTTTGGCAATTTGTGCTTTTTCGGCTTCGGTACATTTGTTGACATGCTCTTTTAAAAAAACATCTCCCGGAATTCCTATAATGTGTTCCTCAATTAAAGTACTTTCATAGACCAAGAAATTAATACGGTTGGGAGATAAAATATGTTCCAATTCCAAACCAAAAATGCGTGAGGCATCTGCTTTTTTGATGTAAAAATGGGTGTAGTTATCATTCAGAATGTTTCGAACTTTCACCCGAAAGGGCTTCGAATTTCCAAAGCCACAATAATCGATATAATCGACTGTAAGGTGTTTCAAAACTCTTTCGTCTCCATCGGAATGCAGTAAAGTATAAATCTTTTTAAGACTCAAATCGATTTCCGCTCTGTCAAATTCATTATAAAAAACGCGTAACCACAAGGTGTCTTCACCTTTTTGATCATATACATTAATGGAGCCTTGAAAACGCAACAAATCATCATAAAATACATTCGTTTTTGTGGTTCGTTTGTATTTTTCCAAATAATGAAAAAGTGTTTCGTTTATAGGATAATATTGTTTTTTCAACTGTGGTACTTCCTGACTCATAAAATAGCAATGTGATTAGCTGCTTCAATTAAATTACAAATTCCTTCTAATTTGTGAAAAGTAAAGTTACTTTAATTATTTTACGTTCATCAAAAGAATTACGCATTACTTTTGTACTAATTATATACTAGTATGGACACTTTACAAATCATATCGTATACCGGAGTCTTTGTGTTTGCCGTAACTGGTGTCTTAAAAGCCAGAACCAAACGCTTTGATATTTTTGGTGCTGTTGTTTTGGCATTTGTAACGGCGTATGGTGGCGGAACCATTAGAGATCTTCTAATAGGTGTTCGACCTGTTAATTGGGTCAATGATAATTTAGCCCTTGTTATTGTAGTCCTTTCTACCATTATTACTTTCTTTTTTAAACTGAATACAACTCTTATCAAAAAATCAATTTTTTGGGTCGATGCCTTCGGTATTGGATTATTTACTATTGTAGGGATTCAGGTGGCTTTACGTGCCGGAATTTCTAACGGCTATGCGCTGGTTATGGGAATTATTACCGCTACTTTTGGCGGATTATTAGCCGATGTTTTATGTAATAAAGTGCCTAGTATTTTAAAGCCTGGCGAGTTATATGCCACCGCCTGTTTACTAGGTGGCGGTTTGTATTTAGTTATGCTGAACTACCATCTCCAATCCGAAACCAGTATGATTATAAGTATTCTAGTGATAGCATCAATCCGTATTTTTGCTATCCGTAAAAAACTACAATTACCCATAATATAGTAAGGGCCAGAGCGTCTCTAACCCTTACTAATTTTTAGACTAAACCAATTGTAAAATACAATCGTCCTGCTCTACTATTGATTTTTCTTTAAGTACTAGCTTAGCGATCACTCCTTTCTTGGTGGCGCAAACAGTGGTTTCCATTTTCATAGCTTCAATGACAAATAAAGGGGTGTCTTTTTCAATTTCTTCTCCTTCATTGACCAATATTTTAAGTAAACTTCCTTGTAATGGAGAACCAATGTCATTCGGTCCCGAAATTTTTACACGCGCTACTTTCGTCGATTTTACCGAACGGTCTTTTACTACAATATTTCGGGTTTGCCCATTAATTTGAAAGAATACTTCTCTAAAGCCTTCTTCGTTGGGTTCGCCCATGTATCGGAACTTGACAATAATATTTTTTCCAGAATCCAGATTGACAATAATTTCTTCATTGGGCTTCATCGGGTAGTAGAAGCTTGGTGTAGGGAGTTTTTCAACACGGCCGAAATATTTTCGGAAGCTATAAAAATCTTCAAAAACCTTCGGAAACATGATATAAGAAAGCAAATCTTCGGTAGTTAATTTGTCATCAAATTTTTCATGCATTTTTTTTAATTCGGCCTCAAAATCTACCGGCTTGATGTGTGCATTGGGTTTTTCGGTATAAGGGGTTTCGTTTTTCAGAATCATTTTCTGGAGTTCCTTTGGAAAACCACCAAACGGCTGACCTAAATCGCCTCGAAACAATTGCTTTACCGATTCTGGAAAGGCCAAGTTATCCCCTTTTTCCATCACATCTTGTGCCGTTAAATTATTGGAAGTCATAAACAAGGCCATATCGCCCACTACTTTGGAAGAAGGCGTTACTTTGACAATATCCCCAAACAGTTCGTTGACGACCACATAATTTTGCTTGATGGTTTCGAATTTATCTTCTAAGCCCAAACCTCTTGCTTGAGGCAATAAATTAGAATATTGTCCACCTGGAATTTCATGGTCATATACTTCGGCGGTTCCGGCTTTTAATTCGCTTTCAAAAGGATAATAGTATTCTCTTACCGCTTCAAAATAATTGGAATATTCGTTTAATTTTTTCAGATTAATCGGGTTTTCCCTTTCCGTTCCTTGCAAAGCGGCAACCAGTGAATTGAAATTAGGCTGTGAGGTTAATCCACTCATCGAAGCTAAAGCGACATCAACAACATCAACGCCAGCTTCAATTGCTTTGACATAAGTGGTCGATTGAATAGAGGATGTATCGTGGGTGTGGAGATGAATGGGAATGGAAATGTTTTTCTTCAACTCTTTGATTAAAACTTCGGCAGCATAGGGTTTTAATAAGCCCGCCATGTCTTTGATGGCAATCATATGAGCGCCTGCTGCTTCCAGTTGTTTGGCTAAATCGATGTAATATTGTAGGTTGAATTTTTGTCGGTTTGGATTTAAAATATCACCTGTATAACAAATACAGGCCTCTGCAATGGCGTTGGTTTTCTCACGAACCACTTTGATGCTGTGCGTCATGCCTTCAATCCAGTTTAACGAATCGAATATTCTGAACACATCAATTCCGTTTTCAGCACTTTTAATAATAAACTGTTCCAAAACATTATCCGGATACGCGGCATAACCCACGGCGTTGCTTCCTCTGAAAAGCATTTGAAGTAATACATTTGGCGCCGCTTTTCGAATCAGACGCAAACGCTCCCAAGGATCTTCGTGCAGAAAACGCATGGTCACATCGAAGGTGGCACCACCCCAAACTTCCAATGAAAATAATTCTGGGAAACTTTTAGCCATTCCTTCCGCTACTTTTAAAATATCGTGATTGCGCAAACGAGTGGCAAAAAGCGACTGATGTGCATCACGAAGAGTGGTATCGGTATAGAATATTTTCTTTTCATTTTTGATGTACTCGATAAACTTGTCGCGTCCCAATTCGTTGAGTAAATCTTTAGTTCCTTTCGGATATTCCTCATTTGTGGTAACAGGTACAACGGCTTTTCTAAACACTTTTTCCGCATCATAAGCTTTCACATCGGGATGTCCGTTGACTTTTAATTCGGCTAAATATTTTAAGAGTTTGGTTCCTCTGTCTTTAGAATACTCATATTTTGGAACTAATAAATGCGGATTATTCGGTATAAAATTAACGGTAGTTTCACCACTTCTGAAGGTGTCGTTTTCCATCACATTAATTAGAAATGGAATATTGGTTTTTACGCCTCGTATTCTGAATTCTTCTAAGGTTCTTCGTAATCGGTCGGAAGCCCCTTTTAATGTTCTTCCACTAGAAGACACTTTGACCAACATGGAATCAAAAAACGGCGATATTTTTACCCCCGAATAACAACTTCCTTCGTCTAAACGAATGCCATAGCCACCAGCATTCCGATATGCAATGATGGTTCCGTAATCGGGTTTAAAATCATTTTCTGGGTCTTCGGTCGTGATGCGACATTGAATGGCCCATCCACTACATTTAATATCTTCCTGAGCATGAATAAAGATTTGATTGTGGGTTAACGGATGTCCAGCGGCAATAATAATTTGCGAACGCACAATGTCGATCCCTGTGATTTCTTCGGTAATGGTGTGTTCTACCTGAATTCTTGGGTTGACTTCAATAAAATAAATATTCTCCTGTTTGTCGACTAAAAATTCTACCGTTCCGGCATTACTATAATTGACATGCTTGGCAATTTTTATCGCATAGTCAAATAATTTGGCTTTGGTTTCTGGCTGTAAAATGGAAGGCGCCACTTCGATTACTTTTTGAAAACGACGTTGTACCGAACAATCTCGTTCATACAAATGAACAATGTTGCCGTAATTATCTCCTAAAATTTGAACTTCGATGTGTTTGGGATTTTCTACAAATTTTTCGATGAACATGGTATCATCTCCAAAAGCTGATAGCGCTTCACTTTTAGCATTAACAAATGCCATTTTCATTTTATCTTCATCATGCACCACTCGCATGCCTCTTCCCCCTCCACCGGCAGCCGCTTTTAGCATAACGGGATAGCCAATTTCTTTGGCTTCGGAAAGGGCATCTTCAACAGATTGTAGGTCTTTTTTAGAATCTTGAATTAAAGGAACGCCAACGGCTTTGGCTACTTTTTTGGCCGCTACTTTATCTCCCAATTGCAGCATCGCTTCCACTCTTGGTCCGACAAAAATGATGCCTTCCTCCTGACAACGTCTGGCAAAATCAACATTTTCAGATAGAAAACCATATCCAGGATGAATGGCATCGACCTGATTTTCTTTGGCCACTTTTATAATTTCCTCAATATTTAAATAAGGCTTTAAAGGCTCAGATTCTTCCCCGATTTGAAAACTTTGATCCGCTTTATAGCGATGTAAGGAATACCGGTCTTCAAAAGTGTAGATGGCTACGGTAGAAATGCGCAACTCTGTCGCAGCTCTAAAAACGCGAATGGCAATTTCACCACGATTGGCTACTAAAAGCTTCGTGATTGTGGTAATTTTCATAATGTTGTGTTGTTGTTGTTAAAAAAGTAAAAGTATTAAAAAATATTATGCGTGCATAATATTTTTTAATACTTTTAGAATCAATCTTGTACGATAAATTCTTTTGGGTCTTCTTTTTTAAATTCGGGCTGGATATTAATGTGGTTAATTCCGAATTTATCAAACAACACAACCTCTAAATTATGGAGTAAATCATTGAATTCGGTCATTTTTATGTCTTCCGAGCAATCCAAATGGGCTTCTAGGTGCAGTTCCTCTTCGTTCAAATGCCAAACGTGAATGTGATGTAATTTGCCTACTCCAGGAATTTTATGTACTTCCCGCACAATTTCTTTGATATCGATATGATCGGGAGTGAAAAGCATGAGCATTTTCGTCGAACTTTTTAACAAATCAATTCCAACCACGATTAAATAAATCGCAATCAAAATCGTCATGACGCTATCCATCCAAAACCAATGGTAAAATTTCATTAATAATCCGCCAACCAATACCGCTACCGAAGCCATCATATCGGTCAGTAAATGTAAATACGCCGACTTCATATTAAGATTGTGTTCGGCGTCTTTTTTTAAGAAAATTACCGATAACCCGTTGACTACAATTCCTAAAATTGCCAACCAAATCACCAATCCAGATTGAATAGGATGTGGATTAAAAAAACGTTCAATCGCACCATAAATCAAAACGAAGGCAACAATTACTAAAGTCGATGCATTAATAAAAGCAGCAATCAATTCGGCGCGTTTGTAACCAAAGGTATTGTTAATAGAAGCTTTTCGACGCGATAATTTATGCGCCACCAAGCTAAACACTAAAGAAATAACATCCGAAAAATTATGAAGGGCATCGGAGATCAATGCCAAACTACCCGAAACAATTCCCCCTACAATTTGAGCAATGGTAATTAGTAGGTTCAATAAAATAGAAAAAACTAAATTATTCGCCTTGACTTCGTGTTTGTGAATATGGATGTGATTGTGGGCCATTAAACCTTATTTGCAAGCAATTTTATGGACTCTATTCGCGTGTCTTCCGCCTTCAAAATCGGTCATTAAAAAAACTTCCACCATTTCTATGGCTTGTTGAATAGAAGTATAGCGCGCCGGAATGCTTAGTATATTGGCATTATTATGTTGGCGTGACAATTCGGCGATTTCAACTGTCCAACATAAGGCACAACGAATGTCTTGGTGTTTGTTGGCGGTCATGGCAATTCCGTTTCCGCTGCCACAGATGACAATTCCAAAATCGGCTTTTTTGCTTTCCACATCATAAGCCACTGGGTGACCAAAATCAGGATAATCGACACTGTCAAACGTATCGGTTCCGTGGTTGATAACCGTATGTCCGTTTTTTTCTAAATAATTGACGATTGCTTTTTTGTAATCGGGACCGGCGTGGTCGTTTCCTATTGAGATTGTCATAATGTGTGTTGTGTGTTGATTTCTTTTTACAAAAATAACGAATATTCTATTAGTTCGTAAAGTAACTTTGTGATAAAATAAACATTGGTAATCGCTTTTTGAAACATTATTATTAAGTAATTATATTCTATCAAAACCATTGAAATTCAAGTAATTATTTAATAAACAAACCCATCTTTTAATAAATGTTAATTAAAAACCGTAAAGTGTTGAAAATGAAGCAATGTTAACCTAACAACTTTTGTTAATAACTTCGGAAAGAAAATAAGAACTATTTTTTGGATATCTGATTTAAAATTGTAATCCAAAACCCAAACTAGAAATCCAAGAAAAGTTTCATCAATTTGTTGAAAGTTTATCAGACAAAAAAAGGGAGTTTTCAACACAAAATAGGTTTTCAACTTATTAAAAATTTCTATCAAAAAATAGAAACTAACAATTGTTAACAACCAAATAGAAAGTGTTTGTTTTCAAATCGATAACAAAAAAGTAACCTGTTAATAACCTTGTATAACTAACCATAACTTCTTTACCGCTATAAAAAAATAAAAGTTTTCAGCCTTATTAACACGCTATCATAACCATCATAAATTTAAATTTTAAAAAATCTTTTTTTGTTGTTTTTAGTTATTGTTAACAACTCTATTTTTTGAAAAAGAAAAATTAATTTTTTTAGTAGACGTTATTTAATTCTTAAATCTGTTTACCGAATAAGGATAACTGTAAACTATTTCGTAATTTTCAGCAATTAATAGAAATGATATAATGAAGAAACCAAAAAAGTTTGGAACCAAAGAAAAAGATTTCTCAGGAAAAATTTTAAAAGTACTTTCCCAAAACGCTAACAGAGCGTTTAACTATAAACAGATTGCCGCCATTCTAGATTTAAATGATACGAAAAGCCGAAATGAAATTATTAAAGATTTAAAAATTTTGGCGTCCAAAAAACAAATTATAGAAACCGAACCTGGTAAATATCTGGTAAAAGCACAAAGTCAAGATTATTACGAAGGAACAATCGACATGACTTCTCGTAAAACGGCTTATTTTATTTGTGAAGATTTTGAAGAGGATATTTTTATTCCAACCAATAACCTAAACCATGCTTTAGATAAAGACAAAGTAAAAGTTTATGTGTACAATAAAAGAAGCGGTAAACGACCAGAAGCGGAAGTTATTGAAGTAGTAGAAAGAGCCAAAACCGAATTTGTGGGTGTGATTGACATTCAAAAGAATTTTGCTTTTGTTTCGACTGCCAATGCAAAAATGTATACCGATATTTTTATTCCGAAAGATAAAATTGGAGAAGCACAACAAGGGGATGTGGTTATTGCTAAAATTGAAGATTGGCCTAAAAAAGCCGATTCTCCTTTCGGAACGATTCTAAAAGTATTAGGAAAACCTGGAGAACACGATACCGAAATTCATGCAATTCTTGCCGAATATGGCTTGCCGTATGATTTTCCAGTTGATGTTGAAGTGTATGCTCAAAAATTAGATACTGCCATTCATCCGGAAGAAATTGCCAAGCGTAGGGATATGCGAGATACCCTAACGTTTACGATAGATCCAAAAGATGCGAAAGATTTTGATGATGCTTTATCGTTTAAAAAATTAGAAAATGGTCATTACGAAATCGGAATTCATATTGCCGATGTCTCGCATTATGTGCAAGAAGGCACTATTTTAGATGAGGAAGCGTTTAACCGAGCAACTTCTGTGTATTTGGTGGATCGAGTGGTACCGATGTTACCGGAAGTCTTGTCTAATTTTGCTTGTTCGCTTCGTCCGAATGAAGAAAAATATACGTTTTCGGCTATTTTCGAAATCAATGAAAAAGCGCAAGTGACCAATCAATGGTTTGGAAGAACTGTTATTTATTCCGATCAACGTTTTGCTTACGAAGAAGCACAACAAATCATCGAAACAAAATCGAATGTCATTCCCGCAGAAATTTCTTTAACTGGACAGGAATATATTGTTCCAGATGCTATTGTTCAAGCGACTTTAAAACTAGATGAACTAGCTAAAATTTTCAGAAGAAACAGAATGAATCAAGGTGCTATTTCTTTTGATAAAGTAGAGGTAAAATTCAATTTAAATGAAGAAGCAGAACCGGTTGGCGTGTACTTTAAAGTAGCTAAAGATGCCAATCATTTGATTGAAGAATTCATGTTATTAGCCAATCGAAAAGTGGCCGAATACATCGGAAAACAAAAGAAAACCTTTGTGTATCGTATTCATGATGAGCCTAATGAAGACAAGTTGTTTGCCATGCAAGGCGTAATTTCAAAATTTGGATACAAATTAGATTTAAGAGATACCAAAAATATTTCCAAATCACTAAACCAATTGATGGAAGATGTGAATGGTAAAAAAGAACAAAATTTAATAGATACTTTGGCGATTCGTACGATGAGTAAAGCCAAATATTCTACGGATAATATAGGACATTACGGATTGGCATTCGATTATTATTCGCATTTTACTTCTCCGATTCGTCGATATCCTGATGTGATGGTACACCGTTTGCTGCAGTATTATTTAGATGGTGGAAAAAGTGTGAGCGAAGAAGTTTATGAAGAAAAATGTGTGCATTCTTCTAACATGGAAGGTTTGGCAAGTAATGCCGAACGCGATTCTATCAAATACATGCAAGTGAAATACATGCAAGACCATCAAGATCAAGAATTTATTGGAGTCATTTCTGGGGTAACCGAATGGGGAATTTATGTCGAAATTATCGAAAACAAATGTGAAGGAATGGTGCGTATCCGTGAAATAAAAGATGACTATTATACGTTTGATGAAAAACAATACGCTTTAGTGGGTGAAATTTCTAAAAACCTTTTACAATTAGGAGATGAAGTTATTGTGAAAGTGAAGAACGCCGATTTGGTTAAAAAGCAATTGGATTTTCATTTTATAAGAAGAAACGAATAGTATGAACAAACTCTTGATTATTTCATTTTTATATCTAACCACTTTTGTTTCAGCACAAGTGACTAAAAATATAGGAAATTTTACCAAAGTGACTTCCTTTGATAAAATTACTATTACTTTAGTTAGTACTACTGGTGTACCTAAAGTTGTTTTAACCGGTGCTGGATCTGAAGAGGTGGAAATCATTCAAAAAGATTCGGAACTAAAAATAAGAATGCCTTTTGGTAAATTATTGCAAGGTGATAATATTACGGCAACCGTATATTATCTTAAAGATGTTTATGAATTTGAAGCTAATGAAGGTTCTAGTATTTCATCAAACGATGAGTTTCAGGGAATAAATTTAAATTTTATTGCAAAAGAAGGCTCCACCATAAAATTGAAGGTGGGTGCTCAAAAAATTAATATTAAATCTTTCAATGGTTCTACTATACATTTATCCGGAAAAGCTCAAAATATGGATGCTGTGATTAATTCTGGTGGAATGTTAGAAGCAAGAGATTGTATAACTTCACAAGCAGTTGTTTCAGTTAACGCAGGTGGTTCTGCTGATATTACTGCTTCTGATTTAGTTGATGCAAAAGTCAGAGCAGGTGGAAATATCTCCATTTTTGGTAATCCAAAACAAGTAAATCAGAAAACTGTTTTAGGAGGAAACATTGTTATTAATAAAAGATAATTTACTACTACAAATAGTTTTATTTTCTAAGAATTAACTTTTTTAAAAGAAGAAATAATTAATTAAGGCATACAGATTTTTATTTTTATGCAGAATAACGTAATTAATTGATTGTTAAAAGATTATTTTTTGATATTCTTTCTTAAACCGGTAACTTTAATAGCGTTTTGTATAGAAATTGTAGGAACTAAATGTAAAGTTATGAAAAAGTTAATCTTCCTTTTTTTTATTTTCAATCAAATGGTAAATGCTCAAATCAATAAAGCTTTGGGTGATTTTACTAAAGTGACTTCTTTTGATCAAATTTCGGTTTTTTTAATTGCTTCCAATGAAAATAAAATAGAAATCTCGGGTTTTAATGCCAATAAAGTCGAATTGGTATATGAAAATAACGAACTGAAAATCAGAATGCCATTGGATAAATTATTGCAAGGAAATGATATTTTAGCCAAAGTATATTACACCAAATTAGAAGCTGTTGAAGCGAATGAAGGCAGTAATATAGGGGCTAGTACACCCATTGTAGCGTCCAATTTTGATATTATTGTAAAAGAAGCGTCTAGTATTAAATTGAATGTAGAGACTAAAAAAATAACGGCACGAGTAACCCAAGGAGGTCGATTAGAAGTGATTGGTAAAACGAATAATTTGGATGTAGTAGTGAATGCTGCCGCAGTTTTTAATTCCCAAAATTGCGAAACGAGTGTTGCTAATGTGAGTGTTAATACAGGAGGTCAAGCTACTGTAAAAGCTTCCGAATTAGTAGATGCTCAGGTACGAGCAGGCGGCACTATCAATATTTATGGCAAACCCAAACAAGTCAATCAAAAAACTATTTTAGGAGGCGAAATTGTATTGCGAAACTAACATCTTTTATTTTTAGTAAAATTTTAGTAAAATGTTATCTTTTCTTAAAAAGATAAGTTTTAACTTGCCCTTTCTAAACAAAACCTATGATACAATACATTTTAAGCAACGGAATCCCTTTAGGCTTTTTTTTAAGTTTTATGATTGGTCCCGTGTTTTTTGTATTACTTGAAACCAGTATCACTAAAGGTTTTCGCGCTGCTTTGTTCTTCGATTTTGGAGTAGTTTTAGGAGATATTGTTTTTATCGGAATTGCGTACTTAGGTAGTTATCGATTGATTCAAAGTTTAAAGGACGATCCAGCCCTTTTTATTTTTGGAGGGATAGTAATGCTCTCTTATGGGCTTATTTCGTTTTTTAAGCTTCATAAAGCCAGTAAAAACATCGAAGAAGACGAAGAGGTAGTAGAGCTGATTAAAAACAATTATTTCAGTTTGTTGATTAAAGGGTTTTTATTGAACTTTATCAACATTGGAGTTTTAGGATTTTGGTTGTTAATCATCATTACTTTCGGACCACGATTACAAATGGAAACTGCTAATATCGTTTGGTTTTTTACCACAGTAATTCTTTCTTATTTGGCTACCGATGTTGGAAAAATATTGTTAGCCAAGCAATTACGTTCGAAATTAACACCTGCTAATATTATCAAAATCAAAAAAGTAAGTAGTATTTTATTAATTGTATTTGGCACTATTTTGTTATCACAAGGTTGGTTTCCGTCCGACAAACAATTTGTAAAAGACACGATTGAAAAGATTGAGAATAAGTAAATTTTGTTATCTTGTCATGCAATTGTCACACTGATAGTTCAGCATCCAAATACAAGTTTTTATTTACTCAAACTATGAAAATACGATTACTTCTCCTGTTATTTCCATTATTTATTCAGGCACAAAACGATTCAATTAAAATAGAAAAACCCAATCTTTCTTTAATTGGGTTGAATAAATTGAATATTGTGTACAAAGGAATTCCGAATCCGTTTTCGGTTAATGTAAAGGAAACAAAACCTTTTAAAATTAAAGGAGAAGGCGTCATTCAGAATACCGATGGAAGCTATGCGATTCAACCAAAATTTGGAAAAGAAGCGAAAGTATGGGTAGAAATTCAAACGTCCGATTCCACCAAAGTAATCGAAGAACATCTATTTAGAGTCAAAGAATTGCCGTATGCTGCTTTATTGGTCAATCAAAAAGGTTGTATTAATGGCGATTGTATCATTGAAATGCCAAGCAAAGAGCTTGCAAAAGCAGAAATAACGGTAAAACTAATCGATTTTCTGTTGGATTATAAAATTACTGTCACCGGATTTCGACTGCATTTATCGAACGCCAACGGTGATTTTTTAGACAGTTTTGAAGTCAAAGGAAACAAAATCCCCGAAGACATTTATCAAGCCATCATTGCCAATGATAACGCGACTTTTATTGTGATCCATAAGTTTACTTTTGCCTCCGATTTGAGTTTATCCATCGTAAAAACCCCAATGGTTAAGATCAAGCGAATATTGGAAAAGAAATAATTAAAAAAACCTCTCATTTCGAGAGGTTTTTTTATTCAGCATTCCAGAAGCATTACCAAGAAAGGTTTACCCAGTTGTTATTAAATTAATAGATTAATGATATTTATTTAAGGTGATAAGACTTCCTCCGCCAGTTCGCTTTCTCTTTAAGTGACAAATGAACACTCCATTTATTGGAAACTTCTAAAGGCATCGCCCGAACTCTTTACTTAATTTTTCTTAAAAATTAACCATAAAAAAACCCTCAAGTTTCCTTGAAGGTTTCAGAGGCATCGCCCGGATTCGAACCGGGGTAGACGGTTTTGCAGACCGGTGCCTAGCCGCTCGGCCACGACGCCCTAGTGGACTGCAAATATAATAAAAAGTTTAAAGTTAAAAAGTCAAAAGCAAAAAGTTTCGCTAATTTATACCGTCTTTTATCTTTTTTTCGACATTAAGATGGTAACTTCTTGAACATCACCACCAATTGGAGGATTTATTTTAGCCACTTCTACCCTACATTGACTCACTTTATTCAATTCTTTGAAGATTCGATCCAAAATTCGTTGTGCTACATGTTCTAGTAATTCCGAGCGAATAGCCATTTCTTCCACCACGATTTTATTTAAATGCACATAATCTACGGTATCGGCAAGTTTATCAGTACTGGCAGAGGTGGTTAAATCGGTTTTAATTTTTAAATCAACGCGATAATCACTACCTATTTTACTCTCTTCAACCAAACATCCATGATAGGAAAAAGTTCGGATATTTTTCAGTTTTATAATTCCCATTTGTATGTGGATTCCATTAAAATTTAATCCGATAAAAGTACAATTTTTAAGAATAACCAAATGAAGACATGGTTAAATAACCAACAAATTTGATAACTTTGCTTTCTCAATTACAAAAGAATGTCTACAAAAGAAAAATCATTGAATTTTATAGAGCAAATCATAGAAGAAGATTTAAAAAATGGTTTGTCTCCCGATAAATTACGTTTCCGTTTTCCACCTGAACCTAATGGCTATTTACATGTGGGTCATGCCAGTGCAATTTGCTTGAATTTCGGATTAGGAATCGATTATAAATCCCCTGTAAACCTTCGTTTTGACGATACCAATCCTTCTAAAGAAGAACAAGAATATGTCGATGCGATTAAACGCGATGTAGAATGGTTGGGATTTTCTTGGGATAAAGAATGTTATGCTTCCGATTATTTTCAACAATTATACGATTGGGCAGTGGAATTAATCAAAAAAGACAAAGCGTATGTTGACAGTCAGTCGTCAGAAGATATGGCCATTCAAAAAGGAACCCCTACTACTCCTGGTACCGATTCTCCTTTTAGAAACCGTTCTATTGAAGAAAATTTAGATTTATTTACCCGCATGAAAAACGGGGAGTTCGAAAAAGGAACTCATGTTTTACGTGCTAAGATAAGTATGGGTGCCAACAATATGCTAATGCGTGATCCTATTATTTACCGTATTATGCATGCGCACCACCACCGAACTGGTAACGATTGGTGTATTTATCCTATGTACGACTGGGCTCATGGAGAAAGTGATTATTTAGAGCAAATTTCACACTCGTTTTGTACTCTAGAATTCTTGCCTCATAGAGAATTATACGATTGGTTTTTGAATCAGATTTACGATGAAAGTAAAGTACGTCCGAAGCAACGTGAATTCGCCCGTCGTAACTTATCCCATACTGTGGTTTCCAAACGCAAACTGTTGCAATTGGTGGAAGAAAAGCATGTAACCGCTTGGGATGATCCTCGTATGAGTACCATTTCAGGGATGCGTCGTCGTGGGTATACGCCAATGGCCATTCGTAATTTTGCCGATACTATCGGAATTGCAAAACGTGAAAATTTAATTGATGTTTCGCTGTTAGAATTCTGTGTTCGTGAAGATTTGAATAAAACTGCCCCACGTGTGATGGCGGTTTTAGATCCTATAAAACTAGTAATCACCAACTATCCGGAAGGACAAGAAGAATGGTTAGATGCTGAAAACAATCCAGAAGAAGAAGTATTAACCTTCAGAAAAGTCCCTTTTTCAAAAGAAATTTACATTGAAAGAGACGATTTTAAAGAAGAAGCCGATAAGAAATTTTTCCGTTTGACACTTGGATCTGAAGTCCGTTTGAAAAATGCTTACATCATTAAAGGAGAAAGTGTGGTTAAAGATGCGAATGGAAATATCACCGAAATTCATGCGACGTATGATGCCGATACCCGTTCTGGAAGCGGTTCGGAAGCCAGTAAACGCAAGGTTAAAGGAACGATTCATTGGGTGTCTGTACCACATGCTGTTGCCGCCGAAGTTCGTATTTATGACCGATTGTTTACGCATGAAAACCCAGATGGAAACAAAGAGGTCGACTTTAAAGAATACATTAATCCAGAGTCTTTAAAAGTAATTACTGGGTATGTGGAACCAAGTTTACTAACCACCAAAGAATTGGATCATTTTCAATTTCAACGTTTGGGTTATTTTTGTACCGACAGAGATTCGTCTGCTGAAAAATTAGTTTTTAACAAAACGGTAGGTTTGAGAGATACTTGGGCAAAAGTCGAGAGTAAAGAATAACATCATAGATTTTACAAATCAAAAATCCGCTAATTAGCGGATTTTTTTATTATTTAAAAAATCTATCATATAAATAAAAACAATAGATTTTATTAAAAATTTTAACCTTCATAAATTAATTGTATTCCAATTTAAAAATTGCCCAATGTGATTTTGTTTTGCATATGATGAAAATGGCTTAAATCGCTTTATTTTAATTTTTGCTTCGTTTTTGGTGTTTTGGTATAAAAAAACCACCAATTATACATTGATGGTTTTCAAATAGAGAAAAATTTAATTTTTATGGTTTTACTTCGTCTTCTGGATTGGAAGTATCCGATGGATTATAATCGATCGCATTGTGATTTTTCGATTTTACTCTTTTCGGTTGATTTTTCATCTGCTCTCCAATAATGTTTGAAGCGGTAAAACTGGTCACCATACTATTTAACATATCGCTAGCAGCTTGTGGTGAATTCGGTAATAAAATCAAATTCGAATTGGTATCGGCACCAATCGCTTGCAACGTATCGTAATGTTGTGTAATTACAATTAATGCCGAAGCTTCTTGTGAATTGATTCCCACATTGTTCAATACTTCTACACTTTCTACCAATCCACGAGCAATTTCACGTCGTTGATCGGCAATACCTTGCCCTTGTAATTTTTTACTTTCTGCTTCTGCTTTCGCTTTGGCAACAATTCTAATACGTTGTGCTTCCGATTCGAACATGGCAGCCGTTTTTTCTCTTTCGGCAGCATTAATACGGTTCATGGCATTTTTTACCTGTATATCCGGATCAATATCGGTCACCAATGTGTTGATAATATCATAACCATACGCCATCATCGCTTCGTTCAATTCGCGTTTTACCGCAATTGCGATATCGTCTTTACGAACAAAAACATCATCCAAAATTAACTTCGGCACTTCGGCACGAACCACGTCAAAAACGTAAGCAGTAATCTGATCGTGTGGATATTCTAATTTGTAAAATGCTTCATAGACATGCTCTTGAATCACTTTGAATTGTACCGAAACTTTCATTTTGATGAACACATTGTCTTTGGTTTGTGTTTCGATCATGACATCCAATTGCTGAATTTTTAAGTTAACACGACCCGCAATTCTGTCAATAATTGGAATTTTAAGCTGTAAACCTGAGTTTCGAATGCTTAAGAATCTTCCGAATCGTTCTACTACCACAGCCGTTTGTTGTTTAACAGTAAAAAAAGAAGAAAGTAAAAGAATAAAGCCAAAAAATAAAATGGCCATAAAAAAAGGTCCCATAGTGTTTAGAGATTTGTTTGTTATGATAATTATACGTGAATTACTATTAAAAGTTACAAATTGAAATATTATAATTACTTTCGCTTCAAATTTATTGAAAATGAAAAAATTACATTTAATTGTTTTGTTGTTGACGGTAACATTTGCGTTTGCACAACACGGGAGACGTGATGGAAATAGAATAGGAATTTCAGGAGGTATATCCAATCTGTCTATGTTTACCTCTAATTTTAATACTTCTCCGGAATCAGGTTGGATTGGTGGTTTTGCCGTTAGAGGAAATTATTATAACGACTGGAGTGCGGTTTTTGGCATGCAGTTTACCGAGAGTAACTTTTCGGTACCGACAACTAATTTTGTAGCCCAACAACAACAAGTAAAATACACCTTATCAGGTGTTCAAGTTCGATTTTTGTTTAGTTATAATATAGTAAAAGACCATGTATCTATTGATTTTGGTCCTGTTTTACAAGTCAATGGCGCATTAAAAACACAAGACAAATACAAAACGAATATCATAAACGGTACTGCTTTAACTGTAGAGGATATTAAAGACATTACTAAAATTAACGGAAATTTATATCTTGGAACTTCAGCGGGTGGAAAACGAGTGCGTGCGGTTATTTTTTACCAATATGGTTTGAACAACATTATGAATAACTTGAATAAAAAGGCCGATTTAATTGTTAAAAATAATGGTCGTGATTTTAAAGGACATGTCGGCATTATTAGTGGACAGTTACTTTTCAATTTATAATAAATAACCCCAGCATTTGCTGGGGTTTCTTTTTATATGGTGTTTATTGCTTTTTGAATACGTTGGATGGTTTCTTGTTTTCCTATAATCTCAACAATATCAAACAAATGAGGCCCCATCATCTTTCCTACCAAACTCAAACGGAACGGTTGCATTACTTTTCCCATTCCTATTTCATTAACAGTTAACCATTCTTTGACCACAGTTTCGATGTTGGAGCTGGTAAAGTCTGAAATTCCTTCCAAAACTGCAATTAATTGTTGCATTAATCCTGAAGTGTCTTCCTTCCAATTTTTAAGTGCTTTTTCGTCATAATTGGTTGGCGCTACAAAGAAATAATCAGTCAAATCCCATAAATCGTTCACGAAATTTGCTCTTTCTTTGTTTAAAGAAACGATTCTTGTCACATCGAGCGTAGTTGAGATGCCTTTATCCGCTAACACTTTTTCAAAGGCTGTAGCTAAACTTGTATCCGATTGCTTTTGTAAATACTGATGATTAAACCATTTGTTTTTCTCTGGATCAAACTTCGCACCCGATTTGTTTACACGTGCTAAATCGAATTTTTGTACCAATTCCTCTAAAGAAAAGATTTCTTGTTCCGTACCATCATTCCAACCCAATAAGGCTAAGAAATTGACAACTGCTTCCGGAAAGAAACCATTTTCACGATAGCCCATAGAAGTACTTTCTTCTGTCTTCCATTCTAACGGGAATACAGGGAATCCCATTTTATCGCCATCACGTTTGGATAATTTTCCATTTCCGATAGGTTTTAAAATTAAGGGTAAATGCGCAAATTCTGGCGCTTCCCAACCAAAGGCTTTGTATAACAACACGTGCAATGGCATAGAAGGCAACCATTCTTCCCCACGAATCACGTGTGAAGTTTTCATTAAATGATCATCAACAATGTTCGCCAAATGATATGTTGGCATTCCATCACCTTTAAACAATACTTTATCGTCTAATAAATTAGTCTCAAATTTTATATCACCACGAATGATGTCGTGCAAGTACAAGGTTTCATTTACGGGAGTTTTAAAACGTACCACATACGCTTCACCATTAGCAATTCGTTGTGCTGCTTCTTCACGTGAAACAGTCAAGGAGTTATCTAAAGTATCTCGAACCGAATGGTTGTAAATAAAGGTTTGTCCTTTTGCTTCGGCGGTTTTACGCAATTCGTCTAACTTTTCGGCTGAGTCAAAAGCATAGTACGCCCAACCCGATGCAATCAATTCATCTGCATATTGTTTGTAGATTTCTTTACGATCACTTTGACGGTACGGTCCAAATTTCTCATTCTTCCCTACCGTTTCATCAGGAGCAATTCCCAACCAATCTAAAGCTTCCATAATATACGCTTCCGCTCCAGGAACGAAACGCGTTTGATCGGTATCTTCTACACGTAAATAGAAAACGCCATTGTGCTTTTTCGCAAACAAATAGTTGAACAAAGCGGTACGAACACCACCTATATGTAACGGTCCTGTTGGACTAGGTGCAAAACGCACTCTAACTGGCTTAGACATAATTTCAAAATTTATGCAAAGATATAAGGAAGTTAGAAGTTTTTACTCTTTTGGGATTCTTTTATTCATTACATGAAACCATATAGGAGGAATAAATGACATTACCATACTTGTTGGATATCCATATGGCATTTGTGGAGAAACATCATGATATTCTAATATTTGATATTTTTTTTGAGCTTTGTAATGATGATCTGAATGTCTTGTTAATTCATATAAAATAATTCTCCCCAATACATGATTAGAATTCCAGGAATGTTTTTCTGTAACTCTTTCGTATCTTCCTGAAGCAGTTTGTTTACGCATTAAACCATAATGTTCTATATAGTTAATTGTTTCTAATAATAAAAAACCAACAATTCCAGCAAATAGGGCTATCCAAAAACTAAGGGTACCAAATAGTAAATAGATGCTTAACAAATAGGTTAGTTGGATAATTGTAAACCAAAACATATCATTCTTTACACTAAATAAAGATGACTGATTAACTTCATTCAATTTTTTTTGAATTTTCCAAGCTTTTGAATACGTTCCTATTACTGTTTGAATCCAAAAAGCATATAGATTTTGATTATATTTTGCGGTTGAAGGATCTTCTGGTGTTGAAACATGTAAATGATGTCCATGATTGTGCTCTATAAAAAAATGGGTATAATGTGAAGGAATTAATAAAAGTTTTCCTAAAATTCGTTCATATAATTTTTCACGATGTCCTAATTCATGAGCAACATTAATTCCATTTGAACCTAAAACGATTCCTAAACTCAATATAATTCCTATTATTTCAAATTTACTTATGGGAGTGGTTGTTATTTTTTCAAAGACATACCAAATAACACCATACACTATGGGTACATTTAAGTATAATAAAATATCAAAAAACCTATTTTTTAATCGTGTATCAATTTCTTCATTCGAGTAATTTTCTTCATTAGTTGGAAGTAGTAATTCTAAAATAGGTATTAATACAAATGCAAAAAAAACTACTGAATAACTCCAAATTCCTTGAAAATATATGCCAAGGAACCCTACCATTGGAATTGAATATGCCCATAAATATTTCATAATGATGATTGATTTTTATTTAAAATTACAATTTTTTTTAATGTTTTCATATTCACCAAAAATTGTAACTTTATAGGTTATTAACAATTGAAGATAATTTTGAAAGCAAAAGAAATCATATTTAACAAATTAGAAGACTTTATCAAGAAGTTCTACACCAACGAGCTCCTACGTGGAACATTGTTTTTCGTAGGATTGGGATTGTTGTATTTTCTTCTGACAAGTTTCATTGAATATTTTCTTTGGTTACAACCTACTGGTAGAACCATTTTGTTTTGGTTGTTTGTTTCAGTTGAACTTTTTTTATTAGGTCGTTTTATTCTTTTTCCACTTTTTAAATTGTTCAAATTGCAAAAAGGAATTGATTATAATGATGCTTCTAAAATTATTGGAAACCACTTTTCAACGGTGAACGACAAATTGGTGAATTTTCTTCAATTGGTGAATGATAAAAATCAATCCGAATTATTACTAGCTTCCATTGACCAAAAGGCCAACAGTCTACAACCCATTCCATTTGCGAATGCTATCGATTTCAATCAGAATAAGAAATACATTCCAATAGCCATCCTTCCGATTCTGATCGTACTTTTCTTTATGCTTTCGGGTCAGGAAAAATATATCACCGAAAGTATGCATCGTGTGGTGAATTATAAAGAGCAATTCTTACCGCCTGCTCCATTTTCTTTTATATTGACCAATACTTTACAAACGGAACAGAACAAGGATTTTACTTTACACGTCAAATCCGTTGGAAATGTTGTCCCTGAAAAAGCTATGGTTGTCATCAACGACGAAAGTTATTTTATGGAAAACGTTGGCTCTGGTGAATTCAAATATGTTTTTGAAAAACCAGTTAGAGATATTGATTTTCACATTGAAGCGAATGAAGTTTCTTCAGAAGATTTTATTTTAAAAGTGACAACTGTTCCAGCCATCGAGAATTTTGAAATGCTTTTGAATTTTCCTAAGTATTTAGGCAAGAAATCGGAAATTATTAAAGGAACCGGAAATGCTATCGTGCCGGAAGGCACACAAATCACTTGGAAGATTAATGCAATTGCGACCAATTTAATTCAATGGCAACAAGATAAAACGGTTTCGAGCTTTCAAAACCTAGGCAATCAGTTTAAATTATCCAAATCGTTATTTCAAAACACAGAATATCAAATACTTACCTCCAATAAATCAGTTAAAAACTATGAAAAGCTGACGTATTCGATCAATATTGTCAAAGATCAAGAGCCTAGCATCAAAGTGGAAGAAGCGCCGGATAGTTTAAAAACGGAAACGCCTTTCCTTTTAGGTCAAATTTCCGATGATTATGGTTTTAGTAAGCTGAGTATTGTGTATTTCCCTAAAGACAATCCGAAGCAAGTCAAACGTGGAACCATTGCTTTTAAGCAAGGGGTTTATGATAAGTTTGTCTTCGCTTTTCCAAGTAATCTTTCAATTACGCCAGGTGTAGCGTATGAGTATTATTTTGAAGTATTTGATAACGATGCATTGCACGGATTCAAGTCGGCTAAATCATCCGTTTTTTCTCACAGAGAATCTACCGATGCGGAAAAGCAAGAGGAATTTTTACAACAACAAAACAACAACATCAATAGTCTTTCGAAATCTTTAAAAGCACAAGAGAAGCAACAATCGGAGCTAGAAAAATTACAAAATACCAATAAAGAGAAAAAGGATTTGGATTATAAGGAACAGCAAAAAATGAATGACTTCATCAAACGTCAAAAACAGCAAGAAGAACTGATGAAGAATTTCACTGAAAAAATTAAGGAGAATTTGGATAAATTCAATCCCCAAGAAAACGATTCTAAGAAAGAAGAATTGGAAAAACGTTTAGAAAATGTCGATAAAGATTTAGAGAAAAACAAAAAGCTTTTGGATGAATTAAAAGAGCTTAATGAGAAATTAGAGCAAGAAGAGTTGTTTGAAAAAATTGAAAAGTTCCAGCAAAAATCTAAAAATCAAACTAAGAGTTTAGAACAATTAGTAGAATTAACTAAGCGTTATTATGTTGAAAAAAAGGCTGAACAAATTGCCAATAAATTAGAAAAATTAGCCGAAAAGCAAGAAGGGCTTTCCGACAGTAAGAATAATGATGAACAGAAACAAAACGAAATCAATAAAGAGTTTGACAAACTTCAAAAGGAGTTAGAAGAATTACAAAAGGAAAATAAAGAATTAAAATCTCCTTTGGATATTCCGAATGATAAAGAAAAAGAAAAAAGTATTGAAAAAGATTTGGAAAATGCTTCCCAGGAATTAAAAAATAGCAATCAGCAAAAAGCAGCTCCAAAGCAAAAAAGCGCTGCAAAAAAAATGCAACAAATGGCGCAATCTATGGAAATGGAAATGCAAGGTGGAGAAAAGGAACAAATGGATGAGGATATTAAAATGCTTCGCCAAATTGTAGACAACTTGTTGGAGTTTTCTTTTTCACAAGAAAAATTGATGGGAAATTTTAAAGCAATTAAAGGAGTTTCTTCTTCTTTTCCAAAGTATATTAAAACGCAACAGGATTTGAAATACCAGTTCAAACATGTAGATGATAGTTTGTTTGCGATGTCATTACGTAACCCTAAAATTGGTGAAAAAGTGACGCAAGAAATCGGAAATGTTTATTATCAAATTGACAAAGGAATCGATTATTTTACCCAAAATCAAGTGAGTCGAGGCACCGCAAGTCAGCAGTATGTTTTTACAAGTGCTAACAACTTAGCTAATATGTTGTCTGACATTTTAAACGGAATGCAAATGGCTATGTCTGGAATGGGTAAAGGTACACCCAAGCCTGGTAAAGGACAAGGGGGTGGTATGCAACTTCCCGACATCATCAAAAAGCAAGAAGAATTGGGCAAGAAAATGGGGCAAGGGAAATCGGGTAAAGAAGGTGATAAGCCTCAAAACGGTGAATCGGGTTCTAAGTCTGGGGATAAACCTGGAGACAAACCTGGATCAAAATCCGGACAAGGTCAGGGTCAAGGTTCGAATGGTCAAAACGGTAAAGAGGGTATTGATGGTGAAGGTGATGCTCAAAACGTATTGGATATCTTAAAGCAACAACAACAACTTCGTGATGCTTTAGAAAAGGAATTAGAACGCAACGGATTGGGTGGTCAAGGGAAGAATGTTTTGGATCAAATGAAACAAATTGAAAAGCAGTTAATCAACAAAGGTTTTTCGCAACAGTTGGTTCAAAAGACACTGAACTTGAAATATGAATTGTTAAAACTTGAAAAAGCGGCTCAAGAACAAAATCAAGACAGCAAGCGTCAATCGAACACGAATACAAAAGAGTTTAATAACACTGCTCCTGCCCTTCCGCAAAAGCTACAAGAATATTTAAATAGTATTGAAATTTTAAACAGACAAACACTACCTTTGCGCTCGCAATTTAATAAACGAGTACAAGAGTATTTTAAAGAGAATGATAAATTATAATTACGAATCAGAATTCACGTTATTTAATGAAGATGTTTATTCTGATTGGATTGAAAAGGTGATCGTTTCCGAAGGAAAATCATTAGGAGAGTTGTCTTATATTTTTTGTGATGATAACTATCTTTTGGAAATCAATCAGCAGTATTTAGACCACGATACGCTAACCGATATTATCAGTTTTGATTATACCGAAGGAGATGTCATCTCTGGGGATGTTTTTATTTCGGTGGAACGTGTTCAGGATAATGCCAATGATTTAAACATTCCTTTTGAAGAAGAATTAAAACGTGTTCTTATTCACGGAGTACTCCACTACTGTGGTTATAAAGACAAATCGGAATCCGATGAAGTTTTGATGCGCTCTAAAGAAGATGAAAAAATCAAAATGTTTCACGTGAAACACTAATACACTATTTTCTTTCCATATGTTTCACGTGAAACATATGGTTGTTGGTTTTCTAAAATTTGTTTCACGTGAAACAATTGAATTGAAGAATTTAATTCAATTGTTCGACACAGCTCAAGAATTTTTTTGCTGTGTAAACAAATTTTAGTTTTTAAATTTATATTAAATCATATTGTTTCACGTGAAACAATAAATAAAGAATAAAATGTTTTTAGATAAATACGATGTCATTGTGGTGGGTGCAGGTCATGCTGGTTGTGAGGCTGCTGCTGCTGCTGCCAATTTAGGAAGTAAAACTTTGTTGGTAACGATGAGTTTGCAAAACATCGCACAGATGTCTTGTAATCCTGCCATGGGAGGAATTGCAAAAGGGCAAATAGTGCGTGAAATTGATGCGCTGGGTGGTTACTCTGGAATTGTTTCCGATAAAACGGCGATTCAGTTTAAGATGTTGAATAAATCGAAAGGGCCTGCCATGTGGTCACCACGTGTGCAATCCGATCGTATGCGTTTTTCTGAAGAATGGCGCTTGATGTTGGAGCAAACGCCAAATCTTGATTTTTATCAAGAAATGGCAGCGGGTATTATTGCAGAAGACGGAAAAGTGGTCGGAATTAAAACGGCACTCGGATTGTCGATTTATGCGAAAACGATTGTATTGACCAACGGTACTTTCTTAAATGGACTGATTCATATTGGAGACAAACAATTTGGGGGTGGTCGTGCAGGTGAAAGTGCTTCGTATGGAATTACCGAAGATTTGGTGCAATTAGGATTTCAATCCGGCAGAATGAAAACGGGTACTCCTCCTCGTGTGGATGGACGCTCCTTAGATTATTCTAAAATGCGCGTGGAACCTGGCGATGAAAATCCTTCCAAATTTTCGTATTCTAATATTACAAAACCCTTGGCGGTGCAAAGAGATTGTCATATGACCTATACTTCTCCTTTGGTGCATGATTTACTGCGTGAAGGTTTTGAGCGTTCTCCTATGTTTAATGGAAGAATCAAATCACTCGGACCAAGATATTGTCCATCAATTGAAGATAAAATTAATCGATTTGCCGATAAAGACCGTCATCAGCTTTTTGTTGAGCCTGAAGGTTGGAATACTTGTGAAGTGTATGTGAATGGATTTTCGACCTCACTTCCAGAAGATGTTCAGTTCAAAGCGCTGCGTTCGGTGGAAGGATTTGAAAACGTAAAATTTTTTAGAGCAGGTTATGCCATTGAATACGATTACTTCCCTCCTACGCAATTAAAACACACTTTGGAAACCAAGTTGATTTCAGGTTTGTATTTTGCTGGACAAATTAATGGAACTACCGGATACGAAGAAGCCGCCTCTCAAGGATTAATGGCAGGAATTAATGCCGCCTTAAAAGCACAAGAGCGTGATGAATTTACATTAAAACGTGATGAAGCCTATATTGGCGTGTTAATTGATGACTTAATTACCAAAGGAACTGAAGAGCCGTATCGTATGTTTACCTCTCGTGCCGAATATAGAACCTTGTTGCGTCAGGACAATGCCGATTACCGTTTAACGCCCATGTCCCATAAAATTGGTTTAGCTTCCGATGATCGTTTACGCCGTATGGAGGAAAAATTTGATAAAGCTGATAAAATGGTGACGTTCTTTAAAGAAACGTCGGTTTCCATTGCCGAGGCCAATCCAATTTTAGAAGCCAAAGAAAGTTCTACGATTACGCAAGGCGATAAAATGTTTAAAATATTTTCACGTCCGCAGATTGAAATGGAAGATATGATGCGATTTGAAAAAGTGGTCGAGTATACCCAAGAAAATAATTTGGATACCGAAATGTTAGAACAAGCCGAAATTCAAGTCAAATATTCAGGCTATATTGAAAAGGAACGTACTAATGCCGAAAAATTGCACAGACTCGAAAACATCAAAATTCCGGACAATTTCAATTATGATGCTTTAAAGTCGTTGTCTTATGAAGCCCGTGAAAAACTGAAAAAGATTCGTCCGGTGACGATTTCACAAGCCTCTCGTATCAGTGGTGTTTCTCCAAGTGATATTTCAGTGCTATTGGTTTTTATGGGAAGATAAATTTGTTCCACGTGAAACGAAATTAAATAAGCTCTTTAAGAGTAAATGTTTATAATCAATAAAAAATGAATTTTTCAAATCAAAACGTTTATATCAAAGTCAAAGATCATTCGGTTTCCAAAGAAAATTTCGAATTGTTATTAGACGAAGAATTGCAATTATTAAAAACCTATCCGCAACCCGAATTGTCGGTTTTGGGCAAATACTACGAAAGTGAGGATTACATTTCGCATACCGATGCCAAGCGTTCTTTGTTCGAAAAAATCTACCACTTGGTTAAATCCTACTCCTTGAAAAAGAAAGTAGGCATTATTAATTCGTATCATGCTAACAAAGGAAGCCTATTGGATATCGGTGCGGGAACAGGTGACTTTTTAGTGACTGCAAAAGCACAAGGATGGGACACTACAGGAATAGAACCGAATGTAAATGCTAAAAATTTAGCGATTTCTAAAGGAATTTCCTTTCAAAATAGTATTGAAAGCATTGAAAATGAGCAATTTGACGTCATTACCATGTGGCATGTAATGGAACACGTGCCGGATGTTACACACCAAATCAAAGAATTAAAGCGTTTGTTAAAGCCCAACGGAACGATTATTATTGCGGTACCCAATTATAAATCTTTCGATGCCCAACATTACGGAATATTTTGGGCTGCTTATGATGTCCCAAGGCACTTGTGGCATTTTTCTAAAACAGCCATGGAAAAATTGGTTTCACGTGAAAATATGAAGTTGGTAAAAACACTTCCAATGATTTTTGATAGTTTTTATGTTTCCCTTCTATCGGAAAAATACAAAACAGGAAAAATGAATTTTTTCAACGCCTTTTGGATCGGTTTTCGTTCTAATTTAAAAGCAAGCACTTCGAAAGAATACTCCTCGCACATTTATGTGATAAAAAACCACTAAAACTTATTTTAAAGCGCTTTTAAGCGCTTTTTTCTTTTAAAACAACAAAACACCTTATTTGATTTTGTTGTTGAATTAAATCAAACCTATTAAACCCATTTTTAATCGAAAAATATTATAAAAATTCAATAACTATAAGGTTTATTGATTCTTTGATTTAGCCACAAATTCACGAATAGTTTTGAATTTGATGAAAAAATTTTGAAGAATTTTTTCATTTCAAGAATTGTTAAATCATTCTATATTTTTTTTGAGATGGTGAAAATCTATTTTAAAAATATTCGTGAATTCGTAGCTTACCAAATAAAATTTCTATTTTTACCAAAATTTAAAAAATTAAACCAAAAAATAACAATGAAAAAAATTGTAGTATTAGCAGCTGTCGCTATTTCAGCAATCGCTTGTAACAAAACAACTGATGTTAAAGAATTCAAGACTGCTTATATCGACACCGTTAAAATGATGGAAGAATATAACGAAGCCAAAGAATTAAATGAAAAATTTAAGACGAAAGGTGAAGTAAAAGGGAGAGAACTTGAGGTAGAAGCTAAAAAATTGCAAATAGAAAAAGAAAATTTCCAGAAAAATGCCATGGCTAAAGGACAAGCTTGGGCACAGCAAAAATATGCCGAACTACAACAAAGAGATCAGCAATTAGGGTACGCACAACAAGCAATCATGGAACAATTACAAGCTGAAGGTGGTAAAGAGCGTGATTCTATCGTAAAACAAGTACGTGAATTCATTAAAAGTTACGGTAAAGAAAAGGGGTATGATTATGTGTATGGTACTGGAGATGCAGCAACTGTTTTATATGCTAAAGATTCGTATGATATCACAAAAGACGTAATCAAAGCTTTGAATGATAAATACGCAGCTAAAGCAAAACCAGCGGAAGCGAAAAAAGAAGAAAAGAAATAATATTTCAAATCATTGAATATTAAAAGCCTTCATTCCTTGCGATTGAAGGCTTTTTTTTGGAGCTATTCCCGCTTTACGCAGTATCTTTTTCACGTGTTCTCCATACTCGCTTTGTAAGCGAACTCGAACTGCCGTGAAAAAGGATACTTGCTTCAATCGGGGCTAAAACACGCAGTATGTCATTCGGATTGACAAAATCCCTGAAAATCTGTGTTATCTGCTACATCCGCGTTCCATTTTCAACAGAACCGGGTTTCATTTCAAAATTTTCAATATTTTAGCTACATATTTAAACGCCAAATGGAAAACCTATCACAAGACGCCAAGTACACTTTACAATTTATCAATCAAACGCAGCGGAACATCTTCCTTACCGGAAAAGCCGGTACCGGTAAAACAACATTGTTACGGGAAATTATCAAAACGACCCACAAAAATGTGGTGGTGGTAGCACCTACAGGAATCGCCGCCTTAAATGCGGGTGGAGTAACAATTCATTCCATGTTTCAGTTACCTTTCGCTGGATTCATTCCCGACCATTCCACCCCACAATTTTCCGATTTTGTTAAGTTAGAAACCAAACAAACTTTAGCCAGACACTTCAAAATGAGCGGTTTAAAAAAAGCGGTCATCCGAAACATGGAACTGCTTATTATTGATGAAGTCAGTATGCTTCGTGCCGATGTGTTAGATGCCATCGATTTTATGATGCAATCGGTTCGCAAAAAGAAAATAGCTTTTGGCGGCGTTCAAGTCTTGTTTATTGGCGATTTAATGCAATTACCACCAGTAATTCGCGACGAAGAATGGAAAATTTTGCGTCAATATTATTCTGGAAAGTTCTTTTTTCATTCGCATGTCATGCAGCTTAATCCGCCATTATATATAGAACTTTCGAAGATTTTTCGTCAAACAGACGACGTTTTTATTTCGGTATTGAACAACTTGCGTAACAATCAAATTACCCAAGAAGATCTCAAAACATTAAACCAATACGTCCAACCAAATTTCGACCTCAAAGAAAATAAAGGTTATATCACTTTAACTACCCATAATGCTAAAGCCGACACGATTAACGCCAAAGCTTTGGAAGAATTAAACGGGAAATTAGTTCAATATCGACCTGAAATCATTGGCGATTTTCCTGAAAAAATTTTTCCAGTCGAAGAAAATCTACAGCTAAAAGTAGGTGCACAAATCATGTTTGTCAAAAACGATTTGTCCTTGGAGAAACGTTTCTTTAATGGAAAAATGGGAATTATTAAATCACTTTCAGAAGAAGAAATCTTGGTTCATTTTCCAGAGGAGAATAAAAATATAATGGTTGATAAATACGAATGGCAAAACATTCGTTATTCTGTTAATCCGAATACGAAAGAAATTGAAGAAGAAGTCTTAGGAACATTTGTCCACTACCCTATTAAACTGGCTTGGGCGATTACTGTTCACAAAAGTCAGGGCTTAACATTCGACAAAGCAGCGCTCGATGTATCACAAGTTTTTCTTCCTGGACAAGCCTATGTAGCCTTGTCGCGTTTACGCTCGTTAGCAGGCTTGGTTTTACTTTCTCCGCTGCAAATGAATGGCATTTCGAATGATAGCGATGTGATGGATTATGCAGCCAACAAAGCCAACGAAGAAATTCTTGCACAATCGTTGCAATTGGAAACGCAAAAATTCTTGTTGGATTATTTAAAATCGACTTTCGACTGGAACGATTTAGCCCAAGAATGGCGCAACCATCAATTTAGTTATCATGAGAAAGGAGAAAATTCGATAAAATCAAAGCATTTTATTTGGGCCAAAAAGCAGACAGAAGTGATTTGGAATATGTTGGAACCCGCAAAAAAATTTACAATTCAGCTAGATAAACTGTTTTCAGCCGAAGCAATCGATTATGCTTTTGTGGAAGAAAGAATCAATGCCGCTTACTACTATTTTTTCACACCAATAGACAACCTGGTCGATGAAATTTTATGGAAATTAGAAGAAATTAAGCGCATTAAGAAAGGCAAAGCCTTTTTCGAAGAATTGTCTGTTTTGGAAGAACTGCAAATTAAAGCCGTTTTGCGACTGATGAAGGCTAAGTTGCTTGTTAAAACTATTGCGTCACGTGAAACAATTTCCAGAGAAAACCTGACTTCCGAAGATATTAAGAATTATAAAATCAGAAAGTTAGAAACCATTCAGAAACAATTCAAAGAATTAAACATCTCTCTGATTGAAGATGACGCAAACATTGAGCGCTACACTAAAAAAATCAAAACCAAGAAAGAACCCAAAAAATCAACAGTGCAACTAACTTACGAATTGTGGTTAGAAAAAAACACAATTAAAGAAATTGCAAGTATGCGAAAGCTTTCTGCGCAAACTATTGGAGGACATATAGCCAAGCTCATCGAGGATGGAACCATTGCAATCTCGGCGGTTCTACCCGATGATAAAATCGAGGAATTAGCTCAAGCATTTAAAGGATACAAAGAAGAATCGCTGACCCCGTTGAAGGAAAAATCAGGAGACCAATTTACATGGGACGAATTGAAATGGTTTAAGGCTAGTTTGAATAGTGATTAACCACAAAAACAGTCTTAACATTATATTTATTGCAACAAATATACACCAAGTACAGCCGTAATAAAATAAATAGCGATTGTTCGGGCTCCGTCATAGTCTTTGGCAAGACGTTGTCCAAAAAGCAGCATTAATAAGGTTACACAGGAAACAACAGCTCCGTATTTTCCAAAAGTGGTGCCGCCACTTATCGACATTTCAATCATGCCTACGATACTCAGTAAGCCAGCGATTAATTCGAAAACCATTACTGTTTTTAGCGCTAATTCCACTTTTCCATCGAAAAAGGTACCCGCAAAATGCTCTTTCAACCAGCTTACATTACCTTGAAAATCAGTAAATTTATCATATCCTGATTGTAAAAAAGTAATTGCTAAAAAAAGCAATATCATTAATCCTGCTAAATTGTCCATAGTGTTTAGTTTTTATGTATTAATCGCGTTAGTTTTATTGATAAATCGGTTAAAATAATCTTGGCATTTCCGTTGCGTTCGATATGGTAAATGGCATCCGATAGTTCTTTGTAAATCTCAGAAATATTATTTCCAGTAATGAACGGCGCAAACTTATCAAAATTAAATCCTGCAATAGAAGATTCAAAATACACCATTTTTTCCGCTTGATAATTTTGCAACAGGGCCTGACGAAACATTTCAATACAAAAATGCAAAAATTTCTTTTGGGTTTCACGCCCTAAACTAGCAATTTGCTCGCTCCAGCCAATCAAATCTTGAATGGCAGCCGCATTTCCTTTGGCCCTAAAAGCAGCCCGCACCCAAGTTACAAACCATTCTTCAAAAGGAGCATCTTCATTAATTTCATGGCAAAGTTGTACCGCTTTGTTATAATTTCCTTGGGCTTTGTGTGCAATTTTTAACGCTTTTTTACCCTCGACATTTTCATAATTAACCAGATGCGAAGCGATTGCATCTTCACATAATCCAGCAAAATGGATGACTTGACAACGCGAGCGAATGGTTTGGATAATATCTTCTTCGTTTTCGGTAATTAAAATAAAAACAGTTTTATCGGTGGGCTCTTCTAAAAGTTTTAATAATTTGTTGGAAGCTGCGATATTCATTTTGTCGGCCATCCAAACAATCATGATTTTATACCCTCCTTCATAGGATTTTAACGCCAGCGATTTTAAAATTTCGGAGGCATCCTCTACCCTAATTTCGCCTTGTTTGTTTCCTACGCCTAACTTTTCATACCAATCAAAAAGACTTCCATACGGTTTTTGTTGTAAAAATTCGCGCCAAATCGGCAAGAAATCCAAGCTTTTCGGTTTCGATTTTACATCTTCAGTGGTCACGGTTGGATACACAAAATGCAAATCAGGATGCGAAAAATTTCCAAATTTTAAATTACAGGATTCATTTCCGCCTTGATTTTCAGCTCCTGTATTGGCACACAAAACATATTGTGCATAGGCAATCGCTGTAAGCAGCACACCCGTTCCTTCCGCTCCAACAAACAATTGGGCATGCGGAATTCTACCATGCGAAGCACTGGTAATTAGGTGATTTTTGATATGTTCTTGGCCAACAATTTCTTTAAAAAGCATAAAACAAATGTAGTTTAGTTGAGTTTTAAAACAAAAAGAAATTGTTTTTTTTGAAAAAGACACGTAAAAACTTGAAAATATATCACAAAAACAGATGGTTGTGTAATAATTTTTATATTTTTGCGCTCCAAACTGAATGCTATAAGTTATAAAAACTGTCTGTATTTACAGTGTGTTTTCACATATTTTTAACGTAAAATAATTTTTGGCACGCTTTTGGTATGATTGTTTAGAAATGAAATGCATTAATTTTTACAACTTTAATTTTGATTTAACAAGAAGGAATAAAAAAAGTTTTCAAAAACTTGTTAATTCATTTTAAAAGTATATTTTTGAACAATTAGACTTTAATAACTAAAATTACGATTAACCATGAAAAAAATTATCTTTTTAAGCCTATTTATGCTTTTTGCAGTAGGAAATATGAATGCTCAAGCTAAAAAGCCAATAAGTATAATAAATACAAGTGGGGCAGCATTGAAAAAATTTCACGAAAAAAGTGAACTTGACGGCATGCAAAAAGGAGCGCTTTTAGAATTATATATTGAGCGTATTAAAGTATTAGTAAATACATTACCGTATATCGCTTTAACAAATAAGCCAGGGGTAACTATGGCAGATGTTGGGGTGCCAGACAATGCAGAGAATAACAAATCGTTATTAGCGCAACAAGCAAACACGACAACATTTTTAAATTCAACAGTTGATTTTCAACGTTTAATGACGCCGTATGCCGATAAAGGAAACTTAATTTCTTCTATTTTATACTACGAAAATATGTTGCGAGAATTAAATCAGCTTAATGAATAGTAATTAATTAAATATTTTTTATTATTTTAGTTCCAAATTTCTAATACATGTCCCCATGAGAAAACTACTTAACTTACGATGGATTGCATTGTTAGCTGTAACATTTACAGCGAATGCGCAACAAGAAAAGGGTATAATTGGTTCGACCAACTGGTTGAATAATTGGACGGAATTTAAACCTGCAAAGACGGAGTACAACGAGACTAACCAGATTTTGTATGGTAAAATTACAACGAACACGACTTTATTGAAGAAAAACACCTACTTACTTCAAGGTCCTGTTTATGTAACTAACAATGCAGTTTTGACTATAGAGCCAGGGACTGTAATTAAAGGAGATTCGGAAACTAACGGAGCATTAGTAATCACAAAAGGTGCGCAAATCATTGCGAACGGTACAGAAACGGATCCAATTGTGTTTACTTCCAACAAACCAGTAAAAAAAGCTGGGGATTGGGCTGGATTAATCATTTTAGGTGACGCACCGATAAATAAATTTGGAGGAACTTCTTCTATCGCTTACGATTTAGATCCTGCAAGTACCATTTATGGCGGAACCAATCCAACAGCTACTTCAGGAGTTTTACGTTTTTTAAGAGTAGAATTTGCTGGAAAAAAGATAAAAGGATTTAAAGATTACAATGCTTTAACTCTAGCGGCAGTTGGAAATAAAACAGTTATTGAAAATGTAATGTGTAGTTTTTCAGCGTCTAACTCATTAGAGGTTTTAGGCGGAGAACTAGCGATGAAAAACATCGTTTCATTACGTTCTTCTGGTGATGATTTTAGATTTACACAAGGAACGCAATGCAAAATGGATAACTCTTTAGCTGTTAGACATTCATTGTATTCGGGAGCTACTAGAGCGAGATGTATGAATGTAAATTCATACGACAAGAAAGAAGAAGCAGATTTTTCCAAAAAATTATCTAGTGTTGTTGCCACGAATTGTACATTGGTGAATACTACCGAAAATTTAGCAGCAGATATTACTTCAGGATTAGTAAAAGAGGCAGTATTTGTTGGGGACAATACTACATTTGCACTTAAAAACAGTGTTATCTCTGGATTTATGCCTGCAGTAATTATTGATGATGAAGTAAAACCAGAAGCAGGAGGATTAAAGAAAATAGCTTTATCTCAATTGTACTTTAACTATTGTAAAGGAAATGTTTTCATTGAAAACACTACAAATAATGAAGATTTAGAAGATTATTATGGTAATCCTCAATTTTCCAATTTATATGAATCAACACCAAACGATGTGTTATTCATTGATATAAAATCAGCGACAAAAAACCCTGATTTTAGAGTACAAATTGGTAAAATTACAGCATCAAAATAATTAACACATACAGTTAAAAAAATCCATTAAAGGACGATCTGCCTTTAATGGATTTCTTTGGTTTTTATAAGTTTGGGTATTTTAAAATTTGAAAACATGAAAAAACATAGCCTAAATACGATAAACAAATTGGTAAAAACACTAACTCTGATGTTCTTGTTTTTTTCTTTTTATACCAATGCACAAACCATCAATCCGCCAATTAAATCTTTCGGAAATATTTGTGCCTCTCCTTCCTTCAATAGCTATACCGCTAATTTTGATTTTAGTGGTTTTGGCGCCGGTACGACATTCGTTCTTGAAATGTCAAATGCAGCGGGAAGTTTTTCTACCCTGACTCCAATTTCGATTATTTCATCACAAACTGCTACAAGTCCAGGAAGTTTCACCTTCAGTGTTCCAGCGAATACAACAACTGCAGGTCAAAATTATGTACTACGAGTAAGAAGTATTTCACCAGCGATAACGAGCGGACCTTCCACTCCAGCATTTAATGCGTATTACAAAGCCTATAACAACAGTTTTACCATAAACAACAATTTAACATCAATCAATATCTGTGGTAATTCAGGTACTTTATCAGTTGATGCAGGGTCAAGTTCTCCAAGAAACTTCGCAGGATTAAAATACAAATGGTACCGAAATAATGTACTGATTGCCGGTCAAACCAATTTTTCATTACCCGTAACCACACCCGGAGCGTATTATGCCGAATTGGATTATGGCGGCTGTAGTAGTTCTTTAACAACCTCACAAACGATTAATGTTAATTTTGTAACCAGCGCTTCAAGTTATACGATAGTTTCAAGTTTGGGTACTGATATTTGTCCTGGAACACCTACTACGTTAAGTACCGAACAGGGTCATAGCTATCAATGGAAAAGAAACGATGTATCAATACCAGGAGCAACACAATATGCTTATATAACAGATGTTCCAGGATCCTATAAAGTGGTAGTTGGTCCAGGCTCGCCTTGTCAGTCGGATTCCAACACCATCGTACTTAACGCTGAAAGTTTTAATCTTTCTGTGGATGCATTGTTGCCTCCTGCAAAAAACAGAATTCTTGAAGGCGATACCTTAACAGTTACCGCTACAACTGACGCAACTTCTCCAACTTACGAATGGTTTAAAGACGACGTTGCAGTTACCCCAGCAAACATAACTCCTACAATAGCAATCACTCAACCTGGAAAGTATAAAATAGTTGTCAATCAAACGGCATCCTGTAGTTTTTCTAAAAAATTGGAATTTGACGTAATATTTGGAGCGGTGGCCTTAACAGTTCCGAACGTAATTAGCCCAAATAATGGTGATGACAGTAATGATACTTGGGTAATTCCGAACGAATATGCCAACCTTGAGCATGAAATCATAATCATGGATAATTACGGAAAAATTGTGCTTCAAAAAACAAATTATCTCAGTGATTGGCCTGCTCCAGGTTCAATTGAAGTCAAATCGGTTAATCCAGTATATTTTTACATCATTAATAAAAATGGAAGTCCAATTAAAAAAGGATCTATAACCATAATCCAATAGCATGAAATTAAGAGTATTTTCTATTTTACTTTTACTAAGTATTACTACCTATTCTCAAAATACGGATGGTGTTATGTCGTTTGATGTACCAGCAAAAAATTCACTTAAATTCAATAAATTTTTAATCAACCCAACGTTTAGTTACGTTCGTGAAGACGAATCTTTTATTAGTTTTTTAAATAAAAGACAATGGTCTGAATTTGAAAGTGGACCACAAGCCTATTTCTTCAGTTACTCTGGTAAATTTAGAGAAGAAAACGGAATCGGTTTGGGCCTTTTTCAACGCAAATTAGGCGTATTATCCTCTTTTGGAGCGGTAGCCAATTTTGCTAGAACTGTTGAAATGAATAGAGACAGTCAATTCGCTTTTGGAGTCAACTTGGCTTACGTAAATAGTGGTTTAAGCAAAGGGGATGTAAATGCGGTTGACCCAAACGATCCCTCTTTAGCCAATATTCCTAAAAATTCTTCTGTATCTATTAATCCTGGGGTGAATTACACCACCGGATTTTTCGATCTTGGATTAACAGCCAACAATATTTTTTATTACAGTTTTAATAGTGGTGTCGTTAAAGATGACCCTACTAAAGGCGTTGGAGCCCATATCATGTACACCGGTTATATGGATGGATATGGTATTTTTGAAAGAGCAAAATTTTCAACATTAGTCAAAGCAGATATTCAAAAAGGGAAAACTCTTTTCTCAGGTTCTTTACTTTTTAATGCGCCAAAAGCATTTTGGGCACAAGCTGGCTATAACAATGTGTATGGTGCTTCTGCAGGTGTAGGATTAATTGTAGCGAAAAAAATATCATTAGGGTATACCATAGAAAAAGGATTTGGAAACTTCTCTGATTTTGGAATTTCTCATGAAATTACCTTAGCCTATAAACTAAAAGGATACGGAGAATATGAAGATGCTGGCCCTGTGGTGAAAGCAACTCAAAAAACAAATCCAGCTAAAAAAGCGGTGGCGGTGAAGAAAAAATCTCCGGCCGAATTATATAAAGAAAGACAAGCGGCATTAGCCTTAAAACAACAACAAGAAAAAGACCGTTTAGAAGCGGAAAGATTAAAACGTGAGGCCGATTTAGCTGATGCGAAAGCGAAAGCAGAAGCGCTTGCCAAAGAACAAGCAGAAGCATTACGTATTAAAAAAGAACAAGATATAGCGAATGCTAAAGCAAGAGCTGACGAAGCGGCACGTTTAAAAGCCGAAGCGGATAAAGCGAGGTTAGCAGGACAAGCCAACGCTGCTGCGGAAGCAAAAAGAAAAGCACAAGAGAAAGCAGAAGCGGATCGTTTAGCAAGAGAAAGAGCAGAAGCGGAAAGATTGCGTTTGGCAAATGAAAAAGCCGCCGCCGATGCTAAGGCAAAAGCCGATGAAGCAGCACGACTAAAAGCGGAAGCAGATAAAGCGAAAGCCGATGCAGCAGCACAAGCCAAAGCAGAAGCGGACAGATTAGCAAGAGAGAAAGCAGAAGCAGATCGTTTGGCAAGAGAAAAAGCAGCAGCGGATGCCAAAGCAAAAGCCGATGAAGCAGCCCGATTAAAAGCAGAAGCGGATAAAGCGAAAGCAGATGCAGCAGCACAAGCCAAAGCGGAAGCGGACAGATTGGCAAGAGAGAAAGCGGAAGCGGATCGTTTAGCAGCATTAGATGCCAAAGCCAAAGCCGACGAAGCAGCACGATTAAAAGCAGAAGCGGATAAAGCGAAAGCAGATGCAGCGGCACAAGCCAAAGCGGAAGCCGATAGATTGGCCAGAGAAAAAGCAGAAGCAGATCGTTTGGCCAGAGAAAAAGCAGCATTAGATGCCAAAGCCAAAGCCGACGAAGCAGCGCGATTAAAAGCAGAAGCGGATAAAGCGAAAGCAGATGCAGCGGCACAAGCCAAAGCGGAAGCGGACAGATTAGCAAGAGAGAAAGCGGAAGCGGATCGTTTAGCTAAAGACAAAGCAGCAGCAGATGCCAAAGCGAAAGCGGATGCAGAAGCAGAGCGACTTAGAAAAGAAGCGGAAGAAAAAGCACGTTTAGAGGCGGCGAAAACGGCTGAGGACAAAGAATTAGACAATCTAAGTCAAGTGATTGATGATTCTAAGAAAAATCAAACGGAAACGGTTTCTAAATTCAAATCTTTAGTAGATAGTAAAGAAAAAGAATTATTAGACATGCGTAAAGCAAATGATGATTCGGAAAAAGGAATTATTACCCAGGAAAGAGAAGTAGAATTCCAAAGTGGAGCTGTGGCGAATAGAGCTATTGAAACTTTAAAAGCAGAAATCACTCAGAACGCAGCAGCACAAGCTCAATTCATTAAAGAATACGAAACTCTTGCAGCAGAACGATTGAAAAAAGTGCCGAATAAAAATGATTTAGTGAATCAAGATTATGCACGTACTATCGAAAAATTAAAACAAGATAAAGCACAAGCTGATCGTCAAAACGCCGATTTATTAGCCCGTCTTGAAAAAATTAAAGTAGAAACAGAAATCGAGAAAAAACGTAGAATCAAGCGAGCAACTTTTGATAGTAATGATGCTAAATATCAAAAAGATAGAGCAACATTAGCACAAATTAAGGCGTCAACATCTCCAACGAATCAGGTATTTACACCAGCTGATTTCAATTATGGTGATGATGATCAGGCAAACATGCAAATCGTTAAAAATGTCGATAATGTGAATCCAGGTTTCTATATGGTGTTAGCAGCTCATAAAGATGAAGCAAAACGTGATGAGTTTGTTAGAAAAGCAATTCAAGCCGGACAAACAAATATTGACTTTTTCTATAACGTAAACAATAGTACCTACTATATTTATACGAATCAGTATTCAGAAATTGATCAAGCCACAACGGCATTAGAAGCCAAAGGAAGTAAACCATACAATGGAAAAATGGTGATTATTAAAGTTGAAAAAAATAAGTAAGAATTGAAGAGTAGAATAATTACTATAAAATAAGTTGATGTATTTAAAAAAAATATAACTTTGATAGTTTTATAAAAATAAGCCCTATGAGATTAAAGCCCTACCTAATGTCACTTGTGCTTTTAGTGTGTACACTAAACGCGTTTGCTCAAATAGCTGACCCATTTGCACCACCAAGATATAATCAACGATTAAAGGGTGATATCTTGCAATTTGGTAATAATATTTTGAGTGCCCATCCCTCAAATGCTTATAATACCGTTGGAAATCCGTCTACTGCAAATGACCAAACGAATATGGTTTATGTGGATATCGATGGCGATCCAACCACATTTTCTTCAAGTAGTGCAAATCTTCAAGTTCCCAATACAAGTAGGGATTGTTATCGTATTAGCTATGCCGCCTTATATTGGTCAGCGACATACAGAACAGGGGACAGAAGTCAATTACATCAAGTTAAATTTAAAACACCAGGCTCAGCCAACTATACAGATATTACAGGGACTTTAGTCTATGATGAAGGGGTCGGGAATTTATTAGGAAATTCTTGTGATCCTTATGCTGCTTATGCCGATGTTACAAGTTTGATAACCCCAACCAACGCCGAAGGAGTATATACAGTAGCTAATGTTAGAGCCAGTTTAGGTGACAATGATGCCGATAATGATGGAAATGTAGACTGTCCAGGAGGTAATGCAGGTGGGTGGATTTTATTTATTGTTTATGAAGACCCAAGATTACCAGGTAAATTTATCACCACTTTTGATGGTTTCGCCGGAATCAACGGAACGAATAGTTTAACTATACCGGTTAATGGATTTAATACTATACCAACAGGTAATGTAAATGCAAAATTAGCATTTGCAGCCTTGGAAGGAGACAATAAAATTACTGGTGATGCTTTAGATATTAGAGGATTGCAAGGAAATCCTCCGTTTTCTACTATGGGGGGTGGAATCCGACCTACTAATAATTTTTTCAATAGTAGTTTTACCGATGTTAGTGGAAATCAAAGTGGAAGAAATCCGAACAGTCAAAATGCCCTTGGTTTTGATTCGGGCATTACAGATGTAGCGAATCCCGCGAATAGTGTATTGGGTAATAACGAAACCAATGCTGAGGTCCGATTACGAACCAGTGGTGATCAGTACTATCTTTTCTTTTTAGGATTTTCTGTTGAAATTATTGAACCGGATATTTTATTAACGAAAGAAGTAGAAAACATTGCGGGGCAGCCAATTGGTAATTCCAATGTTACGATGTGTCAAGAGCTAAATTATGTGATTGGGTTTGATAATATCGGAAACGATGATGCAGAAGGGGTGGATAGCCAACCTGCACCATATGGAAATGCTTACATACTAATTCGAGATGTGTTACCAATTAATACAACGCTCGTAAGTGTTGACGTCTCTAATGTACCGGGAACAATTGTAGTACCAAATCCAGGAAATCCAAGAGATTTGTCTATTTATGTACCTAGACAATATGTAACCGCAAACGAATCACATCATGAAATTATCATACGTGTTCGAGTTGCCTGTACTTGTGAAGAATTAACAACGGCATGTTCTAATTTAATTTTAAATCAAGCTTTCATAACTTATCAAGGAGTCGTTAGTAATATTGTAATTTCCAATGATCCTAGTTCCGCCACTTTCAATTTAAATTGTAATTCAGGAAGTTCTGATGCCACCAACTTTTTAGTGGGTATCGATTCTTGTGTGTACAATACAGATGTTATTATTTGTGGTACCAATGCAACGTTGACAGCAGGAAGTGGTTTCGATAATTATGTATGGACTGGTCCTGCCGGAGCCACCTTTGTTCCAAATAATACCAGCCAAACAGTTACGGTGAATATGTTGGGAACTTACACGGTAAATGGTACGGATGCAGTGTGTCGACCAATCGTGCAAACTTTTAATGTCATTCAATTTGGAGCCGGATTAACAAATCCTATTATTCCATATGATGAAAATCCAACTCCAGTAATCTGTACCGATAACGGAGAAAGGCTACCGTATATCTTTTTATGTGGAAGCGGTGATTCACAATTATTACAAACCAATATTACCAATGCTACAAATGTGCAATGGTTTTTATACAATCCTGCATTAGCAGGTTGTGGCCCTTATCCAGCTACCAATTGTCCGGTGACAAATGCCGCATGTTGGACCAATCAAGTAGGAACGGGTTCTAATTATACGGTTACTGCTGCTGGAATGTATAGCGTTGTCTTTACTTTCCCAGGAGGATGTACTCGTACCTTCTATTTTAATGTTTACCAAAATTTACTGGATCCTCAAATTGTTAAAGAAGACATTATTTGTGGTAGCCCAGGAAGTATAACAGTAACAAATGTATCTGGTTCTGGATATGAATATCAATTGTTGAATGGAGCTGTAGTAGTATTCCCTTGGCAACCGAGTAATATCTTTACACCAATCAATACTGCTGGAACCTATACTGTTCAAGTAAGACCAACAACATTTAGTGGAGGTTGTGTCTTTACCGTTCCAAATATTGGAATTCAAGTACTTGATGTAACAGTGACCACAATAGTAACTCAACCCTTGTGTTTTGGTGAACAAGGAGCAATTAATATTCAAATTACCGGAGTTCCGGGTCAATATTATTATACCTTACATCAAGGCACAATAGCAGGACCAGTTGTTGGATCAGTAGGACCAACGAATGCTACTTTTAATGTTTTTAGTAATTTAACTCCAGGACAAACCTATACATGGGAGACACACACGGATGATGGCTGTAGTCGTACCGGAACTTTTACCATAAATAATCCACCACAACTTGTAGTAAATTCTGCGATTACAGTTCCACTAACAAGTTGTACCGATGGAGAAATAACAGTGAATGTATCAGGTGGTACACCTCCATATTTTTATTATGTTAATTCATTACCACCAGCTCCGTTTACAACAAGTAACGTTATCCCAGTAACGACTCCAGGAACCTATACTATAACAGTATACGATTCTAATAATTGTTTCGCATCAACGCAACAAATAATTACCTTAACGCCTCCTCCAACTTTTACAGTTAGTTCAACCAACATCCTTTGTTATGGAACTAATTCAGGAACAATTACTTTTAATGTAACAAATGCCAATGGAAATGCTTTAATGTATAGCATTGATGGTGGCGTAACTTGGCAATCGAACCCAGTATTTACAAACGTGCCTCCAGGTGCTTATAGCGCTGTGGTACAGTACACATTTGGTACTGCGGTATGTACAAGTGTTCCACAAAATATTACGATAACTGAGCCAGCTCAAGCATTAACCGCTTCTGGAGGTGTTGCTGCAGTAGCTTGTGATTCTAACGGGGGTAACGGAATAGTTAGGATAACCAATGTTCAGGGTGGAACTCCTTATCCAGCACCTAATCCTTATCAATATAATTTTGGTTCAGGATATCAAAATTCAAATCAAGCCAACCTTCCTCCTGGAACCTATACTATTTCGGTTAGAGACGCGAACTTGTGCGAGTTTTTCATGACCGTAACGTTAGACCCAATACCGGCTCCACCTACCATTAATGTTGGTGCGCCAACTTTTAATTGTAATGGTTCGGCCACAAGTACCGTAACTGTAAATAATGGTGCAAGCAGTTACACCTATACGTATTCAATTAATCCACCATTAGTACCACCTCATGATCCAAATTCAAATGTATTTCAAAATGTACAATGTGGTAATTCAGTAGTAACTGTAAATTATACATTAGTTTCACCACCAACATTTAGTAATTTACTAAATGAAGATTTTGGAATTGGTAATGATACTACATCACCAGGTATAAATCCTGCATATTGCTTTGAAAGACAAATAAATAATCCAGCAATCTACTGTAAAACGGGTCCACAAATTAATGACGGAGATTATAGTGTCACAAAAAGAATACTATTTCCTTTTGGAGCTTGGTATCCATTTTTAGATCATACAACAAACGGAACTAATCCAAATGCAAGATTTTTAGCTATTAATATTGGGGGTGTTGCTGGTGTAGGTGGAATTCTATACAGTAAACCAATTACAGATATTATTCCGAATCAAGATATTAGAGTATCCCTTTGGGCGGCTAATTTATTAAGAATCGATCCTTCTAATACACAAAGCCCACCTGACTTAACTATTCAATTAGTTAGAGATTTGGGATTACCTACGGAAACAATAATTGCGGCTTCAAATACGGGTAATATCCCTAAATCTAATGCATGGATTAATTATCAATTAACCTTGAACCCTGGTCCAAATACTAGTTTAAGTTTTGTAATTCGTTCTAATATTGCGGTAACCAGTGGTAATGATGTTGTTATCGATGATATTAATGTTTTCCAATTACCGGTAGCGTGTTTAACGACGAGAAATTTCCCTATAAACATTCCTTGTAATCAAGCCTTTACAGCGCAAGTTACTGGACATAGAGATGTAAGTTGTGCTGGAGCAAACGATGCAACAATTACTGTTGCCGCTCAAAATTTTAATACAACAAATGGTTTTCAAGTTTCTATGGATAATGGAGCGACTTGGGTTACTTATTTTACATCACCACAAACAATTCCTGTTCCAGCTGCATATCCAGGCTTTGTTTTGATTCGTTACGATGCTGCTCCAGGAAATGCTGCTTGTAGCTTTAATTTACCACAAACAATTATTACACCAACGCCACTTACTTTATCTGCAGTTAACACCGCTGTGACTTGTTTGGCTGGCGCAACAATTACGGCTACGGCTGGTGGAGGAACACCTGCTTATCAATATCAATTGACTACTTCTTTAGGAGCTGTTGTGGTTGCTTATCAATCAAGTAATGTATTCACAAACATTCCGGCCGGAAGTTATATTGTTACGGTAAGAGATTTTAATTTATGTACAAGAACTTTCCCAATTTCATTTGTAGGACCAACCACGCCAATACTTACGCTTTCACCAACATCAGATTTTTGTTTTGATAGCGGTAATCAAGCAACACTTGTCGTTACGGCTTCAAATGGTGTTGCCCCTTATAGTTTTAGTATAAATGGAAGTGCTTATGTACCAAGTAATACGCCAGTAAACAGTCACACCTTTAGTAATTTAGTACCAGGTACCTATACTATTTCTGTTACGGATTCGTTTGGTTGTACCAATACAGCCGTATTTACTCAAACGATTAATCCGCAATTAACGGTTAATACTGTTTTAACGAAAGATTTCGATTGTACGGCTAGTCCAAATGCAGTAATTACAGGTACAATTGCTGGAGGATATCCAGGATACACCTATGCTGTAAGTTATAACAGTGGAGCATTTGTAAATTTAGGAGCCGTTGCTGGTTCTTCATTTACCTATAGTATTCCAACTGCCAACCCAGGAACGTATCAATTTCAAATTACAGACACCCGCGGTTGTACTGTTTTAAGTACTATTACTACTATTAATGCATTATCAATTCCTGTATTAACGATTAATCCGCTTGCTCAAAATTTAGCATGTTTTGGTGATTCAACAGGTTCTGTAACGTGGAGTGTAGCCGGTGGAACTCCAGTGTTTACCATCAATATTTTAAACAATACTACTGGTATCAACTACGGCACTCAAACGAGTGGTTTACCAGCAGGAAATTATACAGCAACGGTAACCGATTCAAAATCATGTACCGACACTGAAAACTTTGTAATCACGCAGCCTGCACAATTAACATTTACACCGGCAATTACACCAATTACGTGTAATCCAGTTGGAGGTTATACATTGGGTCAAATTTGTGCTAACGCAGTAACTGGTGGTACAGCTCCATTTACTTATACTTTAGTAGATTTAACTGGAGGGACAGCAAACCAAGTATTTGGACCTACTGCAGCAACTACCCATTGTTTTACAGGAGTAGATTTCGGTATCTATGATATATTTGTAACGGATGCAAATGGTTGTACTTTTGTTAGACCGAATCAAGTAATGTCGAATCCACCAAGTGATTTAACATTTGTGGTGAGCCCAACAATACCTTCGTGTGCTGCAGGAGCGACTATCGATGTTACACTTGTTGGTGCCATTGGAGCTGGACCATTCCAATTTGGAATTGTAAACTTAACGGCTTTCCCTTGGTCTAGTTCTTTTGCAAATGCTAGTAACCCACCTTTCCAACATCAATTTACAGGATTGGCTCCGGGTACTTTCTATACTATTGTGGTTAGAGATTTAACAACTGGTTGTTATTATTTTGAAGCTGTTAACACTGCAACACCTACAAACTCGACATTAAATCCTACTTATACACCTAACAATGTAACCTGTAGAGGTGCTAATGATGGATCGATAACGATTACTGGAATTTCAGGTATTCATCCGAGTACTACATCAATTCAATATACCATCAATTATTCACCATCAAATGTGCCAATTGGACCAGCTCCAACCGGAACTATTGTTTTACCAGCGGTATTTCCAATTACAATTGGAGGTGCATTAACGCCAGGTACTTATAATATACATTTTACGGAAATTGGTGGCCCAGCAATTTCAGGTTGTGGTATTACCACAGCACCTTTTGTGATTTCACAATCGGCAACAGTATTAGCTTTAACTGCTACGACTACACCTGACAATTGTAATGTAAATGCAGGTGTTATTACAGCCGTAGCTTCTGGTGGAACAGCGCCATATACGTATCAATATTTAGTGTGTGGAACTCCAGCACCTACTGCTAGTTCTTTAGGTTGGCTACCTTCCAATACTTTTAATGCAGAAAGCGGATGTTATGATGTTTATGTGAAAGATGCCTTTGGATGTATTCGTACTGTAACAGTAAACATTGCTTTAGATCCTACACCAGTCGTTGCCGCATCTGTGGTTAACGCTTGTGCTACACAAAATAATTTTGCAATCAATGTGACTTTACCTACAGCAGGTATCGCTCCATACTCTTTCAGTATTGATGGTGGTGCTTATCAAGTAAGAATACCTCCATTTACAATCTCAGGATTATCATCTGGAACACATACCGTTCAAGTTAGAGATAACAATGGTTGTGGTAATTTAGTAAGTGTAACTATTTTAGCGCCTTTAAGTGCCTCTGGTACCTTTACTACGCAACCAACATGTAGAAATGCCGATGGTACAATTACCGTTGTTGCTACTGGAGGTTCAGGAAATTACACCTACACTTTAGCGCCAACTACAAATGCCACTGGTGTATTTACAGGAATAGCTCCGGGAACGTATACTGTTACAATTACTGATACGACTACAACTTGTACGACTACAGCAACAGTTACTTTGGTAGCACCAATTGATCCAACTTTCACGGCAACAAGTACTCCACCGTCATGTAATGGTGGATCAAATGGTTCTTTAGTTGTTAATTTAACAGGTGCTAATGTAGATCCTGTTTATACTTATCAAATTATTGCTCCTATTGGATTTGCTACTGGCCCTCAAACATCGAATGTCTTTAATGGACTTCCAGCCGGTCCTTACACAATCCAAGTAAATTCTGGTAGAGGATGTTTTGCAACACAAATATTCAATATTGGCCAACCTCCTGTAGTAAACGTACCAGCACCTGCTGTGACGCAATTTGCATGTAACGCAGGAACCAATTCATTTAATTTAGCCACAATTACTGTGAATGGTGTAACTGGAGGTACCGGAACGTATACTATTTATGAATTTGTTCTTGGCGGAACCGTTGTTCAGTCGGGATCAAGTAATGTATACAGTACGGCAAATACTGCTGGAGGAACTTATACCGTTAACGTATATGATACCAATGGATGTTTAGGTTCAACAACAGCTGTTATTAATCCATTTATTAGTATATCTAATCCAGTGGTGACTGTTGTAAACCCAATAACTTGTACGACTTTAGAAAATATTACCGTATCGGTTACAACTACTGGTGGACCAGCTCCAGTTTACAATTACACAATTAATTCAATTCCACCTGGGTTTACGCAAAGTAACACTACTGGAATTTTTAACGGGTTACCTATCGGAGATTATTTAATCACCATCACGAATCCTGTTACGAATTGTAGTGTTGAAATCATCCATTACGTATTTGATCCTAATACTTTTGATATCAATACATCATTAATTACGAATGTAAGTTGTGTTGGAGGGAATAATGGAAGTGTAAACTTAACTTTTGTAGACAATCAATTATCACCTACAAATGATGCAGGACCTTTTAATTATGTAGTTACCAATACAACAACACCTTTAGTTATTGCTGGTTCTAGCGCTACTGCTGGACCTACATTAATATCTGGTTTAACAGCAGGTTTGTATACAGTTACGGCAACTTTGGTGAATTCTCCAAGATGTACAGTAACCACAAACTTTATTATTCTTGAACCTAGCCAAGTATTAGATATAACAGCAACTCAAACACCATTAACATGTGCTCCGGGTAATGATGCTTCTATTACTGTTGTTGCTACAGGTGGATGGGGATCATATTCTTATACACTTAATCCTGGTGCAGTTACAAATACAACAGGGGTATTTACAGGCTTAACCGGTACCATCAATTATACCATTACGGTAACTGACGCATTAGGTTGTCAAGACTTTGTAAATGTTACCATAACACGACCTGCTCAAATTACGGCAAATCCAATTGCTAATGTACAGTTGACTTGTTTTGGAGTAAATAATGGATCTGTTACGGTTACTGGAGTAACCGGTGGTCAAAATAGTCCTACCGATTATGTGTATACGTTAACCTATCCTGACGGAAGTGTTTCTGGTCCTCAGGCATCGCCTACCTTTAACAATTTAAGTCCAGGAAATTACTCTGTAGTAATTAATGATCCGTTCAATTGTTTGTCAGCTCCGATACCATTTACGGTATTGCCAGCGACACAAATTATAGCGACACTTACCAAAGTACCTAATTCACAAGTGTGTGATACAAGTCAAGAGCAATTGTTATTGACTGCTTCAGGCGGAACAGGAGTATTCTTCTATAGTTTATCACAAGCTGGACCGTGGCTTCCATTGTTGCCTAATCCTTTAAACTTAGGATTATTGCCAGCAGGACCTCATACATATTATGTAAGAGATTCTAATAACTGTACTGCAGTGGTTTCAAACACTGTTGTAATTGATACTTTAGATCCATTAACATTAGCGATATTACCTATTACCGATTTTGTTTTAGATTGTAGTTATGATGTTGGAACTATCTATGCGCAAGCTACTGGTGGAGAAGGTGCTTATACCTATACTCTATTGCCGGGTGGTGCAACTAATACAACCGGTATATTTAATGGAATCGGACAAGGTGTATATACTGTTCAAGTAACCAGTGGCGATTGTACTATGGTACAAACACCAGTTCAAATTGATGCTCCTGAGGAATTAAGAGTTACTGCAGTAGCACATAACACGAAATGTTCGTATACCAATGATGGAGACATTGTGATTACACTTACAGGAGTTGACGGAAGACCAATTCAGTATGAATTGATTTCTAGCGATGGGGTGTATACAGGATCACAATCGTTTGATATACCAGATCCAAGCCAACCTTTCACTATTCCTAATTTAGGACCTGGAACGTACACATTAAACGTACATACCGTACCAAGTAACTGTGGACCTTTACCAATTTCGTTAGTAATTAATAGACCTAACCCGATAGCTTTTGATGCTACAGTAATGCAGAACGAAACTTGTTTTAATGCTGCAGATGGAGAAATTATTGTTGACAATATTACAGGAGGTACCACCTTGGATGCTTTGGGGAATCCTATTCCAAATCCTTATCAAATTACCTTAAATTATGTGATTGATAATACAACGAATCCTCCAACGGATAATTCTGTATATGTTCCGTTAAATAATTTAGCTGGTGCGGGTACACACGTGTTTCCAAGTTTGGCAGCAGGAACTTATCTTATTAATGTCACAGATGGCAATGGCTGTGATTTCCCTCAAAGTGTGACTATCATTCCTGGTGACAATTATGAGCCAATTGTGCAAGTGACATATCCTTGTAATCCACTAACGAATGAACCAATGGTTCGAATAGAGGTTCTAAATACCGTTGCACCGAATGCATTTGGTCCTGGATATACTTTCCAATTGGATGGTTTCCCAGCACAAAGTAGCCCAATTTTTGAGTCCACAAACCCTGTATATACTGCAGCGTTGTCGATTCCTACGAATCATTCAATTATGGTATTTAGCCCAACAGGTTGTAATAAACCGGCATTAGATCCAGCTGATGGTGATGCTGTTTTTGATGTGACTCCACTAACTGCATTAGATGTAGTCTTATCACAAGGTGGTTTAAATACTGCTTTGGCGACCGCTTCAGGAGGTTCTGGAAATTATAGCTATACATTCTATGCTAATGGTCAGGAAGTACAATCAGGTTCAAGTAATACGTATGTGTACTTCCAGCAATATAATTCTATTGGTGTGGTTGTAACTGATAATATTAGTGGATGTAATATTGAAAAAAGCAGACCATTACCATACTATCCAATTTTCATTCCAAATGTGTTTACACCTGGTGATGGAGGTGGATGGGCTCCGGATAATACGTCGAACTATCCTAACTTAGTGACTAAAATTTACGACCGTTACGGACGTTTGGTAAAAACATTACCGGAAGGGGATCGTTGGGATGGTAAATACGAAGGCAAAGATTTACCTTCAGGTGACTACTGGTATGTGGTTAAAGTGGACGGTAAAGATGCCGATGAGTACGTAGGACATTTTACATTATATAGATAATTTAGCAATTCAGAGCAATGAGATTTAATTTTAACAATATTCAAAAATTCATCGTAGCAATTGTAGTATTATCTTGTAATAATAACAATGCTCAAGAGTTTAACGTGCCAGTAGCAACACAGTACTTGGCAGACAATCCTTTTGTAATGTCACCGGTATTCGCGGGTATTGGAGACAACGCGCGAATTCGTGTCAATGGTTTTTCACAATGGGTGGGCATCGATGATTCACCTCAAAATCAGGCGGTTTATGCTGATTTAAGAGTATTAGATCAATCTGGAGTGGGTATTTCACTTTACAACGATAAAAACGGTTATACGCGTCAAACAGGAGGTAAGCTTACCTTTGCACACCATATCATTTTAGATTACGTGTCGAAACAATACTTATCCTTTGGTATGTCCTATAACCTGAATAATTTCAGAATAGAAACCGATAAGTTTAATGTATATAACCCGTTTGTTATCAATGATAGGTTTACGGCCAATAATAACTTTGATGTTGGTTTCTTATATCGTAGAGGAAAATTCTATGCAGCTGTCAATGCGAGTAACTTGCTTGGAAAGGACATTAAAAAGTTTGTCAGCGCTCCAGAACCGAGTTTGTTGAGAAACTATCAGTTCTATACGGGTTATTTGTTCAGAGGTAATCGCGACAGTAGAACAGAAGTGGAACCTTCGGCTTATTTTCAATATTTCGAAAGTGATGGTCGTTCGAGTACTGATATCAATGTCAAACTTCGTTACTTAGACCAACAACGTACCGGTTATTTTTGGTTGGGAGCCACGTATCGTTTTCTTAACGATCAACCGATGAAGCCACTTACTGTTGGTCCAATGTTAGGACTTAAAAAAGGAGGGTTTTATCTTGGATATTCGTATCAGGTCACTTTAAATGAATTATCGGCTTACAACTCAGGTACACACATGATTACGTTGGGTTGGGATTTCTTCCAAGGATTGAGTAACTGTCCATGTACACAAACAGCAGTTTCTGACGATTAATAAATAAAAAAATAAATGCCAAAATGAAAACGGTTAACGATATCAATTTTAATACTAAAAAAGCAGTAATTCGTGTAGATTTTAATGTTCCCTTAGACGAAAACTTTAAAGTAACCGATGCTACCCGAATTGAAGCTGCCAAACCAACTATAGATTACATATTAGCACACGGTGGAAGTGTCATTTTAATGTCGCATTTAGGAAGACCTAAAGGGATTCAAGATGAATTTTCATTACGCCATATTGTAGATAAGGTTTCGGAAGTTTTGGGAATGCCTGTTACTTTTGCTTCCGATTGTATTGGGCAAGTAGCTGAAAATGCTGCGGCTCATTTAAAATCTGGAGAAGTATTATTATTAGAAAACTTACGTTTTTATAAAGAAGAAGAGGCTGGTGATGTTGCTTTTGCAAAGCAATTGGCTTCTTTGGGAGATGTGTATGTTAACGATGCGTTCGGTACTGCACACAGAGCACACGCTTCTACGACGATTATCGCGCAATTTTTTCCAGAAAATAAATGTTTTGGTACATTGTTGGCAAAAGAGATCGAAAGCTTAAATAAAGTGCTTAAAAACAGCGAAAAACCGGTAACTGCGGTTTTGGGTGGAAGTAAAGTTTCCTCAAAAATTACGGTTATTGAAAATATCTTAGATAAAATTGACCACATGATTATTGGTGGTGGAATGACCTTCACCTTCATTAAAGCATTAGGGGGTCAAATTGGAAATTCGCTTTGCGAAGATGATAAATTGGATATGGCATTGGATATTTTAGCAAAAGCGAAAGCCAAAAATGTCCAAATTCACCTTCCAGTGGATGTGATTGCCGCAAATGCTTTTGCCAATGACGCACAAACTCAAGTGGTCAATGTGAATGCCATTCCCGATGGTTGGCAAGGTCTTGATGCAGGACCAAAATCTCTTGAAGCTACTAAAGCAGTAATTCTACAATCTAAAACTATCCTTTGGAATGGTCCTTTAGGTGTTTTCGAAATGGATGCCTTCGCCAATGGAACCATTCAATTAGGGGAATTTATTGCCGAAGCCACTCAAAACGGTGCTTTTTCACTCGTGGGTGGAGGAGATAGTGTGGCGGCAGTAAAACAATTCGGTTTTGAACCTAAAATGAGCTACGTTTCTACGGGTGGTGGTGCTATGTTGGAAATGCTTGAAGGGAAAATTTTACCAGGAATTTCTGCTATTTTAAACAATTAAAGCAATTTTAACAATATTTATTGTTGATTTTCGTTTTAAGACTTTAAGTTTGCATATTAATATAAATGGTTAATTATCAACTATTTACAAAATACAGCCTATGATTAGAAAAAACATTGCCCTAACCCTATTGCTGCTCATACCTACATGTGTAACTTTTGCTCAAGATAGCGTTTCCCAAGATTCTATACTTAAACCAGTTCTTAAGTTATCCTTTTTAGACTCTTTAAAAAATACATTCGTCGTGGATGAAACCTCCGATTGTATTGACAACCAGCATATAAAAGAACTTTCCAATACGCAAGATATTTTTGACGGATTGGTTTCCGACATTAAAAATTTAGATTTAAATGTTCCGGTCGATTATGATCTGCCAACCGATGTTTTCAAAGAAAGGCTTCGATTGATGGATGAGAAATCACCCTTTAATATTGAATACAATCAGCAGTTGGAAAACCTTGTTAAGAATTTCCTTAAAAACCGTAAACGTTCGTACGAGCGTTTAATGGGATTGTCACAGTACTATTTCCCAATGTTTGAAGAAGCATTGGCACGTTACAACGTACCTTTAGAAATCAAATACTTAGCCATTGTAGAATCGGCTTTGCGTTCTAGTGCAGTTTCTCGTGTAGGTGCTACTGGTTTGTGGCAGTTTATGTATGAAACGGGAAAACAATACGGACTAAAAATTGATTCGTATGTCGATGAGCGTAAAGATACTTTCAAAGCTTCCGATGCTGCGGCACGTTATATGGAAGGCATGTACAAAATATTTGGCGACTGGGAATTGGTGTTAGCTTCTTATAACTCAGGAGCTGGAAATGTTTCCAAAGCGATTCGTCGTTCTGGTGGTCATCAAAATTTCTGGAATATCAAGAATAAATTACCGAGAGAAACAGCGGGTTATGTTCCGGCATTTTTAGCGACCATGTATATTTTCGAATATCATAAAGAACACGGAATTGTGCCTCAAAAAGCAGTAGTGAATCATTTTGAAACCGATACGATTGGTTTGAAAAGAAAAATCACCTTCAAACAATTGTCGAATCTTTTGGATGTTTCTGAAAATGATATCGAGTTTTTGAATCCGTCGTACAAAATGAAAGTGGTTCCGTATGTCACTGGAAAAACCAACTTCATTTGCTTGCCTAAGAAAAAGATTGCAGTATTAGCTTCTAACGAAAGTAAAGTTTATGCTTATGTTGATTATCAAGAAAGTCAACGTGAAAAGCAATTTGGACCGAAGCCAAAAGTAAAAGTGGTGAAAGATACGCTAGGCACAGAAACAGTGGTGGAAGAAGCAATTGTGGAAACTAGAAAAGTGACCAAAGAAGTTACGAAAACGAAATACCATACGGTAAAACGTGGCGATAATTTAGGAGAAATTGCTAGCAAATACGATGTAGCGGTTACCGATGTAAAAAAATGGAACCGTTTAAAAAGCAATAATGTAAAATTAGGCGCCAAATTGAAAATCATGTACGACGATAAAATTGTCGTTACGGAAAAGATAAAAAAGCCTAAAACAGAATTGGTAACGTCAACACAAGAGATAGCGATTGCTGAAGTTGCTAAAACGGAAAGCAAAATCAAAAAAGAACCAACGGTTGAGAAAAATAGTGCGGTTGCAGAACATGTCGTAGAACAAGGACAAACCTTAACTACCATTGCCAAAATGCATAAAATGTATGTGGCCGATATTAAGAAATACAACAATCTTAAAGACGGAGCGATTAAAGTAGGGGATAAATTAAAACTAAAACCATCAACCGAAATAGTTCCTGAAGTAAAAGAAGCAGTGGTAGCAACTACGGAAGCGGAAGCAACGTTTCATGTGGTGGAAAAAGGGCAAAATATCTTTCAAATCGCTAAGCTGAACAAAGTAAGCGTAAACGATATCATGAACTGGAACAACATGACCACGACCAACATCAATGTAGGCGATAAGCTAAAGATTGAAAAAGTGGCGGAAGTAATTGTGGAAGCGCCGAAGAAGAAAAACAGCAAATACGAAGAACAAAAATTATACATCGTACAAAAAGGCGATTCGTTGTTTAAAATTTCGCAGAAGCATCAAACAACCGTTACCGAGCTGAAAAAGAAAAATAATATCAAAGAAAACGACCTCCAACCAGGGATGAAGTTGAAAATATAAACCAAAGGGATTCGAAAGAGTCCCTTTTTTATTTTAATTTTGTTCAAAACTTTACCCATGCAGCTACAATTCAAAATAAAGCGATTTAACGAACTTTCTACTCAAGAATTATACGAAATACTACAAGTGCGTTCAGAAGTGTTTGTGGTGGAGCAAAATTGCGTTTATCAGGATGTTGATGGTAAAGATCAAAAAGCAATTCACGTTTTAGGTTATTATGAAGGTGATTTGGCGGCGTATTGTCGATTGTTTGGAGCTGGAGATTATTTTGAGGAAACGTCTATCGGCCGAGTGATTGTTTCACCCAAACACCGTGATAAGAAATTAGGTCACGAATTAATGCAAACGGCCATTGAAGCGGTTGAAACTGCATTCAATACAACTGAGATTACAATTTCTGCCCAATTGTATTTGAAGAAATTTTACGAGAGTCACGGTTTTATCCAAACGTCCGAAATGTATTTAGAAGATGATATTCCGCATATTGAGATGAAAAAAAGTTAATTCTTCGTAATCACAATTTCAACTCTTCGGTCATATTGCGGTTCTCTTCCTAAGGATTTGGAGTTCCCATAACCTTTATACGACATTCTGGCTTTATCAATTTTTTTCAACACCAAATAATTATATACCGATTTGGCTCGGTTGACAGATAATTCTCGCTTTCGGGTGCCTCTATCGATAGCTTCCTTCTGGTTGGGTGGCGTGCAACATACATGTCCTTGAATTTCAAACTGAAGGTTTTTGTATTTCTGTAATTCTTTGGCTACTTTATCCAATTCGTTTTTAGAGGCCACGCTTAGTTTCCCACTACCGCGCTCAAAAAGTAAATTCTCCAAATAAATACGATCGCCAACAATCATATTTTTTTTGAAGTTCTTAAAAACACCAGGAAGTTCTATTTTAGGTAAAGGTTTTAGGTTTAACACCACATCGACACGACGGTTTTTAGAACGGATTTCGGGAATGTTTTCCAATACATCGTCGTCAATCATTACGCGACCTTTCCCTTCAATAGAAATGATGATTTTATTGGTAATACCGTTGCCGATTAATTTGTTTTTAATGGTATTGGCTCGATTGTTCGACAATTTAAAATTGTAAGCATCTTTACCTCGATCGTCACAATAGCCAAAAATTTGTACCGATTCAATTCGAGTTGAATCAATCGATTTAATAAACTTCACCGTCTCGTTGGCTTGTTTTTCTTCTAGATTGTATTTGTCAAATTCAAAATACACTGAATGAACTACATCGTCTTGAGCGTTCAAATGCAACGAAAAAAATAAGATAAGTAGTAAAAAACGCATTATTTCATTAAAATTTTATTGTATTCTGCCGAATTGTTAAGCAATTGTGTGGCTCTTTTTATTTCCGAATTGTTTTTAGTATAATACAAATACAAGCCTTCTTTGTACTGAAAACGTTTGATGATTTCGTCTTTTAATAAGTCTAGAATTTCCGTTTTATTTTTGTCCAATTCAATGTCTTCTGCTTTTTTAAGCGAAGCAAACAAAGCGTCATACTGCAATTTGATGGAGCTGTCAATGCTTTCTTTTTTAGCTTGTTCCAATACTTCTTTCAGAGCTAACTCCGTTTTGGTGTCGAATGAGAATTTTTGCGATTTCAAAAAGGATTTGAAATCTTCAAAATCAGCATCGGTCATCGTTGGAATTTTATCCCCTAGATTCGGGTTTTTAGTCACATACTGTGTGGCGTAATTAAAAATGGCATCATTTCGAGTCAAGGCATCGGCAATCGTACTGGTCTTGGTTTCCGCCATTTCAATATCCGGTTGAATTCCACCGCCATCATACACCGTTCTTCCTTTTTTGGTTTTAAATGAATTGTAATTTTTGGCATCGGTTTTTACTGCTTTACCATTCGCATCTTTTTTAGAATAATCTAGCGCCTGAATACATCTTCCTGAAGGCGTATAATATCTGGAAATGGTCACTTTTAATTGCGTGCCATAAGTTAAATCGAGCGGGCGTTGTACCAAGCCTTTTCCAAAACTTCGGCTACCAATCACCACGGCGCGATCTAAATCTTGCAACGCGCCCGAAACAATTTCACTGGCAGAAGCACTTTTGCCATCGACTAAAATGGCCAAAGGAATGTCTAAATCGATAGGTTGTTTGGTGGTTTTATAGCTGTTGTTGTGTTTTTGAATTTTCGATTTGGTTGTTACAATGATTTCATTAGCCGGTACAAATAAATTACAAATGTTCACCGCTTCATGAAGTAAACCTCCAGGATTGCCGCGTAAGTCCAAAATAATTTGGGTTGCGCCTTGATCTTTTAATTTTAACAAGGCTTCCTTGGTTTCAGAAGAAGCTTTCGCATTGAATTGCGACAATACGATATAGCCCGTTTTAGCATCGGTCATGCCGTAAAAAGGAACAGCCTTCAAATCGACCTCATCCAGAATAATTTGAGTCGATTTTAATTCGCCATTTCTTCTGTATTTGACGTCCAATTTGGTGTTTTTACTCCCTTTTAATAACTGGGAAGCATCTTCTTTAAACTCGGCTAAAATAACATCGTTGATTTGTACCAATTCATCGCCTGCTTTTAAACCGGCTTTGTCGGCTGCATAGCCTTTATAGGGTTCGCGAATATACGTTTTCCCTTCTTTTCGGCTAATCATAGCGCCAATACCAGTGTATTCGCCTGTACTATTAATTTTAAAACGCGCTACATCGCCTTCGTTAAAATAGTTGGTGTATGGATCCAAATCGGCCAGCATACTTTTAATGGCTTTGTCCATCAAATTCGCGGGATTGGTCTGATCCACATAATTCATATTGACGGTTTTGAATAGCGTGGTAAAAATTTCTATTTGCTTGGCTATTTCAAAAAAATCGTCTTGAAAACTCACCCCAACAAATAAAAATCCACCAGCAACAACAGGAAGTATATATCTTTTTTTTATGGATTGGAACATAGGTATTATTCTTTTTTCTTTACAAATCGTCTTCTAATAAAGAAGAAACCTAAAACGAAAATAAGGATAAGTGGCCAAATACTAATCAAACTTAACACAAAATTTGACAATTCGTTGAAACCCGATTTGATGGAATTCCAAATTTTACCACCGTAGGAAACCGTAGCACCACTTTCCGAAGGATTAGACGTGTACATTTCGATGCTGATGGTACTCAAGTCCACACGATTTTGTAGGTATTTCAATCGGCCTTCTTTGGCTTCAATTTCTTCTCTAATTTCGGCGAGTTGTTTTTCAATTTCCAGCATTTCCGAAACTTTATTGGCTTTGCTTAACAGTTGCAAATAGCGCTCTTCCAGTTTCTTTTTGGCTTTCATGCGTGATTCCACATCTACGTATTCTTCGGTGACATCTTGTTGCGAAATTTCTTTGGTATCGAAATGTTTTACCCCTTGACTGATTTCTGAAATAAAAGTATCAAAGTACTGATTCGGAATGCGAATGGTAAGATTTCTATAGCTGGAATTGTAGTCTTTCCCCGAAGCATCGTTCGAAATTGTGGCCTTATATTTTTTTACCGACTTTTGAATGCTGGCAAACGACTGATTGATGTCCTCTGCTTCAAATCGTAAATTGGCATTTTTAATGATTTTGGTTTCAATAGAAATCGGAGTAGGAGCTGAAGCTACTTCTTCACCCGCAGGAATTTCCATATCAGCTGCAACTTCTTTTTTATCATAACTTTTATTCGGAGAGGGTGCTGCTACTTCCGAAACTATTATCGCTTCATCAGCACTCGCAACTTGATCTTTACAAGCAAAGAATACAAAAAGCGACAGTAAAAGGCATAACTTTTTCATAACTACAACATTTATAAGATTAGACGTAATAAATGCTGTAGCAAAAATGGAACCAAAGTTAATATTCTAACTTCCCAACATGACGCATCACGCGAAGGGTTTTGTTTTTGCGACGTTCAACATAACCGGAAGAATTAATGGCTTTGTATTTTCGCGGACTAGGTAATATGGCTGCTATCGATGCGGCTTCGTATTTGGTTAAGTTATTGGCGCTTTTATGAAACCAGTGTTTGCTGGCAGCTTCTGCACCATAGACACCATCGCCCATTTCGATGCTATTGAGATAGACTTCCATAATGCGTTTTTTACCCCAAATCAGTTCGATTAAAACGGTATAATAGGCTTCTAACGCTTTTCTGAAATAACTACGACCTTGCCATAAGAATACATTTTTGGCGGTTTGTTGCGAAATGGTACTTCCTCCTTTGAGTTTTTTACCTTTTAAATTCCCACTAAAGGCTTTGTTCATGGCACTAAAATCGAAGCCATTGTGTTTAAGAAACATCCCGTCTTCACTAGCAATTACCGCTTTTTGAAGATTCATCGAAATTTCACTTATAGGAACCCAATCGTGGCTGCATACCATGTCTTTTCCATCCGAATTATGTTCCAATGCTCTCACAGCCATTAATGGGGTAAAAGGCACCGGCACAAACTTGAAAAGCAACACTAAAGCAATCGAAACAATATTAAACCAAAGGAAAGCTTTCCATAAAAAGCGTTTGACTTTACTTCCAAAACTGGTGTTTTCTTTTTTACTACTTCGAGTAGAAGTTGGTTTTTTTGCTGCCATTTATATTAAATCTGCTAATTCTTGTCCAATTAAACTGCCAATGGCCACTCCCATTCCGCCCATGCGAACACCACAATACACGTTGTTCGACAAGGATTTCACGATGGGACTTTTATGGGCACCAACACCCATAATGCCACTCCAACGGTGCGCCACTTTGAAATCAGTTTGCGGCAAAATTACAGTTTTTAGTAATTCTTCCAATTTATGCTGAATCAATTCGGTTTGTTGTAACGAAGTGGTGGTTTCCCCTTCAAAGTCTAAATTACGACCGCCACCAAATAAAATACGATCATTAATATTTCTGAAGTAGTAATAGCCTTTGTCAAGATGAAAGGTTCCCTTAATGTCTAAATTCGGAATAGGCTCAGTAATTAAAACTTGTGCACGAGCGGGTTTTACTTCACCCTGTGTGAGTGCACCGGCAAATCCGTTGGTGGCAAAAAGTAAATTTTTGGTGGTGAAGGTGTAGTCGTTGATTTCCATTTCAACTGCATTTCCAGTATCAGTGAAATTTGTAACAGTTTGGTTGTTCAATATTGAAATGCCGTTTTCATAGGCTTTTTTCAACAACGCTTGCATCATGTTTCCCGTATCGATTTGCGCTTCAAACGGATTGAAAATCGTATATTCTTTGATGTTCTGAAAGCCAAAACGATCGACATTCTTTTCAAATACATCACTTCGAAATAAAGGTCGTAGCAATTCATTGATGAACGGCAGTTTTTGTAAACATTCCGTATAGGTCGTGTCGTCGCTTTCTAAAAACAATTCGTAACCGCCATGAGGTTTTAAGTCGATTACCGCATCCCCTAAATTTTTACGCAGTAATTGCAAACCGTTCCAACGTTTTTGAACCAGTTGCATTACTTCTTCTTCAGAATGTGATTTTAGGTCGTCTATAATTTCCGACAGACTACCAAAGCAAGCAAAACCGGCATTTTTGGTACTAGCGCCTTCGGGTAACATTCCTTTTTCAAGGATCAGGATTTTACTTTCCGGAAAACGTTCGCGCAAACGCAAAGCGGTATGCAAACCCACAATTCCACTACCAACAATCGTATAATCGACATTGGTAAACCAATTTTTTATTTCCCAATAACTTAACTGCATTTTCTATAACTAATTTGAAAAGTGGTTCCTTTGTTTAGTTCCGAATGTGCCACTTTAATTTTTCCTTTATGATATTCTTCAACAATTCTCTTGGTCAATGAAAGTCCCAATCCCCAACCGCGTTTTTTGGTGGTAAAACCCGGTTCGAATACTTTTTTAAATTGGTTTTTGGCAATTCCTTTTCCAGTATCCGAAATTTTAATTTTGATGAATAGTCCTTCTTCTTCCATTACGATTTTGATTGCACCACGACCACGCATGGCGTCAATCGAATTTTTGACCAAATTTTCAATGGTCCAACTGTGTAAAATCGGATTGATGTTGACTTTTAGTGATTTTTCGGGTGCTTGAAAATCAAATGCTACCTGACCTGAAAATCGAGATTGTAGGTATTCGAAAGCAGCATGGGTTTCGGCAATAATATCTTTTTCTTCTAAAACAGGTTCCGATCCAATTTTGGAAAAACGATCAGTGATATTGAGTAAGCGATTGATGTCTTTTTCAATTTCGGTGACGGTAGTTTCGTCTACATTATCGGCTTTCATGATTTCAACCCAACCAATTAGCGAGGATAAAGGTGTGCCGATTTGATGAGCGGTTTCCTTAGCCATTCCCGCCCAAAGTTTGTTTTGTCCTGAAATTTTATTGGTTTTGTAGTAATTATAGACCAAAGCGCCAAAAAGAAAAATAATCAGAAGTAAGGCAATTGGGTAATATTTTAATTTGCTCAATAAAGGCGAATTGGCATAATACAAATACTGAAAACTATTCTCGTCAATTCGAATGGTGATTCGGTTATTGGCTTTTTTGAATTGTTCCAGTAGGATTTTCGATTGTTTCGGGTCGTTAATAATTTCCTCTTCAATGTTACTACTTCCTAGAATACTGTCTTTTTCGTTGGTTAAAATATTCGGAATGGTCGTATTATTGGTAATTATTTGAAGGGGTAAATCAACATCGGTATTGTCGGAAGCATTGTGTAGCGACTTTTGTGCGGTCGCCCATAATTCCATTTTGTTGCGTTCTTCGTCTTTGAAAATCTGGAAAAACGAATAGGTATTCCACAAAATCAACACAATGATCAGGAATGAAAGCCCTACTAATATCCAACGCATGGCGTTACTACGGTTTGAAAAAATCATATAGTTACTTGAGTGGATAAATATAGTAAAAGTCTATTTTCTTTGCTCTATTTTCTTTGTTCTTTTCTTATTTTTGTTCCAAATCAATTTAGGATGAAACAAAGCGAAGCCAGTTCCATCGAATACAAATGAAAATATAGTAAACGAAATGAAAAGTTTTTCACCAAAAGACATACCCACTCCCCAATTACAAGGTTATTTGCAAGGTGCAATCGCCCCAAGACCAATCGCTTTTGCGAGTACGGTTGATGCTGAAGGCCGCCCTAATTTGTCGCCCTTTAGTTTTTTTAACGTGTTTAGTGCCAATCCACCTATTTTGGTTTTTTCTCCTGCGCGAAGAGTACGCGGGAATTCGACCAAACACACTTTAGAAAACGCCATGGCCACAAAAGAAGTGGTAATTAATGTGGTGAATTATGATATCGTGCAACAAATGTCATTATCAAGTACCGAATATGCAGAAGGCGTAAACGAATTTGAAAAATCAGGATTAACAGCCGTTGCTTCTGATATTGTAAAACCAGCTCGTGTAGCTGAATCGCCCGTACAATTTGAATGTAAAGTCAATGAAGTGATTCACTTAGGAACCGAAGGTGGTGCCGGGAACTTAATCATTTGTGAAGTCGTTCGTGTGCATGTGAATGAAGCGGTATTGGATGAAAATGGCGTTATCGACCAACATAAAATTGACTTGGTTTCTCGTTTGGGTGGCAATTGGTATTCGCGTTCCAATATGGGATTGTTTGAAGTGCCAAAACCATTGGTAACTTTAGGAATTGGAGTTGATGCGATTCCGAATTTTATCAAAGAAAACGGATTTTTTACTGGCAATGATTTGGGAATGTTAGGAAATATTGAAGCCTTGCCAACTGAAGAAGAAATTGCTATATTTGTCCAAGAAAATTTTACAATTAAAGCAGTTTTAAGTGCTGATGACCGACATAAAGTCAATCAGTTAGCCAAAGAATACCTAGAAAAACAAGACATACTTTCGGCATGGAAAGTGTTGTTAGCAAAATAATAAATTTAAGAGCAATGGAAGTTACAGGAAGAATTAAAGTGATTAACCCAACACAAGAGGTTAGTGCATCATTCAAGAAAAGAGAGTTAGTGGTTACAACTGAAGAGCAATATCCACAAACGATAATGATAGAATTTACGCAAGCAAAAGTGGATGATTTGAATAATTTCCAACCAGGTGAGCAAGTAAAAGTATCAATTAATTTAAGAGGTCGCGAGTGGGTTAACCCACAAGGGGAAACCAAATATTTCAATACCATTCAAGGATGGAGAATTGAGCGTTTACAGCAAGAAGCACCAGCTGGGCAGCCAATGCCAGCTATGCCAGCTGCTCAAGCATTCGAACCAGCACCAAGTTTTAATGAAGAAGAGCATGATGATTTACCGTTCTAATTTCAGAATATAGATTTAAGATATTTGAATGTCATACTGAGCTTGTCGAAGTATGACATTTTTTATTGAAATTGAAAATTGCTATTACCGATGTATTTCATTACCAAAGAATTGTACTTTCCACCAGTAGAACAAACCTCCAAAGAAGGCATCTTGGCTATTGGGGGTGATTTGTCTCCCGAGCGATTGCTTTTGGCGTATAAAAATGGCATTTTTCCTTGGTTTGATGATAATGATCCTATTATGTGGTGGTGTCCGGCTGATAGAATGGTGCTGTTTCCGGATGAATTCAAACCCTCTAAAAGCATGCGGAATGTAATCAATAAAGGCATTTATGAAGTGACTTTTAATAAAGACTTTAGAGGCGTCATGCAACATTGCCAACAAATCAAACGGGAAGGGCAACATGGCACCTGGATTACCGATGAAATGCTCGATACCTATACTTTTTTACACGAAATAGGACGCGCTATGTCGGTTGAGGTTTGGTTCGAACATAAATTGGTAGGTGGTTTGTATGGTGTAGATATGGATCATGTGTTTTGTGGTGAAAGCATGTTTTCGTTGATGAGTAATGCTTCCAAAGTGGCCTTTATTGCTCTAGTTGCCTATTTAAAAAAGAATAAATACCAATTGTTAGATTGCCAAATGTACAACGATCACTTGGCGAGTTTGGGATGTCGAGAAATTCCTAGGGAAGATTTTATTGATATTTTGAAGAAGCACTAATTTTTTAACTTAGGCAAGGTTCTTACGTACAATTCTTCCACTTTTTTTCGAGCCCAATCGGTTTTACGTAAAAAGGTCAAACTTGACTTTACCGATGGTTTATCTTTAAAACATTTAATGTTTATCAATTCTGCCAAAGTATCAAATCCATAAAAGTCCACTAATTGCTCTACAATAGTCTTTAAGGTAATACCGTGAAGTGGATCGTTTTTTACAGGCATATATACGTTATTTTAAATATTTCAAAATTACGGGTAATTTTTCTAATTCTGCTTTTGTTAGGTTATCTTCTTAATATTATTTAGAATTTCTCTAAAGGAATCATAAGTTAGTAATTGGATTTATAATAGAAAACCACTTTTTATAAAATTTCTTATTTTTACATCCGAATACAAATCTTAATCTATGAAGCAACATTATTTTTACAGTCTTTTCTTCATCTTTTTCTTTACTGTTTTTGGCTCTCAAGCGCAAAATAATGCGATTAATCTATCGACTAGTTCGATTTTTACGATCTCTGGGTTGAATGGTTATCCACCATTTCCACTCAATATTACTACGTTTACCTTTGAGTATGATTTTTATTTGAATGCGGCTAGTAATGGTAACGCTAGATTCCTGTGCGCGCCTGGTGTTACTACAGTTGCAAAACCGATTGAATTTTATGTTGATGCTTCAGGAGTATCGGTTTTAAAATTGGGTGATGGTACTACTTTCGAGACCATTGGCGGGACTCCTTCTTTCACTGTTGGACAATGGTATCACGTTACATTTGTGGTGAACAATACCGCTACTAAAAATATAAAAATGTATGTTAATGGTATTCAAGTATTGGATTCTGTTTTCACACAGCCTATTGAATTTCAAGATAATTCTAATTATACGAGAATTAATCTTGGTTCATTTAGTACCACAAATAATTGTAAATTTGATAACTTACGCATCTGGAACGATTTAAGAACCAGTACAGAGATCTTTGATAATTATACAAGTTGTGTAAGCAATACGGAACAGGGATTGGAATTGGATATGAATTTTGACGGATCCAATAATGGAGTAATTCTCAATAGAGCGGTAAACTCAACATATAAGTATGCTAGCGCTTCTGGAAATTTTTCTTTTGTTCCAGGTGCGGGTTGTAGTACGCCACCAGCACATCCACCTATTACTGTAACGGGAAGTTATGCAGGCAAATATTATTACACAGGCGAAGTAAACGGTAGACCTCGTTATGCTACAGATAATGACTTAGATTGTAGTTTTTTTACTGCTGAATCTAGCTGTACTTTACCGGAATCCTATGAAATAGTATGGGATAATACTAAATGGGTTTTAAAACAAGTAGGTTGTTTTTGGATGTTCACTTCCTGTGAAGATGTTGACAATTATGATCCAGGTATTTATGCGACTAATGCTGCCAATCTTTCTTTTGGGCCTTGTGACGGCTGGGTTTATACTGATACGAATGCAAGTAGTACTTTTTCTTCTGAGGAATGTGCTGCATTAAGTACTGATAATTTCACTTCCAATGAGTTATTGGTTTATCCTAACCCTTCAAAGAATAGTTTTACATTGAATTTTAACGAAACATTGAAGGTGGAAATTTTTGATGTACTTGGTCAATCGATTTATAGTTCTAATTTAACCGTGGGAGCAAATTCAATAGATTTTAGCCACTACTCGAAAGGTGTTTATATTTTACGAGCGGTTACCACTAATGGAAATGTAAAAACAATACGATTGATAAAAGAGTAATTATTACAAAATTATTAAAAAAGGAGGTCAAATTTGACCTCCTTTTTTAGTTTCTCTTCCAGCAATCTTCCACGTGATCATTCACCATGCCAGTGGCTTGCATGTGGGCATAAACTACAGTAGAACCCACAAATTTGAAGCCGCGTTTTTTCAAATCTTTACTCAGTTTGTCGGATATTTCGGTGGTGGCTTGCACTTCTTTTAATGACTTCGGATGATTATCAATAGGTTTTCCACCCACAAAGTCCCAAATGTATTGGGAGAAAGTACCAAATTCTTCTTGGACTTTTATAAAAGCTTGCGCATTGGTTACCGTGGCTTTGATTTTTAAGCCGTTTCGGATGATTCCGGCATCCTCTTTCAATTTTTCAATTTTAGCATCGCTATACCCCGCTATTTTTGTATAATCAAAGTTGTCGAAGGCTTTTCTAAAATTTTCGCGTTTGGCTAAAATAGTATACCAACTCAATCCCGCTTGAAAAGTTTCCAAAACTAAAAATTCAAAAATAGTTTCGTCATCATAAACGGGATTTCCCCATTCGTTATCGTGATAATTGCGGTATAAATCGTCTTTTTCGCACCAAGCACAACGTTTTTTTTCCATTCTTTGTGATTTTTGTTACCTATTGATTTTTGAATTAGTTGTAAATTTACACAAATAAAAGTTGCAACAATGAAAACAGAAATCGCACAAGGACTTTTAAACAGCCACTCGTATCTCGAATATAGAAAAATAGTTTCTGATTTATTAACACAAGGGAAATCTTCTGGAAACGAACAATCGGAGGATTTATTAAATTATAGCAAACTCAATCAAACCCGTATGAATCGTTTGGAAAAAACATTGGAAGTTCCAGATGAGGTCATTAAACAATTAAAATATTTGAATAAATCGTATACTTGGTTGGTACTAACGGAAGGCTGGTGTGGTGATGCAGCGCAAATAAATCCCATTTTATTTAAAATGGCATCGGTGACCGATAAGATTGAATTGCGTTTTGTTTTTAGAGATGAAAATAACGGACTGATGAATTGTTTTTTGACCAATGGTAGTCGTTCCGTTCCGAAACTAATTATTTTGGACCAAGAACATAATGATTTAAAAGCAAGCTGGGGACCTAGACCCGAAGGAGCTACCCACCTCATCCAAAGTTATAAAAAGCAATATGGCGTGGTAGATGAAACCGCCAAAACAGAATTGCAAATGTGGTATTTGCATGATAAAGGATTAAGTACCATGAAAGAACTAACGAATTTGATGGTGCATCTAGAAGAATTGGCTCATCAAAAAATATAGCATTATTTTTCTTGTTTCGGGATCAACTTGTCAAAGGCTTCCGGAGTAATTCCGTTTTCTACCGAATAATCCCCAATTTTGGTTCGGCGTAATGCTGTTAAATGTCCTCCGGATTGCAAGGCCAATCCAAAATCATACGCCAACGAACGGATATAAGTGCCTTTACTACAACTGACTCTAAAATCGATTTCGGGTAAGGCAATTCGGGTAATTTCAAATTCGTAAATCGTGGTTTTTCGTGACGCAATTTCAACTGCTGAACCAGCGCGAGCGTGTTCGTACAAACGCTTTCCGTCTTTTTTGATCGCCGAAAACACTGGTGGTTTTTGGTCAATTTCACCTAAAAATTGTTTGACTGTCTCATGAATCAAAGTTTCGGTAATGTGTGCTGTTGGAAAAGTAGCGTCGATTTCGGTTTCCAAATCATAAGAAGGAGTCGTCGCTCCCAAATGAATTGTTCCGGTATATTCTTTGGTTTGCGCCTGAATTTCAGTAATACTTTTGGTGAATTTTCCCGTACACACAATCAATAAACCTGTGGCCAACGGGTCTAAGGTGCCGGCATGCCCAATTTTAAACTTTTTAGGAAGCCCTAATCGATTTTTTAAGGTGTATTTTAATTTATTTACGGCTTGAAACGAACTCCAAGTTAACGGTTTGTCAATCAATAGCACTTGTCCCGCTAAAATATCTTCTGCAGTATACAAATCGGATTATTTTAAATATGAAAAATAAAGTAAAAGTATCGTTCCAGCCACAATTCGGTACCAACCCCAAGGTTTAAAACCGTACTGTTTGATGATTCCAATAAAGAATTTAATGGCTAAAACGGCCACAACAAAAGCCACAATATTGCCAATGACAAACATTTTTATCGTGTCGTTCGATTGTAAAATTAGTTCGTAACCTTTCATCTGACTGTGTTCGTAGGTCTTTAAAAACACCGAATAACAGGTCACCGCCAACATGGTCGGAACGGCTAAAAAGAAAGAAAACTCCGCTGCCGCATGACGGCTTAGTCCTTGTTGCATACCACCAATGATGGAAGCAGCACTTCTACTGGTACCTGGCATCATGGCCAAACACTGCCAAAAACCTATAGTTACCGCTTTTTTGATGGTAATATCTTCTTCTTTTACAATGGTTGGATTTTGAAATTGTTGGTCGATGAATAACAGTACAATTCCACCCACTATAAGCACAATCGCAATCGGAATAGGATTGCCTAGCACGGCTTCAATTTTATCGTCGAATAATTTTCCTAAAACCAGAGCGGGCAGTACAGCCGCCGCAAGTTTGATAAAGAAATTCAATTTGGAAAAATTGAAAAACTTACGCCAATACAATGCTACCACCGCTAGAATCGCCCCAAATTGTATGGAAACTTGAAACAGTTTTACAAAATCGTCTTCTTGTATTCCGAAATAGGAACTGGTAAAGATCATGTGAGCGGTTGAAGAAACGGGTAAATATTCCGTTATTCCTTCAACAATGGCGATAAGTATTGCTTGTAGTAAATCCATTTGAGGGTTAGATTATTAGAAAATCAGACAACTTAGATTGCTCGTTTTCAGACTATCTTAGGATTAGATTTTGGGTTATAATCTGTCTAAGATGTCTAAAAATCTAAAGCGTCTAACTAGTGTTTCTTTGGATTTTTTAAAATAGAATAAATCGTAATTCCGAAACCAATTAAGACTACAGTCGGCGCTAATCGAATTCTTCTAAAACTAAAAATAGCTTCGTTAAATACTTTTGGGTCATCGCTTCCACCGCCCGCCATTAGGATAAATCCTAATGCAATAACGCCTAATCCGATGAGTAAAAATTTATAGTTTGCTTTCCCAAAAAGAAAGCCTTGTTTGTTTTCTTCCATAAGTCATTGCGAGGAACGAAGCAATCGGTTGTTCCTTCTAATTTGATTAATATAAATCGTCTGTTCTTAAATTCAAGAAACGTTGGGTTGCGAAATGCGTACTTAACCAAGTGATTAAAATCCCCAATCCGAAAACCCCAATTAAAATGATAATTACCGATACCACATCAGAAAAAACACCTAAAGTTGGCCAACTATTGTCGATATAAAATAATAATCCAAGTAACGCAACAATCGCGACTCCGCCACCAATCATTCCTAATTTTACACTACGCCAAATGAATGGTTTTCTAATAAACCCTTTAGTAGCACCCACCATTTGCATGGTTTTGATGATAAAACGATTGGCATAAATAGATAAACGAAGCGAACTGTTGATTAATAATACCGCAATAATGGTTAAAAAACCACTGATGATTAAAATCCACATACTGGCTTTTTTTACATTTTCATTCACCATTTTCACCAATTGTTTGTCGTAAAAAATATCAGCAACCAATGGGTTTTCTCTAAGTTCTCTTTCAATTCTAGCAACGCTATCGCTTTGTACATAAGCGGCTCTCAAATGGATATCGTAAGAGTTTTTCAACGGATTGGATCCCAAAAACTCTGTAAAATTTTCCCCTAATGTTTTTTCATGATCTTTTGCGGCTTGTTCTTTCGAAACAAACACATAGTCTTTGGCAAATTTGGCTTCTTTAAGCATGTTGCCATATTTGGTCAAAGTAGTATCTTTTGCATCGTCTTTAAAAAAGACAGTCATAGTGATCCCTTCTTTAAAATCATTCGATAATTTTTGTGCATTCACTATAAATAATGCCAGTAAACCAAGCATAAAAAGCACCAAGCCTACACTTAAAACTACAGAAAAATAAGAGGTAATTAATCGACGTTTTTGAAACTTATCAAAAGATGAACTCATACTATAACAATTTATTTGCGGTAAAAATAACAAAGAATTTCTTTATTTAAAGTTAATAACGCCCAAAGTTTCGTGTTTCTTATAATAAATGTAAATTTGCACCTGATTTTTGTGTTAACAGTTGACAGTTCACGGTTATTAGTTTTTAACTTTTACGAATGTGCTGTAAGCTGTAAACAGTAAACTTTAAACTTAAAATGAAATATTTCCACGAAAAAATCGAAGCCAAATGGCAACAATATTGGGCAGAAAATCAAACTTTTGCTGCAAGTAATACCTCCGACAAACCAAAATATTATGTGCTAGACATGTTTCCGTATCCTTCGGGAGCGGGATTGCACGTTGGGCATCCACTAGGTTACATTGCTTCCGATATTGTGGCACGATACAAAAGACATCAAGGTTTTAATGTGTTGCACCCACAAGGCTACGATTCGTTTGGTTTACCTGCGGAGCAATATGCCATTCAAACGGGTCAACATCCTGAAAAAACCACTCGTGAAAACATTGCACGATACCGTGAACAATTAGATAAAATCGGTTTTTCATTCGATTGGAGTCGTGAAGTGCGTACTTCTAATCCCGATTATTACAAACATACCCAATGGATTTTCATTCAATTATTCAATTCTTGGTATAATATTTCTTCAGATAAAGCGGAAGATATTTCAACTTTGGTTGCGATTTTCGCGGCAGAAGGAAATGCCAATGTAAAAGCAGTTTGCGATGACAATATTGCTGTTTTTTCAGCGGCTGAATGGAACGCTTTTTCATCCGATCAACAACAAAAAATATTATTACAATACCGATTAACCTATTTAGCGGAAACCGAAGTCAACTGGTGTCCGGCTTTGGGTACGGTTTTAGCGAATGACGAAATTGTAAACGGCGTTTCAGAACGTGGGGGACATCCCGTGATTCGTAAAAAAATGACCCAATGGAGCATGCGCATTTCTGCCTATGCGGAACGTTTGTTACAAGGTTTAGAAACTATTGATTGGAGTGAATCGATCAAAGAATCACAACGCAATTGGATCGGAAAATCGGTGGGTGCGATGGTGTCTTTCAACGTGAATAATCACGAGGCAAAGATTGATGTGTTCACCACGCGACCTGATACCATTTTCGGGGTAACGTTTATGACCTTAGCGCCCGAACACGAATTGGTGGCACAAATTACCACTCCAGAACAAAAAGCAGCGGTGGAAGCCTATGTGGAAGCAACAGCCAAACGTAGTGAGCGTGAAAGAATGGCCGATGTAAAAACGATTTCAGGAGTTTTCACTGGTGCCTATGCCGAGCATCCTTTTACCAAAGAAGCCATTCCGGTTTGGATTGGCGATTACGTATTAGCCGGTTACGGAACGGGTGCGGTGATGGCAGTTCCATGTGGGGATGAACGCGATTATGCATTCGCGAATTTCTTCAACGGAACCAACGGAATGCCAGCCATTAAAAACATTTTCAATCGAGATATTTCGGAAGCGGCTTTCGGAGAAAAAAGTGGTTTCGAATTGGTCAACTCTGATTTCTTAAACGGATTGGATTACAAATCGGGGACGAAGAAAATCATCGAGGAATTAGAAAAAATCGGCGCCGGAAATGCCAAAGTCAATTACCGTTTACGTGATGCCGTTTTCTCTCGCCAACGCTATTGGGGAGAACCGTTCCCACTGTATTATGTGAAGGGTTTACCACAAATGATTGACAAAAAACACTTGCCAATTGTGTTGCCAGAAGTGGAGAAATACTTACCCACTGAAGACGGACAACCGCCATTAGGAAACGCAACGTTTTGGGCTTGGGATACTGAAAACAATACAGTAGTTAACAATGATTTAATTGACAACACCAAAGTTTTCGCCTTAGAATTAAACACCATGCCGGGTTGGGCAGGTTCTTCTTGGTATTGGATGCGTTATATGGATGCGCACAATGCAGAAGATTTTGCAAGTGAATCAGCCTTAAAATATTGGGAAAATGTCGATTTATATATTGGTGGAAGTGAACACGCCACGGGCCATTTATTATACTCTCGTTTTTGGAACAAGTTCTTAAAAGATAGAGGTTTCGCCCCAACGGAAGAACCGTTCAAAAAACTGATCAATCAGGGAATGATTTTGGGAATGAGTGCTTTTGTTTATAGAAGTGAAGATTCAAAAACATTATACTCGAAAGGATTAATCAAAGATAAAAATGTACATCCAATCCACGTCGATTTAGCTGTAATCAATGACATCACCAACGAATTAGACATTGAAAAATTCAAAGCACATCCTTTATATTCTGATTATGCAAATGCTGAATTTGTATTAGAAGATGGTAAATACATCGTTGGTCGTGAAGTCGAAAAAATGTCGAAATCGAAATACAACGTAGTCAATCCCGATGATATTTGTAATGAATATGGCGCCGATACGTTGCGTTTGTACGAAATGTTCTTAGGACCTTTAGAGCAAGCGAAACCTTGGAATACGGCGGGTATTACCGGTGTTTCTGGTTTCTTGAAAAAATTATGGCGTTTGTATTTTGATGATAACGGACTGATAGTTACGGAGGCGGAGCCAACGGCCGAGATGTACAAATCACTACATAAAACCATCAAAAAAGTAACGGAAGACATCGAGAATTTCTCATTCAACACTTCGGTTTCTCAATTTATGATTTGCGTGAATGAATTGCAACAATTAAAATGCAATCACAGAGCGATTTTAGAGCCTTTAGCACTTTTGGTTTCGCCGTATGCACCTCATATTGCGGAAGAATTATGGAGTGGTTTAGGTCACGAAGGTTCGATTTCTACTGTAGCTTTCCCGAAATTTGAAGAAAAGTATTTGATAGAATCGGAGAAAGAATATCCTGTTTCGTTCAACGGAAAAATGCGTTTCACGATTAAGTTGCCCTTAGATTTAACGGCGGCTCAAATTGAAGCCATCGTAATGGCCGATGAAAGAACACAAGCCCAATTGCAAGGCAGAACGCCAAATAAAGTGATTATCGTTCCAGGGAAAATTATCAACTTGGTAGGGTAGTGTATAACGATGTTACTTCGAGAGGAGTCGATAGAAAACCCGATTACTAAAAAGTATTCGGGTTTTTTTGTGCTTCCAAGAATGCCAAAATGACATTTTTGTACTTTGGCTTGTAATTTGATAGTAATTGAGTAAATTTAACTCACAATTTAAAAACAAAAGATATGATGTTTAGTTCAGGTTATATGCTATTAGCAGGAGGAATTATGCTGGTAAGCTGGTTGGTTAGTTCAAGACTGAAAAGCAAGTTTGAGCATTATTCTAAATTACAATTGCAAAACGGGATGTCGGGCGCCGAAATTGCCGAAAAAATGTTGGCCGATAATGGAATTAGAGATGTAAAAGTAATTTCTACTCCAGGTATGTTAACAGATCATTACAATCCTGCGAATAAAACAGTTAATTTATCGGAGGGCGTTTACAATCAACGTAATGCCGCTGCTGCTGCCGTAGCCGCACACGAATGCGGACACGCCGTGCAACATGCCGTGGGATACGAGTGGTTAGAAATGCGTTCTAAATTAGTACCGGTAGTTCAAGTGGCTTCTAGTTTGGTGCAATGGATTTTAATTGCTGGAATCTTACTGATTAAAGTATTTCCAAGTTTATTGCTAGTCGGAATTGTAGTTTTTGCGGCAACTACCATATTTTCGATCATAACTTTACCAGTCGAATATGACGCTAGTAATAGGGCTTTAGCTTGGTTGAAAAATAAAAACATGGTCAATCAAGCCGAATATGCCGGAGCGGAAGATGCTTTAAAATGGGCAGCAAGAACGTATGTGGTAGCTGCAATCGGATCTATTGCAACTCTATTGTATTATGTTTCTATTTATATGAACAGACGATAGACCAAACAACTTATAAAAATGAAAATCCGCTTCACAAAAGCGGATTTTTTTATAGGCTATTGCTGTTGCGAACACCCCAATCCGCCAAAGCGGCTAGAGCGGGTAGCAGTTCAACACCCGAACGGGTAAGATTATAATCAACGTGTGGCGGCATCACTTCAACAACGGTTCGCGACACTAAATTATCGGCTTCAAGTTGTTTCAAATGCTGAATTAGCATTTTTTCGGTTATCGGGGGAATGGCTTTTTTAAGTTCGCTATAACGCAATTTACCATTTCTTAAATTCCATAGAATGAGCGGTTTCCAACGTCCGCCGACTTTTTCCAAGGCAAAACTAACCGGACAAACAGCACTTATGGCTTTGCGGTTTTCATTATTGGTTGAGGCTTCTTTAATCATTTTCAGCATACTTTTTGGTAGGTACTTGTACAAAAGTAAGTATAAAAATACCTTTGTCAAAACATTTTAAATATAAAAATCATGAAATACGTTTTAACAGGTTCCACCGGAAATATTACAAAACCTTTGGCTTCAGCATTAATTACAGCCGGACACGAGGTGACAATCATTAGTAGTAATGCATCACGAAAAGATGAAATTGAAAAATTGGGAGCAAAAGCTGCCATCGGAAGTGTTTTGGATAAGGACTTTTTAACCAACACTTTTTTAGGAGCTGATGCTGTGTATCTGATGATTCCACCAACATTTAGTGTGAGCGATTGGTTGGGTTATCAAAAAGAAGTGGCAGAAAACTTTGTCGTTGCAATTCAAGAAAGTGGTGTGACAAACATTGTGCAATTGAGTAGCATCGGAGCACATATGGGGACAGGAGCAGGGCCCATTGACGGACTGGCTTATTTGGAAAATAGATTGACTCCTATAGAAGGAATCAATGTTGTGAAATTGCGCCCTTCGTACTTCTACACTAATTTCTACACGTTGGTCGATATGATTAAAAATGCAGGGATTTTGGGTTCGAATTTGGGTAGTGCCGATCAACAATTAGTTTTAACGCATCCTCACGATATAGCGAATGCTGCTGCGAAACAATTGTTAGCCTTGAATTTTAAGGGACAAAGTATCCAGTACGTATCAAGTGATGTTCGTACGTTTTCGGATATTGTAAAAGTGATTGGTGAAGCGATTGGAAAGCCCGAATTGCCATGGCTGCTATTTTCAGATGAAGACACCTTTCAAGGGATGACACAAGCGGGTCTTCCGGAGGTTTTTGCCAAAAGCTATGTGCAAATGGGCAAATCAATTCGAGAAGGTTTGATTCAGGAAGATTACTTCAACAGAAATGAGCAACCACAAGGGAAAATAAAACTGGAAGAATTTGCCAAAGAATTTGCTCAGGGGTATAATCATTAAAAGGAAATCCGCTTCACAAGAGCGGATTTTTTTTATTTTGTCATTGCGAAGAACGAAGCAATCTACAGCTGAATTTGACGTTCAATTTGTTGGTCTAAGGAAATAAAGGTTTCCGTTCTGGAAACGCCTTCTATTGCTTGAATTTTGGTGTTTAATAAATGCATCAAATGCTCGTTATCCCGACAAATGATTTTAATCAAAATACTCCAATTTCCGGTAGTGTAATGACACTCCAATACTTCTGGTATTTTTTTCAAATCCCTCACTGCTTCTGCATTTCGAGCCGCTTTATCCAGATAAATACCTACAAAAGCCATCGTGCTATAGCCTAAAACCTTAGTGTTTACGATTAATTTGGAAGAAGAAATGACATTCGCTTCTTCCAATTTTCGCAAACGTTGGTGAATGGCTGCGCCAGAAATTCCGATTTTGTTGGCAATTTGCAAAATGGGTTTTCGTGCATCATCCATCAAATCACGGAGGATTTCTTTGTCGATACCGTCTATTTCAATTTGTAAGTGGTTTATTTTCATTTTAATAAAATTTGAAAGATAAATATACAATTTTATGTCGAATCGAAACTATAATACCTCTATTGATAACTAAATAGTAGTAATACAATAAAATAAAAATGTTATCGTTTCATTATCAACCTACTATGTTTAACCTTCAAATCTAAAAGAATGAAAATCATTGCAATTCAAAGATGGCAACTACTATTGTTTTTACTATTCATCGGAACAATCACTACTGCTCAGGAAACACCGTCTACCTCAACCACAATAATTAATCAGTTTGATCATATTTTAACTCAATCGGAAAGTTATCGGGATTTACAAATTGTAAAGCGAAAATGGATCGAAAACCTTAAAGAAAGTGTCACCCATTCCTACTCGAACCTGGAAGCCCAATTGACAGATTCAAAAGCGATGGTTCAACAGCAAAAAAGTGAAATAGAGAATTTAAAAACAAAGCTTGAACAAACCAATGCTTCGCTTTCCAAATATACCAATGCGGGACCAACGGTGATATTTTTAGGAATTGAATTCAATCAATTCGTTTTTGGAACATTGTTCAGTATTCTCTTTTTTGGATCCTTGATTTTAACATGTATTTTCGCCATAAAATATAACAAATCCAATGAATTGACGCTAAACGCTAAAAGTGTTTTGGTGGAATTGGAAGAAGAATATCAAGAGTACAAAAGAAAAACCATTGAACGCGAACAAAAAATAAGCCGTCAATTACAGGACGAAATCAACAAACAAAAGCATTTCATTCAGATGAAGGTTTCGTAAACGAAAAAGACCTATTTTCAAATGAAAATAGGTCTTTTTACAATAACGTAATCAGTTTTAATTGTAACCGTTATAGGGTACTTCTTTTTCGTGAAATAACACACCGTATTGTTCCAATTCTTTTAAAATTGGTAAATACACTTCTTCTTTGATAGGAAGTTGTACTCCAGGGGTTTTTATATTCCCATTTAAAATTTGCAGGGTTGCCATAGCCACCGGCAAGCCTACCGTTTTTGCCATCGCTGTGTAGGTTTGATCATCGCCGATGCACACCATAGTAGCATCAATTTGTTTGCGTTCGCCATTCAATTCATACCCAAATTTGTGGTACATGACAATCATGTCTTTATCATCCGGTTGTAGGGTCCAGCTTTCGGTAAGTATTTTTTCTAGCATTTGAGCCGGAGTCGCATTTTTTAAGCCTACGATTCGGTTTGGGTTGAATAAATCCAATTCGACCAATTTATCCCACATGACATCGTCTTGGTCAATTTTTAATTGGTGGCGCAATTTGATTTCAACCGAATCCGTTGGGTGATACGGCAAGAATAGATTTACAAATTCTCTAAAGCTCATGTTTTCAGAATCATCAATCACATACGTGTCATCGGTCATTCCTAACTGTACGAACATGTCCCAAGCCTTCGAATAACCTACTCTTCGAATGGTACCACGATATACAGTAAGGGCATTATCTAATCCGTATACGCTTCTGTATTTTAAAGAATCGCGATTGGCATAGACTTCAAATCGGCCATAGTTTTCTACTTCTAAAAATTCGGTTCTTCTAAATAATTTATTGTACGGAATGTATTTGTACGTACCTTCCTGTATGAATTTGGCAGCACCCCCTTGACCTGCTAAAACAACGTTGCGTGGTGCCCAAGTAAATTTATAATTCCAAAGATTGGTGTCGCTTTCAGGTGCTACTAATCCACCACAAAACGATTCGAATAATATGATTTTTCCACCTTTGTCGCGAATTTCATCAATAACTTTCATAGCGCTCATATGGTCTATTCCGGGATCAAGTCCGACTTCGTTCATGAAAACCAATCCGTTTTCTTTGGCTTGTGCATCTAAGCTTTGCATCGCATCACTGATATAAGAGGCAGTCACCATGTGCTTTTTGTAAGCAATACAATCTTTGGCGACTTCGATATGCATGTGAGCAGGCAACATCGAAATCACAATGTCGGCTTTTTGAATTTCACTCTGACGTTGTGTTTCATTATGAATGTCTAAAGCAATCGCTGTGGCATTTTTATGACCTTTGGTTTTGCGTAAGGCTAATTCTAAGGACAAATCACCAATGGTAAGGTGTAAATTTTCACTTTCAGATTTCTCTAAAAGGTATTTTATAAGCGAAGAAGCAGAACGACCTGCTCCAATGATAAGTACATTTCTCATTTTGATTGGAAAAAAAATCACACAAATGTAGTAAAATGTTATTTTTTTGAAAGTCTTTAGTGAAGAAATGCTAAAAAATTAATTGTGCTGTCGTATTTTTGAAGAAAAATAATTCATGGAAAAGAAAATTTTACTGACCGCTTTGTGTTTTGGATTAGCATCAATTGTTTTGGGTGCTTTTGGTGCCCATGCGCTTAAAAAAGTGATGAGCCCAGACCAATTAGGTTCCTTTGAAGTAGGAGTACGTTATATGATGTATCACGCCTTATTTTTACTGTTTGTAAGCAGTACTTCTTTTTTATTACCAGAACAAAAAAATGTGGTGTATAATTTAGCTTTACTGGGCACGCTCTTTTTTTCTGTTTCCATTTTTTTATTGTCAACAAGTGGTATTTCGGGAGTAAATTTTAAATTTTTAGGACCGATCACTCCTATTGGTGGATTGTTATTAATTGCTGCTTGGGGCATGACTTTCTTCTATATTATCACAAAAAAAGGATAAACACTAAAGCAATTCAAATAATATTTTTACTTTTGCCGTTATAAAAAAACACAACATATCGTAAAATTTATGGAAACATACACCCCAGCTACGAATACGATTTCGTTAGAAAAATACGGAATCAAGGACGTTAAAGAAATTGTATATAATCCTTCATACGAACTATTATATCAGGAAGAACTAAATCCGAACTTAGAAGGATTTGAAAGAGGACAGTTGACAGAGCTTGGCGCTGTTAACGTAATGACAGGTGAGTTCACAGGTCGTTCTCCTAAAGATAAATACATTGTAAAAGATGCTACAACCGAAAATACTATTTGGTGGACCTCTGACAAAGCAGTAAACGATAACAAACCAATTTCTACCGACACTTGGAAAGCGTTAAAAGAGAACACAGTTTCTCAATTATCTGCTAAAAGATTATTTGTGGTAGATGCTTTTTGTGGGGCGAACGAGAACACACGTTTAAAAGTTCGTTTCATCATGGAAGTAGCTTGGCAAGCACACTTTGTAACGAATATGTTTATTCGACCAACAGCTGAAGAATTGAAGAATTTTGGTGAGCCTGATTTCGTGGTAATGAATGGTTCTAAATCTACTTTCAAGGATTATGCCGCGCATAATTTAAATTCGGAAGTATATGTTGCTTTCAACTTAACAGAAAAAATTCAGTTAATTGGTGGAACTTGGTACGGTGGTGAAATGAAAAAAGGTTTATTTGCCTTAATGAATTATTACTTACCATTAAAAGGAATTTCTTCGATGCACTGTTCTGCCAATAAAGGTAAAGACGGCGATGTTGCAGTATTCTTCGGATTATCTGGAACAGGAAAAACAACGTTATCAACCGATCCAAAGCGTGAATTAATTGGAGACGATGAGCATGGATGGGATAATGATGGTGTTTTCAACTTTGAAGGTGGATGTTATGCAAAAACTATCGATTTAAGTAAAGAAAACGAACCCGATATTTTTAATGCAATCCGTAAAGATGCCTTATTAGAAAACGTTACGGTTGATGCTAACGGAAAAATAGATTTCAAAGACGGTTCCGTTACACAAAATACGCGTGTTTCGTACCCAATTAATCATATCGATAATATTGTTAAACCAGTTTCTAAAGCGGGTCATGCCAATAAAGTAATCTTCTTAACAGCAGATGCTTTTGGAGTGATGCCTCCGGTTTCTAAGTTGACTCCAGAACAAACAAAATACTACTTCTTATCCGGTTTCACAGCTAAATTAGCGGGAACGGAAAGAGGAGTAACACAACCAGAGCCAACTTTCTCTGCGTGTTTCGGAAAAGCCTTTTTAACGTTACACCCTACAAAATATGGTGAAGAGTTGGTAAAGAAAATGGAAGAGCACCAAGCGACTGCTTATATGGTGAATACAGGTTGGAATGGTACCGGAAAACGTATTTCTATTAAAGATACGCGTGCTATCATTGATGCAATTTTAGATGGTTCTATCGAAAAATCAGAAACCACTGTAGTACCGGTATTTAACTTCGCTGTACCCACTGCATTACCAAATGTAGAAACTAGTATTTTAGATCCAAGAAATACCTACGCTGACGCTGCTGAATGGACTACCAAAGCAGAAGATTTAGCAGGAAGATTTATTAAAAACTTCGTTCAATATACTGACAATGAAGAAGGTAAAAACCTTGTTCAAGCAGGACCACAATTATAATACGATTATTAATTCTATTGAATAGAGAAAAAGAGTTCCGAATTTCGGAACTCTTTTTTATTTGTCTTGAATCGCCTCTACAAACTTTTCAAAAAGACGGATGGTTTTCTCGTTGATTTCTTGATACGAAAGTTTGTCTTTGGTTTGATAGAAAAACATGATGGCGTAAGGCTGATTAAGGTGTTCCAAAAGGATGTGCTTGTTTAAACGGTAGGTTTCTCGTAACACCCGTTTAAAATAATTCCGATCTACAGCCTTTTTAAAGTATTTTTTAGAAACTGAAACCCCGAATTTAATCACCTCATCATTTTCCAACGCAATAGGCGCAAAAACCAATCGCAACGGGTATTTCGACACCGATTTTCCTTCCGAAAAAAGAAGATCGATGGCGGTTTTGCTTTTGAGCTTTTCGTGTTTGGGGTAGGTGTTCTTCATGGTTTACATTGAAGCCGCAAAAATACAAAAGATTACCTGATTCGATAGTATATTAATCTGCAATTAATAACCGGCTGCGCCTCCATCCGGACTTGAAGAATCGGAAACTCCAACATACACCTTAAAGGCTTCTAAATACGTGATACCCATGAGTTCCCCAAGAGTATCAATTTCTTGTAACTGATGTCCCATTTTTTCTAATGCCACTTTTGTATCGGGTGATAGGAGATTTTTTTCATAAACGATAGTATCGGGAAGCCACTGATGGTGTATTTTCATGGCTTCAATAGCTTTGTCAATAGGCATGTCGTACCCCAAAACATTCAGTACGGTTTGAAAAACAGTATTGATGATGGTTCTCCCTCCCGGCGAACCGATAATTAAATAGGGTTTGCCGTTTTTAGCAACAATGGTGGGTGACATGCTCGAAAGCATTCTTTTTTCGGGAGCAATTATGTTTGCTGCAGAACCTATTTGTCCGTCGGTTGTGGTGACACCAGGCACGGGGTTAAAGTCTCCCATTTCATTATTAAAAATAAACCCAAGTTTGTCGGAACCCATTTTAGACCCGTAAGAATCTTCCAAAGTATAGGTCATTGAAACCGCATTTCCATCTTTATCCACTACTGAAAAATGGGTAGTATTGTTGCCGTCGTATGATTGTCCAAATTTACTCGGATCGCTCACAGAAGCTTTATTTTTGTCGATATTTTTAAATCGCATCGCAGCAAATTCTTTGGAGATTAATTTCTCTATTGGAATGTTTTTATTAAAGTCAGGATCTCCTAAATGAGCCGCACGATCAGCAAAGGCTCTTCGCATGACTTCGGTTATTAAATGCACATATTTTGTCGAATTAAACGGAATGGAATCAAAATTAGCCAATTCCATCATGTTCATCATTTCGATTAAGGCAGTACCACCAGAACTTGGTGGCGGCATGGTATAAATTTCATAGCCTTTAAAAGTGCCTTTTATCGGTTTACGCTCAACGGCAATATACTTTTCCAGGTCTTTTTTGGTGATAATGCCTCCATTTTTTTTCATGAAATTTTCAATTTCGGCGGCCACTTCCCCTTTGTAAAAGCCATCTTGCCCTTTGTCGCGAATGAGTTCCAGGGTTTGGGCAAGTGCAGGTTGCTTCCACAATTCTCCGGGTTTGGTAATTTTTGCAGTGTCGCTTTTAAAATAATTCGCTAAAAATTCATTTGATTTATAGGTATCAGTATAGCTAAGAGCTTGAAAATACAAGCCCCATGGCATGGTGAAGCCTTTTTGAGCCAAATCGACAGCCGGTTGTACCAATTCTCGCCAAGGTAATTTCCCATATTTTTGATGTGCCAAATACAGGCCAGCTACAGTACCCGGCACTCCGATTGCTTTTGCACTATCGTGATTGCTGTTTTCGATTAATTTACCGTTACCATCTAAAAACATGTTGGGCGATGCAGCGAGTGGTGCTTTTTCTCGAAAATCGATGGTAGTTGCTTCGCCGGATGCTTTTCTAAAAACTAAAAAACCTCCTCCTCCGATATTGCCGGCTTCCGGATGGGTTACGGCTAGTGCAAAAGCAGTTGCAATACTTGCATCGATGGCATTTCCTCCTTTTTTGAGAATAGCGACACCCACTTGAGAAGCTACAGTATTGGAAGATACCACCATTCCGTTTTGACCATACGTCTGAGCAGTGCTTTGGAAAGGATTCCATAAAAGGATAAAGAAGTAAAACAGCAGTATTGTTTTTTTCATGATTGTTTTTTTAGTGTTGGTTGTTGCCGTTGTTTTAGTTTAGAGGGGTTTTGTAAATTTAATAAAAAAGGACTCAGCTGAGTCCTTTTATTATTTCTTAAAACTATTGTTTTCTCTATTTACATCGGCCATTAGACCGCTTGGGTCGATTTCAATGGATTTTATTTTTCCTTTTTCTTTGTTGATTTGAAACGAAAAAGTCGGATAGGCCCAATCCCAACCTTCTAAAACTGTTCTTTTAATACTAGGAAATTGATTCTCTTTTGTATAACGCATTAACGTATTCGGAATGTAAAAACTTTCAGCGCTTCCATCTTCATACAATACCGCAATATCCAGAGGCATAGGCGTGCGTCCTATTCGCTCCAATGTTACTTTTGTGGCAGTTACCAAGTCTTCAACATTTTTAATGCTGTAATCGATGGTATTTGTAGTTTTAGTCCAATCGCTTAAAAACCAATCCAAATTCGCCCCAGAAACTTTTTCGGCTGTGTGTTTGATGTCGGTAGGCGTTGGATGCGTGAATTTGTAGTCGGCATAATATCTTTTAATCGTTTTTAAAAGGTTTTCTTTACCGATTAGGTATTCCAACTGTGTTAAAAACAGATTTCCTTTGCTATAGGCTTGAATGCTGTACGGACGATTTTCATCGTATCGGTCGGCATGAGTGGCTTGTGACTGTTCTTTGCCAGATTTCACTAAGGCAACATAACTTTTATAAGAATCTTCGTGTGGATTGGCTATTTTTTTCTCGGCAATTTCATTTAAACCATGGTTTTCTAACCAAGTGGTGAAACCTTCATCCATCCAACTGTGTTTGGCTTCGTTACTGGCTAACACGTGCTGAAACCAAGAGTGTGCCATTTCGTGGGCAGTTACTCCTAAAAGGCCTTCAAATTCGCCTTCACCTAGGATTAAAGTACACATGGCATATTCCATTCCGCCATCGCCTCCTTGAATAACAGAATATTGTTTGTAGGGATACTTACCAACTGTGGAATTGTAAATTTCCATTAACTGAGCAGTTTTCGGTTGTAAGTTCTTCCAATTTTGAGCAAATGGTGCTTTGTCTTGGTATAGAAAATGTAAAGTGGTTCCGAAATTGGTTTTGTATACATCATGAATGTATTCTTTATCAGCAGCCCATGTAAAATCGTGCACATTGGGTGCGATAAAATGCCAAGTCAATGTTTTTTCTTTTTTAGGAATCACAACTTTAACGCCTTCGTCTTGGTAATTGTAGCCAATTTGATTTCCGTTTTGCAGGTAACCAGTTCCACCTAAAATGTATTTTTTATCGATGGTAATTTTCACCTCAAAATCGCCCCAAACTCCATGAAATTCACGGGCTATGTAAGGATCTGCTTGCCAACCATCTCCATCATATTCGGCCATTTTGGGATACCATTGTGCCATTGACAATTCAATCCCTTCTTTGTTGTTTCTTCCCGAACGACGAATTTGAACAGGCACTTGTCCGTCAAAATCCATCGTAAATGTAGTAGAAGCTTTAGGCAACAAAGGATTTGCCAAATCGACTTCCAATATGGTGCTCACTCGCTTATTGTTGACAGGATTTCCGTCTTGTTTTAAATTACTGACATATAAATACCCGATTTCATTTGGTTTTAAAGCTGCAATTCGGCTAACGCGAACCTCTTTTCCATCCACTTTTTTCTTGGTTGCCATTCGTGCATCTGGGTCTTTGATCGACTGAATTCGGGCATCCATTGGGCTGTTGGGTTGGAAGGCATTATTGTATAAGTGAAAATACACTCTTTTTAGTGTATCGGGAGAATTGTTAGTATAAATTAGGGTTTGTTTTCCTTTATACTGATAGGTTTTTACATCCATCGACACCTCCATTTTATAATCCACTTTTTGTTGCCAATAGCCTGGATTTGGATTGTTTTGTGCCAATACTGTAAACGGAAGCAGTAACAAAAGATACTTTCTCATAGTCATAAAATAAAAAAAGGAAGGGATTGATTTCCCTTCCCAATATACATAAATTTCAAGAATTATTTTTTAGCTAATTTTTCAGCTAGAATAAGTGCGTTGTACGCATTTACAATTTTTCCAGATTTTGATATTTTGTTTAGGGTGGTTGCCTCTCCACTTTCTCCAGCTAAGGTAAAAGTGTTGTTTAAAAGCGTTCCAGAATCCATAATAATATGTTTTACCTGTGAAGCCGTTAATGTAGGGTAAAAAGCACGAATTAACGCTGCAACACCTGCTACATTTGGAGAAGCCATAGAGGTTCCTGCAAGGTATTCGTAAGTGTTATTGGGCGTAGTAGCATAAATTTTTACACCAGGAGCAAAGACATCCACATTTTGCAAACCGTAGTTAGAAAAATCGGCCATTATTTTTGAACCATACTCATAATTTAAAGCGCCAACGGTTATTACATTGTCTGCAAATTCAGGACCTTTCAGTTCTGCATCGTTTGGAAAGTTAGGAGCAACATCAATATTTTTAGCGTCATTACCTGCAGCATGTACAAATAATACATCTTTAGATTCGGCATATTTGATAGCATCATACACCCATTGTCTGTTTGGTGAATACGATTTACCAAAACTTCCGTTGATGACTTTAGCACCATTATCAGCAGCATAACGAATAGCCAACGCAATATCTTTATCATATTCGTCTCCGTTTGGTACAGCGCGTAAGGCCATAATTTGAACATAATCAGATGCTACACCATCACCACCTTTGCCATTTTTTCTGGCTTGAGCAATAATTCCCGCTACGTGAGTTCCGTGTTTTCCTGTTTCTTTTTTAGGTCCCATAACGTTACCATTACCATATTTTTTATCGTTAATATCGTTTGGATTGTCTCCTACAACTTTTCGCGCATTAAATTCGGTGTTCAGATTATAGTTTAAATTTTCAAAAATATAGTCCTTGTATTCTTGCATTTCTGCATCAAATTTTTCTTTGGTACCCGCTTGGGCTAGTATTTGAGACATGATGTTTTGCGATTGCAATAAACCTTGATCAGTGGTTTGAATGGCTTTCACTTCTGCTAGTGTATAATTGGTTTTCTTTAAATGTTCCGAAATGGATTTATCGGCATTAAGAATCATATCCAACTGCTGTTTTTGAGGCTCTAATTCGGCTTTTTTCTGAGTTAATTCGGCCAAAGCATTTTCATATTGAATCGATCCATCGTTTCCTTTTTTAACGATACGTGTCATTTCTAACTGCTCGTTTTCCGAATCACCTAGAAAATTCCAACCATTAACATCGTCTACATAACCATTATTGTCATCATCTTTTTTATTTCCAGCAATCTCTTTTGGATTTTTCCAAATCGAAGCTTTCAAATCTTCATGTTCGATGTCAATTCCAGAATCGACAACCGCTAAAATAATTTTGTTGGCTTTTTTACCTTTTAAAACTTCAGCATAAGCGCGATCAACACTCATTCCAGGAACGGTATCCTTAACAAGGTCTAAATGACTCCAACGTTGTAAATCTTTTTCTGCTAAAGGGGTCGTTTTTAAAGGCATTTGATCAACTTTTGCCGGATCAACACTTACAATTCCTTTTGGCGCACTACAACTGGCAATCATCATTGCAATAGTTCCCGTAAAAGTTATGGTTTTTAAAATTCTCATTTTTTATTAGTTTTAAAGGTGTAAATATCTGATTTATCTCAACAAATGTAACTATTTTAACATTAGATTAATACATCTTCACAGCGGAAAACTTCTTTTAAACGAATGCCTTTTTCCGTTTTTTCTACGGTGATAATTTGGTTGTGAGCATCGTGTTCGAGCCATAAATAATAATTATTTTCGGCGGCGGTATTTAAGAATTTTGCTTTTTCTGGTAAAGTTAAGAGCGGACGCGTATCATATCCCATTACGTAAGGTAAAGGCAGATGCCCTGCAGTCGGTATTAAATCGGCACAAAAAACGATGGTTTTGTCTTTGTATTGAAGGTGCGGAATCATCATTTTTTCGGTATGACCATCCACATAGAAAATTCCAAAATCCATTTCTTTAGAAACACCAAAATCCGAATCGGGACGATTAATGAATTTCAATTGTCCACTTTCTTGCATGGGTAAGATATTTTCCGACAAAAAAGAGGCCTTTTCGCGGGCATTGGGTTGTGTTGCCCATTCCCAATGATTGTCATTCGTCCAAAAAGTAGCATTTTTAAACGCGACTTCGTAACCTGTTTTGTCTTTGTTCCAATTCACACTTCCACCACTATGATCAAAATGCAAATGTGTTAGGAATACATCAGTCACATCATCGCGGTGAAAACCATACTTCGCTAAAGATTTGTCTAGAGAATCATCGCCCCAAAGCGAATAATAGCCAAAAAATTTATCGGATTGTTTGTTGCCCATTCCGGTATCAATCAAAATTAAACGATTGCCTTCTTCTACTAACATACAGCGAGCTGCGATGTCAATCAGGTTGTTTTCATCGGCGGGATTGGTTTTGTGCCATATCGTTTTAGGAACCACGCCAAACATTGCTCCACCATCTAGTTTGAAGTTTCCGGCTTCAATAGGATATATTTTCATATATGTAAAATTTATTTTTTTAAGGGCATATATGGTATCGCTTTTTATTTATAGGTGGTTGTTTGCAACAACCGTATTGTAAATAGCGATTTCATTTCTCGAATTATTTGGATAAAGTTATTCTTTTATTTTTTGAAATAAAAAAGTAAGCTTTTGATTGTCAATTGTATTGTGTTTCCCTGATTTGATCCGTTTTTGGATTTCTTTAATTCGCTCGTCGGTTACAGGATGTGAGCTTAAAAACTCAGGGATATCAATGGTTTCTTCTTCTTTTAAACGTGTAAATAGTTTTGTCATTCCTTCTGGATTCAAGTTGTTTTTAATCAAAACGGTATAGCCATCATTGTCGGCTTCGGTTTCAAATTTTCTGGAGAACGAAAGATTATTCAAACTATTTACATTATCCCCAATTATAGCCATAACTCCGTTAGCATCTCCTAAAATAGCCGATATGAATAAATAGCCTGATAGATTGCGACACAGCATTTTCATTGAATGTCGGTTGTTGACATGTGACGATTCATGACCAAGTAAACCTGCAAGTTCTTCTGTTGATTGCAAGGCGTTTAAAATTCCTGTAAACACCACAATATTTCCATCAGGTAACGCATAGGCATTGACAATATCCGAATTGACCACTGTAAATTTTAATTTTTTCTTGTTGTTCAATTTCAATTCGGAAGCAAATTGATTTAATGTTTTTGTTTTTGATGAATCAATTTTATTCAGCAACATCTCTTCATTAAATGCTAACTGTCCTATTTCGTTATCATAACTTTCGGGAATAATAGTAACTGCTTTTTCGGCCACCCAAGGCAAAACATAAACATAGGATAATCCAATAAGCGCTAGAAGTGAGATAGCAATTAAAAGGTGGTTCATAAAACCAAGATTCACCAAACCATCATACCAATGTTGGTGTCCTTTCGATTTAAGAATGGGGTAGGTTTTCTTGATAAAATCAGCATCTGAAATAAAAATTTGCTGAATAGGATCGTTACCATGTTCGCAAATTAAATTATTGTTGTTTTTACTGAATTTGATCGCTGTATTTTTCCAAACTATTTTTTGTTGACCGTTTTCAAAGGATAATTTATCTTGCTTAATATCAAGAAAGACCTCAATGTTTTGAGGCACTGAAGTCTTTCCGTCATAAAATCTTGCTGTGGTTTTAAATAGCATGTCTTATAATACAAAATCCATATCCAAAGCGTCTTCTAAATCTTCGCCTGTAGCATCGTTATAGTTCGCTTCTGTTTGAGTGATGGTATCTAGGCATAAATTCCCTTCTAATTCAATATTCGATAAAAAATATTTCATATTTCTAGTAAATGCCCAGGAGTAACCAAGTCCTAATGTAAAAATAACAATAAAAAAGTTTACGATGCTCAGTTTTAAAAAGCCACCACCTGTTACTTTCGATCGAAATTCTAGATTTTCTTTGCCTTTGTGTACACTTAAATTGTTCACGTAGTATTCAAATAATTCTTTCTGCCACCAAAAAATATAAATTCCTAAGGTAAAAATGGTTAAAAAATAGTTTTTCAAGTTCATCACAAAATATTCACCACCATCACCTTCGTATTCAAACTCAGTGTTGCCAAATCGGATGTTTCCTAAAAGATATCTTCTTAAATTAATAGTCATCCAAGAACCATAAATTCCCAAAGTAATAATCGTTAAACCTATATTTTTAAAAAATTCTAGTGTGAATTCCTTTCGGTCTCCTCGATATCCAAAACGAATTCCTCTCCAAGAAGTTCTTGACATACGATATCTGTAAGCCCCGTGGATAGCAATAGGGAAAATAGCCAAAAAACCTAGATAAAATAAGATAAGTCCCATACCTGGCATTTCAAGATACAGAAATAAAAATAGGACTCCATATAAGGCTGCAAAAATTAGAAGCGCTTTTATAAATCCTTTAAACATTTCTTTACCAGTACCATGAAAAGCAAAAGGCTCATCGTTTAAAGTGGTGTTGCTGTATAAATATTGCAATCTTTTGGCTTTAGCCCAAGGATAATAAAAACCAAGAGTAACCGCAGTTAGTAACCAGTTTACAATTGTAATTCCAAAAAGATCTTCTCCTTTTCCTTTATAATCAAGTTCGTAGTTTTTTAATTCAGACACAGAATTTTCCATAAAAGTTAAATTTGTTGGGTTTTATAGTTCGTCGGCAAGATATTAATAATTTTTTTCTATGAAAAGATTAGTTATAAAAATGTTACTAATTATGAAAAAGGTTTTTTATGTCATATCTTTGCCGTTTAATAGAGTTAATTTAGACAAAATCAAAATAAGCAATGATAAAAGTTTCAGAATCAGCAAGTAAGAAAATTGTCGATATGATGAAAGACGATGGTTTTGACCCTACTAACGATTACGTAAGAGTGGGAGTGAAGAGCGGAGGATGTTCAGGCTTGTCTTATGAACTAAAATTCGACAAAGAAATTGGCGAAAACGACAAGGTTTTCGAAGATAATCACGTAAAAATTGCCGTTGAGAAAAAATCGTTTTTATACTTAGTAGGAACTGTTTTGGAATTTTCAGGCGGATTGAACGGGAAAGGGTTTGTTTTTAATAACCCGAATGCGAATAGAACTTGTGGTTGCGGAGAGTCATTCTCGTTATAAAAAAATATAGCTGACAGGTTTAACAAATCTAGTCAAGTTTCAAAACTAAAAAAATGTCAAAATATACAGAAGACGATTTAAAAGTCGAACTCGAAAACAAAGAATACGAATACGGATTTTACACCGAATTACAATCGGAAACCTTTCCTATTGGCTTAAATGAAGATATTGTTCGTGCTATTTCTTTGAAAAAAGAAGAACCACAATGGATGACTGATTGGCGTTTGGAAGCTTTCCGCGCTTGGCAGGAAATGGAAGAACCAGAATGGGCAAATGTGCAGTATCAAAAACCGGATTTTCAAGCTATCGCTTACTATTCGGCACCCAAAAAAGCAGATCCAAACAAAACCTTAGACGATGTCGATTCGGAATTGTTGGAAATGTATAAAAAGCTAGGAATTTCTATCGATGAACAAAAGAAAATGAACAATATCGCTATGGATATTGTGGTCGATTCTGTTTCGGTAGCGACAACTTTCAAAAAAACATTGGCGGAAAAAGGAATTATCTTTTGTCCAATTTCGGAAGCGATTAAAGAACATCCCGAATTGGTTCAAAAATACATTGGTTCGGTTGTGCCACAAAAAGACAATTTTTATGCGGCTTTAAATTCGGCGGTTTTCTCTGATGGATCCTTCTGTTACATTCCGAAAGGAGTGAAATGTCCCATGGAATTGTCGACCTATTTCCGTATCAATCAAGGTGGAACTGGTCAGTTTGAGCGTACGTTAGTAATTGCCGATGAAGGCAGTTATGTTTCCTATTTGGAAGGTTGTACCGCGCCAAGTCGTGATGAAAATCAATTGCATGCTGCAGTAGTAGAACTTATTGCGCTTGACGATGCCGAAATCAAATATTCAACGGTACAAAATTGGTACCCTGGAAATAAAGAAGGGAAAGGTGGGGTGTTTAACTTTGTGACCAAAAGAGGGTTGTGCGAGAAAAACGCCAAAATTTCGTGGACACAAGTAGAAACGGGTTCTGCTGTAACCTGGAAATATCCTTCATGTATTTTAAAAGGGGATAACTCGATTGGAGAATTCTATTCGATTGCCGTAACTAACAATTTCCAACAAGCCGATACTGGAACGAAAATGATTCATTTGGGTAAAAACACCAAATCGACCATTATTTCTAAAGGTATCTCAGCCGGAAAATCACAAAACAGTTATAGAGGTTTAGTACAAATTAGTTCCCGTGCCGAAAATGCGCGTAACTTCTCGCAATGTGACTCGTTGTTAATGGGTAACAATTGTGGGGCGCATACTTTCCCATATATCGAATCTAAGAATACGTCGGCTAAAATCGAACACGAGGCCACGACTTCCAAAATTGGGGAAGACCAGGTGTTTTATTGCAACCAACGTGGTATTCCAACTGAAAAAGCAATTGCGCTTATCGTAAACGGATTCAGCAAAGAAGTATTGAATAAATTACCGATGGAATTTGCTGTAGAGGCTCAAAAATTATTGGAAATTTCTTTAGAAGGCTCGGTGGGATAATGAGTAATAAGGTAATCATCGTCGGTTCGTCACGTAAAAACGGGAATACTACTAGAATTATTGAAGCGGTTGCTTCTCAATTTGAGATTGATGTGGTAAACTTAAGTGATCACAATTTCTCTTATTACGATTATGAAAGTACGAACAGAAATGATGATTTTTTGCCTTTGATAAAAGGAATTATTGAAAAATACGATACCCTAATTTTTGCCACACCTATTTACTGGTACAGCATGAGTGGTATTATGAAAGTCTTTTTTGATCGTTTTTCAGATTTGATACGCATCGAAAAAGAATGGGGAAGAAAATTAAGAGGAAAAAAAATGGCGGTGATATCCAATTCACACGATTTTGAAAGCGAATTGGATTACAATTTTTACATTCCGTTTGTAAAATCTGCCGAGTATTTAGGAATGGATTATCTGGGAAGTAAGCATTTTAATGCCGATATACCCGAAGAAACACAAAATATAGAATTAGCTTTCTTATAAAATAAAGGACAATGTTATCAATTAAAAATTTGCATGCTTCTGTAGAAGACAAAAAAAGATTGAATAAATTAACAATTGAAGTTTCATTAGAAGGAAGTGTTGGATAAGAAGTTATATATGGAATTTATAAATAAGTATTTTTCTAAAAAAGTTTTCCTAAGATCATCATTTTGCTTATTGGCATATTTAATTTTTGGGATAGCTTCAAATTGGTATATTGAACATCAATTTCAAAATGATTATTATTCAGATTCCAGAATGAATTTTGGGACAGTAATCGGTTTAATTAATGCAGCATTACTTTTTTCGGCGGTTTTCTTTTTCTATAAGGATTTTAAAAAAGTATATCAGTCAATTGAGTTTAAAGAGATAGTGAATATAGGGGTAATCATTTATGTTTCATTATGCCTTATAAAGTTTATCATATTGGGTGTTTATGATGGTTTTGAATTTTCATCTTTTTTCATAGACGTTTTCACGGAAGATATCTTTTATCTTTTTATTCTCGCCATAATAGTTTTCACAATTGCAATTAATATAATGGCGATGTGGAAAATTTTTGAAAAAGCGGGTGAAAAAGGATGGGCCTCAATAGTTCCGATTTATAACATCATCGTGATGCTAAAAATAACTCAAAAACCTGACTGGTGGTTTTTATTGTTCCTTATTCCATTTGTGAATATTGTTATGTCAATTTTAGTGACCAATGCGTTATCTAAGAAATTTGGGAAGTATGATACTTTTGTGTTTGGCTTGATTTTACTACCATTTATATATTATCCGATATTAGGATTTGGAGATGATGAATACGGGTTTGATTAAAAAAATAAAATAAATTAGAATGTTACAAATAAAAAATTTACACGCTTCTGTTGAAGATAAGGAAATATTAAAAGGGATTAACCTGGAAATAAAAGCAGGAGAAGTTCATGCGATTATGGGACCCAACGGTGCTGGAAAATCGACGTTGTCTTCTATCATTGCTGGAAATGAAAACTACGAAGTATCGGAAGGAGAAATCTTTTTGGATGGAGAAGAAATTTCAGAATTGGCTCCTGAAGAACGAGCACACAAAGGAATCTTTCTTTCGTTTCAATACCCTGTAGAAATTCCGGGTGTTTCGGTAACGAACTTTATCAAAACAGCCATCAACGAAAGTCGTAAAGCCAATGGTAAAGAAGAAATGCCGGCGAACGAAATGTTGAAATTAATCCGTGAGAAATCCGAATTATTGGAAATGGATCGTAAGTTTTTATCTCGTTCTTTAAACGAAGGTTTTTCGGGTGGTGAAAAGAAACGTAATGAAATCTTCCAAATGGCAATGTTAGAGCCTAAAATCGCAATTTTGGACGAAACCGATTCTGGTTTGGATATCGATGCGTTACGTATTGTTGCCAATGGTGTAAATAAATTAAAAAATGAAAGCAATGCGGTCTTAGTCATTACGCACTACCAACGTTTGCTAGATTATATCGTTCCTGATTTCGTTCACGTATTAATGGACGGAAAAATTGTAAAATCGGGAGATGCTTCTTTGGCTTTAGAGTTAGAAGAAAGAGGATACGATTGGATTAAACAAGAACAAGAGGTATAAAAATGGAGTTGAAAGAAAAATTAATCTCGTCATTCATGGCCTTCGAGGAGAAAATTGATACCACATCAGAACTTCACGAAGTACGAAACAATGCCATCAAGAATTTTGAAGCAAAAGGCTTTCCTACTAAAAAAGAAGAAGCTTGGAAATATACCTCGCTAAATGCTATTCTGAAAAATGACTTTAGCGTATTCCCAAAGAAAGAAAATACCATCGAGTTTAAAGAAGTAAAAAAGTTCTTCTTACACGAAATCGACACTTATAAAGTGGTTTTTATTGACGGTATATTCAGTTCATTTTTGTCTTCTACGACACATGACGGATTGGATGTTTGTTTGATGTCATCGGCATTAACCAAGCCCAAATATAAAATGGTTATCGATACCTATTTTAATCAAATTGCGAATACAGAAGACAGTTTGACCTCGTTAAACACGGCCTTTTCATTAGAAGGAGCCTACATCAATATTCCGAAAAGCAAAGTGGTGGAAAAACCTATTGAAATTATCTATTTTTCGACAGGTGTAGAAAATGCGTTAATGGTGCAACCGCGTAATCTGATTGTGGTGAATGAAAATGCCCACGTTCAAATTGTGGAGCGTCATCATAGCTTGAATGAAAACCCAGTGTTGACCAATTCGGTTACAGAAGTTTTTGCTCAAAAACGTGCGATAGTCGATTATTATAAAATTCAAAACGACGTGCAAACGGCCAATTTAATTGACAATACCTACATTGCTCAAAAACAAGAAAGCCATGTTTCGGTGCACACCTTTTCGTTTGGTGGAAATATTACCAGAAACAATCTGAACTTCTACCACCAAGGCGAACGTATCGATTCTACCTTAAAAGGAATTACCATTATTGCTGACAAACAGCACGTTGATCACTATACTTTGGTACAACATGCCACACCAAATTGCGAAAGCCATCAGAATTATAAAACGATTTTGGATGGAAATGCTACTGGTGTATTCAACGGTAAGATTTTCGTAGAAAAGGAAGCACAAAAAACCGACGCTTTTCAGCAAAATAATAATATTTTGTTGAGTGATAAGGCGACGATCAATGCCAAACCGCAATTGGAAATTTTTGCAGACGATGTAAAATGTTCCCACGGATGTACCATTGGTCAGTTGGATGACAGCGCGATGTTCTACATGCAACAACGTGGTATTCCGAAGAAAGAAGCCAAAGCCTTATTAATGTATGCTTTTACCAGTGAAGTGACAGCGAGTATTAAAATACCAGAATTAAAAGCGAAAATCGCCCGAATCATTGCCGAAAAATTAGGAGTGAAAATGGGATTTGATTTGTAAGATATGAACCGCCAATTGGCGGTTTATTTATTTATTATACTTGCTTCCCAACCTTTTTGTTTAAATGATCATCTTACAATTAAAACCATAATCAATATATATTTTGAAAAAAGCAATTTTCCTTTTCTTCATCTGTCTTTCAAATTTTCTTTTTTCTCAAGTAAAAAAGGATAGTGTTTATGCCAAGCGAGTTAATTTGTTAAACACTAACTATAAAGATTTTGTCGCTATTGATAAATTCGTTTACGTCATTACAAAAGGAGATAGTTTGGTGGTATTTGATTTAGAGAAAGAGAAAGTAAAATTTCTTCAGAAAGACATTACGGCTTTAGCTAAAACATCAAAAGGAGAATTAGTCATTGCTGAAAAACAAGGTAGTATTTTTAAAAGAACAAAAAGTGGTAAACTTATTAAAAAAGATACTGTTGAAGGAAGTGTATTTAAAATTTTAATTGACAAAAATGATAATTTGGTTGTAGTTTCAAAGTTTAACATACGTTTTAAAAACCAAAACTTTGTTCCAGACAAAAAATCAAAAATGTATAATCAGATTGGTAAAGCAATTAAAGCAAAATATCTGATTCCTATGGATGTTGTTTTTTTAGATAAAGAACAAAGAGTTTGGTTTGGTTATGATGCAGGAGAATGGGGAGGAACACTTTGTTTTTTTGATTTAAATTCTAAAGAATTTTATTCAGATGAAAGCTTGTCGTCCCTATATGATGATAAATATGATGTATGGGAACATAATTCTTCAAAATTGTTTAAAGAGTTTCCTGAAAAAATGAAAATAATTGGAAATGATACTCTAATTAAATTTCCTCACAACCTTGACATATCTAATATAAAAGGGGTTGCTCAAAATGAAAAAGGAGATATTTTTATTTCAGAAAGTTTAATGCATTTTTCTTTTTCGTCTAAATTGGTTAAAATGAATAAAACTTTAGGGAAAGACTTTTATAAAAGTGTTGATTTGTCCGATGTTTTAGAGCACAAAGTTTACAAAGATACCATAAGGAATTATTATGATACCTCAGGTGAAATAAAAACATTTACTCTAGCTGGATATAAAGAATCATTAGAGTATTTAGGAGGAGTTACTTTTAATCCTTACGACAAGCATATTTATTATTATACAAACAATGGTTTTTGGAAATTTATTGAAAAAGTAGATGGTTGCTCTAAAGAATTTGTTTTCAAACCTTGGATAATTTGGACTCCAGGATTAGCAAATTCTGTAGGTTATCAAATGAATGTAATTAAATTCGAATTCATCGGAGAAAAAGAGATAGTGTTTTTATCATCAAACAATGGGATTGGTTATTTTGATGGTAAATCTGTCACATATTTCAAATAACACATTACTTCACACTTGCTAATACTTCTTTTACCAAGGCATTCAAATCAATATGTCCTGTTCCTAAACGTACAATCACCATTTCGTGTGACGGTATTACGAAAACGCGTTGTCCCTGAAAACCATCCGCGTAATAAATGTCTTTGGGACAATCGGGCATTTTAGCTCCGGCATTTAGCCAAAATTGTGCCCCGTATTGTTTGTCGGAAGTAGGAGTAGGCGTCGCCACATATTTCGACCAAGTGGGGTCAAACAGTTGTTCGCCGTTCCAATTCCCATTGTGGAGGTATAATAAGCCAAATTTGGCCCAGTCGCGAGCGTTAGCCCAGGCATAAGAAGACCCAATATAATTGCCTTCCAAATCGGCTTCCACTAACATCGAGTGCATCCCGATTTTGTCAATCAAAGCACTGTACCAAAAATCCAAATATTCTTGATGTGTTTTAAATTGTTGGCGAAGAATTCCTGATAATAAATTGGTAGTTCCTGAAGAATAATTCCACGTAGCATTTGGTTTTCCTACCAGAGGTTTGTTGATTTGTGATTTTGACATGTCGCTTTCTTGAAACAACATTTTGGTCACATCCGATATTTTTCCGTAATCCTCGTCCCATTCCAAACCAGAATTCATTTGTAATAAATTGTGTAGGGTAATGTTTTTACGTTCATCTTTTTGCCACTCGGCAATTGGGGCTGGTTGCGTAACCTTCAGTTGGCCTTGTTTTTGTAAAATGCCAAATAGTGTAGCCGTAATACTTTTAGTCATTGACCAACCCAACAAACGGGAATCTTTAGTAAATCCGGGAGCATATTTTTCACCAATAATTTTGTCTTTATACACTACTACAATTCCACGACTTGTTTTTTTACCTTCAATATTGGCTTCAAATGCTTGGTGTAAGGCGGCGTCAATTCGTTTGTAATCCACATTCGTAAAAGTGGGTTTTTCGGCTTCGCCATCGCCATAAGGAAACGGAATGTTTTTGTTTAGGGTAAAATTCCTTTTCGGAACATCATAAGGTTTGGAAGCATCATAATCTGCATTGATCAATACGGCACCTAAGCCTTCACGGTAAATGGCACGACGGGTCTTTAATCCGTAAACAGAAGCTTCTGCAAATTTTTCTTTTTCGTTGATTTCGTTTTTGGCCAAATCAATCAAATCGATGTCGTTATCTCCTTTTTCAATCACTCCTAACGAACGGTTGTCTAAAAAATGCGCCGATGCCACACTTTTAGAAGCGAATCCTGAAATAAGGTCCAATTTTGGATACGTTTCGAATCCGTAATAAATAATTCCAGCCAACACGACTAAACCAAGAAAACGAAAAGCTTTTTTCATAGAAACAGAATATTTACTGCAATTTATATATTTGCCACGAATACACGAATGAATTCTATAGAAATTATTCGTTAAACGATAAGAACATAAAAAGAATTATTAAATTATTCGTGTATTCGTGGCTATTTATCTACTTTTGTGTTTAGAATTTTTCTAAATAGCAAAATGTTAGATATCCAAAAAATACGTGCTGATTTTCCTATACTTACTCAAAAAGTAAATGGAAAACCCTTGATATATTTCGATAATGGTGCGACTTCTCAAAAACCCAGAGTAGTTATTGATGCGATTACCAAATACTACGAAGAAATTAATGCCAATATTCATAGAGGCGTACATACGTTGAGTCAGTTGGCTACCGATGCCTATGAAGCTTCTCGTGAAAAAATACAAAAACATATTAATGCTCAGTATCTCCATGAAGTTATTTTTACTTCGGGAACCACTCAAGGTATTAATTTAGTGACCAATGGTTTCGCTTCGTTATTAAAAGAGGGTGATGAGGTAATGGTTTCGGCTTTAGAACACCACAGTAATATTGTGCCTTGGCAAATGTTGTGCGAAAAAACAGGCGCCAAACTAATAGTCATTCCAATGAATGAAAAAGGAGAGTTAATCCTGTCGGAATACGACCGATTGCTATCTAATAAAACTAAAATTGTTGCGGTTAATCACATTTCCAACGCGTTGGGAACCATTAATCCAATCGAATACATGATTGAAAAAGCGCACCAAGTAGGCGCTGCTATTTTAATTGATGGTGCTCAGGCTACGCCGCATTTAAAACCGGATGTGCAAGCCTTAGATTGTGATTTCTATGTATTCTCTGGACATAAAATTTGTGGACCCACTGGTGTGGGGATTTTATATGGGAAAGAAGCCTGGTTAAATAAACTTCCGCCTTATATGGGTGGCGGTGAAATGATTAAAGAAGTGACTTTCGAAAAGACAACCTACGCCGAATTGCCTCATAAATTTGAAGCAGGAACGCCTAATATTGCCGATGGAATTGTATTGGGAACGGCCATCGATTATTTGAATGCAGTAGGTTTTGAAAACATTCAACAACAAGAAAAAGAGTTGTTAGCGCATGCCACTAAAAGATTACTGGAAATAGAAGGCTTAAAAATATATGGAACTTCTGAGAAGAAGACTTCTGTCATTTCTTTCAATATCGAAGGCATACATCCCTATGATATTGGCACGATTATAGATAAATTAGGGATAGCGGTTCGCACAGGACATCATTGTGCACAACCTATTATGAATTATTTCAATATTCCAGGTACAGTTCGCGCCAGTTTTTCGTTCTATAATACCAAAGAAGAAATTGATATATTTGTAGAAGCCGTTAAAAAAGCAAAAATGATGCTTTCTTAATTTAAAAATTAAAACTATGAAATCGACGCTATTGACCCTGTTTTCTGTCCTTGTATTGTTAACGTCTTGTAAGTGTAAAAAAGCTTCGAGCGATGAAACCACTGCGCCTATGATGACAAATGTGGAAGCTTCAACACTTCCAACCAATGTAGAAACTAATACGAAAGAACAAATCGGAACACTTTTAGAATATTCGGCAAACACCAGGGGCTACCATTTGAGAATAAAATGGGATGGAGCACAATTAGCCTTTACCAACCAGCGTGATTCGGAAGAATTTACCAAAATTACTTTGACAAATGCGCAATCGGACGAGTTAAAAGGTTTGATTAAAAACCTTCCATTAGATAAATTGGCTAGTTTGAAAGCACCGACCGAAAAACGTCAATATGATGGTGCACCTCATGCCGATATGCGTGTAGTTGTGGATGGGAAAGAATACAATTCGGCAGGTTTTGATCATGGATTTCCGCCTGCAGAAATTGAAAAATTAGTAAAAAAATTGGTTTCTTATACCGAACAGAAATAAGAAAAACAAAATGACAATTAAAGAAATACAAGATTCCATAGTAGACGAATTTTCGATGTTCGACGACTGGATGGAACGTTACGAATACATTATCGAGTTAGGGAAATCACTTCCGCTAATTAATGAAGAATACAAAACGGAAGACAATATTATCAAGGGATGCCAATCGAAAGTATGGGTACATGCTGAAGAAAAAGACGGAAATATTGTGTTTACAGCCGATAGTGATGCGATTTTAACCAAAGGAATCATCGGAATTTTAATTCGCACTTTTTCCAATCAATCCCCACAAGCGATTTTGGATGCGAATACCGATTTTATAGATGAAATTGGATTAAAAGAACATTTGTCACCTACTCGTGCTAACGGTTTGGTATCTATGATTAAAAAAATAAAAATGTACGCTTTGGCTTTTCAAGCGAAAGGATAATTAATAAAACAGAGATTGCTTCGCAAGCTCGCAATGACAAAGAAAATGGAAGAATTTAACGATACAATCAATTTAGGAGAAGAAGTAGTAAAGGTGTTAAAAACGATTTACGATCCTGAAATTCCTGTCGATATTTACGAATTGGGATTGATTTATGATGTTTTTGTCAATGAAGATTTTGATGTAAAAATTTTGATGACCTTGACATCACCAAACTGCCCCGTAGCGGAAACGCTACCTAAAGAAGTAGAAGAAAAAATCAAAAAAATCGGAGAAGTAAAAGGTTGTGAAGTCGAAATTACCTTCGATCCGCCCTGGTCTAAAGATTTAATGAGCGAAGAAGCCAAACTAGAATTAGGAATGCTTTAATTTTTTAATGAAAGTTCCAAAATTAACCGAAAATCGGTTAGAAACTCAAAGATTAATCCTAATCCCATATAATTTAGAGCTCTGTCACAATCTGATAAAAAATAATTTTGATGATGTGTTCCAAATGGGATTGAAAAAAGGGATAGGTTGGCCAGATGAGGACGTCATTGAAACACTACCCAGAATCATTAACAACCTTTCTAAAGTAGAAGCGCCGACTGGTTTTGAATCTTGGATGATCATTAAAAAAGAGACTTCAGAGATTATAGGTGATTTGGGCTTTAAAGGCTTTAATTATGAAAAGCAGAGCGTCGATATTGGCTATGGGATCATAAAAGAAGAAAGAGGTAAAGGATTTGCTGAAGAAGCCGTCCGAGAAATGATTCGTTGGGCATTTTCAATTGAAATGGTACAAGAAATAACTGCGCAGTGTTTGTTCGAAAATAGTGCCTCGATAAACTTGTTGCAGAAATTTTGTTTTGCAGAAATACATAAAGAAACTGCGATGGTTTATTGGTCTTTATCGAAAAATAATTACATTGCATTAAGCTGATTAAAAATGGAAGAAATTGTAAATAAAGTTGCGAATTCGGTACTTGAGGTTTTCGATTTAGAAGACTATTATCAAGAAGGTATTCGTACATCTATTGATATTTCACAATGGCTGATAGAAGGTTTTCTGTTGAAAGAAAAAGACTTTCGTGAAGCACTTAAAAACTATAATTGGCAACAATACCAAGGACATTATGTAGCTATAAATTGTACTACCGATGCTATTTTGCCTGCTTGGGCTTCCATTTTAGTAGCTTCTTATGTTGCTCCTTTTTCAAAAAAAGTGGTTTTAGGAAACCCTACTGATTTGGAAACCTCGATATACCAAGACGAAATGGCTAAAATTGACTTTTCACAGTACCAAGATAAGCCTGTTATCTTAAAAGGTTGTTCTAAAAAGCCAGTTCCAGAATCGGCCTATATTTTTGCCATTGAAAAATTGCAACAATATGCGAAGAGCATTATGTATGGAGAAGCGTGCTCTGCAGTACCCCTCTATAAATCAAAAAAATAAGAAAAATTTTCATAAATTTGAGTGAACTTAAAAACTCAAACGCTATGAAAAGGTTAATTATAGTGAGCTCACTTTTATTTGTGACTGCTTTTTCTTTTGCTCAAAAGACCGAAAAAGAATTGATAAACATAACTTCTGCAACTGAAGCAAAAGCAAAAGACACCACCAATATGGGTTGGAAACGTGCTGGAAATTTTGTATTTCTTTTTAATCAATCCGCATTCAACAATGATTGGCGCGCTGGTGGAACATCCAATATGGCTGGTAATATAGGATTGAATTACGATTTCAATTATAAAACTCCCGAGATGATTTGGGATAATAAATTTATTATCGCATACGGTTTGAATAAATTAAAAGGAGCCGATGTTCAAAAAACAGATGACCGATTAGAATTGACGTCCTTGTTAGGAAAAAAAGCTTCCGGATATTGGTTTTATTCTGCTTTCGTAAATTTTAAAACACAAATGGATAGCGGTAACGATGCAACGGGTGCTAAGATATCCCATTTCTTTTCACCTGCTTATTTACAAGCGGGACCTGGTATGTTATGGAAGAAAAGTGATAACCTTAAAGTGAATTTTGCTCCTGCGACATCTCGTTTGATTCTTGTTCATCCTCATTTTACACAATTAAATGCAGCATTTGGCGTAGAGCAAGGCGAATCTTCTCGATTTGAATTTGGTGCTGGAATTCAGGGGTATTATAAGTTTAGTGTGATGGAAAACATTTCTTGGGAAAATATTTTGAATTTATACTCCAATTATCTAGACAAACCACAAAATGTCGATATCGATTACCAAGCAAATTTAGTTATGAAAGTGAACAAGTATATTTCCACCAATATTTCGTTTCAAGCCATTTATGATGACAATGCAGTCGGTGCCTTTCAAATTAGAGAAGTATTCGGTTTAGGAGTTAATTATACTTTTTAAGGGTTTTAAAAAAAAATGTTGCCTTCGAGAACCTCAGGCAACATTTTTTTATTCCTCTTTTTCGATAGCATCTTCGAAATCCGGATATAAAAATTTGTTATACGGAAATCGAGTAATGTGAATTTGTCGTACTGATTCGTATACTTTCTTGCGGAATTCTTCAAAGTTTTCTTTTTCGGTGGCCGAAATAAATAAAGCATTGTCTTCTCCAAGTTTACTCATCCAGGTTTGTTTCCACTCTTCTAAAGTATAGTGTTTGGTCGTTTTTTCGGTCATTAAATCATCTGGATCAATGGTAAGATGTTTGTACGCATCTATTTTATTAAAAACCATAATGGTCGGCTTATCCGCACTTTTAATGTCTTGTAAAATTTGATTTACCGAAGCGATATGATCTTCAAACTCGGGATGTGAAATATCTACTACATGAAGTAATAAATCGGCTTCGCGCACTTCGTCTAAGGTACTTTTGAAAGAATCTACCAATTGAGTGGGTAATTTTCTAATAAATCCTACGGTATCCGACAATAAAAAAGGAAGGTTTTTGATGACTACTTTTCGAACTGTGGTGTCAAGAGTTGCAAACAATTTGTTTTCTACAAACACTTCGCTTTTCCCAACTGCATTCATTAAAGTCGATTTTCCCACATTGGTATAACCAACAAGAGCCACGCGAACCATAGCGCCCCGATTACTTCGCTGAATCGACTGCTGTTTGTCGATTACTTTTATTTTTTCTTTCAATAAAGAGATTCTGTCACGAACTATACGGCGGTCGGTTTCAATTTCTGTTTCTCCAGGACCACGCATTCCAATACCCCCTCGTTGACGCTCCAAATGCGTCCACATTCCTGATAAACGGGGTAGTAAATATTGACATTGTGCGAGTTCCACCTGTGTTCTTGCATAAGAAGTTTCGGCACGTTGCGCAAAAATATCAAGAATAAGATTGGTTCGGTCTAACACCTTACAATCCAGCTCACGAGTAATGTTTTTTTGCTGTGAAGGAGTAAGTTCATCATCAAAAATTACTGTTGTTATTTGGTTTTCGGCGATATAGGTTTTGATGTCTTCCAGTTTTCCAGTTCCTACGAAAGTCTTCGGATTGGGTTTGTCCATTTTTTGTGAAAAACGTTTTACCACTTCACCGCCAGCCGTAAAAGTTAAAAATTCTAACTCGTCAAGGTATTCATTAAGTTTTTCTTCACTTTGTTGTTGGGTTACAATTCCAACGACAATTGTTTTTTCAAAATTATGTTCTACTTTTTCTAACATATTGCTTTTATGAATGGCAAATTTACAGAATAAAAGACGCATTTAATCGATTAAATCAAACACTTTATCGGTAAAAATATTTTTTTTTGACTCTTTATTAACATAAATCACTATTTTAGGCAAATTATACGATTAACTAACCTAACCAATGAATTTTAGATAATATGAAAAAAATTACTTTTAGTTTTTTCATGATGATTCTTCCTTATTTGAGTTTTGCCCAAATAAACGAAGGTTTTGAAGGAGCTACTTTCCCACCAACCACGCCAGGAAACTGGATTACAATGGACAATGGTACAGGTACAGGTGTAAGCTGGGCCGAAACAACAGACCCAACAAGAGTTTATGCTGGTGCCAAAGCGGCGATTATGGATCGCGAAAATATTGGAGCAGGAAATACATCAATAGATTGGTTAGTAACGCCACAAATTACGGTCGGTGCTAACTCTCAACTTCGATTCTTTACTCGTCAAACGTTAACAGGAAACAATGGATCGATTTATGAAATACGTGTTTCTACAAATCCAACTCAAACGAATCAAGGGGCTTATACTACTATTCAGTCTTGGACCGAAGCTACTTTAAATGCTACATTTAATGTATATGAAGAAAAAACGGTAAGTTTAGCTGCTTATCCAGCAGGAACACAACTTTATATTGCTTTTGTTAAAACAAATTTTCAAGATACCGGTACAATTGATGGAGATCGATGGTTAATTGATGAAGCAAGAGTGGTTCAACAATGTTTAGACCCAAATATACTAACTGTTGGAACCATTACACCAACTTCTGCCTTATTAGGATGGACAAACAATGGATCTGCAACGCAGTGGGAAGTTGTTGTACAACCTTCCGGAACAGGTTTGCCTACAGGCCCTGGAACTCCAGTTGGAACAACTTCTTATAACTACACTGGGTTAACTCCAGGAACTTTATACGAATTTTACGTACGCGCCGATTGTGGTAGTGGAAATTATAGCCAATGGGCAGGACCAATTAACTTTTCAACAACACCTGCAGGATCTATCTGTAGTGCCCCTATAAATATTACGGCATTACCCTATAGTACTAATAGTAATACAAATTTATATGGCGATGATGTAGATACAATTCAAGGAGTTGCTCTTTGTGGGGCGACACCAACCACTACGAATTATTTACAAGGTGCTGAAGTATTCTATTCTTATACTGCGACTTTTACCGGAAATATAACGGCTACAATGACGCCTGGAGGCGGGGCTACCTCGTCAAGTATGTTTGTTTATAATGGGTGTGCCAGTTTCCCTGGCACCTGTGTAGGCGGAGTTGCCAATACGGGCTCTGGACCAAGAATTATTCCAAATTTAGCAGTTGTAGCAGGTCAAACCTATGTGTTTGTAATATCATCAAGTACTACACCAGCAGCGGGAATACCTTACTCTTTAATCATACAACAAAAATTTTGTGAACCACCAACAACATTGTCGGTTAACACTATTACAACAACTACTGCAAACTTATCATGGGTAGGTCCAACAGGAGCAACAAATTGGGAAGTGGCGATTCAAACTGCCGGTTCAGCAATTCCTGCTGGTTCTGGAACACCTACAACAGTAAATACGAATTATCCAGCAACAGGATTAACTTCAGCAACAGCTTACCAATATTGGGTAAGAGCAGATTGTGGAGGAGGTTTGTTTAGCCCTTGGGCGGGACCTTTCTTATTTAATACTGAAATCTGTAATGCCGTAGACAAATGTACATACGTTTTTAGATTGACGGATACTTTTGGTGATGGATGGGATAGTACTACGAATCCTGGAATAATGTTAGTAAAACAAAATAATGTTGTTGTTCAAACTTTGACAATGGCAACAGGAACAACATTGAATGTGAATGTTCCTTTGTGTGAGACATTACCATTTGAATTATTCTGGACAGCAGGAGGAGCAAGTCCAACTGAAATCGGGATTCAAATTATTAACAATTTTGGACAAACGATATTTACAAAACTACCTAATACTGGATCAGTGAGTACCACTACTCCATTATATTCAGGAACTTTTGATTGTCAGACACCTGCGTGTTTAGAGCCAACGGCATTAGTAGATACATTGCCTACCACTCAAGGAGCAACTTTAAGTTGGGCTACCAACGGAGGAACGCTATGGGATATTTATGTGGTACCTCAAAATCCACCAACACCGCCTCCAACAGCGGGAACAGTACCAACATTTGCTAATGTTAATACAAGTACTTTTATTGTAACAGGATTAAATCCGAATACAACTTATTTATATTATATTAGAACAGTATGTAGTCCAACTCAAAAAAGTATTTGGAGTGTTGTAGGAGATTTTACAACTTTACCAACTTGTTCGAGACCAACTACTTTAATAACAACTACTGTAACTCCATTTACGGCTATGGTTAACTGGACACAACCAGCGAACCCTGGCGGAGGAACTGCTTCTAATTGGGAAGTAATTATATTGCCTTGTGGATCTACTCCACCAGGAGATTTACCAAATCCTAACCCAAGTGGTGTGGTTACATCGGTTAAGCCATACACATTTGTTGGATTAACACCGGTGACTTGTTATGATTTTTATGTAAGAGCGGTTTGTTCGTCAACTGATAGCAGTCCTTGGTCTGCAGTGGGAACATTTAATACTCCAGATATTAATGATGAGTGTATTAATTCGAAACCCGTTCCAGTAAACCAAAATACAAATTGTACACAAACCGTTTTTGGAACGGTTGCAGGTGCAACGGCTTCTACACAAGCGAATACTTGTGGCGCAACGGCTGATAATGATGATGTTTGGTTCCATTTTACGGCTACCGCAACAACTCACTATATTTCTTTACTGGAAGCTGTTTCGGCTGTTACAAGTCCACAGTTTTTCCCAAATGCGGCTCCTGGAGGACTTAACTATTCTTTATATAGAGGAACTGATTGTGGTACATTAACTCAAGTTAGTTGTAGAACGACTAATGGAGGCATGGAAACTGGTTTAATAATTGGAGAAACTTATAAAATTAGAGTATATTCTCCTGGAACTGCGGTTTCTACAAAAAGATTTGAAATTTGCGTAGGGACAAAAGTTATTTATTGTAATAACGCCATCCCTGTATGTGCTGTGAATGCTGTTATCCTAAGAAATGACGTTGGTGTTCCTGCCAACCCTAATCCAATTAGTGGCACTGCTACTACAACTGTTGGATGTTTGGGATCGGCACCATCACCAACTTTTTACTATTTAACCGTACAAACCAATGGTAATTATACCTATTTTATGGAGCAAAGTACGGCACCTGACTTTTCTAATCCAGCGACCAATGGTTTAGATGTTGATTATGTTACTTGGGGACCTTTCCCGAATGTAGCTACTGCTTGTTCGTCTATAACAGTTGGTAATACTCGACCAGCACCGCTAGGATGTAGTTTCTCAGCTGCAGACACTGAAACCTTTACCTTAAATGGGGCAGTTGCTGGACAAGTATATGTAATCATGATTACAAATTATACTACCACGAGTAGTTACCCAGGAAAAAGAGGTTATATTAGAATTACACGAACTTCTGGTCCTGCACCATTAGATTGTTGTCCGTTTGCTCGTTTTTCTTATCCTAGCAATTTTTATTGTAAAGATGGAGGCACTACGACAATAGCTCCAACATTAGGTGTTGGATCAACAGCGGGTACTTATTCTAGTACACCTGGATTAATTATTAATCCTACTTCTGGAGTTATTGATATTGCTGCTAGTACTGTCGGAACATATACCGTAACTAGTTTTATTCCTGGAACGACCGATTGTAACTCTTCTACAGCTACATGGAGTATTACTATTTCAAATCCTGCATCGGCTACAATTACATATAGTGCTCCGGCATTTTGTAGAACAACAACTGCAGCTCAACCTGTAACACAAACAGGAACTGCGGGTGGATATTATTATGCAACTCCTGCGGGATTAACAATTAATTCTACGACTGGTGCAATTACGCCAAATACTAGTTTAGCGGGAACCTATACTGTAAATTATAATGTGTTTGTAGCAGGATGTCCAGGGACACCAATTACGACTACTGTAACCATTACACAACCAGCAGTGGGTACATTTAATTATTCGGCTATGCCTTATTGTCAAAATGCTGCCAATCCATTTCCAATATTTTCTGGAGGAGGGATTGCAGGAACTTTCTCTTCAACACCAGGGTTAGTTATCGATCCTGTTACAGGAGAGATAAACTTAATGGCAAGTACAGTTGGTTCTTATGTAGTTACAAATTACATCGCTGCTTCTGGAGGATGTCCAGATAGTAGTTATACAGCCAATGTTACTATTTCGGCGATGCCTGTTGCTACCTTTGCCTATGCAAGTAGTTCTTTCTGTCAAAATTCTGTTAATCAACTACCAACTTTTATTGGGTTAGGGATTGCAGGAGCCTTCTCATCCACCCCAGGATTGGTTATTAATTCGGTTACAGGAGAGATTGATATAGCTGCAAGTACACCAGGTACCTATACAGTTACAAATACTATTGCGCCTATCAACGGATGTAATCAAGTACAAGAATCGGTTACAATTACAATTAATCCGAATCCAGTAGCGACGTTAGTTTCTTCCGATGCTGATAATACCATTTGTGCCAATGAAATTTCAACCACAACTATTACAGTTGTTCCAACTAATTTCGTAGTGACTGATGCAACGTATGCTTGGACAATTAACGGAGTTCCAATTGCTGCAACTGGAAGTCAAATAAATCCGAATGTAACAGGATTATACGAAGTAGTGATTACATTGAATGGATGTACGAATGTTACTCCAATACAAATGTCATTTACAGTTAATTTTGTTCCTAGTTTTACGATAACTCCAACAAATGAAATAAAATGTGTGAACGAAGCTGCAACACTTTCTGTTACTCCAACTAATTTTGCACTGACTGATCCAAATGTAACCTATACATGGACCTTATTAGGAGGTGGAACACAACCAAGCCCTAATAATACAAGTACAATTTCTGTGACCCAATTTGGTACATATGAAGTAGTGGTTTCTAATTTTGGATGTTCAACTTCACAACAAATAGAAGTTTCATTAGATACTGCAGATATTCCTATTACGACAAGTGGAGAATGTGAGGGTGTAAGTTATATTATCACGGCTAAGCCATTTGAAAACTCTTACGATCCAGCTTCCGTGAATTATGTATGGACTAATTCTAATGGAGATACCGTTGGAGGTAATCAAAATACTTTAAATGTTTCTCAACTGGGTATGCCGGCAACAAGTTTCCCTCATACATTTACCGTAAGTGTTACCACGATTCCTGATGGATGTGTAGATACACAAACGTTCCGAGTGGTGAGTACTCTTTGTATTATTCAAAAAGGAATTTCGCCTAACGGAGATGGTGATAATGAATTTTTTGACTTACAAGGATTAGGTGTAAAACAATTGAGCATATTTAACAGATATGGAACAAAAGTGTACAGCTATGCGAATTACACCAACCAATGGAAAGGTCAATCAGATAAAGGTGATGCACTTCCAGATGGAACCTATTATTTTGTAATTGAACAAAATGATGGCGCAAACAAAACTGGTTGGATTTACATTAATAGATAAATATAAAAGAGGAGCATAGTTTGTATGAAATAGCAGACTATGCTTCTTATAAATAATAATAAAAAATGAGAAAATTATTTTTCGTAACAATTGTTTCACTCGTTTCCTTCCTGGAGACACAAGCACAGCAAGATCCCCATTATACTCAGTATATGTATAATATGAACGTGATTAATCCTGCTTATGCTGGTTCAAAAGAAAATTTATCAATTGGTTTATTATATAGAAAACAATGGGTAAATATTGAAGATTCTCCAACTACTTTTACGGCTACAGGGCATTCGCCAGTAGGGAAAAATGTGGGTCTAGGGCTTTCAGCTATTTCCGATAAAATTGGTCCTGTTAATGAAACCAATGTGTATGGAGATGTTTCCTACACTTTAAATCTTGGGGGTGAGCACAAATTAGCAATGGGTATTAAAGCGGGTGCCACTTTTCATAAAGTAGGCTTATTTGATGAGGTTTATGCTAATGTACCTGATCCAAACGACCCTGCTTTCTCTCAAAATATTAATAAAACCTATTTAAACATTGGGTCTGGATTGTTTTATTATACCAATAAATATTATTTAGCTTTTTCGGTGCCTAATATGTTAAAATCCAACCATTTGAATATTGACAGAAGTGGTCAAGCTTTAAAATTTGGAACTGAAGCTTTGCATTACTTTTTCACAGGAGGTTATGTGTTTCAGTTGAACCCAAATTTAAAATTCAAACCATTTTTTATGGTTAAATCGGCGTTTAATGCGCCAACTTCTTTAGATGTATCGACAAACTTCTTGTTTTTTGAAAAGTTTGAGTTAGGTGCAACATATCGATTACAAGATTCTTTTGGTGCGATGGTAAATTATAAAATAACAGATGGTTTGCGTATTGGATATGCATATGATCATATTGTTTCCGATTTGAAAATAGCAACACCATCTTCGCACGAAGTTATTTTATTATTTGATTTGAATTTCCCTAAAAAAGTGTCGAGTTCTCCTCGTTATTTCTAATACAATTGAAGATGAAAAAAATATATATTTCCTTAAGTTTTGTTTTAACTTTTTTTAGTGGTTATTCTCAAAACAATGATACAAAGTCGGCTGATAAACTTTATAAGAGTTATGAATATGTAACGGCTGCTAAAGAATATCTTAAACTAGTCGATAAACAAAAAGCCGATACATACGTGTACAAACAATTAGCAGATTGTTATTATAATATGTTCAACGCTGTTGAAGCCGAAAAATGGTACGCCAAAACGGTAGAAACACCTCAAGATGGGGAAACCTATTTCCGCTATGCTCAAATGCTAAAAGCTAATAAAAAGTACGAGGAAGCAAATACTCTAATGGACAAATTTGCTGCAGCATCACCTGGCGATTCTAGAGCAAAAAATTACCTAGCAGAAAAAAATTATGTAGCTAATTTGTCCAAACAAAAAAAGCAATTTGATGTAAATTCGATAGAAATCAATAGTAAATATTCTGATTTTGGTGCTCTTTTAAACGGGAATACACTATATATGTCTTCGGCTAGAAACGAATCTAGAAAAACCTATAACTGGAACGGACAACCTAAATTGGATTTGTATAAAGTCGATTTTACAGATAATAAAGCCAATGGCGAAGTGACTACAATCACAGAATTGAATACTAAATTCCATGAAGGTCCAGTAGCCTTATCGGCAGATGGAAATACTATTTATTTTACTAGAGAAAGTTTTTTCGAAAATGATTTTGTAAAATCAGACGACAAGAAAAATAAATTCGGTAAAATGTACCTTTTCAAAGCTACCAATAAAGAGGGTAAATGGGAAAATATCACGGCATTATCATTTAATGGAAAAGAATTCAATACCTCTAATCCTTCTTTAAGTAAAGATGGAACTACATTATACTTTAATTCTGACCGTCCTGGTGGAATTGGGGGTAATGATATTTGGAAAATTTCGGTGAATAGCGACGGAACTTTTGGAACTCCAGAAAATCTAGGTGGACCAATTAATACAGAAGGTTCAGAGCAATTTCCTTTTATTGCAGACGATAACACCTTGTATTTTTCTTCTAATGGAAATACGAGTTTTGGAGGATTGGATGTATTCTCATACAATATGAATACTAAAAAAATAGTCAATCTTGGAGCTCCAGTGAATACTGAAAAAGATGATTTCGGATTTTCATTTAATCAAGCTAAAAACCTTGCTTTCTTTTCTAGTAATAGAGAAGGAGGAAAAGGTGATGATGATATTTATCAAGCCATTCCAGTATGTAATGTAGATTTATTGGCAACGGTAAAAAATGCTAAAACAGGCGAAGTATTATCACAAGCAACCTTGGCTTTTGTTGATGATAAAGGTGTTGTGGCTGCGAACGGGACTACTTCTGATAACGGAACAGCTTCTTTAAATTTAGATTGTGATAAAGTTTATACGGTTAATGCTGATCGTTATGGTTTCATCAGTAGTTCGGTTACATTACAAAAATCAAAAGGGGAAACACCTCTTGAAATTTTATTAAATCCTACGGAAGCCATCGTTACCGAAACGGAAGTTATTCTTAATGATGTTTATTTCGAGTTTAACAGAAGCAATATAACGCAATTAGGAGCCTCTGAATTGGATAAATTAGTGGATGTAATGAGCAAGTACCCTAAAATGGTTATTTCGGCTAAATCACACACCGATTCACGTGGAAATGACAAGTACAATCTTAATCTTTCAGAGAGAAGAGCAAAATCTACGGTTCAGTATGTAATTTCTAAAGGAATTGCTGCCGAACGAATTTCAGGACAAGGTATGGGAGAAACCTCTCCGAAAGTGGTTTGTGATCCTTGTTCGGAAGAGCAACACGCTACGAACCGTCGTTCAGAATTCTTGATTATTTCTAAATAATCCAAGCAAATAGATATAAAAAGGTCCCGCAATTGCGGGACCTTTTTATTTAACGATATGTAAACTTTGAATCAGTATTGAAAATTATAAATTCGCGAAGAAATCATTTCCTTTATCATCGGTAATGATAAAAGCGGGAAAGTCTTTGACTTCGATTTTACGAACGGCTTCCATGCCTAATTCTTCAAAATCGACCACTTCTACCGAAAGAATGTTTTCTTTGGCTAAAATCGCTGCTGGACCACCAATAGAACCCAAATAGAATCCGCCATATTTATGACAGGCATTCATCACATCTTTGCTACGGTTTCCTTTGGCCAACATGATCATACTTCCACCTGCGGCTTGAAATTCTTCCACATAGACGTCCATACGACCTGCTGTAGTTGGTCCAAAACTTCCTGAAGGCATTCCCTCTGGAGTTTTTGCAGGACCGGCATAATACACAGGATGGTTTTTGAAATACTCTGGCATTGGTTGCCCAGCATCTAACAATTCTTTGATTTTTGCGTGTGCAATATCACGGGCTACAATCAACGTTCCGTTTAGTTTTAATCGCGTTTTGATAGGATATTTCGACAATTCTGCCAATACTTCTTGCATTGGTCGGTTCAAGTCAATTTCAACAGCTGGTTCTAAATGTGGTGCCGTTTCCGGTAAAAATTGTTTCGGATTGGTTTCCAATTGCTCTAAGAAAATACCTTCTTTGGTAATTTTTCCTTTAATATTTCTGTCGGCCGAACAAGAAACACCCATTCCCACCGGACAAGAAGCGGCGTGACGTGGTAATCGAATCACACGAACATCATGGGTTAAATATTTTCCACCGAATTGCGCTCCAATATGACTTTCTTGACAGATCTTTTGGACTTTAGCTTCCCATTCTAAATCGCGAAACGCTTGCCCCGACATGTTTCCAGAAGTAGGAAGGTTGTCATAATAGCCTGCCGAGGCTTTTTTAACGGCAGCCAAATTCGCTTCTGCAGAAGTACCACCAATTACCAAAGCCAAATGGTAAGGTGGGCAAGCGGAAGTACCTAAATCTTTGATTTTCTCACGAACAAACTCATCCATTGATTTTTCATTCAATAATGATTTTGTTTTTTGGTATAAGAAGGTTTTATTGGCAGAGCCTCCTCCTTTGGTCAAAAATAAAAACTCGTAGGAACTTCCTTTTTTGGCATAAATATCAATCTGTGCTGGAAGATTAGAACCTGAGTTCTTTTCTTCAAACATTGAAATCGGAACAATTTGCGAGTAACGAAGGTTTTTATTTTGGTAGGTATTGAAAATGCCTTTTGATAGCCATTCGCCATCGTCTACACCGGTGTATACGTTTTCTCCTTTTTTCCCCATGACAATGGCCGTTCCAGTATCCTGACAAGAGGGTAATTCCCCATCAACGGCTACTACTGCATTTTGCAATAAATTATACGCCACAAAACGATCATTATCGGTCGCTTCTGGGTCATCAATAATATTTTTTAGCTTTTGCAAGTGGGAAGAACGTAACATAAAAGAAACGTCTTTCATAGCTTCTTCGGCTAACAATTCTAAACCTTTTGGGTCAACGGTTAGGATTTCTCTTTCTCCCAATTGTGTTATTTGTACATAATCGGAAGTTAATTTTTTGTATTGGGTATCGTCTTTAAGAATTGGATACGGGTCTTGGTATAAAAAGTCCATGTAGCAAAATTTTGTTGCGTAAAGATACAAATAAAAAAAGCCGATGAAAATCGGCCTTTAGAAATTGTTATAATTTTAAAATCATTTTTTTAACGATTTGGGATTGTCCAAATTCGAGTTTGGTGATCATTTCGTTTAAATTTTCAGGAAAACTCACCCAAACATTGCCGCCCAAATACAATTCTTTTAAATTGACCAAATTGATAAACTCCTGCGGGATGGTTCTCAGCAAGTTGTCGTCTAAATCTAACACTGTAAGGTTCGTCAGTTTGCTATAGTCGACTGGAATCTTTTTAATTTGATTTTTATCCAATATCAAACTTTTCAAATTGATAAGGTTGCTCAATTCTACAGGAGCAACTTGAATTAGATTGTTTTTAAAATTCAAATCGGTTAAGGAGGTAATATTTCCAAATTCTACTGGAATTTCAGCAATGGCGTTTTTTTCAACATTGATGACTTTTAGTTTCGTTAAGAAACCTATTTCGACCGGAATCACTTTGATTTTATTGTCAAAAAAAGACATTTCCGTTAAACTGGTTAATTGACCGATTTCGACAGGAATGGCTTCAATTTTATTGTAGTTGAAATTCATTTTTCGCAATCGGCTCAGTTTACCAATATGCATCGAAACATTTTCCAGCTTATTTTTCTGCATTTCTAATTTTTCTAAACTAGGTACTTTTCCAATTTCGATTGGAAAACGCATAAACTGATTGTTGTTGATATACAATTCACGCAATTTGGTCAGTTTACTAATTTCTATGGGAAGCGATTGTAAATTGTTATAATTCAACCATAATCTTTCCAAATTAACAAAACGACCGATTTCTAAAGGCAATTTGGTTAAACTTCGATTGTTTAGGTTGAGTTCTTTGTATTTTTCTGGATCGGGAGCATTCATGATATCGAATGTCGATCGACTATCCGGTTCTTGTGCAAATAGCGAAAAAGAGGCACAAAGTGTAAGCGCTACCAGTAGGTATTTGGTAAAGTTATTCTTCATTATATTAATTATTTAGGGCGGGATAAAAGTAGAAATATTTATAGAATATTTTAAAAATTAGCCATCTATTTTATGAAACGCATCAAAAGATTTGATTTCATTTCGATATACTTTTCCTTTTGGGGTTTTATAAATTCGAATCCATCTATTATGTACTAGTTTAAATTCAATGGAATCGGAATATTCTGCCCTACCAATCTCTTCAATTTCATCATCTTTTGGAGAAAAAGACGTTGTTCTAAAAATAAAATTTTCTTGTTTTCCTGAAATTACTCGACTCCAAGTTCCCCAACCACTATCACTCATAGATTCCCATTGGTTTACTAAAGCTGACTTAGTCTTAGGGTTGATATAAAATAAAAATTCCCGTTGTAAATATCCACAAGCAGGATAACCTAAGGTGATGGTCTTTAAGGTAGAAGAAATAGAATCTAATTCTAGATTTCCATACCACTCGGAACCATTATCAATGTTTTTTACTTTTAATTGATGCGAATACACCAATTGTTTTTTAAACATAAAATCGATTTTAAAAGTAGCCGAAGCAATGCTGTCTTCAGTATACTTTTTATCTAAAACAGAAATTAAAGCATAATCATTTAGTTTCGTCTTCTCATCATAACTAAAGAAAACAGTATCTATTTTTAGTTTTTTTGCATTTCCATTAGTAGCCGAATCAGAAACGAGAATAAGGGAATCCGATTTTGTTGCAGTAGACGTGGCTAATGATTCCTGTTTTTTACAACTAAAAAAAAAGAATATTACAATTAAAAAACCTAAAGTTCTCATCGCTTAAAAAAACCATCCAGCCACAAAAATGGCAGCAATCACACAAATCAAATCTACCAGCAACATAGTGCTTAACGTATAACGTGTGTTTTTGATATTTACCGATCCAAAATACACCGCAATGACATAAAATGTGGTTTCGGCACTACATTGAAAAATACAGGTTAATCGACCGGTAAAAGAATCCGGCCCGAAGTTTCGCATCGCGTCAATCATGAAGCCACGTGATCCTCCCGAACTGAATGGACGTAACATGGCAACTGGTAAGGCATCAGTAATATCCTTGGCTACTCCAATGTTCGAAAAAGCAAACGAAATGCCGTTACTAATGATTTCAAACAAACCACTATTTCTAAAAAGTGAAATCGCTACCAACATCCCCATAACATAAGGGAAAATTTTAACTCCAGTATTCAAGCCGTTTTTAGCGCCGTCCACAAAAGTGTCAAAAATCGTGGTCGCGTGTGCCGTAAATTTTTTCTCGTGAATGAAAGAGAAAATTAATGTAAAGGCAATAATTGCAATTAGCATTAATCCTGATAAATTTCCTGTAAAATGGTTTTTCCCGATTAAATCCAAACTATTGATATAGAAAAGCAAACCTACAATTCCTCCAATAACTCCCATAAGCGCGGCTAATAATCCAGCGCTTTTGAAATTTACTTTTTGACGAATTCCTACAATTAAAAAGGCCGCGATAGTTCCGATAAAAGACGTTATCACACAAGGCAACATAACATCGGCGGGATTGGCGGCATTTTCGGCAGCACGATAGCCAATAATCGAAGTTGGGATTAAGGTCAAACCTGCGGCATGCAAACACATGAACATAATTTGAGCATCACTGGCTTTGTCTTTATCGGGGTTGATTTCTTGTAAACTTTGCATGGCTTTTAGTCCGAAAGGAGTGGCAGCCGAATCCAATCCAAGAAAATTGGCGGCAAAATTTAAAGTCATGTACGAAATGGATTCATGGTTTTTGGGTACCGAAGGAAAGACTTTTGCAAACATCGGACTTAATTTTTTAGCTAATTTTTCCGAAGCACCAGAAATGATTAGCAATTCCATGATGCCACAGAAGAAGGCCAAATAGGCAATCAACGGGATGATTAAATCCAACAAACTGTTTTTACAAGTTGGCAATAATCCGTCAGATTTCTGAATGCCACTGTATATTTTAACCGTTTTATTTTTGAAAACATAAGTAGTATCGCTATTTAAAGTATCACGATTGACAACCAGAGTCATTTCAGGGGCTTTTTCGATACTGTCTTTGACAAATTTTGGAATATCATTCAAATACTTCTCAGATACTAAAATAGGATCATCTTTCTTCCCATTTAAAACATAATCAATCGCATAATTATTTCCTGAAAACAGTGCGACTACGATAAATAAAATCGATGAAATAAATATTACTAACCAAAATCTGCTTAAAACCATAAAAGTATTTTTTGTAAAAATAGTAGTATTCGTATAATTATTGGATATATAATTGAATTTATTTCAAAACAAGGAGAAGTCTTAGTATATTCGCAAAAATTTATTAAAAAACTAAAAATTAATTCATGAAAACAAAATTAATTTTGGGGATTATTTCTTTGATGTTTTCTTCCATTTATGCACAGACCAAAGAGGATGTGTCTAAAATGGTAAGCGAATATGATTTAGATAAAATCCGTACCAAAGAAATAGAATTTAAAGCCAAGCATGAGGCCCGAAAAAGTAAAGCGGTGGCTTTGGCAAAAATAAATGGATGGCCCTTATCAAAGTTAAATGAAGACGGCTCTTACCAAGAATTAATGTATGTTACTAGTGATGGTTATCCTATTTATTACAGCACCGATAATGTAGTAGCAGCCCGTTCAACCCGAACCAATTATTTGAATACAGGAGGAGGATTAGGCTTGACACTTGATGGCCAAGGAATGGTTCCTCGTGTATGGGACGGTGGGACAGTTCGAAGAACACATAGTGGTTTTGGTGGAAGAGTAAATACGATTGATGATCCAACGGGAACTACATATGGCTCTCATCCGACACACGTAACCGGTACTATTTTAGCCTTGCCATGGAATACTACAACTGCTTTACCTACAAAAGGGATGGCTACAGCAGCAACTGCAAGAACGTTTAGTTTTGATGGTGATGAGTCGGAAGCGATTTCTGAATTACCACAAGGGATGATCTTGTCAAATCATTCTTATGGTGTCCCATTAATTAGTCCCACTAATGGTGCCGTTGCACCGGCGTGGTTGGTAGGTGCCTACACGGAAGACGCTAGAGCTTGGGATGAAATTACCAATTTGTCTACGTATTATTTACCAGTTTTTTCAGCCGGAAATAACGGAACCGATAATAATACCAATCCGATTCAAGCGGGATATGATAAGTTAATTGGCAATAAAGTTTCGAAAAACGTACTAACCGTTGCTAGTGCCAATGATGCTACAATCAATGCAGACGGAAGCTTAGGAAGTGTAACTATAAGTTCATTCAGTAGCCAAGGACCAACGGATGACAGAAGAATTAAGCCAGATATTGCGGGAAATGGTGCAGGATTGACGTCAACTAACAGTACTTCAAATACGGCTACTACATCTATGTCGGGTACCTCGATGTCGGCACCAAATGTTACTGGAACTTTGACGTTATTGCAACAACATTATAGAAACATACACGGCCATTTCATGAGATCGGCTATGTTAAAAGGATTGGCCTGTCATACCGCTGATGATACTGGAAGACCAGGTCCCGACGTAAATTTTGGTTGGGGATTGTTAAATGCAAAGAAAGCTGCTGAAACAATTACGGGAGATGGTTTAACTTCTATACTATCAGAAATCACGTTAAATCAAGGACAAACTTACACAACCACTGTTAGAGCAGTAGGTGGAGCGACACCACTGATTGCTTCTGCTACTTGGACAGATTTGCCAGGCGCTATAAATGATGGTACTCATGGTGACAACTATAATGTTCCAGCTTTGGTGAATGACTTAGATATCCGTATTACAAGATTAAGCACTACATATTTTCCTTGGAAATTAGATGCGTTGCCTTCTAGTAATGCCATCCGAACTGGAGATAACAATATTGATAATGTAGAAGCAGTTAAGATTGATGCTCCTACAGCGGATGATTATGTGGTTACAATAACCCATAAAGGAAACTTAGTAGGAGGCAATCAAAAATTTGCATTAGTAATCACCGGTATTACGTCTAATATTGCTTTAGAATCTACTTCCGACGACTTAACGGTATGTAGCAATCAAAATGCTGTTTTTACATTTAATTACAAGCAAACTGGTGGAGGGACTTCCACTTTTTCTGCAATTAATTTACCAAGTGGCGCTACAGCTTCTTTTTCACCAACCAGTTTAAGCGCAAATGGAACAGTGACAATGACCGTTAGCAATTTAAATGCAGTTCCTTATGGAAACTATTCAATAGGGATAAGCGCTAATAATGGTTCGGAAACTGAAACCCGTTTTAAATCTTTAAAAGTATTTTCAACAACAGTTGTTGCTGTAAATCAAATTGCACCAACTAACAATTATCCAGACCTTCCAACCAGTTATATTTTTAAATGGGCAGAAGATGACAATTCAGAAGATTATAATTTACAGATTTCTACATCGAATACTTTTGCGACTACCTTTTTAAATGTAACTGGAATTAAAAGTGGTGCGTATGCCGTTTCAGGATTAGCTGAAGAAACCACGTATTATTGGAGAGTGATACCTTCAAATCGTTGTGCGACAGGTCCGAGTTCAGCAACACGATCTTTTGTGACAGGAAAATATATTTGTGGTGCCAATACTTATACCGCAACCGATTTTAGTAATGCCACCATTGCCACTACTCAAGACGTTACTGCAAGTGTGCCTATTGTAGTAGCCGATAATTTTAAAATCGGAGACTTAAATGTAACGGTAGATATTACCCACACCTGGATTGGAGATATGATCATTACCTTAAAAGGGCCTGCCGCTATCGGAAGTCCTGAAATTATTTTATTCGATCAACCTTGTGCGGGATCGAACTCAACGTATCCAAATATTCAAGCGATATTAGACGATTCGGGTGTAAATCATTCATGTTCAGCTACTGCACCGGTTGTTTCTGGAACGGTAAAACCAAACCAAAGTCTTTATGATTTGAATGGATTAAATGCACAAGGAACGTGGACTTTACATGTGCTTGATGTAGGTCCTGGGGATGGAGGATCTATCAATACTTTTGCCTTAAACTTTTGTAAAGTAGAACAATCGTTGGGCTTAAACGATTCTGTTTTCAACAACATGACCGTTTATCCTAATCCAACCAAAGGGCTATTGAATATTAATTTGAATGCTATGGTTACAGGTGAAACAATCTATTCGATTTATGATTTTCAAGGGAGGTTAATCGCTTCTAAAAAATCAAGCGAATCAATAGAAACATTAAACATTGGAAACTTTGCCGATGGGTTGTATGTATTGACGCTTGAAAACGGAAAGCATAAAACCGTTAAGAAAATTGTTTTGAATAAATAATAATAGAAGAAAACATAAAAGAGGGGTGAAATATCACCCCTCTTTTTATTATACATGAATAATTTCTTCTTCAATTAATAAATCCTCTCTTCTAAATCGAAGCAAGACTTGTGCTACTGCAATGACATCTTTTTCGCAATAGATAATAATCCGATCCATATTTTTTTCTTCATAATATACTTTAGCCACTTCGCTGCCGTCAATGTCGTCTTTGGGGGATGGTATTCCCAACACCGATGTCAATAATTTTAAAGAAGTGAACGTTTTATAATCGCCAAACTTCCACAATTCCATGGTGTCTAAATGAGGCACTTCCCAAGGTTTTTTGCCAAACAAATTCAATTTTTGCGGAATTGGAATACTGTTAATGATCATTCGTCGTGCAATAAAAGGAAAATCAAATTCTTTGGCATTATGACCACATAAAATGTGTTGTGGCTGACCGAAATGATTGTCCAATAAATTGGAAAAATCCTTTAGAATTTTAGCCTCTTCTCCAAAAAAAGAAGTAACTCTAAAATGGCGAATATCACTTTTGAAGGTAAAATAGCCCACCGATATGCAAATAATTTTGCCAAACTCGGCCCAAATGCCGGCACGTTCGTAAAATTCTTCAGGGGTAAAATCGTCTTTACGTTGGTATTGTGTTTTAGTACCAAAAAGTTGTTGGGTGGTCGTGTTTAAATCGGAATAATTTTCGAATTCAGGAACCGTTTCGATGTCGAGGAATAGAATGTTCTCGAGTTGGATTTTGTCAAGCATAGTATCGTTATTTTGGCGTTTATACGACGAAAATAATCAATTTTAGAATAAACTTTGTTGTTTTAATGGATTTTCATGGTCTAATAACCATTTTTTACGCCACAATCCACCCGCATAACCTGTTAACGAACCATCGGAACCAATCACTCGATGACAAGGTACTACAATCCAAAGTGGGTTTTTGCCATTGGCGGAAGCTACCGCCCGAATCGCTTTGACGTCCCCTAGTTTTTTAGATAAATCGAGATAGGAAGTTGTTTTTCCGAAAGGAATAGTAAGTAATTCTTGCCAGACTTTTTGTTGAAATTCAGTCCCTTTTGGGTTGAGTTTGAACGTAAATTCGGTACGCTTACCTTCGAAATAATCTTGCAATTGCGAGACTGCTTCTTGTAATGCTTGAGGGATCTTTTTTGAGGGTTCTCCTTCTGAAAGTACAGAAATTACCGCAATACCATTTTCGTCCCCTTCAATTTTGGTGATGCCTAGTGGTGAATTGATAAATGCTGTTTCCATCTGATAAAAGTAAGGATTCTAAATAAAAAGCCATCCGAAGATGACTTGATTTTTGTATTATTTTGAAAAACTAAGCATATAAGCTTCCAATGCTTTTAGCTCTTCTTTTGGAAGGTTTTTGGTGATGGCAAAATTCGTTTTCATCGTAGCATATTGACTCGGATCGACGATTGGCTCGCTTTTTTCTTGTAGAAAATTGACAATACTTCCCCCTTTTTCTTTATACAATTTGGCGATATCTTTTATGGATGGTCCCACAGTTTTGATTTCAGGTTTGTGACAGGTATAACAAACGCCTTTTCCTTCAAAAATTTCTTTTCCTAAATTTTCTGGATTTTGGGCTGAAGTTTCGTTTACTTCTGTTGGTTCTTTATACTCTTCTTTATTTTTACAAGAGATCAGCAATCCAATTAAAATGATATATACTAGTTTTTTCATTGATTTTATAAATTTGCCACGAATTCACGAATAATTAAGTGTGCTTTTGTCAAAACATTCTTGTATTTGTAGTTAAAAGAATTATTTCTGATTCAATAAAATAGCGGCTTCTTTCGCAAAATACGTCGAAATCAAACTCGCACCGGCTCTTTTAATACACATTAACTGTTCCATCATGATTTTGTCGTGATCCAACCAGCCTCTTTCTGAAGCCGCTTTAATCATCGCATATTCACCCGAAACATGGAAAACTGTTACAGGCACATCAACGGCATTTTTCACTTCGCGGACAATGTCCAAATACGCAATTCCCGGTTTGACCATGACCATATCGGCACCTTCTTCTACATCCCACAACGCTTCTTTTACGGCTTCGATGCGATTCGCATAATCCATTTGGTAGGTTTTTTTATCTTTTGGCACTTCGACATCTGCTTCTTTAGGCGCGCTGTCTAAGGCATCACGAAACGGACCGTAAAACGCTGAAGCATATTTCGCCGAATAACTCATGATACCCACATTATGAAATCCTGCCGCATCCAAACCTTCACGTAAACGCAACACTCTTCCGTCCATCATATCACTAGGTGCTACAAAATCGGCTCCCGCTTGCGCATGAGAAACAGCCATTTTTACTAAAGCTGCATTCGTGGCATCGTTGGCTACATCTCCATTTTCAATTATACCATCATGACCGTAAATTGAATACGGGTCTAAAGCCACATCGGGCATTACAATCATTTTGGGACAAGCAGATTTAATGGCTTTAATGGCTTGTTGCATCAATCCGTTGGGATTCCAGGCTTCTTTGCCGGTATTGTCTTTTAGGTCTTCGCTTACTTTTACGTAAATGTTTACCGCACGAATTCCTAAATCGTATATTTCTTTGACTTCTTTGACTGTTAAATCAATCGATCGACGGTAAATTCCAACCATAGAAGGAATCTCGACCTGCACGTTTTCACCTTCCGTAATAAACATTGGAAACATAAAATCACTTGGACTTAATGTGGTTTCACGAACTAAACTTCTGATGGATTCGTTAGTTCTTAATCTTCTGCCTCTGTGTAATGGGAACATAGTTTATAAGTTTTAAGTTAACGGTTTACAGTTAACAGTTATAGTGTTGCACTTATTTTATTTATTAGTGATGCTAACATTTTTTTAATTTCAGATAGTTCAGAAAGAAGTTCTTCTGATTTTTCCTTTTCAACAAAATTTAATTCGGTTGACACAAAAAGTAAATATTCTAACTCATGTGCTGAACCTGAAGAAATATACAAAAATCGAATTAGTTCTTTTTGTGTTTGTCTTCCATATCCTTCCGCGATATTTGTTGGAATTGAAAGTGAAGCTCTATTAATTTGCGAAATTAAATTGAATTGTTCACTTTTCGGAAAAGTAGAAGTTAATTTATAAACATCTAAAACCAATTGATGCCCTTTTTGCCAAACATTGTATTTTCTATAATCAATCATCGAGTGTTAACCGTTAACTGTAAACTAATTCAACCATTCGATTGGATTCTCTAATACTTTAATCAGCTTTTCTTCTTCGCTACCCGCTTCAGGATGATGATCGTAATGCCATTGCACATGTGGCGGCAAACTCATCAAGATACTTTCGATTCTTCCGTTGGTTTTAAGTCCGAAAAGGGTGCCTTTATCGTGCACCAAATTGAATTCTACATAACGGCCACGACGAATTTCTTGCCAAGTACGTTGTTCAGGTGTAAATGGTAAATCTTTTCTTCTTTCCACAATCGGAACATAGGCTTGTAAGAAAGAATTGCCAACTTCTGTCACAAAATTGTACCAATCTTCCATTTTCATGTCTTCTGTTTCTTTCAAATAATCAAAAAACAAACCGCCTAAACCACGCGCTTCATTTCGGTGAGCATTCCAAAAATAAGCATCACATTGTTTTTTATATTTTGGATAAAATTCCGGATTGTGTTTGTCGCAAGCAGTTTTACACGTTTGATGAAAATGCTTTCCGTCTTCTTCAAACAAATAATAAGGCGTTAAATCCTGTCCGCCACCAAACCAACTATTGATTACCTTCCCGTTATCATCATACATTTCAAAATAGCGCCAGTTGGCATGAACCGTGGGTACCATTGGGTTTTTCGGATGAATTACCAAGCTCAAACCACAAGCAAAAAAATCGGCTTCCCCAACATTGAATAATTGCTGCATCGAATCCGGTAATTTACCATGAACTGCCGAAATGTTGACACCGCCTTTTTCAAAAACGGCACCATTTTCGATAACGCGTGTTCTTCCGCCACCGCCTTCTGGTCTGTGCCATAAATCTTCACGGAATTTTGCCGTTCCGTCACTATCTTCCAGGCCTTTACAGATTTGGTCTTGTAAGTTTTGTATGTATTGATAAAATTTATTTTTCATTCTTACTGTTTAACTTATAAACAATCATAATGCCACCACGGTAAGGCAGCCATTCGCCACTTTTATTAAATTTTTTGGCCGATTCATAACGTTCACCGCTACTTAATAAATAGCCTCGGTAATACCCTTGTTGTGATCCACCTCCTAAAAAGACATCAAGGGCAAATTTATCGTTAATTTTTACTTGATAGCCTAAAGTGCCACCATACATCACATTGTATCCTTTTTGATAATGGTCGGTATTTATGTAATTCCATTTTTGAAGTTTATAAGCAGAACCTCCTACATGTAAACCAAAATAAAATCCTTCCAATGCTTTTTTGGGATAGTATCTGAATTCTGGAACCAACATATACATTTGTTGTGGACCGCCATTAATTGATTTCCATAGCGAAGCCAAGGCATCTACTTGAAAACTGGTATTTTTTCCCAAACTGGTTTCTACACCTATTTGTGGAAAACCAAGAGCCGTTGTGATATTAGCTTTTACTACAGTTTGTGCCTGTAAATAAAAACCACCTAAGAAAAACAAAAGTATAAAATGCCCTTTTTTCATAGGATTAAGTGCTTGGATGTTATTTTTGGTATTCTTTTACCGCTTCAATGAATGCTTTCGCATGATCTACAGGAATATTTGGTAAAATCCCGTGACCTAAGTTCACGATGTAATTGTCTTTTCCGAATTCGTCAATCATTTCGTGTACCATTTTTTTGATGGTTGGAATTGGCGATAACAATCTACTTGGATCAAAATTTCCTTGTAAAGTGATTTTTCCACCTGATAAATAACGGGCATTTCTTGGTGAACAAGTCCAATCTACTCCTAAAGCTGATGCTTTTGATTTCGACATTTCGTTCAAAGCAAACCAACAACCTTTTCCGAAAACGATAACTTTCGTGTCTTCTGCCAAGGCATCTACAATTTGGTTGATGTATGGCCATGAAAACTCATTATAATCTACTGGAGACAACATACCGCCCCAAGAATCAAAAATCTGGATGGCATTACAACCTGCTTTTACTTTTTCTTTCAAGTATAAGATAGTCGTATCGGTAATTTTTTGCAATAACGTATGCGCTGCTACTGGATTGGAGAAACAAAATCCTTTCGCTGTGTCAAAACTTTTGGAACCTTTTCCTTCTACTGCATAACAGAAAATCGTCCAAGGCGAACCTGCGAAACCAATTAATGGCACTTCGTCGTTCAGCATTTCTTTGGTTAATTTAATCGCATCGAAAACATAACCTAAGGTTTCATGAACATCTGGAACAAAAACCTGATTGACTTGTTCCATTGTACGAATTGGATCTGGTATAATAGGTCCTAAATTGTCTTTTAATTCTACGTGAATTCCCATGGCACGTGGCACTACCAAAATATCGGAAAACAAAATGGCCGCATCTGGTTGTACAATTCGAATGGGTTGTACCGTAATTTCTGCGGCTAATTCTGGTGTTTCACAACGCGTAAAGAAATCATACTTATCGCGTAATGCTCTAAATTCTGGTAAATATCTTCCGGCTTGACGCATCATCCAAACGGGTGGACGTTCTACCGATTCGTTATTTAAGGCACGTAGGAATAAATCGTTTTTTAACATATTTTTTTTAGCTTTTAGCCAATAGCATTTAGCAATCAGCTTTATAATAATTGATACATTGGATAATCACATTCTCAACAGAAGGTTGATTGGCGATTACGATATTTTGACTATACTTTTCGACTGCTTCTGCGGTGGTGTCTCCAATACAAAAACAAACTTCAGTAGTAATTTTATTGTCTTTAGTGTAACTTTCTACTCCCGATGGACTGAAAAACAAGAGGGCATCCGACTTTGAATTTATTTTTTGAGGAGTTAAAAGGGTTTGGTAGACTTCAATTTCATTGAATGTAATTCCGTTTTCGGTTAACAATTCCGGCAAGGTGTCCCGACGTAAATTGCCACTAAAAAAAGTATAGGTAGTGTCTGCATAAACCAAACTGATGATTTCAGCTAAATCGGCTGCATAACCTGTGTATGCTTCCACTTTAAAACCCTTTTCTTCCAGTAGTGCTTTGGTTTTTAAACCCACACAAAAAACGGATTTGTTTTTTAATTTTTCTACCTCTTTATTTTCTAGAATGGCATAAACGGCATTTTGACTGGTAAAAATCAAGGTTTCATTCGTGTTTTTTAATTCGAATGGTTGGTGCATAATTTGAATAAAATCAGCTTCAATAACCGAAAAACCAGCATTCAATAAGAACTGTTTCTGATTGATCTGAAGTTTTTTGGTCGATAAAATTCGTGTCTCTGCCATTTTTTTGAAAACTTTTGCAAAGATAAGGAAACCAATTGTATTTTGGCAGAAGTAATAAAAAAGCGGTAACTTTAAGATTACCGCTTTGTATTTTATTAGAACCAGGCTTTTTTGTTGGCTTGATATGTTTGATAAAATTCTTCGTCTGATTTGGTAAGGTAAATAATGCCTTCTATAAATCCTACAAGACTTCCAATTCCGCAAGTCACAACAGTAATTACTAGCTGAATAATTCCTTCAGTGGTATACCCTAATATGAATTTGTGAATTCCTAATCCTCCGAATAAAATGCCCATGACTCCAGCTAGGACTTTTTTGTTTTCTTGTCTAGGTTGTGCTGGATTGTTCCAGGTTTCTGTTGGTTTTGATGTTTCCATTTTTTAGTTTGAGTTATGATTATTTATATGATGAATTTTTTTATAGAAAAAAGTGGTTGCAATGATTAAAATGATACCTTCAATGGTAAAGGCAAACATCGCATCTATATTGCCTGAAATATACGTACAGCCGAAGCCAAATACGGAAAGGCCAATTCCCAAAACCAGTACTTGAATTCTAGCAATGTGACTGCCGATTAAAATATGAGGGGTAACACTTAAAAGCCATATGCCCGATACCAACATCATAATGGAAGAATAGAGCCATATCATTCGCATGCCATTAGCGGCAGGTTCTTGGATTTCTCCTTTGGCGATGTGTTCTAAAACAGCTTGCATACCGAGAAAAGCATGAGGAAAAAAACTCAAACAGGTAATAATCCCGATCGTCATAACCATGTAATAACTTACTTTATTCATTTGGATACAATTTAATGATTTTATCAACGATCACTTGTGCTAATTTGATCTTGCTTTCCTGTGTCCAACCCGCAATGTGCGGAGTTAACAGTGTGTTTTTTGCTTTTAAAAGAGTGTCAAATGCGGCTGGTTTTTCGCCTTCAAAAAGGGTTTCAAACGATAGTTTTTCATATTCTAAAACATCTAATCCTGCGCCTAATATTTTACCCGATTGCAAAGCTTCCACTAAATCGGCGGTCACGACACTTTTACCACGAGCGGTATTGATAAGCCAAAATGGTTTTGCAAACGCATTTATAAAAGAAGCATCGACCATTTTATCGGTTTGAGGTGTCCAAGGGATGTGTAAACTCAAAACGTCTGCTTGTTCTTGTAATTCTGTCAAGCTGACTTGAGTCGCATTTTCATCTCCAACATTTTCTAAAATATCATGGCATAACACTTTGACATCAAAACCACGAAGTTTTTTGGCAAACGCTTTTCCCATGTTGCCATAACCAATAATGCCTACGGTTTTTCCATCCAATTCATGTCCACGATTCGATTCCCGGTTCCATTGACCCGATCGCACTTCACTATCGGCTGTATTGAGATTGTTGAAAAGGGAAAGTAACATTCCAAGGGCGTGTTCGCCAACTGCATTTCTATTGCCTTCCGGCGCTGCGATGAGGTGAATTCTTTTTGCACTTGCATAATCACAATCAATGCTTTCTAAACCAGCACCCACTCGTGCTATAAATTGTAAGTTGGTGGCTTTGTCTAAAAATGTTTTGTCAATTTTGAACCGACTGCGAATCACAATCCCATGATAATCGGAAATTTTGGACTCAACAGCTTCTTTGGAAGATGTAAAATCTTCAAAATTTTGAAAGCCAGCTTCTTGCAATTGTTTCCACAACAAAGCATGATTACTATCTAAATGAAGAATTTTGATATCGTTTGGTTTCAAAATAGAATTCTAATTTATCAAATGTACTAATTTGATTTGAAAAATAAAAAGTGATTTTTGGTTGCCTGATGTTTTGGATTTTTTTCAAAAAAAAGAGCCTCACATTTGCGAGGCTCTTGCATTATTTTATTACCAAATTTTCACTCGATTTTCTGGTTTTAAATACAGTTTGTCTCCTTCTTTAATATCAAACGCTTGATAAAAAGCATCTACATTTTGAAGTGGTACGTAAGCACGATACATTCCTGGTGAATGCGGATCGGTTTTTACTTGATTTTTGATGGCTTCATCTCTCATTTTAGAACGCCAAATGGTTCCCCAAGAGATATAAAAACGTTGTTCTGGTGTAAAATCATCGATTAAACCTGGATTTCCATTTTTCTTTAAGAATAATTGTAAACCATCATAAGCTGCATTTACGCCTCCAAGATCTCCAATATTTTCGCCAAGTGTAAATTTACCATCTACAAATGTCCCAGGAAGGGGTTCTAACGCACTGTATTGTGCAGCCAAAGCACCTCCAAGACCAGTAAATTGTTTTAAATCATCTTCTGTCCACCAGTTTTTTAGGTTTCCATCGGCATCATATCGAGAACCCGAATCATCGAAACCATGAGAGATTTCGTGACCAATTACAGCGCCAATTCCACCATAATTTACCGCTTCATCTGCTTTGTAATCGTAGAAAGGAGGTTGTAAAATAGCTGCAGGGAAAACAATTTCGTTATAAGATGGATTAAAATAGGCGTTTACCGTTTGTGGTGACATACCCCAACGGGTTTTGTCTACTGGTTTTTGTAAATCGGCTAGGTTTTCGATAAAGCCCCAACGCGCTACATTTTTCATGTTATCGTAGTAGTTTCCACCTTCTTCTTTCGATTCGATTACAAGTTTAGAATAATCTTTCCACTTGTCCGGATAACCAATTTTTACAGTCGATTTTCTTAATTTTTCGATTGCACCTTTGCGGGTTTCAGGTGTCATCCATGGAAGGTTGTTAATTCTGTTTTCAAAAGCTAAAAACACATTTTCAATCATGGCTTTTGCTTTTTCTTTAGCTTCAGCAGGGAATTTTTTCTCTACGTATAATTTTCCAAGAGCTTCTCCAACCACTCCGTTTACCACTTGCAATGCTCTTTCTTCACGGGGACGTTGTTTTAAAGCGCCGGTCAATGTTTTGCTGTAAAAATCCCAATTGGCATTTTCGATATCGGTAGTTAAAACACCGGTTGATTTATTAATCAATGTCCAACGTAAATACGCTTTCCAATCTTCTACTTTATTTGCTTTGAAAATGTCTTCTAAAGCGGCCATATATTTCGGTTGTGACACTACTAAAGAATCTATTTTTCCAATTCCAATTCCTTGTAAATACCCATTCCAGTTAACTGATGGAGTCATTTTTTGCAAATCGGCAACTGTCATTGGGTTGTATGTTTTTCTTCTATCGCGACGTTCCACACGATCCAGACGTGGACGAGCCATTTCAGTTTCTAGTGCTAATACTTTTTCGGCATTTTGCTTTGCTATTTCAGGTTTTTCACCTAAAAATTGAAGCATTCTAGCTACGTGAGCCACATATTTTTCTCTTTTTTCTTTAGAATCCTTATCATCAGAAACATAATAATCACGATCAGGTAATCCGACACTTCCTAAACTGATGTAAACGACATTTCGGTTGGAATTTTTAGCATCTGGACCGATTCCAGCGCTGTAAAATCCAAGTCCACCTTCAGGAGTCATCTCTGTGATTAATTGGTTAACTTCTGCAACTGATTTGATAGCGTTTATTTTCGCTAGATAAGGTTTTAAAGGTTTTATTCCTTGTTTGTTTCTGGCCACAGTATCCATAAAAGTACGGTATACATTTACGGCTTTTGCCTGATCTGATTTAGGGTCTAATTTTTTTGAAGCCGCTTCTTTCAAGATGGCTAAAGCATCTTTGTCGGTATTTTGACGAAGTTCGTCAAAACTTCCCCAACGGGTTTTATCGGCTGGGATTTCAGTTTTATCATACCAGGTTCCGTTTACGAAACGAAAAAAATCGTCACCGGGTTTAACGGTTCTATCCATAAACTCCAGGTTGATTCCAGGGTTTGGTTTGGTCATTTGAGCAAATGTAGTATGCCCAAACAATGAAAATACCGTAATACTTCCAACAGTTAGTAGGTTTTTTTTCATAATTGAATTTGTTTTGGATTTTAGCATTAGTCCCTTTTTTTTCAAAAAGTTACAATGATGCCAAATTTATACAAAATCAAAAAAGGACAATAGAATTTAACATTCTTTAAGAGAAAATAAAAAAGCGGCAAGAAATTCTTACCGCTTTGAAGTATAATGTATTATAATTAATTTTTAATAATTCTTTTTACGATGTTTTGTTTGTCAGAGATTATTTTAACAAAATAAATTCCAGTTGCGGTATTCGACAAATCCAGTTGGTATTGATTTTGTATTATTTTTCCGGTTTCAAAAATAATTTTTCCAGCAACATCATATACTTGTAATTTATCGATTGGTTTATCACCCAAAGAAATGGTAAAAATATCTTTTGAAGGGTTAGGATAAATCGCGATGTTTTTTAACTCAAATTCTTGGTTAGAAAGTGTGCCTTCAATTACAAAATCGTCAACGGTTACTCCTAAATCGGTTTGTGCACCATCGGAATGGAAAACAATTCTAAAAATCACATTCGATTGCCCTATTAAACTGTTTAATCCATAAAAATAAGTTGTTAATGCAGGTACGGCACCCGATCCATTGCTTCCACCTGTTCCACCTGTCCATTGCGCTCCAGGACAATTATAGCAATCATTTCCCGCAGTAGCTACTGTTCGATTACTATTGTACCAATTAGTGCCTTGCGTTCCTAAGACTGACCATGTTTGTCCCATATTGGTAGAGTATTCAACATAGACAACATCCCAGTTTTCTTCTAATGCAAATCCCATTTTGAATCGAATAACTGGGTTTACAGCATTGGTTAAATTATAACATTTTGAATATAAAAACTCCTTTTTATTGTCGGCATAATTAGAACTAATGCCTACAGTATACACATTATTTCCAGGAGTGGCTAAAGCACCATTCGTATTAATTCCTTTTTGCCAAACACCAGAACAACCTGCTGCTGAAGTTAATAAGTCATCGGTTGCCGATTCAAATGTATTAATTACACCTAATGCTTCTGAATTATTGATATAAAATACTGTTTTTCCAGAATTATTATCGGAATAAGCATCTCCTGCTACATTAGCAATTATATTTAAAGTATAAGCTCCTTTATTTGAAATGGTTATCGTTGGAATATTAATGTTTTGAGTAGTATTTGGTGAAATAGTTCCATTCCAAACATAGTTTTGTGCACCTGTTCCGTAATCATAATTTAAAGTAACTTGACTAATAGCCGTTGAACCGTTATTTTTTACAGTTACTACAGGTGAAATATTTCCCGCGCAGTTAATTTCTGAGGTTGGACTTGTAATTTCTACTAATTTCACATCGTTTGATACTGTTTCAGTAGGAATTGGAGTTTGCCAAATGCCACGACCATAGGTAGCCGCTGTTAGAATATTGTCTTCTAAGTTTACTTCTAAATCGGAAACTGATACATTCGGTAGGTTTATTTCAAATGGCTCCCATTGCGCCATTGAATCATCGCGGTAATATACTCCCAAAGAGGTGCCTAAATACAACGGATTTAAAGAATGTCTGCCTTGGTGTTTGATTACATTTTTTCCAACAGCAGGTAAATTTTGAGAAAAAGAAGTGAAAGTCGCACCTCCGTCTGTCGATTTTAAAGCCAATCCTCCCGTTCCAGAAGTGGTTAAATACACAATACTGTTATTGGAATGATTTACACATATAGAAGTTATAGTCCCAGTTGCGGTATACACTAAACTGAAATTTATTCCTTTGTCAACACTTTTGTATAATTGACTTCCATTTGAAACAAACATGATATTATCATTATTTGGAGCGACTGCAATTTGTTCTACATCTCCTGAACCAATTGTAGTATTACTTTGCACATCCCAGTTGAAGGTACAAGTATTTAATTTGTAGAGGCGATTATAACCTGCAAACAAATCTCCAGAATTATTCATCATTAAAGGAGTCACCCAATTTCCACCATCGTCATTGGTACCCGTTTCGGTAGCGGGAGCACTAACGCCAGTTCCAACGCTTTCTCCAGCATCATTACTAATGTATAAACCACCTCCAAATTGAATAAAGCCATAATAATTATTACTGTTGGTAGGGTCTACAGCTGTATCCATACCATCGGCTCCATAGTAGTTTTTCCAATTATTGCTACTGTAAGCATGTCCGCCATTGTCTTGCAAACCACCCACCATTTTGCCAGCGGATTGTTTGGAAACGGCTACTTTATAAAACTGACTAATTTGCAATCCAGCTGTTAAGTCGGTAAAGTTAATTCCGTTATCTGTAGATACATAAATACCTCCATCAGTTCCAGCATATAATTTTGAACCATAATAACGTAAAAAATGAATATCGGCATGGGTATAAGCAGCACCAGTTGGGTTACTCCAATCGTTAAGTTTGGTAAATCCTAATCCACCGTTGGTCGATTTCCAAACGTTCAATACACCGGTATAAATTTCATCCCTGTTAGAAGACGAAACAGCTAGCGCCATGTCATAATAGGCTTGACCTGAACCATCAAAAATAGCAGGTGTTGCTGCTGTAGAAATTTTGGTCCAGTTGGTACCCGAATTCGTTGATCGATATATCCCTTGAAATGCTTGGGCGGATGTTGAGCTTAAAATATAAACATAATTTGCATCGGCTGCAGTAACATCAAGATTTAACCTTCCTGAAATAGCTGGTAAACCAGTGTTTATTTGTGTAAAAGTATCTCCTGTATTGGTTGATTTGTAAAAACCAGTATTACTCACCGCATACACGGTTGTAGGGTCACCTGGTTTTAATCGAATATTTCCTTTGGAAAAATTCCCAGTTCGGACATTTGTCCAAGTTGTTCCTCCATTGGAAGTTTTAAAAATACCCGTATTGGTAGCACACCATAAAATTTGGTTGTTACTAGGATGCATGATGATATCACCTGCATAATCAGACGTTCCGGCAAATGAAAGTCCTGTAGTGTTCCAAGTAAGTCCGCCATTTGTCGATTTTAGTACTCCGACCGAATAGGTGTCTTGACCATCTTTGTCACCCGTTGCAATATAAATTACGTTAGAGTTAGTATGATCTACGGTAATACCCGAAACGCCAATTTGTGGCAATTGATCTGATAATGGCGTCCAGTTAGCTCCCGAATTAGTAGATTTCCAAATCCCACCGGCTGGCGCTCCAATATAAATTGTATTGGCGTTTGAAGGGTCTACATATACAAAGTTAACCCTACCTTGACCCGAAGACCAAGACCCAGTATTGGTATGAGTAAAAGGCCCAATTGGCGTCCAATTGCTAGTTGGTAATGTTCTTGAAGTATTCTTTTTAGCATTATTTTTTTGTCTCCAAGCGTTCCAAAACTCTTCAGAAGTAAGTACGGTGCCATCCTCTTTTACAAGATTTTGCCAATAATTTTCCCAACGTTTAAATGGTTTGAAACCGCTTCCTTTTTTTCTGAAATCTTTATCTTTCCAGTATTCGTTAAACGAATTGGTGATTTCTTGAAAGTTTCTTGCTTGTTTTGAATCTCCTTTGTTCTGCATCCATGGTGCGTCATCGCTATATTGTCCAAAGCTGACAAAAAAGGAAAAAAGGAGTAATACAGTGGTGTAAAATTTGTTCATAGTAGTTAAATTTCATCAAAAATAAGAAGGAACGGTGTTAAATAAAATTATTTTGAAGCTTTTTAACAAAAGTCATTTCAAATTCAATTAATTTTGCAAATAAAAATGTTGCGATTTTTAAATAGATTTAAAACGCTTTTAGTAGTACTATTCTTCCTTTCAATAGTTATTATTTCGTTGTTTTACTTTGTGTTAAACCCAAAAAAAACATTACCTGTATACACTCCTTCCATTGTGAATCCTGAATTGGTTGACACCACTGTTCAGCACATTGCAAACAATCATTTTATTGCCGATTTTGCCTTTACCAATCAAAACGGAAAGACCATTACTCAAAAAGAATACGAAGGAAAAATTTATGTGGCCGATTTCTTTTTTACAACCTGTCCATCTATTTGCCCCTTAATGACTGATAATATGGTGTGGTTACAAGAAAAAATCAAAAACAATCCGAAAGTAATGTTGTTGTCACATTCCGTGACGCCCGATATCGATAGTGTTCCTGTTTTAAAAGCCTATGCCAAAAGAAAAGGCGTGTTAGATTCGAAATGGAATTTGGTTACCGGCGATAAAAAAGACATTTATTACATCGCAAGAAAATCGTATTTGGCGGTTAAAACAGGAAATCCTTCGGAATTATACGATATGGTGCATACTGAAAACTTTGTGCTGGTAGATGAAAAGAGACGCGTTCGCGGATTTTACGATGGTACCAAACGTGAAGAAGTTGAAAAACTGTTAGCCGACATAAATTTCCTTAGTAACAAAGAATAATTTTCAAACCATTTTTACTTCAAATACAACCATCTTGAACGCTTCAATCCTTACGCAAAAATTTGCCGAACAATCCAAAATCATCCAAATGGCTACTGCTATTTCGGGGGATGCTAAAATTCAAGTGAAAGGATTATCGGGTTCTTCTTTATCTTTTGTGTTGGAAGCACTTTTTCATAAAACGGAAAATTCTTTTTTATTGTTATGCAACGAAAAGGAAGAAGCGGCGTATATTTTAAATGATTTGGAAGAATTATTGGGTGATAAAGATGTATTGTTTTATCCAAGTTCCTACCGGAGACCCTATCAAATAGAAGAAACTGATAATGCGAACGTCTTGCTTCGTTCGGAAGTATTGAATCGTATTAATTCTCGCAAAAAACCAGCCATTATTGTGTCGTATGCGGAAGCTATTTTTGAAAAAGTAGTGACCAAAAAAGAACTGGAAAAAAATACCTTAAAAATTGCGGTTGGGGATAAAGTTTCCATCGATTTTATCAATGAAGTCTTGTTTGAATACGAGTTTAAACGTGTCGATTTTATTACCGAACCAGGAGAATTTTCGGTTCGTGGAGGTATTTTGGATGTGTTTTCATTTTCTAATGACAATCCCTATCGCATCGAGTTTTTTGGAAATGAAGTCGATAGTATTCGTACGTTTGATGTGGCATCGCAATTGTCTGTCGAAACCAAAAATAAGATTACCATTATTCCCAATTTTGAGAATAAACTTTTACAAGAAAAAAGAGAGAGCTTTTTAGACTATATCCATCCTAAAACGACTTTATTCATTCAAAACACGGATTTACTAGGTGCAAATCTGGATAAGTTGTTTAGTAAAGCGGAAGAAAGTTTCGAGAAATTATCCAAAGACATCAAACACGCTTCTCCAGAAGAATTGTTTGTCAATCAAAAAACCTTTTTAAAACAAGCCTTGAACTTTTCGGTGGTGGAATTGGCTTCAAAACCATTATTTAAATCAGAAGCTACTTTTGAATTTTTAATCAAACCACAACCGTCTTTCAACAAGCAATTTGATTTGTTATTGCAAAATCTGAAGGAAAACCGTCAACTCGGAATTAAAAATTATTTATTCTGTTCTAACGAGCAACAAGCCAAGCGTTTTCATGATATTTTCGAGTCTCTAGACGAACAAGAACACGAACATTTCACCAAAGATTACGAAACGATAGTTTTGCCATTATACCAAGGATTTATCGATGAAGAAAACGGAATTGCCTGCTATACCGATCATCAAATTTTTGAACGTTATCATAAGTTTTCTATCAAAAATGGCTATTCCAAAAAGCAAACCATCACGTTAAAAGAATTGAATTCACTTTCGGTTGGCGATTATGTGACGCACATCGATCACGGTATTGGAAAATTTGGAGGATTGCAAAAAATCCAAGTGGAAGGGAAAACCCAAGAGGCAATTAAATTGGTTTACGCCGATAATGATATTGTGTACGTGAGTATTCATTCGTTACATAAAATTTCGAAATACAATGGGAAAGATGGCGTGCCACCTAAAATATACAAATTAGGTTCGGGCGCTTGGAAAGCCTTAAAACAAAAAACCAAAGCACGTGTCAAACATATTGCGTTCAATTTAATTCAATTGTATGCCAAACGTCGATTAGACAAAGGCTATGCCTTTGCTCCGGATAGTTATTTGCAACATGAATTGGAAAGTTCCTTTATTTATGAAGATACGCCCGACCAATTAAAAGCGACGCAAGAGGTTAAAGCCGACATGGAAAACGAACGTCCGATGGACCGCTTAGTGTGTGGTGATGTGGGCTTTGGAAAAACAGAAGTCGCCATTCGTGCTGCTTTTAAAGCGGTAGACAATAGCAAGCAAGTGGCGGTATTGGTGCCTACGACCATTTTGGCCTATCAGCATTATCGAACGTTCAAGGAACGTTTGAAAGGAATGCCGGTTACGGTAAATTATATCAACCGTTTTCGAACCGCCAAGCAAAAAGCAGAAATCTTAAAGGATTTGGAGTCGGGAAAACTCGATATTTTAATTGGTACGCACCAATTGGTCAGTAAAAATGTCATTTTTAAAAACCTTGGACTTCTAGTAGTAGACGAAGAGCAGAAATTTGGCGTGAACGTTAAAGACAAATTAAAAACCATTGCGACCAATGTCGACACGTTAACATTGACGGCTACACCAATTCCAAGAACATTGCAGTTTTCGTTGATGGCGGCGCGCGATTTATCGGTGATTACTACGCCACCGCCCAACCGTTATCCAATTGAAACGCATGTGGTAGGTTTTAATGAAGAAGTGATTCGTGATGCGGTTTCCTATGAAATTGAACGTGGCGGACAAGTATTTTTTATCAATAACCGAATTGAGAACATCAAAGAAATAGCGGGAATGATTCAGCGATTGGTTCCCAATGCGAAAGTAGGAGTTGGTCACGGTCAAATGGAAGGCAAAAAACTGGAAGAAGTTATGCTTTCGTTTATGGAAGGCGAATTCGATGTTTTAGTGGCTACCACTATCATTGAAAGTGGTTTGGATGTACCGAATGCGAATACTATTTTTATCAATAATGCCAACAATTTCGGATTATCCGATTTGCACCAAATGCGCGGTCGTGTAGGACGAAGCAATAAAAAAGCGTTTTGTTATTTTATCACGCCTCCGTATTCGGCGATGACCGAAGAAGCGCGTAAACGTATTCAGGCTTTGGAACAATTTAGCGAATTGGGAAGCGGTTTCAATATTGCGATGAAAGATTTGGAGATTCGTGGTGCTGGTGATTTATTGGGTGGCGAACAAAGTGGTTTCATCAACGAAATTGGATTCGAAACCTATCAAAAAATCATGCAGGAAGCCATCGAAGAATTGAAAGAAAACGAATTCAAAGATTTGTATCCGGACGAAAATACGCCAGAAACCAAAGAATACGTCAAAGAATTGCAAATTGATGCCGATTTTGAATTGCTTTTCCCTGACGATTACATCAATAGTGTGACCGAACGTTTGAGTTTGTACAACGATTTGGCGTTAATCAAAACCGAAGAAAAGCTGCAAGAATTCCAACAACAATTGGAAGATCGCTTCGGGAAATTACCCAAACCTGCGGTAGCCTTGTTAGACAGTTTGCGTTTAAAATGGATTGCGACGCATTTGGGAATTGAAAAACTAGTCTTGAAGCAAGGGAAGTTTTTATGTTATTTCGTAGGCGACCAACAAAGCGAATATTACCAATCGTCGCGTTTTCATAAAGTCTTGCAATTTGTACAGCAGCATTCTAATTTGTGCAAAATGAAAGAAAAAGAGACCAAAAATGGTCTCCGTTTGTTATTGACTTTTGAAAATGTAAAATCGATTAAAAAGGCATTGGAATTGATGGAGATGGTGTAATTACTTCGTCAATTTTAAATCTTTGATAATCTTAAAGGCTTTGTCCACCACATCTTCGCTGACTAATACTGTAAATTCATTGGAAGTGGAAATCACTTCGTAAATGATAATGCCTTCCCAAGCCAAACGTTGGAAAATGAAATAATAAATTCCAGAAGTCGTCGTGTTTTCTTTGGGTAATTTTACCGTTACCGAAGATAAATTCTCTAGTTTTTGGGTTTGTTTTTCACCTTTGAAGTATTTTTCGACCAAATGTCCCAAACTATCACTCAACACGATATTGGTTTCGTGAACCCCACGCGATGAGGTAAAAAACACATCAGGTAACTGATTGATTTCAGCAATCAAGTCGGCTTGTTTTGAAAAAATAGTATCAGAAATTTGAAAGGTAAAATCGGTTAAAGAAGAACGGACTGTTATTTCACCAATTCCTTTTAACACTTTGGTTACTTTATGGTTGACTTGAAAATCTAAATCTTCCGAAAGCCGCTTTAAGGCCATAATGACCGCACCTTGCTTTACATCTTTCCCTAATTCGGTTTCTAAATCTTCCGTCATAATTCTGGCCAAAGAAGTGAGATTAATGATGCCTTGCGATAAAGCATTCAGCAAGAAAGGTTTGGTTTTGATGTAATTTTCTACAACAGAAGAAATGGTTTTCATTATTGTTTTGATTTAAATCCGAGGCAAAGATAAAAATAAAACAAATTGTTACAAAAATTAAAAATTTAAATCTTAAAAGTAATAAAAAGCATCTTCTAAGTGTTCGATGTTAAATTTTTTGTCAGTTTTAACAACAGAAATAATATCAAATCGAATGTCTAAATCCAAGTTGGTTTGTTGTACATATTCGTCGATGGCTTTGACTAAGAGTTTGATTTTCTTTTTATCCACAAAATCTTCTGGATTGCCATAATCGGTTGAGGTTCTTGTTTTTACTTCCACCACAATAAGCCAATCTCCTTTTCGAGCAATGATGTCTATTTCCGCTTTTTGAAAGACAAAGTTTTGTTCTAAAATGGTGTATCCGTTTTCTTGAAGGTATTCAACTGCTTTGGCTTCACCTTGCTTTCCTAATTCGTTATGTTCAGCCACTATCTTTCAAAAATAAGTTTAGAACATTCACTATTTACATCCAAAGTCACTTGACTACCGAATGGTAACGCACGATTGTCTTGGATATGACCTGCTGGAAAATTATAGACAATCGGAATGTTGTATTTTTTGGTCACATCTTCAATGATTTGCAAAGCATCTTTCCCCCACGGAATATCGTTGTCTTTCATTTTGGTCATACCGCCCACTAAAATCCCTTTGATGCTTTCCAAACAACCGTTGCGTTTCAAATTCATCATCATTCGATCGATATGGTACAAGTATTCGTCTAAATCTTCAATAAATAAAATTTTATTCTCACAATCTATAGCGGAAGGAGAGCCAAACAAACTGTATAAGATCGATAAATTTCCACCTACTAATTCGCCTTGGGCTTTCCCGAATTTATTCATCGGATGCGGTAAAATGTCGTATTCCAATCGCTCGTGTCCAAAAAGAGCAACTTTCATCGATTCTTTAGCGTCTTTACTGGCTCTGGCAACCGTTACTGGCATTATTCCGTGAATTGATTTAAATCCCATCGTATTCAAATGACTGTGTAAAACCGTTACATCACTAAAACCCACAATCCATTTTGGCTGTTGTTTGAATTTCGTAAAATCCAATAAATCAACCATACGAACCGTACCATAACCACCACGAACACACCAAATCATCTTAATATTTGGGTTATCCAATTGTTCTTGAAAATCTTTAGCACGTTGCTCGTCGGTTCCCGCCAACTGGTTTAGATCTAAACCAATGGTGCTCCCAATTTTAACTTCCAATCCCCAACTTTTTAGTAAATCAATGGCGGGTTTTAAATTGTCGTCAATATTTTTACGCGCAGTTGCTACAATAGCCACGGTGTCGCCTTTTTGTAAATAAGGAGGTGTAATCATCTTTTTTTGTGAATAGGATAATGTTGATAGAAATATTAAAATTGAAAGGATGCGTAGCATTTGTAATATTTATTCTTTTCAAAAATAAATAAAAATATATTTAAAATTCGTGAATTCGTGGCTAATCAACTATTTTTGCAGTCAATTTTAATGAATTATGTTACAAAATCCGAAAAGATATACAATTACGGCAGCATTGCCTTATACCAATGGCCCTATTCACATTGGACATTTAGCAGGTGTTTATGTGCCAGGCGACATTTATGCGCGTTTTTTACGTTTACAAGGAAGAGATGTGGCCTACATTTGTGGAAGTGATGAGCACGGCGTGGCGATTTCGATGAAAGCCAAAAAAGAAGGTATCACTCCGCAAGAAGTAATTGACAAATATGATGGAATTATTCGTCAGTCGTTTATCGATTTCGGAATTTCGTTTGATAATTATTCAAGAACATCCTCCAAAATTCACCACGAAACGGCTTCGGCCTTTTTTAAAAAATTATACGAAGACGGAAAGTTCATCGAAGAAACGACCGATCAATTATACGATGAAAAAGCCGATCAGTTTTTGGCCGATCGATTCGTAACCGGAACTTGTCCAAAATGTGACAATCCGGAAGCGTATGGCGACCAATGTGAAAAATGTGGTTCGACTTTAAACGCAACCGATTTAATCAATCCGAAATCAACCATCACTGGAAGTACTCCCATTTTAAAATCAACCAAACACTGGTTTTTGCCTTTAAATGAATATTCCGACTTTTTACAAAAATGGATTGTGGAAGGGCACAAAAACGATTGGAAACCGAACGTGTACGGACAAGTAAAATCGTGGATTGACGGCGGTTTAGAGCCTCGAGCCGTAACCCGTGATTTGGATTGGGGAATTGATGTTCCCGTAGAAGGTGCCGAAGGCAAAAAGCTCTATGTATGGTTTGATGCGCCTATCGGTTATATTTCCTCTACCAAAGAATGGGCAGCTAGAGAAGGAAAAGACTGGGAACCGTACTGGAAATCGGAAGATACGAAACTGGTACACTTCATCGGAAAAGACAATATTGTATTCCATTGTGTGATTTTCCCTTCGATGCTAAAAGCCGAAGGAAGCTATATTTTACCAGATAATGTTCCTGCCAATGAATTCTTGAATTTGGAAGGCAATAAATTGTCAACGTCTAAAAATTGGGCGGTTTGGTTGCACGAATATTTAATCGATTTCCCTGAAAAACAGGATGCTTTACGTTATGCTTTAACGGCTAATGCACCCGAAACCAAAGACAACGACTTTACTTGGAAGGATTTTCAAGCGAGAAATAATAATGAATTGGCCGCTATTTTCGGAAACTTTATCAACCGAGTGGTGGTATTGACCAATAAATATTACGAAGGAGTTGTTCCTACGCCAAACGAATTCAATGAAGTTGACCAAGCGACTTTAACCGAATTAAAAGCCTATCCAAAGGTGATTGCCTCGTCTGTGGAGCGTTATCGTTTTAGAGAAGCATTGGGCGAAATGATGAATGTAGCGCGTTTGGGTAATAAATATTTAGCGGATGAAGAGCCTTGGAAAATGGTGAAAACCGATCCGGAACGTGTCAAAACACAAATGTATGTCGCGTTACAAATTGCGGCGGCGTTACAAGTGTTGTGTGAGCCTTTTTTACCGTTTACATCCAAAAAATTGAGCAATATTTTAAAATTGGACGAATTGAATTGGAATAAAGTTTCAGAAACGTCCGATTTATTACCAGCCGGGCATCAAATTGGTGAAGCGGAAATACTTTTCGCTCAAATCGAAGATGCTGAAATTCAAAAACAAATTGACAAACTGGAAGCTACTAAAAAAGCTAATGTAGTTGCCACAAATAATACGATTATGCCACAAAAAGAAACGACTACTTTCGAAGATTTTTCTAAAATTGATTTACGCGTTGGAACCATTATCGAAGCGGAGAAAATGCCCAAAGCCGACAAATTGTTAGTCTTAAAAGTAGACACCGGAATTGATGTGCGTACGATTGTTTCAGGAATTGCAGAGCATTTTACTCCAGAAGAAGTAATCGGAAAAAGAGTGACTGTATTAGTCAACCTAGCACCAAGAGCCTTACGTGGCGTAGAAAGTCAAGGCATGTTGTTGTTGACGAACAATGCGGAAGGAAAATTGGTTTTCATGTCTCCCGAGAAGGATGGAGTGGAAAATGGGGCGACGATAGCGTAATTCAAAAACCATGAATAAAATAATTATAGCACTAGTTTTAAGTCTTTTAGGAGCTAAATCATTTGCACAAGATTTAGTAAAAACTATTAACTACACCGTTCCAAAAAAATCAGAAATTTTTCAAATTGTTGAAGAAGAAAAAAAGCAACTTTCGTTGTTTTTTTGTACTAACAAACAAATTTCAAGTTTACGATTTAATGAAAATTTTGAAATTATAGATTCCTTAACAACCAATCAAATCGATAAAAAATTTGATGAAATTATTGGTTATAGTTTGTCGGGAGATAAATATTACACGTATTGGACAAACGGTAAGGACTATATTTCAAAGGCATTTGATTTTAAAAACAAGAAAATTGAAAGTAATAATTACGATGTGATTTTAGAAAAAGAAAAAATCATTAAAAAATTATCGATTAATAACTTGTTTTATTTAATCACGGTTAGTAAAAATTCAAGCCTATTAAATTTTTACGTTTTCAATGATGGTAATTTTACCAAAAAGGTGGTTGATTTCTCTTCAAAAATATTTTATAATACCTATGATAAGGAAGCGTTATTATCCAGTGTTTTTTCTGAAGCTACTGCGATGGAAAACCCCTATTCATTACAAAATATATCTAATGATAGTCCAGCTTCTTTAGTGTTTACAGCGAATAAAAGAAAATGTTATAACTATGGAGATCAATTTATCATAACGATTGACAATAATAAAACTTTTACGCAGTATGTTTCTGTAAATCTAAAGGATTTTACTTCCGATTATAAAATATTTGGACAACCAGAAATTATTGAAAATGTTGACATGACAAATGATTCCAATTCCTTTCTTCTGGAAAAGAATTTAATCCAAATACGTTTAAATTCTGATAACATGACCATAGCAGTCAAAGACTTTGAAAACAAAACGGTTAAATCATTTAAAGCAAACTCTAAAGAAGAAATTTCATTCAAAAATTCGGATATAGTACAGGAAAATAAAAATGTTAAATCGGTAAGAATTTTAGATAAGTCCAATCAGTTTATACGTAAAATATACAATCTTAATCCATCATTATCGTGTTATATTAACAATGATAATTATTATTTAACAATAGGTTCTGTGTCTGTTTTAGAGAACAACAATGCTGCATTATATGGCGCAATGCTTGGCGGGTTGACAGGAGCATTAATAGGTGCTGCGTTAACTTCCAACTATTCTACCAACAATCTTAATTCCTATCACGAAAGAAAAGTCGTTTACATAAATAGTATTCTTGATAAAAATTTTAATCATGTTGCTGGCGATGCCAAAAAATTAGCATTTGATAAATTGAGAAATTTTGTTGAAGAACACAAAAATGTACAATATAGAACCATTTTTAAAAGAGGAAATAGTTTATATTTTGCAGGATATACTGGTTTAAATACCTATTCATTTTATAGCTTTAAAGACTAATGAACCCTAAAGTAATCGCTTTCGATGCCGATGATACCCTTTGGCATAATGAACCTTATTTTGACGAAGCACAAGCCAAGTTTTGTGATCTTTTTCGAGACTTTGGCTCACATCAAGAAATATTGAGGTTAATCTTAACGCATCAGGTACGAAACTTGCCTTTATACGGTTTCGGAATCAAGGCTTTTACCTTATCTATGATTGAATCGGCGTTAGAATTGACCAATCACCAAATTTCAGGAAACGATATTCAAAAAGTAATTCAAATAGGAAAGGAACTATTAGCAAAACCGGTCGAATTATTACCAAATGTGGTAGAGGTTTTAGAAGCCTTGAAAGGAAAATACAAACTTATTGTGGCAACTAAAGGGGATTTAAAAGACCAACACCGCAAATTGCACGATTCGGGTTTAGGACATTATTTCCACCACATTGAAGTCATGAGCGACAAAACCGATTCGGATTACCAGAAAATGCTAGGCCGTTTGGATATTTTGCCACAAGATTTTATGATGATTGGGAATTCGTTGAAATCGGATGTCTTACCCGTTTTAAATATTGGCGGTTACGGGATTCACATTCCGTACCACACCACTTGGGAATATGAAAAAATCGATTTTGAAGTACAACATCCTAACTTTAAAGCGATTGAAAATATCACAGAAGTTTTATCTTTGGTATAATGATGCAAAAACTTGATCTCAATACTTGGAACAGAAGGGAACATTTCGAATTTTTTTCGGCAATGGATGAGCCTTTTTATGGGCTAACCGTTAAAATAGAGTGCACCAAGGCTTACGAAAAGGCAAAAGAATTGGAAATCCCGTTTTTTACCTATTACTTACACAAAACGTTGGTGGCGATTAATGCCATTGAAAACTTCCGATACCGAATCATTGACAAAGAACCCTATGTTTTCGATAGAATTGATGTTTCTTCTACGGTGATGCGCGCCGATAAAACCTTTGGTTTTTCTTTAATCGAATTTGATCCAGATTTGCATAAATTCCATCAAAATCTCGAAGCAGAAGTAGCTAGAATTCAAGAAACTTCTGGTTTGATAACTCGAGAATTCAATGATCCCAATTTGATTCATTTTTCTGCACTACCTTGGGTGGATTTTACGTCGATGTCCCATGCACGAGGCTATTCCTATCCCGATAGCTGTCCAAAAATATCTTTCGGAAAATTAACCGAAGGAAACGGTGTAAAATCAATGCCCATGTCCTTACACGTCCATCACGGATTGGTAGACGGGTATCATGTTGGTTTGTTTTTAGAAGAATTCCAAAACCAAATGAATGCCTAAAAAACATTCGTTAAAATCCTATTAATTATAAATCCTAAAGTTTAAAAACTTCGTACCTTTGTACTCGTTAACATTTTAACTTAAAGAATTATGTATCCAGAAGAAATGGTAAAACCAATGCGTGCCGAATTATCGGAAGCCGGTTTTCAAGATTTATATAGTGCTGAAGCAGTAGAAAATGCTTTGGCTCAAAAAGGAACTACTTTGGTAGTGGTCAATTCAGTTTGTGGTTGTGCAGCAAGAAATGCACGTCCAGGAGCTAAAATGAGTTTAGAAAATGCTAAAAAACCAGGTCAATTAGTGACTGTTTTTGCAGGAGTGGATAAAGAAGCGGTAGATGCTGCACGTCAGCATATGTTCCCGTTTCCTCCTTCATCACCAAGTATTGCGTTGTTTAAGGATGGCGAGTTGGTACACGTTTTAGAACGCCATCACATTGAAGGTCGTCCGGCAGAAATCATCGCAGAAAATTTAAAAGACGCTTACAACGAGTTTTGCTAATAAAAAAGACAGTAAAGTAAACCACGTTTCGGCGTGGTTTTTATTTTTTTAACTGATTGTTTTTTGCTTTATGGAAAAAATTATTTCGTACCCTATTTCTATAATTTATTACGCATTGTTTTTAAGCTGTTTGTTGGTTTTTCATCCCATACAGTGGATTTGTTTGAATGTTTTTGGCTATCAAGCGCATAAAAAAAGTGTCGATTATTTGAATTTTTGTTTGGCACGATGTACCAATTTGTTAGGAACACGATATGTTTTTAAAAACAAAGAACTGATACCGGAAAACGCTCCAATCATTTTTGTAGCCAATCATCAGAGTTTGTATGATATCGTAGCCATGATCTGGTACTTGCGTCGATTTCATGCAAAATTCGTCAGTAAAAAAGAATTAGGAAAAGGAATACCAAGTGTATCGTATAATTTAAGACACGGCGGTTCCGTTTTAATCGATAGAAAAGACCCAAAGCAAGCGATACCAACAATTATGGGATTGGGGGCTTACATTGAAAAGCATAAGCGTTCGGCTGTGATTTTTCCAGAAGGAACAAGAAGTAAAACGGGAGTGCCCAAGAAGTTCTCTGAAAACGGATTGAAAATGCTGTGTAAAAAAGCACCATCCGCCTATGTAGTGCCCATTACCATAAACAATTCGTGGAAAATGGTTAAATTTGGCAGCTTTCCGATGGGATTAGGGAATAAATTAGAATTTATAATTCACGAACCTTTAAAAGTTTCCGAGTATTCGTTTGAGGAAATTTTTACTAAAACAGAAAATGCGGTAACGCAATCAATAAAAAATTAATCAGACTTTAAATTCTAATATCTAAAATCTAAAGTCTAAAATATATTTAAAATGTCAATACAAAATGTGCGTCGCGAAGTGATGCAATTTTTAGAAAAAAATATCGACTCTTTTGTTGATACCTATTTGATGCCCGTTGAAAAAATTTGGCAACCTAGCGATTTATTACCCAATTCTGAAAAAGATACGTTTTTAGAAGAGGTGACCGAATTACGCGAAATTGCAAAAGAATTACCGTATGATTTTTGGGTGGTTTTAGTCGGAGATACAATTACCGAAGAAGCTTTACCAACCTATGAATCATGGTTGATGGATGTTGAAGGGGTTTCTCAAAAAGGAGAAGGCGGTGATAACGGTTGGGCCAAATGGTTGCGTCAATGGACAGGTGAAGAAAACCGTCATGGCGATTTGCTGAACAAGTATTTGTATTTGTCAGGTCGTGTGAACATGCGTGAAGTTGAAATCACTACCCAACATTTAATTAATGATGGTTTCGATCCCGGAACCGATAGAGATCCGTATAAAAACTTTGTCTTTACGAGTTTTCAGGAGTTAGCTACTTATGTTTCACACAACCGTGTGGCACAAATTGCGAAAAAATTTGGTGATCATAAATTGTCTAAAATCTGCCGATTAATTGCTGGAGACGAAATGCGTCACCACCATGCCTATTCCGAATTTGTAGATAGAATTTTCAAAATTGACCCAAGCGAAATGATGTTGGCCTTTCAATACATGATGAAGCAAAAAATCACCATGCCAGCGCATTTGATTCGTGAATCAGGAGAGGCAATTGGAACCGCTTTTGAAAAATTTTCCGAATCGGCACAACGCATTGGAGTGTATACCGCTATGGATTATGTAGAGATTTTGCAAAAATTAATTGATCGTTGGGAAATTGATAAAATTTCTGATTTATCTGATGAAGCGGAAAAAGCCCGTGATTACCTAATGAAATTACCAACCCGAATGACCAGAATCGCCGAACGTTTAGTCGTTCCTGCGGAAGAAAAATTATTCAAATGGGTACAACCAGCAATTGTAGTATAAGATGGGTTTAATTGATGCTACGATTCTTTTTGTAAAAGAAAAATTGCACGATGCCGAAGGTGGACACGATTGGTTTCATATGGAACGTGTGTATAAAAATGCGGTATTGATTGCCCAAGGTGAAAATTGTGATTTAACCGTTGTTAAATTGGGCGCTTTATTGCATGATATTGCCGATAGTAAATTTAACGATGGTGACGAAACAGTCGGACCCAAAGTTGCTCGTGATTTTTTGGAAAGTCAAAACGTGGAAGAAACCATTATCCAACACGTGATCAATATCATCGAAAACATTTCATTTAAAGGCGGAAATTTCGAAAAGCAATTCCACTCTAAAGAATTGGAAATTGTACAAGATGCCGATCGTTTGGATGCTCTTGGCGCTATAGGAATTGCCCGAACCTTCAATTATGGCGGTTTCAAGAATCGAACGCTTTACAATCCAGCTATTCCACCTAAACTAAATATGAGTAAGGAAGAGTATAAGAAAAGTGATTCGCCAACATTAAATCATTTTTACGAAAAATTATTATTATTGAAAGATAAAATGAATACCCAAACGGGACTTAAGATTGCAGAAGAACGCCATCGTTTTATGGAAGTATTCCTGTCGCAGTTTTATGCTGAATGGGAAGGAGAAAAATAAAAAAGAGAACCATTTGGTTCTCTTTTTTAGTTATAAAGTAATTTTTAAAATCTGTTTTTTCTTGCCTTTTCGCCCCAAGAAATAAGTTGAATTACCTGAAATCACACCATTCGAAACCATGAATGGTACTTCATTTTCTTTATCGTCCAATACCTCTTGATAATCAAAATTTCCGTCCTGATTAATTCGGATGATATTTAAGTTTGATTTGTTGGTACTGGTTTGTCCGAATTGAATACGATCATTGCTTAATTTTCGTACTTTTTCACCAGTATTAATAAAGAAATAAGCATTACTGTCTTTTTCGGTTGAAGTATACGATATATACGAATCATCGCCTCCAGTTGATTGGCGTTTGTTGATGTTTCTTGCCCAAACGATTTCTCCAGAAGAATTTAATAAAGCACTCACAATATCGTCGTAATGATAGGTATAACGCCAATATCCTCCATATTGAGTGGCAACATAGGTCGAAACTATATAGAATTCTTCAGCATTAAAGAGAATTTCATTATTTTTAGTGGTGATAATTTTGCGAAACGAAAGATTTTTCAACTCTTTGTCTTTAGACTTTCCATACTTGTCAATCATGAATTGTTCAGTAAAAGGATTGAATTTAGACTTTAATATTTCTAAATTATTTGGGTCTAATTGAAAGTAACTAATGCCTTTAAATCGATTGTCATTTTTGTCCGAATAAAATCCGAGACAAGATAAATTTCCTTCGTTAACAATTACTTTTAGGGAAGCTACAAAATGTTCGTTGGTATCGAAAGTTTGAATTTTTTCAGAATCGGAAGTAATTCTTGCCAATTCGAACTGGTATTTACCACCTTCTTTTTTCTTTTTCTTATCGTCTGTGTAGGCTTTTCCTAATAAAAATAAAGTACCGTCTTTGCTTATTTCGATATTTTCATATTTAAATTTCTTGTCTTTGAGCTCTCTCTTAAAAGTGTGATCAATCTTTTTTTCTAGACTTTTATTAAACAAGAATAATTTATGTGTTTCTGTTTCTTTGTTCTTAATGTCAACAGTTATAGCAAATGCACTTTTATCTTCATTAATAATCATTGCTGCTCCAGAATCACTGTCGAATCCCGATGTGGAAAAAAAGGAAAATTGTTTTATTTGTTCGCTATTAATTCGGAATAATTCTTTTTGTTTGAAGTTAAAATCATTGATATTTGATGTCATCGCAGAACAGATATACGCTTTCTGATCTTTTTCGTAGATGAAGTCAACAATATGGATGTTTTGACCGTCTAATATAAGCCCCAAAACAGAACTTTGTTTCACCGCTTTAGAGTATTTCAATTCATATTCATACTCTTTGATTAATTTCAAGTTCGCGTCGTAATGCTCAAAATAATAGCCAAAACCATTGGAAAAAGACCCGCCAGCATAGGAGCGTACAATAATGACGCCGTCATGGCCGTCATTTTCGGCTAAAACAATTGATGAATTTTTATATTCATCCTTAAATAATTCACTTTTTTTAATTTGAAAAGGGATTTCTTGTGCTACAGAAGTTAGCGTTAGCATTACAGTAATAATGCTTAAAATAGTTTTTTTCATTTATAATTTTTAATATTATTTTCCAGCAAATTCCGGTTTTCTCTTTTCTAAAAATGCTGTAGTGCCTTCTCTGAAGTCGGCGGTAGCAAAACACTCCCCGAATTTTCTAATTTCAACTTCAAATCCGTTTACGCCATCTTTATAATTGGCATTTACCGCTTCAATGGCCTTAGCAATGGCTACAGGAGAATTGCGTTGAATTTTATCGGCAATCGTCATATACGTAGCAAATAAATCGGCTTGTGGCACGACATGGTTAACCAACCCGAAATCTTTGGCGGTTTGCGCATCAATCATGCCTGCAGTCATAATCATTTCCATCGCGCGACCTTTTCCGATTAGTTGTGCTAAACGTTGTGTTCCTCCATAACCAGGAATAACGCCTAAAGAGGTTTCAGGTAATCCCATTTTGGCATTGTCAGAAGCAATTCGGAAATGACACGACATGGCTAATTCTAATCCCCCGCCTAAGGCAAATCCGTTAACTGCAGCGATTACTGGAGTTTTCATGTTTTCTACAAAATTGAACAACAAGTCTTGTCCTTTTGCCGCCAATAAAGCGCCTTCTTTATCTGAAAAATGAGCAAATTCAGAAATATCAGCACCAGCAACGAATGCTTTTTCGCCACTACCGGTAAGGATAACGGTTTTTACATTTTCGTTTTCGTCTAATTTTTTTAACCAAAAATGCAATTCCTCGATGGTTTCTTTGTTTAAGGCATTGAGTTTGTCTGGTCGGTTAATGGTAACTGTTGCCGTTCCTTTTTCGTGTTCGATTATAATATTTTTTGTTTCCATAATTATTGATTTATGATGGGTAATTTAACTTTAAAAGTGGTTCCTTTTCCTAATTCTGATTTAAATGTAATGCTTCCGTTATAATTTTCGATAATATTTTTAATAATGGCAAGTCCTAGACCCATTCCGCTGGTTTTAGTTGTAAATTTTGGTTCAAAAATACGATCAAAATCATTCTTAGCAATCCCTTTTCCGTTATCGATAACTTTGATGATTGCATTGTTGTTCGATTTAGAGACCAATACTTTAATGGTTTTATGTTCTTGTTCTTCCGGAATGGCTTGAATGGCATTTTTAACCAAATTGGTAATAATTCTGACCAATTGCGTTCGATCAATTTTAGTGATGATTTCAGGCGATTCTGCTTCAAAAACAATAAAATCTTCGTTAAAAATATCTAAGGATAAATTAATGACATCTACAACGTTTAAGGTCTCGTTTTGTTGCGCCGGCATCGAAGCAAAATTAGAAAAGGCAGAAGCCACGGCACTCATGGTGTCTATTTGCTGAATTAACGTTTTAGAAAAATCTTTTAATTTTTTTTTGGAATTAGGGTCTTCGGGATTAAAACGCATTTCGAAACTCTGCACTGTTAATCGCATTGGAGTTAATGGGTTTTTAATTTCGTGTGCCACTTGTTTGGCCATTTCGCGCCAAGCGCCTTCACGTTCGCCTATAGCCAGTTTATTGGCACTTTCTTCCAATTCATCAATCATGTGGTTGTAAGAAGCAATCAGTCGATCAATCTCAGCACTATTAGTGACCAAATGGATTTTTTCATTTTTTTGAGTCAAACTCGTTTCGGTTAATCTTTTAGAAATAGTTTCTAACGATTTGGTAATGTATCGCGACAAATAAAAAGCTATCCAAATAGAAATAATTATCATTCCTAGGTAAACCAAACCAAATATCTTTAAGAAATTTTCAATTTCATTTTTATAATAGCTATCGTCTTGTTTGTATGGAAGTCTAATAATTCCGATGGGTTTGTTTTCGACGTGGTCAATAAGATAGCTGTACGAAAACTGATAGGTGTCTCCTTTGGCTTCCCCCAAACTAACGTATCGGTTTGAGATAGATCCTTTCAAATGCTGGATGATATTTTCAGAAATTAAGGGAGCGATTTGCCCTTTAATTCTTGGAGCTCTAGAGTTTATGATTAAGCGTCCGTTGAGATCATAGATGTCAATTTCTATATTATGAATGTCTGCAATTTCAAATATTTTTCCTTCGAAAATGGAAGCCAAATTTGCGGTTATTAACGGATGGGGAGTGGTTTCCATCACATATTCAATATGCTGTTTGATTTGCATTTCTTTTCGTAAAAGTCGCTCCTGATGGTATTCCTGACTTTCAAATTGGAAATGTAAAATAGAGACCAGTGCAATTAATACCGACGAAATAATGGTCACAAGAATCATAGCAAGAAAAATTCTTACTCGCAATGACCAATTTTTAATCGTAAAAAGGGTATTCATTTATGATTTACTTTCTCTTATTCGTTTGTAGAATTTATAGCCTAACATTAAAAGTACTGAAAAAAGAACAATTCCAACCACACCATAAATCCAATTGACAGCATTTTTAAGTATGACTAAGAAAACCACTGCAAATAAAATAATGGTTGCTCCTTCGTTCCAGAGACGGAAAAAACCGGAAGTATGTTTGACCTCGTTTTTTTGCAATTGTAAAAAGATTTGATGGCATTTCAAATGATACAAATACAACAAAAACACGAAGCCTAGTTTTACATGCATCCAAGGTTGGGTGAGCCATACTTGACCAATTTCGGTAAAAAACAACATCCAATAGGCAAAAAAACTAGCTAAAATAGCGCTTGGCCAAGTAATGATATACCACAAGCGGTACTGCATTATTTGATATTGGGTAATCAAAATGCTTTGCTCCGGCTCGGCTTTTTGTTTGGCTTCTGCATGATAGACAAAAAGACGTACCATGTAAAACAAGCCCGAAAACCATGTGATGACAAAGATGAGGTGAAGCGATTTCAGGTAGTTATAGATGTCCATTTAATTGTTATTTGACCAGTCGTTAATCCAATTGGCAATGGTATCCATCCAAGCTTCGTCTTCGTTTAAACATGGAATGGCTTTAAAATTTTCTCCTCCGTTTTCTACAAATTCTTCATGAGCTCGCATCCCAATTTCTTCCAAGGTTTCTAAACAATCGGCCACAAATGCTGGAGTAACCACCGCTAAATTCTTAATTCCTTTAGAAGGCATCTTGTTGATTTCAACGTCGGTATATGGATCCAGCCATTTGTCTCCCGCCAAACGCGATTGATAAGTCTGACTGTATTTTTCCTTTGGAATTCCTAATAGTTCGACCACTTGACGGGTAGTTTCGTGGCATTGATGACGGTAGCAAAACTCATGTGCTGGCGAAGCCGTTACACAACAAGTTTTGTTCATTTTACAATGTGATTTGGTAATATCGGTCTTGCGAATATGTCTTTCAGGAATGCCATGATACGAGAATAACAAATGATCGTAATCAAATCCTTCTAAATGATTTTTAATCGAATCGGCTAAATTTTGGATATAGTCTTTTTTGTTATAGAAGGAATTTATTACCTTAATTTTCATTTCAGGGAAATGTTTTTTGCGTAATTCTTCTGCTAAAACAATGATTGTTTTGGTAGATGCCATGGCATACTGAGGATACATTGGCAAAAGTAATATTTCTGTTACTCCTTTGTCTTTTAATTCTTGCATCCCTTTTTGAATCGTCATGGTGCCATAGCGCATGGCTAGTGCTACTGGGACATTCACTTTGTTTTGGACTTTTTTATGTACATTTTTTGAAATCACCACAAGCGGCGAGCCTTCTTTTGTCCAAATTTTGCTATAGGCTTCGGCAGCATTTTCGGGTCTTTTTCTTAAAATAATCCCGCGAACCAAAAAAGCTCTTAACAAATACGGGACATCAATCACATATTTATCCATTAAAAATTCATCTAAATACGGCTTAACGTCCTTGGGTGTAGGGCTTTCTGGTGATCCTAAATTAACTAATAATACTCCTTTCATAAAGGTTTTAAATTTTGATAAAAATACAAATTATTAGATTAATTGAATACATAAATCTGAATTGAAAAAATGATAAAAGAAATAACCAATAATGGGGAGTACACAATCAATTTCGTCGAAGTTTTTATCACTTTAAACGAATAATTTAATGTTTTGAAAATCATGTGATTAAAAATTGGTATTATTAAGTGTAATTTCCAAAAAAAGCACCCATGATAAAAAAATACCTTTTTTTTACATCCTTATTATGCCTTAATGCTTTTGCTCAGACAGGTGTTGGAATTGGAACCACAAATCCACAACAACAACTTCACTTAGCCGGTGCAACAGGTACCCTTAGAGTAGAAGGACTAAACAGTACTAACAATCCTTATAATGGTGGTGCTGGCAAAACATATCCTTTATATGTGAATAGTAATGGCGATTTGACCTTGCAACTGGCCACTTTTCAAAACAGTGATGGGACAGACGCATTGACTAGTTCAACACCATTGATTACAACTAACCTGACTATGATTGCGGGAGCTGGCTCTAGTACACAAAGTATTGTGATATTGCCTTATACGATTACCGTTAATAGAGCTGCCGTTTTAGAAATTAAGTACAACATTAGTTTTAATGTATACAGCACTGCCGTACTTACTAAAATTAAAGACATATACGCTAGAAGAATCTCTACTTTTTACACGGTTGATGGGGGAAGTAGAAGGTACGGGCAAGCTTCAAAATGTTATTATAATAACAATCAAGATATTGTGTTGGCAAACGCCGCTGAAGGAACAATGTATAACAGTAGTACCACCTATATACCGCTTACAGCTGGGACACATACTATTCGATTTTATGGGGAGCTAAATACTGGAGATGTTAGAAAAAACACCCATGTGGTTTTTGCACCAGATAACGATTCTGTTTTTATGCGTTTATACTAAAAATTTATAGACATGAAAAAAATACTATATATATCTTTTTTAATTTTTACTTGTGGGGTGTTTTCACAAGTAGGAATTGGAACTGCAAATCCTCAAAAAGAGTTGCATGTTGCTGGCACAACGTCTACTATTAGAATTGAAAAATTAGACGCGGTAAATAGTCCGACTTTAAATGACGGTGTAAAACTCGCACCTGTATATGTAACTGAAAATGGAGATTTAACGTTAACACCTCCCAATTATACAACAGCAGGACCTCCAGCTGTTCCTGGAGCTCCTTTGAATTTCTTAATTACTTTGCAAAATTTTATTCCAGATGGTGCTTTGGGGTATGGCGTAGTACTTAATAATGGTTTAGGAGTTACTAATGCTAGCGGCCTTATTCAAACAGTGCCTTTTACAGCTCCACAAAGTGCCTTAATTGAAGTCAAATATGGGGTTACTGTATTGTTGTCGGATGTTGATATCAATGTTGGGCCTTCGGCCTTTGCTGATATTTCTGCTCGAAATTTTAAGGTTTATTTTCATATAGATTTGAACAACGATGGCTTGGATGCTGCCGAGTTGTCTAAAAAATATGGGGTGAAAGGACAAAGCTATGCCTCTTTTAATCAAGGAATTATTGGATATCCTTACATGAACAGTCATGGCTATGCGAATATTCCCGCTGGGAATCATTCTCTAAAATTTTTCGCAGAGACGAACGATGGTACAAACTTATATACTAGTGCTGGGTTTGGTGGAGCGCAAGATTTTTTAAAAATTAGAATTTTTAATTAAAAACAGTAGCAAATGAAAACGTATATTCTTAGTATATTCAGTTTAATTCCAACACTAATAAGTGCGCAAATTGGAATTGGTACTAATACTCCGTTGGAAAAACTGCATGTAGCTGGTGCCACTTCAGGAGTTCGAATTGAGGGTTTAAACGCCCCTAATAACCCTTCAAATATGGGTACTGGTAGTTCTTCTAGAGTGTATGCGGATGCCGAAGGAGATTTGGTTTTAGGTACCGCTACAAGCGATGTTGAAGTGCTTTTTAGCCCTGATAATTATCTTTCCGACGCCGAAGATACAGGAGGTGCTGATGCTAATGTAATCAATCAAACCGGGACGGGTTCGGGGTATACTATAGCGGGTTGGCCAAGAGTTGTAGGTGCTGGATCTTCCAATTTTACGTTGACACGAAATGCCATTATAGAAATCAATTATTCGGTGTCTTGGAATATTGAAAAATCCAATATTCCCGTAAACGATCAACATGCGCGAATTGTACAAACTTTTTTATATTTGATAAAGGAAGATGCTCCCGGTGCAGGTTTGGTTCAATTTGACATTGATGGCAACCCTGTTAGTGGTGATCCTGCGTTTACCTATCCCTTAGGTATAAATGGACAATTTTATACCAATGGTGCTGATGGTGGGGGTGCGGCGGATGAAGGGGCTTATCAAGGCTTTCATAATACTGGAACAGATTATGTGAAATTGGGGCCAGGAAGATATCGTCCGATGTTTGCAGCGCAATTAGCCGTAGGAAATACCTCTGGTACAGGTGCTGTTCAAATGTTTTTGGGTACAGGTAATGATGAAGTACAAGTAATTGCGCACTATTATAATTAATGAAGTTATTCCACAAAAGTGAAAAGGGAAGTCCTACTAGGCTTCCCTTTTTTATAGACTTTTTTCTAAGATGTACTTTTTAGGGGTTGTACCAAATTTCTTTTTAAACGCTGCAATAAAATGACTGCCCGTACTATAGCCAATTTTTAAACCGGCTTCGTTCACGTTATAGGACCCAGAATCGAGCAGATTACGTGCATATTCCATTTTATAGTCGAATAAAAAACCGTAAACTGTATCGCCATAGATTTGCTTGAACCCAATTTTTAGTTTTTTTAAATTCAATCCCACTTGGTCTGATAATTCTTGAAGTCCTGGTGGTTCAGCCATGTTGGCAATAATAAGTTCTTTGGCTTTTTTGATTTTTTGAACGTTTTCTTCATCGATTAAAAACGGACATTGCTCTATATTAGGATCTTCACTTTTGTTAAAAAACAGACTCAAAAGTTCATATCCTTTGCCTTTGTAATAAAGGTTTTTGATGTTCTGATTTAAGTTATAATGAAACATTTGATTTAAAACAATCGCCATTGAAGGTGTGATGTTTTCTTCTCCGTAGTATTTTTTGTCTTTGTTTTGTTCGCTCAAAAAAGGAATGTGATCGGCTTCGGTAGTAAACAAACCATGGAATTTTTTTATTGAAATTAAAATGGAAATAATCCACGTTTTCGGTTCAATTTCTAAATGAAGTGGTAATTCTTTTTCTGGATTGTAAAACAACAATGATTTTTCTTCATCCAAATCTACAGTATAATTCCCTTGATTGAAGATGAATTTGGCTTTTCCTTTTAATCCAAAATGAAACTGAATCAATCCAGTTTTAACCTGACGTTCATATTTTACTTGTTCATTTTCATTGTTTTGAAAGCGTAACAAAATAAATTCATCGTCAATTTTTATTTCTTCTATAGCACTCATAGCGATACTTTTTTTATGCTGAAACGGGGTCAAATCGCAATAGCGAATTAATTTATTTAGAATCATTCTATTTAATTAACTTCAGAGGACTTGATTTTAGTGTAAAAATAAGATAAATATCGCTAAAAATACTTTTTACAATCAAAATAACTTATAGCGACACAAATAGTCCTTGTAGCGTTGTTTTTGTAAAAATATCAACGCTACTTTTGTATCATCATAAGGTTTAGAATTACATGACTCAAAATATACCTGTAAAAACAACTTCGTTCTATGCAATTGGGCTAAGCTATTTAAAAGCGGATGCCGAGATGAGAGGTAAATTTAGCTTGGATGAAAAAGCGAAAGAAAATTTGTTACAGCAGGCTAAAAATGAGGGTGTAGAAAGTCTAATCGTTACCTCTACTTGTAACAGAACCGAAATTTATGGTTTTGCACAACACCCCTTTCAACTTATAAAATTGCTTTGCGACAACAGCCAGGGAACCGTTGAAGATTTTCAAAAAGTGGCTTATGTTTACAAAAGTAGAGAAGCCATCACGCATTTATTCCGCGTTGGAACAGGTTTAGACAGTCAGATTTTAGGTGATTTTGAAATCATTGCCCAAATCAAGAGTAGTTTTTCCCAGTCCAAAGCAGTAGGCTTAGCCAATACCTATATGGAACGTTTGGTGAATGCGGTGATTCAAGCCAGCAAGCGTGTGAAAAATGAAACAGAAATTTCTTCTGGAGCGACTTCTGTTTCTTTTGCCTCAGTGCAGTATATTTTTAAAACAGTTCCGGATATTTCGGAAAAAAACATATTACTTTTCGGAACCGGAAAAATTGGAAGAAATACTTGTGAAAATTTGGTCAAGCATACCAAACACGATCAAATTACTTTGATTAACCGAACCAAAGACAAAGCAGAACGTTTGGCTAAAAAATTGAATGTAGTCGTAAAAGATTATATCGATTTGCAAGTGGAAATTCAAAAAGCAGATGTATTGGTGGTGGCCACTGGAGCTCAAAACCCAACCGTTGATAAGACCATTTTAAATTTAAAGCGACCATTACTTATTTTGGATTTATCGATTCCGAAAAATGTAAACGAAAACGTTCAAGATATCGAGGGTGTTACTTTGGTGCACATGGATCATTTGTCTCAAATTACAGATGAAACGCTTGAAAATAGAAAGAAATTCATCCCACAAGCCGAGGAAATTAATGAAGAAATCATCAATGAATTCATTACTTGGACAAAAGGCAGAAAATATGCGCCAACCATTCATGCCTTAAAAGCAAAACTCAATGCGATTAAGGAAAAGGAAATGCAAACGCATCGCAAGAAGATGGCTAATTTTGATGAAGAACAAGTCGATTTGATTAGTGATAAAATCATTCAAAAAATTACCAATCATTTTGCCAATCATTTGAAAGACGAAAATACGTCGGTAGACGAAAGTGTCGATTGGATCCAACGTGTTTTTCAACTTTAAAATTTTACCTTGAAGCAAAAAACGATAAAAATAGGAACTCGCGATAGCGAATTAGCGCTTTGGCAAGCCCATACGGTTGAAAAACAACTCAACGATTTGGGTTATACAACCGAAATTATTGCCGTAAAATCGCAAGGAGACATTATTCTAGATAAGCCTTTATACGAATTAGGAATCACAGGAATTTTTACCAAAACACTAGATGTGGCCATGATTTCGGGTCAGGTGGATATCGCGGTGCATTCGATGAAAGATGTGCCCACCGCGTTGCCTCAAGGAATCGTACAAGCTGCAGTACTAGAGCGTGCCAATGTAAATGATATTTTGGTGCACAAAGGGGATTTGTCTTTTTTTGAAACGGAAAGCACAATCGCCACCGGAAGTTTGCGTCGTCAAGCGCAATGGTTGCACAAATACCCACAGCATCAAACAGTCGATTTGCGCGGTAACGTGAACACACGACTTCAAAAATTACACGAAAGCACTTGGGGAGGAGCCATTTTCGCTGCTGCCGGTTTGGAGCGATTGAATTTGAAGCCCAATACCTTTATTGATTTAGATTGGATGATTCCTGCGCCCGCTCAAGGGGCCATGATGGTGGTCGCTATGGCAGAAGATACCTTTGCGTTAGATGCGTTGTCGCAACTCAATCATATTGAAACCGAGATTTGCACCTATATCGAACGCCAGTTTTTAAGAACCTTAGAAGGTGGTTGTACTGCGCCTATTGGAGCTTTGGCTACCTATAATGAAAAGACGGATGAAATTGATTTTAATGGGGCTTTGTTTTCGATTGACGGACAACAAAAACTTGAAATCAAGCGCTCATTTGCTATTTCCGAATGGAAAAAATTAGGATTTCATTGTGCCAAAGAAATTTTAGAAAATGGTGGGGCTGAGTTAATGAAGGAAATAAAAGAAAAGCTGAAAAAATAGTTTTTTTAAATTTACACTTAATAAAAACCCCCTTTATAGAGGGTTTTTAAAGTATCAACAAAGTTTTTGTAGTTTTTTAATTTACCTTTGTAAGTGTAATTACTGCATTTGGTAGAGGTACGGGTATGGTGCCATTATAGGGGCAATCAGGATCAAAAACAAAATGACCACGTGGTGAAAAAAGATAAGTTAGCTGGTTTGGGTTACTTAAGTTTCTTCTTAAAATTAATTCCCCTTCAGCATTGCAAAATTGAGGGTCTGAATAGGCAAATTTAAATTGATTGTTTATGCCAGTTCCTACGCTAAATATAGGTGCTGGTAGTGGGCTATTCATAGAGCTTGCAATAATTGTGGTACTTGGCATTTCTGGATTGCCACTATACAACTCATACCTTCCAAACATTTCATCTTCATACCAGTAGCTACCATCACCATTTGTATGCTTGTTTTTTGTTGATTTTGTAATTAATAAAAATATGTATTTGCCTTCATATTCACCTTTCCATATACCTGTATAATAAGACATCCTATTGTTCATATCTTTTAAATAGGTACCACTGGTTATTTCATATCTGTACACTGTGCCTAATTCTTCAATCCTGCCTTCTTGCGCTTTACAAGCAAGGATATTTATTAACATTAAAATTAAAAAAATTCTTTTTTTCATATTCTTTGTTGTTTTTTAGTTACAAGGTGTTGGAATTACTTGATTTGTTCTATTGTCAATGGATAATTTTGCCCAAGCAGTATGATCACCATTTGTTGCTTTGTATAATCCTACCCTACCTGTTATATTAGATTTTTTCATATTATTTAACAGCATTTTTTCAAGAAATGTTGCTGTTAAAACACCATCTTCTTTTTTTTCATCTACATCTTTCAAATATTTGCTTTTAAATTCAGCTAACTTTATGGGACTAGCATTTGGACCAAAAATTGCATTAAAAGAAGCAGTATCAAAATTTTCTAACATCAAGGCATAAGTTCCCTGACTAGTAACAATTATTACGCCAACTTCGCTCAAAGGTAAGCCTAAATTTGTTGCATTTCTCGCGTGATCTTTTATTAGGCCTGTAAAATCACCTGGGGAGGGTATTTTAATAGTATGTACAAGTTCACCTGTTATTGGATCTGTGTAATCGTTATTATGAGCATGTACACTAAAATAAGCACCTACACCTTGAATATTTACCGCATTTCGTCCATCTGGAAGTAATATTGGATATTTAACCGGATTTAGTTGATCATTAGGGTCTATAGTCACACCAAAACCACTTTCGTGAGTTTTATTTAAAATAGTAGGCGTATTCAATGCATTGGTTCTGTTTTTTATGTCTGCTTGTAAAGGGTTAGCAAATTTCTTTTTTAAGGAATTACAAGGATCGGGTTGCTCCGCATCAGACATGGCTGGAACCGTCAGAATCTCTGTGTTGTGATTTTCTGTTGCAGTGGTTGTATTAGTTGTTTCTGTAGGACTTGTGGTTGAGCCACTACTTCCTGTGTTTTCTTCTGAGGTAGGAGTCATTATAACATCTCCTAAATCAGTATTGGGGTCATTATCCGTACCACCTGTCCCTTCTGAAAAGACAAAACAATATTGAGAGGAAGTTGCACCGGCACAGCTATCTGTACCAGCTTGGTGCGATTCGGTATTTGGATTTGTACATGGCATTAAAATATTCCAACAAATCAATACTCGACTCGTGGCTGATGTATATGGTCTGTTATTGTAAACAATAGGAATGATTTGAGCCTTTCCTGTAAAAGTAGAAAAGCTGATAATTGGTGTTTCACTTTTGTATTTTAAAATAAAGGCCTTTGTTTCTTCCGTATAATTATTTACTTGAATAACCAGGTTTTCTATGTTATTGGTTGGAGTTATAGTGTCTCTTTTTATGGATAACGTGTAGGAAGTGATAGAATCACTTAATACTTCATTTGCATATTCACTTGTAATGGTAAACCCATATTGTTCTTCCATTACGGTTCTTCCAAAAGTATTTACTACAGTAAATTTTCTTTTAGGTAGTTTTTGATAACTTGAAATGAATCGTTTTTCTTTAAATAATTTAGTAACCTTTTTACGTGTAATTAATAAATCTTTGTTATGGTCAAATTGTTGTAGTTCTTCTTCTTGTAAGGAACAACTAAACAATGTTATTCCTACCAAAAGCATCGTTGTTAGTAAATAGATTGTCTTGAGTTTTTGTTTCATGTAATTTAACTTAGTTTGTTTGTGGTAAAACTAATGAAACAAATCAATATAGGACAATAACTCCTATAGTAAATTTTATCAACAAAGCCACTTTTGTGTGTGCGAAAAAAAGTTGATAAAATATTTTTAGAAAAATTTGGGTCTAACTTGAAAATGATTAGGGAGTCTAAGAATGTTACACAAGCCCAGTTAGCAATTGATTGTGATTTTGATGTTTCGGTAATAAGTAGAATAGAAAGGGGTGTGGTAAACACTTCTTTAGATAACATTAGATTAATAGCTATCTCTCTTCAAATAGAAGTAAAGCAACTTTTTGATTTTTAATTCTTCTCGTTCTCTTCTCTTTCGGAGTGTTTTCTTTCCAATTCCGCTTGAAATTCTTCCATAACAGGTTTTACCGTGCTGTCTGGTAAGTCGGAAATTCGGATGTACATCAAACCATCTACCGCATTATTAAATAAAGGATCGACATTAAATGCTACGACACGCGCATTTTGTTTAATGTACTTTTTGATTAAAACAGGCAAACGTAAACTGCCTGGCTCTACTTCATCAATAATTTTGTCAAACTTATTCAAATCGGCTTCCGCTTCGTTAAAAACGAAATCTTTGTCCGCATCTTTCAGTTTCACACGGTATTCTTTTTTAGGATGGATGTATTGTGCTACATACGGATCGTAAAAATGCGATTTCATGAATTCAATCATCAAGGATTTTGAGAATTCTGAAAACTGATTACTAATACTTACTCCTCCAATTAAGAATTTATGTTCTGGGTAACGTAAAGTAGTGTGAACAATACCTTTCCATAATAAGAACAAAGGCATTGGTTTTTGCTGGTATTCGGCTTTGACGAAAGCACGTCCCATTTCGATAGATTTACTCATCATATCGTATAATTCAGGCTCAAAACGGAATAAATCTTGTAGATAAAAACCATTAATACCATGTTCGGCAAAAATTTGAGAGCCCAATCCCATTCGGTAAGCTCCTGCAATTTCTTTGGTGTCGTCATCCCAAAGGAACATGTGGTGGTAATAATCGTCAAATTTATCTAAATCGATGGATTCGTTGGTACCTTCTCCTACAGCTCTAAACGTGATTTCGCGCAAACGACCAATTTCATGCAAAATATTCGGAATATCGTCCGCTTTGGTCAGATAGACTTCGTAATTTTTGCTTTGTAGTAATCGAGCATCCATGCTGCGAAGTTTTTCCACTTCGGCAATCATTTTTTCCTGATTGGCACCTGTAACAATTTGTTTGGCAGGTTTAGCAGGCGCTTTTAAAATAGTCGGAGTGGTTAAGAGCTTCGAATCTTTTTCATACGCATTAGCCAACATATAGGTTTTTTTGCGTAAAAATTCGGTGTATTCTTCTATGGTTTGGTGTTCGTTTTGTTCGGCAACCGAAATCGGTTTTCCAATACGAACTTTAATAACTCGGTCTTTTTGGGTTAGTAATTCCGAAGGCAATTTAGCCGTGCGTAATGTGCCGCTTATTTTCGATAAAAAGTAAAATAATTTACTGTTATTCGCGTGAAAATAAATAGGAACTACTGGAACTTGGGCTTTTCGAATCACTTTTATCGCGCCTTCTTCCCAAGCTTTATCCACAACTAATTTTTCATCTTTGTAGGTTGAAACTTCGCCAGCAGGAAACATTCCCAAAGGTTTTCCGTCGCTTAAATGACGAAACGTTTCTTTTAAACCAATAACACTCGATTTGGAATCCTTGTGCGTTTCAAAAGGATTAACCGGCATAATATACGGTTTTAAAGGTTCGATTCGATGCAATAAAAAATTAGCAATGATTTTGAAATTGGGTTCACGTTCCAACATCAATTTCAACAATAAAATCCCGTCAATTCCTCCAAGCGGATGGTTGGAAATGGTAATGTATGGACCTTCTTTCGGGAGTCTTTTTAAATCTTCTTCGTGGATTTCAAACTTAATTTGAAATTCATCCAATATAGCATTCAGGAATTCTACATCTTTCAAATGTTTATTCCTGTCGTAAATCTTATTAAGCGTAGAAATTTGAAGCACTTTCATCAATAACCAACCCGAAAAAGTTCCTAGAACTCCATATTTATCGGCGTTAATTGCTTTGGCAACTTCTTTGGCGGTAACTAAACCCATTTACGTTTTCTAATTAATGCAAGTTACAAATATAGCAAAAGTTGTGGTAAAAGGGAAGTAAAACCCTTTTTAAAATCCAAATATTTTAAAATTTTAACTTGAAAAGTCTGATAATAAGTTGTTTATAAAACTATGTGAAATTTGTTTTTTGTTGAAGCTTTTTTGGCTATTTTTGAAGAAATTCAGAATTTATAATGAAAATCATTTCCTATAATGTTAACGGCATTCGTGCAGCCATAACTAAAGGTTTTTTAGACTGGTTGCAAGCTGCAAATCCAGACGTAATTTGCCTTCAAGAAATCAAAGCCACACAAGATCAAATTCCGGTGATGGAAATTGAATTGGCAGGTTACCCGTTTCAATATTATTTTCCAGCAGAGAAAAAAGGATACAGTGGCGTAGCCATTCTTTCTAAAGTGGCACCTAAAAATGTCGTTTTTGGAACTGGAATCCCACACATGGATTTTGAAGGACGTAATCTTCGTGTTGATTTTGACGACTTTTCTGTAATGAGTTTGTATTTGCCTTCGGGGACAAACGACGATAGATTGAGCCATAAATTCATGTACATGGATGATTTTCAAGCGTACATTAACGAATTAAAAAAGGAAGTGCCCAATCTTATCATTTGTGGCGATTACAACATTTGTCACGAGGCGATTGACATTCATAATCCGGCGCAAAATGCCAAAACATCAGGATTTTTACCGGAAGAACGCGCTTGGTTAGATGCTTTTATGAAGTCTGGATTTGTCGATAGTTTCCGTCATTTTAACAAAGAACCACATCATTACAGTTGGTGGAGTTACCGCGCTGGTGCTCGTGGCAATAACAAAGGTTGGAGAATCGATTATAATTTGGTTTCCGAACCCTTAAAAGAACGAATGAAACGTGCTTTAATTTTACCCGAAGCAAAACATTCTGACCATTGTCCCGTTTTAGTAGAAATTGAATAACCCAAAAATACCACAATCATGATAAAAAAAATGTCACTAGGCCTACTGGTTTTAGCCTTGAACACCTCATGTGTTTCTAAAAAAATATACGCCGATTTAGAAAATAAATTTGCCGAATTAAAAAAAGAACGTAATGCCCTTTCGGATGAAAACGAATCCTTAAAAACGGGAAAAACACAGTTGGAAAATGATCTAGCATCGGCAAAAGCAGAATTAGAAAAAGCGAAAAATGATTTGGATAAACTTCGCTTGGATCGCGATAAGTTAGCTGCCGATTATACGGCATCGAGTAATAATTTGAAAAACTTACAAAACTCGTACAGTGCTTTAGAAAAAAACAGCGACGAAGCCTTAAAAGCGAATATGGATAAAAACCGTGAGCTTTTGGCGCAATTGGAAGCAAAGGAAAAAGCCCTAGCAGCCGAAAAATCACGTTTGGAAAAACTAAGCAAAGATTTTAAAGACCGTTCGGATAGAGTCAATGAACTGGAAAGTTTAATTGCAGCGAAAGAAGCGTCGATGAAAAAACTAAAAGAAACACTTTCGAAATCACTAAAAGCATTCGAAGGAAAAGGGCTTACCGTACAGCAAAAAGACGGGAAAGTATACGTTTCTATGGAAAACAAATTACTTTTCGAATCAGGTAGCTGGACCGTTGGTGCTGAAGGTAAAAAAGCTGTGGATTTAGTGGGTAAAGTGCTGGGCGATAATCCTGATATTTCCGTATTAATTGAAGGCCATACCGATAACGACAAAATAACCGGAACTATTGGTGGTGGAATTGAAAATAACTGGGATTTATCGACCAAAAGAGCTACAGCCATTGTGAATATCTTATCGGCCAATGCAAAAGTGAAAAAGGAGAATTTAACGGCTGCAGGACGTGGCGAATATTTTCCATTGGTAGGGAATGATACTCCTGATGGAAAAGCGAAAAACAGACGTATTGAATTTATTCTTACGCCAAAATTAGACGAATTAAGCAAAGCGTTAAACGATTTGTAAAAGAAGATAGTAGGTTTAAAAAAGGTTCAGAAATTCTGGACCTTTTTTATTGCAATTCCAGAACGCACTTTTTTATCTTTGTACAATTATTTTTCAAAAATGAAATACAACTTCCTACCCAATTCATCACTAGAAGTCAGCGAAATTTGCTTGGGCACCATGACTTTTGGCAATCAAAATACAGAAGCCGAAGCACATCAACAACTTGACTATGCTTTTGAACGCGGCATCAATTTTATAGATACCGCCGAAATGTACCCGATTGGTGGGAACGAACATATTTTTGGAAGTACCGAACGTTATATCGGCACTTGGTTGGCTAAAAACCAACACAAAAGGGAGAAACTGGTGGTTGCTACTAAAATTGCTGGACCCAATCGCGGTATGGGCTATATTCGTCAGCCTTTAGATTTTTCAAAGAAAAGTTTGCACGAAGCTGTCGATTTAAGTTTGAAAAACCTTCAAACCGATTATATCGATTTGTACCAAACGCACTGGCCAGAACGCGTTATGAATATGTTTGGTAAACGTGGACTTACCGAAACCGATACGCAATGGCAAGACAATGTTCTCGAAGTTTTGACTGTTTTTGATGGATTGATCAAAGAAGGAAAAATAAAACATATCGGCCTTTCGAATGAAAATCCATGGGGCGTGATGAAGTTTCTCAACGAAGCTGAAAAACATAATTTACCACGAATTGCAACCATTCAAAATCCATTTTCGTTATTAAATCGCTTGTTTGAAGTAGGACTTTCAGAAATCTGTATGCGTGAAAATGTGGGTTTATTGGCATATTCCCCTTTAGGTTTCGGGTTTTTAACTGGGAAATACCTAAACAGCACACCACCCAATTCAAGAATGGGAACGTTTCCCAATTTTGTGCGCTATACCAATGAAAATTGCTACAAAGTCACCCAATTATACCAAGAATTAGCACACAGTTTAGGTTTGACAGTAACGGAATTAGCCATTGCTTTCGTACACCATCAACCATTTGTCACCTCGACCATTATTGGCGCCACTACTTTAGATCAATTGGAAGAAAACATCAATGCATTTGAAGTTCGCTTAACCGATGAAGTGATTGCTGCTATAGATAGAATTCAGGAGTTGCATCCGAATCCCGCGCCATAATAAACCCGATAGGTCAAAGCTTAATTAAAAAATTCGCTTTCTGGCACTAAAAGTGTATCAGAGGGAATAGAATCCTGCACTACTTTTAACTTTAAAAATGAACGGGCTCTTCCCGAAACAGTAATCGGAACCGATTGTCCAATAGTGTCTTCAGGAGTGATTAAAGCACGACGAAGCATTAAGTTTTTGATGAATTTTTGCTGTTTTACGGCGTATGATTTTTGCAAACCTTCTTCGTTAAACTGGTACATGAATTTTTTAGGTTTCGGAACAATGGAAGCTAAAAATAAGCATTCATTGAGATTTAGATTTCTTGGGGTTTTTTGAAAATAAAATTTCGAGGCTTCGCCAATTCCATACACATCTGGACCAAATTCAATGACATTGAAATACACTTCTAGCATACGTTCTTTGGAAGCAATTCGATTGTTTTCAAGGATGTACACCAATAAAATCTCTTCTAATTTTCTAGACAAAGTTTTTTCTCTTGTAAGAAAGACATTTTTAACCAATTGCATACTTATGGTACTGGCACCACGTGCAAACTTTTTGGTTCGGATGTTTTTGGCAATCGATTGTTTAAAAGCTTCCGAAATAAAACCTCTATGATGCATAAAAGAAGGATCTTCATTGGTTAAAACGGCATGTTTTAAATAGGGTGAAATTGAATCTAGCGGTGTAAAATTTGGATTGGATTTTCCGACAAAAATAGAACGTTGTGCTCTTCCATTTTCGATAGCAGCATAACTAAACTCGGTGTTTAATTTCTCTAAGTTGGCCTCGCCGTATTTCAAAATTTTCAAGTTGTTTTTGTTGAATTTGCTTTCAAAAATCAGTTGGTTGGGTTTGTTTTTGTTGAATTCGAAATCCAAATTATAATCAAATTCGCCTTCCGCTTGCATGCCTTCAAAATGAGTGAACAAACCATTCGGCAAGGATTCGATAAAATCTTGCGCCTTCATTTTGTTGATATTTAACTTCAATTTGTAAAGGGTGTCTTCTTCGGTGTTGTATTCTAAATAAGGTTCAATTTTTATTTTATTCAATTGGGCTGAAGACGTGTGGTCGAGGGCTATAAAATCGCTTCCTAATAAAAATTTATAATCAAATTGGGCTTGTTGTACCACCACATCTTTTTTGGCGATTTTGGGATGATTTACCGTTAAATTTTCTACCGATACGATGCCGTCAATATGCAATTCACTAAATCCCATTTCGATGCGATCCAATTGGACTCTAATCTTGTCAAAACTCGATTTTAGTCCAAATTTTTCATCGATATAAGGGATTTGAATTTTGGTAGTATCCGCCGATGCAAAAGTAATGTCAGCCTTTTTATCTCTCGGATTCGCGTAGCCTTTTATATTCCAATCTTGTGCAAAAGTATTGGTGGTCACGTGTATGTTGGTGTTGAGTTGTTCATCAACCAATTGCAAATGGTTCATGTGAAAATTCACTTTCTTTCCCATGTCATTCACACGAAGCGAAAGATTATCCAAATTCATTTCTGATGGAATCAGATTAAGTAATTTGCTTAAAATGCGATTGGCTATTTGGGCATAATTACGTTTCTCTGTAGTCGTTTGTTCGTTTTTGTCTTTCTTTAAAAACGCATCAAAATTTCTTCCGTTTTCGTTTTTCACCAATTGAATAAAACCGTTTTTCATTTCAAGATTTTTCAACTGTACATCACCCGTAACCATTTGTAAGAGACTGATTTCTGTCGTAATTTTTTCAACGGAAAGTAGCGTATCTTTTTCGAAAGGAATAATGTGAATGTTATCGAGAGTGATGCTTGAAGTACCGACGAACTTTGCGTTTCCAACAGAAAAAGTAGCATTGTAATCGGATTTGAATTTGTGTTCTACTTTTTGTAGTACTTGTTGCAAAATAGTATCACGGAAGAAATAAATACTTCCTACGGCAAGTACAATAAGTACTAGTGTTATTTTAAGAATCAGAAAAAACCATTGTTTTCTTGTTCTCATGGTGGGGATGAATTGGGATTATTGAGAAAGCGAAGCTACAAAATCTTCGACTTCTTTTTTCTGTAAAGCGTATTTTTCTTGTAATGCTGAACCAATTCCCATTTTAGCATAATAGTCTAAAGCCTTGTTGGCAAAGAAGAGCTGTTGGTGTTTGGGAACATCTGGCACTTGCGGATAGGTTTTGTGAAACAACATTTCGTAATACGCTTGCCATTCGCGTTCGTTCCGGTCGTCTATGAAATTTCCAATGGCTTTTTGCCCTACATGAATCATTTCGTGTGCGATTAAGTTGAGCATTAACGTAAACTCAAATTCAAAGGTATTTTCCGGAATTCGGATTACTTGTGGCAAACCAAAAGTACCTTCGGTGGTCATTAAAATGTATTTGGGTTCGGCTTTTTCGCGCAATTGAAATTCTCCGAAGTTAGGGTGTTTGATGTCATACGCTTCAATCACAAAATTAGCTGCCGCGATGGTTTCCCCTAATTCGTGATAGGTTTGGATGGTTTGTAGTATTTCCGAGTAGGGTTTCATAAATAAATTTTACCCAAACAATTCGCTCGCCACGTCTTCAATCTTCGCTACCATTTTGATTTTGATTGCGGTATTTTTCAAAGTGACTTTGTTGTATTTGGAAATAAAGATGGTTGAAAATCCTAATTTTTCGGCTTCTTGAATGCGCTGGTCGACACGATTTACGGGACGAATTTCGCCCGAAAGTCCTACTTCGCCTGCAAAGCAAAAATCTTTATCGATCGAGATGTCTTCGTTAGAAGATAAAATAGCGGCTACTACTGCCAAATCGATGGCGGTGTCATCTACCGAAATACCCCCCGTAATGTTTAAAAAGACGTCTTTTGCTCCTAAACGAAACCCGGCACGTTTTTCCAAAACGGCCAAAATCATGTTCAGTCGTTTGGCATTGTAACCTGTGGTACTTCGTTGTGGCGTGCCATAAACGGCAGTTGAAACTAGCGCTTGAATTTCTATCATTAAAGGACGCATGCCTTCTAGAGTAGAAGCAATGGCGGTTCCTGATAATTCCTCGTTTTTGTGTGAAATTAAGATTTCAGATGGGTTGGAAACTTCTCGTAATCCGGAGCCTTGCATTTCATAAATGCCCAATTCGGCCGTAGAACCAAAACGGTTTTTAAGCGAACGCAAAATGCGGTACACGTGATTTCGGTCCCCTTCGAATTGCAAAACGGTATCGACCATGTGTTCCAAAATTTTAGGGCCAGCAATGGTGCCATCTTTGGTGATATGGCCAATTAAAATCACCGGAACATTGGTTTCTTTGGTAAATTTTATCAATTCTGCGGTGGTTTCGCGAATTTGCGAAATGCTTCCGGCAGAAGACTCGATATAATCAGTATGAAGCGTTTGAATCGAATCGATAATCACGATTTCAGGTTCTATTTCTTCAATTTGGCGAAAGATGTTTTGTGTTTTGGTTTCGGTTAAAATATAGCAATTATCGCTGTCGGGTGTAATTCTCTCGGCGCGCATTTTGATTTGCTTCTGACTTTCTTCTCCCGAAACGTATAAGGTTTTGTAGGGTAATTTTAAAGAAATTTGAAGTAACAAGGTGCTTTTTCCGATACCCGGTTCACCACCTAAAAGCGTTAAAGAGCCTGGAACTAATCCGCCTCCTAAAACACGATTTAGTTCGCCGTCGGTTGTATCCATTCGGATTTCTTCACCCGAATCGATTTCTTTTATTTTTAAGGGTTTAGAAGCCTTTTTAACCGAAGAAGTTTCGGTTTTCCAACTTGCTTTTTCTTCCTTTTGAATAATTTCTTCAACAATCGTATTCCATTCTTTGCAAGCGTTGCACTGACCTTGCCATTTGGCATATTGGCTTCCGCAGCTTTGGCAAAAAAAAGACGTTTTTATTTTGGCCATGTATCTAAATTATTCGCTTTTTTTCTCTTCTTTTTTAGGTTCTTCTGCTGGAGCATCTGTAGGTACGTCTGTTGGAGTCTCTGCTGGTGTTTCTTCTAGCAAATCTTCAGTTTTTTTGTCTTTTCCTTTTCCGCCTTTTAGTTTGTCTTTTTTGGGCATCAAGGCTTTTAAATCTTCTGCCTTATTCATCATCATGTCTTTGGTTAAATCGCCAATTTCTTCTTTAATAAAGGCATTTTGATAAAACTTCATGGCTTTTTTAAGGTCGTTTCTTTTTTCCCAATACATGCCCATGTGGTAATCATACAACATTGATTTTTCATATTGCTGACCCGATATTTGAGCCAATTGTTCGTATTCGTACCAGGCTTCATTTTTCTTGATAGCCGCTTCAATGGCTTTCATATCGCTTAGACGCATTTTCATTTTTACACCCAGCGCTTTGTCAATCATTTCATATTTTTTGTTCAAATAATCAACATAGCCTTCTTTTAATACAACAATTTTTTCTTGATATTCGATAGAAGAAATAGGTTGGTACACCGAAAAAATTTGGTATAAAGCACTTGGAGCTGCATTGGGAGCAATGCCATAATGTGCAATTCCTTTAAAATCATCAAATTTATAATTCAAAGTAGACGTTGAGTCTTTTTTAATAGCTTTAATGTTTTCGTCTAATTTTTTAATTTGTTTTTGAAATTTTTTCAAATCACCATCGGCAGTAGCCTGATAATAAAAAATAGGGGTTTTTAAAACGCTTAAACGTTGCGCTACACGTTGCTCCATTCCAGCAGCTAATTCAGGGCTCATAGAAATGTAGGCGTTAAACAACGGGATTTCTTTGTATAAGAAAGCATTGATGAATCCTGCAGTCGTATCTAAACCTGCAATGACTTTAAACGGAGAAAGTCTGTATTTTTTTTCTAAATGTGGTAATAATTCGGTGCCGATAAATTCGAAAAAAGCAGCTCCTTTCCCTTTTGGTAATCCCGTATTTTCATCAAATTCGGAATCGTCATAACGCTCGTTGTTCTTGTTTTGTCCAATTCCAACCAAAACAACATCAGGCATATCGTCCCAATATTTTCCATAGGTTAGATTGCCATCAAAAATGCCAAATAAATATTCGCTATCCAAAACCAGCACCATAGGATATACTCGTTCTGGGTTTTTATCATAATTTGCGGGTAGTTTTACGGTGATTTCTCTTTTAGCTCCCAATTTTGCTGAGTAAAACTGGTCTACAGTAGTTTGAGATACAAGTGTGATGGAAAAGAATAAGGCTACACTTAGGAAAATATTTTTCATAACTTAAATTATTACATTGCTGATAGAAAGAGCAAGATAATAATTTATTTCTTTCGAGTCACTATTGGCAATAGCAAAAAGGCAAATATTCCCATTAAAATAGTGATCAGTAATTGGGAAGTCCAAATTATCCAACCGAAAGCGTTACCCGCTTCCAAAGGAATGCTGTATAAAAAGAGAATTTTAGCAATTAAAACAGGGAAAAATCCAAAGCCACCATTGGTAAATGACATGGTTAATCCGCCAATAACGAAGGCAACTATTATCGTTCCGATGCTTATGTTGCTGGTAGCTTCAAGGGAAAACACGGTGATGTAAAACATCAGGATATAGGACAGCCAAATCAACAAGGTAAAAAACAAATATTTCCATTTATTGGGCATGTGCATGACACTGAAAATACCTTCTTTTAATCCTGTTACTTTGGTTTTAAAAAGTAAAATATATTTCCAATTGGAATAGCTGTACAATAAGACAAAGGTCAAAAATAAAACCAACCCAATGATCAGGATAGTAATCAGTTTTGAAACAGGAATGTAAAATAATAGAAAATTTTTAAGAGTGTGAAATTCTAGTGCTAACGCCGTGAATACAAAAGCCAACAAAAAGAATAAATCGACAATTCTTTCTGCAATAATGGTTCCAAAAGCCTTATCAAAAGGAACGTCTTGGTATTTTTTCAGAATTAAGGCTCTTGAAAATTCACCCGAACGTGGTATGGTCAAATTCACAAAATAACCCACACTTACCGCTAATAGATTCAATTTGAAGTTTGGCGTAACACCAATTTCGGTTAAGGAATATTTCCAACGATAGGCTCTGAAAATATAACTGAAGACTGCAATTACTAAGGAGATTAAGACGTAATTGTAATTGGCTGTTTTAAAATAGCTTTTCATTTGAGCAATTTGCTCAGGAGAAAAAGAATTGTAAGTGTAATAGGTGAGTCCAGCCCCTAGTAATAAAGGAATAATAATGCCAGCATAGGAACTAACTTTTGCTTTCAAAATTATTGTAACAAGTTGGTTTCTTCGTTTGGAAAAACGATGGCAGGTTTAAAACTTTTGGCTTCTGCAATATCAAGACTACCGTAGGCAATAATGATGATGATATCGTCTTTGTGTACTTTACGAGCGGCGGGTCCGTTTAGTGTGATTTCGCCACTATTTCTTGGTCCGGTAATTGCATAGGTTTCCAATCTTTCGCCATTGTTAATGTTTACGATAGATACTTTTTCACCTTCAAAAATATTGGAAGCCTCCATTAAAGCTTCGTCAATAGTAATACTGCCAATATAATTTAAATCGGCACCTGTTACCCTTACTCGGTGTATTTTAGATTTTACAACTTGAATTCGCATACTGCAAAATTAAATTATTTTAATGAAATGTTATCTATCAAACGAATATTGTTTACAAAAACAGCAATAAAACCTCTGTATTGTTTCGATTTGCTCTTTCTTTTGCATTCTAAAAGTGTTTTTTCATCGGCAATTTCGAAATATTCCAAAGTAAACAGAGATTGTTTTTTAAACTGATTGGTGACCCAATCGCTTACTTGTTTAGCACTTTTTTTGCCAAACAATTGTTTGGCTTCTTTTATGATTTTGTAAATAATCGCTGCATTTTTTCTTTCCTCTGCCGAAAGCCTTTCGTTGCGAGAACTCATCGCCAAACCATTGGCTTCTCTATAAATGGCACAACCAATAATATTGACGGGCATTCGGTGTTTTTCGACTAATTTCTTTACAATTTGGAGTTGTTGAAAGTCTTTTTCGCCAAAATAGGCATTGGTGGGTAAGACAATTTCGAAGAGTTTTTTGACAATAGTCCCAACGCCATCAAAATGGCCGGGACGGTGTTTGCCTTCCATTTGGAATTCCAATCCGTCGTAATCAAAGGATTTAGAATTGGTATTTCCTTCGTAAATATCTTCAACGGAAGGCGCATAAACGATAATGTCTTTGTTTAAACCGTTTATTTTTTCTAAATCGACTTCTAAAGTTCGAGGGTATTTTTTTAAATCTTCGGGATTATTAAACTGCGTCGGATTTACAAAAATACTCACCACAGTAACCGCATTGTTTTCCAATGATTCGGTCATCAAAGAAAGATGTCCTTGATGTAAAGCGCCCATCGTAGGAACAAATCCTATTGTCTTTTTTTGCTCTAAAAAAGTTTTTAAGTGCGATTTTAATTCGTTTTGTTTAACAAAAATGGGCATATAAAAATCATTAAATGATATGCAAACTTACTATTTTAGTCAATATCTTCATAAATTTTTGTAATTTTGCATGGATTTGTGTTCAATAAACAAAACAAAAAATAAACATGGAGGATAAAAGGATTTTGTATGTATCATCCGAAGTAGTGCCCTATCTAGCTGAAAATGAGGTTTCTTTAATGTCGTATGACATACCGAAAATGATAAATGACCAAGGTGGACAAATTCGTATTTTTATGCCACGCTATGGTAATGTGAATGAGAGAAGACACCAGTTACACGAAGTAATTCGTTTGTCTGGTATGAATTTAGTAGTGAATGATGTAGATATGCCGCTTATTATTAAAGTTGCTTCCATTCCTAAAGAAAGAATTCAGGTGTATTTTATTGATAATGACGAGTACTTTAAGCGTAAAGCTACTTTTACAGATGAAGATGGTGTTTTGTTTTCAGATAATGATGAAAGAGCTATTTTCTTTGCAAAAGGAGTGGTAGAAACGGTAAAGAAACTAAACTGGGTTCCTGATATTATTCATGTACAAGGTTGGATGGCTGCCATGCTGCCGATTTACATGAAGCACTATTATAAAGATGAGGCATTATTTGCCGATACTAAGATCGTAACTTCTGTTTTTAATCAAGGTTTCGAAGGGACTTTGGATCCAGAAATGGGTAAAAAAGTACAATTTGACGGAGTGCCCGAAAGTGCAATTCAAGAGTTAGATAATCCTACTTTCGAGAACATTATGATGGCGTCTATCAACCATTCTGATGGAGTGGTTATTGCCTCTGAAAACATTACTCCAAATTTAACAAAATTTATAGAAGCTTCAAAAAAACCTTTACTACCTTTCGCTCCGAAAGAAAAGTATGCCGAGGCATATACTGAATTTTATAAAAATCAAATCTTAGGTTAAAAAAATGAATACCAATATTTTAAAAACTCTTGCAGTTGTTTTTGCTACTGTACTTTTTGTGTCGTGCGATAATGATTATAACTCAATTGGTGGAAGCGTTATAGGGGATAGAAATTACGATTTTAATGACGGGGAAGATTTTTCCGTTTATGCATACAACTCTAAATTAGGTCCTGTACAAACGAATAAGTTGCCGGTGCATCAGTTAGGGTATTTAGAAAATGATAAATTTGAAACGACTACAGCAAATTTTGTAACTCAACTTGATTTAGCAAAAGAAGCTCCTGTTTTTACTACTAATATTGCAATTGATAGTGTAGTATTGACAGTGCCTTATTTCAGCAGAAAAAGAACTTTAGAGGTAACGGGTAGAAGTACTTATAGACTAGATTCAATTTATTCCAATGCAACTACAATTGATCCAATCGGACTGAAAATTTTCAGAAACGGATATACTTTAAGTGATTTTGATGCTTCTAATCCTTCTTCTAGTGCGCAATATTATTCCAATCAAGACGGACTTTTTGATGCAGCGAAAGTAAGCCCAGCAGATCCAGTATACGATAATCCTGCTTTTGTACCAAGTGATAAAGAATTTGTAAAATATAAGGTTGAAAATTTGGTAATGATGCCAAAAACCGCCGAAAACATAGAAAGTAGAGCTGCGCCTAGAATGCGTTTGATGTTAGATCCTGTAAAGTTTGGTTCAACGATTTTGAATGCAGGTGCTTCTAATTTAGCGACTAACGATGCCTTTAAAAATTTTTATAAAGGACTATATTTTCAAACGCAAACAGTCTCTGGTAGTAGAGGAAGTATGATGATGTTGGACTTTTCCAAAGGAAATGTAACGATTTATTACAAACAAGATAAAATATCGGGTCAGCCTTCGGTTAAAGCAATGAAAGAATTGACCTTGAATTTTTCAGCAAACAATGTTAATTTGTTTAATCATGCCAACGATGTATATTCTACACCCGCTTCTGCACCAATTGCAGGAACCAATGGACATGAAAACTTGTATTTAAAAGGAGGAGAAGGGTCAACGACCTTCGTAGAATTATTTCCTACATTTAGTGAGTTAGAAAATCTTTGGAATTTAAGTAAAACGAAAGGCCTTTTAATTAATGATGCCTACTTGACTTTTACAGTCAATGAAACCGCTACAGGTGTAGGTTCGGGTTATAAGTTTCATCCGAATCGCGTGTATTTGTATGACGCTGATACCAATAAAAGATTGTATGACTACAATTTCGACAATTCCATAAACACTGCTTTCCCTAAATTAGCAAAGTATATTTTTGGCGGAATTTTAAGTGATAAAAAGACCTACAAAATTAGAGTTACCGAACATATTGCTAATTTGTTAAAATCGAAAGATTTAGCAGAATTGAAAGAAAAAAATGTTAGATTGGGATTGGTAATTTCGGAAGATATTAATGAAGTAAGGTATGCTATGCTGAAAACATCACAAACAGTTTCAAACACTCAAGGCATTTCAAAAATAATTACCCAATACCCTATGGCGGCGGTAATAAATCCTTTAGGAACGATATTGTTTGGAAACGTACCTTCAACCGATGTTGCAAATTACGATAAAAGAGTTCGATTTAAAATTAGCTATACCAAACCAAATTAATTAATAAATTATGTGTGGAATTGTTGGATACATAGGACATAGAGAAGCTTATCCAATTGTAATAAAAGGATTAAAGCGACTTGAATATAGAGGTTATGACAGTGCTGGTTTAGTGCTTTATGACGGAAAAGATTTAAAATTATCGAAAACCAAAGGAAAAGTTTCCGACCTTGAAGCCAAAGCAGAGAAGGAAATCACTCAAAATGGTTCTATTGGGATTGGTCACACGCGTTGGGCTACTCACGGTGTTCCAAACGATGTTAACTCACACCCACACCTTTCTAATTCTGGCAACTTAGCTATTGTGCATAACGGAATTATTGAAAATTATGAACCCCTGAAGAAAGAGCTAATTAATAGAGGATATGTGTTCCATTCGGACACCGATACCGAAGTTTTAGTCAATTTGATTGAAGAAGTTCAGAAAAAAGAAAATATCAAACTTGGAAAAGCAGTTCAAATTGCATTAAATCAAGTAGTTGGTGCTTATGCAATTTGTGTTTTTGATAAACAAAAACCAGATGAAATTATTGTAGCCCGTTTGGGTAGCCCTTTGGCTATCGGAATTGGTGAAAATGAATTTTTTATTGCATCTGATGCTTCACCTTTTATAGAATACACTTCTAATGCTATTTATTTGGAAGACGAAGAAATGGCAATCGTGCGTATGCACAAGGATTTAAAAATTCGCAAAATCAAAGATGATTCATTAGTGGATCCTTATATTCAAGAACTTCAAATGAATTTGGAGCAAATTGAAAAAGGGGGTTATGATCATTTCATGATGAAGGAAATCTACGAACAACCAAGCGTAATTAAAGATACTTACCGTGGTCGTTTGCATTCTAACGAAGGCCTGATTAAAATGGCGGGTATTGAAGATAATTTAGAAAAATTCACCAATGCGCAGCGTATTTTAATTATTGCTTGTGGTACTTCTTGGCATGCTGGCTTAGTAGCTGAATATGTTTTTGAAGAATTTACCAGAATTCCTGTTGAAGTAGAATATGCATCTGAATTCAGATATAGAAATCCAATTATTAACGAAAAAGATGTTGTCATTGCGATTTCACAATCGGGTGAAACTGCCGATACCTTAGCGGCAATTAAATTAGCCAAAGAAAAAGGAGCGTTTGTGTTTGGTGTTTGTAATGTTGTAGGTTCTTCCATTTCTAGAGAATCACATGCTGGGGCATATACGCATGCTGGACCAGAAATTGGGGTAGCTTCAACTAAAGCATTTACGACTCAGATTACAGTGTTAACTATGATTGCTTTGCGTTTAGCACAAGCAAAAGGAACCTTGTCAAAATCTGATTTCCATAGATATTTATCGGAACTAGAAGCAATTCCTGAAAAAGTAGAAGAAGCTTTAAAAACCAATGAGGTGGCTAAAGAAATTGCTTCTGTTTATAAAGATGCTACCAATTGTTTGTATCTGGGCAGAGGTTATAACTTTCCAGTAGCCTTAGAAGGAGCCTTAAAACTAAAAGAAATATCGTATATACACGCAGAAGGATATCCGGCTGCTGAAATGAAACACGGACCGATTGCTTTAATTGATGAACAAATGCCAGTTGTTGTTATTGCGCCTAAACAAGGACATTATGACAAAGTGGTGAGTAATGTACAGGAAATTAAGTCAAGAAGTGGTAAAATCATTGCTATTGTGACCAAAGGCGACGAACAAGTTCGCAATTTGGCCGATCACGTGATCGAAATTCCAGAAACTTCCGATGCTTTATCTCCGTTGTTGACTACCATTCCATTGCAATTATTATCGTATCATATTGCGGTGATGAGAGGATGTAATGTCGATCAACCTAGAAATTTAGCAAAATCAGTTACCGTAGAATAATCTACCAAAACTAATTTTTACAATACATTTTAAAGCGAGATTATTCTCGCTTTTTTTTGCAGTAAAATCAAAAAAAACATTTATTATGCACGCATAATTAGTTTGTTTTTAATTAAAATGTCAAAATGTTAAATAAAAATTAAAAATCGGTCTTAAAATCATTTAGATAAAATTTCTAAAATAGCGACTCTTGTTGAGTTTTCTTTCCTTTTTTTACGATTTTAATAAAAAAAGTCGTATTTTGGCTTCTTAAACCAACAAAATTCAAAACGAATGAGAATCTATTTTACTATTTTGTCATTGTTTATTAGCGTATTAACTTTTGCGCAAACGACAATTTCAGGAACCGTGACGGATGCTAAGAGTCAGCCTGTTCCTGGTGCAAACGTAAAAATCGTAGGTGCGAGCGCAGGGACATCTACTGGTTTCGACGGTAAATTTTTATTAAAAACACAAAACGCATTTCCTTTTACATTAGAAGTTTCTATGATGGGATTTGGGTCACAAACATTGGAAGTTGCTTCTAAAGAACAAGAAATTGTTGTTGTACTTGTAGAAGAATCAACTTCATTAAATGAAATCGTAGTATCTGCTTCTAGAGCTCCAGAGCGAATTATAGAGTCGCCAGTTACTATCGAAAGAATGGGGTTAAAAGATATTAAAAACACTACAGCACCGTCTTTCTACGAAGGTTTAGAAAACTTGAAAGACGTGCATTTTAACACAAGTAGTTTTAACTTTAAATCGATTAATACTCGTGGATTTGCAACAGTTGCTAACTCGCGTTTCATGCAGTTAGTAGACGGTATGGATAACTCTTCTCCTGCTTTGAACTTCGTATTAGGAAACCTTTTGGGAGTATCTGATGTGGATGTGGCAAATGTAGAGATTTTACCAGGAGCATCTTCAGCTTTATACGGTGCAAATGCTTTCAACGGAATTATGTTTATGAACTCTAGAAGTCCATTTACGAAAGAAGGAATTTCTACGTATTTCAAATATGGTAGAACGAGCCAAAATGCAGCGGGTGAAAATCCTTTCTATGATTTTGGTGTAAGAGTTGCTAAAAAATTCACAGACCATTTTGCAGCAAAAGCAAACTTCACATACATGGAAGCAACTGAATGGATTGCTAATGATACCAGAAGTTTAACTGATGGAGGTGTTGGTCATGATGTTAATCAAAACTATGATGGTTTAAACTTATATGGTGATGAGGTGACTACTTTCATTCCAAATGTAGGTCAAGTAAGTAGAACAGGTTATAGAGAACAAGATCTTAACGATAGTAAAATCAAAAATGCAAAATTTGATGCTTCGTTACACTTCCGCCCTTGGGCAAATTCTTCTAATAATTTCGCAAAAGGAATTGAAATTATTGGACAACACAAATTAGGTTTCGGAAATACAGTTTATCAAGGTGCCAATAGATATGCGCTGAAAGATTTCTATATGGATCAAACTAAATTCGAAGTTAAAGGTGATAATTTCTTCGTAAGAGCTTACAGAACAGCAGAAAATGCTGGAAATTCTTATGACATGCGTTTCGCGGCTTGGAATATTAATAGAGAAGCAAAATCGGATGTAGAATGGTTTACGAATTATGCAACTGCATTTCAATTGTCACAAGCTTATTTAGGTTCCAATGCCACTCAAGCTGCTGCTATTGGAAGAAATTATGCGGATCAAAATATTTTACCAACGACGGCTGGATTTAACTTATTACCACAATTTGCAAATGCTCCAGTGGGACAACCAAGACTTGAGCCAGGATCTCCAGAATTTGTAAAAGCATTGGCAAAAGTTTCTTCAGATCCAAGTTTAATTACAGGGGCTAAATTCCAAGACAACTCAAAAATACACCATGCAGATGCAAATTACAACTTCAAAAATGAAGTAAAATTTGCTGAAATTCAAGTAGGTGGTTCTGCAAGAAAATACACTATGGATTCTAATGGTACTATCTTTACTGATACGCCTTCTGAACCATTAAAATATACTGAATATGGAGCGTATACTCAAATTCAAAAGAAATTCTTAAACGACAGAGCTAAATTTACAGGTTCGGTTCGTTACGACAAATCTCAAAACTTCGAAGGAAATTTCTCTCCAAGAGTTTCTATGACGTATGCTTTAGGTGCTGAGAAAAAACACAATTTCCGTGCCTCTTACCAAACAGGTTTCCGTAATCCAACTACTCAAGATCAATACATTGGTTTAGATTTAGGGCCATTCGCTTTAATTGGATCTGCAAAAGACAACTTAACTCGTTATATTGAAACAAGACAAATTAGTACGCTTGGACAAACTTCATATGGACAACCATCTTCAGTTGTATTAACAGGAGTTGATGCGTATACAAAATCATATTCTTTAAAATCTGTTCAAGAAGTAGCTGCTACAGGTGATCCTAGTAAATTAGTAGTAGCAAACATTGGTTTAGTTAAACCAGAAAGAGTACAGGCTTTGGAATTGGGATATAGAACAATCATTGAAAAATTATCAGTTGATATTTCTGGATATTACAATACGTACAATGATTTCTTAAGTCAAGAAAGAGTAATTACACCTTATTATGGTTTTGGAACTCCTTTAGCTGCTGCTGCAATTGCTGCTGGAGATAGAAGAGTATTCCAAATTTACACGAATTCTGATGTAAAAGTGGATTCTTACGGAGTAGGTGTTGGGGTGAATAGAAAAGTTGGAAAATTTGATGTCGGAGGTAGTTATAACTACTCAGGATTTGAATTTGATCAAGCAGCTGATCCAGATTTTATTGCTGGTTTCAACACACCAAAACACAGAGCCAAAGGATCTTTTGGAAGTGAGAAATTGTTTAAAAACTTTGGTTTCAATACTAACGTAAGATGGAATACTGAATATTTATGGGAGTCGTCTTTCGTAGATGCAGTCGTTCCTGAAAATGTTGTGTTTGATGCGCAAATTAATTACTCTATTCCTTTCTTGAAATCAGTGGTTAAAGTAGGTGGTGCAAATATTGCAGGAAAAGATTATATTCAAGTACCTGGAGCAGGTATGATCGGAAGACAATATTATGCTTCTTGGACAATTAATCCATAATAAATCAAGGTATAACTTATTAAAGTAAAAAATATGATTAAAAATATGAAATGGCTATTCTTGGTTTCCTTAACCTTTGTAGCGTGTGATAAAGATGACGATACGGTTGCTGAAATTCCAGTAACTCCAGGGTCAGCAAATTTTTCTAAGTATGTTGCTTTAGGGGATTCATTTGCAGCAGGATTTAGTGATGGTGCATTGTTTGCTAAAGGACAAGATAATTCCTATCCAAGTTTATTAGCGAAGCAATTTGCTCAAGTTGGAGGCGGATCATTTAAAGTTCCTTATATGAATGATAACACAGGTGGGTTATTATTTGGAGGTGCTCCTTTCCCTGGAGATCCTTCTCAGTTTGCACCGCGTTTAGTACTAAAAGGTTTTTTCGATGCCTCTACTCCAAATATCGGTTTGGTTTCTCCTCCAGGAACTCAAACTACAGAAGCGACTACGGTACTAGCGGGTCCTTTTAATAATTTTGGAATCCCAGGTGCTAAAAGTTTTCATTTGTTAGCTGCTGGTTACGGTAGTTCTGCAGGAAACCCTTACTTTAGACGTTTTGCTTCGGCACCAAGTACTACAGTTTTAGCTGATGCGCTTTCTCAAAACCCAACTTTCTTTTCTTTATGGATTGGAGGTAATGATGTTTTAGGATATGCGTTGTCTGGTGGTGATGGTTCAAACCCAATTACTCCAACGGCAAATTTTGAAGCTGCATATAACGATTTGGCAACACAACTGTCAGCGGGTGGTAAAAAAGGTGTTGTAGCTAATTTACCTTATGTAAATAATTTACCTCACTTTACGACAGTTCCTTACAATCCTTTAACGCCAAAAGCTTTAGGAGCTGGAGACGCTGCAGTAGGTGAAGCAACAATTACTGCTTTAAATGCACAATTATATGGACCATTAAAAGGGGCTTTATCGCATCCTTTATGTACTTCTGCTGATGCTAATTCAGCAAGTAGAATTGCTTTGTTTGTTTCAGGTGGGAAAAATAAATTGTTAATTAAAGACGAAAGTTTAGTAAATCTTTCATCACAATTAACAACATTGTTTACGCCTTCTTTGGGGCCTGCAAATGCTGCCTTTTACGGAATGGTATTTGGTCAAGCTAGACAAGCAACAGATAAAGATTTGATTTTGTTGCCAACACAATCTGTAATCGGTACTGCACCAACTGCTTCAAACTCTGGTTTAGGTTTCCCTCCACCAGCACCATTGAATAAATTTGGTGTAACATATCCATTACAAGACAAGCATTTGTTAGTTCCTTCGGAATTGGATGCTATCAAAGTGGCTACAGATGCTTATAATGTAACTATTGCTAATGCAGCTAAAGATCATAATTTGGCTTTTGTTGATGCTAAAGCGATTATGGCAAAATTAGTGAACGGTGGATATCGTTTTGGTAACTATCACATGTCGGCTTCGTTTTTAACAGGAGGAGCTTTCTCTTTAGATGGTGTTCATCCAGGTGCTAGAGGTTATGCTTTAATTGCAAATAGCTTTTTAGAAGCAATTAATGTTAAATATGGTGCTACTTTTAGACCAATTGATTTGGGCTTATACCCAACACAATATCCAACTTCTCTATAGTAAGTTGAAAATATAATAACTTTAAAACCATCACATTAAGTGGTGGTTTTTTGTTTTTATTCATATTCATTAAAAAAACCAAAATTTTATATTGCAATTCACAATTATACATTTATCTTTGCGCTTTGAAAAAACACTTTGTTTTTGATAACTAAATAGCTATTTAATAAATACATAAGCATGTCTAAAGTAATAGGAAAAGTTGCTCAAATCATTGGTCCAGTAGTTGACGTTGTGTTTAATACTGCCGATGCTGAATTACCAAAAATTTACGATTCATTAGAAATCACTAAAAAAGATGGTACTATTTTAGTACTTGAAGTTCAATCTCATATTGGAGAAAATACGGTTCGTACGATCTCTATGGACTCTACAGACGGTTTGTCTAGAGGGACAGATGTGACGGCTACAGGTGCTCCAATCCAAATGCCAATTGGTGCTGACATTTACGGTCGTTTATTCAACGTAGTAGGAGATGCTATCGATGGTTTAGGAGATTTACCAAAAGAAGGGACTAACGGATTGCCAATCCACAGACAAGCACCTAGATTCGAAGATTTATCAACTTCATCAGAAGTTTTATTTACAGGTATTAAAGTAATCGACTTAATTGAGCCTTATGCAAAAGGAGGTAAAATTGGATTATTCGGTGGTGCCGGTGTAGGTAAAACGGTATTGATTCAGGAGTTAATTAACAATATTGCAAAAGGTCACGGTGGACTTTCAGTATTCGCAGGAGTAGGTGAAAGAACACGTGAAGGGAATGACTTACTTCGTGAGATGTTAGAGTCAGGAATTATCAAATATGGTGACGATTTCATGCACTCTATGGAAAATGGAGGATGGGATTTATCTAAAGTTGATAAACCAGGAATGAGAGATTCAAAAGCGACTTTCGTTTTCGGACAAATGAATGAGCCACCTGGAGCTCGTGCTCGTGTAGCATTATCAGGATTATCTATTGCAGAATATTTCCGTGATGGAGCGGGTTCAGACCAAGGGAAAGACGTACTTTTCTTTGTAGATAATATCTTCCGTTTTACACAAGCGGGTTCTGAAGTATCTGCACTTTTAGGACGTATGCCATCAGCGGTAGGTTACCAACCAACATTGGCTACTGAGATGGGTGCAATGCAAGAGCGTATTACTTCTACAAATAAAGGATCTATTACATCGGTACAAGCGGTTTACGTTCCTGCGGATGACTTAACGGATCCAGCGCCAGCAACTACGTTTGCGCACTTAGATGCTACAACCGTATTGTCTCGTAAGATTGCTGAGTTAGGTATTTATCCAGCGGTTGACCCGTTAGATTCTACTTCTCGTATCTTAACTCCTCAAATTTTAGGGGATGAGCACTACGACTGTGCACAAAGAGTAAAAGAAATTCTACAAAAATACAAGCAATTACAAGATATCATCGCGATCTTAGGTATGGAAGAATTATCAGAAGAAGATAAATTAGCCGTATCAAGAGCACGTCGTGTACAACGTTTCTTGTCACAACCTTTCCACGTTGCAGAGCAATTTACAGGTATCCCTGGGGTATTGGTTGATATTAAAGATACTATCAAAGGATTTAACATGATTATCGATGGTGAATTAGATCACCTTCCAGAAGCAGCGTTTAACCTTAAAGGTACTATCGAAGATGCTATCGAAGCTGGACAAAAAATGTTAGCAGAAGCTTAATCAATTAAAATATGATTTTAGAAATAGTATCACCAGAAGCCACTTTATTTAAAGGAGAAGTTATTTCGGTAGCCGTTCCTGGAGTAAATGGTGAGTTCCAAATGTTAAATAATCACGCGCCAATCGTGTCATTATTAAAAGAAGGAAACGTAAAAATTGTAGGTTCTGATTTGAAAATTGCCAAAGAATTTAAAGCAAAATTCAATAAAGTAAACGAACAAACATTTTGGTTGCCAATTAATTCTGGAACTATCGAAATGAACGATAATAAAGTAATTGTTTTAGCCGACTAAGACGATTCAAAATAAAAGTAGAAAGCCAAGCAGAAATGTTTGGCTTTTTTTATACTTTAGATTGATAATATGTAGAAATATGAAATCAAAAATAACCTACCTTCTTTTGGCACTTATGCTGTTTGGTGCAACCACTATCTCCGCACAACAAGTTGCTTGTACCCTGCCTTTGCAAAATGCCAAAACTAATAAAAGCATCAACACTTGTACAAAATCCGATCCCGATAAAATACAAGCCATTATTGGCAAAGCAACAACGATTGATAAGCAAGTCTATGAAAAAGACGAAGCTCCGATATTTACCCTCAATTACGATGGTTTGGTCATTGAAATGCAAAGCGGCGTAATCAAAAACATTACCATCACCAATAAAAAATGGAAATTGAACGGATTAACTATTGGCTCTACTTTTGATCAGGTGGTTGCCAAACACGAACAAATCAAAAAAATCTATGCGGCCGACTTTAATTTCAAAATAAAAGACACCAAAGGTTGTTTGTTTATAGAGGTTGACGAACTCAAAAACGTCAAGAAAATTGGAGTTGTTTTTTTATAATGTAATATTCTACGTTTGTAATACTTTACCTTTGTTGTATGAGGTTTCCAAAATCGTTATCCCATAAATTAGAACAGCGAAAGCAAAACAATGCTTTACGCAGTTTGCCAGTGGTTGCTAATCGAATCGATTTTTCTTCCAATGATTATTTGGGTTTTTCAAAATCAGAAGTAATCTTTGATCAAACGCATCAATTCTTGGTCGATAATCACTTCAAAATAAACGGAGCCACCGGGTCACGCTTAATTTCTGGGAATCATAGTCTGTATCAAAAAACGGAAGATGTTATAGCGCAATTTCATGAATGTGAATCCGCTTTAATCTTCAATTCGGGTTATGATGCCAATGTGGGTTTTTTTAGCGCTGTGCCGCAGCGCAATGATGTAATTTTGTACGACGAATTATGTCACGCCTCCATTCGCGATGGAATTCAACTCTCTAATGCCAAATCCTATAAATTCCAACATAACGATGTAGAGGATTTAGAAAGACTTATAAAACGCAGTCAAAACGAATCAACGGTAATCTATGTAGCTATCGAATCGGTGTACTCGATGGATGGTGATTCACCCCATCTAGAAGAAATGGTGCAGTTGTGTGAAAAGTACAACTGTTATTTGGTGGTCGATGAAGCGCACGCATTGGGTGTTTTTGGCGAAAAAGGAGAAGGATTGCTACAAAGCTTAGGATTTCAGAATCGTGTTTTCGCCCGAATTATGACTTTCGGAAAAGGATTAGGATGTCATGGAGCAGCTATTTTAGGTAGTTCAGAATTACAACAGTATTTGGTCAATTTCGCCCGAAGTTTTATTTATACTACTGGACTTTCGCCGCATGCCGTGGCGACTATTTTGATCGCCTATCAGCAATTGGAATTGGATTCCGATGCCATTCTCAAATTGAAAGAAAATAGTGTACATTTCAATCAACAAAAGATGCTACTCGGCTTAAAAAACATGTTTGTCTATAGTAAATCGGCCATTCAATGCGCCATTATTCCGGGTAACGAAAAAGTAAAGACCATAGCATTACAATTCCAAGAAAAAGGCTTTGATGTCAAACCTATTTTGTCGCCAACTGTTCCGGAAGGACAAGAACGATTGCGTTTTTGTTTGCATGCATACAATTCGAAAGCAGAAATCTCCTTAGTATTGGAAACACTTTCGAAATTAATTTTTTAATCTTTGTGAACTTTGCTCAATCTTTGCGAACTTTGCGGTTAAACAAATCACATGAAACTATTCATCACAGGTATATCAACCGATGTCGGTAAAACTATTGCTTCTGCCATCATTACCGAAGCTTTAGAGGCCGATTATTGGAAACCGGTACAAGCAGGCGATTTAGACAATTCAGACAGCCATAAAATCAAAAAGTATATTTCAAACACGACAACGGTTATCCATGAGAATAGTTACCAGCTCCATACACCAGCGAGTCCACATTTTGCGGCACAATTGGACGGCATAACGATCGATTTGAACAAAATTGTCGCCCCCACAACCAAAAATCATTTAGTAATCGAAGGGGCAGGAGGTATTTTTGTTCCACTGAATGAAAAAGATTGTGTAATCGATTTGATTCAGAAAGACTATAAAGTGATTGTGGTTTCCAGACATTACTTGGGTAGTATCAATCATACGTTGCTGACCATTGAAGCGTTGCAAAATAGAAACATTAAACTGGCTGGAATTGTATTCTCCGGAGATGAAAACCAGGCGACCGAATCCATAATTTTGAATAAAACAGGGTTAAAATGTATCGGTCGAATCGATCAAGAGCCGTATTTTGACCAAAATGTAGTAAAATATTACGCCGATTTATTCCGTGAAACTATTTTAAGTTTAGCATAAATCAAACGAAAATGAATTTATCAGAAAGAGATAGCCAATACAATTGGCACCCTTATACGCAGCACAAAACGGCACAATCGCACATTGCCATTACAAAAGGTGAGGGCGCGTTGTTGTGGGATGAAAATAACAACCAATACATCGATGCGATTGCCTCGTGGTGGGTGAATCCTTTCGGGCATTCCAATAGGTTTATTGCCGATGCGATTTACAAACAATTGACGACTTTGGAACATGTGCTTTTCGGTGGTTTCACTCACGAACCTGCGGTTCAAGTCGCTGAAAAGTTAATGGAAATTTTACCCAACAATCAAAAGAAACTGTTTTTTTCCGACAATGGTTCGACGGCTGTGGAAATCGCTATAAAGGTAGCCCTGCAGTATTTTTACAATAAAGGACAAAAGCGAACTAAAATAATTGCTTTCGAAAATGCGTTTCACGGCGATACGTTTGCTGCTATGGCAACAAGCGGTATTTCTTTTTTTACAGAAGCGTTTCAAGGCTCGATGATTGATGTGGTTCGGATTCCCGTTCCCACCAAAGGAAATGAAAAGACGAGTTTAGAAGCGTTGGAAAAACTGGTGGCAACCAATGATTTTGCAGGATTTATCTTCGAACCCCTTGTGCAAGGTGCGGCAGGTATGGTCATGTATGAAGCTTCGGAATTGGATAAATTGATTTCGCTTTGTCAAAAGCATGGAGTGTTTACGATTGCCGATGAAGTGATGACAGGTTTTGGAAAAACCGGAAAAAATTTCGCCTGTGATTATCTAAAGAGCCAACCCGATATGATGTGTTTGTCGAAAGCCTTAACTGGAGGGACGATTCCGATGGCGATTACGACGTTTACCCAACAAATCTTTGAAGGTTTTTACGATGACGATGTTAATAAAGCATTGTTTCACGGACATACTTTTACGGCAAATCCTACAGGATGTGCAGCTGCTTTGGCCAGTATGCAATTGTTGGAATCGGAAGCCATGCATCAGAATATCCAACGAGTGAATAAACGTCATTTGGCATTTCAACAGAAAATAGAACAACATCCAAGAGTGAAAACGACGCGAGTGCTCGGAGTGATTTTTGCCATGGAATTTAAAACCGATAGTGCTGAATCCTATTATGGAAACTTTCGAAACAAACTCTATACTTTTTTCATTGCAAACGGAATTATTTTACGCCCAGTAGGAAACATCGTGTACATCTTACCGCCGTATATCATTTCGGATGACCAATTGGAAAAAGTCTATCAAGCCATTGAGAAAGCATTAGAAGAAGTGTATTAAAATTGCAATAAGATTTACATTGCTTGGTGTACTTTGCGAAAAACTTTGCGACCTTTGCCGTTACATAAAAACAGTATTTTGAAACCGATTGCTATAACCGCCTTATCTTCTTTTTCTTCTTTAGGAAATCAACCCGAATCGATTTGGGAAGAGTACTTGAAGGAGACTTCGTTGATTGCAAAAAAGCAAATTGGCAATCAAACCGTTTCTGTGGCGGCCATTCCGGAAGCGTTGTTAGCACTGATAGCACAATTAAAAACTTCTGAAATCAAATACAAATCGCTAGACAATTCTGTTTTGTACGGTATTTTGGCTTCCCGTCAAGCGATAAAAAATGCGGGTTGGACATCCAACGATATTTTCGGAATCAATATTGGTTCCTCTCGTGGGGCCACCGAACTATTCGAAAAACACCATCAAGAATTTGTAGAAACCGGAAAAACGGCAACCTTAGCATCGCCCACGACTACATTAGGGAATATTTCTTCTTGGATTGCGCACGATTTAAAAGCAACGGGTCCGGAAGTTTCGCATTCCATTACGTGTTCTACAGCTTTGCACGCCATGTTAAATGGTATCGCGTGGTTGCAGTCGGGAATGATGGATAAGTTTTTGGTGGGTGGAAGTGAAGCACCCTTAACGCCGTTTACCATTGCGCAAATGCAAGCTTTAAAAATATATTCGAATTTGGATTCGGAATTTCCTTGCCGATCGTTTGATTTGGAAAAAACCAAAAACTCGATGGTTTTAGGCGAAGGAGCAGCCATGGCTTGTTTGGAAGTCGGCGAAAAAGCAAATGCTTTGGCCTATATTTCAGGAATGGGCTACGCCACCGATATTTTAGAACACAGTATTTCCATTTCAACGGAAGCCGATTGTTTTCAAAAATCGATGGCAATGGCATTAAAAGGCATAGATGCTTCTGAAGTGGATGCTATTGTGATGCATGCGCCAGGAACCATTAAAGGCGATTTATCCGAATACAAAGCCATTCAAAAAGTATTTGGAAAAGCACTTCCGATGCTGACCACCAATAAATGGAAAATCGGACATACTTTTGGTTCGTCTGGAATTTTGAGTGTAGAGTTGGCGGTATTAATGCTACAACACCAACAATTTATCGGAGTACCCTTTGCAAAGCCACAGATTGCAAGAAAAAAAATTAAAAAAGTATTGGTAAATGCGGTTGGTTTTGGAGGAAATGCCGTTTCTATTTTGTTAACCAAGTAATCTCAATTATTCATTGTCATTGGTGATTTCATTCAGCTTTTCGAAAACCAGATGACTTTCCCAACCCTTACGAAGCAAATAGTCGCAAAATTTCTTTTTCTTTTTTTGAGGATTGGTTTCTTTGATGAATTCCCATTGTTTTTCGGCTAATTCGTAAAAAGTGTTAAGATAGCCTTCGGGAGTAATTTCTTTTAAAGCCTTGTCAATGTTGTATTTGGAAATATTTCGAAACTTCAATTCGTTTACAATGCGAACCTTTCCCCATTTTTTAATATTGTGTTTCCCTCGGGCAAAACTACAGGCAAAACGCTCTTCGTTCAAAAAATTTTCTTGAATCAAATGAACAATTATAGTGTCTCTTTCTTCGGAAGTTAAATAGAAGGTTTTGAGTTTGTCAATCACTTCATTATGACAACGTTCCTGATAACTACAATAATATTCTAGCTTTTTTGTGATTTCTGGTATGGAGATGGAATGTGACACAAATTTTTCTTACAAAATTAGCATATTTTTCATTTAAATCAGAAGTGTCAAAAACTCATTAAAAACAAGGAGTAAGCACGAATAATGTCGGTTAAAAGCAAAAATTAACGATTAAATAACAATAAATTACAGCTTTATGCTCTTTTTAAAATAATTTTGCACTAAATTTGAATCCCTTTTTTTCAGCTTTAAATCATTGAAATTCACAGGGAAATAAAATTAATAGTTTTATATGAAAATTAAATTACTTATTTTTTCGTTGTTGTTTAGTGTTGCCGGACTGGGGCAAGTATGGACTTATGACTTTGGAACAGGGACAGGAACTCATCCTACAAATACAATTAGTACTACTTTTCTAACTTCAACTCCTGCAGGTGGAGGAACTTACAGAGTAAGAACTGGAGCAGCTGGAGGGGTATTTACACTTGCGAATCCAGGAACTTCATTGGGGACCGGTTCAGAATTGCAAATGCAAAGTTCAACATCAACTGCGACAAACAAATTTGGTGTTTACGATTGGACAACACCTTCAACGGTTGCGTATTTGAAAGCAAAAATTAGAACTACATCTGCAAGTACAGGGAATCTAAACATTTCTTTAGGTATAAATACTTTGGCTAATGATAATCAGGGCTATACTAGTCATTATAATAATTCAATAACCTCTTTTACAGTTGCTTATGCAGCGGGGGCTATAAGTACTATAACCAGAAGGACTGCAGGTGTAAATAACGCCGTAGCTGGTACAGGGTTGGCTAAAGACACAGATCAAGCAATTGAAATTTATGCCAATAATGGAGCAGCTTCAACAACATATTATACAGGAGGAACTACTTATACTTTAAATTCACAACAATGGGATTTATGGGTTGGAGGAACTAAAATATCACCTGCGGGCGGGTGGGCAAGAGCTGGAACTTTAGCATCTGGTGTTAATATGTCTGGATTTGGATTTTTTGCAGAATCTAGCACTACCAACAGTGCTGTTTTTTATATTGATGATTTGGAATATTCAAATACTTTGCCTCCAACGCCAATATATACAGTAACTTTTAACGCTAATGGAGGTACTGGGACAATGGCTAATCAAACAGCAAGTACTACTACAGCACTTACTACCAATACCTATACAAATGCTGGCTTTACTTTTGCCGGTTGGGGTACAGCGCCTGGTGGTCCAGTGGTTTATGCAGATGGAGCTAATTATAGTTTTGCAGCAGATATTACCTTGTATGCGCAGTGGACACCTGCAGGATGTACTCCTCCAGGAACACAAGCTTCGGCAGTAACCACCAACGGTGAAACATTAGATGGTTTTAACGTGAATTGGACCGCTGGAAATGGAAATGGAACTATGATTGTGGTTTCCGATGCGGCTGTTGCTGCTCCAACCAATGGGACTCCCTATTCACCTAATTTAGCGTGGGGTGCTGCGGGACAAATCAATACAAACAATAGAGTTATTTTTAGAGGAGCCGGTACTACATCAGGAACAATTACAGGCTTGGCGCCTGGAGCGCAATATTCTGTAAGAGCCTACGAATACAATACCACAGGAAATTGTTATAATGTTCCTGGAGCGGTAGGGACTGGTTATACCCGAGCACTTGAACCAACGGGTCATGCGGCGACTTTTACGTGTACAACAGCTTCAAGTTCACAAATTAATTTGAGTTTTTCGGCTGCCAGTACTATCACCAATGCTGCAGGGTATATTTTATTACAATCAACCACAGGAGTTCCTACCGGAATGCCAACTGACGGAATTTTTCATACAGCAGGATCTTCACTTGATGCAAATACAACTGTTGTGACTTATATCAGTAGTGCAGCCACAACTTATAATGTTACCGGTTTAACAGCAGGAACTACGTATTATTTTTCACTAATACCATACAATTCATACCTAAGTGTTGCGGTTACACTGAACTATAATGTTAATGTAACAATTCCTTCGACAAATTGTACAACAACTGGATTAACTCCTGAAATAAATATTCAAGGAAATGCAGTAAATATTGCTGATGGAGATACAACACCGGTTACAACTGATGATACAGATTTTGGAGGAACTTTTACCTCTTCAAATATTGTAAAAACCTATACCATACAAAATACAGGTACGGGTAATTTGTCAGTGACGGCGCTAACGATGAATTCCGGAACTGTATTCACAGTAGGAGGCATCACTTTGCCAGCAACTATTGCACCGGCAGGTTCGACGACTTTTACTGTAACTTTTAATAGTGCAGCAGCAGGAAACTTTACCGATACGGTTTTAGTCACAAATAATGATACTGATGAAGCGACTTATAATTTTGATGTTATAAGTAGAGCTATTGCACCAATCAGTAGTTGTGGAGATTTATTTATTTCAGAATATATTGAAGGGAGTAGTAATAATAAAGCAATCGAAATTTATAATCCAACCGCTTCACCAATTACATTGACAGGTAATTATGATATTTCGCTATATGCTAATGGTTCTGTAACGGCTACTCCGATTGCTTTAACTGGTTCGGTTCCGGCATATGGAACTTTCCTACTAGCTAATTCATCAGCAGGCGCAACACTTCTTGGACTTGCACAACAAACATCTGGAACTTTAACATTTAATGGGGATGATGCAGTCGCTTTGAGAAAATCAACTGTTGTGATTGATGTAGTTGGACAAATAGGTTTCGATCCTGGAACTCAATGGTTATCTGGAGGAGTTTCAACTTTAGATCAAACTTTGGTAAGAAATTCTACCATTCAGATTGGAGATAACGATGGTTCAAATGTCTTTAATCCGTCGACGGAATGGACAAGTTCTCCTATAGATACTTTCTCATTTCTTGGTGCTCACTCATCAACTTGTGCACCTATAGCCAATATTGTTTTAAGTTCAATTAACCCAGCAGTACCAGCAGGAAATATTACGCAGAATGTGAACAATCAAGTAATCTATGCTTTTAATTTAGCAGTTACCAATGCTAACGCACAATTAAATAGTGTGGCGTTTACAACCCAAGCAGGATATGTAGCAGGTAATGTTACTAATTTTCAATTATGGTATTCAACAGATGCTACTTTTAATTCAGGAACAGATACTTCAATTAGAACTATAACTACCACTTTAGGTCCAGGCGCACACACGTTTACAACGCTAACGCAAGCTATTAATATAGGAACGACAGGTTATTTCTTTATCACTACCGATCTTCCATGTGTGTCTACTGTGGGGAATACTATTACAGTAAGTGCTATCACTACTGCCGATGTAACTTTTGCAGCAGGTAACAAATCAGGAACAGCTTTTGCAGGAGGTACTCAAACAATTGTTGGAGCGACACCAGTGAATGTAACCGGAGCTGCAACTTCAAGTTGTATTGGCGATGCTTCAACCGTTTCTTGGACAGCACCGACAGGATGTAGCGATGCTGCTACTGGAATATTTGTTTTTGTAAGTAGTAGTCCGTTTACAGCAGCTACTCCAACTGGAAATGGTGGTGCTTATACCGCGAATACTGTTTTTGGTTCAGGAACAGCATTTGATGGTGGTTTCTGTGTGTACAAAGGAGTGGGAACAACGGTTACCGTTACCGGTTTAACCGCAGGAACTACTTATTATTATAAAATATTTACAAGAAACGGATTAATTTGGTCGAATGGCGTGAGTGTGAGTTGTACTCCTACACCAGCATACTGTACGTCAACTGGAAATATGGCATTTAATACTTCTATCACGAATGTTACCATAAATACCATCAACAATACTACGGCTAAACCAGCTGGTTATAATGATTACACGGCTATTTCAACAAATTTACAAAGAGGGACAACGTACCCGTTGTCTACACGAATCAATACCGATGGAAATTTTACAGTTTTAGCGTTTGCTTGGATCGATTTTAATCACGATTTAGATTTTAATGATGCTGGAGAAGCTTTTGATTTGGGTTCTGCAACAAACGTAGCAAGTGGTTTGACTTCAAATTCACCATTAAGTATTACGATTCCAATGACAGCAACTTTAGGAGTTACCCGAATGAGAGTAATTGCTACTTACGACGGAGATTCTTCGCCTTGTTTGTCTGGTTTTGATGGAGAAGTGGAAGATTATACCATTACGATAACATCACCTTGTACCCCAACGCATTCTGTCGTGAGTTTTGCACCAACTTCTGGTCCAACGGCTACTGATGTAACGATAACAGGTACAGGATTTACAGCAGGAACAACGGTTCAATTTAATGGAATTACCGCTACAGTAGTATTTGTAAATGCGACTACAATTATAGCAACTGTGCCAGCGGGTGAAACTACTGGTGTAATAACAGTTACTCAAGGAGGTTGCAATGTAACTACTTCTAACTTTACGCAAATTAAACAAAGTGGTACGTGTACCTCAGGGAATAACTTAACCGATTTAATTATTTCAGAAGTATACGATTCTTTAGCCTTAAATTCCTGGTATATGGAATTGTACAATCCTACTGGAAGTCCAATTGATTTGAATGCCGCAGGAGCCAATTATAAACTTGTTCGTTACGGAGATATTGGTACAACTAATGGTTTAAGAACTGTTGATATTTCTGGAATTATTCCTGCAGGAGGAATTTATTTGGCCGATTTAGGTTCTGATTCTGCTTGTGGAGCGCTAGGATTTGAATTTGTTAGTAAAGCCAACGGAATTAATGAGAATGATGAAATCAGATTAACTAAAAATGATATTACAGTAGATATTGTTCATTGTCCAAACGAAAAGGGATATTCTATCACTAGAAATCTTGCTGCTGCTGGACCGTCTCCTGTGTTTAATCCAGCAGATTGGACAACCAATTTGAATGAAAGTTGTGCTAATTTAGATATAGTTCCTTTTACTTTAACTAGTAGCTTACCAACAGTGAATACCAGTCCATCAGATGTTGGTGGTTGTGGTAGTTCTGCAAGTTTTACCGTAGCAGCTACTGCTTCAGGAGGAGGGTCGTTAACCTACCAATGGTATTACAACAATGGAATTTCTGCAGGATGGACAGCGGTAGCCGGAGGATCATTTGCAGGGGTAACAGCAACTGGAATGGCATCTACGGTTTTAAATCTTACCGGTGCGGTGGGAACTTTAAATGGTTATCAATTTTATAGCTTAGTAACACAAGATGGTACTTGTTCTGTTGCCTCAGATGCGGCACAATTAAAATTGGATATTACCACTTGGAATGGATCTGCATGGTCTAACGGAACTCCTGATTTAACTAAAGCAGCCATTATCAATGGAAATTACAATACAAACTCTTCAGGAGATATTAGCTGTTGTAATTTAACAATTAATCCAACCTTTACATTGACAGTTGCCGCAAATGATTATGTTGAAGTGCAAAATAACGTCATTAATAACGGTACATTTACCATACAAGATGATGGATCGTTAGTGCAAATTAGCAATTCAGGAACCTATACAGGAATAGGTACTCAATCGATGATTAGAGTGGCTGGTAATGTAGTTCCTTTAAAATTATACGATTATGTGTACTGGTCCTCTCCAGTTGCATCGGCGCCTTTTTCAACCATTCCAAACAGTCGTTTTTACGAGTGGGATGCTGATATTGTAAACCCAGTAGGATTTGGACAAGGAAACTGGATTTCTACTGCGGATACCACAATGCAATTAGGGAAAGGTTATATTTTTAGAGTGCCGGACGCTAGTACAACACAAACAGTAACCTTTACAGGGAGTTTATTTAATACTGCGATAATTAATAGGACAATCAATAAAGGAACTATAACGGCGCCATTTGTTGGAACCAATGCTACCATAACGCAGTTTGATGATAACAATAATTTAGTTGGAAACCCTTATCCTTCCGCAATAGATGTACAAGCCTTTATTGCTACGAATAATGGTGTTCTTGAAGATGGTTCGGTTTCTTTATGGAGACATTTAACGGCTATTGCTCCAGCAAGTAGTCCGTATTATCAAACCTTTGTGTATAATTATGTTGGAACCGACTATGTGAAACATAACGGAACCGCTTCTATTCCACCGGCAGCATTTGGTGGTAAAATAGCCTCAGGACAAGCCTTTTTTGTAAAAATGAAGGAAAGTTTAGGTGCTATTGCGAACCTTGAATTCAGAAACGAACATAGAAGCACGGCTCATAATAATAGTCAGTTTTTTAGAGGTCCGAATCAGCTTAACGAAAATGATATTAAAACAGAAAAAAATCGTATTTGGCTGGATCTTGTAAATCCTGATAAAGCTGCAGTTACACAAGTTATTGCTTATGTAAAAAATGCAACAAATGGAGATGATTTTTATTTTGATGCCAAAACAGGGTATAAAAAAGGCTTTAACTTTTATTCTTTAATCAACGATGTGATTTTTGATATTCAAGCCAGAAAATTACCATTTGACAAAAATGACAGTGTGCCTCTAGGTGTTCAATTACCAACGGATGGAGTGTATACAATTGCGATTAATCAAGTAGACGGAATTTTTGCCAACAAAAAGCAAAAAATTTATGTGGAAGATAAGTTAAATGGAAGTATTCATGATTTAACACAATCTCCTTATCAGTTTGTGTCTGTAAAAGGAATTAGTAACGATCGTTTTGTGCTTCGCTTTAAAGATAAAGAGGAAGTACAAGAAACGATTTCAGAACTGAAATCAAATGAGGTAACAGTAACTACCACAGATAACCAAATTCAAATCGAATCGAATGCTATCAAAGTAGCGAATTATGAAGTGTATAATGTTTTAGGGCAATCTGTTGCGGTTAAGAATGCGGTACATGCCAACAGTATTACCGAAACATCTATCCGAAGAAATAACCAAACACTTTTGATTAAAATTCAGTTGGAAAATGGTCAAACACTAATGAAGAAGATTATTTTCTAAATACAAAAAAAATCGAATATAAATCCCTCAATCTACTATAGATCGAGGGATTTTATTTTTGTTGAAAACTTGTTTCATGAAATCGATAAAAAACATTTATTTTTACTGAATATAATTTTATACGCGATACGATGAGCACAGAAAAAGAAGCCAAATTAAAAGCATTACAACTTACTTTAGATAAATTAGACAAAGCCTACGGAAAAGGAACCGTTATGAAAATGGGCGATAAAGCCGTAGAAGAAGTGGAAGCCATTCCTTCAGGTTCTTTAGGTTTAGATTTAGCTTTAGGAGTAAATGGATATCCTCGTGGAAGAGTCATTGAAATCTTCGGACCAGAATCTTCGGGAAAAACAACCTTAACATTACATGCTATTGCCGAAGCTCAAAAAGCGGGAGGTATTGCAGCATTTATTGATGCGGAGCATGCTTTTGATCGTTTCTATGCTCAAAAATTAGGAGTAGATATTGATAATTTAATCATTTCGCAACCTGATAATGGGGAACAAGCTTTAGAAATTGCTGAAAATCTAATCCGTTCTGGCGCTATTGATATTGTGGTAATTGACTCGGTAGCGGCCTTAACTCCAAAAAGTGAAATTGAAGGAGAGATGGGGGATTCTAAAATGGGATTGCACGCTCGTTTGATGTCGCAAGCACTTCGAAAATTAACGGCAACTATTAGCAAAACGAATTGTACGGTTTTCTTCATTAACCAATTGCGTGAAAAAATTGGAGTAATGTTCGGTAACCCTGAAACGACTACTGGAGGTAATGCCTTAAAATTTTATGCTTCGGTTCGTTTGGATATCCGTCGTGCGGCACAAATTAAAGATGGTGATGCCGTTTTAGGAAATAGAACCAAAGTAAAAGTGGTAAAAAACAAAGTAGCACCTCCATTTAGAACTGCCGAATTCGACATCATGTATGGAGAAGGAGTTTCTAAAACAGGTGAAATTCTTGACTTAGCGGTAGAATTCGAAATCATTAAAAAAGCGGGTTCTTGGTTTAGTTATGGCGACACCAAATTAGGACAAGGTCGTGATGCGGTAAAAGCGTTAATTAAAGACAATCCGGAATTGGCTGATGAACTAGAACTAAAAATTAAGGAATTAATTAAAGAAAATAATAACTAAAAAAAATGCCCAAATTTTGGGCATTTTTTTGTTTGTCACGCAACCTTTTATTCTAATTTGCATCTAATTAGAAAGAACAAATAACTCTTGTTTTTATGAAAAAATACCTAATGCTTTTGATAGTAGCGTTTTCATTCTCCAATTGTGACTTGGGAGGTGATGACAACCCTAGATTTCATTTGGAATTATTGCCTGTGGAAACAGCAACATTGCCCGCAGAATTTAAAAGAGACAGCATATATGAGTTGCCTATTCAGTTCAATAGACCAACGAATTGTTATATTTACGATGGCTTCTATTATGAAAAAGACAGAAATGAACGAATTATTGCAGTGCAAACTAGCGTCGTGGAACAAAGTGATTGTGGTGCTTCGCCAGTGAATCCGATGGTTAAAATATTACGATTCAAACCAACTCTTGAAGATGTTTACGTTTTCAAACTTTGGAAAGGTAAAAACACGAATGGATCAGATATATTTGAAGAAATTGAAATACCCGTTATTCCCTAATTTAATTTAGTAAGACTTGAGTTTACCTTTAATCATAAAAGGATGTATAGAAAAAGATACCAAATCGCAAGCCCAATTATATCAGCTTTATGCAGGTAAGTTGTTTGCTGTGTGTTTGAAGTATTCCAAAAACTATGCAGAAGCTCAAGATAATCTCCAAGAAGGATTTTTACTTATTTTTGATAAAATAGAACAATACAGTCAAAAGGGTTCTTTTGACGGTTGGGCCAAGCGTTTAATGATTAATTATGTTTTACAGCAATATCGGAAAACGGTATTTTTAGAATTGGTTAATGATGTTGTTGACGATGCCAATATAGAAATTGAAGATGATAATTTAAGTTTAGAATTTTTATTAAAACTAGTCCAAGAATTACCCGACCGGTATAGGTTGGTTTTTAATTTGTACGTTTTAGATGATTATTCGCATAAAGAAATAGCAGAAATGCTGGGCATTTCAACTGGAACAAGTAAATCAAATTTAGCCCGTGCTAAAATGATTTTAAAAGATAAAATAGATGGTTTAAATCAAAACAATATACCTTCAGTAAAATGACTGATAAAAAAAATATAGAACGATTATTTCAAGAAAAATTTAAAGATTTTGAGGTGAATCCCGCTCCTGAAGCTTGGGATAACATTGCCGCAAGATTGGAGCAAAAAGAAAACAAAAAACGAGTTTTTCCTTTTTGGTTTAATGCTAAAGCAGCCGGAATTGCCGCTGCTTTAGTGTTAGGCTTTTGGGGATTGAATAATGAGTCTTCTTTCTTTACTCCTTGGACTTTGAATTTGGAAGGGAATAAAAACGAAACCGTTGTCGTTCAAGAAACAAATAACAATTCTAAAGCATCTAGCAGCGAAAACACAGCAATAACTTCCACGAAAAGCGATGTAGAGCAAGTATCGACGACGCAGGAATCTTCCGCTGTGGCTTCAACAAACAATGAAGTGGTAAAAGGAAATAATAAAGGCAATTACGAAAATACATCCAATCTAATTGTTACTTCTTCGGCTCAATCTTCTTCACAGAATACTAAAAAAGAGAAAACAACACCATTCAATTCTAATAAAAACATCCAGCCATCGTTTAAATATTTCAATAATTCGAATGAGGTTTTTGTTTCTAATGAAAAAAACAAAAAGCAAAAAGCATCCAAAACCCAATCCGAAACTCCAATTCAAAATAACTCTTCTCTAGCGATTCAAGAAAATGAAGCTTTTCAAAAAAGCGAAAAAACTTCGGCTACCGACATTTCTATTTCCAATGAAAAGGAACGTTTTGTAAAAAATCAAAAGTCTTCGAAGGCCAAACGAAACAAAAACAATACTGCGATCGCATCCAAAAACAACATAACGGATGAAAATCTTTCCGAAAAAGCAGGAAACAAAAAAGGGGTAAAATCTACTTCCGATTATAAAATTCAGAACAATTCTTCTGTAGCCAATAATGATAAAGACGTTGTTCAAGACAAGGAGAAGACTACCATTGAGAAGACTTCTATTTCCACTGAAAAGGAACCTTTTGTAAAAAAACATAACAACTCAATGGTTGGAATTGAAAAAAACAATACTTCTGATGAAGTTATCAAAAACAATACAACCATAACGCCAAGCAAATCAACGGCAGTGGTAGCAATCGATTCTTCGAAAATTAAAGCCATCGAGGAAAATCCTTTGGAAAAAATATTAAGAGAAAAGGAAAAGGAAAAATTGGCTCAAAATACCGAGGAGAAAAAAGAAAAGACAAAATCAGATTGGCTTATAAAACCAACAATTGCACCTATATTTATGTTTGCTAAAAACGGTTCACCGATTGATGAAAAATTTGTTGATAACGCTAAATCTTATAATAATACAGTGAGTGTTGGTATTGGTTTGGAAAAAAGATTGTCGGACAAGTTTTACTTTAGAACCAGTGTTAATAATTTGGATTTAAGCTACAATACAAATGATATCGCTTACTATTCTACTCTAAATATCGGTGGTGACCCACATGCCAGAGGATTAGGAAATGTTTCTGTAAACCAATCGGCATTATTTACCACAATTGTAGATAGTAGAGATGCATCTTTTAATAGCAGTGAAGTGCTTCAAAACAAAAAAGAAGGCTATTTGAATCAAAAAATCAGTTATGTTGAAATTCCATTTGAAGTTTCCTATAAAATTGTAGATAAAAAACTCGGAATTCAAGTGATGACAGGGTTGAGTACTTTGTTTTTAAACAAAAATCAAGTGTCACTGGTTTCCGAGAAGTTTAGTTCCGATTTAGGTGAAGCAAATAATTTGAATGTTGTCCACTTTAGTACGAATATCGGTTTGGGTTTCAAATACAAATTCTTTAAATCTTTTGAAGCCAGTGTCGAGCCTACATTAAAATACCAACTTTTTACTTTCCATACCGATTCAGGCGGGTTTAAGCCTTATATAATTGGTCTTTACAGCGGAGTTAGTTACAGATTTTAATAAATTAGTTAAGTTTTGTGTTGTGTATGCAACAATGAGAAAGTGTCTTGCCAGGACACTTTTTTATTTGGTACTTGCTTTCATATACTTTTCGTCCTTCAAAAGATCGTTTAGAATTAAATCTCGCGCTTGCGCTTTCAACACTTTTTTATCATGATGGATTAAATTTTTGGTTTCAATAAACGGATGAATTTTAACGCGTAATACACCCATACTTCCGCTAAAAATGGTATATGATAACCGTTCTTTGTTGTCATAAAAACTCATAGGAACAATAGGTAACTTATGATCGATTGCCAAATTAAAAGCACCGCCTTTAAATTCATCTAACACCACACTTTCGTCATCTGGTACTTTGCCTTCCGGGAAAATGCAAATGCTCATGCCTTGCTTGATTCTTCTTTGCGCGCGTTCGTAAACTGCTGTTCTGCTTCTCGGATTGTCTCTATCGACCATAATAGCGGCTCTTTTGTAGAAAAAACCGAAAATAGGGATTTTAACCAACTCTTTTTTGCCTACAAATACAAACGGATTTTTTACAGTAACCAACATTAACATCACATCGGTCATTGAAGTATGATTGGCAATGAACATATAGCTTTTATGGGGTTCAATTTCTTGCTCGGCTTCAATTTTATAGTAAAAACCCATTCCGTATAAAATAAAATGTGCCCAAAAACGAGCCAATTTAAAAAAGTAAGGGTACCATTCTTCTTTTAACAACGAGATTACTAATAGTGGAGACATGAAAATGATGGGTACAATCATTAGGATATAAAACCAAACCCGCCACAAACACCAAAATATAATTTTAAAAACTTTCATAGGTCAAATGTAAGCAATCGCTTTAAAAAAAGGATAAAAGGATTAACTTTGCTAAAAATAGCATTTTATATTATAATGGCAAAAATACTTACAGGAGTACAAAGCACTGGAACACCGCATTTAGGAAATTTATTAGGAGCAATAATTCCCGCAATCAAAATGGGAAATGAACCAAATAACGAATCGTTTCTTTTTATTGCCGATTTGCATTCGGTGACACAAATTAAAGAAGGAGAGACCTTAAGAGGAAATACCTATAGCACGGCCGCAGCATGGTTGGCTTGTGGCTTGGATACCGATAAAGTAGTTTTTTACCGCCAAAGTGATGTGCCTCAAACAGCCGAATTGTCGTGGTACTTGAGCTGTTTTTTTCCGTTTCAGCGATTAACATTAGCTCACTCGTTTAAAGATAAAGCCGACCGTTTGGAAGATGTAAACGCAGGGTTGTTTACGTATCCGATGCTTATGGCGGCCGATATTTTGTTATATGATGCCAATATTGTTCCGGTAGGAAAAGACCAATTACAGCATATAGAAATTACGCGGGATGTGGCTTCTCGCTTTAACCATCAAATGGGAGAAACATTCGTTTTGCCAGAAGCAAAAATTCAAGAAGAAACGATGTTGGTTCCCGGTACCGATGGCGAAAAGATGAGTAAATCTAGAAATAACTTTATTAATATCTTTTTGGATGATAAAGCACTTCGCAAGCAAATTATGAGCATCGAGACCGATAGTACTCCGTTGGAGGATCCTAAAAATCCCGATACTTGCAATGCTTTTGCGTTGTATAAATTATTAGCCTCTCCCGAGCAAATTGAAGTGATGCGTGCCAATTACTTAGGTGGAAATTACGGCTATGGACATGCCAAGCAAGCGTTATTTGAATTGATTACAGAAAAGTTTGCTACCGAGCGTGAACGATACAATTATTATATGAATAATCTTCCTGAATTGGATAAAGCCTTACATATTGGTGCCGAAAAAGCTTCGATAGTGGCCAATGATGTTCTAAAAAGAGTTAGAACCAAATTGGGTTTCTAACCCCCTATATTTATGAAAAAAAGCGAAAAGCAAGCCGCGATAGGTTTTATATTCATAACCTTATTGATTGATGTCATGGGGTTGGGTATTATCATTCCGGTGATTCCAAAATTAATTCAAGAACTTATTCATGGTGATGTAAGTGAAGCAGCCAAAATAGGCGGTTGGTTGACTTTTGCTTATGCCATTACGCAATTTTTATTTTCACCCTTAGTTGGTAATTTAAGTGATAAATATGGGAGAAGACCGGTATTGTTGCTTTCTCTTTTTGGGTTTAGTTTGGATTATTTATTGCTGGCTTTCGCGCCTACCATTACGTGGCTGTTTGTCGGAAGAATTATTGCCGGAATTACAGGAGCTAGTATTACAACGGCTTCGGCGTATATTGCCGACATTAGTAACGATGAGAATCGTGCCAAAAACTTTGGAATGATTGGAGCGGCTTTCGGACTTGGGTTTATCATCGGACCTATTATGGGCGGATTATTGGGCCAGTATGGCGCCAGAATTCCATTTTATGCTGCCGCCGCATTGTGTTTGTTAAATTTCTTATACGGTTATTTTATTCTTCCCGAATCGCTTTCTAAAAAAAACAGAAGAGAATTCGAACTCAAAAGAGCCAATCCAATCGGGTCTTTTGTAAGTTTAAAGGAATATCCAAAGTTAATCGGACTAGTTATTGCTGTTTTTATTTTGCATACTGCTTCTCATGCTGTACAAAGTAACTGGAGTTATTTTACCATCTACCAATTCAATTGGGATGAAAAAATGGTTGGTATTTCACTTGGTGTTGTAGGGATATTGGTTGCTTTAGTACAAGGGGTATTAATACGTTGGGTAAATCCTAAAATAGGCGATGTAAAAAGTATTTATGTCGGAATGGCGCTTTATACACTTGGCATGTTTTTATTCGGATTTGCCACACAAAGTTGGATGATGTTTGCTTTTTTAATTCCGTATTGTTTGGGCGGAATTGCAGGGCCAGCATTACAAGCGGTTATCGCTTCGCAAGTACCTGCGAACCAGCAAGGAGAAATACAAGGCACCTTAACGAGCCTAATTAGTGTTTCGGCTATTGTAGGTCCGCCGTTAATGTCCTTGGTGTTTTATTATTTTACACACAATGATGCTCCTTTCAAATTTGCCGGGGCTCCCTTTATTTTAGGAGGTTTCGGAATGTTATTGAGTACAATTATCGCGTATTATTCGCTAAAAAAACATCATTAAGCATAATCCTGCATAATTTCATCAAAAACCTGTAACAAAGCATTGTGCTCGTCGAGAGTGACTAATTTTTGGCGGTGCTCTTTAAAATGCGAAATGCCTTTAAAGTAATTGGTGTAATGACGTCGCATTTCTACAATGCCCAAACGTTCGCCTTTCCATTCCATCGACCAAATTAAATGGTTACGAGCGGCTTCTACTCGGTCATTTATGGTTGGTGCAGCTAGTTTTTCGCCTGTTTTAAAGTAATGTTTGATTTCATTGAAAATCCACGGATAACCAATAGCGGCACGACCAATCATCATTCCGTCGAGACCGTATTTGTTTTTGTATTCCAATGCTTTTTCTGGCGAATCGATATCACCGTTTCCGAAAATAGGCATCGTAATTCTTGGATTTTCTTTGATGCGTTGAATGTGTGACCAGTCCGAATGTCCTTTGTACATCTGAGCACGTGTACGGGCATGAACTGTTAGGGCTTGTACACCAACATCTTGTAATCTTTCGGCTACTTCATCGATATTGATCGAACTTTCGTCCCAGCCTAAACGTGTTTTCACTGTCACCGGTAGACTAGTTCCTTTAATTACCGATTTGGTTAAGCGTACCATTAAATCAACATCTTTTAAAACACCAGCGCCAGCGCCTTTGCAAACTACTTTTTTTACTGGACAGCCAAAATTGATATCCACCAAATCAGGATGTACTGTATCTACGATTCTGGCCGACATTTCCATGGCTTCTTCGTCGCCACCAAAAATCTGAATGCCAACCGGGCGTTCGTAATCAAAAATGTCGAGTTTTTGACGGCTTTTAATCGCATCACGAATTAATCCTTCCGATGAAATAAATTCCGAATACATCAAATCGGCGCCATGCATTTTGCACAAACGACGAAATGGTGGATCGCTCACATCTTCCATAGGTGCAAGTAAGAGCGGAAAGTCAGGTAATTCGATGTTGCCGATTTTGGGCATGGGTTCTAATTTTTTGCAAAGATAGGCAAGAATCTTTAGTTATAAAATTTAATATTTTTGGAAAACGACGTTCGCATTTAATCGTTATTTTTACAAAAACGAATCGATGATTTTTCAATTTGGCTTTTACAGTTCTTTATTGTTGATTTCTTTCTCGCAAGGGATACTTTATAGTGTATTATTACTGGTAAAAGCGATGAATAGCGAAATAAAATCGAACTATTGGTTGGCTTTTTTTATTTTTTTGTGTAGTCTGTATATTGCTCCTTGGATGCTTGGTTTTGCGGGCTGGTATGATAACCAACCTTACAGGGACTTTCTGTTTTACATGCCTTTTCAACAGTTGTTTTTCATTGGTCCAATAATTTATTTTTACACACAAAGTTTGCTCAATTCTTCATTTGTATTTAACAAAAAAGAAGCGCTACATTTGCTACCGGGTATAATTTACTTGCTGTATTCCTTAGGGATTTGGATGTATGATACCTATATTTTTGAGGGATACTATTTTTATGCTAATGGTGCCGATAAAGACTTCGACTCTTGGTATCAAAAAGCGGGGTTGGTTTCCATGATTATTTATTTTATACTAAGTCTTCGCTATTATAATGTGTATCGAAAACTCATTTTTCAAGTAGTCAGTTATGCCGATACGATTGTTTTCAAATGGATCAAGACCTATCTTTTGGCCTTTTTAATAATGTTACTCTTACCAATAGTATTCGATATTCTTAAATTGGTGTATCCTGTTTTGGAATCGTATAAGGGCAATTGGTGGTTTTTCTTGTTCTTTTCTATTGTGATGCATTATATTGCCATAACGGGTTACTCCAATCCAATTCAGTCGGCTATTCCTTTCAAAATGTCTTTTTTTGAAAAAAATCCAATCTTGTTATTAGAAAATAATTCTTTTGAAGAAACGATAATCGATATTTCTTATGAAACATTTGAAAATGAAATATCCCCTGAAATTGCCTCTTGGAAAATAAAAATGGAAACATTGCTCGAATCGGAAAAATTATATGAGAATCCAGAATTAACCCTTACTGATTTGGCAAAAAAATTGCAAACTAACTCTGGAATAGTTTCCAAGACTATCAATCAAGGGTTTCAAATGAACTTCAATGATTTTATAAATCAATATCGTGTAGATGCTGTGAAAGAAAAAATTAGTCACAACGAACATAAAAATACTACACTTTTAGGAATTGCTTTTGATTGTGGTTTTAACTCAAAAGCGACTTTCAATCGCGCCTTTAAAAAGCACACTTCTCTTTCTCCTAAAGAGTATATCGAAAACATTTCCAAAATATAAACGGAGCTTCTTAACAAAACGTGTCTCAAATCATAATTTGAAGCGCTCGGCTTTTTCAATTACCACAATTTTGTGTCATTCAATTAACCGAAACTTTTTAGTTTCTCAAAAAAATAACATATGACAAAATTAATTGTAGCAATTGCGTTAGTGTTTACAACGACTATTGCAAATGCCCAACTCAGAGGGTCTGGTAACACCATTACAAAATCGTTCGAATACAGCAACTTTGATAAAGTGTTTTTGGAGGATATTAATGGCAAAACAGAAGTGTTAATAGGGAAGTCTTGGAGTGTCTTGATTTCAATCGATGACAACTTAATGCCGCTTTTAGGAGTCGAATACAACCCAGTAGAAAAGAACTTGAAAATCTTGTTTAAAGAAAATCAAAACAACAAATTGTATGTGGAAAATACAAATGTGAAAATCAAAATTACAATGCCAATAGCAAGTCTTATTTCTAATAAAGGGAATAGTCAATTGGTGGTAAAAAATGTTACGGGAAGTTATTTTAAATTAGAAAATGTTGGGAACGGAGATGTAAAATTAGAAGGCACAACCGATTTTTTAGAAATCGAAAAAACGGGTAATGGGGAAGTATTTGCAGAAACTATAAGTACAAAAAAAGCTTATGTAAAAAGCATTGGTAATGGCGATACATTGGTGAATGTTTCGGAAGAATTAACGGCTGTATTGTCTGGTAATGGAGATATAATTAATTCGGGGAAAGCTGTGTTTTCATGTAATTCTAAAAAATCAGGGAACGGAAACTTAGTAGTTCGATAAATTTTATTCTTATCCTAAAACAAAAAATTATGAAGTACTTTTTAAAATTATCACAACCCATAATACTGAAACATTGGGCGCAAGATTTATTTTTAGCACTACCGCGAATAGTATGTGGTTATTTGCTTGCCTTCGATTTTGGGGCCTCCAAATTTGGGATGCCTTGGTCGCCAGTGGATACAAATTTAGGTCTTTTTGAGGTCGCTTTTTGGTTCCCAAATGATGTGGAAAAGTATGGAGGAATATTTGCAATTGCACCTGTATTCTTTGCATGGATGGGCGCATTTGCTGAAGCGGTTGGCGGTTTGTTTTTGTTGTTTGGACTTCAAACAAGAATAGCATCATTTCTTATTGTTTGCACCATGTTAGTAGCGATATTTATGCAGCAAATCGACAACGGATTGTGGAATTGTCTTGCGGCAATGGGATTTCTTTGGGTGGGAATGTTCTATTTAATCCTGGGTTCAGGAAGATTTGGAATGGATTATTTAGTCACTAAAAATAAAACACATCATGAAAATTAAATCGTTAATAATAGTACTGCTGCTTTGCTTGTTTTTAAGTAATTGTGTTCAAAAAACGTATAAAAAAACAATCGTTTTTACATTAGATGTCTCTGACATGAAACATTTAAAAAAAGTTGGAATTCGAGGAAACGACAAGCCTTTGTCTTGGGAGGAGGATACCAAAATGATAGAGATTGAAAAAGACAGCTTATATCAAGCTATTATAACTGGTGATATGGCTTATAAATTTACGGAAGTAAAATTTGTAGTAAATGACACTTTAGAATTGCAAAATGAGGAGAATCGAAGAGTTGTTTTTTCTGAAAAAGACACCACTTTTTTTAACGCTAAATACAATAAAAGATAAAAAGTCATGCAATTCTAAATTTTTCAATTATCTGAAAATTAATTCCAATTCAACTGTCAAACTTTTACCTTATATTTGCAGATTAAAGCGTGAGATTTGATATTAAGAGGAGGACAGCCAGTGGCTGTCCGGTAAATTAACGACAAAGAGAATTGAGTGAGGGATTGTAGCAAAGTGCCGCGCACTGCGAAAAGCCCGACCCGAAGGGTCACGCCCTAAATTGATACAGACAGAAGATGAAGCATATTAGAAATTTTTGCATTATTGCACATATTGATCATGGTAAAAGTACGTTGGCTGACCGTTTATTAGGCGCCACGCAAACCGTTACGGCTCGTGAGGAAAAAGCACAATTACTTGACAATATGGATTTGGAACGTGAACGTGGGATTACCATTAAGAGTCACGCCATCCAAATGGAGTACAACTATAAAGGAGAAGATTATATTTTAAATTTAATTGACACTCCGGGACACGTTGATTTCTCGTATGAAGTATCGCGTTCTATTGCTGCCTGTGAAGGCGCATTGTTAATTGTAGATGCCGCTCAAAGCATTCAAGCACAAACGATTTCTAATTTATATTTGGCTTTAGAAAATGACTTGGAAATTATTCCAGTTTTGAATAAAGTCGATTTGCCAAGTGCCAATCCAGAAGAAGTTTCGGATGATATTATCGATTTATTAGGTTGTAAATTGGAAGATATTATTCATGCTTCAGGAAAAACTGGTTTTGGTGTAGAAAATATTTTGGCAGCGATTATCGAAAAAATCCCTGCGCCAAAAGGTGATCCGGAAGAACCATTGCAAGCCTTGATTTTTGACTCGGTTTACAATCCGTTTCGAGGCATTGAAGTTATTTTCCGTGTGAAAAACGGTGAAATTAAAAAAGGGCAAAAAATTAAGTTCATGGCCACAGGCAATGAATATTTTGCCGATGAAATTGGAACGTTGAAATTAAACCAAGTACCGAAAAATGTAGTTTCTACAGGTGATGTGGGCTACTTGATTTCGGGAATTAAGGAGGCAAAAGAAGTAAAAGTGGGGGATACCATCACCGATGCTAAAACGCCGACTACCAATATGATTACAGGATTCGAAGATGTAAAACCAATGGTTTTTGCTGGAATTTATCCTGTAGATACTGAAGATTACGAAGATTTGCGTTCTTCTATGGAAAAATTGCAATTGAACGATGCGTCTTTGGTCTTTACACCAGAAAGTTCAGCAGCTTTAGGATTTGGTTTCCGTTGTGGATTCTTAGGAATGTTGCACATGGAAATTATTCAGGAGCGTTTAGAGCGTGAATTCGACATGACAGTCATTACTACTGTTCCTAACGTTTCGTATTTGGCCTACACTAAAAAGGATCCAGAAACGCCGCTTATCGTGAACAACCCGTCCGATTTACCAGAACCTTCTCGATTGGATCGAGTAGAAGAGCCATATATCAAAGCAACCATCATTACCAAAGCCGATTTCGTTGGAAACGTAATGAGTTTGTGTATTGAAAAACGTGGATTAATTACGAATCAGACGTATTTAACGACCGAGCGTGTAGAGCTAAACTTCGACATGCCGTTGGCGGAAATCGTATTCGATTTCTACGATCGATTGAAAACGGTTTCGAAAGGGTATGCTTCGTTTGATTATACTCCGATTGGAATGCGTACGTCGAAATTAGTGAAACTGGATGTGCTTTTGAATGCACAAACGGTAGATGCATTATCAGCCTTAATTCACGAAGACAACGCCTATAATATTGGTAAAAAAATGACTGAAAAATTGCGTGAATTGATTCCGAGACAACAGTTTGATATTCCGATTCAGGCGGCGATTGGTGCTAAAATTATCGCTCGTGAAACCATTAAAGCCTTGCGTAAAGACGTGACCGCTAAATGTTATGGTGGAGATATTTCGCGTAAACGTAAATTATTGGAAAAACAGAAAAAAGGTAAAAAGCGTATGCGTCAGGTTGGAAATGTAGAAATTCCACAGGAAGCATTTATGGCAGTATTAAAACTGAACGATTAAGCTTTTTAACGATTTAGATATAGCAAACCCAATGACGAAAGTTGTTGGGTTTTGTTTTGTCTTAAAAGATATGCTAGTTTTATTCTTTTAAGAACCTGATATTTCGTTGTAATCCTTCTAGTTTTGTTCGTTTTACGGCCGAATTTTTGAATACTTTTTTGAAAACCTCCTCGGTGATTTCCTCCCAGTCTTTTTTCGAAAAAGAGACAATTTCAGGGTTGGGATTAAAAAGTGGTTCGTTGTGTGGTTTTGAAAATTTATTCCAAGGACACACGTCTTGACAAACATCGCAACCAAACATCCAATCGTCCAATTTTCCTTTCATTTCTGTCGGAATATTGTCTTTCAGTTCGATGGTGAAATAGGAAATACATTTGCTTCCGTCAACGACATACGGTGCCACAATGGCCTGAGTGGGGCAAGCATCTAGGCAGGCGGTGCAAGAGCCACAATGGTCGGTAGTTGCGTGATCGTACTCTAATTCTAAATCAAGAATCAATTCGGCAATAAAATAAAAGGAACCGACTTGTTTGGTCAATAAATTACTGTGTTTACCAATCCAACCCAAGCCCGATTTGGCTGCCCAAGCTTTGTCTAGAACTGGTGCCGAATCGACAAACACTCTTCCGCTGACTTCGCCAATTTCGGTTTGAATGAATCGCAATAAATCTTTGAGTTTGTCTTTGATGATAAAATGATAATCCTGTCCGTAGGCGTATTTGGAAATTTTATAAGAATCTTGATTTTGTACTTCTGCAGGGTAATAATTGAGTAATAATGAAATCACACTTTTCGAATCGTCAACTAGTAATGTAGGATTGAGTCTTTTGTCGAAATGATTTTCCATATAGGCCATCTGACCATGCATTTGATGGTTCAGCCAATTTTCCAATCGCGGTGCTTCTTCTTCCAAAAAACCCGCTTTAGAAATCCCACAAGAAAGAAAGCCGAGTCTTTTGGATTCGGCTTTTATTATTTGCGTGTATTTCTCTTTATGCTGTATCATTTTTAAAACAGTCCCCCTTGAATATTAGGTCTAATTTTTCCCAAATGCTGATAGGCTTTTTCGGTAACTTCTCTACCGCGAGGAGTTCGCATGATAAATCCTTCTTGAATTAAAAAAGGTTCGTAGACTTCTTCAATCGTTTCGCCACTTTCAGAAACAGCAGTGGCTAATGTAGTTAGGCCAACTGGTCCTCCTTTAAATTTGTCAATAATCGTAGTTAAGATTTTATTGTCCATTTCGTCCAAACCATGTGCGTCGACATGTAAGGCTTTTAGAGCAAAACGAGCAATTTCAATGTCAATTTTACCATTTCCTTTAATTTGAGCAAAATCACGAACACGGCGTAACAAAGCATTAGCGATACGAGGTGTACCTCTACTTCTGCCTGCAATTTCGATCGCGGCTTCCATGGTAATTGGCATTTTTAAAATGGAAGAACTTCGTTGTACGATAGTCGTTAACAGTTCGGTGTTATAATATTGCAAACGGCTCTGAATTCCGAAACGAGCACGCATTGGAGCGGTTAAAAGCCCCGATCTTGTGGTTGCTCCAACCAATGTAAACGGATTTAAGTGGATTTGAACCGAACGCGCATTCGGACCCGATTCAATCATGATGTCAATCTTGAAATCTTCCATGGCCGAATACAAATATTCTTCCACAATCGGACTTAGTCGATGAATCTCGTCGATAAACAAAACATCCCGTTCTTCTAAATTGGTCAATAGGCCAGCCAAATCTCCGGGTTTGTCTAAAACAGGACCAGAAGTGATTTTAATTCCAACCCCCAATTCATTAGCCAAAATATTAGCCAAAGTGGTTTTTCCTAATCCCGGCGGACCGTGAAACAGGGTGTGATCCAAAGCTTCATTACGAAGATTGGCAGCTTGGACAAATATTTTTAGGTTTTCCAAAACTTGTTCTTGCCCAGAAAAATCATCAAACGAAAGGGGACGCAAGGCCTTTTCGATATCGACTTCTTCAGAAGAAAAACGCTCTTTATTTGGGTTTAAATTTTCATTCATGTAGCAAAGATAGAAGAAAGTGCTTAGTTTGCAGATTCTAAAAACGCTAAATTAAACATTAAACCCTTTTGCCAGAATAGTTTTCCATTCGGGATGACGTTTCACATAAGCCGCTACAAACGGACAAAGCGGGGCTAGGGTGTATTTTTTTTCCTTGATATACGTGAGGGTTTTCAAAACAATCGCCGAGCCAGCTCCTTTGCCTTCTAGTCCAATTGGAACTTCGGTATGGGTCAAGAACATGATGTTTTCGTTGTTCAAAATATATTCAATAAAAGCGATTTTACCTTCTACTTCTAATTCAAAACGTTTCTTTTCTTGATTTAAAATCAGTTGATTTTCTGTAGTACTCATTCTTTTTTGTCTTTGTTATAATAGGCTGTTAAGGCTCCTGAAGGACATTTAGCAACTTGTTCGATAATTTCTTCGGATGTGGCGCCATGTGGATGAATCCAAGGTTTTTCTTTCGGCTTAAAAACAGAAGCCAAGCCACGTGCACAATTGGCCGAATGGGTACATAACGCTTGCTTCCAAACAATAGTAACCTCTCCATTGGTGTATTCTTTTGTATTTTCCATAACTAAAAAGTATTTCATCTTAAAATTACAAAAAAATGGGATATAAATGATGTTTTTATATCTTTATCGAAACTAACTAAAAAATTATGCAAGAGGAAAAACAACATTTTAAACGCGAATTAGGCTTACTAGACGGAACGATGCTAGTAGTAGGTTCCATGATAGGTTCAGGTATTTTTATAGTAAGTGCCGATATTACCCGAAATGTGGGAAGTGCCGGTTGGTTGTTGTTAATATGGATTGTGTCTGCGTTGATTACCATGACCGCTGCAGTAAGTTACGGCGAATTAAGTTCGATGTTTCCTCAAGCGGGTGGACAATATGTGTATTTAAAAGAAGCCTATAATAAATTGATTGCTTTTTTATACGGATGGAGTTTCTTTGCAGTAATTCAAACCGGAACGATTGCGGCTGTGGGAGTAGCTTTCTCCAAATTTGCGGCGTATCTAATTCCCGCGTTTAGTGAAAATAATTTTCTCTTTGAAGCAGGCTCGTTCAAGTTAAGCGCGGCACAGTTGGTTTCAATTGTGACAATTGTAATTCTGACCTACATCAACAGTCGCGGGGTAAAAAATGGAAAAATCATTCAGAAGATATTCACCATAACTAAAATCGCTTCGCTTTTCGGATTGATTGTATTTGGGTTGTTTATGGCGGCGAAAAGTGATGTTTGGGATGCCAATTGGGCCAATGCTTGGACGGCACAGTCGTTTAATAAAGACACCAATACTTGGAGTGAAATAGGGGGTTTTGCTTTATTATCAGCTATAGCGGCTTCGATGGTAGGCTCTTTGTTTTCAAGTGATGCTTGGAACGGTGTGACTTTTATTTCTGCGGAAATTAAAAATCCGGAACGCAATGTTGGGTTGAGTTTGTTTCTTGGGACTTTAATTGTGAGTATCATTTATGTTTTAGCGAATGTGATGTATTTGGCAGTAATGCCCTTGCAAGAAATTGCCTTTGCGCCTTCGGATAGAGTTGCTGTCGTAGCTTCTGAACATATTTTTGGACCAACCGGAACGGTTATCATTGCGGTAATGATCATGATTTCAACTTTTGGTTGTAATAACGGTTTGATTATGGCGGGTTCTCGTGTGTATTATACTATGGCTAAAGATGGTTTGTTCTTCAAAAAAGCAGCGAACTTAAATAAAGCAAGTGTTCCCGGCTGGGGATTGTGGATACAATGTGTTTGGGCTTCTGTTTTGTGTTTGACAGGGAAATATGGGGACTTATTGGATTTTGTAATGATTATTGTAATTATTTTTTACATTTTAACGATATACGGAATTTTTATTTTAAGAAGAAAAATGCCAGATGCTGTGCGTCCATACAAAGCCTTTGCTTATCCTGTTTTGCCAGCTTTGTATATTCTTGTAGCGATTGCTATTTGTGTGGCCTTGTTGATAGACAGAACCAGTACTTGTGGTTGGGGTGTGTTAATTATGTTGGCCGGAATTCCAGTGTATTACCTTACAAAAGGAAAAGAATAGATTCGAATAGTAATTTAAACAGGTCAAAAACAACTTTTAAAGCTGCTTTTGACCTGTTTTTTGTTATTCAAAAGTGTCGATTTGTTAACAACAATTTTTGATTTCTACACATCTAAAACGTACTTTTGGGAAGTTGTTATTTTTACTAACGGCTTTTGCCTTTTTGCCTAATTACGAGATAGATGTATTTAATATTTGATACCGAAACCACCGGATTACCACGCAGTTGGTCGGCACCTATTACCGATACCGATAACTGGCCGCGTTGTATACAAATTGCTTGGCAATTGCACGACGAGATGGGAAATCTTATCGAGCATCAAGATTATTTGGTCAAACCGGAAGGATTTAATATTCCCTATGATGCCGAGCGTATTCACGGTATCTCTACCGAATTAGCCATAGAACAAGGAATTTCCTTGCAGGAAGTTCTCGAAAAATTCAATATTGCACTTTCCAAAACCAAATATATCGTTGGTCAAAACGTAGGTTTCGACGTCAACATCATGGGTTGTGAATTTCATCGTGCGGGAATTGGTTCCGACATGGTCAAAATGCCAGTGTTAGACACTTGTACTGAAGTAACAGCAGAATTATTAAGATTGCCAGGAGGTCGTGGTGGAAGATTCAAATTGCCAACCTTAACCGAATTACATCAGTATCTTTTCAACCAACCTTTTGCAGAAGCGCACAATGCTACTGCCGATGTGGAAGCAACCACCCGTTGTTTTCTTGAATTGATCAAGCGAGAGGTCTTTACCAAAGAAGAACTTGATGTTACGGAGGAATACTTCGTTAATTTTCGAGAGCATAATCCACAAGAAATACAGTTAATCGGATTAAAACACATTAATCTGAAAGCGGCTTCCGATGAAATTCGCAAACGCTTACAACAAATCCAAGAAGAAGAAGTTGTCCTTCCAGTTTCGGAAGAAGACATCAAGGATTTAGCACACGCTTCTTTTGCGCATTTACACAATCACACGCAATTTTCGGTATTACAATCGACCATTGCTATTCCAAATTTAGTGGCAGCAGCAGCAAAAAACAAAATGAAAGCCGTTGCTATGACCGATATCGGAAATATGATGGGAGCTTTTCATTTTGTGAGTGCGGTTTTTAATCACAACAAAGTGGCCAAAGCCAAAAACGAAGAAGCAATCGCTAATGGAAATCCACCTACGGAAACGGAAATAAAACCGATTGTAGGTTGTGAATTTTATGTGTGTAACAATCATCAAGACAAAACGCAAAAAGACAACGGGTATCAAATTGTTTTGTTGGCAAAAAATAAAAATGGCTACCAAAATTTGATAAAAATGGCATCCATTGCTTACACGGAAGGGAAGTATTATGTGCCAAGAATTGACAAGCAAATTATTGAAAAATACAAAGAAGACATTATTGTTTTATCTGGAAATCTCTACGGAGAAATTCCAAGTAAGATTTTAAATATTGGCGAAAACCAAGCGGAAGAAGCTTTACTGTGGTGGAAATCACAATTTGGAGACGATTTCTATCTCGAAATCATGCGTCACAATCAAGAAGATGAAAATCGCGTAAACCAAACCCTTATTGCTTTTGCCAGAAAACATCAAGTCAAACTCGTTGCGACTAACAATACCTATTATACCAACAAGGAAGATGCCAACGCGCATGACATTCTACTTTGTGTAGATTCGGGGGAGAAGCAAGCGACACCAATTGGTCGAGGTCGTGGCTATCGTTATGGTTTACCGAATCAGGAATACTATTTCAAGTCGGAAAATGAGATGAAAAAGCTCTTTGCCGATTTGCCGGAAGCGATAATTACGATTCAAGAAATTATTGATAAAGTGGAAGCCTATTCGTTATTCAGAGACGTATTACTTCCTAAATTCAATATTCCCGATGAGTTTTTAGTCCCAGAAGATGAGGTGGATGGTGGCGTTCGAGGGGAAAATGCGTATTTGAGACATCTGACCATGGTTGGTGCTCAAAAACGATATGGAGAAATTACGCCTGAGATACAAGAACGATTGGATTTTGAGTTGTTGACCATTTCAAATTCGGGCTATCCGGGTTATTTCTTAATTGTGCAAGATTTCATTGCCGAAGCCCGAAAAATGGATGTATCCGTGGGGCCAGGCCGTGGTTCGGCGGCAGGTTCGGCTGTGGCGTATTGCTTAGGGATTACCAACATCGACCCGATTAAATACGATTTGCTTTTTGAGCGTTTCTTAAATCCGGATCGTGTGTCCATGCCCGATATCGATATCGACTTCGATGATGAAGGTCGTGGTCGTGTGATGGATTACGTAATCAATAAATACGGAAAAAATCAAGTAGCGCAGATTATTACTTATGGTAAAATGGCAACTAAATCGGCCATTCGAGATACTGCTCGTGTGTTGGATTTGCCATTGTTTGAAGCCGACAGAATTGCGAAATTGATTCCAGGAATGATGCCGTCCAAATGGAATTTGGCCCGTTTCTTATCTGAAAAGGAGGAAGATGTCAAAAAAGCTTTGCGTTCGGATGAATTTGACCGCGTAAAAGAATTAATCGCAATTGCCAACGAAGGGGAACTTTCGGGAGAAACCATTCAGCAAGCAAAAGTATTGGAAGGATCGCTTCGAAATACGGGGATTCATGCCTGTGGAGTGATTATCACGCCCGATGATATTACCAATTTCGTTCCCGTAACGACGGCGAAAGATTCCGATTTGTACGTGACACAGTTTGATAACTCGGTGGCGGAAAGCGCGGGATTATTAAAAATGGACTTCTTGGGTCTGAAAACCCTAACCTTGATAAAAGATACCGTCAAATTAGTGAAGTATCGTACTGGAATTCAGCTCGATCCGGATACCTTCCCAATTGACGATCAAAAAACATACGAATTGTTCCAACGTGGTGAAACGGTAGGGATTTTCCAATACGAATCGCCTGGAATGCAAAAATATTTAAAGGATTTGAAGCCTACGGTTTTCGGAGATTTAATTGCGATGAATGCCTTGTATCGACCGGGACCTTTAGAATATATTCCGTCTTTCGTTCGTAGAAAAAATGGATTAGAACCTATTGCCTACGATTTAGATGCTTGTGAAGAATACTTAGCAGAAACCTACGGAATTACAGTATACCAAGAGCAGGTAATGCTTTTGTCGCAATCGTTGGCTGGTTTCACAAAAGGTGATGCCGACGTTTTACGTAAAGCGATGGGTAAAAAAGACAAGCCTGTCTTAGATAAAATGAAGCCTAAATTCATCGCACAAGCCGAAGAAAAAGGTCACGATGCCACCGTTTTAGAAAAAATCTGGAAGGATTGGGAAGCTTTCGCGAGTTATGCCTTCAATAAATCGCACTCGACTTGCTATGCCTGGATTGCGTATCAAACGGCTTACTTAAAAGCGCATTATCCAGCAGAATATATGGCCGCAGTACTTTCCAATAACATGAACGATATCAAATCGGTTTCGTTTTTTATGGAAGAATGTAAACGTATGGGATTAGCGGTGCTTGGACCTGATGTAAACGAATCGTATTATAAATTCACGGTGAATGAAAATTACGCCGTTCGTTTCGGAATTGGAGCCGTAAAAGGAGTAGGAGAAGGTGCTGTAAATACGATTGTTGAAAAAAGAAAAGAAGGGGCTTATAAATCGATTTTCGATTTGGCCAAGCGTATCGATTTGCGTGCCGCGAATAAAAAAGCTTTTGAAAATTTAGCCTTGGCAGGTGGTTTCGATTGTTTTGCGAATACACACCGCGCGCAATACTTTCATCATGATGGTGATAATATTACGTTTTTGGAAAAAGCGATGCGATACGGTGCCAAATCACAAGAAAATGAAAACTCTTCACAAGTCAGTTTATTTGGAGATGCTTCGGAAGTGCAAATTGCAGAACCAATGGTTCCGCCTTGTGAAGAATGGCATACCATGGAAAAACTGGCTCGAGAAAAAGAAGTGGTCGGTATCTATATTTCAGGACATCCGTTGGATGATTACCGATTTGAAATGAAATATTTCTGCAATACCAAATTAGATTCTTTAAAAAATCTGGAACCTTTTGTAGGCAAAAACCTGACTTTTGGAGGAATTGTTTCCAATGTACAACACCGTACCGCTAAAAACGGAAAAGGCTGGGCAACCTTCAATTTGGAAGGCTATGACGAAAGTTTTGAATTCCGAATTTTTGATGAAGAATACTTAAAATTCCGACACTTTTTAGTGCAAAATCAGTTCGTTTTCTTCAAAATTAATGTAAAAGACGGATGGTTGAATCGAGAAACCGGCAAAAAAAGTGATCCAAGAATGCAGTTTTTGGAAGCCAAAATGTTAGCCGATGTATTGACGAGTTTTGCCAAAAAAATAGTGATCCATTTGGATATAAAAGATTTGCGTGAAGATTTAATTGCACGATTAAATTCGGTTTTTGAAGCCAATAAAGGCGACAATACCGTTTCCTTTGAAATCATGGAATTAGAGACTTTTAAAAAGCAAATTGAAATCGCTTCGGAACCCGTTGAATTGGAAGAAATGATAGAGGATGCAGTGGGAGAAACAAATGAAGAAAATAGCGAAGAAGTTCCAGAAAGTTTACCAGCGGTGTTAACCGAAGTAGAAGAAACCCGTGTGGTGAATAAAATTTCGATGAACAGTCGCAAACTAAAAATTAAAATTTCGAGTGAACTGCTACAGGAATTAGAAAAAATGCAATTGAATTTTAAATTGAATTAAAGCAAAGGATAAAAGTAGTTCCTTTGTTTTCTTGTGTTTCTAAAGTGATTTCACAATCTATGGCTTTAGCCAAATCGCGAATCAAATGAAGACCTAAGCCCGTTTTTATTCCGGTGACTTGAGTGTCGTCATACAAAGCTTTAAATTGATTGTTATTTCCTCCAGGACCATTATCAGTAATCGATAAATAGGTTTTGTAGTTGGCGGTATACGCTTTCCATTCTATGCTTGGGTTTTCTGTTTTTTCCAATGCTTTGATGGCATTTCCCGTCAGATTTCGAAGAATGGTTTTTAGATAATTTTCATCGGTATAGAGTTCGATATTTTGTGGATTGTGATAGGTAATCGCTATATTATCAATATTGAAGAAATGTTTGGCGGTATCCGAAAATAACGAGTTAACATTCACTTCTTTAGGTTGTGGTTTGTAATTTTCCATTTGACTTTTGCTCCACAACAGAAGATCTTCCATTGAAGATAAAAGGTTTTCTGCACCTTCTGTGGTCTTTTGCTTTAATCTTTTTTCACTTTCCTGATCTAATAATTCGGGATGATTTTCTTGTAAATGAAGAAATCCGATCAGGTTGGCAATTGGACCGCGTAAATCATGGTTTAAAATATTTAAAAAGCGCACTTTACTTTTATTGGCCAAATCCAATTCTGAATTTAAGGTTTCCAATTTTTGATTGGTTTTTTTTCGACTTCTATTTTGACGATACAACAAACCAGCAATTGTTAGTAACAATAAAAAGCCAAAACCAAGATAAATTTGCGTTTTTCTGGTGTTTTCAATTTCTAAATTTTTGACTTTATTTTCGGCGGATAGTAAGTTGATTTTCTCTTGTTTGTTTCGGTTTTGAAATTTGGCTTCGGCATTCGCTATGGTTTGTTTTGCCGATTCGTTTAGCATAGCCTCATTGGCTTTAGTATAAATGTTTTGGTATTTGAAGGCTTGTTCCCAATCACCAATTTGGGAATAACTTTCGGATAATAATTGATTGATGATTATGAAAGAGTTTTTGTCAAATTCATAAGCATGAGTAGCGGCTAGCTTTAAAATTTCAATGGCTTTTTCAAATTGTTTTTGTTTGAAAAGCAATTTTCCTTGTGTTACCCGCGCTTCCATTAAAATTTCGTCGTCATTCGATTTTTCGGCAAATCGAAGGGCTTTTAGAGCAAAAAAGGAAGCTTTAGAAATATTTTTTTTGGCAATGAAATATTCGGCCATGTAGCGGTTGGCCGAGCTGACACTGATATGCAATGAATCTTCTTTGGAGACCAACTTATAAATGCTTTTGTAATATTTGGTTATACTGTCCAGATTCTGTTTTCCTGTATAACATTTTATAAAGTCATTGTATAAAAAAGCCAAGGAATTAGGGGATTCTGTCATATAAGGTTTGGCGTAATTTGAATATTCAATTCCTTTGTCGAATTGTTTCATCTTGATATACGCTTGTCCAATTTGAGAATACGAAATGCCAATATTGACAATGTTGCTGGCATCATCTTTTGGAAATTTTTTTCGGTATTCGATGGCTTTGAGTTTGTAGCCAATAAAAGGTTCGATTTCAGATTTGTCTAGGTAATATTCACCCAAACTTCCATTCAAGATACCTTGTGTATACACATTTCGAGTGGTGTCTAGAATCTGTTTGATGTATTTGATAAGGTCTTCTCTTTTTTGAAATTGTTTAGTAGAATAATACAAATAACTCAAGCGCATAATGGCTAAAGTTTCTTCTTTTAAGTTCTGATGTGTTTTGGCATATTTCCAAGAGGCTTCAAAAAAAGGAATGGCTTTTGCATACTGATTGTTATCGTATTCAAAACCATAGGCTTTGTAAAAATTGAATCGGGCGAGTAGATAAGTGTCGTTTTTGGATAGTGAAATCCCTTTGTTCGCCACAGCAATCAGATCTCGGTAGTTTTCATTTTTTTTGATGGTTTCGCATTCTTCTAACAAGCGAATGATTTCCTTGCTTCGGATTTGCCCGAAATTGAATAAAGGGAGAAAGAGTAAAATCAAGACGATTTTTCTCATGCGATCAAGCTTAAATTATCCTTATAACTTCTTCCTACAGGAATTGAAATGCTATTGTTTAGTTCAATTTCCTGGGAACTTATTTTTTTTACGTATTGTTTTTGTACAGCAAAACTCCTGTGCACTCGAACAAACGACTGAAAATGAGTTTCTTTCAATAAAGTGCCAATACTAGATAGCACACAATGTCTTTTTTGTGGAGTAACCACCAACGTGTAGTCTTTAAGGGCTTCTAGATATAGGATATCATGAAGTTTGACTTTAGTTTGTTCATGACCCTCTTTTATGTATATGGTGTCCCCACCAATACTGGATTCGAATAATTCTGCTTTTTGCTTGATTTCCAAAAATTCTTCGATTCGGGTTACTGTATTTTTGAAACGATCGCTTTTTAGGGGTTTAATGATAAAATCAAGCGTTTCATAATCAAAACTTTCTACAGCATGTTCAGGATGGGCCGTGATAAAAACACAAACGGGGATTTTAGAGGCACTTTTCCGAATTTCAAATCCGCTCGATTCAGGCATGTCTATATCCAAGAACAAAACGTCTATTTTTTCTTTGGCGATAACTTCCAACGCTTCCTTTGCATTGTCAAACACCCCAATCAAATTGAATTGAGGAAATTTCCGGACATTGGAAATTGTCATTAGTCTGTCTATCTCGTCATCGTCAACAATGATGCAATTAATTTGCTTCATAAACTTAGTTTCTCTTTAAATATATAAAAAATAGAAATACGGTAAAAAAGTCGTTCGTCTATTTTTAATGTCGTTTGTATATCGGTGTTTTTTTAGAACAAAAACCTACCGCAAATTTGGCTTAAAATTTTGTTAAAAGCAATTGTTAAGTCTTATAAACACTGATACTTATAAAAAATGTCGTTCATCGGATTTATTTGCTTTTTGTCGATTTTTTTGAATCAAAACAAACAAAAAATTATGAAAGAGATGAAATGGATAATGGTCCTTTTTCTTTTTTCTTGCGGAATTAGCTCAAAATTGTTTTCACAAGACCTGGAAAATATTGCAGAACAAAAACCGGTGGAGTTAACTGGTACTTTTTCTGTTTTCGGATCGTATTACAATGTCAATGGTCTGGATCCGAGGCGAAAAGATTTTTCTTGGTATGTAACCGGAAGTCCAATGTTAAAATTGTATGGAATAGAAATTCCATTTTCTTTTACGGTAAGCGAACAAGAGCGTTCCTTCCGTCAACCGTTTAATCAGTTTTGCATTAGCCCAAGTTATAAATGGGCCAAAGTGCATTTAGGGTATACCAATTTGACTTGGTCTCCCTTTTCTTGGGCTGGACAAACGGCTATGGGAGTAGGTGTAGAATTGAATCCGGGGAAATTCCGATTTGGTGCGCTGTACGGAAGATTAAATCGAGCGGTTGAGGAGGATTTAACTTCACCAGAAGCAATTACGCCTTCTTATAAAAGAATAGGGTACGCCATGAAATTAGGGTATGGCACCGAAACAAGTCATGTAGATTTGATTTTTCTTAAAGGACAGGATGATAAAAATTCGTTGCGAACCATTCCGAAGCAATCAGAAGTATTGGCTGGTGAAAATATAGTGGCAGCGGTTTCTTCCAAAATGAAGTTTACCAATCATTTGTTTTGGGATTTTGATGTAGCTTCTAGTTTGTATACCAGAGATGTGAATGCTATTGGATTCGGAGAAAATGAAAATTTGACTCTAGAAAAATACAAGTCATTATTAAACGTCAATACTTCAACGCAATGGTATAACGCCTACCAAACGGAAGTACGATATGAGGAGAAAACCTATAAAATTAAAGGGAAATACCGTCGTGTAGAACCTGATTTCCAAAGTATGGGAGCGTATTATTTTCAGACTGATGTCGAAAATATCACTTTAGAACCTTCAGTTTATTTATTCAAAAACAAGCTGAAAATTTCAAGTAGTGCAGGTCAGCAACGCGATAATTTGATGAATAAAAAGTCATTTACGACCAAGCGTTTTATTGGGAACATGGGAATCGATTGGACGATTTCCGAAAAATTTGGTTTGAATGCCATGTATGCGAACTTTTCGGGCGAGCAAGGAAAAGGATTGAAGATTCCTAATCAAGCTACACAACAATCGTATGTGTCTCAAAATATGGTTTTGATGCCGCGATTGACTTTCGTAAAGGAAAAATTAACCCATTTCCATACGCTGATGGCGAACCGTCAATGGATGACTGATAAAAACCCCAATACTGCGAAACTAACAGAATATCAAGTGGATAATTTGAACTATAATAGCAATTTCATTTTTAATAAATCTGGATTTATGGTAGGAGTGAATTACCTGCTTTCCATTTTCGATTCCGATGCAAATGCCAATCGCTTGAATGGGGTCGGTTTGAATGTATCGAAACCTTTTTTTGAGAATAAAATGAATGTGAACTTGTCGGCAAATGGGACACAGCAAAAGTTAAACGGCGCTCAATTCGCAGATATTTTGAATATCACGTTACAAGATACTTATGCTTTCAACTCCCATCACGGATTGACATTAAGAGCTGCTTATCTCGATAATACAGCAAAAACTACCACAGGAATTTCATTTAAGGAGTACAATATAGATTTGGGGTATACCTATACATTTTAAACTAGAGAATTATGAGAAATATTTTTAAACTTTTAAACTTCGTTTTGTTGCTTCTAACGCAATTTGTTTGGGCACAGCGATCATCTAATGTAAATGTTACGGTGCAAGTTTTACCACCTTATTCGACCTATTTGCCCGATTATGTGAATAGTTCCAATAAAGTAATGCTGACGCTTCTGTCGTACGAGAATGCCAATGTAAAGTTAAAAGCAACAATTACGGGTGATAATGGTATTACAGTTGCCACTTCAGACAATTACAGACCAGCTACACCGTTAAAGCTTACCGCGTATCAGTCAAAAATGTTAACCGGTTTAGACTTGAGAAATTATCTTGAATTTAACTCGGTTACTGTAACAGGAATTAGCAAAAATGAACTGTTTAGAGGGTCCGGAATTCCAGAAGGAAATTATACCTTATGTGTCCAGGTTTTAGATTACAATTCTGGACAAGTCTTGAGCAGCCCAGAGCCTTTAGGGTGTAGTAATTTAATTCGTATAGAGCAAATTACGCCACCACAATTAATTACACCAAGATGTGACGAGCCAATTATGGCTGGAACCATTCAAAATGTTATTTTTTCATGGTTACCCTCAGCTGGAGCTCCGGCCGGAAGTCAGTATAAACTTAAAATTGTTGAGTTGATTCCTGCGACACGTAATCCAAACGAAGCGATGAACAGTGCAACTACCCCTGCTTTTTTTGAAACAACCACAACTGCCTTTTCATTTGTATATGGTCCGGCGCAACCACAATTAAAAAAAGGGAAAAAATATGCTTGGCGCGTTACCTTATTGCCTGCTGGCGTAAGAAGTGGAACGCCATTAAACACACAAAATAAAGGAAATAGTGAAGTGTGTAGTTTTGAGTACAAAGAAGTGCAGCCTGTTGTTGTAACAACAACTCCAGTAGCTAACACTATAAAACTTTTAACACCGACTCAAGGAGAAAAAATCAATAACAGTTATGGTTTGGAGTTTTCCTGGACCGCTTCTACTCAACCAGTTAAAAAGTATCAGATACAATTTACAGATAGGATTTCTCAAGAGGTTAAAATTACCAATTGGAATACTCTTTCGGAAAGTTGGTTTGCAGAACCAGGAGGGTGGTTTGCCAGTAAAATAGTTGGTTTAGATACCAAACTAACATTACCTCCTTATTTCACAGCGGGTAATGGAAAAGTAGCTTGGCGTATTGTTGGACTTGATGCTCAGGATAAAATTATTGATAAAAGTGCTATTTCAGTGTATGAAATCGTAGATGCACCTTTAACAGACCGAATTAAATTAATCACACCAATAAACGGGAAACAAATTTCTGGGGGTGAAAACATGACCTATGAATGGACCGCTTCAAAGAAAAAAACAGTTAAAGAGTACTTTATTCAATGGAAATACATCAAAAACAAGAATGAAGTAAGTGAAAAATTGTTTTCCGATACCGATTTTAATGGTGCTATCGGACCTTTTACAGATACTAAGTTTAGTTTAAAAACTCAGGTGGATCAATCAAAAAACATGATGGCCTGGAGAATTGTAGCGGTAGACAAAGGAAAAACAATTGACAGTAGTTTGCCTGATTATGTTGAATTTGTAGAAGATACTTCAGAATTAGTCAATCTAAAAGCCTTAGCAATTAATGGTTATGTAATTCAAATTACAAAAGTATCCGATAAAAATCAGGATTCTTTTGCAGGACAAGGGAAAATATTACTTTGGGAAGGTGGACCAGAAGCTATAGTTTGGTTTAAAGATTTGAAAATCCGACCAATTACGTATTACCCTAAAACGAAAACCTATACTTGGGCAGTTGTAAGCGGATCTATAGATATGCCAGCCAGTAAAGCATTTGCCTTTTCTACAGATAAAGTAAAACTGTACACCGATAAAAATTCGGAAGGGGAATTTCATTTACAATTTAAATCGATTTCTTTCAAAGCCGATTTAAAAGGTTCTGAAGATACTACCACAAAATTGTTTAAAATTGATCAAGATTTAGGGAAATCGACAGCTCAAGTCACTACAAAATGGTATTCTAATTTCTTTATTTGGCAAACCGGTTCGTCAAGTTCTAATCAGCAATATGTTTTTGAGTCTTCTAATGAAGGGACGGTTTCGATATCTTATAAAGATAGATTGGATGGTCAAATCATTATGAAAAATCAAAAAATGACCAATCTCGAAAATAAAGGGATTGAGGTTAATTTCGATACTGTTAACGGTATAAAAATGCTTGTGAAAGGCTTAATGGCAAGAACGGAACTTACAGGGACTGTTAGTTTTCCTAAAGCAAAACCTTTTCAAGCAGCGATGACAGTTTTAAATATTCCATTTAAGCAACAACCTAATTTAAATTTCCCACATTCTTTCGAAGCTCCTTTACAATGGAAATTAAATGGAGATGGTTCCGTTTGGGCGAATGTACAATCAACCTATGTACATCTGTCGGATGAAGGACAATTGGACAAAAAATTTGAGACCTATAACAATGGGTTGAATTTCGACAAATTTGGTGTCGAAGTTAAATTTCCAATAAAACCTGAAGAAACAAAGCAATCGTCATTGAATTTGAATTTTGATAATATTTACCATGATGGGAAGGGCTATAGTAACAATAAAAAAGGCGAAGCTGTCGTAAAATCAAATGTAAATATTGCAGGATTTGTTTCTAAACTTAAGAAATGTGAATTCTTAATTAAGTCAAATAAACTCATTACCTTGAATTTGGCAGGAGAATTATATGTTCCGTTCTTGAATGATTGGGCGGGGCTAAACATGTATATTGATGATGAAAAAATTCAGGAGTCGAACGTTAGTTTCGATTATGATAAAAAATACTATCTGACTAAAAGTCAATCGGGAAGCTTTGCTTATGTGAAAATTTCTCTGGGTCGACTTGAAGGTAATGCTATTGTTGTTCAACCGAGCCTTACGATCAAAAATTCCGAGAATAAAGGACTTGAAACTGAAAACATGAGTATGTGTGATATGTATATTAATGCGAACGGAACGGTTTCTTATGATTCTAACTTCAATCTAAATTCAGAATCTACTTGTGAAGGATCAAAAAAATGGGCCACTTATTATCGATTTACTTATGGTATCGATAAGATGAAGATTAAGCGTAACAGTGTTAAAACCGATGCTCAGTTTTTATTTACTGGAGATGTGGTTCTTGGAGAAAAAATCGGAACGACCGATAAAAAAGAAATGGGCTTTGTGTATCACGGTTCTGATCCTAAACCTAATACTATAGATTATTCACAAGAGTATAATGCTACTCCAGCAAATATAAACAATGGTGGTGGAGTTAAACCACCTAATGGAATTTTCAAAGGACCTAGTACTGATAAAGAACACTATGTTTCTGCACTCGAAAATTCGCTGGAAATCTCAGATGATGGCAAAGCTATAAATGGAGGATATGAAGATGGAGCGCAAAAATTTGGTGGCGGATTCAAAATCAAAACGAATGATCCTACGTGGGGGAATTATTTCGAATTGGGTGGTTATTATGAAGCGAAAGAACCCGATGCCAAAGAATTACAAGCAAAAATGGTGTTAGGGAAAACATTGGCGAGTAACGGAAAATACACCTATTGGTTCTTTGAATTCAAACAAAAAGGATTGGTTGCTATTCCAATTGTACCGGGAATATTAGAAGCGCATGGTTTCGGAGGAAAAGCCTATTATCATATCCAACCTACATACAATAATTTAGGACAAATTACCGATATGGTGCCGAATAAAGCGTACTCGTTAGGAATTGCTGCAGAAGCTGATGTGCGTACAGCCTACGATCAAGGAGCAACGCTTCATGGACATGTGCAGGTAGTGACTCAGTTTAAAGGTTGGAGTATTGATGGAATCGATTATTTTGTCAAAGGAGATGCTATTGCTCCAAACAGTAATAGCGCTGGTTTAGTTCAAGCCCGTTTAAACGGTAAACTAAACTGGATGGATAAATATTTAGATGGTACCGGACAAATTTGGGGCGGAATCAAAGATATTGTATGTATTAACGAAGGTGCGGCAAATGAAGATGCGATTAGTTTCCATTTTGGAGCCGATGATTTTTATCTAAATGTTGGAAGTCAGGAAGCGCCAATTACGGCTGAGGTAATGTGTGGAAGCGGATTTTCAACTGGAGTATGGTTGAATTTTGATACCAAAAGAGTAGCACTTGGCTTCAATAATCATTACGATTCAGGTTGGAAAGGTTTGGATTTAGGAGTTGCTTCGGCTTCAGGAAGATTGACTTCCGATTTGGGGGCTTCCTTAAGTGTAGCGTATGCACCATTCCAAGCTACAGGTTCTGCTTGGTTTAATGGAAGAGCGTACGGACAAGGATGTGTCGATTTTTGGGTGTATGAAGGTTGTATCAGTGGAAGTTGCGGTGTTTCGGCCAACTTGAATGTGTCTATGCCAAACCCAGTGGTGTTCGATGGTAGCGTAGTATGTGATGTACATCGTTGGATTCCAAATTTCACCCTACACGCACGTTGGGCCTCTAACGGTGGATTCAGTATTAGTCTATAACCGATTTTAAAATTTAAGAAATGAAAAAGATATATCTATACAGTGTTTTGTTCTTGATTTCAGGAATTATGAATGCTCAGGAATACAAATTGTTTGGTGCTTCGGCAGGAAATAAAGTACAGTTAAAATGGATGTCAAAAAGCATCAAAGGAAATACTTCTTTTGATGTTTTCAGAAGTGAATCCAACGGTTCGTGGCAAAAATTAAACACAACTTCAGTGGTGCCTTCTCCTGTAATTACGGAAGCAGAATTGAATTCGCCTAAAAATCAATTTCCAAAGGATAAATCGTATGAGTTTTATATCAAAAACAAAAACTCGAAAGAAACAGTTGCGAATAAAAAAGCGTATGAAGCCTACCAATTGTCTTTAGCCGCAATTTTTGACAGCCAAGTGGCAAAGCATTTAGGGATTTATTTTGAGGATAATTCGGTTGTAAATGGAAAGAAATACAATTATAAAGTGGTCGATGCACAAACGGGGAAAGAACTTTCCGTTTTAAATGGATTGGTAGCCGGTGAATTGCCTGCAGCGCCTGAAAATTTTAAAGGAATTCAAGAAAAGCAAAACGTAAAATTATCTTGGAAGAACAACGAAGATTTTATGGGTTGCAATATTTACCGTAACGGAGCAAAAATCAATGCAGAACCGATCATGGCGAATCTTGAAAAAGCAGGCTATCAAATTGGTTATGTCGATTCAAATCTAGCGGAAGGAAGTTATACCTACGTTTTAAAAGGGATTACGTTTATAAATACCGAAAGTCAAGCTTCTGCAGAAATTAAAATGGAAATTAAAGACGCCACACCACCATCAGTAGTAAAAGGCGTTAAAGCAGAATGTAAAAATGATGAGGTAGTGTTGGCTTGGCAAGCGTCGAAAGACAAGGATCTTTCGGGTTATAATGTTTTGAAGAGTACTGATAAAGGAAAAACGTTTGCAAAAGTAAATGCGCAATTACTTTCGGAAGTGAAATACGTTGAGAAATTAGAAGCTGCTGCTTCGGGAACGTTTCAATATAAAATCGAAGCATTGGATAAATCCAACAATTCAAGTAAATCAAATCCTGTAAGTGTATTTGCGCCAGATCATCATGCGCCTGCGATACCTAGAGAAGTGGCTTCAAAAGTAGAAAAAGGAAAAATCACGTTATCTTGGAATTCTAACAATGAAAAAGATTTATCCGGTTACCGAATTTACCGTGGTTTAAAAGACGATGACGAAAATGAAATGCTTCTTTTAAACGTTACACCACAAGCGCAAACGACCTTTGTGGATACTTTCAACGAAAAAGCAGGAACTAAATTTATTTACAAAGTAACGGCAGTCGATAAAGCCTTCAATGAAAGTCCTCAAGCTGCGGTTTGGGTACAATTGCCAGACGTGGTTCCGCCATCAGCGCCTTTTTTAAACGATGCCACTTACGAAAGAGAGCAAGTAAATTTAAAATGGGATGCGATTACCAACGATGCCATTCTGGGATATGATGTGTACCGCGTTTTTGAAGACAAAGAAGAAAAAATAAACAGAACACCTGTGACTACTACTACTTTTAGCGATACTGAAAATACCAAAAGAGGGGTTCTTCAATACTATATTAAAGCGATTGATTCGGCTAAATTAGAGTCGAAACCTTCCAATAAAATCACGGTTGCTACTGCAGATTTTAGTAACAAAAAACTGAAAATTACGGTTTTTCAAGAGGTAAGCGCCAAAAAAGTAATGATCAGTTATGAAGGTTTGAAATCGGATGAAATTCAAACGATGAAGCTTTTTAGAAAAAGTAATGGTACTGGCTTTGTTCGAATTCCATTTGCTGTAAATCCAAGCGGAATTTTAGACGAAACTTCCGAGGAAAATAAAATTTACGACTATTATCTCGAAGTATTAACTACAGATGATGTCAAACTAAAATCGGAAATCGGCTCTATAAACAATACGTTTTAAACTATTTTTTTCAGCTATATAGCTATTGATAAAACTGATTTGTTAGGTAGTGGTCTTTTAAAATATTATGCTACTTTTGTGGAACAAATTTTAAAGAAATAAAAATGGCACAAGCAATAACTGATGCTACTTTTGAAGAAGTAGTATTAAAATCAGACAAACCAGTAGTAGTAGATTTTTGGGCAGCTTGGTGTGGTCCTTGCCGTATGGTAGGTCCAGTAATCGACGAAGTAGCTGTAGAATATGAAGGAAAAGCAATCGTAGGAAAAGTAGATGTTGATGCAAATCAAGAGTTTGCTGCTAAATATGGCGTGCGTAACATTCCAACTGTTTTGGTTTTTCAAAACGGAGAAGTAGTAGGTCGTCAAGTAGGTGTAGCGCCTAAAAAAACCTATACTGATGCAATTGATGCATTGTTATAGTCAATAATAAAAAACAAAAAAGCCTAACGTGAGTTAGGCTTTTTTTATAACTTTAAGGTAACTGTTGTGCCTTGATTACTGTTGGAATTGACTTCAATTTTGCAATTAATGGCTTTGGCTAAATCCCGAATTAAATGCAGTCCTAATCCAGTTTTAATGCCAACCACTTCTTTTTCGTCATATAAGGCTTTAAACTGTTCGTCGGAAGCCCCTTTTCCGTTATCGGTAATTGATAAATATGAAATGTTATTTTCTTGCCAAGTTTTCCAAACAATGCTTGGGTTTTCAATCCCGTCTAAGGCTTTGATGGCATTTCCCGTTAAATTTCTGATGATGGTTTTTAAGTAATTTTCGTCGGTATTGATTTGAATATTTTGTTTGTTTTCAAAAGTAATTTGAACGGTTTCTTCACTTGAAAAATGTATTTTGGTGTCTTCAAATAATGAGTTTACACTAATGTTTTTAGGCTGAGGTTTGAAATTTTCCATCTGACTCTTGCTCCATTGCAAAATATCTTCCATCGAATGGAGCAGGTTTTCGGCTCCTGCTATGGTTTTGTCTTGCATGCGTTTGGTGCTTTCTTCGTCTAACATTTCCGGACTTTCCTTTTGCAATTGTAAAAAGAATACCAAGTTAGCAACAGGGCCTCGTAAATCGTGATTTAAAATACTAAAAAATCGGGTTTTAGCCTTGTTGGCTTGGTCTAATTCGGTATTTAACAGTTGTAATTTTTCGTTGTTTCTTTTGCGATTTCTACTTTGATAGAAAAATAAACTTCCAATTATGGCTAATAGTAGAATGCCACCTATGAAATAGTATTTTTGTTTTTTTGCGACTTCAATTTGAAGGTTTTTATTCTGTATTTCTTGCTTTTTTACATTGTTTTGGTATTTGGCTTCCATTTCAGCAATATTCTTTTCGGAGGCTTCATTTTGTAGTGCACTTTTTATTTCAGAATACTCACTCATATTTTTGTATGCTAATTCCCATAAACCTTTTGCTGCATAGGTTTTAGAAAGTGCATTTTTTAACCAACCATAGGCATCTGGATCATCTTCTTTAACAATAGGTTCGGCTTTTTTTAAATAAAACAAAGCTTTGTCATATTGTTTTAAGGCAAGATAGGCTTCGCCACTCATGTAATCGATACTGCCTAACATATATGTACTGGCATATTTTGGAGCCAAGCTTCGGGCATGGTTAATATACTTTAAGGCGGAGTGAAATTGTTTTTTCTTGGTAATTAAATAATCGGCTATAGTTAAATCACTAGCTAAATAGGCATCCCAAGCTTTGTTGTCGGCGCCAGAGTTTACCAATTTAGATAATTTATTATAGTACTTTTCAATCTCCCCTATGTTATCTTTGTTTACATAAATTGCAATAAAGTATTTGTACACAAAGGCCATACCTGTTTTGTAATCTTTTATATAGAGTTCAGATTCTTTAATGCTTTCTAATCCTTGATCGGTCTTTTCTAAATTCAAAAAGATGTCCGTTATATTTACTAGTTTTACACCAATTCCAATAGAGTCTTTTTTTAAACTTTTACTATTTAATGCCTTTTTTCGAGTTTGAATACCATTGAGATAATATTTTAAACTTGTTTCATATTGGCCTATTGAGATATAATAATCGGCTAGATTTTCTTGTAAAAGATACTTTTGATTTACTTGTTTTGTGGTGTCAACAATTTTTTTATACTCTAAAATTAAGCGTTCTCTTTTGTTTATCAATCCAACATTTTTATAAACGAAAAGAAGTTCTTTATATAGTCGTGGAGTGTTTTTTTTGTTACTCGATTTGTTCAAGTATTTTTCAGATTTTTCTAAATAATAGACAGCACTATCTACTTCTGTTAAATAATCAAAAGCACTTCCTAGGTAGAAATTAAAAAGGGAAAGGTGTTCAAAATCATCTTTTTTAAGTAAAGTGAATCCTTTTCTGGCCCTTTTTTTTAATAATTCTGTATTTCCATTTTCAAATAGTTCATCACAATGGGTTACCCAAACTTGTAGTTTTTCTTTAGAAGTTTTATATTTTGTTAGATTGGGTTCTTTTTGTCCGTAGGTAAAACAAGTTATAAATGTAAGTAGTAAAATAATTTGTTTTCTCATATCACAAAATTCAAGTTCCCTTTAAAACTTCTTCCAATGGGAATGGTAATGTTATTTCTCAGTTCAATTTCTTGACTTCCAATTTTTTGGATAAACTGCTTTTGTACGGCAAAACTTCTATGAATTCTTAAAAAAGAATTGAATTTGTCTTCTTGTAAGATTTCTCCAAGATTAGATAACACACAGTGTCTTTGAGTTTCGGTTACTAAAATGGTATAATTTTTTAGCGCTTCCAGATACAGGATTTCATGTAATTTAACCTTGATTTGATTGTGTCCAGTTTTTACATATACGGTATCGCCTCCCAAACTTGATTCAAACAAATCGACCTTTGTTCGGATTTCCATAAATTCCTCGAGGCGATTTATCATTTGTTCAAAACGCGGAAATTTGAATGGTTTTACAATAAAATCTAAGGTTTGCAATTCGAAAGTTTCAGCAGCACTTTCGGAATGTGAAGAGATAAAAACACAAACAGGAACTTCCAACGCTTTTCGTCGCAATTCTAACCCAGAAGCACCTGGCATTTCAATGTCTAAAAAAATGACTTCTATTTTATTCTTTTCTAAAAAGGAAAGAGCCTTTTCTGCAGAGTCAAATACGCCCACTATATTTAAGCTGGAAAATCGTTTCGCATAAGAGAGCACAACAAGACGATCCATTTCATCGTCATCAACAATTATACAGTCAAATGGCTTCATTTAGTAGTATTTTCTTCAAATATAGCAATTTTTTACACGAAAAGAAACGTTCGTGTATTTAAAACGTCGTTCGTCCTTTTGCTGTTTTTTCCTACTTACTAATGGTTCAAATTTGTGATGCTTAAAAGGATTACAACTACTTAATATTTATCAAAATGAAAAAATTAGTACTCACATTGCTATTCTTGTTGGTGACTCAATTTGCATTTTCACAAGTGGGAATTAACACAACCGACCCAAAGGCACAATTGGAAATCAAATCTACGAATCAAGCCACACCATCCAATACCGATGGTATTCTGATTCCGAAAATTGATGCCTTTCCAGTAACGAATCCAACTGCGGCGCAGCAAGGAATGATGGTGTATTTAACTACAGTAGCTGCAGGTAAACAACCCGGTTTTTATTATTGGGATGATAGTACGCTGACTTGGAAAAGTGTTGGAGGTACCGGAACATCCGATCACGATTTTTACGAAGTAGGGACGACTACTCCGCCCGATGCTATAACCGATAGTATGTTTCACACCGGAAATGTAGGTATTGGAAATAACAACCCAGCCTACAAACTGGATGTAGACGAAACTGCTTCCGGAAAAATTTACGCGATGCGTGTGAGACATTCCAATCCAGTTGATGGGAGTATTTCCAGTGGTGTCCAATCAAGTATTTCGGGTAGTTTTGCTACGGGAGTTATTCAAGGAGTTTCCACATCAATTACGCCAGGATCAGGTACTGCCGCCACTGGCTTGCGAAATCTCGTAGGTGGTACTTCGACAGCTGATGCTTATGGGGTGAATAACTCTATCTCAACAAGTGGATCAGGTTCAAGGACTGGAATAAATAATAGCTTTCCGGGAACGGGAACAGGCATTACTTACGGAATGTACAATTCTTTCTCCAATCCGAATGCGATATCTTTGGGCGTAAAATCGACTTTCACAACATCCGGAATTAGAGATAAAATAGGAGTGGATAATGTGATTTCCAATTCGACTGGGGGTTTTCATACGGGAATCAGTAATACGTTTACTAATAATAACGGTGCAATGGAAGAAACAGGTGTTTTTTCCGAATTTACTGGTTCCTCAGAAGGAAATATTCGCGGTATTTATAACAAGATTACCAATTCTGGTAATGCTAATATACATTACGGAGTTTATAATAACATCGACGGTAGTGGTGGACTTAGGAGATATGGAGTTGAAAGCATATTGAGCGGAACATCTACAGGTGAACAATTTGGTGTAGAAAACGACATTAGCGTATCGGGAGGAAATAGCGCACACTACGGGGTTCGAAATTACCTTTCAGGCACTGGGACTGGTGACCGTTTGGGAACGAATAACTGGATTGCAGGTTCAGGAAGTGGTGCTCAGTATGGGGTGAAAAACTATATTAATAACTCTGGAAGTGGAGTTCAGTATGGTGTGCTTAACAATATTACAAGCACAGGAACAGGAGACAAATACGGAATTTACAATTACATCGCCGAAACAGCGACAAATGGGTTGCATTATGGGGTGTACTCTGATGTACCCAAAGCCACTGGTTATGCTGGTTATTTTTTAGGCCGATTTTCTATAGGAACAACGACTGCTAATAATTACATTTTACCATTTTCTCGTGGAACTGTAAATCAAATTATGCAAACGGATGGAGTAGGGAATGTGGCGTGGGTTGCGCCTTCAGCCATTGCAAGTGGTACGTTAGATCAAGCCTATGATTTTGGTGGTGCAGGTTTGGGAAAAACAATTACAGCAGATGCCGGTGCTGTTACAATTAACGGTACAGACGGTTTGGTTGTTACTGGAACGGTTTTTTCAGGCGCAATGATGCCTTCAGTTGTAGGCGCTCGAATGGTTTGGAATCCCAGAAAATCAGCTTTTAGAGTTGGTTACACCGGTGGAACAGAATGGGATGATAGTAATGTTGGGAGTTATTCGACAGCTTTCGGTTTAAATTCAATAGCGAATGGTTCTAATTCAACAGCTTTCGGTATAACTACAAGAGCAGCAGGTGCATATTCAACAGCTTTTGGAGGTGGTTCAATAGCAAATGGTCAGTATTCAACAGCTTTTAGTACCAATTCAATAGCAAATGGTTTTGCTTCAACAGCTTTTGGAAGTGGTTCAATAGCGGATGGTATGTATTCGACAGCGTTTGGAGCGCTAAATACCGCTTCAAGTTTCGCAGAGACGGTTTTGGGTATTGGTGCTACAAGCTATACGCCTTCTGCTAATGGAACATTAGCGTTTACCGCAGCTAATGCCACCGATAGATTATTGGTAGTAGGAAATGCGATTGATACTAATGCTAACCAAACTGTTGATCCAGGCGAAAGGAGCAACGCTATGGTTATTCTTAAAAATGGGAATACAGGTGTCGGCGCTGATCCTTTGGCAAGTCATAAGTTTTATACATATAGTCAGCAACTTACAGCTACTGGCGACGGTCAAAGTGCTATTTATGGGTACAGAACCCGAGATTCTCAAAACGACGGAATAAATTATTCTAGAACAGGAACAAATACAGCTGTGAGTGGTCACAATTATTGGGGCGATGTCTATTCATTTGGAGTAACAGGTCATTCAGATAATGATTTTACCAGAACAGGAGGGGTTTTAGGAGCAATTACTGGCGGAGCTTATTGGTCAAGTTTGGGATATAAAAATAGTGCCAGTACTGGTTATGGAGTATATGCTACTGCGGCTTTGACAACTGGAACGGGTAGAATGTCACAATCATCATCTCAATCTTCAATTGGAGGTGGTTTTTATGGAGGTTTAATAGGGTCATGGAGTAAAGGGGAAATTGGAAATATGAATTCTGGAACTCTTTTCGCATCGTATAACAGTGGTGATGAATATACTTCAGGGAAACAAATCGAAATTGTGGAAACGAATACTGGCAAAAAAGCAGCCTACACGGTAACTTCTACAGAAGCCATCATCTACAAAAAAGGAAAAATTATACTTACAAACGGTATGGCAAGAGTTTTATTTGATATCGATTACGCAGCATTATTAGGAGATACTCCAATAGTAACTACAACACCAATGGGACAATGCAACGGTATTTATATCGAATCAATAGATAAAAGTGGTTTTACTATCAAAGAACTTAATAATGGAACAAGTAACGTTGCTGTTTCTTGGATTGCTGTAGGCGATCGTATTGATGCAAACAAAAAAATCCAAAGTGATGTATTAGCTATTGATTTTGATAGTAATATCAATGAAGTGATGTTCAATGAAAATAATAAAGATGACAATGCAAAAGCGGTTTGGTCTGATGGAAGCAAAATTAATTTCGGAAAATTACCAGAAAATTTAATGGTAAAACCTGTTAAAAAAGAGGCAATAATTAGAAACTAAAAATAAGTTAAGTAGGTTTTTTAAGCAGAAAGAGGTTCATCTCATTTAAAAACGAGATAGGGCCTTTTTTATTTTAAAATGATCGTTCGTGTATTTAAAATGTCGTTCGTCCTTTTGTGGTTTTTTCCTATTTACTAATGGTTCAAATTTGTACTGCTTAATAAGGATTTTAACTACTTAAATTTATAAAAAATGAAAAAAACAATTTTACTATTCCTATTGTTTTGTTTGCCCAAACTCATGGCGCAGCAAACGGTTAATGCATCAGGCGGAAATGCGACAGGTGCCGGTGGTTCGTCCAGTTATTCTATTGGTCAAATTACTTATAACGAACAAACAGGGTCAGGAGGAAGTATCAATCAAGGGGTCCAACAATCGGTTGAAATTTTCACCTTGAGCGGTACAGCATTTGAAAACATTAAACTCGAAGCGCTTGTTTACCCCAATCCAACTATTTCCAGTGTGATCTTGAAAATTTCCAACTTCAATTTGGATGAAGTGACGTATCAGTGGTTTGACATTCAAGGGAAGCCGATAAAAAGTGGAAAAATATCCAATGAAGAAACGGTTTTCAATATGGAAAGTTATCCCTCAGCAATTTATATTTTAAAAATCAATTCAAATAATAAGGAACTAAAAACATTCAAAATCATTAAAAACTAATATTATGAAAACAACAATAAATAAAATAGTGAAGACTGTTTGTCTTTTATCTTTCTTCTTATCGCTTTCTTCCGCTTTTGCGCAAGCACCACAAAAAATGAGTTATCAAGCGGTTGTTAGAAATGCCGGCAATGTCTTAGTAACGAATGCCACTGTTGGAATGCGAATCAGTGTGTTGCAAGGAACAGCAAATGGAACGGCAGTATATGTAGAAACGCAAACACCAACAACCAATACCAATGGATTAGCAGCTTTAGAAATAGGAGCTGGAACAGTCGTTTCGGGAACGTTCGCTTCTATAAGTTGGGGAACTAATAATTATTACGTAAAAACAGAAACCGATCCTACTGGTGGTACCAACTACACAATTTCAGGAACGAGTCAATTATTAAGTGTGCCGTATGCTTTGTATGCAGGAAATGCTGGAACCTCTTCTCAATGGGGGGCAAATGGAACGGATATATACAATAATAATGCTGGAAATGTTGGTATTGGTCTTTCTATTCCAACGGCAAAGTTAGACGTGGTTGGCAAAACAAAAACAATAAATTTACAAGTAACTTCAGGAGCGGGAACGGGTAAAGTATTAACTTCTGATGCTTCGGGTAATGCCTCTTGGGCCACTCCAGTTGTGCCGGCAACGAATTCCTACACTAAAGCTTCTTTTGGAATTTCAACGCCCTCACAAGGGTCCATTATTGATATTGCTACTTCCAATGTAACGGTACCTGCAGCGGGTTATTATCTTGTAACGTATTTTGTAAATGCAAACAATAATTGGTTTTTATCCTGTTCAAGTCCCTGCAATGAAGCAAAAGTTTTAGGTACAAGGGCCTATTTGTACAATAAAACTAGCGGAGCTATACTTCAAAATCAGAAAACGGACTTTTTAGAAAGAGATAATACACATGGCCCCCAAGCATTAATTGCTACTTTTTTGTACCAACTTCCTTATCATGAAATTTCGGGTTCATTCGTTAGCTATTTTAATTTAAATGATATCGTAGGGATAAGGGTTGGGAGTGATGTAACTGGGCCAATTGCTTCAGGTTCAATTACTGGTAACGGAGAGGTAACCCTAGTCCGATTGTATTAAAAACAATTGTATTTCTTGTTAGTAAGAGGTTCGGCAAAAGTCGAACCTCTTGTTATCCATGGTACACGCGTGAAGCAATGATTTTACCATCTCTGACTTCTAAAACTTCGGCAACCAACATGTCTTCTTCGTTGGTTACTTGTCGAACATATTCCATAAAAACACGATCGCTATTAGCAGTCAAGGAAGTTACTTTATAATGTAAACTCGGTAATCGATCAAAAGCCTCTTGCCACCAAACACGCATCGCTTCCTTGCCAATGATTAATCCGTTGGTTTCCGGTTGGCGAATTTTCAGCTTCGGACTAAAATGTTGCGCTTCATCATCGTAAAGCGATAATAATTTCTCTAATTGTTTGGTATTAAACGCTTCAAACCACTTGAAGGCTATTGATTGTAAAGTTTCGGGAGTCATAGTTCTGTTTTATAAATCAAATGTACATAAAGAAGCGACATTACAACAATAGTTGTGCCAAATGAGTAGCGGTTTTGTAATATTATTTTTAGGATTGTATTGATGAATGATAATTTGATAAAAAATCATTTCCTATATTTGAAGTATGAAGATTGATGCGCAATTACCTAAGATTTCCAGTTTCCAACATTTAGAATTGTTGGCCAATCAAATTGTGGAAGGTTTTATCTCTGGAATGCACAAAAGTCCTTTTCATGGGTTTTCGGCCGAGTTTGCCGAGCATAAAATTTATAATGCGGGTGAAAGCACCAAACATATCGATTGGAAGTTGTATGCCAAGACCGATCGTTTGTATACCAAGCGATTTGAAGAAGAAACGAATTTACGCTGTCATTTAATTATCGATAACTCTTCATCTATGCATTATCCCAAACTGAACGATAATCAGTTTTTTTACGAGAATAAAATTGGTTTTTCGGTACTGGCTTCCGCAGTTTTGATGAATTTGCTCAAGAAACAAAGGGATGCCGTGGGTTTGAGCATTTATTCCGATTCGTATGAATATCATGCTCCCGAAAAAGGAAGTGACCGCCATCATCGCATGCTGTTGAATAAATTGGAAGGCTTGTTGCAATCTCCCAAAGAAGCCAAACAAACCGACACGATTACCTATTTGCATCAAATTGCCGAAAAAATGCACCGTCGTTCGATGATTATTTTGTTTACGGACATGTTTCAAGGGGAAGATGACGAAAGATTATTCAAAGCTTTACAGCATTTGAAACATAATAAACATAAAGTAGTATTGTTTCATGTGACCGATAAAAAAACGGAGTTTCAATTTGATTTTGACAATACGCCACGAAAGTTTATCGATGTGGAAACGGGAGAGCAGGTCAATTTGTTTGCCGAAAATATCAAAACGGAATACGAAAAATTAGTACAAACGTATTTTGATAAGGTAGCCAGTACCTGTGCCATGTATAAAATCAAGTACGTTCCGGTTTCGGTGGATGAAAAATTTGAAAAAATTATGACCACTTATTTGGTTGAAAAACAAAAGTTTGGCTAAAAGGCGAAAAATTTTTTTCAAAAAAAATTAAAAAATACTTGCAGAAGTAAAAAAGCGTTGTATATTTGCACTCGCAATTACGCACTGGTTTGGTAGTTCAGTTGGTTAGAATACATGCCTGTCACGCATGGGGTCGCGGGTTCGAGTCCCGTCCAGACCGCCAGAAAAGAGGAAGCTCCGTATAAAAACGGAGCTTTTTTGCCCTCTTACAATATTTAAGAGTAGTTGTGTTGTTTAGGCTATGGCTTTGTAACCCATAGCAGGTTTAGTAGTTAGACCAATGAAAAGCTTTCCATTTGATTGGAGGGCTTTTTTATTTTATATTTGGTTTATGTTTTACACTTATATATTGTATTCGAAAATTAAAGATGTTTACTATAAAGGATTTACTTCAAACTTAGAGAGTAGATTGCAAAAACACAATTCAGGTGAAAGTAATTATACAGCATCAGTTAATGACTGGGAAATTGTATATTCTTGTACTTTTGATTCCAAAACAGAAGCTTTGAAAGAAGAAAAAAGGTTGAAAAAGCTGAATAGACTTTCTTTAGAAAAACTTATTTCTTCAAAAAATAACCCATAGCAGGTTTTGTAGTCTCGTTGTGCCAACGAGATGAAAAGCTTTCCATTTGATTGGAGGGCTTTTTTATTTTTAGGGCTATTTCTTCTTTAAAATCTCAGATTTCTTTTAATAAAAAACTACAACTTTTAGGGTTGTAGTTTGTATTGTTTGTGGGCAAGGATTGCAGACGAGCGTAGCTACTGCCGAAGGAAATCTGCGCTATCTGTATATAAATAGATTTACAACAACGATTTCCCCGTCATCACTTCCGGTTGGGCTATATTCATTAACTCCAGAATAGTAGGGGCAATGTCTCCTAAAACACCATTATTTATTGTCTTTAATTCTTTATCCACTAAAATAATCGGAACCGGATTGGTCGTGTGTGCCGTATTGGGGGAACCGTCAGGATTGATCATCGTTTCACAATTACCATGATCGGCAATGATAATAGTGGTGTAATTATGCTGTAAGGCAGTTTCTACCACTTCTTTGACACAAGCATCTACCGCTTCACAGGCTTTAATAGCGGCTGCCATATCACCCGTATGTCCTACCATGTCGCCGTTGGCAAAATTAAGGCATACAAAGTCTACCTCGCCTTTTTGTAATTCGGGAATTAAGGCGTCTTTCAATTCGTAGGCGCTCATTTCAGGTTGTAAATCATAAGTGGCTACTTTGGGCGAGTTTCTTAAGATTCTGGTTTCGCCTTCAAAAGGAATTTCTCTTCCACCCGAAAAAAAGAAAGTAACGTGCGGGTATTTTTCGGTTTCGGCAATGCGAATTTGTTTTTTATGGGCTTTTTCCAACACTTCTCCCAAAGTTTCGGTGATATTGTCTTTGTCGTATATCACATGAACATTTTGATACGTATCGTCATAATTGGTCATGGTCACATAATACAAGTCCAATTTATGCAGGTTGTGTTCGTGCAGGTCTACTTGCGATAAGACTTCGGTTAATTCACGTCCTCTATCGGTTCTGAAATTGAAAAACACCACAACATCCCCATTTTGAATGGTGGCGATTGGCATTTCGTTTTCATCCACCATCAGTATCGGTTCGATGAATTCATCAGTGATATTATTGTGATAACTTTCTACAATGCTTTGAGAAGCGTTTTTGGAAGGAGTTCCTTTTCCGTTGACCAACAAATCGTAGGCTTTTTTTACGCGGTCCCAACGTTTGTCCCGATCCATGGCATAATAACGCCCAATTACGGAGGCTAATTGTGCCGGTGTATTTTGAGAATAGTGGGTAAAATCATCAATATAATTGACGCCCGATTTCGGATCGACGTCGCGACCATCGGTAAATGCGTGTACAAAAAGTTTCGTCAAACCAAAAGTGGTAGCCGCATCTAATAATCCTTTTAAGTGTGATGTATGTGAATGCACGCCACCATCCGACAATAAGCCTAAAAAATGGATGGGTTTATTGTGGTCTTTGGCGTATTGAAACGCATCGTTTAAGACTTTTTCCTGATTTAAAGTTTTGTGTTGAACCGCTAAGTTAATTTTGGCTAAATCTTGATAAACAATTCGTCCCGCGCCAAGATTCATATGCCCCACTTCACTATTTCCCATTTGTCCTTCCGGCAAGCCTACGTTTAAACCGTCGGTGCGAAGTTGTGCATTTGGGTATTGGGTATATAGACTATTTATAAAGGGTGTGTTGGCGTTGTCTATGGCCGATACTTTTGGGTCGGGAGATTTCCCCCAACCGTCCAGAATCATTAAGATTACTTTTTTGTTCATTTTGAATCGATTTTTAGCCCTGATGGTAACGGCATCCTTTATTGTTGACTGAGGTTCTCGAAGTCAACAATAAAGATACAGTGGACAGCAGGAAATAGCTTCAAAAGTAAAAAATTAAATCCAGTTTTTAACGCGGTTGTAATCTAAAAAGTAACGCAAGCTGATCGAGAAGGTATGGTTTAATTTATCGCCAAACAAGTTGTTGAAATTACCTCTGAAATCACGATCCAAACGGGTTAATCCGTCACTAAAGTTCGATGAATTGTTACGATAAAGTACATTTAGTTGACTTCCAGGGGCTATCCACCACGAATACGAGCAATCGATATTCCAAGCACTAAAATCTTGACTGCCGTAGGCTAGAAAAGAAGTATCGCTTACCGTTCCGTCTTGTTGAAGTTCTCCAAATTCTTTGTGTTGTACATAACTCCAATAATATCTTGAATTCAAATTAATAGTCATTTTATTATTAATGGCGTATTTTAGTTTGGCATACAAAGTGGAAGTGTTGATGTCTCGGTTTTCGATTATAATCGCATCATCTACTTTGGTGAAAAAACCTCTCGAATTATTTTCCTTGAAATATTCATACCCAGTGGTTAATAATAGTTTATTGCTAAATCGGTAGCGTGGACTTAAATTAAATCCGAAGTTGTTCCATTTTTCAACCGATGTAGCACCAATGGCTGGGTTAAAATCGATGGCGAATTTTCGATTATAATTGGAGGAAATCCAAAACCAGGATTCAATATATTCTGGATTTAAAAAGTAGCGGTCAGCAGTTCTTGGCATATAGAAATCGTGGACTTTAAAAGGTCTGATAAAAAGACCTCCCCCAAAACTATCATTCTTTTTCGTCGTGGCATTAAAGTTGGCGTTAATATTTCCGGCTTGCAGTCTTCCTGAAGTATTTTGAAATTGTGAATTGGCATTTACATTTACATTAAAACTGTTTAAAACATCGTTGGGCTTTAATAATCGATAATTTAAGTTAGAATATATTCCGTGATAATTGGTTTGAAATGTAATACCTAAATCATTATTGTCAAATTTTTTAGAAATGTATTCTCCTCTCACACTAAAACGAATTTTACCTGCTGTTTCTCCAATATATAAAGAAGTATTGACGCCGTTTTTGTTGTCGCTGTTTAGTCGATTGACGTGACTGTATTTAAAATCACCTCCTAAATTCCAAGTGTTTTTTGAAGTATTTAAATCCCAGACTACCGCAGAAACATTCGCGTCTCTGAAACTTCCGTTTCTCGTCACGTTTGTGTTGACAAATGAAACCGATGAGTTTTTATTGAATCGTTGGTCTAAAGTTAGAATGTTATAGTTGGAAAGCGGCTCTACTACTTCTTTTCTGTCTTCAAATCGGATAGTATTGTCGTCATTAAGAATCGTTTTACGAATCGTTACGTCTGTTTTTTCAGTTACGGCATTTAATACCCCAACGCCTAATCCGTTTTTAGTTCTACCTGAAACTTTTAAGGCATTTAATAGGTTTACGGTTGAAGGGTAATTCAATATCTCTTCATTGTCTTCTGTTTCTGGATAATAAGAAGGTCTTCCGCCAATTCGTCGTGAGTAAAAAAGATTTCCTTTGTTGAATAAATCGGTTCCTTCCGTAAAAAAAGGACGGTTTTCGTTAAACTGTTGTTCAAACGGACCAAGGTTTAAGATTTGATTGTCGAAAGCGGTCTGACCAAAATCAGGAACAAGAATCGCATCCAAGGTAAAGGCATCGTTAATACCATATTTAATATCCAAACCTCCTTTTACATCTATTTTAGTGCCTAATTCTTTGTTGTTATTAATATATGTTGAAGCATATGGGAAAAAGAATAGACGGGTAGGGGTTTTGATATTTTCGATCCCTGTTAATTCGCCCGATTGTTGTTCTAAGCTTCCTTTGGTATTATCAAATCGATTCCAAGAATACAATTGACGATCGCGACGTATTTGTCTGAAAAACTGAATTCCCCAAGTTTGTTGTGTTTGTTCCGAGAAGCGTAACGCCGAATAGGGTAGTTTGATTTCTACATACCAACCGTCGTTTGTAATTTCTACTTCACTACTCCAAATGGCATCCCAAGAAAAGTCTTCACCGGTTTGGGAGTTGGCATTAGCGTCCAATTGTACTCCAGCGGCCGTTACAAAAAATCGAAATTCTTGTTGTCCGTCATTATAACCATTCACACTCAATCCAAAAAAATCAGCAGAACCATCATCATCTCGTTGTGTGATTTCCTTCATGATGAGTGAAGGGTCGTCTTTTAAAAAGGCACCGATGTAAATGGCTTCGTTGTCATACAATACTTTTACTTCCGCTTTCTTTGATTCGTCTAGAGGGACGCCATTATCAGGTTGTAACATGACAAAGTCTTTTGCGATTTCGGCATTTTGCCATTCCGCTTCGTCCAGCTTTCCGTCTATTGTGATGGAGTGCTCAATTTTTTTTGCAGCCAAATTCTTTTTAAGATAAGGCTCTGATTTTGAGCTTGATGTCTGTGAAAATGTATTGATAGTAAGAAAACTCACCATTAATACCAATAAACATTTGTACATAATTTTTTTGATTGAGATGATGTCAAAAATACTGAAAGTCCCTGTGTTTTAAAGTATTTTATGAATTGTTTAACTATTTAAAAAAATGCATTTCATCGATGAAATGCAAAAAAAACCGATAAAATGCAAAAAAAATTTGGTGGGTATTATTTTTTTATTAATATTTGCTAAACACAAACAACAACACAAATAAAAGATTATCAATGATTTACAGAATTTTACCTTTAGTATTGTTATTTTTAATGTCTTTTGCCCCAAAAGCTACTAATAACGTAAAAAACATCGAAACTGATCCGAAAATGGTTGCTTCCAATGTGACTATGAGTATGGCTGCAAAAATTGAAATGGTTTACAATTCATTGAATGCAAACAATTTTGCTATACCTCAAATGGATTGTTTTAAAAGAGCAATGGAAGGGTTTTATGCTTTAAAACAAAGCGGGGCTATAGAAAAAGATATCATCACAATCATTGATTTCAGTATGTCTTCGACAAAAAAGAGATTGTGGGTTATTGATTTGACTTCCAATACTATATTATTCAATTCAGTGGTGTCACACGGAATGAAATCTGGCGGTGAATATGCGACAAGTTTTTCTAATTCTCAAAATTCGAACAAAAGCAGTTTGGGATTTTATGTAACGGGTGAAACCTATATTGGGAAACACGGATTATCTTTAAAATTAGACGGACAAGAAAGAGGAATTAATCATAATGCAAGAGCAAGAGCGGTAGTTATGCACGGAGCGAATTATGCAAATCCATCAATTTTGAGAAGTCAAGGCTATTTAGGAAGAAGCCAAGGTTGTCCAGCAATTCCTGAATCCTTAAAAAATCAAATCATCAACACGGTAAAAGGAAAATCTTGTTTATTTATCTTCCACCCGAGTAGAAGTTATGAGATTGCTAGTAAATTGGTTTCTTAATCGTAAATACAATTCATTGTCATAGACATAGACGTCATTACGAAAATTTAAAATACCTTTATCATACCAAGCTGTAAAGTATAAGAAATGAATCCCAAAATTCTGACTTACTTTTACAGCTTTTGTTTTTTTGGTCTGCACAATCGTGTCGATTTCGGCTAAAGTATAAACAGGCATCGTAACCAGTTTAGATTTATAAATTGGTGTAATTGGTTTCTTCTTTCCTTTTTGAACGATTTCTTCTTTCACTCTAAATTTTTTCAATTTGTCTTTTAGTAAATATTCGGCCAAGGGAAGTGGTTTTTCAATACGAACACAACCCGAACTTAGCGCTCGGTAATTATTGACAAACAATTCACGGTGATTGGTGTCGTGCATGTACACCAAATGATCGTTGTTAAAGTTAATTTTAACTACCCCTAAGGAATTGTTATATCCTGGATCTTGAACGTATTTATAGTTTAAGGCATCCTCTGGTTTCCATTGACTCACTGGAATTTGAACGTTTTTATAGTTAAAAATCTTAACCCTTGTTTTTTGAAAATAACTTCTGTTTTTGGTGGCGTCGGGTATTAAATCTTCTTTGATAATCGTTGGCGGAACTGTCCAAGTTGGATTAAAGACAATATTGTCTACTTTTGAAGACAGTATTGGGGTTTTTCTTTTTACTTTTCCAACGACCACTCTGTAAGTAGCAACCGTGTCCTTGTTTTCTACAACTTGAAGTTGATAATCGGGTAAGTTGACACTCAAAAAATTATCCCCTAAGTCTTCTGGAAACCATCTCCAGCGCTCTAAATTGGCAATAATTTGTTGTTTCCTAGTTTCTTTACTGATGTTGATGATGCGAAGTGTTCCTGGGCCAATTTTGCCATCAGCGACTAATCCGTGACGCGATTGAAATCGCATAATCCCTTTTTTAAATTCTTCGTTATAAAGATTGTTAGCGCTGGTATCGGAAGGTTTTAAATCTCCCCAGAAACGAAGGCGTTTTTTGATTTTTTCAATAGCATTACTTTTGACGCCAAAATAAATTTTCTCTTTGTATTTTATGGTGTCAAATTGTTCTTCTGGCATCGTGTTAATTAAAAATAATGCCTTTTTCAGTTTTTTGTAGATAATGTGTTTAGGTCTGCTTGCTTCTACCAAACTGTCAATTTTCTTTCGATTGAGCACAATGGTGAGTAAAGAATCATTAATGATAGGTTTTGGAGTAATTTCCCAATCATCATAAATTTCTAGTGGATTGATTTTTCCGTTGCGAAGATGAGACGTATATTTTATAATGGATTCCGTCAGTAATTTGTGGTATTCTTCAATTTGAGTAGTGTTCAAGAAAATGGCATCTTCATATTTTACCAAATCAGAATAATGATAATCTTCTGGGTCTAATCCTTCTGCTCCTGCCGTTCGAATGACTTCTAAGAGTGCAACGCGATTTTCTTTAATGTTCCAGTTTTCTAATAAAGACTCGTTTTCTAATGCGATTTGAATCGATTCTTCGGTGGTAATCACATTAGAAGCTTTATTTGCGCAACCAACGTAGACAAATATTCCGATAAGAATGGTTATAAAATAGCGCATGGGTCTAAATTTGTTTTTTGTACATAATATAATGAGTGCCGATTCCTTCTATCACAAAAGGTTTGTCAATCAATTGATACTTTGATTTTTTGTAAAAAGCAACTGCCGATTCTCTGGCATTAAACCAAATGATAACGTTTCCTTTTTTTTGAAAAATACAATTTTCAACTTCCTCTAAAAGTAATTTTCCCAATCCTTTTTTTTGAACGGAATCGCTAATCGCCATCCCTCGAAGCTGAAATTGTGTTGTTTCAGTAAAATTTATGTTACTGTTTAAAAAGACAGAAACAACTCCTACAACTTCTTTATCAATAAGTATACCATAATGTGTAGTGGTGTCTAGTTTGTCTCCCTCAAAAAAACAACTTTCAATAGGTTTTCCTGGCCTTAAAATGGCTTGGCGTACACTATAGGTTAGTTCTGTAGGAATTTCTTTAATTTCAATCATCAAATACAAATTTAAAACTTAATCTAAATTATTAAGTATAAATGATTTACAAAAGGTCGGCTTTTTATGTGTTTTTATCGGAAATATTTTTTTTAAAAAGTTTGCATTAAAGGAAAGTTATTCTTTATATTTGCACTCGCTAATGCGGAAGTAGCTCAGTTGGTAGAGCTCCAGCCTTCCAAGCTGGTTGTCGCGAGTTCGAGCCTCGTCTTCCGCTCAAAAAAAAGCCCTAAACATTGTTTAGGGCTTTTTTGTTTTCTGCTGGTTGTGCTGCCAGTAATTCTTTTGGATTTAATGAATATGATATAAAATAAAAAAGTCTAACTACAATGTTAGACTTTTATTTTGCTCCCCCTCTTGGGCTTCCTTCGACAAGCTCAGGATAAACTTCTCACCCAAAATATATAAAATAAAAAAAGTCTAACATTGTAGTTAGACTTTTATTTTGCTCCCCCTCTTGGGCTCGAACCAAGGACCCTCTGATTAACAGTCAGATGCTCTAACCAACTGAGCTAAGGAGGAAGATTAATATCTTTTTAGCGAGTGCAAATATAATCCAATTTTTATATTCGCAAACAAAAAATCATTAATTTTTAGAAAAATTTAGTAGCAATTATTTCATAAATGTCTTTACCAAAGGTTAAAGCCATTAAACTCAATAAAATAACCATTCCAATGGTTTGTACAATTTCGGCCGCTTTGTCATTTAAAGTCTTCCCAGTAATCATTTCAGCAATAGTAAAAATGGCATGTCCGCCATCAAGACCTGGGATTGGTAACAGGTTCATAAAGGCCAAACCAATCGAGAACATTGCAGTGAACCCCCAAATAAATTCCCAATTCCATTCGGTTGGAAGTCGCTGCGTAATGCCAATGGGACTTTTTACTTGTTTGTAGGCTTCTGTCTTTGGACGAAGGATTAATTTGAACTGTTTGATGTTATAAATAAATTGCGTGTACGATTCGTTTACGGCTGCAGGGATGGCATCAATCAAGCTTAATTTATTTACGATTTGAAATGCTGTTTTGTCTTTTGTATTGGGTGCAAATCCGAGTTTGCCTTCTTTTGAAACATTGCTTTTTATTACTATTTCTTTACCGTCTCTTAGAACAGTCAATTCCGTTGCTTTACCAGCGTTTGATTTTAAAGAACCCGTTAATTCATCGTAATATTTAATTTTGGCATCATTGATTTTTACAATTTGATCTCCTTTCAAAAGTCCTGCTTTTTTGGCTTCTCCTTCTGGTAAAATTGAATCGATAACGATATTTGCTATTCGAGGTTGGATGAATTCTCTACCTTCGGTAGCTAAAATTTTACTTTTTTGCTCATCTGTAATCAAAAGTGTTTGTTTCTGACCATTTCTTTCAATCTCAACTTTGTCTCCTAGCAATACATCAATCATTAAACGATTGAATTTTTCTTGTGTTTGACCATCAACGGATAGAATTTTATCTCCGTTTTTAAATCCAGCATTTAGTCCCGCTTCACCAAAGGCCAAACCATTGGTTTGTAATTTTTCTGTTGAAATGTATTTTTGACCTACAGTAGCATACATGGTGGTGTAGATAAACCAAGCCAAAATAATGTTTACAGTCACTCCACCTAACATAATGATTAAACGTTGCCAAGCCGGTTTCGCACGAAACTCCCATGATTGTGCAGGTTGCTTCATTTGTTCTTTGTCCATGCTCTCATCCATCATTCCAGCTAGTTTAACATAGCCGCCAATGGGTAACCATCCAATTCCCCATTCGGTTTCGCCTATTTTCTTTTTGACTAGCGAAAACCAAGGATCCATAAAAAGGTAGAATTTTTCAACTCTTACTTTAAATAATTTGGCAGGTATATAATGTCCGAACTCGTGTAAAATAACAAGTACTGAAAGTATAAAGATGATTTGTGCAATCTGTATAAATGTATCCATTTTTTTATTTTAGTATTTTCTATAAAAAGCAAAAGTAAGACTTTCGCCTTACTTTTCTAACAATATATGTGCCGAGCTTATTTTTTTATGAATTTTTTATGAGCCAAGCCTTCATTTGTTTCAATCACCACCTGATAAATGCCAGATGATAGAGAAGAAACATTAATTTGATTTGTATTGGCTATCATTACTTTTTGACCCAATGTATTAATGAAACTTACTTTTTCTACAGAAATTGAATTAGGGATTTCAATTGTGATGTTGTCTTTACTTGGGTTTGGAAATAAATTCACTTGACTGGACAACTCAAATTCCGAAATTCCCATAACAGCAGTACTGTTTCTTGAAATAATATCTTTATTAGGGTCAAAAGTAATTCCGGTAACGGTCGTTCCAACAGGTAAGGCCACATTAAAACTCTGTCCACCAAAAGTATTGTTTAGTCTGACATCTAATGTAGTACTGTTACTCAATGTTAAACGTACAGGAACTGGCATTTCAAAGTAGGATACATAACCCGTTTGTGCTGAGTTGGTTATTGATTGGGTTTGATTGATAACAACCGTCGCTTGGTTTGCTCCCGAATTGAAAGCATTGATGGCATACGTTGGGTAACCTTCTTTATATACCCAGTCATCAAAAAATTCTTGTAAACTAGCGCCGTAAACAGCTTCCATATGTGTTTGAAATTGTGGGGTAACAGCGTAACTGTAGGCTAACAAGGGATCGTTTAAATAATTACGCAATCCTTGGAAAAAATTAGTATCTCCAATCATATAACGTAACATATTGGTCACCATTGAGCCTTTGTCATAGCTTAATCGGCTACTAAAAATTCTGTTTACATCGTTTAGTTGCGAATCGTATAAATACAAATTACCGGTGGTTTGTGAAGTAATACTGTTGATTTTACCCGTTTTCCAAGAAACAAAAGAACTTGCGCCATCAAGATGTTCTACAACACAACCCGACATGTATTCGGTAATTCCTTCGTTTAGCCAAATGTCTTTCCAAGAACCACAAGTGATCTTATCGCCAAACCATTGGTGTGCCATTTCGTGCGCAATTAGTCCACGACTCCAACCACCCATGAAGGATACCGTTGTGTGTTCCATTCCGCCACCCCAGCCAAATTGGGCATGTCCATATTTTTCGCTTCTGAAAGGATAATTTCCAATTTTCGTCTCATAGAAGTTGATAATTGTAGGAGTAACATTCAAACTTGACATTGTTGGTAATGCTGTTTCGGGATAGATATAATTGACAATTGGAAAAAACGGACTACCTGTAGTACCCAAACCACCTTGCTGGTTGTGAATTTGATAATTTGTTACGGCTATAGCTACTAGATAAGCTGGAATAGGATAACTGTGGTGGTAATGAGTAGTAGCATTTGCGCCGTTTATTACTCTTGACTGTTGTAAACCATTTGACACACTTATGTTAGCCGATGGTGCTGTAATATAAATATCGATACTGTCAATTTTGTCATTCAAATCTTGTTTGCATGGCCACCAATCGCGTGCGCCATAAGGTTCTGATAAGGTCCATAAAACAGGCACATTACTCCCGTGTGTGGAAGTTTCAAAAGCACTTTGGCCCGAAGAGGGAGCGCCATTATAGGTTATTTCTACCGTTTCAGAATTTCCAGTAGTAACCGTAGCTGGTAAAGTGATTACTAATTCTTCCGAAGCGTTTTGTACAAAACTTAGATTGGTTAGCCCTTTTTTTACAGAAGTTACGGTTAGCTCATTCGTCAAATCGAAAGTCACCGTTGTCATGTCTGAAAGTGCTTTGAAAGTTGTAGTTACTACTCCAGAAATGTTATAAACTGCTGGATTTACTGTAAATTCAAGTTTCGAGTAGGTAACGTCGTAATTTTGAGTATTCGGATTGACTCTTAAGTCTATTTTTTTGAAAGCCGATTTCATTTCAGCGTTCACCATTTTTTCAAAATCATGGTCGTGATCTTGAGCAAATACAATAGACGTGAATAAACAAAAAATGTAGGTAATTTTTTTCATTGGGTTTTAATTTTCAAGCCAAAGTTATTAAAATTACTTTTATAAATGAAAAAATCCGAAAAACTTAATATTTTTCGGATTTCCTTCCATTATTCACAATAAAATTACTTTCCTAAAAGCAATAATTCATTGGCTACTATTTCGGTATAAAAGCGTTTTATACCGTCTTTATCATCATAACTGCGATGCGTTAGCTTTCCTTCAATAGCAATTTCTTTTCCTTTGCTGACAAAGTTTTCGATAATATCTGCTGTTTTTCCCCAAGCTGTTACGTTGTGCCATTGGGTGTCGGTCACTTTTTCTTTATTCTCATTATAATACACTTCATTAGTAGCGATAGTGATTTTTGCTACTTTTTTTCCTCCGTCCAGAACTTTGATTTCTGGTTCTTGTCCTACATGTCCAATTAATTGTACTTTGTTTCTTAATGCATTCATGGCGTTTAAAATTTAAATGTTATTGTTCTAATTATTCGTCGTTTCATTTCGACAGGGCAAAGATGCGATGGCTTTCAAAAGTTATTCGGTTAAAATACGTTTAATTTCGGTTGTAATTATTTGTTGTCGTTTGTAAGTGGAAATTTCATTATATTTGGATACTCAACAAACTAACAATGAATATAGAAAAACTAAGGTTTCCCATCGGTCCATTTCATTTTAATCCCGATGTCACAACAACTGAATTTGAAAATTGGAAAATGACTATCAAAAATTTTCCTCAAAAAATAAAAGAAGTAGTGGCGACGCTATCAACAGAAGAATTGCAATGGCGATACCGTCCGGAGGGTTGGAAAATCAAACAAGTGGTACACCATTGTGCCGATAGTCATATGAATGCTTTGATTAGAGTTAAGCTGACGTTAACGGAAGAATCACCCACGATCCGACCGTATGAAGAACAGCTTTGGGCCGAATTGGAAGATGGTTTGTCGGATGATTTAGGCGCTTCGATTCAAATTTTGGAAGGGGTACATCATCGGTGGTCTACAGTTATTGATAGTTTACAACCAAAGGATTGGGAGAAAATGTATTTTCACCCTGCCAGTCAAAAATTGTTTACATTAAAAGAAATGTTAGGATTGTATGCTTGGCATTGTGAGCATCATTTAGCACATATTTATCAAGCATTACACTATAAAGGAGAATTTTAGTATGAAAAATGGGTGTCTTCGAGAGCCTCAGGCAACAATAGTAAAGAATATAGTATGAAGAATTGCTTAGAATGCGGCGAAAAAATCGTTGGAAGAGAAGATAAAAAGTTTTGTAGTGATGGCTGTCGGAATGCCTATAATAACAAAATGAATAAGGACAGTACAAATTTGATGCGCAACATCAATAACAAACTGCGGAAAAATTATAGAATTCTATCTGATTTGAATCCAGAGGGAAAATCGAAAACAACTCGTTCCAAATTGTTGAGTAAAGGATTTGATTTTGAATTTTGCACCTCTATTTATACTACAAAAACCGGAAATGTGTATTATTTTTTATACGATCAAGGGTATATGGCGTTGGAAAATGAAGGGTATGTGTTGGTCAAAAAAGATTCTTAATTATGAATGTAAGTATTTTAGGTTGTGGTTGGTTGGGATTCCCGTTAGCAAAACGACTGATAGAAAATGGCTTTTCGGTAAATGGATCGACAACTTCAATTGCGAAATTGAAAGTTTTAGAAGAAGAAAACATTGTTCCTTTTTTAATTGAACTGTCGGAAGAAAAAATAATAGGTACTATTTCCGATTTTCTATCGAATGCTGACGTTTTGATAATTGACATTCCGCCGAAATTGAGAGGAGAACAGAAGGAAAACTTTGTGCGAAAAATTCAGAATTTGATTCCGCATATTGAAACATCCAAAATTGAAAAAGTGCTTTTTGTGAGTTCAACCTCAGTATATGGAGAGGATGAAGCAATTGTAACTGAAGAAACGATTCCTTGTCCGGACACTGAAAGTGGTAAACAATTGGCGCAAGTCGAAAAAATACTGAAATTCAATCCGAATTTCAAAACGACCGTTTTGCGTTTTGGTGGTTTGATTGGAGCCGACAGACACCCCATAAAGTTTTTAGCAGGAAAGGAAAATCTTGAAAACCCCAATGCACCCGTTAATTTGATTCATCAAAAGGATTGCATTGCCCTAATTGAAAAAATAATTAGCATGGACTGCTTTGCAGAAGTTTTTAATGCCGTGGCGCCATTTCATCCAACTCGAAAAAATTATTATACGAAAAAGGCATTAGAATTACATTTGGAAGTTCCAAAGTTCAAAGAGCATTCTGAAAAAGGAAAAATAATCGATTCGACTAAAATAATCACGTTGTTAAATCATTCGTTTGCGTTAGATTTGTACTAAAATTACATCAAATCATTGAAACCAATTCAAAAAATAAAAGCATTAGGATTGCCCATGTTGGCCTTAATTTGGATTAGTTTCTTTTGGGGAACCACTTGGCTAGCCAGCAAAGAAGGTGTAAAACACATGCCTGCCTTACAATTGGCGGCGATTCGACAGTTTTTAGGAGCTGTTTTTTATATTTCCTTTTTCCTATTTAAAAAAACGCCTTGGCCTAAAGGCAAACAATGGAAAACGATTCTGATTTTAAGTGTTTTAAATTTTGTATTGAGTAATGGATTAAGCACTTGGGGGGTGAAATATATTTCTAGTGGTTTGGGCGCTATTATTGGTGCGATTTTTCCACTATGGATTGTAGTGATTAGCTTTTTTAACGGTGAACGATTGTCAAAATTAGCTTTGGTAGGATTGTTGACTTGTTTTGGTGGAGTTTGTGTTGTCTTTTCCGATTATTTGACTGATTTTTTTAAACCTGATTTCCAATTTGGAATTCTGCTTTCGGTAATCGCAACCATTACCTGGGCTTTCGGAAGTTTGTACACCAAGAAAAAAGCGGCCAGTTTTAATCCGTATTTTAGTTTGGGATTGCAAATGTTGATTTCCAGTATTTTGCTTTTTGCGTATACGGGTGCCACAGGAACTTCGGTGGCGATTACTCAAATCCCGGCACAAGCGTGGTGGGCCATTGGGTATCTAGTGGTTTTTGGTTCCATAACGACATTTATCGCTTTTATTTATGCCTTACAACATCTTCCTACCGAAATTAGCAGTATTTACGCGTATATCAATCCGATAATTGCCGTTATTTTGGGTGCATTTATTTTCAACGAGCCGCTTACTTTTACCTTAATTGTTGGGGTTTTGGTAGTGTTGTTGGGAATTTATTTGGTGAATAAAGCCATAAAGAGGTAGGGGTATTTCAACCCAAATGTTCCAATATGATAACCTTTCAGTTAAATGGATCCTTATCGTTAACTTCTGTTTCTTGAGTTTTAGGATATTCATTATTAAACTTTTCTTCCAATTCTTTTCTGTCTTTTTCATTTCGAAAAAAAAGAAATCGAATCAAAATAAAACTTCCAATAATGACAATACCGATGTAAAAATAATACGTTTCCATGGCGGAACTTTTTACTAAAGTTAGTTAATTTTCAATGAATTAATGTTACTATAATATTAATTTTATGAACTAGAAATAGAAAAATCCCACTCGACTGACTAAAAATTCAATTGATAAATATGTGCATGAACTCAAATATATTGTTTTAAATGTAAAAAGCCAGTTCTTAATTCGAACTGGCTTTTATTTAATTGATTTTTATTTGTTTGTATTGATAATCATTACCATATCGGGAATCCTCAAGCATAAGTAATGTGGGAGTGAGATTAATTATCTTATAGTTTAGGGTAGGAATATCTAAAGTAGGGTAGTTTTCTTTAATTTCCTGAGTAGCTACATTTAAAACATATATACCAAGATGACTATTTTGACTAACAAATAAACAAGTATTATTGTCGAAATATGTCGTTGTTGCTTGTTGAGTGTCTTTTTGCCAATCACTCCAAATACCACTTGAGCTTTTTACTCTATACTCAACTGTTTTCCATGTACCCAATAAGGGGTTAGTAAGCTTGTTGTCATCTTTATTACAAGAAAGTAATATTAATACTAGACTAAATAATGTAATTAGTTTTTTCATAAATACGGTTTAATTTCAATTTTGTTCTGGCACATATTGTCGTTAATCACAGCCATACATAATATGATTCATATAGTGTCTGGATAGAACTTTTGTAAATAAACAAAAAAACCAAAACGAACGTTTTGGTTTTTCTTAGCAGAGAGGAAGGGATTCGAACCCTCGATACAGTTACCCATATACTAGCTTTCCAGGCTAGCTCCTTCAACCACTCGGACACCTCTCTAAATTATTTTGCAAATAAAGTTTAAAAAATTGACTTTTGAAAGATTAATTCATCTCTCCGCGCAAAGAAGTTTCAAATAGGGTTTTAAATGCGCTCGTCGCCACCTTTTGTCCCAACAAATACATTAATTTGGTAATGGCAGCTTCGGTGGTAATGTCTTTTCCAGATATGACGCCAATTTGTTTGAGTTGCGAACTGGTTTCATAATGTCCCATGTTCACGCTTCCACCCGAACATTGGGTAACATTAATAATATGAATGCCTTTTTTTATAGCTTCTTCTAGTAGTTGTACAAACCAATCTTCGGTAGGGGCATTTCCCGCTCCGTAGGTTTCCAAAATAATTCCTTTTAAATTTTCAGTTGAAAGAATCGCTTTCATAACCTTCGCATTGATACTTGGAAATATTTTTACGATGGCTACATTGTCATCAAATTCGGTGCGGACTTCCAATTTTTTATCGTTGGATTGTAGTAACAATTGCTCACTCACGTTCAGATGTACTCCCGATTCGACCAAGCAAGGAAAATTAGGGGATGTAAATGCGTTGAAATGTTCGGCGCTAATTTTGGTCGTACGATTTCCTCTGTATAATTTGTATTCAAAATACAAGCAGACTTCTGTAATAACAGGTTTTCCTTTTTGTTGTAACGAAGTAACTTGAATAGCGGTAATTAAATTTTCTTTGGCATCGGTGCGTAAATCACCAATCGGCAATTGAGAACCTGTAAAAATCACAGGTTTTGTTAAATTTTCCAACATAAAGCTCAACGCAGAAGCCGAATACGACATTGTATCAGAACCATGAAGAACTACAAATCCGTCATAACTGTCGTAATTTTCTTTTATGATCGTGGCTATTTTGACCCATTCTTCAATATTCATATTGGAAGAATCGATAGGAATTTCAAACGAAATGGTTGCAATGTTACAATCTAACAGCTTTAACTCTGGAATATTTTTGAGTAATTTATTAAAGTTGAAGGCTTTCAAAACACCCGAATCGGCATCTTTCACCATCCCGATAGTTCCTCCGGTATAAATCAGTAAAATATTGGGTTTAGAGCTTGTCATAATATTTTAATTTATTCACCACAGGATTGGCGTACATCGCAAGAAAACTTTCTTTCATTTGTTCGTTTTTACCATCGATACGCATTTCTAAGCGACGCTCGAACAATGATTTTTCTTGTTCGGTATAGTTATCGGCAAAACGATCGGTAGCATTTAGCAAATCGTAAGCGATAAAATTCGTAGGCCATAATTTATAGGACTTCAAAATGGAATCATCTATTGCTTGTGTCAATGCTTGAATTTGCTTGTTGGTGTTCGAATTTTCAAGTTTTATGGTTTCCAATTCAGTATTTAAAACATCTCCCACATGTATGTGAATGTGTTTTTTCTGACCTAGAATACCGCCAAGAATGTTGTTGAAGTCTTCGTTGGATGTTTTCTTGTAAATTTCATTGTTCGCTTCGGCCATCAATTGAGGCATTTTCAAAGCGTCGGTCGGGTCGTATTCATATGAAATAGAAACCGGAACAATTTTGATTTCTTTAAAATAATCAATAGCACTTCTGTCGCCAGCAGCCATTGCAAGCATTTTTAAAACACCTGAGTGGGTAGCGTCGTTGCCGTCTTTGGTTCTTCCTTCACGTTGTGCGATCCAAACCGAACGGTTTTCACGAAGCAATAACTGCTCCATGTATTCAGACATTAATTGTGAGCTTTGTAGTAATTCTCTCGGTGGTAAACCACGTTGTACCAAAAAATTTCGATTGAGACGGGATAATGATTTTAAAAAATCTTTTTTTACCAAATTGTCTCCAATAGCTGAGGCAGTCATGACCAAACCATGATCAAACAGTGCAATATTGAGCAAAGAAGTATCCAAAATAATATCACGGTGATTCGATATGAATAAATAGGAGGTGTTCGGTTCTAATTTTTCGAATCCAGAAGTGGATAGGCCGTCAGAACTTTTTTGAAGCACTTTTTGAATGGCTTCATAGATAAAGTTACACTGAAAATCACGGATGGAATGTGTTTTTCTAAGTTGGGTTTTCCAAACTTCATCTTCCACATCCGGAAAAGTAAATTGCATCATTGCCTTCAGGATCGGATGATTGATTCCGCTTTGAATGGCTTGATTTACTTCGGCATCGTAATACGGTCGAATGGCATCGAATTTTGACATTTCAATTTAAATTTTCTCACACAAAAGAACGAATTTTTTTTTAAACCGTTGTAAAGCCTATGTTATATTCCAAAAACAGCTTGGGAGTTTTCGGTAGTAATCCTTGCGATTTCAGCAACAGGAAGATTGTAAATTTCGGCTAATTTTTGAGCAACTAAAGTGATATAGGCACTTTCATTACGCTTTCCGCGGTGTGGTGCTGGCGCTAAATACGGAGCGTCGGTCTCGAGTACAATATGTTTGAGGTCGATTTGATTCAGAAATTGGTCGATTTTTCCATTTTTGAAAGTCACTACACCACCAATTCCTAATTTCATTCCGTAGGAAATGGCTTTTAAGGCTTGTTCGTAATCGCCCGAAAAACAATGAAAAATTCCGAATAAATCGTCGCTCTTTTCTAATTCTAGCACTTCAAAAATTTCATCAAAAGCCTCTCGACAATGAATATTAATAGGTAATTTATACTTTTTTGCCAATTGAATTTGACGTTGGAAGGCTACTTTTTGAATTTCCAAAGTCGTTTTGTCCCAATACAAATCGATTCCGATTTCGCCAACCGCGTAAAACTTTCTTTTTTCGAATTCCGCTTCTATAAAAGCCAATTCTTCTAAATAATTCTCTTTAACGTAACACGGATGCAAACCCATCATTAAAAACACATTTTCTGGATATTGCTTTTCCAAATCATACATGCGTTGGACATATGTCGAATCGATAGCCGGAATAAAAAAACGAGAAACACCATTAGAAATGGCTTTTTGGATCATTTCGTCGCGATCCTCGGCAAATTGAGAAGAATATAAATGGGTATGGGTATCGGTAAGTGTCATTTTGTGAATTTGAGAAGCAAAAGTAATTAGATTTGAAGAAGATTAAAGCGCTATAAAACAGAAAATTAATTATTTTTCATTCACTACTTGCGGGTTTGATAAATAGTTGTATATTTGCAACCTTAAAATTAATAAACATTTGTTATGTACGCAATCGTAGAGATAGCAGGGCAACAATTTAAAGTAAGCAAAGACCAAAAAGTTTATGTTCACCGTTTATCAAACGAAGAAGGTTCAAAAGTATCTTTTGACAAAGTTCTTTTATTAGATGATAATGGAAACGTGACTCTAGGCGCCCCAGCTATAGAAGGTGCTTCTGTAGAAGCTAAAGTGTTACAACACTTAAAAGGTGATAAGGTAATCGTTTTCAAAAAGAAAAGAAGAAAAGGTTACAAAAAGAGAAATGGTCACAGACAATATCTTACTCAAATTTTAGTTGAAGGAATTTCTGCTACTGGTGGAAAAAAAGCTGCTGCTCCTAAGAAAGAAGCTGCTCCTAAAGCTGAAAAATTAGTGGATGCTCCTGTAGAAGCTAAAGCTCCAAAAGCTAAAGCTGCTAAAGCTGATGATTTAAAAATTATCGAAGGTATTGGTCCTAAAGCTGCTGAAGTATTAGTTGCTGCTGGAATTGACACTTTCGCTAAATTAGCAAAAGCTAAAGTTGAAAAAATCAATGAGATTTTAGATTCAGCTGAAGCTAAAGTACAACATTTAGATCCAACAACTTGGGGGCAACAAGCTCAATTAGCTGCGGATGGTAAAATGGACGAATTAAAGAAATTACAAGATGAATTAAACGGCGGTAAAGCAGTTTAATTAGTACTAACTTATAAAACCTAAAACATCATGGCTCACAAGAAAGGTGTCGGTAGTTCGAAGAATGGTAGAGAATCAGAATCGAAACGTTTAGGCGTTAAGATTTATGGTGGTCAAGCGGCAATCGCTGGAAATATCATTGTAAGACAAAGAGGTTCAAAACACAATCCAGGCGAAAACGTTTACATGGGTAAAGATCATACTTTACACGCTAAAGTGGCTGGAGTAGTGAAATTTCAGAAAAAAGGTGATAACAAATCATTCGTTTCTGTAGTTCCATTTGAAGCATAGTCTTTAAGAACATAAAAGATTAAAACGTCCAATTTATTGGGCGTTTTTTTATTTATATAAAGCCACGAATACACGAATTTTTTTGTTATTCGTGTATTGGTGGCTAAATATTTAGCTCTGCATTAATTTTAAGAATTCTTAATGCTTTATAATTTGAATTTTAAAATATTCGTGTATTCGTGGCTAAATATTTACCTTTGCAATAAGAATTGAGATTATGAGTAAAATACGAATCACCAAGCAGTTTAGTTTCGAAACCGGTCACGCCTTATTTGGCTATGATGGGAAATGCAAAAATGTACACGGACACAGTTACAAACTTTCCGTGACGGTTATTGGAACCCCAATTACAGATAGAAACAATGTGAAATTCGGAATGGTGATCGATTTTACCGATTTAAAAAAGATTGTCAAAGAAGATATTGTAGACATCTTTGATCATGCTACGGTATTCAATGCTACGACTCCGCATTTGGAATTGGCCAACGAACTTAAAACACGTGGTCATCACGTGATATTAGTCGATTACCAGCCAACTAGTGAAAACATGGTGATTGATTTTGCTCAAAAAATAAAAAGCCGCCTACCAGAAGGAATCGCCTTGCACTCGTTACGTCTTCAAGAAACCGAATCTTCTTTTGCGGAATGGTTTGCGAGTGATAATGCTTAGTGGTAAACCAAAAATATACTAGTCTAGTTTTAAGAAATAGTCTTCTGCCTTGACAGAAACGCCTTCTTTCGGATAGGGTATGACCGTAATACTTTTAAGAGGTGTTTTGGTTTCCGGTAAATACTTTGTAAACCAAGCCATAATTTCGTCTTGATTCGTCGGACTTAAAGTGAGTTGTTTTTGTGCTACTACTTTTCCGTTATCATAAGCTGCGACTTCAAAACTTACTTCGCCAGCCCAAACACACTGAACATTTTCGGGACAACGCGAATCATTAATCAGCTTTACTAAAACAATTTCTTTAGTGGTTTTCGAATCCAATTTCTGATTGATTTCGGTTATTGCTTTTTGACAAGAACAACTGGTTAATGATGTCGTTATGAAGATTAGAAACAGCAACTTTTTCATGAGTGTTATTTTTAGATTACATTAAATATAAGCGCTTTCTTATACTTTTCGAACAAAAAGATTACTGGCTATTTTGTTCGAAATCGTCATTTCATTTCCGTTGATACTGATTTTTAAAGACAAATCGAAGATTTCACGGGACTTGATTTCAATTTTTGAGCCTAAAGAAATCCCTTGCTTGTCTAAATATTGCAAAAATTCAGAGGAAGTATCTTTCACACCCACACATATTCCAGTTTGTTTTTCTTGCAATTCGGAAAGCAATTGTTTTTCTACTTTTATGATATTTCCTTCGGCATTCGGGATAGGATCGCCATGAGGATCTTCGGTTGGAAAGTTTAAAAAGGCATCCAATTTATTGACTAATTGCTCCGATTTGATATGCTCTAACTGTTCAGCAATATCATGTACTTCATCCCAAGAAAAAGCTAGTTTTTCCACCAAAAAAACTTCCCACAAACGGTGTTTTCTCACAATCATTTTAGCCGAATGCAAGCCTTTGTTTGTCAAGGAAACGCCTTGGTATTTTTTATAATGTACCAAGTCTTTATCGGCCAATTTTTTTAGCATATCAGTCACCGAAGAGGCTTTGGTTTCCATTTTTTCGGCGATGGCATTAGTGCTAATTTCATTTTCCAACACTGAAGTCAGATGATAGATGGCTTTTAAATAATTTTCTTCCGAATGTGTCATTTTTAAATCTTTACAATAAACAATGGAATGGAAATGGCATGGCGTAATTTGTCAACGGTTGTACCAAAAAGCAAGTCTTTAAGTCCGCTATGGCCGTGTGTCCCCATCACTAAAATGTCGAAGGTGCCCTCGTTAATAATTTTCGGGATGGCTTTGTTCGGTTTTCCAAATCCTAAAACCGTTTCCACTTTAAATCCTTTTTCAGAAAGCATGGTTTTGTAATCTTTCAATAATTTTTCGTCAATAGTGGTTTCGCAATCTTCTATATTATCTCCATACATCATCGCGCCAACGGTTTCAACGATATGAATCAAAGTATACTTGGCGTCTTTTCCACCCAACTCAAACGCATGGTTGATGGCCACTTCATCGGCAGTTGAAAAATCGACCGAAACAGCAATGTTCTTTTTATTGGAAGTTGTGGTGGGTGAAAATTGTAATTTCAAATGGTGTGGCGAGTGGTTTAAAATGTTGGCTTTTGGTTTTGAGATGAATGGTTTAAAAACGATATACAATAACAAGAGTAAGAAACCTATGGCTAAAGGAACCACAGTAAGCCACAATAGCGTTGGATTTTCGGAAGTTTCTAATAAGCCAACAATTTCCGAATAGACTAATTTTGCATTCAAGGAAACGATAACTAAAGCGATTAACCAAGCGGCAACTTGGGTGGTTCTGCCAATATGAAATCCTTTCATTTTTGTTTTATCACTTACAAAATGAATTAAAGGAATAATGGCAAATCCCAATTGCAAACTTAGAATCACCTGACTTAAAATCAGCATTTTTCCCGTTACACTTTCGCCAAAAATAGAGATGACAATTACGGCCGGAACAATTGCAATTAAACGGGTTATGATACGGCGTACCCAAGGCTGAATGCGTAAATTTAAATAGCCTTCCATAATGATTTGACCTGCCAAGGTTCCCGTTATGGTGGAACTTTGTCCGGCGGCAATTAAAGCTACTGCAAATAAAATAGGTGCCCATTTGTTGCCCAACAGTGGTTCTAACAAGCGATGAGCATCTTGAATTTCGGCAACATTATACATTCCGGCTTTGTAAAATGTCGCGGCTGCTAAAATCAAAATTGCCGCGTTGACAAAAAATGCTAAATTTAAAGCTATAGTCGAATCAATAAAATTGTACTTCAACGCCTGCAAAATACCTTTTTTGCTACGGTCAAATTTTCGCGTTTGCACCAAAGAGGAATGCAAGTATAAATTATGAGGCATTACAGTTGCGCCAATAATTCCAATAGCAATGTACAAGGCGCCTTCACCAGGTAGGGATGGAACTAATCCTGTAATTACTTTTCCCATTTCTGGTTGTGCAAAAATCATTTCAAAAACAAAGGAAAATCCTACGATGGCGACTAAAGCTATGATAAAAGCTTCCATTTTACGAATTCCTTTATTGATTAAGAAGAGCAATAAAAAAGTATCCAAAACGGTAATAATTACGCCATTAATAAGTGAAATATCAAAAAGCAAATTCAAACCAATAGCCATTCCTAATACTTCCGCCAAATCACAAGCCGCAATAGCAATTTCTGCTAAAAAATAGAGGACGTAATTGATGAATTTTGAATAAGTTTCGCGTGATGCTTGTGCTAAATCTCGTTGTGTTACAATTCCCAATCGGGCACTCAAACTTTGCAAAAGCAAGGCCATGATGTTACTCATTAACAATACCCAAATCAAAGCATAACCAAACTGACTACCTCCAGCCAAATCGGTCGCCCAATTTCCCGGATCCATATAGCCCACACTTACCAAATACGCTGGACCGAAAAAAGCCAATATTTTTCTAAAAACAGTGGTTTTATTTTGTGTCGAAACCGATTCGTGTACTTCTTCTAACGATTTGCTCATAAATCAAAATTTGAGAAACAAATGTAGTAAATTTTTTTTAGTGAAATATATTTTTTAGTTTTGTCTAAAAATTTATTTATAATAGTATAAATTTCAATTGTGAAAAAACTAATTTTGATTTTTGGTATTCTTTTGAGTACTGTTTTGAATGCCCAAACTAAAGTAAAAGGAGTTGTTTCTTCTGATGGAATTACTTTTGAAAATGTGGAAGTAACGCTCGATAAAACCCAAAAAACGAAAACAGATAGTGATGGAAAGTATCAATTTGAAAAGGTAGTGTTAGGAAACCATGAAATTACGGTGGTATTTGAAGCCTTTCAAAAACAGAAACAAAAAATTGTAGTCAAAGACACGCTTGATATTATCTTTAATTTTGAATTGATTGCCGAAAAAGAAAAATCCAACGGACTTGATGAGGTCGTGATTACAGGAACTTTAAAACCGGTCAGTCGATTGGAAAGCGCGGTCCCTGTGGAAGTGTTTAAACCATCCTTTTTTAAAAAAAATCCAACCGCTAATATTTTTGAAGCTTTACAGAATGTAAATGGAGTGCGACCACAGTTAAATTGCAATGTGTGTAATACCGGAGATATTCATATTAACGGTTTGGAAGGGCCTTATACTTTGGTTTTAATTGATGGAATGCCTATTGTGAGTGGACTTTCAACGGTCTACGGATTGTCGGGAATTCCGAATTCATTATTGGAACGAATTGAAGTTGTAAAAGGTCCCGCTTCGTCACTTTATGGAAGTGAAGCAGTCGGCGGATTGATCAATATTATCACCAAAAACCCAAAAAACGCGCCACTTTTTTCAGTTGATGGTTTTTCGACTAGCTGGGGAGAAGCCAATTTGGATATTGGAGCCAAATTCAATTTGGGGAAAACAGCTTCGGTATTAACTGGGGTGAATTATTTCAACTATTCGAATCCGATTGATAATAACAAGGATAATTTTACCGATGTAACCTTGCAAGATCGAATCTCGGTGTTTCAAAAATGGAATCTCAATCGTAAAAGCAACAAATTACTGTCTTTAGCTGGACGTTATTTTTATGAAGACCGATGGGGTGGCGAAATGCAATGGGAGAAAAAGTACCGTGGCGGAAACGAAGTCTATGGGGAAAGTATCTACACTAAACGTTGGGAATTGTTAGGGGCTTATGAGCTTCCAGTAAAAGAAAAAATGCTCTTTTCGTTTTCGTATACTGATCATGAACAAAATTCAGTATATGGAGATATTCCATATTTAGCGCAACAAAAGATAGGCTTCGGTCAATTAACTTGGGATAAAAAAATCAACAATCACGATTTTCTTTTGGGAACAGCCATGCGTTATCACTATTATAATGACAACACTACCGCTACGATACAGACTGATGAAAATTGGATTCCTAGTCTATTTGTTCAAGATGAAATTCACTTGGCCAAGAAACACAATTTATTGCTTGGGGCGCGTTACGATTATAACAGCAATCATGGTAGTATTTTCACACCACGATTGGCTTATAAATGGAAAATTAGCGACAATGATATATTTCGTTTCAATACCGGTACCGGTTTTCGAATTGTAAATTTATTTACCGAAGAGCATGCGGCGCTTACCGGTTCTCGTGATGTTCTCGTTTTGGAAGACTTAAAACCGGAGCGTTCCTATAATGCCAATGTGAATTTTCTGAAAAAATTTTTTACGGATAATGGAGGTTTTATCGGTTGGGAAAGTACCGCTTGGTATACTCATTTTACCAATTCGATTATTCCCGATTATGACACGAATCCGAATCAGATTATTTATAAAAATTTGGATGGTTATGCCGTTACCAAAGGATTGAGTACCAATATCGATATGGTTTTCCAAAACGGATTAAAATTTATTTTGGGGGCGACGTATATGGATGTTGCGAAAACCGAAAATGGAGTTACAACCCGTCAAATGTTAACTGAAAAATTCACAGGTACCTGGTCGATATCCTATCGAATTCCGAAATTTTTCTTAGATATCGATTACACAGGGAATGTATATGGTCCGATGCGATTACCAACGTTAGGAATTACGGATCCGAGAAAAGAGTTTTCACCCACTTGGAGTATTCAAAACATTCAATTTACCTACAATAAATTAAAAAATATTGAAATCTATTTAGGAATCAAGAATTTACTGAATTGGACACCGAACAAAGGCAATCCTTTTATCATCGCCAGAGCTAACGATCCATTCGATAAAAATGTGCAAATTTCCGATGGAACTGCTATTAGTATATACGGACAACCAGTGCCAAAAGGACAAGTAGTAGCTACCGCAGATAATCCTTACGCGTTAACCTTCGATCCGGGTTATGTGTATGGTCCTAATCAAGGGATGAGAAGTTTTATAGGATTGCGATACAATCTGAAATAATGAAAAAAATAAGTATCATTTGGCTTTTTTTACTCTTTACCTTTCCTTTTTTTGGGCAGCTGAAATCGTATTCGTTTTCGGAAGTGGAAAAGTTAAACAAAATAACACCAAAACCTACTTTGGTTTTTGTGCATACATCTTGGTGCAACTATTGTAAAATAATGGAAAACAGTACGTTTAAAAATCAGGAAGTAATACAGCAGCTGAATGAAAACTTTTATTTTGTTTCGCTAGACGCAGAAGTGCCATCGGATATTACTTTTCTCAATCATACCTTTAAATTCAGACCCACAGGACCAAAGACAGGAGTGCACGAGCTGGCTACCGAATTAGCCACCATCAATAACAAAGTAATGTACCCTACAATTGCCATTTTAGATGCTTCTTTTGCGATTCTTTTTCAAAAACAGTCGTACTTAAATGCAGAAGAATTGCTTTCGATTCTGCAAAAAATAAAATAGATTCCAATTTTTTAATTTTTCTGATTTCCTCATCAAATATTACTAAATTTGCGTTCTTATAAAAATTAAGTCATGTTACAAATCGCAGTTATTAGAGAAAAAAGGGAAGAAGTGATTAAGGCCTTAGCCAAAAGAAATTTTGATGCTACTGCTATCGTTGATTCTGTAATTGCACTAGACGAAAAACGTCGTGCAACACAAGTAGAATTAGATAATATCTTAGCCGAATCTAATAAACTGTCCAAAGATATTGGCGAAATGATGAAAGCGGGCGAAAAAGCCAAAGCTGAAATTTTAAAAGAAAAAACAACGCAACTTCGTGAAAAAGGAAAAGAATTAACCGAAACTGTTGGGGTGTTAGCGGAAGAATTAACACTAGAATTATACAAATTACCCAATACTCCTGCGGAAATTGTTCCTGCGGGTAAAACAGCCGACGATAATTTGAATGTTTTTGAAGAAGGAGAAGTACCAAAGTTACACGAAGGTGCTTTGCCTCATTGGGATTTGATTAAAAAATACGACATCATCGATTTCGAATTAGGAACGAAAATTACAGCACCAGGGTTTCCGGTTTACAAAGGAAAAGGAGCCAAATTACAACGGGCGCTAATTTCGTATTTCTTAGATAAAAATACGGATGCGGGTTATCAAGAAGTACAAGTGCCACACTTGGTAAATGAAGCATCGGCGTATGGAACAGGACAATTGCCAGACAAAGAAGGTCAAATGTACCACGATGCTAAAGACGATTTGTATTTAATTCCGACAGCGGAAGTTCCAGTAACAAATATTTATCGCGATGTGATTTTACAAGAAAGCGAATTGCCAGTTACAGTGACAGGTTACACACCATGTTTCCGTCGTGAGGCGGGTTCTTGGGGAGCGCATGTTCGTGGATTAAATCGTTTACACCAATTTGACAAAGTAGAAATCGTTCGTATCGAACATCCCGATAATTCACATGCTGCTTTAGACGTTATGGTTGAGCATGTTAAAGAAATTATGCGTGAACTAAAATTGCCTTTCCGTGTATTGCGTCTTTGTGGTGGTGATATGGGATTTGCTTCAGCTTTGACCTATGATTTTGAGGTATTCTCAACCGCACAAGACCGTTGGTTGGAAATTTCATCGGTATCTAATTTCGAAACTTTCCAGGCAAATCGCTTGAAATTACGTTTTAAAGGAAAAGATGGTAAAACACAATTGGCACACACGCTTAATGGAAGTTCATTAGCCTTGCCACGTGTATTGGCTGGAATTCTTGAAAATTATCAAACGCCGGAAGGTATTGTTATTCCAGAAGTATTGCGAAAATATACAGGTTTCGATATTATAAACTAGTTTCTTAACGAAAACACAATATGTACTAAAGTGGCAAAATTATTGCTATCTTTAGTACATTCTTTTTTTAGGAATTATGCGGATTTTTGTAAGTATTTTATTGTTGTTCTCTTCGCTAGTAGTAGCGCAGGAATTTTCGGTTACGCCTTTGCCAGGAGGTAACCCGCAAGCGCATACCCAACAACGACCTCCTGCTAATGAGCAATTGGCTCAGAATTATTTTGATAGAGGGGAATTCGACAAAGCCATTTTGATTTATGAAGAATTGGTTAAAAGCAGTCCAAACAATTATCAATTTTTTCAAAAAGAAATAATTTGTTATCAGCAATTGAAGCAGTTCGAAAAAGCGGAAGAAATCATCCAATCTCGTATTAGCCGACTTAAATACCCGAATCTCTTTGTCGAATTGGGCTATAATTATCAATTGCAAAAAATGCAGGATAAAGCCGATAAAAATTACAAGATTGCTTTAAATAAAATAAACGAAAATCCAGATAATGTTTATGCAGTGGCGCGAGATTTTGAACAAAAAACATTGATTTCTCAGGCCGTTCAAGCGTATCAATTAGGACAGCAATTAAATCCAAACGTTAATTTCGATTATCAAATCGCCATGTTACAAGGGCAATTGGGAAACATCGATTTAATGATTAATTCATTGGTGGATTATGCTTATAAGTTCCCGACCAATATTGTTTTGGTTCAAAATTCGTTACAACGTTTTCTTACAGAAGATCATACTAAAGTGTTTTCGGATGCTTTGCGAAAAGCCTTGTTGCTTCGCACGCAAAAAACACAAGATATTTTCTGGAACGAATTCATGAGTTGGTATTTTGTGACCCAAAAAGAGTATGGAAAAGCATTCATTCAAGAAAAAGCAATTTATAAAAGAAGTCCCGATAATTTTGATAAAATCTTAAGTCTAGCTAGGTTAGCCTCAGGAGAAAAGGAAAAATTGGTGGAACGAGAAATTCTAGAATTTGTTTTGGCCAATACCCAACATCCCGATGTAATTATTGATGTCAATTGTGCTGTATTGGAAATGGATATCGAAAAAGCAACTACGGTAGAATATCCAGTTATTTCTCAAAAAATAGCTGCCTTGTTACAGCAGTATGGATGGTCTTCCACTACCATTAAATTGCAAATTCTAAAAGCACATTTTGATGCTTTTTATTTGAAGCAATTTGATTCGGCTAAAAATACGCTCACAAAAGCTTTGGATTTGCCGTTGAACATTTATCAAAAAGCGGAAGTAAAACTAGAATTGGCTGATATTTTATTGTTGGACGAAAAATTCAATCAAGCCATCATCTATTATGCCCAAGTTGAAAGCGACTTAGAAAATGATCAAGTAGCGCACCAAGCCAGCTTAAAAATGGCAAAAGCCAGTTATTTTAAAGGCGATTTCGAATGGGCACAAAAACAGTTTAAAGTGCATAAGTCCTCTACTTCGCAGTTGATTGCCAACGATGCCATGGAATACTTTTTATTAATTTCCGATAATACGGTTGAGGATTCGACACAAGTAGCGTTGAAAAAATTCGCAAAAGCCGATTTTCTTGCCTACCAGAACAAAAACACCGAAGCTTTACAAGCTTTTAAAGCTATTTTGGAACAACATAAAGGCGAAGCTATTGAGGATGAAACCTTGCTTAAAATAGGCGAATTGTATGAAAAGCAAAATCAATTTACCGAAGCATTATCCTATTACCAACAAATCATCGACAAGCATTCCGAAGACATCTATATAGACGAAGCCTTGTTCTATTCGGCAGAAATTAATAGGAAACACATTCTAGACAATGAAAAAGCAAAGAGTTTATACGAGAAAATCTTGTTCAATCATCAAGATAGTATTTACTTTGTAGAATCTCAAAACAATTATAGGAAATTGCGAGGAGATGCCAATTTATAAATTAAGACTACTTAGACTTTTAGATTAATTAGACCTTTTAGACAGCAATCTAAAATGTCTAAGAAGTCCAACTATCCAAGAAGTCTAATAATCCAAAAATATGATATTATATAACGTTACCATCAACATACACGAAAGCGTGCACGACCAATGGATGCATTGGATGCAAAACAAACACATTGCCGATGTTTTGGCAACAGGAAAATTTACATCCGCGCGTATGGTGAAAGTTTTAGTAGAAGAAGAAATGGGAGGAACCACGTATTCCATTCAATACACTACCGATAGTAAAGAAACCCTAGAAAAATATTATACCGAAGATGCGCCAAGACTTCGCGAAGAAGGACATCAGTTGTTTGGAGACAAAATGTTGGCGTTTCGCACGGAATTGGAATTGATTTCAGAACACTAAAAATAGAAAGTTAGACTTGCTTAGACTTTGCAGACTAACTTAGATTCTTTTGAATCTAAAAATTAACAAGCTAGAAGTCTAATTATCTAACCATCCAAGAAGTCTAAATAATGGATAAAGTAAAAGCAAAAAAACACCTCGGACAGCATTTCCTTAACGATGAAAGCATCGCACAACGCATTGCTGATTCTTTAACCCTTAACGGCTATAAAAAAGTATTGGAAATTGGTCCAGGTATGGGTGTTTTGACCAAATATTTGCTCGATAAACCCATTGAGACCTACGTGATAGAAATCGATACCGAATCGGTGGACTATTTGCGTACGCATTATTTAAAATTAAGTGATAAAATCATTTCTCAAGATTTTTTAAAATATGATATTTCTAAGGATTTAGGTAATGAACCTTTTGCCATCATTGGAAATTTCCCTTACAATATCTCGACCCAAATTGTATTCAAAACCTTGGAACTTCGTGATCAAATTCCCGAATTTTCTGGAATGTTTCAAAAAGAAGTCGCCGAACGTATTTGCTCCAAAAAAGGAAGTAAAGTCTATGGTATTTTATCGGTACTGGCGCAAGCTTTTTATGATGTGGAATACTTGTTCACCGTTGATGAACACGTGTTTACACCGCCACCCAAAGTAAAATCGGGTGTGATGCGAATGATTCGAAAAGAAAATTACCAGTTGCCTTGCAGCGAAAAATTATTGTTTACTGTGGTGAAAACGGCTTTCAATCAACGCAGAAAAACATTAAGAAATAGTTTAAAATCGCTAAACCTTTCGGATAGTTTGCGAAATGATAGTATCTTTGACCTCCGTCCGGAACAAATTTCGGTCGAACAATTCATAGAACTCACTCAAAAAATCGCAGCCGATGGAGTTTAAAATCAGCCAAGAATTTATTGCTCAAGTGGAGCAACTTATTACCGAAAATCGTGCGCAAGAACTAGAAGTCTTGTTGCAGGATATTCACTTTGCTGATATTGCTGATATTTTGGATGAACTGGATGATTACGGTGCCAGTTATGTCTTTAAATTACTCGATTCTGAAACGACTTCCGAAGCCCTTTTGGAATTAGATGATGAGGTGCGTGAAAAAATCCTTCGTAACCTTTCTGCCAAAGAAATTGCAGAAGAAATTGACGAGTTAGATACCGATGATGCGGCTGATATTATTGCCGAATTACCGCAATCTAAAAAGGAACAGGTAATTTCCGAGTTAGAAGACGTTGAACACGCTAAAGATATTGTCGAACTTTTACGTTACGATGAAGATACGGCAGGTGGATTAATGGGGAAGGAGTTGGTGAAAGTTAATGAAAATTGGAATGTACTGACTTGTGTCAAAGAAATGCGTCATCAAGCGGAACATGTGCAACGCGTACATTCTATTTATGTGGTGGATGATGAAGATCGATTAAAAGGACGTCTTTCGCTAAAAGATTTATTGACGACTTCTACCAAAACACCGATTAGTGAAGTATACATCAAAAAAGTGGACTATGTAAAAGTAGATACTAAAGATGTTGAGGTCGCTCGTATCATGCAAAAGTATGACTTGGAAGCCATTCCGGTAGTAGATGAAATGGGCTGTTTGGTAGGACGTATTACCATTGATGACATTGTAGACGTAATTAAAGACGAAGCCGATAAAGATTACCAGTTAGCTGCAGGTATCTCGCAAGACGTAGAGGCGGATGATAGTATTCTGGAACTCACCCGTGCACGTTTGCCTTGGCTAGTTTTGGCCTTGTTTGGAGGTTTTATTTCGGTGAAATTACTAGGTTTGTTCGAAGGTGCCATGAAAGACCACGGTGGATTATTTTTCTTTACACCGCTTATTGCCGCGATGGCTGGAAATGTTGGGGTGCAATCTTCGGCAATTATAGTGCAAGGTTTGGCCAATAATACCATTAGTGGTTCCATCTTAAACCGATTACTAAAAGAAATTTCGTTGAGCTTACTAAACGGAACAATACTTGCCGTCATTTTATTTACAGGAAGTCATTTCCTACTTGGAGTAGATATTAATTTAGGAATTACCGTAACGGTTTCTTTAATATCCGTAATTATAATTGCTTCCCTGATTGGTACTTCCATCCCATTGTTGCTTGATAAATTCGGAATCGATCCCGCTTTGGCTACCGGACCGTTTATTACTACTAGTAATGATATTTGCGGAATCTTGATTTACTTTTCTATTGCCAAAGCAATTCTAGGATTTTAAATAGTTGTCGTTAATTGTATGGAAACACTAATTGCAACCGCAATCGTTCCCGCAATTGTTTTTCGGTTTCTTTTTCCCAAAGAATTTTTTGTACAGAAAAAAAACTGCGATAATTAATAAACCTATTGCGATTATTTCTTGTATCATCGTAGTAATTGATACGCAATTAATGCGGTTAAATACGCAAACCCCGACATGAAAATTAACTGTGCTAAAGGCCATTTCCAGGAATTGGTTTCTTTTTTAGTGATGGCTAATGTACTCATGCATTGCATGGCAAAAGCATAAAACAACAACAAGGAAATTCCTGAGGCCAGATTAAAAAGTTTTTCACCCGTTCTCGGATTGATTTCTTCGGCTAATTTTTGCTTTATGGTAACTTCTTGGTTTTCAGAATCTTCAATACTGTAAATAGTAGCTAAAGTTCCCACAAAAACTTCTCTTGCGGCAAAGGATGTCACAATGGCGATACCAATTTTCCAATCGTATCCCAAAGGAGCAATAGCCGGTTCAATGGTTTTACCCATAATTCCAATATAGGAATTTTCTAGTTTAAATGAGGCAATCTTAGATTCCAAATGCTCAGGAGCCACTTTTTGAGAAGTGACAATTTTATCAGCATTTTTGAAATTATCGCCAGGGCCGTAAGAAGCTAAAAACCATAAAACGATAGAAAGGGCCATGATGATTTTTCCGGCACCAAAAACGAATGATTTGGTTTTTTCAATCACATTTATCGCTACGTTTTTAAACATCGGCATTTTGTAATTGGGCATTTCAACAACGAAATACGATTTCGACTCTATTTTTAAGGTTTTATGCAGCACATAAGCTGAAATAAAAGCCATAGTAAAACCAATCAAATACATGAACATTAAGGCAAAACCTTGCATGTTGAAAAGGTATAAAATGCGTTTATTCGGTACAATCATCGAAATGATAATAGCATACACCGGTAATCTTGCCGAACAAGTGGTGAATGGCGTCACTAAAATAGAAATCAGACGTTCTTTCCAGTTTTCAATATTTCTAGTTGCCATAATGGCTGGAATAGCACAAGCTGTGCCTGAAATCAATGGCACGACACTTTTACCCGATAATCCAAACTTACGCATCGATTTATCCATTAAAAACACCACGCGGCTCATATAACCACTTTCTTCTAAAATCGAAATAAACAAAAACAGAAACGCAATTTGTGGAATAAAAATGATAATTCCCCCAAGTCCCGGAATGATACCTTGGGTAATTAAATCGGTTAGAATTCCCTTTGGCAAAATAGTGGTTGTCCAAGAAGCCAAAGAGGCAAAACTACTATCAATAAAATCCATAGGAACACTCGCCCAATCAAAAATAGCTTGGAAAATAACCATTAAAATCAAGAAGAAAATGACATAACCAAAGACCTTGTGCATCAAAATGCGGTCGAAAGTACTTCTCAAATCTTTGGCGCTTGACAAATCGATAGTTTGCCCCACTTTCAAAGTATCGTTGATGAATTGGTATCTTTTTATGGTTTCCTTGTGCTGTAATCGTTTGAGTTGGTCTTTCGATTTGGTAAAAGAAGGGTTTGGAAGTTCTTTTCGGTCTAAATTCACAAAATTGACATCTTGAGTTATGACCAACCATAATTTATAAAGTGATTGGTTCGGAAACGCACGGCGTAAATTTCCAAAATAATCGGTGTCGATTTCGGAAGCGTTCAAACAAGGTTCGGTTGGAATACTTCTAAAGTTGACGATTAGATTTTTTAATTCTTCAATGCCTTCTCCTTTTCGAGAACTAGTTAAGGCAATTTTGGTTTTGAGTGTTTTCTCCAGAAACGGAATATCTAATGAAATGCCTTTGTATGTCATTCTATCCGCCATATTGATCACCAAAATCGTCGGAATTTCAAGATCTTTAATTTGGGTAAAAAGGAGTAAATTTCTTTTTAGATTTTCCACTTCTGTCACTACAATAGCAACATCCGGATAGTCTTTGTCATTTTTATTTAAAAGGAGTTCGATAACGACATTTTCGTCCAGTGAACTTGCATTCAAGCTATACGTTCCGGGTAAATCAAGAATCGTTGCTTTAAGGTTGGAAGCGAGTTTACAAACGCCTACTTTCTTTTCTACTGTGATACCTGGATAGTTTCCAACTTGTTGGTTAAGTCCTGTTAATTGGTTAAAAACAGAGGTTTTTCCAACATTCGGATTTCCAATTAAAGCGATGTTTATATTTCCAACTTTCATTTTAAGATGGGTTAGTAATGGAAATAGTAATGGCTTCCGCGGTTTCTAATCGAATGGCTAAATGTGAATCATCCACAATCAAATATAAGGGATCACCAAAAGGAGCAACTTGTAATAATTGCACTTCGTTTCCTGGTAAACAACCCATCTCAAGTAATTTCAAAGGAACTTTGTCGATATCGAAATCATCAATAATCCCTTTTTGACCCACTTGTAATTGTGCTAAATTTAGTTTCACTTATTTAGATTGAATTAAGATTGCAAAAGTAAGAATTAAAATTCTTCTAAATATGATAATTGTTAGTTTTAAAACAGAATTACTTTATTTCTTCAAAGGATTTTACACCTTGAGTTGGTAATTCAGTTTCAGGCACCGGAGAAGTTTCGTCTGTTTTTCCGCCAATGTTTTTAATCATAATGGCTTCCCCATCTTCTAGTGGAATATGACTTCGGCGAACGATTTCCTCAATTTGGTCATTAATGGCATTGACTTCTAGATTTAAATCGGTAACCATAGCGATTACTCTTTTTTCAGGAATTCGATCGATATTTAAAAACATATTTAGTGCTTTTAGCTTGGTGATTAAAGCTGCCAAACGACTTTTAAATTTAGGTTTGTTTAATCGCGTTGGAATAGAACCTTCCAGTACATCTGCTTTTTGTACTAAACTCTTCGTTTTTACTTTATAGGCATTTATTGTCGAAGCGGGTTTTTGTTGCAATTCGTTATTAAATAATCGCCATTCGTTCCAACTTGTAGCGATAATTTGCGATTCAGGAGTAAGGTTTCGAGCAGGAAAATTCCAGGCTTTATCAATAGCATTGAAAACTAATTCTTTTTCTTTTTTGGCTTTTAAAATTTCCATTTCGCGCACCTTGGTGTCTTCTTTACAAGATGAAAATAAAAAAAGTGCCATTAAGCTATATACTATTGGTAGTTTCATTTACTAATTTCTTTGAGAGTACAAAAGTACGATTTTTGTTTTTAGGTTGTCAAAAGTGTTAAATATCTTAAGAAATACATTCAGATTATTTGGTATATTTGTCTACCAAATTAACTACTATGAACACAAAAATATTAATAATTGGTGCTTGCGGGCAAATCGGTACCGAACTTACTCAAAAACTTCGAGAAATTTATGGCAACGAAAACGTGGTTGCTTCCGATATTAGAAAACTAAATATCGATGTAGTTAATGATGGTATTTTCGAAGTTGTAAATGCATTAGATTATAACCAAATTGAGCATCTTATCGAAAAATATCAAATTACCGATGTGTATTTGATGGCGGCGTTACTGTCGGCGACCGCAGAAAAAAATCCAGCTTTTGCTTGGGATTTGAATATGAATTCTCTTTTCCATGTGCTCAATTTAGCCAAAGCCGGAAAAATCAAAAAAATATATTGGCCTTCTAGTATTGCTGTTTTTGGACCGACAACTCCACGAGAAAATACGCCACAATATACCATTATGGAACCTTCAACGGTGTACGGAATTAGTAAGCAAACCGGTGAACGTTGGTGTGAATATTACCACAAACAATACGGAGTAGATGTAAGAAGTTTGCGTTATCCGGGCTTGATTAGTTGGAGTTCACCTCCAGGCGGTGGGACGACCGATTATGCAGTCGATATTTATCACAAAGCAATTACGGAAGGTAAATTTACCTCGTTTTTATCAGAAAATTCAGGTTTGCCAATGATGTATATGGACGATGCGATCAAAGCAACCATCAATATCATGCAAGCACCTGCGGAACAAATTAAAATTCGTTCTTCCTATAATTTGTCAGGAATGAGTTTTACTCCGAAAGAAATTGCAGCTGAAATTAAAAAACATTATCCTGATTTTAGCATCAACTACGAGCCTGATTTCCGTCAAAAAATCGCCGATAGCTGGCCGGCCAGTATTGATGATTCTTCAGCGAGAAAAGACTGGGGTTGGAATAATGATTTCAACTTGGAAAATATGACTGTTGAAATGTTTCAGCGGCTAAAAGAGCATATCTATTAAAAACATGCAACTACTCAAAAGAATACTATTTTTATTGGTTTTTCAAACTTCTTTGGCACAAGGAGAGGCTAATTATTGGTATTTTGGAGGGGGTGCAGGTTTAGATTTTAATTCAGGAGTACCGGTAGCAGTCACTAATGGACAAACAAATAATATTGAAGGTTGTGCCACCATAAGCAATGAAGTTGGAGAATTACTTTTTTATACCGATGGAGTTACGGTTTGGAATAAAAATCATGTAATCATGCAAAACGGGAGTGCTTTGTTTGGGCATAATTCGTCTACACAATCAGCAACAATAGTACCCAAGCCGGGCTCTATTAATTTGTATTATATTTTTACGATTGATGCGACTGCCGGATCCAATGGATTTAGTTATTCTGTGGTGGATATTGATGCTCAAGGTGGACTTGGAGCAGTGGTAGCTAAAAATGTATTCGTGTATGGTCCTACCTGTGAAAAATTAGCGGTGATAAAAAAATCGGATGATTTTAATTATTGGATTGTCACTCATGATTGGGGTACAAATCTTTTTAAAACATTTGAATTGACAACATCTGGATTAAATGCGACACCAGTAAATACAGCAGTAGGCCCCGTTTATACGGGAAATGTTGATGTGACAAGAGGGACCATGAAAATTTCTTCCAATGGAAAAAAATTAGCGGCGTGTTCTTCAGGTCTAGGGCAATTGGATTTATTCGATTTTAACACCACAACCGGTGTGCTTTCCAATCCGATTCTTTTATTAAATGAGCCAGGTGAAATGTATGGAGTGGAGTTTTCTTCCAATAATAAATTTTTATATGTTTCCAATGCCACACAAAGAAAGGTATATCAATTCAATTTGAACGCTGTTTCGATTCCAGCTTCTATCATAACGGTTTCTACGCAACCAGAGCAACCTTCCTCGTTGCAAATGGGTCCTGATGGTAAAATATACGTGGCCTTGTTTAATTCTAATTTTTTAAGCGTTATCAATAGTCCTAATGTTAGTGGTTCCGGATGTAATTATCAGGTCAATGGGGTTGATTTGCTGGGGAAATTATCATTTCAAGGTTTGCCTGTTTTCAATCAATCGTTTTTATTTACTTCCGAAATCATTTCTGAAAACACCTGTTTAGGAGAATCCACTAATTTTAGTGTGGAAGCCAACGAAACAGTTAACTCGATTTTATGGGACTTTGGCGATGGAACTACAGCAAACAGTATTACAGCCTCTCATGTGTATACCGTCCCTGGTGAATATACAATTACAGCAATCGTAAGTAGTAATTTTGGAGATAGTACCATTACAAAAAAAGTTTTTGTTTCTAGTCCGCCAACGGTTACGATTCCGATTTTGAAGTTTTGTGATAATAATGATGGGACTTATACTGTAGATACCACCACTTTATTTAGCGATATTGTAGGAAGCCAATCGGATGTTAATTTGACAATTTATGACGCCAACAATCAGCCGTTACCCAATCCGTTACCGAACCCTTTAACGGTTTCAAATTTAAGTTTGATAGCCGAAGTTAATTTTATAAACAATCCCGATTGTAAAAATGTTTTTAATCTTCCAAACAGCATCGTAGCGCTACCCAATATTTTGCTTGTTAGTGAAGATGTTGTTTGTGATAACAATCAAAAAATTAAAGCTCTTGTGACTAATTCAAGTGGATTATATACTTATAAATGGTTTATAGATACTATTGAAGTTGAAAACGAAATTACAAACGAATTAGCAATTACCAAAACAGGAAATTATAAGGTAGTGGTAACCAATGAAAATGGCTGTAGTGCCGAAAGCAATAAAAACATTCTGAAATCAAGCATTGCCACCATTATAAAAATGGAATCACCCCAATTTGCTTCCAATAGTTCTATTAGAGTGTATGTAATAGGTTTGGGTAGTTATGAATATGCTTTAGATAATATTGACGGCCCATATCAGGACAGTAATTATTTTGAAAGTGTTTCAGCAAGTAAACATACAGTCTATGTTCGAGATAAAAATGGATGTGGTATTGTTTCTGAAGAAATCGCAATACTAAGTATTCCCAATTTTTTTACGCCCAATAATGATGGGTTTAACGACTATTGGAACATCAAAGGAATAATTGATACTAGTGAAACGATTTCCATAGCTATTTTTGATCGATTTGGGAAAGTATTGAAAAAAATCACTACTAAAGAAATGGGTTGGGATGGTACCTACAATGGAAAAGCGGTTACCGCTACTGATTATTGGTACAGTTTTACTTTAGCTGACTCTAGAGAAGTAAAAGGACATTTTTCCCTAAAACGATAAATGGAATTATTTTAGTTTTTCCATCAAAGCATCTTCTAAAGGTGCTTTAATTTTTACTACCTCATTCATGTTGTCATTTGGAACTGTCATCGACAAAACATAGTGTTTGATTTTCCAATCTTGTCCTTCTTTAATTAGAAGGCCACTACCTCTGCAAATTTTCATTTGAGTGTTTAATAATTCATCAAACCAAGCGGTTTTTTTGTCTTTAGAAACATAAATGTGTCTTTCCAATGCGGTAAAAGCCCAAGCCCTGCCTTGATCAAAATAAGGTTTGGCGAACGCCGCAAATTGCTTTTTGTTCCAGTTTTCGGTAGCATCAGTACCAATATAAATTGATTCTTCAGATAAGGCGTTAAAATAAGGTTCAAATTTGGCTTCTGCCGCCGCTTTGTGCCAATTGTCTAACAATACTTTAATTTCAGAAGTTTCTTTTGTTTGTGCGAAATAAAAACTACTAACTAGAAGTGCAAGTAATGTAAAGGAAGTTTTCATATAGGTGTCTTTTTAATAACGATTTCTAAACCATACTTTTTGCCATTCTCTTTTCAGAATCAAAAAAGCGACTTGTTCGGCTAGTTCTGAAATATCAGAACCGTCTAATTTCTTAATTTCATTTTCTGGAACATCGATAATGTACAGCAAGTTAAGATATTCGGCGAATTTATGTTGGATCAATCGGTAGATTTTTTCGTGTAACTGTATTTTTAAGTCGATTGGCGCTATAGAAACTTGAAAATCGACATTCTCATTAGCCAACGTAAAATCCTTATTAATTTGCTCGATTAATTTGAGATACAATTCTTCTTTCTGTGCTTCCGAAAGTAATAAATCGGTATTTTGTGGCGCTATGAACATGTAGTGAAATAATTAACGAGTGATTCGACGTCTATTTTGCAAATTTTGTGCAATTGTTGAACGGTTCCCTGTTCGATAAATGCATCTGGAATTCCTAATTTTTTAACCGAAATTGCGATTTCATTTTCTTGAAAAAAAGAAGTGACAAGACTCCCAAAACCGCCGTTTACAGTTCCTTCTTCTATTGTAATTACTTTTTTATAATGCTTTCCAATATCAAGTAGCGCTGCTTCGTCTAAAGGTTTCACAAAAGGAAAATGAAAATGTGAGAAATTGTTTTTGCTGTTGACTTGACTCAATGCTTTTGTGACATTATTTCCAATAGTTCCTGTTGATAAAATAGCGATATCACTCCCGTTTTCAAGTTGAATGGACTTTCCGATTTCTACTTTTTGAAACGGCAAATGCCAATTTTGTACAAACCCTTTTCCTCTTGGATAGCGAATAGCGACAGGGTGTGACAATCCTAATTGCGCCGTGTACATCATATTGCGCAGTTCAATTTCATTTAGCGGTGCATAAATAATAAGATTAGGAATGCAGCTCAAATAGGCCAAATCAAACACACCATGATGCGTGGCACCATCTTCTCCAACGATTCCAGCCCTGTCCAAGCAAAAAATGACAGGGAGATTTTGCAATGCTACATCGTGTATCACTTGGTCATAGGCGCGCTGTAAAAAAGTAGAGTAGATATTGCAAAAAACAACCATTCCCTGTGTAGCCATTCCTGCGGAAAGCGTGACAGCGTGTTGCTCGGCAATACCGACATCAAAAGCGCGATCAGGAAAAACGTCCATCATATAATTCATAGACGAGCCAGTAGGCATTGCAGGTGTTATGCCTATAATTTTTTCGTTTATTTTCGCTAATTCAACCAAGGTTTGTCCGAAAACTTCTTGAAATTTTGGTGGAGAATTGTCTTCTTCTTTCGGGTAAATTTTCCCGGTTACGGCATCAAATTTTCCCGGCGCATGGTATTTGACCTGATTTTCTTCAGCCAATTGTAATCCCTTTCCTTTAGTGGTTATGACATGTAAAAACTTAGGGCCTTTTATGGTTTTTAATCTTGATAATTCGGCTAGAAGTGTTTCAAAATCATGTCCGTCAATGGGGCCAGAATATTCAAAATTTAACGAGCGAATAATGTTGTTTTCTTCGTGATTTTCACCTTTTTTAACAGCGGTAAAATACTCTTTTAAAGCGCCTACACTCGGGTCGATACCAATAGCATTATCGTTTAGAATGACTAATAAATTTGCATTGGTAACTCCGGCATGATTTAAGGCTTCAAAAGCCATTCCTGAAGCAATAGAGGCGTCGCCAATGACTGCAATGTGGTTTTTGTTCCATTCATTTTTGAGATGAGAAGCCAATGCCATCCCTAAGGCTGCCGAAATCGAAGTAGAGGAATGACCAACACCAAAAGCATCGTATTCACTTTCACTTCTTTTTGGAAAGCCTGAAATACCGTCAAAATCACGATTGGTGTGAAAGATGTCTCTTCTTCCAGTGAGAATTTTATGACCGTAGGCCTGATGGCCTACATCCCAAACTAATAAATCGGAAGGTGTGTCAAAGATATAGTGAAGCGCGATAGTAAGTTCTATTACGCCAAGACTAGCGCCAAGATGGCCTTCTTTTTTTGAAATAATATCGATGATAAAATTTCGAAGTTCTTGTGCCAATTGTGGTAATTGTGCCCGATTTAATTTTTTTAAATCAGAAGGTGAATTTATTTGAGAAAGTAAATTAGGATTCATTTTACAATAATAAATTCACCTTTGATGGGTATTAATTTTTACCTTTTCCGCTAGCTTCAAGGTTTCTTTCTATCGTGTGTGTAGGTCTAGTCCATTTGGGTTTTTCACCAAGGGATTGGTATTCCGAATCACAAGCTTCAACCGTTTTAGGTTGCATTGCTTTGATAAATGGTTTTTGCGCCTGTAATCCTAACATTTCAAACATTTTCATGTCTTCATTAACATCTGGATTTGGAGTAGTCAATAATTTATCGCCTGCAAAAATAGAATTGGCACCTGCAAAGAAACACATCGCTTGTCCTTCTCTACTCATATTGGTTCTTCCCGCAGAAAGACGTACTTGCGTTTCAGGCATTACAATTCTGGTAGTCGCTACCATACGAATCATTTCCCAAATTTCTACAGGTTTTTCCTCTTCCATTGGCGTTCCTTCTACTGCTACAAGTGCATTAATAGGCACCGATTCAGGTTGTGGGTTAAGGGTAGCTAAAGCGACTAACATTCCAGCTCTGTCTTCAATAGTTTCTCCCATTCCGATAATTCCACCACTACAAACCGTTACGTTTGTTTTTCTTACGTTTTCAATGGTTTGAATACGGTCTTCAAAACCGCGAGTGGAAATAACTTCTTTATAATATTCTTCCGAAGTATCTAAATTGTGATTGTATGCATAAAGTCCAGCTTCTGCTAATCGGTGTGCTTGATTTTCAGTAAGCATCCCTAAGGTACAACAAACCTCCATGTCTAGTTTGTTGATGGTACGAACCATTTCTAATACATCATCAAATTCAGGTCCGTCCTTTACATTTCTCCAGGCGGCTCCCATGCAAACACGTGAAGAACCGGAAGCTTTTGCACGTAGCGCTTGTGCTTTTACTTGACTCACACTCATTAAATCATTCCCTTCTACATTGGTGTGGTAACGTGCTGCTTGTGGGCAATAGCCACAATCTTCAGGACATCCACCGGTTTTGATGGATAATAAAGTAGATACTTGAACCACATTAGGATCATGATGCTCTCTGTGAATGCTTGCCGCTTCAAAAAGCAAATCCATTAAGGGTTTATTATATATAGCTATGATTTCCTCTTTTGTCCAATTATTTCTCGTGACACTCATAAGTAGTATGTATTATGTGGGTCAAAAATACATAATTCGAATTAAAATTAGAACTTATTGGAAATAAAAAGATGTTTTCAGGACGATTCTAAATCGCGAAAACATCTTTTCAAGTAAGGTGGTAGATTATTAAAAGTGTCTTAATGGTCTGTCTTTCCAATACTGCATTAAGGTAAAAGTAATTATAATGGAAGACGCGATTCCCTCAAATAATAATCCGATACAGAATTGATACATAGAGGGATTTCCCCCACCAAATAGAAAATTTTGCGATAAATTAATCAAATAGGCGTCTCCTCCTTTGAGTGAAATATATCCTAGTAACCCAGCAACACTTAACGCTACACCAATTAAAGAGGTCAATGTTCCTGATATTAGATTGTCAAGATATTCCAGCTTGCCTTCGACATAATTTGATTTAATGGTTTTGTTTATGAAATATACTACAATGAATATATTCAGTAATCTTAAAATAAAAATGTCTGATAGTCCCAGCAATTCCATCAAAAGGAAATAAATTCCTATTCCAATGAAAATCATTATTCCGTTGTTAAGTTCTTTGGATAAATTCATAACTTTTAATTTTTAAGTGATACAATATTTTAAAAGTTCTCAATGTTGAAAGATATAAATTTAGTAAATTAACTAATTGAAATATAATGTTTTAACAATTTTTATCATTTAAATTTAAAATCAAGGGGAACTTAATTATTTTTGCACGATGAAAAATTGGTTGAATAGCATTTTTTATTCAGATAAGGCTGTAGTAATTGATATGAAGAAATTTTTAATAGTTGGTTTAGGAAATATAGGTGCCGAATACGTGAATACACGACATAATATTGGTTTTAAAGTAGTTGATTTCTTGGCCAAAAACCATGCTGCAGCATTTGAAACCGCTAAACTAGGTGCGGTTGCCGAAGTAAAAATCAAAGGAAGAACGTTAATTTTACTCAAACCAAATACTTATATGAATTTGAGTGGAAAAGCCGTTTCGTATTGGATGGAAAAAGAAAAAATTGCCAAGGAAAACATACTGGTTATTACTGATGATTTGAATTTGCCTTTCGGAACAATCCGTATTAAGCCAAAAGGAAGCGACGGAGGTCATAATGGATTAAAAAGTATCCAGCAATTGCTCAATACGACCGAATATCCAAGATTCCGATTTGGAATTAGTGACGATTTTAAAAAAGGACGACAAGTTGATTATGTTCTAGGCGAATGGGATGAAGACGAAAAAGCCAAACTCCCAGAACGATTTGAAATGGCTTCCAAAGCGATCGAATCATTTGTATTGGCAGGATTAGGCAATACCATGACTGAATTTAATGGAAAGTAAATTAATTTAAGGATGAAAGCATTATACGTTCTGTTCATTGCAAGTCTGATGTTGGCTTGTAAATCAAGTAAGTTAGACGCTTCACAAAACAATAAAGCATCATTAAAAATAAGTGATTTAGAATCCTTATGTCCTGAAGATGGAAAATGTACTGTTCGATTGCTAAGCAATCAAGAATTAGTTATCAAAGCAGATGAATTTGGTAAAATTTACTTTGACACTATAGCGAATAAGTCTAAATCTGTGGTTCTATTTGAATACAGTAGAAATATTCCGGAAGGATTACAAGATGGGTCCTATAGAGAAGAAGTTATCTTTGAGATTGAACATTCGATTTCTTCAGTCAATCTTAAAAACAATGAGCTAGGACAACTAAAAATGCTTTATGGACGTCATTGTTTTTGTAAGGGGTACGCTGGTTATTACTATGTAAAAGAAGGAAATTTAATATTGTCTCAAAAAAAAGGAACGGTTGATTTTGACTTCAATTTTAAAATAAAAGAAGTGCCTCAAGTAATTGCGAAGATCAAAACAAAGGATAAATAAAAAACGCCCCAGTTGGGGGCGTTTTTTTTATAGAAAATAATAAAATTATTCCACTACAATTTTCTTAACTTCTTTTTTGTCACCATCTTGAACAGTCACTAAATAAATTCCTGACTGAACATTTCCAAGTTGAATTTCTTGATTGAATGTACCCGTATTTTGAAAATCATTTTCAAAAACCAAACGTCCTCTTAAATCATGAACGCCAACTTTTATTTTATTAGCGCTGTTAGATGTTAATTTAACAGTGAAGGTTCCATTATTAGGGTTTGGAAAAATTCCAAAATTATCGATTCCAAAACTTTCAGTTGACAAGGCAACTACTTGTGTACATACTTCAATTGCCCAAGTGTTAACAGTTCCAGTATCTCCAGTGAAATTATCATATACTCTAAAAGTCCAGTTTCCATTCGGGTTTTGCGAATTGAATGAAGCTAAAGAGCCACTTGGTGCTACATTTTGTAAAGTTGCACCACCAGCACAATTAATTGCACCACCACCATCAACAAAATTCATATTTACTCTTCCATTTGTGTTTCCACAACTTCTATTAAGTAATTTAACAAAAGTAGTTGGAGCCGCTGGGCTACTGATGTCAGTTTGAACGTCAGATAAATACGTGTGAGTAATGTCGTTTCTTACTTTTATAGAGCTTATTGATCCAGTCATTGGAACATTAAGCGTTCTTGTTGTATAATTTCCAGGCGCTTGGTCAACAAATGGTAAAGCTGTAGAATCGGTATACGTGTTACAAGTTGTGGTTACCGTATATCCAATTGAAAAATTAGGAGAAACTGCGTAGAAAATATTTCCAACTGCTTCTATTAATATTCTACAATTTACTGCAGGAACAGCTGGCATGGTTACTACTTGTGTTCCGTCATTTGGAGTATTCGCCAATAAGGTGCTAAATGTTACTCCGTTATCTGTAGATAATAAAATATTAACATTTGCGGTACTAATTGGTGCGGCTGTTGTGTTGGCTACATTCCAAGTAATGGTTTGAGCGCTATTAGTGTTCCAAGAAGCCCCTGAAGCAGGTGCTGTTACAGTAAAAGGTCCATTTGCGGTAGTTGTTACCGTCATGTTAGCTCTTGCTGTTTGTCCGCCAGTTGGTACTTGATTGTCTCTAACAACTAGTGCGAAATTTATTGTTCTCGCAACAGTTGGAGTTACTTCCCAACCTGAACTTAAATTTCCATTTAATACATCGGAAAATTTTGGAAAATAACGTTTTGGTGATGTGCTAGGATTTAATGAGCGATAAATCGGACCTGTAGTTTGAGTAGAGGTTGGTAAATTTGTCCCTGAAGCGGCATTGGTTTGTTCCCAGCAATAGGTTAATGCTGCACCAGCATCTGGATCAGTTGCGCTTCCAGTTAAAACAAATGCGGTTCCATTTGGAATGCTATAATTGCTTAAAGCAGCAATTACAGGAACATTGTTGTTGTTCAGTGCATTTGCGGCACAATTTCCAGTACCCGTCATAAAAGCAGTCATACTAGCAATACTTACTGCATGAAAATAGGGGTCGGAGTTTGGTTGTACATTATTAGTACAGATTCCAGCATAGGCCATAATTGTAGAGCCACTACCTGGTTCTACAGCATTTGCTGCACTTCCATTACCAGTACATGATCCTCCGGTACCACTAAAGGTATGTGGTCCACCAAATTGATGTCCCATTTCATGGGCTACATAATCAACATCATATGGATCGCCAACAGGAGCAGGAGAGCCTGTAATACCTCTCGCTTTATTTGCAGTACATGGAGAGTTTAATTGTGCTAGTCCACCACCACCAGTACTAACCGTATGACCAATATCATAATTTGCAGAACCAATATTTGCATCAATTACTGTTTGACTTTCATTAATCAATGAGGTTGCAGTGGCATTACTAAAACTATCTGAATTGATGAAGATTACTAAATCATTGTTTGCTACTAAATTCATGCGTAATGACATGTCTTTTTCATAAATACCATTTACTCTGGTCATCGTAACGTTCATAGCTGCTAAAACGGTTGCCTTTTTTTCTGCATCTGTTACTTCAACTTGAGGTGATGCATTAACATGATAAGCAGCATATTCAATTGTACATGCCATTGCTAAACGATACTGTCTAAAACGACCATCAGTTGCTCTTTGTGTTGGGATATCAATAGTATTGATCATTCCTTCAGGACCAGCTTCAACTTCACAAGTAAATGTTCTTGAGTTACGAATGTCATTTCTGCTATACACAATATAGTTGTTTAGGTCTTTAGTTTGGGTGTCAATGTAATACGTTCCGGCTTCACCTGATGTCATCATTAAGTGTAGTCCAAAAAGAGAAGTACTAAATCGAATGGTTGCTGATGGGTCATCAATACCTTTTCCAACATACGATTTGATGTCGGGGTATTTGTCCGACAAACCTTTTTCCATTACTGGCGCTTCGTAAATTACATAGTTAGAAATTTTTCCTCTATAATCAGGAAAAGCAACCACTGTAGTAGACGTCATACCTGAAGTGTCTAATGGAGCGCTTAATAGGGAAGCTCTTAATGCCGGAAAATTCAAAGAAAATAATTCAAATTTTTCTGGAGTATTGGCTCTTTCAAATTTTTCTAACGACGCAATTTTTTCGGCCGATGCTTTTTTCCAATAGTTATTTTGTGAATAAATACTGATGCTTAACATGGTTAAGCAGATTAATAGTAATTTTTGTTTCATGATTAATTTGGTTTTTCAGCAGCAAATTTAAATAATTTTTAAAAAAATCACAAAAATAATAGTTAAACATATTTTTTTAACAAAAAAAATATTTAATTATCATTGAGATTTTAAGAGGTTGTGAAGCAAATCTGTTTTAAGCTTTAAATTTTAAAGGAAGATGTACCACTTTTTTGGTCTCAAAGAATTCGGGCGCAAAGAATTCGGCAATATTATACTCAGTTGCCTTTGGGAACGCCGCTAGTTCTTCTGATAAATCGCCACCTTTTAGGTATAAAATTCCATTGGATAGCTCGTGTTTGTTTTGCTTTTTGATTTTGTCTTTTATCCATGATACAAAATCAGGCATGTTGGTCACGGCACGACTTATAATAAAATCGAAATCTCCTTTTACCAATTGGGCGCGAAGTTGTTCGGCCTTAACATTTTTTAAGCCCAATCCTTCTGCTACGGCTTGGACTACTTTTATTTTTTTAGCAATTACATCTATTAGATAAAAACGAGTTTCAGGAAACAAGATGGCTAAAGGAATACCCGGGAAACCGCCACCTGTACCTACATCTAATACATACGTTCCAGGCTCGAAAGGTTGAACTTTTGCAATGGCTAGTGAATGTAGAACGTGTTTTATGTACAATTCATCAATGTCTTTTCGAGAAATAACATTGATTTTGGCATTCCAATCGTGATATAATGCTTCTAATTTTTGAAATTGAGAAATCTGCTCTTCAGATAAATTAGGAAAATACTTTAGTATTTCTTCCATAGTTGAAATTTTTGACAAAATTACACAATTTCGTTTGGAAAAATTATGTTAATCCTTGTCAAAAACATTTTTTAATAATTACCTTTGGCGCTTATTGTTAAGATTATGGAAACAAATATCCCCACTTTTTCTAGAACGGATTCAATGAAGTTCTTTAAAACTTTGAATACAAGAGTGAATAACTATTTCAAAGAAAATAACATTCAAAAAACAGGAAATTGGAAATTGCACCTCAAAACAATAGTTATGTTTGCTTTGTTTTTGACGCCTTATTTTCTAATTCTTACCTTAGATTTACCTTTCTGGGGACATATACTGTTATCAATTGTGATAGGAGTTGGAATGGCTGGAGTAGGCATGAATGTGATGCATGACGGAAATCATGGCTCGTATTCTTCGAAACAATGGTTGAATAAAATCATGGGCGGAAGTATATATATTTTAGCTGGAAACGTTTACAACTGGCAAGTTCAACATAATGTTTTACACCATACCTATACGAACATTCCGGGTCATGATGAAGATTTAGAAGCGGGTAGAATTATGCGTTTCAGCAAAACAGCCGATTGGAAATACTTCCATAAATTCCAACATTATTATTCTGTTTTTCTTTACGGTTTATTGACTTTTAATTGGTGTTTAACCACCGATTTTAAGCAAATGTATAGTTACTTAAAAAGAAAATTGTCTTACGGAGAACCAAGTAGTTCAAAAATACTTTGGACAACTTTAATTATTACTAAAATCATTTATTTCTCTATTTGGTTGGTAATTCCAATGCTTTTGGGTATTGCATGGTGGCAAGTTTTAATTGGATTTGTAGTAATGCATTATACCGCTGGACTAATCTTAAGTATTATTTTCCAATTGGCACATATTATTGAAGATACTACAACACCAGAACCGAATAATGAAGGTGAAATAGAAAACACTTGGGCAATTCATCAATTGTTTACTACCGTAAATTTCGCGCCTAAAAACTGGTTGGTGAATTGGTATACCGGTGGATTAAATCACCAGATTGAACACCACATTTTTCCACATATTAGTCATATTCATTATGGGAAAATTGCTGAAATTGTAAAGCAAACGGCTCAAGAATGCAATTTGCCTTATTACGAATATAAAACCATGACTGCAGCTGTTGTTTCTCATTTCCGTCATTTAAAGGAATTGGGACAAAAACCAGCCTTAGCATAAATAAAACACAACACAATCAAATTTTACACAATGAATTTTCTTTCAGACAGAATTAACAATCTATCTACCTCTCAGACTTTGGCAATGGCCGCTAAAGCGAGAGAATTAAAAGCCCAAGGAATCGACATCATCAGTTTAAGTTTAGGAGAACCTGATTTTAATACTCCTGATTTTATCAAAGAAGCTGCCAAAAAAGCGATTGATGACAATTACAGTACCTATACACCTGTTGATGGGTATTTAGATTTAAAGGAATCCATTTGTAAAAAGTTTAAGCGTGATAATAATTTAGACTACGCACCTGCTAATATTGTTGTGTCTACTGGAGCCAAACAATCCTTATACAATATTGCGCAAGTAATGTTAAATAATGGAGATGAGGTAATTCTTCCTGCTCCGTACTGGGTAAGTTATTTTGAAATTATCAAACTGTCAGGAGGAATTCCGGTGGAAGTACCCACTTCTGTAGAAAGCGATTTCAAAATTACGCCCGAACAGTTGGAGGCGGCGATTACCCCAAAAACAAAAATGATGTGGTTTAGTTCGCCTTGTAATCCATCAGGATCGGTTTACAACAGAGAAGAACTAACGGCATTAGCCAAAGTATTAGAAAAATACCCAAACATATTCATCGTTTCAGATGAAATCTACGAACACATCAATTTTTCAGGTACCTTTTGCAGTATTGCTTCTATTCCAGGAATGTTTGATAGAACAATTACTGTAAATGGAGTGGCCAAAGCTTTTGCCATGACAGGATGGAGAATTGGTTATATTGGTGCTCCAGAATTTATCGCCAAAGCTTGTACTAAAATGCAAGGACAGGTGACCAGTGGAGCCAATTCAATTGCACAACGTGCTACTATTGCTGCGGTGGAAGCCAACCCTTCTGTTTTAAATGAGATGGTGGCCGCTTTCAAAAGCCGAAGAGATTTAGTAGTGGGATTGATGAAAGAAATTCCAGGAATTAAACTAAACGTGCCTGAAGGTGCTTTTTATGTGTTTCCAGATGTGTCTTCTTTCTTCGGAAAAACACTTCGTGGTACTACGATTAATAATGCAGAAGAATTTTCAATGTATTTATTGGCCGAAGCAAACGTTGCAACAGTTACCGGTGATGCTTTTGGAAATCCAAATTGCCTTCGACTATCGTATGCAACAAGCGAAGCACAATTAATTGAAGCGATCAGAAGAATTAGAGAAGTGTTGGCTTAAAAGAAATAAAAGATTTATGATAGAAGATAAAACGCCTCAACGCACCAGTATTTCACAATTGGGAGAATTTGGCTTAATTGAACATCTAACCAAACATTTCGAAATAAAAAATGAATCCACTCTTAAGGGAATTGGTGATGATGCGGCCGTTTTAGATTTTAGCAATAAAAAAGCAGTAGTTTCTACCGATTTACTCATTGAAGGGGTACATTTTGATTTGGCGTATATGCCACTGAAACATTTGGGATATAAAGCAGTAACAGCTAATCTTTCCGATATTTATGCGATGAATGCCAAAGCAACACAAATTACCGTTTCTGTGGCCGTTTCAAATCGTTTTCCTTTGGAAGCGTTAGAAGAGTTATTTGCCGGAATTACATTGGCTGCCAAAGAATATAATGTAGATGTTATTGGTGGAGATACCACTTCTTCTCAAAAAGGATTAATTATTTCGATTACCGCAATTGGAGAAGCTAATGCAGAAGAATTGGTTTATAGAAATGGTGCCAATCCAACTGATTTATTAGTCGTAACGGGAGACATTGGTGCGGCCTACATGGGATTACAGGTGTTGGAAAGGGAAAAGCAAGTGTTTCAAGTCAACCCGAACAATCAACCCGATTTAGATAATTACACCTACCTAATAGAACGTCAACTAAAACCAGAAGCGAGAAAAGACATTCAAGGGATTCTAAAAGCCCTAGAAATTCAACCGACCTCCATGATTGATATTTCTGATGGATTGTCTTCAGAAGTGATGCATTTGTGCAAACAATCGGCACTCGGGTGTAATGTATACGAAGACAAACTTCCGTTAGACCCTCAATTTATTTCGGTGTGCGAAGAATTTAACATCGATAGTACGACCATTGCTTTAAATGGAGGTGAAGATTACGAATTGTTATTTACCATTAAAATGGAAGATTTCGACAAAATAAAGGGGAATCCTAATTTTTCGGTGATCGGACACATGACTCAAGCCAGCGAAGGCATTCATTTGGTGACCCGTGCCAATACTAAAATTGCTCTAAAAGCAAGAGGTTGGAACGCTTTACAAGAAGAATAAAAACAAAAATCGGGAATTTATCATAAACTATGTTAGTCAAAAAAAAACGGAGTTTCACTTTTTGATTAAGTTGAACTCCGTTTTTTACTTATAGTTTGTAGAACAATATCATTAAGGTATCGCTACTGAAACTTTTCCGTTTAAAACAGTACCACTTCTTAAAGTTGTATTGCAAAAAATAACGGTCAAGGTGGTGCCATTATTATTTACAAATAATTTAGTAGCAGGTGTAGACTCATCTCCAATTAATACCTGATTGGAAGACTTTACAACTTCTTGATTATAGTCTGTAATGTCAAATTCATAATCCACACCAAAAAATTGTCCTGTGCGGGGATAACCGTCGTTTAATTCATTAAAGTTTACTTCATAAATATTAGGCCACGAACCGAATCTGATTCCAAAATTTCCATCAGAACAGCAAATAGGACTACTCTCTATTGTAGGAGAAACATTTTGCCAAGTTCCGTTAATACTAATATAGTTGTTTTGTGCGTACGTACATGGGTTTTCTGATGTGGTAAATTCTTCCCAATCATCCTTTTTGTATGTACCATTTTCTGTATAACAAGTGTAAAAATATTTTGTATTTGGTGTTAAACCGGTAATATTGGTTTTAAAATATTCTCTGTCAAGGTATTGATATTCTACATTGCTATCTACTACAATAACTTGTTGATCGACGGTATTAGTTGCACTGCCAGTTCTAAAAACAAATCCAACTTTATAAGTTCCTGGCCCCTGATATTGATTGTTAGTATTGTCAATTACACCATTAAGGGTTACAGAATTCTGAGACGTATAGGTTGTGTAAGATCTTGGAGGAGGAACATCACGCCCCTGATTTATAGGGTTTGTAGGAGTTATTGGAATTACAGGGGTAGCATCATCACTACCGCTACTACAAGAATTTAAAACATTCAAAAAAACTAGTAAGACAAAAATTTTTTTCATTTGGGATAAGGGGTTAATTATTTGGTGGCAAATATAGGATTAAAATAATTAGTACTTGTTCAGGTGAATTGATGAAATTGGATTGAGTTTTGTGTCCCATTAAATACAGAAAGTAAAGAGATAAATTTAGTGAAAAGCGCCTTGAGGAGAATTATTTTTAAAAGTAATCGACTCGACTGCCGTACGAGAGGAATATGTACAAAACAGTATCCTTTAGTATTTTACGCATTTATTCATAGAATGTTGTATTTTTGCTCCCTTATTTTAGGTTATGATTATTTTAAAAACACCAGAAGAAATAGAATTAATGCGCGAAAGCGCTTTAATTGTGTCGAAAACACTAGGTATGATTGCTTCAGAAATTAAACCTGGAGTGAGTACTTTATATTTGGATAAATTAGCCGAGACTTTTATTCGTGATCATGGAGCCACACCTGCCTTTTTAGGAATGTACGGTTTCCCGAATTCGCTTTGTATGAGTCCGAACTCGCAAGTCGTACACGGAATCCCTACAGATAAACCCCTTGAAAATGGCGATATCATTTCGGTCGATTGCGGCGCTTTGAAAAACGGTTATTATGGTGATCATGCCTATACATTTGAAGTAGGGGAAGTCAATCCTGCGACCAAAAAATTACTTCAAGTGACCAAAGAATCCTTATACGTGGGTATCCGAGAAATAAAAGCTGGAAACAGAACGGAAGATGTAGGTTATGCCATTCAAAAATATTGTGAAAGTCATGGTTACGGTGTAGTGCGTGAATTAGTTGGGCACGGCATAGGAAAAACCATGCACGAAGCGCCGGAAATGCCCAATTATGGAAAGCGTGGTCGTGGAAAACTAATGCAAGAAGGGTTAACGGTGGCTATAGAACCGATGATCAATCAAGGGACTAAAAATATCAAACAGCACAAAGACGGTTGGACCATTACAACTGCCGATGGAAAACCTTCGGCGCACTTTGAGCACGACGTGGCGATAGTAAACGGAAAACCAGAATTGCTATCCACTTTTGCGTATATCTACAAAGCCTTAGGAATTACTTCCGATGAAGAAAATGAATTCAGAAAATCACCACTTGTACTCTAATGAAGCAACTTTTTAAATTCATCTTAAATACGATTCCGAGACCAATTTTAATTCGTTTGAGTATTATTGTTCGTCCCATTTTGGCTTTTTTATTAAGAGGGAATCGATTTATCGATCCTATTGACGGTAAAGGGTTTCGAATGTTTTTGCCTTACGGGTATGGGAATCAGCGAAACAATGTGCTTTCACCGAGTACGCTTTCCTTAGAAAGACACCGTTTGTTGTGGTTGTATTTGCAAAACGAAACCGATTTCTTTACTTCGACGGAAACCAAAAAAGTATTGCATTTTGCTCCCGAGCAAGAATTTTACAAACGTTTCAAAAAGCAAACTAATATAGCCTACACAACGACCGATTTGTTTTCACCCTTGGCAGATGTAAAAGCAGATATTTGTAATTTGCCATTTGAAGACAATGCTTATGATATCATCTTCTGTAATCACGTATTGGAACATATTCCAGACGACACTAAGGCGATGCAGGAATTGTACCGTGTTTTAAAGCCTGGTGGAATGGGGATTTTTCAAATTCCACAAGATTTGTCGAGAGCTACAACTTTTTCGGATGATAGTATTACCGATGCCAAAGAACGTGCAAAAATTTTCGGGCAATACGATCACGTTCGTGTCTATGGTCGCGATTATTTCGATAAATTAAGAAGCATCGGCTTCAAAGTAATCGAAGAAGATTACACTTCAAAAATAGCGTCGGAATTCGTCGAAAAGTATTGTTTGGCAAAAGGAGAGATAATTCCGGTTTGTTTTAAATAATTTATTGGCACAATATTCGTTGTAAAATAATACCTTTACTTCAATAGTATTTCATAATGAATCGAAGTTTATTTTTTTTACTCCTTTTTGCTTTCTTTGGAAACGGTTTCATGGCGCAAACTATTTCTGATACTGCCCCGCCATTTAATATCAAAACAGTCACTTTTACCCAAGGAGAAGCCAACGTATATCCCTTTTTTAGACTAGGAGAAAGTTTTCAATTTAGTTTTGATGATTTGTTTGGAAATGAAGAAGATTATTATTTTACGCTAACGCATTGCAATTACAATTGGACAAAATCTGATTTATCGCGTAACGAATACCTTGACGGAAACGACAATCAGCGTATTCAGGATTATGAGAATTCGTTCAATACCCTTCAGATTTACTCACATTATCGCTTAAAATTCCCAAATAATTTTTGTCGCATTACCAAAAGTGGCAATTATTTACTTTCCATTTTGAATTCCAATAGAGAATTGGTCTTTTCTAAAAAATTTGTGGTGTATGAGGAATTGGCAGAAGTAGCGATGCAGGTGAAACGCTCCAGAAATGTTTCCGATATTCGACACAAGCATAATTTAGATTTTGCTGTAAAATCGGATGTTATTTTGTTTCAAAATCCGGCGCAAAATGTCAAAGTAATCTTGTTTCAAAACGGAAAATGGAGCAATATGATTGTGAATGTAAAACCACAATTTACCATTGGTAACGATTTGATTTTTAAATACAACCTAGAGACTCAATTTTGGGCTGGAAACGAATACTTGTATTTCGATAATAAAGAAATTCGTGTTGCTACTAATTCAATCTCTAAAATAGATTCTAAATCAAGTTTATACAATGCTTATTTGTATACCAATTCGGCGAGAAGAAATAAAGGTTATACTTTTTTTCCAGATGTCAATGGGAATTTTCAAGTTAGAAATTTGATCTCACAAAACAATCAAGAGGTAGAATCGGATTATTCGTGGGTGAATTTCAGTCTTTTTTCGCCAGAAACACCAGCAATCACATCGGTTTATGTGACAGGAATGTTTAATGACAATGTGTTCTCTGCTGAAAATAAAATGGAATACAATCCAGAGAAAGGTGTTTTTGAAAAAGCCATTCTAATCAAGCAAGGGTTTACAAATTATAACTATACCATTTTAAATGCAGCGGGTGTAATGGATGAGAAAAATGCAGTGGACGGTAATTATTACGAAACCGAAAACGTGTATAACGCTTTAGTCTATTATCGTGCCAACGGTGAACGTTATGATCGCGTGATAGGAAAAGGTGAAGCCAATTCTACCGACATTACCAATTAAATTTAACAAGAATATAAATCTTTTGTGTTTTTCTTTTTTTTAACTTTGTTAAAATCATTATGATAGCTATATGGTTACTCAAATTACAAGAGGCATAAAAATTTCAGTCAAAACTACTTTTGAAGGTACTTACTTTAAGAACCATCAAATGCACTTTGCTTTTGGCTACCATATCACTATCGAAAATCAAAGTAAAGATTCTGTACAACTTATGTCGCGTCATTGGGAAATCCATGATGCACTACACTTTAAAGAAGTGGTTGATGGAGAAGGTGTTGTAGGTAAAAAACCGGTATTAAAGCCAGGGGAGACCTATACTTATAGTTCAGGCTGTCTGCTTTGCTCTCCTCACGGCAGCATGAATGGCTATTTTAACATGATTAATTTTACCTCTACAAAATCGTTTAAAGTAATGGTGCCAACTTTTAATTTAAGCGCTCCATTTGCTTTGAATTAGTATTTTTTACTTTTCACAGACATAAATAAAGGCTGGAGGTAAGTTTAGAAAAGTGAAATTAATGTCCACTTTAGAAAAGTACGATTCCAATTTCTTTTTAGCATTTAACGAATATTGAAATTGAATGTATTTCCCATTTTCTGATAACATAGTGTCGGAATTGGTCAAAATGTTGTGTACGACTTCGTCTGGAATCATCGCAAAAGGTAAAGAAGAGACTATGTAATCGGCCGATTTTTGATTGTATTTTGCTAAATACTCTTCAATTTTTTCAGCGCTATCATTAATGATGACTAATCGATTGTCTTTAATGTTTTGGAGTTCTTCAATAAAAACGGGGTTGATTTCAAATGCCAATAGAATAGCATTTTTATCCATTTTTTCTAAAAGTTTGTGGGTGAAAACTCCGGTTCCAGGGCCAAATTCTACAATGCATTTAGCGTTGTCGAATTGAATTGGCTCTAGCATTTTTTTAGCTAAAAAAGAGGAACTTGGCGACAAAGCGCCAATAGTTCCTGTAGATTTTAAAACTTCTGAGATAAATTTTTTCTTACTCACCTTATTTGTTCATTTCGGTGAAGTATTTATAAAATAACGGTATCGTTTCAATTCCTTTTAAGTAGTTAAATACGCCAAAATGCTCATTAGGCGAGTGGATGGCATCACTATCTAAACCAAATCCCATCAAGATGGTTTTCGATTTTAATTCTTTTTCGAATAAGGCAACAATTGGAATACTTCCGCCCGAACGAACCGGAATAGCAGGTACGCCAAACGTTTCGGTGTAGGCTTTATTAGCGGCTTGATAGCCAATGCTATCAATTGGTGTTACATATCCTTGACCACCATGATGTGGGGTTACCTTCACTTTAACAGCTCTTGGTGCAATGCTTTCGAAATGGTTTTTGAATAATTCGGTGATTTCTTCCCAATCTTGATTCGGAACCAATCGCATGGAAATTTTGGCATAGGCTTTACTGGCAATTACGGTTTTAGCACCTTCTCCAGTATAACCACCCCAAATTCCGTTCACATCCAAAGTAGGACGAATCGAATTTCTTTCATTGGTGGAATAACCTGTTTCACCATAAACATCGGCAATATCTAATGCTTTGTTGTAATCGTCTTGACTAAAAGGGCGTTTTGCCATTTGAGCTCTTTCTTCTGCAGAAAGCTCTTCAACTTTGTCATAGAACCCTGGAATCGTAATATGATTATTCTCGTCGTGCAACGAAGCAATCATTTTCGTCAATACATTGATAGGATTGGCTACTGCACCACCATATAATCCAGAGTGTAAATCACGGTTTGGACCAGTAACTTCTACTTCTACATAGCTTAATCCGCGTAATCCAGTGGTAATAGAAGGTTGTTGATTGGAGATCATTCCCGTATCGGAAATTAAAATCACATCATTCGCTAATTTTTCTTGGTTTCTTTCCACAAACCAACCCAAACTTTTAGAACCTACTTCTTCTTCGCCTTCGATCATAAATTTCACATTACAAGGCAAACAATTGTTTTGAATCATGTATTCAAAAGCTTTTACGTGCATGTACATCTGCCCTTTGTCATCACAAGCACCACGTGCGAAAATAGCGCCTTCAGGGTGCAATGCCGTGGTTTTTATAACAGGTTCGAAAGGAGGAGAGGTCCATAATTCCATTGGATCGGCTGGTTGTACGTCATAATGACCGTACACCAATACCGTTGGAAGTGTTTTGTCGATTATTTTTTCACCGTAAACAATTGGATAGCCTGGTGTTTCGCATAATTCTACAAAATCACATCCTGCTTTTTCCAAACTTGCTTTTACAGCATTTGCAGTATCAATTACATCTTGGGCATAAGCACTATCAGCGCTTACAGAAGGAATTTTTAATAACTCTATTAATTCATTTAAAAAACGTTCTTTATTCGCCTGAACGTATTGCTTTATATTTTCCATTTTTAGTTTAAATAGTAAAAAGTCAAATGTACAAATATTCAGTCAAATGGCAATTTTGAAAATTTTATTCTAATTTGTGAATTGCTTTTTGGAATTTAAAAATAATGTCTATATTTGCACTCACAATTTTTGCGGATATGGCGAAATTGGTAGACGTGCCAGACTTAGGATCTGGTGCCGCAAGGCGTGTAGGTTCGAGTCCTATTATCCGCACTAAAAAACCTCTAAATATTTAGAGGTTTTTTTATTTGATAGCATTCTATTACATCATGGCGCAAGACATCACTATTAAAATAACCGACAGGGAAGGAGTTACGCACGAAGTACAAGCTCCGACGGATATGAACATGAATATCATGGAATTGGTTCGTGCCTACGAATTGGCTCCTGAAGGCACGATTGGTATCTGTGGCGGTATGGCGATGTGTGCTTCTTGCCAATGTTATGTGTTAAACGATGTAACATTACCCGAAATGGGACAAGACGAAGAAGCGATGCTTTGGGAAGCGTTTAATGTTAAAGACAACAGCCGTTTGGGATGTCAAATTCATATTACACCCGATATTGATGGGTTAGAAGTAGAACTAGCGCCAGAAGCCTAACTATTTGTAATCCTCTAGTTTTTCCGATTTCTGCAAATTTTCTTTTACGATTTGAAGGACGCCATCGTCTTTGGTGTCTATAAACCATTTGATTAGGGTAATTTCTCCATTTTCAATTTCAATTCCGGTAATGGAACGAGGATGTACACAACTTCCGTCATTAAAATAGTTCGCTTGACCATCGTTTGGGGTGGAGAATCGAGGACGATGCGTGTGCCCGGTGATGGTAATTTTATTGCCGTTGTTTACAATCCATTCTTTGATGCGACGTTCTACTTTAATAAGTTCTACATAGTTTTTAGCGGGACTCGTCGGATCTTTGATGCCCCATATTTGAAGTGGTTTCCATAACACACGGACCAAAAACTGATTGACTTTCCAACCTACATAATTCATAAAATCGGCTTGATGACCGTGGGTTAAAAATAATTCTTGATGGGTTTCGGAATTGACGAGTACAATGGCTTCCTCATATTCTAATCCGGGCATTAAAGGGACTTTTATACCTAGGTTTGGATCGAAGAATTCGGTAAAACTTTTTTCAACATTATGCTTATTTCTAAAGAACATATCGTGATTTCCCCATATCATATCGAGTCTTCCTTCCAAATAGAATTTTTGCAACAAAAGAAAAACGTTTTTATTGGCTTCAAAAATGTCTTTAAAAAACAAATTTTCCCACAGCTCATCGCCATCGCCTAACTCAATGTAATGAAAACCATTTTTGAAGTAATGATTTAGAGCATGAAAGTACACATTTCGATTGTTCGCAAAATCATCTGCAAAACTTCCATCACTGCGATGACAATCGCTAAATAATATGAATTTAGAGTTGTTGTCAAACGGAATGCGTTTGGCGTTCTTGTACGCTCTGTCTAATCGGTCTTGTGAGGAAAACATGCTGCAAATTTTGTTAAAAATAAGTAAAGCTCCTCAAATTGAGAAGCTTTGCTTGTATTAATTGTATTTTAAAAATGAAAAACCTTATATCGCGCTTGAGATCTCGGCTTGAATATGTTCTTCGATAGCATCCCATAATCCCATTCTTTTTTCTAAGGCTAAAATGGAAGTTTCTTCTACGTCTCTCCACTTCTGAACATCGTCACCGCATAATTCCGAAATCATTTGCATGGCCATCGGTCCATGTTCGTCAGCGTCCAATTCGATGTGTCTTTCGAAATAATAAATCAATTGCGACAAATCGGTTTCTGGGAAATTAATTTTAAAGTTTTTCAAAATCTCCGTAAACATATTCGGAATTAAGTCTTCTCTCCCGAAAGTGAAAGCTGCCGCTATTTTGTGGGATTGTCCTTCTTCAATAATTCGGAACGTAAAATCCAAGAAAGCTTTGATTTTGGGATGTAAATCACTGTGTTTGATGGCGATGAAAACATTTTTGGTTTCCACAACTGCTTCTAAAAACGCTTCCATCGGTTGTGTGTTGGCACCACATGATTTCATAGCGTCTAAATACATTTCAAAATGACTTTGCCTTTTTCCGTCTAATGTCAAATCAGATTCTTCCGCTAAAACAATTTCATTAATCAGGTAGCGGGTTTCGGTATTTTGGGTAGCAAACCAAGGAGTGGTAGTGCAGGTTAATTTTTGTTGTAAAGCCTTCAATAACGACATAAAATCCCAAACCGCATATACATGACTTTCCAAAAAGCAATGCAAATCATCGATAGATTTGATTTGGGTGTACAATGAATGATTTAGTAATTTGTCTTTTTGAGGTTGAATTTGAGTGTTGATATGTTGAATTGTCATAAGTAGGGAATTTAATAGTACAAAAATAAAAAAGCTTCACACAATGGTGAAGCTTTTTGTATAAATAATAACTATTGTTGAATTACTTAAACGCAGGGAAACCTGTTACGTCCATTCCTGTAATTAACAAGTGAATATCATGTGTTCCTTCGTACGTTAAAACCGACTCTAAGTTCATCATGTGACGCATGATAGAATATTCACCAGTAATACCCATACCTCCTAACATTTGACGGGCCTCACGAGCGATTTCAACTGCCATGTTTACGTTGTTACGTTTGGCCATAGAAATTTGTGCGGATGTTGCTCTTCCTTCATTACGTAATACTCCTAATCTCCAAGTCAATAATTGTGCTTTAGTGATTTCGGTAATCATTTCGGCTAATTTCTTTTGTTGCAATTGCGTTGCTCCAATTGGTTTGCCAAACTGGATACGTTCTTTAGAGTAACGTAAAGCGGTATCATAACAATCCATTGCTGCCCCAATAGCACCCCAAGCAATTCCGTAACGTGCTGAATCTAAACATCCTAGTGGTGCTCCCAATCCCGATTTGTTTGGTAATAAGTTTTCTTTAGGGACTTTAACGTTGTCGAAAATTAATTCTCCAGTAGCAGAAGCTCTTAAAGACCATTTATTATGCGTTTCTGGAGTTGTAAAACCTTCCATGCCTCTTTCTACGATAAGTCCGTGAATACGTCCTTCTTCGTTTTTAGCCCAAACCACTGCAATTTGTGCAAAAGGAGCATTAGAAATCCACATTTTAGCACCATTTAAAAGATAATGGTCGCCCATATCTTTAAAGTTGGTTACCATTCCACCAGGATTTGAACCATGATCCGGTTCTGTTAAACCAAAACAACCGATCCATTCTCCGGTGGCTAATTTTGGTAAATATTTCATACGTTGCTCTTCGTTACCGTATTTCCAAATAGGATACATTACTAACGATGATTGTACAGATGATGTAGAACGTACTCCAGAATCACCACGCTCAATTTCTTGCATGATTAATCCATAGGAAATTTGATCCAATCCGGCACCGCCATATTCTACTGGAATATAAGGTCCGAAACCACCAATCTCACCCAAACCTTTTACGATTTGGTGTGGAAATTCAGCTCTTTGAGCGTATTCTTCTATAATTGGGGAAACTTCTTTTTTTACCCAAGCACGTGCTGAGTCACGAACTAATTTATGTTCTTCTGTTAATAAATCGTCTAACATGTAATAATCAGGCGATTGAAATAAATCTGGTTTCATCTTTATGATTTTATAGAGTGCAAAAGTAAGTAAAGATTTTTAACAATTCAATGAACGAATGTTATAATTTTTAGTTACATTTTTATAAATTGGTCGAACTTTAGCAATTATGATTCGACTTTTATTCTTATTATTTCCAGTGTTGCTTTTTAGCCAATTCAAAGTAACTCATTACACTTCCGAAAATGGGTTGCCTCATGATTTGTGTTATCAGATCATTCAAGATAAGCAAGGATTTATTTGGCTAGGTACAGATAATGGTTTGGTGAAATTTAACGGCAGTACTTTTCAAAATTATAACAGAAATCAAGGGCTTACAAATAGCTTTGTGATTGATGTATTTGAAAATGAAAATGAGAAACTAGTAGCTACTTGGGGAGGTGGTTGTTATGTTTTTAATGGTAAAGAATTCAAAAGTATTGGTTTAGAAAAATCAAATTTTTCTAAACAGCAACAAATTGTTAGAAATAAAGACGTCATTTATTCTATAGAAAACAGATCCCGAATAAATAGTTATAATACGAAAACTAAAATTTCACAATTTTATAGTTTAGTCTATAATGAAGGTAAATTAGTTTGGTGGAGTTCGGATAAGAATGCAAATAAATTGTTGACAAAATTAAATCCAAATACAATTGGATGTAATCTTCAAATTGAAAGAATCGATGCTAGCGTTTATTGTTATACCGATAAAAATTCGCCTCAATTTAAAGGGATTGTAAAACTTAATGAAAATTTTAAAACTGAAAACCCTTTCCCATTTTTAAATACTTATAACATTATTGGTTTGCAAAAAAAAAGAAATCATTTTCTAGCAGTAACGCCAAATAAAATCATTGAATTTAATACAAAAGGTATCTTAAGTATCCAAAATAAAAATTTTGAAGACAAAACTATTTTGCAATTTTCTGAAAACAATAGCTTTAGAGTTTTTTTGTTACAAAATAAAAAAGAAAATAATCATGAAATTATAATTGAAGACAAAACAACCAAAAGAATTATAACAATTGTAGCTTCTTCGTTAAAATCGCCTATTAGTGATATTTTAATTTCAAATGACAACTCTATTTGGGTAAGTACCTATGGTAATGGCCTTTTCATAATTCAAAAACCAGTTATTCAAGTTGCTAAAAATATTTTACAAGGAAATTATGTTTTTGACTATTTAGAAAAAATAAAAAACAACTTTTTTTTATCCGAAAACACACTAATTATCAATAATAAAGAGAAAAATTTATATACAAAACATTCAATAGAAACGGTATCCCATTTTAGAAACAGAGCAAATGATACGGTTTTTGTTTTTACGAAAAATACCAAAAATTATAGTTTTAAGATACATAACCAATACATAAAAAGTAGTAATCTTAAAAATCAAATTGTCGTAAATAATCAAAAATTTGAGCAAGGTGATAATGAATTAGTTTATTTAGAAAATGGGGAATGGAAAAATTTTCAATTTATTATTTCAGATGAAGAAAAACTATTTTTTAAAATAAAAGATGTTTTGTTTTATAAAAATGAATACTGGGTCTTTACAAACCTAGGAATATTCGTTTATAATAAAAACTACAAACAAATAAAACACTACACTTCTAAAAACGGATTATTGCAAAATGAAATAATAAAAGCAGTTGTTTATCAAAATAAATTGTATGTCTTAAATTATTTAGGGTTTTCGGTTTTTGAAAAAAGGATATTTAAAAATTTTAAATACAACAATAACGACAATGATACTTTTAACGATTTTGTTATTTCTCCAAATGGCAATTTATGGATTGCTTGTCAAAAAGGATTAATTGAATTTAAGGATAATTTATTTTTAAAATTCACAAGAAACGAGGGACTTTCCTCTTCTTTTTACTCCAAAATTTTCATAAATTCGAAAAATGAACTTGTGGCACTTGGTAATAATGGGGTTGACTTTATTAATGCTTATTTTCAACCCAATGTTTCTTTACCAAATTTAGTCATAACAAATAAAAACTCTAAAAAACCAATTTTAACCAACACAATAATTAAGTATCAAGAAAATTTTGTGATAAAAGCAGAAGTTGTAGGATTTCAAAATTCAAAACCAATTTTAGAGTACAACTTAAATAATCAAAAATGGGTAAAATTAAATACTTTTTATTTCGATTTCACAAATTTTACAGCAGATAATTATCAAATTCAATTTCGAGTTAAGTATCCGTTTACTAATTATGTGTATTCAAGACTTTATTTTATTAAAAAAGAACCTGTTTGGTACATGCGCTGGTTTGTGTTTTTGCCCGCATTTTTATTTTTGTTAAGTGGTATTGGTGTTTTAGTTTACTTACGAATTCAACAACTTAATAAACGAAATAAAAATTTAAAAAAATTACTAGATTCAAATGAAAAATTAGAATTTCAGCTTAACGAAATGCGTCATAATATAGCTCAAGATTTTCATGATGAATTAGGAAATAAATTGGCTGGAATTTCGGTGCTTTCAGATAAATTGTTACACGACGAAAATCTAAAAACTAATCAAAATTACGCAACCATAGAACGCATTAATAAAGATAGTCAAGATTTATTTCAAGGAATTCGCGATTTTATTTGGGCTATAGATAGTAAAAATGGCACCTTAGAAGAACTTATTTTTACTTTAACAGATTTTGGAGAAGAACTATTTCAAAATTCGGGAATTAATTTTTTTGTAGAAAACAATATTACCGAAGCCAAGTTTTTGTTGCCTAACTTTTGGAACAGACAATTGCTATTATTGTTCAAAGAAGCCATGACAAATGCTTTTAAACACAGTCATGCCACCTCACTTTATTTAATATTTAGGATTAATGATACTAATCTTACCATTGAATGTCTTGATAATGGTGTTGGTTTTATAACTGAAAAACTTCAAAGGAAAAATGGCTTGCATAACCTTAAAAAGCGAGCTGATAAACTAAAGTCACAACTAATCATAAACTCAAATTCAGGGACTTCGGTAAAATTTATTGGAGAAATAAATTAAAAATCACCCTTTTCGGGTGAAGTAAAAAATGGTTATAGTTAAGAAATTTGCAAAAAAACAAACTTAACTATGAAAAAAATTTTATTTTCTTTTTTAGCATTTATTCATTTGAGTGTTTTGGGGCAAAATGGAAGCTCAGTAACTTACTCTGGTTCCACAACTCTAGGAGCACAAAACGGTAACATTTCAATTGCTCGCTATAATACACCAACCTGTATTGCCAAGGATGGATTAAATAATATTTACGTTTCCGATTTCAATGGTATTCGAAAAATTGATGAAACCGGAAATGTAACAACAATTATCCCATATTCATCAATCGGACCTGTTTCTGATATGGCCTATGATACTACAACGGGTACTTTCATTGTTGCAGCAACTCCAAGTTCAGTGAAATTATTACGAATTGATACCAATGGAAATATTTTAAACACTTATTATGATAATGGCTTAACCACCTCTTCGGCTGGTGGCGCTTTCGGGGTTGTAGTTGACAACTCGGGTGCTGTTTATTACAGTATTCCAACTTTCCATATCATACGAAAATTAGTTCCTTCAACAAATACAACTACTATATATGCAGGACAATTTAATTCTTCTGGAAATGTAATTGGGGCAATAGCTGGATCACAATTTAATTTACCTCAAGACCTAGAAATAGATTCGTCAGGAAATATTTATACGTTTGACCAATCAAATACTGTAATAAAAAAAATCACTTCATCAACTGTTTCGAATATATTGGCAATTAATGGCTCTAAAATGGCTATTGACGGTAATAATTTATATGTTTCAAAATCATCAAGTATTTTTAATATTAATTTATCAACTCTTTCAGGTTTAACATTAAGCGGAAATGATACTTTAACTGGATTTCAAAATGGTGGGTCTAATTCATCTTTGTATAATGCACCAGCAGGTATTTTAATATTCAGTCCAAGTTTTATATTAGTTTGTGATAGTTATAATAATCAAATAAGAAGAGTACAAATTAATGATGCTTGTGAAAATGCGCAAACACTGACAGCAAATTCGGGGCTTGTTGATATTGGAACATATAACGGCAATGTTCCTACTGGAAGTAACCTATGTTATAACTACACCAATAATGTACCAATGGCAAATTGGTATAAATTTACTCCTACTCAAAATGGAGTTTTAGATGTTACTTCTCAAACAATTCAAAATTCATTATCTAATAATACTAGACTGGCTGTTTACAGGGGAACTTGTGGAGCATTAATATGTCTGAGTTCAAACGATAATATTTCAACAGGTACAGGCAATTTAAATTCTTACATTCAAGGTTTAGAATTGGTCGCAAATAACACATACTATATTGTATGGGATAATACATATGTATCAAGCACTACGAATTTTAGTTATACTTTTACACCTAAAACATGTTTTACGCCAAATACATACAGTTTAGTTACGCCAACAACACAAAATAGTATTCATTTACAATGGAATGCACCAGTAAATGGAGATTCTACCCCCGATTCTTATACAGCACAAATAGGTTTACGAAATTGGGGTCGGCTATCAGGTGGTTTAATTCAATCAGGAAATCCTACTGAAACTAATTTCCAATTTATTGGTTTGCAAGAGGGTAAAATTTATGATATTTATGTTAAAACAAATTGTTCTGCTTCTGATGAGAGTTTATGGGAAGGGCCTTTGACTGTTGCAACTGCTTTTGCACCTGTAACCCCAACTTATGCAGAAAACTTTGATAGTGAAACAGTTTTTTCGTTTTTAGGTTTAGGTAGATATAGTGATACTACTAATGCAAATTGGAAGTTTCAAACAGGAGGCCCTAGCACATTTGTTTATAATGGTACAAATTCTGTTTTTTCTATAAGTGATTCAGCTACTTTAACTAATGCATATTTGTATACAAAACCAATAAATTTAGTTGCTGGACAATCGTATAACGTGAATTTTTATTTGAATGATTATTTAACTGCTGGTAATACAACACAATATCAAATTGAAGTTTTAGTAGGAACAAATCCAACATCAACAACACCGTCTGATTATAATATTATTTGGACCGATTTTAACACACAACCATCTAATATGTTTGTTGCTAAAAATGCAACTTATACAGCACCAACTTCTGGAGTATATCGCTTTGCAATTAGAAATAGCTCTCAAAGTACAGGAACTGGCTCTCATTATTTATTTGTAGATAATTTGGTAATTTCATCTTCATTATCAGTTGAAGATTTTAATAAATCAAATTTATTATTGTATCCAAATCCAGTTTTAGATTATATAAGTATTCAAAATCCTGATAATATTTCTATCACAAATTATTCAGTTCTTGATATAAACGGTCGTATTTTACATACCAATACATTATCAAACGATAGTTTGATCAATTTATCATCACTGACTAAAGGAATCTACATCATTCAATTAGAAACCGAAAAAGGTGTATTAACTAAAAAAATAATCAAAAAATAATTTGAATAATAGAATTTATATCAATAGAAATGCCGTCAATATCTGTCGGCATTTTTTTACTTTTGCAATATGAAAGTCGTTTTAATAGAAGATTACGAAGTTTTAAGAAACTCTCTCAAAGAAATCATCAACCAAGAAGATGGTTATGAAATTGTGGGCGATTTCGAGTCATATGAACTTGCATTGCCTATAATTAATAGCCTAAATCCTGACGTTATTCTAACTGATATAACTTTGCCAGGTATAAATGGTATTGAAGGTATAAAACAAATTAAGCTAATATTGCCAAATGTAGCCATAATTGTGGTTTCAGTTCATGAAAACTCGCAATATGTTTTTGATGCTTTATGTGCGGGGGCTGTTGGTTATTTAACTAAAAATTCTGGTAAACAAAAAGTTATTGAAGCTTTACAGCAATTAAAGGCTGGTGGTGCTCCTATGAGTGTAAACATTGCACGAATGGTAGTAGAATCTTTCCAACAAAAACAATATAATGAGCTCACAGAGCGCGAAAATGAAGTTTTAAATTTACTTTCAAAAGGGAAAAGTTATGCTTCTATTGCTGATGAATTGTTTTTGAGTATCAATACTATTAAGACACACGTAAAAAATATATACGAAAAATTACAAGTAAGCAGTAAAGAAGAGTTGATTAATAAATACAATTAAACTACATCTTCAAATAAAAATCCTTGGTCAATTCAATATACTCAGGTGTGTAGTGATGACGAGCAGTTTCAATTACAAGTTCATCAATTAATGATGATTGTTCTATTCTTGAAAAAGCCATTAAGCTTCGTTTGATTTCAGTGTTTGGAGTGCCTTTAACACGAGTGATTTTTAAAGGAAATAGTCCTCGTTCTTGACAAAGTGCAACGAATGCTGTTTCTTCTTTAAACGGAATAATCACTGAAAAGATCCCATTTTCGGATAGGAAAAAATCGGCCGCCTCTATCAATTCTTCAAATGGCAAGGAATCGGTAAATCGTGCGGTATCGCGTTGTTCGTCTCCAGACTTGTATTCATCGGTATAAAAAGGTGGGTTGGATACAATCAAATCGAATTCTTCTTCCACTTCATCTACAAACTCATCCAAACCAGCGTGATAACAATACAAACGATCATTCCAAGGAGAGTTTTCAAAATTTTCTGTGGCTTGTTCGTAAGCAGCATCGTCAATTTCTATCGCATCAATTTGTTCGGCGTGACTGCGTTGTGCTAGCATCAAAGCGATAACGCCTGTTCCTGTACCAATATCTAAAATGTTGTAAGGATTGTTAATCAGGGGAGTCCAAGCGCCTAATAAAACACCATCAGTGCCGACTTTCATCGCGCAGCGGTCTTGGGTAATAGTAAATTGTTTGAAATTGAAAGTGGACATCTTTTAAAAATGAATTTTTCTAATATTCTAACTAATCTGAGATGTCTAAGAAATCTGTTATAGGTACATTTCTACCAAGCCTTCCGGTAAATCCATGATGACTTTTTTGTTGGCGCGGTCTATTTTAACTAAAAACTGGTCAATCATTGGGATTAACAATTCAGCTTCGCCGTTTAACACTTCAAAAAGGGGTTGAGCAGAACTGTCGTTGATGGCAACTATTTTTCCAAATACACCTAGTCGTTTGTCTTCAATTTCAAAACCTATGACTTCGTGAAAATAGAATTTATTACCTTCTAATTTGGGTAGCATGCTTAACGGAAGGTAGACTTCACAGCCCATGATGGCATCGGCCGCTTCTTCGGTATCTACATCTTCAAATCGGACTTTTAGGAAGTCGTTTTTGTGTAATTGAGAGTGTACAATAAAAAATGGAACCAAGTTTTTGTTTAATTCAACAAAAACCGATTCCATTTCTTCATACATTTCAGGTTCATCCGTATCTAAATAGATAAGAACTTCTCCTTTGAAACTAAATTTTTTAGCGATTTTACCTAAATAAAAACAATCGTCTTTACGCATCACCGCTAGTTATAATTAAGCTTCTGTTTCTTCGCTAGTTTCTTCAGTAGCAGGAGTTTCTTCTACAGTAGCCTCAACATCTGCAGCAACTTCTTCTACTTCTTCAGCAACCTCTTCAGTAGCTTCCGCAGCTTTTAATGCTTCTGCTTGCGCAGCAACACGTTTTGCATTCGCTTCTTTTTCAGCTTTTAAAGCTGCAGCTTTAGCATCTGCTTTCGATTTTGCTAAACCATCTTTTTTAGCATCTACTTGTCCAGCTTTAGAATCTAACCAAGCATTGAATTTAGCTTCAGCTTGCTCAGGAGTTAAAGCACCTTTACGTACTCCACCTTCTAAGTGATGTTTTAATAAAGCACCTTTGTAAGAAAGGATAGCTCTTGCAGTGTCAGTTGGCTGAGCACCGTTGAATAACCATGTAACTGATTTATCAACATTTAAGTCGATAGTTGCAGGATTAGTGTTTGGATTGTAAGTTCCTAATTTTTCTAAGAATTTACCATCTCTTTTTGAACGAGCATCTGCTGCTACGATCCAGTAAAAAGGTTTCCCTTTTTTTCCGTGTCTTTGTAATCTAATTTTTACTGACATAATCTTATTGATTAATTTGAGGTACTCGACCTCGGTTATTTAAGGGTGCAAATATAGTTATTTTTTTAAATCAAAAGATATTCTATTGATTTTTACGTAAATAATTTAAAAAAACAGTGCTTACTTTATCTAAAATTCTATTTTTGTACTTTACTAAAGTTTTTAAAAATGAAAAAAATAATTCTTTTATTGAGTTTTGCAGTGGCTTTTTCTTCTTGTCAGAACGAAGTGGAGTTTAATAATCCAGCACTTCAAGCCTCTATTAATAATGTGTTCTGGAAATCGAACAGTACTGCAGCGGTTAAAAGTGCTACAGGAGCGTTAAAAATTTACGGAAGAGGACAAACTGGTGATTTAACACTGGATTTAGCGTCTGCTAATGTTGGAACTTATGAATTTGGAACAACTAATCAAAGCAATCAAGTTACCTTTTTGCAAATCGGAAACGGAGGCAGCGAGTTTGGTACTGGGCTAAATGCAAATCCTGCAAATAGTATTAGTTTGGCAGCTGGCGGTTCAAATTATGTAGCTTCTGATTCAGAATCTACTACCGGAGGAACGGGTACTGGTTTGAAAGTAAAAACGACAGTAAGTGCTTCAGGAGTAATTACAGGAGTGTCTATTGTTTCTTCTGGAACGGGTTATGTGCCTGGTGATATAGTAACTATTATTGGGGGCAATCAAGATGCACTGGTTAGAATTAATACTGTAGCTAATAGTAATGGAAAAGTGACCATCACAGAAAATACTGGGGTAACTATTTCTGGAACTTTTAGTTTTATCGCGTACGATGAGGTAACTAAACAAACGGCAAGTTGTAGACAAGGTGTTTTTTATAAAATTCCGTTACAATAGTTTTTTTAAATATTACAAGAGCCACTCCTAAAAGGGTGGCTTTTTTTGTGTTTTTAAAAAAGAAAATAATAAAACTCTTATAACCATTTAAATAGCTTACCTTTACGCCGAATTATAATATTTATATATGAACATTTTTGTAGGAAGTCTTCCGTTTTCAATTGACGAAGCAGACTTAAGAGATTCTTTTGCAGTGTATGGTGCTGTAGAATCAGTAAAAATTATTACTGATAAATTTACAGGTCGTAGTAAAGGATTTGGATTTGTTGAAATGCCAAGTGAAGAGGAAGCTCTTAAAGCAATTCAAGAATTAAATGGTGCCACTGTTGAAGGGCGTACGATTGTAGTTAACAAATCGGAACCAAAACCAGAAGGCGAAAGAAGAAGTTTCAACAGTAGCCGTCCAGCAAGTGGAGGTTACGGTGGAGGAAACAACCGTGGTGGTGGTTCAAACTATGGCGGAGGTAACAATAGAGGTGGAGGAAGATACTAGTCTAAATTTATATATTGTTAAAAAAAAACCATTCGTGAAAACGAATGGTTTTTTGTTTTAAATAGAATTTATTTTCTTCTTTTATTTATTTAACCTCTTTAGTTTCTGTTGTTGTGGTGGTAGCTGGTGTGCCACACACATGCCCTGGTTGACCGTGAGGAGGATTTGTTCCAACATCAGTTGTGCCTGTTTGCCCACTATTTGGTGTTAATAATGCAGGAGTATTGTTTTGTTTGGTTGGATCTACGGGTGTTACGCTAAAACCACCATTTTGAGTGGTATTGGTTTGGGTAGTCACTTGCGAGCTTTTGTTAATGGCTACTGGTGCTGGTTTTGAATTTAAAGGAGCGCCAACAGCAATATCACAACGGTGTCCCGGTTGCCCGTGTGGCGGATTCATTCCTTTTGCCGTTTTAGCCGGAGTTGGTGTTATGGTTTTCGTAACAGGCTGATTTATGGTGTATTGCTGATTGTTATTTGGTTGTGCTTGTGTAGAAATGGTTTGTTGTTGTCCCTCAGTGCCGCAAACATGTCCCGGTTGTCCGTGTGGTGGGTTCACTTTAGAAGTGGTTGTCGCTATTTGCTGATTGGTATTTAACCCAGCATTCGTTGCTGGATTTTGAGTTGTAGTCGTGCTTGCTTTTGCAGAATAATCAACAAAGCTTTCTTGTGGTTTTAATTCGTCTTTACAAGAAATGAAAGCAATACCTACTATAGTAGCTAAAAAAAATGCGTTTTTCATAAGATGAGATTTGTGAATCAAAAATAACAAAATTAATTACTTGTTGGGTTTTATTAAGAAAGCATTAGGAAATTTTTTTCGCAATTCTTGTAGTTTTTTTTCAGCTTCAATTCTTGTCTTAAAACTCCCAACCCATACTTTATATATTGGTGTGTGAAAAACAATAGTAGCATCTACACTTTTGTTGGTTTTTCTGAATTCTGTTAGCGTTTTTTTGCTGTTTTCAGCATCTCCTGTGAAGATTTGGATTTTAAAGCGATCGTGAATCGTTATAGAAGAGTTGATTTTTCTTTTTTCTGAAAGTAATTGTTCAAATCTTGGGTCTTGAGAAATGGTCGATTTTGCTTCTTGTGAAAAAGAATTCCAATTTATAAATAATAAAAATAAAGCTAGTGTTGGGCGAATTGAATTTGTTAAAATTCTCATAATGAATTAATTTTTAAGCAAAATTACATTTTATGGACTTATGAAATTTAAAAATATTATTTAGAATAAATATAAATTAATAATTAAGATATATTTAAGGTTTTGAGAATAGCTCATAAGTCGTATTTTTGTCGGAGTTTTTTAAATGGCTACTTGTACTTTGATGTTAGAAGTACTATAAATACTGTGCCAAATTTAGATGATAATCATTTAATGTATGAAAAAAGTGGGCAACCATAAATCGATTTTAAAGGTAATAACGCTAAATCTAGCGTTTTTATTATCTGTTTCTTTAAGTTCTTTCGCTCAAGAAGCTGCTGCTCCGGCACCAGCTACCGATGTTGCTGCAGCTCCTGCTGCTGGCGCTGGTGATCCTGCTGCGGGGAAAGCTTTGTTTAATGCTAATTGTGCGGCTTGTCACAAACTAGATGCTAAAATGACGGGGCCTGCGCTTCGTGGTGTAGCAGAAAGAAGAGACAGAGCTTGGTTAGGGAAATGGATTAAGAATTCTAAAGATTTAATTGCTTCAGGTGATGCTGATGCGGTTAAGATTTTCGAAGAATTCAACAAAACGCCGATGACGGCATTTCCTCAATTATCAGATGCTGATGTAGATAATATCTTGGCATATACTTCACAACCAAAAGAAGAGCCAAAAGCTGTTGCTGGTGTTGCTGGAGCTGGTGCTCAAGCGGGTGACGCTATGGGGATTTCAAACAATTTGGTTTTGGGTCTGTTAGCGGTAATACTTACTCTTTTAGTAGGTTTATTGTTTATGGTGAACAATACCTTGCGAAAAATTTCGGCTGCCAATGGTGTAGAAGTAGCAGATCGTAAGTTGTCCTTATTGCCATTATGGAGATCGTTTGCTAAAAACCAATTTTTGGTATTAGTGTCTACGATTTTGCTAATGCTAATGAGTGCTTATTTTGCCTACGGATATTTTATGCAGGTTGGTGTTGATCAAAACTATGCGCCAATTCAGCCAATTCATTATTCGCACAAAATTCATGCTGGAGACAATGGTATTGACTGTAAATACTGTCACTCTGCGGCTCGTACAAGTAAAAATGCAGGTATTCCTTCATTAAACGTTTGTATGAACTGTCATAAGAACATTTCAGAATTCCAAGGCGATAAAGATTCTACATATGTAGATTATACAAAAGAATTTTACACAGCTGAAATTCAAAAACTTTACGATGCTGTAGGTTGGGATAAGGCTACGCAAAAATATACAGGGAAACAAAAACCTGTTAAATGGGTTAGAATTCACAATTTGCAAGATTTTGTGTACTTCAATCACTCACAACACGTTTCGGTTGCTGGTTTAGAATGTCAAACATGTCACGGACCTGTGGAAACATTTGAAATCATGAAACAACACTCTCCATTAACGATGGGATGGTGTATTAATTGTCACCGTGAAACGAATGTGAAAACAGAAGGGAATGCGTACTACGAAAAAATTCATGCCGAACTTTCTAAGAAATATGGTGTAGACAAGTTAACAGCTGCACAAATGGGAGGTCTTGAATGTGGTAAGTGTCACTACTAATAAATTATTAAGAAGCTAATTTTTATATACAATATGTCATCAAACAAAAAATACTGGAAAAGTGTTGAGGAGCTAAACGAAAATAGCTCTATTGTTGAGACGCTTAGAAATAACGAGTTTGTTGAAGAAATTCCTACTGATGAATTCTTAGGTGATGCTGCTTCATTGGCATCTTCTAACACAACACGTCGTGACTTTCTTAAGTACGTTGGATTTAGTACTGCGGCTGCTACGCTTGCAGCTTGTGAAGGTCCAGTGCATAAGTCTATACCTTATGTAGTTCAACCGGAAGAAATCATTCCTGGTATAGCAGATTATTATGCTACATCATTTTCGGATGGTTTCGATTTTGCTAATATTTTAGTAAAAACGCGTGAAGGTCGTCCTATTAAAGTTGAAAATAACAAAATTGAAGGGGCTCATTTCCATGCAAATGCTCGTGTTCATGCGTCGGTTTTATCATTATATGATAGCCTTCGTTTGAAAACATCAAAAATTGCAGGTAAAGATGCCTCTTGGACTGAAGCTAATGCTAAAATTAAAGCGAGTGTAGCTGAAGCAAAAGCCAAAGGCGGAAAAGTAGTGGTGTTAACCAATACTTCTGCATCTCCATCAACGGATCGTTTAATTGCTCAGTTTGTAGCTGCTAACGCAAATGCAAAACATGTAGTATATGATGCGGTTTCTTCTTCAGAAGCGTTGGATGCTTTCCAAGCAGTTTATGGTGAAAGAGCTTTAGCTGATTATGATTTTTCAAAAGCGAATGTAATTGTTTCTATCGGTGCCGATTTCTTAGGTGACTGGCAAGGTGGTGGTTTCGATGCGGGTTATGCGCAAGGACGTGTTCCTCAAAATGGAAAAATGTCTCGTCATTTCCAATTCGAAGCGAATATGACATTGTCAGGTGCTGCCGCTGATAAGCGTGTACCAATGACTGTTTCAGCTCAAAAACAAGCATTAGTTCAAATATATAATGTAGTTACAGGTTCCTCTGTTGGTGCTGCCAAAGATGAAGCGGTAGCAAAAGCAGCACAACAATTAAAAGCTGCCGGAAGCAAAGGAGTTTTAGTGTGCGGTATCGATGATAAAAATGCACAACTATTAGTGCTAGCTATTAACCGTGCTTTAGGAAGTGAAGCTTTCAATACAGGTAATACACGTCAAATCCGTAAAGGAAACAATGCTGATGTAAAGCAATTAATTGCTGACATGAAAGCAGGTGCTGTGCATACCTTAATTATGAACGGAGTGAATCCAGTATATTCTTTGCCAAACGGTAAAGAATTTGCAGAAGCATTGAAAAAAGTGAAATTGTCCGCTACTTTCTCTATGAAAGAAGATGAGACTGCTTTAGCTTCTTCTGTGGCTGTGGCAACTCCACATTATTTAGAATCTTGGGGTGATGTAAGTATTGTGAAAGGTAGTTATGCTATCACACAACCAACTATTCGTCCATTATTTGATACGGTTCAGTTTCAAGATGCTTTATTGTCTTGGAATGGAAGCACTCAATCGTACTACGATTACATCCGTTCTTCTTATGCGGGTGCAAAAACTTGGAATCAATTAGTTCATGATGGTGTAGAATTTACTACACTAGCTTCAGGAGCTGGTGCTGGTGCCGATTTTAATACTGCGGCGGCTGTTTTAGCCAATGCAAAATCAACTGGAATGGAATTAGTGTTATACACTAAAACCGGAATGGGTGATGGACAACAAGCAAACAATCCTTGGTTACAAGAGTTTCCAGATCCAATTACAAGAGCTTCTTGGGATAACTATGTTACCGTTTCTAAATCGGATGCAGAAGCATTAGGATTAGAAAACTGGAATGTGGCTAATGGTGGTCTTGACGGAAGTTTAGCAACTTTAAAAGTGGGTAATGTTACTTTGGAAAATGTTCCGGTAATGATCCAACCAGGTCAAGCTAAAGGAACTGTTGGTCTAGCTTTAGGTTATGGTCGTAAAGCGGCTATGAAAGAAGAAATGCAAGTAGGTGTAAATGCTTATACTTTATACAATAACTTTAGTAATGTACAATCAGTATCGTTGACTAAAGAAAGTGGTTCTCATGAATTTGCTTGTGTTCAGTTACAAAAAACATTAATGGGTCGTGGTGATATCATCAAAGAAACGAGCCTAGAAATATTCAATACGAAAGATGCTGCAGAATGGAATATTATGCCAGTAGTATCTTTAGATCACAAAGAAGTGGCTGCCTCTTCAGTAGATTTATGGGAGTCATTTGATAGAAGTATTGGTCACCATTTCAATTTATCAATTGACTTAAACGCTTGTACAGGTTGTGGAGCATGTGTTATTGCTTGTCACGCTGAAAACAACGTTCCTGTTGTAGGTAAATCGGAAGTAAGAAGAAGTCGTGATATGCACTGGTTGCGTATTGATAGATATTATTCTTCTGAAACTACTTTCGAAGGTGATAACAAAACAAAAGCAGCTAGTGATGGTTTAATGGATTCTATTTCGACTTTAAGAGGAATGGAAGATGCTTCAGAAAACCCACAAGTAGCTTTCCAACCAGTAATGTGTCAGCACTGTAACCACGCTCCATGTGAGACTGTTTGTCCGGTTGCTGCTACTTCCCACGGTCGTCAAGGTCAAAACCAAATGGCATATAACCGTTGTGTAGGTACTCGTTACTGTGCAAATAACTGTCCATATAAAGTACGTCGTTTCAACTGGTTCTTATACAATAACAATGACGAGTTCAATTATCACATGAATGATGATTTAGGTCGTATGGTATTGAATCCAGATGTGAACGCTCGTTCTCGTGGGGTTATGGAAAAATGTTCTATGTGTATCCAAATGACACAAAAAACAATCTTAGATGCAAAACGTGATGGTAGAGTAATCAAAGATGGTGAGTTCCAAACGGCATGTTCAAATGCATGTACTTCAGGAGCAATGGTATTTGGTGATGTAAATGATAAAGAATCTCACGTAGCTAAATTAGCAGAAGATAAGAGAGCTTACCATTTATTAGAGCACATCGGAACAAAACCAAATGTGGTATACCACGTAAAAGTTAGAAATTAATATTAATAAGAAATAAGATAAAGGATTATGTCGTCTCATTACGAAGCACCCATTAGAAAACCTTTAGTTCTTGGTGATAAAAGCTACCACGATGTAACAGTTGATGTAGCCAAGCCAGTAGAAGGAAAAGCCAATAAACAATGGTGGACAGTATTTTATATAGCATTAGCAGCCTTTTTATGGGGTATGAGCTGTATGATTTACACCATCTCAACAGGTATTGGAACTTGGGGATTAAATAAAACAGTAGGTTGGGCTTGGGATATCACTAACTTCGTTTGGTGGGTAGGTATCGGTCACGCTGGTACACTTATTTCAGCAGTATTATTATTGTTCCGTCAAAAATGGCGTATGGCAATTAACCGTTCTGCAGAAGCAATGACTATCTTCTCGGTAGTTCAAGCAGGTTTGTTTCCAATTATTCACATGGGGCGTCCATGGTTAGGATACTGGGTGTTACCTATTCCGAATCAATTTGGTTCTCTTTGGGTAAACTTTAACTCACCTTTACTTTGGGACGTATTTGCGATTTCAACGTATCTATCAGTATCATTAGTATTCTGGTGGACTGGTTTATTACCTGACTTTGCAATGATTCGTGATAGAGCGGTAACTCCTTTCAACAAAAGAATCTATTCTATACTATCTTTCGGATGGTCAGGTAGAGCAAAAGACTGGCAACGTTTTGAAGAGGTTTCTCTTGTGTTAGCTGGTTTAGCAACACCATTGGTACTTTCTGTACACACTATTGTATCGTTTGACTTCGCTACTTCTGTAGTTCCAGGTTGGCATACAACCATTCTTCCGCCATACTTCGTTGCGGGAGCTATTTTCTCAGGATTCGCGATGGTAAATACCTTGCTTATTATCATGAGAAAAGTATCAAACTTAGAAGATTATATCACTATTCAACATATTGAATTAATGAACATTGTAATCATGATTACAGGTTCTATCGTTGGTTGTGCTTACATTACTGAGTTATTCGTAGCTTGGTATTCAGGAGTAGAGTATGAGCAATATGCCTTCTTAAACAGAGCAACTGGTCCTTACTGGTGGTCGTACTGGGCAATGATGACTTGTAACGTTTTCTCTCCACAGTTCATGTGGTTCAAGAAATTAAGAACAAGTATCATGTTCTCCTTCATTATTTCTATCGTTGTAAATATCGGAATGTGGTTTGAGCGTTTCGTAATCATCGTAACATCGTTACACCGTGATTACCTTCCATCTTCATGGACAATGTTTCAACCAACATTTGTAGACATAGGTATCTTTGTAGGTACTATTGGATTCTTCTTTGTATTGTTCTTATTATATGCTAGATCGTTCCCAGTGGTAGCACAAGCAGAAGTAAAAACAATCTTGAAATCTTCAGGAGATAATTACAAAAGAGAAAGAGAAAAACACGGTCATAATCACGATAATCACTAATAAGTCATGAGTCATAAAGTAATACATGCACTATATAATGATGATGATGTGTTAATGGATGCTGTAAAGCAAACAAGAAAAGCACATCACCATATTGAAGAGGTTTATACTCCCTTCCCAGTTCACGGTTTAGATAAAGCGATGGGATTGGCACCAACAAGAATTGCTATTGCAGCATTTATGTATGGTTGTACTGGATTGTCTTTTGCAATCTGGTTATTGAATAACATCATGATTCAAGACTGGCCTCAAGATATTGGTGGAAAACCAAGTTTCAGTTATTTGCAAAACATGCCAGCTTTCGTGCCGGTAATGTTTGAAGAAACTGTTTTCTTCGCTGCTCACTTAATGGTAATTACTTTTTATATGAGAAGTAAATTATGGCCATTTAAAAAAGCTGAAAATCCTGATGTTCGTACCACTGATGACCATTTCTTAATGGAAGTAGCAGTTAATAATAATGAAAGCGAATTAACTTCATTTTTACAAAGCACAGGTGCAGTAGAAGTTAAAGTAGTAGAAAAGCATTAATCAGAATTATGAGAAGAGTAGTATATACACTAACGGCTTTAATGGGGTTATCTTCATTGCTGTTTTCATGTCAAGATACAAAGAAACCGAATTATCAGTTTTTCCCAAACATGTATGAATCGGTTGCGTATGAAACTTATTCAGAATCTAATGCTTTTAAAAATGGTAAAGAAGGTCAATTGCCTGCTCAAGGTTCTATCAAGAGAGGTTTTGTTCCTTACGAATTGCCAAATACACCAGCAGGTTATGAAGCGTCAAAAGGGAACGTTTCCCCATTAGCTGCTGATTCTGTTAACGTAGAAAAAGGAAAAGAGTTATACAATATTTACTGTATTTCTTGCCACGGAGAAAAAGGGGATGGAAAAGGGAAATTAGTACAAAGAGAGAAATTCTTAGGGGTTCCTAGCTATAAAGACAGAGCAATCACTGTGGGAAGTGTTTTCCATGTGGAAACCTACGGTCTTAATGCAATGGGTTCTCACGCGAACCAATTGACTAAAAAAGAAAGATGGCAAGTGGCTGAATATGTAATAGGCCTTAAATCTGAATTAAAATAATAAATACGCGATTAAGTTATGTATACATTTTCAAGCAAATTAAAAAACTTAGCGATCATCTTAATGGTTTTAGGACTATTAGGAATTGGTTATGGTTTTTTCAGTGCACCTAAAAATACAGAGGACGTAGAAAAAATATTAGCAGCCGATGCTCATGGAGAACATCATGCCGCTCCTGCCGCTCACGGTGAGGCAAAGCATGAAGCAACTCCAGCTGCACATACAGAGGCAGAACATGCGGTTGAAGCCGTTAAAGATTCTGCAGCAGTAGCAGCACACGGATTAGATTCTGTGGCAGCTCATGTTGAAGAAGCTCATGTAGCAGAAGTTGCAAAACCGGAAGCACATGAGGCTCCTGCAACGGAAGCACATGCTGAAGTAGCTCATGTAGAAGCAGCTCACGGAGAGGCACATGCAGACGAGCACAAAGAACATGTGGAACATGTTTTTCATCAATTACAAAACAAACCATGGTCAGCTTTATATGTTGGTGCCTTGTTTATCTTTTTAATTTCTTTAGGAGTATTAGCATTTTATGCGATTCAATGGGCAGCTCAAGCAGGTTGGTCTCCAGGTTTATTTAGAGTAATGGAAGCGATCACCGCATACATTGTTCCAGGAGGAATTATTTTGTTTGTATTATTAGTATTATCAGGAGTTCATATTAACCACTTATTTGTTTGGATGGACCCAGAAGTAGTGGCTAAAGATCATTTAATTCAAGGGAAATCAGGTTATTTAAATGTTCCTTTCTTCTTAATCAGAGCGGCTATTTTCTTAGGAGGTTGGATGTTATATCGTACGTACACACGTAAAAACTCGCTTGCTTTAGATGAAACAAACGATCAAACGTATTACAAAAAGAACTTTAAAGCTTCTGCCGGTTTCTTAGCATTCTTCTTGGTTTCTGAGTCTATGATGTCTTGGGATTGGATTATGTCAGTTGACCCACACTGGTTTTCTACATTATTTGGATGGTATGTATTTGCAAGTTTCTTTGTAAGTGGTATCACAACTATTGCATTGATCACTTTATACTTAAAATCAAAAGGATATTTAGAACATATTAACAACAGCCATTTCCATGATTTAGCTAAATTTATGTTCGGTATTTCAGTTTTCTGGACGTATTTATGGTTCTCTCAATTTATGTTGATGTGGTATGCGAATATACCAGAAGAGGTAACCTATTACAAATTCAGAATTGAACATTATAATCTTCCTTTCTTCGGAATGGTAGTGATGAACTTCGTATTCCCAATCTTAATCCTAATTAACACCGATTTCAAACGTGTGCCTTGGATTATCACTATGGCGGGTATCATCATCCTATCAGGTCACTATTTAGATTTCCACAATATGATTTTCCCTGCAACAGTAGGTGACCAATGGTTTATTGGTGCAGCTGAGCTAGGTTCTTTAGCATTCTTTGCTGGATTATTCATCTTTGTAGTATTTACAGCATTATCTAAAGCACCATTATTAGCTAAAGGTAATCCGCTTATCGAAGAAAGTAAACATTTTCATTATTAATATTTAAACAAGAAAACAGATGACAACTTTGTTGGTTCTTATAGTTTTAGTCTTATTATCAGTTGCTGTATGGCAAATGACTAAAATTTTCGACTTGACTCAAGTGGGTAGAAAATGCGATGATTCGCAAGTTGCTACCGATAATGATAATAATGTTCAAGGATATTTAATGTTTGGTTTTCTTGCATTCCTTAACATCTTCATAATTTTCGGATTATTGAAATGGGGGCATTTAGTGTTAACTAATCCAGCTTCTGAACATGGTGCAGATTATGATAATTTAATGTGGATTTCATTCGCAATTATCTTCTTTGTACAAACCATTACACAAGCTTTATTACACTATTTCGCGTTTAAATATAGAGGAAATAAAGACAGAAAAGCATTGTACTATGCTGATAATGATAAATTAGAATTCATTTGGACAATTATTCCTGTAATCGTTTTAGCAGGTTTAATCCTTTACGGATTATATACTTGGACAAACATCATGTTTATTGATGAAGACGAGGATACGATTGTAATCGAATTATATGCAAAACAATTTAGCTGGGAAGCACGTTATGCAGGTGAAGACAATGTATTAGGAAAAGCAAATGTTCGTTTAATCGAAGGAATTAACACGATGGGTGTTGATGTTAACGATCCAAATGCACAAGATGATATTGCTGTTTCTGAATTGCATATTCCTAAAGGGAAAAAAGTACACTTTAAGTTCAGATCTCAAGATGTATTGCACTCAGCGTATATGCCTCACTTTAGAGCGCAAATGAACTGTGTTCCTGGAATGGTGACTGAGTTTGCTTTCAAACCAATTATGACTACTGACGAAATGCGTCAGGATGCTAAAATGCAAGAGAAAGTAGCAACTATCAATAAAATTAGAGCTAAAAAGAGCGCACAATTAGTAGCTGAAGGAAAAACACCTTTAGACCCATATACTTTTGATTACCTATTGTTATGTAACAAAATTTGTGGAGCTTCTCACTATAACATGCAAATGAAAATTGTGGTAGATACGCCACAAGATTTCCAAGCTTGGTTAAAAGACAAAGGAACGATTGTAAATGCAGTGAAAGAGGAGAAAGCGAAAGCGAATGCAGAGGCGACTCCGGTGGTAGTACCAGTAGCTAAAAAAGCAGATACTACCGTTGTAGCTGAAGTTGTGGATACAACAGTTGTGAAAAAATAATTAATAAGAACTAAGAAAAATAAATAGAAAGACTATGGCAGCAGCAGCACATGACCACGATCACGCACACGATCACGATCACGCACACCACCATAAAGATACTTTTATAACTAAATATATTTTTAGTATAGACCACAAGATGATTGCTAAGCAATACCTTATTACAGGTATTATTATGGGAATCGTTGGAGTTGTGATGTCATTACTATTTAGAATGCAAATTGCTTGGCCAGAGGAATCTTTTGGAATTTTTAAATTCTTATTAGGTGAAAAAATGGCTCCAGGAGGTGTAATGCGTAACGATATTTATCTTGCGTTGGTTACTATTCACGGTACAATCATGGTATTCTTCGTATTGACTGCTGGATTGAGTGGTACCTTTAGTAACTTGTTAATTCCGTTGCAAATTGGAGCACGTGACATGGCCTCTGGATTCATGAATATGATTTCATACTGGATGTTCTTCTTGTCTTCAGTTGTTATGATTTGCTCTTTGTTTGTGGAGTCAGGACCCGCTTCTGCAGGATGGACAATTTACCCACCATTATCAGCATTGCCTCAAGCAATTCCTGGTTCTGGAACAGGTATGACTTTATGGTTGGTTTCTATGGCGATTTTCATTGCTTCTTCGTTAATGGGTTCATTGAACTATGTCGTAACAGTAATCAACTTAAGAACTAAAGGAATGACAATGACAAGATTGCCTCTTACGGTTTGGGCTTTCTTTATTACAGCTGTTATTGGTATTGTTTCCTTCCCAGTATTATTATCAGCAGCTTTAATGTTGATTATGGATAGAAGTTTTGGTACGTCATTCTTCTTGTCAGATATCTTTATTTCTGGTGAAGTATTACATTACCAAGGGGGATCTCCAGTATTATTCGAACACTTATTCTGGTTCTTAGGACATCCTGAAGTATATATCGTATTATTACCAGCATTAGGTATTACCTCTGAAATTATTGCTACGAACTCACGTAAACCAATCTTTGGTTACCGTGCGATGATTGCTTCTATTTTAGCGATTGCTTTCTTATCAACAATCGTATGGGGTCACCACATGTTTATCTCTGGAATGAATCCATTCTTAGGTTCGGTATTTACCTTTACAACGTTATTAATTGCAATTCCTTCTGCGGTAAAAGCATTTAACTATATTACAACATTATGGAAAGGTAACTTGCAGTTAAATCCTGCAATGTTATTCTCTATCGGATTGGTTTCTACATTCATATCTGGAGGATTAACAGGAATTATTCTTGGAGATTCTACTTTAGATATCAATGTTCACGATACGTATTTCGTTGTCGCTCACTTCCACTTAGTAATGGGTATTTCTGCTCTTTACGGATTCTTTGCTGGTGTGTACCATTGGTTCCCAAGAATGTTTGGTAGAATGATGAACAAAAACTTAGGATATATCCACTTCTGGGTAACTGCAGTTTGTGCTTACGGTGTTTTCTATCCTATGCACTTTATAGGTATGGCTGGTTTACCACGTCGTTACTATACCAACACTAACTTCCCATTGTTTGATGATTTAGCAGATGTTAATGTATTAATTACAATGTTTGCTTTAATCGGTGCAGCTTTCCAATTAGTGTTCATGTGGAACTTCTTCTATAGTATTTTCTACGGCAAGAAAACAGTTCAAAACCCATGGAGATCAAATACTTTAGAATGGACAGCGCCTGTAGAACACATGCATGGAAACTGGCCTGGAGAAATTCCTCACGTACACAGATGGCCTTATGATTATAGTAAACCAGGTCATGATGAAGATTTTGTGCCTCAGACAACTCCGATGAAAGAAGGAGAAGAAGAGTTACACCACGCTTAATCATATAAATTATAAAAAATGCCTTTCCGTAACGAAAGGCATTTTTTATTACCTTTATTCCGTTGAAAATTTATTATGAGAAAACTTTTTTCATTTTTGCTCTTACTGCTTGCGAGTGCTTTTTATTCGCAAACGGTTCCAGATTTTGAAGCTATTGATTCTTTATATCGAGAAGACCAATTTTATTTTAGTACTACGTATAATATTTTTAGTAAAAAGCCTTCTGGAGTGTCACAAAATTCCTTTTCCGTTGGGTTAAGTACAGGTTTTCTCCGCGATTTTCCAATTAATAAAAAGAGAACAGTTGCCATTGCACCCGGGTTGGGATTTTCTTATAACAACTACAAACAAAACTTGGTGATTTCTGAAATGGCCAACACAACCAGTTATAGTTTAATCGCTTCCGATGTTGCTTTGGATAAAAATAAACTTTCTTTTCTTTCGGTTGATGTGCCACTTGAGTTTCGATGGCGCACTTCTACATTTGAATCCCATAAGTTTTGGAGAATTTATACCGGTATAAAAGCCAGTTATGTGATTATGAGCCGATCAAAATATATTGCGGATAACGGTAACTATACCGTAGTGAATAATCCAGATATTAATAAGTTTCAATATGGAGCCTATATTTCAGCAGGATACAATACTTGGAATTTATATACCTATTACGGTTTGAACTCTATTTTTAATAAGGACATTTTATCTCCCAACGGAAACTTGAAAACATTGAATATTGGTTTGATGTTTTATATCTTGTAAACTTTCTAAAAGATTACCTTTAAAAATTTCATTCTTACGCTACATGTTTTACCTTTGTAAGTCCAATTATTTAGAATACTTATGTCAGACGATAAAAAAAGAAGAGAAGCACTACTTTATCATGCAAAGCCTACTCCAGGTAAAATAAAAGTTGTTCCGACTAAAAAATATGCTACCCAACGTGATTTGTCATTGGCTTATTCACCAGGAGTGGCAGAACCTTGTATCGAAATTGCCAAAGATGTAACGAAAGTTTATAAATATACTGCCAAAGGTAATTTGGTAGCTGTTATTTCTAATGGAACTGCCGTTTTAGGTTTAGGAAACATTGGTCCCGAAGCTTCAAAACCAGTTATGGAAGGAAAAGCCTTGCTCTTCAAAATATTCTCTGATATTGATGTGTTTGATATTGAGGTAGATGCTACCGACATCGATAAGTTTGTAGAAACTGTTAAGGCTATTGCACCTACTTTTGGTGGAATTAACTTAGAAGACATAAAAGCGCCAGAATCTTTCGAAATTGAAAGACGTTTGGTAGAAGAACTTGACATTCCCGTTATGCACGATGATCAACATGGCACTGCTATTATTTCATCGGCAGCTTTGTTGAATGCGTTAGAACTTGCCGAAAAAGATATTGACAAAGTAAAAGTAGTTGTTTCAGGAGCGGGTTCTGCTGCTTTGGCTTGTGCTAATTTATATGTTTTATTAGGGATTAAGCCAGAAAATGTTTCGATGTTTGATGTGGAGGGTATGTTGACGATTTGCAGAGAAGATTTATCTGACCTTCAGAAAAGGTATGCAAAAGAATGTAACCCGAAAACGCTGGCCGAAGCGTTAGTCGGAGCCGATATGTTTTTAGGTCTTTCGGCGGGCAATATTTTAAAGCCAGAAATGCTATTAACAATGGCCAAAAATCCTATTGTTTTTGCTATGGCTAATCCAGTTCCAGAAATCGATTACAATTTAGCAATTGCCACTCGTGATGATATCATTATGGCTACAGGTCGTTCCGATTATCCTAATCAAGTGAATAATGTGCTTGGATTCCCTTATATTTTCCGTGGGGCTCTTGATGTAAGAGCGACTAAGATTAATGAAGCTATGAAAATGGCGGCGGTAAAAGCATTGGCTAGTTTAGCCAAACAATCAGTTCCAGAGCAAGTAAATGTAGCTTACGGAGAAACCAAATTGAATTTTGGAAAGGATTATATCATTCCGAAACCATTCGATCCGAGATTAATTTCGGAAGTGGCGCCAGCAGTTGCTAAAGCAGCTATGGAAAGTGGGGTAGCGTTAAATCCAATTACCGATTGGGACAAATACAAAGAAGAATTACTGGAACGATTGGGTTCAGACAATAAAATGGTGCGTTTGTTGGCCAATAGAGCCAAAACAAATCCGAAACGAATTGTATTTGCGGAAGCCGATCATTTCGATGTTTTAAAAGCTGCTCAAATTGTACACGAAGAAGGAATCGGAATTCCAATTTTACTTGGGAATCGAGAAATTATATTGGAGTTGAAAGAAGAACTTGGCTTTGATGCCGAAGTAGCTATTTTAGATCCAAAAACTAAAGATGAAGACGAGCGTCGTTTGCGTTTTGCTGAAATTTATTGGAAAGCTCGCCGTCGTCGTGGTATTACCTTATTAGATGCCCAAAAATGGATGCGAGAACGTAATTATTTTGCAGCCATGATGGTCAACGAAGGAGAAGCGGATGCCTTAGTAACTGGTTATTCTCGAAGTTATCCATCGGTAGTGAAACCAATCATGGAATTGATTGGAAAAGCACCGGGAGCAAGCCGCATTGCAACAACCAATTTGATGATGACCACCCGTGGGCCTATGTTCTTATCGGATACGGCAATCAATCCTAATCCAACAGCTGATGATTTGGCAAAAATTGCTTTAATGACCGCTAAAACAGTTCGATTGTTTGGTATGGAACCGATTATGGCGATGGTTTCGTTTTCTAATTTCGGGTCTTCTAGTACGCCAAGTGCCGAAAAGGTGCGTCAAGCCGTTTCTCACTTGCACGAGTTTTACCCTGACTTGATTGTTGACGGTGAAATTCAGACTGATTTTGCCTTGAATCCAGAGATGTTAAAAAGCAAATTCCCTTTTTCTAAATTAGCGGGACATAAAGTCAATACTTTAATTTTTCCTAATCTTGAATCGGCAAATATTACCTATAAAATGCTTAAAGAGTTGTATAAGGTAGATTCCATCGGTCCAATTATGCTTGGTTTGGATAAGCCTGTGCATATTTTTCAACTGGGTGCCAGCGTAGAGGAAATGGTCAATATGGCTGCTGTAGCGGTTGTTGATGCACAAGAAAAAGAGAAACGACAAAAGACTCACAAAAACATTTAATGTTCATCGAAAAATCAAGTAGTTAGTCTATGAAATGAAGCGTAATTAAAGAAAATTACTATATTTGGCGGTTAACGAGAGTATTATGATTGCACATATCCAAGGAAAATTAGTAGAGAAAAGCCCTACAGAAGTTGTAATAGACTGTAATGGAGTGGGTTATCAGGTTAATATTTCTTTGCATACTTTCGGATTATTACCATCGACCGATTTTATTAAGCTTTTCACGTACATGTTGGTAAAAGAAGACAGCCATTCCCTGTATGGATTCATTGAAAAATCGGAAAGAGAAATTTTCAAATTATTACTTTCTGTTTCGGGTATTGGTGCCAATACCGCTAGAACGATGCTTTCCTCTATAGAACCCAAGCAAATCATTAACGCATTGGCCTCAGGTGATGTAGGCACCATTCAATCCATAAAAGGAATTGGAGCCAAAACAGCACAAAGAGCCATTCTAGATTTAAAGGATAAAGTGTTAAAATTGTACGCCTTAGAAGAAGTTTCCCTTTCGCAAAGCAATACAAACAAGGATGAAGCGTTATCAGCTTTAGAGGTTTTGGGATTTGTTAGAAAAACTTCCGAAAAAGTAGTCGACAAAATCGTAGCTGCTATGCCTGATGCTTCCGTTGAAACAATTATTAAACAAGCCTTAAAAAACTTATAACATTGAAGGATTTTAATAGAAACTTGCCAAAAATATTTTCAAAAAACAGTTTTTTTATGCTGTTTTTCTTTGTTTTTTATAATGTTGAAGCGCAAGAAGTTACCGATACTGTAAAAGGATATAATACCGGGAGTTTAGAGCTTCCAAACCCTACCAGTATACTTGAAGCCTATACTTACGATCCGGCAACAGATCGCTATATTTACACCAAGACTTTTGAAGGATTTAATATTGATTATCCAATCGTTTTAACGCCTCAAGAATATGAAAAATTAATTCGAAAAGAATCGATAAAAAAATACTTTAAAGAAAAATCGGATGCGGTTGCAGGGCAAAAGAAAAATGCCGAAGAAAAGAAAAAAGACTTGTTGCCACGATATTATATTCGATCAGGATTGTTCGAATCTATTTTTGGAAGCAATACCATCGATGTAAAACCAACAGGATCTGTTGAGATTGATTTAGGAGTTCGTTTTTCAAAACAAGATAATCCCTCTTTTTCGCCAAGAAATCAAAAAAGTACTACTTTCGATTTTGATCAAAGAATTAGTCTTAGTTTGTTAGGTCAAGTAGGAACAAGACTTAAAGTAACAGCGAATTATGATACCGAGTCTACTTTTGCTTTTCAAAATTTAATAAAATTAGAATATACTCCAACTGAAGACGATATTCTTCAAAAAATTGAAGTGGGTAATGTGAGCATGCCTCTAAACAGTACCTTAATTAGAGGAGCACAAAGTTTATTTGGAGTAAAAGCACAATTTCAATTCGGTAGAACAACTTTTACGGGTGTTTTTTCGGAACAAAAATCACAAACTAAAACCGTAACAGCGCAAGGCGGTGGAACCATTCAAGAGTTTGATTTGTTCGGACTAGATTATGACGCGGATCGTCACTTCTTCCTTTCTCAGTACTTCAGAAATCGATACGATGCAGCGTTAAAAAATTATCCATTCATTAATTCTCGAGTACAAATTACTAGAATGGAAGTTTGGGTAACCAACCGACAAAACAGAATTAACACATCTCCGGAAGGAAATAATTTAAGAAATATAATTGCTTTACAGGATTTGGGAGAATCCGAATTGTCTGATGAAAATGGTAACGATATTACGGATCAGACCGTTGGTGTTTATGGTCAATCGATCCCTAACTTCTTCCTTACTACACCTATAAATACTCCGACAAAAAATGCCAATAACCGTTTCGATCCAGCCTTAATTACTGGAGGAACTGGTTTGTTAAATAGTCAAATTAGAGAAATTGCTACTTCTGGAGCTGGTTTTAGTGGGGTAATAATGTCAGAAGGTACTGATTATGCCAAACTAGAGAACGCTAGAAAATTAACACCCAACGATTTTACCTTTCATCCACAGTTAGGGTACATTTCATTAAACCAACGATTAGCCAATGATGAAGTATTGGCTGTTGCCTATCAATATACCATTGGTGACGATGTATATCAAGTAGGAGAGTTCGGTACCGATGGTGTAGATGCAACAGTAGTAAATACTGCAAATACACCCACTACGCAAGCGTTGATTTTAAAAATGCTGAAAGGGAATTTGACCAGTGTCACAAAACCCTCTTGGAACTTGATGATGAAAAATATTTATCAAATTCCTGGGGCTTATCAGTTAGAAGCTGATGGTTTCAAATTTAATATTGTTTATACCGATCCTTCGCCTTTAAATTATATTACACCTGCCAATGTTTCTAGTCCATTGCCAGTAGGTGTGGCCGAAACGCCTTTGTTAAAAGTATTTAATGTAGATAAATTAAATGCGAATAATGATCCGCAAAATGGGGGTGATGGTTTCTTCGATTTTATTCCAGGAATGACAGTTGATCCTCAAAATGGTCGACTAATTTTTACTACGGTAGAACCATTCGGGAAGCATTTATTTGAAAAATTAAGAACTTCTCCGCTTCAAGATTATTCTGATCCAATTTCGGGTTATAATGACAACCAAAAGAAGTACGTTTTTACCAGTTTATATAGAAAGACACAAGCCTTAGCCTTGCAAGAAAGTGAAAAAAATAAGTTCTTATTAAAAGGGAAATTTAAATCATCTAGTGGTGATGGTATCTCGCTTGGGGCATCGAATGTGCCAAGAGGTTCAGTAGTAGTAACTGCAGGCGGTAGAGTACTTCAAGAAGGAATTGATTATAGTGTTAATTATCAAGCGGGTAGGGTTCAAATTTTAGATCCCTCTATTCAAGCATCAGGGGTGCCAATTCAGGTTTCTGTTGAAAATAATTCAGTTTTCGGACAACAAACCAGACGTTTCATGGGAATTAATGTAGAACATAAATTTTCGGAAAAATTTCAAATTGGAGCAACCTGGTTAAAAATGACCGAACGTCCCTTTACACAAAAATCAAATTACGGTCAGGAGTCCATCAATAATACGATTTTCGGAGCCAATACTAATTTTTCTACAGAAGTACCATTTTTTACCAGAATGGCTAACAAATTACCATTTGTAGATACCGATGTCCCATCTAATTTATCTTTTAGAGGAGAAGTTGCTTTCTTAAAGCCAGGCGTTTCTAAAAATGACCAATTTGAAGGTGAAGCTACGGTTTATGTAGATGATTTTGAAGGTTCCCAATCTACAATCGATTTGAAATCACCTTTAGCATGGACCTTAGCGAGTGCACCTATTGGTTTTGGAGGAGAAATTCCAGAAGAAGATTTGAGCTACGGTTACAAACGTGCCAAATTATCTTGGTACAGTATAGACCCGATATTTTATACCAACCAACGCCCATCAGGAGTGAATGATAATGATCTTTCTACTTTAGAAGCCCGACGTGTCTACAGCCAAGAATTATATCCGAATACGAATATTGCCATTGGTGAAACCACTGTAGTGCCAACATTAGATTTAACGTTTTATCCAACAGAAAGAGGTCCTTATAATTTTAATCCGGCGGGAGTGAGTAATACATTGCCAAATCCGGAAACTAATTTTGGTGGAATTATGCGACCGATTACTTCTACTAATTTTGAGCAAGCCAATGTAGAGTACATTCAATTTTGGGTGCAAGATCCTTACTATAAAGATGGAGTCATTAGTAATGGAGCCAATACGGGAGAATTGACCTTCAATCTTGGTGAAATTTCTGAAGACGTTTTAAAAGATGGGCGAAAATTATATGAAAACGGATTGCCAACGCCAGGTTCAACCACGACAACATTAAGTACCAATTGGGGTAAAGTGCCGACTTCACAATCTCTTATTTATGCTTTTGATACCAATGAAGCCAATAGAGCAACTCAGGATGTTGGTTTGAATGGATTAAATGACGTAGAAGAGGCAAACAAGTACCCTGCGTTTTCGGGAGTTGTTGACCCTGCTCAAGATAATTATTCGTATTATTTAAGTGCTACTGGAACTATTTTAGATCGCTACAAAAAATACAATGGTTTAGAAGGAAACTCACCAATTGGAGTGTCAGATACCAATCGTGGAAATTCAGTACTTCCTGATGTAGAAGATATTAACCGTGACAATACAATGAATACCATTAATGCGTATTATAAATTTTCGGTTGACATTAAACCTAATGTTACTGAAAGTGATCGATACGTTTCTAATATTTTAACTACCAAAGTTTCACCACCATTACCGGATGGCACTTCGCCAACCGTGCGATGGATACAGTATAAAATTCCGATTCAAGAAATTACACCTGCCAATGTAGAAGGTGGTATTTCCGATTTTAGGTCGATTCGTTTTATACGTATGTTCATGTCTGGTTTTTCTGATAAAGTTACGTTGCGTTTAGGGGCTTTGGATTTAGTGCGTGGTGAATGGAGAAGATTCAATGCTTCATTAGAAACACTAGATGCCGATCCAACCGATGATAATACTGGATTTGATGTAGTTGGAGTAAATCTTGAAGAAAACAGTAATAGAACTCCTATTCGTTATGTGATGCCTCCAGGAGTAGCCAGAGAACAATTGTATAATAATAATTCGGTAGTAAATCAAAACGAGCAATCTTTATCGTTGCGTGTTTACGATAAAACCAATCCTGAAACCGGGCTTGAAGGTTTAGAATCAGGAGATTCGCGCGCGGCTTTCAAAAATGTAGACGTAGACATGCGTCAGTACAATAAATTAAAAATGTTCCTTCATGCAGAAGCTCTACCAGGCGATACAAGTCCGCTTCAAGATGACCAAATGGTAGGATTTATTCGTTTCGGAAATGATTTTACTGAAAACTTCTACCAAGTGGAAGTTCCTTTAAAAGTTACCCCTCAAACCGCTATCACCGCTGAGCAAATTTGGCCATTGGCGAATGAAGTAGAGTTAAATACGGCCATGTTAACCAAGCTTAAAATCTTAAATTTAAATGGGACACAACCGGTAGATGCCAATGGTATTTTCTTCAGAAATGAAGAAGAACTGGATCCTTCAGCAGCTACGAAACCAAATAAATTGCGACTTGGTATAAAAGGTAATCCAAATTTTGGACAAGTACGAACCTTGATGGTAGGGGTAAAAAACAGACATTCTAGTGATGTTCGTGGGGAAGTTTGGTTCAATGAATTGCGTCTTGCTGATATGGACAACAAAGGCGGAATGGCAGCCATTGCTAGTCTTGATACCAATATGGCCGATTTAGTTACACTTTCTGCTACAGGAAGAATGGGAACGATTGGTTTTGGATCATTAGAGCAAGGACCAAACGAAAGAAGTCGTGAGGATATGAAGCAATACGACATCGTTACCAATGTGAATGTGGGTAAATTATTGCCTAAAAAATGGGGTATGAATTTGCCGTTTAATTATGCTGTTGGAGAACAAGTTATAACACCAGAATATGATCCTTTTAATCAGGATATCAAGTTGGATCAACTTATTGAAGTTACAGCCGATCCTGCTGAAAAAGATAATTTAAAGAAAAGAGCACAAGACTTTACAAAGCGAACTAGTTTCAATTTAATAGGGGTTAGAAGGGAACGATCAGCTCAGCAAAAACAGCATTTTTATGATCCTGAAAACTTAACGTTGTCATATTCCTTTAGTGAAGTAGAGCACCACGATTTTGAAATTGAGAGTTTAATTGACCAGCAGTTAAGAACTTCAGCCGATTATGCATTTACCTTTAAACCCAAAACTATTGAGCCTTTCAAGAAAACGAAATTCATGAAGAAAAGTACCTATTGGAAACTTTTAAGTGATTTCAATTTTAACTTTTTACCAAACAATGTTAATTTTAGTTCGACCATTTTACGTCAGTACAATAAACAACAATTCCGTCAAGTTGAAGTGGAAGGGATTCCTTTAGATCCGTTATACAAACGTAATTATATGTTCAATTATAATTATGGTTTTGGTTACAATTTAGCCAAATCATTACGTCTGAATTATACGGCCACTTCGGCGAATTTGGTTCGAAATTATTTGGATGAAAATAACAATCCAATTGATAGTTTTACCATTTGGGATGATTATCTAAACATTGGAACGCCAAATCAACACGCACAACAATTAACGGTGAATTATGAACTGCCTTTGAGTAAAATACCGTTCTTGTCCTTTGTAAAATCGGATTATACATATACAGGGGATTATAGTTGGCAAAAAGCTTCTTTAGCATTGCAAACTATTGAAGATGATTTGGGGACAGTGTACAATTTAGGAAACACGATTCAAAATGCCAATACGCACAAATTGAATACGTCATTAACTATGGATACTTTTTATAAATACATCGGATTTGTAAAAAGAAGCGAGAAAAAGAAAAAACCAAAAACTGCTGTAGCACCTCCACCACCAGTTGCCCCTAAACCAGGAGAAAAAGTTGTGGCGAAACCAAAAACGAAAGAAAAGGAAATTAAGCCAAATGTACTAGTGGATGGTTTAATCGGGGTGGCAACGAGTATTAAAAACATACAAATCATCTATAACGAAACCAACGGTACCATGTTGCCGGGTTATTTGCCATCCATTGGTTTTTTAGGCTCCTCAAAACCTTCATTGGGATTTGTATTTGGGATGCAAGATGATATACGTTTTGAAGCTGCTAGGAATGGTTGGTTAACCAATTATCCGGAGTTCAATCAGAATTTTACCCGAATAAATAACAAACAAATTTCTGCTACTGCAAATATTGAATTGTTTCCTGATTTGAAAATTGATTTGGTAGGTGATAGAACGATGGCAACTAATTTTTCTGAACAGTTTGATGCTGTGGGAGGAGTTTATAATTCTCACTCGCCATATAATACTGGAAATTATTCGATTACTACTAACTTAATTAGAACAGCGTTTTCACAAAGTGATGAAACAACTTCTGATGCTTTTCAAACTTTTAGAGATAATAGAATCATAATTGCTAATAGATTGGCACAACAACGAGCCGCTTTTGACCCAAGTTATAATCCGAATATTTTCGACTCTAGTGGATTCCCTGAAGGTTACAGTAAAAATAGCCAAGCCGTTTTACTACCTTCATTCCTTTCAGCTTATACAGGTACTAAGGCTTCGGGCGTTTCGTTGGATGCTTTTAGAAGTGTGCCTATTCCTAACTGGACGGTAAAATACACTGGATTGATGCGTTATAAGTTTTTCAAAGATAAATTCAGACGATTTTCTCTGCAACATACGTATAAAGCGGCCTACACGATTAACTCTTTCCGTTCCAATTTTGAATACGATAAAAATCCGAACGGTTTAGATGCTAACGGAAATTTTAACAATAAAAACATCATTTCAAATATCAATGTAACCGAGCAATTCAGTCCATTAATGCGATTTGATATGGAACTAAAAAATTCCATAAAAGTACTAGCCGAAATGAAAAAGGATAGAACTTTAGCATTGAGTTTCGATAATAGTTTGCTAACCGAATTAAAAGGAGTGGAATACACGCTTGGGTTAGGTTACCGAATCAAAGACGTAACCATTCGATCAAGAATAGCTGATAATGCAACAGGACTTATTAAAAGTGATATTAATTTAAGAGGAGATATATCCTTCCGGAACAATAAAACAATCGTCCGTAACTTGGATTATGATAACAATCAATTAGGAGGAGGGCAAAACTTAATTTCGGCAAAGTTAACAGGGGATTACAAGTTTAGTAATAACTTAACCACTTTGTTTTATTTTGATTATTCGTTCACGAAAGCAGTTATCTCTACTTCATTTCCTATAACTACTATTAGAGCAGGATTTACCCTGCGTTATAATTTTGGGAATTAGACCAATTAGTTGATGCTTTAAGTTACTTCAATACCTGAAAATAAAAAATCCGCTCACGTGTTTTGTGAGCGGATTTTTTATTCCTATGTCAGCCTCAATTATTATTTTACAGCGCTCAAGATGTCTGATTTGGCTTGTGTAACATCGTTGTTTTCTGTCCAAACTCGCACTAAATACGTAATGCCGGTTTCGGAGTAATTGGAGATGTAAATTTCAGGTTTCGGGTCTTTTAAAATAATCGAACTAGATTTTATAGATTGTTCTATTTTCGATTTGATTTCGGTTGCATTTTGTTCGTGGGTAATGGCAATTTCGAAATCGGTTCTCGAGGTATGTTTTTGGGAAAGGTTCTTAATTTTTCCGTTCGATAATAATCCGTTCGGAATATAAACCATGTGGTTGTTGCCAGTAAGTATTTTTGTGGAGAAAATTTGGATGTCTTCTACTTTGCCAATTTCACCCTGTACTTCAATTTTATCGCCCACTTTAAACGGTTTGAATAAAACAATAAGGATACCCCCTGCAAAATTAGCCAATGAACCTTGAAGGGATAAGCCAACTGCAAGTCCAGCCGCCCCTAATATGGCTACAAATGAAGAAGTTTCGACACCTAGTTTGGAAATTACGGAAATAAAAACTAGTCCTCTAATTCCCCAAAACACCAAGTCTTCTAGGAATTCTACTAAAGTGAGTTCTACATTACGGCTTAAGAGTATTCTTTTAAAACTTTTGGCAATAAATTTGGAAAGCCAAAGCCCTACAAAAAGAATGATGAGTGCTGTAATGATATTTGCCGAATAATCGAATAAGAATTTTTTAAGGGTATTGATATAGTATTCTTTATTTTCCATTTTTTTAAGTATAAAAAAGGTTAGGGATGTCCCTAACCTTGTATGGTAAAAATAATAGTGAAATTATTTAGTTTCTTCTGTGGTTTCTTCTGCTGCTTCTTCAGTAGAATCTGCAAATTCCGCTGCTTTTTCTTTGGCAGAGTCTACAGCACTGTGTGCTATTTCTTCTACTTTGTCAATTGCAACTTCTGCTTTTTCTTTTACCGTCTCCACAACGCTGTCGATGGCACTCGCTGCTTGAGGAACATATTCTTTTACTTTTTCACCCGCTTGTTCTGCAAATTCTTCTACTTTATCTACAAGTGGTGCGGCGCTTTCTTTTGCTTTTGCAATGGCATCATCAGCAAAGGTTTCTGCTTGGTCAACTATTTCGTCTACTTTTTTAGAACCAAAGATGTTCTTTATAAAACTTCCAATTCCCATTTTATTTGTTTTTTGATTTGTTAATAAATGTAATATTACAAAATATTTGCGTCGAAGGCAAAAAAAATGGTGTACATCGCACCACTTTTAAATAAATTTATGGTGTTATTCCAATTCGAAAGTCAATTTCAAATTGACTCTAAATTCGGTAACCTTTCCATCTTTTATTTGCGCACTTTGATCTTGCACATACACAGAACGAATGTTTTTCAATGATTTTGAAGCTTTTTCTACTGCTTTTCTTGTGGCATCTTCCCAGCTATTTTCAGAACTAGAAAGTACTTCGATTACTTTTAATACAGACATGTTTTTTAGTTTATTGATTATTAGCTATTAAAGTTAATAATTATAAACCTCAAAACAAAATTATCCATTGAGTGCTTCCACTTTAATTTCTTGGTCGTGAAGCATTTCTTTTAGCATGTTTTCGATTCCGTTTTTTAACGTAAAAGTAGAAGAAGGGCAACCACTGCAAGCCCCTTGTAAAATTACTTTCACTCTTTTTTCTTGCTCGTCAAAAGAGTCAAAAAGAATGTTACCACCATCTGCAGCGACAGCAGGTTTGATATATTCTTCAATGATATTGATTATTTTTTGAGAAGTGACATCTAAATTGTCAAAATTAGCAATTTGTTGTTTTTCAATATTTGCAGAAGAAGCTACTTTGGTTTCATCGACCGCGATATTTCCGTTCTCTAGAAATTCTTTTATGAAAGTTCGTACTTCATTGGTAATTTCTTGCCATTCATTTACCGCATATTTGGTTACCGAAATATAATTTTCATCGATAAAAACTTCTTTCACATAAGGGAATTTAAACAGTTCTTTGGCTAGAGGAGAAGCTTCAGTTTCGTCGATGTTTTTACATTCTACAATGGATTTTGTTAGCGCTTTGTTGGCCACAAATTTCATTACCGAAGGATTTGGCGTGCTTTCGGCATATACTGTAAAAGGAAGTTTTTTTGGATTTTCTTTCGCTTTTACTACTTCGCCGCCAGCGTTTACGTAAGCTTCCATTTGTTCGGCAACTTCAAATTTTACATCGTCCCATTCTACGATGCTGAATTTTTCGATTGCGATAAAATTTCCTGAAATGTAAACGGTTTTTACAAACGGTAAATAGAATAATTGTTGTGCTAATGGAGAATCGGCACATTCGTCTATATTTTTATACTCATAACTTTGATTTGGACAAATAAAGTAAGAGAATTCAAATTTTAATATGCTTGGATTATTAGTTTCTTTTATGGTGATAAGTTTCATGATCTTAATTTTGCTTCAAAATTAAGAAACAATTTTGTCATTACTTGTTTAGATTGTTTTTTTGCATTAAAATTAACTTTTTTGATTTTTTTTTAAAATTGTTTGCATAAGAGTTTAATTAAATGTAAAAAATTATATCTTTGGAGTCAAACATTAAAAAAATGGTCTTCATTTGAAGGCAATAATTTCTAAAGCATGAATTTTAAGAAAATATTTTTGTTGTTATCTTTTTTTGTAACGCAAATTTCTATCTCTCAGGAGGGTATAGCGGTTTATTCTGATTATTTGTCTGATAATTACTATTTATTACACCCTTCTATGGCAGGAGCGTCTAATTGTTCTAAGATTAGATTAACTGCTCGCCAGCAATGGTTTGGTAATGAAGATGCGCCTGCGTTACAGACCTTAAGTTATAACGGTAAAATTGGTGAGAAAGGATCTGCTTTAGGGGTTATCCTTTTTAATGATAAAAATGGGTACCATTCGCAAAAAGGTGCTAAACTTACTTATGCGCACCACATTATGTTCTCAAGAAGTACGGTGGATTTAAATCAATTGTCATTTGGTTTAAGTGCTGGATTAGTTCAAAATCAATTGGATGAAACTAGTTTTGATTTGAACGATTTTGATCCGATTATTGCTGGAATTTTACAAAAGGCATCCTATTTTAATGTTGATTTTGGTGCATCCTATAACTTTTTAGATTTCAATGTGCATGCAACGGTAAAAAATGCATTGTTTAGAAGTAGAGATTTATATACAGAGTACGAATCGGATAACTTAAGAAAATATTTATTAAGTGCTGGTTATACTTTGGGCGATTCTAGAAAATTATTATGGGAACCATCTGTAATGTTCCAATTGACAGAAAGAACTAAAGAAAAATCAATTGATGCCAACTTAAAAGTGTACAAAGCTGTTGATTTTGGAAAAATTTGGGGTGGTTTATCTTACAGAAGAAGTTTTGATAGTTCGCAATATATTGATGGTAATCAATTAAAAAATCAAAAATTACAATACATTACGCCTTTAGTTGGGGTGAATTATAAAAAATTCATGTTTGCTTATACTTATTCGAATGTAATGGGTGATATTAAATTTGATACTGGTGGTTATCACCAACTTACACTAGGGTTCGACTTTGGTTGTAAGAAAGAGAAATACGATTGTAATTGTCCTGCAATTAATTAATATAAACATCCCGATTTTTTCGGGATTTTTTTTGAAATCTACTATGGTTATAAAAGAAGTAAACGGAAAAGCACCTCAAATTCCTAGTGATTGTTATGTTGCTGAAAATGCCACAATTGTTGGTGATGTTTCTTTTGGTGAGAAATGCAGTGTGTGGTTTAATGCAGTGGTGCGTGGCGATGTGCACTTTATTAAAATTGGCAATAAAGTGAATATCCAAGATGGTGCTGTCATTCATTGTACTTATTTAAAACATCCAACTATTATTGGAAATAATGTTTCTATTGGTCATAATGCCATTGTGCATGGTTGTACGATTCATGACAATGTACTCATTGGGATGGGCGCTATTGTGATGGATGGTTGTGTGATTGAAAGCAATGCAATTATTGGAGCAGGATCGGTGGTGACACAAAACACCGTGGTCGAATCGGGAACGATTTATGCAGGTATTCCAGCTAAGAAGGTAAAAGATATCGATCAGAGTGATTTTGCTGGCGAAATAGAGCGTATTTCCAATAATTACGTGATGTACTCTAGTTGGTTTAAATAAACGGCTTATTTAGCCCTGATGGGAGTGTAAATCCTTTTTATGCATGTGCTTGCTTTGCAAGCTCATAATGAAAAGATTGAAACAACAGCGGGTAAGTGGTTTTGGGAATCAACAGGGTAGTGCTCCTAAAAATCTTTTTCAAAAACATTTTCGGAAAACCCCAAAATATTCTTTAGCACTTCGTCGTCGCTATTGCAGAAGAAAACTGTTTCGGCTTTTTTTTTGGAAGTATTTAGAAGATTAAAATGTTCTAAAACGGCTTTTGTTTGTTTGGCAACTGCCTCTCCAGAATCGATTATTTTGACGTGTGCCGGGATGATTTTCTTGATTTCAGGAATCAAGTATGGATAATGACTACAACCTAGCACCAGATAGTCCATGTTGGCGGCTACCATAGGACGAAGGTAGAGTTTGAGTAGATTGCGCATGTCTTCCGAATCGATTTTTCCGTCTTCAATTAATTCGACTAAACCATAACCTACTTGTTCCAGTATTTTGACGTTGGAATAATTTTCTACTTGTTTGTTAAACAATTCGCTGTTTAAAGTGCCTTTAGTGGCTAAAATACCAATAGTTTGCGTTTCCGATTGATTCGCTGCTGGTTTTATAGCTGGCTCGATTCCGATGAAGGGAATATCGTATTTGGCTCGCATTTCCTTGATGGCATTCGTGGTAGCCGTATTACAAGCCACAACAATCATTTTGCAATTTTGAGCTAATAGAAAATCGACATTTTTGAAACAAAGTTGGATGATTTCTTCCTTTGATTTTTTTCCGTAGGGTGCATTCTTACTATCGGCCAGATAGATAGTGTTCTCGTTTGGTAGTAATTGATGGATTTCTTTCCAGATGGAAGTTCCGCCTATTCCCGAATCAAATAAACCGATAGGATTGTTATTACTCATAAAACAAATGTAAAAAAAAACTGCACTAAATAATAGTACAGTTTTTTAATTTTTTATTGTGTAAAAATTAGAATTTTAATTCTTTTTTCACATCTTCGAATAAGTTTGGACCGTCAGCAACGATTAATGAAGAAGCATCCATTACATATTGAAATCCTTTAGCTTTAGCCACTTTTACGATAGCTGCTTTTGCTTTATCCATGATTGGTTTTACGATTTCAGCTTCTTTATCAGATAATTGTTTTCTAGCAGATTCGCTGTATTGTTGAATACGTTGCCCCATATCTTGCATTTCTTTCGCACGCTTTTCATTTTCAGCATCACCAGCGGTAGCAGCTTCACCTTCGTATTTTTTCATTTTTGTTTGGTATTCTGTCACCATTTTAGAATACTCACCATCAAAAGTTTTGTTTAACGTTTCTAATTGCGCTTTTGCAGTCGTCATTTCTGGCATTTTAGATAACAATTCTTGAACATCTATATGCGCTGTTTTAGCTTGAGCGTTCATTGAATTTGCTCCTAACATCATTATTGCTGCAATAAGTAAAGTTTTAACCTGTTTCATCATTTTAGTATTTATTAGTGTATTAATTTTAATTTTTCTTTTCTTTTAATTTTTCTTCTTGTGCTTTTCGCGCTGTTTCTCTATCGGCAAGAATTTTTTTCTTTTTTTCTTCTAACGCTTTTCTTCTTTCTTCTAGCGTTTTTTTGTTTTTTTCTATCGCTTCTTGTCTTTGTGCCTCTTTAGTTGCTTTGACAGAATCTTGTGCGATTTTCTTATCTTCAATTTTATTGAAAGTTTCAGTTTGTTTGTCCGCTACTGGTGTTGCTGGTGAGGTAGAATCAATTGTCGTGCCAGATTTTTTTGCTTTTTGCTCTTCTAACAATTTTTTTCTTCTTGCCTCGTAGTCTTTTTTCTTTTGTTCAGCGGCCTGTATTCTTGCTTCTTGCGCTTTTTTTACAGCTGCTTTTTTCTCATCTAACAAACGTTGTCTTTCGGCTAAAGCTGGATTGTCGGAAACAACATCTTGCGATTCTTGTTTTTCTTCTAGTGCTTTTTGCTGTTTTTTTGACATTTCTTCTCTTTTTTCAGCTCTAGTTATGGTTCGAATAACTTGGTCGCTAATGTCAAACTTCTTTGCTGAAAATAACATGGTCATGGCAGACGCTTTGTCGAAAATAAAGTCATACGCTTTGGCTTCGGCTATATCTTGAACGGCAGTAAAAACCTGATCTTGTACGGGTTTAACGATCGCTTGTTTTTGAATGGCTAAATCACCTCTTGGTCCAAATCTTTTTTGTTGGTAGTCGATTAAATCGGTTTCTAAGAATTTGATTTCTTCTTCTCTTTCTTCAATTAACTCTTTAGTTAGTAAAGCTTTCTCCGATTTTAAATTTTCTTTTAATTTTGTGATATCATTTTTTTTCGACTCGATATCTTGTTTCCATTTTTGAGCTTTTGTATCAAGTTGTGTAGATGCTTCTTTGTAGTCAGGAACATTTTCAAGGATGTAATCCATGTCTATATATCCTATTCTCACACCAACTTTTGATTGAGCGTTTACAGATAGGATGGATAGCAAAAATACAATTGATAAAAAACTCTTTTTCATAAGCTTAAATTTGGTTATAAGATATATAACGTCAAATATAATTAAAATTGTTGACCTATAATAAAATGTGTTTGCCAACCGCTTTTTTGTGCGGTTCCTGGAATTGGATCGAAACCGTGTGCAAAATCGATTCCTAACATACCAAAGGCAGGCATAAATACACGCAATCCAAGTCCGGCAGAACGTTGTAAGCTAAATGGATTGTAAGATTTGAATCCATCGTATGCAGAACCACCTTCCACAAAAGTTAAGCCATAAATAGAGGCCGCTTGTTTTAAGGTTATCGGGTAACGTAATTCTAATGAAAACTTATTATAAACCGTACCACCAACTTGTTGGCCGAAACGAGAATTATTTGTATCCGTAATAGTTGGAGTTAAAGAGTTGTTTGGGTAACCACGTAGCTGGATGTTTTCACGACCGTCCATTGAGAAGTTCGCCATTCCGTCTCCACCTAACCAAAAACGTTCGAAAGGTACTAAGCCTCTGTCGTTGTTGTAAGCACCCATGAAACCAAACTCACCTAAAGTACGTAACGTTAATTTTTCATAAATTTTAGTAAACCACTCTGCTTTAAATTTAACTTTATAGTATTCTAACCAATTGAATTTTTTCTGATCTAGCTTTGCTTGATTAACAGAAGCTAAGTTGAAATTGGTTTTACTCGCAAATTGATAAACGCCACTTCCTGGTGTAGTTTCAACGATGTAATCTCCGGTTACTGGAAGATTTCCGTCAACCACTGTGATTGTTTGTGTGCCGTCATATTTCATTTTGTATTCTTCTTGATTGCCTAGAGTAGCATAATCAATTTTGTTGAATAATGAATAAGGCGGTGTGAATTTTGCAGTCACACTAAATTCAGAACCATATGTTGGGAAAACAGGATTCAAACCTTTGTTGTTTCTTGAAAATCCAACAGTATATGATAAATTTCTGGAAACACCATTTCCGAAAGTAAACAGTCCAACATTATAATTGTTCATGTCATAAAATTGAAAACTAACGGCATGTGAAAGTGTGAAAAAATCATCTGGCACTTTTAGTCTTTTTGCTGTACCAATAGAAGCAGAAAAAATATTAAAACTTTTAGTTTTGTCTACTTGTCCTGAATTGTTGGCTGCAAATTGCTTACTGTAGGATAACGAACTAAATAATTGTACTGGTTTTTTTCCTCCAAACCATGGTTCTGTGAAAGAAAAACTATAGGTTTGGAAATAGGTACTGGCTTGTAAACGCAAAGAAAGTTTTTGACCATCACCCATGGGAAGAGGTTTGTACGCATTTTTCTTAAAAATGTTGCTCATAGCAAAATTATTAAAAGACAATCCTAAGGTTCCAATGAAACCACCACCACCGTAGCCTCCTTGAAGTTCAATCTGGCTGGCTCCTTTTTCTACTACATTATATTTGATGTCGACAGTTCCTGCGGCAGGGTCAACATTTTCAAAATCAGGTTTAATAGCTTCGGCATCAAAGAACCCTAATTGACCAATTTCACGAATGGTTCTTACTAGGTTTTCTTTACTATAAACATCGCCTGGTTTAGTTCTTAATTCACGGTAAATTACTTTGTCGTTTGTTTTGTCATTTCCAACTACTGATATTTTGTTGAAATAAGCCAATGGTCCTTCTACAATTCTTATGTCTAGATCAATTACATTGTTTTCTGTTTTTACTTCAACAGGATTAATGTTAGAGAATAAATAACCATTGTTTTGGTATAAGTTTGTTAAATCTTCACCATCAGGTTTAGATTTGTCGGCAATACGTTGGTCTAGTAAAACACCGTTGTAAACGTCTCCTTTTTGGATGCCTAAATAACGCGCTAGTAATTGGTCGCTATACACGGTATTTCCAAGAAAATTGATATCTCCGAAGTAGTATTTTTTACCTTCTTCAACTTTTAAATTTACTGTTATTTTGTTCTTTCTTTCATCAAAAATCACAGAATCGGATACGACACGAGCATCTCTAAATCCGTTTTCCTTATATTTTTCAACAATTTTGTCTAAATCTTCTTTGTATTTGTCTTTTTTGAATTTTCTTGATTTTAACAATACAAAATTTTTCAAACTAAACTGACGTGTTTCTTTCATAGCATTTCTCACTTTGCTATCTGAAAGTTCTGAATTGCCTTCAACATTTATGCTTTGTACTTTAATTTTCTTGCCTTTGTCAATGTTTACAACCATGTTTACATGATTGATAGTCTCTTTGTCTTCTTCTATGGCAATGTTTACTTTCGTGTTGTAGTACCCTTCTTTTTTGTATTTGTTTTCAATATAATATTTGGTAGTTGTGATAAGGTTTTCGTTTACTATTTTCTCTTCTGTTAATCCGTTGTCTTTGGTTAACGATTCAATAGCACCTTTTTTTACTCCAACAAACTTTACTTCTTTAAGTTTAGGTAGTTCGTTTAAGTTTAGCTCTAATGTAATACTATCGCCTTCAATTTTATCTACAAAATAGTTGACATTGTCATACATGCCAAGCTTCCAAAGTTTTTTGATGGAGTTAGTGATTTCTTCGCCTGGAACAGTAATAGATTGTCCTTTTTCAAGACCAGCGAAAGTTACTACAGTTTGCTCGTTATAAGAAACTTTTCCGGTAACCGTAACTTTTTTAAGAATATAAACTTTTCCTTGGTCAAATTGAAGTCTGTCTTGAGCAATTACTTGTGTTGATGTACTTAAAAATAAAAAGAACAGCACTAATTTTATGCTGTTGTTGAAATTAAAAATATTATTTAATTTGTTCGCTTGTTTTTCCAAATCTACGTTCTCTTTTTTGATAGCTAATAATGGCTTCATATAAATTGTCTTCACTAAAATCTGGCCACAACACATCGGTAAAATAAAATTCTGCATAGGCTATTTGCCATAACAAAAAATTACTAATTCGGTGTTCGCCACTTGTTCGTATTACTAAATCAACATCGGGTAAATCCTGTGTGTAAAGATGATTATTAAATATCGATTCGTCAATACTGTTTGTTGAAATTATGTTATTTTTAACTTTATCTGCTATTTTTTTAACAGCATTTAAGATTTCTTCTCTAGAGCCATAACTAAGCGCAAGAGTAAGGGTCATTCGTTTGTTTTCTTTGGTTTTTTCGATAACTTCTAGGAGTTCTTTTTGAACCGATTTTGGAAGATTATCAATGTTGCCAATGCTGTTTAACTTTATGTTGTTTTTAACTAAAGTGTCGAGCTCTTTTTTTAACGAATTGATGAGCAACTTCATCAATGTGTCTACTTCTAATTTAGGTCGGTTCCAGTTTTCGGTTGAGAAAGCATAGAGTGTTAAATTTTCTATTCCTAATCGAGCACAAGTTTCAACGGTAGTTTTTACTGATTTGGTTCCGTTTTCGTGACCAAAGGCACGTAACATTCCTTTTTGTTTTGCCCAACGACCATTGCCATCCATTATGATAGCTAGATGTTTGGGTAAATTATCGGTATTTATACTATTTACTAAACTCATTTTATTCTACGCAAAAACAAGGGTTTTGACCAAAAGTATAGGTTAGGGTGGCTCCGGTAAACACATACCAGTCTTTACTGTTTGTATTTCCGAATTTAAGATGGCTTAAAGTGTTGCTTTTAGGAAAACTTCCATCCAAATCGTCTGCAAAAGTATATCTAGCGCCGCTTTCTAATCCCAATACTAATTTATTTGAAATTTTCATTTTAATTCCCACAGTCATAGGGATTGCCATAGCCCAGGAATCCTTTTCTGTACGTTGCAAATTTCCAATAAAATATAAATTATCATATTTGAAATAACTCAAACCCGTATATATATAAGGAGTGACAAAAAAAGGTTGCTGGTGCAAATCGAAATCAAAAAAATTGAATTCTAATCCTGCTGAAAGCTCGGTAACATTGTTTTCGAATTTAAACCCACGATCCTCACGTCCAGGAATCTTAGATTCCAAATCGTTGCCTGATATTTTTCCGGTTATTGCCGAAAAACGCCACGAATGCCTTTTGCTTCTGTTCCATTTGTAAATAATTCCAAAAGCAGGCTCGTTTGGAGCAATATAATTGGTTTTTCCAATGTCGCCAATATAATTAGCACCACCACCAAAAACACCTATTTCGTGCAATTGTGCCTGCGCTTGATTAATAGCTAAAAGGGATATGATTATGTAAAAAAACTTCTTCATTTTTATAATAGCTTGCAAATATACTAATTATGGACACTAAACAAAGTGAATTGTGATATTCTGTCGAAATGTTTTCGACAATTTTATAAACTAAAAACGGAAAAGTGAGGATTGTAGTATTTATCTCCGATTTAATTGCGCTTGTCTTCGCCAAAAAGGAGTTTTTTGCGCAATGTTTTTAAGAAAGTTTCTTCCGAGATTTCGACCATGTTGATTTTAAAGGGTGTTTTCTTAATGGTTAATACGCTTTCGTTTTTTACAGAAGCGATTCGAGAATCTAAGGAAACCAAATAATTTTCTTCGCGTCCTGAAATTTTAAGTTTTAAAACGGTATTGTCCGGAATTACGATGGGTCTGGCATTCAAATTATGAGGCGCGATAGGCGTGATGACTAAACTGCTGGCTTCGGGGGTTAATATCGGCCCGCCGCAACTTAAGGAATATCCTGTAGAACCTGTCGGGGTGGAAATAATTAAGCCATCTGCCCAATAGGAAGTTAAGTATTCGCCATTTAAATAGGTTTCGATGGTAATCATCGAAGTAGTATCTTTTCGACTAACGGTCACTTCGTTCATGGCGAAATTAATTTCAGAAATCGAATCCACTTTTGGAGTACAACTCAAGCTTAATAAAGTACGTTTTGAAATTTTATATTTTTTTTCCAGCACTAATTGTAAAAAAGTTTCAATGTTTTCTTGTTGCACATTGGCTAGAAATCCTAATCGGCCTGCATTAATTCCTAAAATTGGGATGCCAGAGTTGCGAACATAGGTAACAGCTCGTAGGAAAGTTCCGTCGCCACCAACACTTAATAGCATGTCGTAGCTTTTGTCTAATTCTTTGTGTGAGGAATAAGTGGAATAGTTTTTATTGACCGCTTTGTTTTCTTGAAGCATTTTTAGAAAATTGGCTTCAATAGTAAAAGTCACTTTGTGCGTTTCCAAAAACTGTAAAAGTCTCTTAATTATTGGAGAGGTAGTGTTTTGGTAAAACTGACCGTAAATGGCGACTTTCATAAATTAGATGTTAAGGTATTTGTCCAAATAATCGGAACGTTCTTTCAAAGTTTTCAAATAATCGTCTTCCTGATGTTCGGAAATGATCTCGTATTCATAACGACGAAACGTTTGAATGATTTCATTTAAACTGCCTTCCGCTATTTTTAGCGTAATCTGTACTTTTTCCGCATCTGAACTAGATATATAAGCACCCAAAATTTTAGCGTTATTACCTTCCACAATTTGTGAAATCTGACTAAATGAATACCCGTTAATTGGTTTTTCAACAATGATAATACCTCCTAATTCTTTTAAAAACGGGGTTTCATTGAAAACTTTGATTAAATCTTCCAATTCATAGTAACCAATATAATTATTAAGTTCGTCAAGAACCGGAATAACATTGGTTTCGTTTTTGGCAAAATCATCCAAAACATCTAATAAAACGGAATTTTTTCGAGTAAAAAAACCTTCAAAAGTATATTTGTAATCGATTAATTTTTTATCAAAATCAAAAGAATCAATATCTTCTGCCGAAATATTTCCAACAAAAACGCCTTCTTCAATCACAGGGAAATGAGAAAAAGGAACGTCAAGAAAAAAATCTTGTGCGTTGGCAACCGTTTCTTGAATTTCAAGCGGTTTCAAATCTTGGTTAATATAATCGGATAAAACTGTCATAGGAGTTCGATAATAATCTTCTGCAAAATAATTAAAAAATAAGATACTGACCTTGTTTAAGTTCGTATTTTTGTCATTCAAACCTAAAGTTACGTCAAAAATGACACAAAACCAATGTAAATTAAGTGTAAACATAAATAAAATTGCCACTTTGCGTAATTCGCGTGGCGGAAACACGCCTAATGTTGTTGAAGCCGCAAAGCGTATTCAAAGTTTTGGTGCGCAAGGAATTACCATCCATCCACGACCCGACGAGCGTCATATTCGCTATCAGGACGCACGTGATTTGAAAGAGGTAGTCTATACCGAATATAATATAGAGGGAAATCCACAGCACAATTTCATCGATTTGGTTTTAGAATGTAAGCCTACTCAAGTAACTCTGGTTCCCGATGCAATTGGAGCATTAACGTCGAATGCTGGATGGGATACTGTAAAAAATCAATCCTATTTGAAAGAAGTAATTGCCGAATTTCAACGCAACGGAATTCGAACGTCAATCTTTGTTGATCCTGTGTTGGAAATGATTGAAGGAGCAGCAGCAACCGGGACAGAACGCATTGAATTTTACACAGAAGAATTTGCACACCAATACGGTCTGGGTAATACCAATGGAATTTTGCCTTATGTGGCAGCGGCTAATTTGGCGAATGAATTAAAATTAGGGATTAACGCCGGCCATGATTTGAGTTTGGATAATATTCAGTTTTTTAATCAAAATATTCCGGGATTGTTAGAAGTTTCTATTGGTCATGCATTGATTTCAGAATCGTTGTATTTGGGATTGGAAAATGTAGTTCAAATGTATTTGCAAAAATTGAAATAAGATGTTGCTTCATTCAAATATAACAGGTCAAGGAAAGCCACTAGTCATCATTCACGGTTTTCTCGGGATGTCCGACAATTGGAAAACCTTAGCGGCACAATATGTAGGCGAAGGCTTTCAAGTGCATGCGTTGGATTTGCGCAATCACGGAAAAAGTTTCCATTCGGAGGATTGGGGTTATGAGGTTATGGTGCAAGATGTAGTAGAGTATTGTACATTCCATCAATTAACAACTATTTCAGTCATTGGGCATTCTATGGGTGGAAAAGTAGCCATGTTGTTGGCAACGACCTATCCGGATTTGGTGGAAAGACTAATTGTGGCCGATATTGGTCCAAAATTGTATGCTCCCCATCATCAAACCATTTTGGCTGCTTTGAATGCGGTCGATTTTGCTAAAAAACCTTCCAGGGCTGAAGCGGAAACAATAGTTTCGGAATACATTCACGATTTTGGAACCCGTCAGTTTTTGTTGAAAAATTTATACTGGGTAGAACCAAGACAATTGGGTTTTCGTTTCAATTTAAAAGTGTTCAATGAAAATACCTCCGCAATTGGTGATGCCTTGCCTTTTGAAAATCAATTTGATAAAAAAACCTTGTTTTTAAGAGGTGATAAATCCGATTATATTTTGGATTCCGATTTTGAAACAATTTATCATCATTTTCCAAAAGCTGAAATCGAAACGGTTTCCAATGCAGGACATTGGCTTCATGCCGAAAATCCTTCAGAATTTTTTGAGAAAACGGTACACTTTTTGAATAACTAACCAAAAACAAATAAAAAAATGAACTTATTAAAAAGACTTTTAATTTCAACAATCATTGTGTTGTTGTTGGCCTATTTTTTAAACGGAGTATCGGTAGCGAATCCATTGACTGCAGTTATAGTGGCGGTTGTTATGGCGCTACTCAATACATTTTTAAAACCTATTCTAGTGTTTTTTACTTTGCCAGTAACTATTTTTAGTTTGGGATTATTCTTATTGGTAATTAATGCTGCAATGGTGTTGTTATGTGATAAATTAGTGGATGGTTTTGAAGTGGCTACTTTTTTTACCGCATTACTTTTCAGTGTGTTTTTGTCAATTTCACAATGGGTGTTGTATAAGTTTATAAAAGACTAAAAATTAGTCGGTTAATTTTCAATTAAATAAAATTTGTTGGGTGGTAGAAATTATGTAATTTTGCCACCCAATTTTAGTACCTAAAAAACACAGATAATGAAACCGAAAATTAAAATAATTTGAGGTTCCATCTTACAAATTGAAAAAAAATAAATACAAAAGATGAATATTACAAAAACGAATATTGATGCGTTAAACGCAGTAGTGACAGTGGCAGTAGCAAAAAATGACTATGCAGCAAATGTAGAGAAAGTAATGCAAAACTACCGTAAAAATGCTAACATTCCTGGTTTCAGAAAGGGACAAGTACCTATGTCTTTAATTCAAAAGCAATATGGTAAAGCGGTTTTAGCGGAAGAGGTTAACAAATTAATCCAAGAAGGTTTAAATAAATTCTTAACAGAAGAAAAATTAGATATTTTAGGAAATCCATTACCAAAATTCAACAATGAATTGGACTGGGATGCCGATGATTTTTCTTTCGAATTCGAATTAGGTTTAGCGCCGGAGTTTGATGTTACTTTAGAAGGTAAAAATGATTTGACATATTTCAAAATCGTTGCCGACGATAAAATGTTAGACGAGCAAGTAAAACGTATTCAAAAACAATACGGAAAAATGATTGCTAAAAACGAAGTGGCTCAAGACGATGATATTCGTGGTGCTTTTGTGAACGAAGAAAAAGGAATCAACAAACCTGCTCAAATTACCTTAGATATTTTCAAAAGCAAAGAAGCCGCGAAAGCCTTCATTGGGAAAAAAGTTGGTGATGTAGTTTCAGTGGCAACTAAAGGTTTGTTTGATGATGACCATAGATTAATGGATTACATGGGAGTAGGTCATGATGATGTTCACGGTTTGGATATTAACGTTGATTTCAAAATCGAAGAAATTACGACTAGCGAACCAGCTGAATTAAACCAAGAATTATTCGATAAATTATTCGGACCTGGAGCCGTTTCTTCAGTGGAAGATATCAAAGCAAAAATTAAAGAAGATGCTGAAAAGCAATTTGCGCAACAAGCCGATCAAAAATTCTTTAACGATGCTACCGAGTTTTTAATTAAAAAACACCAAGTAGAATTGCCAGCAACGTTCCTTAAAAAATGGATTCAAACAGTTGGTGAAACACCTTTAACTGCCGAACAAGCTGAAGCAGAATATGCAAAATCAGAAAACGGATTGCGTTACCAATTGATCGAAACGAAAATCATTACTGGTAACAACTTACAAATCACTTTCGAAGATTTAAAAGCATACACCGGTGAAGTTATCAGAAAACAAATGGCACAATTTGGTCAATTAGATCCTTCTCAAGAAGATGTTGACGGAATCGTTGCGCGCGTGATGTCGAATCAAGAAGAAGTACGCCGTTTGTCAGAACAAGTAATGAGCGAAAAAATGCTAAACTTGTTCAAAGAGAAATTCAATGCGAAAACAAAAGAAGTTTCTTACGACCAATTCATAAAAGAAATGTACGGAGAATAATCTTCAAAAATTCCTTATATTTGAGCGTCAGATGATAAATTTGACGCTTTTTTTATAGACAAAATGGCATGTTTGTGATTGTGGAACAACCTTTGAAGGTAAATTCTCGTCTATAGATATAAATCAAATACTAATCGAATAAAAATACTAGCATGAATTACGGTAAAGAGTTTAAAAAATTTGCTACAAAACACCATGGTGTAAACAGTATGTACTACGATAAAATTGTAAGTAGTATGACCCCGTATATTATTGAAGAACGTCAGTTAAATATTTCGCAATTAGACGTTTTCTCTCGTTTAATGATGGATAGAATTATCTTCATGGGAACTGGAGTAGACGATTATATGGCAAATATTATTCAAGCGCAATTGTTGTTCTTGGAAAGTGTAGATGCTTCTAAAGATATTCAAATCTATATCAATTCTCCAGGTGGAAGTGTCTATGCTGGTTTGGGTATTTACGATACGATGCAATTTATCAAACCTGATGTAGCGACAATCTGTACCGGTATGGCGGCTTCAATGGGAGCAGTATTATTATGTGCTGGTGCCGATGGAAAACGTTCGGCGTTACCCCATTCAAGAGTGATGATTCACCAACCTTCAGGTGGTGCACAAGGAGTAGCGACGGATATGGAAATTAACTTAAAAGAAATGTTGAAATTGAAAGACGAACTATACAATATTATAGCACATCATTCAAAACAACCTTTTGAAAAAGTTTACAAAGATTCAGAAAGAGATTACTGGATGATTGCTGATGAAGCAAAAGAATACGGAATGATTGATGAAGTGTTAAGAAGATAAATTTAGTAATCAAGGATATTGATTACTACACAAAAAAATGGCAAAAGAAATATTAGAATGCTCTTTCTGCGGAAGGAAAAAACCCGAAACCAACTTGTTAATTGCAGGTATCGACTCTCACATCTGTGATCGTTGTATCGAGCAGGCACATGGTATTGTTTTGGAAGAATTAAAAGCAACAGGATTGTCTAAAAATGTGGCCGATTTGGTCTTGAAAAAACCAAAAGAAATCAGAGCCTTTTTGGATAAATATGTAATTGGACAAGATCAGACGAAGAAAGTAATGTCGGTAGCGGTATACAATCACTACAAAAGATTGATGCAATTGGACCATGGTGATGATGTGGAAATTGAAAAATCAAACATCATTATGGCAGGACAAACCGGGACTGGAAAAACATTAGTGGCGAAGACCATTGCCAAAATGTTGGATGTGCCTTTGGCTATTGTTGATGCTACCGTATTAACCGAAGCCGGTTATGTAGGAGAAGACGTGGAAAGTATTTTGACGCGTTTGCTTCAGGCAGCCGATTATGATGTAGAAAAAGCACAACGCGGCATCGTTTTTATTGATGAAATTGATAAAATTGCGCGTAAAAGCGACAACCCATCGATCACTCGTGATGTATCGGGAGAAGGGGTGCAACAAGCTTTATTGAAATTGTTGGAAGGAACCGTTGTCAATGTGCCACCCAAAGGAGGGCGTAAGCATCCGGATCAGAAATTCGTGGAAGTCAATACCCAAGATATTTTGTTTATCGCTGGTGGTGCTTTTGACGGGATTGAAAGAATTATCTCCAAACGATTGAATCGTCAAGCGATGGGGTTCAGTTCTTCCAAAGAAACGGATAAAATCGATGAAACCAATTTGTTGCAGTACGTGATTCCGAAGGATATTAAGGAATTTGGATTGATCCCTGAAATCATTGGTCGTTTGCCGGTGTTAACCCATATGGATCCGTTAGACAAGAAAACACTTCGTGCCATTTTGACCGAGCCTAAAAATGCTTTGGTAAAACAATATAAAAAGTTATTTGCGATGGATGAAATTGATTTCTCTATTGATGATGAAGCGTTGGATTATATTGTAGATAAAGCTTTAGAATATAAGTTAGGTGCGCGTGGATTGCGTTCGCTTTGTGAAGCAATATTAACCGATGCGATGTATGAAATTCCTGGTTCTGACACCAAGGAATTACATATCGACAGACATTATGTAGAAGAAGCCTTAACTAAAAACTTATTAAAGCGTTTAGAGATTGCTTCCTAATAAATAATAACAAAAAAGCCCCGATATTCTCGGGGCTTTTTTTATGTTGATATTGTTATTTAATCTCCAATTCGAAAGGAAGTGATGCTTGAACACCTCTTTTTGAATTCAACTTTTTGATTTGCTGAATCATTTGATAATTTTCTTCACCTAACTCTTCTTTTAAAAGTGTTTCACGAGATTTCATAAAACTTAAGAAACCACTATTCTCAAATTTCTCAAAGAAATCCATTTTAAATTCAGGATAGGCTACGGTATCATATTCTTCTAGTTTTACCAAGCTTGCCGCATACGCTAAGGCATCATCCATTCCTCCAATAGCATCAACCAAACCTAGTTTTAAAGCGTCAGAACCTGCCCAAACACGTCCTTGAGCAATAGCATCTACTTGAGCAAAAGTCATTTTACGACCCGTTGCCACACGTGTTACAAAGGTTTTGTAAATACTTTCTACTCCTTCTTGTGTGAAGTTTCTAAAATCGGCATCCAACGGCTCGAACGGACTGTATCCAGATGCGTTTTTATGCGTTTCGACTAATTCGGTATTAATCCCATATTTACTTGTTATTTGAGATAAGTTTGGTAACATACCAAAAACACCGATAGAACCTGTAATAGTAGAGTTTTCAGCAAAAATTTTATTGGCATTACAAGAAATATAGTAGCCTCCCGAAGCTGCTAAATTCCCCATAGATACTACCACTGGTTTGGTTTTTTTTGTGATTTCAATTTCTCTCCAAATCAAATCCGAAGTTAACGCACTTCCGCCTGGACTATCCACACGTAGTACAATGGCTTTTACTTCTTCGTCTTCACGCGCTTCTTTCAAGGCACGACGCATAGAACCTTCACCAACAACATTCAAATCACCTTCGCCTGAGCCAATTTCTCCTTGCGCATAAATCACTGCAATTTTATCTTTGGTAGAAAATTCAGAGTCAATAGCAATATCTCTGGAGTAATCCATGATGTCTACCGTATTGTACTCTTCTTCTTTTTCAATGTCTAATAATTTTTTGATGTCGTTGTGATAAACATCTTCATACGCCACTACGTCTACAAGTTTGTTAGCTTTCGCCATTTCAGGTGTTCTAGCAAGTAAATCGGTTGCAATGGCATTTAGTTTTTCCACTGGAATATTTCTTGATTTCGCAATATCTACCACAATTGAATTCCAAATTGAATTTAAAAAGGTTGTGATTTGTTCGCGATTTTCAGGACTCATTTCACTTGCTAAGAACGGTTCAACCGCACTTTTGTATTTTCCATGACGAATGACTTCCATTTTTAAACCGGTTTTGTCTTGGAAATCCTTGAAATACATTACTTCAGTAGAAAGGCCTTTGAAGTCTAATTCGCCCACAGGATTCAAATATACTTTTGTCGCTACTGAATTTAGATAATACTCTTTTTGAGAAATGACATTGCCATACGCCAATACGAATTTTCCTGACTTTTTAAATTTTTCCAGTTCATCACGTAAGGCTTTGGTTTGTGCTACCCCTAAATTTAAAGTAGTATTTAAAATCGAAATACCTTTGATTTTTTCATCGCTTGCAGCAGCATCAATAGCTTTTAAAACATCGGATAAACCTTCGCCAGTTCCTTTTTCATTCAAAAAAGGCATGTCTTCATAATTGTACTTTCCGCCATAATCATTGGTCACTTTTTCCAAATTCAATTCTAAAACCGAATTGTCTTTGACTACTGTTTTATCATCGCCACCAAAAAGGGCTCCTAGTATAATTATTCCAAAAAAGAATAACACACAAAATAAAAATAAGCCAACAATAGTGGCCAATACGTTCTTTAAAAAATTCATCTTCAATCTTATTTTATTCTTAATTAGTAGTCGGTTTGTGTTTTTTGTTACAGTCAAATAGTTATTAACAGAATATTAAATTAATTATTACCGTCGATTTCTTTTTAGTTACTTTGTCGTGCTATGAATTTGCAGAAAAAAGTTGTCCTTTCATTAGGAAGTAATATCGGAAATCGACTCGAAAACATCGAGACTTGTATTCAATTGGTGCACCAACGAATTGGATTGGTTTTGCGTGTTTCACAACTCTTTGAAACGCCATCTTGGGGTTTTGAAAGCGATGCCTTTTACAATTGTGCCGTACTTATTCATACTTCTTTTTCGGCAGAAAAGATTTTGCGTAAAATCACGGCTATTGAAAAAGAAATGGGTCGTACACGCAAGAAAGATGCCGGTTATGAAGCCAGAATTATAGACATCGATATTATTACTTTAGAAGAGCAAATTATCACCACTGAAAATGTCACAATTCCGCACACGCAAATGCAGCATCGGAAATTTGTCTTACTTCCGTTTCAAGATTTGAAATGGGAATGGCAACATCCTATTTTAAATAAATCGATTCCAGAACTGATTCAAACGTGTGAAGATAAAAGTGATTGCAAAATTGTAGCCTCGTTAACCGCTCCCGCTATGAATTGTAATGTAAATCAAATCAATTACATCGCGATAGAAGGAAATATTGGCGCGGGCAAAACTACTTTAGCGACTAAAATTTCGGAAGATTTTAATGCGAAGTTGGTATTGGAGCGTTTTGCGGACAATCCGTTTTTGCCGAAGTTTTATAAAGATCAAAACCGGTATGCCTTTCCGTTAGAAATGTCATTTTTGGCCGATCGCTACCAGCAATTGGCGGATGATTTGTCGCAATTTGATTTGTTTGCCGATTTCGTGGTGGCCGATTATCATATCTTCAAATCCTTAATTTTTGCCAAAGTAACCTTGCAGGAAGACGAATTCCGATTGTATAAAACGTTGTTTGATATCATTTACAAAGAAATGCCAAAGCCGGATTTGTATGTGTATTTGTATCAAAATACCGAAAGATTGTTGAAAAACATCAAGAAACGCGGTCGTAGTTACGAACAGGAAATTCCCGCGGAATATTTAGATAAAATCAATCAAGGTTATTTGGATTATATCAAAACACAAACCGATTTGAATGTATTGGTTATTGATGTTTCCGATTTTGATTTTGTAAAACGTCAAGAAGATTATATCACTATTTTACAAGCGATTCAAGAAAAGTTGGATTGTTAGATGGTTTCGACTAAGTCGTTTTCAACTTACAAAACAAATCCCAAATCACAATTCCTGTACTGACAGAAATGTTTAGCGAATGCTTGGTTCCCAATTGCGGAATTTCAATCGCACCATCACAAAGTTTCACCGCTTCTTGATTGACTCCGAATACTTCATTCCCAAAAACCAAGGCGTATTTTTTATTCGTTGCTGTTTTAAAATCATCCAAGAAAATAGCATTTTCTACTTGTTCGATGGCAAAGACTTCCACATTTTGAGATTTCAAATCGGAAATCACTTGTAATACATCTTTTTGATATTCCCAAGTCACCGTGTCGGTTGCGCCAAGTGCTGTTTTGTTAATTTCTTTATTGGGTGGTGTAGCCGTAATGCCGCACAAATAAATTTTTTCAATCAAAAAGGCGTCGCTTGTTCTAAAAACCGAACCAATATTATGCAAACTTCTGATGTCATCCAATACAATGATAATTGGCGTTTTTTCGGCTTGCTTAAATTCTTCTATCGATTTTCGGTCTAATTCGCTGTTTTCAATTTTTCTCATGCTGCAAAAATAAAAAATCCCGATTAGTAATGAACCAATCGGGATGAAATTATATTATAGTAAAGTATTAGCTTTTTGGCATATCTACAACTGGTCCTGCTGGAGCCGCTGGAGTTAGTGGAGATACTGGCGCCGCTTTAGCGTTTACAGTTCCTTTGATAGTAACCACTTTTGTTGGTAAATCTTTCGCATTTGAAGTAATTGTTACCGATTTTGTAAAAGCACCTACTCTGTTTGTGTCATATTTTACCCCAATAACCGCTTTTGCTCCTGGAGCAATTGGTTCTTTAGGGAAAGTTGGTACTGTACAACCACAAGAGCCAACCGCATTAGAAATTACTAATGGTTCTGTACCGTTGTTAATAATCGTGAACTGTCTTTGACCGTCAGCTCCTTGCTCTATAGTTCCATAATCTACTGTTTCAGATTCAAATGTCATCGCTGGTCCAGCAACTTTTACCATTTCGAATTTAGGAGCTTCTTCTTTTTTTGAAGCCACTTTAGTTGTTTTTGCTTTTTTTACTTTTTTAGTGTTCTTAGCAATTTCTTGAGCAGATGCATCTAAATTTCCGAAGAAAGCTATGGCAGCAGCCATTAGTATTATTTTTTTCATAATTCAATAAATAGATTTAATAAACAAATGTAAAAATATTTAAACAAATATTGAGCCAAAATAAGTAAATTCGTCGCCAATAATCAAAAAATTTAACGTTTTGTCAACAAAAGAAAAATCGCCGAAGGAAACTCCGCTGATGAAGCAGTATAACGAGATAAAGAACAAGTACCCAGATGCTTGCTTATTGTTTCGCGTTGGGGATTTTTATGAAACTTTTGGGGAAGATGCGATTCGTGCCTCCAAAATTTTAGGAATTACGTTAACAAAACGAGGAGCTGGTTCCGAAACCGAAACCGCTTTAGCCGGTTTTCCGCATCATTCCATCAATACCTATTTGCCAAAATTGGTTAAAGCTGGACTTCGAGTGGCCATTTGTGATCAGTTGGAAGATCCTAAAATGACCAAAACGATTGTAAAACGAGGAGTGACTGAATTGGTTACACCAGGTGTTTCGATGAACGATGAGGTCTTGGTTTCAAAGTCGAATAACTTTTTAGCTTCTATATATTTTGGAAAGAAGCAACTAGGCGTTTCATTTTTGGATGTATCCACAGGAGAATTTTTGACTTCCGAAGGAAATGAAGAATATGTAGACAAATTGTTGCAAAATTTTGGTCCGAGTGAAATTTTGGTGCCCAAACAAAACAAAAAAGATTTTTTAGAAACGTTTGGCGATAATTTCCATGCCTTCTATTTGGAAGATTGGATTTATAAAGAAGATTATGCGGTTGAAACCTTAACCCAGCATTTTCAAACCAATTCCTTAAAAGGGTTTGGAATTGAAGAGTTGCAACACGGCGTAATTGCTTCGGGGGCTATTTTATATTATTTATCCGAAACCCAACATAATAAAGTACAACATATCACGTCTATTCAGCGAATTGCAGAAGATGCTTACGTTTGGATGGATCGTTTTACGATTCGAAATTTAGAATTGTACCACAGCTATAATCCGAATGCCGTTACACTTTTGGATGTGATTGACAAGACTCTTTCGCCAATGGGCGGAAGATTGCTAAAACGTTGGTTGGCCCTTCCATTGAAGGATTTGACCAAAATCAGAAGTCGTCATGAAGTGGTCGGTTATTTGAAAGAAAATCAAGAAATTCTACATCAAATTCAATACCAAATCAAACAAATTTCCGATTTGGAACGTTTGATTTCCAAAGTGGCTGCCGGTCGTATTTCGCCTCGGGAGTTGGTTTATTTGAAAGTGTCTTTAGATGCTATTATTCCAGTGAAAGAATTGGCGTTGAAAAGTCCACAGGAAGCGGTAAAAGTAATTGGCGACAGTCTGCACTCTTGCGATTTGCTTCGCGAAAAAATTGGAACGACTTTAAATCAAGAGGCGCCCGTTGCAATTAACAAAGGAAATGCAATTGCGTTTGGAGTCAATGCCGAATTGGATGAATTGCGAAATATTTCCAATACCGGAAAAGGGTTTTTGGATGCTATTGAAAAGAGAGAGTCGGAAGCGACAGGAATTCCGTCACTAAAAATTTCTTTCAACAATGTTTTTGGCTATTATATTGAAGTTCGAAACACGCACAAAGACAAAGTGCCATCGGAATGGATTCGTAAACAAACTTTGGTCAATGCGGAGCGTTATATTACGGAAGAATTAAAAGAATACGAATCGAAGATTTTAGGTGCTGAAGAAAAAATCCAGCAATTGGAAAATCAGTTGTTTGAGCAATTGGTGAGTTGGATTGCGACCTACATCAAACCGGTGCAGTTGAATGCTAATTTAATAGCACAATTGGATTGTTTGTGTTCGTTTGCACAATTGGCTATCGATAATAATTACAGCCGTCCAGAAATTAACGATTCGTTTGAATTGGATATTAAAAATGGACGTCATCCAGTGATCGAAAAACAATTGCCCATCGGTGTGCCGTATATTGCCAATGATGTCTTTCTGAACAGAGATTCGCAACAAATCATTATGATTACTGGTCCGAATATGTCGGGTAAATCGGCTATTTTGCGTCAAACCGCCTTGATTGTATTGTTGGCACAAATGGGAAGTTTTGTTCCTGCTGATGCCGTTACAATGGGATTAGTAGATAAAATTTTCACCCGAGTAGGGGCCAGCGATAATATTTCGATGGGAGAATCTACGTTTATGGTAGAGATGAACGAAACCGCTTCCATTTTGAATAATATTTCCGAGAGAAGCTTGGTGTTGTTGGATGAAATTGGTCGTGGAACCAGTACCTATGATGGTGTTTCGATTGCGTGGTCGATTGCGGAGTTTTTGCATGAAAATCCGGCGCAACCCAAAACCTTGTTTGCGACACATTATCACGAATTAAACGAAATGACCGAAAGTTTGCCTCGTATTCAAAATTATAATGTTTCGGTAAAGGAATTAAAAGATACAGTGCTTTTCATTCGTAAATTAGAAAAAGGGGGAAGTGCACATAGTTTTGGTATTCATGTGGCTAAAATGGCCGGAATGCCGCAAATAGTAATTCAGAAAGCCGGGAAAATCTTAAAGAAACTAGAAAAGAATCATTCGGGAGAAGTATTGAGCGGCATTAAATCGGCGAAAGATGAAATGCAGCTAAGTATTTTCAATATGGATGACCCGCTTTTAGAAGAAATCAAAGAAGAAATTTTGAGTTTAGACATCAATACACTGACTCCAGTGGAAGCTTTGATGAAATTGAACGAAATTAAACGTATGATTTCAAAAAAATAAAAGGATAAAGAATTACAATTCAAGAGCTTAAAAATTGAATTCAAAATTTTTTTAAAAAGTTCTTGCAGAAGTAATTTCTTGTTGTATATTTGCACTCGCAATACGGAACAAGTATCGCGAAGTTCTTTAAAAACGCAATGCGAAAATAGCTCAGTTGGTAGAGCGCGACCTTGCCAAGGTCGAGGTCGCGGGTTCGAGCCCCGTTTTTCGCTCTACTACCTTTAAAATATATTTACAAGTAATTGTAAAATGCTCGAGTGGTGGAATTGGTAGACACGCTGGACTTAAAATCCAGTGAACATTAGTTCGTGCGGGTTCAAGTCCCGCCTTGAGTACAAGAAAAAACCGTAATACGCTTTTAATTAAGTAATTACGGTTTTTCTTTTTTATTATTTGTACGCTTGGAGTTTTTTTAACTTTGAAGAGGTTAATTTATTAATCAATCATCAACCGAATTAGTGTCGTTTTTGGGATAGAGTGCATCGAGGAAGATTTTTCCCCGTACTATGCCCTAATGCACTCATTAATAAAATAGGAGGGATTCCAATTATTTACAATCTTACCTTCTTTTCAAATAATTTCAGACTATTCTTAATTCCCAATTATCTTACTCAAATCAAACATTGGGGCATACATTGAAACCATAATAACCCCTACAATAATTCCTATTACTATAATAATCATTGGTTCTAAGATAACTCCAATCATTTTGGTTTGATGACTAATTTCTTCATTATATTGTTCGGTTAGTCTGTCAAACATTGTGTCGAGTTGATTAATTTGTTCTGCTACTTCTACCATTGAAACCATTTTGTTTTCGAAAACCTTATGCTTTCTTAAACTTTCATGTAGTGATTCACCTTTTGTTATATCGTTTTTGATATTTTCGATTGCTATTTCGATTGGATAGAAACCAATCATTTTTGAGGTTAACGACAATGAATTTAATAAGGTAGTTTTGGAAGTAATTAATAATTTCATTGATTGGCAAAAACGTGAAATGTAAATTTTCTGAATTAAATTCCCGAAATAAGGGATTTTTAATACCAACTTGGTAGTAATTGCACGATAGTTTTCTTGTTCTTTTAATAAAGCATGAATGATTGTCAATCCTATTATTGTAGCTATAAAAATTCCGAAAATCATTCCAGAGTGATTGGATATTTTTATAATAATTTGCGTACTCTTTGGAAGTTCACTTCCAAATTGTCTGAAAACAGAACTAAACATCGGAACCACTTTGTTAAGCATAAAATACAATACTAAAACTGTTACCAACATCACAATTGTAGGATATGTTAACACCGAAATAATTTGGCGTTTCATTTGAATTTTTCTGTTGAAGTATTTTTGTAATTCTCCTAAGATTTCTTCTAGTTTTCTAGTTTCTTCTCCTATTTGTATACTGTAATATTCATATGGAGAAAACTGGTTTGTTTCTCGCATTGATTCATAAATGCTTCTGCCTTCGATTATTTTATTTTTTATTCCGAGAATAATTTCTTTCTCAAATTTATGGCTGGACTGTTGACTCAATATTTCTAAGGCTTTCTTGATGTCGACGCCTGATTTTAACAACATACCAAGTTCTCTGTAGAAAATTTCTTTTTTCTTGTCTGAAAGTTTTTTCGAAAATTGAAATAAATTAGCTTCTACTTTTGGAAGTGACTTTTCAGATTTTTCAACCTTATATGTATTTAAATCTAAACTCATTATTTTTTTATTGATTGTAAAAGTTCATTTGCATGCACTGGTTTGTAGAAGTTTAAATCCATAACTCTTTCGTTTGCTTCAACACTTAAATTTAATTTTAAAAACACTTTTCTTTGTGAATTGCTTTTCACAGAGTCAATTCGAGTTTGATTTAATTTTATTTTAAATGTATCTATAAATGTTTCTTTACTCCGAAGAATGTAGTCATTCGTAAAATTGTAACTAACTAACTCGCCAGAATATCCATTAAATATAATTCCATCTTGCATCAAATGCATCTTTTCATTATCAAAAATATCTTTATTGAGGCTATAAGTTAATCGGTTTAAATCGTTTACCAATTGGTTTTGGTTTTTATAATCTAACATTCGCTCTGTTACTATTGAAAAAATAAAAAAAACAATTCCTAAAATAATAGCCATAATAGTCATACTAACTATGGCTTCTACTATTGAAAACGCATTTATGGAATTTTTTTTAGTCATGAGTTTGTATGTAAAAACTTTTCTCAAACTGAAATTGTGAACTGTCTTTATATTGAATGTTTATTTTTTTTAAACTCTCATTTATAATTTCTTCTTCTATTTGAAGGTTTTCATCTTCATTTCCAGAGGTTAAAGAATCATTTCTTAATTGTGCTAAAAAGAACAGTTCATTTACTTTATTTTGTTTGTCATAAAATTTTGCAGAAGTTCTTGGTGTGAAAACAGCCGAAAAAATCATGATTGCAAAATACAAACAAATAGAAATAATTGTTAGCGCTATGACCGATTCTAAAATAGAATTGGCTTTAAGATTACAATACTTTTTTAAGAATACCATAGGTTGTTTTTTTAGCATCAAACAAAGGAATCGCGATATAATAGTTAGGACGTTTCGTCGAATTTATTTCAATGTCAGAAATGGTATTATCATAAGTAGAAGAAGTGGTTTTAAGAAAGAAGCGATTAGTGTAAACGCTTCCAATAACATTACTTTTTAAGTCCAATTTTCCCGTACAATAAATATCACCAAAAATCAATCCATCGGAATCTATTTCTATGCTGTTTTTGCCAATATTTTCAAATGAATTGCCAAATAATACAACTGCACCAGTGATGTTACATTCTTTTTTTATGTTGATTAAACTTCCTTCAAAACTATTATTATAGACACAAATTACCGACGGATAATTTAATATTACTTTCTCTTCTAAAGTTATCCCTTTTGTTGCAAATGCTTGAACGTTTCCTGTAAATCCTGATTCAAAGGTGATTTTTGGCGCCATTAAAATTATGTCTTCAAGTACGGTATTCTTCTTTACATAAATAGAATCTTTGTTTTTTAAAATAAAGTTCCCTTTAAAAATAACACTTCCTATTACTGAATTGACATATACCTCTTTTGTTGAATTGTGAAATGAATTGAAATGCAATGAATCTTTTTGTTTTTCAATTTCATTTAAAGCTTTTTTTTCTGAGTTAATCCCTTCAAATAGTTTTGCGAATTCAAGGTTTATTTCCGGTAAGCGAATTTCAGAAATTGAAGTTTTTCCTTTTATTACTAATTCGTTAGGCTTATTCGTTAGGTATGAAGGTTCAATCTGTTTTGTGGGCAATGCATTGTCTCCAATTAGTTTTACTATTCCAGAAAAGGAAAGTGATTTGGTAAAATTTGCCAAATGAATGGCGGTTTTATCTGAGGCATAACTTCCAACAAAATGAGTGGAAGTTATCGTGTCTTTTCTTAAAACTGAGTTAGCGGTTAGTAAAGTCAATAATCCATATTGTTTTATAGTGTAAAACCCATCTATGCCTGATTTTTCATCTGTTGGAATTTCTTCTTGAATAATTTTATTTCCTAACGCAAAATTTACAACGGATTGATTGTGAACATACATTTCTTCTTGAATGTTGTAATGGAGATTGAGTTGAGTGTATAAATTAGAAAAATACAATAATGCTCCACAAATTATAGACACAATCAGGCAAATGTAAATAGCATATAAAAGACTATGCGCTTTAATCATTTGCTTTATTTTTGGTTTCCTTTTTGTTAAATAATCTTTTGAAAAAATTTGTTTTTCCGTCAGATTTTGAAACTTTCTCCAATTTGTTTTCTTCTTTTTCTTTAGCTTTTTCTTTAGCTTTTTCTTTAGCTTTTTCTTCTTTATAAAGCTTGATTTTTTTTACAAAAACACTACCGTTTTTATATGTAATTGTGTCTTTTTTTATAAAATCTATCCAAGCACCATTTTTTTTGTTGTTTTTGTATTTTCCTTTTTCAATAAGTTCTCCATTTTCATTATAACGATAAAAATTCCCTGATTTTACTCCGTTACTCCATTTTTGAGTTGTTTCGATCATTCCATTTTGGTACCAAGTCTTCCAAGATCCAACTTTTAAGCCTTTTTTAAAAAAGCCTTGTTCTGCTAATTGGTTGCTGAGGTACATTTTTACAAACTTATCATTTATTAACTCTCCTGATATTCCTGATTGTGAATTATGAATTATTCCGCCTTTAAACCAATAGTATATTTTATTACTCTGTGGTTTGATTGTTTTACTTGTGGTGTAAAATTCATATCTAAAATCTTTATCAGAAATTCGTTTTATCGAATATGGATCTGAAAATGATAAAAAGAAAAGGGAAATTATTAATAAACTAAAATGTAATGCTTTTGTTTTCAATGTAATGTGTTTTTAAAAAGGAGGATGCAAGGTACGTGTTTTTGAAAATGTTACAAATTGTTTTTTATAATTTGCTTTTTGTAAGAAAAATCTTTTTTTACTTAACTAAATTAGTGTATTGTAAAAGTTGTTTTTTTAACATATTTTCGCAAAAAAATTAACAAACCTAAATGTTACCTACAAAAAAAGAATCCTTACTTTATGCAAGCCTAGTTGTATCTGTTTTGGTGGTTTTATTATTTATTTTTCAGTTTCTGTTTCATAAACCAGATGTAGTTTATGTTGATAACATTCAGCTTTTTGATGGTTTTAACATGACGAAGGAGATGAAAAAAATAGGGGAGAACCAATTTAATACTCAAAAAACAAAAATAGATTCCCTTTACGTTACTATTCAAAAAAGTAATCCCGCTCAACAGCAAATATTGATGAAAGAGTATGTTGCTTTGAAAGAAAATTTAGAACAATTTAATCAGCAATTTGCCTACGAAGAAACTGAAAAAATTTGGAAACGTTTGCATTCTTATGTTGATGAATTCTCTGGTGAGAATAACTACAAATTGATTATTGGTGCAGAAAAAAAACAAGATATTTTATACGCAGATCCTAGTGTTAATATAACCAACGAGCTTATTAATTATGTAAATTCAAAGTATGAAGGTGCTAAATAAGTTTGTTCTTCTTCTTTTATTTTTACTTGTGTTTATTTCATGTAAAAAGGAAATCAAAGATGACTCCGAAATTCGGGAACGTTATTTTCAATTGGAAAAGATTGGTTGGAAGTCTAAAATCCAAAACCAATTGGTTGATGATATTAATTTTACTGCTACAGAAGTTCCTATTCAATATTATTTACTTAAAGATAGAGGAAATGAAGATTTGTTTTTAGTTGACTCTTTATATGAATCTAATAAAACAGAAAGAATTATAGAATTCACTTTCCATCAAGATGAAGAGAAAGACCTGTTGCAAAAAGATTTTACAGGAATGTCTTATGAAGAAGGAGTGAAGTATATGTCTTTTGGATTAGAAAAAGATTTTTATGTTGTTACTTCCAAAAAAGACACTATAAAATGTTCAGGAGTAACCTATGAAAGAAATTATAAAATCGCACCTTTTCAAAAAGTGCTGTTATTTTTTTCCGGAATTGACCCAAATGAAAAAATACAATTAGTTTATCAAGATTACCTTTTTAGAAAAGGAACCATAAAGTTTAAGTTTAAAGATCCCTATACCGAAATAAAGTTATGAAGCAAATTAGAGAAAGTAAATTTTCAAAAATCGTTGCCTATTATTTAATGATTATGATGGTGTTGCAAATTACTGCACCCATGCAAATGTATGCTTTGACTTCTGGTCCAACACAGCCAGAGTTTAATTCGTTTACACCCATTGGTACTTCCGATATGGTCAATATCTCTAGTGGAGACTATAACTATAATATTCCGATTATGGATGTTGGTGGTTATCCTATTAATTTATCCTATAACTCGGGGATTACGATGGATCAAGAAGCTTCATGGGTTGGATTGGGTTGGAATTTAAATGTGGGTCAGATTGAACGACAAGTACGCGGATTGCCAGATGATTTTCGAGGAGATGAGGTAATTTATGAGAATAATATGAGACAAAACAGAACAGTAGGATTAAACCTAGCTGGAAATGCTGCTGTTTTTGGAGTCGATGGATTAAATTTAGGAGTTGGGTTAGGTGTTGAAACTAATAATTATGAAGGGATTTCATTTAAGCCATCGTTTGGTATAGGTTTCCAATTTTGTGATAATGTTTCTGTAGGTATGAATTTTTCGAGTTCACTGGATGAGGGAGCGACAGTTACTCCTTCTGTAGGGATTTCTGTTAAATCTTCAAGTGCTAATGTAGGGGCAGTAACAAGCTTAAAGGGTTCTGCTTCATTAGGTTTAAATAGCAGAAAAGGGGTCGAAAATTTAAACATGTCAGCTTCCGTTAGCAGAGTTGATAATGGTGTTACTAGAGATAAAAATGGAAAAGTTAATGGTAGTTCAGTTGACAGATATTCCCATGAAATGGCTTCATCAGGTGGGTCAATTTCATTTAATAATCAAAGTTTTACGCCAAGTAAACGTGTGGGGTATAAAAATTCCAATTTTTCATTTAATGGGGCTTTGGGAGGAGAAATTTATGGTGTTGAGGGTCAAATTCAATTTACAGGATATGGTTCTTACCAAGATGTGGCTGAGGATTATAAGTACAGACCTGAAAAGGCTTTTGGTTATGAAAATACAGAGTATAAAAGAGATCAATTAGGAATCCTAGATTTCAACAGAGAAAATGAAACCGTTGTAACTCAAAATACGACAGTTTTGCCAGTTACTAATTATACTTATGATTTATATTCTATTGAAGGACAAGGGGTGTCTGGACAGTTTAGACCATATAGATCACAAGTTGGTACTGTATATAACGATTTCGTAGTTGATTATGGAAGTAGTGATAGTTTTGGTGTAGAAATTGGTTTGGGTAATTTAGTACATGGAAGTGGCGATTTCAAAGCAGCTCCCTCTATTACTTGGACTGGTCCATGGATAAACAATAACAATGTTATTCCTTATTTTATGGAGCGTAATACCGATAAAAAGAAGTTAGGGTATGAACCTTATGTTTACAAAATGGTCGGTGGAATGAATGTGGACCCTGAAGAAAATATTTACTACTCTAAAATTGCAGGAAATAAACCAATAAGTATTGGTATTTACGGAGGTAATAAAAATAGTGCTACTAAGCCTATATATTATGATAAAGAGAGAAATCAAACTGCTATTTCAAAAATTAAAAGAGACAAACGCCATGTTCGTAGTCAGTTAGTATACAAGGTTACAGATAAAGAAGCAGCAGATGATCCTTTAATAAGTAGGAATGATAATGCTTTGCCACATCATACCGCTGGAATAAAAATACTTAAAACAGACGGAAGTACTTATGTGTATGGAATTACGGCTTACAATACTAAAAAAGTGGAAGCTACTTTCGATGTGTCAGGTAGTAATCAATCGTCTACAAGAAAAGGAAATAATACAACGGGATTAGTTGGATATAATGGTTTGACTTCAGGAAATGAATCTGACCGAAGTGATATGTTTTTAAATAAAATCACGACAAAAAATTATGCCCACAGTTATATGTTGTCTTCGGTGCTATCTTCAGATTATGAGGATGTAGATGGTAATGGTCCAACTCTAAATGATCTTGGGAGTTACACCAAATTTGAATATAAAAAACAACCAGGTGATCCTTATAAATGGAGAGTCCCGTTCCAAAAAGATAAAGTAACTTACAACGAAGGACTTATTTCTAAAGACGAAGATCAAAAAGGGAATTTTCTTTATGGGGAAAAAGAATTAAAATATCTAGATAAAATTGTTACTAAAACACATGTAGCTTTTTTTGATTTGGGAGAAAGAAGAGATGCTATTGGTACTGCTGGTGAAACTGGAGGAAAAGGAACAGGTAGAATGAAATATTTAAAATCAATACGATTGTATTCTCTACCTGAAGTTACAAATGCTATGGGGCAAATTGTTGATCCAGGTAGTAATGGAACTATTAAACCTGTTAAAACGGCTTTTTTTGAATATGATTATTCGTTGTGTAAAAACATTCCAAACCATGTAGATCATAATGAAAGTACTGAGACTGGTCCAGGAAAATTAACCCTTAAAAAAGTGTATTTCACCTATAGTGGTTCTAATATGGGGAAATATACACCATATGAATTTAATTATGGTGTAGACAATCAAATTAATAATCCTGATTATCATATGAAAGGATTTGATATTTGGGGTAACTATAAAAAACAACTTCCAAATAGTGGTTATATCAATACAGCTTTATCAAATACAGAATTTCCATATGTAGAGCAAAATAAATCTGAAGCGGATAACAATGCTCAAGCTTGGAATCTAAAGTCTGTCACATTGCCTTCAGGAGGAGAAATTAAAATTGAAATGGAGAGTGATGACTACCAACATGTGCAAGAAAAGAAAGCCATGCAAATGTTTAAAGTAATTGGTTCTGGTAATTCATCGGATCCTTCAATTACCCAAGCAAGTACGATGGAATTGTATAATGGTAATTCTCACAACAAATACATCTATGTAAAATTATCCGAAACGGATATTATAAGTTCGATTGCTGCCGGCCAAAGAAGTCAATGGTTCATTAATCATTATTTGGCTGAAAATTATGGAAAAGCGATACAGTTTAAATTTTTGCTTAATATGAAAAACAATAATAAGCAATATGAATATGTATCGGGCTACTTTAAAATGCAAGAATCTTCAAGTGCTCCAATTAACGTAAAGTATAATGGAGGGCAAGGAACTATAGTAGCGATACCGTTGCAAATGTTAAAAAGAGGTGGAAGTACTAATGGTAGCGCTAAAGTTAATCCAATGGCAAAAGCAGGATGGAGTTTTGGTCGCACACACTTAAATCGTTTAGTATATGGTTTAATAGATGACCCAACTGAAACAAATTTTGAAGCTATAGTAAAAAGTCTAGAGGGAAGTATTCAAAGAATTGAAGAAATTTTTAAAGGCCCAAATTTACCACTTCAAGAAGAAGGCTGCGCAAGAATTTTTAAACCAAAATCTTGGATCCGATTGGAAAATCCGATTGGAAGAAAGTTTGGAGGAGGATTGCGAGTAAAGTCTATTCAATTAAGTGATAATTGGCAAGTTATGGCTCCTTTAAGTGGAGGAACCAATATGAATTATGGGCAAACGTATTCGTACGATGAAGAAGTAACAAATAATGAAATTGCAAAATCTAGTGGTGTTGCCACTTTTGAACCTAATGCTTGTCCTGAAAACCCTTTGGTTGAACCAATGAAGAGTGATTATAATGGGCATTCCGAAAGTTATGCTGAAAGTATTGCAGCGCCTAGAGATTCTAATTATTTTGAAAAACCATTTGGAGAAAACTTTTTCCCCGCTGCTACAGTAACTTATGCTAGAGTATCTGTTAAAAATTTAGAAGCTACTCCAATTAACGGTATAAAAGTTAAAAAACATGCTACAGGGAAAATAGTGACAGAACACTTTACTACTCGTGATTTTCCAACTAAAGTAGCATATACTGATCTAGATATGATAAATGATTTAGTGCCAAATAATATCATTGGATCATTAGTCAAGTTAGGAAATATTAGTGTAAGGAACCACTTGACTATGTCTCAAGGATTTTCAATTGAAACTAATGATATGAATGGTAAAACAAAAGCAGAAACTGTTTTTGATGAAAATGGAGGTAAAGTATCAAGAGTAGATTACAAGTATAAGCTTGATAGTAAAGGAAACTTAGACAATAACCTAACAACAATAGATTCAAAAGGGAATGTTTCCAAAAAACTATTAGGCCTTGATTATGATGTAATCAATGATTTCAATGAAAGTTTTTCAGCAACAACGACTTCTGGGTTTAAAGCAAATGTAGCAACATTTATGGTTTTGGCTGTTCCTGTTCCTGTTCCAATGATTCTCCCTGAAAGTTCCTACAATGAGAACCAACTAAGAACTGCAGTAACCACAAAACACATCCATAGAACTGGAATTTTAGAAGAAAAAATTGCCGACGATTTAGGCGCCACCGTATCTACTAAGAATTTGGCTTGGGATGCTAATTCAGGTGAAGTGCTATTAACAGAAACCATAAACGAGTATAATGATCATTATTATTCGTTCACGTATCCGGCCTACTGGATGTATGAAGGTATGGGGCCAGCATCAACAAATATTGGTGTTGTTGGGACTTTAAAACGTGTAGCCAATTGTCAGTATGATCCAAGGCCGTACTTTAATATTGTTGATCCAATGAATTCATCTTCAATGATAACAACAGATATTACTCCTTATTTTAAATTGGGCGATGAGCTTATGTTAGAATCAACTACTGAAAAATTAAAAGTGTGGGTTTTAGGTTTTAATAGTACAAAAACAGGATTACTTCTTATAAACGAAGAAGGTAGTTATATTGATTACTGTGGAAATAACTATAAAGTTTACAATTTTAAAAATGTTCGTTCAGGAAATAGAAATTTACAAAGTGCTTCTATGGCTTCTGTAACTTCTATGATCAATCCTTTAAAAGATACAAATGGCGATTCGTTTCCTGATATATTAGATCAAAATTCATTTATTTTTAATGCTAATTCTAGTTCTAATCCTAGAATAATTAATTCGAGTGCTGTGGTATATAATGATTTTTGGAAACCACAAAACGACATGAATATTGCTTCAGTGTATCCAACGTTGCCGGGAGTAAATCCAGAAATTTCAGGAGAGGTTTCACATCCTTTCCAATTAAATTACAATCCTTATTTGTGGAATATAAAAGGCGAATGGAGAGCTGAAAAATCGTATGCGTACTTAACTGGTAGAAATAGCTCTTCCAATCAAGTCAATAATCCTAGAAATGAAGGATTCTTTACTAATTTCTCTCCTTTCTATCAGTTTATTAATGGAGCTTGGTCAACAGTAACTACAAATTGGACCTACGCTAGTAGTGTCACACAGTTCAGTCCATTCGGAATGGAATTAGAAAACAAAGACGCCTTAAATAGGTATAGTGCGGCGCAATATGGTTACCAAAATAAGTTGCCAGTAGCGGTTGCTTCTAATGCAAAATACCGTGAGATTGGTTATGAAGGTTTTGAGGAAACACAGAATTCCATGAGAAAACACTTTGTGTTTAGTAGTGGTAATTCAGGAAGTCTTGTTCCAGTCACCATAAGTAACACCGAATCGCATACGGGTAAACGAAGTGTTAAAGTAACACCTTCAACACCTGTTAGAATAGTTCGTTCTTTAATGCCAGAAGTAATAACGGCATCACCGAGATTATGCATGTACAACTGTAGTGAAGTATTAGATCCTTTGGTTATTCATAGTAGTAATATGACTGTTGGAATGAGTACTCCACCACCAAAACCTTATGTGAAATATAAAGTATCTCCTGTTTGTAATGGGTTAACTGTTGAAGGTCAGTCTGTAGCTTTTTTAAATGAGGATGTTAATGGGAATCCAATACCAGGTGATTATGTTGACGGTAGCTATACTTTTACTGATATTCCAGGTGATCCCGATGGTAAATATTTAACGTATTATGGAATAATTGACATAGGTTATAATCAAAATAATACTACCTATTTAACAACTATTACAATTCCTATAAGAGTCAATGGAGCTTTAATGAACTTATTATTAACACGTCCATACTATAATAGCCAACAATTAAATGGTAATCATGATATTCATAGAGGTAGTCTTGAATGTCAATAAAGATTTGAAATATGAAAAAAATATCTCTAATATTCTTTTTACTGGTAAGCTTTAGCTTTTATGCACAATATACCGGTTCGTTTTGTCCTTTGCCTGGAGGTAAATATGTAGTGAGTGCATGGGTAAAAGAAACATATACGCAGCAACCGCTTACCTATACCAGTTTTATAAAAATTGAGCTTTTAGGGGGAGAGTTGCAAGAAGATTTAGGTTCTGGGGCTCCTATAGTTCCTCAAAATACACCAGTTAAACTTTCTCCTTCAGGTGAAATAATTGATGGTTGGCAACGAATAGTTGGGGTTGTTGAAATTCCCAATAGTCTCCAGCAAGCCTCATTAATTTCTATAGAATTAAATTGTGGTGCTTCTGGTGGATTGGATTGTTTTTTTGATGACATCCGTTTCTTTCCTTACAATGGTAATTTGAAAAGTTTTGTATACGATGAAGCTACACAAAAACTTATGGCTGAACTTGACGAAAACAACTATGCTACTTTTTATGAGTATGATCTTGAAGGTGGTTTGGTTCGTGTCAAAAAAGAAACCGAAAAAGGAGTGTTCACTATTCAAGAAACAAGAAGTAATAATCGTAAGAGAGGTTAATTGTTATGGATAAAAAATACTGGCTGTTGGGGCTGTTATTCCTAATTACCACTAGTCTTTTTTCGCAAGTAAAGTCAAGTGTCTCTAATTTGTTTGATAAAGTCGAACAATATTATGGGGTTGAAAAAGATTTTTGTTATTCTTCTCATTATAAATTGTTCCAAAATACTTCTTCTAATATAGTTGTAGATGAATATGATGGGCAAACAATAAAAAAAGGAAAAACCATTTATCAAAAAATTAATGCAACAGAATCTATAAGTTTTGAAGATTATATTGTAACAGTAAGTAAAAAAGACAAAACTATAGCTGTTGTTAAAGCAACAAGTAAAAAGAGTCCAATGGCTTTAAAGTCCTTGTTGAAAATGTGCAATAAAGAAAAAGTAATAGAAAATAAAAAGTATTGGATTTGCGAATTATCATCGGATAAGCAACATCAGAAACAGTTTCAAAAAATAAGTATTTATATCAATAAAAAAGATTACAGTTTGTATAAAGAGATTTTTTATACCAATGGTATTCAAGAAATTGAAAAAAATAAAAAAAAGAGTGTTCTTAAAAATCCTCGTTTTGAGATTTTTTATAAAAACAATATTCTTTCCTATAAAGACAAATCGGATTTGCTAAGGAAAGAGTATTATTTCAGCATAAAAAACAAAAAAATTATACCTGCTAGTAGGTTCAAAAAATATAAGTTAATTACCCTTTAATAGAATAAGATGGAAATGGCACAAAGAGTATTCAAAAATAGATTTTTTTTATTTTTCTTATTATTTATATCTGTATTTTCTAATGCTCAAGTTCAAGATAATGAGTACACGAATTATGCACCTGTATTGCTTTCTAATTTTACAACAAGTACGGTTATCGATCCGGCTCAAGTTGCCCAAACTCCGGGCCAGCACAACAAAGACCCGTTTTGTTATTTGTCGTTATATATAGATAATAATGTAGGACCTTTTGTATGGTATAAAGTAAGTGCAACTTTTTCTATTATTCCCTTAAAACCGAATCAAACCGATGATACTGTGGCTACTTTTGAAAAAACATTGGAAGTAACTTATAATCCAAACGGGTCTAATGATGGCTCAGGAACTAATTTTTCAGATTTAAGCTTTTTACAAGTTAAAAACAGATATGGTATTAGAGTCCAATTGGTGCCCGGTTCAGTCGTGGTAACTGATATGACTAATGGTGCGGTTAGTAGCACATTACCCACAACCAATGTTTTTGTAAAAATGGGGTTTATTGCTAAACGATACTTGACTTTATCAAGTAGCACACTCCCAAGTGTTTTTGCTGCCATTAATGGAAGTCAAACGGAGGCCAACATTCAATGGAGTAATGTGGTAGGAGCACTTGAGTACGAATTAGAATGGACTTGGGTTGATAATTATAGTGACACTAGTTTGACTGTTTCTTTAAGTCCAAACGCAATCCGTTTTTCTGATAGGGATTTTGAATTAAATAACACTCGAATTATTACCACAAAAAATAATTTTCAGATTCCATTAATCTATTCAAAAGGATATTTGCTTTATCGTGTAAGAGCTGTTGGTAGACATCCTTTTTCAGAAAATTCAAAAGTGTATGGAAATTGGAGTTCAGGGACCAATCCTAAAACATTTGTTAGCGATTGGACAAAAATTACGATTGCTAACGAACATGAAAATGGGAAAAACTGGCAATTTCAAGCCAGTTATGCCGAAAATGGGAAGAAAAAAGAAGTCGTTAGCTATTTTGATGGATCACTTCGAAACAGACAAACAGTAACCAAAGTCAATACGGACAATACAACGGTTGTAGGTGAAGTTATTTATGATCATCAAGGTCGTGCGGCAATTGAAGTTTTACCAACTCCAACTATAGATCAAAACATTCATTTTTTTAATAATTTCAATTTAAATCAAAACGGTACACCCTTTAGCTATAAAGATTTTGATTATGACGCTGCGGCTGGATCTTGCACTACAATAACAGCAGGTATGGCAGACAGTTCAGGGTCTAGTAAGTATTATTCTATTAATGGATTGTCTGATTTTTCGGGACGATTAAATCAAAAATATGTTCCAGATGCCAAATTATTTCCTTTTTCTCAAACAGAATATACCAATGATAATACTGGGAGAATTGCAAGAAAAGGTGGTGTTGGTTCAGTACATCAATTGGGTTCTAATCATGAGATGAAGTACATCTACAGTTCATTAGATAACAGTAAAGAATTAAATAGATTATTTGGGTACAGTGTTGGAAATGTAACGCATTACAAAAAAAATACTGTAGTAGATCCAAATGGTCAAATTTCTGTTAGCTATATTGACCCACAAGGTAGAACTATTGCTACAGCACTAACTGGAGGTGTTCCGGAAGGGGAGAAATTGATCGGTTTAGAAGATGAAGCCAACTCGAATCCAAATCATGGAATAATGAGTGCCGATTTATTAAACAACAGCCATCCTCAGCATTTCGATCAGCCTGATGATTTTAATATTTTAGGCACAACAGGAAATTTCCCAATTAATAAGGATAAACTAGTTGTAGAAAAACCAATAAACGTTGCAGGGATAAATGTACCACATACTTTTACCTACAGCATGTCACATCCAGGTGTGTTTGCTCCGGAAAATTGTACTGCTACTTATCCGTTTGTATATGATTTAAAATTAAGTTTTAAAGACAATTGTGGTTTAGATGTAGCAGGATTTGCTCCAATACAGGAAACTGCGATTAACTCATTTTCAGAACGATTAATTCCAGCCTCACCAGGATCGTTAAGCTTAAGTACAGGGACCTATAATTTGTACAAAGAATTAAAAGTAAATAAGGATGCCCTGAATGGTTTTGCAGATGATTATATCACTAAATTATCGACCGTTGGAAGTCCTTGTTATGAAGATCCTACTAAATTTACTCCAAATGTTACTCTAGATGTATGTAACCTTACTTGTGAAAGCTGTACTGCTAAAATCAAAACGATTCAGTTATATGTGCAAGATGCTTTAATTGCTTATTATAACAATTCTTCTTTTGTTGCAACTTTAGGACAAAACAATACGGTAACAGTAACATATACCGATAGTCCAACAGACATTAATGGTGTAGAAAATATAGATGTTTCCGAAAAAAATGCATTAATCGTGCGTTATGTAAGAGAATGGGAATTATTAAATCAAGAATGTAACAAGATTTGTAATCCTGAAGATTCTTTTGTCAATAATGCTTGTGCTGTAAATGAAGAAATATTATTAAACGATTTACGTTTAGACGGTCAATATGGTGCCACTTCTGCAAGTGCTGCAGCAATAGCAAATATTCCGTATGAATTAAGTGTATTTAATGATACATCTAAACTGTATTATCTTAATCCTTCTACTGGAGTAGCAACTACTTCAGGAAACAACTGGAAAAAACCAGTTTCTGAATATAAAAATGAAGATGGGGTTCTTTCTTTAGTTGAAATAAAACCAGATGCAACAACGCCAAGTCAATATTTTCCTGATATTGATTTAGCAACATTATCAACTAAGCCAATTCAATCATTTACACAGCCAGATGGTACAATCATTACTAAAGTTAGACCAGAACAATTAACCAATGTAGGAGATTTTATCGCTAATTGGAATAACAATTGGGCCAAATCATTATTACCCTACCACCCTGAATACAATTATTTGGTGTATACAAAAGCAGTCTGTCAACTTCAAAAAACACTGACGCTTCAGTTCAAAAAGGAAAACGGAACAACAGTATCTAAAACACTGGCAATATCTTCCGATTCGTATGATGCCTTTTTGCAAAAAACGGAAAGCTATGATTTAGCGGCACAAAACGGATTAATCAGTCTTGTGAATGGTAATTTAGGAATTTACAACAACGACCCATACTTTTTGGCATTACCATCAACTTTCGAAACGACTGCTCAATACGGGTATAGAAAGGCAGTTATGACGCATGCCCTTCAAACCAATTACATAGGAAACGAGACCCTTTTAAAAACTGCACTTAGAGCAGTTGTGGGTAGCCCATTAACTAATGTGGGTAATTTGGATAGTTATTTAGGGTCTAATCCGTCTATTGCTTTAACGGATGTACAAAAAGATAAACTTTGGACCGTATACAAATCGCTATACCAGGGGTTAAAAACAAAGATTAAACACATATTTATTAACCTGTACGCCATGAAAACGAAATCGTTTAATGGTTGTATTGGTAATAATACTTCTACTTCGGTAACCAATGTATTATCGGATAATTTTACACAAAAAGCAGGCATTTTTGCCGAAATACAAAACTACAATACGACGGCTTATACGACTAATTCATTGTGCAATAGTACGAGCGGCGTTTTATACAACCGCGCTACAAAACGATTTATTCCAGCCGATTTTGGATTCAATTCAGGAGTAAGTGCTGCCGATGCTTTAGCAGAGCTTGAGGCTATGGGCGATTATGAATACTATACCCAAACGGGTAACTGTCCGATGTTGTTAGATATGGACATGTTTTTAAATGGCTTTTTTAACGATGTATTCCTTAATTTACCATTGGTGAATGCCGTAAGTTTGTCAAATAGATCTTTTGAAGGAAACTATTTATCAGCCGATTTATTAAAATCCCTAATTGCACCGGCAACACTTACACTACCACTTAACTCATTAACAATAACCACCAGTGCCACTCCAACGGTTTTAACGTTAGGATTAAACGCTGCGGGTACCAATACTGGGACAACTACAATTACCGTAACAGATCCGACTTATAATTGGAACTATTATGGGACGTTATGGAAAATAAAACGCATCAAACAGTTTTTTTATGACCGTTTAGCTTCTACACCGGCTTCTAGAATATTTAAATTCAGTTGTATCGCGATGGTACAGGAAAACGGTACAGGACCACTGAAAGAAGTCTTACTTACCGGACAAACTTGTGCTGCCATTGGAGAATGTAGTACTAGCAATAACGGAATAGGACAAGTACTAGACCCTAACTCAGGGAATACTGACGATGGGAACTCTTGCGATAAAAAATACAAATTTAAAGCGGCTTTGGTGGCCTTTTTAAACCAGTTAAAAACGAGAGGGACTTTAAACAGCACGACCAATGTGGTGTTGGACACCTACCCAACGTATAAAAACTCCTATTTAGCCGAGTTTTTTGGAGAAAACAACACAGCACCAATTACCACAACATGGGTATATGAAGCTTCTGCTTATAAGCTAAAAAAGGCCAATGGGACAGTTATAGCCACGTTTAATATGACCTTGCCGGGCTCTTTTACGCAGTTTGAAGGTGCCGTTATTAATGAAACAGCAAACAGTACAACCCATATATTAAAATTATATGTAAGCAATGTTACAACAGCTATTGAAGGGACAATTTCTCCAAAATTAGATTTTGAATGTTGTACAGCTGTTTGTACTAGTGATTTGGATTGTGATGGAATTTTAGACAATGTGGATAACTGCCCTAGTCGTTATAATCCTGATCAATTAGATAGTGATAATGATGGAATTGGTGATGTTTGTAATAATTTTAATACTTGTAATACTAACGTAGTAGTTGAGGAAAGTTATGAAGCTGGTTTGAAATTTTTAATGAATCAATTTATTTCGAATAATGTTATAAATCCTTCTAATCATTATACAACTAACACTATTAATATTAATCAAGCAACTACTCCTGAAGTCTATGCATTCAAACAAAATACAAACCTTCAAGGGCATTTTCAATCACTTAAAAATAAAGCATTATATACTAATTCTGTTCCTGTAGTAATAGAAAATTATGAAGTTGTAGCACAAAATACTTATAATACTATTACTGTATTTTTCTTTAAAAGTAACTCTTATGTTCCTTCTGGACAGGTGTATCAAGATACAAACATATGTATGATAGCTATACAACAATTTTATTTAAAAAATGCAACTATTATAAATTCAGTTGATATAATTACTAAGGATAAAATAAAAATAAACTACAAAGATATTAATAATATTACTCAAAATGGTATTTTTACATTTGGTAATAGTATTCAATTTGTTGATGGACACCCTAATTCACAACAATCAGGAAATGGGTCATATAATTTTTGTGAATTTATAAATGACTCAACTCCAGATTATTCAGGTCTAGGTAAAACTAATACCATAAAAACAAATGATGTTATAAATGAGCAAATTTCTGCACAAAATTGCACCACCTGCATCCCACAAACCGTAACACCAATTGCATGTAGCGATACCATAAAGAATGATTTTATAACTTTCTTACAATTGGTTCCGGAAGTTATAGATGGGGTAACTTTTTTAAAGTCAAATAAAATTCCGGGGTATAGCGTAGATCCAGGTGCCTTTGATAACTTTTGCGATAAAAATTACCAATACCTAGTAGAAAGTTATAAAAATTACATCAATCAGTTTCCAGGTCTAACGGCTAATGATCCTCGTTTTGTAAGCATTTCACAATTTGGGGCCACTTATTTAAATTATGGGTATAATGGTATTAATGCGGTGGTAACAGGGTATAAAACCTATTATGATGCTTTTGTAGTAACTGCCAACAATAATACTACTGATGACATAGAACCTAATGATGTCTTATCTTGGAACAACTGGGTAAATACAACCTTTAGAACAGCGCATTCCGATATTTGTCCACCGGCACCGTTGTCTGTAATTTCTTCAGGTATGCCAACAGGAGGAGAATCTGCTTGTGCGCACATGATAACGCATATACACGAGACCTACTCGGCCGAAAACTATGCTAATTTCTTACAAGGAAAACGCAAAGAATTTATTGCCAATTATATTGGTAAAGCGATGGGCGAAGTAGCGGAAAAACTGGAAAAAACATATTATGATAAGGAGTATCAATATACGTTGTATTACTATGATCAAGCAGGTAATTTAACTCAAACGGTTGCGCCGGAAGGTGTAAAACGCTTTAATCCTGCTGAAATTAATGCTAAAAATGCCTTAATAAATACGTATAGAGCAGCCAATAGTCCGTTAACAAACGGTGTAGATGATATTGACTTACAACCATTACATACGTTTAAAACACAATACAAGTACAACTCACTGAATCAGTTGGTGTGGCAAAGCACTCCAGATGGTGGGGAAACCCGTTTTGCTTATGATGCACTGGGTAGAATTATTGCCTCTCAAAATGCCAATCAAGATAATCTTGCTCCTAGCGTTCTTAATTTTACTCTAGGTGATAATTTATCGATAGATGCCAACGGAAATATCCAAAACAATGTTGGCAATGGTTGGGTTAACAATAATTTTGGCTACACCAATTATGCCCTTACAGGTAATGGGTATGTAGAAAGAACAATCGAAGATTTACCAACTAACAATACGTATAGTTTAGTAGGAATCGGATTTAATGCTGATTTAAATGAAGATTTTGAAACACGTCAAAAATATGGAATGTATGTGTACGAAGGCAACCGACTGCTATTAAAGTCACGTACTGCGGCTGGAACTACGGCGTATTATTTTACCAATTACTATGTAAAAGCGGGTGATAAATTAAAATTTGAAAGAATAAACGGTACAATCAAATATTATTATAACAACACACTAATCGGTACAGCAGTAGATTATCATACAAGCTATACCGATGCTTTAGTGAGTTTTTACCTATATAAGAATGATACTAAAATTTATAATCTAAAAGTTGTTAATTATACTCCAGATGAAGCGTTTAGTTATACTAAATACGATGGTTTAGGGAGAATTATAGAAGCCGGACAAACCTTTGCGACAGTTGATTCCAATTATGATATTTCGAACGAAGGAAGGCTAGTTGCAAATGGTACCCTTGTAAATGAGTTTGATCCTTCATTCAGTAAAACTGAAGTGACAAGAACGGTCTACGATATTGATCCTATAATTGAGGGTGGTATAAAAGCTTCGAGTCTATTTACTACTAATAAAACTTTGAATTATAATCCAATACATAATAATAGAAATAGAGTAACGGGTGTTTTTTACAATGATTCGTATGATTCAAACGAGCCTTTTGCTTTCGATAATGCTATTTTTTATAATTACGATGTTCACGGAAATGTGAAAGAACAAGTTAGTTATTATAGCTTCTTGCGTGATGTTAATTGTCAACCTACAAACATTAATAATGGTTTAGGACAATTAGTGGCAAAGGATTGTGAACTCCATTTAAAAAGAGTAGTGTATGATTATGATTTAATTAGTGGAAATGTAAATAGCGTTACGTTCCAGCCAAATAGACCCGATCAATTTATTCATAAATATGAATATGATGCGGATAATAGAATTGTAAATGTACAAACCTCAAAAGAAGGATTGATTTGGGAAAAGGATGCGAATTACATTTATTATCCTCACGGTCCATTGTCTAGAGTAGAACTCGGGAATAAAAAAATTCAAGGGATAGATTATGCTTATACATTACAAGGTTGGCTAAAAGCAGTAAATACTGAAAATTTAGTTTCACCAGAAAATGATTTAGGTAAAGATGGTACTATGGAAAGTAGTACTAAAACAAAAGATGCTTACGGATATTCTTTAAATTATTATGAAGAAGACTATAAAGCCATTGATAATAAAGACGATGGTTACGAAAGTTATGGACCATTAATGTTTAGTAGAAATAATAATGTAGGCGGAAGTCTTAGAGATTTGTATAATGGAAATATTAAACAAATGACTACGGCTATTAGAACCAATAGAGATGCCTTACTGCCTGTTCAAAAGAATAATTATGCGTACGATCAGCTAAACAGAATTAAAGAAATGACTTCTGTGAGTATCATACCGGATGAAAACGGTATCGTTTCAAGCAATACTAGTTATGATTCAAATTACACTTATGATAGAAATGGTAACTTAAAAGAACTATCTCGTACCGCTCCAGATGCAAATGGAGGTATTTCACAAATGGATAAGTTGACTTATGATTATCTAGGTTCTTCAAACAATAAATTGCGCTTAGTGGAAGATGCTGCAGGCAATAGTGATTTGTTCGAAAATGATTTAGAAAGTCAAGTACAACAGCTTGCTGCTTTGGGTTACAATTATAATATTAATGATCTTAGTTCTCATAATTATGTATATGATGAAATAGGGCAATTGATTGAAGATAAGTCTGAAAGATTAAAAATTGAATGGCGAGTAGATGGAAAAGTTAGAAGTGTTGTAAAAAGTAATGGATACGGAAGTTCGTCTATTTTTAAATACGATGGTTTGGGGAATAGAATTGCCAAAACGGTTGCTTTACCTCCTAATAGAGCGGGAAGTGTAGAAAATACAACATTATACAGTAGAGATGCCCAAGGAAATGTATTAGGAGTTTATAACTTTAATACTACTTCTAATAGAAATGGTATTTCAAAAAGTCTTACTCTTAAGGAACACCATATTTTTGGTAGTAGCCGTTTAGGAATAGAGGAAAATAATTTGAAGGTATATGAACAAGTTCCCCATAGTGTTATTGTTTTATCGGAGCTTAAAACTGCATCGCCAGTACCTGTTCATGTAGATTATTCATTACATTTTGAGCCATTAACACAGTACACCTGGTCTACAAGTACTGATTATGGTACACCTCTTGATAATCCTATTATTGAAGCATTTAAGGTAAATACTAAATTCAAACCTCTTGCTGGGGTGTCATTAGGAAAGTATAGTATTGGACAATTGTCCTATGAGTCTCAAAGTGAAGAAATTGTTCAAGAAACTCCTGTTGATCTTAGTAGTTTTGAGATTCTAGATCCATGTGTAGATATTTTTCCAGGTTCAATTGCAAATTCAATTACAATTGTAAAGGCTAATACTCCTAGTATTTGCATAAATACACCAATCGAAGGAACTTCTGTAGGCGTTTTGCCTATTGGTAAAAGTGGTTCTTTAGAGTATAGTTTTAGTTCATCAAGTAATTGGGTAGAAGCAGGATTTGTAATCAATAATATAAAATATAGTTTAAAATATCTTAAATCAGTTGGTATCAATACGGGAGGCAAAGTGTATCTCACTCGTCAAGGTACACTTGATCAAGAGTTAGCTTCTATTTTGGCTAATACTACGGGTTCTCTAAAAGTAGAACGATACAATACTAAACTTAATTTCTATTATAACAATGCATTGTTAACTTCAATAGATGATGACCCTAGTATTATTAGTTATAGTGCTGATTTATACATTAAAGTAGGTAAAACACACTCTACGATTTCGAATTTAAAAGTATCAGAATATACGCTTGAAAACATTACGACGACAAATCAACTATCGTTGAAATTAGATAGAAGTATTAGCGGATATGCGCCATTGTTTGAAATTAATCAATATAAAACCACTTCACTTGGTGCCACTACAAAACGAAGTGCAACCATTCCTGCACCAACTCCAATAAGCGAACTAGATATCTTGACAAATGGAATGGAAATTGCATTGGATGCTAAACTGAATGGTGCACCGAACGGTACAATAACTGTAAATGGAGTGTCAAGCAATATTCCTGCTCTAACATTTACACCATTTGTAACAGCGCCTACACCAGTTGATGCTAACTTATTAGGAGGTACAATAAACGGTGTTGCTCCAGTTGGGTTTGACATGTGTTATTTCAATTACGAAATGGGTGATGTAGCTGCTACATCAACTATTGTTAGGTCTTTTAGTTTTGATGATGTAACGAGCAGTATACTAACTAGTAACCCGCCATATGATGCAAATGGCACCGTAATAATGGCTTCTTCAAGTCCTGTTGTTCGTATTTTAGGGCCATGTTTAAAAGATACCGATTTAGACGGAGTATATGATCTTTTTGAAGATATTAATGGCGATGGTGATTTAAGTACTGATGATACTGATAATGATGGAGTAGCGGATTATCAAGATACTGATGATGATGGTGATGGAATTTTCTCGAGTAATGAGCAAAATGACCTAGATGGAAATCATAACCCTACTGACGCATTAGATTATGATAGCGATGGGACACCTAATTATCTAGACGTTGATGACGATAACGATGGGTATGAAACATGGACAGCCTACGAAGGAGGTCCGGGAACTCTAAATGCAACAACGCTTGGTGAACCTTATACAGCAGATATAGATAATGATGGCGTGCCTAATTATTTAGACACCACTACAGGGAATTATGCCGAAACAGGCCCTATGAAAATCAATGACTTTAGATCTTTGGTAGGAGACAAACGTTATGAGTTATCGAATCATTTGGGGAATGTTTTAGTAGTAGTAAACGATAAGAAAATTCCTGAATTAGAAGGCACATCGAATTATGTTTTAAAGTACTTTAATGCAGACGTACTTAACTATTCAGATTACTATCCTTTTGGAAGCCTCGTGCCAAACCGCCACGGCTCAAGCACAGCCTACCGTTATGGGTTTAATGGGAAGGAAAAAGATGATGAGTTAAAAGGAGAGGGAAATAGTTATGATTATGGTTTTAGAATGCATGACCCAAGAATTGGTAGATTCTTTGCGGTTGACCCATTAGCAAAAAAGTTTCCTTATTGGTCACCTTACCATTTTGCTGGAAACACTCCTTTGCAAGCAATAGATTTAGACGGAAGAGAAATTTTATTTGTAAATGGGCATTATCAAGATAATATCTTTGGTAGACATGTCTTTGGTTCCAGTAAACCAGGGAAAAAATATTGGGGAAAAGGATTTGAAAGAGAAGCGCAAATGTTTTTCAATGATTATAGTCCTGTTACTGATTCAAATTATATCAATGGAAGTTCTACAATCGGTATAGACGAAGATGGTGGAGACCGATTTCTTAAAGGATATAATTTTGCCAAAAACAATATTGAAAAAATTACAGCAGGATACACAAAAGATAGTGCAAACTTCAAAATGATTACTCATAGTGAAGGTTCTGCTTATGGGGCGGGAGTAGCAACATATCTTTTAGAGGATGGCTGGGAAGTGTCAACAATTGTTCATCTCTCCTCTGATGAAACATATGATTTTAATACACCAGAAGAACCAATGACATATCAATTAGGATATGATGGAGATTGGGTTGTAGGTAATCATACAATAAAAAATGTTGACAGAAGTGGTGTTTTAAATTCCGACCATTTAGGTTGGGATGAAAAACATGGCTCAACAAAAGGAGCTAATATATTTAAAAAATTATATGATTTAGAAACACTAAAAACAGACTTTATTAAAAAATATAGTGGAATAAAAGGTGTTAAAATTGAACCTGGAACAATACCATATAATTCGGTTTTTGAAAAAATTGATGGTATAGAAGTTATTAAATAATATGGAAAAAAAACTAGAAAATATATATATAGTATTAAATGTAATATTATGTATATTGATTATAATAATTGTTTATTTATCATCATTTTTTAGCATTGGATTGCGAGAAGAAATAGATAATCAAATTAAGGGAAATGTTTTTGAATTCTTTGCCGTAAGATTTTTATTTAACTTTATAATCTACTCTCCCTTTTTTCTAATGCTTTTTTTTATGAATATTTATTTTAGAAAAAAAGGGATTTTAAAGAATATTATCAGAAAAAACTATGTAATACACCTTTTTTTATTTTTAATATTTAGTTTTATTTTCATTTTTCTCAATGTTTTAAAAGCATATAAATAATGGAAAACTCTATGGCGCGGTATATCAACGTCACCTGCTAATCCTACAATAATTTTATAAAAACGTCTTCCTTAAAAGGACATTTCTGTAAACGAGATTATTATAAAATGACTGTAGCTTTTTTAAATATATCTCAAAGCTTCGAGAGTAAAATAGAATTGCTAAAACCTGTTTATTAGCTAAGTGCTATAAACCAAGAAATCCTAACCGTAAAATAGTTAGGATTCTTTGTTTTATTTCTTGAACTGTAACTAGTGCTAAACCAACAATGATTCGAATATTTGTAGCTTTTGGATTTTAATAATTCTCTAACTTACTATGGACTTTACTAATCTCTTTATCCATGTAAGCTTGCGCATAATGTACATATCGGTTAAAAGAAGTACTCGCTGCGCTATGCCCACTTATTTTTCGAACTAAATGTTCTGGCATTCCTAAAATAAGCATTGTCGTAATAGCAGTTCGTCGCATCATGTGAGAACTCATTTTGTCGCAAAAACGATTTAGAGCTGTATCAGTCTTTTTGATAAGCTTTTGTGTCTTACCCTGTTTTTCACGAGAAACTTCAATAGTCGCCGTAAAATTAGCCTGTTCACCTATTTGTTTCAAAGCTTTGTTAAAGTTAAACAAACTTATTTTTCCAAAAACAGCAATTTTGTCGCTTTTAGGCTGATACTTTCGATAAATAGTTACTGCATAAGTAGGGAGTTTAATATAACTAAACGTTTTTGTTTTTAATGATTTTAGTTTTAAATACCACTCGCCGTCTTGTTGCTCAAAACTTTTATTCGTTAGTAAGAAAATATCCGAATAACGTAATCCCGTTGTACAGCCAAAGACAAAAATATCCTTGATACGTCGCAAATTTAAGGTTAAATTTTGTTCGAATTCTTTATCGTGAATTAAAAACTTAAGTTGTTCTGGTGAAAGCACAAATATCTCAATTTCTTCTTTTCTTACGTAGAACAAACGTTGAAAATCGCCCGTAAAGAAGTCTTTGTCGTTTTTCAAATAATTGAAAAACACTCTAATGACTTTGATATTCGATCCAACATAATTATCATGACAATCTTTTTTGTATAAATATTCAGTAAATTTTAGATAGAATTTTTTCCAGTAATTTTTCTCTGATTTTAATTCGCGCTGATCTAGTTTTGAAGCATCACAAATGCGAAGTTCAAAACCTGTTTCACTTGAAAACTGGACCAAATTTTGTAATACATATTTATAATTGTCTATTGTACTGGGTTTAATTTTTTCGCCATTTTTTTTAAGTCGTTTACCAGTTTCGGTTTCTCTAATAAATTTTTTAAATAAGGGGACAATAAGACTTGTTTTTTTCATATGAGAAATTGAATAGCAAAAATACATTTTTTTTCACGGTAAAAATTTAGATTTGAAATTGCAGCTTAATAATAAATAAAAGAAATCCTAACTTTTCACGGTTAGGATTTCTTGGTTTATAACATGCTCCAAAATCATTAGACTTTTAGCAGTACGATTTTATAACCTCACTTAATCTTTTAGTTTTTTTTACAACTATCTCATTTACAATACTTGTTTCTTATGTAGGAAATCTTTTATAAAATGATTGTAGGATTAGCAGGTTTACTGACAGGTTTACCCCATTTTTAACAAAATCTCATTTGGTGTGGCATGCTCCTTTCTTTCAATCACGAATGATTCATTTTCATGGATACAAAACTCTATTAAATCCAAAACAAGAATTAAGTTAAAAATAATATTATCAACTTCATTCCTAACATTAAGAATCAACTTCATTTTTTTAAAATGAACAATTTTAAATGAGAAAATTACTCCATCACTAATATATCTTTCTTGGATTGATGACATTATTTCATCACTTAAGGATTTTTTTATTTTTTTTAATATATATTCTGGGTGTATTTCAATTTTATTAAAAGCATTATCAAATAATGATTGCTCTAACTCAATATTAATAATATTTGAAATTTTTTTTAGCAAAACACTATTTTCAGAATAAGCACAGAACTTTTTATTTGATTTAGAATAAAAATAATACATCTAATTTTTTATTTAAGGTTTTGTGAAAATCACTTCTATACTACCTTCATTTACTTCAATAGTTGGTTTCCCAGTGTATCCAGCTTTTTTTGCTGCTTTACCTGTTGGTGTCTCAAATACCGCTTTTTCGGGTGACATTTTAGCTTTAATTTTTTCCATATAAACAGAATAATTTGTTGATGGTTTATTTGTTTTATTGAAATTTTTCTCCCACACACCTTTAATCATCCTTGGATTCCACCTTTCGACAGCAGTTTGAACCACCTTGTTTAAAATACCTCCTTTTCTTAGTGTTTCAGGTACTGTTATATGCATTTCAAGAATACCACGCTCTACTTGTGCAGTCCCTAATGATACTCCCGAATTAGTAGCTACCATACCCCAATCTTCTCCTCCTTCCATAACTTGCATTATTTTTACGGATTCTTGAATCATTGGTGTAGCCTTTCTAACGCTATTAACATTTAAAAGCTTAGATGAAACTGTTCTTAACATTACAGATGAACCAACAAACTCAACTGTTAATTGAGCAATTGCTCCATAATCTTTCTCTTGAAAAATTTTAGATATATAAGAAGCATCATTCATGATTTTTTGATTTGCCTCCATAACTCCTCCCCAACCATTACCTCCATTAAAATTCCATGTTTGAATGGCTGTTCCTTTAATTCCTTCCCACCACCAAGTGGGTTTTACTAAATTCATCGCCCCTCTAAGAATTCCCGCTTCAACACTCTTGTCGTTTTTTAAATCAACAGTAGATAAATCTATACCTGTAAGTTTTATTCCTTCTTCAAGCCCTTCTAATTCAACAAATTGTACAACTTTATTTCCTGCAAACTGATAAGGGGAATACCAAGGATAATCTGCAGTTAAAGGGTCTGTTGTAAAAAACCTACCCACCCTCGGGTCATGCATTCTAAACGTATAATTCAACGAATTTCCTTCACCCTTCAACTCATCATCTTTTTCCTGTCCTTGGAACCCGTAACGGTAGGCTGTGCTTGAGCCGTGGCGGTTTGGCACGAGGCTTCCAAAAGGATAGTAATCAAAACAATAGTTAAGCCAATAAAATAAGAACTTCGCGGTGTAAAAATACTATCATTTTTTGCTTTTTCAGGCACTTTTTGTTCATTTTTTGTAAGAAATAGCAATCTCAAAAGTAGCAAAGCTTAGGATAAATATATAAATTTTTTTTTAACCGGTTAAAGCTGAAAAGGATTCTAAATGGCTTATAATAAATATTTTATGTAAAAATTTGTAAAACGACAGTTTCATCTCGTTACAATTTGTATTTTTGCGCGCGATAAATACATACGGTACAGCCATTAAAGACCCATATTATGTTGAATAACTTACGTAAGAAAAGTAAAAGAGTTATGGTTAAAGCTTATTCTTTAACCGAGATTTTAATTGTTTTGTGTATTATAGGTATTTTGTTACTTATGGTTTTACCCAATCAAACTTCAGTAATTGGTCAGGCCAAAGCTATTGAGGCACAAGCCATGTTGAACCAAGTGTATGGTCTCGAAAAAAGTCATTTTTACCGCCACTCTAAATATTCTTCTAACCTAGAAGAATTAGGTTTCGAACAAGAAAAAACAGTGGATGAAGGCGGTCAAGCCGTTTATAAAATTGAAATTGTAGAAGCTTCTGACGATTCGTTTATGGCAAGAGCCACCGCAGTTTCCGATCTGGATAGCGATGGTGCTTTCAATACCTGGGAAATTGACAATAAAAAAATGTTAACAGAAGTGACCAAAGAATAAATGGTAGCACAAGGGAGTTTAGTGTTGTGTTTGCTAATCATGCTTTGGCAAGACTGGAAGTATAGAAGGATACATGTAGTACTTCCTATGCTGGTTTTTGCTATAGGGATGTTTATGGTTAATGGTCTTGTTGTTTACAAAGCTATTTTAATAAATATGGCATTCTTCGCGATAGTATTCTCTTCTTTGGTGCTTTACATGAGTCTAAAAGCTAAAGCTTTTTTAAATCCGTTAGAACATTATTTTGGATTGGGAGATGTATTTTTTTACTTAGCTATTACGCTCTTTTTCGATGTGAAACAATATGCTGTTTTCTTTATTACTTCTATGTTATTTGCATTGTTAATGCAGTTACTAGTAAAAAAACACAGCAATCATACCACGGTTCCTTTAGCTGGATTTTCATCATTATTACTGTGTATCGTGGTGTTAGTAGATGCATTATCGGTTACAAATTATAAATTCACAATACTATAATGGCTGAAATTGTAATTACTTCCGATTTGCAACATGCCATTTCTAGTGATTTGGCCAACCATTACCGCGTAGTGCCTAAAAGCAGTTCGAATAATGATTTGGAATTATTTGTGGAGGATACAAAAAACCAAAGTGAAATTGCAGAGGAATTAGAATTATTGCTGGGTAAAAATATTTCATTTTCTACCACAAATGCTACTGCAATTGAAAAAGCATTATCGATTTACTACCGAAAGGAAAGGCAATTTCAAACCAGCAAATCCTTTTCCGTCGATAAAAGTGATTTTTTAGAAGACTTACTAAACGAAGCAAAGTCACTAAAATGCAGTGATATTCACTTTGAAGTGTATGAGAAATCGGCACGAATCCGATTCAGAATTGACGGCCAGTTAATGGAGCGTTACAAAATCGAAAGAGACAATTATCTTGAATTGGTGAATAAAGTAAAGATTAAAGCCAAATTAAATATTACCGAAAAACGTTTGCCACAAGATGGTCGTATTACAAACGAAACGTTTGATATCAGGGTTTCGATTTTGCCAACTTTGTATGGTGAGAAAATCGTAATGCGTTTGTTAGGACAAGATGCTTCGAATATCGATTTAACCGCGCTTGGTTTTCAAGAAGAAGAATTAGAAAAATACTTGGAAGCGGTAAAAAAACCAAACGGAATCATTTTAATTAGTGGACCAACAGGTTCGGGTAAAACGACCACATTATATGCCACTTTAAAATTATTAAACGACACCAAAAGAAATATTGTAACGGTTGAAGATCCTATCGAATACACCTTAAAAGGAATCAATCAAGTACAATTGAAAGAAGATATCGGATTAACGTTTGCCTCGGCTTTAAAATCGTTTTTACGTCAAGACCCCGATGTGATTATGTTGGGAGAAATTCGTGATTCGGAAACGGCTTTAATGGCTATTCGAGCTTCGTTAACTGGGCATTTGGTGTTGTCAACCATTCACACTAACTCGGCGGTTGGAACCATTTCGAGATTAATTGATATGGGCGTGCCTTCCTATTTAATTGCCGAAACGTTGAATCTATCATTAGCACAACGTTTGGTTCGAAAATTATGTCCACAATGTAAAACAGAAGTAGCTTGTGATACAGATGATTTTCCTTCCAATTATACAATGCCTTATGAAATAAAAAATTACTATAAAGCAGTTGGTTGTAACCAATGTTATCACACCGGGTATAACGGAAGAACAGCGCTATATGAAGTAATTAACATCAACAATACTATTTCCGAACAAATAAAACACAATACCGTTTCCAAAATATATTCTAATGATAAAGAACACCAATCCTTAGCCGATAAAGCATTTGATTTATTAGCTAACGGAGAAACTTCATTAGACGAGATATATGCCGTATTAATTAATATGTAATCATGTTTAAAAAAATCACCTACTTACTTTTAGGATTATTATTTACCAATCTTGTGGCGGCTCAACAAGATATCAATATGTTGAGTGCCAAATTTGACGAATTGGCAAAACAAAAAAAAGGAATAAATGAGGTATTGAAAATAGATGTTTCGGGTCTTTCGCTACACGATTTTATTGCTTCTATTGCAGAAGAACACCAATTAAATATTGATGTGGATAATGCGTTGGATCAAGCAATCGTAAATAATTTTTTTGATGTAACAGTCAAAGATGTTTTCTTGCATTTGGTACAAAAATATGATTTGGAAGTAACGTTTATGAATAACATTATTGTATTCAAAAAGCGTAAAGAAGTAATTATCGTAGAAAAGAAACTTCCAAAAGTGATTGACGTTACTTATAATGTTCAAAATGATTTCTTATCTGTAAAATTAGAAAACGACTCCTTGCCAGCAGTAGCAAAAGCAATTATTGATAAATCCTCTAAAAATGTAATTTTAGCGCCCAATGTAAAAGGATTAAAAGTATCTTCTTACATTTTAAACCGTCCATTTGATCAAGTGATTGAAATGATGGCAAAATCGAATGATTTAGTAGCGACGAAAGACGAAAACGGATTTTATTATTTAGAGAAAAACAATGAAGTTACTATTGCTAACGCAACTTCAAGTAATAATAGTTCAAGACCGAAGAAAGGTAAAGTTCGAAATGATGAACCTGGCTTTTATGAAGTGGAATTGGATAAATCAGGTTTTTTATCGGTAAAAGCAAATGTTGCCGATGCTTCCGAATTACTAACGGAAGCTGCCGAAAAATTGCACATTAATTATTTCATGTACAACAAACCCGAAAATGAAAAAACAACGCTTTCGGCCGAAAGTTTAACTTTCGATCAGTTGTTGGATAACATTTTTAAGGGAAAAAAATATACGTATCGCAAGCAGGATAATTTGTATTTAATTGGTGAGCAAGCTACAGAGAGTTTGCGAGTTACCGAGATGATTCAGTTGGAAAATCGTTCCATAGAAACCGTACAACAATCATTGCCAAAAGTATTTACAGAGAAACTGGAAATAAAAGAATTTGTTGAACTTAATGGATTAATTGTTTCGGGCTCTAGAACCGCATTGGAAGAATTGAAAGTTTATATCAAACAAATTGACAAGGTGGTTCCGATGGTGCAAATAGAAGTAATTATTGCACAATACAACAAAGGGCATAGCGTACAAGCCGGAATGAAAGCCGGACTTGACAAGTTAAAACAACAAGACTTAAACGGTGTACTATTCCCAAATACAACAGCCAACGGAGTTGATGTAAATTCAACCTCCATTAATAGTTTGATCAATGCGTTTAACGGTTTTGGAATTTTCAAATTAGGAAAGGTAACCGAGAATTTTTATATGAATTTAAAGTTATTGGAAGATAATTCGATATTAAAGGTTGAATCGACTCCTAAAATAGCCACCATTAGCGGACATGATGCCAAACTTTCAATTGGAGAAAGTAGTTATTATTTTGAACAAAACAATCAAATTTTAAGTAATAATAGTATCGGGAACAATATTTTACAATCGGGTCGATGGGTACCAACCGATGCAAATTTATCAGTAAACATAAAACCTTTTGTGTCAACCGATGAAAATGTAACCTTAACCATTACGGTTGAAAAAAGTTCTTTCCTAGGTAGAGCAGGAGAAACCGCTCCTCCGGGAAAAGCCACTCAAAAATTTGAATCATTAGTTCGTGTTAAAAATGGTGAAATGATATTATTGGGTGGATTGGATGAATTGAAACGAGAAGATGCAGGAACCGGAACTCCTTTGTTGTCTAGAATTCCCGTTTTAAAATGGTTCTTTAGTAACAGAATAAAAGGAAGATCAACTTCTAAACTACATATTTTCATAAAACCAACAGTGGTTTATTAATGATTGCCTATTTATCTAAAATAATCAAAATTAACAACATCAATGTTGTAGGAGTCATCAGAAAAGACAATGATGAAACCTATCATGTGCTTACTATTAAAAAAAGAGCCAATGCAATTTCTATTCTAGCTAAACGTACGTTTAAAAATATTGAAGAGCTCCAATCTAAAATAGATTCAAAATTGCCTGTTTTGCTTGTTGTTGATGGTAAAGGGGTGCTGAATAAACAAATTAATTTTAATGAGGAAGCCGATATTAACTGGCAAAAAAACATAGATTACAATTCGATCTATTTCACGAGTTACAAAACCGAGAATAGTAGTTTTATTAGCTTTTGCCGTAAAAACGTAATCGATGAAATTACCTCCACTTTTAAGAGTCATAATCTACAGTTAGTTGATGTTTATGTGGGTTCATTTCTCTCCTCATTGCTGTATAAGTCTATACAAGAAAATACCATTCTTTCGGGTGATCTAGAGTTGGAATTCGAAGAAGATGCATTGGTAAGTTTTACTAAAAAAGAAACTTCTCCGGTTCCAAAAAAATACACTATCGGCAGTGATGTCATTTATAATTATGAACTTCCTTTATATGGAGCATTAGTTCATTTTTTTATTACCTCTAAAAATGTAGAAAAAACGCAAAACAGCAACCTAACGCTTGAAGAAGTAATATACAAGAAAGCATTCAACTACTTTGGAATTTTTATGTTAGTTGCTTTTTTTACTTCATTACTTTTCAGTTATGGTTTAATTCAATTTTATGGTTCTGAAAATAATGAATTGAATTTGCAAAATACTTATTCCAATCAGTCTTATCAAAAGATATTGAATCTTGAAAAACAAAAACAAGAGAAGCTGAATATTATTAATCAATCTGGGACATTCTCAAACAAATACCTGTCTTTCTATGTCTATGAAATTAGTAGAAGTGTACCCAATACAATAGCATTAAGCGAATTACATGTTTTTCCTGCTGGAAAAGAAATAAAAGCAGAAAAGAAAATCAATTTTGAATCAAATACCATTCGCGTAAAAGGGAGTACGTATAATGAAGATGATTTAAACCAATGGCTAAAGAGTGTAAAAGAAAACAATTGGGTTAGAAATTTTGAAATTGTTAGTCTAAAGAAAGATAAAAATAACGCTACATTATTTGAAATTAAAATAACGATTACCAATGTTTGAGCAATATACTTATAAGCAAAAATTTATGGCACTTTTGATAGTGTTTGTTATGCTTTCTATAACGGCCTACAAGCGCTCTTTTAGTACTTTATTTCAAGTAATGAAAGAAAACAGGGAGTTGAACAACCAAGTGAATCAATTGGCTAATAAAGCAAAGAATTCGGACAAATTAATTGAAGAAGTAGCAGCACTAGATAAATTAATAGGGAAAGAAGGAATGCAATCCCAAGAAGTGCAACAACAAATTGTGAATTTTGCAACCAAAAATGCGAATGTATCTATAAGTGATTTGCAACCGATTCATATCGCAGATGATGGAAATTATGTAATTAGTACGAATCAAATAGATGTCACAGGTAATGTAAATCAGTTGTTGCAAACCAGTTATGCTTTTGAACAAAAATTTGAATGGTCTCGACTGGCAAGTGTTAACTTTTATACCATCAAAAAAAATAATAAACCCGAGGCATTGCACCTCAAAATGATATTTCAGAATTATGAAATGAAATAAATTTCATTTAGCACTATAGTTACTCTAAAAAATAATAAAGATATGAAGACAATAAGCAAAATAATCCTTTTGGCAACTACAATGATACTATTTTCATGTGAAGATATATTAGAAGAAGACATTACAAACGATACTATTCAAACGGTATCGCCGATTGAAAAAGATACGATTTCAAGTAATGTTGTTAATTTTCAATGGAATATTATTAAAGGCGCCACTAATTATAGAGTGCAAGTTTTTAATGAAAACTTAGCAGTTGTTTTAGATTCCCTGGTAGGTAATAAAGTAAGTTTGACACATCCTTTTTTACCGGGTACATATAAATGGAGAGTAAGAGGGGAAAATGCTGGGTATCAATCTGTCTATTCGTTTCCAGTTGGTTTTACAGTTGTTCAATCGAATGATTTGACCAATCAGCAAGTAGTCCTTTCAAATCCAATTAGCGGATTATATACAAATAGTACAAGTCTAATCTGTACTTGGCAGGACTTAATTCCTGCAGATTATTACGAGTTAGAATTGGTTAATGTAACTGCAGGGCAAACTATAATTCTTCAGCAGTCAAACATTACAAGTACATCAGTAACTTTAAATAATGCTAATCTTGCTCAAGATGCAGAGTACCTATGGAAAATAAAAGCAGTTAATGCTACAAGTCAATCGGTGTTCTCAAATAGAAATTTCTTTATTGACCGAGTAAATCCAAATCAACCACAAAATAGTTTACCTGCTAATAATTCGACACAAACCGTAAATCAACCTATAGCATTTACTTGGACAATGCCTTCAGATGCCGGGACCATTCAGTCGCAAATTAACTATACAATAGAATTTTCAAATACAACTACATTTGCGACGATTTTACAAACTTCGACTAGTGCAACTACCATGATTCAACAATCATTTGCCAATGCAGGAGATTATTATTGGAGAGTAAAAGCAGTAGATGCGGCTTCTAATGTAAGTACATACAGTACTGCTTTTAAATTTACGATTAACTAATTATGCCAAAGAAAAGATTAAATATTATTCTTATTCTCTTAGTGTTGGGGCTTTGGGGAACGGTTGCATATAAAAGTTTAAATCGATTCTTTCCTCCTGAAAATAGAATTAATGAGAGCAATAATGGTAGTCAAAGTTTTAATATAAAGAGAATTGAAAAAGAGAATTTTTCTCTTGAAAAATTACCTAGAGATCCTTTCTTAAGCAAAGTTTTAGAAGTAAAAAGTAGTCCAGTTGTAATAAAAAGTATTGTTCCTCGGGCTAAAGTGATAAATACTCCAAAACCTTTGATGAATAAACCTTTGATGGTTTGGCCGAAAGTTTATTATTATGGATATATAAAATCACAACAAAAAACAGAGGAACTTATTTTAGTTAAAATTGATAATAAACTACTAAAAGTAAGAAAGAATCAAGACATTGAAGGATTGGTAATTAAGCGTGTTTTTAAAGACTCTATAGAAGTAATGCTGAATAAATCTAAAAAATTTATTTATTTGGAATAACCCTTTTCCTACAACCAAAAAAACAAAAGCACTAACTGCGGAATCAATCCGATGATATAGCCTAACGTTAATTCGGTTAAAGTGTGGGCTTTCATTTCAAATCGGGAGGAAGCCACTAATCCGTTACAAAGGAAAAGGCTACTGACGAAATAAACATTTTTAATTCCGAAGTGCATCAAGCAACCGATACAAAAAACCGTTAGCGAAGCCATTCCCAACATATGCAAACTCGCTTTCTTTTTGAAAAAAACCAAGACTAAAGCAATTGTACTACTTATCATACTGCCGAGGAAAAAATAATACAGTTCGGGACTAACGTCAAGTGTAAAACTTTTATAAAGTAAGGTGCCAAAAAGTGCTGTTTGAATGATTAATGGAAATTTTCGTTGGGTGACATCGGGCACCATAATCGAATCTATTTTGTTTAAGGTCACCAACAGATAAAAAATGGCTAAGGGTATAAAAACCGTAATGATTAGGGTTTGTATGATGTACAAATAGACGGTTTCATAGTTGAAATATCCGGTTGTAGTGAAAAAGAAAAACACTACGGCAAACACCGATATAAAAATAGGATGGAAGACGTAGGAAAAAAAAGGAAGTATCTTTTTCAAGATTACATTTTTTTACGCATTCGGGCCACCGGAATGTCTAATTGTTCGCGATATTTGGCCACCGTTCTGCGCGCAATTGGGTAGCCGCGTTCCTTTAACAGGTCTGCTAGTTGATCGTCTGGCAAAGGTTTGCTTTTGTCTTCTTCGGCAATGACTTGCTCTAGTATTTTTTTGATTTCGATGGTAGACACTTCTTCGCCTTGATCGTTTACCATGGCTTCCGAGAAAAATTCTTTCAATAATTTGGTACCGTAAGGCGTGTCAACATACTTGCTGTTGGCTACGCGAGAAACCGTAGAAATATCCAAACCAATCATGTCGGCAATGTCTTTTAAGATCATTGGTTTTAGCTTGGTTTCGTCTCCATCAAGGAAGTATTCTTGTTGAAAATGCATAATGGCGTTCATGGTCACATAAAGTGTTTCCTGACGTTGTTTTATCGCGTCGATAAACCATTTGGCCGAATCTAATTTTTGTTTGATGAATTGCACCGCATCACGTTGAGCATTCGATTTGTCTTTCGAATCTTTGTAGGTCTTCATCATGTCTTGATAGTCTTTCGACACGTGAAGTTCGGGTGCATTACGACCGTTTAAGGTCAATTCTAATTCGTCGTCTATAATACGAATGGCGAAATCGGGTACAACATGTTCCGTCACTTTATTGGCGCCTGTAAAAGAGCCACCTGGTTTCGGATTCAGTTTCTCAATTTCTTCTATTGCTTTTTTAAGTTGCTCTTTGGTCACATTAAATTTTTGCAATAGTTTTTCGTAATGTTTTTTGGTAAAAGCATCAAATTGATCTTCGATGATTTTTATCGATAACTCCACCGATTCGGTTGGTGTTTTGTGTTTCAGCTGTAATAATAAACACTCTTGTAAATCGCGAGCTCCCACACCAGAAGGTTCTAATTCGTGAACGATATGCAGGATTTTTTCCACCGTTTTTTCATCGGTATAAATCCCTTGTGTAAAAGCCATGTCATCTACAATATCTTGAATACTTCTGCGGATATAGCCCATGTCGTCAATACTTCCGACTAAAAATTCGGCAATATCACGTTGGTCATCCGTCAAAATAAAAGTATTCAACTGATTGATTAAGTCCTGATGAAAACTTACGGGTGCCGCAAAAGGCGTTTCGCGGTCTTCGTCATCATCGCTATAATTGCTGGTTTGTGTTTTATAATCGGGAGTGTCGTCGCTGCTTATATATTCGTCAATGTTGATGTCATCGGAGCTATAATCTTCGTTGTCATAATCTTCGTTGTTGTAGTCATCTTCATTGTTGTCAAACTCATCTTTTTCAAACTTCTCTTCGTCTTCTACGGTCCCGCCTTCTAACGCTGGATTCTCGTTCATTTCTTCCATCAAACGTTGTTCAAAAGCCTGTGTAGGCAATTGAATCAACTTCATCAACTGGATTTGCTGAGGTGAAAGTTTTTGCGATAATTTGAATTGTAAGTTTTGTTTTAACATTTTTGATTATGTGTTTATTTGTGGATTTGAATTTCCGAATAGACGAATAACCAAATCCACGAATCCACTATTTATTAAAATTCAGCATTCATTGGCGTTCTTGGGAATGGAATTACGTCACGGATGTTGGTCATACCCGTTACAAATAATACCAATCTTTCGAAACCTAATCCGAAACCAGAGTGTACAGCACTTCCAAATCTTCTAGTATCTAAATACCACCATAATTCTTCTTCGTCAATGCCTAAGGCTTTCATTTTTTCAATTAAAACGTCTAAACGCTCTTCTCTTTGTGAACCTCCTACAATCTCTCCAATTCCAGGGAATAAGATATCCATAGCACGTACAGTTTCTTTTCCAGGTTCGGTATTGTCATTCAAACGCATGTAGAACGCTTTTATTTTCGCTGGATAGTCAAATAAGATTACCGGACATTTGAAGTGTTTTTCCACTAAGAAACGCTCGTGCTCACTTTGTAAATCAGCACCCCATTCTTCGATTAAATATTGGAATTTTTTCTTTTTATTCGGAGTAGAATCTCTTAAAATATCTACCGCTTCAGTATAAGAAACACGTTTGAAGTTGTTTTCTAATACGAACTGTAATTTTTCTAACAAGGCCATTTCGCTACGTTCCGCTTGTGGCTTTTGTTTTTCTTCTTCCGTCAAACGACCTTCTAAGAATTTTAAATCATCGGCACAGTTGTCCACCGCATATTTCACCACATATTTAATGAAATCTTCGGCCAAATCCATATTCGCAGCCAAATCATTGAACGCTACTTCCGGTTCAATCATCCAAAACTCCGCTAGGTGACGAGACGTGTTAGAATTTTCGGCACGGAATGTCGGTCCGAACGTATATACTTGACCCAATGCCATCGCATAGGTTTCGGCTTCCAACTGACCTGAAACGGTTAAATTGGTTTGTTTTCCGAAGAAATCTTCTTTGTAGTTTACTTTTCCTTCTTCTGTTCTTGGCGTATTGTCAAATGGCAAAGCACTTACTTGAAACATTTCACCAGCACCTTCGGCATCAGAACCGGTAATGATTGGTGTGTTCACATACACAAATCCTTTTTGTTGGAAATACTGATGAACCGCAAATGATAATGCCGAACGCACACGCATAATCGCTCCGAAAGCATTCGTACGCACACGTAAATGCGCATTTTCACGTAAAAATTCTAAAGAGTGTTTTTTAGGTTGCATTGGAAATTTCTCCGCATCCGAATCACCCAAAATCTCTAATTTTTTAACCTGAATTTCGTATTTCTGTCCAGCACCTTGGCTTTCTGCTAATTCGCCCGTTACGGAAATTGCCGCCCCAGTAGTAATTCTTTTTAAAGTCGTTTCCGGTGTGTTTTCAAAATCGACAACACACTGAATATTGTGAATGGTTGAACCATCGTTCAACGCGATAAATTGATTGTTTCTAAAAGTTCTTACCCATCCTTTTGCGGTTACTTCGTGTATTGTTTTCGTGCTGTTTAGTAAGTCTTTAACTTTTGTATGTTTCATTTTGAATTTTGAATTTTTAAAATAGAAATCAGATGACTGAATTCTAAAAAATACTTTTTACTATAATGTGCAAATATAAAGTATTTGGATGAAAAGAGAAAGTTTGATAAGAAGGATTAATTTGTCACTTTTCGATTGCTTTCAAAGTGATAATGTTTTAGAAAATTAACTGAAAAACTACTTCTTCTCAAATGCATCCACTTCCTCATCGCTTGGTTCTAGAATATCAATCTTAGGCGCGATAAATTCTTGCTCGTTGGCAATAGAGCGGTTGAGTGATAATACCAAAGCGGGCAATAACACCAAATTGGATAACATTCCGAAAAATAAGGTCAAAGCCACCAATCCTCCCAATGCCACAGTACCTCCAAAACTTGAGAGCATGAATACCGAGAATCCGAAGAATAATACGATGGAAGTATAGAACATACTAATTCCGGCATCGTCGAAAGTGGCAAAAACCGATTTTTTGATTCTCCAATCGTTACGGGACAATTCCAGTCGGTATTGCGCCAAGAAACGTAAGGTATCATCGACCGACATTCCGAAAGCGATTCCGAATACCAAAATTGTAGATGGTTTTAGCGGTATATTTAAAAAGCCCATTAGTCCGGCGGTCATTAAAAGTGGAAGTAAATTAGGAATAATGGATACCAATACCATTTTGAACGAACGGAACATAATTGCAACTAATCCCGCAGTTAAAGCAAAGGCCATTAATAATGACGAAAGTAAGTTGTCTAATAAATATTTGGTTCCTTTTTGAAACACTGAAGGTTTACCAGTGATAATGACTTCATAGCGAGATGGCGGGAACACTTTATCGGCTTTGGCTCTGATTTGAGCTTCGATGGCTTCCATTTTTTCGCCATTTTCATCTTTGATAAAAGTAGTAATTCGGGCAAACTGACCCGTATCATCCACATAACTTTTCATCAAGTTGTCTTTCGAATTTTGCGTAGCATTTTTAGCATACGACAAAATAAAAGATTGTTCTTGAGCCGTTGGCAGTTCGTAAAAATCTGGATTGTTATTGTAATAGGCTTGTTTCGAGTATTTTACCAAGTTCACGACTGATAATGGCTTCGATAATTCTGGAATTTCGAGTATGGTTTCTTCCAGTTCTTCCATGCGTTTTAAGGTGCTTAATTTCATCACCCCTTTTTTGCGCTTGGTGTCAATCATGATTTCTAGAGGCATTACACCGCTAAATTCTTTTTCAAAAAAGCGAATATCATCAAAAAACGCCGTTTTCTTTGGCATGTCTTCCAGGATACTTCCCGAAATACGCATTTTATGAATGCCTATCAGCCCAATGATCAACATGCAAATCGCCACAATATAAACCCCGACACGATTGAATTTTACGGTATTTACAATCCATTTGAAAAACGATGTCAAATATTCGCGTTCTAAATGTCCTAAGTGACGCGGAATCGGCGCTGGAATATAGCTAAAAAACACTGGAAGAATCAGCATGCACAAGATGTACAATAGCAGAATCATTACTGAAGTGACTACGCCAAACTCGGTTAATAAAACATTGTTGGTGGCAATGAATGTAGCAAACCCTAAAGCAGTGGTCAAGTTAGTCATTAAGGTTGCCGTTCCGGTTTTGGTGATTACCCGTTGTAAGGCCTTGGCTTTGTTGGCGTGCTTGGCGTATTCCTGATGGTATTTGTTGATTAAGAAAATACAATTCGGAATTCCGATTACAATCACTAAAGTCGGAACTAAAGCCGTTAAAACCGTGATTTCATAACCTAATAGTCCCAACAATCCGAATGACCACATTACCCCGATGATCACAATAATCAAAGAGATCAACGTGGCTCTAAAAGAACGGAAAAAGAAAAAGAATAACAATCCGGTAATTAATAATGCAGCCCCAATAAATAAGCCAATTTCGTCTATAATGGTTTTGGCATTTAAGGTTCTGATGTAGGGCATTCCAGAAGCGTGTAAATCGATTCCGGTTTTGCTTTCAAATTTTTCGATTTCTGGAATTAAAGAATTTAAAACGTAGTCTTTTCTAGCTTTAGTGTTGACGATTTTTTTATCTAAGTACAGTGCCGAACGAATGGCTCCCGTTTTTTTGTTGAATAATAATCCTTCGTAAAAGGGAAGGTTGTTCAATAAATCGGATTTTATTTGCGTTAAATAGGCTTGCTTCTGTGTTTGGGATTTGTCGACTAAATTTTTAAGAACAAATCGTTGCAACGAATCACTTTTGGCTAAGACTTTTAGGTTGTCTACCGAAATAACCAAATCTACTTCTTTGTGCGAATCGATGTTGGTCATCATGTCACTCCAAGCTTTGAATACTTTTGGGGTAAATAATTTCTTGTCTTGAGTTGCAATTACAATAAGATTTCCCTCCTCGCCAAATTTGCTCAAGAAATTGTTGTAATCGACATTTACTTTATCATCGGCAGGGATAAGATTGGCTTCGGTTTGAGTAAAGACAATATTTTTCCACTGAAAAGCAAAAAATACAGTTATTAATACTACAATTGCTAGGATAGCAATTCTATTTCTTAATATTACTCGGGCAATAAACTCCCAAAAACCAATACTCAGTAATTTTCTCATAGATATTTAAGTACTCACAAAGGTAAATAAAACCCTTAAAAGTAAAATGAATAATAACAAACTTTTAAATTTTAAATAAATCTATGATTTCTGTTTTTATTTGATTGGTTAATTTGTCATCTTTGTGTTTGAATTTTGTGTCTTCAACTATGAAAAAACTTAAAAATGCCATTTTCTATTTTGCCGTAACTGGCGCATTTACAGCTTTAATGTATTGGATAGTAGGGGAAGGAAAAGGATTAGAAATGGGGCGAAAAATAATTGCTCCAAACACTAAAAATACTCATTGGAATGAATTTTTAGCGGCACTTGGTCATAATTTAGAGCATCCTTTGGCAATTTTATTAGCACAAATTATTACCATTATTGTTATTGCGCGTTTTTTTGGATGGATGTTTAAAAAAATTGGACAACCTTCGGTGATTGGAGAGATTATAGCCGGTATTTTTTTAGGACCATCTGTGGTTGGAATGTATTTTCCGGAATTTTCACAAGTTTTATTTCCAACGGCCTCGCTTGGAAATCTTCAGTTTTTAAGTCAGATGGGTCTGATCCTTTTCATGTTTGTGATTGGAATGGAATTGGACTTAAAAGTGCTCAAAAACAAAGCCAATGATGCAGTAATTATAAGTCACGCCAGTATTGTGATTCCGTTTGCTTTAGGGATGACATTAGCGTATTATGTTTATTATAAATTTGCTCCTGTTGGGGTAGAGTTCTTGTCGTTTAGTTTGTTCATGGGAATTGCGATGAGTATTACGGCATTTCCTGTTTTGGCGAGAATTGTTCAAGAACGAGGGATGCACAAAACAAAATTAGGGACAATTGTTATTACCTGTGCTGCTGCCGATGATATTACTGCTTGGTGTTTGCTAGCGGCCGTTATTGCAATTGTAAAAGCAGGTTCGTTTGTGAGTGCGCTTTATGTTATTGGATTGGCTATTTTATATGTCATCATGATGTTGTTTTTGGTCAAACCTTTCTTAAAAAGAGTAGGGGATTTGTACTCAAATAATGACAATTTAAGTAAACCGGTAGTTGCTATTTTCTTTCTAACCTTAATCATTTCTTCTTATTGTACGGAAGTGATTGGAATTCATGCTTTATTTGGAGCATTTATGACCGGTGCTATAATGCCAGATATTGCTAAATTCAGAAATATTTTTATTGACAAAGTTGAAGATGTTGCTTTAATTCTGTTGCTTCCGTTATTCTTCGTTTTTACGGGATTGCGTACTCAAATTGGTTTGATTAACGATCCGTATTTATGGAAAGTTACTGGTTTTATTATTCTGGTTGCGGTGGTTGGAAAATTTGTAGGAAGTGCGCTTGCTGCAAAGTTTGTAGGTCAAAATTGGAAGGATAGTTTAACGATCGGGGCGTTAATGAATACGCGCGGATTGATGGAATTGGTTGTTTTGAATATTGGATATGATTTGGGCGTTTTGACTTCAGAAATTTTTACTATGATGGTGATAATGGCCTTGGTGACTACTTTTATGACAGGTCCTGCTTTAGATTTAATTAATTTTATATTTAAGTCAAAAGATGCAATGGTTCCTGAAATTGAAGAAGCCGATAATAAATTTAAAATTCTTGTTTCATTTGGCAACTACGAAAAAGGAAAATCACTATTGAATGTTGCGAATGCTTTGATAAAAAAGCAAAAAGACAATGCTGCATTAACGGCAATGCATTTGTCTGTTAGTGATGAAATGCATGGTTTTAATATTGAAGAATACGAGAAAGAAACTTTTGAACCTATTCTAGAAAAATCGAAGTTACTAAATATCGAAATTAAGACCATTTTTAAAGCGACTACTGATATCGAAAATGATATTGCTGAAATTGCCAAACAAGGCGATTATGATTTGCTATTGGTTGGTTTAGGAAAATCAATTTTTGAAGGAACCATCTTAGGGAAAGTATTAGGCTTTACCACTCGAATTATTAATCCAGATCGTTTGTTGGATAAATTAACAGGGAAAGAAGGTTTGTTTTCCAATTCTATTTTCGATGAAAGAACCCGCCAAATAATTGCTAAAAACAAAACGCCACTTGGTATTCTAGTCGATAATGAATTGCAATCCATCGATAAGATTTTTGTGCCTTTTTTTAATTCTGAAGATGCTTTTTTGGTAGATTATATTCAGAAATTTGTGTATAACAACAACTCAAGAGTAAATGTAGTAGATGTAAAACACCAAATAGAAGGAAATTTTCTAATTAAAAATGCAATGGAAGCGCTTGATAAAAATTATCCAGACAATATCATTTTTGTAAATGAAAACCAGGTAAATCAATCGTTTTTAGTGAAACAAGACCTAATGTTGGTAAGTTTAGACAGTTGGAAAAAATTGGTGGAGACCAATAATTTATGGTTGAGTAACTTGCCTTCGGTTTTAATTATTAAACCCTAGATTAATTTGAATACTTAGTTTTAAAGCGATGTTGTCTTCAAAAGAAGGTAATTGGTTAGGGCCATAGCGGTAAAAAGCGGTAAAACCAATTCCTTTAAATATCTGATTCATTTCGAATCCTGATTCGTAAAAACCATGTTCTAAGGTCTTAAATTCAAGGCCTTTGTGACGTTCTTTGTGTTCTAATTCTCCAATTCCGTAACGTGAAACTAATGACAAAACAGGTTTTATTTGTCGGCTAATTTCCAATTTTGGAAATTGATGTTTCATGTGTAAATACAAATATTTGTCGGAGAAAAACTCATTAAAATACATGGTTTCAAAACTGTCTTTTGCCGCAAATGTAACTCGTTGAATGATTTTATCCTTGGTTAAATTGTTGGGAGAATGGTTGTATAAATGAGTCAGCGGAGTGTTTCCAAAGGCATAGCCGCTTTCAAATAGAAATAAGATTTTATGATTGGAGTTGAATTTTTTTTGCAAATCTACTCTAAAATCTAACTTGCCAAAATCATAACTATTGTGCCACAATCCCGGAATCGACTTAGAAACTTGAAAAGTAAATTTGGGATAGTTTTTATCGGTTTCCAGTATTCCATTTGGAGTTTGCATGAATTTGCTAAACGGATTCCATTGTATTGAAGTGGTTACTGCTGTTATTTTAAAATCGGTTGATGGATGGTTGTTTATAATGTATTCGTAGTCAAATTTAGGCTCTATAAAGCTTTGCGTTACTTGTAATGCCGCTTCGGTTTTAGGAATGATTTTAGTTTCCAAAAAACCTTTCCAAGTTTCGTGATTGTAAAACGTACTTAAGTTTAAAGGTCTTGGGTCGTATATTTTGAATGGCTTTTTGTCGATTTCAAATGCGGTATTGGCAATTTCAGAAACATCATCTTTATAGGATAGTCCGAGCCAAGTTTCGCTGGTTTTATTCACCCTAAAGGCATTTGAAAGGTGTCCTTTAAAGGCGCCATCTTTGGTGCCATAAACCATATAACCTTCCACTTTGAAGAATTTTGAAAATTTTTCATTGGTAACCCCACCCAAGCCCATGCGGAAACCTTCGTAATTATTATAGCGAATTAAATAACGTAAATCAAAATCAAAAAAACCTAAAGGATAATATCCTTTGATGATTTTTCGACCAATTTTGAGTTTGTTTTCAATTTTTCTACTTTCAATTAAACTGTCTAAAGAAACATATGTGGCTTTACTTCTCACGTCGGTAGAGTCGTTAAAATAAGTATACCAAAGTTCTTCTTTTCGGTTGATGGCTTTTTCAGAGATAGAAATGGCGATGTGCTTCTTTTTTATCGGGCCGTTAATGCCAAATGTTATTTGTGAGTATTGGTTTTCCGATTTGATTTCTAAAAAGTCGGAAGCATATTTTTTGCCTAGCGGGTTGAGGTTAGAATCTGATCCGTCAAAAGTGATGGTTTCTCCTAAAATCTTTATCGGATATTTACTATTCCCTTTTTTTATGGTGAGCGTAGATTTTTTAGGAAACCAATTGTTTAGTTTTTCATTAAAATCAAAAAAATGGGAAGAGGTAATGTTTATTTTTCCACGAATTTTATATTCGGCACTGGCGATACTGAATTTTTGCGCGTCTATATATAACTTTCCTTCTAGTTTATCTGTTTTGGAAATTCGTTTGGGTTTAAATTGAATTACATGAATTTTTCTGTTATTTCTCTCAATAGTTTCTAACCACTGATAAGTGTAGATATTTAATCCGTTTATAGAAATTGGGTTGGTATATTCATTTTCGACCAATATTAATTTCTTGTCGTACATCGAAAATGGTTGTAATTGAACTGAGAAATATTCATAGATAGGTTCTTTGAAACCTGCCATTTTTGTCGAAAGAATTTCTTCTTTTGTTTCTAAATTACTTTGGGTAATTACCGATATTTTTTCCGTTTGATATAAATGTTGTTTGCTAATTATTTTTTTGAATTCACAATCGGAAGAATCAATTTCCTTAAAGACTTTCTTCCCTTTTTTCATTACAAATATCGAATCAATATTGCCTTCGACAAAGTCTGGATTGGCAGTTATAATAAGTTTGTTGTAGGTTGTGAGTTGAAAATTATTTGGAAAATTTAATTTTTTAGAAAGAATTGCTTTTTCAATAATAGTCGTGCTTTTAATTTGAGCACTTCCTTTTAGTTGAAAAAAAGAGAATAGAAGTAGTAATGTTATTTTTTTTAGCACACTTATTTTGTATGGGAATTTAAGACAAAGATAAATTAATATGTGCAGGATTGTGATATTCTCATAAAAAAAGGGTCTGTGTGTAACAGACCCTTTTTAAATATATTTACAAAATGTTATTGAATGATTAAACGTTTTGTTGTTTTAAAATCAGCTCCTGACATTTTCAAGATGTAATTTCCAGCACTTAAAGTGCCAAAATTAACTTCATCAGAATTTGCATCTAATTCAATTGTGTTAGTGTAAACGATTTTACCCGTAATGTCAAATAACTCTAAAGTTGTTTTTCCATACGATTTATCGGCACTGATAGTAACATTTCCATTATTTACTGTAGGATATACGGCAATTGTTTTAGCAACAACATCATTTTCATCAACTGATAAAATAGTGTTGGTTAATGGTCCTGAAAATACTCCTCTACCATATGTTGCAGCATATACATTATAAGCTGTTGGTGCTGCTGGTAAATTTGCTTGTAAATCTAAATCTACAACACTCACACTACTCATTCCGTTGTAAGATTGTCTCCAAGCTAGAGCTTGGTCAGCAGATCCTGCAGGATTAAAAGTGTTTGTATACCAAACTCCTAAATCAGTACCAATCATTAATTCGGCACTATTTAATGGGTTTTGTAAAATTGAGTTAACTGGTAAATCAGGTAAATCTCCTTCAATTCTATACCAGTTTGTACCTCCATTTGGTGTATACCAAATGTTGTTAACTCCGTAGTTGTACATGGTTACGAAAATTTGATTGTCGTTAGCTCCAAATTCTATATCGGAAATACTTCCTACGAATGAAGGACCAGAAATATTTGACCATCCCACACCATTTGTAGAGTTAGCAGCAGTAACAGTATTTGCACTTGTTAATTTCAACAATCTACTGTTCATAGTTCCAATATAAAGCGTAGTTGGAGTTACTTTACCCGGGATTATTGCTGTAGGATAACTATTCAATAAAGTTGGATAATTTAAATTTGTTCTTGTAACAGTACCCGATTTGATACTTGTATATCTTCTAACTTGATAAGACACTGGAGTACCTCCAGTAAAATCAGAATATAAAATATCATTAGTGTTATCTAAAGTCATTGCTGGGTAAAATAATCCCATATCTTGATCAGCAGCAACTAGACCATTTAATGTTCTTGTTGTAGCAGAACCAATTGTTCTAAATCTGATAGTGTTATTGTATACGTAATTTGTAATGTAGTATTTGTCAGAATCTTGTGAAAATACTGGTTTACCACCATCACCACCTTGTACTTCAAATGTTCCATTTACTCCTGCAGATGCTCCAGTAGTTGAAGTTGCTGCAGTTGTAGAACCAGAATAATATTGGCTACCGTTGTCTTGTGCTCCTGCAACAAAGAAGTCTCCGGCTGCACCAGTTACTCCGTTCGGTTGAACGGCTACTCCAACGAATTGTGTTACGTTAAAGCCGTTGTTTCTAGCTACAGCATTTCCTACAGTAGATAAACTACTTCCGTAATAAACACCACCATCATTTCCAAACAAACCTGTATTTGGTGAGCCTGGTTTGAAAGTTAGAGCGTGTTGATCAGAGTGCACGTTTGCAGTCCAATCAGAAATAGCTGTCCAAGTCACAGTAGCTCCTGTTTTTGCATTTGCAGATCGGTATAAATCAATACCCCCTACATATAAAATTTCAGGGTTCGTTGGGTCACATTCAATCATTAAGTCATAAAAAGCTTGTTGTCCTGTAAAACCATAAGTAGTTTCTCTTGTTTCATTTCCAGCTGGCAATGCCATAGCTGTAAAAGTTGGACTAGCAGCAGTAGCATTAACCGATCGTAATAATTGTACTTCGATAGTTGGTGCTGCAGCATCAGCCTGATTTAATTCAGATAGAATGTACATAGTGTTTTGATCACTAATAGAAGGTTCTAGTTCTACACGAGAACCACCTCCATTTGCCGTAACTGAATATACTTGCTGGAATGATGTTCCATTGTTTTGAGAACGGAATACTTTTCCACCTCCATCTCCAAAGGTCCAACTGTCTCTTGAACTTACCCAAATGTCTCCATTTGTACTAATTTCAATGTCATTTGGACAGGTTCTGTTTCCGCTTGGTGCTACTGGAAGTGTTAATGCTGTCCATGTAGTCCCTCCATTTGTTGATTTGTATAAACCGTAACTTCCTGTTCCGAATAAATTGTTAGCTCTTGCGTTTGAATATAAACCATCACTAACGGCCATATAAATATCTGAATTACCTCCATTGTTTTTAATTACAATGTCATTAATCAATTGTATTCCAGAAACTACTTTTCCTGTAAATTCACCTACACCTGTTGGTCTTAAAGTTGCATTTCCTGTAAAATTCGCTTCTAATAAATCACCATCTTCCATAGAAATCATAACACAAGGTATAGTTGCAGTTTCTGCAGCATCCTCGGCCATTCCAACTGGACCTCCAGGTACGTTATTCATAATAATAACAGCTCTTGCACCTGCATTTTGAGCTTTTACTACTTTAGATTCGAAAGAACATGACCCTCTTCTAATCAATACGATTTTGTTAGTGTAAGGAGTTCCTACAACTGCCTCGCAAGCATCTGTAATAGGAGCTGTTGCATCGTCCATAAGTGCAAGTGGGTAAGTCATATTGGTAAGTGCTGGTCCAAAAGCCGTTGCCACAACTGTTCCATATCCTCTGTTTAAAGCTGGATTAGTTGATCCCGTAACTTCTAAATTGAAAGAATTACTTTGTGTAGTTGTTGTAGTTCCACCACCATAAATTTGTGTCCATGTAGCACCAGCATCAGTGGTTTTCCATGCGCCATTTCCGTTTACATCTCCACCAACATAAGTCTCACCAGTACCTACGTACCAAATGCTAGAATTGTTAGGGTCAACAGTGATATTTTGTACATTAACATGTTCAGGGAAAGTCGAAACTCTAGTCCAAACTCCGGTTGAAGTAATGTCGGCATTTTTCCATAAACCACCACTCACTCCACCAGCTACAACTGCGTTTCCTCCTACAACTGGGTCATACATTATGGCACGAGTACGTCCACCAACATTGTTAGGACCACGTTCTATCCATGCATTACCAACTGCATCTCCTGGTATTCTGTTTTGAGCGGCAAGCGCTCTTTCTTTTTCCAGTTGCTGTCTAATAATTTGAAGATTTTCTGCAGAAGGTCTTCCTGTGTTTGGATCCATTTTTAATAAATACTGTTGTTCCATGTATTTATTTGGTGGAATACCAGCAGCTTTTCTTTCACTTTTTGACAAGTAGAAATTTTTATTAATAGGGCTTTTTGCTAAATGATTTGCGTGCTTTTTACGCAATTCTGCTGCTTGTTGTTTTGTTAAATTACCGTTTGACACCACAACTTCTTTGTTGTTTTTGGTTTTTTTAGTAATTGGTTCTTGTTTTTCTTGAGAATAACCAGTAACAAAAACAAGTAAAGCAATAATCATAGAAAGTAAGTTTCTTTTCATAATTTTTATTATTTACTTTTGGTTTAATTTGCGAATATAGTAATTATTTGGTATTATTTTTATTTTTTAGCTAAATATCAACTATTTGTAGAAATCATCTTATTAAATAGTAAAGCGTTGCCATCTGTGAGCATCGAAACAAAATGACAAATATGTAAGAGTCGCTTGTATAGACTGTCTTTTTCTACATGATGTTTTTCGGGTAGCACCTTTAAAAGAAGGTTGTCAAAATTGGTCGCCTTACCTTCGTGTTTGTTGTTATACGCGGTAATAAATTTATCTAGTAGATTGTTAATGATTTGATAGCCATTGATTTCTTTTTCGATGACTTCTCTACTTTGATAAATATTTTTGACGCTCAATTTGATGATGTCATTCATTTGGGCTTGATATTTACTTTTGTCGGTTAAGGCAAACGGAAATTTTCCTTGTAAAATTGCTTCTTCATTTTCCACAAAAACAGTAACGGCATCGTTTATCAAACTTCCAATAGCTAAGGCACGTAAATAACTAATACGATCTTCTTTCGTAGTTAGGGCATTGTATTTTGTAGCATCAATAGAATCTTTTACCAATTTGATCAGATATTCTAATGCATAGTCTTCCGAAACCAAACCTAAATTGATTCCATCTTCAAAATCAATAATTGTATAACAAATATCATCGGCAGCTTCAACCAAGTAGGCCAACGGATGTCTTTCGTATCCAATGTCATTTCCAGTTTTGTTTGGAATTAAACCTAAATCGGAGGCTACTTCTTTGAAGAACTCCTTGTCTTGTTGGAAAAAACCGTATTTTTTATCGGAAATATTTTTTGTGGGTTTTTTGGGCAGACTTTCTTTCGGATATTTGGTAAAAGCGCCCAAAGTAGCATAAGTTAATCGTAATCCGCCTTCTACACCTGGTCGCGAACCGGTGACTACTGAAAAGCCATTCGCATTGCCTTCAAAATCAATTAAATCTTGCCATTCTTTATCGGTCAGTTGGTCTTTGTATTGTTGTCCTTTTCCAATCGAAAAATATTCGCCAATGGCTTTTTCTCCCGAATGTCCAAAGGGTGGATTTCCAATGTCATGAGCCAGTGCTGCAGCGGCAACAATAGCGCCAAAATCATTCATATGGTACCCATGTATTTCTTGTAGATGGGGGTATTTTTCTAAAATCTTTTTTCCAGCCAATCGTCCTAAAGAACGTCCGACTACCGAAACTTCTAAACTGTGGGTTAGCCTTGTGTGTACGAAATCTGTTTTGGATAACGGAATTACTTGGGTTTTATCTTGTAAACTTCTAAAGGCAGCCGAAAAGATAATTCGGTCATAATCGACTTCAAAGCCCAAACGGGTATCGTCTTGTTCTTTTCGTAATCGTTTGCTGGTGTCGCCTTGGCGTTTAAGTGATAATAATTGTTCCCAGTGCATCATTTGGAAGTGTGAAATTTCAAGTTAGAGTACGAATGTACAAACTTTTAATTTTCTTTCTTCATGCAGATGCTATTTTCTACACCGATGTATTGTCCGTAGTTAGGGATTAATTGATAACCTGTTTTTTTGTATAGAGCAATAGCGGAAGTTAGTTTTGGTGAAGTTTCCAAAATAAAAGAGTTGAAACCTTCTTCTTTGGCCCAGCTTTCTAATTCGCTTAGAATTAAACTAGCAATTCCTTTGCCTCGTTGGTCGGGGTGGACAAACATACGTTTGATTTCGGCAGTATGTTCGTCAAATTTTTTGAATCCTCCACAACCTACTGCTATTTCATTTTCATAAATCACTAACACGTGTTCTAATTGGACATTGTTGTAAAAAGCAAAGAAGTCTCTTTCGTCGCCATCAATATCCACTAAGTACTCGTCAAAAAGAGCAGAAAGCTTTTTGAAATCTGGATTGTCTGAAGTAGTGCGAACCAGTTTCATTATTTTTTATCGTTGGCCAAAAAGAAATTACGTGATTTTTTTGGGTATTTGTCATAGCTCTTATCACTTGGGTTTTCGATTACGGTTTTTAAATTGACTTCATCGCCAATTTTGAAATTCTTTTCGGTGTATTGATAATCCAATAAATATTTGCCACAGAAGTAATTTCCATCTGCATCTTTTTCTATTTTACCTGTGTAAACTCCTTTTTTATCTTTTGACATTGTATTCTGATTATTTTTTCAAAGGTACGAATTTGTGAAATAAAAAACAGCCATCTTCTGATGGCTGTTTTCGGTGGTATTTGAAAATAATGTTGATCGTTACAGCGTGAATTAAGAGCCACACATTTCACAATCCTCTGGGCCAGCGTTTTTAGCTAGTTCTATCATCGCGCGGTATTCTTCAGCACTCATTGGAGCAGGTTCGGCTACGACTTCCATAGCCACCGCTTGAGCTTCTTCTATCACCGCGATTGGTTCTTCTTTTTTGTCGTTATTTAAGGTAAACTTAATCGCATCTACTGCAGCTTTGGTTCTTAAATAATACATTCCTGTTTTTAATCCTGATTGCCAAGCATAGAAATGCATCGACGTTAATTTGGCATACGTGGCACCTTCCATGAACAAGTTCAAAGATTGTGATTGGTCAATAAAATAACCACGTTGACGCGACATGTCGATAATGTCTTTCATCGACATTTCCCAAACCGTTTTGTACAATTCTTTTAAATCGGCTGGAATGGCATCAATATTTTGAACCGAACCGTTGTGACGCATGATTTGTTGTTTCAAATCTTCGTTCCACAAACCACGGTTTACTAAATCTTCTAATAAGTGTTTGTTTACCACAATGAATTCCCCTGATAATACACGACGCGTATAAATGTTAGACGTGTAAGGTTCAAAAGCTTCGTTGTTTCCTAAAATTTGAGAGGTAGAAGCCGTTGGCATTGGTGCCATTAATAAAGAGTTACGTACTCCATGCTTCATTACTTCTTTTCTAAGTGAAGCCCAGTCCCATCTTCCTGATAATTCCTCGTCTTTAATGTTCCACAAATTGTGTTGGAATTCTCCTTGAGAAATTGGAGAGCCTTGGAATGATGAATACGGACCCTCTTCTTTTGCCATTTCCATAGAAGCAGTAACTGCTGCGAAATACATCGTTTCGAAGATTTCTTGGTTCAATTTTTTAGCTTCATCCGAAGTAAATGGCAAACGCAATAAGATGAAAGCATCGGCTAATCCTTGTACGCCTAATCCAACTGGACGGTGACGCATATTAGAATTTTCGGCTTCTTTTACTGGGTAGTAATTTCTGTCGATTACTTTATTCAAGTTGCGAGTCACGCGTTTGGTTACATTGTATAACAATTCGTGGTTAAATTGTCCGTTGTCAACAAACATTGGTAATGAAATGGAAGCCAAGTTACATACTGCAATTTCATCAGCAGAAGTGTACTCCATAATTTCCGTACATAAGTTAGACGAACGAATCGTTCCCAAATTCTTTTGGTTCGATTTACGGTTCGCGGCATCTTTGTACAACATATAAGGTGTTCCTGTTTCAATTTGTGATTCTAGGATTTTCTCCCACAATTCACGTGCTTTGATGGTTTTACGACCTTTTCCTTGCGCTTCGTAAGACGTATATAAGGCTTCAAACTCATCTCCATAAACATCATACAATCCAGGACATTCGTTCGGGCACATTAAAGTCCAAGTCGAATCTTCCTGAACACGTTTCATGAACAAATCGGAAGTCCACATCGCAAAGAATAAATCTCTCGCACGCATTTCTTCTTTTCCGGTATTCTTTTTCAAGTCTAAGAAATCGAAAATATCGGCATGCCACGTTTCTAAATAAATCGCAAAACTTCCTTTACGTTTTCCTCCACCTTGGTCTACATAACGAGCGGTATCGTTGAAAACACGTAACATAGGGACAATTCCGTTAGACGTTCCGTTCGTGCCACGAATGTAAGAACCGGTAGCGCGTACATTGTGAATAGACAATCCGATTCCACCTGCTGATTGTGAAATCTTAGCGGTTGATTTTAACGTGTCGTAAATTCCGTCAATACTATCATCTTGCATCGAAAGTAAGAAACAAGACGACATTTGAGGTTTTGGAGTTCCTGCGTTAAATAAAGTTGGGGTAGCGTGGGTGAAGAATTTCTTCGACATTAAATCGTAGGTTTCAATTACAGATTCTAGGTCGTTTAAGTGAATTCCTACGGAAACACGCATTAACATATGTTGAGGGCGTTCTACAATTTTACCATTAATTTTTAATAGGTACGAACGCTCTAAAGTTTTAAATCCGAAATAATCGTAATTGAAATCGCGATTGTAGATAATGTGTGAGTTCAAGAACTCGGCATTATCCATAATTACTTTGTGTACTTCTTCTGATAAAAGAGGTGCCTCTTGGTTGGTTCTAGGATTTACATAGTGAAACATTTCATTCATCGTTTCGGAGAATGATTTGTTGGTGTTTTTGTGTAAGTTAGAAATTGCAATACGAGCGGCTAGTTGGGCATAATCTGGGTGTGATACCGTCATAGAAGCAGCGGTTTCTGCGGCAAGATTGTCTAATTCGGAAGTGGTTACCCCGTCATACAATCCTTCAATAACACGCATGGCTACTTTTACTGCATCCACCATATCATTTAAACCATAGCATAGTTTTTTAATTCTATCTGTGATTTTGTCGAACATTACTGGCTCTTTGTGGCCATCTCTTTTAACTACGTACATAAGTTTTAGTTTTTGATAACAGACAATCCCTTCTCTGCTCTCTGATTATTTATTTGTTTTAACTCTAAAAACGCAAGTCTCCCGACCTTTGGATGCGTTTTATTTTTTATAGCTGTCTTCGAGTACCTCAGACAACAATACACGATACGTCGGTTGAGGCTCTCGAAACCAACGGTTATATTAAAAATCTGCGTCGAAACTGATTTTCCCAGATTCAGAATCGGTATTCATTACGCCGGCTTTTTGGTATTCAGCCACACGTTTTTCAAAGAAATTCGTTTTCCCCTGTAACGAAATCATATCCATAAAATCGAATGGGTTGGATGAGTTGTATTCTCTATCGCAACCTAATTCTACTAATAATCTATCGGCCACAAATTCTAAATATTGTGTCATTAAAGTAGCGTTCATTCCAATCAAACTCACTGGAAGTGATTCGGTGATGAACTCACGTTCGATATTTAATGCGTCTACAATAATTTCTCTAATTCTTGCTTTTGGCACTTTGTTAACCAAGTGGTGGTTGTGTAAGTGCACGGCAAAATCACAGTGTACACCTTCGTCACGAGAAATTAGCTCGTTTGAGAAAGTCAATCCTGGCATTAAACCACGTTTTTTCAACCAGTAGATAGAACAAAATGCTCCAGAGAAGAAAATTCCTTCCACGGCAGCAAAGGCAATTAGGCGTTCTGCAAACGAATCGGATTCAATCCATTTTAAAGCCCAGTCACCTTTTTTCTTGATGGCTGGAAAGATTTCCAACGCATTGAATAATTCTGCTTTTTCGGCTTCGTCTTTTACATACGTGTCAATCAATAACGAATACGTTTCACTATGAATGTTTTCCATCATAATTTGGAAACCATAGAAGAACTTCGCTTCGGCATATTGTACTTCATTCACGAAGTTTTCTGCTAAATTTTCATTTACAATTCCGTCTGAAGCGGCGAAAAAGGCTAATATATGTTTGATGAAATATTTTTCATCAGCACTTAATTTATTATTCCAATCGGCTAAATCTTGGTGCAAGTCGATTTCTTCAGCAGTCCAAAAGCTGGCCTCCATTTTTTTGTACCATTCCCAAATATCGTGGTGTTTGATTGGAAAGATGACAAATCGGTCTTTGTTTTCTTGTAAAATGGGTTCGATAGTAGCCATAGCTATGCTTAAAATTATAGTTTTAGAAAATGAATGTTTTTTTTGCTTCAATTGGGGTTTACAAAGATTCAAATTTGAAACCGAAAATGAAAGACATAGTTATTCACAATTGCCTTGAGTTTTTAACAAACGAACGCTTTTAATTGATTTGAGACTTTGTTTGTATTGTATTGAAAGTCAATTATATAGAAACGTAATTTTTGCTGAAGTATTGTAAAATAAGGGGTTGAGTTTTTATAAAAAAGAGGGTTATAAACGAAAGCTTTGTTGTTTTTTTAATGAATGTATAGCTTTGTTTAGTGTCTAACTAAATTTGGTGAATTTTAACGAATGTAAACCATTCATTTTTAAATATTTATGTGTTTTATCGAAAATATTAAAGCGTGGTCGATTAAATTTTAATTTTAAAAAGTTAGGTTATAAATTTGGAATCTAAATTTAAAATAACTGTACAATGACTCTTAAAAATTCCTATAATCTATACTTTCTTTTTTTGATTGTTTTGATAGGGATTTCTAATGTGATTCAATTGTCAACTTTGCGTGGTTCTAAAGATAAAAAAGGATTGCCATTAAAAGAAAATACCAAGTCTACGGAAGATTTATTAAAGGAGAAACGGCAAGAAGATATTGTAACGAATACAGCAGCTTCTTTTTATTTTCGTCAGTAAATTATTTTTTTAGGTCCTCCGCTACTTTTTCAAGTTCTTCGTACCATTCATTTCCGAAACGACGCACTAATGCTTCTTTTACAAATTTATAAACCGGAACTTCCAATTCTTTTCCTAAAGAACAGGCAGGAGAACAAATGTCCCAACGGTCATAATTTACAGCTTGAAAACTGCTAAAATCTTTTACACGGATAGGGTATAAGTGACAAGAAACAGGTTTTTTCCAATCGATTATTCCTTGGTTATAAGCTTGTTCGATACCACAAAGTGCTGTTTTGCCATCAAAAATTACATAAGCACAATCTTTGTTGTCAATCAATGGCGTTTCTAAATCGCCATCGGTCCCTTTTACCCAAGTGCCCTGTGCCTCAATAGCAGCAATGCCTTCAGGACGAAGAAAAGGCTTTACTTTAGGATAGATGGTTTCTAAAATAGCGGTTTCTTCTTGTAACAGTGGGGCACCAGCATCCCCATCTACACAACAGGCTCCGTGACAAGCGGTGAGGTTGCATACAAATTCTTTTTCGAGAATATCTTCAGAGACGATGGTTTTGCCTAATTGAAACATTATTGCGGTTTTGTTTAATTTCGCAAAAGTACAAAGATTAATTACATAAACTTGTAGTCCGATTTATTAAATGTATACGATTCTTTGTTTAGTTCTATGCATTTCATTGTAGTCGTTTTACTTTTGTTTTTTAAATCTTTGTAATTCATTTCCATTAATAGTGGTTTTTCATTTGGTTTTACTAAGTCTTTAAAAACATCGGGCATTCCTCCATTTTGATTCATTTTAAAAACATTAGTAAAGCTTACTTTGGCTTCGGTAGTGTAATACAATACCATTTCCATTTCGTCGTTAGTTGCTTGCATTCCTTTGCAATTAAAACCTAATATTTTTTTACTAGGTATGGCTTTGTATTTTACTTTTTTGGTTTTGTCGTCTACCATTTTGGAATAGTCTGGGACTTTACTAACCATAGCCATTTTTTTTCCGTCTTTCCCAAAAGTGGAAATGCTTATGTTGTTTTTGGTGTCCATGATCATAAACATTGCCGAAGCTCCTGCTTTATTCATATTGGCGCCATAATAAGTGGCATTAGGTTCAAGGAAATAGTCAAAAACAATTTCTTTGCCTTTGTCGGAAGTTATTTGCATGGCATATTTCCAGCTAAAGGTATATTTATCAGGGATTTTTGAAGCATCCACCTTGTTTTTGCTCAAATTCATGAGGTCTTCCATATTCATTTTTGGCTTTTGTGCCGAAACAACACCGGTTAAAGATACTATCAATCCGAAATAAATAAAATACGTTTTTGCTTTCATAATCCATGATTAAAATTAGAAATGGAAACGAAAGTTAAGCATAAATCCGATAGCAGTTCATTAATTTATTAAGAAAATTTGGAATATATTTGTTTGAAAATACATCTTATGAATTTTGATTGGAAAGAAATTTTTACGGTAGGAATGGTTTTGTTTGCTGTAATCGATATTGTAGGAACTATTCCTATTATAGTCGACTTGCGTAATAAATTGGGGCATATTAATTCGGAAAGAGCCAGTTTGGTTTCGGGACTTATTATGATCACGTTTCTTTTTGTTGGAGAAGGAATACTGAAATTTATGGGCGTCGATGTAAAATCGTTTGCCGTTGCAGGATCGATTGTGCTTTTCTTTTTAGCGCTCGAAATGATTTTAGGGATTAGTATTTATAAAGATGAAGAACCTAAAACGGCCAGTATAATTCCAATTGCTTTTCCTCTAATTGCTGGTGCCGGAACCATGACCACTTTGTTATCCTTACGTTCCGAATACCAATCGATTAATATTGTGATTGCGATTTTGATCAATATAGTTATTGTTTATATCGTTCTGAAATTGTCTGGGAAAATTGAAAAAATGTTAGGGAAGACAGGTTTGGGTGTAGTCAGAAAAGTCTTCGGGGTAATTTTATTGGCTATTGCTGTTAAATTATTTGCCGCTAATGTTAAAGCCTTGTTTGTTTAGTTTGAAAAGCTTTAAATTTGTTGCCTAATTTAGTTTGAAATGAAAACGTTTACCTATATCGTGTTTGCTTTGGCAATTGTATTTATTGGAGTAAATGCGTCTATGCTTGACTTTTCTAATTTATTTGAAGGTCAGAGTTTAATTGCAATCATTGGTATTTTAGCCACCATGTGTGCTATTGTTTTGTTGTTGATTTTTAATATGTCAAGATCAATAGCGAATAAATTAAAGAAACATTCTTAAATGTTTGATGTTCTTATTATTGGCGGAGGAGTTTCTGGGGTTTCGTGTGCTATGATTTTAGGGTCGGCTCATAAGAAAGCTTTCGTTCAAGATAAAAAAATCGCCATCATAACCCATCAAAAAGCATCATCTCTTCAAGAGGCTATTTTTTATAATGCTTACGGAATCCCAGCTGGAAAGTTAGGCGCCGATTTATTAGTGGAAACTACACAACAACTTCATGAAAAATATCCGCATATTCTTCAAATCGAAGAGGAAAAAGTAATGAAAGTAACTCCTTTGGAAGAAGGGTATGAGATAGAAACGAATAAAGAGGTCTATCAAAGTAAAATAGTGGTAATCGGAATTGGTTCTTCCAATTTGTTTGCCATCGAAGGATTACTACATTATGTTGAGCCGCATCAAAAATCAGTACCCGAAAAACAACGCATTCAACTTAAAAATATCGATCACAAAGTAGCAGAAGGCATTTATGTGTGTGGTACTTTAGCTGGACATAGAAGTCAATTGTCTATTGCAGCCGGAAGTGGTGCAGCGGTAGCGACTGATATTTTAGTATTGTGGAACAATGGGGTAGAAACCCATAGTCATGACAGTATTAAAGTGAAGGAATAATTTAATTCTTCAACGCTTCTTTAACCATCAAATCATCTTTCAAAACAATAAGGTAATAATATTGTTCGCCAAGTAATTGTCGGCAAAATTCGGCGGTAAGATACCGTTTCACGTAGTTTTTATTCGCCTCCAAATCCATGTAAGCATCCGATTCGTAGATGTGTTTTTTAAATAATTCAAAATAGAAATCAGCACGATTGACTTTGTCTATTATCTGATGGTATTTTAATTTGGAAAAGGCTTTTCTGTCGGTATCAATAATTTTAAACACAAAATTCATCGTTACTCCCGATTGCATTAACATTGGAACCATCTCATTTCCTTTAGTAGCTTCAATGGGAGTGAAAATATCCGGAACAATACCCCCGCCGCCATAAACGATTTTTCCTTTTGGCGTTTTGAATTTTAAGGTGTCGGCTACCTTAATACTGTCTTTGGCGTATAATTCGCCATTATGATACCGTGCAAGGAATTCATTTAAATACTCTTCGCTGCCATTTTCGTAAGGTTTTTGTATGGAACGACCAGTTGGTGTGTAGTAGCGGGCAATTGTTAATCGAACACTTGATCCATCTTTGAAAGGCATATCGCGTTGTACTAGTCCTTTACCAAACGAACGACGACCAATTACTAATCCGCGGTCATTGTCTTGAATAGCTCCTGCTACAATTTCACTGGCTGAAGCCGAGTTTTCATTGATTAAAATGGCCACTTTTCCGTTTTCAAAAATACCATTTTTCGTAGCGAAGGTTTTGTCTATTTTTCCTTTTTTATTTTTGGTAAAAACAATCAACTTATTGTCTTTTAAAAAATCATCGGCAATTTTAATAGCTTCTTCCATATAGCCACCGCTGTTGTCGCGTAAGTCTAAAATTAAACTGTTCGCCCCTTTTTTGATCAGTTGTGAAAGACCGATTTCAAATTCCCGATACGTAGTTTCGGCAAAACGATTGATTTTGATGTATCCCGTGTTTTTATTGACCATTAGCGCAACGTCAACGCTTTTTACGGGAATGGTGTTTCGGGTAACATTGACTTTGAGTTGTTTGCCTTCCGATTTTCGGTAAATGGTAAGCAAAACATTTGAGTCAGGTTCGCCTTTCAATACTTTATAAAGTTTGTCTGAATTTACTTTTTTTCCAAAGAGTTTGTGGTTGTCGGCAAATAAAATTCGGTCGCCTGCTTTTATTCCGGCTTTCTCTGAGGGTCCACCTTTGACAGGATTAATCACGATGACAGAGTCTTTTTCAATAAAAAAATTAACCCCAATTCCCACAAAATTACCGCGCATGTCTTGAGCAGCATCTTCCGCTTCATTTTTTGCAATGTAAATGGAGTGTGGGTCGAGTTTTTCTAAAATCCCGGTAACGGTTTGATCAACAATAGAGTCGGTATTCACATCGTCTACATATTCGGAATCAATAAAATCAATCAGTCGACTTAATTTTTGTTTGGTTTCGTTTTTGGAAGTGATTGTAGGCGATGGAGGTACTGCAATAAATATACCTCCTAGCAAAAATCCAACCGCTAGTGTTGAAAAAAGTAGTAGTGGGAGATATACTTTGTTGATCTTCATTTTAATTTATTCTAAGTCTTCAATATGCTGGACTTCTACTCCGGCTTTTAACAAAAATTGCAATCCGGAATCGTCTTTGTAACCTTCTTGATACACGACGCGTTTGATGCCCGATTGATGTATTAATTTACTACATTCTTTACAAGGCGATAGCGTGATGTATAAAGTAGCGTCTTTACATGATTGTGTCGAATTGGCTACTTTTAAAATTGCATTGGCTTCGGCATGTAAAACGTACCAATGGGTTAAATTATTTTCATCCTCACAACAATTTTCAAATCCAGATGGAGTGCCATTATATCCATCAGATATGATCATTCTATCACGTACAATAATCGCGCCAACTTGTTTTCTTTGACAATAAGAAAGTTTACTCCACTCTTTTGCTAAACGTAAGTAAGCTTTGTCGTATTTGTTTAATTTTTGTTCTTTCATTCTGATTTTATCGGTGCCAAATTGGACTTTGTATGATTAACGGAGTTACCACTCCAATGATAAATGCTGACATTACGAGTGTCCAATCGCGTTTTGAAAAGCGAAAAACGGTTTGTACTATAAAAGATAGAATTAGTGCAATAAGCACCACTATCAATTGTGCGCATTCAATTCCAAGGGCGAATTCGCCTAACGGCAATAATTTATCGGAAGCATTTCCAGGTAAAATAGTTTTGAAATAGTTTGAAAACCCTAATCCGTGAATAATTCCAAATAAAAGGGTGACAATGGCCACGAGTGTAATGCTTTCGCCTTTGCTGCTTTTGCCTGCGGTGAATAAATTAAAAAGGGCAACAATTAATATGGTAATCGGAATTAAAAACTCCACTAAATTTTCTTTGATATAAATGATTCCGTAAACGGATAATATTAAGGAAATGGTATGACCTAAAGTAAATAAACTGACTAATAATAGCCATTTTCTCCAGTCGTTGAATGTATAAGGGATGGTAATTCCGATTAAAAATAAAACATGATCGTAAGCATTAATGTCCAATACATGTCGTAAACCAATTTCGAAGTAGAGCCAAAAATCTTGCATAAGGGTTAGGTTAGGTTAGGAAATTCAAACTTACAAATTTATTTGATTTCCTATTTGATAATGATTCGTTTTTTAAACGGAATAGGGTGTCGCAATGTCTCTTGTTTGTTTTGGCTATAAGTAAACCTGTTGTAATTGCAATTTCTTGATTTTATTGCGAGTGACATTTTTTGAAAACATTTATAGATTAAGTATATTTGTATAAAATATTAAAAAAAACAAACTATGTCATTTTCCGATTTATTTGATAGCGAATTTAAGGCCAGAAATAAAGGTCATTTTTCTGCGATTGTACGTGTTGCGATTGCTGATGGTGATTTAACTGCTGAAGAAAAACAATTTTTAGACAAATTAAAAAGCCGCCTAGAAATTTCTGATGCCGAATATGAAGAAATTCTTGAAAATCCATTAAAATATCCAATTAATCCACCATCATTACATGTGCAACGTATTGAGCGTTTGTTTGATTTGTCAAGAATGGTGTATGCAGATCATGTACTTGGTCCAAAACAAAAAGAAATACTTACTAAATTTGCATTAGCCTTAGGTTTTACGCCTGGAAATGTAAATTATATCGTAGATAAAGCATTGTCACTTTTAATGTTGGAAGTAGATTTGGATACCTTTGTATATGAAATGCAACATATGAACAAATAAAAAAAGCTCCAAATGGAGCTTTTTTATTTGTTATGTGTAAGGTTTAGATTTTAAAAGTAATAACTGGTTTCGAAGCGTGATTTACCAATCCTTCGCTAATACTTCCGTTGAAAAAATGGTACAAGCTGGTTCTTCCATGTGTACACATTCCGACTAAATCAGCATTAACACTATTGGAAAAATTAAGAATTCCAGTTTCAATGTTTGAGTCGTTGTAAATGTGCAATGAATAGTTGTCAATAGAATAACTTGAAACAAAATCTTTCATTGTTTTTTGTGCTTGATGTGACGTTTTGAAGCTGTTAGGCGTGTTAATCATTACCAGATCAAGATGAGAGCCAAGCATTTTGGCAAGTTTCATGACTTTTTCGAAAGAACTTCTTGTTTCTTCAGAAAAATCGGAAGCAAATACAAATCTATTGGCATTGAAATTTGGGCTGTCGTTTTTAATTACTAAAACCGGAGCTTCAGAATTTCTGACAATCTTTTCAGTGGTAGAGCCTACTAATAATTCTTTAAATCCAGAAGCGCCATGGGAACCCATTACCACCATGTCGATATCATAATCTTCGCTATGTTTTATGATTCCTTCAAAGGCTCTTTCGTATTTAATGGCTTCTGTAACTTTAATTCCTGTTAAATAATCTCTGGTTAAAAGTTCTTCTAACCTTTCATGCGCTTTGTTTAAGAATAGCATAATTTCAGGTATCGCCGCTCCAGAACTTACAGCATCTGCCATTTGTGACGGTAATTCAAGCATGTGTACAATGAAAATCTCTCCGTTGTTATCTTTGGCTATTTTGGCAGCGACTTTTAGGGCGTGTTCTGCATGAGTAGAAAAATCAGTAGGAACTAAAATTCGTTTCATAATGGTAAGGTTTATGATTAATATTCCGTTTTGCATTTTGTTTGTCACATAAAGGTAAGAAAAATATTAACATAATACAATAATTTTATTTTTATAAAAAAAGTAGTATATTTGCGCCGTTATTTAGCAGTTTATTTAAATAATGAGGCACGCACAGCGTGCCTCTTTTTATACAGTATGGGATTTAAAGAAAAAGTAAAACAATTATTAGAAGAAGGTTTGGAACAATATCCAAGTCTGTTTCTTATTGATTTAAAGATTGATGATTCCAATAAAATTATTGTAACTTTAGATGGTGATACCGGAGTGCAATTGCAAGATTGTATCGATATCAGTAGGATGGTTGAGAATAATTTGGATAGAGAAGAACAAGATTTTGCTCTTGAAGTGGCTTCGGCCGGCGTCTCTTCTCCATTAAAAATGGTTCGTCAGTATAAAAAAAATATTGGTAGAACACTAAAAATTAGAACGGAAGCAGCCACTATAGAAGCGTTGCTTGTAGATGCTTCCGATGAGAATATTACAGTTGAGTGGAGTTCAAGAGAACCCAAAAAAATAGGAAAAGGAAAAGAAACAGTGCTTCATAACGAAAAAATCGCTTACAGTGATATTAAAGAAGCAGTTGTTACAATAACATTTTAAATTAAAGAGTTGGTATGGAGAATTTAGCATTAATTGATTCATTTTCAGAATTTAAAGACGATAAATTAATAGATCGTGTAACGCTTATGGCGATTTTGGAAGATGTGTTTAGAAATGCATTGAAGAAAAAATACGGTTCCGATGATAATTTCGATATCATTATCAATCCTGATAAAGGAGATATGGAAATTTGGAGACGTAGAGTTATTGTTGCAGATGAGGACTTAGATTTCGAAAATGAAGAGATAACACTTTCTGAAGCTAGAAAAATCGAACCTGATTTCGAAATTGGGGAAGAAGTTTCAGAAGAAGTGAAATTAATAGATTTAGGAAGAAGAGCAATTTTGGCCTTACGTCAAAACTTGATTTCTAAAATCCATGAACATGACAATACTAATCTTTACAAACAATTTAAAGATTTAATTGGCGATATTTACACGGCTGAAGTACACCATGTACGTCCAAGAGCGGTAATTCTTGTAGATGATGAAGGGAACGAAATTGTGTTGCCAAAAGAAAAACAAATTCCTTCCGATTTCTTCCGTAAAGGAGATAACGTTCGTGGAATTATTGAAAACGTTGAGCTTAAAGGAAATAAGCCACAAATTATCATGTCTAGAACTTCAGAAAAATTCTTAGAGAAATTATTCGAACAAGAAATTCCAGAAGTATTCGACGGATTGATTATGATCAAAAAGGTCGTGCGTATTCCTGGTGAAAAAGCAAAAGTGGCTGTAGATTCTTATGATGATCGTATTGATCCAGTAGGAGCGTGTGTGGGTATGAAAGGATCTCGTATTCACGGTATTGTTCGTGAGTTAGGAAACGAAAATATTGACGTAATCAACTACACAACAAATACGCAATTGTATATTACAAGAGCATTGAGCCCGGCAAAAGTATCTTCCATCAAAATTGATGAAGAGAAAAAAACAGCTGAGGTTTATTTAAAATTAGAAGAAGTATCTAAAGCGATCGGTCGTGGTGGTCACAATATTAAATTGGCGGGACAACTAACAGGATACGAATTAGATGTTATTAGAGAAGGAAGTGCAGCAGAAGATGATGATGTTGAATTAACGGAATTCTCAGATGAAATCGATGGATGGATCATTGATGAGTTTGCAAAAATTGGATTGGATACAGCGAAAAGTATCTTAACTCAAAATGTGAACGATTTAGTGCGTCGTACCGATTTAGAAGAAGAAACAATTCTTGAAGTAATCAAGATTTTGAAAGAAGAATTTGAAGATTAATCACCTTTTTAATCCACAAAAATAAAATATCATAAATAAAATTTATGTCTGAAGGAACAATTAGAATAAACAAAGTTTTAAGGGAATTTAATATTTCGTTAGAAAGAGCTGTCGATTTTTTAAAGGACAAGGGGTTCACTATTGAATCTAATCCGAATACAAAAGTCACTGACGAAATATACAATATCCTGTCAAACCAATTTGCTGGAGACAAAGGGAATAAAGATGCTTCAAAAGAAGTGAGTGAGGAGAAAAGAAAAGAAAAAGAAGCCCTGCGTATTGAGCGTGAACGCGAGCATGAACTTGAAGAAAAGCGCAAGCTTGAAGAAGAACGTGCCCGTCAAGAAGTGATTAAAGCAAAAGCTAGTATTACGGCACCAAAGCAAGTGGGTAAAATTGACTTGAATCCTGCAAAACCTGTAGAAAAAGTTGTAGAAAAACCTGCAGAGAAAAAACCTATTGAAGCAAAACCTGTTGTAGAAGCTCCTAAAGCAGAAGTGAAGCCAGAAGTAGTGAAAGAAAAAACAGCTGAAAAAGTTGCTGAAAAACCAGTAGTAGTCGCTCCAAAAACAGAACAACCAGCTTCAAGCCCTTCACAAGAAGCTGCCCCTGTAGACGAGGCTCACGAAACGCAGTACACCAAATTATCAGGTCCTACTTTTTCGGGTCAAAAAATTGATTTAACGCAATTCAACAAGCCTAAAAAGAAAATAGAGCCTAAAATTACCAACAACCAAAACGCTGCGGGTAATAATGCTAATGCTGCCGATAAAAAGAAACGTAATAGAATCCCAACGAAGCCAGGGCAACCAGGCCAAGGAGGAGGGCAACCCGGTCAAGGTGGACAAAACAGACCGCAAGGACAAGGTGGTTTTAACAAGCCAGGAGGAAGTAGACCTTTTACCAAAGGAAATAATAGTCAACGTCCTGCTATCGTCAAGGTAGAGCCATCTGAAGAGGATGTAAAAAATCAAATTAAAGAAACTTTAGAGCGTTTACAAGGAAAAGGTAACAAATCTAAAGCAGCCAAATACCGTCGTGACAAGCGTGATACGCACCGTCAAAAATCGGACGACGAACAACGATTATTAGAAGAAGGTAGCAAAACGCTAAAAGTAACCGAATTCGTTACGGTAGGTGAAATTGCTACGATGATGGATGTGCCAATTACAAAAGTAATTGGAACCTGTATGTCGCTTGGTATCATGGTAACCATGAACCAACGTTTGGATGCAGAAACCTTAACTATCGTTGCCGATGAATTTGGTTATGAAGTAGAATTTATTACTACTGATATTGAAGAAAATATCGAAGTAATTGAAGATAAACCAGAAGATTTAAAACCTCGTGCCCCAATCGTTACGGTTATGGGTCACGTTGACCACGGTAAAACATCGTTATTGGATTATATCCGTAAAACAAATGTAATTGCGGGTGAGTCAGGAGGTATTACACAACATATTGGTGCTTACGGAGTAGAGTTAGACAATGGTCAAGAAATTGCTTTCTTAGATACACCAGGTCACGAGGCGTTTACCGCGATGCGTGCCCGTGGAGCTCAAGTAACTGATATCGCGATTATTGTAGTGGCGGCGGATGATGATATCATGCCACAAACTAAAGAAGCCATCAGTCACGCACAAGCCGCTGGAGTGCCTATCGTGTTTGCGATTAATAAAGTGGATAAACCAACGGCTAATCCTGAAAAAATTAAAGAAAAATTAGCAGCCATGAATTTCTTGGTGGAAGATTGGGGTGGAAAATACCAATCGCATGATATTTCTGCCAAAACAGGATTGGGAGTAAAAGAATTATTAGAAAAAGTATTATTGGAAGCGGAGGTTTTAGAACTGAAAGCGAATCCAAATAAACCAGGGGTAGGAACGGTTGTTGAAGCATTCTTAGATAAAGGACGTGGATATATTTCTACAGTTTTGGTACAAGCAGGTACGGTTAAAGTGGGGGATTATATCTTAGCGGGAAAAAACCACGGTAAGATTAAAGCTATGCAAGATGAACGTGGTAAAAACGTAAAAGAAGCAGGGCCTTCAACACCAATTTCAATCTTAGGATTAGATGGAGCACCAACAGCTGGTGATAAATTTACCATTTACGAAGACGAAAGAGAAGCCAAACAAATTGCAGCAAAACGTACACAGTTAATGCGTGAGCAATCAGTACGTGTACAACGTCATATCACATTAGATGAAATCGGTCGTCGTATTGCTTTAGGTCAGTTTAAAGAATTGAACATTATCCTTAAAGGAGACGTGGATGGTTCGGTAGAAGCCTTATCTGATTCGTTCTCTAAATTGTCAACAGATGAAATCCAAGTGAATATTATTCACAAAGGGGTTGGAGCGATTACAGAGTCGGATGTTATGTTGGCTTCGGCTTCAGATGCGATTATTATCGGATTTAACGTTCGTCCTGCTGGAAATGCGAAGCAATTAGCCGATAAAGAAGAAATTGATATCCGTCATTATTCTATTATCTATGCTGCTATTGATGATTTACGTGATGCAATGGAAGGAATGTTATCTCCTGAAATGAAAGAAGAGATCACAGGTACAGCAGAAATTAGAGAATTATTCAAAATTTCTAAAGTGGGAACTATTGCAGGATGTATGGTTACCGATGGCAAAATCTTTAGAGCAAATAAAGTACGTTTAATCCGTGAAGGTGTCGTAATTTACACTGGAGATTTGATTGCCTTAAAACGTTTCAAAGACGATGTGAAAGAAGTATCGAAAGGATACGATTGCGGTATGCAAATTAAAGGCTATAACGATATTGAAATCAATGACGTTATTGAAGGATTTACCGAAGTTGCCGTGAAGAAAAAATTAAAATAATCACTAGATTTAGTTATATGAAAACCTCGATTCGTCGAGGTTTTTTGCATTTTAACTGTTTGTGCGTTTTTTCTTTTTAAAGGAAAAGATTATGATTACTTTTACACCAAACAAACAAAACTTTAAAACCATGAAAAAAATTACTTTTTGCCTTGTGCTGCTTTTTAGCTGTCTCACGGCAACGAAATCTTTTGCTCAAGATGGCTACATAGGCGAAATTCGTATGGTAGGCTTTACATTTGAGCCAAGAGGGTGGGCCTTTTGTGATGGACGGATATTATCTATTGCATCAAACACAGCACTTTTTTCGATTTTAGGAACTACTTACGGGGGCAACGGTACGACAACATTTGCCTTGCCAGATTTAAGAGGAAGAGCTCCTATTCATGTTGGTGCAAGTCAAGGACCAGGCCTTTCTCCTGTTTCTTTAGGTCAAATGAGTGGTCAAGAAATTGTGACTTTAACACCACAAAATGTACCTTCACACACACATGCCATCAATGCTACTACTGCCGATGGAACTTCTGGTAATCCAGAATCGAACATTCCAGCCAATACGAAGTTGTTAGATAAAGAGTATTCCGATGCCGCAGCTAACACTACGATGAGTCCTGCAATGGTGCAACCGGCTGGAAACAACACTCCTTTTAATAACATGCAACCTTACTTGGGAATGAATTATGTAATTTGTTTACAAGGGATTTATCCACCAAGAAATTAATTCAACATAAAACTTATCAAATGAAAAATATACTATCAATTTTTTTGTTATTTTTTGTTTTTGCTACTAACGCTCAAACGATAAATTTCACGGGCTGTCCAAATCTTTTTGCGAGTTCATCCTATACATTCAATTTGACTGGTTCAAGTGCCGGTAGAAATATTTATACAACAACCCCGATAACTGGGGATCAATCATGTCCTGGATTAGGGGTTTGTGAATTCCAGATATCTTGGAATGCAGCCAATTCCCGTTGGGAATTTATTGCCGATGATGGAAATGGAGATTTTTCGGGGTATAATTTGATTTATTATAATACTTCAGCGTCGACTCCAAATCCTCCAAGTTTGAGTTTGGGAGTATGGACAGAAAATGTTCCAACTACTACGGGCCAATGTGCTGGAAACTTAACTTCAGGGAATTCAACGTTAACGGGAAGTGTTCAAAATGTTTTGGCTAGAAATGATTATATGTATGATAATTCCATTCAAATTTATCCTAATCCAGTTGCTACTGTGTTGAAAATTAATTCTCCTAATCGAATTGAAAAGGCAATGATTTATAATCTGCAAGGGCAATTAATTAGCGAGGTTAACCAATCAAATGAGTTGGATTTTTCTACTTTTCAAGCGGGGATGTATTTGGTTAAAATTATCTCTGAGAAAGGAATTAAAATTCAAAATATAATTAAACAATAAACTATTATGAAAAAGTATTTATATTCCATTATAACTTTATTTTTTGTAGGGTTTGGACAAGTGAGTTATGGTCAAGACGATCCAATGATTGGTGAAATTCAAATTTTTGCTGGAAACTTTGCCCCAAGAGGATGGGCATTTTGTAATGGGCAATTATTGTCTATTGCTTCAAATACAGCATTGTTTTCTTTATTAGGTACAACCTATGGCGGAAACGGTCAAACTACTTTTGCTTTGCCTGATTTGAGAGGAAGAGTTCCAGTGCATCCTAACAATACTGCAATTGTACAAGGACAAATGGCGGGCACCGAAGCGAATTCATTAACTATAAATAATTTACCTGCACATAGCCATACTATTAATGGGGTGACAACAGCAGGAAACCAGAATTTGCCAACAGGCAACTTACCAGCTGAAACAGCCACACTAGATCCTGAATATTCAAATGCTGTACCCAATGCTTTTATGGCGTCTGGAGTGATGTCTCCTGCAGGGGGGAGTCAGCCAATCAATAACATTCAGCCAAGTGCGGGGTGTATGTATATCATTGCGCTACAAGGGATATTTCCATCAAGAAATTAATAACGAATTAGTACAGTTTTAAATAATTTCAAAAGAATTAATTATGAAAAATATCAAAATAATTATACTACTTTTTGTGTTGGGCTTTTTTAATCAGAAAGGCTTTTCTCAACAAGTGTTTATGGGTCAAGTTAAAGTTTTTGCTGGAAATTTTGCTCCAGCGGGTTGGATGTTTTGTGACGGTAGTTTATTGCCAATTTCGGAAAATGAAGCTTTGTTCTCTTTGCTTGGAACGACTTATGGCGGTGACGGACAAACAACATTTGCTCTTCCAGATTTTAGAGGACGTATCGTAACGGGTGCAAATAACAGTACAGGACCGGGATTGAGTAATGTGCAATTAGGACAACTATATGGATCCGAAACCAACACAATGAATATTAATCAGATGCCAGTGCATAATCATGGAATTGCCTGTGTTTCTAGTGCGGGCACATCCAATCTTCCAACAGGGAATTTGTTTGCCAATGCGGGGGTTTTAGATAAGGAGTTTGCCAATACAGCGTCAAACACCACAATGAAATCTACTATGGTTAATCCATCTAACGGTGGGAATCAACCCTTCACTAATATGCAACCTACTCTAGGTTTAAATTATATCATTAGTTTGTACGGTGTGTATCCAACGCAAAATTAAATGAGTATCATTTAAAATATATTAAAAAAAACTCCTGTTATTGCTAACAGGAGTTTTTTTATACATTCTTCAAATTGATAATTTCTTGTTCGGTTAAAAAACGCCAATTGCCTCTTGGAAGGTTTTTTTTGGTCAAACCGGCAAAAGCCACACGATCAATCTTTAACACATCATATTTGAAACTTTCAAAAATGGCACGCACTACTTTTACGTTTGCGGTGCGCAATTTTAAACCGATTTCAGTTTTCGGCTCACCATCCACATAACTAATTTCCTCAACAAATAAGCGATGATTGTCTAAAGTTACACCTCCGGCTATTTTTTCTAAATCTTCGTATTTTAAATTTTTGTCTAAAGACACTTGGTACACTTTAGACGAACGTTGATTCGGTAAACTGAATTTACGAATCATATCAGTATCATTAGTAAACAACAACAATCCTGTCGTGTTTTTATCCATACGTCCTACTGGTTGAATTTTGGCATTCGTTGCGGCACGAACTAATTCGGCAACATTCCTGTGCATTTCATTTTCATCGAAAGACGTGGTGAAATTTTTAGGTTTGTTTAATAAGATGTATTCTTTTTTCTCCGGATTTAAAGTCATTCCGTCGAAATTTACCACATCACCTGGTTTTACCATATAGCCCATTTCGATGACCGGCACTCCATTTACTTTTACATTACCCGATTGGATGTAAATATCCGCATCACGACGCGAACAAACGCCTGAATTTGAAATGTATTTATTTAGACGAATTTCGTCTGTATTTTTAGGTCGTTTTGCTGTAGGATTGGGCTTTTTGGCCACTTTATCGGTAACTACTTCTGGTTTTGCCGTAGGTTTTGCTTTTTTAGGACCTTGTGCCCTTTTGTCCATAGCAGGTTTTGGCTTATTAGAACTTGGTCTTGAGCTATTTGGTCTTGAACCACCACGTTTATTGCCTCCTGAATTATTCATAAATCTTTAATTTGATGCAAAGATAAGGAATTAGGATTTGGGAATTGCGATTTAGGATGGTTTGATTAAATTTTCAACAAATTTCTGCCATGAATTAAAACAGAAGGATCTATCAAAACAATAGAAAATACCCCTGTGATGATAATCATTTTTAGGATATTGTGCAGTTGTAAGTATTCTTGATGGGAATTGGATTTCCACAATTTCAAAATAAAGAAAATAAGGACAATCAAACTCATGTAAAAATAAATATCCATATAACCCACATTGAATTTTTCGACCAAAATATATACGGGAATGACAGTGCCAATAGTAAGTGCCGTTATAATTTGTTTGGATATCTTTTCGCCAAATCGAACAGGAATGGTTTGGTAATCGTTGGCCATATCGCCTTTTATGTTTTCTAAATCTTTAATCATTTCACGGATGAGAATCAGCAAAAACAAAAAGGTGGCATGGGCAAAAATAACGCTATAAAAATTTTTGAAATAGAGTAAAATTCCAAAAAAAGGTAAAACCGCAAGTAGGGAAGCAGTTAAGTTTCCGATAATTGGGTATTTCTTTAATTTATGGGAATAAAACCAAATCAGAAAAATATACACCGCAAAGAAAAGTGCTGCGCGAAAGGAAATAATAAATGCCAAAGCTGTGGCTATAAAATTGAGTCCAAAATAAACTTGTAATTTAGTTTGCTGACTAACCAGTCGGTCCAACATCGATTTGTTAGGTCGGTTGATTAAATCTTTTTCAGAATCGTAAAAATTATTGATAATATAGCCCGAAGCAATTGTTAGGGTAGAGACAAACACAATAATAAGCAAACGCCAATCTAAGATTACTTCTAAGGCACGTTTTTCGGGCGCCAATATAAAAATAGAGGACAAATATTGTGCTAAAACAATGATGGGAATGTTATAACCACGCACCACAGAAAACAAACCGAGAATTTTCATCAGTAATAATTTTGTTTTTCTTGTAAGCATGTTTTGGCTGAAAGTTTGAGGTTATAAAAGTTTAAAGTTATTTTTTAAAACTGATATACGACTTCCAATTTGTAATTTTTTAACGATTCTTTAGCTTTTGCTAGGTCTTGTGTAAAGCCTAAAATATAACCTCCACCACCTGATCCACATAATTTTAAATAGTAATCGTTGGTGTCAATTCCGTGTTGCCAAACTTGGTGGAATTGTTCCGGAATCATCGGCTTGAAGTTGTTCAAGACTACTTTTGAAAGTTTCTTGGTATTCGAAAATAACGATTTCACATCGCCATGTAAGAAATTTTCCACACAAGCATCGGTATATTTGATGAATTGTGATTTTAGCATTTTACGGAAGCCAGCTTCTTTCAGGTTTTCCATAAAAATACTCACCATTGGGGCGGTATCACCTACAATTCCTGAATCTAGTAAGAATACGGCGCCTTTTCCGCTAGTACTTTGTGTCGGAATTCCAGTAGCTTCAATATTGTCTTTAGAATTGATTAAAATAGGAATGCTTAAATAGCTGTTTAATGGGTCTAGGCCAGAGCTTTTTCCATGGAAAAACGATTCCATTTGAGAAAAAATCGCTTTCAGTTGTAATAATTTTTCACGGGTTAAATTTTCCAATACCGTGATTTTAGCATTGGCATATTTATCGTAAATCGCTGCGACTAAAGCGCCGCTACTTCCTACACCATATCCTTGCGGAATACTCGAGTCGAAATACATTCCGTTATCAACATCTGTTTTTAAGGCATTGATGTTGAAAGTAACCAATTCGGGTTGTTCCGATTGTAATTTATCCAAATAGGAAACAAAACGTTTCAAGCTTTCATTAGATTTTACCGCCTCAACAGAAGGATTTTCTTCAATTTTTAAAGCGCCATTGTAAAAGTTATAAGGAATAGCTAGTCCTTTAGAATCTTTAATGATTCCATATTCTCCGAAAAGTAGGATTTTTGAGTAGAATAGAGGTCCTTTCATATGGTTAACAGTTAACGGTATTCAGTTTATTAAGGATAAAGATACAAATTAAAATGACAATGCACCCATACCAATTTCGTCACAAATATATTGACCATTTTGACAATAGCCAACTAATTCGTTCTTAATAAATTGCAAAACTTTTTCTTTTACGTCTTGCGGATATAAAACGTGTACATTCGCTCCAGCATCTAACGTAAAACATACTGGAATATTGGATTCATTTCTGAATTTCCAGATGGCATTGATGATTTCCAAGGTGTTGGGCTTCATTAATATAAAATAAGGCATTGATGTCATCATCATCGCATGTAAAGTCAAGGCTTCGCTTTCTACAATTTTGATGAAATTTTCAACATCTCCAGTCTCCAAAATAGCTTTTATTTTAGAAAGATTATCATGAGCTTGCGCGAATCGTTGTTCCGCAAATGGATGATTGTGCATCAAATCATGTCCTACTGTGCTGGAAACTTGTTTTTCGCCTTTATCGACTAGTAAAATGGTGTCTTGGTAGTTTTTAAAATTGGCATGAATCGTTGTTGGAAATGTTACACCAAATAAATCAGAACTGCCTGAAATTTCTGCATGATGGCCCCAAACGACCACTTCACCTTTGATGCTTCTGCAAGCACTTCCCGAACCCAAACGAGCTAATAAAGAGGCTTTTTGATAAAAATAGTCTTCAGAAATGGAAGGATTTAATGCTTTTTCTATACTCATCACATTCATCGCTAAAGCGGCCATTCCGGAAGCTGAAGAGGCAATCCCTGAGCTGTGTGGAAAGGTGTTTTCGGTTTCAATAGTGAAATGAAAATCTTTCAAATACGGACAATAGTCAAAAATACGTTCAAAAAATTTATGAATCTTCGGCTTGAAATCTTCTTTGGGTCTTCCTTCAAACAACAAATCGAAAGAAAAGTTACCGTCATTTACTCTCTTAACAAATCCCATTTTGGTAATGGTTTTGCAATTATTCAACGTAAAACTGATAGAAGGATTCGCTGGAATTTGATTGTCTTTTTTCCCCCAATACTTTACCAAGGCGATGTTGCTGGGTGCACTCCATTGGAAATCCCCTTTTTCAATTTGTAATGTGTAGTTTGAAGCGATAAAATCGTTTTCTGAAATCATTGATGGTGAAATTTACGCAAAGATACTTTTTTTGTCTTCGTTGTTAAAATTAATGTTTATTCTTTACTTTTGAAATTCATTAAAATCATCAAGTTTTGGCAAAAATTAAACTTTCAAAAGGAATTATTTCAGTAACAGCTTGTTTGTTGGTTGGGTTTTTATCCGGTTTTGCAACACAATCTTCTGTAAAAACATGGTTTCCCACTTTGGTTAAGCCATTTTTTAATCCGCCAGCCTGGGTGTTTGCCCCAGTTTGGACAGTGCTTTATGTACTAATGGGCGTGTCTTTTGCAATTATTTGGAGTAATGAGAAATCCAGTAGTGGTGAAAATAAAAGAAAGGCCATGTTTTTGTTCGGAATGCAATTGTTGCTCAATGCGTTATGGTCCATTTTGTTTTTTGGATTGTGCAATCCGTTTTTGGCCTTTATTGAAATACTATTACTTTGGTTATTGATTTTCGAAACCATAAAAGCATTTGGAAAAATTGACTCATTAGCCTCGAAATTACTTTATCCTTATTTGGCCTGGGTAAGTTTTGCTACGGTGTTGAATGGAAGTATTTGGTATTTGAACCACTAAAAGTATACCGAAATTACTATAAAATCATCTCAGTATAAGGAATCACAATAGAGTAGCCTCTTTCTTTAAAATAGGCTGTCGGATTTTCTTTGGCAATCACCAAAATAAAATCGCCACCCCAAGCCCCAAGACTTTTTATGGTGCCTTTAAAATCGGGGAACAAGGCTTCTTTTACGGTTTCCATCTCTAAGATGGCACTCAATTCTATTTCGTGTTGCTGCAGTGCGTTGGCAAACTCTTTTGGTTCCGCACTGGTAATGATTGTTTTTGTAATTGCGTTAATTACGGGTATAGCTCCTTGAATATTCGCTTGTTTGTTGTAATAATTGGCAATGGCGATTTTGCTACTTTGTTTCTTGTTGAGGTATACAAAATGAATTTTATCGGCAAAAGTAGGTTGGAAATCAACTGTAGAAATTACTGGTTCTCCGTTTTGCAACTCATACACAATAGGTGTGTTGTTTTGTGCGCAAGCCACATCATAACCACTGCCTCCAAAACTATTTCGAAGTAACGTAAAAGCATCGATTTGCTGCCATTGTGCGATGTTGTTGATTAAAGTCGAAGAAGTGCCCAAGCCCCAAAATTTCGGAAAGGTCAATTCGGTTGTAATTTCATATCCATTAGACTGGGTAATGAAACTCGGATTTAACAAATACGTATGGTGTAAAATTTCAACAAGTGTCGTTTTTATTTTGTCTGCTACAAAATCTTCTTTTGCGAGAATAGAGTCAAACGAAATGATGCTTTCAAACCAAACACTCCCGTCGCTATCATAGCTTTTCCAGGAAATGGCATTGTTTTTCCCTTCATTCACAACCAAATTCTGTCCAAACTTGGTAGGTAATGCCAAGGCTTTTGCGCCATCAAGCACCACATATTCACCTGTGATTAAGAGTTTTCCGTTGCTGTAAAAGGTTTGTTTCATAGTCATTGCGAGTAGCTTGCACTGAGCGAAGTCGAAGTGAAGCAATCTAATGTTATTTTCTAATCTCGGCTAAATAGTCTACCACAGCACTGTGTGTCACCGTGTTTTTTTCAAAATATTTGACTACTTTTTTGCGTTCGTCATCATTGGCTTGAAATTGATTCAAGATATTCATTAAGTGCATTTTCATGTGTCCTTGCTGAATACCTGTTGTAGTCAAACTTCTTAAAGCCGCAAAGTTTTGCGCCAAACCAGCCACAGCAACCACTTGCATTAATTCTTGCGCTGATGGTTTCCCTAACATTTCTAAAGCGATTTTAACCATCGGATGTAAACTAGTCAATCCACCTACGGTACCTAATGCTAATGGAATATCCATCCAAAAAGTAAAAATACCATTCTCAATTTTAGCGTGCGATAAACTGGAATACTGTCCGTTACGAGAAGCATAGGCATGAATTCCTGCTTCTACCGCTCGGAAATCGTTACCAGTAGCCAAAACTACAGCGTCAATCCCGTTCATGATTCCTTTGTTGTGGGTAACAGCTCTGTACGGTTCAATTTCAGCAATGCGAACAGCTTGAACGAATTTTTCGGCAAATTCTTCTGGGTTGTCGATGTGTTTTTCCGCTAAATCTGAAACTTTACAAGATACTTCGGCACGAACCACACAATTGGGAACATAATTCGACAAGATGCTCATGACCACCGTGATATTTTTTTCTTCGGAAGTAAAGCTATCAAAATGTTGCGCTTCTTCTTTTAGTGTTTTCGCAAATTGCTCCAAACAAGAATTGATAAAATTAGCGCCCATCGAATCTTTAGTTTCAAAAGTCGCATGCAACTGATAGTAATTGTCTAATTCAGCCGTTTTGTCTTTCAACACAATATCTAAAATACCACCGCCACGTTTTTGCATGTTTTTTGTAATGCTTTCGGTTTCGGTGAAGAATTTTGGTTGGATGGTAGCAAAAAAGGTGGTTAGTTTTTGTTTGTCTCCTTTGTAAATAAAATGGACTTGTCCAATTTTTTCGGTATTGAGTACAGTCGCTTTGAATCCGCCACGACTATCCCAAAATTTGGCCGATTTACTCGCGGCCGCAACTACTGAACTTTCTTCTACAACAAAAGGAATGGTGTAACTTTTATCGTTAATAGTGAAATTTGGTGCCACACCCAATGGTAAATAAAAATTGGTGATGGTGTTTTCGATAAATTCATCGTGCAGTTTTTGCAATTCTGTATCCGAATTCCAATATTTTTTTATGATTTGAGTTGCTTCTGTTGCATTTGAAAAATGGTTGGAAGCAATCCAATTTATTTTTTCTTCTTTTGTCAGTTTAGAAAATCCACTAATGGCTTTAGTCATTTTGCATAAAATTTTGATTTGCAAAGATAAAATAAGTGATACAATTGTGGTCAATATTCCTGTTGGAAAATGCTTTTAACATTTCATTTAGGTTTCATTTGGATTTTTTTTACTAAAATTGGGCTCTTTTAAGAATTGAAACCAATGAAAAATAGAATTTTATCTTTAGTTTGCCTTGTTGTCGTTTCCTTTTCAACTTTTGGGCAACAAAAATTAACCCTTGAGGAAATTTGGACTGGCGCATTTAGAGCCAAAGGAATGGATGCTTTAAGCGCCATGAAAAACACCAATCAATACACCGTTTTAAATTTTGATCGAAAAAACAATTCGGCAAAAATCGATTTGTATGATTATGCAACCCTAAACAAAGTGTCTACGCTGGTAGATTCTAAAGATTCTAAAATGCTGGAAGGCATCGATAGCTATACGTTTAGCAGCGATGAAAAGAAAATATTGATAGCCAATAATAGCGATCAAATATTCAGACATTCCTTTGTAGCGAACTATTTTATTTACGACATCGCTGCACAGAAACTAACGAAATTAGCTGATTATAAAGTGCAGGAACCAACTTTTTCACCCGATGGGACTAAAATTAGTTATGCCTTCGAAAATAATTTATATGTATATGATATTGCGACAAAAAATCATACTCGAATTACAAAAGATGGTAAAAAGAATTCCATTATAAACGGGATTACCGACTGGGTGTATGAAGAAGAATTCGCTTTTGTGAAAGCCTTCGATTGGAATGCGGGTTCCGATAAAATTGCCTTTATTCGTTTTGACGAAACCGATGTTCCTGAATTTTCAATGGATATGTACAACCAAGGATTGTATCCAACGCAAACTGTTTTTAAATATCCAAAAGCAGGAGAAAAAAATGCAGTCGTTTCGTTACATATTTATGATGTAAAATCGGGGAACACACAAAAAATCAATTTAGACAAGTACAGCGATTTTTATATCGCGAGAATGAAATGGACCAACGATGCTAATACTTTATGTGCTCAAGTTTTAAACCGTCATCAAGATAATTTAGACTTGTTATTCGTAGATGGTACTACTGGTGCAACCAAAGTGGTTTTGAATGAAAAAGACAAAGCCTATATAGATGTGACGGATAATTTAACCTTCTTAAAAGACAATAGTTTTATTTGGACTTCTGAAAAAGATGGTTTTAATCATATTTACCACTACGACAAATCAGGAAAACTAAAAAATCAAATTACAAAAGGACCTTGGGAAGTGACTTCTTATTATGGTTTTGATGAGAAAAACGGAATGATTTATTACCAATCGGTAGAAAATGGATCTATTAACCGTGATGTATATGCAATCAAATTGAACGGAAGCGGTAAAAAACGTTTAACAACCCAAACGGGGACGAATAATGCTACTTTTAGTCCAAACTTTCAATATTTTATCAATTCGTTTTCAAGTGCTAAAAACGCAACAAAATATACCTTAAACGATTCGAAAACAGGAAATGCAATCAAAACGATTGTGTCGAATGAGGACTTAGAAGCTAAATTAGCGGCATACAATCTTCCAACAAAAGAGTTTTTTGAACTTACCACTGAAAAAGGTCACAAATTAAACGCTTGGATACTAAAACCAAAAGATTTTGATGCTTCAAAAAAATACCCAGTATTTATGTATCAATACTCAGGTCCAGGGTCACAACAAGTGGACAATACTTGGAATACAACTGACGATTATTGGTTTTCCATGTTAACTCAACAAGGTTATATTGTAGCCTGTGTTGATGGTAGAGGAACAGGTTTGAAAGGAGCCGAATTTAAAAAATGCACTCAAAAAGAATTAGGTAAGCTTGAAGTAATTGACCAAATTGATGCGGCTAAAGTAATTGGAAACTATTCGTATGTAGATAAATCTAGAATTGGTATATTTGGCTGGTCGTATGGTGGATTTATGGCGTCTAATTGTATTTTTCAAGGAGCGGATGTGTTTAAAACAGCAATCGCTGTAGCGCCAGTAACCTCTTGGAGAAATTATGATAGTATTTATACCGAACGTTACATGCAAACACCACAGGAAAATGCAAGTGGTTATGATGAGAATTCGCCAATTACCCATGTGAGTAAATTGAAAGGTAATTTTCTTTTAATCCACGGGACTGCCGATGATAACGTACATGTGCAAAACACTATGAAAATGATAGAAGCTTTAGTGCAAGCCAACAAGCAATTTGATTGGGCAATTTATCCAGACAAAAATCACGGAATTTATGGTGGAAAAACACGTTTGCAATTGTACACCAAAATGACGAATTTCATCAAAGAAAAATTATAATTAACCAACAATAGAAACCAAAACAAATAAAAATGAGTGAAACAGTAAAAACTGGACATCCAAAGGGACTTTGGGTATTATTCGGAACTGAAATGTGGGAACGTTTCAACTTCTACGGAATGAGAGCGTTATTAACGCTTTTCATGGTAAATTCTCTTTTAATAAAAGAAGCGGATGCCGCAATTATCTATGGTGGATTTTTAGCATTATGTTATTTAACACCATTGTTAGGAGGATTTATTTCTGATAAATATTTAGGAAACAGAAATTGTATTCTTGTTGGAGGAACCTTAATGGCTATCGGACAGTTTTTATTATTTTTAAGTGCTTCAACATTCTCTACGAACTTAGGTGGCGCTAAAACCATCATGTGGATTGCCTTATTTATTATCATTTTTGGAAATGGTTTCTTCAAACCGAATATTTCTTCCATGGTGGGAAGTTTGTATCCAAAACAAGAGAAATCGAAATTAGACTCAGCGTTCACCATTTTCTATATGGGAATTAATATGGGTGCCTTTTTAGGTCAGTTTATTTGCCCTTATTTAGGAGATGTAAAAGATGATGCAGGAGTTAGAGATATTTTTGCTTTCAAATGGGGATTCTTAGCGGCTTCAATCGCGATGATCATTGGAACTATCACCTTTTTTATTCTTAAAAATAAATATGTTGTAAATCCGGAAGGTCGACCAATCGGTGGTTTGCCAAAACACAATACAAGTGACGATTTTGAAGAAGGTGAAACGCAAACGGCAAAATTCACTGGAAAATCAATCGGAATTGCTATCGGATTATTCGTAGCCTTATTTTTTGTATTCCGATATGTATTGGTAGGTGAGTTTGGTTTCACTTCTGTGGAAATGGGACAATTAATCAAAGGAATTATTTATCCGTTTATCTATTCTGCTGGTATTTCTTTGGCGTTCTTAATTATGAGCTCTGCCGAAAATAAAGTAGAAAGACAAAGAATTTGGGTAATCTATATCGTTTCGTTCTTTATTATTTTCTTTTGGGCTGCTTTTGAACAAGCGGGATCCTCATTAACATTCATCGCCGATAACCAAACCGACAGACATATTTTCGGATGGGATATGCCGCCTTCAATGGTTCAAATTTTCAACGGATTATTCGTAGTAGCCTTAGCATTACCTTTCAGTTTGCTTTGGGATAAATTAAGAGCTAAAGGTCAAGAACCGGTTTCGCCTTTAAAACAAGCTATTGGTTTGGCATTAATTGCCTTAAGTTATTTCATCATCGCGCATAATGTAAAAGACTTAGGAAATTCAGGGTTGTTAGCGATCAAATGGTTGATGTTATTGTACTTAATTCAAACGATGGGAGAACTTTGTTTGTCTCCAATCGGATTGTCTTTGGTTGGTAAATTAGCACCGAAACGTTTCGCTTCATTACTATACGGAGTTTTCTTTATTTCTAATGCGGCGGGTTATGCTTTAGCAGGTTCGTTAGGAGCTATTATTCCGGCAACGGGAGATAAATTCCAAAAAGCAGAAAAACTAGGAATTAACCTTCAAGAAGTATTGGATAAAAAAGTGACATTAACTCCCGAGCAAGTAGCTTTATTCGAAAAAGAGCAATTGCCAATGGCGAATACTACTTTTGCTGGATTTGAAATTCACAATTTATACGAGTTCTTCATGGTGTTCGTAATTCTTTGTGGAGTAGCAGCTATTATCCTTGCTTTATTGTCTCCACGTTTAAAGAAAATGATGAACGGAGTGCAGTAAAACTATTAAAAAATATTTTTATATCTTTCAAGCTCGAAACTACGGTTTCGGGCTTTTTTATTTTTAGACCAAATTAACCTAATAAATTATGTGGAAATCACATCCAAAGGCCTTGCCTTATTTGTTTTTATCTGAAATGTGGGAACGTTTCGGTTATTATTTAATGATTGGAATTTTTACCCTATACCTTAAAGATGTAGAAGCCGGTTTTGCCATGACCGAAGCAGAGGCTTCAGATTTGTATGGAACATTTATTGCCTTAGTATTCCTAACTCCTTTTATCGGGGGTTTAGTAGCAGATAGATATCTTGGATATCGAAATTCCATAATTTCTGGTGGAATCATGATGGGAATAGGTTATTTGATGATGGGAATTCATAATCTTCCCATGTTATATGTCGCCATGACTTTAGTTATTGTTGGTAATGGTTTCTTTAAGCCAAATATTTCTACTTTGTTAGGTAATTTTTACAACGACGAACAATATAAAGCTAAAAAAGATGAAGGGTACAATATTTTCTATATGGGAATAAATGTTGGAGCTTTTATTTGTAACTTTTTTGGAGCTGTTTTCGAAAACTTATTTGGCTGGGCCGCTGCTTTTTCTGTCGCTGGTGTTGGTATGTTTATTGGAGTAATTGTCTTTATGTTGGGAACCAAATATTATGGTGATAAAACAGAGAAAAAAGGAACACAAGAAGGAGATATGCCTTTTTGGAAAATTGTTATGTTTATTCTAGTACCATCAGTAGTATTCGGAATTATTGGTTGGCTCATAAAAGGTGTAGCATCCGATACAAATTTAGATAGTGCCATTTTTGGTTCTGATAGTACCGATGCCTTTATTTTTGCTTGTATACCAGTAGTATTATTTTACTCAAGTTTATATTTTAAAGCCAAAGAAGACGATAAAAGACCTATTGGTGCTTTGTTGGCTATTTTTGCCGTGGTAATTTTATTTTGGGCTGTTTTTAAACTTAACGGATCTGCTTTAAACAACTGGGGAGATAAATACACGAATCGTGAAGTGACAGGAATAGCAAAGAAGGTTACAGATAATATTTTTCTTACGAAAGAATTAGAATACAAAAAAGATTCTGTTGCCTTATACGATAACGCATTTCGAATTCAAAAGAAAAACGGAGAAGTAATCAAAGAAGTGAATTATCCTTTGTACTTCAGAAACGTAGCCAAAGAAAAATTACCAAGCGAAGGGGCTAAAGTTTCCGTTTGGGCATCCAACCTAAGTCAATCAATTAATCCGTTTTGGGTAATTGCATTAACGCCTCTAATAGTAGCATTTTTCACCTTCTTGAGAAGTCGCCAAAAAGAACCTTCCACTCCAACAAAAATTGCTTTCGGATTATTAATTTCTGCTTTGTCAGTATTAGTAATGGTTTTAGCAGTTAAGGCTGGACAAAATGGTTCCGAAAAAGTATCTGTACTTTGGTTATTTGCTAATTATGGCGTAATTACTATCGGTGAATTACTATTATCACCCATGGGATTATCTGTAGTTTCCAAATTAAGCCCAAGAAATATAACTTCTTTGATGATGGGAGGATGGTTTTTGGCAACTTCAATCGGAAATAAATTATCGGGAGTTTTGGCCAGTATGTGGGATACCTACGATGATAAAACCGATTTCTTTTGGGTAAACTTTGGATTGCTAATGTTTGCAACCTTGTTGATGTTTGCCTTGTTGAAACAGTTGAATAAAGTAATGAAAGAAAAAGGAATTAATTAATATGGGAACAACTATACAAGAAATTCAAGATTTTAAAGGAAAGTATCCAAAACAACTTTGGTATTTGTTTTTTAGCGAAATGTGGGAACGTTTCAGTTTCTACGGTATGCGAGGTATGTTGGTGGTTTTTATGGTAAGCCAATTAACCATGGACGAAAAAACAGCCAATCTTCAATATGGTGCGACTCAAGCTTGGGTATATGCCTTTACTTTTATCGGAGGTTTGTTTGCCGATAAAATTTTAGGGCTTCGAAAATCATTGTTTTGGGGCGGTTTGTTAATGATTGTCGGAAGTGTCATCTTAGCTATCGATCCCAAACATTTCTTTTTCATCGGAATTGGTTTTACCATCGTCGGAACGGGTTTCTTTAAGCCAAATATTTCTTCCATGGTAGGGCAATTATACAAAGATGGAGATGCACGTCGTGATGCCGGATTTTCTTTGTTTTATGCTGGTGTGAATTTAGGGGCTTTAATCGGAGGTTATATCTGTATTGCTGTGGCGAACGGAAATTTATGGTCTTCATTGGTGCCTGAAAGCTTACGTTGGAATTATGCCTTTGGTTTTGCAGCCATCGTAATGATAATAAGTTTGTTGACGTTTACTCAAACACAAAAAAGCTTAGGTGAAATCGGATTGTCTCCTTTAGCCCATTTAGAAGATTCGAAGCGAAAAGCATTGGAAGTGATTACTTTCATTGGTTCGTTGGCAATTGTGCCGGTAATCATTTTAATGGTGGCCAATACGGTGTATACTGATTATTTCATGATGATCATTGGTCCGGCTTCTATTCTGTATTTGTTTTACGAAATGCGTAATTTTTCAAGTGCGGAAAATAAAAAATTGTTAGCCGCTTTGGTGTTTATAATTTTCTCTATTTTCTTTTGGGCTTTTTTCGAACAAAGTGGAGGTTCCTTGAGTTTGTTTGCAGCGAATAATTTAGAAAATACCGTAGCAGGTGTAGAGCTAGATCCAAATGGAGTGAATAATTCAGCCAATTCGTTGTTTGTTATTGTATTTGCTGCACTTGTTGGAATGGTTTGGTTGTGGATGAATAAAAGAAAAATTGAACCCAATACAGTGGTGAAATTCGGATTGGCATTCGTGTTTCTAGCGGGTGGTTTTTGGATTTTTTATTACACTAAATTCTTTGCCGATGCTTCGGGTAAAACCTCTTTAGATTTGTTTACTTTTGGATGGTTTATCATTACTTTTGGAGAATTGTGTTTGTCCCCAATCGGGATGAGTGCCATGACCAAATTATCGCCTCAAAAGACCCAAGCTGTTATCATGGGGATGTGGTTTTTAGCCAGTGCTTACGGTCAGTATTTTGCGGGTTTATTAGGTGCTAATATTGCTGAAGCTTCCGAAAATGCTTCCAATTTAGATAAATTAATGGTCTATGCCGATGGATACAAACAATTGGCCATTTATGCACTTGTGGCAGGAGTGGTTTTAATTCTGATTTCACCATTGGTAAAAAAACTAATGCAAGAAGTTAAATAAAACAGTAATTTCGGCACTGTTTTTGATTAATCAAAAGTAAAATTTGTGACATGAAAAAAATACTACTCATACTATTCCTTTTTTTAGGAACATTTGCTGTTCAAGCCCAAGATATCAATTGGATGTCGCTGGAAGAGGCATTGGCCAAGCAAAAAAGAGTTCCTAAGCCAATTTTTATGGATGTGTACACCGAATGGTGTGGGCCTTGTAAAATGTTAGATAAAAATACTTTTCAAGATCCTGCTGTGGTTGATTATGTTAATAAGAATTATTACGCTGTAAAATTTAATGCAGAAGGAAACTCTAAAGTAAACTATCAAGGCGCTGCGTTTAATAACCCAGGGTACGATCCCAATAGAAAAGGAAGAAATAGTGCACACGAGCTTACGAAACATTTAAAAGTACCGGGTTATCCATCCATGTATATTTTGGATAAAAAAGGGAATGTGCAGGAAACATTAGACGGATATAAAACACCTGAAGAATTATTGAAATCATTAAAAAATTAGAATATGAAAATAGTTAAATACCTTTCAATAGTAGCAATTGCTTTTTTAGTGTGGAGCTTTACAGCTACGAAAAATAATGAAGATAAAGGATTAGTGTGGCATACCGATATGAGAATCGCTTCCAAAATTGCTCAAAAAGAAGACAAACCCATTTTTATGTTTTTTACGGGTAGCGATTGGTGCGGCTGGTGCATTCGTTTGCAAAAAGAAGTGTTCAAAACGCCTGAATTTGAAGCGTGGGCAAAAGATAAAGTGGTGTTGGTAGAATTAGATTTTCCACGTAGAACACCACAACCTGAAAATATTAAGGCGCAAAACGATCAATTACAACAAATGTTTGGGGTGAGAGGATATCCAACGGTTTGGTTTGTAAAATCAGGAAATAAAGATGGTAAAATAAATTTCGAGCAATTAGGCAGTACGGGTTATGTTGCAGGAGGTCCAGCAGCATGGTTAGATGGCGCCAATCAAATTGTGGCAAAATATGTTTCCAACAAAAAGAAAGCCAATAAAATCCAAAAAGTAAAAAGCTAAATTTTTATTTTTTTAAACTATAAAATCCCTTTTCATAAGTGCTGTGAAAAGGGATTTTTCTTTTCAAACAAGTTTGTTTCCAAGCTGTAGTATAATTTTTAAAATTGGAAGCATCGGCAATAACGATTTCTGGATGTTGTGTGGCTAACAATCGCTCTAGATTTATTTTTGGAGAATGAGTCAAAAGCACAATATCAGGAGAAATCGAAGTGTTGTATACTGCCGAACTATCAATAACTAATATTTTCTTGTGGTTAAAATATAGGGTGTTTGATAATGGTTCTGTCTTACTGATTTTTGAATAATTGGCCGTTGCATAGGTTTGTAACATTCTTTCTTCAAAAGAATTTTTGGTGATGGCTTCCGATGCAAACAGGTTAATGGAACTGTCATTTTTCATCGCAATAATAGATTTTTTCATCACATTAAATACAATCAATTCCCCATTTTTTTCTGAATTCCACTTGGTAGAAAATAAGATGATTTGAAACAAAAACAAACTCGCCAATGCAGCCAATAGTTTGCTGAACTTCGGTTTTTGAATCCAAATGGTCCAACTTATAAGTATTAAATAAGCAAGCAGCATTAGCGAAAAGGAAAGCGGAATAGCAGTCAGTACAAAACTCTCTACGGAGGCAATTTTGTTAATTATAGTATTTGTTATCGTGATACATACTTCAACAGTTTTGGATAAAAGCATTGGAATCCAATCTAAATAAGCCAAAATCATCAGTAAAGTTCCCAATGCCATGATCACGGATAGAAACGGAATAAGGATCAAGTTGGTGATAAAAAACAATCCGGGAAACTGATGAAAATAATAAATGCTTAAAGGTAAAGTGCCAATTTGAGCGGCAAAAGAAACCGTCAAAATATTCCAGAAATAGGTAATAATTTTATTTTTAGGCTGCCATATTTTATCCAAAAGGGGTTGTAACCATAGAATTGAGAAAACGGCCAAGTAACTGAGTTGAAATCCGATGTCGAATAAAAATAGTGGTTCGAAAAGTAATATCAAAAACAAGGAAACAATGGCGGTATGAAAGGTGTTGGTTTCTCTTTTTAAATGCATTCCAACCGCAATAAAACTAAACATCACGGTAGAACGGACTACAGATGGCGCCAATCCAGCAACAAATGCAAATAGCCAAAGCGATAGAATCACGATAACCAATTTTGAAGTGTTTCCTAATTTTGTATTGGGAATCGGTTGTAATAAAAAGGTAATAAAGAACAAAATAAAGCCAACATGCAATCCTGAAACTGACAAAATATGGACTGCTCCGGCGTATTGATAATCCCGAAGCACTTCTGGCGAAATGTCTTGTTGTTGTCCTAATATTAAAGCTGTGATAACCGCTAATTCTTCTTTTTTGAAACCGGATTTGGCCAGATTTTCTACAATGGTAGTTCTGAAATTGGACGTATAATAAAAAATTCCTTTTTCTATTTTGGTGCTAATTTTTACAGCTGTAGGATCGGTATAAATTTGCGCATAAATACCTTTGGTTTCTAAGTATTGGCCGTAATCGAATTGGTTGGGATTGTTGGGTTTAAAATGGTGAAGCAATTGATCGTGAACCAATAACTGATTTCCGATTTTTATCGTTTTTTCAACAGAATCTTTCTTGATGTTTAAAAGGATTTTTCCACAAGAACTCTTGTTTTCTATCGAAATGACTTTCGCAAAATAGCGATTATATTTGGCAGAGTTTTTTAGTTTTTCTAGTAGGACAAGATGAAAGTTTTTGGAGTCTTCAAAATTACTTTCGTTTTGTGTGTAATGATTTTTAAAGAGGGTTTCGTTATGGAATAGAGTCGTTGTGATTCCAATCGAAAAGAAAACCAGGTATAAGGAAATTCCAAAAGTTGAATTCGGTGTAAATGTTTTATTGGATTTATAAAAACTGTAAACACAAAACAAAAGCGTGATTCCAAGAAAAAACAAGGCAGTTGTAAGGTTTGGTTTTGCATAAAATGCCAAAAGAATTCCACCTATAAACCAAAACGTAATTCTCGCAATCGGAAATCGGGTAATCATCATTAGCTATTCTTCAAACTTGAAACAATTAATTTTGCTGTTTTTTCACTGGCTCCCGAACCGCCTAATTTGGTTTCTAATACGTCATAATCGGCTAGAAGTTGTTTGCGGTGTTGGGTATTCAAGATTTTATTCAATTCCTTTTTAATGTTTTGAGTGTTGCATTCCCTTTGAATTAATTCGGTAACCACTGGTGCGTCCATAATAAGGTTGACTAACGAAATGTATTTCAGCGTAATAATGCGTTTTGCAATTTGATATGAAATTGCACTTCCTTTGTATAAAACCACTTCGGGAACTTTGAACAAAGCGGTTTCCAATGTGGCAGTACCAGAAGTGACTAAAGCGGCATGGGAAACACTTAACAAATCGTAAGTTTTATTGGAAATGAATTTGATGTTTTGATCCGATAAAAATTGTTCGTAAAAAGAATATTCTTGACTTGGAGCGCCAGCAATCACAAATTGATACTCTGGAAAATTAGCCACTACCGAAAGCATTTCTGAAAGCATTTTCGAAATTTCTTGTTTTCGGCTTCCGGGTAATAAAGCAATGATTGGTTTTTCAGAAAGATTGTTTTCCTTTTTGAATTTTGCGACATCCGTTTTGGGACGATTTTGAATCGCATCAATAAGTGGATGCCCTACAAATTCTACTGGATAATGGTGTTTTTTCTCATAAAAATCCTTTTCAAACGGAAGAATCACATACATCTTGTCGAAATCACGTTTAATGTCTTTAATACGATTCTCTTTCCAAGCCCAAATTTGTGGTGAAATATAATAATGCGTTGGAATTTGTAATGTTTTAGCCCATTTGGCAATGCGCATATTAAAACCCGGATAATCAATGAAAATGATGGCGTCGGGTTGAAATTGCAGTATGTCGGCTTTGCAAAATTTAAGGTTTTGCATGATGGTTTTCAAATTCATCACCACTTCCACAAATCCCATAAACGCCAATTCACGATAATGTTTTACGATGTTGCCCCCAACTTGTTTCATTAAATCGCCACCCCAAAATCGAATTTCGGCAGTTGAATCTTCTTTCAAAATGGCTTTCATTAAATTGGATCCATGCAAATCACCTGAGGCTTCTCCAGCTATAATATAATATTTCATATATGATGCGCTTATTGTTTTTTAAAAGTGTATAAGAATCGCAAATTTTTATTTGTGTTTATCTCACAATATCCTATTTTCATAGGGGTTCGATGATTTTCAATTGTTTGCAACAAACTGTTTGTTGATGGCGATTTCATCTAAACGAAAAGGGTAATAAAGGTTAGTAAAATAGTGGCTAAAATAACCCCTTTGGCCATAAGATCTTTGTTGAATTTAAGTAATAAAAAGAACACGCCTAAATTCAATACAGCTCCCATTGCGATAAGTTTGCCTAAAAAACCTTGTTGTTTTATGCCTTGAATTCCTTCAGCAAATCCATATTCCGTTTTGAATTCTAAAAAAAGATAAATGCCAATAATCGCAGAGATAAATCCGATGAACATTCCTATAAATAAATCTATTTTTCTCATAAATTCCAAGTGTTAAGTTGTTGAATGGCGTGATGTGCGGTTAAATCAAATTGCACAGGGACCACTGAAATATAGCCGTTTTGTAAGGCCCAAACATCGGTATCTTCTCCTTTGTCTAAGCACTCAAATTCACCTGCTAACCAATAATATTCTTTTCCAAAGGGTGATTGTCGCTTGTCAAATTTCTCAGCATATTTGGCTTTCGCCTGACGGCAAATGCGGATTCCTTTTATCTCGTTTTGTTGCAATTTTGGAAAATTAACATTTAAAACAACACCTTCTGGAAGTCCGTTTCGTATTACTTCTGCTATAATTTTTTTGATAAAGGGTTTTATGGGCTCAAAATCGGCTTTCCATGAAAAATCGGCTAACGAAAACCCAATGGCAGGTATACCTTCGATGCCGGCTTCAATGGCTGCACTCATGGTACCCGAATATAAAACATTGATGGAAGAATTGCCACCATGATTAATGCCCGAGACGCACAAGTCTATTTTTTCTTTAATGATTTCGTTTTTTGCCATTTTTACGCAATCGGCAGGAGTTCCTGATGTAGTATACTGCGCAATTCCGTTAGATTCATTGCTGATTTTATTGATATGCAACGTGTTGTCAACGGTTATGGCATGTCCCATGCCGCTTTGAGGGCTATCGGGAGCCACCACAATAACATTTCCAATTTCATTTGCAATATCCATAAGCACTCGAATACCGGGAGCCGTTATTCCGTCATCGTTAGTGACTAAAATCAAAGGTTTTTTCATTGAAAAAAGAAGATAAATATCATGTGCTAAAATAGGAAAATTTATTGGTAAATGTTAAATTTACATGTTTAACAAAAAATTATGGTCATTCCTATTTGTTGGCATGGTTTTTTGTGTACTTTAGTAATTAGTATGAATGCAATTTGGATGTTTATGAAAAAGAATTATAAAGTAGTGTTACTAGTCGTTGCGCTAAGTGCAACGCTATGGAGTTTTAGACCCAAAGTACAGAGCGATCCGGAAAAAGACAAAGTCTTATTGGATTTAATCTCCTACGTTATAGAGAAAGGACACTATGATCCAGCAGTAATGGATGATACATTCTCAAAAGGTGTTTATGATGATTTTGTGGATGCCTTAGATCCGTCAAAGCGTTTTTTTATAGAGTCTGATATTAAGGAATTTAAAGTCTACGAGCTTCAAATTGATGACATGATTAGAGAAAGAGATTTGACTTTCTTTACGCTTGTTTATGAAAGAATTCAGAAAAGAATGAACGAGGCAAAGGTGATTTATAGAGCCTTAAATGACAAACCTTTTGAATTTAATTCTGATGAAAGTATCAATATTGATTCGGATAAATTGGCCATTGCTAAAAATTATACCGAATTAAAAAACAGATGGCGTTTGCAAATTAAATTGTCAACGTTGGCTTCTGTGGTTGATAAACAAAAAATAGAAAAAGAAAATAAAGCGAAAGATGCCAATTATAAAGAAAAAACTTTCGAACAATTAGAAAAAGAATCGAGAGAATCAGCTATTAAAAATTTAGATGAATATTTTGAATTTGTAAGCGATTTGGATAGAGCCGATTGGTTTGAAGTATATATTAATTCCATTGTAAGTCAGTTTGATCCCCATACCTTTTATTTTGCTCCTGAAGAAAAAGAAAAATTTGATATCAGCATGAGTGGAAAGCTGGAAGGTATTGGAGCTCGTTTGCAAAAGAAAAATGATCATACTGAAATTTCTGAGTTGATTTCAGGAGGTCCTGCATGGAGAGGAAAAGAATTAGAACCAGGAGATATTATTTTAAAAGTGGCTCAAGGGGCAAACGAGCCTGTTGAAGTAGCAGGAATGCGTTTGGATGATGTGGTTAAGAAAATTAAAGGTCCAAAAGGGACTGAGGTGAGGTTAACTGTTCGTAAAGTAGATGGTTCGACAAAAATTATAAAAGTGATTCGTGATATTGTTGAAATTGAAGAAACCTATGCGAAATCTTCAATCATTGAGAAAAATGGTAAAAAATTCGGATTAATTTATCTTCCTAAATTCTATATTGATTTTGAAAACGAAGACAATCGTGACGCTGCCAAAGATGTTGCGGTGGAAGTGAATCGTTTGAAAAATGCTGGAGTAGAAGGAATCGTAATGGATTTACGCGATAATGGTGGAGGTTCTCTTAAAACAGTTGTCGATATCACAGGGTTGTTTATTGAAGAAGGTCCTGTAGTTCAAATTAAATCAAGCAACGGAAAAAAAGAAGTACTTTTTGATCATGATTCTAAAGTACAATGGGATGGTCCGTTAGTGGTGCTTCAAAATAATTTTTCGGCATCGGCATCGGAAATTTTTGCTGCCGCCATTCAAGATTATAAAAGAGGTGTCATCATTGGAAGCAAACAATCCTATGGTAAAGGAACTGTTCAAAACGTAATCGATTTAAATCAGTTTCAATTTAAAGGGGGGGCTAATTATGGTGATTTAGGGGCTTTAAAAACGACTACTCAAAAGTTTTATAGAATAAATGGTGGTTCTACTCAATTAGAAGGTGTTTCAAGTGATATCGCTTTTCCTGATCGATATTCGTATATTAAAATTGGAGAACGTGATGAGAAAAAAGCAATGCCTTGGGATAAAATCGATCAAGCGCATTATACAGAAACTAAATCTATTTTAAATTTTGAAAACGTAGTGGCTAACAGTCAAAAACGTTTGGTGGAAAATGCACAATTTAAATTGATTGATGAAAACGCTAAATGGATTAATGATAGAAAAGACGATAGCAACATCAGTCTTAATTTGACTAAATTTTTAGAGGAGCAAAAATCGATAGAGGAAGCTACTAAAAAATATAAAGAAATTGCAAAATATAAAAATGGTTTAGTTGTTAATCCTATTTCGGAAGAAGTTGAATTGATGAAAAATGACGCTGTTTTTTCTCAAAAGAGAAAAGATTGGTTTGAAGCAATTTCAAAAGATGTATATGTGGATGAAGCCGTTAATGTTTTAGCCGATATCAAAACATCCTCAATTAAGCCGAAATCAATTCCTGTAAAAAAACCTAAACTTTTGGTGAAATCCTAGTCAATTATTACGTCTAGCATAGATAAATTAAACTCCAGAGAAGTCTCTGGAGTTTTTATTTTGGGGCGGTTTCAACAGAGTTATTAACAGTGTTCCTAACTGAATTTAATGAGTAGAGCATGTTGTTTGTCGAGGATTAGCGACAGTTTGTCGATTATTTTGTTAAAAGTTATTAACAAAACATCATATTTCTACTTTTATAGAAAAATTATCCCAAAAATATGAATAGAATTGTACCCTTTTCTAGGAAAACGTGTTTGTTCAGTTTCTTCTTATTATTTACTACTTTCTTTTTTTCAAACTCGTTACAAGCACAATGTGCCGGTTCAGATAATTCTGTTACAATATGTAATATTCCTGATCCAGCCAATCAAGCAGTGAACTTGTTTGCTCTTTTAGGAGGTGCACCATTACCAGGAGGAACATGGTCAGATGATTTGTTATCTGGCGGACTTAATCCTTTGACTGGAATTTTAAATGTGTGGCAGATTGGTGAAAGTGGCGTTTATACGTATACGTACACAGTAACCGGAGCACCAGGTTGTGTTGATAATACTTCAGTAATTACTGTTATAGTGGGAGGTTATGCTGGTAATCCAGGGCCTAATGGTGTCGTTTGTGGTGACGAATCAAGCTATAACTTATTTCAACTTTTTAATGGAGCAGTGCAACCAGGACCTCAGTTTAACGGAGATTGGTTCAATGTAACTACAGGTACTCCTGTTTCTGGAAGTACTATCAACCCTAGTAGTTTTAATGTGACTGTTGGTACAACCTATCAGTTTTCTTATACACTTCCGGCAGTAGGGACTTGTGCGGCTAACTCGGTAAGTGCCTTTTTAACCGTTTTTCCTCCGGCAGAACCAGGAACACCAAATAATCTTGAAATTTGTAGTTCTGCTGGTTTTGCAGCTTATACGAATTTAAACTTATTTTCACTTTTAACGGGTGAAGACCCAGGAGGAAGCTGGGATGAAAATAGTGGAACAAACGAATTAACGTCGATTTCGGATTCCTTTATCAATGTCCAAAATATATACAATACATTAGGAGCTGGTGTCTATACTTTTACTTATGAAGTAAGACCAAGTAACCCAATTTGTACTGTTGAAAATGCAACCGTTACTGTTACTATTGAAGATCCTGTAGATTATACAGGAATTGTATTAAATGTATCTCCAGATATATGTCAAGATCAAATAGCAACGGCTGTTTATACGGCAACTATTGCCCAAACACCAGCATTAATTCCGAATGGAACGTATAATGTAACGTATATTGTTTCGGGTCAAGTGACGCCTATTACTATTCCGGTTACTTTTACGGGTGGAGTGGCAACGTTTAACGTGCCAAATGCTAACTTTCAATCGGTAGGGACTTTTACGGTTTCGGTTACTAATATTGTTGCGGCAACTGCTTTAGGGATTTGCGTGAATCCGGTACCTGTAATTATGGATACCGTTATTGTAAGTCCAACCCCTCAAGTTACAAATGCTACTTTAACGGCAGGAAATGTTTGTCAAAACAATACAAACAATGTGAATTTGTCAAATTTAGCACCATTAGCAGATGGAAGTTATACTATCACATATAATTTATCGGGTGCCAACACGGCCACTGCGCAAACTGCTGTAATTACAATAACAGGAGGTGTATCTAGTTTTTCAATCCCTGGAGGCTTGTTAGCCAATGCTGGTATAACAACTTGCACGGTAACAAGTATTACGAACAATACGACAACGTGTAGTGGACCAATAACTATTTCAGGTTCGTTTGAAGTTTTACCATTGCCTGTTGTTCCTGCTTTAGCGATAACAGTTGCAGATGCTTGTGAAGGACAAGATGTTCCAGTTACCATTACAGGATTAGGAACGTTAACCAATGTTGATTTTGAATATGACTTATCAGGTGCAAATAATGCTATAAATAATATGGTTTCAGTTCCGGTTACTTCTGGAAGTGCGACTTTCAATATTCCAGCAGCCTTATTGACGAATACTGGAACTACAACTATTCAAATCACTGACTTGACCAATACTGGAAATTCATGTGGCGTAATTGTTTCAGGGGTTTCCGATTCTTTCGTAATCAATCCTAATCCAATAGCAACATTAGATTCTTCAGATGCCGACAATACGATTTGTGAAGGCGATGCAACCACATTAACAGTTACTCCAACTAATTTTGTAGCGACAGACGCTACGTATGTTTGGACACTAAACACTGCGATAATTCCGGGAGCGTCTACCAATTCTATTCCAGTAACGGCTTCAGGAACTTATGAAGTAACCATAACTTTAAACGGATGTCCTTTGGTTTTATCAACCAGTTTTGTGGTAAATCCACTTCCGTTAGCAACGATTACTTCTTCTGATGCGGATAATACTATTTGTCAAGGAGAAATGGCAACACTCACAGTAACGCCATCAAATTTTGTGGTAACGGCTGCAACATATCAATGGTATTTTAATGGAGGTATTTTGACAGGTCAAACCAATCCACAAATCATACCAACAGCAACCGGATTATACGAAGTAGTGATCACGTTAAATGGTTGTACATCAAATGTTGCGACAAACTTTACCATAAATCCAATTCCTGCTGCGCCAACAACGGCCAATCAGTCTTTTTGCGAAACGGATAATGCGACCGTTGCGAATTTATTGCCAAATGGTACGCAATACAATTGGTATAATTCATTAACAAGTACAACACCTCTAGCATCTACAACCGTTTTAGTTAGCGGTACTTATTATGTTGAAGAGGTTAGTAGTGTTAATGGTTGTGGCTCTCCAAGAAGTGCCAATGTGGTTACTGTGGAAGTAGTGGCGCCACCGGTATTAACTTCCAACGGACAAAACTTCTGTGGTGCGGATAATCCAACATTACAACAATTATCGAATAATACCACTTCGGGAGGAACAGTTATTTGGTATGATGCCATGACAGGCGGAACACAACTTCCTTTGTCAACACTATTAACCGAAGGAACAACTTATTATGGGTATACTAATTCTACTACTGGATGTCAATCGGCAAACGGAATAGCGGTTACCGTTACTTTAACAGATTGTGATGAATCCCCTGAAGATTATGGTTTTTACATCCCTGATGGGTTTTCGCCTAACGGAGATGGTGTAAACGATTCATTTCATATTCCGGATATCGAATTTTTATATCCAAACTATACTATCGAAATCTATAATAGATACGGAAAACTTTTATTTGAAGGAAACAAGTCTAAAGATTGGACGGGTAATAACTCGACGACTACCAACGTAATTGATGGTACAGCGCCAAACGGAGTCTATTTTTATGTTCTTAACTTTAATAAAGACAACAAGCCAGCGAAACAAGGTCGCTTGTACTTAAACAAATAAGATAAACCTATCAAAATACAATTTAGATGAAAAGAATAATAGCAATATTGGGTTTATTCCTAATTACATATACAACTTTTGCACAGCAAGACCCACAATACACGCATTACATGTACAATATGAATGTGGTGAACCCTGCTTACGCCACCGCAAAACAATCAGTGCTTGATTTAGGTGCTTTATACAGAACCCAATGGGTTGGAGCAGTTGGTGGTCCCAAAACATTAACCGCATTTGCACACATGCCCGTAAATAAGAAAATTGAATTGGGATTATCGGTAATTTCCGACGATATTGGTGATGGAGCAAAAAAAGAAAATAATTTATATGCAGATTTTGCTTACATCCTACAGTTTGAAGGAAGTCACAGACTTTCCTTTGGTATGAAAGCTGGATTTACAAATATGACCACTAATTTTAACGGATTTCAATTAGAGAGTGGTAATACAACTACTGATGAGGCTTTTAATCAGAACATCAACGTTTTTAAACCTAATGTTGGAGCAGGAGCATTTTATTTTACTGATAAATATTACATCGGATTATCCGTGCCTAATTTGTTACCAACAAAACACATAGAAGAACGTCAAGGAATTAATGCTTTGGGTTCGGAAGAAATGCACTTTTTTACTACGGCAGGATATGTGTTTCAACTGAGCGATATGTTTAAATTGAAACCAGCTGCCATGGCAAAATTTGCTAAAGGAGCACCAGTTACGGTAGATGTTTCGGCAAATGTGTTGTATAATAACCGATTTGAATTGGGAGCTGCCTATAGAATCGATGATTCGGTAAGTGGTTTGATGGCTATTAATGCTACAAAGAACTTAAAAATTGGGTATGCTTACGATCATACTTTGTCGAATTTAGGTCAGTTCAATTCAGGAACTCATGAGGTGTTCTTATTATTTAATTTGGATTTATTAGGTAAAGGGTATGACAAATCGCCACGATTCTTCTAAAAGTTACATTATGAAAAAAGTTTTACTATCTATATTATTAGTGTTGGCATTCCAAATTACTAATGCTCAAGAAACCGATTTAGATCGCGCCAAGAAATATTTTGACCGAACGTATTACAGCGAAGCATTGCCATTGTATGAAAATGCTGTTGAAAATAATCGGTCGCAAGAAGTGATTCAAAATATTGCCGATTGTTATTATTTTACGAATGATTTGAAAAGTGCTCAAAAGTACTATCGTTTTTTAATCAAAAACTTCAGTAAAGATTTGCCGGCAGAATATTATTTCCGTTTTGCTCAATCTTTAAAAGCAACGGCCAATTATGCAGAAGCGAATCAAATGACCAAAGATTACTTAGCGAAATCTGGTAATACCCAGGCGTTGAACAATTTCGAAAGTGATTTGAAAACATTAGAAAATGTGACAGCTATTGGAGAACGATTCAAAATCAAAAATCTAGAAGTGAATACTGCTAATTCTGAATTTGGTGGGGCTAATTATAATGATAAATTCGTTTTTGCAGGAGTAAAAAAAGAGCTTAGCATGATGGATAAAGTTTACAAATGGAATAATGAAGGCTATTTGAATGTTTTATCTATTCCTTTGACAAACATCAATGCTAAAGATTCTATTGTGAGTTATTTTTCTGATGAGGTGAATACCAAAATGCATGATGCGACTCCATTATTTTCAGCCGATGGTAAAACGATGTATTTTACGAGAAACTACACTAAAAAGAACGGGAAAAGAAATAAGAATAAAGAAAAAGTATCGGTACTTCAAATTTATAAAGCCGAAATGGTTAACGGCAAATGGGCTAACATTATTTCGTTACCTATAAATAATCCTGATTATTCGGTAGCACATCCAGCCTTAAGTCCGGATGGGAAAACATTATATTTTGCATCCGATATGCCGGGAAGTTTGGGTTCTTTCGATATTTATTCGGTGGAGATCAACAATGGTAGTTTTGGAACTCCAAAAAATCTGGGAGACAAAATCAATACTAACCGTAGAGAACAATTTCCATTTGTTTCTAAAGATGGAAAATTATATTTCTCTTCAAACGGGCATGAAGGTTTTGGTTCGTTAGATGTTTTTGTTTCTGATATTAATGGCGGAAATTATGCCAAACCGATTAACGTTGGATTACCTATTAACACAGGTGTTGATGATTTTGCTTTTGCGATTGATTCGGATACTAAAGAAGGGTATTTTTCTTCCAACCGTAAAGGAGGAAAAGGAAGTGATGATATTTATTCAATTCTTGAAACCAAACCGTTGATTGTAGAAGATTGTATGCAATATATTGCAGGAACGATTACTGATGTGGATTCGAAACTTCCATTGGAAGGAGCTCAAGTGGCTTTATTTGATTTTATCAGTAAAAAAGATATTCAAAAAGTAGTGGTAGGCGCCGATGGAAAATTCAATTTTACCGTCGAGTGTGAAAAAGGATACGTAGTGAAAGCATCAAAAGATGGATTTACAGAAGATGAGCGTACTTTAACGCTTCAAAAGGATAGAAAGAAAATCAACGAAGCTTCAATGGAATTGAAATCACTGGCTAAAATTCAAGAGGAACAAGCCGTTGCGGTTCAAGAACAGAAAAAAGCGGAAGCAGAAGCCAAACAAAAAGCGCTTGAGGAAGAAAAACTAGTAGCCGAGCAAGAAAAGAAAGAAAAAGAAGCCAAGAAAAAAGAAAAGGTAAAAGAAATTTTAGCTAAAGAGAAAGATGTAGTAGAAGAAAAAGATAAATTAGTTATCAAAACGGAACCAATTTATTTCGATTACGATTTATGGTACATCAGAAGGGATTCTAAGCCTATTTTAGACAAAGTAATCGGTTTGATGAACAAATACCCTGATATGATTGTAGAAATCGGTTCTCACACCGATATTCGTGGAGGCAAAACGTACAACAACATTTTATCTGAAAACAGAGCCCAATCGACACGTGATTATTTTATTGACAAAGGAATCAATCCAAATCGAATAAAAGCCAAAGGATATGGTGAAAGTCAGCCCGTTGTAAAATGTGCTAATGAGGAAGCATGTTCGGAAGAGCAACACGAGTTAAACCGTAGAAGTGAATTTGTAATTAAAGATTTGTAATCGATAATCACATAAGGAAATAAAAAAAGAGGTCTACTGGTAGACCTCTTTTTTGTTAATATTTGTAAGCTTCTTTTTCTGCTTTTTTGATTTTGTTGCGTTGTTCTTCTACTTTTTCCGTTTTCTTCTTTATTTTTTCATTCCATTTTTCAATGTCTTCCGGAGAGAGCTTTCCATTTTTGTTTAGCTTGTCAAATTTGGCTTGGTCTTTCTCAATTTCTTTGTTTAAATCTTCTTCTTTTTCTTTAGCATTCGCCAGTTTTTCTTTGGCTTTAGCGGCTTTTTCTCTTTCTTTTTCGGCTTTCTTACGTTCTTTTTCTGCTTTTTCGCGTTCTTTCTCCATTCGTTTTCTTTCCTTTTCCATGTCTTTTAGCCTTTTTTCTTCCGCTCTTACACGTTTCTCTTCAGCTTTTACTTTGTCTTCTTCCAGTTTTAAGGCTTTTGCTTTCGCTTTTTCAGCATTCTTAGCAGCTTTTTCCATTTCTTTTTGGGCATCATTAGTTGCATTGCTCATTTCGTTTAATGCCCCGTTTTCTACTTTTTTTGCTGTTGTTTCAGTCAAATTTTCGTTGATTTCAGCTTCTTTGAAATCTAGTAATTGGACTGTTTTTACTTTTGCAATTGAATCCTGGTTTTTTATTGGAATTTGTTTATGAGCTTCATTTGTTATTTTTTCCTGTGCATTTGCAGACAACCCTATAAAAGTGGCTATTCCTGCAAGAATTAATTTTGATTTCATTTTTATTGTTTTAAGTTTAATTGAATTTTAGTCGCCGACTTAAGTATATTTGTTTTTTAAATTTACAATTATTATTCCAAAATGAGAAGAATCGGAAAATATTTATCAATAATCTGTTTTTTTTATTTGTTTGAAAGTTGCAAAATTTCAGATGAAAAGGAAAAAGATTTCGAAGTGCATTCAGTTCAACGTGATACGACTTTGGAAGCTTATTCGAATGCAGATTTTTATTTACCGACTTCTACAACTGGAGATATAGTAAAACATAACTATTATACCTTGTCGTATAGCGAAGCTCATGAACAAGCTGAATGGGTTGCTTATGAATTAAAAAAGGAGCAATTGAGTTATACCAACCACCGTCGTCCGTATTTTATTGAGGATCCAGAAGTGGAAAGTGGTTCTGCCAATTGGAAAAACTATATTCGCTCGGGTTATGATCGTGGTCATTTGTGTCCGGCTGGTGATCGTCGATTTTCTAAAGCGGCTTTTAATGAAACTTTTTATACTTCTAATATTTCTCCACAGAAGAACGATTTTAATGCGGGTATTTGGAACCGATTAGAGCAAAAAACGAGATATTGGGCCAGAAAATATGATGGTTTGTATGTGGTTACTGGAGGCGTTTTGAGTGATGATTTAGATGTGATAGGAAAAGAAGATGTTGCCGTTCCGGTCTATTTTTATAAAATACTAATTGATAAATCTAGAGGAGAATATAAAGCTATTGCTTTTTTAATGCCGCATGAGGAATCAGATAAAGCCTTAAATAACTTTGTAGTTTCTATCGATATCATCGAAAAAATGACGGGTATCGATTTCTTTCCGAATTTACCGGATGCAATCGAAAACCAATTAGAACGAAAAGCAGATTATAAAGGCTGGAGTTTTTAACTTACCACTCATTTACTTTATTGGCATCCATTTTTACGAAAATGAAGAGCAAAATGGTGAAACCCCACAAACTTGATCCTCCATACGATAAAAAGGGAAGTGGTACGCCAATAGTTGGGAATATCCCAACCACCATGGCAACATTTACAAAAAAGTGGGTAAATAATACCGAAGCTACTCCATAGCCATACACGCGACTAAACTTGGTCTTCTGTCTTTCAGCTAAGTATAAGATGCGGAGTAATAAACCTGTAAAAAGTAAAATTAATACGGTAGAACCCACAAATCCCCATTCTTCTCCAACAGTGGTAAAAATATAATCGGTATGTTGTTCGGGTACAAAATTCCCTTTGGTTTGAGTGCCTTCTAACCAACCTTTTCCGAACCATCCACCTGAACCAATCGCGATTTTAGATTGGTTGGTATTGTAACCAATTCCGGCCAAATCGACTTCTTTACCTAGTAAGATATTAAATCGATCACGGTGGTGTTGCTGAAATACATTTTCAAAAACATAATCAACAGAAATAGTAAAACCTGCCATTAAAATGAAGACGATACTACTGGCAATAATATTTCGCTTAATTTTTCTCGAATTAAAATAATGAAATAGAATCGAAAGGAAAGAGATTAAAACGACATACTGTGGTTTTAACAACAACGACATAATAAATAAAACCACAGCTCCCAAGGCAGTCCATAAGTACCAAGAAGGTAATCCTTCACGATTTAAAACAAAAATGAACATTAAAAAGATTAAGGCACTACCAGCATCGGGTTGTAAAATGATCAAAAAGACAGGAACAAATATGATTAATAGTCCGATAATTTGATGGTTGAAATTCTTCAAATTGATTTGAGGATCACTTAAATATTTCGCGAGCGCTAAACTAACGGCTGCTTTTGCAAACTCGGATGGCTGTAGTGTAAAAGAGCCAATGGCGTACCAACAACGTTGTCCGGCAATAGTTTTACCCAAAGGGAATAATCCAATTAATAAAAGTAAAGCCAATCCGTAAAAAACACTTGAGAAACGTTCGTAAAACTTGGAGTCGATAGTTAATACTACTATAACTAGAATGATGGTAAAACCAATAAAAATTAGTTGCTTACCGTAGTTTTGATTGATGTCAAAAATATAACTCGAATCGGGTGTGATATCAGCTGAATAAATATTCATCCACCCTAATATTACTAATAAGGTGTAAATCAGAATGGTTATCCAGTCAATATTATTTGAAACACTTTGATTCTTCATTATTTTGCAGCATTAGCTTTTTTTATTGAATCTAATTTTTTTAAATTTTTTACTCGGAGAATTGAATCTTTTCGTAGTTTGATTTTATACATAGAATCAATATACTTTCTTGAAAACTTATTGTATTCGTGTTGTAAACTACGATTCATCATGTTCTCTTCTCTAAATTTGTTGGTGGTTTTGCCTTTAATATATTTTTCAATCATTAAAGAAGTGATTGGTCCGGCAATAGTGGCACCGTAACCTCCATTTTCAACAAAAACGGCAATCGCAATTTTAGGATTGTCTTTTGGGGCAAAAGCCACAAAAATAGAGTGATCTTCTAACTGCACTTTTTTGCCATTAATTCTAGCAAAGTTTTCGGCAGTACCTGTTTTTCCGCAAATTTCAATACCTTCAACCCCAAGAAAATAGGCTGTACCCGTTTTAAATACCTCCGCTAAACCTTCAATAACAGGTTCGTAATGTTTCTTGTCAATCGTGGTAACATGTTTGGTTCTGAATTTAGGATCGATAGCTTGCCCTTTGATTTTTTTGATGATGTGAGGTGTGTAATAATAACCTCTGTTGGCAATGGTAGCCATCATGTTCGCCAATTGAATTGGCGTCATTAAAACTTCTCCTTGTCCAATCGAATTGGAAACAATGGCAGTGGCTCTCCAGCCGCCATTAGGATAAATCTTTTCGTATGTTTTGGATGTTGGAATATTTCCTCTTCGTCCAGTTGGTAAATCATAACCCATGAATTGCCCCAATCCAAAACTTTTTAAATGATTACTCCAAGTGTCCACACCAATAGAAGGAGTGCTGAAATGATTAATGGTATTCAGGTAAGTATTTCCAAAATAGGCATTACAAGATTTTGCAATTCCCATATGTAATTTACGCATGCCGCCACCACAGTGACAACGCATAAAACGTCCACGGCCATAACTAAATCCTCCTCGACAAGCAAAAACGGTAGAAGTATCGATTACATTTTCCTGTAACCCTACCAAAGCCGTTAAAATTTTAAATGGCGAACCTGGAGGGTATTCGGCTAAAAGACTTCGGTCATATAATGGTTTTGCTAATGAATCGTTGTATAGTTTTGTGTAATTTCTAGAACGCTGACGCCCAACTAAAATATTCGGATTGTACGATGGGGCGCTAATTAAGGCAAGAATTTCACCGGTTTTGGGTTCAATCGCTATAATACCACCACGTTTATTTTTCATTAAAGCTTCACCGTATTTTTGAAGTTCGGCATCAATGGTAAGTGTTATATCTTTACCTTGAACAGCAATCGTATCGTATTTTCCTTCTTTGTAGACGCCCATTTCGCGATTAAAACGGTCGCGCTGAATGTGTTTTACTCCTTTTTGACCTCTTAGGATTTCTTCATAGGTTTCTTCTACTCCTTGTTTTCCAAATAAATCCCCACTTTTATAATAAGGGTTTTTGTTGATTACGGCCTCGTTTACTTGGGTGATAAATCCGAAGACATTTCCACCACAATCAATTTGATAATCTCTAAGCGAACGTTGCTGAATGTAAAAACCTTCAAATTTTCGTTCTTTTTCTTGAAAAGCAGCATATTCCATTTTGTTTAGCTGACCTAAGAAAACAGAAGGAAGCAAAGGAGAATACACAACGGCCTTTTTAAGCTTTTTATGAAATTCTTCTTTCGTAATATTTAAAAGTTTGCAAAATTCAATCGTATCTAAATCTTTGATCTCACGAGGGACCACCATGATATCGTACGAAGGTTGGTTGGCTACTAAAAGTACTCCGTTTCGGTCATAAATATAACCACGCTCAGGGTAGTCGTATTTAATTTTAATGGAGATGTTTTCAGATTTTAATTTTAACTCTTCATCGATAATTTGTAAATAAAAAAGCCTTGCTATGATTAGAATAGCAGAAACTATTATCATACCGGGTAGTAATAGCTTTCTCATTTTTTACTTGGCTTGAATAAATAGATGATTATAATACTTACTATCAACGTGAAAATGGAAGACAATAGTGTTCTCCAAAGTGCATCTAGTATAAAACTAAATTTAAAGAATTCTAGTATAAATAAAACAAGATGGTGCGTTAAAATAGAAATAAAAATAAAGGTAAAACGCTCTGGTGAAAGTTTATCGTTAATTTTAATCGTTTGGTATTCATAACTCAAACCAAAGGCAAATTTGAAAAAGGTTGGCCTTAAATTAGCCAAAATAAGGCAGGCTGCTGCGTGAACACCTCCAGAATTTTCAAACATATCGATGGTTAAACCTAAAAAGAAACTTGCCACTAATAGCCCAGCACGATTGGAATTAACGGGATATAATAAAATAAATAGGATATACGGAAATGGATTGACAAATCCGAACAAATCGATATTGTTAAAGATAACAACTTGAGCAGCTATCAATAACACAAACCTAACGATATTAAAAAGTATAGCGCTATTCATCTTTTTTTGTGGTTTCTGCTTCCAATTTATTTATTTCATCAATTTCTTTATTTGAAATGATGTACACATGATTAAGGTTCGTCATATCTGTAAATAAACGAACATCTAACGTGTAATAATTAGTTTCGGTATCGATGTAAATTTTATCAATGATTCCAACTGGAATGTTTTCAGGAAAAATAGTAGAACGTCCACCAGTTACAATGGTATCTCCTTTTTTTACCGAAGCCAATCTTGGAATTTCTCTCAACTGTACATAACCTGCATTTTTTGCGTTCCAAATCATCGATCCAAAGTGATTCGTGCGTTTTACTTTGGCGTTTATTTTTGATTTAATGTTTAAAACACTGATAATGGTAGCGTATCTTGGGGATACTTTCTCAATTACACCTACAATACCTTGACTGCTCACTACTCCCATATCTGGTTTGATTCCTTTTATGGCGCCAGAATTTATGGTCAAATAATTTTCAGCTCTGTTGTAGGAATTATTGATGACTTTCGATTGAATCACATCAATTTTGTCATACGCCTTTACAGAATCTTTAGCTAGGGTGGAAGTGCTGTCTTTTTTGTTGTAAAGCAGCTTTTTTAAGTAAGCATTTTCTTTGGCTAATTTTTCATTTTGATCTTCTAAGCTAAAGTAAGTGTTCACTTCATTAATTTCACTATACACCGAACCACTGATGGCATTAGTCGAATTTACCATTTGACTTCTGTGGTAGGAGTGCGATTGAATGGTTAGTACTAATGAAGTTGTCAAAAGCAGCAAAAACAGCAATCGATAGCTGTTTTTAAGTATAAAATTAAATATTTGCTGCATTGAATAAAATTAAAATTTATGAAACCAATGTAAAATGACAGGCGCAAAATAAATTTGTTTACTGTCTTTTGGAATTTGTTATTTAATTAAGATGCTTCTGTATTTGGTTAAGTTTTTAAGTGCCATTCCTGTTCCGCGAACAACCGCTCTCAAAGGATCTTCAGCAATAAAAACTGGTAAATCTGTTTTTTGAGAAATACGTTTGTCTAAGCCTCTTAACATCGAACCTCCACCGGCAAGATAAATACCTGTGTTGTAAATATCAGCAGCTAATTCTGGTGGCGTTTGTGATAACGTTTCCATAATCGCATCTTCAATACGTTGAATCGATTTGTCTAAGGCTTTGGCTATTTCTCTTGAGGAAACTTCTACTTGTTTAGGTTTGCCCGTTAACAAGTCACGTCCTTGAACCGACATGTCTTCCGGAGCAGCATCTAAATCTTCAATAGCAGCACCAATTTCAATTTTAATTTTTTCAGCAGTCGTTTCTCCTACGAATAAATTGTGTTGCGTTCGCATGTAGTAAATGATGTCGTTAGTAAAAACGTCACCGGCAATTTTTACCGATTTGTCACACACAATTCCACCTAATGCAATTACTGCAATTTCGGTTGTACCACCCCCTATGTCTACAATCATATTTCCTTTCGGTTGCATAATATCGATACCAATACCGATAGAAGCAGCCATAGGCTCATGAATTAAGTATACTTCTTTTCCGTTTACACGCTCAGCAGATTCTTTTACCGCACGCATCTCCACCTCTGTAATTCCAGAAGGAATACAAATAACCATACGTAATGCTGGCGTGAATAAACGTTTTTGTAAAGCAGGAATACTTCTGATAAGCATTTTTATCATTTGCTCCGAAGCATCAAAATCGGCAATAACTCCGTCTTTCAACGGACGTATTGTTTTAATATTTTCGTGTGTTTTTCCCTGCATCATATTCGCTTCTTTTCCTACGGCAATAATTTTGCCAGTAATACGGTCGCGGGCTACAATTGAAGGGCTATCTATGACAACTTTATCGTTGTGAATAATTAGCGTATTTGCGGTTCCAAGGTCAATCGCGATGTCCTCGGTCATGAAATCAAAAAATCCCATATTTTTCTGTAAGGGTTTATTTATTTAAAGTAGATAATTCTAAACGCAAAAGTATAAAAATAATTTGGTTTAATTCAAAATAAAAACGCAGCAAATTAAAAAGAATTGCTGCGTTTGTGAAATATATGTTTTTTTGTTTTTTCTAATGCTTGAAATGTCGAATTCCAGTGAAGACCATGGCGACATTATTTTCGTTGCAATAGGCGATACTTAACTCGTCTTTTATAGAACCTCCAGGTTGAATAACCGCTGTGATTCCGGCATTTTTCGCAATTTCAACACAATCTGGGAAAGGGAAAAAAGCATCACTCGCCATAACCGATCCCTTTAAATCAAATTGAAAAGAATTGGCTTTTTCAATCGCATGACGCAATGCATCAACTCGTGAAGTTTGTCCCGTTCCTGAAGCTAATAATTGACCGTTTTTAGCCAAAACAATTGTATTCGATTTTGTGTGCTTGCAAATTTTAGAAGCAAACAATAAATCGTCAATTTCTTGAGCTGTCGCTGTTTTCGTAGTGGTTGTTTTTAGGATTTCCTTTGTATCGGTAATTAAATCCTTGTCTTGAACCAAAACTCCATTTAAACAAGTACGTACTGAAGTTTTGGATAATGCTACTTCTTTTTGAACTAAAATGATTCTGTTTTTCTTTTCTTCTAAAATGGCTAGAGCGCTACTGTCGTAACTTGGCGCGATAATCACTTCGCAAAATAATTTATTAATTTCTTCTGCCGTTGCTAAATCAATATTTCCATTCGCAATTAAAACACCTCCAAAAGCCGAAGTCGGATCACCCGCTAACGCATCCAAATACGCTTCTTTCATCGTTTTACGTGTCGCAATTCCACAAGCATTATTGTGTTTTAAAATAGCAAACGTTGGGTTGTCGTTTTTAAATTCACTCATTAAATTTACAGCAGCGTCGACATCTAATAAGTTGTTGTATGATAGTTCTTTACCATGTAACTTGTCGAACATCTTTTCAAAATCACCGAAGAAGAATCCTTTTTGGTGTGGGTTTTCCCCATAACGAAGAATGTCACATTGGGTTTCGCTAATTTTTAAAACCGCTTCTTCTTGATTTTTGTTGAAATAATTAAAAATCGCCGAATCGTAATGTGAAGAAACATTAAAGGCTTTTGCTGCAAAAGTGGTTCTTTGTGCTAGAGTAGTTGCTCCGTTTTGAGTGGAAATAATATCTAAAAACAATGGGTATTCATTCACCGAAGGTACAATTACTGTGTCTTTAAAGTTTTTGGCAGCAGCACGAATTAATGAAATGCCTCCGATGTCAATTTTTTCAATAATATCAGCATCACTAGCTCCAGAAGCTACTGTTTTTTCAAAAGGATATAAATCAACAATAACCACATCTATTTGCGGAATTTCATATTCTTGCATTTGAAGAATATCTTGTTGATTGTCTTGGCGATTCAAAATACCACCGAAAACTTTTGGGTGTAATGTTTTAACTCTTCCGCCTAAAATGGAAGGGTAATTGGTTACATCTTCAACAGGGACTACAGGAATGCCAAGATTTAGAATGAATTCTTCGGTGCCACCAGTAGAATAAAAAGTTACATTTTGTTTGTGAAGTTCACGAACGATTGGTTCAAGTCCGGTTTTGTCAAACACAGAAATTAGTGCTGATTTAATAGATTTTGTAGTGTTCATTGTGTTGTTGTAAATTGTTTTGCAAAAGTAGGGCATTGCAAGGAACGAAACAATCTAATTTTTGCTTTTTTAATTGTAACAAATGATTTAAATACGCTACTAACCTTAAAAGCCTTTTAAAAATGATGATCTATTTACGCTTGCTTACAGAAAGTTTTGGTTTTGCAATAAATGCATTACGAAATAATAAATTGCGTACATTACTGTCATTACTGGGGGTTACAATTGGTATTTTTTCTATCATAGCGGTACTGGCAGCCGTAGATTCTTTGGATAGAAAAATTAAAGGAGATTTAAGCACACTTGATAAAAATTCTATTTATTTAATGAAGTTTTCTTTTGGGCCTTCCGATATCCCGGATTGGAAAACCGACCAATTTCCTAATGTTACCTATGATGAGTTTGAATATTTGAAGAAATCCTTGAATGACCTTGATGCGATGTGTTTTCAAATGTTTACTAAAAACGAGAATATAAAATATGAAGGTAAAACAGTAAGTTCTGTAAATATAGGGCCAACTACCTATGAGTTAGAAGATGTTCAAATGTTGGAATTTCAAAAAGGGCGTTTTTTTAATGAATCAGAGTCAAATTCAGGCACTGCTGTTATTGTTTTAGGACATGAAATTGCCAAGAGTTTATTTGAAAACTTTGACCCTTTAGGAAAAAAAGTACGTTTGTACGGTCAAAAATTTACAGTTATCGGGGTGATGAAAAAGAAAGGAGCCGGTATTTTTGATAATAATGAAGATACCTCAGTTTATATACCTGTCAATTTTTTGAGAAATTTGTATGGTGACAATAACGAATTAATTACGCCTGCAATATTAATAAAGCCTGTTGATGGTGTTGATATTGAGGCTTTTAAAGGAGAATTGAGCCAAAAATTAAGACAATTTAGAGGGGTAAAAGTAGGGGAGATCGATAATTTTTTTATTAATGTGCTTTCAGGATTTACCGATATGTTGGATGGGATTATTTCTGGACTTCGTATGGGCGGGATTATTATTAGTTTGTTTTCCTTTCTAGTAGGTGGGTTTGGAATTGCCAATATTATGTTTGTTTCGGTGAAGGAACGAACGAATTTGATTGGAATTCAGAAATCACTTGGAGCTAAAAACAAATTTATTTTGCTTCAGTTTTTATTTGAAGCGGTGACGCTTTGTGTGATTGGTGGATTAATTGGAATTGTTTTAGTATGGATAATAACCAGCGTATTATCACAAGCGCTTGAGTTTGATTTTGTGCTCAGTTTTGCCAATATTATGTGGGGTTTTGGCTTGTCTGTAATTGTTGGACTAATTGCTGGAATTATACCTGCCATTTCTGCCTCAAAATTAGATCCAGTAGAAGCGATTAGAAGTGGTATGTAATTATTGCGAGGAACGAAACAATCTTATATTATAAAAAAAATCCCGTCTTGTTTTACCAGACGGGATTTGAATTTTTATCTTATTTCTTGATTCAGAATTAAATCGATGTATAAATTGATTTTGTTTTTTAACTCTTTTCTGTGTGAGATAAAATCAAGGAAACCGTGATCTAACACGAATTCTGCCGTTTGGAAACCTTCTGGTAAATCTTTTCCGGTCGTATCTTTTACCACACGTGGTCCCGCAAATCCAATTAAGGCTCCTGGTTCAGCGATATTAATATCACCAAGCATGGCATAAGAAGCGGTTGTTCCACCAGTGGTTGGATCAGTACATAAAGAGATGTACGGAATTTTGGCTTCTGCTAATTGTGCTAATTTTGCAGAGGTTTTGGCTAATTGCATTAACGAATAAGCAGCTTCCATCATACGCGCTCCTCCTGATTTTGAAATCATCACAAACGGCACATTGTTTTTAATCGAATAATCAATTCCACGAGCAATTTTTTCACCTACAACAGCTCCCATAGATCCCCCAATAAAGGCGAAGTCCATACAACAAACGACTAGGTCTTTTCCTTTCGATTTTCCAACTGCAGTACGAACCGCATCTTTCAATTTGGTTTTGCCAATTGCATCCACTAAACGATCAGAATACTTTTTAGTATCCTCAAATCCTAGCGGATCCTTAGCAGTCATATTAGCGTCTAGTTCGGTAAACTGATTCTCGTCAAATAATATTTCAAAGTATTCTTTACTACCAATTCGTACATGAAAATCATCTTCTGGGCTTACCCATAAGTTCTTTGCTAATTCTTCAGCATCGACAATTTTACCTGTTGGGGATTTGTACCATAATCCTTTTGGTACGTCCATTTTATCTTCGGTAGCAGTAGTAATTCCTTTTTCTTTTCTTTTAAACCAAGCCATAGTTAAGTTAGAAGTTAGAAGTTAGAAGTTAGAAGGATTAATCCTTAAAATCTAACATCATTATTAATATTCTTTTCTTCGTACTTTGTACTTTTTACTTTGTACTTTGTACTTTTTATAATGTGTTTACGTTATTTAAATCGGCAAAAGCCTGTTCTAATCTTGTGTTGAAAGTAACTTCTCCTTCACGAACCCATTTTCTCGGGTCGTAGTGTTTTTTATTTGGAGAATCAGCGCCATCTGGACTTCCAATTTGTGTTTTTAAATAATCAATTTTTGAAGTCATATAGTCACGAATTCCTTCAGTAAACGCGAATTGTAAATCGGTATCAATATTCATTTTGATTACGCCATACGAAATAGCTTCTCTAATTTCTTCTAAAGTAGAACCAGAACCTCCGTGGAAAACAAAGTCAACAGGGTTGTGTCCTGTATTAAATTTATTTTGAACATAATCTTGAGAATTTTTCAAGATTTTTGGAGTCAATTTTACATTTCCTGGTTTGTATACGCCGTGGACGTTTCCAAAAGCAGCTGCGATAGTAAATCGAGGAGAAACTTTCATCAATTCTTCATAAGCATAAGCTACTTCTTCTGGTTGCGTGTATAATTTTGAACTATCCACATCACTGTTGTCTACTCCGTCTTCTTCACCACCAGTTATTCCTAATTCAATTTCCAAAGTCATACCCATTTTGCTCATTCTCGCTAGGTATTCTTTGCAAATTTCTATGTTTTCTTCAATTGGTTCTTCAGACAAATCAATCATGTGCGAAGAATATAAAGGTTTTCCTGTTTCTGCAAAATGTTTTTCAGAAGCCTCTAATAATCCATCAATCCAAGGCAATAATTTTTTAGCACAATGGTCCGTATGTAAAATAACAGTAGCGCCATATGCTTCGGCTAAAGTATGAATATGTTTTGCTCCAGCTACTGCACCAGCAATTGCCGATTTTTCATTTGCATTCGATAAACCTTTACCAGCATTAAATTGCGCTCCTCCATTTGAAAACTGAATAATAACAGGGGCATTTAATTTGGCTGCGGTTTCTAAAACACCATTAATAGTGCTAGATCCTACAACATTTACTGCAGGTAATGCAAAACCTTTTTGTTTTGCATAATTAAAAATCTCTTGAACTTGGTCGCCAGTTGCAACTCCTGGTTTTATGTTATGTGCCATTTGATTGATTTTTTTAAGAGGACAAAATTACAAATTTACTTTTAGAACGGATAGTTTATACCAATATTTAAAACCGATTTATTTAATGCCATTTCTTTGAACCAGCGTTTACTAGTGTCAAGCGAAGGATTATACGTTTTAAATCCGAAATCCAAACGCGCTACAAAGAAACTAAAATCATATCGAAATCCAATACCGGTGCCGAGTGCTAAACTTTCCAATGACTTTATTCCTGAAAAAATTTTGGCTTCATCGGTTTCACTATCCAGAACGTTCCAAATATTACCACAATCGGCAAAAAGAGCTCCGTGAAAGTTTCCGAAAAATTTAAAACGAAATTCGGCATTCAAGGTGATTTTCATATTGGCTTCGTTAAAATCGTTTAATCCACCCGATTTTCCGGGGCCTAAACTGTAAGATTGCCAACCACGGTTGTCGTTAGAGCCTCCTGCAAAATAACTTCGAGAAAAAGGAATCGATTGGGAGTTTCCATAAGGGATTGCTAATCCAAAAAAACTATGGACAGCAAATACTTTGTCTCTTTTTAAATCCCAATGTTTTACAAAATCAAATTCGCCTTTCACATATTGGGAGTATTGTAATCCGAAAAGATTTCTCGAACCGTCCAAACTTTTGGGTTGGTTGCTGACATTTGCTAATAAGGAAAGCGTGTTTCCTGCCAATTCAATTTTGCTTTTGAAACTGTAAAATTGTTTGTCGAAAAAATCGGTTTGCGACGTTTTAGAATAGACAAAATTGGAAGCAAAAATCAAGTTGTTTTCCGTTAACCTGTCTTTACGCTCTTTAATACTTTTTATGATTTTATAGTCGTTTCCATTGATGTCTAAATTGGGTAATAATCCGTTCAAAGCATAGTCAATAAATAAATCAGCACCTCCTTCATCTTTGGTTAAATTTCCATTTTCATCTAAAATTAAAGGGTCGTCATTATAAATTTGAGCCAAATCATTCAATCGATTATAGGTTGAGGTATAGACATTGAAGTAATTGGCAATGTTGATGTTTTTGACATATTGAACGTTTAACAAGTCAAATTTTACACTGGTACTTTTACTAGGCACCCAATTGTAATTAATATATGAGGTGAAGCTTTCTTTGTCTAAACCGATGTTTTGTTGTTTAGCAAAACCTGCACTAATAAGTGTATTAGGGAACATGGTTTTAGGAATTATTTTTTCAGTATTGAAAGGAGAAAACAGTCTTGGAAAAGAAAGTCGTAAATCCGATCCAATTTCGGTAATGTTGAAAAAGCGATTGTCGGGGTTGGCTAAATCTTTTGAAGAACCAATATTCCCTCTAATTCCTAGTTCTAATGTTTCAGCACCTCTAAATATGTTTCGAATGGAAAGCGAAGTATTCCCGGAAATACCAAAATCTTGAATGTTCGAATGTGTAAAATCGGCGTTGGCCTTAAATCCATACTTGTCTTTTGAAGTTAAATAAATGTTTGCAGTTAAGGTTTCATTTTCCGGATTTTCGGTATAAACGATGTTGGGAAAATTAAACACTCTTAAATTGCTTAAGGAACGAAGTGTTTGTGTTCTTCTTTCTTCGCTAAACAAACTGTCTTTTTGAATAAAAACGGCATCGGCAAGGGCTTTTGGGCGGTAGCGTAGTTTGTTGGTGCTGTAAATGTTGAAATTTTTATAAGTGGCGCTATCGGTATAGTATTTTTGATTTTTGGTGGCCAAATCGTTCGTATAAATATTTACTTTGTCGATTTTATAAATTTTGAATGGTTGTGTTACAGTTGTATCACCCTGTTTTATTTTTCTATCCGATATTTTTATAACAACAGGCATTTTTAAGGAGGCCGTGTCCATCACAAATAAAATATTTTGTTGCTGAAAATGGTATACTCCTTTGTTTCGGAAATAATTGGTAAGTCTGCTGATTTCGTTTTTTACGATTTCATCATTAAATTGTTGTCCTTGTTTTACCAAAGATTTTTTTTCAGTCAATGTGTATAAAGAATCTAAATCTGGACTTTCAATGTCTTTATGTATTGTGTCTAAAAAAGAAGGTTCCCCTTTGGTTAAGGAATAATCAACAGTCGCTCTTTTCTTTTCTAAATAATTGATTTTATAATTGGATTTGGCTCTGAAATACCCCTGATTAAAATAATGAGCTTTTAATCTTTTTAAGGTTCTTTTGGTTTTTGTAGTGTCAATTATTACAGGAACTTCGCCTGTTTTTTTTAAAAAATTATGCCAACCGGAATACCAAAATGATTTGCCTAACCGATGGACTTGTTTTTGCGATAACCATTTTGATGCTCGAGCATACTTTTCCGGATTATTGGTGTATTTTGCTTTGAAAACAGAATCCATATTCTCTTTGGCTAAATTGTACATGTGTAGCCTTAGTTTGAAGCCTAAAAGACTCGAATTGGGTTGTTGTACTAATTGTTCAATAATAGCTTCGTCTTTGATGTTTTTTCCGTCGACTTTTACTTTGTTTTTCGTTAATAAGTGTTTTTCGGAAGGAACCTTTTTTACAGCATCACAGGCCGAAATAAGGACAGCAATAAGAACGAGTATTGATATTTTTGAAGAGAGATTGTGCAAACTGAAAGAAATTTAATTCAAAAATACACTTTTTTATGGTTAGCAAAAACCAAATGAATCGTATTTCACTCAATTTATTAAATTTTACTTATATTGGAGTAAATAATAGATTAACTAATATAAAATTTTTATTTTTGCATTTCAATTTTACAGAAGACACATATATACTATGAGAACGATACAATTTAGAGAAGCAATTGCTGAAGCCATGAGTGAAGAAATGCGCCGTGACGAATCGGTGTATTTAATGGGTGAAGAAGTGGCCGAATACAATGGAGCGTACAAAGCTTCTAAAGGAATGCTGGATGAGTTTGGACCGAAACGTGTAATAGATACTCCAATTGCCGAATTAGGTTTTGCTGGTATTGCTGTTGGTTCTGCTATGAATGGTTGTCGTCCTATTGTGGAATATATGACATTCAATTTCTCACTGGTTGGGATTGATCAAATTATAAATAACGCAGCAAAAATGCGTCAAATGTCGGCGGGACAATTTCCAATGCCGATGGTTTTTCGTGGACCAACTGCTTCTGCAGGACAATTAGGGGCAACACACTCACAAGCTTTTGAAAACTGGTTTGCTAATACTCCAGGATTAAAAGTGGTGGTGCCAAGTACAGTTTACGATGCGAAAGGTTTATTGAAAGCAGCTATTCGTGATAACGATCCGGTTATTTTCATGGAAAGTGAGCAAATGTATGGGGATAAAGGAGAAGTGCCGGAAGGAGAATATACAATTCCGTTAGGAGTAGCTGATATTAAAAGAGAAGGAACCGATGTGACTATTGTTTCTTTCGGAAAAATCATCAAAGAAGCGCATATTGCAGCCGAAGAATTAGCAAAGGAAGGTATTTCTTGTGAAATTATCGATTTACGTACGGTTCGTCCAATGGATTATGATTGTATCATTTATTCGGTGAAAAAAACAAATAGATTAGTAGTGTTAGAGGAAGCTTGGCCATTCGCATCTGTTGCTTCAGAAATTACGTATATGGTACAAGAAAGAGCTTTCGATTATTTAGATGCTCCAGTACAAAGAATTACAACTGCCGATACGCCTGCGCCGTATTCGCCAACTTTATTGAAAGAATGGTTGCCAAACGCACAAGACGTGGTAAAGGCGGTTAAGAAAGTAATGTATAAATAGACTGACTTAGACCTTGTAGAAGTCTAGTGTTCTAATGATCTAAGAAGTCTAAAAGTCTAAAAAAAAACTATATTTGAAAACTCCATCTATTTGATGGAGTTTTCATTTGAAAAAAGCGGAATGATTATTGTTTTGTTCCGTTTAAAAATAAGTCCCATGAAAAAAATAATTCTTTTCTTTTTTATAATCCTGGTTAATGTTGCTTATTCACAAACAAAAGTAAGTGGTGTTGTTTATGATGATACGAAGCAAACAGTGCCCTATGCTAATATTTGTTTTAAAGGAACTCGTGAATGCGTAACTTCAGATGAGAATGGGCGATTTTATATTCAATCGGAAAACAATCATACGGTTTTGGTAATATCCTACGTGGGGTATACTACTACAGAGATCAAACTTAACAAAGCGGTAAGCTACGATTTGAAAGTGGTTTTTGGAGGTAATAACATCTTAGATGAAGTCAAAGTATACGGAGGAAAAACTTCCAAGAAGAACAATCCAGCACTAGATATACTGAGAAAAATTTGGGAGAAAAAACGCAGTAACGGATTGTATAAATTCAATCAATATGCCATGAAAAAGTACGAAAAAGTCGAATTCGATATGAATTCAATCGATTCGGCTTTTATGAAAAATCGTGTTTTTAAAGGATTGGAATTTATTTTCAAACAAGTAGACACCTCTAAAATTACCGGGAAAACGTATTTGCCAATTTTTATAAACGAATCGTTATATGACGTTTATGGAGACAATACGAATGGGAAGAAAAAAGAAGTGCTAAATGCGAACAAAAATTCAGGATTAGGAGAAGGCGCTGGGGTAGAAACATTTATCAAAGACTTGTATTCCGATTATGATATTTACAATAATTACCTGAACTTTTTCGATAAGAACTTCGTAAGTCCATTGTCTAAAACAGGAATTAATACCTATAATTATGTTTTGGCCGACAGTACGTATATCGATAATAAATGGTGTTACAATATTGTGTATTATCCAAGACGTAAGAACGAATTGACTTTTAAAGGAGATTTTTGGGTAAACGATACCACTTTTGCCATCAAAAAAATCAACATGGCAGCATCAAAAAGTGCCAATATTAACTGGGTAAAAGATATTTATATCGAACAGGAATTTGATGTGCTTAACGATTCTGTTTTCTTATTGAAAAGAGATTATATGATGTCTGATTTTGCTTTAAATAAAAAGGAAAAATCAAAAGGAGTGTACGGAAAAAGAACTACTATTTATAGCGATCATAAGTTTAATGAAGTTAAGCCTGAGAAATTTTATAAAGAAAGTGTGAACGAGTTTGATGCATCTGTCTATAAAAGAGATGAGGCCTTTTGGGAGGAAAACCGCATGGAAAATCTTAGTAAAGATGAACTAGGGGTTTACAAAATGCTAGACACCTTAAAAACGGTCGGAAAATTTAAGCGATTGTACAACCTAACTACGATTTTAGCCAGCGGTTATATTCAGAAAGGACATATTGATTTCGGACCAATTTACTCCATTTTTGGCAACAATGATGTTGAAGGACAACGTATTCGTCTGGGTGGAAGAACTTATTTTAGTGCGAATGATAAATGGCGAATTGAAGGGTATACTGCTTATGGATTTAAAGATAATAAATTCAAATATGGTCTTTCTGGAAAATGGATGATCGACAAGAAAAACCGAATTATCTTGAGTGCAGGAAATCGTCGCGATGTAGAGCAAATAGGGGTGAGTTTAACAGCTTCTAATGATGTTTTAGGACGAAGTTTTGCCTCTTCTTCTGTGTTTGCTAGTGGTGATAATAGTAAATTGACTAACGTGAATCTTTCGGCTTTTTCGGCAGAAATCGAACCGGTAAAAAGTTTGGTTTTTAAAACGGGATTGTCAATTAGAACTTTAGAATCGGCTTCACCTACCTTTAGTTTGGATTATAAAATTGGGTCAAATGTCTTTTCGAAAATCAATCAATCGGAATTGTCCTTTGGAGTAGATTATACTCCTAAAAAGAAAACAGTGGGATATGGGGTAGAACGCTTGGAAGTGGATAATAATTATTCCAGAATTTTTGTCAATTATAGCCAAGGAGTTAAAGGTCTTTTTAATAGCGATTTCGATTATAGTAAGTTGCAATTGTATTACCGCCAACCGATTTATATGGGAGGAATGGGACGTTTGTTTGCGACTTTCGAAACGGGTAAAATATTCGGAACTGTGCCTTTAGGGTTAATGGCGGTGGTGCCTGGAAATCAATCGTATTTTGTGATTGATAACACCTATAATTTGATGAATTACTACGAATTTGTTACCGATCAATATACCTCACTTCATTTGGAACAGCATTTTAATGGTCGAATTTTTTCTAGAATTCCCTATGTGAAAAAACTAAATTGGAGAGAAATTGTTGGAGTGAAAGCGGTTTATGGAAGTGTTTCCGATGAAAACAAAGCAATTAATGCTTCTGGACTAAATTATTTGGCACCAACCAAAGGGTATATTGAATATCATGCCGGAATTGCCAATATTTTCAAAGTATTCCGAATTGATTTCGCTTGGAGAGGAAATTATCTTGAATTGCCAGATGCGAAAAAATTCACGGTTAAAGGAGGTTTCGGGTTCTATTTTTAATGAAAGAATCGGTTCAATATCTTATTCAAAAAGACAAAATTTTTCAACAAATTATTGATGAATTTGGTTTTCCTGAAATCATTCCTTCTCGACCAGAAGGTTTTGAAACTTTAGTTTTACTAATATTGGAGCAACAAGTATCCATCGATTCGGCGAAAGCCACTTTTCTTCGAATGCGAAATGGAGTTGCCAATATTCAGCCTTCTGTTTTAATTGCAGTATCTGAAGAAGAATTTAGAGCTTTTGGGGTAAGCCGACAAAAAGCAAAATACATCAAATGCTTGTCGGAAGCTATTTTGGACAAAAGTCTCGATTTGGAAAGTCTTGCCTCGAAATCTTCTGATGAAATCCGTTCCGAACTCATCAAAATTAAAGGAATTGGCAATTGGACCATCGATGTCTATTTGATGTTTAGTTTGCAATCGCCCGATGTATTGCCAATTGGTGATGTGGCTATTGTAAACACGATGAAAGAGCTACTCAATATCCACGATAAAATGGAAATGGAAGCCTATGCAACATTGTGGTCACCTCATAGAACCATGGCTTCTTTCTTGCTTTGGCATCATTATCTTCAAAAAAGAGGCAGAAAAATTACGTACCAGTACTAAGTCATAAAAAACTTTTGACTTTTAGCTTCTAACTTCTAACTTTTTACAGTACTTTTGCACCCTCAAAAAATGTAAAAGATTAAAAAAATGACTGCAGATAAGGTAAAAACTTTCGATGTATTAGTTGAAATTCCAAGAGGAAGTAGAAATAAATATGAATACGATTTCGATTTAAAAAGAATGCGTTTCGATCGTATGTTGTTTTCATCAATGATGTATCCAGCTGATTATGGTTTTATTCCAGAAACCTTAGCTTTAGACGGAGATCCGTTAGATGTATTAGTGTTAGTAACAAAGCCAACATTTCCTGGTTGTGTGATTGAAGTAAAACCAATTGGTGTTTTCCACATGGCCGATGATAAAGGTCCAGATGAAAAAATTATTTGTGTACCGGTTTCAGATCCAATCTGGAATTCTTTGAATGATTTATCCGATATTAATGATCACTTATTGAAAGAAATCGAGCACTTTTTCCAAGTGTACAAAGATTTAGAAAACAAACAAGTGGATGTAGAAGGTTGGGGAGATGTAAACGAGGCAAGAGAAATCATCAAACAATGTGTAGATCGTTTCGATGCTATTGAAAATAAACCAGCAGGATTGTTTAGTATAAAATAGTTACTTTATAAAATGTATTTATAATAAAGGTGTTAGATTTGTAAAATAATCTAATGCCTTTTTTTATGATGAAAAAATACTTTTACTTCTTAGTTGGAATTTTTAGTTTTCCATTCACTTTTGGACAAACATTAAGTTCTGCTCCAACTCTAACTTTTACAAGTAATACTGGAATTTCTGCCGATAATATCGCTACCGATGGTGAAGGTGGTTCGGTAAATATTACGGATATTGATATTCAAATTTATAACATTTCAAATACAGCTGGTGCTTTTGTTTCTCCGTTGTCATGGGAAAATGCTGGTTTTTACACCGCAGGTACCTACACGGGATTAACAGCAAATGTAGGGACAGGAACAAAAGGAATGCTTATAAAATCGGTTAGTGGTGCCGAGTTTAAGCTTCATCAGTTTGCATATTTAAATTGGGGAGAAAGTCAAACTGATGGCGCAGTAAATACAATTAAAGGATATAGAAATGGGATTGAAGTAGCGTCTACAACATTTCAAGGCTATAACAATCCTTTTTTATCCAATACAATTCTCTTATCCACAGCATTTGAAAATGTAGACGAGGTTCGATTTTATATTTCTGCAGGTGGCTATCAAGGAGCTCAACAATACAGTAATCACAGTATTAATGCTATTCAAGTAAGTAGCCCAGTTTTAAGGTTGAGTGAATTTGAATTAAAGTCTAAAATTCAAGTGTATCCAAATCCAACGTCAAATAACGTGAAAATTGATTTTCAAGATTTAGAACAAGTTAATGTGGAAGTTTTGGATGTTAACGGTCGAAAGTTGTTTTCTCAACAACTTGAGAACAATTCGAATGCTATCAATATTGAAGACTTGTCATCAGGAATCTATATCTTTAAAATGCATTCGAATCAAGGGACTTCTATTAGTAAAGTAATAAAGAATTAAAATATAATTGAATGTAATTAAAAAAGGCAATATTCTTAATTGAGTATTGCTTTTTTATTTACATTCAATTTGTTACATTTACGAATATTAACTAATTAACCAACAAACAAATTATGAATTCAATGATGATTTATGTGCCAATTATCATGGCTCTTGTAGGGCTTGTGTTTATGGCAATGAAAAGGGCTTGGGTGCTCAAACAAGATGCTGGAGACGGCAAAATGAAAGAAATTTCAGATTACATTTATGAAGGTGCTTTGGCTTTCCTTAAAGCAGAATACCGCTTGCTGACTTTCTTCGTAATTGGAGCCAGTTTAGCTTTAGCAGGTATTTCATTTATTGTGCCTACAACTCATATTCTAATAGTAGTCGCATTTATTTTCGGAGCTTTCTTTTCGGCTTTAGCAGGAAACATGGGAATGAAAATTGCGACTAAAACAAACGTAAGAACAACACAAGCGGCTCGTACCAGTTTGCCTCAAGCATTAAAAGTATCTTTTGGTGGTGGAACAGTAATGGGGTTAGGTGTTGCAGGCTTAGCGGTATTAGGTCTTACAGGGTTTTTTATCATTTTCTTTAAAGTGTTTATGGGAGGCGTTTGGACGTCTACCGAAGATATGACTATTGTACTTGAAACATTGGCTGGTTTCTCTCTTGGAGCAGAATCTATCGCTTTGTTTGCTCGCGTAGGTGGTGGTATTTATACCAAAGCGGCCGATGTGGGCGCTGACTTAGTAGGAAAAGTGGAAGCAGGAATTCCTGAAGATGATCCTCGTAATCCAGCTACTATTGCTGATAATGTTGGTGATAACGTAGGTGACGTTGCAGGTATGGGGGCTGATTTATTCGGTTCATACGTTGCAACTGTACTAGCTGCGATGGTTTTAGGGAATTATGTTATTAAAGATATGGGTGGTGCTATCCAAGACCATTTTGGCGGAATTGGGCCAATCTTATTACCAATGGCAATTGCTGGTTTTGGAATTTTATTTTCTATCGTAGGAACGATGTTAGTAAAAATTTCTAGTGATGATGCTAAAGAAGCGGAAGTGCAAAAAGCATTAAACATTGGGAACTGGGTTTCGATTGCGTTAACGGCTGTTTGTTGTTTCTTTTTAGTACAACAAATGTTACCTGAGGTAATGACTATGGAATTCTTCGGAGAAGGGGCACAACAAATTTCTTCAATGCGTGTGTTTTACGCAACTTTAATCGGACTTTTTGTAGGTGGAGCGATTTCATCGGTAACAGAATATTATACTGGATTAGGAACGAAGCCTGTATTGGCAATTGTTCAAAAATCATCAACAGGAGCAGGGACGAATGTAATTGCAGGTTTGGCAACGGGAATGATTTCTACTTTTCCAACCGTAATTTTATTTGCGGCTGCCATTTGGTCAACCTATGCGTTGGCTGGATTTTATGGTGTGGCTTTAGCAGCATCAGCTATGATGGCAACAACAGCAATGCAATTAGCAATTGATGCTTTCGGGCCAATTTCTGATAACGCGGGTGGTATTGCTGAAATGAGTGAACTACCAAAAGAAGTTCGTACAAGAACGGATATTTTAGATTCAGTTGGAAATACAACAGCAGCAACAGGTAAAGGTTTTGCCATTGCTTCGGCGGCATTGACGTCTCTGGCATTGTTTGCTGCGTATGTAACATTTACAGGAATCGATGGAATTAATATCTTCAAAGCGCCTGTATTAGCGATGCTATTCGTGGGTGGAATGATTCCAGTAGTTTTCTCTGCTTTGGCTATGAATTCAGTGGGTAAAGCGGCTATGGATATGGTATATGAAGTACGTCGTCAGTTTAAAGAAATTCCAGGAATTATGGAAGGAACTGGACGTCCTGAATATGGTAAATGTGTTGAAATTTCTACCAAAGCAGCATTACGCGAAATGATGTTGCCAGGTATTTTAACGATTGGTTTTCCTATTGCAATTGTACTTGTCGGTAAATTAGTTTATGGTGATAACAATCAATTAATTGCGGAGATGTTAGGAGGATATATGGCCGGAGTTACCGTTTCAGGGGTACTTTGGGCAGTTTTCCAAAATAATGCTGGTGGCGCTTGGGACAATGCTAAAAAATCATTTGAAGCTGGAGTAATGATTAACGGAGAAATGACTTACAAAGGTTCTGATGCGCACAAAGCGGCAGTAACTGGAGACACAGTTGGAGATCCTTTCAAAGATACTTCAGGGCCTTCAATGAATATATTAATCAAATTGACATGTTTGATTGGTTTGGTAATTGCGCCAATTTTAGGAGGACATTCGGCAGGAAAAGCAAAAGAAGATTGTTGTGCTAAAGTTGAAAAGTGCGAGATCAAAATGATGAAATGTGACATGACCAAATGTGCTACTATGACCAAAGAAGAGTGCGCGAAAATGTGTGACGATAATGGTTGTACAGCTGAAGAGAAAGAAATGTGTTTGTCTCATTATGGTGCAGATGGCAAGTTTGCAAAAAAGGTCGATTGTAAAATGGCTTGTTGTGCTGAGTCAGCTACAGGTGGTAAAATGGAAATCAAAAAAGAAGTTTCTATTAAAAAAGAAATGGTAAATGGTAAGGTGAAAGCTACCGTTACTACTACAACTACAAGTGGTGATAAAACTGCTGAAGCAGTTGAGGTTTTTGAAGGTACTGAAGCTGAAGTACAAGCAAAATTAGATGCTTTAAAATAAAAGTATAGTGATCAGTTAAAAGTCCTCGAGTGATCGAGGACTTTTTTTATACATAAAAATGGATAATTATTTTATTAAAAAATTTGTAAACATTAAAACTTATTCTATATTTGCACTCGCTAATGCGGAAGTAGCTCAGTTGGTAGAGCTCCAGCCTTCCAAGCTGGTTGTCGCGAGTTCGAGCCTCGTCTTCCGCTCATAAAAAAAGCCTCAAAGTTTACTTTGAGGCTTTTTGTTTTTTCAGAATATGTTAGAATAATCCATTAATTTCAGCATCAATTCTATTAATAATCATTCCTAAATCTTCAGGATTGTCAACGAAATTAATATTATCAACATCTATAATTAATAATTTTCCTTTGTCATACGTTTGGATCCAAGCTTCATAACGTTCGTTTAATCGACTTAAATACTCAATAGAAATAGAGTTTTCATAATCACGTCCACGTTTGTGAATTTGACCCACTAAGTTCGGAATAGAGCTTCTTAAATAAATTAATAAATCAGGAGGCGCCACCAAATTTTCCATCAATTCAAAAAGAGAGGAATAATTTTCAAAATCACGGTTACTCATCAAGCCCATAGCATGTAAATTCGGCGCAAAAATATGAGCGTCTTCGTATATCGTCCGGTCTTGAATTATTTTTTTGCCACTTTCGCGTATTTTTAAAATTTGTCGAAAACGGCTATTTAAGAAATAAATTTGTAGGTTAAACGACCAGCGATCCATCGAATGGTAAAAATCGTCCAAATACGGATTGTCAACTACATCTTCAAAGTGAGGTTCCCATTTAAAATGTTTGGCCAAAAGTCTGGTAAGTGTTGTTTTTCCGGCTCCGATGTTTCCTGCTACTGCTATATGCATTATGGTAAATTAATTTTGTAATTGGTAATTCCTTCGGCAGTAAAAATAGCTAAATTTTGGTTTTTGTAGCTAAAACTTTTAAAGGTTTTTTGAATATTTTCTACAGGAGTGGAAGTCTTATTAATGACATCATATAAATAGAGTTGACCGTTTTTTTGATAGGCAATTACGGTTTCGTCTGATAGATGTATTTGGTCAAAACTAGGCAATACCCCTAAATTTGATACTTTTCCATAAATTGAACACGAATTGAGTTGATTGTCAATGTCTACCCAGTAAAAATGCGTGTAAGTTGCTTTGTAGATTTTAATTTCTTTAGTAAATGCATTGGTAATGTATTTAAAAGACTCTTTGGCATAATTGTATAATCCCAAACGTTGTGTAAGCGTATTATAAATCCAATAGTTATTTTGCGAAGAAGTGCCTATTGCACTGGCAGTGATGTTGTAATCGGTTTGCGATAAGTTTAATTTTTCTACTTCATTTAACTGATTGTCTAAGGCGATAATCATGTTGAAGTTTTCATAAAAAATTAAGATTCGTAACGAATTTTGAATGTCAACTTTGGAAATCTTACCCAAGCTTACATTTTTATATTGGTATTTTTCAGAATTTTTAAACTTGAATAGAGTGTTATTTTTTGTGAAGAAATCGTAGCCTAAGGCATCGGTTCCGATATATTCATCTGCTTCAATAAATTTTGTGCTCATTTGCGAAGCCACTGGATTCGTGTATTGCGCGTGAAACGAAATGGAACTTATGACAAATAAAAATAAAAGGATTTTTTTCATGAAAGCTAATTTACAATTAAACTTTTATATTTATTTAATGTCTAAGAATTTATTTAACAAATCATTAGTAACAAATCTGGTGCTTTATAGTCATATTAGGTATTACATTAAACTCAAATATAATGAAAAACTTATTTTTCACCTTTTCTGCTTTTTTAATTTTTGGATTGGCTTTAGCGCAGGATTTTCAAGGAATGGCAGTTTATGAATCGAAAACTTCTTCCAGCGATATGTCGGCTCGTTTTCAAGGCAATAGAGATATTACCCCTGAAATGCAAAAGCGAATCGAAGAACGAATGAAAAAAATGCTGGAAAAGACATTTACTCTAAATTTCGATAAGAATGCTTCTATTTATAAGGAAGAAGAAAAGTTAGAGACTCCCGGTACTAGTAATGGGAATATGCGAATGATGGGTTCTTTTATGGGTGGCGGCGGAACACATTATAAAAATGTAAAAGAAAAAGTGTATGTCATCGATAAAGAAATGTTTGGTAAAGAATTCTTAGTAAAAGATACGTTAGAAACTATAAAATGGAACCTAACTCAAGAAACCAAACAAATTGGGGATTATTTATGTTTTAAAGCCACTGCAAAAGTGAAAAATCCGGCTTCCGATTTTAGAAATTTTAGAATGCGTGAAGAGAGTAAAGAAACCAAAGTCAAAACAGATGAAGAAAAGAAAACCACCAACATGCTTCCAGAAGGCGAAGTGCCTAAAGAGTTAGAGGTGGTCGCTTGGTATACACCAGATGTTCCCGTCAATAATGGACCAGAAAATTTTCAAGGATTACCTGGATTAATTTTGGAAGTAACCAAAGGGAGAACAACTATTTTGTGTTCTAAAGTGGTGATGAATGTAAAGGACAAAAAAGAACTCAAAGCACCTACCAACGGGAAGGTTGTTACGCAAAATGAGTATGACGAAATCATGAAGAAAAAAATGGAAGAAATGCGTGAAATGTTTCAGTCGAGAGGTGGTAATGGTGGTATGCAAATTAGAATGGGGAATTAAAATGAAAATTTTCCCCTCTTGTTTTTTAGTGTTGTTTTCTGTTTCATTTTATGCGCAAACAATTCGATTGGAAGGAATTGTAAAAGACACCACGAGTACCCCTTTAGAAATGGCAAATGTTATGGCAGTCAACCAGACCACTAAAGCGGTTGATGCCTATTCGATTACCAACGATAAGGGGCGTTTTTTACTAAATTTAAAACCCAATGCAAATTATAATGTCCGATTTTCCTATCTGGGATTAAAAACGAAGACTATTTCGGTAACGACAGAGGAAAAAGATATTGTTAAAAACATTTCACTTATTTCGGATGCTAGCCAGCTTTCGGAAATAGAAGTGGTGAAACAAATGCCGGTTTCTGTGAAAGGTGATACGCTAATTTATAACGCCGATTCCTTTAAGACAGGCACCGAACGAAAGCTTGAGGACGTGTTGAAAAAGTTACCAGGAGTTGAAGTAAATGCGAATGGTGAAGTAGAGGTGGAAGGAAAGAAAGTCTCTAAATTAATGGTGGAAGGCAAAGATTTTTTTGATGGCGATACGAAGCTTGGCGTAAAAAATATTCCAGCGGATGCGATTGATAAAGTACAGGTGCTGAGAAATTATAATGAAATTGGGGCTCTTAAAGGCGTTGAAAACAATGAGGAAAATGTGGCTATGAATATCAAGCTGAAAAGTGGGAAGAAAAACTTTTGGTTTGGAGATGTTGCTGCAGGCGCTGGTGTTGCGCACACCGATGAACGCTATTTGGTGAATCCGAAATTGTTTTATTACAGTCCAAAGTACAGTTTGAATTTTATAGGCAACTTGAATAATATTGGAGAATTGCCTTTAACGATTCAAGATTATTTTAAGTTTACCGGTGGATTTAGAAGTATGGCACGCCGGAGTGGTACTAATTTTTCGGTAACTTCAAACGATTTAGGAATATCACTACTTCGAAACAATCGAGCCAAGGAAATTGTATCCGAATTTGGTGCTGCCAATTTTTCGTTTAATCCGAATAAGAAACTTAGTTTTTCTGGATTTGCCATTTTATCTGGAACGGAAACAGAATTGGAAACAAAAAATAAAACCAGTTTTTTAGACGAAAACAAACAAATCAAAACGACTGAAAATAGAGAAGAATTGTCGAAGCAAAATAATAATTTGGGATTGTTTAAATTGTCAACTTCATACAAACCAAATGAAAAATGGCAATTAGAATATGATGTTTTAACAAAGACATCTCAACAAAACGAAGACAATTCGGCTTTGCAGCAAACCTTTGATGGCGCGAATACTTTTTTAAATTCACAAACAATTCTCACCAATAAAAAGCAAGATCCGATAACCGTAAATCAAAATTGGAGTACGTATTTTACAAAAAGTGAGAAAAATATTTTCGCTTTAGAAATGCAACATCTTTATCAAAACGAAGATCCTTTTTATAAAGCCAATTTAGATTTTGTGCCCTTTGAATTTACAGGATATGATTTGCTTCAAGACCGAGATGTCATCAATCAGCAACGATTTGTTCGCACCAATAAATTAGACGGTAAACTAGATTATTACTATGTGTTAACACCGAAAAGTAATTTGAACTTTACGTTTGGAGCGACAAATTCTTCTCAAAATTTTGATTCTTATATTTTCCAAACTTTGGATAATGCTAGTCAAAATGTAATTACTGATGCTGATTTTAATAACGATGTAAAATATGTTTTTACCGATTTGTACTTCGGATTTCATTATAAAATTTTGGCAGGGAAATTTACGCTTACTCCCGGATTTACAGCGCACAAGTATACTACCTATAACGATCAGTTGAATACGAAAGTTACCGATAATTTTTATCGCATGTTGCCTGATTTTTTCGCGTTATATCAAATCAAAAAATCGGAAACACTGTCGTATAATTATGCCATTACAAATGAATTTACGGATATAAATAAATTTGCGCAAGGGGCTGTTTTTAGTAATTACAACTCGTTGTATAAAGGAAATCGAAATTTAGAAAACGCATTATCACATACTCATTCGTTACGCTATTTTAAATACAACATGTTTAATTTTGAAAACATCTTCGGGAATATTAATTATTCCAAACGACTGGATGCGGTAAAAAGTTCGGTTATTGCCAATCAGGTAAATCAATTTTCTACGGCAATCAATTCCAATTTTGCGGATGAATCACTGAATGGAGTGGCAGGTTATGGTCGCGGTTTTGCGAGGTATTATAAAGCTAGTTTGAATGCAAATATCAATTGGTCTAAATTCAACAATTTGAGAGGTATTCAAAACCAAACTACAGAAAGTTTTTCACAAACGTATTCGGTAAAAGCGGCTACCAATTATAAAGAATTGCCAAATCTTGAGTTTGGTTTCAGTAAAGTTTTAAATAAATACAACGGCGGAACTTTTAGCACCGATAGACCTTCTGTAAAACTAGATTATTATTTTTTAAATGCTTTTTCGTTTGTGGCCGAATACGAATACAATAACTATTATAACAGTGATAAAACTGTTCAAAACGAATATGATTTTCTTTCCGCTAGTGTAATCTATCAAAAGAAAGGTGGTAAAATGGAATACAAAGTATCAGGTACTAATTTGTTAAATACAACCTCATTAAATGACGATTCATTTAACCAAACATTTGTGAGAACTTCGCAATATGCTGTGCAACCTAGATATGTGATTTTTTCTGTGAAGTATAATATATAAAAAAGTCCCGCTAATGCGGGACTTTTTAATTGTGCTCTATCTAATTAGAAATGATAAGCCACACCAAAATTTAATCCTAAACTATTAGCGCTAAAAGAAGGTTTGATAGCTTTGTGAGGCTGTGAGTCAAGTTCTGGACCTGCAGTTGTAATCTCGTCCTCGAATACAATGTTTGAGTCGTTGTAAGTCATCATAGGTAATACATCAACTCCATTAACAGTTGCTTTTGTGAATTTCCCTTCGCTTGGTTTGATGTTACCGCTAATAGAAGTTAATTCGGCAAATAATGAAACTTTATCGTTGATGGCGAAATTAAGACCTGCACTGGCTCTAATTCCAATCATTGTACCACCTGTTAATTCTACTTCATATTCTCCTACATCTCCAGTCGAATCACTTTGGTTGTTAGTGAAAATAGTTTTACCCATTCCTACTACTAATCCCAGTTTTGCGTATGGATTGATTTTTGAGTATCCTGCCGCTAAAACTAATGCTGGTTTGATTTGAAGTTGGTTGGCTTTTAAAGTCAATTCTGATCTATTCCATCCTGAACCGTTTGAGGAATTTTGATTTGCAGAAGTTTCGGCTCCCATTACATATCCGATACCCATTTCAGCTCCAATGTTTTTATTAAACATGTAGCCAAATTGTCCAGAAAAATTAACTCCTTTTCCTAGAGATAATTTTATCGTTTCAAAACGGTCGGGTCCTGGGGTTTCGTCGCTGTTGTAAAATTGAAAAGTGTCGCCATAAATTGCATTTGAATTTGCATTGCTCGCAAAATTATAACCAATACTAAAGCTAGCATAAGGTCCTTGCTTGATTTGGGCATTAGCATTTACTGCAAATAAAGAAATTGTGGCAAGACTTAAAATTAGTTTTTTCATTTTTTTTTGTTTTAAAATTTGCACAAAATTATGCTTTTTTTGACCAATAGTGATAAAAAAATCCCGACGAATCGGGATTTAAGTTATAGGTGTTTCAGAATTAAATTCCGAAAGCTGCTTTTACTTGATCTACATAATCTAATTTTTCCCAAGTAAACAATTCTACTGTAACTGTTTTAGGAGCGCCATTTGGCAATTGGAACGTTTTAGTTACGGTCTCAGGTTTTCTACCCATGTGGCCGTAAGCCGCTGTTTCACTATAGATTGGGTTTCTTAATTTTAAACGTTGTTCAATAAAGTACGGACGCATGTCGAAAACATTCTCTACTACTTTGCTGATTTCTCCGTCTGTTAAACTCACTTTAGAAGTACCGTAAGTTACTACGTTGATTGAAGTTGGTTTTGCTACTCCAATCGCATACGATACTTGTACCAAAACTTCATCACATAATCCTGCAGCAACTAAGTTTTTAGCAATGTGGCGGGTAGCATAAGCTGCCGAACGGTCAACTTTTGATGGGTCTTTTCCTGAAAATGCACCACCACCGTGAGCTCCTTTTCCACCGTAGGTGTCAACGATAATTTTTCTTCCCGTTAACCCTGTATCTCCGTGTGGTCCTCCAATAACGAATTTTCCAGTAGGATTGATGTGGTAAGTGATATTATCATTAAATAGGTGAGCGTATTGAGGGTATTTTGCTTTCACTCTTGGAATTAAAATCTCAATAATATCTTTCTTGATTTTAGCTAACATTTCAGCTTCAGGGCCAAAATCATCATGTTGCGTAGATACTACAATGGCATCAATTCGAACCGGTTTGTTGTCGTCTGAATATTCTAAAGTTACTTGCGATTTTGCATCTGGACGCAAATATTTGATTTCATTGTTCTCTCTTCTTAGGTTGGCTAATTCAATCAAAATAGCATGAGATAAATCCAAAGCCAATGGCATGTAATTTTCCGTTTCATTCGTAGCGTAACCAAACATCATTCCTTGGTCACCTGCTCCTTGCTCTTCTTTGCTAGCTCTGTCTACTCCTTGGTTGATGTCTTGTGATTGCTCGTGAATGGCAGATAAAACCCCACAAGAATCGGCTTCAAACATGTATTCACTTTTAGTATATCCGATTTTACGGATCACTTCTCGTGCAATTTGTTGAACGTCTAGATACGTTTTAGATTTTACTTCACCTGCAAGAATCACTTGACCTGTAGTTACTAAAGTTTCGCACGCAACTTTGGAATCAGCATCAAATGCCAAAAAATTATCGATTAATGCATCACTGATTTGATCAGCCACTTTGTCTGGATGTCCTTCACTCACTGATTCTGACGTAAATAAATAAGCCATAAAATTTAATTTTAAATTTAATTAAGCGAGGAAATAATTGCAGGGATTGCCTAAAGAGTAGTAATTACTGCTTTAGCATTTTTTTAATGAGGTTGCAATCAGTTCAAATTTTTCCTCTCGATTTCGAGTGCAAATGTATGAAAGCAAATTGAATTACAAATTAATATTGACTTTATTTTTTATAACTCGCTGAAATTTAAGTTGGTGAATTCTTGTTTTTTAAGATTTTAATTTTATTCAAAATATTTTAATTAGAATAAAAAACTGGTTTGTTTATTTAAAATAATAAAAAATAGAAAAATAATCTATTAATGTTTTTTTAAAAGAAAATATTTCTAATTTTGCCTTGTTAAAATAAAGCAATGAAAAAAGAATTTAAAAATATGATGGCATTCATGATGATGTGGAGGAATTCTGCAGAGGATGTTATGCTATAAATTCAATCGAAATAATAGTCACCTCTGCTTTTGCAGAGGTTTTTTTTTACTAAACATTAAACAACATAAATTATGCAACTGGAAACATTATTAGCAAATATCACACAACATTGTAACACCATAGATGCTTATGGAGCGACACATCTTCCGATATATAATACAGCGACCTTCGATTTAAAACGACAATTCGGATGTGATAAGGTGTATGATTATTCGCGTACTGACAATCCTACCCGTAATGCATTAGAGGAGATTTTTACACTAGCTGAAAATGGCGCAGGCGGTGTGTGTACAAACACAGGGATTGCGGCTATTTCTTTGTTGTTTGAAACGGTATTGAAATCGGGTGATGTTGTTTTGGTTGAAAAAGATTGTTACGGAGGAACGTATCGTTTGCTGAATGTACTTTTTGAAAAAAATAATATCCAAACGTTTTATGCTGATTTTACCGAAGAAGAAGAGGTGGAAGAAATCTTGAAAAACAATGCTATCCGATTGGTGTTGTGTGAATCGCCTACAAATCCTGGGTTGAAAATTATCGATTTGGAAAGTATTGCAAAGAGGGTTAAAAAGTATGATTCACTATTTGCGGTCGATAACAGTATGGCTACATTCGCTTCGCAGCGACCATTGGATTTAGGTGCTGATTTCTCTTTGTTTTCTGCTACTAAATTTATATCCGGTCATGGAAGTGTAGTGGCGGGTGCTATTGTGGCAAAATCTCAGGATTGGGCTGAAAAATTGCAGTATTTTTCGAATGCACAAGGAAGGGCTCAAAGTCCATTTGATGTTTTTTTAGTTTCCCTTGGTCTGCCAACATTGGTCTACAGAATGAAAACACAAGAGCAAAGTGCCTTGCGTTTAGCCCAATATTTACTGGAAATTCCGGAAGTTATTGATGTGAAATTTCCTGGTTTGCCATCTCATCCGCAATACGAATTGGTAAAGAGACAGATGAAAATTGTGCCTTCGGTCTTAACAGTGCAATTGGAAAGTGAAGCGCTAGCAGAAGCGTTGATTAAAAATTCAAAATTGTTCGGCGAGAAAGTTTCTTTCGGAACGGCTGATTCTCGTTTGGAAATTCCGGCAAGAATGAGTCATGCGACTTATTCTGAAGCAGATTTAAAGAAAATTGGTTTAACAAAAGCGACCGTGAGAATTTCTGTGGGTTTGGAAGATACTGAAGATTTAATTCAGGATTTGAAACAGGCAATTGCATCGGTGGTTTTAAAATGCGTGAATTAATGAGCGATTATCTGTGTCATATTCCATGTGGTGAAGCGTTGCCATTTCTAAATCCGCATGCGGTTTCGGTGAGTTTGCCTACACTTGATGATGTGATTGGCTATGAAGAAGGTGATATTTCCGTAATTGGAAAAATGAAATCAGGCTATCCGAGATTTTTCAGAAACAAACAAGTACAAGTATTACTGGATTACGTTGTGGAGCGATTTGAGGTTGCTGCTGATTTGATTTTGTTGCCTATAACATCGTTGAAAGCATATGGGATTTTGTCATATTTGATTCAAGATAAGTTGGATTATATAGAATTGGATGGAAATGTTTTTGTACTTCTGAATCAAAACGACAGCCGAATCCAACAAATCAAAGATTATATTCGAAACGCAGGACTAATCATTAGTTCGCGTCAAGCAGAATCAACTTTGTGTAATTTGGGGCTTTTGGAAAAACCTTTTGAAGAGGATAGAGTAGTATCAGGGCATAATGCGGTGGTCTCTGTTTTGTCGGATGCTTATAAGGCAAAGACTGAAAATGTGGTGCTGACCAATTCGGGAGCAAATGCTTTTTTTGCGGTTTGTGAAGGTTTGGTTTCATCTGAAAAATCAAAAGAAAAAAATGTTGTCGTGCAGTTGGGTTGGTTGTATGTAGATACGATGGAAGTCATTCAGAAAAGAAGCCAACAATCGTATTTGCAATTAAATGTCCATGATTTACAACAATTGGAAAGCTGGTTGCAAGTTAATCATACAAAAGTGTCGGTTGTAGTGACGGAAGTGGTTTCGAATCCTAAAATTCAATGTGTAGATATTATTGCTTTGTATTCGATTTGTAAAAAATACCGAGTAAAATTGGTGTTAGATGCTACTTTGATAACGCCTTTTAATGCTTCAGTTTTACAATATTGCGATGTAGCTGTAGAGAGTTTGTCTAAGTTTGCTTGTGGAAAAGGTGATGTCTTGATGGGGGTGATTTTTGTTGCTGAATCATCCGGAATTTCACCTGAAATTTTTGAAATTTTTGTAGTGCCACCTCACAAGAATGAAGCGGATAGGATAGGTTTCGAAATTGTGGATTATGAAAAAAGGGTTTTAAAATCTTCTGAAAATACGAAGCAGTTAATAGAAGTGCTTACTCAAAAAAAAGCAATAAAAAAGGTTTGGAGTGTCTTGGAAAATGCTTCGGCTGAAAATTATAAAAAACTCAATAATTCTGGAGTCATCCCAGGTTTGTTGACAATTGAATTGGAAGAGGATATCGCACCGTATTATGATCAATTACAAGTCGCTAAAGGACCAAGTTTGGGAACCGAATTTACGTTGGTGATGCCTTATGTGTATTTGGCACATTATGAATTGACAAAATCGGAAGAAGGAATAAAATTATTACACGAAAAAGGTATGAATCCTAATATCTTGAGGGTTTCTGTCGGTAACGAACGCATTGAAGATATTATAAGGGTTTTTAATTCGGTTTTTGAAGAGTGATAAAAGAATTAGAATACTGCTTTTTCGTAAATTATTATTCTGATTAAGAATAAAAATTTAGAACTGAAATCTAAAAACAATAGTTTAATTAACAAAATACAGAAAAATAATCTTTAAAACTTGTATTTAAAGAAAATTAATCTACATTTGCAAAGTTGAAAATTAATAAAAATGAAACAGACAATTTGTATTACTTGTTGCTTCATGGGGAAGATTTCCGCAGGGGACAGTATTGTATAAATTGTTTTGCAATATATTAAAGAACCTCTGCCGCAAGCAGAGGTTTTTTTGTTTAAAAGAATTTAAATTATCAGAAGAAAATAAATAATGTCAAAAAGAATTATAAATAAGATGTCAAACTGTTGTTGTGCGAAGTGCTGTAAGCACTCCAACTCTCTATTGCCATATATGAAGACTTAATCTTGTTATAGTTCCACTATAAAGTCCTTTTGGTAATAGCTCCAAAAGGACTTTTTTATTTTAAAACAACAAACAAAAACAAATGAGTACTAGTTTTTTAAATCAATTATCGCAAATCGAAAACTTGGAGGATGGATTGCGTTTTCTCTCGGAAAATTTTAAAGATAAAATTGTTTTTTCCACGAGTTTCGGAATCGAAGATCAGGTAATCAGTCATGCGGTGTTCCATCAGAAATTAAAAAATGTGGAAACTTTTACCTTAGATACCGGACGATTATTCCCGGAAACCTATGCCGTTTGGGATAAAACCTTGCTACAATACAATCAGCCCATTCGGGTGTATTATCCAGATGCCGATGATTTGGAAACCTATGTCAACCAAAACGGTATCAATGGTTTTTATAATTCGGTTAGTCTTCGAAAAGAATGTTGTCATATCCGAAAAGTAGTGCCGTTGAAAAAAGCGTTGAAAGGGGCTAAAATTTGGATAACTGGGTTACGGGCAGAACAATCAGACAACCGAAATGACTTCGAAATCATTCAATGGGACGAACAAAATCAGTTGTACAAATACAATCCGTTGTTGTATTGGACAACAGATGAAGTGCTTCATTATTTAAAACAGAAAGGAGTACCCTACAATACATTACACGATCAGAATTTTATCAGCATCGGATGTGCACCCTGTACTAGAGCAGTGCGGCAGGGTGAAGATTTCAGAGCAGGACGCTGGTGGTGGGAAGACCAAACCAAAAAAGAATGTGGATTACATCAATAAATCAAAAGAGAAAAACAAATGTCAATATCAAATAATTATTTAGAGCAATTAGAAAACGAAGCGATTTATATTCTTCGTGAAACGGCGGCACAATTTGAAAAACCGGCACTATTGTTTTCAGGAGGAAAAGATTCAATTGTGTTGGTGCATTTGGCGCTGAAAGCCTTTCGACCAGGAAAATTTCCATTTCCATTGGTACATATTGATACAGGACATAATTTTCCAGAAGCGATTGCCTTCAGAGATAAATTAGTCCATGAAATTGGCGAAAAACTAATTGTTGGAAATGTAGAAGACAGTATAAAAAAATACAATTTAAAAGAAACGGCAGGCAAATTTCCTTCTCGGAATGCTTTGCAAACCTATTCTTTACTCGACACGATTCAGGAAAATGAATTTGACGCCTGCATTGGTGGAGCGCGTCGCGACGAGGAAAAAGCAAGAGCGAAAGAACGTATTTTTTCGGTACGTGATGATTTTGGTCAGTGGGATCCTAAGTTGCAACGTCCTGAATTATGGGATGTTTTAAATGGGAAAGTACAAAAAGGACATAACGTACGGGTCTTTCCAATCAGTAATTGGACCGAATTAGATGTGTGGAATTACATTCAAAAATACAATATCGAATTGCCAAGTCTGTATTTCGCCCATAACAGAGAATGCATACTGCACCAGGATAAATTAGTGGCAACGTCACAATTTATTCAGCCAGAAAAACACGATACGGTAGTAGTTGAAAAAGTACGCTATAGGACCGTTGGTGATATGACCTGTACCGCCGCAGTTCCTTCTTCCGCCGCAACAATTCAGGATATTATTGAAGATATTATTCAAACCAGAATCAGCGAAAGAGGCCAAACCCGATTAGACGATCAATTATCGGAAGCTGCCATGGAAGACCGAAAAAAACAAGGATATTTTTAAGCTTAAAGCAACAAGAAAATGAACACATTACGATTTATAACAGCAGGAAACGTAGACGATGGTAAAAGTACCTTGATAGGACGCTTACTTTATGATTCCGACAGCATACATACTGACCAGTTAGGCGTTTTGCAAAAGCAAACGAAACAAGAAGGAGTGGATATTGATTTATCACTAATTACCGATGGTCTTCGTGCCGAACGCGAACAAGGAATTACCATTGATGTAGCCTATAAGTATTTTTCAACCAAGAAAAGAAAATTCATCATTGCCGATGCGCCTGGCCATGAGCAATATACCCGAAATATGGTTACGGGTGCGTCCAATTCGGATTTGATTATTCTATTGGTAGATGCGCGTAAAGGAATTACTGAACAAACCAAACGTCACGCCAGTATCGGTTCGCTGATGGGGATTAAAAAAGCCATCATCGCTATCAATAAAATTGATTTGCTGAATTATTCTGAACCGACTTTCAACCAAATTAAAGCCGATTTTGAAACGATTAAAAAAGAATTGAAATATGATGCCGTGACATACATTCCGGTAAGTGCTTTGGTTGGAGATAATATTGTTCGAAAATCAGAAAATACACCTTGGTACCAAGGAAAGGCGTTGCTGGAAACGTTAGAATCGGTTGAATTAAATACAACGGAAGATCTGGCTTCGCGATTTCAAGTGCAATGGGTAATTCGTCCAAAAGATGAGAAGTATCACGACTACCGAGGGTATGCTGGACTAGTATTGAGCGGAGCGTATAAAGTAGGTGATATAGTGACAATCCTTCCAGCTCGAATCGAAACAAAAATTGTAAAAGTGGAGAAAAATGGGGAAGAAATTAATTGGGCACTAGCGGGTGATAATGTGGTGCTGCACTTTGAAAAAGAAATAGACATCAGTCGTGGTGATACTGTCGTATTGTCAAACGAACTGCCTACTGAGTCTGCCGAAATTACTTCATGGATTTCTTGGTTGGATACACAGCCATTTCAATTGGGAAAAACGTATTTGTTACAACATCGTTTTAAAAATGTAAGGGTAAAGGTGCAGGCGATAAATCAGAAATGGAATGTCAACGATTGGGAATTTACGAAGGATACAACGATAGGATTAAATGATATAGCTCAAATTAGTCTGAAAACCAATCAGCCATTGTTTTATGATCCGTTTGATAAAAATCCAAAATCGGGAAATGCTATACTGATAGATGAAACAAGTTATAACACGGTGGGAGCCTTAATGTTTTTGTAATATGTCCTATTCAATTTACTTAAAAAATCAAGAAAGATCCCGAAATCCAATCAACAAAAAGAATGTTGAAGAATGGATTGACGAGCTGATCAATTGGTTGTTTGATATCAATCAGGAGTATAATAATTATCGATTTTTTCAGAATAAAGAAAAATTACTCCAAATTAAACTTCAGAATATTTTGGCTAAAACGGTCGAAGATACCAATCAAATTGTAGTGTATTCCAATTACTTTTTCGAACAAATAGAAACGTTACACTATGTGTTGACCAATGATTTGGAAACTATTGTAAAATTTGATCCGGCAGCAAAATCGAAAGAAGAAGTATTAATAGCTTATCCTGGATTTTTCGCCATTACCGCTTACCGAATTGCCAATGTGTTTTGGAAATTAAATGTACCTGTAATTCCTCGAATTATTACGGAATATGTGCATGGTAAGACGGGTATTGATATTCATCCCGGAGCCGAAATTGGAGAAAACTTTTTCATCGATCACGGAACAGGAATTGTAATTGGTGAAACTTCTAAAATTGGAAATAATGTAAAAATTTACCAAGGCGTAACGCTAGGAGCTTTGTCGGTTTCAAAAGAAAATGCTTCCGTAAAACGTCATCCAACCATTGAAAATAATGTAACCATTTATGCGAATGCCACCATTTTAGGAGGGAATACCATAATAGGTGAAAATTCAATAATTGGAGGTAATGTTTGGTTAACGCATTCGGTTCCTCAAAGTTCACTAGTGTATCATAAAAGCGAAATCGAAATCAAACAAAAAAGCGAATTCCCGGAAGCGTTGAATTACGTGATTTAATAACTATCAGCGAATAATAATAAACAATACAGTAGAAATGACTCGAGCCTGACCCGAGCTATTGCGAATTGGCGAAGCAAAGGCGACAGCATCGAAACATTAATAAAATAAAATCAAGCGAGATGACTTGAGCAAAAGCGACAGCATTGAGCACACACGAGTGCTAGCGAACAGACGAAGTAAATAACAAATAAACACATAGCGAAATGAAAGCAAATACTATTTTAGAAACCATAGGAAATACACCCGTGGTAAAAATCAATAAACTTTTTGGGAACAAAAATGTTTACATAAAAATAGAAAGAAATAATCCCGGAAACAGTATCAAAGATCGTATTGCGTTAGCCATGATTGAAGATGCGGAAGCCAAAGGAATTTTAAAACCAGAAAGCGTTATTGTCGAGCCCACTTCTGGAAATACTGGAATCGGATTGGCTTTGGTAGCTGCAGTGAAAGGTTATAAAGTGATTTTGGTAATGCCAGAATCGATGAGTGTAGAGCGTCGAAAGTTGATGGAGATTTATGGTGCCGAATTTGACCTTACACCCCGTGAAAAAGGAATGAAAGGAGCCATTGAACGTGCTGCCGAATTGGTGAATCAAACACCTAATGCCTGGTCGCCCTCACAGTTTAATAACCCAGCAAATATTGAAGTGCATCAAAAAACCACCGCTCAGGAAATCCTTGCCGATTTCCCCGACGGATTGGATTACATCATTACCGGTGTAGGAACAGGTGGGCATATTTCGGGCGTTGCTTCGGTGGTTAAAGCCAAATTTCCGAATGTTAAAGTGATTGCAGTTGAACCAGAATTGTCACCTGTTTTAAGTGGTGGTAGTCCATCTCCGCATCCAATTCAAGGAATTGGTGCTGGCTTTGTTCCAGAAAATTACCATGGAAGTTTAATTGATGAGGTGATTCAAGTTTCTAAAGAAGAAGCCTTTGGATACACCAGAAATATTGCCAAGCAAGAAGGAATTTTAGTCGGAATTTCAACAGGGGCTTCATTAGCAGCCGTAGCCAAAAAAGTAGCGTCATTACCTGATGATGCGGTAGTATTAACCTTTAATTACGATACTGGCGAACGGTATCTTTCCATAGAAGGATTGTTCTAAAAAGCAGTAATTTTTTGTAGAAATTATCTTTCGTTTTGAATGCGGAACAGCCATTTCTATGCTTAATTTTTAAAAAGAATATGATACAAATAGCAAAAAAAGGGAAAGTTGTTTTGGCGGGAGCTGGTCCGGGTGATCCCGATTTAATCAGCCTGAAAGCCTTAAAATATTTACAAACTGCCGATGTGGTTTTAACCGACCGATTGGTGTCGCCTTTATTAATTGATCAATATGCACGCAAAGACGCAGAAGTAATTTACGTAGGCAAACAATGTTCTAAAGGTATTTGGACACCTCAAAGAGATATTAATGAACTTATAGTGGAATTTGCATTGCAAGGTAAATTAGTATTGCGATTAAAAGGTGGCGATGCTACTTTGTTTTCTAATGTTTTAGATGAATTGCAAACAGTTAAGAAACATGAAATACCATATGAAATTATTCCGGGTGTTTCGGCTGCCTTTGGGGCTGCGGCTTACACGGGAATTCCGTTAACAGCCAGGGATCATTCGAGAGGGGTGCGTTTTCTGACTTTGTATGATTTGAATACTGTTTCGTCGCATCAATGGAAGGATTGGGCAACGACTGAAGATACTTTGGTATTTTACATGAGTGGTCAGCGATTGAATACGTTAACCCAACAGCTTTTACATCATAAAATTGATACAACAAAAGGAATAGCGGTAGTGCAACAAGCGACTACGCCCGACCAAAAAACCAGGGTGTTTTCTTTTGAGGAAATTCAGCATAAGGAATTGCCCGAATTTGAGTACGTGCCTACACTGCTGATTATTGGTAAAGTTGTGAATCTACACCATCAATTTCAATGGTTCACAGAAAAAAGTACAACGGAATCTTATTTCGATAACCATAAAATAATTTATCAAAATGCTATCTGATACTAAATTAAGTTTATTACAACAATTGGTGCAAAACGCATCCAATGACGAAATCATTTGGACGAAAGGATACCTCGCTGGGTTTTTAGATCAAAACCGATTAGGAGTAACGATTCCTGCAATTGCAACAAGTTTGCCAGTGGCAGTAAAACCATTGATTATTTATGGTACCGAAACCGGAAATTCTAAAAAAGTAGCCTCGCAATTATTGGCAACTTTCAAAAAGAATAAAATCCTAGCAAAGGCTGTCGATGTGTTTCAATACGATGTGGCCAAACTGGAAAAAGAAAATTTGGTGCTATTTGTGATGAGTACGCAAGGAGAAGGAGAATTTCCTCAAAATGCAGTAGGTTTTTATGAAAAATTGAAGGCTTCGGAAGCAAATTTGAACAAGGTTTCGTATGCCGTACTTGGGCTTGGTGATTCTTCTTATCCGTTGTTCTGTAATGCGGGTGTTTTGTTGGATGAGGTTTTGGCCGAAAAAGGAGCTAAAAGATTAATACCATTAGTAAAAGCCGATGTCGATTATAGCGATGTTGTCAGCCATTGGGAATCCGATTTACAAAAAGTTTTTCAAAATCAAGGAACCACAGCAGTTCAAGTAAAACAGTCAACATCAGTTTCTCATAAAAAAAATCACACGGGAATAATTAGTCATAAAGTTGTGTTGAATGATAGCGGTTCGAATAAAGAAACCTATCACATCGAAATTACTTCGGATGATGAGGTAGTATATGAACCTGGAGATGCTTTAGGTGTTTTTCCGAAAAATAATGAGGAAGAAATTAAAGCTATTGCTGCCTATTTCGGTGAAGAAAAATTTACAATTCTTGCCGATAAAAATGTTCGGGGTTTGTCTAAAAAAACAATGGAAGCTTTTTCAACTTTGTTTGAAATTGAAATCAATGAAGAGAAAGCGAATTTGTTAGATATCATTCAGAAATACCAACCAAAAAAGGTAAAATTAGCTGAAGTAGTTGATTTGCTTCATCCTATTGCTCCACGATTGTATTCGATTTCTTCTTCAGCTGAAGCGCATGACGGACAAGTACATCTGACGGTAAATTTGAATAAGTTTAGCGTTGATGATGAGTTAAGGACAGGCTTGGCTTCTCGGTTTTTAGCTGATTTTCCAATGAATTCAGTATTAGAATTCTACATCCATAAAAATCAAAATTTCCGATTACCAAAAGCTGAAATCGATATCATTATGATTGGTCCGGGAACGGGTATTGCCCCTTTCAGAAGTTTCTTGGCAGAAAGAGATGTAACTGGCGCAGAAGGTAAAAACTGGCTGTTTTTTGGGGAACAGCATTTTGTATTGGATTTCTATTACCAAACGGAAATTCAGGAGTGGCTGACTACAGGTGTTTTAACGAAGTTGGATACGGCTTTTTCAAGAGATCAGGAACGCAAAATTTATGTGCAGGATCGAATCCGAGAAAAAGGAAAAGAATTCAATGCTTGGTTGGAAAATGGCGCATCCATTTATATCTGTGGACAAAAAAATCCGATGAGTCAAGATGTGGAAGAAGTGATTCTGGAAGTGATTGCAAAAGAACGTAATGTCTCAGTTGATGAAGCAAAAAAAGTTCTGGAGGCATTGGAAAATCAAGGAAAATACCAAAAAGACGTGTATTAATAATCCAGCTAATAGCTAAATGCTAGTAGCTGAAAGCTAAAAATAAAATGAGCGATAAATTATCAGCAGTAGAACATATTAAGACCAAGAGTGATGGTCTTCGAGGTACTTTGAAAGAAAGTATCGATTTGGATAATCATACGGGTAATGTACGTCCGGATGATGAAACCCTAGTGAAATTCCACGGCATGTATGTGCAGGATGACCGTGACCGCCGCGCCGAAAGAGCGGCAAAAAAGTTAGACAAATTGTATTCATTTATGATTCGTTTGCGTATTCCTGGTGGCGTAATTAATGCTAAGCAATGGTTGGCTACACACGAAATTTCGGAACAGTACGGAACAGGAACATTAAAAATTACCACCAGACAAACGGTACAATTGCATGGTTTGCTAAAACATCAATTACGACCAACAATTCAGGCGTTTAATACTGCGAAATTAGATTCTATCGCGGCATGTGGTGACGTAAACCGAAATGTAATTGTGAGTTCGCATCCACAAATTTCACCCATTCATCAGCAGATTTATGAATATGCCGATAAGATTTCAACGTTACTTCTACCTAAAACGCAATCCTATTACGAAGTGTTTATCGACGGTGAAAAAATTTACGAACGTTCATCGGAAGCCGATCCGTTGTATGAAGATCGCTATTTGCCTCGAAAATTTAAAATTGCAATCGCGATTCCGCCAAGTAACGATGTCGATGTGTTTACCAATGATATTGGGTTGATAGCCATTATTGAAAAAGAAGAATTAAAAGGTTTTAATATCGCAATTGGTGGTGGGTTGGCAACAACGCACGGTAATCCGAATACGTATTCGCGCTTGGGAAGTATTATCGGATTTACCGATACCGAAGAAAAAACGTTGAAGGCTGTGTATGAAATTTTAACGGTACAACGTGACTTCGGAAATCGTGTAGATAGAAAATTATCCCGATTGAAATATACAGTCGATAAATTAACCGTAGAAGGTTTCAAAAAAGAGTTGGAAAGCCGTATCGGATTTGAATTGGAGCCAGAAAGACCGTACACTTTTACCGAAAGAAGTGATCGTTTTGGTTGGGAACAAAATCATGATGGAAAATGGTTTTATACACTATTTGTCGAACACGGAGTGGTGAAACCGTATCAAAAACAATTTTTGTACGAATTAGCACAATTGAATGTTAACAATTTCATTTTTTCAGGAAATCAAAATCTGATTTTGGGAGAAATTGATGAGAATAATAAAGCAAAAGTGGAAGCTTTATTGCTTCAACATGATATTGAGAAACAGGTGAGTGCTTTGCGAAAAAATTCGATGGCCTGTGTGGCATTGCCAACTTGTCCGCTAGCATTGGCTGAAGCACAACGTTACCTGCCGGAATTGGTGACTAAAATCGAACCAATGTTGGCTAAGCATGAGTTAACACAAGATGAAATTACCATTCGCATGACCGGGTGTCCTAATGGATGTGGACGTCCGTATGTCGCAGAACTTGGCTTTGTGGGAACAGGACCCGAACAATACAATTTTATGTTGGGAGGCGATCGTTTCGGAACGCGCTTGAATACAATTTACAAAGAGAAACAAACGGAAACTCAGATTTTAGAAGAAATAGATGTTTTATTAGGAAGGTATGTGAATGAAAAGCTGGAACAAGAAACTTTTGGCGATTTTACTTATCGTGTGATTTTAGAAAAATGAAAAAAATAATTTTGCTTACAGTTTTATTATTTCCAAAGCTTTTATTGGCACAAAAAAATATAGAAAAACAACAGCTTATTTGGTATGGATATTATAATACATTAAAATTTAATGAAAAATGGTCTTTGTTGAGTGAAATTCAAGAGCGCCAATTCTATAATCCAACAGCACAACATCAGTTGGTTTTTAGATCATATTTGGAAAGAAAGTTGATAGGTAATTGGAATGCATCTGCAGGAGTAACTTATTTTTTACAAAATCCCAATAATCCTGAATCTGAAAGTAATCTCACAGTTCCTGAACTTAGGCCAGACTTAGGATTTAATAATAAACAAAAACTTAGCTTTATTACTATTAATCATCGTTACAAAGCTGAAGCTCGTTTTTTTCACGATGTAAAAAATGGCAAATTGGTTGATGGATTTCGGTTTTCAAACTTCAGATTTAGGTATCAGCTGGGTTTAGATTTTCCACTATGGAAAAAAAAAGAAAAAGAGAAAATAATTTTAAAGTTGAAAGATGAAATAATGTTTAATGTAGGGAGTAAAATAGTTAAAAATACGTTCGATCAAAACAGAGTTTATCTTGCGCTGAATTATAAGTTTAATGATTCCTATGCGATTGAAATGGGTTGTATGGACTGGTTTCAACAACAAAAGACAGGAGTTGATTTTTACAATAGAGACATCTTAAGATTTTCTGTATTTCACACTATTGATTTAAAAAAGAAAGAAAATGACTAATACGCTTTTCCCAATTTTTTTGAAAACAGAAACGGCTCACTTTTTAATCGTAGGCGGTGGAAATGTTGGTTTGGAAAAAACCGAAACTTTATTGCGGCAAAATCCTGCTATTAGAATCACAATTGTTGCGACTTATTTTCATCCGAAAGTGCTTGAAATTGGCGCTCAAAATAACAATGTAGTGCTTTTGGAGAGGCCTTTCGAAGGTGCTGATGTTTTAGAAAAGGATTTTGTCATCATCGCTACCGATGTGCCAATATTAAATTCCAGAATCAGAGAATTAGCCAAAGCGGAAGGAATCAAAGTCAATGCTGCCGATCAGCCTGATTTGTGTGATTTTTACCTTGGATCTATTGTCAATAAAGGAACACTGAAGATTGCGATTTCCACTAATGGTAAATCACCCGTTTTGGCAAAAAGAATGCGGGAATATTTTACAGATGTCATTCCGGATGGAATCGACAAAAGTATTGATCAATTGAATCAATACAGAAGGGAACATAAAGGTGATTTTGGTCAAAAATTAGCCGATTTGAACAGGGCAACAGAAAGTCTTTCTTCCAAAAAAAGAGAGAAGAAAGCAACGAAGAAATACCAAAGATTAGTGCTTGAAATAACATTGTTATTTATGGTTTTTTTTGTTGGTTTCGGAGTATCGAAGTTTGTTACTTTTGATGAAACGGTTTCTTATTTTCAAAAAATCACGAATGTTTTCTTCGGAATGCTTCTGGTTGGTTTTTTTGCGCAATTAGTGGATGGTGCTTTGGGTTTGGGTTATGGGGTAACATGTTCTACAAGCATGATGTTACTCGGAATTAAACTGCCAGCCATCAGTGGAAGTATTCATACTGCCGAAATGTTTTCTAGTGGAATCAGTGGTTTTTCGCATTATAAATTCGGAAACGTAAACAAGAAATTGTTTTTCTGGATTGCCATTCCGGGTGTAATTGGAGCGATAGCCGGCGCTTTGCTCTTAATTTATCTGGGTGAAAAATACGAAGTAATTACTTATGGAATTCTAGCGAGTTATACATTACTGATTGGAATCCGATTGATTATTCTGGCTTTCAGAAAAAAAATCGAAAAGCAAAAATTAAAGAATACAGGATTTCTTGGTTTTTCAGGTGGCTTTTTTGATGCTTTCGGCGGCGGTGGCTGGGGGCCAATTGTGACCTCCACACTATTAGCCAAAGGAAGAAAATCTAGCTATGTGATTGGTACCGTGAGTCTGGCGGAATTCTTTGTCACGTTGGCGGCTTCCATTACTTTTTTTGCATCATTGGGTATCAGTCATTGGTATATTATTTTGGGATTGATTCTGGGTGGTTCTGCTGCAGCACCCATCGGAGCTAGAATGGCAGGTAAACTACCTCAAAAAACAGCATTATTGTTGGTTGCTTTTTTGGTAATTGTATTCAGTGTAAGAATGTTACTAAAGATATTTTAACGTAAAAGGACTAATGGTAGAATTATTTCAATTTAAAATGAATGTGATTAGAAAAATAAACCAATATAATTAAATTACTAAGCAAAATTTAGAAAAATAATCTATAATATTTTTTTAATTAGAAAAACATTCTACATTTGCCCTGTAAATAAATGATATGAAATCGCCATTAAGAAGAAGTTTGCGCAAGCAAACACCAAAAAATAAAAGCGATACCATATATGACCGCTAAAAAATAAATTTTACATATATGAAAACAACAATGTGCAATATGATAATGATGATGTGGCTATATGCCGCTGAGGATATTATTGCATAATTTTAAATTATAAAATGCCAATACAACCTCTGCTTAAAACCAGAGGTTTTTTTATGAATACTTAGTCTTGTAATGATGTCATTACGGTTTTAAAATTTGTTTTTTGTTTGTTAAGACTGCCTTTGGTTTTAATACTGAAGGTGGTCTTTTAAAAAAAAATGTATGAGTGATGTATTTAACATAATTGAAAGTAACCCACTACAAGCAATACTGGTTGGGAACGATGTCGAACTGAGCTATCAGGTTTTTGGTCGACCAATTGCTACTGCTCCAGTGGTTGTAGTCAATCATGCACTCACGGGAAATTCAAATGTATCAGGGAAAAACGGATGGTGGAAAAGTTTAATTGGTGAAAAAGAAGTCATTGATACCGAAAAATTTACGGTAATCTGTTTCAATATACCCGGAAATGGTTTTGATGGAAAGGTTGAAAATAGTATTGACAACTATAAAGAATATTCAACGACTGTTATTGCAGCTTTGTTTTGGGAAGGATTAGAAAAAATAGGTGTAAATCAGCTTTTTGCAGTTATCGGAGGAAGTTTAGGTGGAGGAATAGCTTGGGAAATGGGGTTTTTAAAACCTAAAGCGATTCAATTCATTATCCCGATTGCCACAAATTATAAAGCGACTGACTGGCTTATTGGTAATGTTTTGGTACAGGATCAGATTCTGAATAATTCGATTCGACCCATACACGACGCACGTTTGCATGCCATGTTGTTGTATAGAACGCCACATTCATTGCAGACTAAGTTCCTTGCCGAAGAAAAAGAAGGATTGTTTCAGGTCGAATCCTGGTTGTTGCACCACGGAAATAAATTGGAAGAGCGATTTTTATTGTCTTCTTATAAGTTGATGAATCATTTGTTGAAAACCATTGGTCAAAGTATCACAGAAAACGATTTACTCGCTTTTGCTGTCGAGACCAAAGCAGTAATACATCAGATTGCAATCAATAGTGATTATTTTTTTATACCCGAGGAAAATCGCAAAACCCATCAGAAATTAAAAATGCTAAATGATAAAATACAGTATTCTGAAATTGATTCTATCCATGGCCACGATGCTTTTTTAATCGAATACGAACAGCTGAATACGATTTTAAAGCCCATTTTTACAATACAAACTAACTAAACACAAAACACACAGCAAGCCGGTAAGTACCATGTTGACTTGCCGGTTATTTAAAAAAAAAACACAACAATGAAGATATTAAAATTTGGAGGGAAGTCCCTTGGGAACGGAAAAGGAATTGATCAAGTAATTTCAATTATTGCAAAAAAGTATTTTGATGGTGAAACAATTTCAGTGGTCGTTTCGGCTAGAGGAAATGCTACTGATGAACTTTTGGAACTTTTGGAAGCAGCTAAAAAAGGTTCGGATTATGAATCAAATTTGAATCTTTTTAAAACGTATCAAACGAATAATTTTTGTCCAAGTTTGTTCAAAACAGAATTCTTGAGCTTGGAAAAATTGCTTGAAGGGGTTAGCTTATTAGGTGATTATAGTGAAAAAATTAAAGATCAGGTGGTGGCTTTTGGTGAAATTCTTTCCGCGAAATATGTGACTTCGGTTTTGAACGAAAAAGGATTGAAAGCCCGATTTGTTGACGCTAGAGAATTGATTAAAACCGATGCTACTTTCGGAAACGCACAACCTATCGATTCAGTAACCCAAAAAAACATCCAAAAATCTTTTGAAAATAACGAAGGAATTTCGGTGGTAACTGGATTTATTGCTTCGACTTTACAAGGTGAAACCACAACTTTAGGTCGTAACGGAAGTAATTACACAGCGTCTTTATTGGCGAATTATCTAGATGCAGAAGAGTTTCAGAATTTTACCCATGTCGACGGAATTTATACGGCAAATCCAGATTTGGTCTCGGATGCTAAAAAAATTGAGCGATTGTCCTTTAATGAGGCAAATGAGTTGGCCAATTTTGGAGCCAATATTCTCCATGCCAAAACGATCATTCCATTAGTGGAAAAAAATATTCCGTTGCGCATTTTAAATGTATTCAATCCGGACAATGAAGGAACTCTAATAACTGCAGAGCAAACCAATGAAGGTATCAAATCGTTGTCAATTTTAGATAATGTTTCTTTAATTAATCTGGAAGGAAGAGGATTGCTAGGTAAAACTGGAGTCGATGCTCGAATTTTTAAGGTTATGGCTGATAATGCTATCAGTGTGAGTATTATTTCGCAAGGTTCCTCTGAAAGAGGTATCGGAATTGTAGTGAATACCGAGAGAGCTTCGGATGCCTTAATCGGATTAGAAAAGGAATTTGAAACCGATTTTTATACCCGTGATGTGAACAAAATTACGGTCGACGATGATATTTCGGTGATTTCTATCATTGGTCAGGATTTGAGTACGTTCCATAAACCGTATACCGCTTTAATCCGAAATAAGATTGTTCCTATTTTGTTTAACAATACAAGTACGGGAAGAAATATCAGTTTGGTGATTAAAAAGCCGGATTTAAAAAGAGCACTGAATGTGATTCATGGTGAAATCTTCGGAGTGTCTAAAAAAATCAACATTGCCATTTTTGGTCACGGGTTGGTGGGCGGAACATTAATCGACCAGATTTTGTCTTCGGCCAAAACAATCGAAGAGAAAAAAGGAATCAAATTGAATGTTTTTGCTATTGCAAATTCTACGAAAATCCTTCTGAATAAAAAAGGCGTTACTAATAACTGGAAATCAGAAATCACAACAAATGGAATTCCTTATACAATTCAGGATATTATTCAATTTGCCAATGAGAATCATTTAGAGAATTTAATCGCAGTAGATAATACGGCAAGCAAAGATTTTGTGACGAATTATGTAGAATTGATTGAGAATAGTTTTGATGTGGTTTCTTCCAATAAGGTTGCCAATACTTTGAGTTATGAATTTTATAAAAAACTTCGAAATGCCTTAGAAAAAAATCAGAAGAATTATTTATATGAAACCAATGTGGGGGCAGGTTTACCTCTTATTGATACCATAAAGTTGTTGCATTTGTCGGGTGAAAATATTACCAAAATCAAAGGGGTTTTTTCGGGTTCATTGAGTTTTATATTCAATCACTTTTCGGTAGAAGAAAAGCCATTCAGTGAAGTGTTGCAAGGTGCTATTTCAAATGGTTTTACAGAACCGGATCCACGCGAGGATTTATGTGGAAATGATGTGGCTCGAAAATTATTGATTTTGGCCAGAGAATTGGATCTGCAAAATGAATTCGATGAAATTCAGATCCAGAATTTAATTCCTGAGAAATTACAACAAATTTCAACGGAGGCTTTTTTATCCAATCTAGAAGCATTAGACGAATATTATGAAACGGTAAAATTATCTCAAAAACAAGGAAATGTATTGCGCTATGTGGGTGAGCTTTCGGGTGATTTACAACAGGACAAAGGAAATCTGGAAGTGAAATTGGTTTCGGTACCCGAGAGTTCTGCGCTCGGGCAATTGAAAGGTTCCGATTCTATTTTTGAAATTTATACCGAATCCTACGGAGAACGCCCTATTGTGATTCAAGGTGCCGGTGCCGGTGCATCGGTAACAGCACGAGGTGTCTTCGGAGATATTTTAAGAATAGTAGATAAAAATTAGATTTATAAACCAGTAAAAGTATATTTTGTAGAAAAATAAATTATTATTTTGTAAATTTAAAGTAGATTTCAGATAAATTTTCAATTTCAAAAAATTAGTGATACATTTGCCCTGTTCATAATTTTAGTGTCGTTATCACGAAAGGTGGAGGGAATAGACCCTATGAAACCTTAGCAACCCTACACTTGTAGAAGGTGCTACATTCTAACCTTGTCAATTGGATTATTTCGATATAAACAGGCAAAGATAACTAGAGTAATTCTCTCTCTCTTTTAGATAACGTATGAAATTTTGTGGCCCAAAAAAAGGCATGTGTTGCCTATTATGTTATTATATATGTCAAAAATTCAAGAAGAAATCAAAAAGCGTATTCTCGTGCTCGATGGAGCAATGGGAACCATGTTGCAACGTAATAAATTTGAAGAAGAAGACTTTCAAAGCGATCGTTTCAAAGACTTTCCGCATCCGTTAAAAGGAAACAATGACTTACTTACTTTAACCCAACCAGAAGCAGTAAAGGAGGTACACCGCTTGTATTTTCAAGCGGGTGCCGACATTGTTGAAACCAACACGTTTTCTGGAACGACTATTGGTATGGCCGATTACCACATGGAAGATTTGGTTTATGAGCTCAATTTCCAATCCGCTAAAATTGCTAGAGAAGTAGCCGACGAATTTACCGATAAGCCTCGTTTTGTTGCAGGTTCCATAGGACCTACCAATAGAACGGCATCCATGTCGCCCGATGTCAATGATCCAGGTTTTCGTGCGGTCACTTTTGATGATTTGAAAGTGGCCTATCGCGAACAAGTAGAAGCCTTAATCGATGGTGGTTGTGACTTACTTTTGGTGGAGACAATTTTTGACACCTTGAATGCCAAAGCAGCACTTTTTGCGATTGAAGAAGTAAAAGAAGAACGCCATCTGGATATTCCAGTCATGGTTTCCGGTACCATCACCGATGCTTCGGGACGAACGCTTTCCGGACAAACCGTGGAAGCTTTTTTGATTTCGATTCAGCATATTCCTTTGTTGAGTGTCGGGTTTAATTGCGCCCTAGGAGCCGATCAGTTGAAATCCTATTTAAAACGATTAGCACACAACACCCAATTAAATATTTCTGCGCATCCTAATGCTGGCTTGCCAAATGCTTTCGGGCAATACGATCAAACCCCTGAAGAAATGCAGGAATTAATTCGCGACTATCTTAAAGATGATTTAATTAACATTATCGGAGGTTGCTGCGGAACTACTCCAGAACATATTAAATTAATTGCAGAAGTAGCTGCAGAATTTAAACCACGTCAATCAGAAGTTTTGATTTAAAATACACGTGGCCAAAAACATAAAAATGTCAAGAACAAATAAAATAAAGTTACAACTCTCCGGTTTAGAGCCGCTTTTCGTTAACGAAGAATCTATTTTCGTAAACGTTGGTGAACGCACTAATGTAACGGGATCGCGTAAATTTCTTCGATTAATCAAGGAAGAGAAATATAATGAAGCGCTTTCAATAGCACGAGAGCAAGTAGAAGGAGGTGCCCAAATTATCGATGTGAATATGGATGAGGGAATGTTGGATGGCGTGTATGCTATGACAAAATTCTTAAATCTAATTGCCGCCGAACCAGACATCGCACGAGTTCCGGTGATGATCGATAGCTCCAAATGGGAAATTATTGAAGCGGGACTGAAAGTTATTCAAGGAAAAGGGGTCGTAAATTCGATTTCGTTAAAAGAAGGTGAAGCCACTTTTATTCATCATGCCAAATTAATCAAACGTTATGGTGCTGCCGTAATTGTAATGGCTTTTGATGAAAATGGTCAGGCGGATACCTATGAACGTCGTATTGAAATTTGCAAACGTTCCTATGATATTTTGGTGAATGAAGTAGGGTTTCCTGCCGAAGATATCATTTTTGATCCAAATATTTTCCCTGTTGCTACGGGAATGGATGAACATAAATTAAATGCACTTGACTTTTTTAAAGCTACTGAATGGATTCGTGAAAACTTACCTTACGCCAATATTTCAGGTGGAGTAAGCAACGTGTCGTTTTCGTTCCGTGGAAATGATAAAGTGCGCGAAGCGATGCATTCGGCATTTTTATACCATGCCATCCAACACGGAATGACGATGGGAATCGTAAATCCTGAAATGTTAGAGATTTACGATGAAATCGACCCTGTTTTGTTGGAACATGTGGAAGATGTTTTGTTAAACCGTCGTGACGATGCTACAGAGCGTTTATTAGACTTAGCCGAAAGTTTTAAAGGCGATGTCAAACTAAATGAGAAAGTAATTGCGGAGTGGCGAAATGGTTCGGTACAGGAACGTTTAACGCATTCTTTGGTAAAAGGAATTGATGAATTTATCGAAATTGACATTGAAGAAGCCCGTCAATTGGCTTCCAAACCCATCGAAGTCATCGAAATCAATTTGATGGCAGGAATGAATGTGGTTGGTGATTTGTTCGGAAGCGGAAAAATGTTCTTACCTCAAGTAGTAAAATCGGCGCGTGTGATGAAAAAAGCCGTGGCCTATTTGTTGCCCTATATCGAAGCACAAAAAGACGGAAAATCTTCTAGCGCGGGTAAAGTCTTAATGGCAACGGTAAAAGGAGACGTACACGATATTGGTAAAAATATTGTATCGGTGGTCTTGGCTTGTAATAATTTCGAAATCATTGATTTGGGAGTAATGGTGCCACCCGAAAAAATTATTGAAACGGCTGTAAAAGAAAATGTAGATATTATTGGTTTGAGTGGTTTGATTACGCCATCGCTTGATGAAATGGTGTATTTGGCCAAAGAAATGGACAAACTGAATATTAAAATACCCGTAATGATTGGTGGGGCTACGACTTCACGTGCGCATACTGCTGTGAAAATTGCTCCCGAATACCAATCAACGGTTGTGCATGTGAATGATGCATCGCGAGCGGTTACCGTGGCTTCCAATTTATTGCAAAGTGAAACTAAAGTTGCTTTTTCTGCTTCGCTTCGAGAGGAATACGACACCTTGCGTGAAGGTTATTTGAACCGAAGCCGAGAAAAGAATTTTCTTTCCATTGCACAAGCGCGACAAAATAAATTTCAAATCGATTGGAAGAATTACGAACCGGTGAAACCGAATTTCATCGGAACCAAAACTATCGAAGTAGATTTATCCGAATTGGTCGATTTTATTGACTGGACACCGTTTTTTCAATCCTGGGAATTGTATGGGAAATATCCGGCCATTTTAACCGATGAGGTGGTAGGCGAACAAGCCACAGCCTTGTTTGAAGATGCACAAAAGATGCTTTCGCAAATCATTTCTGAAAAATGGTTCACTGCTAAAGGTATTCTGGGGATTTACCCGGCCAATCAAGTGAATGATGATGATGTTTTGATCAGTGATGAAAACGGAAAGGAATTGGTTACGTTTTTAACCTTACGCCAGCAATCGCAAAAAACGGCAGGGGCACCAAATATTGCGCTATCCGATTTTATAGCGCCAATAGAAGAAATTCAGGATTATATGGGTTGTTTTTGTGTCACTACCGGTTTCGGAGTGGATGAAAAAGCTACCGAATTCGAACAACAATTGGATGATTATAATTCAATTTTAGTCAAAGCTTTGGGTGATCGTCTGGCAGAAGCATTCGCTGAATTTTTACACTTAAAAGTTCGTAAAGAAATTTGGGGTTATGCTTCCGATGAAAATCTAAGCAACGAAGAATTGATTAAAGAAAATTATAATGGCATACGTCCTGCGCCAGGTTATCCGGCTTGTCCTGATCACTTAGAAAAACCAACCATTTGGGAATTATTAAAAGTAGAAGAAAAAATAGGAGTGAAACTAACCGAAAGTATGGCGATGTGGCCGGCATCATCGGTTTCAGGGTACTATTTTGCCAATCCGCAAAGTAAGTATTTCGGACTAGGGAAAATCAAAGAAGATCAAGTAGAAAATTACGCCAAAAGAAGAAATATAAGTATAGCAGAAGCCACAAAATGGCTTGCTCCAAATATCGCAGATTAAAATGAAAGTAACGCAACATATCGAAAACGCCAACGGGAAGCCTTTGTTTTCCTTCGAAATTTTACCGCCTTTAAAAGGACAAAATATCCAATCGATTTATGACGGAATTGATCCATTAATGGAATTCAAGCCCCCATTTATTGATGTTACGTACCACCGTGAAGAATACGAATTCAAAGAATTGGAAAACGGATTGTTGCAAAAGAAAATTGTAAAAAAACGCCCAGGAACGGTGGGGATTTGTGCCGGAATTCAAAATAAGTACGATGTAGATGCCATACCACATATTTTATGCGGGGGGTTTACCAAAGAAGATACCGAGAATTTATTAATCGATTTGGATTTCTTAGGCATTGACAATGTGGTAGCACTTCGTGGCGATGCGGTGAAAAGCGAAATTTATTTCAAACCGGATAAAGACGGACATGCCTATGCTTCCGAATTGGTTTCTCAAATCAGTAATTTAAATAACGGAATTTACCTTGATGCCGATTTGCAAAATACCAATCAAACCAATTTTTGCATTGGGGTAGCGGGTTATCCTGAAAAACACATGGAAGCGCCAAGTGTAGATAGCGACATTCATTTCTTAAAGCAAAAAATTAAAAATGGCGCCGAGTACATCATCACGCAAATGTTTTTTGACAACCAACGTTTCTTTGATTATGTGGCCAAATGCCGTGCAGCGGGAATTACGGTGCCCATTATTCCAGGTCTAAAACCGATTGCCACCAAAAAACAATTGAACTTGATTCCGCACCGATTCAAAGTCGATTTACCAGACGATTTGATCATGGCTGTAGTCAAAGCCAAAGACAACGAAGCCGTCAAACAAATTGGAATCGAGTGGTGTATTGCACAAAGTAAAGAATTGGTAAAAGCCGGCATTCCGGTATTGCATTACTACTCGATGGGCAAAGCCGAAAATATTAAAGCGATTGCGAAGGAGGTGTTTTAGGATTGAAGATTTGTAATTTGTTAAGAGTTAATCAAAAGATAAAATAATTAAAAGCTGAGTAATCTTTTAAAGCTGTTGTCAAATGCTTTACATCTACACTTTAATTGTTGTAGCTCCAGTTATTAGATCGTGGATTGCTCTTTTTCTTGGATTTTTAAATATAGTTACATAGGAAATCCAACCGAAAAATAATTTAGAGATAAATCGGATCACAGATCTTAGTATATTTAGTTTTTTGGAATCATTAGAGCTTCTTCTAATTCTTATATTCATTATATGATTACCTATTGTTGTTCCAAAAGTTATGCAAATAGGTTCGTAAATTACAAGAGAAGAAAACAATAAAGTTCTAATCCAAGTTGGAACATTTTCAAAGTTGCTTAATAGTTCAGCAATTATGAAAGCTAAAGTAATAAGAATTAAGGTGTCAATAGTAGATGACTTTGTTCTATCAAGAAGAGTTGCAGTCTGTTTACTCATTTAATTCTTAAGTTATATTCTTTTCGTGTTCGTAACTCTCTGATATATAAATTTCTACTTCGTCTTCTCTCTAAAAACACTTTCCAAATTTTTACTTTTCAAGGAAAGTTGTAACGTTTTCATTCCATTGGTTTGGGCAAAATCAAACACGACAGAACGCATATCTTGGTCAGTTTCAAAAACCAATTCCCAAGTGTCACCGTTTGACGTATATGATTTTAGGTTTGGTAATTGAGAAAGTAAATCGGCGTCTAGGGATTTGTCAAATTCAACTTCCAGGATTTGTTCGGTAATTTCTTGAACTAAGTTTTCAATTTGGTTGTCGGCTACAATTTTTCCTTTGTTGATGATAATTACACGATCACAAATCGCTTCTACTTCTTGCATAATATGTGTCGATAAAAAAACAGTCTTGTCTTTGCCAATGTTTTTAATCAAATCACGAATTTCCACTAACTGATTCGGGTCTAAACCAGTGGTTGGTTCGTCTAAAATCAACACATCCGGATTGTGTAATAAAGCAGTGGCCAATCCCACACGTTGGCGGTACCCTTTCGATAATTGTCCAATTTTTTTATGGCTTTCGGGAGTTAATCCGGTTAAAGTAATCACTTCTTCAATTCTGGATTGGGCAACTTTATACACATCTGCATTAAAAGTTAAATATTCACGCACATACAAATCCAAGTACAACGGATTGTGTTCGGGTAAATACCCCACCGATTTTTGTACATTCAAAGTATTGGTGGTAACATCAAATTCGTTGACACGAGCAGTTCCCTCATCAGCATTGATATAGGTGGTTAAAATTTTCATCAAAGTTGATTTTCCAGCGCCATTCGGACCTAGAAAACCTACGATTTCACCTTTATTGACTTTAAAAGAAACCGTATCCAACGCTTTTTGAGCACCGTAACTTTTAGATATATTGCTAACTTCAATTGACATAATTCTCGATTTGAAGCAAAAATAACAAATAACCCGAATCGTAAAGCTATAATTTTACGTTAAATAAATATTTTATTGTTTAAACATAATGTAAATTTGTTAAACAAAATAAATAGTATGGCAACGCAACGTAAAAAGAAAGAAACGACACAAGAAATTATTGTGTCTTGGTACACTGATTATTGTCTTTCACATGGTAAAAAGCCAAATTCAGTCTATGAATTTAGCAAGCAAAACGGATTTGAAGAGGCGCATTTTTACAAGCATTTTGCATCTTTCGAAGAATTGGAATCCGATTATTTTTCAAAAATGTTCTACTACACAGTAGACCTTATAAAAGAGAACAAAGAATATGCTCAGTACGACAGCACTCAAAAGCTAATCAGTTTTTATTTTACTTTTTTTGAAATGGCTACGGCCAACAGAAGTTTTGTCAAGTTTTTATTGGAAGAAGGGAAGTTACCTGTTAAAAATATTACGAAGTTAAAAACGCTTCGTTTGGATTTTTTAATGTTTATAAAAACTATTTTGGAAGCGCCACTAAAGGTAGAAAATGAAAAAATTACTAATATTCAAAACAAATTGGTTCATGAAGGGGCTTGGCTTCAGTTTGCATCAATTATTAGTTTTTGGATGCGTGATACTTCTCCCTCTTTCGAGAAAACAGATATTTACATTGAAAAATCAGTAAAGGCTAGTTTTGATATGGTGTATAATGTGCCTATTGAAAGCATAGTGGATTTTGCAAAATTTATTTGGAAAGAAAAAATAGGTTCCGGATTTACCTACAAAAATTAAAATGAAAAAAATAGACAGTATTCCTACCAGTAAAATGGATCGTGTGGCGAAATTAGTAACCACGGGGGTCAAAGTAGGAGGTAATTACCTCAAATATTATGGCGAAAAAGTGGTGAATCCGGGTTTGACAAAGGACAAATTACACGAAGAAAACGCTACTGATATTTATGACGGACTAAAAGAATTGAAAGGGAGCGCCTTGAAAGTAGCGCAAATGTTAAGCATGGAAAAAAATCTTTTGCCGCAATCGTATGTGGAGAAGTTTTCGTTGTCGCAATTTTCCGTACCACCATTGTCGGCACCTTTAGTGCGCAAAACGTTTAAAAATTATTTTAACGAATATCCGGAAGATTTGTTTGATGAATTCTCCCCTAATTCTATCAATGCCGCCAGTATTGGTCAGGTGCACAAAGCGAAAAAAGGAGGGAAAAATTTAGCTGTTAAAATCCAATATCCAGGTATTCGAGAAAGCATTAGTTCGGATATTGCGATGGTGAAACCTATTGCGATTCGAATGTTTAATTTGCAAGGTACTTCCGATGAATATTTTCAAGAAGTGGAAAATAAATTAACCGAAGAAACCGATTACAAATTGGAACTGGCACAAAGCGAGAGTATTCGCATAGATTGTGAACCTATTGAAAAATTGCTTTTCCCAAAATACTATCCGCAGTGGTCTTCCGATAATATCATTACTATGGATTGGATGGAGGGTATTCATCTCTCAGAGTATTGTGCGACCGAAACCAATCAAAAGAAGCGGAATATAGTAGGGCAAACCCTGTGGAATTTTTATATGTTTCAAATCCATCAATTGAAAAAGTTTCATGCCGATCCTCATCCAGGTAATTTCTTGGTAGATGCAGAAGACAATCTGATTGCGATTGATTTTGGCTGCATGAAAGAAATTCCAGAATCGTTTTATACGCCTTATTTTGAGATTTCTGCTCCAGAAACGTTACAGAATGTAAATCTTTTTAATGCCAAATTATACGAATTAGAAATCTTAAAAGAATCTGACACACCACAAGAAATTGCCTATTTTACCAATTTATTTCACGAGCTATTGTCGGTATTTACCAAGCCAATTCACCAAGCCAATTTTGATTTCTCTGACCAATCTTTTTCAAATGAAATAGCTCAATTAAGCGAAAAATTTTCCAACGACAAAACCTTGCGAAAAATGAACGGAAACAGAGGTTCCAAACATTTTATTTACGTAAATAGAACTTTTTTCGGATTGTATAGTTTACTCTTCGATTTGAAGGCAAAAATCAGCATCAACGACTTTCAAAAGTACTTAAAGTAAGCTTTAACGTTGGAGCAGCGCTTGTTCGTTTTCAATTGGGTTGAAGTGATTAAAGTTGATTTTCTGACAGTGTTGAAAATAAAACAAAAAATATTACTAGGAAAGAAATCGTTTTATGATTTACGATGATAAATAAAAATTCTCTACATTTGTAAATATGTTAAAAAGAAAAGAAAATATGGTGGCAACTTGGTGGAATACATTTCCTCAGGGATAACTATGTTTATATGATATAAATTAGTTAATCCCGAGTATTCGGGATTTTTTTATTTTTATAGGTTATGAAGATTACAAAAGAAAATAAAGCGTGGTTGGCCAATTTTAAATTAAATCATCCGCTAGTCATTGCTGGGCCCTGTAGCGCCGAAACAGAAGAACAAGTCTTAGCCATTGCACATCAATTGAAAAATAGCGATGTCAGTATTTTTCGTGCCGGTATTTGGAAGCCCAGAACGCGTCCAGGCGGTTTTGAAGGGGTAGGTGAAATTGGACTGAAATGGTTGCAAAAAGCAAAAGCCGAAACCGGATTATTAATGGCGACTGAAGTGGCTAATGCTGCCCATGTGAAATTAGCCATCGAGCATGATATTGATGTGTTATGGATTGGCGCTCGAACCACGGTAAATCCGTTTGCAGTACAAGAAATTGCCGATGCTTTACAAAATACCGATAAAATTGTTTTGGTCAAAAACCCAGTGAATCCCGATTTGTCCCTTTGGATTGGTGGTGTAGAACGTTTGTATCAAGCCGGAATTAAAAAGTTAGGGGTGATTCATCGTGGATTTTCTACTTATGAAAAAACGAAATACCGTAACAATCCCGAATGGCAAATTGCCATCGATTTGCAAAATAAATTTCCAGATCTAGCACTTATTTGTGATCCATCACATATTACAGGAAAACGTTCTATGATACAGGAAGTGTCACAACAAGCACTCGATTTGAATTATGACGGATTAATCATCGAAACGCATATCGATCCTGATAATGCATGGAGTGATGCTGCACAACAAGTCACACCCGATGCGCTAAAGCAATTGTTTGTCGATTTAAAAATGCGTAAGGAAACGGATGAAAATGCCGAATGGAATAAAGCCTTAGCTACCCAACGTGCATATATCGACGAATTAGACAATCGATTGATCGATTTGTTTGGAAAACGTATGCGAATTTCTGAAAAAATCGGAAAACTGAAGAAAGAGAAAAATGTGGCCATCCTACAAAACAAACGTTGGAACGAGATTTTAGGGAAAATGATTTTGGATGGAGAGGAGAAAGGACTTTCGGAAGAATTTATCTTAAAAATTTTCAAAGCCATTCACCAAGAGAGTATTATTCATCAAGAAAAAGTGGTAAATACTAAATAAGTTTTACTTTTGTGGTATGATTGGACTTGTTTATAAATCAACCGGAAGTTGGTACACCGTTAAGAAGGAGGATGGCAATTTTGTCGAATGCCGTATTAAAGGGAAATTTCGTATCAAAGGAATTAAAAGCACCAATCCTATTGCGGTAGGAGATGTGGTTGATTACGAATTAGACGAATCTTCCGATGTGATTACAGGTGTGATTACCAATATTCATGACCGAAAAAATTATATTGTTCGAAAATCGGTGAATTTGTCGCATCAAATGCACATTATTGCATCGAATGTCGACTATGTTTTTTTGCTAATCACAATCAATAATCCGTCCACAACCACCAGTTTTATCGATCGGTTTTTGGTAACTGCAGAAGCTTACGGAATTGAAACCATATTGGTTTTTAATAAAATTGATACGTTTGATGATGCCATGCTCGACGAACAGTTGTATTTGCAATACATTTATGAACAAATTGGATATAAATGTTTGCGTGTTTCTTCCACTGAAGCCAAAGGAGTCGACAAGCTCAAAGAAATGATGGTGGGCAAAGTGAGTATGTTTTCAGGACATTCTGGAGTAGGAAAATCAACTTTAGTCAATGCATTGGAACCTAGTTTGCAACTCAAAACCAAGCACATCTCCGAGCAAAGCAAACAAGGACAACACACCACAACTTTTGCCGAAATGTACGATTTGTCATTTGGTGCTCAAATTATCGATACGCCTGGAATTAAAGGTTTCGGAGTGGTCGATATGGAAAAAGAAGAAATCAGTGGTTACTTCCCCGAATTTTTCAAATTAAAAGACCAATGCAAATTCAACAATTGTCTGCACAAAGACGAACCGAAATGTGCGGTGAAAGAAGCCTTAGAAAAAGACGAGATTTCATGGTCGCGCTACAATAGTTATCTTAAAATTTTAGAAGGAGACGATGAAACTTACCGTACCGATATTTATAATGCCGATCGTATAGCCAGTGATGAAACCCGCAACAAACAATAATTAATGAAAGCGGTTATTCAAAGAGTTTCTGAAGCTTCCGTTACTATTGATGGATTGAAAGTGGCTTCCATTGCAACAGGATTAGTAGTCTTAATCGGAATGGAAGAAGCAGACAATCAGGAGGATATCAATTGGTTGACTTCCAAAATAGCCAATCTTCGCATTTTTGGTGATGAAAACGGAGTGATGAATTTGTCTGTAAAAGAAGTAGAGGGCGAACTAATTGTAGTGAGTCAATTTACGCTTCACGCCCAAACCAAAAAAGGGAATCGCCCCAGTTATATCAAAGCAGCAAGGCCCGAAATTGCCATTCCGTTGTACGAATCGTTTGTCAAACAGATGGAAGTTGAAATCGGTAAAAAAGTACAAACCGGTCAATTTGGCGCCGATATGAAAGTGGCTTTAGTCAACGATGGCCCAGTAACCATCATTATAGATACCAAAAATAAAGAGTAATAAATCAAGTATGGATTATAAAAAATTTCTGTTAGAGTTTATTTTCAATGGATTGATTGCGACTTCTTTGTCCTACTTTTTTATTTACCAAGACTGGAGTAAATCCTTTGTTTTTGGGTGGGGATTCGGATTGTTAATGGCTGTTTTTTATACGTTTATCTTGCCAAGATTTAAAAAGAAATAATTGTAAATGAAAATAAATTATTGCTTCCTTTTTATATTTTTTTCTGTCAATGTTTTGCTATCACAAAGCATAGATTTTTCTGTCAATGACATTCCTAATGAATTAAATGAAAATGCGAACAGTGTTATTAGAGATCAAAGAATCACAGTAGAAATAAAATCTATTTCCAATATGATTATAAAATCAAAAAAAGTAACGACTGTTCTAAATGAAAAAGGATATCAGAATATTGATGCTTTCGAATATTATGACAAATCATCAAATGTTACTTCTATTGAAGCTACTATTTTTAATTCTTACGGAAATGAAATAAAAAAGTTAAAACGAAAAGATTTTTTTGACCAAAGTATTGTTGATGGTTCAAGCGAGGTTTCAGATACTAGAGTGATGTCACTTGTGTATACTCCAACTGAGTACCCATTTACTATTGTTTATGAAAGTGAAATCCAAACGAATAATACCGCTTTTATACCCAAATTATTTCCTGTAAATGACTTTTATGAAAGTGTTCAAAAATCAACTTTTAGAATAGATTATCCGTCTAAATTAGGATTCAAATACAAAGAAATTAATCTAGAAAATTGCAAATTTATCAAAAAGCAATTGGATGAATCTTTACAGTATGAGTTCGAAAATTTGATTGCCGTTAAGAAAGAGGAGTTGTCTGACTATAATTTTCCACGGGTTTTATTTGGGTTGAATCAGTTTATGCTCGAAGGAGTGGAAGGAAATGCTTCCAATTGGAAAAATTTTGGTTTGTGGGTAAATGAAAAACTATTAAAAGACACTCAAGAACTCTCTCAAGAAACAAAAAATAAAATTATTGAGCTAACAAAAAACGAATCAGATGTACTTAAAAAAGCCAGGATAATTTATCAATACGTACAAAATAAGACCCGTTATATTAGCATTCAATTAGGAATTGGAGGTTGGAAACCAATGTTGGCTAAAAATGTTGATAGACTGGGTTATGGCGATTGTAAAGCGTTGAGTAATTATACAAAAGCATTGTTAGATGTTGTAGGAATAAAGTCGTATTATGCGATAATTTATGGAGGCGTTGAGAGAGAAGATATTCAAGAAGATATTGTGTCAATGCAAGGGAATCATGCTGTTTTAGCAATTCCAAATAATGAAAAATTGTATTTTCTGGAATGTACTAGTCAAACCAAACCTTTTGGATTTGAAGGCGATTTTACCGACAATAGGGTTGCGTTGCTAATTACACCTGAAGGAGGGGAATTGGTTAGAACAAAGAAGTATATTGATCAAGATAATGCTCAAATTTCAAATGCAAAAATAGTTGTTGATTCGGCAAATAAGATAAGTATTGTTGCAGAAATTAAATCTACTGGGATTCAATATGATAGAGTAGTAGAATTTGAAAAATTTCCAACGGAAAAAGCAAAAGAATTGTATAAGTATAGATTTTCAAATGTTAAGCAATTGTCTGTTGAAAGTATTAAATTTAACAATGACAAAACCAATGTTCAATTTATTGAAAATGTAGTATTGAGTGTATACAATTATATCGAAAATTTTGGAAATGAAAAGTTGTTTGCACTTAATATGTTGAATCAGAATAACGAAATTCCACAGCGATATAGAAATAGAAAGAATGATTTTGAAATTGATAATGGATTTTACGATCTTGATAATGTTGAAATCGAATTGCCTAAAACCTATAAAATAGTTTCCCAGCCAGAAAATATTAAAATTGACTCTAAGTTTGGAACCTATAATGTTGAAATTTCTGTTTTGAGTTCGAATAGAATGCTTTACAAAAGAGAATTATTAATTAAAAAAGGGAATTATTTGGCTTCAGAATATGAAGACTATAGAAAATTCAGGGAACTGGTAGCTAAAAACGATAATTTAAAAACGATAATTCAAGAATAATATGAGAAACTTTATAGGCTTATTAATGGCACTCCTATGTGTTCAAACATATGGTCAAAAACAAGAGTTAGGAAACGTAACAATCGAGGAGTTAAAAGAAAGAAGAAATCCTAATGATACTAGTGCAGTTGCTACTGTTTTGTTTGAAAAAGGAAGAACTTTTTTTGAATACAAACAAGACAATGGTTTTTTTGTTATGACGGAAGTTGAAGTTAAATTAAAAATATATAAAAAAGAGGGTTATGATTATGCAAATAAGATAATTTCGTACTACACTGGTGGTAATAGTGACGAAAGTGTTGACTTTTCAAAGGCAATTACATACAACTTAGTGAACGGAAATGTTGAGAAAACAAAACTCAAATCAGATGGAGAATTTAATCAACAAAAAAATAAATATTGGGCAGAAAGAAAGATATCAATGCCTAATGTTAAGGAAGGTTCTATAATTGAATACAAATACACAATTAAATCTCCATACTCGTCTTCTTTGCCCGAATGGAAATTTCAAAGACAAATTCCTGTGAATTATTCTGAATACAATACCGATATACCAGAATTTTATACTTACAATGTTTATAGGAAGGGAACATTTAAAATAAATGAGACTAAAAGCCAAAAAAATAAATCCATAACGCTTACCGAAAAAATAATTTCAAGAGGACAAAATGGGAAGGCTTATGAAACCATTACCACAAACATTAATTATATAGATGCTTCAGTCAACTATAGTGCGACAAATGTTCCGGCTTTAAAAGATGAAGAGTATGTCAATAATATCGACAATTATACTTCTGCTATTCAACATGAACTCGCAAGTACTCAATTTAGAAATCAGGAAGTTGAATATTTTTCAACAACTTGGGATGCCGTCGTAAAAAATATTTATGAGAATAGTGATTTTGGAGCTCAATTAAATAAAACAGGTTATTTTGAAAAGGATATAGACGCCCTTGTATCAGCTAGTAGTACTAAAAATGAAAAAATTAATGCCATTTTTAATTTTGTAAAATCAAAAATGAAATGGAATAATTTCAGAGGTTATATTTGTGATGAAGGAGTAAAGGAAGCCTACAAAACTAAAGTTGGTGGAGTAGCAGAGATCAATTTGATGTTAACCGCAATGTTGCGATATGCAGGTATAGAAGCAAATCCTGTTTTGTTAAGTACAAGAGACAATGGAATTGCATTTTTTCCGAATAGGAAAGCCTATAATTATGTGATTTCAGGAGTAGAAGACGGAGAAGAGGTCATATTGTTAGACGCCACAAATCCATATTCAGAGCCTAATATTTTGCCTATTAATGACCTGAACTGGTTTGGTAGAATGATTAGGAGAAATGGAACTTCAGCAGAAATTAATTTAAACTCTAAAATGATTTCAAAAGAAATTGTAAGAGCCTTAGTTTCATTAAAAGCCAATGGTGAAATAACAGGAAAAATTAATGAGCAGTATACCGATTATAATGGATTTGTTTTTAGAAATAAATACAATGCCCTTTCTGAAGATGCATATCTTGAGAAATTGGAAAAAAGATACAACGGGATACAAATTTCTGAATATACTATTCAAAACAAACAAAATTATAGCAGTCCAATTATTGAAACCTATTCTTTTGTAAATTCCAACGCTGTTGAAATAATTGGAGGGAAAATATATTTTTCACCTTTGTTCTTTTTAACGACCTACGATAACCCCTTCAAACAAGATATTAGAGAATATCCAATCGATTTTACTTACCCAAATCAGGAAAAATATTTGTTTGTCATCGAAATTCCTGAAGGATATGAAGTGGAATCATTACCCAAGCCAATTAATTTAGCTTTTAGTGATAATTCAATGACTTTCAAATTCAATATTTTGAATGAAGGACGAAAAATTAATGTATCGTCTCTTTTTGAAATAAATACAAGTATTTATTCTCCTGATAACTACGAAGAATTAAAAGCATTTTACACCGAAATGATTAAAAAACAAACCGAAAAAATAGTGCTAAAAAAAGTATAGTATGAACTTGAAACATTCCCAACTCGAAGTAGACAATTGGATTAAAAATCATGGGGTTCGTTATTTTAACGAATTGACCAATATGGCGCAACTTACCGAAGAAGTAGGTGAAGTGGCTCGTATTATTGCGCGCCGTTACGGGGAACAATCGGAAAAAGAAAGCGATAAAAACAAAGACTTAGGAGAAGAATTAGCCGATGTAGTTTTTGTGGTGTTGTGCTTGGCCAATCAAACGGGAATCGATTTGCAGGCTGCCTTTGATAAAAAAATGGATTTGAAAACCAATCGCGATCACGATAGACATCACAACAATGAAAAATTAAAGTAGTGAATCTGTTACTTCAAAAAATATCCATCAGCAGCCCTCCATCAGTAATTAAAATCGCTGGTTCCAAATCAGAAACCAATCGGTTGTTGTTGCTTCAAGCATTATATCCAGAATTGAAAATTGAAAACATTTCTAATTCCGATGATTCTGAAGTAATGCAAAAAGCATTGCAATCCAATAAAAAAGAATGTCACACTGATCTTGTCGATGTGCATCACGCAGGAACCGCGATGCGTTTTCTTGCCGCCTTTTTTGCGATACAAGAAGGGAAAGAAGTTATTTTGACCGGTTCTTCTCGTATGAAAGAACGTCCCATCCAAATTTTAGTAGATGCGCTTCGTCAATTAGGAGCCAATATAGAGTATGTGGAAAATGAAGGTTTTCCACCGTTGAGAATCAGCGGAAAAAAAATTACCCACAATAATGTTTCCCTTGCGGCTAATGTGAGCAGCCAGTACATTTCGGCCTTATTGTTAATGGCTCCGAAACTCGAAAATGGACTAGAATTAACTCTTGAAGGTGAAATTACATCCGTTCCTTATATTAAAATGACGTTGGCTTTGTTACATGAAATCGGAGTAAAAACGTCTTTTAAAAACAATATAATTTCAGTTTCACCACAACTTATAACTTATAACTCACAACTGATAACTGTTGAATCCGATTGGTCATCTGCATCCTATTGGTATTCAATCATAGCTTTATCAGCCATCGGAACTAAAATTACTTTATCGAGTTACAAAGAAAATAGCCTTCAAGGCGATGCTGCTTTAGTGGAAATGTATAAAAATTTTGGAGTGGAGACAGCTTTCAATGGCAATGAATCTATTTCAATTTCAAAAAAAAATAATAATCATCCATCATCCATCATCCAACAACTAAACGATTCTCCCGATTTAGCCCAAACCATTGCTGTGACTTGTTTCGGTTTAGGAATGGGATGTCAACTTTCAGGACTACAGACATTGAAAATTAAAGAAACGGATCGATTACAAGCCCTTAAAAACGAATTGGAAAAATTAGGAGCAACTGTTATGATTACTGACGATTCTTTACAATTAGAACCCTCCTCGTTTATTCGTGAAAATGTGACAATCGAAACCTACCAAGATCATCGTATGGCGATGGCTTTCGCACCATTAGCATTAAAAACGAATATCATTATTGAAGAGGCTGAGGTAGTTTCGAAGTCCTATCCCAATTTTTGGACCGATTTAAAAGCAATGGGCTTCCATATTTCAGAAATATAAGAATTCATAACCTTAGTGTCCTTGCGCCTTAGCGCCTCTTTTTAAAAATAAAGTCCAAAACACTTGACAACGCCTATCTCACGATAGTATATTTGCAAACTTGCTTTTCAGAATAATTCTGAAATCTAAAATCTGCAATCTAAAATTAAGTATGAAATTATCTCATTTTCAATTCAATTTACCTACTGAATTATTAGCGGAATTCCCTGCCGAAAACCGTGACGAATCTCGTTTAATGGTTGTCAACAGAAAGACAGGAACTATTGAACACAAATTATTCAAAGATATTTTAGAATATTTTGACGAAGGCGATGTAATGGTGGTAAACAATACTAAGGTTTTTCCAGCGCGTCTTTATGGTAATAAAGAAAAAACAGGAGCACGTATTGAAGTTTTCTTGTTAAGAGAATTAAATGCGGAGCAACGTCTTTGGGATGTTTTGGTAGATCCAGCCCGTAAAATTCGTATCGGAAATAAATTATACTTTGGAGATGATGATTCATTAGTAGCTGAAGTAATCGACAATACAACCTCTCGTGGTAGAACCTTACGTTTCTTATATGATGGTTCGTATGAAGAATTCAGAGCGAAATTGGTAGAACTTGGTGAAACACCAATCCCGAAATACATTAACCGTGAAGTAACTCCTGAAGATGCAGAGCGTTACCAAACCATTTATGCCAAAGAAGAGGGTGCAGTTGCAGCCCCTACAGCTGGTTTGCACTTTTCGAAACACTTAATGAAGCGTTTGGAAATCAAAGGTGTTGATTTTGCAGAAGTAACACTACACGTTGGTTTGGGTACTTTTAATCCGGTGGAAGTAGAAGATTTATCGAAACACAAAATGGATTCTGAAGAATTAAAAATTACGCAAGAAGCTTGTGATAAAGTTAACAAAGCCAAAGCCAATAAAAAACGTGTTTGTGCAATTGGTACTACAACGATGCGTGCTTTAGAAAGTTCGGTTTCGTCAAACAAAACATTAAATGCATTTGAAGGTTGGACCAATAAATTCATTTTCCCTCCTCACGATTTTAGTTTGGCTGATTGTATGGTGACTAATTTTCATACTCCGAAATCAACCTTGTTAATGATGATATCTGCTTTCTGTGGTCATGATTTAATGCGTAAAGCATATGATGAAGCGATTAAAGAAGGTTATAAATTCTATTCTTACGGTGATGCCATGTTGATTTTGTAATCATTGTAAAAAATAAAAATACTATTCAAACCCAATCTTTTAGGATTGGGTTTTTTTATTCTCTGCCCTAAACTTTAAAACATTGTTGCTTTGCTTCTTTGTAACTTTTCAATACTTTTACACTTCAAAACTAAATCCAATGTCATTTCAAAACACATTAGCATTTGCACAACAGTTAGATGCACAAGATGAATTAAAAGCCTATAGAGACGAGTTCATTTTTCCACAGCACAATAACAAAAACGTGATCTATTTTACAGGTAATTCCCTTGGTTTGCAACCCAAGCGTGCTAAAAAATATGTGGAAGATGTTATGAATGATTGGGCAAATTTAGCAGTAGAAGGACATTTTTATGCTGAAAAACCATGGTGGGATTATCAAGAACGTTTTGCAGAACCTTTAAGTAAAATCGTAGGCGCCAAACCATCTGAAGTAACGGTAATGAATACCCTAACTGTAAATCTACATTTGTTAATGGTGTCGTTTTATCGCCCCACCAAAACACGATACAAGATTATTTGCGAAGAAAAGGCATTTCCATCCGATCAATATATGTTTCAAAGTCAAGTGCAACATCACGGTTATGATGTGAATGATGCCATTGTAGAAATTAAAAGAAGAGAAGGAGAACACAACATTCGTTTAGAAGATATTATTGCAAAAATAAATGAAGTAGGTGATGAGTTGGCTTTGGTATTAATTGGTGGTGTAAATTACTATACAGGCCAAGTTTTCGATATGAAATCCATCACCGAAGCAGGACATAAAGTTGGAGCCAATGTTGGTTTCGATTTGGCACATGCTGCCGGAAATATCAAATTAGATCTTCACAATTGGAATGTCGATTTCGCGGCTTGGTGTTCGTATAAATACATGAATTCTGGACCGGGAAATGCTTCGGGTTGTTTCGTTCATGAAAAACATCATCAGGCAAATTTACCTCGATTCGCAGGCTGGTGGGGACATAATAAAGAACGTCGATTTAAAATGGAACCTGATTTTGATCCAGTGCATGGTGCTGATGGTTGGCAAGTAAGTAATTTGCCAATTTTGTCTTTGGCTCCTTATTTGGCTTCTGCCGAAATGTTTGCCGAAGTGGGAATGGATAAATTAATCAAAAAAAGAGACCAAATCACTTCGTATCTGGAATTTATCTTACACGAAATTGATGCCGAAATTGCAGGAACCGAATTTGAAATTATTACCCCTTCCAATTCAGAAGAAAGAGCTTGCCAGTTGTCAGTATTCTTACACGGACAAGGTCGCAATCTTTTTGATTATTTAATGAAAAACGGAGTAATTACCGATTGGCGTGAACCCAACGTAATCCGTTTGGCACCCGTTCCGATGTATTGTTCTTTCGAAGATATGTATAACTTCGGTCAGATATTGAAAGAAGGAATCTATTCGTTAAAATAAATGTATATATTTGTTTTGTTATCAACCACTTAAAAAACTAATATGAAAAAAACATTACTCATTCTATCGTTGGTATGTTTTGGCGTAGTAAATACCAGCAATGCTCAATCTTCAAAAAACGAAAAAGCAGGTTTAAATTATTTACAATCTAAATCAAAAGAATTTAATATCAATAAAGATCACGGTTTTAAATTGCGTCACGTACACAATGGTGCCGCTGGAGAAACACTTCGTTATCAGCACACTATAAATAATGTCCCAGTTTTTGGAAGTGAATTTGTAGTAAATTTTTCAGATAAGAACGAAGTAGTTTATACTTCAAATAGTTATGACAGTTCTGTTAGTATGATTGATACTAATCCAGTGATTAATCGCGATAATGCACTTTCCATTGCCAATAATGCATTAAATCCTTCCAATAGCGAGATTACATTTCAAGAAGCAAATTTGTATGTATACAAAGATAAAGACCAAACAGTTTTAACGTATCGTGTTTCTTTACAAGTTACTGATAAACCTGGAGATTGGGAAATTTTTGTAAATGCAAAAACTTCAGCAGTTATCTCTATAAAAGATGTCGCTTTTTACCACCATAAAGAGAAAAATTCAGAACCTAATAGTGTTAATCATGCACCAATGTTTAAAGCGCCTTTAGCTTATGTATCTGGTTCAGGAATGGTTTTTAATGCAGATCCATTATCACAAGCTCACGTGGCCTATGGTGGTAATTATGTAGATAATAATGATGCTACCAATGCACAATTAGATGCAGCAAGAGTTTCTGTTGTATTGCCAGAGATTGATTTTACTGCTGGAGTGTACCGATTAAAAAGTTCTTATACAGATATTGGCGATTTCGAAAGGCCAAGAAATGGAGAATTTACACAAGCTACAAATGTTTTTAATTTTAATCGAGAACAAGATGGTTTTGAAGCAGTGAATACGTTTTATCATGTTGATAAAAGCTTACGTTATATAGATCAAGTTCTGGGGGTTAATTGTGTGCCGCAACAAAATGGAGGTTTGGTGATTTTTGATCCACATGGATTAAGAGGTGATGATAATTCTCATTTTCTTCCAGCATCAGATGAAATTGCCTTTGGAGAAGGTTGTGTAGATGATGCCGAAGATGCTGATGTTATTTTGCATGAATTAGGACATGGTTTAGACGACTGGATGACTGGAGGGAGTGCTTCAAATTATACAGGAGAAGGAAATGGAGATTATTGGGCCCAGTCCTACAGTAGAAGTTTAAATCAATGGTTGCCAACAGATCCAGCGTATCATTATCAATTTAGTTGGGATGGTCACAACGAATGTTGGGGAGGTAGAACGACAAATTACGCAGCAACTTACCCTGGCGGATTAGTGAATTCAATTCATACCGATGGGCAAATTTGGGCTACTGCATTAATGAAAATTTATGATGTTATCGGAAGAGCCAAAATGGATAAAGCTTTCTTGGAAGGTTTGGCATTAACCAATACTTCAACAAATCAAGCTCAAGCGGCAGTTGCAGTTCGACAAGCAGCAATTAATATGAATTATCCATGTGCAGATATTAAAACAATGACCGATATTTTTAACGCTACAGGTTATGCTGTTCCTGCTATTGCCTTTGTCTTAAAAGTGCCTGCAAACAAAACAGTAACAGCTGGAGTAGGAAATGTGTATGTGTTACCAAATTATTCTAGTGAATGTAACGCCATTAGCAGTAATTGTGATGCAGTTATCACTCAAAGTCCAATACCAGGTACTTCTTTAGCTCCGGGAGTATATACTATAACGATGACGGCAAATTCTCCAACAGGTAGAGATACTAATGCAATAGTAAACAATACATTTACACTTACAGTTCAACCGTTCCTTGGTGTGGATGAAGTGGTTAAAAATAGTTTGAAAATTTATCCGAATCCTGCCGTTTCTGAAATTACAATTAAAGGAGATGACATTGCAAACCAAAAAATGGAAATCTATAATTTACTTGGTCAAAAAGTGTTAGAACAAACCTTAATGAGCAACGAAAATAAAATAGCTATTTCGCAATTGTCTAAAGGTGTTTATACCATTAAATTAATCAATTCTAATGTTACAGTTAAGTTTGTGAAAAATTAAGAATTGAGAAAAATATTTTAAAAGTCTGTTTAGTTTTAAACAGACTTTTTTTATTCGATTTATCCAAATATCTTTGTGTTTTAAAGTTTAAAATAATGAACAAACAACAAATCATTGCCAATTTCGATCCCTCACAGCCTGGTTTAGCCGATGCGACAGTTTTTGGATTGCCTTTTTCGGCAGAAGATTCGGAAATTATTGTCATTCCTGTGCCTTGGGAAGTAACGGTGAGTTATGGGGCTGGTGCTTCGGAAGGCCCAGATGCTGTAATGGATGCTTCGTTTCAAGTCGATTTAAATCACCAAGATTTTCCTGAATTATGGAAATTAGGGATTTTTATGGAAGAGGCACCAAAACATTGGAAAACCAATTCTGATAAATACAAATCATTAGCACAACCTATTATTGAAGCGTTAGAAGCGGGTGAAGACATTGAAACATTCCCGGCCTTGCAATCGGATTTAGATAAAATCAATAAAGTGTGTCGTGAGTTACACACTAAAGTCAAGGAAAAAGTGTTGTATTGGACAAACAAAGGTAAAAAAGTAGTGCTTTTAGGTGGAGATCATTCAACACCACTAGGCTACTACGAAGCGTTGGCATCCCAACACGATAACTTCGGAATTTTGCACCTAGACGCTCATATGGATTTGCGTATTGCCTACGAAGGTTTTACTTTCTCCCATGCTTCAATTATGTACAATGCGTTGCAAATTCCTCAAATTTCTAAAATTGTTCAAGTGGGTATTCGTGATTTCTGTGAACAAGAAGTCGAGGTGGTGATGAAGTCTAACGGACGTGTATTGGTCAATACCGATGCCGATTTAAAAGCAGAAACGTTTCAAGGAAAAACGTGGGAAGCGCAATGCGACACAATTATAGCTTCCTTACCTCAGAAAGTATGTATTTCTTTCGATATTGACGGAATGTATCCCTGGTATTGCCCTAACACAGGAACGCCTGTTCCTGGCGGATTTTCATTCGAACAAGCGACTTATTTGTTTAATAAATTAGCCGAAAGTGGCAAAGAAATCATTGGTTTCGATTTGGTGGAAGTAGCGCCAGGAGAAAGTGATGATTGGGATGGTAATGTAGGAGCACGTATGTTATTCCACATGTGTGGTGTTTTAGCTAAAAATAATGGACTCAATACAGGAAAAAAAATAGTTTTTCCTAGAACGTAATAGTCATTACAACAACGTAATCTAAATTCCTACAAGGTTTTCAAAATCTTGTAGGTTTTTTTATTTAAATTTGAGATTCTAAACACCAACCCAATGAAAATTGTAAAAAAAGTTGCCTTAGTTTTATTGATTCTTGTCGTTCTTTTAGGAATAGGGATTTATGGCTATTTATTAACTACGAAACCACAGTATGAAGGCGAAATTCAAATAAAAGGAATTAGTAAAGAAACTTCTGTTTATTTTGATGAATTTGGAGTACCGCATATTTATGCTGCTTCCGAAAAAGATGCTCAAATTGTTTTAGGGTATGTTCATGCTCAAGAGCGATTGTGGCAAATGGAATTAATCCGTCGTATTGCACCAGGAAAACTACCTGAATTATTTGGCACAAGAGCACTAAGCATCAGTAAGTTTTTTATGAGCTTAGGTATCGATGAAGCATCCGAAAAGGCAATTGCGAATTTAGATAAGAATGGGAAACCCTATCAATTGGCAATGGCTTATCTTGATGGTGTCAATCAATATGTAGAAAACGGAAAAACGCCCGTTGAATATACGTTGTTAGGTATTAAAAAAGAAAAATTTACACTCAAAGACGTCATGAACACTTTTGGGTACATGTCTTTTAGCTTCGCAATGGCCCAAAAAACCGACCCATTGTTGACCGATTTACGAAATAAATTCGGGGACAATTACATGAAAGAGTTAGGGGTTGATTATTCGTATAATACTTTAAAAATTAAATCCACTCCACAACAAAACCAAGAGTATGTGGAAATCGCAAAAGCTGTGGCAGATTTGTTAGATGCTTCTCCAGTTCCGCCTTTCATTGGAAGTAATAGTTGGGTGTTGTCGCCAAAGAAAACCACTACAGGAAAAGTACTTTTTTCTAACGATCCACATATCGAATATTCGCAACCCGGAACATGGTACGAAGCGCACATCGTTTCTCCAGAAAATGAAATTTATGGGTATTATTTAGCGGGAACACCTTTTCCGCTGTTGGGACACAATCGTCAGTATGCTTATGGTTTGACGATGTTTGAAAATGACGATGCCGATTTTTATCAAGAAGAAAATAATCCGACCAATGAAAATCAATACAAAACAGCAACGGGTTTTGCAGATTATGTCGTTAAAAATAAAACCATTAAAGTCAAAGATAGTGCTTCAGTGAATTTTAGCTATAAGCAAACCCACCACGGGCCAATTATGAACGGAATTTTAAAGGATTTCGTTTCGGAAAAACCAGTCGCTTTCAATTGGATATATACCCATGAAGCAAATAGAATTTTGGAAGCCGTTTACAGTTTGAGTCATGCTAAAGACGTTAATGATTTTCAAAAAAACATCGAATTGATAGTAGCACCCGGACTAAATATTATGTATGGGGATGCGCAAAACAATATTGCTTGGAAAACCTCAGGGAAATTGTATAAATTCCAACCAGGTGTAAATCCGAATTTTATTCTGAATGGATCTAACGGAAAAGACGATAAACTTGAATACCTCGATTTTGCTAAAAATCCAGGAGCAATCAATCCGTCATGGAATTATGTCTACTCTTCCAACAACATGCCTGAAGCCATTGATGGGTACAATTACCAAGGCTATTATTTGCCGGAAGACAGAGCGCGAAGAATTACGCAATTACTAGATGCTAAAAACAATTGGACCAAAGAAGATATTAGTAAAATGTTGGTAGATGATACTTCTCCAGTACAAGTGGAAGTGACTCAAAATTTCATGACAGCTATAGATGTTAAGTCGTTGTCAGCTCAAGAGCAAAAAGCGGTTGAAATCTTAAAAAAATGGAACGGCTCGAATAAAGTGACTGATGTTGCTCCAACGATATACAACAAGTTCGTTTATTTCTATCTGAAAAACACTTTTAAAGATGAAATGGGAGAGATTGGATTTGCTCAATTCTTGAAAACGCATGTCATGAAACAATCTATCGCCAATCAAAGTAAAATTAAAAACTCGCTTTGGTGGGACAATATTGCGACGAAAGATAAGAAAGAAACACAATCTGAAATCTTAACCCAATCGTTGAAAAAAGCCATTGCAACTCTTGAATCGCAATTAGGAAATGATATAAATACATGGACATGGGACCGCGTTCACAAAGTGGAATACAAGCATCCTCTGGGAAGTGTCGCGTTATTACGACCGTTTTTTAACGTAGGGATGTTTGAAATTGCAGGTTCGAACGAAGTGATTAATAATGTAATGTTTGATTTTTCGGAAGATGCAGAATATACCATAAAAGCAGGGCCTTCTACTAGAAGAATTGTTGATTTTAGCGATGTGGAAAATTCGTGGAGTATCTTGCCAACAGGGCAATCTGGAAACCCAATGAGCAAGCATTACAACGACCAAGCAGAAATGTATGCCCAAGGAAAATTCCGAAAAATGAAAATGAATAAGAAGGAAATTGAAACGACTTCAACGAAATTGGTCTTTCTTCCGAAATAATATGATAAAAATCATTCGTCTTTTAGAGGCTAAACCCCTAAATTTGCACTCGAGTCCGTGAGGCCGAACTGTATGGAATAAAAACCGCTTTATAATAACTTAATGCAGAAAGAGAAAAAAATTGCCATAGTAGGTGCTGGATTAGTTGGGACGCTATTAGGGATTTATTTAAGAAGAAGAGGACATACTGTTCATGTATATGATAGAAGTCCAGACATTAGAAAAATAAATTTTTCTGGACGATCCATTAATTTGGTTTTGTCCGATCGTGGCATTAAAGCACTTAAAGATGTCGGTTTGGATGATGAGGTTTTATCTATTGGTATTCCTGTTGAAAAAAGAGCCATACACATTGGTAAGGATGCGGTAAACAAGCAGTTTTATGGCAAAGACGGAGAAGTGATTTATTCCTTATCTCGAGGCTTACTGAATAAAAAAATGGTCGATTTAGCCGAACAAGAAGGAGTGGAGTTCTTCTTTGAAAGTAAAATTTGGGATGTTACGCTTACTGATGCAACGTTGCACGTAGGAGAGGAAGAACGTGGGGAATGGACCGAATTAAAATACGATTTAGTCTTTGGTGCCGACGGAGCCTTTTCCAGAATACGTCATCGTATGCAACGTCAAATTATGTTCAATTACTCGCAAGAATTCTTGAATATAGGCTACAAAGAATTGAATATTCCAGCCAACCCTGATGGCACACATAAATTAGACAAAAACTCCTTACACATTTGGCCCCGTGGGCAGTTTATGCTTATGGCATTGGCTAATTTAGACGGAAGTTTTACCTGTACTTTGTTTATGCCAAATGATGGTGAAAATTCATTTGAAGAGTTGAAAACCAAAGAGCAATTAGTAGCGTTTTTTGGAACTCATTTTCCTGATACCAAAGAAGTGATTCCGAATTTGGTAGAAGATTTCTTTAAAAATCCTACTAGTTACTTGGTAACGATGAAATGTTTTCCTTGGACCTATAGCGATAAAGTCGCTTTAATCGGTGATGCTTGTCATGCTATTGTTCCTTTTTATGGTCATGGAATGAATGCTGGCTTTGAAGATATTACCGTCTTAAACGAAATGATAGACAAATATGGTGACGATTGGGCGAATCTTCTAAACGATTATGAAAACTCCAGAAAACCAAATGCCGACGCCATCGCAGAACTTTCCTATCGCAATTTTATGGAAATGAGTTCCAAAACGGCCGATGCTAATTTCTTACTTCAAAAGAAAATCGAAAAATGGTTCTCCGACAAACATCCCGATCTTTGGGTGCCTTTGTATTCGAGAGTTACTTTTAGCCATCAACCGTATTCAGAAGCTTTAGCGGAAGGTGATTTCCAAAATAAAATCATGGAAGAAATCATGAAAATGCCCAATATTGAGGAAAAATGGAATAGCGAAGAAGTGGAGAATAAAATTATTTCCTTATTAAAATAGTTTTTTAGGAGCTATTTACTTCGTCAGTTCGCTTTGCTCGTGTCCAGCTCTACTTTGCAATCTGTCATTGCGAAGAAAGAAGCAATCTAATGATTTTCATTTATCGCAATGTCAGGATTTCCACTACGATCTGGGCTATTGGCCACCGCGCCATCTGGCCCCTTCGCTAAAACAGTTCACTGAACTGTTTTTTTACGCTTGGTCCTCCTCCCGATGCACCTTCGTAAAATCGAAAGCGGGTCTGCAAATAGCAATATATTCACAGGGTTCCTCAAACGGATTCGAATATTGTACTCGGGTGTTTTTTTCAATTTTTATCGATTGTCCTGCTTCCAGAATTATTGTTTCTCCTTCGATGATAAATTGCTTTTTCCCAGAAATAACATACGTGTATTCTTCAAACTCCGGTGTTTGAAATGGTTCACTCCATTTAGGCGGCGCCACCATATGCGCAATGGAAATGTCTGGATTGTTGGTAGTAGCGTTTCCGTGATGTTCCTCGATGAGTTTTCCATCGGTAGTCGGCACTACAAAAGGGGCTTTTTGAATAAAATAGTTTTTCATAGCTTACTTTTTAAAAATAAAATATACGGCCAATACCAAGAAGCACATCCCTATGAAATGATTCCATCGTAAACTTTCATTTTTAAAAAAAAGCATCGAAAAAATCACAAATATGATTAGCGTAATTACTTCTTGAATGACTTTTAATTGCAACAAAGAAAACGGACCTCCATTGCCTTCGTAGCCAATTTTGTTAGCGGGCACTTGAAAGCAATATTCAAACAAGGCCAAACCCCAACTAATGAGAACAACGGTTATTAATCCGGCATTTTCGAACCATTTCAGTTCTTTAAATTTTAGATGTCCGTACCAAGCCAATGTCATAAAAACATTTGAAAGTATCAGTAAGCCAATCGTAATATATCCTTTCATTTTTACTTTTATTCCTTTTACCTTTTCTATTTTTACTTCTTGAGCACTTTCATTAAAACATTAAAAGCTCCACGAATAAAACTGGCACTTGTGACTACTTTTAGTACTGATTTTCCAACGACTTCTCCCATCCCTGGTTCTTTACTTTCTTTTTTCTCTTCTTCGGCTTCGGCAACTTCTTCGGAGATTTCTTCAATTTTTTTCGTCAGCATTTCATAGGCACTTTCACGATCAATTTCCTCTTGGTATTTTTCAACCAATTTCGAATTGGAATTGATTTTCGAAATTTCACTTTCCGTTAAAATATCCATTCGGCTTTCAGGAGCACGCATCATACAAGCTACAAGCGGTGTCGGGATTCCTTTTTCATTTAAGGCAGTCACCAATGCTTCTCCAATTCCCAGCGAAGTGATTACTTCGTCAGTATCATAATACTCTGAAATTGGATAATTCTCAGATGTTTGTTTGATCGCTTGACGGTCATTTGCAGTAAAAGCACGAAGTGCATGTTGAATTTTTAATCCCAATTGTGCCAAGACTTCTTTCGGAACATCCATTGGGTTTTGGGTAATAAAATACACCCCAATTCCTTTGGAACGAATCAGTTTAATAATGGTTTCAATTTGATTCAATAAGGCTTTGCTCGCTTCGTTAAAAATCAAATGGGCTTCATCAATAAAAATCACCAATTCCGGTTGTTCCACATCTCCTTTTTCAGGCATTTGATTGTAAATCTCGGCAAGTAAATTCAACATAAAAGTCGAAAACAACTTCGGTTTGTCTTGAATATCAGTTAGTCGAACAATATTAACATACCCACGGCCATTTTCGTCAATTCGCATTAAATCGTCTATTTCAAATGATTTTTCGCCAAAGAAAATGTCTGCTCCTTGCTGCTCCAATTCGATTATTTTGCGAAGAATAGTGCCTGTGGTAGCCGTTGAAATTTTTCCATACAATTCCGAAATTTCTTCTTTGCCTTCTTCGGTAATGTAATTCATGACTTTTTTAATGTCTTTTAAATCCAGTAAAGGCATTTTTTTGTCGTCACAATATTTGAAAATCACGGCTATGACACCCGATTGTGTTTCGTTCAAATCCAATATTCTTGAAAATAAAACGGGTCCAAATTCAGAAACCGTGGCACGTAATCGCACCCCGTCTTGCTCTGAGAGCGTTAATAGTTCTACCGGAAAGGATTTCGCTTGAAATGGAATGTCGATTTTGGTATGACGCTCTTTAATGAAATCTTTTTCTTCTCCTTCAGCAGCAATACCTGAGAAATCACCTTTAATGTCCATCATTAGAACGGGAATTCCATTTTGAGATAATTGTTCTGATAGTACTTGTATGGTTTTGGTTTTTCCAGTTCCGGTGGCTCCGGCAATTAAGCCATGTCGGTTCATTGTTTTTAAAGGAATCGTAACGTGTATTGTTTGGGCCTGCCCATCTAAAATAGCGCCACCTAGGCTTATATTTGCTCCTTTACATGAGTATCCAGTAGTAATATCGGTCTTAAATTTTTCTAATTTTTCCATTATTGAGGTGTTAACGAGTGCAATTTATTAAATTTTGACGCGTTTTTTATGTATTGCATTGTTTTCAGTTAAAATTTCAACGCTACTCATCGTTTAGGGTCAATTTGATCAGTAGAATATAATATTGCGAAAATTCACTTTCGAATGATATAATTCTGTTAAAAATTGATTTTTTAGATGGATAATTAACTAAATTTGAAGATAATGTAATTTTAAAATAAAACGAAGCTTATTTTATTTGTAAAACAAAGTGTTTTATTGTAAAAAAAGTTTTTTTATTTAGAGTAAAAAATTAAATTTGCTCCCACTATTAAATAATTATTCAAAAATTATAATCAATTAGAAAATTTAAATTTAGAAAAAATGGCAAACAACGTTAAAGTTAAGAAAGAAGAAAGTTCAAAAGGAGGAGATAGTTTCTCTGCTATTGTTATTGTAGCTTGTTTAATTGTAGGAACATTAATTTGGAAATTTGTGATGGGAGCTGCTTCAAACTTTGAAGGAGGTAACCCAGAAACTGGACACCCTTTAAATACTTTAGGTATGGTTTATAAAGGAGGTTTTATCGTACCAATCTTATTAGGTATGTTGTTAATGGTAGTTGTTTTTTCTATCGAGCGTTTCATGGTAATTTCTAAAGCTGCTGGAAAAGGTAATTTAGATGCTTTCATGAAAAAAGTTCAAGCAAGTGTTACAGGTGGTGATATCGATGGTGCTATCGAAGCTTGTGACAAACAAAAAGGTTCTGTAGCAAATGCTATCAAAGCTGGTTTAGTAAAATATAATGCTGTAAAAGCAGAAGGTTTTACTTCAGAAGAAGCTACTGAAACAATCCACAAAGAAATTGAAGAAGTTACTTCTTTAGAAATGCCAATGTTAGAAAAAAATATGACTATTATCTCTACAATGGTGGCTTTAGGAACTCTTGGAGGATTATTAGGAACTGTATCAGGGATGATCAAAGCGTTTGGTGCATTAGCAACTGCAGGTACTCCTGACCAAGCAGCATTAGCAACTGGTATTTCTGAGGCACTTATTAATACTGCAACGGGTATCTCTACTTCTGCTTTAGCAATTGTTACTTATAACTACTTTACTTCTAAAATCGATACGTTAACGTATTCTATTGATGAAGCTGCAAACACGATTGTAAACACTTACAGACGTTTCAAAGGAAGTTTAAAATAATATTAATCAAATACTAAATAAGAACGGTACAGTTTTTGTGACGTTTTTGTTTAGGTAAAAATATAGATATGGCTAAAGTAAAATCGCATAAAGCGGCTGGAGCAATTGACATGACGGCAATGTGTGACGTGGCTTTCCTTTTACTAACGTTCTTTATCTTAACCGCAACCGCAAAACAACCAGAGCCCTTAGCCGTTGATACGCCTAACTCTACAGTGCAAACAAAATTGCCTGATACGGGTTTAGCTACACTAACAGTAGGTAAAGGAAAAGTGTTTTTTGGTATGGTAGATAGACCAGTTAGAAGAAGAACTCTTGAACTTATGGGGCAAGAGTTTGGAATAAACTTCACAGAAGACGAAAAAAATCGTTTTTCGCTTATTGACGGATTTGGTGTTCCTGTAGCTAATTTGAGTCAGATAATTAAATTATCGAGCTCAGAAAGAAATCAAAAAGATTTACAACCAGGAATTCCTAGAGATACAGTAGATTTGAAAAAAGACGAATTATCTCGCTGGATTTATAACGCTCGTATTGCAAATACAGAATTAACAAACAACGATTTGAAATTTGCAATCAAAGGTGATGCTAAATTAGAATATCCTACCATCAAACAGGTAATGGATGTTTTACAAGAACAAAACGTAAACAGTTTCAACTTGGTGACAGGTTTGCGTGGACAAGATTTCTAATATAACAAGATAAAGAAATGGCAGAATTAAATACCGATGGCGGTGGTGACAAAAAAGGCGGCAAGGTAAGAAGTAAAAAAAGCAACTCGAAAGTAGATTTAACTGCAATGGTTGATTTAGCGTTCTTACTAATCACGTTCTTTATGTTGACTACCTCGTTATCAAAACCTCAGTCGATGAACTTGGGGATGCCTGATAAAAAAGACAAGCCGGAAGATAAAGAAGAAGATATTGAAGTTGCAGATAATAGAACCATGACTATTTTGTTAGGTGAAAACAACAAAGTAAAATGGTATATGGGACAATTTACGTCACCTCTTGAAGGACCTAAAGATTCATCTTATGGTAAAGAAGGAATTCGTAACGAGATTTTATCAAAAATGAAATCGGTTCCTGAAGCAACTGGAGATGTAAAAAAAGGGTTAATCGTAATTTTAAAATTGGATAAAAAAACCAATTATAAAAATATGGTGGATATTTTAGATGAAATGGCAATTGCAAAAGTACCTACTTATGCTATTGTAGATTTATCTCCTGAAGAAAAAGCATTATTAGCTAACTAGTAACTAACCCTAAAGTATATAAAAAATGAAATTAGATATTTTTACAAACAAGTGGTTAGACTTAGTATTTGAAGGACGTAATAAAAAGTATGGTGCTTATGAGTTACGTAAAGACAATCCTAAAACTACGCTAAGAGCTTTATTGGTTGGAGCTGTTGTTTTTGCTGCTGCCATTAGTGCACCAGTGTTAATTAACATGCTTCCAGATAGTGATAATGCAAAAAACTCACTTGATGAAAAAGTGGTATTGGTAAACATGGATAAACCAAAAGAAAATATTCCACCACCACCACCACCTAAAAAAGTGGAGCCGCCAAAACCAAAGATTGACGAAGTGAAATTCGTGAAACCTAAAGTTGTTGAGGCGAAAAAAGTGACCGAAGAAATCAAAACTATCGAGGAACTGAAAGATAAAAACATTGCTGAAAAAGACCAAAAAGGGGATAAAGATGCAAAAGTAACTATCGATCAACCAACGGGTGATTCTGATAAAGCGGTAGAAGTAGTAGATAACAATGTGTACTCTTCTGCAGGTATTGAGGTACAACCGGAATTCCCTGGAGGATGGGCTAAGTTTGGGAGCTACGTGCAAAAAAACTTCCGTACTCCTGAAGTGGACTCAGATCTTAAAGGACGTGTATTTGTTGAATTCGTTGTTGAAAAAGACGGAAGTTTAACAGATATCAAAGTCATTAGGGATTTAGGTTACGGTACAGGTGCTGAAGCAGTTAGAATGCTTAAAGGTGCTCCAAGATTTAAAGCAGGTGAGCAAAATGGTAAAAAGATTCGTGTAAAATACAGTTTACCAATTTTACTTGATATTAAATCGGAATAATACATGAATAATTTTTATTCAAATATGATGAAGAAATCGCTTAAAGAGCGATTTCTTCTCGTTATAGGTGTTTTGTTTTTTATTATTTATTTAACAATGGGATTGGCTATTTTGTTTTGGCAAAAGTTACCTTTGCCTTTGTCGCAAGGGTATCGTACTACTTTAGGAATTGCCATTATCGTGTACGCTTTCTTGCGTTTTATACGCTTTTTTCAAAAATCATAGAATGAAGAAAATTAAATATTTATTGCTTGCTATAGTTGCTGTAATCGCTGTTTTTAGTTGTAACCAAAAAAGTGATTCAGAAACAATCTTAACAGGAACTGCTACGATATTAGTAGACGAGACGATTTTACCGGTTATTGAAGATCAAGTGCTGGTTTTTGAAAATCAATATGAAGCAAAAATACAATTGGTTCCAAAATCAGAATCTGAAATTGTCAAATTACTTTCCGAAGGGAAAAATGACCTGGCGATTCTAACTCGTGAATTAACCAAAGGGGAAGCGGCCTATTTTGAAAATAAAAAAATAAAAGCAAGGATTACTCCCATTGCTACAGATGGAGTTGCTTTTATTGCTAACAAAGCTTCGGAAGGCACTCAAATTGATTTGAATGATGTTGTGGCTACCTTACAAGGGAAGTCTTCCAAGTACGCTGGGTTGGTTTTTGATAACGCTAATTCTAGTACGGTTAAGTATTTTAAAGATTTAGCCAAAGTAAAAGAATTGCCAAAAGAAAAAATATTTTCATTTAAGACCAATAATGAAGTCATAGATTTCGTTTCTAAGAATAACGGAATGATTGGAGTGGTTGGGGTGAATTGGATTATGCAGCCAATGCCTGACTTTCAAAAAACGGTTGATAACGTTTCTGTTTTGGATGTAAAAACAAATAATGGTACTTTTGCCAAGCCCACACAAGAAGATATTGCAACTAACTTATATCCAGTGATTCGACAAATAAAAATGTTAAATTATCAAGGGACTCGAGGTTTAGGCATGGGATTTGCTTCTTTTATGGGAGGAGAGATAGGACAACGCATTATTCTTAAGTCGGGATTGGTACCGGTAAGAATGCCAGGGAGAAATCTTATCATCCGAAAAGAAGTAGAAAATAAAAAAGACAATTAATTAATATAAAGATGAATAAAGTTAAATTTTTCAGTATCGCTTTTTTAGCAGCTGGTGTTTCTGCCTTTGCTCAAGATATCGAATCAGCAAAAAAAGCTATGGATGCTGAACAATACGAAAAAGCAAAATCAATTTTAAAAGCAATCGTAAAAACTACTCCAGATAACGGAAGAGCTTCTTTCCTGTTAGGAAATGTGTATTTGCGTCAAAGTATTCAAGATTCTGCCAAAATGGTTTTCCAAAAAGGATTAACCGCTAAAGATGCTGGTTCTTTTAACTATATTGGTTTAGGACAATTGGATTTAGATAATGGTAACGCTCAAGCAGCACAATTCAATTTTGATCAAGCTACGGCTGGTATGAAAAAGAAAGATATTGAGCAGTTTGTACACATTGGAAAAGCGCTTACCAATTCGGTAAACCCTAATTATAAAAAAGCAATCGAAGTATTAAACAAAGCGAAAGCGATTAACATGAACGATGCGCAAACTTTATTAGCATTGGGTGATGCTTATTTTGGTGAAAGAAATCAAAACGAAGCGTATGCCAACTATCGTAACGCGTATGATGCTGACAATACCCTATTGAGAGCCAAAATGCAATTGGGTGTTTTACTTAAAAATGCAAAAGCATTCGGGGAAGCTAAAGCAGCGTTAGATAACGTATTAGCATTAAATCCAAATTACGGACCAGTGTACCGTGAGTTAGCCGAAACGTATTTTGGTTGGGGACTTAATGACAAAGCTAAATTTAAAGAGTATACCGATAAATCGTTAGCGTATTATGAAAAATACATGAGTTTAACCGATTATTCTTTACCATCACGTATGCGTCATGCCGATTTCTTAATCATTGCTAAAGATTACAAAGCATTAGAGAAAGAAGCTAATGAAATGAAAAAATTAGATAAAGTAAATCCTCGTATTTTACGTTATTTAGGGTATTCTGCTTACGAAAACGGAAATACGGATTCGGCTATCGAAGCATTAAAAGAATTTACTGGAAATGCTTCTAATAAATTAATTGGCCGTGATTTCTTATACCTTGGAATGGCACAGTTGAAAAAATCTACTCCAGTAGTTGCTGAAGGTGCCAAAGTAATAGTTGATGAAGTGTTGTATAAAGCTGCTGTTGAAAATTTCGCTAAAGCGGTAAGCATGGACAAACCAATGGCTAACGATTTGAACGAAATTGGTAAAGGTTATTTTGATAAAAAATTATACAAATATGCAGCTGGAATTTATGAAGTAGCGATTACCAATGCCAACTCTAAAAATTATTTGTATGATAACTTTTTCTTAGGATATGCGTTGTATTTCGACAATATTCGTGAGGATGTGAAAACGGTAAATGTTGCCGATTTGCAAAAAGCAGATAAAGCATTTGCTGCAGTTATTGAAAAATCACCAACCACTCAAGATGCTCATATTTATAGAGCTCGTGTAAATGGTTTGTTGTCGGATGCTACTGCAAAAGCGCAAATGGCGAAAAGCTATGAAGAGTTTATGAATGTAGTAACGACCAAAGGTGCGGATGCAGTAACGGCGAATAAAGCAAAATTTATTGAAGCTTACCAAGAATTAGCGAGATACTATGGTAAAACAGATAAACTAAAAGCAAATGAATTAATTGCTAAAGCCTTAGTTCTGGATCCTGCAGATGCCGACAGCATTAACATCAAAAATGCTTTAAAATAAAAGTAAGGATGAAAATTATAAAAACCGTCAAGAGTAAATCGAGACGGTTTTTTGTTTTATGGGACCTTGGGTTTTCTTATTAAAGGAAAGATTTTGGGATTTCTTAATTCCTAATTCTTAATTCGGAATTCATTTGCCTATCTTTGCCAACTATTTTTGATTTTATGCTTACAAAAGAAATACAAATAGCCGTAGATAAAGGAGAAATGCTTCCGCTGATGGAAGAATTCTACACGATTCAAGGCGAAGGATACCATACAGGAACAGCCGCTTATTTTATAAGAATTGGTGGTTGCGATGTTGGATGTCATTGGTGTGATGTGAAAGAAAGTTGGAATGCCGAACTGCATCCACCAACAAACATGGATGTAATTGTGACAAATGCCAAGGAATATGCCGAAACAGTTGTCATTACGGGTGGAGAACCATTAACATGGAATATGAATCCCATTACCGCTAAGTTAATGGAGAACGGAATGCGTGTGCATATCGAAACTTCGGGAGCGTATCCTGTTTCTGGAAAATGGGATTGGTTTTGTTTGTCTCCAAAGAAAAACAAACTTCCTGTTCAAGAGGCTTACGATATTGCTAACGAGTTAAAAGTAATCGTTTACAACAAACACGATTTCCAATTTGCCGAAGAACAAGCGGCTAAAGTAAATCCAAATGCCATTTTATTTTTACAACCAGAATGGAGTAAAAAAGAAGAAATGACCCCACTTATTGTCGATTATGTGATGAACAATCCGAAATGGAGAGTGTCTCTACAAACGCATAAATATTTAAATATCCCGTAATGAAACGAACTTTAGTTATAGTATTGTTTTTTCTTTTCGTTTCTCAATTGTATTCGCAGGAAAATGAGATTTCAGTAGTAACACTTGATTCTCATAAAGTAGAAAAGGATACAATTAAAGTAGTAAAGAGTCAAACTTTTGGCCAGTATATTCAGAGAAATTTTAAATTTGATCCTGTCAAGAGCGTTAAAGGGAAAATTATAGTTGAATTTTTTGTTGAAAAAGATGGATCTTTAAGTGGTTTTAAAATTATTAAAGATGTTGGATATGGTGCCGCTGATGAATTAATTAAAGTGTTAAAAAATGCACCAAAATTTAAACCTGCCATGATAGATGGTGTGCCTATTAAAACTAAATATACTTTGCCAGTCCCAATTGATATTAGAGTTCGATGAAAAAACTTTTTACCCTTGTATTAGTATTATGCTCTTTGGCAACATCCGCCCAAATCATGGGTGAAAACGAAGTGTATTTAAAAGGTGAACTAATTGATCCTAAATTTAACGGTGGAGGTATTAAAGCCTTTAGTGATTACGTGTATGGTTTCATTGATAAATCTAAAATTAAACAAGCCGGAAGAGTTGTCTTTACTTTCGATATTGTGGAAACAGGAGAAATTAAGAACATTAGAATCGTTGAATTTAAAGATATGGATTTCGCAATGGAAGTCATTCGAGTTTTAAAACAATCTCCGAAATGGACTCCAGCTTCTCGAAATGGAAAACCAATCAGTCTTACCATAAAATTTCCTGTTGAATTTAAAATGCGAGTAACTACTAAAACGTAGAAGTAGTATTGATTACTTTTTGAGGAAGTTTTTTTGCAGTTCGTCTGTTTTTTTTTGTATTTCATAGATAAAACCCTGTATTTTAGTGAGATATTTTTGTAATTAAAATTATATTGCTATTTTTATGGCAGATTTCCATCTTTTTTGCCCCAAGCAAATTTAATCTACTCTGTTGATGGTATAACAACAAATACCACAACTATCATGAAAAAAATTCTTTTTATTGTTTTAGCTTTCTTTGCTATGCAGTTTACGCACGCTCAAGCCCCTTTGAGTTCTATTATACCAATTCCTTTTGAAATTGTAGAAAACCAGCCTATTTTCCCAGGGGGAAATAATGAGTTTATAAAATTTGTAGGCAAAAATTTTAAGACGCCAGATGATGAGAATTTTACGGGCGGATTACTAAAGGTTACTTTTGTAATTGAAACTGACGGAACAATTAGTGATGTCAAAATCCTTAAAGATATCGGTTATGGATCTGTAGCTGAAATTAAAAGAGTACTTTCATTATGTCCAAAATGGACTCCCGGAATTCAAAACGACAAACCGGTTAGAGTAATTTATACATTACCTGTTAATATTAGGGTGTAAAAAAACATAAAACACTGAAAAAGAAGCGATTGCGTAAGCGGACGCTTCTTTTTTTGTCATATTTTGACTACAAAATTATTTATTATATGTATTTCGTCGATTTTTTTTGCATTTTTATCGTTTTTTGTCATATGTTTGAAGTCCCAAATCACCTGATTATTAATAAGTTGTTAACTAAATGAATTTGAATTATGAAGAAGTTTGTTGTTTTAGTATTAGGATTGCTATTCGCAAATTTGGGGTTTTCTAAAAATGAAATCAACCAAGTTGAAGCGCCACTACAGTATAATGCTGTTGAAGTGAAACCTTTATTCCCTGGTGGAATGGGTGAATTCATGATGTTTGTTATGAAAAATTACCAAGCTCCTGAAAACGAAGAAGGAGAGGTATTGACAGGTACGATTCATGTTAGTATTATTATAGATAAAGAAGGGAATGTTACTAACGTTCAAATTCTTAGAGATCTAGGGAATGCTGGAAAAGAAGTAAAAAGAGTTTTGGCAAAATGTCCGAAATGGACGCCAGGAAGAAATAAAGGAGAAAATGTAGCAGTAGAATACAATTTCCCTATCACAATTAAATAAATTTTAAGGTGTCTTAAAATTTAAATCCCAAACATTGTTTGGGATTTTTTATTTTTACTGGAAAATGAATTTATGAAATCACATTTCCTTCTCACCGATAAGATTACCTTCCTAAACCACGGATCATTTGGTGCTTGCCCAAAACCAGTTTTTCAAGAATTTCAACGGTTTCAGTATGAGCTTGAATGTGAACCAGTGTTTTTCATGCAAAAATCACTGATTCCCTATTTAAAAACAGCGAGAGAAAGCTTGTCGGAATTTGTAGGATGTGAGGCATCCGATTTGTTTTTTACACCCAATCCAACATTTGCCGTCAACACCATCATGCGAAGTTTGAATTTACAACCCGGTGATGAAATTCTTTCGACCAATCATGAATATGGCGCTTTAGATAGAACCTGGAATTTCTTTTGCAAGAAAACAGGTGCCAAATACATTCGTCAAAATATTTCATTACCCATTATTTCGAAAGAACAAATTCTAGAAGAATTCTGGAAAGGTTACTCTTCTAAAACCAAGGTGGTTTTTATCAATCAGATATCAAGTGCTACGGCTTTAGTGTTTCCGGTAAAAGAAATTTGTGATAAAGCACAAGAATTAGGTCTAATTACAATAGTGGACGGCGCACATGTGCCAGGACACATCGATTTGAATATTCAGGATTTGAATCCGGATTATTATACCGGTACACTGCATAAATGGATGTTAGCACCCAAAGGAAGTTCTTTTCTCTATGTTAAAAAGGAATTGCAAAACGATTTAGATCCTTTAGTAGTGAGTTGGGGGTATGAAAGTGTTATGCCAGGTGAAAGTCAGTTTTTAGATTATCATGAATATAATGGAACAAAAGATGTTTCGGCCTATTTGTGTACACCAACGGTAATTGACTTCCTTTCCGAAAATAATTGGTCAGAAAAATCGAAAGCCTCCAAACAAATTGTTTTGGACAACTACCAACGCTTTTGCGATTTACTAAATACTCAACCTATTTGCCCAATCACAAATGAATTTTTGGGTCAAATGGCAAGCATTCCTATTAAAACGAATAAACCAACAGAATTAAAGGAAGTATTGTATGATAAATACAAGATCCAAATTCCGGTCATGCCACTAAACGGTACTATTTATTTGAGATATTCCATTAATGCTTATAATTCGCAAGAAGACTTAGAAGTTTTATACAAAGCATTGCAAGATATTATAGCAACAACCGATTTAATACAATTTTAGTTTTAAAAAGAAGGCCATAAATAATCATTTATGGCCTTTCTTTTTTTATAATTATTTCCCTCCGTTGGCAATTAAATCGTTTAGGCAGTTTGTGTCGAGGTCTGGAACTCCGCCGAGAATCATACTCAAAGCACCATTATTTTCCGCTTCCCAATACATAAGACAAGTGTCATCATTACAATGTTTGTCATGACTGAAGTCTAAATGTGGTGTTTGCATTGGGGAACCCAAATTCACAAGACCGAGTAAATGACACATTTCATGAAGAATTACCGTAGTTTCTAAATTGACTGTAGTAGGTTGTCCTATGCCTCCACTATTATTTTTAATGGTGTTTTCATATATAACAAAAGAAGTGTTTCTGTAAGCAGAACCTAAAGTAAAACTAGTACTAGTATCTCCCGATGCATTACCATCCGCAAAAAACATGTATAAGGCTATTGTCGTTCCATTATTATACTTGGTTCGGTAAGCGTTTTCCAGGCTTACAATTTCATTAATATCATAAGGTGAAAACCCGGTTGGATTTATTTCTCTTTGTGTAATAACAATTCCACCAGGCTTATTCAAACGAGCGGCTAGAAAATTTTGAAGATTAGTGATGGTTTGAGTCGCAGGTTTGAAATTCTTAACATATAAGATTTCAATTACCAATTTGTTATACTTTGTTGCTGCTAATAAATCGTTGGCGCTGCTACCTGTAGCTTTTTGGTTTGGAGCTTTATTGACTCCGTTTTCAATAGTGTTAGAGTTGCTATTACTATCTGATGAACACCCTGAGATTGCCATCAGGAAAAATAAGCAAGTGATTTTAAGTAGTTTCATATCTTAAAGTTTTGGAGTGAATGTTTTAAACGTAATTTTTTTTAAAAAAGTATATACGCAATTAAAGGAATTAAAGTTTAAATTTAAATAAAAAGTTTTGCTAAATAATCATAATGTTCACCTTCCATAATCAGTTCACATTGTAATCCATTTGCAATTGCAGCATTTTGTAGTGTATTATAATCCAAATACAACCAAGGGAAAGAGTCTTCCGTTTCGCCTTTATAGGAAATGGTAAATGTCAATTCTCCATAATAACCATCAGCAGGAACTTCATACGCACCATCTTCATCCCGATCAAACATATAAATAATATCAGAAGAATCAATTAGAATTTGTCCATTAGGATTCAAAAGTGATTTTAATTTCTGAAGGTATTTAGTCGTTTCTGAAAGAGTTCCGAAGATTCCGGAGCCATTCATTAATAAGATGATAGTATCAAATTTCTCATTTTGGAGATCTAAAATATTTTGAACACGGACATTTTTTAAACCACGTAATCGACAGGTGTCAATCGCTTTCGGAGAAATATCAATAGAAATAATATCTAAATGGCGTTCGTTTTGAAGGTACAGGGCGTGACTTCCAGCACCACAACCAACATCTAATACTTTTCCTTTTGTCAATTGTAAGGCTTTTTGTTCCAATTTCGGCATTTCAGCAAAAGAACGAAACAAATAGGCAACACTCATTTCATCGGCTTCCGAGATAGACGTTTCAGTAATCAAGTCTTCGGGTGCATTGTTGGTTTGAAAATCAAGGATGGCTTTTCCGAAAAGGTCTTTCATTTTGAGTTTATTTGTTTATGCGGTTATTTGTTGATTCGTTTTCTATAATTTTGTGGTTCATTTATCAAATAAACAAATTGACAAATCCTCAAATCAACATACTACAAAAGTTAGCCAAAGATAAGCATATCGAAAACAAAAAGTATTTTGATAAGCTAAAAAAAAAGACGCCTAAGAATTTGGATTACGTGATGCAGGAATTACACGATGCCGAGTTTAAAAGAACTGATTGCCTAAAATGCGCCAATTGCTGCAAGACTACGGGACCACTTTTTACTTCGGCAGATATCGAACGTATTTCAAAACACTTAAAGCAAAAACCACAACAATTTATTGACCAATATTTACGCATTGATGAGGATCAGGATTATGTGTTGCAAAGTGTTCCGTGTACGTTTTTGGATCATGAAAACTACTGCATGATTTACGATGTGCGTCCGAAAGCCTGTCGCGAATTTCCACATACTGACAGAAAAAAATTTAACCAGATCACCGATTTGACTTTGAAAAATGTCGCGATTTGTCCTGCCGCTTATAATATTGTAGAAAAAATGAAAGAGAAAATGCCTCTTTAATATAATAGGTACGGTTTTCTCATTACTTTAAAATCTTCAATTCCTTTTTTCCAGGAGTTTCTGATTTCAGTCTCTGAAGTTCCAGCTTCAATTTGTTCGCGAAGTTTTTTGGTTCCTGCCAGTTTAGTAAAGAAATCATTAAAGAATTTCGACTTATCTGTCGTAGTTTGATAGGCTTTTATCAGCCATTTCAATTCCAATTGAGTCGCTTTAGCGATCGATGTTAAATCTTCTCCATAACACAATTGGTTTTTGTAGGTAGGTTCTTTAGCTCCAAAATTCGGAATTGGCGTAAAACTAAAATCACTTTTTGGCAAATAGGGAGAACCGTAAATCTGGAATTGTTTTTCTGTTCCGCGACCCATGCTCACATTGGTACCTTCAAACAAACACAAACTCGCATACAAATTGATGGCTTGGTCGTTGGGTAAATTCGGAGAAGGTTTTGTAAGTAAGCTATACGGCATCTCTCTTTTGTAATTCAAACATGGAACTATTTCCAATTGACATTGAATTCCGTTTTTCAACCATTTTTCACCATTAATCATTTTGGCATACTCGCCAATTGTCATTCCGTGAAGAATCGGAATTTGGTGCATACCCACAAAACTGGTGAACTCTTTTTCTAAAATTGGTCCATCAACAATACCTCCATTAGGATTTGGTCGGTCCAATACCATTAATTTGATATTGTTTTCGGCACAAGCTTCCATTACATAATGTAAGGAGGAGATGTAAGTATAAAAACGAGCCCCTACATCTTGCAGGTCAAAAATCATAAGGTCAATTCCTGCCAATTGTTCTGGTTTTGGCTTTTTGTTATTCCCATAAAGTGAAACAATAGGGAGTCTTGTTTTAGTATCTTTGCCGTCTTTAATTAATTCGCCCGCATCAGCAGTGCCTCTAAAACCATGTTCGGGAGCGTATATTTTTTGTAGATTCACTTTTTTCTCTAATAGAAAATCAACCAAATGTGTTTTGTTGGTCAAAATTCCAGTTTGATTAGTGACAATTCCCACATTTTTGTCTCTCAATAAAGGCAAATATGCTTCATAATTGTCAGCTCCCGTTTTGATATTTTCTTCCGAAGGAGTAGAGGTGTTCGGATTAACTATTACAGTGGTGTCTTTTCTCTTTTCACTTTCTTCTATTTTCTTTTTACAATTTCCACACGAAACAATTGCAAAAAGCAATAATAAAACTGTATTTTTGAGCATCAATTTGTAAATCATTTTCTTTGAATTTAGAATTTTTTATAGCCGATAGACTTATTCGTACTAAAGAACGTAAAAGTAATATTTCTATGCCAATTATCAATATAGCCATCGCAGCAATTGCGATCGGTTTGATTATGATGATCGTTTCTGTGGCTACCGGCATGGGTTTACAACAAAAAATACGCCAAAAGATTTCGGCTTTCAACGGACATATAATTATTTCTAATTTTAATGATAACCAATCGCAGGCTAGTCTTGAACCGGTTTCTACTAATCAGGATTTTTACCCTAAGTTTAAAGGTGTAGATGGAATCAAGCACATTCAGGCCGTAGCCAGTAAAGCAGGAATCATTAGAACCGAAAAAGGATTTGAAGGAATTGTTTTTAAAGGAGTAGGTGCCGATTATGATTGGGACAACCTTAATGAGTATCTCGTGGAGGGTAGAGTTCCTAATTTAAAATCCGAATTAAACAACGAAATTATTATTTCCGAATACCTCGCTAATAGATTGGAACTAAAAGTAGGGAGCAAGTGCAATACTTTTTTCATGAAAGAAGTAGAGAATCAATTGCCCAATTTACGCTCCTTTAAAATAGTCGGAATTTACAATTCTGGATTTCAAGAATTTGATGCTACTTATATAGTAGGAGATATTCGCCATATTCAACGAATGAATAAGTGGTTGCCAACCCAAGTGGGGTCTTTTGAAGTTTTTATTGACGACTTTACTAAAATTGAAGCAAAAGGTGCTGAAGTATACAGTAATTCTCAAAACAAAGAAGACGCCACCAAAACTTTAGATACGCAAACCATCTCGAGTAAATACTTTTATATATTCGAATGGCTCAAACTATTTGATTTCAATATTGCCGTCATACTTATTATTATGATTGTAGTGTCTACTATTAATATGGTAGTCGCTTTGTTGGTACTCATTTTAGAACGCACACAAATGATCGGAATCTTAAAATCATTAGGAGCTAGCAACTGGTCGGTGCGTAAAATATTCTTATACAATGCCGCTCATCTTATCGTAAAAGGGCTGCTTTGGGGGAATTCTATCGGAATCGGGCTATTGTTAATTCAAAAGTATTTCGGAATAGTCAAACTAAACCCCGAAAATTATTATGTGAATGTCGCTCCGGTCGATTTAAACCTTTGGTATATTCTATTATTAAATATAGGAACGGTTGTTGTTTGTTTTTTGGTTTTATTAATTCCTTCTTACGTCATAACCAAGATCTCTCCTGTAAAAGCCATTAAGTTTAGCTAATTTCTTATTTGGGCGTGTCCCTTCGGGCCGGGCTGTTCGCTGTATCTTTTATAAGTTGTCTGAGGTTCTCGAAGACAACTATAAAAGGATGCCGCTATCATCCCTCACGCGTCCCTCGTGAGTTTTTCCTGATCCACGGTATTTGTAACTACCTGATAATTAACCAAGCAAAAAAAAGATTTAAAAAAGGTTTCAAAAAGATTAGGAAAGCTAAAAAGAAGTACTACTTTTGCACCCGCAATCAGCAACAAGTTGTTTGCAAAACAAAGTAAAGTTCTTTAAAATACTGATTCAAATTTAAAAGTGACTGTAAATGAGGGTTTAAAAAAAACTTTCAAAAAAGTTGTAAAAAGATTTGGAAATGGAAAAATAAAGATGTTATCTTTGCACCCCGCAA
>NZ_SBKO01000020.1 GCF_004122165.1 Flavobacterium amnicola
GTTCAGGTCGAGCAGCGGCCGGGCGCCGATGCTGCTCTTGAGAAACAGCGCAACCCGCGCCTTGCAGCTTTGGTTGCGGTCGCCTACCGGCGCCGACTGCGCCGGGTCGATCCACGCCCCCGGGGCCATGCCCGACAGCGGCTGGCCACTGGTCTGGTCGCTGACCTTGAAGCGGATATTGGCGAAGGCGCCTTCCTTCAACTCGCCCCCGGCCAGCGGCCGGGCCTCGAACTCCACGGTCACGCCGTCCCGGCTGAGGCGGTGCAGGGCCTGCGGGTCGGCAGGTTCCTGCAACAGCTCGCGGGGATCGCACCAGAGCTTTTCATACGCCACGCCCAGGCCGATCAGCGCTACCCCCAGCAATACCCCCAAGTAAGCAGGGCGAGTCTTTTTGTTCATGCTCGCGCTCCCCTTCCGTCACTGCGCCGGG
>NZ_SBKO01000021.1 GCF_004122165.1 Flavobacterium amnicola
CAAGAACAACGCTTGTCTATTTCTCGCGATTTACATGATAATATTGGCTCACAACTTACTTTTGTCATTTCTTCAATCGAAAATTTAAAATTCGGAATTGGTAATTCTAACCAGAAAGCAGAAACGAAACGTTTTCAAATTCTCAATTTTTTAGATAATGCAAGAATAGCACAAGAAACTATCGATTTTGATTTTAATATTGATGAAGGCTTAAAAGAGGTGAAATTGACCTCATTGGTTTGGGTTAATATTTATAGAACCACACAAGAGGCAGTTAATATGCGAAGTAAACAAAGGAAATGGCTTGTTTAATATGGAAAAAAGAATTACTGAAATAGGAGGAAAATTTGAGATAAAGTCAATAGCTAATAATGGGACTTCTGTAAAAATCTTAATTTAAAGTTCATGAAAAAAATAATTTT
>NZ_SBKO01000022.1 GCF_004122165.1 Flavobacterium amnicola
AATTGCAGCATCACCATTATTAATTTCATTTATAAATTCATTTATGAATTTTTTTTGTTCTTTAGTAAACTCCATAATAAAACTTTTATCTTCTTAACAAAGTTGTTAGTCCTTCTTGAGTACCATCAGGATATTTAACATAGTAGGTGTCACTAAAGATTGCACTTTTTTCAATTCTTGGATGAATTTGGAGGTATTCATTTCCATTCCAAGTACCACTATTATCTGCTAATGGTAATATGGCAATTTTTTTTGGAGTTAATTTGAATGGGTCAGCAATACCAATTTCCCAATTACACCATTTTGAGGCAATTGCGTTATTTGTGGCTAAAAGAACAAATTTGTCATTCGCATTGATGATTTGATTTTTTATTTTAGTTGATGTTGTTCCGTTTGTTCTCTCAGGAATAGTCGCATCAGCCCA
>NZ_SBKO01000023.1 GCF_004122165.1 Flavobacterium amnicola
GTATACGTTCCTGGAGTAGATGTACTTGGGGTAATTGCTCCTGTTGTCGCGTTTATTGTTAATCCTGCTGTAGAAGCATAACTTCCTCCTGTGTATGCACCTGTCCCTGTTAAAGTAACTCCTTGTGCCACTGCATTATCAGTACAGAATGGTGTGCCATAACTAATACTTGCTGTTGGTAAAGCAGTGATTGTTACACTTGTTGTTACTGGTACTGCCGCACAACCTCCACTAGCTGGAATGGTATACGTTACGGTATACGTGCCTGGTGTGGATGTACTTGGGGTAATGGCTCCCGTTGCAGCATTGATAGATAATCCTGCTGTAGAGGCATAAGTACCTCCGGTGTAAGCACCCGTTCCTGTCAAAGTTACTGCTTGTGCCGCTGCATTATCAGTACAGAATGGTGTACCATAAC
>NZ_SBKO01000024.1 GCF_004122165.1 Flavobacterium amnicola
AATTGTCAATGTGATTGATACAACTGCGCCAACATTCAACGGACAACTTCCTAGTGATGTGACCGTACAATGTGATGCCGTGCCTGCTCCAGTAGTCCTAACTGCTTCCGATACTTGTGATAACAATGTGGTAGTAGTGTACTCGGAATCCTTTGCGGGTCAAAACGATGCTTGTGCCAATACCTATACCATCACTCGCAACTGGTCGGTAACCGATTGTGCTGGAAATAATACCCAACACACACAAATTGTCAATGTGATTGATACTACTGCGCCAACATTCAACGGACAAGTTCCTAGTGATGTGACCGTTCAATGTGATGCCGTGCCTGCTCCAGTAGTCCTAACTGCTTCCGATACTTGTGATAACAATGTGGTAGTAGTGTACTCGGAAT
>NZ_SBKO01000025.1 GCF_004122165.1 Flavobacterium amnicola
AAGTTCCAGCTCCTGCATTAAAAGTTCCACCTGTTCCTGTTGGACGAGTCCAAACTCCTCCAGCTTGTTCGCCAGTAATTAAACTAAATAAATCGATGACAGCCACACTATTATCACATATTGTTACACCTCCATCGGTTCCTGCATTAGGTTGTGGATTAATTGTAACAGTAGCTAAACTTGTATCTGTTGTACATGGTGCAACTCCAGTTACCGTATATAAGAATGTACTAGTAGTAGCTCCTGCTGCTGGGGTATAAGTTCCAGCTCCTGCATTAAAAGTTCCAC
>NZ_SBKO01000026.1 GCF_004122165.1 Flavobacterium amnicola
CACTTAAAGTAACAGTAGCTGTAGCAACTCCTGAACAATACGGACTTCCAGCATAACTAATACTTGCTGTTGGTAATGCCGTAATGGTCACGCTTGTTGTAGCGGTTACCACTCCACATCCACCTGAGGCTAGTGTTGAATAGGTAACAGTATACGTTCCTGGAGTAGATGTACTTGGGGTAATTGCTCCTGTTGTCGCGTTTATTGTTAATCCTGCTGTAGAAGCATAACTTCCTCCTGTGTATGCACCTGTCCCTGTTAAAGTAACTCCTTGTG
>NZ_SBKO01000027.1 GCF_004122165.1 Flavobacterium amnicola
TTGTAGTCCCGCCCAGACTCGAACTGGGGACCCCTACATTATCAGTGTAGTACTCTAACCAGCTGAGCTACGAGACTCTGTTTTTACTTATTTGTATTATTTGAATTAACAGCGAGAGTAAAAAAAAAATAAAAAATCAATACCTAACCTCTTTTTATAGTCTCTAGAAAGGAGGTGTTCCAGCCGCACCTTCCGGTACGGCTACCTTGTTACGACTTAGCCCTAGTTACCAGTTTTACCCTAGGCAGCTCCTTG
>NZ_SBKO01000028.1 GCF_004122165.1 Flavobacterium amnicola
GTTACGCACCCGTGCGCCGGTCTCAGTTACCGAAGTAACCTACCCCTCGACTTGCATGTGTTAAGCCTGCCGCTAGCGTTCATCCTGAGCCAGGATCAAACTCTTCATCGTATATTTGTTGAAGCTTACGCTTCGTTTTTTTAGACAAAGAATGCTAGGTTTTTTCGAATCTCTCAATTCTTCTTACTCTCATTTTTGTTGTTTTAAATGTCTCCATTTAAAACGGCTGTCAATTCAATATGTCTATGAACGTGT
>NZ_SBKO01000029.1 GCF_004122165.1 Flavobacterium amnicola
TTGTAGTCCCGCCCAGACTCGAACTGGGGACCCCTACATTATCAGTGTAGTACTCTAACCAGCTGAGCTACGAGACTCTGTTTTTACTTATTTGTATTATTTGAATTAACAGCGAGAGTAAAAAAAATATAAAAAATCAATACCTAACCTCTTTTTATAGTCTCTAGAAAGGAGGTGTTCCAGCCGCACCTTCCGGTACGGCTACCTTGTTACGACTTAGCCCTAGTTACCAGTTTTACCCTAGGCAGCTCCTTG
>NZ_SBKO01000002.1 GCF_004122165.1 Flavobacterium amnicola
ATTCCGAGTACACTACTACCACATTGTTATCACAAGTATCGGAAGCAGTTAGGACTACTGGAGCAGGCACGGCATCACATTGAACGGTCACATCACTAGGAACTTGTCCGTTGAATGTTGGCGCAGTTGTATCAATCACATTGACAATTTGAGTGTGTTGGGTATTGTTTCCAGCACAATCGGTTACCGACCAGTTGCGAGTGATGGTATAAGTATTAGCACAAGCATCGTTTTGACCCGCAAAGGATTCCGAGTACACTACTACCACATTGTTATCACAAGTATCGGAAGCAGTTAGGACTACTGGAGCAGGCACGGCATCACATTGAACGGTTACATCACTAGGAAGTTGTCCGTTGAATGTTGGCGCAGTTGTATCAATCACATTGACAATTTGAGTGTGTTGGGTATTGTTTCCAGCACAATCGGTTACCGACCAGTTACGAGTGATGGTATAAGTATTAGCACAAGCATCGTTTTGACCGGCAAAAGATTCTGAGTACACCACTACCACATTGTTATCACAAGTATCGGAAGCAGTTAGGACTACTGGAGCAGGCACGGCATCACATTGAACGGTCACATCACTAGGAAGTTGTCCGTTGAATGTTGGCGCAGTAGTATCAATCACATTGACAATTTGAGTGTGTTGGGTATTATTTCCAGCACAATCGGTTACCGACCAGTTGCGAGTGATGGTATAAGTATTAGCACAAGCATCGTTTTGACCGGCAAAAGATTCTGAGTACACCACTACCACATTGTTATCACAAGTATCGGAAGCAGTTAGGACTACAGGAGCCGGAACAGCATCACATTGTACCGTTACATTGGCTGGTAAACTTCCGTTGAATACTGGATTTGTTGTATCTTGAACTGTGATTGTTTGTGTATGTGAAGATGAATTTCCACAAGCATCAGTAAAAGTCCATTTTCTGTTGATGGTATACTGGCTTGCACAACTTGTAGAGGTAATAGTATCTACTCCTAAAACTGTAATGTTTCCAGCACAAGCATCATTCGCAGTTAGTGAACTGTTTGCAGGTACATTATCACAGGAAACAATAGTGTTTTGAGGTAAAGAAGTTGGCAATACAGGAGGAGTTGTATCATTTATTTTAATGTTTTGAATACAAGTGGAAAAGGGTACACCATCAAAAAACAATATATAGGTTCTATTAAAATCGGCACCATCACCATCAGAACAAACTGATGTGTCTCCAGAATCGCTACTGGTTATCGTCACAGTTTTGCCACAGGCATTGTAATTAAAAACAGATGATGGATTTGTAAGTGGGCTAGGAACCGAACAACCTTCAACGTTTATTGGTGATAATAAACAAGTTGCAGCAGGTACACAACATGAGGATACCGAAATTGTTCTAGGTACCCCAACAGCTGTGGTTGGAGGAGTATTACAATCAACAATCGTTAATGTAACTACGTAATCACCCGCACCACCATAATTTGAAAAATCAATGGTTAATGGACTTCCGTAAAATGGAGAATCAGGAAGAGTAGGATGAGAAATTGGCACTCCATTTTTGGTAATATCCCATTTAAAAGAAGAGTAAGGAGGAGGGTTTGAACAAGTAACTCCACCTGTTGTAGTAGAGGTAAATGTATACGATTGTGCTGCACTATTTACAGGACAAGTTCCTACGGCAGTAAAATCAGGTTTTATTGGAGTTATAACAATAAAATTTGTACTTAAATCATATTTAAAACATTTTGGACCTAAATCACAATCGGAGATATTACAAACATTTGAACCCGCTGAATTCCCCCATCCAATAATAATATTTTTCAGAGAAAGAATTTCACCACATGACCATTGAATCGCAGCAGGTGCATTAGGTAAATAAATAAAAAAAGTACCTGAGCTTGTAGTGGCACAACTTTCATATCGAATGTGTTGTTGAAATACATTATCAACAAAAACATCAGCCTCAATTTGAGTACCATATCGAGTTGTTGCATTTTGATCCAAGGTTACTTTTAGATATCCATCAATAGGAGTGCCACTTAAACATGTAGTGGGTAAAGGTAAGTAACCTCCTAGACCATCCGGAGTTGAGGAAACTAGCTCAACCCTTTTTATGTTAATGTCATTTGAGGTACAATTATTACATTGGTAAGTTGACTGTGCAAACGCAGTATTTGCAAATAGGGAAAGCATAAATAAAATAAAGATTTGTACTATGTTTTTTCCCTGAAACAGCAAATGAGTAATACTTTTCATAAGCCTAGATTTTTTTAGATTAAATTATTTGAGACAACGACTCGGCTAAAACTTTTTGAGTTATAGCAATAATAAATTGTTAATCAATAAATTATATAATTTATTCTGAGGGAAAATCTGTTGTAAATTCAAAAAGTGGTTGTTAGAATTTACATTTTGGAGAATTTGTATTAAAAGCTTTTCTTACCTTTAACAGAGCTAAATTATTATATTAAGTATTACGATTTTCATTTTGTTTCCGTTTTTCGATAAACACGCCAATAATATCTATGAATTAACAATTTTTTTGTAAATATCAACTTTTAATACACTGTTTCAAGTAGCCATTTTTCACTAATAATCAGTAGTTTATGAAATCATTAATAATAGTTAGGCATGCGAAATCAAGTTGGGATACACCACTTGACGATAAAAAAAGACCTTTAATCGATGGGGGTAGACAGGCTATTAAAAAGGTAGGACAAATTGCACAAGAATTGATTACTGCTGACTATGAAGTTTGGAGTAGTACCGCAGTTAGAGCAACCGAAACGGCCTTAATTTTCTGTGAATCCGTTGGAATTTCGCCTTCAAAAATTCAATTTGAGGATAGTTTGTATACATTTAATGAAAGTCAATTAGAAAAAGAAATAAAAAAATGCAGTAATAAAAAAAATAAACTAATTCTTTTTGGACATAATGAGGCTATTACAAATTTTGTCAATAAATTTGGAGATGAAACCATTTTTAATGTTCCAACAGCAGGATTGGTTTTCTTACAATTTGATGTTAAAAATTGGGAAGACATTAACAAAGGAAGAACTATTAAAAAAATATTTCCTAAAGAGATTTAAAAACATACGTCATTGACAGAAAATAAATACATAGACCGAGAAAAAAGCTGGTTGGCTTTTAATTTTAGAGTATTACAAGAAGCGGGCGATGAGCGAGTACCATTGTTAGATAGATTGCGTTTCCTTGGAATTTTTTCCAATAATTTGGATGAGTTCTTTAGAGTACGTTATGCTGCTATACGTCGTTTGGCCTTATCAGGTATAACTGGTGAAAGAGAATTGGGTGGAATTTCAGCGCAAGATTTGTTAAAATATATTACCGAAACAGTTATCGATCAACAATCGGAAAGTTTACGTATTTTGAGTATTATCGAAAAGGAACTTGAAAAAGAAAACGTATTCATCATCAACGAAACCGAAATCAATAAAGAACAACAAGATTTTATTCGCGATTTTTTTATCCAGAAAGTAAGTCCGGAGTTGGTAACCATTATCTTAAATGATTTGGATGAATTTCCATTATTGCGAGATACTTCGGGTTATTTAGCCGTAAAATTGGTGATGAAACCAAGCGAAACCTCTTCCATCCTTGAAAAAATAAAAATCAAGAAAGACATTCGGTATGCCGTTATCGAAATGCCGAAGACCATCAATCGTTTTGTAGTGCTTCCATCGAATAATGACAAACAATATATTATTCTATTGGACGACGTGATCCGATTTAATTTAAATCAAATCTTTAATATTTTCGATTATGAAAGTATTTCGGCACACATGATCAAAATTACGCGTGATGCCCAATTGGAATTGGATTCGGATTTGAATAAAAGCTTTATGGAAAAAATTTCTTCGAGTGTGAAAGACAGAAGAATTGGGGAACCCGTCCGATTTGTGTACGATCAAACCATTGAAAAGGATACGCTAAAATTCTTTTTACACCGCATGGGAATTGATTCTAAAGACAGTTTAATTCCGGGTGGACGCTATCATAACCGTCGTGATTACATGGATTTTCCAAATCTGGGACGTTACGATTTACTGTACAAAACCAATACACCTCTTCCAGTCGAAGGTTTGAGTCTTGAAGGTAGTATATTGAAAAGAATTGAAAACAAAGATTATTTGGTCAATGCACCTTACCAATCATTTGCTTACATCATCAAATTTTTGAGAGAAGCGGCGCTTGATCCAAAAGTTACAGCGATAAAAATTACCTTATACCGATTATCAAAAAATTCGCAAATTGTTAGTTCATTAATTAATGCCGCTAAAAACGGAAAGAAAGTTACCGTACAAATTGAATTGCAAGCACGTTTTGATGAAGCCAGTAATATCTCTTATGCTGAAATGATGCAAACAGAAGGGGTGGAACTGATTTTTGGAGTAAAAGGTTTAAAAGTACATAGTAAAGTATGTTATATTGAGCGTATCGACGAAAAAGGAAAATTGAAACGTTATGGTATTGTCTCTACCGGTAATTTTAACGAAGGAAGTGCCAAAGTGTACACCGATGTGACTTTGTTTACGGCACATCAGCAAATACTGAAAGATATGGCGAAAGTTTTCGAATTTTTCCAAATCAATTATAGAGTACACCGCTACAAACATTTAATTGTTTCGCCACATTATACACGTTCTAAGTTTATGAAACTCATAGACAGAGAAATTTTGAATGCCAATTTAGGTCGACCTGCTTATATTAAACTGAAAATGAATAGTTTGTCGGATTATAAAATGATCGATAAACTCTACGACGCCAGTAGAGCAGGTGTAAAAATTCAATTGATTGTCCGTGGCATTTGTTCTTTAATTCCTGGTGTGGAAGGAATGAGCGAAAATATTGAGGCCATTTCTATTGTAGATGCCTATTTAGAGCACTCTCGCGTATATATTTTTGGAAACGAAGATAATCCAGAAGTTTTTATTTCTTCGGCCGATTTTATGAGTCGAAATCTAGATAGTAGAGTAGAAGTAACCTGCCCGATTTATGATGAAGACATCAAAAGAGAATTAATTGAAACCTTCGATATTGGTTGGAAAGGAAATGTAAAAGTCCGTTTTCACTCTGAAAAATTAGATAATAAGTATAGAATGCGTGGGGATAATCCAGTTTTTAGAGCTCAGCTTGAAACCTATAAATATTACCGAGACAAACTAGAAGTATTAACTGAAAAAGTTTAATACAATTAGTAAATCAACAGTTCAAAAATTGACAAATTAGAATGATTACAATTAAAAAATATGCAGCAATAGATATTGGTTCCAATGCCATGCGTTTGTTGATTATGAATATTGTTGAACAAGAAGGTGCCGCACCGCAGTTTAATAAAAGTGCCTTGTTTCGTGTGCCTATTCGTTTGGGACAGGATGCTTTTACTGTGGGTGAAATAACTGAGGAAAACATTGACCGAATGGTTGATGCTATGAAAGCCTATAAATTACTAATGGGCGTTTATAAAGTGGAACGCTATATGGCCTGTGCTACTTCTGCCATGCGTGAAGCGTATAACGGAAAAGAAGTAGTCGATATCATCAAGAAAAAAGCCGATATCAAAATTGAAATTATTGATGGTAAAAAAGAAGCAGCGATTATTGCGAGTTCCGATTTACATCAGTTTATCAAAACCGAACAAACCTATTTATATGTCGATGTTGGTGGTGGAAGTACGGAGTTTTCATTATTTTCTGAAGGAAAAATGGTAGCTTCCAAATCCTTCAAAAACGGAACGGTTCGTCTGTTAAATAAAATGGTTAACGAAGTGGTGTGGGAAGAAATTGAAAAATGGATTAAAACCAATACCCAAGATTACGATAACATCACTCTAATTGGTTCGGGTGGCAACATCAATAAAATTTTCAAACTCTCTGGAAAATTGCAAGACAAACCGTTGTCGTATATTTATTTGAATACACAATACCAATATTTAAATTCACTTTCTTACGAACAACGCATCGCCGAATTAGCGTTAAATACTGACCGTGCCGACGTAATCATTCACGCATTGAGTATTTATTTGAAAGCAATGAAATGGAGTGGTTCTAATAAAATTTACGTTCCAAAAATTGGACTTTCCGACGGAATTGTGAAAGCGATGTATTATGATAAGATATAGGTTATTATGAGTTTAGAATTAATGCCTTACAATTTAAATGAATAGTGAAAAATGCATAGATATTAAATAATTCGAGCTATTTTTAAAACTACTGTCGTAGGTATTTATTCATTAATTTTTCTTTTGCAAAATTGTGTCCAACTTTCATTGCTTGGGTCAGAATATAGGATTGGATTTTTTCCATAAAATGTCACATTTTCAACTCCAACTGCATCTGCTCTTTCTTTTAATTCTCTTGCGTGAAAAGCGTGATGCGAAGGTATGTCTGAAGTATATGGACTATAAGGGTTAACTACATCTCTCAGTGTATTATTTATCCAAATTTCAGGGTCGTCGGAAGTCATTAAAGATAACATATCAATTTCTGCTCTATAAATATCAATGCTAGGCGATTCGTATTGAACATTTGAGGAAACTCCATAAATTTTTTGAATGTTTCCTGTTTCATTCGACAATATTTGTGACCAAGTTACTCCATAATCAATAAAAACATCATTAACCCAACGGTCTTCAATGTTGTAGCTCGCTTGAGTTTCTCTTGCTACTACACCTTTTACTCTACTTGATTCTCTCAAAACAAGGTCGCTGTTTTGAGAATCTGCAAAGTCATTATTAAATGCTATCCAAAGTGAAGTGCTTGCTCCAGCTGAATTTCCTGCTAAAACTATTTTATTTTTGTTAATGTTAAAATCACTTGCCCTGCTCCGGATATATTGTAAAGCTCTCCTTACATCTGACATAGGCTTTTTAACGCCTTCCGTTTCTCCCGTATTATTTAGATAGGTATAACGAATAGTAGCAAAAGCAATTTTGTTTTGTAAAAAGTAACGAATGTCTGTTGGGAAATCCCATGCTCCACCTGATTGAACAGTATATACAAAATCTTTGTCACCACTTGTAAAACCTCCACCGTGAACATATATAACTAAACCTGTTGGAGTGCTTGAATTTGGTAGCCAAATATCAAATTGAGTTCTTGATTTGTTATCATATGCAATGTCTTTTGCAAATTTTGCATTCGTACCTTGCAAATCAAATGGAGAATTTGAAAAAGTTATATTTGAATTTTGAATTATTGGAATTACTTGATTTTCTTCATTTTTACTACAACTAAATGTAAATAATACAATTAATAAAAAAATAATAAATTGTTTATGGTATGTTTTCATATTATTCTATTTTTTTGAAATAATTGTCTGAATATCATAAATATACGCAACTTTTATTTACATACGAAAACAAAAAGATAAAAGTATTTGCAGGGCTGATTATTACCCAAGTAATTATAAAATAATTTGTAGATTACAAATCCAAATCAAAGGTTTTTCTAAGCAAGTCTAAAGCTGGATTAATTCCGTTTAAACGATCGTATTTTTCTTGTGTCGTGAATGCCTTTTTCAATTCAATACTTTCGTTAATTTTGATGTCAATGGTGATGTTATGATTGTGTAATTTTCCACGTAAATAGCCTAATAAATCGTGTTTTTCACTTTCAAAATCAATCTTAGAGCTTTCGTTAGGCAATTCGTGAATGATTCTTGTCCCGTCTAATTTCGGGTCATTAATTAACAATAATGCTTCTACAATTTTATAACCTTTTTCTCCTAATCGGTTGGCATATTTTACCCATTGCTCCAACATTTGAGTTTCCGTAAAAGGCTCTGTAGGCAATTCGTCGTGGTGTCTCTGAACCGGTTTTAATTGTGCTTCCAATTCTTTTTTTGCACGAATACTTGATAAGGATAATGCCGAAACTTTTGGAGCATCAGACATTGCGAGGGACGAAGCAATCCCAACATCATTACGATCCTGCGAAGCAATCTCAACATGACTAGGAGCTTGCGAAGCAATCTCAACGTCATTGCGAGCTTGAGAAGCAATCTCAACATGACTTGGAGCTTGCGAAGCAATCTCAACTTCTAACTTTGTACTTTGTACTTCGGTTATTGAATATCCAGAATTTCTAAAATAAGTCGGAGGAATTATAAAGGACTTAGCTTTTTTTTTTCTCCATCAAAAGTGATAGAGGCCAATTGCATCAAACAAAGTTCAACTAATAATCGTTGGTTTTGAGACGTTTTGTATTTTAAATCGGAATCGTTGGCTAAATCTATTCCTTGTAGTAAGAATTCTTGAGAGGTTTTTTGCGCTTGCTCTCCGTATAATTTCTGTGCGTGCTCACCAGCTTCTAATAAAGATAAAGTAGCAGGGTTTTTGCAAACCATCAAATCTCTGAAATGAGAAGCCAAACCAGCAATAAAATGATGGCCATCAAAACCTTTGGCTAAAATATCATTATAAGCCAATAATAATTCTGGAATCTTATTCTCTAAAATTAAATCGGTTACTTTTATATAATATTCAAAATCAAGGACATTCAAGTTTTCGGTAACGGCAGCACGAGTTAAGTTGTTACCACAATACGAAACCACTCGATCAAAAATTGACAAAGCGTCACGCATGGCACCATCTGCTTTTTGTGCAATAATATGTAAAGCATCATCTTCAAAAGCGACACCTTGACTTTGTGCAACTTCTGCCAAATGTTCTTTAGCATCTTTTACCGTGATTCTTTTAAAATCAAATATTTGACAACGCGACAAAATCGTTGGAATAATTTTATGTTTTTCGGTAGTAGCTAAAATAAAAATGGCGTGACGTGGCGGTTCTTCTAATGTTTTTAGGAAAGCATTAAAAGCTGCCGTTGAAAGCATGTGTACCTCATCAATAATATACACTTTGTATTTACCCGTTTGTGGAGGGATTCTTACTTGATCAATTAAACTTCGAATATCATCTACCGAGTTGTTTGATGCCGCATCCAATTCAAAAACATTGAATGCAAAATCTTCATTCGGATCATCATACCCTTCTTGATTGATTTTACGCGCTAAAATACGCGCACAAGTCGTTTTTCCAACCCCACGAGGTCCTGTAAAAAGTAAGGCTTGCGCCAAATGATTACTTTCTATGGCGTTCAATAACGTATTGGTAATAGCCTGTTGTCCCACCACGTCTTTAAACGTTTGTGGACGGTATTTACGGGCCGATACGATAAATTGTTCCATAGAATTGGTTTGGATTACAAATATAGGTTTTTTGTTGAAATCGGAATTTCCAGATTTGGTTATTTCCCGAAAAGTTATTCACAATAATCAAAAGATTTTGTGGAGGAATTTTTAAACGAATTTTAAAAAAGAAAGAATTGGAATACGATTAAAGTCCTCTTCTAGATTTGATGGATAAACCAATCAAAAAACGGGTAGCATCACATTCCGAATTGGCGGCATATCCGGATACAAAAACTCCTTTTTTGTCCCTTTTAGATTTGGAACGAATGCCATAGACTGTCGCTTCATCATCCGAACTAGAATCGCCTTCATATCTAAAAATATGAACAATTTCAAAGTCGTGCGGATTGCTAAAAAATTCTTTTGTATTTATATTGTAGTCAATATTAAATCCTTCCCCTTTGAGTTCTGCTAATGCATTTAAAACACTATCATAATTATAAGTATGCATCATGATTTTAAAGTTTAAAGATTTATTTTATAAAATTACGATTTTATCTACAAATTTTGAAGTAAGGAACTAAAAAATATAGTTAATTTTTTTATTGTATTTTTGCGCAGCAGACCGCCTTATCGTCGTTCCGATTTATTGGAAGGGAGGAAAGTCCGGACACCAAAGAGAAGCATAACGGGTAACGCCCGTCCGTCGAGAGGCGAGGACAAGTGCAACAGAAAGCAGGTACAGGTAATGCTGTAGTGAAACCAGGTAAACTCTATGCGGTGAAATGTCAAGTATATCAACAATTCTGATTTCGGTTAGATAAGGGCTTCTCGTCCGATGTTGAAGGGTAGGCAGCTTGAGTTATTCAGTAATGAATAATCTAGATAAATGATAAGGCTCTGATTCATCAGAGACAGAATCCGGCTTATAGGTCTGCATTTTTTTTATTATATTCGAATTGTATATTTTATTTAAACTTATGAAATTAAATTTGACTGAAATAGAAAGAGTAAAAACAATCTCTAAAGAAGATTTTTATAATAATTACGTCAAAAAGCAAAAGCCATTAGTTATTGAAGAACTAACCACCGATTGGCCCGCTTATTCCAAATGGAAATTAGAATATATCAAACAAATTGCAGGGAACGAAGTAGTGCCTTTGTATGACGATCGCCCTGTATCGCACAAAGATGGTTTTAACGAAGCTCATGCTACCATGAAAATGAGCGATTATGTCGATTTGCTATTATCGAAACCCACCAATTACCGAATTTTTGCGTATAATTTTATGAGTAAAATTCCAAGTCTGAGAAATGATTTTATTTGGCCAGATTTAGGATTACGTTTAATTAAACAAATGCCTATGTTGTTTTTTGGAGGAGAAAACTCAAAGGTATTTATACATTATGATATCGATTATCCGAATCTTTTCCACTTCCATTTTCACGGAAAAAAACAATGTATTTTATTTCCTCCTTCTGAATCACCCTATTTGTATAAAGTACCTCATGCCTTAATTGCCATTGAAGATATTGATTTTGACAATCCGGATTTTGAAAAATATCCTGCGCTACTAAAAGCCAAAGGATTGATTTGTAATTTGAATCATGGCGAAACGCTTTATATGCCTGAAGGATATTGGCATTATATGAAATATCTCACCCCTGGTTTTTCAATGAGTTTACGTTCGTATCCTAGAAATATTGGTAGTTTGACTAAAGCCCTATATAATTTGTTGATTATGCGCCATTTCGATTCGTTGATGCGTAAATGGAAAGGACAGGCTTGGATTGATTATAAAAACAGAAAGGCGCTTGAGAATACGAATAAGCGATTAAAATAATTTAAAATTATTCGTCTTCTTCCACTTCTTCTTCATCATATTCAAATTCGAAGAAAGTAAATACCGAACCACCATAGGTTTTATCATAGGAGAAGTTTTCCATGTGATTCAGTTTGGTGTATTTGGAATGTTCAATGATCATCATGCCATCTTGTTCTAACATTTCGTTTTCGAAGACCAATTCGACGATTCTTTCAAAATCTTTTTGAGGTAAATCATACGGAGGATCTGCAAAAATGATATCGTAAGAGGCTTTGTTTTTTTCTAAAAATTTAAAGACATCACTTTTTATTGCGGTAATATCAAAATCGAATTCCTGAGCAGTTTTTTTTATAAATCCAATACAACCCATATCGCCATCAACACTTGTAATGGGTGTGGCGCCGCGCGATGCAAATTCATAACTAATACTTCCTGTACCGGCAAATATGTCCAGAATGCGCAATTCGGTAAAATTGAAGTTGTTGTTTAAAATATTAAATAAGGCTTCTTTACACATGTCGGTGGTAGGACGGACTGGTAAGTTTTTGGGTGGACTAATGCGTCTGCCTTTGTATTTTCCCGAAATTATTCGCATGCGTGAATGAGGATAAAGTTTTTTAAATAATCTTCTTGTGAAATGGCTGCCTCTAAATTGATGTTTTCGATAAAAAGAGATACATTTCGGACATATTTATAGGCAATTTGATAGATTTCGCTCTCTTTTGTTATGTTTCCGAATAATTTCAATTGAAACGATTCTGGATTCAATTGCAATTGCTCGGCTGTAAATAGTAAGTAATAAATGAAATCTTCTTTGGTTTTGAATTCAAACGAATTAAACAAAAGTAACTTTTGATTTTTTACCGCAATCAATTGAAAATTATCCTGTTGACAATGCACAAACATTTGAGGTTCATCATTGTTTTTACTCAAATCTAGTACTTTTTTGACTAGAATCGAATGGGCATGTTTATAATTAAAACTTCCATAACAATCTAGTAACGAATTGTTTATATTCACGTACGGAATGTATACATTATTCATTTCATAATTCTCGATAACATCAAAAGTGATAAAGTCGGTTTCAAATACCTTTACATTATATTGTAAATAACTTCCCAAATAGTCTTCGTTGAAAAAAGCCTGAGGTACAAAACTCATCAAATTGTTATTGTGTAGCACGATAACATCGTCAAACTTCGATTGTAAAATAGGTGTTTGCTTGATAAACTGAATAATAGCCGTTTCAACATCTGTAAAACTTGCCGATTTTGGCAACGGATACTGTCCGAAAGTATCAATTGTTTTTTTTAAGGTATCAAAAATGCAAAACGAAATTTCGGTAAGCGAAATCTGCAATACTAATTTGATGTATTTTTTATCAAGAATTGTCGATGAAGAAGTCAGCATTTTTCTTTTCTACGTTATGAAGCAAAGCTACAATTTTTTTTGTGTTATTCGCAAGTTCCCATTTTTAACTGTGTATATTTGACGTATACTAAGTTATTTTATATTAAAATGAGTTCACAATTGTTTTACAGTATTTTACGAAAAAATTTTCCGTTTCTGCCCACTGCAAAACAAGATATTTTCTTTTCAAAAATATCCGAATTCATTTCCAATTCCAATAAAAACGAACTTTTTGTACTAAAAGGATATGCAGGAACTGGAAAAACAACGGTAATTTCGACCATTGTAAATAACTTAATTGAAGTCAAAAAAAAGTATGTTTTATTGGCACCAACCGGTCGTGCTGCCAAAGTAATTGCCAATTATTCCAACAAACCAGCACATACGATTCACAAGAAAATCTATTTTCCTAAAAAGGCAAAAGGAGGAGGAGTGAGTTTTACGATGCAAACCAACAAGCACACCAATACCATTTTTATTGTAGACGAATCATCAATGATTTCCGACGCTGATTCCGAATCTAAAATGTATGCCAACGGATCATTATTAGACGATTTGATTTCCTATGTCTATTCAGGGACCAATTGTAAAATGATTTTGTTGGGAGATACGGCTCAGTTACCTCCCGTGCATTTGGATATTTCACCGGCGTTGAATATTGATACGTTGGCGTTAAATTATGATAAGGAAATTATTTCGATTGAGTTAGATGAAGTCATGCGTCAGGAAGAAAACTCAGGAATTTTATACAACGCCACCGAATTACGTGAATTATTGAAAGATAGTTTTATAACTGAATTCAAGTTCAACCTTAAAGGTTATAAAGATATTGTCCGATTAACAGATGGCTACGAAATTGAGGATGCCATCAATCAATCCTACAGTAATTACAGTATTGAGGATACTACCTTTATTGTACGTTCGAATAAAAGAGCCAATCAGTACAACCAACAAATTCGTTCCAAAATTTTAGGAAAAGAAAGTGAATTGGCCACGGGTGATTTATTAATGGTGGTCAAAAACAATTATTTTTGGTTAAAAGAAACGGATGAAGCGGGTTTTATTGCCAATGGTGATATTATTGAAGTATTGGAAATAAGAAACATTAAAGAATTGTATGGCTTCAAATTTGCGGTGGTTAAAATACGAATGGTCGATTATCCCAATCAGAAACCTTTTGAAACGATATTATTGTTAGATACCATTATGAGCGAATCACCATCGCTTACGTATGAAGAATCGAATAAATTGTATCAAGAAGTAATGAAGGATTACGAAAAGGAAACGGCTGCCTATCGAAAGTTTTTGAAAGTCAAAGAAAATGAGTATTTTAATGCTTTGCAAGTGAAGTTTTCGTATGCAATTACTTGTCATAAATCGCAAGGTGGACAATGGAATACCGTTTTTATAGAACAGCCCTATTTGCCTAATGGGATTGATAGAGATTATGTCCGTTGGTTGTACACGGCCATCACTAGAGCAAAAGATAAATTGTATTTGATAGGGTTTAAGGATGATTATTTTCAAAATTAAAAGCATATGACCACAGAAACCATACTAAGTTTGTTTTTGGGAATTGGACTAGCAGCTTCTGCAGGATTTAGAGTGTTTTTGCCACTTTTTGCAATGAGTTTGGCTTCCCATTTTAATATTATACCCTTAAATGAAAGTTGGTCTTGGGTAGGCGGATTTCCTGCCATGATAACACTTGGAGTAGCCATGATTGGCGAAATATTTGCGTATTACATTCCGTTCGTGGATAATCTATTAGATACTATCGCCGCACCATTAGCGGCAATAGCAGGAACTGCCGCTATGGCCTCAACCTTAATCGATTTAGATCCGATGCTAACTTGGGGATTGGCCATAATTGCTGGGGGAGGAACAGCTACCGCAATGCAGGGTATGACCAGTGTTACTCGATTGGCTTCATCGGTAAAAACAGCGGGACTAGGGAATCCAGTCGTTTCTACTGCCGAAACAGGTACGGCAATTACTTTAAGTTCCTTATCCATTTTTTTACCAATAGTGGCACTTATTGTTGTTGTCATTATATTTGTTATTATATTTTGGTTGTTTAGAAAATTTAGAAATTAAATAAGATAATAATGTATTCAACACTTATTGTAAGTAAATTATCATTTTATGGAGCTATTATAATTTTAATTTTGGGTATTTATTTAAAAATACAGTCAAAAGTTTCAAATGCTAATTTTGATTATAGAAGAAGTGGAGTACTTAGTAGTAATGATTTTATTGATGGAAATGGAACAATATTTTTGGGTATTTTAATATTATTATTTTCATTTATTATGTTTAAAGTTTATAAAAATGAAGTTAGATTAAGAATTCAACAAAAAGAAAAAGAAAATTTATAATGAAAATCATTGCCGTAATCCCCGCTCGTTATGCTTCCACACGTTTTCCTGCCAAGTTAATGCAGGATTTAGGTGGAAAAACAGTTATTTTAAGAACCTATGAAGCAGCAGTTCAAACACAATTGTTTGACGATGTGTTTGTGGCAACCGATTCTATTTTGATATATAATGAAATTATTTCCAATGGAGGAAAAGCTATTATGAGTATCAAGGAACATGAAAGTGGGAGTGATCGTATTGCAGAAGCTGTAGAGAATTTGGAGGTTGATATTGTAATCAATGTGCAAGGTGATGAACCTTTCATCGATAAAAAACCTCTGGAACAAATCATTGAAGTGTTTAAAAATGACCATGATAAGAATGTCGATTTAGCTTCTGTCATGTTTGAAATTAAAGAAAACGCAGAAATCAACAATCCCAATAATGTAAAAGTAATTGTAGATCAGAAGGGCTTTGCATTGTATTTTTCGCGATCGGTTATTCCCTATCCAAGAGATGAAAACGCTGGAGTTCGTTATATGAAACACATCGGTATTTATGGTTTTAGAAAAGATGCTTTGATGGATTTTTATCGATTACCTATGTTATCTTTAGAAGCTTCCGAAAAACTAGAGCAACTTCGTTATTTAGAATACGGAAAACGCATTAGAATGGTAGAAACTACCCACGGAAGTATTGGTATTGATACTGCAGAAGATTTAGAAAAAGCCAGATTACTATTGTAAATGTATCATTCCATTTTTTTTATTATCAGGATTTCAGTAACTTTAGTTCAAACCAAATAAAAGGAATGCAATCAATCTTCACTAAATTAATTCTAAAACTAATAATCAAATCGAATGATAAGGTATTAACCCGCTATCAAATAGCCAAAAAACAGCGTGAGTTCGTTGTTAATTTGAAAAGAGGGATTAAAGATTTTATTCTTATTGGTATTGGAATTCTATCTGCTTCCTTTGGTTTTAAGGGTTTTCTACTTACTAACGATTTTATTGATGGTGGGGCAACCGGTATTTCATTATTGATTTCTGCTCTTACAAAAATTCCGTTGTATTGGTTAATTATTGGAGTGAATATTCCATTTGTCTTGATGGGGTATAAAGTTGTAGGCAAACAATTTGCAATTAAAACGGCTATTGCCATATCTGGATTATCCCTCTGTTTGGCTACATTAACATTTCCTAATGTGACCAATGATAATTTATTGGTCGCTATTTTTGGCGGATTTTTTCTTGGTGCCGGTATCGGATTCTCCATCCGTGGTGGTGCAGTCATAGATGGTACTGAAGTTTTAGCTATATTTTTAAGTCGAAAATTAGGAACTACCATTGGAGATATTATTATTGTCATCAATATTTTGATATTTTCATCGGCCGCCTATTTTTTAGGGATTGATATCGCTTTGTATTCGATGATAACTTATTTATCGGCTTCCAAAACCTTAGATTTTATTGTAGAAGGTATTGATGAATATATAGGTGTTACTATTGTTTCTTCCAAAAGTGAAGAAATCAGACAAATGATTATCGATGTCATGGGAAGAGGAGTTACTGTTTACAGTGGAAAAAGAGGTTTTGGTAAACGAGGCGAAACCAAAGATACCGAAATTATTTACACTGTTATTACTCGTTTGGAATTAAACCGACTCAATACTGAAATCGAAAAAATAGATTCGCATTGTTTTATTGTGATGAATAGCGTGAAAGATACTAAAGGCGGAATGATTAAAAGAAGACCGCTACACGATTAATTTTTAGTATAATAGTGCTTAGAATATAAAGTAATATCATTTGAAAAAACAATATCGGAAAAAGCAGCAAAATTGAATGTTTTTTTTCCGTCTTTGTAAAAACTAAATTGTAATTGCTGCATCTCTTCATTCAATAACTGTATGAATTTTTGATTGTTTGTGTACGATTCAGAAATAGCAATTCCACTATAATTTTTAGGTGTAACATCTTTTTTTGGGTTATTTTTTCCTGTAACGAAGTAAATTTTACCGTCAGCAGAAATCTTATAATGTAAAAAATAGTTTGTTCTCTTTTTGCCCTTGTTTAAATTGTCTGCAATCAAAACAGCTTCATCTACAGCTAAAGTGATAAAAAAGGGGAGACCAGTATAAGTTCCTCGATTCGATACGGTATCAATTTTAAATTTTGAAACATCAATAGGGCATTCTTTATTTAAAGTCTGCTGACCTAAACTTGTTAAGGATAAAAAAACTAGTATAAGTAACACTAAATTTTTCATAAACAAAATATTAAAAAATCATCTTCTCAATTTTCATTTTCTAAATCAAAATACCCTTTCGATTTTACTTTGGTCGAAAAGAAATTCAAAAACAACACCACAAACGACAAAAAAAACATCGATTGAATACTCACCAATATTTTTCCAAATACTGTAATAGGATAATAATCACCATAACCCACAGAATTAGAAGTTATAGTGCTGAAATAAATCGGTTCAACCCAATGTAAAAAAGATTTATTCATTTGATTTCCAATAGAATATAAAACAGCGAACGAACATACTACTTCAATATAATTGAAGAACAACAAAAGCATCGATCGTTTATAAGAATTTGGACGCGAAAACAAATCAGAAGCAAAAATCAATGTTGGAATATATAAAACGGTTTCCAACAATACATACACTACACACACGATAAGTATCGTATTATTTTGCCATCCATTGTATAAAATGACAACAGGAAAAAGCACTTTACACAAAACATATACATCCATCGCAATGTCTTGATATTCAAATCCGATTTTGTAGGCGATTTGTTTGATATAAATTCCAGGAAAAAGTAATTGAGAAGAAGATAGAACTAAACGAACAATTTTTTCAATTCCATTATCGTCTTGGTGGTCATTATTCCAAATCGATTTGATATTTTGGATTCGTTTGCGAATGGGACTACTTTTAGGTTTGTCCTTTTTGTAGTTTTTTCCTAAAATTAATTTTCGAATAAAATTTCTCATTTACGCAGAATAAAGAGTTCATTATCGCCTTCTACATTTGATAGTCTTTGCACTGATGAAAAATGCGCCGCGACCAATCGGTTATAAGCAGCATTTCTCTCAAAATCAACACTTAAAGTTACGATAGAATTAAATAAAACACTGCCTTTTTTGGATAAAATTCTATTCAAATTGAAAATAAATGGTTCCGAAAACAAGAAATCAGGCATGATTTTGTCTTGAAAAATATCAATGACAATTAAATCATACGTTGTGGTTGTATTTTTTACAAACTCAAAGGCATCTTTAAGGTTGATTTCAATATTTTTCCTTTTATCCAATCCAAAATATTGGTTCGCAATTTCAATTACTTTAGGATCTAGTTCGATTCCTATTATTTTTCCGCCAAATTGAATTTCATCTTGCAATAGTTTAATTACACTACCGCCACCTACACCAAGAACCAGTACCGATTGATACGTTGTTATCTTTTCTTTTCCAAGAGTATTCAGGCCAATTCGCATCACGCGCTCTAAACTTCCAAAAGAAAAATTGGTGTTTTTGGAATCTAAAACCAATTGACCGTTATTCCAGGTAACTTCAAGGTTTTGATTGATTTTAGATGCTGTTTGATAAATTTTGATGGGAAGTATATAACTTAAAAGTCTCTTGAAATTCATATTATTTCAGTCAGTTCGAGTATTTTTGTCAGTTGAAGTTGTTCTCTGAAACAAACAAAAAATGTATCGAGAACTTCCAATCGTAAATATAATGTTATTTTTGAAGTATGAAGAAAAGAATCTATCAGTTTGTGTTTTACAAAATAATGGGATGGAAAATTGTAGGCAACTACGGTAATATAGCCAAAAAATGTGTGATGCCTGTGGTTCCGCATACCAGTTGGCACGACTTCTATATAGGTTTGTGCACACGCGGTAGTTTGGGTTTAGAAATTAATTTTGTTGGAAAAAAAGAACTTTTTATTTTTCCTTTTGGCTATTATTTTAAAGCCGTAGGTGGTGAACCTTTAAACCGATTTAAGAACGAAAATAAAGTAGATGCCATCGCCAAAATATTTGCTAATAAAGAAACCTTCCGATTGGCTATTTCTCCTGAAGGGACTCGTAAAAAAGTAACCGAATGGAAAACGGGTTTTTATTATATTGCTTTAAAAGCGGGTGTTCCTATTGTTCCAGTTGGTTTTGATTGGAAGAATAAACAAGTCATCATATTCCCGGAATTAATGCCGTCAGGTGATAAAGAAGCCGATTTTGAAATTCTTGAAAATTACTTTAATGGAATAATCGGGAAGGTGCCAGAAAATAGTTTTACAAAAAAATAACTTTTTTTAAAACCATAGTGCCACGTTTTTCGTAAATGAGTAAAACATTAAATTATTCAAACTATGAAAAACGTATTTTTTCCATTAGCTATTGTTGGTTTATTAGTAATCGGTTGTTCAAAAGATGACGAACAAATGATTCCAATATTTCCATCTGTTATTAATGAATCAAAATTAGTAACGACCAGTAACACATCTGGTAAAATCTCTTACACCAATTTATTAGCTTCCAATCCGGAAACTAAAAATCTAACCATTACGTCCACCGATGCAGACGGAGCTTATTATGACAGCTCTAAAGATGAATTTATTTTGGCTTCCAGAACCAATAACAGATTAGAATTATACAAAGGTGTTTCTAGTTCTGTTAAAAACAACACTGATAATGTTAGCTTACAATTTTCGAGTACTGCTTCAGAATTCAATAATCCAAGGGAAATTTTTGTTGTTAAGGATAAAGTAGTGGTAACACAAGATCAAAATGCTGCCAATGGAAATACTAATAAGTTTTTAGTGTATCAAAAAACGACATCAAGTTTTACTCTTTTAAATTCTTATACTTTAAATTTTAAAGTGTGGGGAATTCATATCGATGGTACAACTTTATATGCTATTGCTGATTTGACAGGGGATGTAGTGGTATTTAATGATTTCTTCTCAAACGCAGACGGTGCAATTACTCCAACCAAAAGAGTTACTATTGAAGGTTTAATTCGTACGCATGGAATTACATTTTCTAAAACCGATAATAGAATGATTTTAACCGATGTTGGAAGTGCGGCTTCCGATGTGGATGGTGGTTTAATCGTAATTAATAATTTCTCCAACGTTATCGCAAATACTTCAAACGGTGGTACTGTTGCATTAGCCGATCAGATTAGAATATATGGTCCAAACTCAAAATTAGGTAATCCAGTAGATGTTGCCTATGATAATGTGACGAATAAAATTTATGTTGCAGAACGATTGAATGCTGGCGGACAAGTGTTAACATTTGCGTTGCCAACTTCCACTGCTGATGCAACACCTGAAAAATCAGTTTTGGAACCAGGAGTTTCTTCAGTATATCTCATCCGAAAATAAGATCCAGTTTATTTGATTTGATTTTGTTCGAGAAGTCTTCCTGATTTTAGGGAGACTTCTCTTTTTATTATAAGAAGAAGGTAGAAGTGTTATGAATAGATTTAATTTTTATAATTCTTAAAAGTTCCATCTTTGAAAAAAATTACAATTCGGTCAATATCTTGATCGGAATGTATGTTATCTAAAATTCGCGTATTTGAAAATTTTTCTTCCGAAATTTCATTTACGCGATTTTTTTCGACACTTGGTTCGGTCGAAAATAAATCAGGTTGATTATCTATTTTGATTTCTTGTTGTACATTTTGAGAAATAGGAGTAGACTGAATTTCTAAATTTTGATTTTCAGATTTTGGAAAATTTCCTTTTCCATTTACAATCCAATACAAATCTACTTCTGGAAATTCACTCACAATTTTCATGATTAAATCCAAACTTGGTTTGTTTCTGCCCGAGAGTAGGTGAGACAAACTGGAACGTTGTACCCCAACTTTATCAGCAAAAGAAGAGGCTGATAAATTGTAATACTCTAAGATTATTTCCAATCTTTTTATGAAATCATCGATGTTTACCATTGTAAATTAATCTAAAATATATTCGGTTTACAAATGTAACAAAACGAATTGAATTAACCTATTTTACAATTGTAAATAACTAAATTTAGTTAATATATAAGTTTATATAATTTATTATAAAGTATTGATAATTAAATACTTTATTATATAAAATACAAATGTAAATTTAATTCGAAATCAACTATAATAAAGGGCGTACGATTGACTACAAGACTGTTTACATAAGTATACAAATCTTGAATTTCATCTATTTACAATTGTAAATTATAAGTTGTTTACATTTGTAACAAGATAATTATAGCATGGATTTCATACAATTGTTTAATCGATTTAAAGCACAATCAATTTCAGGAAGATATATTACAAATCGTCATATAGAGCCTTTATTGGAAAATTTAAAAAGCGATTTTGAAGTTTCGGTGATTGGTCAGTCGGTACAACAAAAACCGATTTATGCACTTAAAATTGGAACCGGAAAAACTAAAATTTTCATGTGGTCTCAAATGCATGGTAACGAATCAACAACCACTAAAGCATTGTTTGATTTGTTTAATTTCTTGCAATCTGATGAAAAAGAAGCAAAAGAACTGAAGGATAATTTTACGTTATTATGTATTCCGATACTTAATCCTGATGGTGCCGAAGTTTATACCCGTGTCAATGCGAATGAAATTGATTTAAATCGTGATTCAAATGACTTGTCACAGCCCGAAAGTCAGTTGTTGCGAAAGACTTTTGAAACATTTAAACCTGTTTTTTGTTTTAACCTGCATGATCAACGTTCGATTTTTGCGGCCGGAGCGACTAGAAACCCTGCAACAGTATCGTTTTTAGCGCCTGCATATAATGAAGCCAGAGAATACAACGATATTCGATTAAAGGCAGTAGATGTTATTGTAGCTATGAATACGGAGCTTCAAAAGCATATTCCTAATCAGGTAGGGTGTTTCGATGATTCCTTTAATAGTAATTGCATTGGTGATCAATTTCAAATGTTAGGTGTGCCAACGATATTGTTCGAAGCGGGACACTTTCAGAACGATTACGAACGTGAAGCAACTAGAAAATATATTTTTATTGCTTATTTGTCTGGTTTAAAATATATTAGTAAAAATGCTATTGAAGGAGAAAATTTGAACGAGTATTTAAATATTCCTCAAAATAAATCGCTTTTTTACGATTTTGTTTACAGAAAATTTAAAGTTAATACCAATTCTTTAAATATAATTACTAACTTTGCGGCGCATTATAAAGAAATATTGGTTGCTGATAAAATAATTTTTGAAGCAACTATTGTTGAAGTGGGGGAAGGAATTACCAATTTTGGTCATTTGGAGTACGATGGTGAAAATGGGGTTTATAGTGATGATTTTAATGATATTCCGGAAATTGACAAAAAGGCTAATTTTTATCTAAACAAAGTAATTTCTTTTGTAAATGGTAAGAAAGTAAGCAAATAGCATAAACACAAATATAAATATATGAGCAAGTTTCGTCTAGATGAAGTAGATCATCAAATTCTTGATATGTTGATAGACAACACAAGAATTCCTTTCACTGATATTGCAAAAAAACTTTTAATTTCTGCGGGTACAGTGCACGTTCGTGTAAAAAAATTAGAAGATGCAGGAATTATTCAAGGTTCTTCTTTGACATTGGATTATGAAAAATTGGGTTATTCTTTCATAGCGTATGTTGGTGTATTTTTAAACAATACCTCTCAAACTAAATTTGTTTTGGAGCGTATTAATGAGATTCCTTATGTAACGGTAGCGCACGTAACTACTGGAAAATTCAACATTTTCTGTAAAATTAGAGCTAGAGATACTAAGCATGCTAAAGATGTAATCTATATGATAGATGATATTGAAGGGGTGTACAGAACCGAAACGATGATTTCGCTAGACGAAAGTATCAATGATAAAAAACGCTTAATGCATACTATTTTTAGAGAAATGTAATATAGAAAGACCTTGAAAAAGGTCTTTTTTTATATCTTTATATTTATGAAAAATTTACATCCATCAGAATACCCGGAAAATTACACTCCGTATATCAATCAAGTTAAAAGTCTTGATATAGTTGAGGCTTTAAAAGACAATCTTAATGATTTTGTGAATTTTATTGAAAGCATTCCTTTGGAAAAACACGAGTTTCAGTATCTTCCAGGGAAATGGACAATCAAAGAAATTGTGCTTCATATCACTGATGCTGAACGTATATTTGGATATAGAGCGCTTCGTTTTGCGAGATTTGACGCTACTCCTTTAGCAGGTTTTGAAGAAAATGATTATGTGCCTATTTCTAATGCAAATAATCGAGATATGAAATCGCTATTAGCTGAATTTATTGCAGTTAGAAAAGCAACTATCGCTTTGTTTGAAAATTTTACAGATGAAATGTTAGCACATAAAGGGATTTCTTCGAATAAGGAAATTTCTGTGCGTGCTCTGGGGATTATAATCTCAGGACATTGCATTCACCATCAAAACGTAATACGAGAAAGGTATTTATAGTTTTTTAATATCTTTTAAAACAGCTCTGTTCTCGTAGTTTTCCACTGTTAATTCGATTTTTTGATTTTTGGTGGTTTGTCCTTCAATTACGTATAGTTTGGCAGCACCAACTTTTACATTACTTCTGTCGAAGTCAACATCTCCAAGGGTTAAGGTGTTTTTTATATCTAAGGTGTCAATCCATTCTTCGGCTAGAACTTTAGAAGCAGCATCCGAATAATGAAACGACTTGGTTCGGATGTTATTTAATACTCTTTCGTTAGGGAAATAACTACAGCGCGTGGCTTTTTTACTGAAAACAAAATACACAATAATACTTCCGCCTAACGCGCCAAATAAGTAATAACTTAAACGAGATATAAAATTCATTTCCTTTTTTTTGGCAAAAGTACTAAAGAATAGTGTTAAAACACAATTAAATTAATATCTCTATATGTTAAATCAAACCATTCGCCAATATTCTTGTTGGTTAGAATTCCGTGGTAAAAATAAACGCCATTTTTTAGTCCAGCATCACATCGAATAGCACTTTCCAATCCGCCATCATCAGCGATTTGTAATAGGTAAGGGGTGATGATGTTACTTATGGATAACGAAGCGGTTTTGGAATAACGTGAAGGAATGTTAGGAACGCAATAATGGGTAACGCCGTGTTTGATAAAAGTTGGGTTTTCGTGTGTCGTAATTTCGGAAGTTTCAAAGCAGCCGCCCGTGTCAATACTTACGTCAACAATAACAGAGCCTTTTTTCATGTGCGAAACCATGTCTTCAGTGACAACAATCGGAGTTCTATATTTTCCTCGCATGGCACCAATAGCGACATCGCAACGGCGTAATGATTTTAAAAGGGTTTTATTTTGAATGGTTGATGTGAAAACGCGTTGTTGTAAATTGTTTTGTAAACGACGTAATTTTGTAATCGAATTATCAAATACTTTTACCGAAGCACCTAGGCCTAGAGCGGTTTTAACGGCATATTCGGCAACAGTTCCGGCGCCAAGAATCACTACTTCGGTTGGTCGAACTCCTGTAATGTTTCCAAAAAGCAATCCGTTTCCTCCTTTTCCACAAGTCATTAATTCGGCGGCAACCAGAACGGATGCGGTTCCTGCGATTTCACTCAATGATTTTACTGCTGGAAAAGAATTGTCGTCGTCTTTAATATATTCGAAAGCCAAAGCAGTGATTTTTTTCTTTTTTAAGGCTTCGAAATATTCTTTTTTTCTTGTTTTTAATTGTATGGCAGAGATCACAATAGTTTGTGATTTCATCATTTCAATTTCTGCAATTGTAGCTGGTTCCACTTTTAAAATCAGTGGACAATCAAAAACCTTTTGAGTATCGTGTGTGATTTCAGCTCCGGCATCGCTGTACTCTTTGTCGGAATAACTGGCATTTTTACCTGCGCCTGCTTCCATTAAAATACGATGCCCATGATTAGTAATCGAACTAACGGCTTCGGGAGTAAGGCAAATACGACGCTCTTGAAAAGAAGTCTCTTTTGGTATTCCAATGAAAAGTTCACTTTTATGTCTAGCAACTTCTAATTTTTCTTCCTGTGGAAGTAAATCTTTCTTGCTAAATGGGGTAATGGCCATGATTGATAGTTTGTTTGGCACAAATTACGAAAATTATCACAACTACTCCAAAATTAGCTGTCTTTTTCCGTCCTCTAAAACGGATATAGTAATTACCGAGTAGTTTTCTGGAAGTAAATCAGGAATTTTTTCTGCCCATTCAATAAAACACCAATTACCGGAATATAAATACTCGTCAATCCCCATGTCCAAGGCCTCAGCTTGCGATTTTAATCGGTAAACATCAAAATGGTAAACTAATTGATTGTTAGCGGTTTGGTATTCATTAACTAAACTAAAGGTTGGACTACTAGTAGCGTCTTCAACTCCTAATGTTTTACACAATATTTTAATCAAAGTGGTTTTTCCGGCACCCATTTCGCCATTAAAAAGAATGACTTTTTCGGGATTGGCATCAATTATTTTTTGTGCCACTTCGTGAATGTCTTGTAAGTAATATTCTAGTTTCATTTTATTTTTTAGGTGAAAAAACTAAAAACGGTACAATCATTTCTTCTAACGAGATTCCTCCATGTTGGTAGGTATTTCGGTAATAGCTTACATAGTGATTGTAATTGTTTACATAAGCCAAGAAATAATCATTTTTGGCAAAAATATACGAACTGGTCATGTTTACAATAGGTAATCCAATTTTTTTAGGATCTTTTACGGCATACACATCTTTTTGTTCGTATGTCAAACTGCGTCCCGTTTTGTAGCGTAAATTCAAACTCGTGTTTTTGTCGCCAATTACTTTGGATGGATTTTTACAATTAATAGTTCCGTGATCAGTAGTTAAAATTAATTTGAACCCTAATTTTTGAGCCTGTTGAATAATGTCTAATAGGGGAGAGTTTTTAAACCAGCTCAATGTTAAGGAGCGATACGCTTTGTCATCGGAAGCCAGTTCTTTTACTACGTCCATATCGGTTTTAGCGTGCGAAAGCATGTCAACAAAGTTGTACACCAACGCAACCAGTTTTTTATCTTTTAAAGCTTTGAAATTTTCGGCTAATTTTTTTCCGTTGGCAAAATTAGTAATCTTAAAATATTCGTGCGGAATATCCATGCGTAAACGCTTCAACTGCTCGGTAAGAAATTCGGCTTCGTATAAATTTTTACCACCATCATCAATATCGTTTTTCCAATATTGCGGCAATTGTTTTTCCATATCGAGTGGCAATAACCCAGAAAAAATAGCATTTCTAGCATATTGCGTTGCTGTCGGAAGTATGGCGTAATATGCGGTTTCTTCTTCTAATTTGTAATGATTGTTTACGACGCTTTCAAAGGCTTTCCATTGATCGTAACGCAAATTGTCTATCACGATAAAAAGTACATTCTCTTCTTTTCTAAGTTCTGGAACGACTAGTTTTCTGAAAACTTCGTGCGATTGTACAGGCTTGTTTGCATTGGCATCGAACCATTTTTCGTAGTTTTTCTCAATGAATTTTCCGAATTGCGAATTGGCTTCTGCCTTTTGCGATTCCAATATTTGAAACATGTTTTGGTCGTCTATATTTTCCAATTCCAATTCCCAAAACAAAAGGCGTTTGTAAAATTCAGTCCATTCTTCAAAAGAATTCACCATTGCCATATCCATGGCTATTTTACGGAATTCTTTTTGGTAATCTAAAGTGGTTTTTTCAGAAATTAATCGAGAATGATCTAAGTTCTTTTTCAAACTCAATAAAATCTGATTCGGATTCACGGGTTTAATCAAATAATCGGCAATTTTAGAACCAATTGCTTCTTCCATGATATATTCTTCTTCACTTTTGGTAATCATAATTACAGGTACTGCCGATTTTTTCTCTTTCATTTCCGAAAGGGTTTCCAATCCGCTCATACCCGGCATATTTTCGTCTAAAAATACAATGTCGAAGTTTTCTTCTTGAAACAAATCAATTGCATCACGGCCATTATTACAAGTGGTCACCTGATAATTTTTCTTTTCAAGAAATAAAATGTGAGGCTTTAATAAGTCTATTTCGTCGTCTACCCAAAGGATTTTTATGTTCATAGTTTCTTAATTTCTGTTGCAATTTACTATTTAATAAACTTTGGTTTCTTAAAAATAGTATAAAGATTCGAGTTTTTTTTAATCCTTCCGAATTGTTATATTTGTCTAAATTCAAAAAAAAAGTGAGCAATACCAATAAACTTAAGATATTTAACGATCCAATTTACGGATTTATAACAATTCCCAATCCCTTAATTTACGATTTAATTCAACATCCGTATTTCCAACGGTTACGTCGTATTTCTCAAATGGGAATGTCTTATTTGGTATATCCGGGAGCCAATCACACTCGTTTTCATCATGCTTTGGGTTGTTTGCATATCATGCAAAAAGCAGTAGGAGTTTTACGTTTTAAAAATGTGCAGATTTCTGAAGCGGAAGAAAACGCCCTTTACATTGCAATTTTATTGCATGATATTGGTCACGGACCTTTTTCGCATGCCATGGAACATAGTATTGTGGAAGATGTGCATCATGAAGAAATTTCTTTATTGTTTATGACGAAACTAAATAAAGAATTTGACGGAAAATTAGATCTAGCGATTCAAATATTTAAAGGAGAATACCATCGAAAATTTATGTTGCAATTGATATCGAGTCAGTTGGATATGGATCGAATGGATTATCTAAAACGCGATAGTTTTTATAGTGGAGTAGAAGAAGGAAAAATCAATTCGGATCGTTTGATTCAAATGATGAATGTGGTGGATGATGTCTTGGTAATTGAAGAAAAAGGGATTTATTCGGTTGAGAAATTTTTAATGGCACGGCGCTTAATGTATTGGCAAGTGTATTTGCATAAGACAAGTCTGGTGGCGGAATTAATTCTGACAAAAACCTTAAAAAGAGCCAAAGAATTGTATCAAAAAGGGGTTGCAATTGAATGTAGTAAACCACTTTACTTCTTTGTTGAAAATAAAATTTCTTTTGCCGATTTTAATGATGATGTATTGAATGAATTTGCGAAATTAGATGATACAGATATAATTGGAGCTATAAAGAACTGGCAGTATCACGAGGATTTTACATTAAGTACTTTGAGCAAGATTATAATTAACAGAGATTTGCTAAAAATAAAAATGGGAGAGGATAAATTTTCTTCTGAGGAGATTCAGGATTTAATAGAGCAGTTTTCAAGCGAAAACAATGTTTCGCTTCAAGAAGCAAAATATTTTGTGTTTAAAGGAAAAATTAAAAATCAAGCCTATAGTAAAGTAGCCGAACCTATTCGAATTCTTCAAAAAGACGGTAGTTTAGAAGATGTCGCTATTTTATCCGACCAATTGAGTTTAAAAGCTTTATCAAAACAAGTCACCAAGTATTTTTTGTGTTATCCAAAACAACTGCTTAAAAGTTAAATTATCTTAACAAAATTTTTTACTTTTGTTGCGCTAAATGACTTTTGAGTATATTTACTTTATAAGTTCTAAAAGTTTTAAATGAAATTTACAGCCGAACAGATAGCGGGAATTTTAGAGGGTGAAGTAGTAGGTAATCCTAATGCTGAAGTTTCTAAATTGTCTAAAATTGAAGAAGGAATCGATGGTTCTTTGACTTTTTTGGCGAATCCAAAATACAACAACTACATCTACGAAACAAAAGCTACGATTACCATTGTAAACAATACTTTTGTACCTGAAAATGAAATTTCGACTACTTTAATAAAAGTAGAAGACGCCTATAAAGCTTTTTCAAAACTATTGGAATTTTACAACCAAATAAAATTGAATAAAGTCGGAATAGAAGTCCCTTGTGTTTTGTCGGAATCGGCTTCACACGGTGACCATTTTTATTTAGGGGCTTTTAGCTACATTGGTGAAAATGTTGTTATTGGAAATAATGTAAAAATATATCCAAATTCATTCGTTGGCGATAATGTCACGATTGGTGATAATACTATAATTTTTGCAGGTGCTAAAATATATTCCGAAACCGTAATTGGTAAAAATTGTACCATTCATTCGGGAGCTGTTGTAGGAGCAGATGGTTTTGGGTTTGCTCCAAATGAAAATGGAGAATACAGTAAAGTGCCACAAATTGGTAATGTTATTATTGAAGATAACGTAGATATCGGTGCCACGACTACTATCGATAGAGCTACTTTGGGTTCAACGGTTATTCGAAAAGGAGTGAAGTTGGACAACCAAATTCAAATTGCTCATAATGTAGAAATTGGAGAGAATACCGTTATTGCGGCACAAACCGGAATTGCGGGTTCTACCAAGATTGGAAAAAACTGCATGATTGGTGGACAAGTAGGTATTGCAGGTCATTTGACTATTGGAAACGGAGTGAAAATTCAAGCCCAATCGGGTATCGGAAGAAATATAAAAGACAACGAAGTGTTGCAAGGAAGTCCAGCTTTAGGATATGCCGATTACAATAAATCGTACGTTCACTTTAAAAATCTTCCAAAAATAGTTTCAGAAATTCAAGAATTAAAAAAGAAAAATAATTAAATCATGGTTAAGCAAAAAACCATCCAATCAGAAATTACACTAAAAGGTGTTGGATTACATACAGGGAAAGAAGTAACAATGACTTTTAAACCTGCGCCAGTGAATAACGGATTTACATTTGTTCGTGTCGATTTAGAAGGACAACCCATAATTGAAGCAGATGCTACTTATGTTGTAAATACGCAACGAGGCACTAATTTAGAAAAATTAGGAGTAATGATTCAAACTCCAGAACATGTTTTGGCAGCTTTGGTAGGATGTGATTTAGATAATGTTATTATTGAATTAGATGCTTCTGAACTTCCTATTTTAGATGGTTCTTCCAAATATTTTGTGGAAGCTATCGAGAAAGTTGGAGTTGTAGAACAAGAAGCTGAACGTTTTGTATATGTGGTTAAAGAAGTGATTTCTTATACTGATGAGACAACGGGAAGTGAAATTACAGTAATTCCATCTGATGATTATTGTGTAACTGCCATGGTCGATTTTGGTACTAAAGTGTTAGGAACTCAAAATGCCAATATGAAAAGTATTTCAGAATTTAAATCTGAAATCGCCGATTGTAGAACCTTCAGTTTTTTACACGAATTGGAAATGCTTTTAGAGCACGGATTAATAAAAGGAGGTGACCTAAATAATGCTATTGTATATGTAGATAAAGAATTGTCTCCAGAAACAATGGAAAAATTAAAAGTAGCTTTCGGAAAAGAAAAAATATCAGTAACGCCAAATGGAGTTTTGGATAACTTAACGCTGCATTACCCAAATGAAGCAGCAAGACACAAACTACTTGATGTTGTGGGTGATTTGGCTTTAATCGGAACTAAAATTAAAGGTAAAGTAATTGCAAACAAACCGGGGCATTTTGCCAATACACAGTTTGCAAAAAAAATAGCTAAAATTATCAAAAACGAGCAAAGAAATAATATTCCTGTTTATGACTTGAATAAAGAGCCATTAATGGATATTCATAAAATCATGGCGATGCTGCCTCACAGACCTCCATTTTTATTAGTGGATCGTATTTTAGAAATGTCGGATACGCATGTGGTTGGATTGAAAAATGTAACAATGAATGAAGATTTCTTTATTGGGCATTTTCCAGGAGCACCCGTTATGCCAGGTGTTTTAATCGTGGAGGCGATGGCACAAACTGGAGGGATTTTAATTTTAAGTACTGTTCCAGACCCAGAAAATTATTTGACTTATTTTATGAAAATAGATAATGTTAAATTCAAACATAAAGTATTACCAGGCGATACCTTAACTTTTAAACTTGATTTACTTTCTCCAATTCGTAGAGGAATTTGTCATATGCAGGCAAATGCATATGCTAATGGTAAATTAGTGGCAGAAGCAGAATTAATGGCACAAATCGCTAAAAAACAATAAGATATGAATCAACCTTTAGCATATGTACATCCTGGTGCAAAAATCGCCAAAAATGTAGTGATTGAACCTTTTACTACAATTCATAATAATGTAGTGATTGGAGAAGGTACTTGGATTGGTTCTAATGTGACCATCATGGAAGGCGCCAGAATTGGAAAAAACTGTAATATTTTCCCAGGTGCAGTAATTTCGGCTGTGCCACAAGATTTGAAATTCGGTGGTGAAGATTCACTTGCTGTAATTGGAGATAATACCACTATTCGTGAATGTGTTACCATTAATAGAGGAACTGTTGCCTCTGGACAAACAACTATTGGAAACAATTGCCTTATCATGGCAACGGCACACATTGCTCACGATTGCCATATTGGTAATAACGCGATTGTAGTAAACGGAGTAGCTTTGGCCGGACATGTAACAGTTGGTAATTTTGCTATTATTGGTGGTTTAGCAGCTGTACACCAGTTTATTTCTATAGGTGATCATGCAATGATTTCTGGAGGTTCATTGGTTCGTAAAGATGTTCCACCATTTACAAAAGCTGCTAAAGAACCACTTTCTTATGTCGGAATTAATTCGGTTGGATTACGACGTAGAGGTTTTACTTCTGAAAAAATTAGAGAAGTGCAAAATATCTACAGAATTTTATACCAAAAAAATTACAATACTTCTCAAGCTATGGCAATTATCGAAGCCGAAATGGAAGCTACTCCAGAACGTGACGAAATTTTAGATTTTATCAGAAATTCATCACGCGGAATTATGAAAGGCTACACCGGAAGTATTTAAAAATTAGCATAAATAAAAATTTAGAAATAAAACAAAATGGCAAGTACTGCAGACATTAGAAACGGATTATGTATTAAACACAATCACGATATTTATAAAATCATTGAATTCCTCCACGTAAAACCAGGTAAAGGACCAGCTTTCGTAAGAACGAAACTGAAATCGTTAACTAATGGAAAAGTATTAGACAATACTTTTTCTGCTGGACATAAAATTGATGTAGTACGTGTTGAAACGCATACTTTCCAATATTTATATGCTGAAGGAAATCAATTTCATTTCATGAATAACGAAACGTTTGAGCAAATTACATTAAACAAAGACATTTTAGATGCTCCCGATTTATTGAAAGAAGGAACTAATGTAATGGTTCAAATTAATACAGAAACCGATTTGCCTCTTGCCGTTGATATGCCTGCTTCTATTGTTTTGGAAGTAACCTATGCGGAACCAGGAGTAAAAGGAAACACTGCTACTAACGCTACTAAACCAGCTACAGTTGAAACAGGAGCGCAAGTAAATGTACCTTTGTTTATTAACGAAGGAGATAAAATTAAAATTGATACCGCTTCTGGTGCTTATATGGAGCGTGTAAAAGAATAATAATGAAGTTTCCACAAACACATACACTTAAAGAAATTGCAACCATTATTGGTTGTCAATTTGTTGGAGATGAAAATTTCTCTGTTCTCGGTATGAATGAAATTCACGTTGTAGAACCTGGAGATATTGTGTTTGTTGACCACCCTAAATATTATGACAAAGCGTTACAGTCGGCGGCTACTATTGTTTTAATCAACAAAGAAGTAGCATGCCCAGAAGGTAAAGCGTTGTTGATTTCTGATGATCCTTTCAGAGATTTTAATAAACTGACCCGTCATTTTAGACCTTTTCAGTCTTCAAATGTTGCGATTGCCCCTTCGGCTAAAATAGGAGAGGGAACGATTATTCAACCGAACTGTTTTGTTGGAAATAATGTAGTAATCGGTAGTAATTGTTTGATTCATTCCAATGTTTCAATTTATGATAATACGGTAATTGGAGATAATGTAATTATTCACTCCGGAACCATTTTAGGAGCCGATGCTTTTTATTATAAAAAACGTCCTGAAGGCTTCGATCAATTGCTTTCTGGTGGAAGAGTTGTCATTGAAGATAATGTTGGAATTGGTGCTTTGTGCACCATTGACAAAGGAGTTACTGGAGATACAACCATTGGTGCCGGAACTAAAATTGACAATCAAGTACATGTTGGACACGATACTGTAATCGGTAAAAAATGTTTAATCGCTTCTCAAACTGGAATTGCAGGATGTGTGGTGATTGAAGATGAGGTTACGTTGTGGGGACAAGTGGGAACTACCAGTGGAATCAAAATTGGTTCGAAAGCTGTGGTAATGGGACAAACAGGTGTAACCAAATCGATTGATGGGGGTAAAACTTACTTTGGAACACCAGTAGAAGAATCTCGTGAAAAATTGAAACAATTAGCAAATCTTAAAAGACTACCCGAAATACTTAATAAACTGAACCAAAATGAAGGCTAAAGAGATTGTAAAGAATTTATATAAATCGGATGCACTGAGAGATAGTCAATTGTTGGATAATTTCCTACATCCTGATATTTCTTTAGATTGGCACAGTAGTAAAGGGTTTCTTCGCATGAACAAAGAAGAAATGCTAAATCTTGCCGATGAATTAAAAAAGGCATACGAGTCTTCCCGTGTCTATATTAATCATCTTTTAGAAGAGGATGGAGTGGTTACAGTACGTTATATTCACTATGTTAAAACTATCGAAAACCCTAGAGAAGAAATGGTTTTGGCCAATTTTATTGTCATTTGGGAGTTGAAAGACGGTAAATTGTATCGTGGGTATCAAATGAGCCAATTGAATTAATTTTAAAATTTTAATGGTGTTTTATTCAAAAAAACTGGATCCTAGTTACTGAATACTGAACACTTTTTAATACTTTTGCATCACTAAAAATTAAACATAACAAACAAATACTATGAGTGTTTTAGTCAATAAAAATTCAAAAATAATCGTTCAAGGTTTTACAGGAAGCGAAGGAACTTTCCATGCTTCACAAATGATTGAATACGGAACCAACGTTGTTGGTGGTGTAACTCCAGGAAAAGGAGGAACTTCTCACTTAGATCGTCCAGTATTTAATACAGTAAAAGATGCTGTAGATCAAGCAGGTGCCGATACTTCTATCATTTTTGTACCGCCAGCTTTTGCAGCTGATGCGATTATGGAAGCTGCTGACGCAGGAATCAAAGTAATCATTTGTATTACTGAAGGTATTCCAGTGGCAGATATGATTAAAGCGTACGATTTCATCCAAGGAAAAGATTGTCGTTTAGTTGGTCCTAACTGTCCAGGAGTAATTACTCCAGAAGAAGCTAAAGTTGGTATCATGCCAGGTTTCGTTTTCAAAAAAGGAAAAGTTGGAATTGTTTCTAAATCAGGAACTTTAACCTACGAAGCTGCGGATCAAGTAGTACGTCAAGGTTTCGGAATTACAACTGCAATTGGTATTGGTGGAGATCCAATTATTGGAACTACTACTAAAGAAGCAGTAGAATTGTTAATGAACGATCCTGAAACAGAATGTATCATTATGATTGGTGAAATTGGTGGTCAATTAGAAGCAGATGCTGCTAAATGGATTAAAGCCGATGGTAACCGTAAACCAGTTGTTGGTTTTATTGCTGGTGAAACTGCACCAAAAGGAAGAACAATGGGGCACGCTGGTGCTATTGTTGGTGGTGCTGATGATACAGCTGAAGCTAAAAAACGCATCATGAGAGAAAACGGAATTCACGTAGTTGATTCTCCTGCAGAAATCGGTAAAAAAGTAAAAGAAGTTTTAGGATAGTCATTGCGAGCGAAGCGAAGCAATCTGTTCTAAATTCATCATATAAAAAGCGTCCTAAATTCGGGACGCTTTTTTTATTAATTCAACGCAACCTTTTATGTTATCATGCATCTATTAAATAGTTTGTTAATGAATAAATTTGGTTTGGTTATTATTAATGAACGCGTTACAATTGTAACGCGTTCATTATAATTTAGATTATTTTAAAGTTGTACTTGCAATACCAAATCGAATTGCCGCTTCCAGTGTATGTAAATTGATGTCTTTTATCGTTTTAAACTTGATGCAATAACCCGTTACACTCGCTTTACCAATTTCATTTCCAAAATTTTGTGGTAAATAGGTTTTATCTTCGATGCCCATGATATAAACCGAAATTCCAGTTGTATTTCCGCTCAAACCAATTTGATAAAAATCCCTAGATTTTCCATCTTTATAGGTAATGGTGTACAATCCATAACCAATATTGGGATTGGATACTATTTTGCCATTCGCATCTTTACCATCCAAAAACCATAATTGACAGTCTGGCATTATTTTCAAAATAAATTGATGTAATTCTTCTAATTCATTCCGTTTGGAATCTGTTTGACTGGCAATATACGTCCTGATTTGCTCTTCGATCTTCATTTTTCAGATGCTTGACAGATTGTTTTAAGGTTATTTAAGTTCGGAAAGTATTATTTTTTTTTGTTTCATCGTATTTCGCATCGCTTTTTCTCTCACAGCAACATCCTTGCTGTTGATTAGGTCAAAATATTCAACGGGAACAACCTGCCAAGATAATCCATACTTGTCTTTACACCAGCCACAAGATCCTTCAGTACCACCGTTTTCCGTCAAGGCATTCCAATAATAATCGACTTCCGCTTGATCTTTGCAATTAATAACAAAGGATATAGATTCATTAAACTTAAAATACGGACCGGCTGCTAAAATGCTAAATTCCATACCATTAATTTCCATAACAGCCGTTTCAAAGGTGTCTAAACCACCTTGTGCTTTTGCTTCCGGAGGGTTGTCGTACTGGTTATATTCTTTCAGTTTACCGTCCTTGAAAATAGAAAGGTAATAATTCACAACAGCCTTCGCATCTTTGTCTACCCATAAACAAGGGGTTATTTTTTGAGCTATCATATCTGTCTTTTTAGTTGAATTTTGATTAGAAATAGTATCCTTTTCACTGTTTTTGGTTGAATTCTGTTGAGAATTTGTACAACTCAGTAAAGTAACGCTCGTTAATACTGTCAAAAAAATAAGTGTATACTTTTTCATAGTATTATTTTATTAAAGTTACCAATAATTTTTCTAAGTTTTCAATTGACATGGTAAAGCCTTCTTTAAAGCCCATTTCTATCATTCTTTCTAATCGTTCAAGCGATTCGTTGTAGATGCTGATATGTACTTTTGTGATACCATTTTGTTCACTAAAATTATAGTCCCAATTAGAACCTGGTAATTCTGGGTTTTCATTTTGGTCGGCAAATGCATTGTGCATTTTAAAATTGGTTTTTGGCGTAATAGAAGTATACTCTTGAATTGACCAACGTTCTAATCCTTCGGGACTGACCATGGCATAAAATCGTTTTCCACCCACTTCAAAATTCATATATTTTGTTTTAGATGACCAAGGTTTTGGTGCCACCCATTGATCTAATAATTCAGCTTTGGTAAAAGCATCCCAAACTAACGGAAGTTCGGCATCAAATTCTCTAGTGATATACACTTTTTGGGCAGATTTATCTACCGTAAAATCGAATTGCAAATTAGTTTTCATTTTTTAGTTATTTAGTTGCGTTAATAAATCTTCTAATTGGTTTATTGCCATAGTGAAGCCTTCTTTTAATCCCATTTGGATGATGTTTTCTAAGGCTTCAACGGTTTCAAAATTTAGTATTACTTGAACTTTTGAAATAGAATTGTTTTCAGAAAAACGAGTTGTCCAATTCATGCTTGGCATTTCTGTCATATCTTCACCGTTTTCATTGCAAAATGCGTCTTTGTATGAAAATGAGTTTAAGTTTTCGATTTTTTTATAATTCGCTTTGCAATAATGTTTTTCATTTTCTGGACTTATCATAGCATAAAACCATGTACCTCCATTTTCGAAATTCATTGAAATGGTTTCGTTTTTGTAGGGTAGTGGCGCCCACCACTGGTCGAGAATTTCTGGTTTTGTCCAAGCGTCCCAAACTAGTTGAATACCAGCCTCAAATTCTTTGTGAATTGTAATGGTTTTGTTTTCCTTATTTACAAGAAAATCAAATAATAAATTAGTCTTCATTTTTTAGTTTTTTAAGTGTTGTTAATACCTTATCAAGTTGGTTAAAACGAGTTTCCCAAATTTTTCTATATTGTTCTAACCATTTATCAATTTCTTTCATTTTTTCTATTTCAAGCGAATAGTATATTTCTCTGCCGAGTTGTTCTTGTTTGACCAAATCACATTCGGTTAAAATTTTCAGATGCTTTGAAATCGCTTGTCGGGAAGTGTTGAAATTTTCAGCAATTGTATTTGGTGTCATTGCTTGTATAGCAATTAAAGAAATAATTGCTCTTCTTGTTGGATCTGCAATGGCTTGAAAAACATCTCTTCTCATTTTATTTTTTATTAAGCAACTAATCAGTTGCAAATATATATGCAACTTTTCGGTTTCGCAAATTTTAAAGATAATATTTTATGTATTTCTTTTTAGTTATAAAAAAACCTCCAGTTTTACTGAAGGTTTTGCTATTAGAAGTTTGGAGATAAATTGTATTTTTTATAGAAATTATCTAACGCCGCTACCACTTCGTCTTCGGTATCAACGATTTGAATTAAATCCATATCACCAGGGCTAACGGTTTTTTCTTGGTTGATCATGATTTCTTTTACCCAATCAATTAAACCTTTCCAGAATTGACTTCCCACTAGAATAATAGGGAATTTGCCAATTTTTTTGGTTTGAATTAAAGTAATCGCTTCAAACAATTCGTCTAGCGTACCAAATCCACCCGGCATTACTACAAATCCTTGTGAATATTTAACAAACATTACTTTACGGACAAAGAAATAATCGAAATTTAGGTTTTTGTCTTTGTCAATATACGGATTGAAATGTTGTTCAAAAGGCAATTCAATGTTTAATCCTACGGAAGTTCCTTCGCCACGATGTGCTCCTTTATTTCCGGCTTCCATAATTCCAGGACCACCACCAGTAATCACACCATAACCCGCTTTACTGATTTTGTAAGCAATACTCTCTGCCAAAAGGTAATATTTATCGTCTGGTTTGGTTCTTGCCGATCCAAATATAGAAACACAAGGACCAATTCTAGCCATGCTTTCGTATCCGTTAACAAATTCGGACATGATTTTAAATATTGCCCAAGAATCGTTCGTGCGAATCTCGTTCCAAGTTTTTTGTTTTAACTTATCGTGAATTTTTTCATCTTCATTTAAAAAATCTTCTTTCATTTTCTTGTCATTTCGAGCATCTAATTATTTTGCTCATCGTTATTATCTATATTTTTTTTGAGTTTTCATTTTGGTGCCTGAGGCTCACGAAGGCACCTGAAAAATCAGCCGTCTAAAGTAATTCTTTTTTTAGAAACTGCGCAGTATAGCTCTTTTTATTTTTTGCAATTTCTTCGGGAGTGCCTTTGGCAATGACTTCACCACCGCCTTTTCCGCCTTCCATACCGATGTCAATAATATAATCGGCAAGCTTAATTACGTCCATGTTGTGTTCGATAATAAGTATCGAATTTCCTTTGTCGACCAACTTATGAATTACATCCATCAATACTCGGATATCCTCAAAATGCAAACCTGTAGTGGGTTCGTCCATGATGTAAAAGGTATTACCAGTATCTTTTTTGGATAATTCGGTAGCCAATTTTATACGTTGTGCTTCACCGCCGGAAAGCGTAGTGCTTTGTTGGCCAAGGGTGATATAACCCAATCCAACATCTTGAATGGTTTTTATTTTGCGATAGATTTTCGGAATATTTTCAAAGAAAGGCACTGCTTCATCTACGGTCATGTTCAACACATCTGAAATGGATTTTCCTTTGTAACGAATTTCCAAAGTTTCTCTGTTGAAACGCTTGCCTTGACAGCTTTCGCATTCGACATACACATCAGGTAAGAAACTCATTTCAATGGTACGAACGCCACTTCCTTCGCAGGTTTCACAACGGCCGCCTTTCACATTGAAGCTAAATCGACCGGCTTTGTATCCGCGAATCATCGCTTCTGGTGTTTGCGTGTATAAACTTCTAATTTCGGTAAAGACTTCAGTGTAGGTTGCCGGATTCGAACGTGGAGTACGCCCAATTGGACTTTGATCAATATCAATAACTTTGTCAATATGCTCTAAACCTTCAATTTTTTTATAGGGTTGTGGTTTTTTTACGGCGTTGAAAAAATGTTCGTTTAAAATAGGGTATAGGGTTTCGTTAATCAAAGTTGATTTTCCAGAACCCGAAACACCGGTCACACAAATCAACTGACCCAAAGGCAATTCGATGGAAACATTTTTTAAATTATTCCCAGAAGCTCCGGTTAGTTTTAAAGATTTTCCATTGCCTTTTCGACGTTTTTTAGGTACTTCAATTTTCATTATACCACTCATATACTGAGCTGTAGTGGTTTTTTCCTGAAGTAATGCTTTAGGAGTTCCTTCGCTAATAATTTGCCCACCATACTTACCGGCTTTTGGACCAATATCAATCACATAATCGGCACGCTCTATCATGTCTTTGTCATGTTCGACAACCAAAACGGAGTTACCAATGTCGCGAAGTTGTTCCAACGAATGGATTAGCTTTTCGTTATCTCTTTGGTGTAGACCAATACTAGGCTCGTCTAAAATATAGAGTACCCCAACCAATTGCGAACCAATTTGAGTGGCCAAACGAATGCGTTGCGCTTCGCCACCCGATAGTGATTTCGAATTACGGCTTAAGGATAAATAATTCAATCCTACATCCATTAAAAACTGCAAACGGGCTTTAATTTCTTTTAAAACCTCGGAAGCAATTGCTTTTTGTTTTTCGGATAGTTTGGTTTCGATATTAGCAAACCATTCGGTTAGTTCGGAAATATCCATATTGGATAATTCGGCAATATTTTTATTGTTGATTTTGAAATAAAGGGCTTCTTTTTTTAATCGAGATCCTTCACATTCAGGGCAATTGACTTCATCCATGAATTCTTTTGCCCAGCGTTTGATAGAAGTTGACTCGGATTCGTCGTGCTGCGATTTGATGAAGTTGGAAATTCCTTCAAACTCAATTTTATATTCTTTGGTAACACCTGCTGTTTTCGAATTAATCGAAAATTTTTCGTTACCTCCGTTTAAAATCATCTCCATGGCCTCTTCTGAAATGGTTTCAACAGCATCAGTCAGTTTAAAATTGAATTTTTCTCCAATAATTTCTAACTGTTTGAAAATCCAACTCGATTTGTATTCGCCAATAGGCACCAATCCACCATTTTTAATAGACAATTTCGGATTTGGAATTATCTTTTTGATGTTGATTTCATTCACAATTCCTAGGCCTTTACAATGTTCACAAGCGCCTTTTGGGGAGTTGAAAGAAAATAAATTGGGTTCAGGATTTGGATAAGAAATACCAGTACTCGGACACATTAAGTTTCGACTAAAAAAACGAATTTCATTGGTGTCTTGATCTAAAATCATCAATACGTTTTCACCATGGTACATCGCAGTTTTAATGCTTTCATTAAGTCGCTTTTCATTATCCAAGCTATCATCAATTACCAATCGATCAATAACAATTTCGATATCATGTGTTTTGTATCGATCGAGTTTCATGCCTGGTAAAATATCTTGTACTTCACCATTAACGCGTACTTTCAAAAAGCCTTGTTTGGTTATTTGTTGGAATAGTTCGGCATAATGTCCTTTACGTGCTCGGATAATTGGTGCTAAAATATTAATGCGTTTTCCTTTAAAATCTAGCGAAATTAAATCTTTGATTTGCTCATCGGAATAGGAAACCATTTTCTCACCAGTGTTGTAACTATAGGCATCACCGGCTCTTGCAAATAACAAACGTAAAAAATCATATATTTCAGTAATAGTACCAACGGTCGAGCGTGGACTTTTACTTGTCGTTTTTTGTTCGATGGCGATGACAGGGGAAAGTCCGTCGATTTTATCCACATCAGGTCGCTCCAATCCACCCAAAAATTGACGAGCATATGCGGAAAAAGTTTCGATATAGCGACGTTGACCTTCGGCATAAATGGTGTCGAAGGCTAAAGATGATTTCCCAGATCCAGACAAACCAGTAATTACCACTAGTTTTTCACGAGGAATTTTAACATCTATATTTTTAAGATTGTGTGCACGAGCACCAATGATTTCAATAAAATCTTCTGAATTCTGCATAGTTTTTTGGCAAAACACAAAGGTAGCTTTTTTGGCTCAATTTTTAGTTATTCGTAATGAGGAAAGAGAAAAAGGGAAATGAATAATATGTATTTATAAACTAACCCCTTATAGCTTATGACTTACTACTTATCCCTTATTGTCAACATCTAAATCTCTAAATTCAGGAGAAACTACTGCTGTGGTTCCAACCACCACTAAGGTCATTATTCCACCAAAAACTACCGCTGGAACTACTCCCATAAGTTTGGAAGTAAAGCCACTTTCAAAAGCGCCTAATTCGTTAGAAGAACCAACAAATATTGAATTCACAGAAGAGACACGACCGCGCATGTAATCTGGGGTGTATAACTGTAAAATGGTAGAACGAATTACTACCGAAATGCCATCAGTAACACCACTTAAGAATAAAGCTATGACTGAAATCCAAAAATTTGTGGATAGACCGAAAATAATAATACAAATTCCAAAGCCAAAAACGGCAACTAAAAGTTTTTTTCCAGCATTGTGATTCAAATCGAATTGTGTGGCAGCCAACATCGTGAGCAATCCACCAACAGCAGGAGCCGCTCTTAAAATTCCGAATCCTTCTGAACCCACTTTAAGAATATCGGTAGCAAAAATAGGGAGTAGGGCAACAGCACCGCCAAATAATACGGCAAACATGTCCAAAGAAAGGGCATTCAAAACGGTTTTATTTTGGAAGACAAAGGTGATGCCTTCTTTTAAGCTGGTAAAGATAGGTTCGCCTAATTTCGGATTCATAATAGGTTTTGCTGCAATTCTTGTCACTGCAAAAAAGGCCAATAAAATACTTACGACCACCAAAACCATCGAGCCAAAAACACCCATCCAACCAATAGTAAAACCAGCTAATGCAGGTCCAAATACTGCAGCTACCTGCCAAGTCGAACTACTCCAAGCTGCTGCATTCGGTTTGTCGGCATTCGGAACTATTAATCCTAATAAACTAAAAACAGAAGGAATGATAAAAGCACGAATAATTCCGCCTAAAAATACCAGTGCATAAATAGCATATAAAGTGGTGTTTTTTGATAAGGTTGCCGTGATTTCAGGTTTCACCAATACACATAATAAAATACTTACGAATAGCAATCCGATAAGGCATTTGATCAGCATCGATTTCTTTTCGTTCTGATCGACGATATGCCCAGCAAATAAGGCCATGGTTATGGCTGGAATCACTTCCATTAACCCTATTAATCCTAAAGATAAGGGGTCTTTGGTGAGACGATAGACTTCCCATTCAATCAATACAAACTGCATGGACCATGCCAATACCATTCCCAATCGCATGAGAAGAAACCATTGGAATTCTTTTATTTTTAAAGAGGAGTAAGGGTCTTTTTTTTGCTTCATTATTTTATATCACGTAATTGTAATTGTAAACTTACCGTTCCATTCCATTCGTTTTCTTCAATAGAGTAGATGGCATCAAATGATTTTCTATCTTTTGCAATACTTATTTTTTTACCTAAACCAAATCCGATAGCGCCAAATCCTTCAGAATCTGATTGTTTTACAAATAATTTTAAATGCTCATTGTCATTCCCTAATGTTTTGGGGTAACCTGTATCATTTAATTTCGTACTCAAAAAAAGCGGAGTCATATTTTCGGGACCAAAAGGCTCAAATTGTTTTAAAATGCGCATCATTCTTTCATTAATATCGGATAAGTCAATTTCTGCATCAACCGAAATTTCTGGAATTAATAAATCTGGATGAATGGTTTTATGGACCACTTCTTCAAATTTATTTTTAAAAGCTTGATAATTTTCTTCTTTCAATGTCATTCCAGCGGCATACATATGTCCGCCGAATTGTTCTAAATATTCGGAACTTGCTTCCAAAGCATTATAGACATCAAAATCTTTTACAGAACGTGCCGATGCGGCCAATTTATCACCACTTTTAGTAAAAACCAATGTTGGTCGATAGTAGGTTTCAATCAATCGCGATGCTACAATTCCAATCACGCCTTTGTGCCAATCCTCTTGGTATACAACGGTTGTGAAACGTTCGATTTCGTTGTTGTTTTCAATTTGTAATAAGGCTTCTTTGGTGATTTGTTTGTCTAAATCTTTTCTATCGGCATTGTGTTGTTCAATTTCCGAAGCAAACAGTTCGGCTTGTTGCAAATCAAATTCTGTCAGTAACGCTACTGCTTCATTTCCGTGCTTAATTCTTCCTGCGGCATTAATTCGCGGAGCAATGATAAAAACGACATCCGTAATGGTTAAGATTTTCTTTTTGATGTTTTGAATTAAGGCTTTTATTCCGGGACGCGGACTGGAATTGATGACTTCCAATCCAAACTTTGCCAATACACGATTTTCACCAGTGATGGGAACAATATCTGCAGCGATAGCAGTGGCAACCAAATCCAAATACGGAATCAAGTCGGCAATTGTTTGGTTTCTGTTTTTGGCTAAGGCTTGAATTAACTTAAAACCCACACCACAACCACACAATTCTTTATAGGGATAGTTACAATCGGAACGTTTTGGGTCTAAAACCGCAATCGCATTGGGTAAAGTATCTCCAGGGCGATGGTGGTCACAAATGATAAAATCGATTCCTTTTTGATTGGCATAATCAATGTGCTCTATAGATTTTATGCCACAATCGAGGGCAATAATTAAAGTAATTCCGTTATCTTCAGCATAATCAATGCCTTTGAAAGAAATGCCGTAGCCTTCGTCATAGCGATCTGGAATGTAGGTTGCAACGTTAGGATAATAACTTTTTAGGTAACTGCTGAGTAATGAAACGGCAGTAGTGCCATCCACATCATAATCACCAAAAATGAGAATGTTTTCTTCGTTTGAAATCGCTTTTTCAATTCGATTTACAGCCTTGTCCATATCTTTCATTAAATACGGATTATGCAAATCATCTAAAGTAGGGCGGAAGAAGGATTTGGCTTGCTCAAACGTTTCGATACCTCGTTGAAGGAGTAAAGTAGCAATGATTTCATCGACTTGTAAGTCATTTTGTAAGGCTTGAATTTTTTGTTTTTCTGGCTTTGATTTTAATGTCCAACGCATAAATTTTAATTTAAAGGAGTAGAATTGTCTTAGATTTCAAAGTTAAATAAAATTGATGTATAATCGATAGTATTTCCAAATTCAACAAATAAAAATAACTACTTTTGAATCCCATTAATTTAAATTCGATTATGCAAATTCAAGGACAAATTGTAGATATAGCGAACCAACGCATTTATTCAGGTGAAATTACCGTAGCAAACGGAAAAATTACCAGTATTATTGAAAAAGAACACGAAGTAAAAACCTTTATTCTTCCTGGATTTATTGATGCTCACATTCATATTGAAAGCTCTATGTTGGTTCCTTCTGAATTTGCAAGGCTAGCAGTTTTACATGGTACTGTTGGAACGATTTCAGATCCACATGAAATTGCTAATGTATTGGGAAAAGAGGGTGTCTATTACATGATTGAAAATAGCAAACAAGTTCCGTTGAAATTCCATTTTGGAGCACCTTCTTGTGTGCCGGCAACTTCCTTCGAAACGGCTGGTGCAGTAATTGATTCGGACGGAATTAAAGAATTATTAGCCTCTCCAGATATTCATTATTTGGCAGAAATGATGAACTATCCAGGCGTTTTGTTTGAGGATGAAGAAGTAATGAAGAAAATTGCCTGGGCGAAGCATTTTAACAAACCCGTCGATGGTCATGCACCAGGACTAAGAGGAGAGCCGATTAAAAAATATATTGCTGCGGGAATTACGACCGACCATGAGTGTTTCACTTATGAGGAAGCCAAAGAAAAACTATCTTTAGGGATGAAAGTGATTATTCGTGAAGGAAGTGCAGCTAAAAATTTTGACGCTTTAGTCGATTTGCTTCCTGATAATTTCGAAAACATGATGTTTTGTTCGGATGACAAACACCCGGATGATTTAATTGTAAGTCATATCAATGCGTTGTGCACCAGAGCTGTTGCCAAAGGAATGGATTTGTTTAAAGTCTTGCAAGTAGCCTGTGTTAATCCAGTGCATCATTATAATATGAATGTAGGATTGCTGCAAGTGAATGATGCTGCCGATTTTATTGTGGTGGAAGATTTAGTGCATTTTAAAGTTCAAAAAACGTTTATCAATGGAAATTTAGTCGCTGAAAATGGCATTTCTTTTGTTGAAAAAGTGGCTTTTGAAACCCCTAATAATTTCAATATTGAAAAGAAAGATGTAGCGGATTTCGAAGTAGTCAGTAAAGCGGAAACCATTCGAGTGATTGAAGCTTTGGAAGGACAATTGATCACCAATGAAATACATTGTAAGTCGATGATTCAAAACGGAAAATTAGTTTCTGATGTGGCTAATGATGTGTTAAAAATGGCAGTGGTGAATCGCTATCGTAATGAAAAACCAGCAATTGCTTTTATCAAAAACTTCGGATTAAAACAAGGTGCTATTGCGAGTTCGGTTGCACACGATTGTCACAATATTGTAGTAGTGGGAACTTCTGACGAAGAAATTTGCAAAGCAGTTAATTTGTTAATTGAAAATAGAGGTGGCGTTTGTGCTGTAAATGGCTCAGAAGCTAAATCCTTAGCTTTACCTGTTGCCGGAATTATGAGTGATCAAGATGGTTGGGAAGCAGGACGATTGTATCAGGAAATAGATGAAATGGCTAAAAGTTTAGGAAGCCCATTAAAAGCACCTTTTATGACCTTATCGTTTATGGCCTTATTGGTAATTCCAGACTTAAAACTTTCTGATAAAGGATTGTTTAGTGGGAAATCGTTCGAATTCGTGAATTTGGAACTAAATTAATGCTAAAGCGTCTCCATCAAATGCAATTCCATTCCAACCGAATTGCATAAAGTTGCGAATGTTTTGATGGTCCTCAGCCTTAGGAGTATTGATAACATCTAGATAATAATTACCAAATAAACGCAGCGTTTCCTCTTGGTTCAACTGATGTAATTGTGCAAAAGCAAATATTTTACAGGAGCCATTGTTTTCTCCAATTCCGTTGTGTTGATTGCCATTTTTGAATGCAGTAGGCGCGAAATGGTAGTTTTCGTCTATAACAGCAATGGTTTCTGGAAAGCTGATAAATCCAGTATTGTTTTTTAATTTTTCTATAAAAAGGGTGATATTATTCATCGTCTTTTCTTTTTTCTTTGGATATTGTTTTTCCTGCCACACATACAACAATTTCTCCTTTAGGTGGTTTGGCTTCAAAGTGTCTCAAGACTTCTTCTGCAGTACCGCGAACGGTTTCTTCGTGCAACTTAGACAATTCTCTAGAAACGGAAACTTGTCGGTCGGCTCCAAAATATTGGATGAATTCTGCTAACGTTTTAACCAATTTATGAGGCGAAACATATAGGATCATCGTTCGTGTTTCTTCAGCTAAAGCCAAATAACGCGTTTGACGCCCTTTTTTATCCGGTAAAAAACCTTCAAAAACAAATTTATCATTCGGTAAGCCGCTATTGACTAAAGCCGGTACAAAGGCAGTAGCTCCTGGTAAACAATCGACTTCAATATTGTTTTCTACACAAGCTCTGGTAAGTAAAAAACCAGGATCGGAAATAGCAGGGGTTCCTGCATCGGAAATCAGTGCAATATTTTCTCCCGCTTGAATGCGTTTGATGATGTTTTCAACGGTCTTGTGTTCGTTATGCATATGATGGCTATGCATGTGTGTAGCAATTTCGAAATGCTTTAATAATTTCCCACTAGTTCGAGTGTCTTCCGCTAAAATTAAATCAACTTCTTTCAACACTTTTATAGCGCGAAAGGTCATATCTTCTAGATTTCCAATAGGAGTAGGGACGAGGTATAACTTTCCCATTTATGCAAATTTACTTTCCACAAATTCCATAAAACGAGAAGCAAATTCTTCTTTTCCTTCCCATTCGTTATAATCAGGTTTTACCATTTCATCAATAAAATTCTTGGCATCTTCAAAATTGTCGAACGTGGCAATTTGAGAGATTACTCTATTCAAATCCTCAGTGCTTCCATCAAAAAGATTTTTTTCAAACGCCACCCTGTCGTTCAAGGTCAAACCCGAACTTTTGGTCATTTTATCATTCAAATTTGCAGCTGGTTTTTCACTTACTTTTTCAAAAGCAATTTCTGTAAAATCCGGAACAAATTCGGTGGTTAATGCTACTTTTTCTTTTGGAGTTTCCTCGATTTTATCTTCAATAATTTTGGTAATTGGTGTCGGAATAATTTCTTCTTTTTTTACCTCCGAAACACGGTCAAATACAGGTTCAGGTTGAATGGTATTCAGGATATCGTCGAAAGAAATTTGTTTTTTATCAGGAGTTGGAATCGCAATAATAGGCTCTTCTTTTTTGACTTCTTCCAAAACTTGTTCTGGAAGAGCTTCGGCAACTTTTACTGCTTCTTTAGGCGTTTCAATAGGCTTTGCTTCGGTCTTGATTATTTTTTCTTCCTTTTTGACTTCCGCTTTTTCAACTATTTTAACTTCTTCCTCTTCTTCCTTCAGTTCGGCCACAACAATCTTTTCGTCAAAATCGAAAGCGTGTTCTAATTTCACTTCAATATCATGTAAACCAATGGTTGGTTTTACTTCATCAAAATTTTCTTCAACAAACAATAAAACAGATAGCTTTTCGTATAATTTTTGCGTTTCGTGATGTAATTCACGAACATCTTCCTTGTTTTTAAGTTTTAAAATTCGGTGTGCAATACTCATTAATTCGGCTTCTAACTTCTTTTTCATCGGTTTGTTTTGTTTTTTTAGTTGAATTTATTCTAAAATTATTAATAAATTTAAATTATAGTGGAAGAACAAATTTCTTTTATACTATTTTTGTTATGTTACAAAGTAATAAAAACTATTCATTTTTATCGTCATAAAAATAAAAAATGTTTCTTGAAAATACAGTAAATCATAAAGAACAATTTGGGTGGATTGAAGTCATCTGCGGTTCTATGTTTTCGGGCAAAACCGAAGAATTAATTCGCCGATTAAAACGTGCTCAATTCGCCAAACAAAAAGTGGAAATTTTTAAGCCATCGGTCGATACTCGTTATGATGAAGAAATGGTGGTTTCTCATAATAAAAATGAGATTCGTTCTACACCCGTTCCGGCGGCGGCCAATATTAGAATTCTTGCACAAGGTTGCGAGGTAGTAGGAATTGATGAAGCGCAGTTTTTTGACGATGAGATTATTTCCGTTTGTAATGATTTAGCCAATTCTGGAATTCGCGTAATTGTGGCGGGATTGGATATGGATTTTAAAGGAAATCCTTTCGGACCCATGCCAGCTTTAATGGCAACTGCCGAATATGTAACTAAAGTGCATGCGGTTTGCACTCGCACCGGAAATTTAGCGCATTATAGTTTTAGAAAAGCCGATAGTGATAGTTTGGTTTTGTTAGGAGAAACAGAAGAATACGAACCACTAAGTCGTGCTGCCTACTTTAATGCCATGCGTAACAATATGGATGTGATTGATGAAGAAATAATCAAAACCAACACACAACACAACGATTTATAATGAGTGTTTTACTAAAAGACATTATAGCAAGCATTCAGGCTGATATTAATTTTGACACTGTTTCGGAGACGATAAATACGATTTCTATCGACAGTCGTTCTTCCCAGAACAACGAAAAAACATTGTTTTTTGCACTTGTTGGTCCTAATCATGATGCCCATATATATATCGAAGAGCTTATAAATAAAGGGATTCGTTATTTTGTGGTCAATCATGTTCCTCAGGAATTAGAAAGTAAAGCCAATTTTCTTTTAGTTGAAGATACTTTGAAAGCACTTCAGGATTTTGCTAGCTATTATCGAAGTCTGTTTCATTTCCCTGTGATTGGAATTACCGGAAGCAACGGTAAAACCATTGTCAAAGAATGGCTAAATTTTCTTTTAGCACCCGATTATAATGTCATTAGAAGTCCCAAAAGTTATAACTCCCAAGTAGGTGTGCCTTTATCTGTGATTGGAATTAACGAACATCACAATTTCGGAATTTTTGAAGCGGGTATTTCTACTGTTGGTGAAATGTCTCATTTGCAGCAAATTATCAAGCCGACCATTGGTATTTTAACGAATATAGGTTCTGCTCACGACGAAGGATTTGATAATATTTCTCAAAAAATAAAGGAAAAATTACGATTGTTTACAGAAGTTGAGGTCTTAATTCTGAATAAAAACAAGACAATTGAAGCTTTTCTGAATAAAAATATCAAAACCTTTACTTGGAGTACGCAAGATCGAAATGCCGATGTTTTCTTTCAAAAAAATACGTATGAAGATTATTCGGAGTTAAATATCACTTACAATCAGTTGTGTTTTAAAGTGAACATTCCGTTTACGGACGAAGCCTCACTTGAAAATGTTATGCACTGTGTTTTAACACTTCTATATTTAAAGTACAGTCAAGAAACCATTCAAGAAAGAATTGCTGAATTGTATCCTGTAGAGATGCGATTAAAAGTCAAAAACGGAAGTAATAATTGTACTTTAATTGATGATAGCTATAGTTCCGATTTTCAATCACTTAAGATTGCATTAGACTTTCTTGAAAATCAAAATCAACATAAAAAAAGGGCACTGATTTTATCCGATATTTTTCAGTCGGGATTGTCGGATGAAGAGCTGTATTCGAGAGTTTCTCAATTGATTATTTCTCATAAAATCAATCGTGTTTTTTGTATCGGTGAAACGGTATCGAAGTTTAAAAATAAATTCCTTAATGCGGTTTCATTCCAAACTACAGAGGATTTTATTAAAGCCTTTGAAGACTTGAATTTTGCCAATGAAACAATATTAATTAAAGGTTCACGTCAATTTGAATTTGAAAATATTGTTTCGTTATTAGAAGAAAAAACACACGAGACAGTTCTAGAAATTAATCTAAATGCCATAAGTCATAATTTGAACTATTTCAAATCGAAATTGAACCCTAAAACCAAATTAATGGTGATGGTGAAAGCGTTTGGTTACGGAAGTGGGAGTTATGAAATTGCCAAATTGTTAGCCCATCATAAAGTAGATTATTTGGGTGTGGCTTTCGCCGATGAAGGAATAGAATTGTGTAAAGCGGGAATTGAATTGCCCATTATGGTGATGAATCCTGAAATGACCAGTTTTCAATCGATTATTCAATATGGATTAGAACCTGAAATCTACAGCTTTCGTGGATTAAAAGCTTTTCTGAAAATCGCCGAAGAAAAGAAATTGGAAAACTACCCGATTCATATTAAAATTAATACTGGAATGAATCGTTTGGGTTTCGATACCGAAATGCTGCCTGAATTAGTTGAGATTTTGAGCCATTCCAAAAGGGTAACGATAAAAAGTATATTATCACATTTAGCTTCTAGTGATGTTCCTGAGCATAAAGATTTTACACTGCAGCAAATAACCGATTTTGATAACGATTCGACTTATTTGATGAAAGGATTGAATATTAATCCTATTCGACATATTTGCAATACTTCTGGCATTAGTAATTATCCAGGAGCACAGTTCGATATGGTTCGTTTGGGGATTGGTTTGTATGGTGTTTCAAACGAATCACACGAGCAAAGTAAATTAGAACATGTTGGGACGTTAAAATCTGTCATTTCACAAATCAGAACTATTGAAATTGGTGAAAGCGTTAGCTATGTACGTCGATTTATAGCTACTAGAAAAACAAAAGTGGCTACAATACCCATTGGATATGCAGATGGCATTTCAAGGCTATGGGGTAGTGGTGTAGGCTATGTTCTTGTCAACAATAAAAAAGCACCTATTTTGGGAAGCATTTGCATGGACATGTTAATGGTGGATGTAACCGATATTAATTGTTTTGAAGGAGGGGAAGTAATCATTTTTGGAAAAGATCCTTCAGTAAACGATATCGCGAAAGCAACCAATACTATTCCTTATGAAATTTTGACTAGTATTTCCGCTAGAGTAAAACGCGTTTTTTATCGCGAATAAAATTTTAGTGATTTTTCAAATAAAATGTTAAATTAGCTATTCAATTAATAAAAACTAACCAAAAAAAACAATTGATTATGGGAATGATTTCTGAATTTAAAGATTTTATTGCAAAAGGCAATGTAATGGATTTAGCCGTAGGGGTTATTATTGGAGGTGCATTTAGCGGAATTGTAACTTCTCTTGTTGGAGATGTAATTACTCCAGCACTTTTAAATCCAGCGCTTAAGGCTGCACAAGTGGAAGATTTAGCGGGCTTAAAAACCGATGGAGGAATTCTGTATGGTAAATTTTTAGCTGCAATCATTAGCTTTTTAGTTATTGCATTTGTGATTTTCTTATTAGTTAAAGGCCTTAATGGAATGAAGAAGAAAGCCGAAGAAGCTCCAGCGGCACCAGCAGGACCTTCTCAAGAAGAATTATTGACTCAAATTAGAGACTTACTTAAAAAATAAGAATCTGTATATAAATAAAAAGGAGGACCTAAGTCCTCCTTTTTTTATTCTCTAACGGTGAGCCAACTTTTGGCTTTTTGCGGTACTCCTAATAGTATCAGAAGGACTAGAGGTAAGCACCAGTTGGACGATCTTTCGATAAATTCTACGATAGATTCTCCTGAAATGGGTCGACTCAAAGCCGTCATAAATGCCCACAAAATGGCCCATCCCACTACTGCGCGAATGGGATAGAATAAAACCAAAATGGCGACTATAATATCCACAATTCCAATATAAGGCATTAAAGTAATGGCTTGACTTTCGCTAAATCCGAAACAAGTCAATAACGGAATCCATTTTGGATTGATACCAAGTGCTACTATTCCATGACCTAAAAACGTTCCGAAAACACCAACTCTAATGCACTTTTCAAGAATTTTATCCATCGTACTGAACTATTTTTTAATTAAAATTGAACTATCTTTTTGATTTTCCATTTGAATTTCAAAAGCATAGACTCCAGCAGTTAATGCAGATGCATTATAGCTATAAGTAAACTCAGTAGCTGATTTCGTAGTTTTTTCTGTTGCTACCAGTTTTCCTTTTATGTCATAAATACTGATGGTTACGTCTCCGGTATTTGGAGAAGAATACTCTACTTTGAACACATCTTTTACTGGATTTGGATATAATTTTATCGGATAAAAAATGCCTTTAGGAGCGTCAGTCGTTAAATACGGTTTGTTGATGCAGAAATTATCTATAGAAGTATTCGAATCGTCGTAAACCGTTCCGCAAAGCGTTGTGTTGGTCACGTCAAACATCACATAATGATAATCGGATTTAAAAGTTTGCAATAGGGAAGAGGTTCCTGCCGTATACAAAGGAGCACCAGCACCACCACAAACTACTTGACATCTGCCTTCGGTTGGCAAACTTCCATAATTGGCTACTGCATTTGTAGTGCTTATATTTCTATTGATGGGTTTGAATCGTTCGTACAAATGATCGTGACCTGTTAAAATTAAATCTACACCATAATCATCAAAATCTTTAAACCAAGTATTCCAATAGCTGTCCATTTCGCCTGCATGCGGTCCAACCGTATAGAAAGGTCGGTGGAAGGATATAATTTTCCATTTTTTACCTGCATTGGCAATCAACGTATTATGCAACCAAGTGCGTTGAGCAGCATCGCCTGGCGTTTCTGAATTCAAACAAATAAAAATAGCTTCTCCATACTCTACTGAATAATACAATTCGGTTGTAGGAACATTGTTTTTTGGTAAATCAAAAATATTCTGATAATAAGAGGCCGCCGCCACATCGTGATTGCCTTGTGCGTGTAGTATCATTTTGTTTTCAATTAAATTGGTTCCATTATCAAACCAGGCGTCCCATTGCGAATTAGAACTTCCAGTATCGACGATATCTCCGTTAAATACTACAAATGCAGGATTTCTATTATTGATTAAAGTTGCAATCGTATTCCAAACCCCAACATTTGTTCTGCTATCACCCACAGCGGCAAAAGAAAAAGTATTGGTATTCAATGGAGGTGAAGTAGTATAGGTTTTTTGTGCTGACCAATTGCCAGAAACCGAATCAAATAACGAATAGTAGATAGTAGCATTTGAAGTTAACACACCCGGAAAAGTAAAGCTGAAAAACTTATTGGTTGCAGCAGCATAACCGGCTCTCGAAGTAACATTGGTGGTTCCTTGTTCGTAACCTGTAGTATATCCCCATTTAATTTGGTCAGTTGTTGCTGCAGTTGAATTTGTCCAAGCTATGGTTAATCCTTCCAATGGATTTTTGGTCGTTCCCCAACGAATGTGTTTTTGTGTAAGAGATGGCGGAGCAGAAGTATTTCCAAGTAATTCTAAATCGAAACTGATGTCGGAGCTATTGGCTACGTTTTGATGAATTTCAACCGCAATTGTATTACTTCCGGTTACGAAAGTTCCAATTGGTAATGTCGCCGTTTGAAAACCTGCACCATCATCACTCGCTAAAGACGCCAAAGTAGTATACGAGGCACCAGCGGCTAAATTATCTCTGTACACTTCAGTACCATTAACATAAACAGCAACACCGTCGTCTCTTTTTACTCGTAGTGTATAGTTTAAAAACAAACTAGCATCGGCTATGGTAAAGGTTTTTCTAAAGTAAGTGGTGATATGCTTATTTGAAGCATTTCCACCGAAACTAACAATGGTTGTTTCGTCTCCGTCTCCGTAACCTAGTTGTGCATTCCCTTGTGCCCAACCGGTTTCATTAATTGTAGTGGCGGTCCAAGCATTGCCTTGATTGGAACCATTGTCTAAATATTTCCAAGAGGAACCAGTATTCACCAGTGTTGTTTGTGAAAACAGTACGTTATGCATCCCCACGCATAACAACATAAAAAGCATTTTTTTCATTTTTTTTAGTTTGTTGGTGTTTCGTATTTTTTTGACAAAAATATTTGTTTACAGTTTATTTGATGACCTTCTGATGTTATCATTTCGTAAATATAAGTTTATGTTCCCCTTGATAGATGCGGTTTTTCCTTTTTCATGATTTTATTTTTTAACATATTGTAAAAATTTGTTAACTCGTATTTTAAAAACAATTATTATTTACTTTTGTCAAATAAAATTTAAACACACTCCATACAATGAAAATAGCCGTAGTAGGTGCTACCGGAATGGTAGGCGAAGTTATGCTTAAAGTCTTAGCAGAAAGAAATTTTCCTGTAACCGAATTAATTCCTGTTGCTTCTGAGAAATCAGTAGGGAAGGAAGTGGAATATATGGGTAAAGCCTATAAAGTAGTGGGAATGCAAACAGCTGTAGACATGAAAGCTGATATTGCTATATTTTCGGCAGGTGGAGATACGTCTAAAGAATGGGCTCCTAAATTTGCAGCAGCAGGCACTACCGTTATTGATAATTCTTCTGCATGGAGAATGGATCCGACTAAAAAACTAGTGGTTCCTGAAATTAATGCTTCCGTTTTGACAAAAGAAGATAAGATTATTGCCAATCCGAACTGTTCTACGATTCAGTTGGTGATGACTTTAGCACCACTACATAAAAAATACGATATCAAACGTGTCATTGTTTCTACCTATCAATCGATTACAGGAACTGGAGTTAAAGCGGTTAAACAATTGGAAAATGAATATGCTGGAATTCAAGGCGAAATGGCGTACAAATACCCAATTCACCGTAATTTAATTCCGCAATGTGATGTTTTTGAAGACAACGGTTATACCAAAGAAGAAATGAAATTGGTTAGAGAAACTCAAAAAATCCTTGATGACAGAACGATAGCTGTAACGGCTACAGCAGTTCGTGTTCCAGTAGTGGGTGGTCATAGTGAAGCGGTAAATGTGGAGTTTGAAAATGATTTCGAAGTGAATGAAGTGCGTTCTATTTTACACCATACTTCTGGAATTACCGTACAAGATAATATCGATACATTCACATTCCCAATGCCATTATATGCAGAAGGTAAAAATGACGTATTTGTAGGCCGTATCCGTCGTGATGAAAGTCAGCCGAATACCTTAAACATGTGGATTGTTGCTGACAACTTGCGTAAAGGAGCTGCAACCAATGCCGTACAAATTGCAGAATATTTAGTGGAGCACAAATTGGTATAACCTATCCATTTTTATAATATTTAAAATCCGTTTAACATTTTGTTGAGCGGATTTGTTTTTTGTTATTATATTTGTTTCAAATGAATAAAAAAATAAACATATTTAGTTTTTCCCTTTTAGGAGCGTTATTGTTCGCCATAACCTTCCAATCGGTGCATTCATTTGAACATTTGGTGAAACAATTAAGTACAGAACATTGTGCGCATCAATACGATCATTCCCATACTGTAATTTCTCACGCTCACACCGATTTTGATCATTGTTTTAGTTGTGAGTACAGTTTTAATAATTTTACGTTTACCGACTTTATTTCTTTCGAAATTCCTATTTCGATCGAGTACAATACTATCAGTTTGTTTGGTTACGGTGAAAAATTAATTTTTTTCTCTGGTAGTGCTTTAAATTCCCGTGGACCACCTTCGATTACTGCTTAAATTATTTAATTCAATTATTCTGTATAAGAATCAATTGGAGTTTTCTTATTTAACAATAATCAAAATCTCATGAAATACATTTTACTAGCCCTTTTTCTAGGGTTTTCGATATTTGTATCGGCACAAAATACTATAAAAGGTACCGTTACAGATCCTACTAAAAATACCATTGAAGGTGTAATGGTTTCCTTCCCCGAATTGCACAAAGAAACTACCACAAATGAAAAAGGAGAATATAGTATTACCAATCTTCCGAGCGGAAATTTTACCATTTCTTTTTCCCATCCAAATTTTGACACACAATCATCTGTAATTGCAATCAATAAAGAAATAGTTCTTGATATTACTTTAGAAGAAGAACATACACACCATATTGAAGAAGTTATCCTTTCTACTAAATTCAATAAAGTGCAATCGCAAAACGTCATGAAAGTCGAGCACAGTTCCATTAAAGCCCTACAACAAAAAGGAGCGGCTACCTTAATTGAAGGTTTGGCTACCATTCCAGGAGTATCACAAATTTCTACTGGAACTTCTATTGGAAAGCCTGTCATTAGAGGTTTAAGCGGCAATCGCGTCTTGGTCTATTCGCAGGGTGTACGTCTAGAAAACCAACAATTTGGCGAAGAGCACGGATTGGGTTTGAGCGACAGTGGTGTGGAAAGTGTTGAAATCATCAAAGGGCCTGCCTCTTTATTGTATGGTTCCGATGCTTTGGGTGGTGTGTTGTATTTGAATCCTGAGAAGTTTGCCAAAGCCAACACGTATCAGGCTGATTTAAGTCAGAAATACTTTAGTAATACTATGGGTTCTAACACTTCATTTGGTTTAAAATCTTCTTCCGAAAATTGGAAATTTTTAGTCCGTGGTGGTTATAATTCACATGCCGATTATAAAGTAGCCGATGGCACTCGTGTGACCAATACCCGTTTTGAAGAAACCGATGCCAAAATTGGTGTGGGCTATGCCAACTCGAAATTCTCGAGTACGTTCCGTTACAACATCAACAACCTGGCTTTAGGCTTGCCAGAAGAAGTGGGAGATCAAACCACCAAACGAAATCCTGATTTTCCACGTCAAGGCGTTTTAGGACAAATTATGAGTTTGCACAATACTTTTTTCTTGAAAAATTCGAAAATTGAAGCCGATTTCGGATACATTTCCAACAAAAGAAAAGAGTTTGAAGATTCGAATGTTCCGTTATTGGACATGAATTTGCAAACGTTGAATTATGATTTGAAGTATTTCCTTCCGAAGTTTGGAAATTTTGAAACGATTGTCGGCGTACAAGGAATGAATCAAACCAATGACAATTTGGGCGAAGAATTATTAATTCCGAATGCGACGACCAAAGACTTGGGCGGATTAATCACCACCAATTACGAATGGAATAAAAACGTGATTCAAGCCGGAATTCGTTTCGACAGTCGCACCATCACTACCGAAAACCACGGTGTAATAGGAGAGGAAGGTTATTTTGAAGCTATTGACAAGCAGTTTACTAGTTTTAATGCTTCCTTGGGCTATAAAACCAATCTAACTGAAAAAATAACGATGCGAGTAAATGTAGCGTCAGGATTTCGTGCGCCAAACTTAGCAGAGTTAACGTCTAACGGAGTCCACGAAGGCAGTAACCGTTATGAAATTGGAAATACAAACCTTAAAAACGAACAAAATATTCAAGCCGATTTGAATTTGGAATATGGGAATGAGCATTTTGAAGTCTTTGTAAACGGATTTTATAACCATATTGCTAATTATATTTTTATCGCACCCACTGGCGATGTAATAGACGATAATGATGTTTATAATTATGTACAAGACAATGCCAAATTGTTTGGTGGTGAAGCGGGCATCCACATTCATCCACATCCTATCGATTGGTTGCATTTGACGTCTAGTTTTGAAAGTGTGACTGCTGAAAACGATAACGGTGACAACCTGCCTTTAATTCCTGCCAACAAATGGAATACCAACGTGCGTGCCGATTTTAAACTAGGTAAAACGGTTACCGACGGTTATATAAACACTGCAGTTGAAACCACATTGGCGCAAAACAACATTTCGCCTTTTGAAACGAAAACACTTGATTATACCTTATTGAATTTTGGATTGGGTGGCAAAATTACTTTCGGAAATTTTAAATTTGAAACCACCCTAAATGCGAATAATCTTTTGAATAGAAATTATGTGTCACATTTGTCCCGATTAAAAGCCGACGGCATTGCCAATATGGGAAGAAACATTATACTGGGCATCAATTTCAATCTATAACGAATCCTTTTAATAAAAAAAGACGAAGTATTGCTTCGTCTTTTTTTATCCTATAAAAGGTAATTACAATTCGGGTTTACCATACGATTGATACAAACTAATAATAGCGGTATACCATCTATTTTCCATTGCAATGTTGTTGATTTGAGCACTCACTAAAGAATTTTCTCTAGAATTGATGACAAACAAAGAGCTTTCTCCAATTTCAAATAATCGATCTTCTCCTTTAAGCATTACGTCATAATCGGATACTAAGCGATTCGTATAGTCCAATTGCTTTTTTAGTGAAACTATTTCTTGCTCTTGTGCTTTGACTTTGTTTTGCAATTGAATGCTCTCAAATTCTAAGCTATATTTTGAATCTTGAATTTTAAGTTGTGCCAATTTTAACCCAGCACGTTCTTTTCGTAAAAATATCGGCATACTAAAATTGACTCCTAGCTTGTAATCTTGAAATCGATATTGGTTAAAATTACTTGGTTCGGATAAATAATTATAACTCAAGTCTACTTTGGGTAATAATGCATTTGCCTTTACTTTTCTATCAATTTCTAACATATTTATTTTAGTATTCCAAGCTTGAATTTTGGGATGGTTTTCAGCGATAAAAGCATTGAATTTTTTATAATTGAGGACTTCTTCAATGGTATTTTTCAAATTGCTTTCTGGTGAAAGTGTTTCGGAAATCTCTAATGGAATCGCATCTACTGTCCAAACATAATTCGATAACGCCAATCGCGATTTTGTTAGTTTCAAATTGGCATCTTCCAAATTCAGTTTTCGACTTTTAACGACTATACCCGCTTCAATGCTATCTATGGCAGGCTTGTCACCTTGTTCAATCAATTTACTAACCCCTTTGTAGCGAAGTTCGGCATTTTTTAAATAGTTTTCATACAGTTTTACTTCGTCGTAATGTCGTTTCCAATCAAAATAGCGCAACGACGCTTCGTAAATAATTTCTAGTGCTTGTAAATCACGTTCGGCAGTATTTAAAGATTGAGCCAGTTTTGCTTTTCTAATGTCAGCCATTCGTTGATTGACAAATAAACCTTGTCCAATAGGAATTGATACTCCTACAGAAGTTAATCCTTGGTTGGGCGTATTCATTTCAGGATTCACATAAATACCTTCGTTATTGTCAAAAGCTCCTTTTATTTCAATGCCATACCAAGTCGGAATTTTAAAACTTCCATTAAAGAGGGAATAATAATTTTTATCTTTAAATTCCTTTTTGTCATAATCTATTTCGATTTTAGGATCAAAGGCACCTCGAGCTTGCATCAATTGTACTTGTGCTTCGGTAATATTCAGATTGGCTTGTTTGACTAATGGATGGTACTTTTTGACATAGCCCAAGAATTCGTTATAGGTTAATTCTTTGGATTGTGAAAAACCAGACCAAACGAGTAAAAACAAAGCAAGCAGAAAACTATTTTTTTTGTTCATCTTTCTTAGCATTTTCAACTTTATAAAAATTAGGTGGAAAACCATTAAGTGTACGCCAAATTTCAAACCAGATAGGCACATCATTGAGTAAAGCCAACGTTTGTGCTCCCGCACCAATACTTAAGAGTTCCGGCCATTTTTTATCAGCAGCGTCTGGCGCAATCAGTATACGGTATTTACCATTTTGACTGATGAAGTTTTCTTTGGCTACAATAACACCGCCATAGGTGCCATAGGAAGCCCCAGGCCACCCACTAAAAATGATGGTGGGCCAGCCGTCAAACCAAACTCTAATTTTTTCGCCTTTATTGATTAAAGGAAAATCGATAGGATCGATATACGTTTCTACTGCGATATCAAAATTAGCTGGCATTATACTCACAACTGGTGTTCCTTCTTTCATGGTTTCACCAATTCCAGAACGAATGGCTCTATTTACATAGCCATCTTGTGGTGCCGTGATGTAATACAGGCCATTTCGGATTTGATAATTTTTATACTGATTTTTTAACTTGTTCACTTGCGCTTCCGTATCAAATTGAGCACTCAAAGCGGTTTGTTTGTCACTACTTGCTTTGGCATTTTTTTCGGAATATTCGGCATTGATTCGGCTTAATTCCATGGTTGCGTTTAATACGTCATTTTTGCTCGCTATGTATTTGTTTTCTGACGTAATTATTTTGGCTTCAGTATCCTGCAATTTCATTCGTTTTTCTTCCACATCCGATACTGGTTTCAAACCTTCTTTATTCAGTGTTACCGATCGGTTGTATTGCGTTCGACTGATTTTGAGTTGTGTTTTTGCCGCTTCAAATTCGATACTATCACTTTTTACCTTAAGATAGGCTTGCTGTAATTTGTTTTTGGCTTGTTGAAATTTCAAACCTTTTTCGTTAGTAATCGCACTGATTTGCATGTCCAATGCTTTTGCTTTTTGCTCATAAGATTGCACAGCACTTTCTTTAGCTTTGACTTGATTCCCCGTATTTTCTACCAAATTTGGATCAAGATAATCTTCCTTAATTTCAGAGATGAATAAAATAGTGTCGCCTTTTTTGACAAAATCGCCTTCCTGTACATACCATTTTTCAATTCTTCCGGCAATGGCTGTTTGAATTTCCTGCGGGCGTTGGTTGGGTTTTAAAGTAGTGACAAAGCCGCTTCCTTTAATGTTTTGCGTCCACGGCATAAACAAGCCTAATACCACTAGTAAAGCCGTAGCTAAAAGAATTTTTCTAATGATCTTATATTGACCTTTATCTGCAAAAACCAATGTCGATTGGTATTTCGATAAGTCAATTAATTTTTCGATTCTATTGTTCGTAATATTTAGCATCGTAATTCATTTATCGTTTAACAATTAAACCAGTGCAATTGTTTTGTTACATTTTTCCTCCCAATACGGATGCTTCGCCACGACAACTAATGTCCACTTGTTCTCTGGACTCGTTAGGAAATCAATAATGGCTTTGGCGGTTGTTTCATCAGCTTTATCAATTGGATCTTCCAAGAATAGTACTTGTGGGTTGTTAATGATGCATCGCGCAAGCATAATTTTCTGAATCACAGAAGAATTAATTTGTTTTCCCTGTGGAAATAAATGCGTGTCTAATCCTTTGGGAAGGTTTTTAATGTTCTCTGTTAATTTTACTTTTTCTAAAACGTCATGTACTTGTTCTAAAGTGATAGCTGGATTATTATTGGTAATATTCTCGTAAATGGTACCGTCAAACGGACTTTCGTTTAAAGCGATAAACCCAATTTTAGAACGGTATGCTTCCAAAGAAAGCAATTTGGAGTTAGTATCGTTAATGTATAGCGTTCCCGAACTAGGTTCGAACAAGCGCGCCAACAATCGCAATAAAGTAGTTTTTCCCGATCCATTTTCTCCTTTTAAGACCACTTTGTCTCCGGCTTCAATTTTGAGATTTACCCCCGAAATCGTTGGAAGTTCGCTATTTGGGTAGTAATAGGTTAAGTCTTTGGTTTCAATACTAAAAGACGTATTTTCTCCCAATGAATATTTAGAATTGACATTGTTTTCTTCAATTTCCATGTCCACGACCTGTCCAATTTTTTCTAAAGAAGTCAGGACATCATAAAACAATTCCAATCCCGAAAACAATTTTTCCACTGCCGCAATGATCGATAAAATCACAATTTCTGCCGCTACGAACTGACCGATATTCATTTGCTGATTTAAAACCAACAAGCCTCCTACGATTAACAAACCAGCCGTCAGTAACACCTTGAATCCGATTAATTGTATGAATTGTTTTTTAAGGACTTTGAAATGTTTTTCTCGGTAGCCTAAATATTCGCTGACAATGGCATCATTTTTTGCTAGAGAAAATTCGAAAGCATGCACATTTTTAAAACTAATATGATTGCGAGCAATTTCCTGCAACCAATGCGCTACTTTGTATTTGTATTTCGATTCTTTTAAACTGGTCGTAAGTCCAATTTCGAAATTGGCTCTATAAATAAAATACAACAGCACTAATAGTATCACTCCGAAGAAAATAAAGAAAGAATGATACAGCGATAGTAATACAATCCCAAATAAAATTTGCAATAGGGCAGTAGAACTGTCTAGTAATAATTTTGAAACCCCTTTTTGAATGTTTAAGGTATCAAAAAAACGATTCGCCAATTCGGGTGGGTACTGATTGTAATACTCACTTTGTTTGATTTTTGGAAAACGATACGCCAATTCGAATGAAGAGCGCACAAATATTTTTTGCTGCAAGTTTTCGGAAATACGGAACTGCATGATTTTTAAAATGCCGACCAAACTCACCCCTAATACCACAATCACGACCAAAACCATCCAAGACGTGCTAATTTTTCCGGCTTGAATAAAGTTAATGATCGATTGAATGCCCAGCGGCAACGACAAACTGATGATTCCCGCAAATATGGCGTAGAGAAAGATTTGATAAATATCTTTTTTATCTAAGGCTATAAGTTTTTTAAAACGTTTTAACGGTGTCATGCTAGTACTTTTTTAACTAAATCAATATAAAATTCCGATACATTATTATGGGGTTCAAAACTGGTAATGGTTTTAAAATGCCATTTAATATATTGCTGGTGTAAGGCGCCTTCTACCACCGAAGAAGCCAAACTTTTCGCATATTGATACTCTGGATTCACTTCTTGAATGATTGCGATTATTCTATTAATCACACTTTTATAGACCAAAAAGAAGCCTTCTTTGTTTTCTTCATCGACTTCTTTGGTTAAAAAGGTTTTATTGAATTCGGAAACAATAATGCGGTGCAATACTTCCTCATTAATATGTGAGGTATTCGTGTCATCGTCAATATTTTGTGTGACAATGGTAATAGCTTTTTCTAGTTTTTGGTGGCTATCGGTTATGTTTTGCGTGGCAAATACCAAGTTGTATTCGATCCAAGTCCAATACCACGACGACAAATACACGAGGAGTTTGTGTTTGTTTTCAAAATAGCGATAAATCGAACTTTCATTGGAATTAATGCGTTCGCCCAGTTTTTTAAAGGTGTAGTGCTCAAAGCCTATTTCGTCGATTAGGAGTATGCTTTGTTCCAGTATTTTGCGTCCCAATTCAGACGTTTCAGGATCTTTGACGTACAACTTTGGGTTGATCGTGATTTTAAAGTTTGATAATAAGTTCTGCATATTAAAATTGTATTTTTAGTCCAAAGTTCAACGGTTGAATATTTTGGTCCTCCATTTTAATTTTGTTTTTTTCTAAATTCAAATATTGCAAGTGATCTAAACCTTCAATCCCTTTTGGAATAGATTTAAATTTGTTTTCATTTAAATATAACGTTTCCAAATGCTTTAACTCATTAAAATTTGAAGGAAGATTTTTTAAATTGTCATTTTCTAAATGAATAATATGGAGGTGAGGTAACACTTTTAATATTTCAATATTTTGATATAAATCAATATTTTTATCTTCATTCAAGTATATTTCTTCTAAATTACTTAGTTTTTTAAATTCTATTGGAAGTTGAGAAAACTCATTTCCACTCAAATCTAATACTTTTAAATTTTTTAGCGTACCAATTTGAGAAGGCAATACTTTTAGATGCTCATTTTTTAAACTAAGATATTCTAAATTAGTATATATACTTAAATCAATTGTGTTGATATCGATTTTTTGATTACTCAAATCGAGTCTTTTCACGTTACTTGGAAATTTTAACGCCTCATTAATTGTACTGAATGTTGTTTCTTGTGAAAAGCTTAAAGTACTCATAAAAATCAATACAATGGGAATCACATTTTTAAGGGTTTTCATTTGAACTACATCCACAAAAAAAGCAAAAGCCATTGAGAAATAAATATATCCTTTTGGAATTTCAAAGTTAAATCCTTCGGCTAAAAGAGAAACACCAATAATCATTAAAAAGCACAACGCTAAGACTTTAAAAGAAGGATGTTTATGAATAAAATTACTAATAGGTTTAGAAGCAATTAACATTATGATTACCGTTATCACAACGGCAGCATACATAATCCACAACTCATTTACCATTCCAACGGCAGTTATAATAGAATCGATAGAAAAGACCAAGTCAAGTATAATTACTTCCAATAATAATTTTTTAAAATTTGCTTTCTTAGGTACAACTATATCCGATTTATTTTGTTCTTCCGTTTTATGATAAATTTCTTTCGTGCTTTTATAAATTAGAAATAAACCTCCAAGAATGAGAATAATTCCTTTTCCTGTAAAATCTACCGAAAATGCCGTAAAGAGGATTTGATCTAATTTAAGTATCCAGCTAATAAGTGCCAAAAGAGCTAAACGCATTATCATGGCTAATCCTATACCTAAGTACCTTAATTTATTCCTTTGACTTTGCGGAAGTTTATCCGCTAAAATTGAAATAAAAATGATATTGTCTATCCCTAAAATTACTTCTAAAGCAATTAACGATAATAAAGGTACAATGACTTCCATACTTTTAATATTTAAATTAATTATGCGCAAATATAATAGTATTACTATTAATATATGAAAGTTTAACATTTGTTTAAGAGATGTTTTGTTTTTAAGTTATTGAATTGCAAAGTTTTATGATAAATAATATCATAAAAATAATAAAACAAAGCACTGTTTTAATGTTTGCAATTAATGATGTCTCACTAATATTAGTGAGATAAAAATACCAGAATTAGGTGATTTCATAGGTGATAGTTATTGTGTAGGTTTGGGAAGATTTAAGTGTTTTTTTTTAAAGCAAGAAAATATTTATGATTTAGCGTTAATTTTTAACCAACATCTAAAAAAATGGGATTAAGTTCAAATACAGTTACGCATTTTACCAAAAGTCTATCAAATCTAAAAGGTATTCTCACTGAAAATTTCAAAGTTAGATATTGTAGAGAAATAATAAACGCTAAAAGTAAAACATATGATTTATTAGTTCCGATGGTTTCATTTTGTGATATTCCATTTTCGCAAATCGTTAACCACATTGATAGTTATGGCTGTTATGGAATTGGACTTAAAAAAAAATGGGCTGAAGAATGTGGGCTTAATCCAGTTTTATATCTCGATAAACATTCATCGTTAACAGAAAACATGTTGTTACATTTATATAAGCATTTAACTGCCTCAAAATCGAAAGTTACCGAACTAGACAGTGATGAAAAATGCAGGTTCGACATAATACGATACACAAAAAATTATCAAGGCGATTTAAATAGAATTGGAAAAAAAGCAATTAAAGATTATAGATTTTCAGATGAAAGAGAATGGAGATATGTTATTGATCCAAAATTAGATTATCCATTATTCGGTAATTTGAAAAACATAACTGTTGCTAAAATTCCAGAAGCTAAGAATATGCAGAATAAAAAAATTGAAACTGAAAGATTACAATTTACGCCTGAGGATATTAATTACATAATAGTTAAGTATGAATCGGAAAGAGATAAAGTTATCGAGACTTTAGAAAAAGTTAATGCTAAATATCCACATGAACAAGTTAAGCGATTAATAAGCCGTATTATTTCTGTTGAACAATTAAGAACAGATTTTTAAAACTATCACTAGCAGCGGTTTCATGAAATAGCGAGCTGTTTAAGCCGGTTACCGATTTTCCGCTGAAAACCTTATTAGACAGAAACAAATAGTTCACTTAGCCGAAGAAGTTTCAAAACGGAGAGACTTTACAAACAATATATCACAGACAGTGAAAATTTTAACTATTCAATACAACAAATGAAAAATTTTTCGTTAAAAAGAATAAAAGAACAATTAGAAGAAAATAAAATATTTTTTGAAATAATTTATATTGGTCTTTTATCATTTATGGCAGTTTTTGTTTCAATTCAAGCAAACAATATTTCAGATAATCAAACAAAAATAATGGAGTTTGAAAATACTCCAAAAATTGAGATTAGATCTAAACAAGTTTATAATGATACTTTGGGATATCGTTATAAAGAGAAATGGCTCATTTATAACAAGAATAGTAAACTTTCCAATTTTGATGTTCTAGATACTAAATCATTTTTAGTCTATCATGAAAAACAAATTTCTACACGGGATTCAATTATTTTTCCTATTAATCATTATATAAATACATCTGGAACTTTGTTTGATCAAAATGAAGGGTTATTATACGAATTTGATAATGAAGAGAATGGATTATATTTTAGAAATCTGGATTTAGCAACTAAACAAAATGGTTATCTTCAAATTAATAATTATATTAAAATTTCATACTCAACAGTATTAAATAATAACATTGAAAAGTATTATCAAATTTCACCAATTATTCAAGAAATACCTTTGAAAGAGTGGGAAAAAATAACAAATTTATTCATAGATAAATCTGAATCCATGGTTTCACTTATTGAAATTGATTCTACTAAATTTAAAAAAATGATTAAAAATTACCGTTACTGATAATGAATACACGAGAAATAAATAAATTTATAAAGTCTAATGTTGCTACAGAAATTAGGGATTTACAATTTACCTTAAAATTTCCAATTTCTAACTTCGAAAATTCTTATGGATTATCGACATTACACAGGTATGTTACGAACCAGGTAAAAAAATGGGATGAATTTGATGCGTTGCCATCAGAATTATTAGAAAGTAGAAATTACTTTTCAACAATTCAGGTTAGAATTGAACAATTAGTTGAAAGCGTATCTGGAGGTAATTCTACATATCCACATCTTGATGAATTACAAGCTGCAATTATTCATAATAGCCAAAAAGTGATACCAGCAGATTCGACTGAGGCTTCATTTTTAATTTCTGTCTTCAAAGAATCAAATCAACAATTTGTAGCGGCTTATGTTTTCTTGAGTGGTAAAACTAGTTATACTGCTTTTTCAAATAGTGAATATTTTCAAGGTGCATTAATCGCAGCTTTACATAAAATAGGTGAAAGCCCAACCATAAATAGAACTTCACATGAGAGAAATTCTTTCAATTCTCTAAAAAACAGAGTAGAAAAATATGTAACTGAATCTGATGAAGATTTTAAAGGATTATTCACAAAAGGACATGAAACAATAGAAGTTTTTGTTAAAAATCTTGATAGTATGAAAAAGGATAATCAAGATAAGTTTGATAAATGGTTTTCTTTGAATCAAACAACAGCAAGAGATTTTAGCAAAGAGGTGAATGAGGAGAGAAAGAATATTGAGCAAACTTATAAAGAATTATTACAATTACAGGCACCTGCTAAACATTGGAAAGACACAGCTGAAAAATTGTTAGATGAAGGGCACATGCTTATGAGAGCATTATTTGCTTTAATAATATTGGGTGGAATTTCATTATATTTTCTTCTTTGGAAAACGCCAGAAGGTATGTTAGCAAGTTTTTTTAACGGGGATAAGTCGTCAGCAATTCGTTGGTCAATTGTCTTTGTAACATTTATTTCATTAATATTCTTCGGTGTTCAATCCTTGCGTAAAGCAATGTTTTCAAGTTTTCACTTAGCTAGGGATGCACAGGAAAGAGAAAAATTGACAATGTACTATTTATCACTTATAAAGGAAGGTGCTATAGGAAATGAAGATAAAAATTTAATTTTGCAATCTCTTTTTAGTAGAGCCGATTCAGGTTTACTTAAAGAAGATAGTAGTCCGACTATGCCAAGCATAATTGATAAATTACGTACATAATATATCCATTAATTACTCCAAAAACTTCCCCTTCAACTCCTACGTAGGAATCATACAGGATTCTTGTTTGCCATACCATTTGTAACGATTCTTGGCAATAAAGTCATAAATAGCATCGCGTAGGTACGTGGGTACCCAACGAAACACGGTAAACCAATTAAAATTTAAAAATATTTAAAAAATTTATGCCTTTTTAAAGCTTATTTTAAAAATAATTTAATATTTTTTATAAATTATTAAAAAATATTCAAAAATTAACTGTACATTTGTCCTTTATTAATATAATATTTTTATGAACGAAGGAACAATTAAGTTTTTCAATGAAGCCAAAGGCTTCGGTTTTATCAGTCCAAACGATGGTGGTAATTATGTATTTGTACATGTTACAGGTCTTAACCAATCAGTACGTGAGGATGACTCGGTATCTTACTCTGTAGAAAACGGACAAAAAGGACCAACTGCAACTAATGTAAATCTTATCTAAGATATATTTTACGTATAACAAAAAAGCCAATCTGTTTTAGATTGGCTTTTTTTGTTGCATTATTTTTCGATGCTGTTGTGAGCTTCTTCTCAATAGTTGTCTTACTCCAAAAACTTCCCTTTCAACTCAGGAGTAAGAGTTGTTTATCATTAATGGGTTTTCCTTCAAAATCAAGATTTACTCTTTTCAACTTTTCTTTATATTTGCAAAAAATTTCAACAATCTATGTCATCATGAGTGTTTGAAGCAACCCAAATCAAAAAAATATAAAAAACACTTGTGTTTTAACTAGACGAATTATACTAATTACTTTGTAATTTATAATATGAAAAAAATCCTACTCACATTACTTTTATGTTCCACATTTTCCTATTCCCAATGTTGGAAATCAATATCATCTGGAGGCTATCATACTGCTGCTGTGCGCAATGATGGTACGCTGTGGGCATGGGGTAGAAATACCTTCGGGCAATTGGGTGACGGTACTTTAGTTAGCCGAAATGTACAGGCCCAAGTAGGCACCGAATCAAATTGGGAAACTGTTGTTGCAGCCGGACATTATAATGTTGCAAAAAAAACAGATGGAACACTTTGGTCTTGGGGTTCAAATCTGTACGGTGGTCTAGGGGATGGAACGACCACGAATAGGTTAGTACCAGTTCAAATAGGAACAGATAACGATTGGGTTAGTCTTGCTCGAGGATTTAATCATGTCATGGCGCTAAAATCGAATGGAACGCTTTGGTGTTGGGGACGTAATTTTTATGGACAACTCGGTGATGGTACATTCACCAATAGATTGATGCCTATTCAAATTGGAACCGATTTATGGAGTTCGATTGGCGCGGGTGAAAATTTTTCCCTTGGTGTTAAACAAGATGGATCTTTATGGGCCTGGGGCGAAAACTTTTATTATATGCTTGCCGATGGCTCAACTACCAATAAAAATACCCCACAACGAATAGGAACCGATTCTGATTGGTTATCTGCAACTGGGGGTGAATACCACGTACATGCACTAAAAACAAACCATACTTTATGGGGTTGGGGTCTTAATTTTGAAGGTGAAGTTGGGGACGGAACTACCATAAACAGACTTTATCCTGTACAAATAGGAACCGAAACCAATTGGATTGAAATATCAGATGGGATCAAACATAGTTTAGGGTTAAAAAGTAATGGTACACTTTGGGGCTGGGGTGATAATGATTTTGGACAAATTGGTAATGGTACAACTACGCAATATCATAGTCCGCAACAGGTCAGTGTTGACACTAACTGGTCTAAAATAACCTCAATGACCAACAACAGTGCGGCGATGCAAAATACTGTAACCTTAACATGGGGGAATAATCAATATGGACAATTGGGAAATGGCAATACCGGAACGCAACAAAACGCACCAGTCATAGTTAATTGCACAAGTCTCGGAACTTCCGAATTTGCATTTGCAAATAGCGTTAGAATTTATCCTAATCCAGCGAATTCAATACTATACTTCGATTATCAATCAGAATTTCAATTAAAGAAAATAGAAATAATCGACCTAAAAGGTCAGATTGTCATTAGCAATAGTAACAGCAAATCAATTGATATTTCAAAGCTGTCGAGCGGGCTCTATTTGATAAAATTGCAAGGAGAAGGACATATCGAAACACAAAAACTGTTTAAGATTTAAAATTTATAAGATTGAAACTCATTAACACTGGTTTATAATTAACCTTTCTCACTCATAAAAAAAGACGAAGTTTTACCTCGTCTTTTTTTTATTCCAAAAACTTCCCTTTCAATTCAGGCGTAGGAATCATACACGATTCCTGTTTGCCATACCAGTGGTAGCGGTTTTTGGCGATAAAATCATAAATAACATCGCGTAGGGAAGTGGGTACGAAGCGAAATGCCGTAAACCAATTAAAATACGGCAGTTCTTTGGCAATTTCTATAATCGCGCCCGATTTGTAATAATAGGCTCTGCCAGGGCTGTACAACACAATACTGTCGATGTTTCGGTCGGAGATGCCCAAATGCTTGATGATTTTTTGCCCTAATTCCGATTGCAACGATACAAACCGAAAAAGATCCTTGCGGTCTCTTTTAATAATGTACTGCACGGAGGAATTGCAAAGGTTGCACACCCCATCAAATAGGATTATTTTTTTGTCTTGTGGTATGCCTTCCATTTTTTTAATTTTTTTGAACATTCAACATTCAAAATTGAATATTCAACATTGAACTAGTAATTTTGAACAACGAACGATGAACAACGAACGATGAACAACGAACAAGGAATATTGAACAATGAACAACGAACAACGAATGCTGAACATTAAACCGGCTGGATATACTCCAACTGATCCAAATCGACTTTCGAGGTGAAAATACCATAGTTCACCGTTGCTTTTTTCTTTTCAATTTTATCAATAGAACCGATAGACTTCCCGTCGATCATACGAACGCGGTCACCGACCTTAAGGATTACTTTAGGTTTGTTGTCTTCTTCAATCTTCGCTTTTTCTTTTTTCTCTTTTTTCTCTTTTTTCTCTTTTCGAATTTCTTCTACTTTGACTTTGACTTCTTCAATGATTTGTTTTTCAACGACTTCTTTGACTTTCTTTTCTTTTACGGTTAGTTTTTTACGTTTGGAGTTTTCAATTTCCACCATTTTCAAAAACTCACCAATTAAGTCCTTTTTATTCTTGTTATTGAAGTATTTCTCCGAAATATCGTCTATTTTTTGTCCCAAATACACCAAACGCTGATTGGCATCATACAATTCCTGATAACGCTCCAGTTTCTCCTGAATTTTAGCATTAATGGTTTCCATTTTTTTGCTTTCTTCACGGGCTTTGGTTTCTTCTTCTTTCAGAATTAACGACGTTTTTTCCATTTTGGAACGCTCTTTTTGCAGCGTGGCTATGGTTTTGTCAAAACGAACTTTCCCACCTTCAATTTTCTTTTTCGCACGATTGATCAAACCGTACGGAATACCATTTTTCAACGCCACTTCAAACGTAAAGGAACTTCCCGCTTGACCCAAGACCAGTTTGAACATTGGTTCCAACGATTTTTCATCAAAAAGCATGTTCGCGTTGGTGGCAAAAGGCAATTCATTCGCCAGCATTTTTAAATTGGAATAATGCGTGGTAATGATTCCGAAGGCTTCACGGTGATAGAATTCTTCCAAGAAAACTTCTGCCAAAGCGCCACCCAATTCGGGATCGGAACCGGTTCCAAATTCGTCAATCAGGAATAAGGTTTTTGAATTGCATTTCTTCAAGAAGTAATTCATGTTTTTCAATCGGTAACTATAGGTACTCAAATGATTCTCGATCGATTGATTGTCGCCAATATCAGTCATGATACGATCAAACAAGCAGGTTTCACTGCGTTCGTGCACCGGAATTAACATACCCGATTGCAGCATCAATTGCAACAAACCAACGGTTTTCATCGAAATGGTTTTTCCACCGGCATTCGGACCCGAAATCACTACAATTCGGTTTTCGGGTGTGAACTCGAACGTTTGCGGATAGGTAACTTCCTTTTTCGCTTTGTTGGTCAAATACAAAATAGGATGGAAGGCTTCTCTAAAATAAACTCTGCGTTCTTGGGTAATATTCGGCAATAATCCGTTGATTCTTCGCGCGTATTTCGCTTTGGCTGCCACCACATCAATATCACTCAAGAAATCTTGATACTGAATCAATAAAGGTAAAAACGGACGAATGCTATTGGTTAAATCTTTTAAAATTTTGATGATTTCCTCGCGCTCTTCGTATTCCAAATTCGATAGCTCTCGGGAATAACGTAACGTGGCTTCGGGTTCGATATAGGCAATACTTCCCGTTTTGGAATTACCAAGAATCGTTCCTTTTACTTTTCGACGGTACATGGCTAACACCGCTAAAACACGGCGGTTTTCCATTACGGTTTCGCGAATATCATCCAAATAACCCAATCCGTTATATTGACTTAACGCCATTCCGAAACTTTGGTTGACTTTGCCACGAACGACATTCATATTGCGACGAATTTCCAGTAAATCAGGAGTGGCATCGTCTTTTATTTCGCCATACTTATCTAAAACACGATCAATGGCTTTGAGGATGTCCTTTGTGATTTCTATTTCGCTGGCTTTTTTGGATAAGGCAGGATAATAATCTTCAAATTTCTTTAAAAACTGCAGTAAGATATTGGTGTTCTCCGAAATGGAATGGATTTTTTTAAAACTTCCGGCTTCTAGAAAACTATCTTCAATACCTAAAAACTTAATTTCGTTGGTAATGGGTTCGAAACCGTGATTGGGCAAGGCATTGTTATTGTCAAACGAAGCACGATACTCAGAAGTTTCATGCAACGATTGCAATAAATCAACTTCGTTTTTATAAGGCGCTATGCTTAAGGCTTTTTCAGTTCCAATTTCGGTGATGCATAACTCCGAAATGGTTTCTAAAACCGTTTGAAATTGTAAATCCTGAAGTGTTTTGGTATTTATGGATATCATTATTTTTATTGAGAAAGTTCAAAGTTACAAAGAATTTTTCAGCCACGAATTCACGAATATTAAAAGATATGGTTTGTGTTTTTAAAGTGTTCCAGTTATTCTTTTTTATGAAGTTTATTTAGTAATGAATCATTTGAAATTTTTAAAATTATATTTGTAGAAACATTTTTTATGCAATTCAATATTCATGCTTCCTGGCATTCTTTTTTTGAGACAGAATCAGACCAAGACTATTTTAAAAACTTGATGGTACAAGTTGATGAGGAATATCAAAACCAAGTTTGTTTTCCACCCAAGAAATTGATTTTCAATGCTTTTAATCAGTTTGCTATCACCGATTTGAAAGTGGTGATTATTGGTCAGGATCCGTATCATGGAGAAGGGGAGGCGAATGGTTTGTGTTTTTCGGTGAATGATGGAGTCGCTATTCCACCGTCATTGAAGAATATTTTTACAGAAATCAATACGGAATTCGACAGGGTCTTTTTTCCCACTTCTGGAAATTTAGAAGCTTGGGCGCAACAAGGTATTTTGCTTTTGAATGCAGGGCTAACCGTTCGTAAAGATTTGGCCAACAGTCACAAACATTTAAAATGGAATGTTTTTACCGATAATGTCATACACTACATTTCTGAAAACTGTGAGAATGTGGTCTTTTTGCTTTGGGGAAGTTTTGCGCACAAAAAAGGAAGTAAAATCGACCGAGAAAAGCATTTGGTTTTGGAAACAGGACATCCTTCGCCATTAAGTGCCAACCGTGGCTTTTGGTTTGGTAACAATCACTTTTTGAAAACGAATGACTATTTGAAGAGCGTTGGGAAAAGGGAAATTGAGTGGTAGCAAAGATTGCTTCGTCACTTTGTTCCTCGCAATGACTAATCGTTTAACGTCAACTGACCTAAAATGGTTTCACTCATGAATTTTCCACCAGGATAGGTTCCAGTATAGTCGAGGTTGAGCCAAATATGTCCGCGTTCGTCAATGTGGTAATGGATTTGTTTTCCTTTGCTTTCTTCCACAAACAATACTTTCCGAATTAGGAAGGTTATATTTTCTAAGTCGCGTTTGGTTCCGATGTAAATTTCAGGATAAATGTGGGCATCGGTATGAATCAATCGTGGAATACCACCCACAGCTTTAACACCCGCCGCCATTAAGATGGCATGATCATCACAATCACCCGAAAAATGTTGCAAGGTTTCAGAGGCTGTAGCGATATAATTGCTTCCGATTGGATCGTTAACATAATTCCAACGCGATTTGATTTCTTTGAAAACGGCAAAACTTTGTATAATGCTTCGGTATTCGGAATACCCTTTAATTTGCTTGGCCTCTTGGAAGTGCTTGGTCGTTGCTGATAAGGCAAAATTCCGAACTTTCGGATTGGTGAAATCAATTGCTTTCAGTACTTTGGATTTATTCGGAAATGGTAATAGTTTGTCGATAATGATATCCTGCGGATACGGATTGTCTCCCATCGTGTACATCATTGAACGATAATCGTCATAGACTCTGTAAAAACTATAACCGCCCACAAGTGTGCCGTAGAAAAGCATTACCAAATAAATAAACACGCCAATAATGATGTATTTTTTAATGGCAATCAAAATATAGTGAAAAACAATAAAAATAATTATAAATAGTAAAATTCTGTCAATAGGAATGCGAGTGTCTAACTCTAAGAAGTTATGATGCGCAATAATAAAGGTTGGAAGGGTAAGTAATACATTTAAAATAGAAATAACTACAGTGTCCCAAGGCTTTGGCAAGGAAAGCTTGTCTTTATATTTGGCATATAAATCTTGGAAAATATTCGTAGTCATGGGTCTAAAACGGTAAAAATAACGAATTATTTAACGACCGCTTCAAACGAAATTTTATTTTCTATTAAATTTAACTGATGCAGTTGATTTTGGACTTTTTCGAAAGTGTTTTTATCTAATTTTTTTTGTGACCAACGAGTCAATTTCAACCACTCCTGAATGTCTTCCAATTTTTGATGGTATCGCGAAGCCAAAGTTCTGTCAATACTCGGAATGCTTTTAAATTCAATAGTGGTATTGTTGATGGTTTCTAAGATTAATTCTATTGTAGAAGCATTTTTCGCTAAAAACTCATTACGAACAGCAATGACAAAACAAGGCCAGGGAGTAGGGCAGTCGGCAATTCTTTTAAAAGTACCTTTGTCTACTAAAGGTTTGGTCATAAAGCGTTCCCACATAAAATAGTCGGCTTTACCCTTTTGAAGCGCTTCCACAGCGCCATCGATGGTATTAACAATTTCAAATTTCAAGTTGGCTGTATCCCAATTTTGTTGTTCGGCATTGACAAAACTCATCAAATGAGAACCTGAACCGATACGTGAAATAGCGCTTGTAGTATTTTCTAAATCAGATAGTTGATTGTATTTTGATTTTGCATCCACGTGTATTCCCCAAATTAATGGAGATTGCACATAAACCTGTATAATAGAGGAGTCATTTCCGGCAGCGATATCTTTTAGGATGCCTTCCGTAAGGATAACAGCAATATCAGTTTCACCGTCACGAAGCATCTGACACATTTTTCCGGTGCCTTCCGGAACATCGGTCCATTGCAAGTCGATACCAGTGACTTCAAATTCCCCATTTTCGATACACAAATGCCACGGCAGATTAAAATGTTCTGGAACACCTACTATTTTTACAGTTTTCATATTTATATACTAAATAATTTAATAATTGTTGGTTTCGAGAGCACTTCGACAAGCTCAGTGTGACACCTCAGCCAACATCGATAGCTTTTGTCAACTGGTGACTGAGGTTCTCGAAGTCACATCGAGAGCTTTTATCAACTGGTGACTGAGGTTCTCGAAGTCACATTATCCGTTTGGATTATTCATTTGCCACCATTTCCATATAACACCGACTGCATCGGTATAATCTTCCATAAATACCATGCCTGATTTTTGTAAAATGTGATTGGAAGCTCCGTTTTGAGCATGCGTATACGCATTCATTTTTTCAATATTCATTTGGGTAAAACCGTAGTCCAACCAAAATTTTGTAGCCTCAGTCGCATAGCCTTTATTCCAAAAGGGTTCCGCCAAACGGTAACCATAATCGAAAAAATTAGTATTGCCATTTTCAATGTGATCATTTACGAATTTGATTCCTGTCCAACCTATAAATTCTCCTGTTTCTTTTAAGATAGTGGCAAATCGGCCAATGTTATTTTCGGCATATTGACGATTTACATATTCAATCACCTTGATGCTTTCTTCGATTTCCTTTTCAGGCGTTTGCCACAAGTATTTATGTACTTCCGGATTTTTATTCAATTCAAACAATGCTTCCGCATCACTTAATACAAGCGGGCGAAGGAGCAGGCGTGGCGTTTCGAGTAGTAGATTCATAAGTTAATTTGAGGCATACCAAACACAAGGAACGTCATTATTCCAAGTGAATTCGTTTTTTAATTTCAATCCAATTTTTTCTAAAACCTTTCTTGAGGCTAAGTTGTCAATATGTGCAGAAGCATATAAAGTATCTACTTTTAGTTCGTTAAAAGCATATTCAAACCAAGCTTTGGCTGTTTCATAGGCATAACCTTTTCCCCAGAATTCCTCACGAAATCGGTAACCAATTTCATAAAAGTTATTATGATTGTTTTCTTCCTCAGTGATAAATTTAATCCCACTCCAGCCTAAAAATTCACCAGATTCTTTATGAATTACTGCAAAACGACCGATTCCATTAGTTTTGTATTGATTTTGTATGTTTTCAATATAACCAATACTTTCTGCTATCGTTTTAACAGGTTTGTTTCCAAGGTATACATGAACATTTGGATTGCTATCTAACAAGAACATGCCTTCTGCATCACTTAATTCAAGTGGGCGAAGGTGCAGGCGTGGCGTTTCGAGTACTAATTTCATTTCTCAAATATTCGATTCAATTTTTTCAACAATAACTATAAATAAAACAAAGATTAAAATAAAGATTAAAAAATTCTTTTGTCCTTTCGTAAAACCATGTTTATCAAGTGTTTCTTTCTCTTCAGAAATTGAAGATATATAATAATTTAACTCGTTTGGGTAATTTTTACTATAAACAACATTTACCAATTGGAAGAATAGGAACCTAAAAATTCCACCAACAGCGAGACAAAAATTTCCAATAGGTTTGTAGAGTAAATGAGAAATAAAATCCATTATTATTCTACCAACTTATCCAATGTGTATTTAATCAAATCGTTTACTGTTTGTTCTGGATTGGAGCTAAATTCACCCACCGCTCTGTTGGCAATAATAGCATTTAAAGAAAGGCAATTGTGACCTAATAATTTCCCAAGACCGTAAATAGCTGATGTTTCCATTTCTAGGTTGGTCATTCGTGTTCCGTTATAATTAAAAGCATCCATTTTCTTATTTAAATTTGGATCTTGAATATTCAAACGAACGACACGACCTTGTGGACCATAAAATCCTCCAGCTGTTCCGGTAAATCCTTTGTGAAATTTATCGGAGTATATTTTATCCTCTAAGGCTGCGGCACAAGGTACTACCGTTGGACGACCTTTGCGTAAATCCCAATTGGTTTGTGCAATGAAAGCGTCTTCTAAATCGGCAACAGAATGTTCTTCAATTAAATAAGAACGAAGCATGTTGTCTAAGCCAATGGCGTATTTGCTCATTACCCAGCTATCTACTGGAATATCCGCTTGTAACGAACCTGAAGTTCCGATACGTACAATGTTTAATGCCGTATGGTTTGGTTTAATCGTTCTGGTTGCTAAATCAACATTGACCAACGCATCCAATTCGTTAAATACAATATCAATATTATCTGGACCAATTCCTGTAGATTGAACCGTTAATCTTTTGCCTTTGTACATTCCGGTTTCGGTTTTGAATTCTCTTTTTTGGGTTGAAAATTCGATACTATCAAAATGTTGGGTAATTTTAGCAACACGTTCTTGATCTCCCACAAAGATGATATCATGGGCAATATTTTCTGGACGTAAGTTTAAATGATAGACACTTCCGTCTGGATTCAGAATTAATTCTGATGATTTTATTTCTGACATAATTTTATTTTTTATCCGCCTACGCGTTTTACTTTAAATCCTTTTTCTTTAAGGATATTCATTATTCTGTCACGGTAATCGCCTTGAATAATAATTTCCCCATCTTTAAAACTTCCACCAACCGCTAATTTGTTTTTAATTTCTTTAGCGAGTAGTTTAAAGTCTTCTTCTTCGCCTTCATATCCAGCAATAATCGTTGTGGGTTTTCCTTTTCGTTTTTCATATTTACAAATCATAGGTTCTTTTTGAACGAATAATTCATGTTCTTTTTCTTCTTGAATTTCAGGTTCATTAGAAGGAATATGATCGGGAAAAAGGTTTTTTAATTGGTCTTGTAAATCCATAATTCTGTAAAATTACAAAAAACAAAAATCCCAAATTCCAATTATTTCATGGAATTTGGAATCTTCTATTTTGATTTAAATTTACTTTTTAATCAATCCTAAATCAACCAAACGCTCGTATAAGAAATCACCAGCGGTAATATCTTCATATAATTTTGGGTGATCGGCATCAATACATTCTGGTAAACAGTTTAGTGACATGTCACTTACTGGATGCATAAAGAAAGGGATTGAGTAACGTGAAGTTCCCCATAATTCTCTAGGCGGATTTACCACTTGGTGAATGGTTGATTTTAATTTATTGTTTGTGTGACGCGATAACATGTCGCCCACATTAATTACCAATTCATCTGGTTCTGCAATGGCATCAATCCATTGTCCGTCATGATTTTGAACTTGTAATCCTTTTCCTTGAGCACCCATTAATAAGGTAATCAAGTTGATATCACCATGAGCCGCAGCACGTACCGCACCATCAGCTGGTTCGCTAGTGATAGGAGGGTAGTGAATTGGTCTTAAAATACTATTTCCTTGGTTGGCATATTTGTCAAAATAAAACTCATCCAAACCGATATAAATAGCTAAAGCTCTTAATACATAAACGCCTGTTTTTTCAAGCATTTGATACGCTTCTTTACCTACTTCATTGAAATGTGGTAATTCTTCTACTTCAACATTGGCAGGGTACTCCGCAGCATATTTAGAATCTGCCTCTACATACTGGCCAAAATGCCAAAATTCTTTTAAATCTCCTGCTGAACGACCTTTAGCATGCTCTTTCCCGAAAGAAATATAGCCTCTTTGTCCTCCAATTCCTGGGATTTCGTATTTTTCTTTTGTTTCAAGAGGAAGCGAAAAGAAGTTACGCACTTCAGAATATAAATCCTCAACTAATTTGTCATCTAGAAAATGACCTTTTAATGCTACGAAGCCTATTTCTTCGTACGCTTTTCCGATTTCATTTACAAATTTTTGTTTACGTACCGGGTCACCCGATAGGAAATCACGTAAGTCAACACTTGGAATGTTTTGCATCTTTTTTAAAAAAATATGTTAATAACTTACTAAAGGCTTGAGCCCTTTATAAAACAAAGATAAATATAAAATTTTTATTGGAATTTTAAAAGTTATTAACATTTTAAAAAAATATAACAAAGTAAGGAGTTCCTGTTATTTTTTTTTACTTTTGGCATTCTATTTAATACAAGTGTTATCTATAATGAAAAATCCAATGTTCCGTGCAATTTTGTTCTTATTTTTATGTGCAAATTTTGCAATGTTCTCACAAAAATTAAATTATGTAGAAAATCAATTGATAATTGGTTTGCATGCTAATCCGACGCAATTCAATTCCAATACTAATACTTTTGGTATACCGGCAATTGATGATTTGAACCAAAAATATGCTGTTGTTGATGTTGAAATAATTGGAAATACTAAAGAAGCTACTACCTATTTAATTACCTTTTCGGATACCAGAGATATAAGTGCTGCCACCAAAGAATATCAAACAGTAAAAGAAATTGCATTCGCAGAACCTAATTATCTTGCTGAAGCAGGAGGGGTTCGCGGAACGAACACTTTTCTTTTTCCAAATGATTTATATTTTTCCAGACAATGGGGACTATACAATGATGGAAGTTTCACCGTTTCAGGAATGCCTTATTCTTCAGTATTTGACGCTGATGTTGATATGGAGTTGGCTTGGAATATAGAAACCGGAGACCCTAACTTAATTATTGCAGTTTCTGATTCTGGATTGAATATGACCCACGTAGATATTGCTTCAAGAGTTTGGAATAAAGCATCTGAACCAATTGATGGTATTGATAATGATGGAAATGGTTTAATTGATGATTACAGAGGATGGGATTGGGTAAACGCTGATAACAATCCAACGGATGATCATGGACATGGTTCCAATTGTGCCGGAATAATTGGTACGGTATCGAATAATAGTATTGGATATACGGGTGCCAATTGGAATAGTAAAATTATGCCGCTAAAAGTATTGAATAATGCGAATAGTGGTACATATGCAAACATGGCCAATAGTATTTATTATGCCGTGGATAATGGTGCCAAAATCATAAGCATGTCTATTGGCGGAAGTGGGGCAAGTACACTGGTTTCTAATGCTTTGGATTACGCCAATACAAACGGGGTACTTTTTATAGCTTGTATGATGAACTTTAATAACAATACAACATATTATCCCGCAGGCTATGCTACCACAAAATCGAATGTAATGGCGGTGGGTTCTACCAATTCTAACGATCAACGTACGAATCCATTCTTCTGGAGTGGTACTTCAGGAAGTAATTATGGTAATCATATTAATGTAGTGGCGCCTGGAAATTATATTTGGGGATTAGGAATTGCAAATAACACCGACTATAACTCGTATTGGGGAGGAACTTCCCAAGCAACACCTTTAGTAGCTGGAATAGCTTCCTTATTAAAATCGAAAAATCCTGCCTTAACTCCTGCACAAATGCGAACTATTATTATGAATACTGCGCAAGATCAGGTTGGAATTGCTTCTGAAGATATTCCTGGTTGGGACACCTACATGGGAAGCGGAAGAGTGAATGCAAATAGCGCGCTTACTCAAGTAATGTTAGGAGTAGATAGTTTTAATGCCTTTGCTGACAGAATTTCTATTGTGAATCCTGTACAAAATAAAGAGCTAAAAATCATCACAAGTGATCACTTATCTGGAATGTATTCTTTTTCTTTGATTAACTTACAAGGGCAAAAAATACAGGAAGAAAAAAGAATATTAAATAGTGGTTCGAATACTATTCCTTTCCCATATGCCAAAGGAAATTATATTCTAACTGTCAAAGGAGAAAAATACACGAAAGTTTTTAAAATAGTAAATCCATAAGCCATCATGAATTTTGAAAGAAAAAATCTAACCAACGAAGTATTATTAGATTTATATAAGAACATCTTAAAACCTCGTCTTATCGAAGAAAAAATGTTGATTCTTATCCGTCAAGGGAAAGTATCCAAATGGTTTTCTGGAATTGGACAAGAAGCTATTTCGGTTGGAATTACCACTGCCTTAGACAAAGATGAGTATATTTTACCAATGCACCGAAATTTAGGAGTATTCACTACTCGTGAAATTCCATTACACCGTTTGTTTTCGCAATGGCAAGGTAAACGCAATGGCTTTACAAAAGGACGTGACCGTTCTTTCCACTTTGGAACGCAAGAATTCAATATTATTGGAATGATCTCGCATTTAGGGCCACAATTAGGAATTGCTGACGGAATTGCCTTAGCCAATAAACTAAAACAAAACGGAAAAGTGACGGCTGTTTTTACAGGAGAAGGCGCTACTTCGGAAGGTGATTTTCACGAAGCATTGAATGTGGCTTCTGTTTGGGATTTACCGGTTTTATTTGTGATTGAAAATAACGGTTACGGATTATCTACACCAACCAATGAACAATACCGTTGTGAAAACTTAGCCGATAGAGGAGTAGGGTACGGAATGGAAAGTCATGTGGTGGATGGAAATAATATCTTAGAAGTGTATACTTTAATTTCCGAATTGAAAGCTTCGATGATAGACAATCCGCGTCCTGTTTTATTAGAATTCAAAACCTTCCGTATGCGTGGGCACGAGGAGGCGAGTGGTACCAAATATGTACCGCAAGAATTAATGGACATGTGGGCAATTAAAGATCCTGTAGAGAACTATAGAAATTATTTAAAAGCAACAGCTGTTTTATCTGAAGAAGAAGATGAAGCAATTCGTGCCGCTATTAAAAATGAAATTGATACGGATTGGGCGAAAGTACAAGCGGAACCTGAAATTGTAGCCGATTTAGACGAAGAAATAAATGATGTATACGCTCCGTATACATTCGAAAATATTGAACCTACTTCAGAAGTGGAGAATATCCGCCTCATTGACGCTATTTCAAATGGATTGCGTCAGTCGATGGAACGCCATGAGAATTTAGTGATCATGGGACAAGACATTGCCGAATATGGTGGTGCTTTCAAAATTACCGATGGTTTTGTGGAACAATTTGGAAAAGAAAGAGTACGTAACACACCAATTTGCGAGAGTGTTATTGTGTCGGCAGCTAATGGCTTGTCTATTAACGGACACAAAGCAGTAGTAGAAATGCAGTTTGCCGATTTCGTTTCGACTGGTTTTAATCCGATTGTTAATTTATTGGCGAAGCAACACTATCGTTGGTGTGAAAAAGCCGATGTGGTAGTACGGATGCCTTGTGGTGGTGGGACGCAAGCAGGACCCTTCCATTCACAAACCAATGAAGCTTGGTTTACCAAAACACCAGGTTTAAAAGTAGTATATCCAGCCTTTCCTTATGATGCCAAAGGTTTATTAAATACTGCGATTAACGATCCGAATCCAGTAATGTTCTTCGAACACAAACAATTATATAGAAGTGTGTATCAAGATGTGCCAAAGGAATATTACACGTTACCTTTTGGAAAAGCCGCGTTATTGAAAGAAGGAAATGATGTAACGATTATTTCTTTTGGAGCCGGAGTACATTGGGCTTTAGAGACTTTGACTAAGAATCCTGAAATTTCAGCTGATTTATTAGACTTGCGTTCGTTACAGCCGTTAGATTGGGAAGCGATTTATACTTCTGTTAAGAAAACAAGCCGTGTGATTATCTTGCAAGAAGATACTATTTTTGGAGGAATTGCAAGTGATATTTCTTCGATGATTATGGAAAATTGCTTCGAACATTTAGATGCTCCTGTTCGTAGAGTGGGAAGTTTAGAAAGTGCGATTCCGTTTATGAAATCATTGGAAGATCAATACTTACCAAAAGTACGTTTTGAAACAGAATTGAAAGAGTTGTTGGCTTACTAAAAAGCGTCAATTATAACAATGAAAGCCGTTCCGTTTGGAGCGGCTTTTTTGTTGGTTTCTTATTGCAGTCTTGTTGCAATTATACTGCAACAAGCGAACAGAATCATGAGACGTGAAGAAACTGCAGCCACAAGAAGTTTGTTGAATACTGCCAAATTGATGGAAGAAAACGAAATGTTATGGAAATTGAAAGAAATGGAATACGTGGAGAAAATTGCGAATAGAATTGGAGAAATTACTATCTCAGGAAGCGCAAACGTTATCAGTCAATCGAAAGAGATTTTCGTTAAATAATAAATCCTCGAGAATTTTCTCGAGGATTTATGTTTTCTCTTATTTTTTAATAAAATAATTTCCCAAAAAACTAAATACCAAGTCAAAATGCTTTAATGGTTCAGCGTGAGTGCCTTCAATAGCTTTGTGTTCATAATGATATTTAAATTTATTCGTTTTAAGTCTGCTTATCATTTTATCAGCCATTGGAGTAGAAGGACAAATTTCGTCTTTGGTTGCAGACAATAATAAAATTGAACCATTAATATTTTCTACTTTGATGCTAGCTTTTTCTACAGCAGCTGTATCCTTTAGCATCGCTTCAAAAGCACCTCTTAAATCTCGCTTCATTAAAAAAGGAACAGATTCTTCATTAACAGGAACAAAGGGAAGTTCTTGTTGCTGATATGTCCAACATGAGGTTGAAAAATGATCTGTATGACCCGGAAATACGGCATTACTAGAAACCAAACCAACAACACATTTAATTTCTTTATAATAAGATCCTAGTAATAAAGCCAAATCTGCTCCTCGTGATCCTCCAACAATAGCAATTTTAGTTTTATTAATCTTTTTGTTTTTAGTTGCTTCTTTTATGCCATTGTAAACATCTTCAATAGCAATTTTATCTAAAATTTCAGGTGTTCCATTTGCACCAAAATATCCAATGGCAAGAAAGGCATACCCTTTATCTATAAATTGATCTCTAGTTTTTTTCCAATAATCGCTTGTCCAAGCGTTTCCGCCTTCTGATCCACCTAATCCGACAATAAGAGGTTGGTTTTTACCTTTTCCTAAATATAATACACTTTCAATGTTAGGTGTATTTAATACAGTTTGTGCAGAGTTCTTAAAAGTAATAGCTAATAAAACTAATAGACATAAAGTTTTTGATGATTTAAAAATTTTCATTTTTGATTGATTTTATTTGTTTGATACAAAAATCTCAACTTTTTGTATCATAACTTTTGATATAGATCAAAAAATCATTTTTCGGCTCGAATTCTACTTAAAGTTTCTTGTGTAATACCTAAATAGGAAGCAATCATTCCCAAAGGAATTCGATGATAAATATCATGATAGGTAGTACAAAAGTGCTGGTATCTTTCTTTGGCAGAAGTAAAACGCATTGAAGTAATACGTTCCATAAAATGACCAAAAACGGTTCCCATAGAAAGTCTCGCATACCTTTCCATTTCTGGAAAATTATCAAATAAATATATTAAATCCTTAACATGTAAGCAAAAAGCTTCTGTAGTTTCTATAGCATCTAAATAGTAGATGTCTACTTGTTGTTGCCTTAAACTTCGAGGAGAGTTTACCCATTCGGTTTCGGAACTAAAATACTCACTTATTTCTTTGCCGTCTTTTAAAAAATAGACACGAACTAGTCCTTTATGTATAAAATAACTTTGAGTACAAATTTTATTGGCATCATGAATTATTTCGCCTTTTTTAAAAGTTTTGAAAGATAATTTTTTAATGAGTTCTTCTTTTAATACATCGTTTACTTTGATGTACTTTTCAAAATGGCGAATTATTTCTATAGTTGGTTCGATATTACTTTACTTTTAAAGGATGTATTAAAAACTCTCTGCTTTCGCCTTTTTCCAAAAATATTGATAGGAAGTAGGAACAGTGTCTTCCTTCAAAAAACAACCGGTTTCTAACTCAGGGAACGTTTCGCCGAAAGTTTCAGTTTTGTTGCGTTCTACACGTGTACTTACTACATCACGAGTGACACCATCCGGATGATTGATTCCTGCCGAAGCCATTAATTCCATGGCACTTTTCACCGTTTCATGTTGGAATCTTGCCACACGAACACTTTTTTCTTCCGGAACTAGACCTTTGGTGAGTTTTGGATCTTGGGTGGCAACGCCTGTTGGACAGGTATTGGCGTGACATTCTAAAGCCTGTATACAACCCAAAGCAAACATCATTCCGCGAGCTGAATTACACAAATCGGCACCAATCGACAAACAACGAATAATATCAAACCCAGAAATCACTTTACCACTGGCGATAATTTTTATTTGGTCTTTTATTCCGAAGCCATTCAAACAATCATATACAAAAGCCAAAGCATCGCGTAACGGCATTCCTACATGGTCGGAATATTCGGGTGGAGCAGCACCAGTACCACCTTCACCACCATCCACTGTAATAAAATCAAGATACGTATTGGTTTGAACCATCGCTTTACAAATCGATATGAATTCCGATTTATTTCCGATACAGATTTTAATTCCGATAGGTTTTCCACCAGAATGTTCCCGTAATACTTTTACAAATTCCATCAATTCTAACGGAGTGCTAAATGCGGAATGTTTGGGTGGCGATACAATATCATTTCCTTTTTCAACCAATCGAATAGCTGCGATTTCATCGGTCACTTTTTCTTTGGGTAAAATGCCACCATGTCCCGGTTTTGCGCCTTGAGAGAATTTAATTTCAATCATTTTGACGTTATCCAAAGTAGCACGTTTGCTAAATTCTTCTATCGAAAATTTTCCATCCGGAGTTCGGGTACTAAAATATCCCGTGCCGATATTCCAAACCACATCACCACCTGGTTCTAGGTGATAAGGGGAAAGTCCGCCCTCACCAGTATTGTGATAAAAACCGCCTTGTTTGGCACCGGAGTTTAAGGCTAAAATAGCATTTTTACTCAACGACCCGTAGCTCATTGCGCTAATGTTAAACAGGCTTGCTTGGTAAGGTTTAGTACATTGTGAAGAGCCAATGGTTACTTTGGGATTTTCATTTACTTCTTTGAACGGAATGGCTTTTACACTGTGATTGATCCATTCATAACCTACATCATATACATCCAATTGCGTTCCGAAGGGTTGAGTAGAAGTTTGCTTTTTACTTCGAGTATACACCAAGGTGCGTTGCAAACGGGTAAACGGTTTTCCATCAGTATCAGTTTCAATAAAATACTGACGCATTTCAGGACCGAGCGATTCTAAAACATAACGCATTCTTCCTAATAGTGGAAAGTTTCGTTTGATGGTTTGCTTCGACTGAAACATATCAAACAATCCCATTCCTATTAACGGAACAAAGAGTAGTAGTAAGAAACTAAATTTCCAATTGACGAATATTAAAATTGCAGTTAAAGCTAAAAGGGTAGTACTGAAAATAATAAAAGCTTTTCTCATGATTTGTTTATTGTAGGATAAAGTAACAAAAAAATATTGAATTCAAATTAAACCTTTTTAATTTCACAATGTCCAATACCCGTAAACCAAAAAATAAAAATCATGAAAAAAATAGTTGTATTAGTAGCGTTATTGTCATTTGGAATTTCATTCGCGCAGCAAAAAGAAGACATGAACCTGAGAGGTGAGAGAAAAAGAGTAGCACAAGGAGTGAAGTCGGGTGAAATTAATGCTAAAGAAGGTGCTGTAATTGCACACAAAGCGGTTAAAGTTAATAGAGCGGAACGAAGAGCTAAAAGTGACGGAATTGTAACCGATCAAGAAAGAGCGAATATTGCTAGAAAAGACAGACAATTAGACCGAACTATCCGTAGAACGAAACATAATTAATCTTATATCATAAAAAAAGTGCCTCTTTTAAGAGGCGCTTTTTTTTAGTAGTTTCCGTTTAGTAATTCACCACCAATAGCTGATTTTGCTTCTATTTCGAGTTTTTTCATCATTTCATAGGTCGTACAAACCGCCGCAGAAGTTACTGGAATGCCGCATTCTGCCTGAATTAAATCGATTGCTTCTAACGATGGCATTTGCACACAAGCTGAAGCGACTAAAACATCAACATCGGTTAAATCCAATTGTTTGTAGATTTCCAATAAATTCATTGGGTTTTGCGCCGCTACTTCCAAATTATCTGGAATTTCCAACGCAATACTTTGTTTCACTTTGATGCCTTGATGTTCGATATAATCGACTACCATATCCGTTAACGGACGCATATAAGGTGTAATAATTGAAATTTGTTTGGCTCCTAACACTTTTAAACCATTGATTAAAGCGCCAGCCGAAGTAACAATTGGAGTAGGGAAGTCGTTGGCAATGGTTTCTTGATGTAAATTGACTTCCGACACGCAATGATACCCGCGGCCCATACTCATAATCGCCACCAAACACGCATAACCCATCACATCTACATGAGCATCGGATAGTTCTTGGGCACATTTTAAACTCATGGCATCCATCGCTTCCAATTCTTCTTTGGTTACTTTTTTCATACGCATTCTACTACTGTGAAACGTAAAACGTTCTGGTAAAATGGTTTCACGTGAACGAAAAATGGCTGGTATTTCGGTTTCCATCGTTACGTTGGAGGATGGAACTATTTGTCCTATTCTGTATTTTTTCATTTTGTCATTGCGAGGCACGAAGCAATCGCTATTTTTTAGTTATTTAACCGCAAAGCTCGCAAAGGTGCCTCGCATGGTTCGCAAAGTTTTAAATTTCTTTAATCGTATTCACAATCGTACCAATACCTTCCACAGTGGCTTCCACCACATCGCCATCGTACATCCATTCTTGTGGATCACGTCCGGCTCCAACACCTGCAGGAGTTCCGGTTGCAATGATATCGCCAGGCTCTAAGGTGAAAACGGTACTTAAATCTTCCACTAAATCATTAATGTTAAACAACATGAATTTCGTGTTCGAATTTTGTTTTTCAATACCGTTTACTTTTAAGGATACATTCAGATTGTGTGGATTTTCAATTTCGTCTTTCGTGACTAATACCGGGCCCATTGGTGCAAAAGTATCCTGTCCTTTGGAAACAATCCATTGTCCTTCACGACGACAATCACGTGCCGAAATATCGTTAATTACAGTATATCCGAAAACATAATCGAAAGCATCTTCTTTGGCCACGTATTTTCCTTTTTTACCAATAACCACCGCTAATTCACATTCCCAATCCAATTGAGACGTCAATTTTGTGTTTTTAATAATATTTGTATTGGTCGCTGTAACGGTTGTGGGTGGTTTCGAGAAAATAATGGGTTTTGCAGGTAGTTTGCCAGTTGTATCTAATGTTCTAGCGCTTTCAGCTACATGTTCTGTATAATTTAAACCAATTCCGATAATGTTTTTTCTAGGTTTTGGAATAGGAGCAAGGAAGGTTACATCTTCTATTGCATAGGCGATTTCATCGAATTGTTTATCACTAGTATCGGAAATTAGATCGTTGATTTCTTCGATCACTTCAAATCCCATATCGATTAACTCTAACATGGTTTTAGGCAACGGAAAATTGGACACATCTCCAAAGTCTTCCATATCAATGACTTGATTGTTGTGGATAAACCCTAAACGAGGTTCAGAATCTTCAATGGTGTAAGTAAGTAATTTCATTTTTAAGAATTTAACCGCAAAACCGGTGCTATTTATTGTTATTGAATTTGTTGATGTCCGTTATTATCTTCTAATTCTCTAGACTGGAATAAACCTAAACTTTCGATGACTGGCAAATCGTTAAATTGAAATAAACAAGCATCTTCAGTTTCTGATATATTATGATGTTCGTGCCAAGCCCAAGAAGGAATACAGAAAATATCTCTTTCTTTCCAATCGAATCGTTTTCCGTTAATGATAGAATACCCTTTTCCTTTGGCACATTGGTACACAAAAGAACCTGTATGCTTGTGCGCTTTCCCTTTGAAACCAGCTGGTAATAATTGCATCGCGGCACCCATCGTTTGCATCACATGACCGCCCGTTAACGGATTTGAATATTGCATAAAAATGCCATCAAACGGATTGATTTCTGAAACTTTTTGCGCTTCTAAAAGTGCTGGATACACATTGCTCCAAGAATATTTGAATAAAGGCGAATACGGTTTGTCCCAGGCGTTGTCGGCTGGAATTAATCCGGCGCAACCATAAGCAATTGGGGAATAATTTAATGGCTTGATTAAAGGTTGTTTTCCATCATACACTGCATAATCATTTGCTTCTAGCGCATTCACCAATGGAATATCCAAACCATCTTGCCAAATGCAGGTTTTTCCACCTTCTTCAACACCGTGTTCGTGCCAAGTAGAATTTGGAGTAATCACAAAATCGTTGACTTCCAACATGATTTTATTGCCATCTACAACGGTATAGCCTTTGTCGCCTTCCATAATAAAACGTAAGGCAGAAGCTTTATGTCGATGCGCGGAGGTACTTTCGCCGGGACGGGTCACCTGAATACCAGTATACAGCCAGCCCACAGCAGCACTGACATCTTTGCGCTTGTCATTAACTAAATAAACAACGCGACGTCCGGCTTGTTCAGGCGTAACCAGTTCGGAAGATTTTAAAACCAATTCCCGTAAATCATCATATTTCCAAAGCATAGGAACAGAAGAAGTTCTTGGTTCCCAAGGTTCAATGTCGTTAGCAACGGTCCATAAAGCACCAGCCCCAAGGGTTTCGAGCTCTTTGTAATACGCTTCTAATTCGGGAGTATCTTTAACTCTGGCGCGACCAATTTGGTCATCTGAATATTTTCCTTCCATATCTATTTTTCGAAAAAATCAGTCGTAAAATTACGATTTATCTTCTAACTTTTAAGTTGATTATTCTTTATTTGATTTAGGTTTGAGTAACAAAAAAATAGGGTACGAAAGTAAAGTTATCCCAACAATGGCTAGGAAACTTTTGCTGTCGCTATAAGCAAATCCCGTAAATAAGGCTATCGAAAATACGATCATTAAAATGGAAGTATATGGATAGCCCCAAGATTTATAGGGTCTTTCTAGATTGGGTTCTGAAATACGCAATTTTATTAATGATACGTAGGTTGATCCCCAAACCGTGATAGCCATAAAAGTGGATAATAAAAACAAAATTTCAAAAGTTCCAATGTAAATTAAAATGAAAGCAAATAGAGAAGACACTAACAGCGTAACTATTGGCGTACCAGTAGTATTAATTATTGTCCCTTTTTTGATAAAAAAACCATCCCGACTCATTCCATATAAAATTCGAGAGGGCACCATCATGTAGGCATTTAAAACACTTATAATAGAAAATATTGCTATGATTGTTACCACTATAGATCCTTTTTCTCCAAATACTACTTTTGCAACATCTGAAGCTGCTAATGGAGAATTGGCAATATTAGAAACAGGCAAGACATATAAAAAAGCCATATTGATGATTATATATATTGCAATGACTAGCAATGCTCCAAAATACAATGATCTTGGAATGTTCTTCCCTGGATTTTCATCTTCTTCTGCAAAAAAACAAGCAGCATTCCAGCCATCATACGTTCCTAAAACCAATTGTAATGATTTTAAAAAAGAAATGATAATTCCCGCATCCATTAGTGCAGGTGTTTTTTTTATTGGTTCAATTTGAATACCGGTGTAGCTAAAGCAGGCGATAATTAAGATGACAAACAATATCACTTTGATAACACTGGAGATTTGTTGTACAATACTTCCACTTTTAATTCCTGTAGCATGAAGAAGGGTAAAACCTATGAGGAAAGCCATCGCAATAACAGTTGTTTCGTTTTGCCATTCCGGCATAAGAATTACGATATACTCACTAATCACAATACAAAAGAATGCGGGTGCAATAGCATTGGAGAAATAGTCAAACCAACCGGTAATAAATCCGGCATAATCACCAAAAGCACGTTTCACATAATTATAAGAACCACCAGCCTTTGGTAACATCGAAGCTAATTCGGCATAAGTTCCAGCACCAATCAAGACATAAATACCTCCCAATAACCAACAAGCAATAATGAGCCAATAGTTGTCTAACATTCCAGCAATAGTTCCTGGAGTTCTTAGTATACCAACACCTATGGTGCCACCAATTAAAATAGCAATTCCGAAACTAAGGCCAAGAATTTTTTTTAATTGATTAGGGGATTTGCTTGTCATATTTTGTTGTGCTTTTATTTTTTATTGAAATCCTCGTGATTGTCAATAAAGGTGATTTTTCTAGTTGGTGCTATATTTACTCTCAAATCAAAAATATCAAAACGGTTGTAATGTCCTAAGATATCGTGCATTTGCTTTGGTTGAATGCATTTTTCCAAATCGATATCGGCATATACCATTCCTTCATCGTCAATTAATGGTTCGCCAATTACTGCTCCATTCGGACCAATAAATCCAGAAAAAGCAGAGTTTTTACGAGTTAGTAATTCTTCAACATTCGGAACATCTTCTTTTAAGGCTTCCATAATTTCTTTTGAAATCGTCGAACAGGATACAATTGTAAACAATTTTCCTTCGAATGAGTGTGCCGCAGCACGAATTTTAATGGCTTCCGCCATATTATAATCGGGTGGAGCAACAGGTAGTGAAATATAATTCGCTATGTGAATTAATTCCCCTTGAGAAAGCAGTGTAAAACGAGCTAAAGTGTTGGTATTCTCTCCACAAGCCAACGTTCCAATAGGGCCAATTTCCGTATTATATACTTTTAAAGAAGAACCATCCCCAGAAGTCCACGTTAGTTTTTCAGCCCAAGTTGGGACTAACTTTCGGTGTTTTCCGATTAAATTTCCGTGGTTATCGATAATTAAATTCGTGTTGTAAATTTCACCATAGCTATCACCACGTTCGTTAATTCCAATTACGATATGAATGTTATATTCTTTTGCGGCTTGAAACAAAGGTTGCATTGCTTCTTCATCCGTTTTGACCGAACATTTGTATAGTTTTTCGTACCATTTACTCCCTTGAACGGGTGTCATAATCCAATTCCAATAAGGATACCCAGCTATGAAAACTTCCGGGAAGGCAATCAGTTGTGCGCCATTTTGACTGGCTTCTTTGATAAAAGTAATTGCTTTTTCAACAGTTTTTTCTACGTTAAGAAATACGGGCGACGTTTGTACCGTTGCTGCTTTGAATTTTTTAAAGTCCATAGTTTTTTTATTCTGATATAAGAAAATATCCAATTTTAGCTCTCATTGCTTCGTTAAATGCTTCGGCAGCAATGGATTTTCGATCCTCTCCAATTTTTACGTTAACCAATGTCACTTCACCTTCTAAAACGGTTTCTCCCTCTTGGTTTTTGAATAAAAATCCGCATAGTAGGGAAGAAGAGCGTAATTCTTTCACCCAAAGCTCTTTGATTATGGTTTCTCCTAAACGAGCTGCTTTTTTGAATTGCACTTTTAAGTCCACGGTTGGAATTCCGTTGGATTGATGCATTTTGTGAAAAGGGCGATCCAAGGCTTCTTCAAACCAATCTTCCACCAAATCATTTAGCATTTCTAAGAAGCGTGGATAAAAAACAATTCCAGCATAATCAATATGTTTGAATTTTATTTTTTGTTCTTTGATAAAGTATTTCATATATTATTTTAACTTAAATCGTTGGATTTTACCTGTTTCTGTTTTAGGTAAATTGTTGGTAAAATTAATTACTCTAGGGTATTTATATGGTGCAGCTACTTCTTTGAACCACTGTTGAATAGCTTTTGCTAACTCATCATTTGCTTTATCTGTTTCTTTTAAAACAATATGGGCGCAAACTAACATGCCACGTTCTTCATCAGGTAAACCCACAACAGCACATTCTAAAATGTCATCGTGTGTTAAAAGTACGGATTCTACTTCAATTGCGGCAATATTATAGCCAGAAGAAATAATCATATCATCCCCACGTGCTACAAAATAGAAGTAACCGTCTTCATCCTGACGGAAAATATCACCAGTAATATTCCAGCCATTTTCAACGTATTCTCGTTGTTTTTCTTCTCGATTTAAATATTTACAACCTGTAATGCCGCGCACCGCTAGTCTTCCTGGTTCATTTCTTGGTAATTTCTTTCCGTTAGTATCGATAATTTTTGCTTCATAACCAGTCACAGCTAAACCAGTGGCACCTGGTTTCATATTTTCTTCGTTAGAAGAAATAAAAATATGTAACATTTCGGTAGCTCCAATTCCGTCGATGATTTTTAAACCTGTCGCCGCATACCAATCTTGCCAAACTTTTAAAGGTAAAGTTTCTCCAGCGGATACGCATTTTCGAAGACTTGAAATATCGTACTCATTGACTTTTGTGGTAATAATTCGCCAAGCCGTTGGAGCCGTGAAACAAATCGTCACTTTATATTCTTGAATGGCTTTTAACAATAAATCGGGACTCGGTTTTTCAATTAAGAATGTCGAAGCACCGAAATACATTGGAAACAAAACCAATCCACCCAAACCAAAAGTAAAACCAAGGGGTGGACTTCCGATGAATACATCATTTTGGGTTGGTTGCAAAGAATATTGAGGAAAGGCTTCGCAAATATTTAATATATCTTTGTGATAATGTGCCGTCATTTTTGGCAAACCTGTAGTTCCAGAAGTAAAACCAATCAAAGCTACCGAATCGGATTTGGAGTGATAATTTTGGAAGGTTTTTGGTTTGTTTTCTAGCAACTTTTCTACCTCGGAATTTCTGTAGAAACTCACTTTTTTAAGAAAATCGGATTGGACTAGATTCATTTCTTCGGCCAACTCACTATCACAAATCGCATGTGAAATTTCAGCACAATCGATAATGGTTGTTAACTCTTTGGAGCGTAATAAAGGCATGGTTGCCACGACAATTCCACCTGCTTTTAGCACGGCAAACCAACAGGCCACCATCATTGGATTATTAGCTGATCGCAATAACACTCTATTCCCAGATTTCAAATTTAAATCGTCTATTAAGACATGAGCAATTTGATTGGCTTTTTCATACAAATCCTGATAGGTCCAAGTTTCTTCAAAAGTTCTGATACAGATAGTGTTTCCTCGACCTTCTTTAATATGATTGTCCAATAATTTTTCAACACAATTGAGCATTTCTGGTCGATTAAATTGTGGTAAATCCAAGAATTTATATTCAGGTTGTACATCCAGATTGGGTAAGCTTAGGTGTGCGAAATTGTCTTCGTAATGTTTCATAACAGTAATTACTTCTTATTACTTTTTGGTTTTAAAGCTATTTTCATGCCTTCAGTTTGTTTTCTTTCGGAAGCTTTTAGCGGGTACAAATGTGAAATTCCCATTTTGTATGGATTTGGAATGTCTGTGGCTTGGAAATGTTCGTAAGCTTGTGCATTTCGTACAAAATTTGCATCCAAAAGTAACGGTCTTCCTAAGGCTACTAAATCGGCACGACCGTTTAAAATAATCGTATTGATTTGATCGATATCTTGAATATAACCTGTTGTTATGGTTGGAACATGAACGGTATTTCTCACCGCATCTGAAAATGGCGTTTGCCACATTCTTCCTGTTTGCGGTTTTTGATTCGCCACTGTATTTCCTGTCGAAACATTGATGATATCGGCACCCGCGTTTTTAAAAGCTGTTGCAATGGTGATGACATCTTCTTCTGAAATTCCGTTTTGCGCCCAATCGGAAGCAGAAATTCGAACCGACATGGGTTTTTCTTTTGGAAACGCATGTCTCATTTCTGTAAAAATTCGTAATGGAAATTTCAATCGGTTTTCGATACTTCCGCCGAATTCATCGGTTCGAGTATTTGTTAAGGGAGATAAGAAAGACGCCAGTAAAAATCCATGATGCGCTTGCAATTCAATCATGTCGAAACCAGCAGCATCAGCATTTTTAGTTGCTTGTACGAATTGAGAAGTCACCAAATCCATATCAGCAATTGCTATTTCTTTAGGTGTTTTTGAATTCTCATTGAACGGAATCGCAGACGCAGAAAGTAATTCCCAACTCGAACCAGTAAACGAATCTTCCCAAGGTTTTTTGGTTGCACCTTTTCGACCCGAATGTCCTAATTGAATTCCGATTTTCGTTTGTGTATTATTATGAATGAAATCGTTAATGCGTTTCCATGCTGTAATTTGAGTTGCGTTATAGATTCCGGCACAACCTTCTGTAATTCTACCATTTTCTGAAACCGCAGTCATTTCGGTTAAAATCAATCCTAAACCACCAACAGCACGCGAAGTGTAATGTTGAAAATGCCAATCATTTACCAATCCGTTTTGGGCAGAATATTGTCCCATTGGCGTCATTACAATTCGGTTTTGTAATTGTAAATCGCGAAGTTTAAAGGGTGTGAAAGCGGCGCTTTTGCCTTCGAGAGCCTCAGGCAACGCTTCGAGAATCTCAGGAAACGTGTTTTGTTTTAAATTGTTGGCTGAGGCACTGGAAGCCAACAAGAATTCTCCTAGAACTTTATCTGTAAATGATTTATCGCGTAAGCGTAAGTTTTCGAAAGTCACTTTTTTGGCGCGCGTCATACATCCGAAAGCAAATTGATAAAAAGGATGCTGGTTGTGACGGTTCATGTTTTCGAACCAATCTAACGACACTAAAGCTGCATATTGAATCATTTCAACGGTGTTTCTTCTCGACTTATCATATTGTTGAAAAGCGGCTTGGACATCTGTTGGATTCGCAATTACAGCATCGGATAAACCAATGGCAGAATCCATAGCAAGTTTCGTTCCTGAACCAATAGAATAATGCGCTGTGGCTTTAGCATCGCCTAATAAAACGATATTTTTATGATACCAATTTTCATTGGTTACGTGTGGAAATTGGCGCCAATGTGATTTATTTGAGATAAGGGAATGACCGTCTAATTCTGCAGCAAAAATAGCTTCGATTTTAGTGATTGTGTCTTCTTCATTAGTCACTTCAAAACCATGTTTTTGCCATGTTTCTTCCGAACATTCGAAAATCCACGTACTCATTCCTTCTTGATATTGGTAGGAATGTGCTACGATTAAACCGTGTTGGGTATTTCTGAAAAAGTAGGTAAAAGCATCCAATGGTTTTGTAGAACCTAACCATACAAAACGGTTTTTCTTCATTTCGATTTTGGTGCCGAATTCCTTTTCATATTTCGTACGAATGGCACTTGCAATTCCGTCTGAAGCTAAAATAATATCTGAATCTGCGAATTGTTCTAAATCGTCTACATTTTGTTCAAAGTGAAGATTTACGCCTTCTTCTTGGCATCGTTGGTGTAATAATTTTAGTAACGTTTTTCGAGAACAACCGCAAAAACCATTTCCAGCGATATTGACAGTTTCACCATCACGGGCTACGATAATATCATCCCAATAGGCAAATTCACTACGAATTAATTCGTAGGATTGCATATCGCGTTTTAAGAACTCACCTAAGGTTTCATCTGAAAACACGACACCAAACCCGAAACTATCCTCTGGTTTGTTACGTTCGTACACATCGATTTGACAATCTGGTAATGCTTTTTTGGTTAATATTGAGAAATATAGTCCGCCGGGACCTCCACCAATTACTGTTATTTTCATGTTGTCATTGCGAGGATCGAAGTAATCTGAACCTCATTAATTATATTTTTACTTTTTTTTCATAAAATCAAAAGCGCCTTTACGCAAATTGATATTGTATTCTAAATAGGCTTTTAAACAGGCTAAAAAGTTCGACCATCCAAAAGAATTTCCAGAAAGCCATTGTAGACCAGCTTCATTATTTTCCATGCTTTTTTCGGAAATAGAAACTAAAGTTGAATTGTTTTCTTTTTCGGAAAGCGTGATTTCTACTAATAAATCGTGTCCCGAATTCTCCCAATAAAAAGAAACGTATTTGTCTTTTTCAACTTTTTGGACTTTTACTGGACATTCAAAATCAAATTCAGGAAATTTCCAGATTAGGTTTTTTCCTGTTTCCATAATTCCAGTGCTTTGTGAAATGAAATAATTGGACATTTTTTCAGGAATTATAATTGCTTCAAAAACTTCATGAATTGGCTTTTGAATTTGCATAGCGCACTTAATTTCTAACTTGTCCATAATTTATCTTTTAATAGAGAAGATTTCACCTAGTTTCGAATAATTGAAGCCTGCTAAACGCGCCACAGGTCGATAGACCTCCATATTTATTTTACTTCCCTCAAGTATTGCTTTTTCATTCACATGAAATAAAACAACACGACCAACCATTATACAGGCACCACCATTTTTATGATCTTCTAAAAAGTAATGATGCACCAATTCGCATTCCATGGTAATTAAACATTCGGCAACACGTGGAGCTTTAATTTTTACAGAAGCGATAGGAGTAAGGCCTGCTAATTCAAATTCACTTTCGTTGGAAGGAATAGCTTGAGAGGTTATATTCATCTTTTCAACCAAATCTTCGGTAACCATATTCACTGCAAATTGTTTGGTTGCCAATACATTGTTGAGAGTGTCTTTATTTTTGTTGCCCGTCCTTACAGTTGAAAACATAACATGAGGAGGATCTTCGCCAACTACATTAAAGAATGAAAACGGCGCTAGATTGACATATCCGTCTTCGCTAATAGAGGAAATCCAACCAATTGGTCTCGGAATCACAATTCCGGTTAATAATTTATATACGTCAGACGAAGGAATTTCGTTTGGGTCAAATTGCATAAAAAATTAGTTTAACAGGTTTGAAAAATAGCAAAAATATCTGTAAAAAGGAATAAAGTTTCTCTTTATTTTTAAGCATTTTTCTTTTACTTTTGAATATTAAAACGAACCAATATGAGTTACTTCAAAGTCAATAATTTAGAACAATATTTTAAACATTATAACAAATCGGTTCGTGAACCTCGTAAATTTTGGGGAAAAATAGCGGAAGAAAATTTTGTTTGGTACCAAGGCTGGGATAAAGTAGTTGATTTTGATATGGCTACTGCTGATGTCAAATGGTTTGTTAATGGAAAACTTAATATTGTTAAAAACTGTATTGACAGACATTTGGCACGAAAAGGTGACAAAACAGCGATTATTTTTGAACCCAATAATCCGGATGAAGCAGCACAACACATTACCTATAGTGAATTATATGTTAGAGTTTCTAAATTAGCCAATGTACTTCGAGAGCAAGGCATTAAAAAAGGAGATCGCGTTTGTATTTACTTACCTATGATCCCGGAATTGGCAGTTTCAGTTTTGGCCTGTGCAAGAATTGGTGCGGTACATTCGGTAGTATTTGCCGGTTTTTCGTCTGCTGCAGTTGCCTCAAGAATTGAAAATTGTGGAGCTAAAATGGTTATCACAGCTGATGGTGGTTATCGCGGCGATAAAACGATTCCGTTAAAAACTATTGTCGATGAAGCTTTAGAGAAATATGATGCGGTTGAAAAAGTTTTAGTTGTAAAAAGAACTAATCAATCGGTTCAAATGCAAGAAAATAGAGATTTTTGGATGGAACCACTTTTAGAAGCTGCTTTAGATAATAATGTAGCTGAAATTATGGATGCCGAGGATCCGTTGTTTATATTGTATACTTCGGGATCGACAGGAAAACCAAAAGGAATGTTGCACACCACAGCAGGTTATATGGTGCAAACCGCGTATACCTTTAAAAATATTTTTAATTATGAAGAAAACGATATTTTTTGGTGTACTGCCGATATTGGTTGGATAACAGGTCATTCTTATATTGTATATGGTCCGTTATTAAATGGAGCCACTACTGTAATGTTTGAAGGAATTCCTTCATATCCTGATTTTGGACGCTTTTGGGAAGTGATTGATAAGCACAAAGTGACCCAGTTTTATACCGCACCCACTGCTATTCGATCGTTAGCTAAAGAAAGTACTGATTGGGTTACCAAACACGATTTATCCTCTTTAAAAGTAATTGGTTCGGTAGGGGAGCCTATAAATGAAGAGGCTTGGCATTGGTATAACGATCATGTCGGAAAGAAAAAATGTCCGATTGTAGATACTTGGTGGCAAACCGAAACGGGGAGTATTATGATTTCACCGATTCCATTCGTAACCCCAACCAAACCTACGTATGCAACCTTGCCATTACCAGGAATACAGCCTGTTTTGATGGATGAATTACGCAATGAAATTGAAGGGAATCAAGTAGTAGGAAGTTTGTGCATAAAATTTCCATGGCCGAGTATGGCTCGAACCATTTGGGGTGATCATCAACGTTATATTGACACCTATTTTAAAGCTTTTCCAGGAAAATATTTTACAGGTGACGGTGCTTTACGTGATGAAGTAGGCTATTACCGAATTACAGGTAGGGTAGACGATGTCATTATTGTTTCAGGGCATAATTTAGGAACGGCGCCTATTGAAGACGCGATTAATGAACATCCTGCAGTGGCCGAAAGTGCAATTGTAGGTTATCCGCACGATATAAAAGGAAATGCTTTGTACGGATTTGTAATTTTGAAAGAAACCGGTGAATATCGTGATCGTGATAACTTATCAATGGAAATCAATCAACAAATCGCCAACCATATTGGACCTATAGCGAAGTTGGATAAAATTCAGTTTGTAAGCGGTTTGCCTAAAACACGTTCGGGTAAAATTATGCGACGTATTTTACGTAAAATCGCTGAAGGCGATTTCAATAATTTTGGAGATATTTCAACTTTATTAAACCCAGAAATTGTTGAGGAAATTAAAGAAGGCAAGGTTTAAAAGATGTTATAACCCTAATTTATTTCTCATTTTCAGAAATAACACCGCAATCATATAAGCAGAATTTCCCGAGGTAGCCACTTCGGGATTTTTTATGTTATAAAAAGAAAGTAATTCTTCTAACGAATACTTTTTAGAAGCGGTATCCATTATGCGATCGTGCATGACTTCTACATCTAGCAGGTTACTTTTCAATCGGCCACTTTGCAGTTTGGATAAATATTCATTTAAAATTTCAATATCATAATGAATTCGGTGACCAATTAAAGTCGCATTTCCCATAAAATTAATTAAGGATTCGATGGCTTGTACTTCTTGATAGGTTACTTCTTTCGATTCTAAAATTTCGTCTTTATTTAGCTCTATTTCTAAGCTACTTTCTACTAGAATCTGATTGTTTTCAATGGCCACAGCTCCAATAGATATTATTTTATCTTTGGTAGGATTAATTCCTGTTGTTTCTAGATGTAACGCAACTTTTCGAGTAGAAGGCACTTCCAGTTGTACTAAATAATATTTCCAAAATTCAGGATAATCTTTTCCTATATTTTTAATCCAGTCCAGCATTTTATGAAAATTGTGTTAATTGAAAAGTATCTTTTACAATTTCTTCTAAATCTTTTAAAATATGTAACGATTCTTTTAGTTTTTCTTTATCTACTTTTGAAAGTTTTTCAATGTCTATAAATTCTCCCGAATTATCATTTTTCAATCCTTCTAAAGTTCTATAACGCGATAATAATAAGAAAGTATCCGCAGCTTCTAAATATATTTCGGCATTATTCGTATCTTTTATCGCCAATTCCTTGTAACGTGAATAGGTGTTGTTGATTCCTTTTAATCCGTGCTGAATGGATAACAAGCGTGCAATATCGACCAATTGATTAATCGCTTTTTCTTTTACGTTAAATTTTCCAACATTCGGTCCGCTTTCTTCTTCGTTAAATTTTTTGAAAAAACTAAGAGGAGCCGGTTTTTTCAGTGCATCATTTCCTAAGTAATCTAGAAATAAGACTTTACTTTTGGTTTTAAAAATAGTTTCAGTAATAGCCGTTTCTAAATTTTGATCCCCAAAAACAAATTCATAATCAAAGAATATGGAGCAATGCTCGTTGGTAAATTCACCTGGAGTATTAATCCAATTCTCGTATTGTTTTACCCACTCTGTCAATGACTTACACCATTTTTGATTATTTGCATAATGACCAAATTCACAATGTTTGTAACCTACTTTTTCTAATACCTCGGTTGTTTTTTTAGACAATTGATTAAAATAATCTTTAACATCACGTACTTGCTGAATATCAACATCTTGATACACTAAAATATTGTCGTGGTCTGTCAATAATAGTTGTTCTTTTCTGCCTTGACTTCCAATACTTAAAAAGGCAAATGGAACAGGAGGGGAGCCCAATTCTAAAATACTGATTTCTATGGCACGTCGAATAATGGCTAGGGTAACTTCTCCCGAAACATTGTACAAATGCTGCAGCGGAATACTTTTAGTAACAGCTTGTTGAATAATTCCTGAAAGCGAATGATACACCGCTTTTAAATCGGAAGCAGACAATGCTTTTTTGGTTTCTTTAATCAACACACCAGGGGAGTTGGCCTGTGCTTGAATTAAATCATTTTGAGTGATAACGCCTTTAACGTCAGTATGTGGTGTACCATCAATAGTGACACACAAGTGGTGCACTTTATGGGAAAGCATAGCCAATTGGGCTTCGGCAAGCGATATATTTTCAGTAACCGTTATCACCGGAAACGTCATAATTTTATCAATGTGTGACTGAATGGCTTGCTTTCCTGTAGCTACTTTTAATCTGAAATCGGAATCAGTAACAATTCCAACCAATTTGTTTTGCTCTTTTACAAAAACACTATCCAAAAGGTTATCGGTCATTAATACTGCAACTTCACGAATCGTTTGATCATGTTCTACGAGTAAAGGTTTTTTATTATAGGTTAAGGATTGAATAAAGGAGAAATCATTTTGAAATTCAGATAACTGTACAGAATCGGATAGTAGTTTATTTCGATCTTTATCGGCAGGATTATTGGAATTGTTAGCAAAACTTTCCAATAAAAAGTTTAAAACTTCCGCATTTTGACCAACAAAAGGTTTTACTTTTTCAATGGGAATGGCAAAAAGAATGGCTTCTTCATTGGCTCTTGCTGTCATTTGATAATTATTTTTAGCAAAGAAAGGGCGTAAACCAAAAACATCACCAGCATAACATTTGTTTAAAAGTGTTTCTTCTGCATCAGAAAACACAGTTAAATGTATCACACCTGAATTCACAACATAAAAACTATTGTGCAATTCGTCGTTGATTTGAAAAAGCTTCTGATTTTTATCCAAATGAATGACTTTTACAAACTTTGAAATACTTTTTAAATCTTCGAAACTTAAAAAACTGAAGGGTTTAAAGTCTTTTAGAAAATTGGCAACACTTTCTGCAATAGAATTCTTCATAATATTCTCACTGTTACTAAAAGGTAAATGTAGTAACAATTTTTGTAAGAATGAAGAGGCTTCTGAAATATTCTATTTTACATAATATAAATTATAGTTCAAAAGATATAATTAATCTTCCTGAGCAAAAAGACGCTCTCTGTATAATTTTCCGATAGCTATTTGTAAACGAGTTTGATAGTCTTCAATAAGCCATTCACGATAATTTTTTGTCGAACTTGCTAAACAGCGCGTAAAAAGTTTGACACGATATTCAATATCTTCAATTAGAAATTTCGCCAAATTTTTAGCGCCAACTAAATCATCCGAATTATCGACACACATCGTTGCATGTTGTTGAATCGATTTTTCAATAACTTCTTTGGGACGTAAATTTTTAGCTAAAATGATTTTAAATTCTTCATCGATATCAAAATCAATATTCTCAGATGCTTTAAATAACTCACGAACCTCTGGCGACATTTCGTATCTGAAATTAATTTCGATATCTGCATCGCTACGTAAATTTTCAAGATAATATTCAGGAGATTTGAAAATATGCTGCCAATCTACTGGGTCATTCCATAAACCAAAACGTGACGCATTATTTCCTAAATCAATTATAGTAAATTCACTTTTATTTGGCAATTTACGAGAACCACGTCCGATCATTTGAAAATAAAGCGTTAACGATTTCGTAGCACGATTAATAATGATTGATTCGACTGTAGGTTCGTCAAAACCAGTCGTTAGAATTCCTACTGAGGTCAACACGGCATCCGGAGTTGTTTTAAACCATTTTAATATGGCTTTTCTATCGTCAGCACTTGTTGTATTATCTAGGTGTTTTATTGGATATCCGGCCTTTTTAAACGTATCATAAACATATAATGACGTATTGATTCCGTTGTTGAAAATTAGCGTTTTCTTACCTTTAGATTTTTCTTCATAGGCATGTAATAATTTACTTTGCATGTCCAATTGGGAATACAATTCATCGGAAGATTTTACGGTATAATCGCCTGTAATTCCAACTTTTAAGCTGGATAAACTCACGTCATAACTGTAGGTAGTTGCTTCTGCTAAAAATCCGTTTTTGATTAACTTATTGATAGGATCTCCTACAATCAATTCCTTGTAGTTTTCATACATGGGAAGATTAATATTCGAACTTAAAGGTGTGGCTGTAACCCCTAAAATAAAGGAGTTTTTAAACGAATGTAATAATTTTCGAAACGAATTATAATGCGCTTCATCAATGATAACAAGTCCAACGTTATCAATTAATAATTTGTCGTCGTTTAATCGGTTTTTTAAAGTCTCTACCATCGCCACAAAGCACGAATACTCGTTTTGATCTGGTAATTCTTTGACTTTAGAATTGATGATTTTATTTTTTACATCAAAGGAACTCAGCATTTTAGACGTTTGCTTACAAAGCTCAATTCGGTGTGTTAGAACCACCACTTTTTTATTGTGCGTTTCTAAATAACGACGTACAATTTCAGAAAAAATAACCGTCTTCCCTCCTCCTGTTGGTAATTGGTACAACAAGTGATAATTTTGAGGGGTGTTATCCATTCGGTCAAAAATGGCATTGATGTCACGAGATTGGTAGTCGTATAAGACTTTTCTCTCTTCTAGTTCGATTTCAAGATCAATTTTTGACATACCTTTTTCTGAATTTTTGCAAAAATACGGTTTAAAAACAGTTAAACAACAGTATTTTTCATGAAATATTTGTTTTATGCATTTTTTAATGAATTTGTGGGTCAATTGCAGGAATTACTTTGCAAACATTTCTTTACTTTGCAGAATCAATAATCATAATCAATTTCAATTATAATGTTTACACTTAAAAATTTCAAAACCCTGGCCTTGATAGAAGGAGTTTCTGCTATTTTGTTATTCTTTTTTGCCATGCCAATGAAATATGCCTTCGATATGCCCATTTTTGTGAAATACATTGGTATGATTCATGGGATTCTTTTTATCGGATACATTTTATTGGCCACCATCATGATGAGAAAAGAAAAATGGGGAATTGGAAAATATATTGAAATTTGTCTGGCTTCTATTCCGCCATTTGGTACTTTTTACATAGAAAAGAAATACTTGCGTAATGCATAAATACACTGAAAAAATATTTGGTTGGTGTTATGAACTTTTGATGAAAATGGATTTCAACGAAACCATTGCATCGTATTTAAGTTTGGCTGTTAACATCTTTATTTTAAGTTGTATCGTGTATTTTATGTACATGATTTTCCGATTTGTATTGGTGACGGTAATGGCCATTGTTGCTAAACGAACTCATACTAAATTCGATGATTTATTGGTTTCTAACGAAACGGCTAAATACATTTCACATCTTATTCCGCTTATTTACATTTACAAAACTGTTCCTGTTATTCTTGAAAATTTCAATTCCTGGGAAACTATTTTTGCAAGATTAGTCGCGGTATATATTGTTTTGTTGAGTTTATGGATCATACATTCAACATTACGAGCTATTCGCGATCATTTAAAAAGTAAATCAGAATATAGCGATAAACCAATCGATAGTTATGTGCAAGTAATTATGATTGCTTTGTGGATTCTAGGTATTGTGATTATTGTGGCTAAAATATTTGATATTGAAACCGATACCTTAGTCAAAACACTTGGAGCGGTTTCGGCTGTTATTATCTTAATTTTTAGAGATACTATTTTAGGATTTGTAGCCTCCATTCAAGTTTCTGTCAATGATATGATTCGAATTGGGGATTGGATCACGATGGATAAATTTGGTGCCGATGGTGATGTGATTGAAATTAATTTGGCCACTGTTAAAGTGCGTAATTTCGATAAAACAACTACTACAATTCCGACCTATAGCTTGATTTCTGATAGTTTTAGAAACTGGCGCGGGATGATTAATTCGGATGGAAGAAGAATCAAACGACATGTTTTAATTAAATCGAGTAGTATTCGTTTTTTAGGTGAAGAAGAATTAGAGGATTTCAAAAAAATCCAGCTAATTAAAGCGTATATTGAAAAGAAACAAGTCGATATTTCGCGTCACAATCAATTGCACAACGTCGATAAATCCTTAGCTATAAATGGTCGAAACTTGACCAATTTTGGACTATTTCGTAAATATTTGACTCAATATCTTGAAAATTATCCAGGTTTAAATAAAGACATGATTTTGTTGTGTCGACAGTTACAACCGACTGCTCATGGAATTCCGTTGGAAATTTATGTTTTCACCACCGACAAGCGTTTTGAAAATTACGAATACATCATGAGTGATATTTTCGATCATATTTTGGCGTCGGTTCGCTTTTTTGATTTGGAAGTGTATGAAGCACCTTCTGGTAAAAATGCGGTTAGTGAGGCTTAAATAAGTAGTCAGTTTACAGAATAAACCGGCAATTTCGATATTTAATTCTAATTGGATTTTTTTAGTATTCTCTGATTATTCTTTCATTCTATCGCTCACAAACTCCACACGTGTTTTTCCATGGGCTTGTGGTTTGCCATTTTCTCCTAAGCTAACCATGGTAATACTATCAATAGTAATAATGGTTTCTCTTGTCATCATATTACGCACTTCGCATTTTAAAATCAAAGATGAGTTTCCAAATTTCACGACATCCAATCCAATTTCGACAATATCACCTTGCTTGGCGGAACTGATGAAATTAATTTCCGACATGTGTTTGGTTACGACTCTAGGATTTTCCAATTGCACAATAGAATACAAAGCGGCTTCTTCGTCAATCCAGGCCAATAATTTGCCTCCAAAAAGAGAATGGTTCGGGTTTAAATCTTCGGGTTTTACCCATTTTCTGGTGTGGAATCTCATAGTTTTTGTTTATTTAAAGCTTCTTCAATGATTTCTTTATGATCGAAAGCCAATTCAGGTAAATTATTTATAGGGAACCATTGTGCTTCTTTGGCATCATCGGCAGCAATAGCAATCGTATCTTCCCCTACTCGACCAAAATAAGCTACCGAAACGGTATGATTTCTAGGATCGCGAAACGGTTTTCCAAAGGCACCAATTTGTTCCAAATTTTCTATGGACACATTCGTTTCTTCCCTTAATTCACGCTTGGCAGCATCTAGTAAATCTTCGTTTTCATCTACAAATCCACCAGGTAATGCCCAACAATCTTTATAGGGATCTTTTAAACGTTTGATAAGTAATAAGGTGTCTTTTTTAACCAATATAATATCGACCGTAACGAATATTTTAGAAGTGTACATAGTGAAATCTTTTCAACACTAAATTACTAATAACTTTTGAAAGTCATTTCTTAAATGGAAACCAATTCTTCATAAATTTAATAAAAAACAAAATGGAATCTCGAGACTCAAAACTTTTGGAAATAAGAGGAGAAACGTTAGGAAATGTGACTGCTCAATCGTCTAGCGAAGAAACTTTTCAAAATCAGACCCTTAGGCCTATTTTAAAACTACAAAACGATTTGTTCAATCACGTTTTTATCAATTATGCGGTGAAACAAAAAAATGTATTTTTTGGTTTGACACCCGATAAAAAAATGGCTTATATCGAAAATGTCATCCAGAAAGACATCAAATTCAGAAACTCCTTAAAAGGAATGATCATTGCATTTTTTACGATTGACGAATATTCAGAATACATTAAGAATTCATCCAACCTAAACAAAAGAATGATGAATTTATTAGTGGAACGATTGAAAAGTCAAGTCCAATTATTGGAAGAATACAGCTTTTAATAAATAGCTTCTCCATTTAAATTGGTTCCAAGTACCTCACTCATGTAATCGAAAAAAGGACGCATCGCCATAAAAGTAGTTAAGACTTCCCTTTTGAAATTTGAGTCAGTTACTTCCTTGTCTGTAAAACGACGATAGACTAAATATTGTTTTTTACGGATTAAATCAATCGCTTGATGTTCTTTATCAAAATCTTTCGGAGCTGTTTTCAATTCAGCACCCTGTAATGTTCCAAAATGCTTCACAAAATTTGCTTCTGAGGTTATCGAACGGATTTCAGTATCGTCTAATTCAAACTCTTTGCGAATTCGTTTCAAATCTTCTGCATTAGGTTCCCAAAATCCGCCACCAATAAAACTAGCACCCGGCTGAATATGTAAATAATAACCCCCACGCAAATACGGTTTAGCTCTGTCATAACTGACGCTGAAATTGTTTTTGTACGGAGTTTTGTCCTTAGAAAATCGAATGTCTCGATAAATTCGGTGCATTTGCATTTTCTCCAATTTGTCTTTTGCCGACAGTTCTTGATTGATTTCTTGAAAAAACGATTTGATTTCCGATTGATGCTTTTCAAATCGTTTTTTATTCTCGTTAAACCAGTCTCTGTTGTTGTTTTGTGCCAATTCTGAAAGAAAATCCAGCGCTGCTTTTGAAATCATTTTTTATTTTAAAAATAGCAAAATTCTGAACGTGATTGCAAATTATTTGGATCTTGATTTTAATGTTTTCACAACATCGTTAAGTCTGAAACCTTTGGCCTGTAATAAAATTAAATAGTGAAAGAGTAAATCGGCGCTTTCACTTAAAAATAAAACATCGCTATTGTCTTTGGCTTCAATAATTACTTCTACAGCCTCCTCTCCTACTTTCTGAGCAATTTTATTGATTCCTTTGGCAAATAATGAAGCGACGTAGCTATTTTCAGAATCGGCATTTTGTTTGCGTTCACTAATGGTTTCTTCTAATTGTAATAAGAATCCGAAATCTTGATTATTCGATTCCGCCCAGCAAGTATCGGTTCCTTTGTGACATGTTGGTCCATTAGGATTGACTTTGATGAGTAAGGTATCATTATCGCAATCTTCTTTGATTGAAATTAGCTCTAAAAAATTACCACTCTCTTCCCCTTTTGTCCACATGCGATTTTTAGAGCGACTAAAAAAGGTTACTTGTTTAGTTTCCAACGTTTTGTCTAATGCTTCTTGATTCATATAACCAAGCATTAACACATTTTTGGTTTGATTGTCTTGAATAATTGCGGGAATCAACCCGTTTGAGCTTTTATTGAAATTGATGTTCATAATTATAGTCTTATTGAAATAGATTGATTTTTTAAATACATTTTTAATTCGGGTATTTCGATTTCTTGAAAATGAAAAACACTGGCAGCCAAAGCGGCATCTGCTTTTCCTTTTAAAAAAGCATCGGCAAAATGCAGCTTGTTTCCCGCTCCACCCGATGCAATAATGGGAATGTTTACTGTCGTTGAAAGTTGTGCTAAAGCATCATTCGCAAATCCATTTTTGGTGCCATCATTATCCATCGATGTGAAAAGAATTTCACCGGCTCCACGTTGTTCGACTTCTTTGGCCCAATCAAATAAATTCAATTCTGTTGGAACTTTCCCCCCCACTAAATGCACTTTCCAAATTCCATCGATTTGTTTGGCATCGATAGCGACAACAATGCATTGACTCCCAAATGCAGCAGCTAATTCATTAATTAAATCCGGATTTTTAACAGCAGCCGAATTGATTGAAACTTTATCAGCTCCATTTTGAAGCAATAATTGCACATCTTCAACACTTGAAATACCACCACCAACCGTAAATGGAATATTGATGGCTTTGGCCACTTCTCGAACCAATGGAATTAAAGTTTTTCTACGTTCTTCTGTGGCGGAAATGTCAAGAAATACCAATTCATCTGCACCTGTTTCGGCATATTTTATGACTAATGCTACTGGATCGCCGGCATCTCTTAGATCCACAAAATTGACCCCTTTTACCGTTCTTCCATTTTTAATATCCAAGCACGGAATAATTCTTTTGGTTAACATCTTATTTATTATTTAAAATGAATTGTTCTAATTGTTTTAAACTGATACGGCCTTCGTAAATGGCTTTACCAATAATAGTTCCTTCACATCCCAATTGAGCCAATTGAGGCAATTCTTCGAAAGTTGAAATACCACCTGAAGCAATAAGTTGAATTTCAGGAATGGTGCTTAAAATTTCCTGATACAAATCGAAACTAGGACCTTGTAACATGCCATCTTTTGCAATATCCGTGCAAATCACTTGTTGAATTCCTTTGACTTTGTACTTTTCGATAAACGGAATCAAATCTTCTTGACTTTCTTCTAGCCAACCCGAAACAGCTATTTTCTTATTCTTGACATCAGCCCCTAAAATGATTTTATTAGCTCCGTATTTTAAAATCCATTGTTCAAAGACTTCTGGATTTTTTACGGCAATACTTCCGCCTGTAATTTGGTTGGCTCCCGATTCAAAGGCAATTCGGAGATCTTCATCGGATTTTAAACCACCTCCAAAATCAATTTTTAAAGCAGTTTTGGAAGCCAATTGTTCCAAAACTTTGTGATTGATTATTGTATTGGATTTGGCACCGTCTAAATCGACTACATGCAAGTATTGAATTCCGTGGGCTTCAAACTGTTTGGCAACTTCCAAAGGATGTTCATTGTAAATGATTTTCGTATTGTAATCTCCTTTAGAAAGTCGGACGCATTTTCCGTCGATGATATCTATGGCTGGTATAATTCTCATGTTGTTTTGTATTTGCGTTAGGGATTGCAGCAAAGTGCCATGCACTGCGGAAAGCCCGACCCTTTGGGTAACGCCCAATTATATATTTAAAAAATTCTTCAAAATCTGTTCTCCAAAAGCGCCACTTTTTTCAGGGTGAAATTGTACGCCGTAGAAATTATTTTTCTGTAAAGCCGAAGCAAATTCCATTTCGTAATTAGTTTTAGCAATCGCTTCGGCACAAAGTGGAGCGTAATAGCTGTGCACCAAATACACATATTCGTCAGGATTAATTCCGTTGAATAATACTGATTTCAGATTATAAATGGTGTTCCATCCCATTTGAGGGACTTTTACTTGGTTTGAAAAACGAATAATATCGACATCAAATATTCCCAATCCCTTCGTATTTCCCTCTTCCGATGCATTACATAATAATTGCATTCCGAGACAAATCCCTAAAACAGGTTGTTTGAGTGTTGGAATTAAAGTGTCTAAGCCATTTGCTTTTAATTTGGTCATGGCAGTATTTGCTTCGCCAACGCCGGGAAAAATAACCTTGTCTGCCGTTTGAATTGTTTTCCAATCACTAGTTATAATTCCTGTGAATCCTAATCTTTCAATGGCAAAAAGAACACTTTGTACGTTTCCTGCGCCGTAATCTATGATGGCTATCTGCATTATAACATTCCTTTAGTACTTGGTAAAATCATTTTTTCTACATCTCTTTTTATAGCAGCTTTGATGGCTTTTGCAAACGCTTTAAAAATCGCTTCAATTTTGTGGTGCTCGTTGGTTCCTTCCGCTTTGATATTGAGATTGCATTTAGCGCCATCGGTATACGATTTGAAGAAATGGAAAAACATTTCGGTGGGCATTTGACCGATCATTTCACGTTTGAAATCGGCTTCCCAAACCAACCAGTTTCTACCCCCGAAGTCAATCGCCACTTGGGCTAGGCAATCGTCCATAGGAAGGCAAAAACCATAGCGTTCGATTCCTAGTTTATTCCCCAAGGCTTTTGCAAAAACTTCACCCAGCGCAATAGCGGTATCTTCGATGGTGTGGTGTTCATCTACTTGTAAATCACCTTGAACTTCAATATTCAAATCAATTTGTCCGTGTCGGGCAATTTGGTCCAACATGTGATCAAAAAAGGCTATTCCTGTATTGATATTACTTTTTCCAGTTCCATCAAGGTTTAAGTTGATTGAAATATCGGTTTCATTGGTTTTTCTGGTGATGGAAACGGTTCTTGAGTCTAATTTCAAAAATTCATAAATCATTTGCCAATCATTCGTTTCAAGAGCAATAAATGAGGCTAAATCTTCTTGTTTTGAACTGATTTCCGAAGTTCCTAAATTGGTATTATCGTTGATAAAAATTGCCTTTGAACCTAGATTTTTAGCCAGTTCTACATCCGTTAATCGATCACCAATTACAAAAGAATTGGCTAAATCGTAATCAACAGAAAAATATGAGGTTAACAAGCCTGTTCCCGGTTTGCGAGTGGTTGCATTGTCAGCAGGAAAGGTACGGTCAATAAATACCTTGTCAAAGAATACGCCTTCATTTTCATACGTTTTCATTATAAAATTATGCACTGGCCAGAAGGTTTCTTCCGGAAAACTTGCTGTTCCCAAGCCATCTTGATTGGTTATCATCACCAATTCATAGTCCAATTCTTGTGCGATTTTGCTCAGATACGGAAGGCATTTCGGATAAAATATCATTTTTTCGAAACTATCAATTTGTTCGTCTACTGTTTCTTTGATGATGGTTCCATCTCTATCAATAAATAAAACTTTTTTAGCCATTTTGTATTGATTTAAGTGTGTTTATAAGTTGTTCGTTTTCTTCTTTTGTACCGATGGTGATTCTGAGGCAATTGGAACATAAGGGTTGGGTGCTACGATTACGCACCACAATTCCCTTTTCTAATAATTGTTGGTAACGAAAATTTGCATCATCGACTTTAACAAGTATGAAATTTGCATCGGTTGGATATATCTTTTCAATAAAATTCACTTGAAGTAATTGTTTAAGTAGATATTCTCTTCCCTCTTTAATATTGACTATTTCACTTATTACATCTTCGTATTGATTCAATCTTTCTAATGCTTTACTTTGAGTTAGACTATTTACATTATATGGTGGTTTGATTTTGTTCAAAACGGTAATTATTTCGGTGGAAGCATATAAAATACCCAATCGGATACCCGCCATACCATACGCTTTGGATAGCGTTTGCGAAATAATCAAATTCGGATAATCACCCAATTCTTGTAGCCAACTTTCTTTATCAGAAAAATCAATATATGCTTCATCTATAAGTACTAAACCTTTGAAATGCTTCAATAAAGTTACAATGCTTTCGTCTGAAAAGGAATTTCCCGTTGGATTATTCGGAGAACATAAAAAGATAATTTTTGTGTTTTCATCTATTTGATTCAGAATAGCTTGTACATCGGGTTCAAAATCTGCATTGAGGAACACTTCCCTATTTTTAATGGCATTCAAATTGGACAAAACAGCATACATGCCGTAAGTTGGAGGTAATGTGATTACATTGTCAACATTCGGTTCACAGAAAGCTCTAAAGAGTAAATCCAATACTTCGTCGCTTCCATTTCCTAACAGAATCTGGTTTTCGGGAATTCTCTTATGTTCGGAAAGTATTCGTTTGACCGATTTTTGTTGCGGATCAGGATAACGGTTGCTACCATTTTCAAACGGATTCTCATTCGCATCCAAAAATACCATCTGTTTATCCGATTCTTTATATTCCTCTCTAGCGGAAGAATAAGGCTGCATTTGAGCGATATTTGTTCGTATTAACTGATTAATTTCCATTTTTGAGTGATTTTAAGCGGAGTGTAACCGCATTTTTGTGTGCTTGTAAACCTTCGGCTTCCGCCATGATTTCAATCGCTTTTCCGATGTTTTGGATGCCTTTTTCTGAGATTTTTTGAAAGGTCATAGACTTCATGAAGCTATCCAGGTTAACACCACTGTAATTCTTTGCATATCCGTTGGTAGGCAATATGTGATTCGTTCCTGAGGCATAATCTCCAGCACTTTCAGGTGTATAATTTCCAATAAATACAGAACCTGCGTTCCTGATGTTTTCTACAAAAAAAGTCTCCTTTTTACTGCAAACAATAAAATGTTCTGGAGCATAATCATTAATAAAAGCAATAGCTTCCTGGATATTGTTGACCAAAATTAACTTTGAATTCTCCATTGCTTTTTGGGCAATTTCCTTTCTTGGTAATTCATTCAGTTGATTTTTAATTTCACTTTCTACCGATTTTAAAACAGCTTTTGAAGTAGTTACTAAAACCACCTGACTGTCGGATCCATGTTCCGCTTGACTCAGCAAATCAGCCGCAACAAAGGCTGGAACCGCCGATGTATCTGCAAAAACAAGCAATTCACTCGGACCTGCTGGCATATCGATAGCCACGTTATATTGTGTTGCTATTTGTTTAGCAACCGTTACAAATTGATTTCCAGGGCCGAAAATTTTGTACACTTTTTCAATAGATTGAGTTCCGAAGGTCATAGCAGCAATCGCTTGAATCCCTCCCGCTTTGTATATTTTAGTGATGCCACACAAATTCGCAGTATATAGGATAGCAGGATCAACGGTTCCGTTCTTATTGGGCGGTGTGCATAAAATGATTTCGTTACACCCTGCTAATGTTGCAGGAATGGCTAACATTAATACTGTTGAAAACAAAGGTGCAGATCCCCCAGGAATGTACAAGCCTACTTTTTGAATGGCTCTTTTTTCCTGCCAACAATAGACTCCTACAGTCGTTTTTACTTCCACCTTACCTGTTTGTTGTGCTGCGTGAAATTTTTCGATATTGGATTTGGCCAAAGCAATTGCTTCTTTTAAATCGGCAGAAACGAAATTGATTGCTTCTTCGATTTCTTTTGTCGTTACTTCCGTTTTTTCAATTATAACTCCGTCAAAAAAAGAAGTATATTTTGCGATAGCGGTATCTCCATTCTTTTGAACTTCTTTAAATATTGCTTTGACTGTCTCTTCAATGTCGGCATAACTTTGTGTAGGCCTTGTTGTAAGAACTTCCCATTGCTCTTTTTCGGGATATAGGTATTTTTTCATGAGATTGGATTTAAATAACCATTTTTTCGATGGGACAAACTAAAATATCTTCGGCTCCAGCAAGCTTTAATTGATCAATTACTTCCCAAAATTGTTCTTCATCAATAACAGATTGTACACTACACCAACCCACTTGATCTAATGGCACAATGGTGGGGCTTTTTAAAACCGGTAGTATTTGACTGACTTCTTTGATTTTTTCGTTAGGAACATTCATCAAAATATATTTGGCCTTTCTGGCGCGAAGTACAGCTTGAATTCGGAACTTCAATTTGTCTAATAATTCCTTTTTATCTTCAGTGATTTTGGGAGAAACCGCCAATACTGCCTCACTTTTCATTATGGTTGCCACTTCTTTTAAATTATTTTTAAAGAGCGTACTTCCCGTAGAAACGATATCAACAATGGCATCGGCAAGTCCAATGTTTGGTGCAATTTCTACCGAACCTGAAATTTGGTGTAAATCGACTTTAATATTTTGGCCTTTAAAAAATTGTAACGTAGTATTCGGATAAGAAGTGGCGATACGCATCTTTTTTAAATCGGAAATAGACTTGAAATCAAAGGTTTTTGGTACCGCTACAGAAACACGGCATTTAGAAAAACCGAGTTTTTCAATAATTTTGATGTTCCCTCCTTTTTCCACTAAAATATTGTCTCCCACTATGGCGATGTCTACCACTCCGTCAATAAGATATTGTGGAATATCTGAATTTCGAAGAAATAATACTTCTAATGGAAAATTAGAGGCGGAAGCTTTAAGTTGGTCATTTCCGTTGTCGACAGAAATTCCGCAATCTTTTAAAATTTTTAGACTGTCTTCGTTGAGACGACCTGATTTTTGAATGGCAATTTTTAAAATACTCATGTGATTTAAAATTTATGAGTATACCAGCGAAGTTTTATGCAATAAAAAACCCGTTTGATATACTCAAACGGGTTAATAGTTATATGATTTTACAAAATATCATCACTACCTCGCTCGAGCGTGGGAAAAATGATGATGATGATGTAATTGATTTAAAAACATAATTTCTTTTTGTTGAGACAAAGGTATTGTATTTATTTTCGAATAAACAAATTTATTTTAAACTTTAAGAAATGTTTACCCCAAATAGATGTCCTACTAACGCGGTTAAACCCATGGCAATTGTACCCCAAAAAGTTATTCTAAATACAGCTTTTAAAATACCTGAACCTCCTGCTTTTGCAGCTATTGCACCCAATACTGCGAGAAAAAGAATAGCCAATCCATAGAGCGAATATTCCATGTGTTTTATAGGGGAAAATAAAGTGACTAAAAAAGGTAAAACACCTCCAAAAATAAAAGCAGCTCCTGAGGCAAAAGCCGCTTGTAGTGGATTGGCTTGCGATATTTCATTGATGCCGAGTTCATCTCTTACATGTGCGCCTAAAGCATCAAAAGCGGTTAATTCTTTGGCTACTTGTAACGCCGTTTCTTTTTTTAATCCCCGTTTTTCATAAATCTGAGCTAAAATTTGAAGTTCCAATTCTGGCATTTCTTCCAATTCTTGTTTTTCTCTTTCGATATCCGATTTTTCTACATCTGTTTGAGAACTTACAGACACATATTCACCTGCCGCCATAGATAAGGCCCCGGCAACCAAACCAGCTAAAGTGGCCAATACAATAGCTTCACGAGTATCGCTGGCCGCCGCAACTCCAATGGCAATACTGGAAATAGAAAGAATCCCGTCGTTTGCCCCTAATACCGCTGCTCGAAGCCAATTGCTACGGTGAATGTAATGGGAATCTAAATAGTTTTCAAAATTAGTATCACTCATGATTAGTCTTCTTTTTCAAATTCTTTTGATGAAGCCTCAGGAATAGAAATTGTGTCCCCTTTTCGAATTTCAGTATGGCGAATTTCACCTCCTGAAGTACCAACCGGTCCGGATAAAATAATTGCAACTACAGCGATAATAAGTACTAAAAACGAAAACAAAAGTGCTTTCTTATGCTTTTTATAATCGACATAAAGACCTAAAGCAGAGGCACAACCTAAGGCGTACATAATTTTCATAAATCCTTCGGCTGTTTCTTCGTGTTCTTCTATTAAATCGTGTGAAAAACCATTAATATTTTCCACAAAATGTTCGGCTTTATCTCCTGTCATCATGGTGATTTTACCCATAATCATGCAAAAGATGAATATGATGTAAGCGGTGTTAATCAATAAAGCATTTCGCTTCAAAATTCCAAATACTAGGATGGCTATTCCGAAAAATAATCCGATAATTGGAAAATGATTGACAAGCATGTGGTAGTGTGCATCGTTCATGGTACTTATTTTGTTGGTTAGTTTTGTTCGATAAATGTAGTAAAGGTAAAAAAAATGTAATGTGATAAAAATCACTTACAAGTTATTAAAAAACAATTACTTTAGCTTAAAATATTTTGCCCCAATGAAATACTTTCATGCTACATCGCCATTTTATAATTTATTAAAACTGTATTTGATTTTAAGTATCGTTTTAAGAGTTGTTTTAATGTTTCACCCTATTACTTCTGCAAGTTTTAGTGGTATTGAAATTGCCAAAATTTTTGTAACTGGATTTCTGTCGGACATTTCTGTGTTTGTATTAGCAAGTGCTTTTTTATGGTTGTATTTGATTTTTTTATCCAATTCAAAGTATGATAAGCCATGGGGGTATATAATTTTCGGAATTTTACTATCCTTATTTATTTATGTCACTTTTTTTAATACACTTTTAAATGAATATGGTGGTTCTTTACCTGAAATAGGGATTGGATTAATTGGATTGAAAACGGTATTATTCGGACTCCTTTTGTTTTTACCGAAATATCGTAACAAGATTCGTTTGGCGTTGTTTTCTTTTGTTATTTTTATTTTTGTTTTAGTAATTGTTCAAAATGCGCTTAGTGAGTTCTTTTTTTGGAATGAATTTGGTGTTCGTTATAACTTTATTGCTGTCGATTATTTGGTCTATACTAATGAAGTAATTAAAAACATTCTAGAATCTTATCCCGTTATTCCACTATTTATAGGTATAGGATTAATTACTACTTTCATAACTTTTATAATTGTAAATAGATCAAAAGATTTTTTAAACAATCTTCCTTCTTTTGAGGATAAACTCAAAATCTCAGGGATATATGCGCTTATGTTTGCCTTGGCCTTGTTCTTGATTCCAACTTTAGCCAAACAAGAAACTTCCAACAATGTTTTTGCTAATGAATTACAAGCCAACGGATTGTATCGCTTTTATTTGGCGTTTATGAATAGTGAATTGGATTATGACAAATTCTATAAAACATTACCTGAAAAAGAAGCCTATGCATTGCTAAAGGTTCAAATACCAGAGATTAACGGAAATTCAACCACCCGTCATATCAATCCAACTCAACCTGAAATACGTAAAAATGTAGTTTTAATTACAATCGAAAGTTTTAGTGCCGAGTTTATGAAGTGCTATGGAAACAAATATGAAATCACGCCGTTTTTAGATAGTTTGGCATTAAAAAGTCATCAGTTTACAAATCTGTATGCAGTTGGAAATCGAACCATTCGTGGACTTGAAGCCGTTACACTATGCTTACCTCCTTCTCCTGGTGAAAGTATTGTTAAGCGAAAAGACAATAAGAACAAATTCTCTACCGGTAGTATTTTCAAAGAAAAAGGTTATCAAGTAAAATTTTTATATGGTGGCGATGCGTACTTTGATAATATGGAAGATTTTTTTGGAGGAAATGGTTATGATATAGTGGATAAAAAAACCTTAAAACCTGAAGAAATTACTTTTTCAAATGTTTGGGGAGTTTGCGATGAAGACATGGCCAAAAAAGCAATTAAAACCATGAATGAAGAAGCCAAAGTTGGTAAACCCTTTTTCAATCATTGGATGACGGTAAGTAATCATAGACCTTTCACTTACCCAGAAGGTAAAATTGCGATTTCGCCAAAATATAAAATGAGAGAAGGTGGTGTGCTTTATACGGATTATGCTTTGAAGCAGTTTTTTAAAATGGCACAAAAACAATCGTGGTATGAAAATACCGTTTTTGTAATATTAGCTGATCATTGTGCTTCTAGTGCCGGTAAAACAGAATTACCATTAGATAAATACCATATTCCAGCTATGATTTTTGAGCCAGGAAAAGCGCCTGAAATCACTTCAAAATTAATGTCGCAAATAGATATCATGCCAACCCTATTCGGTAAATTAAACTTTAAATACGATAGTAAATTTTACGGGCAAAATGTGCTGCAAAATGATTTTGAAGAACGAGCTTTAATTGCCACTTATCAAGATTTAGGACTTATAGAACAAAATAAACTGACTATAATTTCACCGAAGCAAAAGGCTAAACAATTTGATTTAATTAAGCATACTGCCGAAAATCTTAATCCAAATTTTGCCATAGAATATGAGGAAAGGCCAGTAAAAAAACTAAATGAAATGTTGGTTAAAGAAACGGTTGCTTTTTATCAAACCTCTTCTTCTCAATTGAAAAGAAAAATATATCAAAAGAAATCATAGCAATCCGTTGTACTTTCTGACGAACCATTCTATTGTAAATAAAACAGCCAAGAAAATCAATCCCCAAATCCAATCGATAAGTGGTGATTTAGACACTACTTCTTTTTGAATGGGTTTGTACGCGTCGTTTTGCTTTAAAAAATCAACTAATTGTTGCGCTTCCGATGGAAAATAAGCTTTTCCTTGTGTGTTTTCGGCTAACTGTTTTAATCGACTCCAATCGGCATTGACGAATTGTTTTTCGGCATCAAAATCCAATACTTGAAATACTCCCGAATACTGTGAATTAGATGTTTTTTCTTTAACAGTAAAGCTATACTGTCCTGCTTCTAAATCCTGAAAGGCAACTTGATAGTCATTGCTACCTTTCAAGAAATCATAGACTTTGAAGGTGTTCGTGTTTTTATTTTTTAGCTGAATCGTTAATTGCGCATTTTCATCAAATTCATAATTCTTATTAAAGTATTCCGCTGAAATACTAATCGTTTCACCCGAATTATAAAAATTTTCGTGGTTGACAATTAAATTTTTCTTTTTAGCATTGGATGCCAAATACTGAATGATTTTGTCTAAAAAAACATCAAACTTCTCAAAGGATTTGTCTTTAAGATAGCTTTCCATGCGCCATTTCCAGATGTTTTCTCCAAATAGATAGGCATTTCGACTAATTCCTTTTTCGGTAAAAGTCAGTAACGGATTTTCTGTTGTAATGCTTCTAATTCTCGCTTGTAACAAATGATTGGCATTTCCTTTTTGTATGATACTCCCAAATGGATTTTCAAGCGGTGGAAATTGTTCAAAACCTAAATTATCAATAGAAAAAGAATTGAATTGGGCATTAAAATTTGCAGAATAATCTTCCTTTTGACTCGACATTTTAAATTCAAAATCATCTTGTGATAGATTCAAAAGATTGAAATCGGTATTCAAACCCGTAATGACAAAAGTATTTAATTTAGCATTTCTATTTTGCTCTAGTAGGGATTTAAAACTTGCATTTGGTTGATAAAAAATCAATACATTATAATTTTGTAATGATTTGATTTCATTTGGTTTAAGTGTTGTTATCTTACGCTGTACATTAGATTCGATACTGCGTTTTAAAGCACCTAAATCGGGATGAAGTATTGAAGAAACCAAAGCAATTTCAGTACGTTGATCAATCACTTCGACCGCAAAATTCTTGACATTATTGTATTTGTTTTTTTCATTTTCTGCAGAAGAAATGACCGCTCTGTATTGGTACACTCCTACTCTTTCCGCTGGTAACAAAACAGAGATACTTTGAGATCTTTTTTGTGTGGAAAAGGAAATGTTTTGTTTCACTAAAGTAGTATTTCCGCTTTGAATACTTAAAGTTGCATTCACGGGCTTATTTCCGCTATAATTCAAAAATACTTCCACCGGAAATTTATTCTTTAGAAAAGCATATTTGTTAGCGTTAAGCTGAGAAATTTTCAGATCCAAATGTTCTATCGTATCTCCTACAACTATTGGGAATACGCTAGCATTTTGCTGTATATTATAGACATAGTCGTTCCCTTGCGTTTGATTTCCATCGGTCACCAAAACAATGGGGTGTTTTTGACTACGATACAATTGCTTTATATTCTCAAAAACCTTGTAAATATTCGATTGATTGCCTTTAAAATCTAATTCTTTATCCGAATAAAAATCCTGGTCAAAACTAAATTGTTTTACGGCATACTTTTCTTGTAAATCTTTATTCTGAGCAATAAGTTCTGCTAATTCTTTTGCTTTTTTGTCTTGGTTTAAAAACGAAATTGATTCTGAATTATCAACGACAATCGGCAAAGGCGTTTTTTGTGTTTCGTATGTTTTTCTTGAAATTATAGGATTAATTAGTAATACCAAAATCAGAAAAATAGCGGCAAAACGCAAAAAAGCCAAAAACAAATGCAATTTAGATTTGTAATTGGCTTTGCTTCGCCAGTTCGCGCCTTGCGCTCGGGTATATAAATATTGATAAAATGCAATTCCAGCAGCTACTATTAAAGCTAATAATAAAAGTAAAATTGTGTTTATCGACATATTTTTTTAAGTGATAATTGATTAGTTAAAAGTGAAAAGTCTTATAACTTATCCCTTTTAACTAATAACTTTTAAGTTAACATACCTCCGTCCACATTCAATACTTGACCTGTAACATAAGCACTCAAGTCTGATGCTAGGAAAACACAAGCATTGGCAATATCTTCTGGAGAACCTCCTCTACGTAAAGGAATAGAATCTCTCCAACCTTGCACTACATCTTCATTTAATTTAGCCGTCATTTCAGTTTCAATAAAACCAGGTGCAATAGCGTTACAACGAATGTTACGTGAACCTAATTCTAACGCGATAGATTTAGTAAAACCAATCATACCCGCTTTAGAAGCTGCGTAATTCGCTTGACCAGCGTTACCCTTCACTCCTACTACACTACTCATGTTAATAATAGATCCGGCACGATTTTTCAATAAAGTCTTCTGAACTGCTTTTGTCATATTAAACACGGACTTCAAATTGATTTCAATAACAGCATCGAAATCTTCTTCCGACATGCGCATTAGTAAATTATCCTTAGTAACTCCAGCGTTGTTTATTAAAATATCAATAGTTCCAAATTCAGCTAATACGTCATCTACTAATTTTTGAGCCTCGTTAAAATCGGCTGCATTCGATTTGTATCCTTTTGCTTTAACTCCTAAAGCCGTTAATTCATTTTCTAAAGCCATTGCACTTTCGACAGATGAACTATATGTAAAAGCAACATTAGCACCATTTTTAGCAAAAACTTCGGCAATTCCTTTACCAATACCTCTACTTGCACCAGTTATAATTGCTACTTTTCCTTCTAATAATTTCATATTAAATCTATTTCTTTTAATTAATTTTTGGTGAAACAAATATAGAAATACTTTGCATTTTATGAACAAAAGAAAATATTTTAAATTTCGATTAAACTTTTATAATTTTATGTAGTCTAACTTTGTTTTATCGATGCATAAAATAAACACAGATTTTACTTCTCTATACAATCAATATTCTAGATTAGTCTATAATGTTGCACTTAATTATCTCCAAAATACGGAAGATGCAGAAGAAGTGACGCAAGATGTTTTTGTAAAGCTGTATAAAGCATTGCCTCAATTTAAAGCAGAATCTTCTCTAAAAACTTGGATCTATCGAATTACAATAAACTCTTGTCATGATTTTATAAAACAGAAAAACAGTAAAAAATATTTCTTTGTTTTCGGTACTAAAAGTAATAATACGGTCGAGATTGAAAATTCTACTAATTTTGAGCATCCCGGTATTTTATTAGAAAATAAAGAACATTCAGAAATTTTATTTAGTGTTATAAATCAATTGGCTGAAAATCAAAAAACAGCTTTTATACTATCCAAATTGGATGGGTTAAGCAATCCAGAAATTTCCGAAATTATGCAAGTCAGTATTTCATCTGTCGAATCACTTATTTTCAGAGCGAAAAGCAACCTGAAAGAAAAATTAGCATTAAAATTTAAAGAATACCGCAAGAATTAATAAAATAAATCGTCTAAACAATTATGGAACAAGATCAATGGATAGAAATGGTTTTAAACAGTAGCAACGGAATTCAGAAAGTGACTCCGGATGAACAGTTGTTTTCAAAAATCATGAATACTATTAATGAAAAACCGGAAGTACGCATTAGAACAATGTGGTTTGCTGCTGCTTCAATCCTTTTGTTTTTTACTCTCAACATCTTACTAATTAACTATAGTACCTCGAAGCAAGAACGTCAATTTTCAGCTTTGACACAAGAATTGGACAAGGATAATCAGCTATATCAATAAATATGAATAAGTCTAAGTTTTTATACCTTTTAGTAGTCATCATGTTGGTGATCAATGTTGGCATTATTAGTTACCTTTTTTTTACTGATGGCATTCCGTTATTAAATAAAGGAAAAGAAATGCCTAGAGAAATTGTGATTAAAAAGTTAGTTTTTGATGATCAGCAAATCAAAGCCTATGACTTACTTATAAAAGGGCATCAACAGAAAATACGCTTTTTGAACGATGCCATTCGCGCAAAAAAGAATGAACTCTATTCGCATTTAAAGGATAATGCTACCCCAATAAGCGAAAACGATCGTTTGGTAAAACAAATAGCCAATTATCAAAGTCAAATAGAAATTACGCATTACAATCATTTTTTGGATATCAAAAAAATATGTCGTCCAGAACAATTGGAAAACTATAACGAATTAACCACCGAATTAGCCAAGATATTTTCTCATCCAAGAAGACCAAAGCATGCTAAGTAAATTATTCCTACCGTTTATTTTACTTTTAAGTTTTTGGCAGGCAGTAGCTCAAAACCAAAGCGATTCACTGGCTCTGACTTTAAAAATAGAATGGAAAGGAAATCCCTTAGCATTAAGCAAAACTTATATTTCATCAAATAATGACACCCTGCAACTGCATCAATTAAAATTTTATGTAGGTAACATTCAAATTGATTTTAATGACAAAAGTAATTTTCAACAAAAAGTCTACCACTTGATTGACTTGGAAAATTTAAACTCGATGCGGATTCCAATATGTAAAAATGAAAAAAAAAATATTTCTCAAATAAGCTTTTCTATTGGTGTGGATAGTTTACAATCTGTTTCAGGAGCATTAGCTGGTGATTTAGATCCTGCAAAAGGAATGTATTGGGCTTGGCAAAGTGGTTATATTAATATGAAAATAGAAGGAACGAGTTCGAGTTGCGCTACGCGAAATAATGCTTTTCATTTTCACATTGGAGGGTACTTACCGCCAAATAATGCTTCACGTAAAATAGTTTTAACCCCAAAATCGAATTCTCTTGAAGTGATTGTGGATGTGGCTACTTTGTTTGATAACATATTGCTTTCCGAAAATAATTCGATAATGATACCTGGAAAAAAAGCCATGGAGATAGCCAATAAATGCACAAAAATATTTGCTTCCAAATGAAAAAAAGCATCCAATATGCAGTGCTTGGGATCGTTTTCCTGATTGTGATAGCTTTCGCTAAAATAGAATGCACACCTTTATATTTTAACATCCCCAAAAGTTGGCCCAAACCTCATTATAATTTCAAAACCAATCCGTTAACCGAAGAAGGTTTTCAACTGGGTCGACAATTATTTTATGATCCTATATTGTCTAAAGACAGTACGATTTCTTGTTCTAGTTGCCATATGCAAGCCACTGGTTTTACACATGTTGATCATGATTTGAGTCACGGAATTGAAGGCAAAATTGGTACTCGGAATTCACTGACCTTACAAAATTTAGCGTGGAGTAAACATTTTATGTGGGACGGTGGGATTAATCATTTAGACATACAAGCCATAGCGCCTATAACAAGTGAAGTTGAAATGAATGAAAGCCTTGAAAACGTAGTAGTAAAACTTCAAAACTCCAAAAAATATCCATTACTATTTGAAAAAGCATTCGGAACCAAAAAAATAACGGGTCAATTTACCTTGAAAGCCCTTTCACAATTTGTTGTTTCATTAACCACTACCAATGCAAAGTATGATAAAGTGATGCAGATAAAAGCTTCTTTCTCCGAAATGGAAAAAAAGGGATATTCGCTTTTTAAAAAGAATTGTGCTACATGTCACCAAGAACCTTTGTTTACTTCTGATTCTTTTGAAAACAATGGGTTGCCAAAGGATAGTTTTTTAAACGATTTGGGGCGAATGAAAATTTCTCAAAATCCAAAGGATTCCTTACAATTTAAAGTGCCAACCCTCCGAAATATTGAATTTACATTTCCTTACATGCATGACGGTCGTTTTAAAACACTTTCTGAAGTATTGAAACACTACAATTCTGGAATTCAACAAAGCAAAAGTCTTTCCAAAGAATTAAGCAAACCTCTGCACCTCTCCGATAATGAAAGAACCGAAATAATTGCCTTTTTGAAAACCCTTACAGATAAAGAATTTTTATTCAATCCTAGATTTTCTTACCCAAAAGAATAAAAAATCACTTTCGACCGCAAGAATATATTTTTCTTGTCGTCTAACTATAAAACCAAATGTACCATTATGAAAAAAATCCTACTTTGCTTGCTCTTCATCAGTAGTATAGCAAAATCACAAACCAATCCTGCGATTACTAAATGGTTACAAAATACAACTGTAACTGGTACATATTATGTCTCAGGGAATTCTACTCCTATTTCAAATGGTATTTTAGTAAATTGCCAACAAGTACGCTATTCAGCCACTTGGTCGTATGTAAATACAGCCGGCATACCAGCCTATTCCGTTGGACCTTACTTAGACGGTAATCCCAATCAGGCCGGAAATCAAAATGCAATTTTTAAATTTCCACTTGTTCCAACTCAAAATACTGGTACAAAAACGCCAACTGCAGGAGGTAATATAGGGGTGTTTATTAATGGAGTGGCCATGTATGATTTTAGAGATGGTGTTGCGTGGAATACAACTACTAATGCTTTGTGTGGAGGTCCGGGTAACCCGACTTGTACTGGAACTCCTGCTTGGTACAGAGATGCTGTTTTGTATGAAAGACCCGGATTTGATTGTTCTAAAGGACATCCTGGTGGAACCAATTATCATCACCACCAAAATCCAAGTGCATTTGATTTAGACCTAAATGTGCTTTCCAATATTTGTAATTTGTATGATGCAGATGGCTTGTATGCCATTAATACTAGCCAACATTCGCCACTTATAGGTTTTGCATACGATGGTTTTCCTGTCTATGGGGCTTATGGTTATGCCAATGCTAACGGAACCGGTGGAATCGCTAGAATTAAATCGGGGTATCAATTACGAAATATTACTGTAAGAACCCACCATGCAAATGGAACCGATGTAAGCGATGGACCTCCTGTAAATGCCACCTATCCTTTGGGTTATTTCAGAGAAGATTATGAATGGGTTGCTCATGCTGGTGACGAAAGTTATTTGGACGAACACAATGGAAGATTTTGTGTTACACCCGAATATCCAGCTGGTATTTATTGCTATTTCGCAACAGTTAATGCCAATCATAACTCCTCATATCCTTATTTAGTGGGGCCAACCTACTATGGAAACAAAACAGCAGCTAAAGTGACTACTGTAAGCGAGACTACCACTACTTACAATCCTTCTCTTGCTACAACAGAAAATAATTTAAAAGAGGAATCACTAATCATATTTCCTAATCCATCGTCTGATCTAATTGCTATCCAAATGGGAGGATTAGTAGGGCGTAATTTAAAAATTGATCTGTTTGATGTTACGGGGAGATTGGTCAAATCAACATCCATGAATGCGGGTCAAACCATAACTTATTTTGATGTACAGGATGTGTACAGCGGCACATATATTATTAAAATTTTTGATGGAAATAACAGTCTTTCAAGAACTGTTGTAATACAAAAATAAATTAATAATTGTTTTTTGATTGAAATGGTTTAGTTCCTAAAGAATTAAACCATTTAAAAAGTTTAAAGTCTAATGTAAAACAAAATCAACCACCTATGAAAAAACTGTTTGTCCCTTTTTTTATGCTACTTGGAATATCTATTACAATTTCTTCTTGTAGTGATTCTGATGATGCACAATATGTACCAATTACTCCGAATGCAAGTTATCCAGAAGTAGAAGCTGCTTTTGGGTCAAAACTGGACTTGAACAATCTTTCCAATTATGCTAATCAATATATACCGCCCTATATTAGAAAGCGTAATGGCAATGCGAACCCAGTAACTGACAAAGGTGCTACTTTGGGTAGAGTTCTTTTTTATGATAAAAACCTATCCTCCAACAATACTATTTCATGCTCGAGTTGTCATCAACAAGCCAATGCATTTAGTGATACTAATATTGCCAGTACGGGTGTAAATGGTATGACGGGCAGACATTCGATGCGATTAATTAATGCTCGATTTGCAGTAGAATCAAAATTCTTTTGGGATGAAAGAGCTGGTTCGTTAGAGATACAAACTACAATGCCTATTAAAGACCACGGAGAAATGGGATTTAGTGGTGCTAATGGTGATTTATCTTTTAATGATTTAATTACAAAACTTCAAGGAATTGGCTATTATAAAGAATTGTTTAAATTTGTCTATGGTACTGAAGTAATCACCGAAAACAGAATACAATTGGCATTAGCACAATTTGTAAGAAGTATTCAATCTTTTGATTCGAAATATGATTCCGGTAGAATTTTTGTTCCGAATGATGGACAACCCTTTCCTAATTTTACCGCTCAAGAAAATAATGGAAAAAACTTATTCCTTGCTCCTCCTGTATTTGATGCTACAGGAAATAGAACTGGTGGAGGTTTAGGTTGTGCTGGTTGTCATGCCGCTCCTGAATTCGACATCGATCCTAATTCAAGAAATAATGGAATTATAGGTACCATTGCAGGTTCAGGTATTGATATTACCGTTACGCGAGCTCCTTCGCTACGTGATTTGGTCAAACGTGATGGTACTTTAAACGGTGGATTCATGCATACGGCCAATATTAATTCCTTACAAGCTGCCATCGGACATTATGGAACAATTAATCTTGCTCCTGGAAATACAAATCTGGATCCAAGATTACGTCCAAATGGGTTCGGACAGCAATTACATCTTACAGCAACAGAAGTAAATGCAACCATTGCTTTTTTACGAACTTTGTCTGGAACAAATGTTTACACCGACTCAAAATGGTCTTCCCCTTTTTAAATTAATTTTCAGCTTTACCGTTATTCATAAATGCCTCAATTTGAGGCATTTATTTATTAAAATAACTTTTATCTTTACCAATCTTAATAAAATGATGCACGCATAGGATATGAAAATTTCATATAATTGGTTAAAACAGTGGGTAAAAATAAAAGGATTACCTGGCATGCAACTTTTATATTAAAAAAATAAACCATAAAACCAGACTAAATATCATTTAAAGAATTACATTTGCACCCAATTTTCCCAAAATCATTTATGTTTAATTACAAACCCTATTTTATTTCCTTATTCTTCTTTTTAGGAAATTTCATTTTTGCACAGAGTTCTTGCCCTAATTCTGATTTTTCAAATAGTGATTTCACTAACTGGGAAGGATACAATGGTAATTATCAAGATCCTGGTTTAAATGTCGGATTTATTCAAGGCAGACACACAATTATTACCACCAACACTTTAGATCCAAATACTTGCAATAATCTAAATACCATACCCACAGGAAGTAGTTATTCCGCTCAATTAGGAAATAGCAGTACTAATGCTGAAGCAGAAAAATTAATCTACAAAATTAATGTTACTCCTCAAAACTCACTTTTTATTTACAAATATGCTGTTGTTTTGGAAGACCCCTTCCATTTACCTGAAGAACAACCAAATTTTGATGTTAAAATTTTAGATGCAAATGGAAATACAATCGATCCAACTTGTGGTGCATATAACGTTTATGCAGGTCAACCTGGTCAGAATTTCCAATCGTGTGGTATTGTTAAATGGTTACCTTGGAACACTGTAGGGCTAAATCTTACACCCTATATTGGAAATCAAGTATCGATAGAATTTACGACAAGAGATTGTAGTCTTAGTGCTCATTTTGGATATGCATATATTGCGGCTTATTGTAGTCAATTAAGAATTAATGTAAAAACATGTACAGGTGATCCAAATATTGTTTTATCGGCACCTCCAGGATTTGCTACTTATTCATGGAGTTTTCAAGGAGTTCCAGTAGGAACAGCAACGCAATCAATTACGGTTCCACAAGCATTATATCCTGTGGGAAGTATTTTTGATTGTACTATGACGTCTTTCAGTAATGGAAGTACTTGTCCTGCTCAAATACAAGCAATAATATCAGATCCTGCTACTATAATGCCAAATTACAATTATACATTTAATTGTGGTAATAATTCTATTCCAACAGCGAACAATCCTATTCAATTTAATGATTTATCCACAGCAATCAATAGTACAATAACAGGTTGGCTTTGGGATTTCGGTGATGGCACAACTTCTACACTTCAAAACCCATCTCATGCTTTTGCTACACAAGGAATCTATACAGTTACTTTAAATGCAATCTCTGAGTCGGGTTGTTCAAAATCAATTGCGTTAGCCCCTATTACTATTGTAAATAATACAGTCCCAACTCCAACGGCTAGTGACAATCAAGTATTTTGTATCAATGATAATCCAACAGTTGCAGATTTAACAGCTAGCGGTACTAGTATAGGATGGTTTTCAACACCTGCATTAGGAACAGCGCTTACCCCAAATACTCCATTAATAAATGGAGCTACTTACTATGCTGAAAGTGTTATAAATGATTGTTCTAGTAGTATACGTAAACCCGTTGTTGTAACCATTTTAAATGCGTCTCCAGCGCCAACAGGCCCATCCCCACAATCTTTTTGTGCAAATGACAAGCCAACTCTAAATAATTTAATTATTAATGGTGTAAATATAAAATGGTATAATTCTATTACTAGTAATAATCCGTTAACTTTAAATACCCCTCTTTTAAATGGCACTTACTATGCAACTCAAAATACAATTGGATGCGAAAGTAGTATAAGAACTGCCATTCAAGTTCAATTAGTAGATCCAAAACCAATTGGAAATACTTTTCAAGAATTTTGTAAAATCGACAATCCCCAAATATCTGATTTAATTATTACTGGCAGTAATATTAAATGGTATTCTAGTCCAACTGGAGGAAGTGTTTTACCTCCAAACACATTTCTTAGGAGTAGTGATTATTATGCCTCTCAAACGGATATTAATAATTGCGAAAGTTTAAGTAGACTCAAAGTTACAGTAAAATTGAATGATATTTCAGCTCCAAACTCCATAGCAATACAAGATTTTTGTATAGAGTCAAAGCCACTATTAAGTAATATTAAAATTTATGGAAATAAAATAAAATGGTATACATCATCTACGGATTCTAATATGTTACTATCAAATACTCCAATCATAAATGGAAATACCTACTATGCTTCACAAATAGATCCTGTTTCAAAATGTGAAAGCTCTACTAGAACAGCTGTTACAACTTACTTATATCCATGTGATTTAAATGTGTATAATACTATTTCACCAAATGGAAATGATTTGAATGATAAATTCATCATTAAAAACATTGAAACTTTTCCTGAAAATAAATTAGAGATTTATAATCGTTATGGTGAATTAGTTTACAAATCTAATCGCTACGGTATTGACTCTAATTATTTTTATGGATTTGCTAATAAAGGATTAATCTTTCAAGATGGCAATAAACTACCTACTGGTACATACTACTACATACTAAATTATCAGAGAGAAAGTTTAGAAATTAATAAAACAATAAAAGGATTCCTTTATATTAATAATAATGAATAGATTAATTTTAAATTTTAGTATTTATATAGCGCTAAATATTTTTACAGGAAATTCTTTGTTTGGTCAAAATGATGCAAAATTAAGCATCTTCAATTATAATACATTAATTTACAATCCAGCATTTGCAGGATCAAATTATGGACCTGACGTAACGGGTATCTATTCAACTCAATGGATGGGTTTTGAAGGTGCTCCTGAGACACAATTTCTATCAGCACATACAATGTTTAACAATAAAAATGTTGGCATTGGATTGAGTTTTTTGAATGATAAGGCAGGACCTATTAAACAACAAAATATTGAAGGAAATGTTTCCTATTTTTTAGAAGTAAATAGAAAAGTGACTATTTCTGTTGGTATTAAAGCTGGAATTAGAAACTTTAATGCAGATTTAAAAAATTTAGTGGTTCTTAATCCACAAGAACAAGCTTATAACACCGGAAATATTTATGATATGAGTATGATTTTAGGAATTGGCACATACATTTTTACCGATAATGCTTTTGTAGGCTTTTCAGTTCCTAGTATATTTAAACAAAAATATTATAATGATAAATTCACTGCTGTAGTAACATCTGAAAAACAATATTACTACATTAATGGTGGCTATAAAATAGATATTAATCAGGACTTTATCTTTACCCCAGCATTTATTACTCGATTAACTGCTGGAGCACCGATAAGTACATTAGGTTCTTTAAATCTTAAATGGAGAGAAAAAGTAGCTGGAGGTTTAAATTTTGAATTAAATTCAAGTATTGGTGCCTATTTTGCAATTGAAGCATTGGAAAATTTTAAAGTAGGCTATTCCTATGATACTTCAATTAATAATTCTATAAAATACAATAGTGGAAATCATGCTATATTTTTAAAATATAGTATAATAAATCCTGATAGTGGCAAAAAGTGTTCATGTAACTTGCTTTAATAACTCGATATTAATTTAGAATTTTACATATAGTTTATTCAAAATGCTTCAATTTGAGGCATTTTTTATTGAAATAACTTTTATCTTTGCCAATCTTAATAAAATTATACGCACATAGAATATGAAAATTTCATATAATTGGTTAAAACAGTTTATAAAAACAGATTGGGATTCCGAAAAAACAGAAGGATTGCTTACAGACCTTGGTCTTGAAGTCGAAGGAATTGAAAAATACCAATCCATTAAAGGTGGACTTGAAGGAGTTGTTGTTGGTCACGTACTAACTTGTGTTCAACATGAAAATGCCGACAAACTAAAAGTAACTACGGTAGATTTAGGCGATGGAAAACCTGTTCAAATTGTTTGTGGTGCTAGTAATGTTGGGGTTGGACAAAAAGTACCTGTGGCTACTATCGGTACTAAATTATACGATAAGGAAGGGAATTCATTTGAAATCAAAAAAGGCAAAATTCGTGGAGAAGAAAGCCAAGGGATGATTTGTGCCGAAGACGAATTAGGTCTGGGTGAAAGTCACGACGGAATCATGATTCTTGACGAAAAATTGCAGCCAGGTACGCCTGCCGCTCAAGTCTTCAATATTGAAAACGATGAAGTCTTCGAAATTGGATTGACTCCTAACCGTGCCGATGCGATGAGTCACTGGGGTGTTGCCCGCGATTTACGTGCTGGAATGATGCAACAAGGAATTAATGTTGAATTAATTACTCCATCCGTTACTTCTTTTAAAGTTGAAAAAAGAACCTTAAAAATTGACGTTAATGTTGAAGACAATAAGTTAATTCCAAGATATTGCGGAGTTACCATTTCTGATGTTAAAGTAGGAACTTCTCCAGCATGGCTACAAAATCGCTTAAAAGCAATCGGATTGACTCCTAAAAATAATATTGTTGACGTTACCAATTACGTATTACACGAATTAGGTCAACCATTGCATGCTTTTGATGCTTCTAAAATTCACGGAAAAGTTATCGTAAAAACTGCTGAAGAAGGAACTAAATTTACAACTTTAGATGATGTTGAACGTACATTAAGCAAAGAAGACATCGTGATTCACGATGAAAAAGGACCTTTATGTATTGCAGGTGTTTTAGGTGGAAAAAATTCGGGTGTGAATGAAAATACGACGACTATCTTTTTAGAAAGTGCTTATTTTAATCCAGTTTCTGTTAGAAAAACGGCAAAACGTCACGCCATCAATTCTGATGCTTCTTTTCGTTTTGAAAGAGGAATTGATCCCGCTATTACCGAATATGCACTGAAACGTGCTGCTATTTTAATTACTGAAGTCGCTGGTGGTGAAATGACTTCTGATATTGTGGATATTTATCCTAAAAAAATAGAAGACCATCAAGTATTACTTAACTTAGAAAAGGTAAACAAACTAATAGGTCAAACGATTCCAGACGATATTATTAAAAAAATATTAGTGTCTTTAGACATTAAAGTAAATAGTATTACAAAAGTTGGTTTAGGTTTAATTATTCCAGCTTACCGAGTAGACGTAACACGCGAAATTGATGTTATCGAAGAAATTCTTCGTGTGTATGGATACAATAATATTGATTTTACACAAAAGTTAAACGCAACTACCTCTCACTCTTCTAGAACAGAAGATTATAAAGTCCAAAATATTGTAGCTAATTTATTAGTTGGAAATGGTTTCAACGAAATGATGGCTAATTCCTTAACTTCACCTTCTTATGTGGCGTTAAGCGAACATTTGAACGAAAGTAATAATGTGATGATGTTAAATCCTTTAAGTAGTGATTTATCAGCCATGCGTCAATCGTTATTGTTTTCGGCATTAGAAGCGGTATCTTTTAATATCAATCGTAGAAATTCCGATTTAAAATTATTCGAATTCGGAAAAACCTACCACAAATTATTATCGGGAAATCAAGAAAATATGCATTTGACTTTAACGATGACTGGTGATAGAAATCAGGAAAGTTGGACAAACGTGCAAAAACCAAGTGATTTCTTTTTATTCAAAGGGTATGTGATTGGAATTTTAGAGCGTCTAGGGTTATCAAAATCATTAGTGAAAACTGCTTTAAAAACAGATGTTTTCTCAGAAGGTTTGACTTTAGAATTAGGAAGTTCTACTTTAGTGGAATTCGGAACTATAAAAAAATCGGTTTTAAAACATTTTGATATCAAACAAGATGTGTTTTTTGCAGATTTTAATTGGAATTCGATTCTAAAACATGTTTCGGCGAACAATATTAAGTTTACAGAAATTTCTAAATATCCTGAAGTACGTCGTGATTTGGCTTTATTATTAGACAAATCAGTGGAGTTTTCTAAAATATTAGAATTGGCTAATAAAACAGAGAAAGGTTTGTTGAAAGAAGTCGATTTATTTGACGTATACGAAGGTAAAAACCTTCCGGAAGGAAAAAAATCGTATGCCGTAAGCTTTATTTTACAAGACAATACCAAAACATTAACCGATTCACAAATCGACAAAGTCATGAGTAAGCTGACTCAAACGTTCGAAACAGAATTAGGAGCGAGTTTGAGATAGAAGTATAAATTGTACTTGTCACCTCAAGCGCAGTCGAGAGGTTGAATAAATAACTAAAAGGGACAATTTTGTCCCTTTTTCTTTGTTAAAAAATAATTGAAAAGCTAGTAGATTGGAATAGATTTTGTACTATATTTAGTAAACTAAAAAATTAGGGATATGGATGACAAAATCAAATCAGCATTAATTTATGGAATGGCCATTGTACTTACAGGCTTTTTGTTAGGCATGGCTTTTAAAAACAGAAACGAAAACCTCGATTCTATTTCAGTTATTGGTCTTGGAACAAAAGATTTTGTCTCCGATGAAATTCTATGGTCAGGAAGTTTTACAACTAAAAGTTATGACATTAAAGAAGCCTACAGTAAAATTACTTCCGATCAAAAAATTGTATCCAACTTCTTTATTAATAAAGGATTCAGTGCTAGCGAATTTACTTTTGGAGCTGTAAATTTTCAGAAGAAATTTCGTGAAGTACGAACCGAAGATCCAAACAATACTTACAACAACAAATACGAACAAGTGTTTGATGGTTATGAAGCCACACAAACCATTTCTTTTTCAGCGAAGAAAAACCCTGATTTAATGAAGCGTATAGAAGCGGTTTCTAGCAAAACTTCCGAATTGATTAATTCTGGAATTGAATTGGCTTCTAATTCGGTGCAATATACCTATTCTGAATTACCAAGTTTGAAGCACAGCTTGATTGAAAGCGCAACCAAAGATGCACGTGAAAGAGCTGAAAAAATTGTAAAACAAGGAAATGGCGATATCGGAAAATTAAAAAATGCCAGTATGGGAGTGTTCCAAATTACGGGTCAAGGTTCTACCGAAGAAGATAGTTATGGTGGTATTAATGATACCTTTAGCAAAAACAAAACGGCTAGAATTACGGTACGATTAGAATACGAGTTAAACTAATTTATACTACACAAACTCAACTCCTGTTTATCAGGAGTTTTTTATTTTCATTATCTTTGAGAGAACAGTATAACAATGACGAACGTATCCATTTCTTTTACCGAATACCTTCAAACCAAGGCAGGAATTACAGACGAACAACTGTTGCAATTAAATGACGCTATTCAATCAAAAACGATTGAAAAAGGAAGTGTTTTATTACGTCAAGGTGAAATTTGTTCTCATTCCTTTTTTTTGGAAAAAGGACTACTCCGCTCCTACACTATTGATGCTGCAGGGAAAGAACATATCATTCAGTTTGCTTCCGAAAGTTGGATCATCAGTGACCGAAGCAGTATTTTTTTTAACGAACCTTCCGATTTTTATATTGATGCCGTAGAAGATTCTACGTTAATTCTAATCGATCAAAACTTTATCAACTTAGCATGTGAAATCAGCGTTTCTTTTCGCTTATTTAACGATAGAGCTTTGCAAAATCACATTCGGCACTTACAAAAAAGAATTAATTTATTGCTTGGAGCTTCTGCAGAAGAGCGTTATTTGGATTTCATCAAACTCTACCCCGATATGCTTTTAAGGGCTCCACAGTGGATGATAGCGTCTTATTTAGGGATTACACCCGAAAGTCTAAGCCGCGTTAGAAAGGAACTGGCAAAACGAAATTTCAAACCGTATTGATTTCTTATCATACATCAATGCATACGAATTCATGTCGTAGTAATTTTGTTCTATAACTTTTAAAAAAGGAAACACAATGGCAACAAAAAACATTGAATTAGTAGCCACACCTAGAGCACCTCATTTTGTAGGCGATGGCTTTAGAGTACACAATTTTATCCCAAGTGGATTTCGTTTGGATATGGAACGTATGAGTCCGTTTATCATGTTAGATTACAATTCAAAATATAATTTTCCACCTTCAATCGTTCCTAAAGGAGTTGGCGTTCATCCTCACAGAGGTTTTGAAACCGTAACCATTGCTTATAAAGGAAAAGTTGCACACCATGATAGTGCTGGCGGTGGCGGAATTATTGGAGAAGGAGATGTACAATGGATGACTGCAGCCTCAGGAGTTTTACACAAAGAATATCATGAAGAAGAATTTAGCAAAACAGGTGGGATTTTTCAAATGGTGCAATTGTGGGTGAATTTACCAGCCAAAGACAAAATGAGTCAACCGAAATACCAAGCCATAGCAAATGCAGAAATGGGAAGATACGAATTGGCTGATAATGCTGGATTTGTTGAAGTTATTGCTGGGGATTATAAAAAGGTGAAGGGGCCAGCTTCAACTTTTACACCAGTAAACATGCAAAATGCAAAGCTAAATTCAGGTGGGAAAGCCGATTTTTCGTTCCCTGCTCATTATAACACTGCATTACTGGTTATTGAAGGAAGTGTGAAAGTAAATGATACTGAAATTGTACCAACCGATCATTTTGTTTTGTTTGAAAATGCTGGAGAAGACTTTACCATCGAAGCGCTTGAAAATGCAATTGTATTGGTGTTGAGTGGAGAGCCTATCAATGAACCAATTTTTGCTCACGGTCCTTTCGTAATGAATACCAGAGAAGAAATTATACAAGCGTTTGATGATGTGAATTTGGGTAAATTTGGTTATCTTGAAGACTAATTACAGACAACATGTCAAACGTTAAATTAATCATAGAAGAGCGCGCTGCTAACATAGGAAACTTTTTGGTAGGGCGTCTTCTGCCTTTTAGGGAAAAGCGAACCGTTGGTCCTTTTGCTTTTATTGATCATATGGGGCCTGCTTATCTTAAAGAGTATCAAAATTTAGATGTTCCTCCGCATCCTCACATTGGACTTTCGACCCTCACCTATCTTTTTGAAGGAAGTATCATGCACAAAGACAGTTTGGGTACCGAAGTAGAAATTAAACCCGGAGCAGTCAATTGGATGACCGCAGGGAAAGGAATTGTGCATTCGGAAAGAACACCTCAGTATTTGAGAACTTCAGATAAAGTATTACACGGACTTCAAATTTGGGTCGCCTTACCCAAAGATTTGGAACAAATGGAGCCTTCTTTTACACATGTAGAAGAAGCGGATATACCGAATTGGACAGATAATGGACTTTCTTTTAAACTCATTGCTGGAGAAGCTTTCGGAAGAAAATCGCCCGTGCCAGTTTATAGTCCGCTTTACTTTTTGGAAATAAAAAGCACTCAATCGCAAAAAGTTTCGATTGGAAAGGATTTATTTGGAGAAAGCGCCTTGTACATTTTGGAAGGAAGTATTACAAGCGACGAAACTGTTTTTGAACCCAAGCAAATCTTAATTGCTCAAGATAGCAAACTTTGCGAATTTGAAATGGGTGAAAACACGACTGTTTATCTTTTTGGAGGCGAACCGTTTCCGGAGGAACGCATTATCTTTTGGAATTTTGTAGCAACCTCCAAAGCACTTATTGAAGATGCTAAAGAACGTTGGGAAAAACAGATTTTTCCTAAAGTTCCAGGAGAAAACGATTTTGTTCCGCTTCCACCACCTATAAAATTTTAAATTATGATAAAAATAACGGCACAAATTGGAAAAGAATTATACAAAACTGAAATCAAATCGGCTGTAAACACTATCATTGCAGATGAGCCGGTTGAAGCTGGCGGAAAGGATTTAGGATTTGCACCAAGAGAATTGCTTGCTTCGTCATTGGGTGCTTGTACCGCCATTACACTTAGAATGTACGCCGATCGAAAAGGTTGGGATTTGACAGATGCTAAAGTAGCAATCACATTTGAATGGGATGCCGAAAATTTGAAATCGGTGATCAAAAGAAACATAGCACTCTTTGGTACTTTAGACGATGCACAACGAAAACGATTATTAAAGATCGCCAACAGTTGCCCCATTCATAAAATACTGACGAACCCAATTGAAATTGAAACTTTATTAGGGAATGGGTAAGCAAAATATTTTTTCTGGCAATGAAAAAATATCATAAAATAATCACAACTTTTGTGATTATTTTTTTGTTTTGAAATAATTGTCACAATTTTTGCAATAGAAATCAATCAAAAACAATCAAAATGAAACAATTTATTATTGCCTGCTCCTTTTTCATTACAACCTTCGCATTTGGACAACTAAGGCAATTTGAACCCCTTCTTATTAGGGATAATGATGCCTTCGGTGTTACCGTTTCACCAGATGGAAATATGCTGCTTTATACAAAAGCTTATGGAGGAAGAGACTCTTTACGCATTTTCCAATCTCGAAAAATTAATAATGTATGGCAAAAACCGGAATTGGCCTTTTTTGCTGATCCAAAATACAAACAAATTGACCCAGCTTTCTCTCCAGATGGTAAAACTATATTGTACAATTCACTTGAAAATAAGGAAAATAGTTTTGATGTATTTGTGATTCATAAAACCAAAACTGGTTGGACTAATCCAGAAAAATTAACCGATGCTATCAATACCTCTTCAAGTGATTTTTATGCAACGATTTCAGCTAACAAGAATATTTATTTTACAAGAAGAACAAAAAGTAATGATATCTATGTGAGTTACTTTGTTGACAATAAATACCAAAGGGCTCAACTTCTTGACGGTCCTATAAATTCCGACATGAACGAATCCAATCCTTATATTTCACCAAAAGAAGATTTTATTATTTTCTTTTCAGATAAGACAGGTGGATTAGGTGATACTGACTTGTATATCAGTTTTAATAAAAATAACAAATGGAGTCATCCTATCAATTTGGGAAATAAAATTAATTCAGAAGTAAGTGAATTTTGTCCAAATATTGATGTAAAAAATCAACAGTTTCTTTTTTCGAGAACTAAAGTGATTGATGGGAAACGTGTTGAAAATATGTTTAGTATTCCTTTAAAAGATTTAAATTTAAAAGCAATGAAAAAGCTTGCCAAATGGTAAGAAAAAAAAATCCCGCTTAAAGGCGGGATTTTAAATATTAAGAATACATTTTCTTTCTCAATTCTTGAATCTTTTCATCTTCAAGGTATTCATCAAATGTCATGTAGCGATCAATTACTCCTTTTGGAGTGATTTCTAACACACGGTTGGCAACAGTTTGTGCAAACTCGTGGTCATGCGTAGTAAACAATACTGAACCTTTAAAGTTTTTCAAGGAATTATTAAACGCTGTAATCGATTCTAAGTCCAAGTGATTGGTTGGTTCGTCTAACATTAAAACATTAGCACGCAACATCATCATTCGAGACAACATACAACGTACTTTTTCTCCTCCGGATAATACACGACCCGTTTTTAAGGCTTCTTCTCCAGAGAAAATCATTTTCCCTAAGAAACCACGAACGTAAACTTCATCACGCTCTTCTTCTGTTTTTGCCCATTGGCGTAACCAATCTACTAATGTTAAATCGTTTTCAAAGAAACTGTGGTTATCACCTGGTAAATACGATTGATTTGTTGTTATTCCCCAATCGAAAGTACCAGCATCAGCAGTCATATTTCCGTTTAATATTTCATAAAAAGCAGTTGTAGCACGTGAATCTTTAGAGAAAACCACTACTTTATCCCCTTTTGCCATGTTTAAGTCGACATCTTTGAATAAAACATCACCTTCTACTGAAGCGGCCAAACCTTGAACATTTAATATTTGATCTCCGGCTTCACGTTCTTGATCAAATATAATAGCAGGATAACGACGGCTTGACGGTTTAATTTCACCAATATTTAATTTCTCTATCATTTTCTTACGAGAAGTAGCTTGTTTCGACTTGGCTACGTTCGCAGAGAAACGACGAATAAATTCTTCTAATTCGGCTTTTTTCTCTTCCGCTTTTTTGTTTTGTTGTGCTTTTTGTTTGGCGGCTAATTGTGATGATTCGTACCAAAAGGTATAATTTCCAGAATAATGGTTAATTTTTCCAAAATCGATATCCGAAACATGCGTACAAACAGAATCAAGGAAGTGACGATCGTGTGAAACCACTAAAACTGTATTTTCATAATTTGCTAAGAAATTCTCCAACCAACCTATGGTTTCAAAATCCAAGTCGTTGGTAGGCTCATCCATGATAAGTACGTCAGGATTTCCGAATAAAGCTTGCGCTAAAAGCACACGTACCTTTAATTTTCCTTCCATCTCACCCATTGGTGTATAATGGTAATCGGCTCCAATACCTAAGTTCGATAACATTGTGGCAGCATCCGAATCGGCATTCCATCCGTTCATCTCTTCAAACTGTACTTGTAACTCCCCTATTCTATCTACTTTATCATCAGAATAATCGGCATACAAATCATCCATTTCTTTTTTAACCGCAAATAAAGTCTTGTTACCCATTAAAACGGTTTCCAAAACAGTATATTCGTCAAACATATTGTGGTTCTGATTCAGAACTGACATACGTTTGCCAGGCTCAAGAATAACACGTCCTGAAGTAGGATCGATATCGCCTGAAAGTATTTTTAAGAAGGTTGATTTTCCTGCACCATTTGCACCGATAATTCCGTAACAGTTACCTTGAGTAAAAGTTACGTTTACTTCGTCAAATAAAATTCGTTTACCAAATTGAACTGATAAATTAGAAACTGTAAGCATTTATTTATTTTTTAAAAAGTGTTGCAAAAGTAGAAAAAATAGTGGAGTTTTGAGCCAATACTTTAATATATCTCTAAGTTAACTTTAACTGTACATTAACAAGATTATATAAATTATAAAAATATATTTGTTTGTCATAAATGATTTATAATGATTGCCTATTTAAAAAAACTACTATTCCTAACTTTACTATCATCACCTATTCTTTTTATATCATGTAACGATATACTTAAAGGAAATGATGGTGCTTCTTATTTCGGCGGTGAAATTATAAATCCGAATTCTAAATTTGTCTATTTGTGCAAAGACAATGAAGTCATTGATACTATAGAATTAGACAAAAACAATCGTTTTCTTCAAAAATACGATACGTTATCCTCTGGAATGTACACTTTTAAACATGATCCGGAATATCAATATATTTATTTTGACAAAGGTGATAGTTTGATGATTCGTTTGAATACGCAAGAATTTGACAATTCACTTACTTTTTGTGGACGTGGAGATGAGAAAAATAACTTTTTAATTGAGTTGTTTTTGAAGAATGAAAATGAAAAAAACACTTCTTTTGGAATTTACGATTATGATTTGAAAAAGTTCGAATCTAAAATCAATAAAGATCAAAAAATAAAGAAGGCATTTTACGATAGAAGAAAAGAAGAAATTGATTGGACAGAAGATTTCGATTTATATGCAAAGTCCATGTTGGAAATGCCATATTTGGCAAAAAAAGAAATGTATCCGATGGTTCACAAATTCAGAACCAGTGACGATGTTTGTAAAATTTTACCAAAAGATTATTATTGTTACCGCAAAGAAATAGACTTCAATAATAACAAACTGACATATTTCGCACCATTTGTGGGCTATTTAACATCTATGTTAAATAATGTTACGTGTCAAGACAATGATACGTATTCCTTAGAAAATAATATTAAAAAACTAAAAGTTGCCGATTCAATATTTACGAATACTACAATTAAAAACTCGGTGTTACATAATATTGCTTTTATGTATCTTTTAGAAGATCAAAACATACAGCACAATAAAGCATTTTTAGATAAATACTATCAGCTTTCTACGGATAAGGAAAGTAAGCAAAAAATCAAAAAAATAGGTACTCAAATACAAATTTTGGCGAAAAGTAAAAACCTGCCTGAAATTGAATTGGTTGGGTTAGACAATAAAAAAGTAAGCAAATTAAACACAAACGGATTAAAAACAGTTATTTTCTTCTGGACATCAGAAGCAAAATCTCATATGGAAATGGCTCACAAACGTGCTATCGAATTAAAACAGAAATATCCGGATTTGAATTTTATTGCTGTTAATATTGATGATTCGGATAAAAACTGGAAAGAAAGTTTAGGAAAATCGAAATTCAATATTACCGAGTTACATGCCTCAAATTTTGAGGAAATTAAAGAAAAATGGGTGATTACTAAAATCCACAGAACGATGATTATTAATTCGGACGGTACGATAAATAATGCTTTTGTAAGTTTATTTGATTCAGGATTTGAAAAATATTTAAAATAAACTATTACCAATTCAAACCAAAAAGCGGCTTTTCAATTAAGAAAAACCGCTTTTTTATTTTAATACTTTCTGCGAAAGTTACTTTATAAATTCAATTTTTTGTTCTTCTGCATTTACGCTATCGAAGAAACCTTGAGCATTCATCCATTCGTCATTAAATACTTTACTCATGTAGCGTGAACCGTGATCTGGAAAAATTGCAATTACTTTACTATTTTCATCAAATTCGCCTTCTTCAGCATATTGCTTAATAGCTTGAACTACTGCTCCAGAAGTATAACCTACGAATAAACCTTCAGTTTTTGCGATATTACGAGTCATGTGTGCACTCTCTTCATCGGTTACTTTTACAAACTTGTCAATTACATCAAAGTCTGTTGCCGTTGGAATTAAATTTTTACCTAAACCTTCAATTCTGTACGGATAAATCTCTTCCACATCAAATTCTTTGGTTTCGTGATATTTTTTAATTACCGAACCATAAGCATCAACACCCAAAATACGGATATTTGGATTTTTTTCTTTCAGAAATTTTCCAATTCCTGATAAAGTTCCTCCTGTACCTGTACAAGCCACTACGTGTGTTACATGTCCATTAGTTTGTTCCCAAATTTCTGGTCCAGTAGTTTTGTAATGCGCTTCAATATTTAAATCATTAAAATATTGATTAATGTATACCGATCCTTTAGTTTCTTCATGTAAACGCTTGGCAACATTGTAGTAAGAACGCTCATCATCTGCCGATACGTGAGCAGGGCAAACATACACTTTTGCTCCCATACTCTTTAACATATCTATTTTATCTGGCGAAGATTTAGAACTTACTGCAAGGATACAATCATATCCTTTAATAATGCTTACCATTGCTAAACTAAATCCAGTGTTACCAGAAGTGGTTTCAACAATAGTATCTCCTGGTTTTAAAATCCCTCTTCTTTCTGCTTCTTCAATAATATAAAGAGCTATTCTATCTTTTGTAGAATGACCTGGATTGAATGCTTCAACTTTAGCATAAAAATTACCTTTGCAATCATCGGTAATTTTATTTAGCCTGATAAGCGGTGTATTCCCTATTAATTCTAAAATATTATTATAAGCTTTAATATCTTTTCCCATATAAAATTAGTGGCATTAGTATTGGAAATCAAGTATCCAAAACCTTGCAAATTTATAAAAAAAATTTAATTATTTTTTAATTCCTTCCAAATCTAACAAGAAAGCAAATTCTTTGGCTACTTCCTTCAATGCTTCAAAGCGTCCAGAAGCACCACCATGTCCTGTATCCATATTGGTGTCTAAAAATAACAAATTTTTATCGGTTTTCATAGCTCTTAATTTAGCCACCCATTTTGCTGGCTCCCAATATTGTACTTGTGAATCGTGTAATCCTGTTGTTACCAACATGTTAGGATAAGCAATTTTGGCTACATTATCATAAGGAGAATACGATTTCATATAGTCATAATACTCTTTTTCGTTTGGATTTCCCCATTCGTCATATTCGCCTGTAGTTAACGGAATCGAATCGTCTAGCATTGTGGTAACAACATCTACAAAAGGAACAGCAGCTATAACTCCATTATATAATTCGGGTGCCATGTTAATTACAGCTCCCATAAGTAATCCTCCAGCCGAGCCACCTTCAGCGTATAAATGTTTGGGAGATGTGTATTTATTTTCGATTAAGTATTTTGAACAATCAATAAAATCAGTAAACGTATTCATTTTGGTCAATAACTTTCCGTTTTCATACCAAGGTCGTCCTAAGTCTTCTCCTCCACGGATGTGTGCAATAGCATAAATGAATCCTCTATCCAACAAACTTAAACGAGTCGTTGAAAACGTACAATCCATAGAATAGCCATACGAACCATAGGCATATTGCAATAATGGATTTTTACCATCTAATTTGATTCCTTTTTTATAAATCAATGAAATAGGAACTTTGGTTCCATCTTTTGCAGTTGCCCAAATACGTTTTTCTTCGTAATTCTTTTTATCAAATTTTCCGCCTAAAACTTCTTGTTCTTTTAAAACCACTTTAGTTTTGTCCTTCATATTAAAATCGATAACCGAAGAAGGTGTTGTTAGCGACTGATAGCCGTAACGCAATACATCCGTATCAAAATCAACATTCGTTGTTGTGTAGGCACTATACGTTTCACTTTCAAATGGAAGATAATATTCACCTGTTCCGCTCCAAGGCATGATGCGAAGTTTTGTTAAACCGTTATCACGTTCTTCAACAACCAAATAGTCTTTAAAAATTTCGATATCTTCTAATAAAACAGTTGACCTATGTGCTATAACATCCTTCCAATTTTCTTTTTCGGTAGCAGCTTCGGAGGTTTTCATCAATTTGAAATTAGTGGCTTTGTCTTTATTTGTCAAAACATAAAAACTATCCCCAAAATGAGAAATACTGTATTCTAATCCGCGTGTACGTTTTTGAAACAATTTAAAATCGGCTTCCGGAGTGTCGGCATTCAAAAAGCGGTATTCAGAAGTCATAGTACTCTGTGAACCAATCACAATGTATTTTCTTGATTTTTCTTTGTACAAGAAAACACTATAAGTGTCGTCTTTTTCTTCAAAAACCAAAACATCTTCTTTGGCATCAGTACCGATTTTGTGACGGAAAACTTTATCCGAACGAAGTGTTATAGGATCTTTTGTTGTGTAGAAAATGGTTTGATTGTCATTTGCCCAAACAGAGCCTCCTGTTGTGTTTTCAATTTTATCAGCAAGAATTTCACCAGTTACTAAATTTTTAATTTGAATGGTATAAATTCTTCGGCTTACTTTATCAATTCCAAAGGTTGCAAAGGTGTTATTCGGACTAACACTTAATCCCGATAATTGAAAATAAGAATGTCCTTTTGCCATCTCATTGCAATTGAACATTACTTCTTCAGCAGCTGTCAAAGCTCCTTTTTTGCGTGAATGTATTGGATAATCTTGTCCTTTTTCGAAACGAGAGATATACCAATACCCATTATATAAATAAGGAACTGAAGAATCATCTTCTTTTATTCTAGATTTCATTTCTTCAAATAAAGAAGTTCTAAAACCTTTAGTATGAGCAGTCATTTCCTCATAATATTTATTTTCGGCTGTCAAATAATCGATTACTTCTTTGTCTTCACGTTGGTTTAGCCAATAGTAGTTATCAACACGAACATCACCATGTTTTTCAAGATTTTTTGGAACAATTTTAGCCACTGGTGGCAGTGTAATTTTTGACATTTTGTTTTGAGCAATTATATTGTTAATTGGTGCAGCAAAAATAAAGCTAATTAGACTTATTTTTATTAGGTTTTTCATTTTATTTAGTTGTTTATTTGGGTAGCAATTTACTAATTTTGTTTCGTTAATTTAAATTGAAATTAAAATGTTTGGTGATATAATGGGAATGATGGGTAAACTTAAAGAAACCCAACAAAAAGTAGAAGCCACTAAAAAAAGATTAGATACTGTTTTAGTTGACGAAAAAAGTTCAGATGGTCTTTTAGAAGTGACATTAACCGCAAATAGAACTATCAGAAGTATAACAATTGACGATAGTTTACTAACCGATAAGGAGCAATTGGAAGATTATTTAGTTTTGGTTTTAAACAAAGCTATAGAAAAAGCCACTACCATAAACGAAGCCGAACTTGGCGCTGTAGCCAAAGAAGGCATGCCTAATATTCCTGGTTTGGATATGTTTAAGTAGACTTAATATTTGTCTGGTTTTTTTAACCAGACAAATATTTATATCACAATTTTAGGTAAAATATCTAACACATATTCATGCATTACTTGTCGGTAATCCAAATGGGTTACAATACGTAATTTGCCATGTCCCATAGCACTAATATGTATTCCTTTTTCTTTTAGTTTTTGAATGATTACTTTTTCATCTAGATAGGACTGAATTGAAAATATCAAAATATTTGTTTCGACGGGTTCTACAGAGGCGATCCAAGGTAATTTTTGTAATAAATTGCCTATTTCTTTTGCTCTTCGATGATCATCAGCCAAACGTAGAAAATGATTGTCCAAAGCATAAATTCCAGCAGCTGCTAAATAGCCTGCTTGACGCATTCCTCCTCCTAATAATTTACGAATTCGTAAAGCTCTTTTTATCGTTTTTGCATCCGAAATTAACACCGAACCAACTGGGGCTCCTAGTCCTTTCGACAAACAAACCGAAATACTATTGAATAATTCACCAAATTGTCTTGGAGATTGATTTTTAGCAATCATCGCATTCCAAAGTCGTGCCCCGTCAAGATGGTATTTTAAATTGTTTTGGACACAAACTTGTTTGATTTCTTTTAATGTTTCGATTTCGTAACACGCTCCACCCCCTTTATTCGTTGTATTTTCAATACTAACCAAACTCGTTAAAGGTGCATGAAAAAATTCAGGGTCATTGATCGATTTTTGGACTTGCTCCGCAGTTATCATTCCGCGATTTCCATCTACCAAATTCAAAGAACAACCACTATTAAAAGCAGCACCGCCCGCTTCATATAAATAAATATGCGACCATTTATCACAAATAATTTCATCACCAGGTTGTGTATGTAATTTTAATGCTACTTGATTAGCCATTGTTCCAGAAGGAAAAAACAATGCGGCTTCCATGCCAAACATGGTTGCTACTTTTTCTTCCAAGGCATTAATGGTTGGATCTTGTTTGTACACATCATCCCCTACTTTAGCACTAAACATGGCGTGTAACATTTCTTGTGTAGGCTTTGTGACAGTATCACTGACCAAATTTATTTCCATTTTAAAATAAAATTTAATTTTGTAAGATTTATACTACTCGAGTATCCTTAATTTTGGTGATATACATTTTTTTTATATTTTTACCAGTGAATCCAAATATATATTTAATTGACCTACTTCTTATGGATGCATTCCATATTTTAAGTTAAATATAAAAATCAAAAATATAAAAATTTTATGACAAATGCCGACCAAATAAAAGGTATTGTGGAGCGCCTTGGTGCGTTGAGGAGGTATCTTTGACATTGATGCCAAACTAATTGAAATTACCAACGAAGAAGAGAAAACATTTGCTCCCGATTTTTGGAATAATCCTAAAGAAGCTGAAGTAATTGTGCAAAATCTTCGTTCGAAGAAAAAATGGGTGGAAGACTACGAAAAGGCCGTGAATTTGACTGATGAACTTCAAATTGCTTTCGATTTTTATAAAGAAGGTGAATTTACAGAAGAAGAATTAGATGAATTATACGAGCAAACCAATACACATATTGAGAATATTGAGTTTAAAAACATGCTTTCTGACGAAGGAGATTCGCTGAGCGCTGTTTTACAAATTACAGCAGGTGCTGGTGGTACTGAAAGTTGTGATTGGGCCAGTATGCTAATGCGTATGTACATGATGTGGGGCGAGAAGAATGGGTACAAAATAAAAGAACTGAATTATCAAGAAGGAGATACAGCCGGTATTAAAACGGTCACTCTTGAATTTGAAGGAGAATATTCGTTTGGCTATTTAAAAGGAGAAAATGGGGTACACCGTTTGGTGCGTATTTCGCCATTTGACAGTAATGCCAAGCGTCATACTTCGTTTGCTTCAGTTTATGTATATCCTTTGGTGGATGATAGTATTGAAATAGACATTAATCCAGCCGATATCGAAATTACAACTTCCCGCTCTAGCGGTGCCGGTGGGCAAAATGTAAATAAGGTAGAAACAAAAGTGCAGTTGTTTCATAAACCTACTGGAATACAAATTCAGTGTTCGGAAACGCGTTCGCAGCAGGATAATAGACAACGTGCCATGCAAATGTTACGCTCTCAATTGTATGAGATTGAATTAAAAAAGCAACTGGAACAACGTGCCGATATTGAAGCGAGTAAAATGAAAATTGAATGGGGATCGCAAATAAGAAATTATGTTATGCATCCTTATAAATTAATTAAAGACGTTCGAAGTGGTCATGAAACCAGTGATGTTGATGGCGTAATGAATGGTAATTTGGATGCCTTTTTAAAAGCGTATCTAATGATGATGGGACAAAAAGAAGAGTAATTTAAATCCTTTTTATATGTATTTAAAAAAGTATTATGACGAAGAAATTTGGAAAGAAATTGAGCTTAAATCGCCTTTTATGGAGCGATTCCGGTTGTATATTTCCAATCATGGTCAGATGAAAAAATACAATAAAATAAGCGACACTGAAATTATTATCACCCAGACCAGAACAGAAGGTTATCCTTCGTTTACTGTTTCATTTATGGGTAAAATTTCAGAAGAAGATCAGCTGTATTTCAACGAAATAAGAAAACACATAAGTGTTTTAAAGAAAGAAATTAGAAGTTTAGAGAAAGAATTAATCAAATGCGATGGTCGCGATGCTGCTTTTTACGATATTTCCAAAAAAATAGAGGAAAATCAAAAACTCCATGATACCATAAATTCAAATTATAGAGCTAAATATAAAAAGAATGAACTCAAACGAAAAATTAGCTTTGGGAATTTAACACATCGCATGGTCGCTATTCACTTTTTAGAACGTCCTTCGGAAGAGCATAAATTTGTGGCACATTTGGACTTTGATAAAGAAAACAATCATCATTCTAACTTAAAATGGATGACTCAAAAAGAAAACACAATACATCAGCAAAATAGTCCGTATGTGATAAAAGCAAAGGCAGCTGCTGTTCGTGTTTCTCGAATTACCAGACAAAAATTAACAGTTCATCAAGTGATGGTTATCAAAAAGAGACTAAGCGAAGATATACCACTAAGTAAATTAGCAAAACGCTATAAGGTGTCTGAAACACAATTATTGCGCATTAAACGAGGAATTAATTGGGGAAATATTCCTGCTGCAAGATAGAAAAAGGAGCTTTATAGCTCCTTTGTAATTTTACAAAATTAAATATTTCATATTATTGTTGCATCTTAAAGTAATAATCGGCGGAGTGTTTACCACTTCCATAAAATAAGAAGAAAATACAAATTGCTAGTAATAAAAAAGAGAGTACTAAATTACCCATATTCATTTCACCAATGAAATTGACAAGAAAAGCTCCCAGTAAAATTGGAATTTGAGCCATGATTGACCAACGTGTCAGTAATCCAAATACAATCATAATTCCACCCACCATATGAGCAGCCATAACATAATGTACAATTAGCATTCCTCCACCAAGATTTTTTATTGGTTCGACCAATTGGTCATAATAGGCTGTATTGGTTATAAATGAAACTCCTTTCCAAAAAAGGAAAATCCCAACTGCTATTCTTAAAAAATCAAGCGGATAAGAAGTGTGAGCGTTAGCCCATTTGTTCAAGCTTTTAACAGTTTCCATAGTTCTTTAGTTTTAAATTGTCCTTCTAATTTACTAAAGATTCTAAAAACAACCAACTAGAAATCAGTATTTTATATAAAATGCAGATTTATCAGGATGAACTTCACTAATTGATTTCGTTTTTACTTCTAATTTTTTCCAATTATTGGTAACATTAACTCTATTTTTCACTCCTTTAATTTCTAAAACTATTGGCATTTCAAAATTCGCTTCATCAGTTTTCCATCGAATTTCTAAAGCTTTATCTTTCTTTCTAATTTCTAATTCTGGAATAGTAGTGTATCTTAAATATTGATTGAATATGGGTGTCAAATTGATCCCTGATTCTTTGTTGAAGAAATCAATCACGGTTTGAGTAGTAATAATCTGCTTTTTATATGTTTCAGAATATTTAAAAACCATAGCCCACCATTTTGCATCATTATTAATTACGTGACGAAGTGTATTGAGTAACAAGGCACCTTTCGGATACATATCACCACTACCCTCTTTATTTACGCCATAATGCCCAATTATTGGACGGTCGTTGCTAACATTATTTTGAAGACCTTTGGCATACACCATTGCTTTTTCGTAACCAAATTGACACTCGGCAAAAACAATTTCGGTATATTGTGTAAATCCTTCGTGAATCCACATATCAGCAATATCCTTACTGGTGATACTATTTCCGAACCATTCATGTCCACTTTCATGTATCGTAATATAATCGAATAATAATCCAACCCCAGTTCGTGATAAATCATTTCCTAGATAACCTTGCAAGTAGTTATTACCGTAAGCTACAGCGCTTTGATGCTCCATACCTAAATAAGGCGTTTCCACCAATTTATAACCATCTTCTTTAAATGGATATTCTCCAAATTTCGATTGAAAGCAGTCCATCATTGGTTTTACTTCTTCAAAATGCTTACGCGCTTTGGCTTCATTGGCTCTTAGTACATAATAATCCAAATCCAGTCCTTTGTGGTTGTCATGAATGTGTACATAATCGGCAATATTAATAGTTATATCGTAAGTATTAATAGGACTTTTTACTTCCCAATCCCAACGAGTGTAACCATTATTTAAATCTTCACTGCCAAGAAAACGCCCATTGGAAACATTCTTCAAGCCATTGGGAACTGCGACTTTAATTGAGGCGCCAAAATCGGGTTCATCGCTTTGAGAATCTTTCACTGGAAACCAGCAACTCGCACCAAAACCTTGACAAGCCATAGCTACCCAAGGTTTTCCGTTTGTATCTTGACTATATACGATTCCGCCATCCCAAGGCGCTCTTTTGGCAACTACAGGACTTCCCGAATAATAAAAACGAATTTTTTCTTGATTCCCTTTTTGAAGTGGCGTTGGAAACTGAATAAAGGTAGCTAGCAGTTCTCTTTTGAATTGTAGTTTTTTATTGTTGTAAACGATACTGTCAATTTGCATGTTTTCAAACAAATCGATTTGGATTTTGGAGGTATTTTCTACTACTTTGAAAGTAATATCATTATACCCCACAATGTTTTTTTTATCGATATCTACTTTGATGTTCAAATCATAGCGTTGCACATCAAATGAAGTGCGTTCTGGGCGCAAACTACCTTGTAAGGTATCACGACGGGTAAATATTTCTTTAGCAACCGTAAGTTGAGCGAAAGCAGTGTGAACACCAAAAACCAAAAACGAAAACAGTATTATTCTCTTCATAGCTATAAAATAAAAAATCTACTACCGTAAAGTTAGTAGTAGATTTTGATATGTCAACTATTTTAAGAAAAGTTTATACTTTACTTATACTTGAATAACCCCTAAATTGAACTGTTTTTCTATTGGAGCGTGATTAGCGGCTTCAATTCCCATAGAAATCCAAGTACGTGTTTCTAATGGATCTATAATAGCATCCGTCCATAAACGAGAAGCAGCATAATATGGCGAAACTTGTTCGTCGTATCGTGCTTTTATTTTATCGAATAATTCTTGTTCTTTTTGTTCATCTACTTCTTCACCTTTTGCTTTTAGGGAAGCAGCTTCAATTTGCATTAATACTTTAGCGGCTTGTGCTCCACCCATTACAGCCAATTCGGCACTTGGCCAAGCAAATATTAGTCTTGGATCATAAGCTTTTCCACACATGGCATAATTTCCTGCACCATAAGAATTTCCAACGATAACCGTAAATTTTGGCACTACTGAATTTGCCACTGCATTCACCATTTTAGCACCATCTTTAATAATGCCGCCGTGTTCCGATTTACTACCTACCATAAAACCGGTAACATCGTGTACAAATACTAATGGTATTTTTTTCTGATTGCAATTGGCAATAAAACGTGTGGCTTTATCGGCCGAATCTGAATAAATTACACCACCAAACTGCATTTCACTTGGTTTGGTTTTGGCTCCAGTAGTTTTAGCAATTTTACGTTGATTGGCAATTATTCCAACAGCCCAACCGTCAATACGCGCATAACCCGTAATAATCGTTTGTCCATACCCTGCTTTGTATTCATCAAATTCCGAATTATCCACTAAACGTTTGATGATTTCCATCATATCGTATTGTTCGGCACGTGATTTGGGTAAAATCCCATAGATATCTTGTGGATTTAAGGCTGGTTTTTCCGCTTTGATTCGGTTATAACCTGCTTTATCAAAATCGCCCATTTTTCCAACAATACTTTTAATTCGGTCTAAAGCATCGGCATCATCTTTGGCTTTAAAATCGGTCACTCCCGAAATTTCACAATGTGTAGTTGCACCACCCAATGTTTCATTATCAATCGTTTCGCCAATAGCAGCTTTAACCAAATAACTTCCTGCTAAAAAAATACTTCCCGTTTTATCCACAATCAAGGCTTCGTCACTCATAATCGGTAAATAAGCACCACCGGCTACACAACTGCCCATTACAGCAGCAATTTGAGTAATCCCCATACTGCTCATGATGGCATTATTTCTGAATATTCTTCCGAAATGCTCTTTGTCTGGAAATATTTCGTCTTGCATTGGAAGATATACTCCCGCCGAATCAACAAGATAGATGATGGGTAATCTATTTTCAATAGCTATTTCTTGCGCTCTTAAATTCTTTTTTGCCGTTATCGGAAACCAAGCGCCAGCTTTGACAGTAGCATCATTAGCCACAACAATACATTGCTTTTCAGAAATATATCCAATTTTTACCACTACTCCACCTGATGGACATCCACCATGTTCTTTATACATTCCATCACCTACAAACGCTCCAATTTCGATAGCATTTTCTTTTTGATCTAATAGATAATCAATGCGCTCGCGAGCGGTCATTTTACCTTCAGCATGTAGTTTTGCGATACGTTTTTCACCGCCACCGAGTTTCACTTTAGCAAAACGTTGGCGTAAATCGGATAGTAGTAATTTGTTATGATCTTCGTTTTTATTGAAGTTTAAGTCCATGTGTTGCGTGAATTTATTTTTGTAAATTTGAGTGGCTAAAATACAAAATACAATTAAACTTCCCTTTTTATATTTAGTAATAATTAGCTAACATTCTTAATGAGAGTTTCATGTTTTGTTAATAATTTCTTAACATTATAAACATACTTTTGCAACATCAAAAAATAGAACCTATGAACCTTAACAGTATTTTTCAATTTTTAGTTCCTAAAGACACTAAATTTTTTCCTTTATTCGAACAAGCTAGCGGTACCTTAGTTGTATTGGCAGAAACCTTACACGAAGCCGTAAATGCTCCAAAAGACGAAAGAGAAAATTACTTCAAAAAAATTGAAGAATTAGAAAATAAAATTGAAGGAATCACGCACAAAACTCAATTGGAATTAAGCAAAAACTTCATCACTCCATTTGATCGTGAAGATATTAATGCTTTGATAAAAGCAATGGACAATGTGGCAGACAATATGCATGGTGCAGCCAGTAGAATGCGTTTATATCAAGTAGAAAAAATCACAAAATCGATTCGTAAATTAACTGAAATCAATTTGGAAGCTTGTCAGTTGATTGACAAAGCCGTAAAAGAATTGAAAGATTTAAAAAATCACGGTTCAATCAAAGCTATTTGCAAAAGAATAAACAAATTAGAAAGCAAAGCTGATGTTGTTTTCGATAAAGCAGTAGCTGATATTTTTGAAAATGAATCTGATGCTATCAAAGTAATTAAGTACAAAGAAGTATTGTCAGCATTAGAAATGGCATCTGATAGATGTAAAGGTGTTTCTAATGTAATTGAACAAATTTCTGTTAAACATTCTTAATATCGATTTTTCGATTACAATCGTATGACTTTACTAATCATAATTATAGTTTTAGCCTTGGTGTTTGATTATATCAATGGCTTTCACGATGCTGCCAACTCAATTGCTACAGTTGTAGCAACTAAGGTTTTAACACCTTTTCAAGCGGTGGCTTGGGCTGCTTTTTTTAACTTCTTGGCGTACTGGGTTTTTGGATTTGGTGTAGCCGATACGGTTGCTAAAACAGCAAAAACATCAAGCATTGACTTGGTTGTAATTCTTGCAGGAATTATTGCAGCTATTATTTGGAACTTATTAACCTGGTGGAAAGGTATTCCATCGTCTTCTTCACATACCCTTATTGGTGGTTTTGCTGGTGCTGCATTAGCGCACGGTTTTTCAGGAAGAGTTACCGATCCAGAGCATTACGGATTCGGAATTGTAAACTGGTTTAAAGCCGCTAAAGAAGGAGAGCTATTACCGAGTGGTGTATTGGTCATCATTGCATTTATTGCATTGGCTCCAATTGTTGGAATGCTTATCTCCTATTTGGTTTCACTTTGGTTTATGTATTCGGCCAAAAAAAATATCTATCCTAAGTTATTTACATTAACTTTTATGGCTGCTACGGTTTGGTTTTTAACTTCAGTTATGAAACCGTATGCAAAAATTAAAAAACCTAGATTCGAGTCAGAATTTTGGAGTGTTTTAGGAGAACCAGAAAATATCAAATGGTTATTAGTTGGATTCATTATTTTCAGCTTAAGTACCATATGTTTATTATTTAGTAGTTTTTCGGCAGGAAAAGCAGAAACTGTTTTAAAAAGAACGCAATTATTATCTTCAGCGGCCTTTAGTTTAGGACATGGAGGGAACGATTCTCAAAAAGTAATGGGAATTATTGCAGCAGCTGTTGCAGTATATATTGGAACAACTGGTGGAGATGTAATGCAAATGCCAGAATGGTTACAAGTAGTTTTGCCTAATGAAGAAAAAGGAATTAAAGCCAATATGCCAGAATGGATTCCGTTAGCTTGTTATACTGTAATTGGTTTAGGAACGCTAAGTGGTGGATGGAAAATTGTAAAAACAATGGGTTCTAAAATCACTAAAGTAACGGCTTTTGAAGGAGTTGTTGCCGAAAGTGCTGGTGCCATGACTTTATTTATTACAGAACATTTCAAAATTCCAGTATCTACAACACACACAATTACAGGTTCAATTATTGGTGTTGGAGTTACAAAACGTGTTTCAGCGGTCCGTTGGGGTGTAACTATAAACTTATTATGGGCTTGGATTTTAACTATCCCAGTTTCAGCAGTATTAGCAGCTACAACTTACTATATACTTAGGATCTTTATGTAATACAATATATTCTTAAAAAGAAGAGGCTATACTTAGTCTCTTTTTTTTAAATCAATTTTAAAAAAATTAACATTTTCATAAAACACACACAACTTTAACTACACATTAATTCATTATTCTAACTACAAAAATGAAAAAAATTTTTCCAATATTAGCCTTGTTTTTAGGATTGAGCGCTGAAATATCAGCACAACAAAAAGAACATTTATCTGGTTTTACTACCTTATCACTTACTTATAAGTTCAATCCTAATTGGTATGTATATGCCGAGACTCAAGCCCGCTCAATAGCTGATTTTTCTGAAGTCGATTATTATGAGATAAAAGGTGGTGCTGGATATAATTTTAACAAGAGTCATCAGGCATTTGTAGGATTAGGGCGTTATGCAAGCTACACAGATAATAAATTAGCAAAACAAGAATTTCGCGTATGGATTCAATATGTGTATTCTAAATTTATTTCTCGTGTAAAATTGGAGCAAAGAGTTAGAGCCGAAAAACGCTTTTTCAATAATCCTGGTGCTGATTTCAATATAAATACAGAGCGTTATAGATACCGTATGAATGTAATTATTCCGTTGAATAAAGAAAAAATCGAAGCGAAAACGTTTTTTACCAGCACTTACAATGAAATCTTTTTTGCCGGTGATGACAAACCAACATTCAGTAGAAACCGATTGTTTGGCGGACTTGGATATCAAGCCACAAATTCATTTGGTGTTATATTAGGGTATTTATGGCAGCGAGATTTTGGGCTAACTAAAAATACCAATACACATTTCATATTTTGTGGTCTCAATTTTACACTTGCACATAAAGAACATAAATCGACTTCTACCATTGTCACACCAGACGCCGATTAATTCAAAACAAAAAGAGCAACTTATGGTTGCTCTTTTTTATTAATACTTTTCAATATTTCCTTCCGCTTTATTTTTCCTGTTTCTGTCTGAAGAAATGTTGGAAGAAAATAAACCGATTTAGGCTTCTCATATTTATCAAGTGTTTCAAAAATAGTCTCAGGTAAAGCAAATTCGTCACCTTCAACAATCAAAACAACTTTTTCTCCTAACCTTGCATCGGCAATACCCGCTATAAAAAAACGAGAAGCAATACTATTGATCAATTTTTCTTCAATTTGTTCTGGAAAAAGTTTAATTCCACCACTGTTGATGACATTGTCAATTCTACCTTTCCATATGAATTGCTTTTCGGAAAGAATGTCAACCATATCATTCGTGACAATTTTTACCGAATTTAATTGTGGTGCGTCAATAACCAAGCAGCCTCTCTCATCAGTAGCAATGAAAACATTTGGCAAAACCGTAAATACCTTCTCTCCTATTTTTTTTAAAGCAATATGTGTCACCGTTTCGGTCATACTATAACTTTCATATACTTGACAAGAGGTTGTTTTTAATTGATTTTCCAGCACTTGGTTTACTTTAGCTCCACCAATTATCAATTGCTTGATTTGATTCAATTTTTGCAAAGAATTTTCAACCTGAAGTGGTACCATAGCCACAAAATCATAGTTTTTGAAATTGTATTCTAACGGATTTGATTTAGGTTCAACCAAATCAATTTCCAATCCCAAAACCAAAGCGCGAACCAACATCATTTTGCCAGCAATATATTTAACTGGTAAACAACACATTGCAGAGTTTCCTGCTAATAATTGTAAAAATTTACCTGTAGCAATAGCTGAATTAATCATTGCTAACTTATTAATTTTGATTATTTTAGGTTTTCCAGTTGTTCCTGAAGTTTGTACTTCTAAAGTATCCTTTTCATCGAGCCATTTGGATAGAAATTGGCCACATTCTTGTTCGTAGTCATAAAAGGAATCACAATAGGAATTAGCCAGAACAACTAATTCTACTTTGGAATAAGATTTTCCGTTTAATTTAAACGAAGGATGAATTTTATACTGAAACATCACTAACAATTGATGGGTTCTCAATCTTTCCAGTTAATTTTTCTTTCCAATCCGTCCAACCATATTTCTTAGCGAAAACATATAATAAAATTGGAAAAACCACTAATACAGGTAAAAATATTTCAAAACCTGCACTAGGATCGGAAACGTCTTTTAAAACTGAATGTGTTTGCAATGCTGACCATTCGGAAGTTACCAATAAAGCTGTGATAAGATTATTTGCCGCATGAAAGCCCAAAGCAAGCTCTAAACCCTCATCCATCAAGGTTAAAATTCCAAAAAATAAACCTGTTCCTATATAATACACCATGATAATACTTCCCATTTTTTCAACTTCGGGATTAAAATAGTGCAGACTTCCGAATAAGATTGAGGTAAGTAGTAACGGAAACCATTTGTTTTTAGCCAATAATCCGAATCCTTGCATTAAATAACCTCTAAAAATGAATTCTTCAGCACTGGTTTGAAGGGGTATCATTATTATTGCAATTAGCGCTAATATTAAAAAAGGTTGCCATTCAAAATTCCATTTAAAATCTTCTGGAGCAGCATAGTAACCGACAATAGTAACTATAATTTGAAAGATAGTCCAAACTGAAAAAGAAAAGAAAATACGTTTCCAATCCAACTTAAGTCTTGAGGTTAACATGTCTTTAAACTTCTGACTGTGTAACCGCTTTGTGATGAAAGGCATAGCAAAAAATACAACCGCAAAGGATAATAACATAAAAAATAACGTCGTGTTTTTACCTAAAATAGACATCATTTGCGTTTCATCGATATTATAAAAACTTTTACCTTCCGATTTCAATTTATAAATAATAGCTCCCATTAGAGGCAATTGCCCTATTGTGGATACAATTATTATCAATAATGTTCCAACAACATATTTCCAAAATTGATTCCCTTGAAAAAAAGCTTTTGATAAAAACATAGTTATCTCTTTAAGTTATTGCAATTAGTTATAAAACCTATAATTTTGTTACAAAATACAACAAATTCGATACATATAAAAAATGATTACAATCTACCATAACAACAGATGCTCCAAATCGAGAGAAGGGCTTTGTTTTCTTGAAGACAAAAAAGTTGATTTTCAAGTGATTAATTACATGGAAAACACTCCTACAGCTTCGGAATTAAAAGAGTTATTGAAAAAATTAAACATTCCGGCATTGGATTTGGTTCGTAAAAAAGAAGCTATCTGGATGGAACACTATAAAGGAAAAGAATTATCGGAAGACGAAATAATTCACGCTATGATTGAAAATCCCAAATTGATAGAAAGACCTATTATTGTTAATGGAGATAAGGCTGTAATTGCCAGACCTACTGAAAGAATCAATGAAATATTATAGTTTCATTTAACAATAATTTGGCAGAATTACCATTTCCAAAGATTTATTTTTGCGCTTTAAAGCAATTAACATGAATCTAATCACCAGACTTTTTTGTCTCTTTTTATTGTTGCCTACACTAACTTTTGGTCAACAAAAAGAAGCGGGAAAAAAAATTACAATCACTGGAAAAGTAATTGAAAAAACAACTTCACAACCTTTAGAATATGCAACAGTAACAGTAATAGGTGTCAATACCAACAAGCCCATTTCAGGTGCTGTGACTGATGCTAAAGGTGAATTTAGCATAGAAGTTTCTCCTGGAAACTTTATTATGAAATATGAATATATTTCGTTCAAAACAATTACTTCTCCTGAAAAAGCATTTTCCGAAAATACCAATTTAGGTATTATTTCCCTAAGTGATGATGCAAAAACGTTGGACGAAGTAGTAGTTCGCGCCGAAAAAACTGCGGTAGATATTAAACTTGACAAGAAAGTATATACTGTAGGTAAAGATCTTATGGTTCGAGGAGGTACAGTGAGCGATGTTTTAGACAACATTCCTTCTGTTTCAGTCGATGCCGAAGGGACTGTGGCGTTACGTGGTAATGAAAATGTTCGTATTCTTATTGATGGTAAACCTTCCAATATGGGAAATATTAATGATGCATTGAAACTTATCCCTGCCGAAACTATAGACAAAGTTGAAGTTGTAACCAATCCGTCGGCACGTTATGATGCTGAAGGAGGTGGCGGTATTTTAAACATTATATTGAAAAAAGGAAAAAATCAAGGTATTAATGGGACGTTTATTGTGTCTGCAGGTGAACCAAAAAACACGGGTGTTTCTGCTAATCTTAATTTTAAAGAAAAAAGTGCTAACTTTTTTACAACTCTTGGATACAACAACAGAAGTAATCCCGGAAATACAAAAATTGATCAGCAAATTTTTGATGAAAACCGAGTGCTTGAAAAATTTGTTAATGAGAGAAGAAATAACGACCGATTTGGTGAAGGAATTACTGCTAATTTCGGAATCGAACTTTTATTAGACAATTCTACTTCATGGACCAATTCTATGAATTTCCGAACCAATGAAGGAGGAAATATCGAAAATGTTCTATATTATAACTACGATGCTAATCGCCAGTATCAAGAAACTACAAAACGTTACAACAATTTAATATCGGATAGTAAAAACATTGAATATGCGTCAAACTTCGTGAAAAACTTTAAAAAAGATGGACATAAGTTAACGGCTGATTATTCTGTATCCTCGAATAACGATAAAGATTATTCCTATATAACAGGAACTCGAGTTGATGATAATGCCTTTATAACTTCGGAGAGAACTCGTAAAAATGACAAGCAATTGCGAAACTTATTTCAAATGGATTATGTATTGCCAATTGGAAAAGATTCAAGATTAGAAGCGGGTTTCAGAGGTAATTATGTAAAAACAGTAGCCGATTATCAAGTGGAAGAACAAAAAACTCTTTCAGCACCCTATACAAATATTGATAGATTCACCAATATTTTAGAATACAATGAAAATGTGACGGCAGCTTACAGTCAATTTGGATCAAAAATCAATAAGTTTTCTTATTTATTAGGATTACGATTTGAAGATTCTAAAATTGACGTAAACCAATTGACTTCAAACATTTTTAAAACTAAAAAGTACAGCAATTGGTTTCCAAGTGCCTTTTTAACTTATGAAATTACTAATCAAAGTAGTGTGGCAATAAACTATAGCAAACGAATTTCTAGACCAAGAGATCGTTTTATTAATCCATTTGCTTCTTACACCAGTAATATTAACCTATTTAGAGGAAATCCTGACATCAATCCGTCTTTAACAGATGCCTATGATATTGGATATTTAAAACGATGGGATAAATTAACCTTAAATACTTCTTTTTACTACAACCATACTATTGGTTCATTCGAGCAAGTAAAAAAAGAAACCGGAGAAAAAATCAACGGAATTCCAGTAGTAGAAACCACTTTTTTCAACCTTGGAGAAAACGATAGATTAGGGTTTGAGTTTACCTTAAACTACAATTTCAAAAAATGGTGGAAACTAAACGGTAACTTCAACTTCTTCAATAGTAAAAACAATGGAGAGTATAGTTATATTGATACCAATAATCAAACTATCACTCAAAATTTTGATAGAAAAGCTACCTCATGGTCAAGTCGAATTACTTCTAAAGTTACGTTACCTTATAAAATTGAATGGCAAACTAATGCCACTTATAATGCGGCCCAAAAAACGGCACAAGGGACTAATAAAGGAATCGCAGCGGCTAATTTATCTTTCAGTAAAGATGTGCTAAAAGATATGGGAACAGTTGCTTTTAATGTGAACGACGTTTTCAATTCTCGTAAAAGAATTCAAGATACTGAGCTTCCGAGAGTAATTTCACATAGTGAAATGCAATGGAGAAGACGTAGTATTACCTTTTCGTTTACGTACCGTTTCAACAAAAAGAAAACTGATAGAGAAAAAGATAACAAACCACGTCAAAATGACAATGGTGATGATATGATTGGAGGGTAATTGGCTTTAACAATTTTGGTAACAGATGTTATCGAAATCACCAAGGAACATAAAAAAAGTCCCGATAATTCGGGACTTTTTATTTTAAAAACAATAGGTTTTATTGTTCTGCGGCTCTTTTATTAGCTCTTTTCTCTTTGAAATTTTCCCACAAAGCACCACCTATCCAGTAGAATACGAAGTGAACAAGAAAAATCATTAACCAAAATCCCATTGTTAGGATAGTTAAGAAAAGTAAGAAACCTAAATACTGTTGAAATTCAAACATGTTTTCCGGAATTTTTGAATACCTTACAAATGTAAAAGTATTATTTGGTTTACCCAATAATAATTATAAATTTATTTTACCAAGCTAAAGTCCTGATTAATACCATTTTTTCCATTTAAAATAGTAAATCATCCCCATAAGTAGGAAAAACATAAATCCTAAAAGGGCAAAATAACCATATTTCCAATGCAATTCTGGCATATTATCAAAATTCATTCCGTACACGCCCACTATAAAAGTTAAAGGCATAAAAAACACTGAAACTACTGTTAGTGTTTTCATTACTTCATTCATTTTGTGATTTTGAGAGGAAAAGTAAAAATTGGAAGCACTTTCTAAAGAAGTCAAATCGTATTCAATCTGTTCCAAAAGTTCTAAACTCTTTTGATGCAAGCGATCAAAAAAACTGTAATTGTCTTTTTCTATCGAATTAAACACATTGTCTTCTTTCATACTTTTAATAGAATACAACGAATCCCGAAGTGGAATAATCGAACGTTTTAAAAAGTTGAAGTTGTCTCTGTGTTTCTCAATTTGCTCTAAAACAATTGGCTTAGTTGTTGTTTTTGAAAGATTAATTAAGGCTTCTACTTTATCTTCTTCAGCTTCAATGGTGATGTAAAAATTTTCCATTACCGCATCCAATAAAAGATACAATAAATAATCAACTTTTTTTTCTCGAACTATTCCAGAGTGCGTTCTCATACGCTCTCGAATATGAGTAAAAAAGTCACTTCTTTTTTCTTGGAACGAAGTCAAAATTCCATCTTTCAGTAAAAATGAGATTTGCTCCATATTGATATTATCGGAGTTTTCGATTGGAAGTATCGACTTAATGCTGAAAAATAAAACATCGTGATACTCGTCAAGTTTTGTTCTTTTTATGGTGTTTAAAATATCTCCCAACATAAAAGTATCAACTTTCAGAAAATCTCCTACTTGCGAAAGTACTTCTGTATTATTTAAGCCGTGAAGGTTTAACCAGTTTTGCTTTTTGTAATTGACATTACTTAATATTTCTCCAAAATATCCATCCGAACATTCTGTTAAATCCTCATTGTCATACACAAACAATTGCATCTGTGTGGCTACCTCTTTATGAACGCCAGTATATTCCAAAAAAGTTGGCACTACCTTCTTTCCTTTTTTATATTTTATTTTTCGCACACGAATTTAATTTAAGAGTAATATTACAAAAGAATCAACACATTTTTGCAAAAAAAATAGCAAAATAACATCTTAGCGCTTTCCTGAATTAAATAAGTAATAGTATTTTTACCCAAAATATTTGGCATGAAAACCTTACTCATCAATATCAAAGAATTACTTCAAGTTAGAGAATTAGCGATCTCTAAAGTTTCGGGTGCCGAAATGGCAATACTTCCAAAGATTGACAATGCCTATTTATTGATTGAAGATGATGTAATTGCTGATTTTGGAACGATGGTCAATTGCCCGAATATTCCCGTAGACAAAACCATTGATGCCACAGGTAAAACCGTTTTGCCAGCTTGGTGTGACAGCCATACCCATATTGTGTATGCTGGAAATCGCGAACAAGAATTTGTAGATCGAATTAACGGATTAACCTATGAAGAAATTGCAAATCGTGGCGGTGGTATTCTAAATTCGGCTAAAAAATTAAATGAAACTTCCGAAGAGGAAATTTACAATCAATCGAAAGTACGCTTAGAAGAAGTGATGCAACAAGGAACGGGTGCTGTAGAAGTTAAATCGGGTTACGGTTTGACCGTTGATGGTGAACTTAAAATGCTTCGCGTCATCAAACGATTGGCGCAAAATTATCCTATAGCCATCAAAGCAACTTTCTTGGGGGCTCACGCCTTCCCTACCGAATATAAAGAAAATCACGCCGCCTATATTGATGTAATCATCAACGAAATGCTGCCTAAAATCGCCGAAGAAAATTTAGCCGATTATATTGATGCCTTTCTGGAAACGGGTTATTTCTCTGTAGAAGAAACCGAACGTATCATGGAAGCCGGTAAAAAACACGGTTTGATTGCTAAAATTCATGTCAACCAATTTACTGCTATCAACGGAATTGCAGCTTGCGTAAAGCATGAGGCCTTAAGTGTTGATCATCTTGAAATTGTAACAGATGAAGACATTGAAGTCTTAAAAAACACCAATACCATTCCTGTTGCCTTACCGAGTTGTTCCTATTTTATAAGCATTCCGTATACTCCTGCTCGTAAAATGATAGCTGCAGGATTGCCTTTAGCGCTTGCTACCGACTTTAATCCAGGTACTACTCCTTCAGGAAATATGAATTTTGTGGTGGCTACGGCTTGTATCAAAATGAAGATGACCCCCGAAGAAGCTATAAATGCTGCCACAATTAATGGAGCCTATGCCATGGGACTTTCGCAAACTCACGGAAGTATAACCAAAGGAAAAAAAGCAAATATGATCATTACCAAACCGCTTACCTCCTACTACCAATTGCCGTATGCTTTTGGAAGTAATTTGATCGAAACAGTATTAATTAATGGAGTTGAAGTTTAATTTTCTTTGATTTTTTGAACTTTTTCAGCATTTATTTCACTAAAATGCTGAATCACCATATCGGCTAATGATAAATCTTGGTGTTTTGAATTAGCGCTGTCATAGCCAATGCAAAAAATACCTGCTGCGTTAGAAGCCAAAATCCCGTTCGTACTGTCTTCAATAACCACACATTCGTCTTTTGTGTTTGCTGACAATGAGGCCGCATGCAAAAAAATGGTCGGATGTGGTTTTGATTTTGGAAAATCTTCACCACTTACTTTGTAGTTAAAGTATTGGTTTAAGTTAAATCGATTAAATACTCTATTTATTGTACTGTTAGAGGCAGAAGAAGCCACAATTAATTGCATTCCGTTTTGATGGAAATCTTGAATCAAATGCAACACGCCCTCAATTAGTTCCAAATCGGGTTTGGTATCAAAAGCTTCGTTAAACAAATGGCGTTTGCGAAGAATTAAATCTTCAACATCTTCTTTTAAACCAAATGTTTCTTTCAATTTTTGAAACACATTCCGAGTTGAATTTCCGGTGAACGTAGCATACATCTCATCCGAAACTTCAATGTTTAATTCTTTAAAATGTTGATGGTAGGCAAATTTATGAACCGGCTCAGTATCTACAATTACGCCGTCCATATCAAAAATTACAGTTTTTATCATTGTTTACATTTCAAGTTTCAAAGATACTAAAGTGAAAAAATTTTACCTCCAATTAAACCTTTTTAAATATCTTTAGTCCTACAAGCAAAACCAGACCATTGCAGGACGAAAAAGTATTTATAACCGAATTATTAGATCCGAAAACGCAAAACGAAGCGTTTCGAAAATTGGTGCGCGATTACCAGCGTCCGTTATATGCTCATATTCGGAATATGGTTATAAATCATGACGATACTGATGATGTCTTGCAAAATACATTTGTAAAAGTATTTCAAAATCTTAAAAATTTCAAAGGAGAAAGCAAATTGTATTCATGGGTGTATCGAATTGCCACCAATGAGGCCATTACTTTTATCAATACGAGAGCTAAAAAAAGTGGTATTTCCAGCGAAGAATTAAAAGATAAAATGATTAATAACTTGCAGGCTGATGTCGATTATGATGGTGATGCCATTCAGTTAAAATTACAAAAAGCAGTAGCTACTTTGCCTGAAAAACAGCAACTTGTTTTTAAAATGAAATATTTTCAGGAGTTAAAATACGAAGAGATAAGTGAGATCTTAGAAACTTCTGTGGGTGGATTAAAAGCTTCGTATTTCCATGCCGTTAAAAAAATTGAAGAATATTTACATTCCAATTAAACCTTTTAGAAGTAATTTTGTCTAATCAATACTATGAAAAATTTCGATTTACATAACGATACAAAAATTCCGACAGGATTTAAAATTCCAGAGAATTATTTTGATTCTTTAGAAGAAAGAGTCATGCAACGTATTTCTTTTGATGAAAATAAAATAGCAACCGGTTTTAAAGTTCCCGATCAATATTTTGATTCTTTGGAAGAAAAAGTAATGCAAAAGCTTCCATTGGAAACAAAAGAAGTAAAAGTAATATCCTTATGGCAACGAAAATCGGTTTGGATATCAAGTATAGCGGCTGTATTTTTAATTTCATTAGGGACTTTGTACTTTTTTAATCAACAAGATAGTACTGATTTGACAATCTCAAGCGATTATTTAGCTTATCAAAGTGACATTACCACCGAAGATATTGCCTTGCAATTAACGGATGAAGATATCACAGCACTTGAAAGTGAATTGACAACATTTGATAGTGAAACCGAAACTTACATTAATGATTATTTGAATTAAGATGCGAAAAATATACTCTATACTCCTACTTTTTGTAACGGTTCTTGCTTTTGGTCAGGATAAGGATGACCGTTTTGAACGTATAAAAGCGCTTCGTGTGGCCTATATTTCCGAAAAGTTAAATTTAACGACTGAAGAAGCACAACGTTTCTGGCCTGTTTTTAATCAGTTTGATGATAAAATGGAGGGTTTTCACAAGCAAAAACGCCAATTAATGTTTAAACTTCGTCCGGAAAACGCTTCCAGATTATCGGAAAAAGAAACGACTATGCTTATGGATGAAGATGATAGATTGGAAGAAGAAATTCAAAACAATCGCCGGCAATTAGTCAAAAATTTGCAAGGCGTGATTCCGAATCAAAAGATTTTAATGCTTCGTAAAATTGAAGTTGAATTCAAACAAAAGCTGTTAAACCAAATGAAAAATCGTCGAGAAGAAAGAATGAGAAGGTAATTACTTCAAGTGAATACTTACAATTCTGTTTTTACCCGAAGCCACCACAGTTTTTTCATCTACAAATCGAAAAGCGATAAAATCTTTGTCTGGTGCTAATTGTGTCCAACTTTTAGCACTGTCATTGGAATAAAAAATACCGTTAGCTCCCATTTCTAAAAGGCATTTCCCTTTCGATTTTGGAACAAATTGTATACAAGAAGCATAGCCAAAGCCTTGGTTTTCTGCCATCAATTGCCAGGTCTTTCCACCATCTTTTGTAATCGCCTTATTCGTATTATTTTGTTGCGGCTTTTCATAATCACCACCTGCAATAATCCCAATGCGCTCGTTATAAAAATCGGCTGTAAAAGCACCAGTCATAGCACTTCCTTGTACAATTGGTGTTTCAAAAGTTTGCCAAGTTTTTCCTTTATCTTTAGAAGTATATACTCTTGATTTTTTTCCACCAGAAACCATTATCAAAGTGTTGTTTCTATACATTATATTGGTATTACTAGCAGCAAAAAATGCTTCTCCTTCATCAAAATTAGGCAAATTTGAACACGAAAGTTTTCGCCAAGTATCACCACCATTATTCGTAATCACTATTGAGGGACAGTTTTCGGTAGGATCACCAATCACAATACCTTCATTATCGTTCATAAAAAGCATACTATCATAAAATACTTTTTCGTGCTTTTCTTCATAAACCAATTCTATTTTGCCTAAATCCTTATCTATCTTATAAATCAAACCTGGATTAGCTACACTAGCAACAAAAACAGCATTTGGAGTTTGTGCAATACTTCTGAAATCAATTTTTAAATCTACATTTCCAACCTCTATAATTTTGTGTTCTTTCGTTGTTAAATTAACAAACCCAAATTTATTTCCAGTGGCGCCAAACCACACTTTGTTACCATCAACTAAAAGTGCACGACTACTCATTTTTTGGTTTAAAAGAGTATCGATTTCAATTTTGGAATAGTTAAAAGAATCTACTGTTTTTTTACTTGAAGAACAAGAAATCATAAAAAGTAGTAAAAATGATAGCATTACTATTTTTCTCATTATTTGTAAATTATTAATAATCAGCATTTTGATTTATTTTGTATGTAAATATTGCATAAAAATACGAAGTATTACATTTAATTATTTTAATTTTGATTCTTTATTTATACTTTCAATATGAGCGCATCGCATCATCAAGACATTCACAACAAATATACGCTTGGCGGAATTCTTGTAACACTAGGAATTATTTTTGGTGACATTGGTACTTCACCATTATATGTAATGAAAGCTATTATTGGTACTCATGCCATTGAGACCGACGTAGTGTTGGGGGGAATTTCAGCCATTTTTTGGACCCTAACGCTTCAAACCACAATGAAATATGTAATCATGACTTTATCAGCCGATAATCATGGTGAAGGAGGTATTTTTGCTTTATATGCTCTTGTGAAAAGAACCAAAGTAAAATGGTTAATTATCCCCGCAATTATAGGAGGTTCGGCACTTTTAGCTGATGGAATTATTACCCCTCCAATTTCGGTGTCTTCAGCAGTTGAAGGAGTTAAGATTTATTTTCCTGAACTTAATACAGTGCCTATCGTAATTGCGATTTTATGTATTTTATTTATCATACAACAATTTGGAACGAGCTTAGTTGGTAAATTCTTTGCGCCAATGATGATGATTTGGTTCGGAATGTTAGCGGTACTGGGTGCTATTCAGATTACTCATAATATGGAGGTTTTAAATGCTGTAAATCCATATTATGCCATTCATTTATTAAAAATTCATCCGGAAGGATTTTATGTATTAGGTTTTGTCTTTTTATGTACAACAGGTGCCGAGGCTTTATATTCGGATATGGGACATTGTGGTCGTAAAAACATTCGAATCAGTTGGATTTTTGTGAAAATTGCATTGCTTTTGAATTATTTCGGACAAGGTTCGTATTTAATCAAACATCAAGGAGAAACACTTTCGAGTATCAATCCACACAATGTAAATCCGTTTTATTTAATGATGGCCGATTGGTTTCAACCGTTCGGAATTGTAATTGCAACAATGGCGGCGGTTATCGCTTCTCAAGCCTTAATCTCTGGTTCCTTTACCTTAATCAATGAGGCAATGCGATTAAATTTCTGGCCAAAAGTAAAAATCAAATACCCAACAGAACTAAAAGGACAACTTTATATTCCATCGATCAACTGGTTGCTTTTAGCAGGTTGTATTGGAATTGTATTATACTTTGAAGAATCCAGTAAAATGGAAGCGGCTTACGGTTTAGCAATTGTTCTTTGTATGATTATGACCACATTACTTTTAATGTATTACATGGTTATGAAAAGACTTGCTGCCTATATCATCATACCAGTTATTTTACTTTATTTGGTAATAGAATTTAGTTTCTTAATTGCATGCTTGGATAAATTTATGCACGGTGGTTATGTGACATTAATTATAGCTGCTATTTTAATTAGTATAATGGCCATATGGTTCAAAGCCAAACAAATTGGAAAAGCCTATACCAAATTTGTCAAAATTGATAACTACAAAAAAGTATTGGCTGAATTAAGTGTTGACTTGTCAATCCCGAAATACGCTACGCACTTAGTATACATGACCAATGCAGGTCGTGTGGATGAAATTGAAGAAAAAGTAATGTATTCTATTCTTCAAAAAAGACCTAAACGTGCCGATTTATATTGGTTCATTCACGTAAATGTATTGAGTGAGCCCTATAAAAAAGAATACAAGGTAACCGAAATTATTAAAGATGATTTGTACAGAATTGATTTTAATCTTGGTTTTAGAGAGCCAACAAAAATCAATTTAATGTTCAAAGAAGTAATCAAGGATATGGTGAAAAACGGAGAAGTTGACATCACCAGCCGTTACGAATCTTTGAGTAAAAATAATATTTTGGGAGATTTCAAATTTGTACTTTCAGAAAAATATTTATCCAACGATAGCTTCATGCATTTCTATGAAAAAGTGGTGATGAATACTTATTTCTTCTTTAAGAAATTCTCTTTATCTGAAGAAAAAGCATTCGGTCTAGATAGTGGCTCGGTAAAAATTGAAAAATTCCCGATGGTACTTCACGCCCCAGAAAAAATTGAAATGATTCGTGTTTATAAAGAAAAAGAGGTTTAAATATGATTTCCTACAATCCAAAAGATTGGTTTGCCTTTATCTTCAGATTCCACAAAGCGGATACTTTTAGGCAATTATTACCGGTAATCATCTGTATTGGGATTTACACTGGAATTATTGCTTTTTTAGAAATTGAATATTTTAAATTATCCGAAAACCATCATTTAAAAAACATCACTATCATGCATAGCATGTTGGGTTTTGTGATTTCATTGTTATTGGTTTTTAGAACAAATACAGCCTATGACCGTTGGTGGGAAGGCAGAAAGCAATGGGGAGCCTTAGTGAACAACAGTCGGAATTTAGCGGTAAAACTTTCCGCCATTTTACTTGAAAAAGAGGATAAAATATTCTTCCGAAAAACCATTCCCAGCTTTGCTCAAGCATTGAGTTTACATTTGAAAGATGAAAAAATAAGCCACGAACTTTTTGAAGAATTTAATATTAATGTTGCGCATAAAAAACACAAACCCAATCAGCTGGTAAAATTAATGTCGAAAAAACTTTTTGAGTTGAAACGACAAAACAAACTTACCGATGAAAACTTGCTGTACATCAATCCTGAAATGACGTCTTTCTTGGATATTTGTGGTGCATGCGAGCGAATAAAAAACACGCCTATCCCCTATTCTTATAGTGTTTTCCTTAAAAAATTCATCTTTTTTTATGTGATGACACTTCCATTCGGTTATGTATTTAGTCTAGGCTACTACACTATTCCTGTGGTTATTTTTATTTTCTATGTATTGGCAAGTTTAGAATTGATTGCGGAAGAAATTGAAGAGCCTTTTGGAAATGATGAGAATGATCTTCCAACCCAAAGAATGGCAGAAAACATTAAGAAAAACATTGAAGAAATATTATAAAACAAAAAAGTCCCAGAATGTGGGACTTTTTTATTTGTGTATTTTACAACTATCGAATCACTAATTTCTTCGTCACTGATTTATTGCCTTCAGTAATTTTAACTAAATACACTCCAGCCGCTAAATCTAAATCCAATCTTGAATCGTTCTCGTATTTGGTTTCCACTATTTTTTGTCCTGTGATTGCCTGTACTTCAACAGTAGCCGTTTCAAACAATCCAGAAATGCGAATTGAACCATTTGATGGGTTAGGATACATTACGACATTTAGTTTGTCGAAGCTTTGCGTTGCTAAAGCAGCATTCCAAGTTTGTCCGTATTGAGATCCAAAAACATAATCAGCAAGTATCGGATAATCAACAAAGGGATTTCTATTCTTTTGCCAATTATAAACGACTTTATTGTGATTCATTTCAAAATCATCAGAAGGATCAAGTACGTTCCAATTTAAAAGTGTCGCTAAATCTCCAATATAACCTGTTGGTGTTTCAGAAGGAAAACCATTCACTACATTTAACCCATTATATCGCACCGCCATATAGAAAATAGCTCTGGCAACATCACCACGCCAACTCCCTACATTTCCTAATGGTCCGTTGTAATCATCAGTTCCTGCATCTACTCCATAATTTTTATTATTTCTAGAAGAATTTTCTGGACTATCTTCTGATCTAATATGATGACCATCTGCACCTCCGGCTTCAATATCATTAGCATCCGTTGGTGTCCAAACGTCTATTCCGTCATTTGGAGCACTTGTATCTAAATTGAATGCTCCTCTTGATTGACAATAAATGTGTTCTCTGTTCCAAAACCCTGTAGCACCACTAGTTCCTGTTTGTTGGTTTAATTTTGAACTTGTGTGTTCTACATACATCAACCAAACATCACTACTATTTTGTGGATTGGAATCGGCTTCCCTAAGCATTTCCCACACATCTGCATAAGTATGTTCTCTAACCACAGCTGGATTAGCAATAATATCCTGAATCGCTTGTTTTAATTGAGCTCCTGACTTTCCTTCCAAAGAATCATAATATCCTACTGGAATATTTTTAGGGCACAATCCATATGTTGGTGCAATTGGTGTTCCCCATGGCTGAACGATATAATCGTTATCATGCACTCGAATTTCAATATTATTATTCGTTAAGGAATATGTTGCCGGTACTGCTGCAATTGTTAATTTTAATACTTCATCACCTTCATTACTGGTATCATCAACTAGCGTATAATTTACTATAACATTTGAAGAACCAACAGGTATGGTGGCTGTTAGCACTCCAGTATAATCACCCGTGGTAAAAGTACCATTAGCTAATGTGTAATTTAAAACTAGATTACTTCCTGTTACGGGAGTTTGTGTTGAAAAAGTAATTGTAAAAGGATTAGGTTCACTTAATTCTGAAGCAGAAAAGGCAACTGAAATAGCATTGGCAATCGTTCCTGATCCATCATTAGGTACGTCTGGAGTTGGAGTTTTGGTTTCATAAGTCCCATCCTCTTTTCTTTGAATTGAATTTACAGTACTTGGACTACCAGTACTAATTTGCTCATCGTACGAAATCGTTTCACCAAATGCAGCCATTAATCCAGTAGCTGGAGTCGCATCGTTTGTTTCATAAATTAATGCATCCACTAAAATACCTCCAAGTCCTGTAATTTGAGCGGGTGTTTTTCCGTTTGTAGGTGCAGTATTCAATTGATAAATAGCGACACCATCAGGTCCGTTTTCGATAAAATTATTGGGTGCTATTCTATCTGGAGAAGGAGAAACAGCAACACTACCTAAGGTAGCAATTCCATTCACATCTGTTATCATGCCATCCAAATCAAATGTTTGGTAACTTAAGCCAGTTCCTTCATTAAAGAAAATTAAAACATACCCATCCAAAGAGGAATTAGGGGTCATCGTTCTAAATTCAATAAATTCTAAAGCATCAGTTCCAGGTGTATCACAGTCAAGCTCATTAATATAAACCTGTGAAAAGGAAACATTACAAAACAGTAATAAGAAAAGTATTTTTTTAATCATAATAACTAAATTTGGGGGGTGCAATATAGCCAAATTGTAATATGAAAAACCATATTCTATAAAAGAATTATAAACAAACAGAATTTTTAACAAATTGAAAATCAATTGTTAAATATTCTCAAAACCTATATATTGTAAAATTACATTAAATAGTGTTACATTGCCATTAAAATAAATTAAAATTGAAGGACAAACTTTTTTTTCCGTTATTCGCAATCCTCATAATTGTTTCATTACCTGTTTACAGTCAGCAAAAGGTGACTATTACAGCAAGATTGGACACTATTTCCTATACATTTCATGTAACTCAAAAAATTAATTACAAAAATCAATATGCAAACCCAATTGATAAATTAATTCTAAACGATTGGAATCATGCTTATTCTAACAGAAAAACAAATTTGGGAAAACGTTTCTCAGATCAATATGTTAGGAATTTTCATCTTTCAACAGAAAAAGAGAGAGGAAACACTAAAATTAATCAGCTTACTATCAATAATGCACCTGCGCAATGGCAAAGAATTGAAAATCAAATTGATTTAGTAGAGTTGAAAATTAATACGCTGCAACCCAATGACTCCATACAAATTAAAATCGATTATGAAATAAAAATTCCTGATGCTAAATTTACGCGTTGGGGCAAAGTCAAAGAAAACTTTTATTTAAAAGATAGCTTTCTGGCATTGGCAAAGATTAAGAATGGTTCGAGTGTTCAATACAGCAATGAAGATATTGAAGATGCTGTTTTAGAAGACATTGAATCTATTACAGTTGCCTTTAAAATGCCGTCATCATATACCATAACATCCAATTTAAAAGAAACGGAAGTAAATACATTTAATGGCAGTTCGAAAGAAAATCAGTTCGCGATAGAAAAAAAATCAAGTTTTGAAAGCTTTAAAAATGATAAAATTGAAATAGAAACGAATTTAACCAACTTAAGAGTAAATGAATTCCAAAGAGCGATTGTGATTGATAAAATCATCAACTATATTGATTCCAATTTAGGAAAATCGAAAGTAGATAAAATTATGGTTTCTCAAATCGATTACGACCGAAATCCTTTTTATGGATTAAATCAACTTCCGGCATTTTTAAGTCCATTCCCTGATTCCTTTTTATATGAATTAAAGTTTCTAAAAGTCTATTCTCAAAATTACTTAAAGCAAAACTTAAATATCGATTTTAGAAAAGACCATTATTTATTTAGTGGTATACAAACCTATTTGTTAATGAATTATATCGAGGAAAATTATCCCGATTTGCGCTTGATAGGAAATTTAAGCCGATTCAAAATCACAAATGGATATCAATTAGCCAGTGCAAAATTTAATGACCAATACCAGCTTGCCTATTTATTGATGGCTCGAAAAAATTTAGATCAAAGACTTGATGAGTCTAAAGAAAAATTAGTAAAATTTAATGAGCAAATCGCTTCAAAATACAAAACTGGTTTGGCATTTAAATTTTTAGATAATTATATTGGAAATGATTTATTAAAAAAATCAATTAAAGAATTTGTAGAGATTAATAATTATAAATATACTGAAAAACAAGATTTTAGAAAAATATTAGTTTCTAATTCAAGTAAAGATATCAATTGGTTTTTTGATGAAATGATTCATTCTAACATAGCAATTGATTATTCTTTCGGTGCTATAACAAAAGAATCGGAAACCAGTCAGGTTGAAATTAAAAACAAAACAAACAGCCATGTACCCTATTTAGTTTCAGGGTTTAAAAACAGACAAAAAGTATTTGAAAAATGGATTGACAATCCACAAAAAGATTCCATTATCACCATAAACAATACTGAAGTTGACAAACTGATTATTAATAACAATAATTTTTTTACCGAAATTAATAACCGAAATAACCATAGAAAACTTAAAAAATTCTTATGGTTTAATAAACCGGTAAAATTTACATTTTTAAGAGATGTAGAAAATGCCAATTATAGTCAAATTTTTTATGTTCCAGAAATTGGATATAACAAGTATGATGGGGCAATTCTTACCCTAAGTCTCCACAACAAAAATCTTATCAATAAGCCATTGGTTTTCGATTTTAGTCCAAGTTATTCCACAACACCTAGAAAAGCAACGGGCTCGTTCGGACTTTCATATAATCATCAAAGAAGCAATAAAAAACTGCATAGTATTCGCTATTCTTTTGGAAGTTCTTACTTTCATTATTATGAAAATGCTGCTTATTTCAAGGCTACCCCTGCTATTAGTTTGAATTTTAGAGATTCAGATTTGACCAAAAACATTGGCAAAACTCTTTATATTAAGCAAAATTATGTGAACAAGCAATCTTCTCCACTTTTGGTAAATGACAAGATACCACTGCAATTTAGCGCTACAACCATTGGTTTTTCAAGTGGTCAAAGTGAAACTGCCAAAAGCTTTGGTTACAGCTTGAGTACTACTTTTGCAGGTCAGTTTAGTAAATTTACATCTGAAATTGGATACAGTAAATTATTCGAAAACAACTATCAATTTAGTCTTCGTCTTTTTGCCGGAACTTTTATTCAAAACAAACAGAAAGATTTATACGCTTTCGGATTAGACAAGCCTCAAGATTTGCTATTTGATTATAATTTATATGGCCGTTCAGAAAGTACAGGACTTTTTAGTCAACAATTGGTAATTGCCGAAGGAGGTTTTAAATCGACTCTAAACAATCCCTATGCTAATGAATGGATGACCACTTTAAATGCCACTTCTTCTGTTTGGAAGTGGATACAGCTTTATGGTGATGTAGGATTATACAAAAACAACACACAAAGCGCTCAATTTGTGTACGATAGCGGAATGCATTTCAACCTAGTTCCAGGCTACTTCGAATTGTTTTTTCCGGTCTATTCTTCCAAAGGTTTTGAATTATCGCAGGATAATTACCACGAAAAAATACGATTTATTGTCACAATCAACCCGAATACACTTATCAAACTATTCACTAGAAAATGGTTTTAAAATTCAACATTTAAACTATTTTATTGAATTTTAATCTGAAAAAACTGAAAATTATTATTAATTACATAATCAAATCTTTGTATTTTAATTTTAAATTACGAATACTACAATTAATATTTTTACATCAAAATTAGAATATATCGTGTTTTTGTTTAAATTTGTGTACTTAGAAATTAGAAAATGGCACAAGTAGAAGAAAAACAAGCACTAACATTTGAAGATTTTAAAACGGAAGTTTTAAACGATTATAGAATTGCACGTATAAGCCGTGAATGTAGCCTTTTAGGCCGAAAAGAAGTGCTTACCGGTAAAGCTAAATTCGGGATTTTTGGAGATGGAAAAGAAGTGCCGCAATTAGCATTAGCCAAAGCGTTTCAAAATGGTGATTTCCGTTCAGGCTATTATCGTGATCAAACCTTTATGATGGCTATTGGCGCGATGACAATCGAACAGTTTTTTGCCGGATTATATGGTCATACCGATTTAGATTTTGATCCAATGAGTGCTGGTCGTCAAATGGGTGGTCACTTCGCAACACATTCTCTAGACGCCAATGGAAAGTGGAAAAATTTAACCCAACAAAAGAACTCAAGTGCCGACATCTCTCCTACTGCTGGTCAAATGCCGCGTTTATTAGGTTTAGCGCAAGCCTCAAAAATATTTAGAAATGTTGAAGGAATCAACCAAACTAACTTTTCTGAAAAAGGAAACGAAGTAGCTTGGGGAACAATTGGTAATGCTTCCACTTCGGAAGGATTATTCTTTGAAACCATTAATGCTGCTGGCGTTTTACAAGTTCCAATGGTAATGAGTGTATGGGATGATGAATACGGAATTTCGGTTCACGCTCGTTATCAAACTACTAAAGAAAGTATTTCGGAAATTCTCAAAGGATTTCAAAGAGATGAAGACAATAACGGTTATGAAATAATGACAGTTAAAGGTTGGGATTATCCTGCATTAGTAGAAACCTATCAGAAAGCTTCTGCCATTGCTCGTGAAGAACACGTGCCGGTTTTAATCCACGTTGATGAATTAACTCAACCACAAGGGCACTCCACTTCAGGTTCTCACGAACGCTACAAAAATGCAGAACGATTAGCGTGGGAAACAGAATTTGACTGTTTAAATCAAATGCATAAATGGTTGTTAGAGAATAATTTAGCAACTCTAGAAGAATTAGATCAAATTGATACTCAAGTAAAAAAAGAAGTAAACGAAGGAAAAAAAGCGGCTTGGATCAACTTTACGTCTCCTATAAAAACAGAAAAAGATGAATTAGTTGCTGTTTTAAATTCGGTTGCCTCCACTTCAGAAAATAAAATTTTTATTGAGAAGTATGCGAACGATTTAGCAGCGATAAAAGAACCAATCCGTAAAGATTTAATCACATTAGCTCGTAAGGTTTTACGCATGGTGATTAAAGAATCTGGAAAATCTCAGTTGGCTTCTTGGATTACCAATTATACCGAAAAAATTCAGCCAAAATTTAGTTCCCATTTATTTTCACAATCGGACAATAATGTATTTTCTGTGAATGAAGTAAAAGCAACTTACGATGAAACGGCTGAAGAAGTCGATGCTCGTTTGGTTTTACGCGATAATTTTGATGCCATTTTTGCTAAATATCCCGAAACTTTAATTTTTGGGGAAGATGCTGGAAATATTGGTGATGTAAACCAAGGTTTAGAAGGAATGCAAGAAAAATACGGCGAATTTCGTGTAGCTGATGCTGGTATCCGTGAAGCTACCATTTTAGGACAAGGTATCGGAATGGCAATGCGTGGGTTACGTCCAATTGCTGAAATACAATATTTAGATTATTTATTATATGCCATTCAAATCATGAGTGACGATTTGGCAACATTACAATACAGAACAGCGGGTCGCCAAAAAGCACCACTTATTATCAGAACTCGTGGCCATCGTTTGGAAGGAATCTGGCATTCCGGTTCACCTATGGGAATGATCATCAATGCCATTCGTGGTATTCATGTTTTGGTACCAAGAAATATGACTAAAGCAGCAGGTTTTTACAACACATTACTACAAACTGACGAACCTGCTTTAGTTATTGAATGTTTGAATGGTTACCGATTAAAAGAAAAAATGCCAACCAATTTAGGGGAATTCAAGACTCCAATTGGTGTGGTAGAAACCATTAAAGAAGGAGTTGATATTACTTTAGTGTCTTACGGTTCAACATTACGTCTAGTAGAACAAGCAGCTAAAGAATTATTGGAAGTTGGCATTGATGCTGAAATCATCGACATTCAATCTTTATTACCATTTGATATCAATCATGATATTGTAAAATCAGTAGCCAAAACCAACCGTTTATTGGTAATAGACGAAGATGTTCCAGGTGGAGCTTCGGCATTTATTTTACAACAAATCATCGACGAGCAAAAAGGCTACCAACATTTGGATAGTCAGCCAGAAACCCTTGCTGCCAAAGCACATCGTCCAGCTTATGGAACAGATGGTGATTATTTTTCGAAACCTTCAGTTGAAGATATTTTCGAAAAAGTATATGCGATGATGCATGAAGCGAATCCAACTCAATTTCCAAGTTTATACTAGAAATTTGAAATTCATTATATAACCCGACGAGCGAAAGTAATTTTGTTCGTCGGTTTTTTTATTCCTTACACCTGTTTTAACATTTTATGCGGAAATACCGTAAGAATAGCTTATTTTATAAGAGTATATTTATGGAACTGTAGTACTACTGTTAAAATTCAATTATTAGAATCTAATCTATATCAAAAATCCTACAGTTAATTTAGTAAAACAAATAATACGATATGCGATAAAACTACCGTTATCTAAAAATCTAGTAACAATAGAACAATGGGCAAAGTTCTCCATAATATAATCAATACCATAAAAGAAAACAGTTATACCAGTAAGTATTCAGTGTTCGATAATTTGATTGAAGGCGTTCAGGTCTTAGATCAGGATTGGAATTATGTCTATGTGAATGATTCACTTGCCCGACATGGTCTCTCCACAAGAGAAGCCATGATAGGTTATTGTATGTTAGAAAATTATCCAGGAATTGAACATACTGATTTATTCAATTCGTTTCAAACTTGCATGGATACTCGAATACCATTAGAAATTATAAGTCATTATGATTTCCCAGATGGCACAAGAAAATGGTTTGAACTCAGTATACAACCAGTTTCTGAAGGCATCATTGTATTGTCATCAGAAATCACCAAACTAAAAAAAGCGGAAGCCAAACTTAAAAAAAAGCTTACTGAAAGAACCTTAATGATTGCACAAATCACCAAACAAAAACAGCAATTAGAGGAATTTTGTCAAATTATCTCCCATAATCTTAGATCACCTTTAACTAATCTTATTCAGTTAAACGAAATGATTCAAGAAAGTAATGATAATGCCGAAAAATCTAACTTCATAAATATTCAAAAAAGTGTAATTGATTTACTGCACAAAACTTTCGAAGAACTTGTAGCTTCTACCCAAGTTAGAATGGACCAAACCATCAAAAGAAGTAAAATCAGTCTGGAAAAACACACTAAAAAAGCCTTAAAAATACTTTCTGAAGAAATCAGAAGTACCAACACAGAGATAGTCTTCGATTTTTCTGAAATTAATAAAATTGAATACTCCAAAAAGTATTTAGAAAATATTTTAATCAATCTAATTGGTAATGCCCTAAAATATCATTCTCCCGAACGAACTCCCAAAATTCATATAAAAAGCTATATTAAAAAAGGTTGGATTTCTGTTGATATAATTGATAATGGATTGGGAATCGATTTGAAAAAAAATGGTGAGGATTTATTTAAACTTCATAAAACATTCCACAATCATGCACAAGCAAAAGGTTTTGGTTTGTTTATTACCAAAACACAAATTGAAGCTATGGGTGGTAGTATAAGTGCTGAAAGTACACCAAACAAAGGAAGCAAGTTTACCATTAAGTTATATAAAATGACTTCTGATGGAAAAAATTAATACTATTTGTCTCATAGACGACGATATGATTTTTAGGTATTTAACGCAAACGATAATTACCAAAACTCATCTTGTGAAAGATATTGATGCTTTTTCAAATGGTCTAGATGCCATTAATTTTTTAAAAGCTGTATCTGTAAATGATGGCAAACTTCCAGATATTATTCTATTAGATCTTTTTATGCCAATAATGGATGGGTGGGGATTCTTGAAGGAATATGAAAAATTACAACCGAAATTATCCAAAAAAATTCCAATTTATATCGTTACATCGTCAATTGACCCAGCCGATATTCAAAAATCAAAAGCAATTAATTTGGTGATTGATTTCATTGTTAAACCTATGACAAAAGAAACTTTTTTGCAAATCATGCATTCTCATACCACCAATAAATTTCACTAATTTATACTATACTCATTTCTAATGCGTTGTATTCATAAACGATTTAAAATGAAATTTAAATTAGCACTATTAGCCTTTTTTTTACTAATTGTTTCTTGTAAAAGTAAAAAAGTAGAGCCTACGTTCGTTTTGATAGATTCCAGTAAAGTAGAAGCTGTAAAAAAAGAAAGAGCATTCGATTTAGGCACACGACTACTTGAATCCTGTAATTCTTCTCGATTCAAACCATTTTCGAGTGAGGAAGCTACAGATAGAGTGATTCAAAATGCTACTCTTGAAAAAATATCTGCTACTTGTCAGAAAATTAATCAACGAAACGGAAAGTTCAATTTCATAAAACTCCTAGATATTACTTATTTTAAGTCGACTGATGAATACATTTTCAGATATAAAATTGATTATGAAAAGAAATATTTCAAACGTGAATTAAGTGTTACAATAGACAAAGACAATAAAGTATCGGCCATTTCAACCAAAGAAATAAAGCCGAAGCCATTATAGATAGCAAAACCAAAACAGCCAAACCATAAAACGTTTGGTTTGTTTTGAAAACATTCTAAATTCTTAAATAAATGTTAAAACCTTCAATATCGAAAACCAAAAGAAAAGCGATACCGTAAATGATTTAATAACCAAAAAATCAATTATGAAAACACAAAAAATTTTATCGGTAGCCATTTTAGGTATTGCATTAACATTTGGATTTACATCTAATGCACAAAAAACAGTAACTGTTGGGGGAGCTCCAATGTATCCGACAAAGAACATCATTGAAAACGCAGTTAATTCTAAAGATCATACTACATTGGTAGCTGCTGTAAAAGCAGGAGATCTAGTTTCCGTATTGTCAGGAAAAGGACCATTCACAGTTTTCGCACCCACGAATAGTGCTTTTGAAAAATTACCAAAAGGTACTGTTGAAACCTTATTAAAACCGGAAAACAAAGCAACTCTACAAGCTGTTTTAACCTATCATGTTGTTTCAGGAAGTATGGATAGCAAAGCCATAGCTAATGCTATTAAAGAAGGTAATGGAAAAGCCACATTAACAACTGTACAAGGTGGAAAACTAGTATGTTCTATGGATGATAAAAACCTAATCATTACTGACGAGAAGGGTAACAAATCTATGGTAACTATTGCAAACGTATACCAATCCAACGGAGTAATCCACGTAATCGATTCTGTTGTATTGCCAAATTAACTCAAGCTTTTTTGTCCCACTATAAAAAATCCCTATTCAGGGATTTTTTATATATATCGTTTCTTTATTCAAGAATTATTGAAATCTTTATATTTGTGAGTTGAAAACAAAACATTTAAGAACCATTCATGAAAATTGTTATTTCTCCAGCCAAATCATTGGATTTTGAAAAAAAACTTCCAACGGAAAAGTTTACAAAACCTTCCTATTTAAAGCAAACTAAAGAAATAGTAAAGGTGCTAAAAAAACTGAAACCAAAAGATTTATCAGAATTGATGGATATTTCTGACGCTTTGGGGGAATTGAATTGGCAACGCAATAAAAAATTTAAAACGCCATTCACTATCGAAAATGCACGTCCAGCGGTTTATGCTTTTAATGGTGATGTTTATTTAGGTTTGGACGCCTACTCTATTCCTGAAGAAAAATTAGATGTTTTACAAAACAAACTTCGTATTCTTTCTGGGCAATATGGGATTTTAAAACCATTAGATTTAATACAAGCCTATCGATTAGAAATGAGAACTACACTCCCTATTGGTGAGCATAAAAATTTATATGCTTTTTGGAAAGAGACACTAACATCTGCATTAAACAAAGAATTGAAAAAGAATGAGTTATTTATTAATTTAGCGAGTAATGAATATTTTTCGGTGATTGATACAAAGAAATTAAAAGTACCTATTATTACGCCTGAATTTAAAGATTACAAAGACGGAAAATTAAAAATGATTTCTTTTTTTGCTAAAAAAGCACGTGGAATGATGGTGCGTTATATTATTGATCATGATGTAGAAAATGTAGAGCAACTTAAAAGCTTTAATTATGAAGGATATGCATTTGATGCCAATCTTTCGAAAGGAAATACATTGGTTTTTACAAGGTAATTCGCGTGAGAGATAGCAGTAAAAATCCTTTTAATTTCGATCATTGAGGCACTCGAAATGACGAAATTAAAAGATTGGAACGGATAGCTCGACCGAGAGAGGAACGAAAGAGGTCACGCCCAAATAAAAAAAATCCCATCTAAATTAGATGGGATTTTTATTTTAGTCATTCATCGAAATCAAAAACTCTTCGTTATTTCTGGTTTTTTTGAATCGATCATTTATAAATTCCATGGCTTCTACTGGATTCATATCGGCTAAGTATTTTCGCATAATCCACATACGTTGGATTGTTTTTTCGTCTAACAATAAATCGTCACGACGCGTACTTGAAGACGTTAAATCGACAGAAGGGAAAATACGACGGTTTGCAATTTTACGATCCAATTGTAATTCCATATTACCTGTACCTTTAAATTCTTCGAAAATTACTTCGTCCATTTTAGAACCTGTTTCTGTTAATGCAGTTGCGATAATACTTAATGAACCACCACCTTCAACATTACGAGCCGCTCCGAAGAAACGTTTTGGTTTTTGAAGTGCATTTGCATCCACACCACCACTCAATACTTTACCAGATGCAGGTTGTACCGTGTTATAAGCTCTTGCTAAACGTGTAATGGAATCTAATAGTATCACTACATCATGTCCGCATTCTACTAAACGTTTTGCTTTTTCTAGTACGATATTAGCAATTTTTACGTGCTCTTGTGGTTCTCTATCGAAAGTGGAAGCCACTACTTCCCCACGCACGCTACGTTGCATATCGGTTACCTCTTCTGGACGTTCGTCAATTAATAAAACTAACAAATATACTTCAGGGTGATTGGCAGCGATAGCATTAGCAATGTCTTTCAACAACATCGTTTTACCCGTTTTAGGCTGTGCAACAATCATACCACGTTGTCCTTTACCAATAGGTGAAAACAAATCGATTATACGAGTTGAAATAGAACTACCTCTTTCGGCCAATTTGAATTTTTCTGTAGGGAAAACCGGAGTCAAGTGTTCGAAAGAAACTCTATCACGCACTACTTGTGGGTCGTGACCGTTAATTTTTAATACTTTAACCAAAGGAAAATACTTCTCCCCTTCTTTTGGAGGACGCACTACTCCTTTTACTGTATCTCCTGTTTTTAATCCGAATAAACGGATTTGCGAAGTAGATAAATAAATATCATCAGGAGAAGCTAAATAATTGTAATCCGATGAACGCAAGAATCCATAACCATCTGGCATCATTTCTAAAACACCTTCTGTTTCTATAATTCCTTCAAACTCATAGTCGGGTTCACGGAAATTATTCGTTTTCTTATGTTTATTATTATTATTATTATGATTGTTTTTGTGGTTGTTGTTTTGTGGAGGAGTTGTTTCGGTATTTTCCGAAACAGTTGTTACTTCGACAGTAGCAATTGGGGTTTCGATATCGGTTGAAGCATTAGAAGTTGGCTTCTCAGCAGTTGAAACAGCAATAACTTTTTCGGTGTTTCTATCCTTATTTTTTTGAAACTTTTCTCCTTTTGGAGTAGGCTTCGAGGGATTATTTTTAGGTTGGTTTGGTTTTATTGGTTTCTTTTCCCCTTCCACAAAAGCGATGGCTTGTTGTACGTTTTCAATTTTTGATGGGGCAGGCTTTGATTTTTCTTCTGGTGCTATTCTCGCTCGTTTGGCTTTTGGAGTATCAGCAATATTGTTTGCTTCAGGAGTAATTTTTTCCGGATTTGCGGCTTGGTAATCTAAAATTTGATAGACTAACTCGTCTTTCTTTAAAGTTTTAAAACTTTTAATTTTAGCCACCTTGGCAATTTCTTGTAGCTCATTAAGCTTCATTTCTTTTAAAACAGAAATATCAAACATAAATAGATGTTAGATTAAATTAGATAGGAGTAAAATGTATGTGATTTTTTTGAATCTTATGTTCCGAAGTATGAAGTGCTTACGGATTGTTAGGGCAATATTACGAATTTTATTTTAGTAAACAATAGTTTTTTATAAAAAGAAAATATATTTTTGCTACTCAATTTTAGTATAATGATTCAAAGAATTCAAAGTGTATATTTAGGTTTAGCATTCGTTGTAATGGGGATGTTACCATTTGTATTTCACTTGTGGATTGAAAATGATAATAAGGTATACTTTATGAGTAATATGCTTTATGCTGTTCTTTTTGGTTTAAGTACCTCATTATCATTATTAAGTTTACTTTCTTTCAAAAAAAGACAACAACAATTTGTGATGAACAGATTGAATATGATATTGAACTTAATTTTACTAGGATTATTTGTGTTTCGTACACTAAGCATATCTGGAGAAGCTCCTGTAGTTTCGGAGAAGGGTATTGGGATGTTCTTACCTGCTTTAACTATCTTGTTGTTAGTATTTGCTAACAAAGCCATAAAGAAGGACGAAGATCTCGTAAAATCTGTGGATCGATTGAGATAAACCTATCATCTTAGTTTATTAGTGCGACGAAAAATCCTGCCTTGTGCAGGATTTTTTTTATTGTTTATGCTCCTATTTCAATTTTTCTAACTAAATTTAGTTAGATAAAAATCATTAAATCATGGTATTTCACAATTAAATTATTACTAATACATTTGAAAAACCAATTTATCCCATATGAACACGAAAATTAAAATTCACTTAGCAGACGACCATCAAGTACTAATTGATGGAATGTTAGCCGTTCTTAAAACACAACCAGACTATGAAGTTGTTGGTTTTTCATTAAATGGTGAAAACCTTGTAGAACGAGTTGCCCAAAATGATGCTCATATTCTAATCATGGACATCAATATGCCTGAAAAAGATGGAATCCAGGTTTTAAGAGAGTTCAATGAAAAAGGGTTTACCTGTAAAGTCATTATTTTATCAAGTTATGACGATCCAAAATTAATTAAAGAAGTTATAAAATTAGGCGCCAGTGGCTATTTAACCAAACAATGTGCTGGGGAAAACATTATGGATGCCATTAACTCTGTTGTACTTGGACAGCAATATTTTTCTGCGGCTATCAAAGACAAAATTTTTGATACTTTTACCGACAATAATCATGAGAAAGCGCTTAATGATGAGCAAATCATCTCAAGTATCACCGATAGAGAATTGGAAATTTTAAACTACATCTGCGAAGAGCGAAGTGGTAAAGACATTGGACAAATTTTAAAAATCAGTCCTAATACCGTGGAAACACATCGCAAAAACTTGATGAAAAAAATCAACGTAAAAAGTACTGTTGGGCTTGTTCTTTTCGCAACAAAACATAACTTAGTAAATTATTCCTAAACAAATATAACCTTAAACAAACAAAAACTATGGCAACTTACACTATGCTAGGCATGTACACCTATGAAAAAATTTCATCAGATGATTTTAAAATTTGCTTTGAAATTCCAGACAATTGTAATTATGTACTAAATCAAGCTTCTGGGAAATACACGATTGAAATTCATCTTAATGGTGGAGAAAAGTCTCCTTCAACTAATTTTGATCAACATTCAGAATCTGTGAGTTTAATTAACGGCGAAATAGATTTAACTTTTGAGCAATATCCGCATAATTCACCTATGATTAACAAGCCTAAAGCAATTCTAACTGATTCTTAGAAAAGTTGAAAAAAATCACTTTTATATTCACATTTTTTATCTGTTTTGGTTTTCGAGCACAGGAAACCAAAACAGATTCTATTGATATATACATACAACAAAAAAATCCTATAAAAGCATTAAGCTATTCAAGGACAACTTTGATAAAATTATTAAATGCAAAAAAATACTCTCAGTATTGTGACATTGCTTTAAAAAGAGCCCAATTATTTAGAGATTTAAATGACTCTGAAAACGCTCTAACAATTCTTTACGAAGCTTTAAAAGTAGCAGAATTTCATAATTTACCTAAACATCAAATTCTCATTCATTGCAAAATTGGAAACGTTCAAATTGATGCATATAATTTTTCAAATTCTAAAAAAGTCGCTTATAAAGCAAAAAAAATAGCCCATAAACTTAATGATCCTGAATATATTAAAAATGTAAACCAGGTATTATACAAACTCCACACTTCTATTGGATCAGACAGCGCACTTTATTATTTGAATAAAGTTGCAGCTTATAAAAGCAAATCAAAAGATTATAAAGAAATATCAAGTAATTACAATAATTATTACACGTATTATTCTTCTAAAAAGGACTATGTAAATGCCAAAAAAAATATTCTGGAAGCTGTAAAATATGCTAAACTAACAAAAGACAAAAAGCAAATTAGCATAATACAAATGAATTTAGGTGTTTTTCACCTTCAATTTGATAAAAACTATGCTAAAGCTATAGAAATTTTTAAGGAAATCATTGCTAATGAAGCAAATAATGAGTCATCTAGTATGGCCTCTACTTCCTATTTAAACATTTCATATGCTTATGAAATGTTAGGGGACTACAAAACCGCAATGAAATATAACAATAAATACCTTGAAATTCAAGATGTAGTTATTAATGGCAGACTAGAACAAGCTTCCCAAGAAATTGAAACCAAATATCAAATTAGTAAAATTGAAGACGAATACAAACATAAAAACCAAGAATTAGCTGATAAACAAAGAAGAAATCAACGTTTATTACTTTTATTAGGAGCTTTATTTTTATTAGGAATAGGATTGTTTTATATCTTTTTCCAAAACTTAAAATTAAAACAAAAAAACAAACTGAAAGATCTTGATTCAGATTTACAATACAAAATCATTAGTGCGACACTAGATGGTCAAGATCAGGAACGTACAAAAATTTCAGAAGTGTTACACGATAACGTAAGTGCTACATTGTCTTCAGTTGGCTTACACCTTTCTGCTTTTGAAAGCTCCTTAACTCCCGAGCAACGCAGTGATTTAAAAAAAACAAGAGCTTTACTAAAACAAGCCCATGATAAAGTTCGTGATTTATCTCACGAATTGGTTCCACCACTATTAGTGAAATTCGGATTGCAGTTTGCCTTAAAGGATTTGTGTGAAAACAATTCTAATTCCTTAGTCAAATTTAATTATCATTCTGAATTACCTAAAAGTAAAAAGTTCAATCATGACTTTGAAACCAAGATATTTTATTTTGTTTCCGAACTTTTTAATAATGCTACCAAGCACAGTAAAGCAACGGAAGTTAACCTCAATTTAAAAGAAATAAATGGGATGCTTCAAATTATTGTTTCTGATAACGGAAAAGGCTTTAATATGAAGGAAAAACCATTTGGATTTGGTTTAACGCAGATAAGAGCTCGTGTTAAAAACATGAATGGAAATCTTAAACTCTTTTCAAAACCTGATGAAGGAACCATTATCACCATTACGGTAAAAGAATAATCATTTCTTCCCCAATTCTATTATTTCTAAATTTTGAATTTTATCGCCATCAATAACAAATCGAAGCATCGTTCGAATTTGATGAAATCCGCTTTTCCCACAGGCTCCGGGGTTCATGTGAAGTAAATCTAATGTTTTATCAAATTGTACTTTCAAAATGTGAGAGTGCCCACATATAAATAATTTCGGTGGATTCTTTTTTATTTCTTCCCTTATTTCTTGGTTGTATTTTCCGGGATAACCACCAATATGTGTTATCCACACCTCCACATCTTCACAAAAAAAACGATTGTGTAAAGAAAATTCCTGCCTTGCTTCTACTCCATCTATATTTCCGAAAACGGCTCGTAGTGGTTTTAGCTTTTTAATTTCATCAGTTACAGTCAACTCGCCAATATCGCCAGCATGCCAAACTTCGTCCGCCCAAAGCACATGCTTTAAAATGGCATCATCAATATGACTATGTGTATCCGAAAGTAAAAGGACTTTTTTCAAAATAATTCGATTATGCAACGAAATTACAAATTTAATGAGCAGAAAAAAATTTGACAATTGCTTTTGTTTTTTGAGATTTCAAATTTTAGTATCTTTGACAACCATGAAAAACACATATTTAGATAACGCTGCTACTACACCTATTCGCCAAGAAGTTATTACAGAAATGACCAAGGTTTTGACCGAAAATTTTGGTAATCCATCTTCTTCACATTCCTTTGGCAGAAGTAGTAAAAATTTAGTAGAGCTCTCTCGAAAAAATATTGCGAAAAATATAAATTGCTCGGCACAAGAAATCATATTTACATCTTGTGGTACCGAAGCAAATAACTTCATCATTCAATCCTGTTTACGTGATTTAAATGTTACCCGCATTATTACTAGTAAAATTGAACATCATGCCGTATTACATACTGTTGAAGTACTTCAAAAACAATATGCAATTGATGTTGACTATGTAGCCATTTTAGAAGATGGAACCATTGATTATAACGATTTAGAAGTCTTGCTTGCACAAGATAAAAAAACGTTGGTGAGTTTAATGCATGTCAACAACGAAATTGGAACCGTTTTAAACTTAGCAAAAGTAGCCCAGTTGTGTAAAAACAACAATGCCTATTTTCATACCGATACTGTTCAATCTATTGGAAAAACAGAAATTAACGTACAGGAATTGCCTGTTAATTTTTTAGTGGCTAGTGCCCATAAATTTCACGGACCCAAAGGAATTGGATTTGCTTTTATTCGTAAAAATATTGTTTTAAAGCCCATTTTATTAGGTGGTGAGCAAGAAAAAGGATTACGTGCGGGTACCGAAAGCGTTCATAATATTGTTGGAATGGCAACTGCATTAGACATATCTATACAACATCTTGCTGAAGAAAAAGCATATGTTTCCAATTTAAAAGTCTATTTGATGCAACAATTAGAAATTACGTTTCCGGAATGCATTTTTATTGGCAATCAAAACGAAGTTTTTTATAATATTTTGAATGTTATTTTGCCATTTGATGAAGCCAAAACCAGCATGCTTTTATTTCAATTGGATATTAATGGAATAGCCGTTTCTCGCGGAAGTGCCTGTCAGTCAGGAAGTGTAAAGCCTTCACATGTGCTAGAGGCTTTTGTTGCCAAAGAACATCTAAACAAACCCAATATTCGAATTTCGCTTTCACACTATAATACAAAAGAAGAAATTGACTATTTAATCAACACTTTAAAGAAAATATAATGCGCCTATTTTATTTTTTATGCTTTTTCCCTTTGATTTCTTTTGGACAAGAATTCGATATTCAAGGACATCGTGGCTGTAGAGGATTGTTACCTGAAAACACTATAGAAGCATTTAAGAAAGCAATTGATTTAGGCGTAACTACACTTGAAATGGATGTGGTCATATCGAAAGATCATCAAGTCTTGCTATCACACGAACCTTTTTTATCTCATGAAATTGCATTGGATTTAAATGGAAACGAAATTGCTGAAAAAGACGAGAAAAACTTCAACTTATACCAAATGGATTATGCCCAAATCAAGCAATATGATTGTGGTAGTAAAATTCATCCACGCTTTTCAGAACAAGAAAAAATAATAACCTACAAGCCTTTATTAAGTGAAGTAATAGATTTTGCAGAAAGTTATATTCAAAAAAATTATCCGGGAAGAAAAATCCAATACAATATTGAAACCAAATCAGATCCCAAAGGTGATGATCGCTTTCATCCTAAACCCAAAGAATTTGTGGATTTGTTAGTTGCTGTTTTAAACCAAAAAGCTATATCTGATCGGGTGTATATACAATCATTTGACAGTAGAACATTGCAGTATTTACATACTACTTTTCCTAACTATAAAACAGTTTTGTTGGTGGAAAATAAAATGTCTGTTGCTAAAAATTTAAAACTTTTAGGCTTTACACCAGATATATACAGTCCTGAATTCATTTTATTGAACCAAAAGAAAGTGGAAAAATTACATCAAAAAAATATAAAAGTAATTCCGTGGACCATCAACAAAAAAGACGACATGAAACGAATTATTAGTTATGGGGTTGACGGAATCATTACGGATTATCCTAATCGATACTTTGAATTGAAGAATTAGGTTATTTTTTAGCCATAATAATGACACCGCGCTTGTAACATCAGAATCCTTGAGGATTTCAAAAATTAATCTGAAATTGCTAAAATAATATCCATTTTGCCTTTATTCAGCAGTTGTTGGATCAATAATTTCAGAGACTTCACTAACGGAATTAGCCGGAAATCCGCCCTGTTTGGCATGTTCATAAACCATTTCCTCATTGGGTGCTATATAAACACAATAGATTTTATCTTTTGTTACATAACTATTCACCCATTGAATTTCGGTCCCCATTTTACTCAAAACACCACAAGAAGCTTGTGAGATTGCTTTTAATTGCTCTGTTGTTGACTTTCCAACCTCTGGAATTTCTCTTTCGATGACATACTTTGGCATAATCTTGATTTTTAGTATTGTTATTTTTTTGGGAGTTTTTTGTTTTAAAAACAATCAGAGGTATTTGGTAGGAATAAACCTCTTTGAAAAAGAGGGTGTTTAATTTTTGAAGTACTAATTTAGTTAAAATTCACGACATACTGACTATCAAATGGTTATCAATTTTAAATATGCAAAAAAAATCCGCTTTGCTTTCACAAAACGGATTTTATATAAATTAAATGAGATTGCTTCGTTTCTCGCAATACTATAAGTGAATCACTTCACCATACGCATCGGCTACTGCTTCCATCACTGCTTCACTCATCGTTGGGTGTGGGTGAATCGCTTTTAAGATTTCATGACCCGTAGTCTCTAATTTACGGGCTACAACAGCTTCAGCAATCATATCGGTAACACCAGCACCAATCATATGGCAACCTAACCATTCGCCGTATTTCGCATCAAAAATTACTTTTACAAAACCGTCTGGAGTCCCAGCTGCTTTAGCTTTACCAGAAGCTGTAAATGGAAATTTACCCACTTTGATTTCGTATCCTTTTTCTTTTGCTTGTTTTTCTGTCAAACCTACCGAAGCAATTTCTGGAGTCGCATAGGTACAACCTGGAACATTTCCGTAGTCAATTGGCTCAACGTGTTGTCCAGCAATTTTCTCCACACAGTTAATTCCTTCTGCAGAAGCTACGTGTGCTAACGCTTGCCCTGGAGTAATATCTCCGATTGCATAATAACCTGGTACATTTGTTTGGTTGTAGGCATTCACTAAAATTTTATCTCTATCAGTAGCAATACCCACTTCTTCTAATCCGATTCCTTCTATATTTGTTTTAATTCCAACGGCAGAAAGTAAAATGTCTGCCTCTAAAATTTCTTCTCCTTTAGCTGTTTTAACAGTTGCTTTAACTCCTTTTCCAGAAGTGTCCACTTTTTCAACAGAAGAATTTGTCATTACTTCAATGCCCGCTTTCTTTAAAGAACGCTCAAATTGTTTTGAAATATCTTCATCCTCTACCGGAACAACATTCGGCATGAATTCTACGATAGTTACTTTAGTTCCCATAGCATTATAAAAACTAGCAAACTCTACTCCTATCGCACCAGAACCTACAACAATCATCGATTTAGGTTGCTCTGCTAAAGTCATTGCTTGACGATATCCTATGATTTTCTTCCCGTCTTGTGGTAAATTTGGTAATTCACGTGAACGCGCACCAGTTGCAATAATAATGTGATCTGCCGAATATTCGGTTACTTTACCATCAGCAGCTGTAACATCAACTTTTTTACCTGGTTTTAATTTTCCAAAACCTTCAATAATGTCGATTTTATTTTTTTTCATTAGGAACTGAACGCCTTTACTCATTCCATCAGCCACACCTCTAGAACGCGCTACAACCGCTCCAAAATCTTTATCAAATTCTTTTACAGTCAAACCGTAATCAGAAGCATGTTTTAAATATTCAAAAACTTGTGCAGATTTTAATAGCGCCTTGGTAGGAATACATCCCCAATTCAAGCAAACACCACCAAGATTTTCTTTCTCGATAACGGCTACTTTAAAGCCTAATTGTGAAGCTCTGATTGCAGTTACATAACCACCAGGACCACTTCCTAAAACAATAATATCGTATTTCATTTTTAAAAAATTTTCTAGTTTAATTGAGATTGCGAATTTAAGGATTTATTTTAAAACTTTATTAACTCAAGTATTGTTTGTTATTTGTTCTAATTTATATTTTGAAACTTCAATATTTAATTCCATTTTTGTAAGAATTTAAATCGTATAATTTCAAATTCTGAACAAATCAAACCCCAATATTCATGATCTACAAATTTTTTAAACTAACATTCTTTACATTTCTCATTTCATTATTGTTTTCTTGTGATTCTACACAACAATCGGCTACTCAAGCAGAATGGAGAGCCTTACCTGCTCCTATTTCGGAAGGACGCTATGATGATGTTTTTTTTCTAAATAAAGACCTTGGATGGGCTGCTGATGGAAGAGGAAAGAAAGTGTATAAAACTACTGATGGTGGTTTAAATTGGATTGAGCAATTACATTTACCCGGAGCCTATCTAAGGAATATTGAATTTTTAAATGAAAACATTGGCTTTTTAGGCACTCTAACAAATAAATTTTACAAAACAGTTGATGGTGGACAAAACTGGGAAATTGTAACAAATATTCCTCAGCCTACAATAGCGATATGTGGTTTAGATACTGTTGGAAAAAGTACAATATATGGATGTGGAACCTATTTTGGACCAGCTTACATAATTAAATCAACAGATAGTGGTCAAACATGGCAATTTATAGATATGAGTGCATATGCGGAAGCTCTGGTAGAAGTTTTGTTTGTAACAGAAAATATTGGCTATGCTTCTGGTGGTGATGCTAACGGTGGCGTAGTATTAAAAACCACAGATGGAGGAAATTCTTGGACGGAAATTTACAATACCAATTTGCCTGGTGAATGGGTATGGAAACTCCAAAAATTACAATCTGAGCCAAATGTTTTCTTTGGTTCTGTGGCCTCTTATTCACCTAACAAAGGTAAGTTAATAAAATCGTTTGATGGTGGAGCTAACTGGGTGTCTTTAGAGGTTCCTGATACTGATGTTCAGGCAGTAGGATTTATTTCAAAAACCCACGGTTGGATGGGTGGCCATAATTCAGGCTTTCTTGAAACTTTTGACGGTGGTTATACTTGGCATGATACAAAATTTGGAGGCAATTTAAACAGAATTCAGATTTTAAATGACGATTTAGCCTTTTGTTCAGGAACTACTATCTATAAATACTCTGCAGGAGTAAATCTAAATGGTGTATTTGGTGGAAGTGTAAATGCTAAAAAAGAAAGATTAAATATCAACCTTAATCCTATTGTCACAAACAATAATTTGAATTTTTCCATTAATTTTAAAGATAAAAATCACATTATTATCAAATTATTTAATGCTAATGGTAAACATATTAAGACATTAAAAAATGAAACCATTCAGGCTTCTGAAATTAAAAACTATAGCTTTCCATTTCCATATGAAAAAGGAAACTATTATTTAAATTTACATGATGATGAAGGAGGTCAATCGGAAATGATTATTAAAAAATAAACTCTTTATCGAAGATTTATCTTTATATCGTACCTTTGCACCTCAATTTTTGAAATATGAGATTACATAGAAATTTAGTTTACACAACGATAGATTCTTTAAATGCTATTTTTAACGAGGGTGAATATGCTGATAAAGTAGTAGCGCGCGCGCTAAAAAAAGACAAACGTTGGGGAAGTGCCGACCGAAAATTCGTTGCTGAAACCATCTATGAAATCGTACGTTGGAAACGTTTGTATGCTGAAATTGCAGAAGTTAGAGAACCTTTTGATCGTGACAACCTTTGGAGAATGTTTGCGGCTTGGGCTGTGCTAAGAGGTTATCAAATTCCGGATTGGAGACAATTGGAAGGCACACCAGAACGTAAAATTAAAGGACGTTTTGATGAATTATCCAAAACAAGAGCCATCAAAGAATCGATTCCGGATTGGATGGATGAATTGGGTGTAAAAGAATTGGGTGAAAAATTATGGGCTACCGAATTAGCCGCTCAAAACCAACAAGCTAAAGTGATTTTAAGAACCAATACACTTAAAACGACTCGCGAAAAACTTCGTAATCTTTTAATGGATTTGAATATAGAAACCGAAACTTTAAAAGACCAACCTGAAGCTTTAGTACTAAAAGAAAGAGCCAATGTATTTTTAACAGATGCTTTTAAAGAAGGTATGTTTGAAGTACAAGATGCTTCTTCCCAATTAGTAGCACATTTCCTTGATGTAAAACCAGGTATGCGTGTCGTTGATACTTGTGCCGGTGCTGGTGGTAAAACCTTACACATGGCGTCTTTAATGGAAAACAAAGGGCAGTTAATTGCCATGGATTTGTACGAAAGCAAACTAAAACAATTAAAACTGAGAGCGAAACGAAATGGCGCTTTTAATATCGAATATAGAATCATCGATTCTACAAAAGTTATCAAAAAACTACATGAAAAAGCAGATAGAGTTTTAATTGACGCGCCTTGTAGTGGTTTGGGAGTTCTAAAACGTAATCCGGATTCCAAATGGAAATTGCAACCAGAATTCATTGACAATATCAAAAAAGTACAAGCGGAAGTTTTAGAAAATTATTCTAAAATAGTAAAACCGGGTGGAAAACTAGTATATGCAACTTGCTCTATCCTACCTTCTGAAAATCAAGAACAAGTCAAGAAATTTTTAACCACAGAAAGCGGAAAAAACTTCACATTTATTAAAGATGTAAAAGTACTGGCTTCTGAGTCTGGATTTGACGGTTTTTACATGGCTTTATTGGAACGAAAAGTATAAACTCTAGTATTTCTCTTCACAAATGCATTTAAAATGGTAGTTTTATTAAAAATTATAATACTACATTATTTTTTTAGCGTAAGTTTGTTGCCCCCAAAATAAACTTATTTAATATTTTTAAATGCTTTAAAATGAGAAAAATCTACTTAATTATTGCAATTTTTACTGTCACTCTGGCAATAGCTCAAAGTGGCGCTCCTGCTGCTCCCTATTATAATGGATTCAATTGGAACCAAACAGGTATGGCGCTTAAAAATGCATTAGATACAAAATTAACAAGTACACATACTAATTTTATTAGTTATACTCCTGGAGTTTGGAATGCTTCTAAAGCAACCGATTTAGATCCTTCAAATTCTGCCAATGTTTTGCTAATTTACGGTTGGGAAAATGGTTCTGACGCAGATGTAACCAATGATTTGTTTCGCGACAAAAATGCAAATGGAGGAAATACTGGCGATTGGAATAGAGAACACGTTTTTGCAAAATCATTAGGTACACCTGTATTGAATGATGGAGGTACGAGTGATGCTGGTGAAGATGCACACCATTTACGTGCTGCCGATGTGCAAAGAAATAACACCCGAGGAAATCAACAATTTGCTGCTGGTTCTGGAAATTCTGGAAATGTTACAGGTGGTTGGTACCCTGGAGATCGTTGGAAAGGTGATGTTGCACGAATGATGATGTATATGTATTTGCGATATGATTCACAATGCTTACCTACTGCTGTTGGAACCGGAACTACTGCTCCAACAGATTCGAATATGGTAAACCTATTTTTACAATGGAATGCCGAAGATCCGGTAGATCAATATGAAGACAATAGAAACACTTATCATGGAAATACTACTAATACCTATGCACAAGGAAACAGAAATCCATTCATTGACAACCCTTATTTAGCGACTGTTATATGGGGTGGACCCGCAGCGGAAAATCGTTGGCCAGCTATATTTTTATCTACAGATACTTTTGACTTATTGAGTGATGTAACTATTTATCCGAATCCGACTAATGATCACCGTATCAATATTGAAACTACCGCTACGCTTGATGAAATTCAATTAATTAGTGTAAATGGGCAAATTATCCAACAGATAAAGCATCCGAAAGCAATTCAAAACAATTATTCGCTTGAAAATTTACCTGAAGGATTTTACTTCTTAAAATTAAATTCAGATAATCAATCCATGGTTAAAAAAGTGATCATCAACTAATATATAAGCGACAATCTTGTCGCTTTTTTTTAGGTTAAATTTTTTTTTTGAAAGAAAATTATTTATCAATTTAAAATTGCTTACTGTAATCCTTAATTATTAATCCATCATCTCTTTGATGAAATATTCCAACAATAACTCAAAGTTTTAAGGAAATCCATGCGCTATTTTTAAAATTTAGTGTAACTTTACACCCCCATTTTTAATTATAAATCATTAATTTCAAGAAAAATGAAGAAAAATTACCTACTATTACTTTTGCTAAGTTCTGTTATTGGTCTTGCACAATGCCCTTCTAATCTTACTACCTATTATAGTTCGGCAACAGGTACAGGTGCAGCTCTAAAAACCCAATTACACAATATTATAAAGGGGCATACTGACAGAGGTTATGCTGGTTTATGGGTTACATATCAAACTTCAGACAGAGATATTTTTACCGGAACAGGTTACGAAAATGATAATACCATTTATGATTTGTATTCAGAAAATCCAAATGGTACAGATCCTTATAATTTTACTTATAGTACGAGTCAATGTGGTACTTATTCTGTAGAAGGAGATTGCTATAATCGTGAGCATATGATTCCTCAATCAGTTTTTAGTTCATCCGCACCTATGGTATCTGATGCCCATTTTATTCCTCCTACAGATGGTAAAGTAAATGGCTATCGTTCTGATTATCCTCATGGACTAGTTGCTTCGGTAACTAGAACAATGATGAATGGCGCTAAAATGGGAAGCAGTGCTATTGCCGGTTATTCAGGACCAGTTTATGAACCTTTAGATGCTTTTAAAGGGGATATAGCTCGTATGTATTTTTATTTTGTAACCCGATATGAAAATACGGTGGCAGGCTATTCTTATGCCATGTTTAGTGGTAATTCCTACCCCGCAATTGATTCCGCTTTTTTAGCCATGTTGATTAACTGGCATAACAGTGACCCTGTAAGTGCCTTTGAGATCGCAAGAAATAATGCTATTTGTGCCAGACAGTACAATCGAAATCCTTATATTGATCATCCTGAATGGGTAGCTGCTGTTTGGGGTGCCGGTTCGTGTCCAGCAGATTCAGTCAATCCATCGGTTGTAACTGGTTTAACTTTAGGAACCACAACCTCTACAACAGTTTCATTAAGCTGGAATGCAGCTACTGACAACACTGGAGTAACCAATTATGATGTTTATGTTAATGGTGTTAAGTATGCTTCAAGTGGAGGAAACACTTTTATTACTTTAACAGGATTAACACCTTCAACAACTTATTCTATTTATGTAGTTGCTAAAGATTGTCAAGGTAATATTTCTGCATCACCTTCTAACACTGTTAATCCTACAACGTCTACTGTTGTAGCTGGAACTGCTACTGAATTATTTTTCTCTGAATATGTTGAAGGAACAAGTAATAATAAAGCTTTAGAAATTATAAACTTAACAGGTTCGCCAGTAGATTTATCCCTATATTCTATCAAAAGACAAACCAATGGAGCAGGAGCTTGGAGTTCAGGCTTGGCTTTAAGTGGTAATCTAGATACAGGAAGTGTCTTTTTTATTGTAAACTCTTTGACTGCTTCTCCATGTATCCCAGCTAGTACTGCAAATTTATCAACTGCAGCTGCTGAAATGACTTTTAATGGAAATGACCCAATTGGTTTATTTAAAAGTGGAACATTAATAGATATCATTGGAACTTTTGATGGTGGAGCTGCTAATTTTTCAATTGATGAAACATTAAGACGCAGATCTACTGTTACTTCTCCAACGACAACTTTTAACAAAGCAACAGAATGGGATGTTTTAGCTTCAAATACTTGTGGTGGTTTAGGTGATGCTGCTTTAAATACATCTACTTTTAATATGAATAGTTTCTCTATCTACCCTAACCCATCCAACGGTACTTTTAGAATTGACTATGACCCAACTATCGGAAACATTGATGTAGAAATTTATTCTACCCTTGGTCAAAAAGTTTTTGAAAAGCAAAATGTAGACAATCATATCGTTACTACTAATGGTCTTCAAAGTGGGGTTTATCTATTAAAAATCACAAACGAATCAAAATCAACTTTCAAAAAAATAGTAATCAACTAACAAAAAAGCGGCTAATTAGCCGCTTTTTTTTATAACTATTTGTATTCTATATTGAAATCATACACTTCTAAAAGAGTTATTTTTCATAGAAACAAAAACTAAAAAATGAGTAAAATCAGATAAAATTTTCTACAGAATAGATGAAAAAACCCTCGTAAATAAAGAATTGTTAATAAAATTGTTATTAATTTTCATTAAAACGACCGCTGTGTCGTTTTTTTATTTCTATATTTCGCAAAATCAATTCGTTATCAATGAGTTAACAATTAGTTAATGTTTAATTTAAAACCTTTTTTTTAACCAAAAGGATAACTTCGCAGATGAAATTTTAAAATGTAGAATCGTAAACAAATCCCAAAAACAAAAAACCACAACAAATGAAACAAAAACTACAATTACTTGTATTCCTACTATCCTTTGGTTGCTTTGCACAAGCTCCTGCTGGATACTATAACACGGCAACCGGGACCGGTTATACCCTAAAAACACAATTATATAACATTATCAAAGGTCATACCGATAGAGGCTATGCTGGTCTGTGGACTACCTATCAAACATCGGATAGAGACAACCAAAATGAAAACGACAATACTATTTTCGATTTGTATTCGGAAAATCAATCGGGTGCCGATCCATACAATTACGCTTATAGTACCGGACAATGTGGAACCTACGCCGTTGAAGGTGATTGCTACAATCGCGAACACATGATTCCACAATCTGTTTTTAATTCTTCTGCTCCAATGGTTTCAGATGCACACTTCATTCCTCCTACCGACGGAAAAGTTAACGGAATGCGCGCCGATTACCCTCATGGAAATGTAGCAACTGCCTCTTGGACATCGCAAAATGGAAGTAAATTAGGTACTAGTGCTGTTTCTGGTTATACTGGAACTGTTTTTGAACCGAATGCAGCATTCAAAGGAGATATTGCTCGTATGTATTTTTATTTTGCAACGCGTTATGAAAACACTGTGGCTGGATATTCTTTTAATATGTTCAATGGAACCAGTAATCAGGTTTTTACTACCGCATTTAGAGATATGCTTTTAGCATGGCATGCTGCCGATCCAGTAAGTTCTCGTGAAATTGCCCGTAATAACGCAATTTATGCTCGTCAAGGAAACAGAAATCCTTATATCGATAATCCAAGTTATGTGAATATGATTTGGGGAGGCGCAGCACCTGATACAACAGCTCCTTCTGTTCCTGCTGGATTAGTAGCTTCAAATATTACACAAACTGGATGTACACTTTCTTGGTCATCATCAACAGATAATGTTGCTGTTACTGGTTATAATGTTTACCAAGGTACAACTTTAAAAACAACAGTTACTTCAACTTCTGCCTCTATAACGGGATTAACCGCAGGAACTGCTTATTCTTTTTCAGTTAAAGCAAAAGATGCCGCTGGAAATCTTTCTGCTTCAAGTACAAGTGTTAATGTGACAACAACAGCACCTGCAGATACAACTCCTCCTACAACTCCATCGGCGTTAGTCGCTTCAAATGTTACACAAACTGGTTGTACATTATCATGGACAGCTTCCTCTGATAATACTGGAGTAACTGGTTATGATGTATATCAAGGTGCCACTTTAAAAACAACAGTAGCCTCAACTTCAGCTGCAATAACAGGATTAACAGCTGCAACATTATATTCTTTTTCAGTTAGAGCTAAAGATGCAGCTGGAAATATATCAGCCTCAAGTACTGCTATAAATGTTACAACAACCTCTGCAAGTCCTTCAATTACTGAATTATATTTCTCTGAATATTTAGAAGGATCTTCTAACAATAAAGCTCTAGAAATTGCTAATGCAACTGGGGCATCTATCAACCTTTCAATTTATTCTGTAAAAAAACAAACAAACGGTGCAGGAACTTGGAGTACAGGTTTAGCATTAAGCGGAACATTAGTGAACAACGCTAAATTCGTTATTGTAAATAGTGCTATTGCTTCTGCATGTTATTCGACTGCAACAGCTAACATTTCAACTGCAGCAGGAGAGATGACATTTAATGGAAATGATGCGGTAGGTTTATTCAAAAATGGAGTTTTAATTGATGTTATTGGAATATTTAATGGTGGAACGGCTAATTTCTCAGCAGATGAAACATTGAGAAGAAAAACTACTGCCATTGTTCCAGCAACAACTTTCAATAAAACTAACGATTGGGATGTTTTAGCTATAGATACTTGTAGTGGATTAGGAAGCCGTATGGCAAGTCCAACTCAATTAACAGCTACTACTATTTCTTCAACTGATTTTAATATCTATCCAAATCCAACAAATGGAGATTTCAACATCTACTTTAATAATATGGAAAAAGAGTATGCTATCGAAATCTATACTATTTTAGGTAAAAAAGTTTTTGAAAAATCTGGTGTAACCACCACAAACAATAAGGTTTCACAACTACAAACGGGCGTTTACCTGGTTAAAATTACCAGAGATTCCGATACAGTTGTCAAGAAAGTTATTATCAACTAAAAAATAAAGCGCCAATTGGCGCTTTATTTTTTTCTATTTCAAATTTGAAATGCTAAATTTGCATCACAAAACAACAACACAATAACAATGATTCATTTTTTTGGTAACTCAACCAATACCGTTTTTGCTTTACAAACGCAAAACGAATTATCGACAGAAGATATCTCAAAATTAAACTGGCTTTTTGGCGACGCACATAAAATAGAAAAATCCGTACTAGCGGATTTTTTTGTTGGTCCCCGTGCCGCAATGGTGACTCCCTGGAGCACTAATGCCGTTGAAATTACTCAAAACATGGGTATCACTGGTATTATTAGAATTGAAGAATTCGAAAAAGTTACACCTGATTTTTCTGATTTTGATCCAATGCTATCCCAAAAATACACAGAGCTTAATCAGGATATTTATACCATAAACATTCAACCGGAAGCCATTTTAGAAATCGATGATATTGATGGCTATAACAAACAAGAAGGCTTGGCTTTAAGTTTAGAAGAAGTAGACTATTTGAATAATTTATCAACCAAACTTGGAAGAAAATTAACGGATTCAGAAATATTTGCGTTCTCACAAGCCAATTCAGAACACTGTCGTCACAAAATATTCAACGGAACTTTTGTAATTGACGGAGAAGAAAAAGCAACTTCTTTATTCAAACTGATTAAAAAAACATCGGAAACCAATCCAAATGATATTGTTTCGGCCTATAAAGACAATGTGGCTTTTGTAAAGGGACCACGTGTCACCCAATTTGCTCCGAAAACAGCAGACAAACCCGATTTCTACGAAGAAAAAGAGTTTGATTCGGTACTTTCCTTAAAAGCAGAAACCCACAACTTCCCTACTACTGTCGAACCCTTCAACGGAGCAGCAACAGGTTCTGGAGGAGAAATTCGGGACCGTTTAGCAGGTGGACAAGGTTCTTTGCCTTTAGCAGGGACTGCAGTGTACATGACTTCTTATTCTCGTCTAGAAAAAGAAAGAGTTTGGGAAGAAAAAATGAACGAAAGACCTTGGCTGTACCAAACACCAATGGATATATTGATTAAAGCTTCCAATGGAGCTTCGGATTTCGGAAATAAATTCGGACAACCCTTAATTACTGGTTCTATCCTTACGTTCGAACACGAAGAGAATAACCGTAAAATTGGTTACGACAAAGTAATCATGCAAGCTGGTGGAATTGGTTACGGAAAATTAGATCAAGCCATTAAAAAGAAACCTTCAGCAGGCGATAAAATTGTAATTCTTGGCGGTGAAAATTATAGAATCGGAATGGGCGGTGCTGCAGTTTCATCTGCAGATACAGGTGCTTTTGGTTCTGGAATTGAATTAAATGCCATTCAACGTTCTAATCCAGAAATGCAAAAACGTGCTGCTAATGCTATTCGTGGTTTGGTAGAAAGTGATAATAACCCAATTGTTTCTATTCACGATCATGGTGCTGGTGGGCATTTAAATTGTTTATCAGAATTAGTGGAAGATACAGGTGGTTTAATCGATTTGGACAAACTGCCAGTCGGTGATCCTACCCTTTCGGCCAAAGAAATCATCGGAAACGAATCTCAAGAACGAATGGGATTAGTGATTGGAGAAGAAAATATTGACATTCTTCAGAAAATTGCCGACAGAGAGCGTTCGCCTATGTATCAAGTGGGTGAGGTAACTTCAGATCATCGTTTTACTTTCGAATCCAAAACTACAGGTGCAAAACCGATGGATTATGCTTTGGAAGATTTCTTCGGAAGTTCACCAAAGACCATCATGACTGACACTACAATTGATAGAAATTACAGCAATTCCGAATATAATTCAAAAGAAATCCCAACCTATTTAGAACAAGTTTTACAATTAGAAGCTGTAGCTTGTAAAGACTGGTTAACCAATAAAGTTGACCGTTGTGTTGGAGGAAAAGTTGCCAAACAACAATGTGCTGGACCCTTACAATTGCCTTTAAACAATGTAGGTGTAATGGCTTTAGACTTCAAAGGAAAAGAAGGAATTGCGACTTCAATTGGTCACGCTCCTATTTCATCTTTGATTGATCCCGTTGCAGGTACAAGAAATGCCATTGCAGAATCGCTTTCTAACTTAATTTGGGCGCCGTTAAAAGACGGTTTAGATTCTGTTTCATTATCCGCAAACTGGATGTGGGCCTGTAAAAATGAAGGTGAAGATGCTCGTTTATACCAAGCTGTTCAAAGTTGTTCAGATTTTGCTATCGAATTAGGAATCAACATTCCAACAGGAAAAGATTCGCTTTCAATGAAACAAAAATATCCGAATGATGAAGTAATTGCACCAGGAACGGTTATTATTTCAGCAGCAGGAAATTGTTCCAATATTACGAAAGTGGTAGAACCAGTTTTACAACGTAATGGCGGAAATATTTACTATTTAAATTTATCTCAAGATACTTTCAAATTAGGAGGTTCATCATTCAATCAAACACAAAATAAAGTTGGAAATGAAACACCAACTATTAAAAATGTCGATTTCTTCAAGAAAGCTTTTAATACGTTACAAAATTTAATTAAAGAAAGAAAAATCAAAGCGGGTCACGATATTGGAAGTGGTGGTTTGATCACCACTTTATTAGAAATGTGTTTTGCGGATGTGAATTTAGGTGCGAATTTCGACTTAACTGCTATCCATGAAAATGATTCTACTAAATTATTGTTTTCTGAAAATATTGCTGTTGTTTTCCAAGCGGATGCTGAAGTGGAAGCTACATTTAAAGCGAATGGAATTGAGATTTTTAATATTGGAACAGTAACTAATTCAGATTCCGTTTCGATTACAAACTTTGATGATACTTTCAATTTAAGTGTTTCAAAATATAGAAATGCATGGTTTAAAACTTCTTATTTATTAGATCAAAAACAATCTAAAAACGGAAAAGCAAAAGAGCGTTTTGAAAATTTTGCAAATCAACCTTTGCAATTTACTTTCCCAGCTCATTTTGATGGAACCCTACGACAAGCTCAGGGTGACATTGCTCCTGTTGGTTCAAGACCAAAAGCAGCCATTATTCGTGAAAAAGGAAGTAATTCTGAGCGTGAAATGGCCAATGCGATGTATTTAGCAGGTTTTGATGTCAAAGACGTGCACATGACCGATTTGATTACGGGTCGTGAAACGTTAGAAGACATTCAGTTCATTGGAGCTGTTGGTGGCTTCTCAAATTCAGATGTTTTAGGTTCTGCCAAAGGTTGGGCTGGTGCCTTTTTATACAATGAAAAAGCCAATACTGCTTTGAAAAACTTCTTTAAAAGAGAAGACACACTTTCAGTTGGAATTTGTAATGGTTGTCAGTTAATGATGGAATTAGAATTGATTACTCCAGAGCATGAAGTGCATGGAAAAATGAAGCATAACGATTCACACAAACACGAAAGTGGCTTTACATCAGTAAAAATTCAGAAAAATAATTCGGTGATGTTATCCAGTTTGGAAGGGGCAACTTTAGGGGTTTGGATTTCACATGGAGAAGGTAAATTCAACTTACCATTATCGGAAGAAAACTATAACATTGTTGCCAAATATGGTTACGAAGGGTATCCTGCGAATCCAAATGGTTCCGATTATAACACCGCAATGATGTGTGATGCTTCAGGAAGACATTTGGTTACAATGCCTCATATTGAGCGTTCTACTTTCCCTTGGAACTGGGCAAACTATCCAACAAGAAGTCAGAAAGATGAAGTGACTCCATGGCTAGAGGCTTTTGTGAATGCCCGCAAATGGATAGAAAACAGATAATAACAAAAATTCATATTAAAACAGTTCTTTCAAAATAATGTAAGGACTGTTTTTTTTTAAGTTTCATTTACATTCAAAAGTATCGTTTCATAAAGTTCATCAATATTAACCGGCTTACTCAAAACTTTCTTGATTTTAGAAGCGGAGAACAATTCTTTATTGACTTCTTCAGAAATGGCTGTTAAAGCAATTATCGGAATTTTAGGCTTTAATTTTGAAATGTAATCCGAAGCTTCAAAACCATCCATAATGGGCATCATAATATCCATCAAAATTAAATCATAATCTGCTTCTTCTACACTTCTACAGGTTTCCAAACCATTGTTGACAACATCACAAGTATATCCTTTTTTTATAATAATCTTCTTAGTGATTAACTGATTCGTTTTATTGTCTTCCACCAATAGAATTCTAATAGCAGAAGGATCTTTGATTATTTTGGCTTCGATTGGTACAGTATTAATTTCCTCGTATTTTTCAAAATCCAAAGAAAATGAAACGGTCGTACCTTTATTGGGTTTGGAATCAATTTTCAGGTTTTTGTTGAAAAGAGACAAGGTTTTTTTAACTAAGGTTAAACCCAAACCAGAACCACCATATTCATAATTAATCTTATCGGAACCTTGATAAAACAAATCAAAAATTTTCTCTTTAATTTCCTTATCAATTCCAATTCCCGTGTCTTTAATTATAAATTCAACGGTTATTTTATCATTACTTTCCTCAATATTTTTAGTTTCAACAACCACATTTCCATCTTTGGTAAACTTAAACGCATTGTCAATCAAACTAAATAAAACCTGATGCAATTTGGCTTCGTCGAATAATAATTTTTCGGGGATTTTAGAATCAACAAGCATTGAAACCTTATTATTATTCTTACGGTTTTTTTCAACTACCGTTAAAATTTTAGTCAGCAGTACATTTAATGAAACCACATCTCTTTTAGGTATATATTCGTTTTCAAGACTGTCAATTACATTGATTTCAATAATATTTCCCGATAAACTATATAAATTTTGAACCGAAGCCTGCAATTGTTCAATGTTGGTTTCATAATTACTTTGATCTTCTTCCATCAAATGGAGCAAACCGTTTAAAGTATAAATCGGCGTTCGCAATTCATGAGAAATAGTATCTAATAATTTCTTCTTAACATTTAATGCCATTCCCAATTCTGAATTAGCCTTATGAAGCAAGTCATTTTTTTCACTCAAAAGATCATTTGTAAAGCTTTTGAATTTCGCATTTCGATATTGAAAATACAATAGGACGATTAAAATGATAATCGTTATCAAGCAAACAAATAGCAAATAGTTTTTGTATTTAACATTTTCACTTTTAAGCTCATTTTGCTTAATAATGGATTGAAATTCTATGTTTTTTACCTCTAATTCTCTTTTTTGATTCAAAAAATGATTCATTTTAACGACTCTGTAAACCAGTCTTCGCTTAAAAAAATCAGTGGCAATTTTAAAATTAGCGGTCGCTTCTTTGTATTTTTTTTGCTTTTCATACACCTGTCCTAAAACAAAATGATAGCGTGATTTTAATAAAAAATCTTCGTCATGATGTTGAAAATCATCCGACTTTTCAACTAACCCTAAATATTGTAATGATTTCGCAAGATCATCCAGATGACAATAGCTTTCAGCAATAAATAAATTGATTTCCGGTTGATCAGAATTATCTCCGGTTTCTTTACATGTTTTTAAAAATTGAAGTGAATTTTCTAATGTTTTATTCCAATCTTCTTTTTTTAAATAGAGAAGTGTTAGATTATAATACATATCTACCTGTTTCTCTTTGGGTGCATATTGGGTGAGAAATATTTGGGAAAGTAGTGTGTACTTTTCGTCTAATTGTTCATTTCCTTGAGAATTATAAAAAACGGCTAAATGTTCATAGTATTCCCCTCGGATACAATAGTTGTTGTGTTTACTTAAAATTTTATCGACTTTATCTAAAACTTTTTTACTGGAAACATAATCGAATTTGGTAACATAGAAATAGGAAATTTCTAAATACAAATACATTAATTGATCATAGTTTTTCCTTGCGATTAACTCCTCCTCTAATTTAGTTATGATTTGATTCCCTGCAACATAGTGTTCATAATCATTATCTTCAAATAACTTTTGGGCCTTTTCAAATTGTTTTAATATTTCAGGGTCAATAGCATTGGGTTGCTGAGAAGCAAAAACAGGAGTATTCAAAAAAAATAAGGCTACTACAAAACAAGATAATAATAGTTTTGAACCTATAATCCAATTGATATTAAAAATTGCTTTTGAAGTAGTTTTCACACGATACTATTTAATTTATATGAATTTACGATAATATTCATTTTTAACCAAATTTAATAGACGTTTAACCATTTTTCAGGTTGGCCAAAAGAAAAGCCCACAATATAATTACATTGCGAATTGCACTTTGATTCTTATATTTGTTTACTATTTAGAAATGCATTTTTCCAATCATCATAATTCATCTTTTCAATCATGCAAATCGAACGCGTCTTTAAAATGTCCTTTGCCAGTGTTTATCCGCATTACATTACCAAAGCGGAAAAAAAAGGGCGTACCAAAGCTGAAGTCGATACCATTATTGGTTGGTTAACGGGTTATAATCAAGATCAATTAGAACAAATTATAACTGCCAAAGTCGATTTTCAAACGTTTTTTGGTCAAGCGCCTCAAATTCATCCGAATGCATCCAAAATTACGGGTGTCATTTGCGGCCACCGTATTGAGGAAATCGAAAACGAACTCATGCGACAAATTCGTTATTTAGACAAGCTCATCGATGAATTGGCTAAGGGCAAAGCCATGGAAAAAATTTTAAGAACTTAACTATTTCCTTTTAATAGTGAGGATTAAAACATTTTTCGAGACAAATAATCCCGAAGCATGATGGTCGCAGAAATTTCGTCAATTAAACCTTTATTTTGACGCTGTTTTTTGGTCAATCCGCTATCAATCATCGTTTGAAAGGCCATTTTAGACGTAAAACGCTCATCTACACGAACCAAAGGCATATCGGGAAATGCTGTTTTAAATTTTTCGACAAATGCTTCAATAATGGGAGTGCTTTCTGAAGGTTGTCCATTCATTTGCTTGGGCTCACCAATTAAAACTTTCATCACTTTTTCTTTTTCAAAGTAATCTTTTAAAAAGGCTAAAGCAGTATCTGAAGGAACTGTGGTTAAACCCGAAGCAATAATTTGCAATTCATCGGTTACTGCAATTCCAGTTCGTTTTTGTCCGTAATCTATAGCAAGGATTCTTGGCATCTCATTTTTTTACAAAAATACAGTATTTAGTGAATTTAGCTATTGGTTAAAAGAATTATATTTGCGTAAAATTTGTGAATGAAGTTACCTATTTCTTACCGACCAGACATCGACGGAATGAGAGCCATTGCCGTTTTATTAGTGATATTATTTCATGCAAATTTTTCTCTTTTTTCTGGTGGATATATAGGAGTTGACGTGTTTTTTGTGCTTTCTGGCTATTTAATTACGTTGACGATTGATAAGGAAATGAGTGAAAACCGATTTTCTTTTCAGCAGTTTTATTTGCGCAGAATTCGACGTATCATTCCGGTGTTGGTTTTTATAATGCTAATAGTCACTATTCCAGCTTATTTGATTCTTTTTGCCGATAATTTAGAATCCTACGGGAGAACTTTATTGCATACTATTTTATCAACCAATAACTTCCATTTGTGGGTAATTTTGAAGGATTACTTTGCTGAAAACTCTGATTTAATTCCGTTTTTACACACTTGGTCACTTTCCGTAGAAGAACAATTTTACTTTGTGTGGCCGGTATTGTTATTGGTTTTACATAAATTCTTAACGACGAAAAACCGATTGCTTTTCATTGTGTTGTTTGTGATTGCAATGTTGGTCTTATCAATTTATCTGACCAAAACAAATATGAACATGGCATATTTCCTATTACCGGCTCGTTTTTTCGAATTGGGAATGGGGGCATGTTTGGCGATGTATTGGGATAAACTACCAACTTTTGCAAAACAATACAATGGTTTTATTTCGATTATTGGAATGGTGTTGATTGTGTTACCAGCAGTCATGTTGACTAAAGGGAGTGCTTTTCCGGGATTAAATGCCTTTTGGCCTTGTTTGGGTACTTGCCTTTTAATCTATACCGGAAAAACAACTGAAAATCAAGGAATACTAAATACGATACTTCAGAATAAACTATTAGTTTGGGTGGGGCTTCTCTCCTATTCCTTGTACTTATGGCATTGGCCAATCTTTACTTTTATCAAATATTTAGGTGTAAATTTAGAAGGAACTATTCGAATTGGAGCAATTTTGCTAACATTTGTACTTTCTTATTTATCTTGGAAATATGTCGAGCAACCCTTCCGAATCAAATACAAATTTGATTTCAAACGCACGATGCTTTATGTTTTTGTTCCATCATTAGTCTTGATTGCAGCAATCTATGGAATTTTAGACGCAAAAGATGGATTCCCGAATCGTTTCCCAAATTTAGCCGAATTCAATCCTAAAGCGAACTATCCGAATAAAGTAAGACAAAACTGTTTTGATCAATTCAAAATTGGAAATTGTGACGAATGCTTTTTAGGCGTGAAAAAAGAAAAACTGGACGGAATGTTAATTGGAGATTCTTTTGGAAACCACACCGCAGCCTTCTTGGATATTTTAGCCAAAGATGCTGGCTTGTATTTACACGATTCTACCGCTGGAGGTTATCCCGTTTTAAATAAATTGGATGAAAATGGAAATCCTGTTTTCCCACCCGAATATGCTATAAACCGATTACAATACGCCAAACAGTTTGACACGATTTATATCGCTGCCAATTGGGACGAACAAGGTACATCGAACAGTCCAAATTATTTATCGATTGTAAAAACTGTCGGAGAACTTATAAAACTTGGTAAAAAAGTCGTTATTTTTGATTGTTTAAGAGCATCAACCGAATTGAATTTACACAAAGCCAAATTGGTAAAATCGGGCAATATGGTGTTTTTTAAGGATACCGATTTTAGAATTCCGATGTATGAACGACCAAATGACTACATCGTATATGTCATGAAACAAAAATTTCCAGAACTAATAGTAATCGATTTAAACGATGCGATGTGCAAAGATGGAAAATGTGATATTCAACTCGACAATACCATAGTGTACAGAAACTTCAATCATTTAAACACTTCTGGTGCCGAAATGATGGCTAAAAAATATATTGAATTAAAAGGAAACCCGTTAAAAAAATAAGAAATGCAACACTTACAAACTATTATTGAACAAGCTTGGGAAAACAGAGCCTTGTTACAAGAAGAAGCAACACAAAATACAATCAGAGAAGTAGTGAATTTACTTGACGCTGGAACACTTCGCGTAGCAGAACCTACAGCTAACGGTTGGCAAGTAAACGAATGGGTTAAAAAAGCAGTAGTGATGTACTTCCCAATTCAAAAAATGGAAACTTTTGAAGTAGGAATTTTTGAATATCACGATAAAATTCCATTGAAACGTGGCTATGCCGAAAAAGGAATCCGTGTAGTGCCTCACGCAGTGGCACGTCATGGTGCCTATATTTCAAAAGGGGTTATTTTAATGCCGAGTTATGTCAACATTGGGGCCTATGTCGATGAAGGAACAATGGTAGATACTTGGGCGACTGTTGGAAGTTGTGCTCAAATTGGAAAAGACGTTCATTTAAGTGGTGGTGTTGGAATTGGAGGTGTTTTAGAACCTTTACAAGCGGCACCCGTAATCATTGAAGATGGTGCTTTCATAGGTTCTCGTTGTATTGTAGTGGAAGGGGTTCGCGTTGAAAGAGAAGCGGTTTTAGGTGCAAATGTATGCTTAACAGCATCTACAAAAATAATTGATGTAACAGGTCCTAATCCTATTGAATATAAAGGAGTTGTCCCTGCTCGTTCTGTAGTAATTCCAGGTAGCTATGCCAAAAAATTTGAAGCAGGAGAATACCAAGTACCTTGTGCACTTATCATTGGAAAACGCAAGCCTTCAACCGATTTAAAAACCTCTCTTAATGATGCATTAAGAGAATATAATGTAGCGGTTTAAGAATGAAAATAGGATACGAAGCAAAACGCGTTTTTCATAATAAAACAGGTTTGGGAAATTATAGCCGGGATTTAGTACGAATCCTGGCCCATTTTTATCCTGACAACCAGTATTTGCTTTACAATCCAAAAAAAAATAAGGAAGTCCTTTTCCAAAATGCTTCTGAAAATGTAGTGGAAAAACTACCTGCAACTCCGTTCTATAAAAAGTTTTATAATTTATGGAGACAAAAAGGAATTTTATCCGACCTAGTAAACGATAAAGTAGAAATTTTTCATGGACTTTCGGGAGAATTACCTACTGGATTGAAAGCTAAAAACATAAAAAGTGTCGTGACCATACACGATTTGATTTTTATGCGCTATCCCAATTTGTATTCTTTTTTTGATCGAAAAATTCATTATTTAAAATTCAAAAAAGCGGCAAATCAAGCCGATTTGGTAATAGCTATCAGCGAACAAACCAAAGAAGACATTATCACATACCTTAAAATACCAAGCGAAAAAATACAAGTCATCTATCAAGGATGTCAAGCAGTATTTAAACAAAAATATTCGGAAACTGAGAAAGAAAAAGCCATTCAAAAGTTTCAACTTCCAAAGCAATTTCTTTTAAATGTTGGTACTTTGGAAGAACGAAAAAATGCGTTTTCCATCGTTAAAGCCATAAAAGACTTAGATATACATTTGGTTCTGATTGGAAAAGAAACCGACTACAGCAAACAAATCCGCGAGTATTGTGCAGCGAATAACTTGGAGCACCGAGTACACTTTTTAAAAGGACTGACCAGCAAAGAATTGGCAATCGTGTATCAATTGGCGACCATTTTTATCTATCCATCTGTATTTGAAGGATTTGGCATCCCAATCATTGAAGCCTTATTCTCCAAAACTCCTGTAATTACTACAAATTCGGGTGTATTTCCGGAAGCGGGAGGTCCAGATTCTTGTTATGTAAATCCGATGGATGTAAGTGAAATAAAAAATACAATTGACTCCCTTTGGCAGAATGAAATCCAAAGAAAAGAAATGGCTGAAAAAGGATTTGAATTTGTACAAAAGTTCAATGACGAAGTGATTGCCAAACAACTAATGCAAGCCTATCACGATTTATTTTGATGCAAGTCTTTTAGTTTGGCGTATTTTAAAAATCCGCAAAAAGCCGAAAACATACTCCATACAAATCCATGGTATCCGTTTAAAAAATTTCTTTGTAAGATATAATAGCGAATAAAATCGAATTTGAATTTAAACACGGTTTTCAGTGTAGATGGTTTTTTGTTTTTTTCGAACAACAATTCACCACTTAGCAGCGCATACTTGATTTGCTTGTTGATGGCTGTGGAAATATCAAAAACCGTATAATGTAGCATTTCATTTTTCAAACTACCAATAGCTCCGGTAACTTCAATTACTTCGTGTACTTTCGCTTCAGTAAACTTTCCGTATTGTTTATTAAACAATCGAAGAATTGGTCTTTTGCTTTCGGCACCATAATGAAATATTTTGTTTAAAAAAACATGCGTACGAGGAATTAGAAAGCCATTTGCTTTGGAAAAATCTAACGTTTTAATTTCTCCAATTAATTCTTCCGACAACACTTCATCAGCATCTAAAGAAAGTACCCAGTCATTTTTCGTTTGATTGAGTGCAAATTGTTTTTGCAATCCAAAATTTTCGAATTTATGATAAATGACTTTGGCTTTGTATTTTTCACAAATAGCAACTGTATTATCAGTACTACCAGAATCTATCACTACAATTTCATCTGCCCAGTACAATTTTTCCAAACACTTTTCAATTACTTTTTCTTCGTTATAAGTAATTATAGAAATCGATACTTTGTGTTGCATATTATAATTTATACTTTTCTTTAAAAGCCCTTTTTTTATCTGCTCTATGGTAAAACTGTGACGTATATTTCCACATTAAATTAAAAACTTCCTCTTCACTTTTATGATACAATTTTGCATACTCGTAACTGATCACTTTAATCATGTATTCGTTGGGTGTTAAACGACTCATGTTTTTCATTCGAGTGTCAAAATCCATTGCATTATGAAATTTCATTCTATTTAAATCGATCAAGTAAAAATCATATTGGTTCTCCCCTACTTTTTTAATTAATGTATTTCCGGGTGAATGGTCTAAAAATTCAATTCCATTATCATGCAATTTAAAACAAAAACGAGCAAATTGTTGTAGGATATTTTCTAAATCAGGGATGTCTACATTAAAAAGCTGATTAAAAACATAATCGACTTCCAAAAACTCACAGATATAGTAACTGTCTTTTAATCGAAGCCAAGTTTTATTTTCATAAAATGCGATTGGTTTAGGGGTACCGATATTGCAAGATTCTAGTTTTTTGGCATAGTCATAAGAACGTTTGGCTTTAGATTCTCTAAAAAAACGATAAATAATTCCGTTAAGTAAAAGTGGAATTTTAAACGATTTTACCGTGACAACAGTGTTTTTATAGGGAAAATTTTTAATTATGTTTCGCTTTCCTTCTACCAGTAGCGTTCCATCCTGATTAAAATTTTCAATAATATAGTGTAAGTCTTTATCCATTGTTCTTATTAAGCAAACAAAATTAAGAGATTTTTTCAGATAGTTAGTCGCAATAACATATTTATTGTAATTTTGATTTTGAGCCTATCTAAAAATATGAGGAAACTTAAATTTTATCTTGAGGAAGCCAACCTATTTACAGAATTTGTAAATAACAACATGGATTTCTCGTCAACTACCAAAGAAGAATGTGATGTTATCATCAGTTCTAGTTTTCCTGTCGGTATTTTTAATAAAAAAGAAATTCAAAAGAAAATTGACTCTTACAAGAATGAAAAAAAATTGGTGGTTATTTTTATGATTTCCGACAATGAATCGAAGTTTCAATTGTATCCTAATATTGTTTTGTTCAGAACCTCCTTAAAAAAATCCAAACGCGATTGGCGAGAATACGTGCTTCCTTATATTTGGGAATGTTTCAGTGAACCCCTTGAGGCACTAGAAAAAACGGAAAAACCTATTATAGGTTTTTGTGGTTCCATCAAAAAAAATTTAGGAAAACGATTATCCTGTATTGAAACGATACAAAAAAATGAAAAGCTTATTTCCAATTTTATATTACGGACTGATTTTTGGGGTGGAAAACCTCAGGACAAACAACTCAAAGAAGATTTTAAGAAGAATATTAAAACAAGTCATTTTAACTTATCCAATAGGGGTCGAGGCAACTTTTCAATGCGATTTTATCAAGTATTATCCTTAGGAAGGATTCCTGTTTTACTAGATAGTGATATGTTATTACCGTTTGAAGAAGAAATCAATTGGAATCGATATTGTATTACTGCAAAAAATGAAAATGAATTGAGTTCTGCAATTACCGCTTGGTGGCAAAACAAAAGCGCACAAGATGTAATTGAAGTGCAAAAAGACTGTTATACATTATTTCAAAATTATTTTACAGAGAAAAAATTCGCAAACAAAGCCATGGAAATTATTAGCGAAAGATTTGAAAATTATGACCCAAATGCCAAAATAAATGATTCTCTTTGGACTACTTTTTTATCAAGGCTAAAACTATAAGTATTGATGGTACAAAAAATTTGCATTATTAGTTTTGATCATTGGAATTATGACAAACATATTGTTACGGCTTTACAAGCAAAAGGAATTGATAGTTTTCATATTAAGATTGGTGAATTCAAATACAAAAATATTGGCGAGCGAATAGGAAATACTTTTTCTAAGGTTTTTTTAGGCATCAATCCGAAGCTGAAAAAACGCCAAGAATTCATTCTAAAGTCCTTGCAAGGAAATGGGATACAAGATCAGATTTTAGTCATTAACCCCGAATTAATCGATAAAGAATACCATTTAGAAATAAAGAAATTCACTCACAAATACATTGCCTATTTATACGACAGCATGCAGCGTTGTCCTATAGATCATTTATTGGATGGCATTTTTGATGAAATCTATTCGTTTGATAAAGACGACTGTAAAACCTTCGGCTTTCAGGAAACTTCTAATTATATCTATTTCAATCCCAAGGAGTATGACAACCCGACAATTGTTAACGAATGTATTTACATCGGTTCGATTGACGAACGTTTGGAACAAGTTGATCAAATTGGGCAATTCTTAAAAAGCCAAAACAGAACTTTTGCATTTTATGCTATTGGAAAAAAAGCTACTTGGTATGCTTTTAAAAATCGATTTACCCATCAATATAAAACCATTACTTTCAGACGAAATCGTTTTACACAAAAGGAAACCTTACAGAAATACAACGAGAGTAAAACACTTATTGATATTGTTAGAAAAAATCAAACGGGATTGAGTTTTCGTATTTTCGAAGCCATTGGACTGAATAAAAACGTGGTCACCAACAACGCAATTATTGCCAATTATGACATTTTTGAGAGTAAAAAAATCAATTTATTGAAAGATGAGACTTTACATTCAAACGATTTTGAATTCACATCTAATGAATATTCTTCCGATTTACAGCACAAGTACCACCTAACAACTTGGGTAGAAAAAGTATTTAAAGTGTAATTACTTAATATTTTTACGCATATTCATAAAAGGTAATTCCACCTTTTTGTACATGTAAATTCCTCCAACAATACTAATTATCATGTACAACACGTATTTTACAATTAGATGTGAATTTCCGAATACACTTTGAAAGTCAATATTGTCAAGTACAAACGTTTGAACAATATTTAAGTTGATTAAGTAAATAGAAAAGGACACGTAACTCAGTGTTGTAATAATGGTATAAATGAGACCACTTCCTGTTTTAATCGTACTGAAATATGGTAAAATCAATAAGAAGGATAAAGATTGTAGCGAAAAGAAAAGGACACCTCTAAAGAAATAACCATGTTCAAACAATGGATATTTAGTATATAAAAACACCAAAATACCGACTACCAAAGCCACATAGCGCCATTTTTGCCAAATATCTTGATGGAATCGGAAAACATACGCACCAAGAATTCCAAAAGTAACACTGTCAATACGTGTAATTACTTGCTTTCTAAACATTAAATCAACCACAGCTCCATCAATATGAGGTAAGGTTAAATAACGATACCAACGGGCTAGAAAACCAATTAAAACAAAGATAAATACGGCGTATAATATTGATTTTTTAATGCTGAGTTTATAGTATCCTCTAAAAATAAAAATGGTTAAAGGCACTAAAATATAAAACCAAACTTCAATACTTAAGGTCCAAGCTTCAGCAAAAAAAAATGGATGTCCGGTACAGAAGTTTTGTATAAATAAAAAGTAGAATAAGGTTTTGATATTCCCAAATCCTTTAATGGTTAGCAATGATAAGATAATCAGAACTATCAAGATAAAATAATAAGCAGGAACTGTTCTAAGTAATCTTTTTTTCCAAAAATTGATTAAAGTCGCTTTGTTTACTTCTCTATTTTCTAGAAGAAAAATTAACAACTGTCCGATTAAGAATCCACTTAAAATGAAAAAGACAAAAACGCCATCTAAAAACTCATAGGCATGTGTATAAAAGCTATTTGGCTTCCCTGGTAAAATCATGGCACCATGACCAAATAAAACACTTATAATGGCTGTGGTTCTAATGATATCAAATCCGTAGATTCGATCGTCGTGAAAATCTACTTTTAAAAAATTTTTAATTGCTTGCAACATTAATTACTTCTATTATTATTCAATTTTTACTCCCGAAAAAGTGCTATTTCTCTCAATAATTTCAAAAACCACAAAATCAGGTTTTTCTGCAGCGATGCGTTGCTTGTCAAAAATAGGTGAAGAAATATATAAGATTTCATTAAAAGTATTGTCGGTAAATTGCAATACATGTTCAAAATAAGAATCTCTAAAAAAGATTCCTTTATAAGAATATTTATCATTTTTAACTCTTCGCAAGGGAACTTTATTGATGGTATCTAGAGTTTCAACGAAATTAGGTTTTACTTTGGCTTTATACTTAAATACTTTTTCATCAGCATATTCATTCAGCATTTTGGTCAAATCCATCTGATTGATAGTTTTCACCGAAATAGTATAATTGTTTTTATCCAGTAAATTAATATTCGGGAAGTCCTTCTTCAACGTCGACAGCATTTTTTGCGTACCAATGAAGGCACCATTGGAATTCCAATGTGAATCCGTTTTGTAGTACAAATCAAAATTTTGATTTTGTGCCATCAATTCTTTTCGAGCATCAATACAAACGATTTTTCCTTTCAAAGCATTGAAGATATAATCGATGTTACGCTGACGTTTGTTTGGAACAACAGGTAAGAATTTCTTATTAATCGTATGCGAATTAGGAGGTATGAAATAATAAAACTTAATACCTAAGCTGTCACAAAACTTCTTCATGTCCAACACTCGATCAATCGTTGCATTAAGTCTTGGCACATTTTGTGTCTCTACTCCTATTGATTCCGAATAATTGTTATTCCAAGAATCCCCTAAAAAGTACCACCCTTCTTTACCAACTACTACTTTGTCTGGTAATGAACTTGTTTTAGAATAATTGGCATTAAAACTCAAATATTGTTGAGCTAGAATATTTCGAAATGCAAAATTATTTTTGAAATAAGTATCAAACATCTCAAATGGACGCTTTTTGTTAAACTCTAATGGTGCTTGATTTTCGCTTTTAAATCCTTCAATTTCATTTGTTTTAAAAAAGAAAAACAACGATGGAACCACCATTACAAAACAAGCTATATATAAAAATATGTTCTTAATATTCATAACTCTTAAAATCTAAAGTAAATAAAAGGATTGTACGTATCTACCGATAAATAAACCATTACAATGTATAATAACCCAATTAAAGTGGCATAATACATTCCTTGTAATACTTTACTGTCTTGATATACTTCTTTATATTTTTTCTGAAAGAAAGGAAACAACGGTAAAGAGAATAAAAACCCTAAAACAAAGATGATTACATTTTGTGCGGTCAAAACATTTTGCACATAAAACACAATGTCCTGAGTATCCGGCATGATAAAGAACATCTTTTTCAAATAAGCAATTGCATGTGGTAAGGTATCGGCTCTAAAAAACACCCAACCAATCATTACTACTAAAAGTGTGTAAATATGCCCTATGGGTTTCCAAAGTTTTTGCAATGTTTTTTCTAAGAATAGTCGTTCCAAAATCAAGAAAACACCATGCATTAATCCCCAGATTATAAAATTCCAACTCGCACCGTGCCATAATCCAGTTGCAAAAAATACAATAAACAAATTACGATACATCGCACTACTTGACACTTTATTACCACCCAACGGAATGTATAAATAATCTCTAAACCATGTCGATAATGAAATGTGCCATCTTCTCCAGAAATCTTTCATAGAAGCCGCTATGTAAGGATAATTGAAATTTTCCAAGAAGTTGAATCCTAACATTTTAGCCAAACCAATTGCCATATCCGAATAAGCCGAAAAGTCGAAATAAATTTGAAGCGAATAGGCTATAATTCCAATCCAAGCGACTCCAGAACTAATAAATTCAGGAGAATAAGAGAAAATTTGATCGGCGACAGAAGCACAAGTATTGGCAATTATCATTTTCTTCGCCAAACCTAAAATCAAGCGTTCTAAACCTTGTGTAAATTTAGAGCGGTTTACATGTCTTTCTTCTAATTCTTTATCAATATCTACATAACGAACAATTGGACCTGCAACCAAATGTGGAAACAAACTCACATAGGCAGCAAAATTGACAAAACTCTTGTTGGCTTTAATTTGCCCACGATACACATCTATGGTATAGGAAAGCGTTTGAAAAGTATAAAAACTAATTCCAAGCGGAAGCGCTACCCCTTTTATTTGCGTGTCAAATTGTATATCAAACAAATCAAAAATACTTCCAATGTTCTGTAAAACGAAGTTAGCATATTTATAAAACACCAGCAACGAAATACTTATGATTAGGGCAATATACATACCTGCTTTTTTCTTTCCTTGTTCTATTAATAAAGAACATTGCCAGTTGGTATAAATGGATAAAAACATAATTCCTATTAAAAGGTATTCACCCCAAGAATAGAAAATAACATTACAGAATAATAAGAATAAGTTTTTATATTTTTTAGAAATGAAGTGGTTTCCCAACAAAACTAAAGGCAAAAACAGACTTAAAAAAATCACACTAGTAAAGAGCATCTTTGAATTTTTTTTTGCAAAAATACACATTTTAAGCTACAATTGAAATTCTTATCAATTAATGCAAGCCTTTACAAACGAAAGAATGTTATTTCAAGTGAATTCCGTACTTTTGCCATCAATAAATTAGCCTTACAATTCTTGTTTTTATGAAAACATCTGTTGCTTTTTGCACATATAACGGTGAAAAATACATAAGAGAACAATTAGATTCAATTTTTAATCAGACCTTAAAGATTGACGAAATTATCATTTGTGATGATCGCTCTTCCGACAATACTATTGCTATAATTCAAGAATATCAGGTTAAATTCCCTTCTGTAATTTCATTATTTATTAATGAGGTGAATTTAAGGAGTGTGAAAAACTTTGAAAAAGCGATTTCATTATGTACCGGTGATATCATTTTTTTATCCGATCAAGATGATAGTTGGATGCCGAATAAAGTGGAAAATTATATTCGTTTTTTTAAAGAAAATCCGAACATTACAACAATTGCTTCCAATGGTTTTTGCATGGATGACAATTCGAACATTTTAGATTTGTATACCATTTGGGATGTACCAGGGTTTTTAAAAGAAGAGCAAGTTTCCTTTGATTATTTCAAGCTTATTACCCAAGTTGGAAATTTTGTGACCGGTGCCGCAATGGCATTTAGAAAAACGATTGTGTCCGAAATCTTACCGTTTCCCACTTTAAAAGATTATCATCATGACGAATGGATTGCTACCGTTGCTACAGGATTAAATTCTTTTGCTTTTTTGAATGAAAAATATTTTAATTATCGTGTGCATTCCAACCAACAGGTGGGAGGCATTTCCTATTCTAAAACAGAAAAAATTAAAAAGCAATTAATTTCAAGTTATACATTAACCGAATTTAAATCGTTCATTGCTTACAAACGTCGTTTGAAGAAGTTGAAAAAAAATTATGATAGAAATACGGCTCTCCTAGAGCATATTACCCATCAAAAAGATTTAATAGTAAAGGCTAAAAATGACATTTTAAATGATTTTAAATCGACATCCGAACGATTCAAAAAAGACTATCCCTTACGATATTCAGCTTTATTATTACTAGACAGAGTTACCAAAAAAAGAAAAATCCAATAACTGATGTCAAAAAGTAATTCTAGAAATAACAATATAGATCTATTAAAGATTGTTTTGAGCCTTTTTGTTGTGGCAGCACATATTTTTCCAACCACTGAAGTTGAAGGAAGTAAAAGCTATGTTTTTTATATGATTCAAGGCTTGGCCAGACTTACCTTACCTCTATTTTTATTGATTACTGGTTATTTTATAAGTGCCAAAATTCATGATTTGAATTTTATCAAAAAAACCGCCAAAAAATTGTTCATCTTATTCATTGTTTGGCAATTACTCTATTTTAAGATTGAATATGATTTTTTCAAGCTAAATGCCATTTCTACTTTACGATTTATTTCCGATTTATTTTATGGCATTGGGCATCTATGGTATTTAATCGCCACCTGTCTGGCTCTATTTTTAATTTATTTCACTCGAAAACTTTCGGATATTAATAAATTAATTTTAGGCGTTTTTTTAATTAGTATCGGCTACTTGTTGCAAGTGATTTTCGAATTAAAATTGGTTACAAATCCAATCTATTTTAATATTTTTTATGGTATTGGGACTTCTAGAAATTTTTTATTTTATGCTTTTCCGTACTTACTAATTGGTGTTTCTCATAATTTATGGATGAAAGATGCCAAAAAGTATAAGTTTCTTTTACTACCTTTATTAGTATTATTGATCGCTGAATCTTTTTATTACATGGGTATTAATTCCTCTATATTCAATATTTTTATTTTGCCGTTACCATTATCCATGTTAATTTTTTCTTGGGTAACTAATTTAAAGCAACAATTTAAATATAGCACTCCTTCAACCTTATCTTTAGGGTTTTACCTTATTCACTTTTATATTATATTGGAAGTCTTTAAAAAATACCAATCGGTGTCGTATTTCTCTTATTATCTGAAGTTTTTAATTGTAGTACTTGGTACATTTGTGGTTTGGTATATTTTGGATAAAATCAATAAAAAAATAGCGATCTTATTTTAATTATGAATCAATTAGTTTCCATAATAATTCCATCCTTCAATAATGCCGAGACCATTATTGAAACTTTACAATCGATAGAAAAGCAATCTTATCAAAATATTGAAGTTATTATTGTAGACGACGGCTCTTCGGATGATTTAAAATCAATAGTTTCAGAATATCAAAATTCTAGTCCGTTAACCATCAGTTATCATTTTCAAGATAACGCTGGTCCTTCAGTAGCTAGAAATAAAGGGGCACAACTAGCAAGAGGAACCTTTTTATTGTTTTTAGATGCTGACGATTTAATTCATGAAAACTATGTCCAGAAAGCCGTAAAAGTGCTTAACGAAAATCCAGCCATTAACATTGTCTATGCCGATGCTGAGTTTTTTGGCGCTGAAATTGGAAAATGGGAATTATCGGAATATAATTTACAAGATTTTCTAAAATACAATTCCATTCCTATTTTTGCCGTAATCAAAAAAGACGTTTTTCACGCCGTTGGTAATTTTGACGAACAATTAACCTTTACAGAAGATTGGGAATTATGGATTCGTATCATCAAAACCTATGGTGGTGTTTATAAAATTCCCGAAACGATGTACTATTACCGAAAACGCTTTAATAAGTCTTCCCTTTCAGATAATATGAATGTTAATAATAATTCCGATTTATCGAGACTGTACATTTATAATAAACATTACGATTTTTATTGTGAAAATGGATTAGATTTAACATCTTTAATCAATACAACTTATCATTTGAAGCATTTCAAAAAGAAATACAACAACATTTGGTATAAAAAATTAGCTGCTAAGTTTAAAAATAAAAACAATGACTAATCCTAAGATAACCGTTGTAATGACGGTTTACAATGGTGAGAAATATATTAAGGAATCTATAGAATGTGTTTTAAACCAAACCTTTCAAGATTTTGAATTACTCGTTATTAACGACGGTTCTACCGATGGAAGTGTTTCTATTGTCGAATCCTTCCAAGATAGTAGAATTCGTTTAATTCACAATGAAAAAAACAGTGGTGTTCTTTTTACCCGAAATAGAGGTTTACAAGAAGCATTTGGAGAATATGTTGCAGTACTAGACAGTGATGACCTATGCACGTCGAACCGATTGGAAACCCAATATAATTTTCTGGAAGCCAACCCAGATATTGCCGTTTGTGGGACTTGGGGAATCATGATCGATGAAAATGGAACTGTTTTTGGACATAAAATCATGCCAGAGACCAATAAAAATTTGGTTTCAATTGCTATGCTTTTTAACAATCAGTTCATTCATTCTTCGGTAATGTATCGAAAAGAAATTGCTTTGCAAGCAGGAGGTTATACCACCGTTAATGGTGGACTGGCAGAAGATTTTGGACTTTTTTCTCGTATTTCCATCCATCATAAAATGGCAAATATTCCTGAGTACATTACTCAGTACAGAGAGCACAACCTAGGTATATCAAAAACTAAAAAAGATGGCATTTTAGTTGGCGAATTAGATATTCTAGCGTATTTATACCAACGATTTGGATTGAGTAAAGACGAATTAGCCGTTCCTTTTTCGTTTATTCAAAATTCATTTGATGCACTTTCTGATAGCCAAATCTCAACATTCTTTAATCGCATCCTTGAACAGAATAAAATAAATAACATCTATCCTGCCAAGCATTTTAATGAAGTGATTTTTAGTAAATGGTACTTGATTGTCAAACAAACAAAAAATCGATTTTTAGCAAAAGAATTATATCAAACTTCAAAAAAATTCAATCATAAATTAACATTTAGAGAAAAGAAAAAATTGTTTAAACTCCATTTTTTCAATTCTACCATATAAATTCCCTCTAGTATGATACCCGTAACAAAATCATTTTTACCTGAAAAACAAGCCTACCTTGATTATTTAGATCGAGCATGGAATAAAGTTTGGCTTACCAATAGAGGTGAACTCACACTCGAGTTAGAAAAAAGAATAAAAGATACGTATGCTATCAACAATATTATCATTACCAATAATGGTACAATCCCTTTACAAATTGCCTTAAAACTTTTAGGAAATCAAGGAGAAATAATTACCACACCTTTTTCATACGTTGCTACTACTTCAGCAATCATTTGGGAAAATTGCAAACCCGTTTTTGTTGATATTCATCCGGAGTACTTATCGATTGATGAATCTAAAATTGAAGCTGCTATTACCCCTAAAACTACTGCCATTTTAGCGACACATGTTTTTGGAAATCCATGTCATATTGAAAAAATTGAGGAAATAGCAAGAAAACACAATTTAGCCGTTATTTATGATGCCGCGCACTGTTTCGGTGTTACTTATAAAGAGGCTTCCATATTTAATTACGGAGATGTTAGCACTTGCAGTTTTCATGCGACCAAAATATTTCACACGGGTGAAGGTGGTGCTATGTTTTGCAACAGCGAAGCGCTATATCAAAAACTATTTTATAGTCATAATTTTGGGCATAATGGCCCTTTAGATTTTCATGGCTTGGGAATTAATGCCAAAATATCAGAGCTTCAATCAGCAATGGGTTTAGCCGTCTTTGATAATTTGGATTATATTTTTAATGAGCGAAAAAAAGTAGTAGAATATTACCTAAATAATTTAAATTTTGAAGCGCTTTCTACTATGAAAATCAGAGAAAATACAAAATGGAATTATAGCTATTTCCCAGTTATTTTTAATTCCGAAGATCAATTATTAAAAGTACAACAGCAACTGAATCAATCGGATATATTTCCCAGAAGGTACTTCTACCCTTCTTTAAATACGATTGAATATGTAAACGGAGAAACGATGCCAATTTCTGAATCTATCGCTTCAAGAATTTTATGTTTACCATTGTATACAGGATTAACCGAAAATGAATTGAAATTAATCAGTAATATAATTAACCTATGTTAGTCATTGGTGCGAAAGGATTCGCTAAAGAAATGTTGGAGATTTTTCATCAAAATAATAGCCTTGATAATTTAGTTTTTTATGATGATGTTAATGCTGATATTGAAGATAAATTATATGGGCTTTTTACAATATTAAAAACTCCAGAAGAAGCCATTCATTATTTTAGTACCGTTTCGAAAGAATTTACAATCGGAATTGGCAACCCGTTGCTACGATATAAATTGGCCCAAAAATTTATTGAATATGGTGGTGAATTAACTTCTGTAATAAGTCCTTTTGCTAAAATCGGTTATTATGGAATTGAAATTGGCAAAGGCGCAAATGTTTTAACCGATGCAATTATCACTTCCAATGTAAAAATTGGGATTGGCTGTTTAATCAATAAACAGGTTATGGTTGGACATGATGTTATTATTGGCGATTTTGCTGAATTGACTCCAAGCGTAAATATTGGTGGTCATTGTCAAATTGGAAGTCATACCATAATTGGAATGAACGCAACTATTCTGCCAAAAATAAAAATTGGTAAAAATGTCGTGGTTGCATCTGGTGCAGTTGTTACAAAAGATGTGCCTGATAATTGTATGGTTGCAGGTGTTCCAGCTGTGTTAAAAAAAGTAAGGGAACCTTTACCCTTTTAAAAAGTTACTTTTTTTTAAACATTTTTTTAAGGATCAATTTTATAAACCTAACTTTTAATTTAAATGATAGGGAGGAGAAATATTTCCAAATAACCCCTTTCATTTCTTTAGTGAATTCTGATTTATTTTTAAAATAGATATCTACAGCATCTAAAGCAGCATTTCTTATTAAATTTCGTAAGGTATTTTTAATATTTTCGTTTTGAAAATCGGTATCTAAATCGTAGAGTTCTTTGATATTGATATAGGAGCTATACTGCTGAAAAAAATAGGACTTTAATGAAAAAACGCCACCTTCGTGTTGTCTATAAACGGATGTCTTTTTGTTTATAAACATTCCATCTCCATTTTTAAGCAATAATAGATATAACGAATTGTCCTTAAAATGCTTCAACGAATTCAACTTTTCTAAATCTAGTCTATCCTTTCTAAAAACACTTGTTAAAGTCAAGGTGCAATACGGATCAAAAATATTATTCAAATCAACTTTGAAATAATCATCAAAAACCATCAAATTACTTTCACCATATGTATTTCCTGTTTTGGTGACATAATTTGTCCAACAAATACAAAAATTATCGTTTTGCTCTAAAAAATTTACCTGCTCTTGTAATTTATTTTCATCACTCCAATAATCGTCCCCTTCACAGATTGCAATATATTTTCCTTCAGCGCTTGGAAAGGTATAATTCGCCCAAATATTAATTTTTTTGGAATACACATTGGTCTCTTGAAAAATACATTTTATCAAATTGGGGTATTCAAGTGCATATTTATTAATAATAGCTCTTGTTGAATCGGTTGAAGCATCATCATGAATAATAATTTCTATCGGGAAGTCAACTTTTTGATTTAAAAATCCTTTAATTGTCTCTTCTAAATATTTTTCATGATTGAAAGTATGACAAACAATACTTACTAATGGTAATTCATTTTTCAAAACGCATCAAATTTAAAGTGTCCAAAGATAATAGTTTTAAAGCCAAGAAAAATAGCATTTTTTCGTTTTTTTGACCTCAATTTGAAGTATTTTTGTCAAAAAAAAGAATGGATATCAATACTGAAGTACACAACGCTTTTGAAGTTATCAAGAATGGTGGAATCATCCTCTACCCTACGGATACCGTTTGGGGAATTGGTTGCGATGCGAGTAATCCGGAAGCTATAAAAAAGATATATGCGTTAAAACAACGCGAAGAATCTAAAAGCATGATTGTTTTAATGAATGGTGACCGAATGCTCTACAATGTATTCAAAGAAGTTCCTGAAGTGGCTTGGCAAATACTCGATTTATCTGAAAAACCAACCACTTTAATATTGGATAATCCTCGAAATGTGGCAGCTAATATTATTGCCGAAGACAAAACACTCGGTATGCGAATTGTAAAGGATCCGTTCTGTTTTAAACTAATGGAACGAATGAAAAAACCATTGGTGTCGACTTCTGCAAATATTTCTGGACAGCCAACACCAAAATCTTTTAAAGAAATTTCACCCGAAATTATAAAAGGTGTCGACTATGTAGTAAATTTGCATCACGACAAAATTTGCGACAAACCTTCCACCATTATCAAATTAACAAACGATTGTCAAGTGAAGGTAATACGTAAATAAAAAATTAAAGCCACGAATACACGAATAAATGCCAAGAATAATTCATCAAGAAGAGAGCTATAAATTAATGGGGATTCTTTTTGAAGTTCACAATCAATTAGGGAGTGGATTTTCAGAAATTGTATACAAAGATGCTATTGAATATGAGTTAAAAAACCATTCTATAACTTTCTAGAGAGAAAAAGAATTTGCTGTAAACTATAAAGAAACAATTTTAAAGCACAAATTCTATGCAGATTTTGTAGTTTTTGACAAAATCATTCTCGAAATAAAGTCTTGTGAATCTATTATTGATGCACATATTGCACAATGTATTAATTATTTAAAAATATCAAATAATAACTTAGCTATTTTAGCCAATTTCACAAAAGATAATTTAGAATACAAGCGAATTGTATTATAAAATATTCGTGTATTCGTGGCTCAATTAAAATGAACTACAAGCAACATTTAAAACATAAAATTTTCGAGATAATCGCTCAATCTGCTAACCAACTTAATGTAGAAACATACGTTATTGGTGGGTTTGTGCGTGATATTTTATTGGAACGTGATCACAAAAAAGACATCGACATTGTTGCTGTTGGAAGTGGGATCGATTTGGCTTTGAAAGTTTCGGAACTGATTCCTCACCATCCGAAAGTACAAGTTTTTAAAAATTATGGCACTGCGATGTTACGCTATGATGACATGGACATCGAATTTGTAGGCGCTCGTAAAGAGAGTTACCATTTTGAAAGTCGAAATCCTGTAGTCGAAAACGGATCGTTAAAAGACGACCAAGACCGCAGAGATTTCACCATCAATGCGATGGCTTTTTCATTAAATACAAACAATTTTGGAGATTTAGTCGATCCTTTTGATGGGGTTTCCGACTTGGAAAATAAAATCATTCGTGCGCCCTTAAATCCAGATATTACCTATAGTGATGATCCACTAAGAATGATGCGTGCAATTCGATTTGCATCGCAACTAAATTTCGAAATAGAAGCCGAATCTTTTGAAGCAATTGCCCGAAACAAAGAACGAATCAAAATTATTTCTGGTGAGCGTATTGTTGACGAATTGAATAAAATTCTTCTCTCTTCAAAACCATCAATTGGCTTTTTGTTATTATTTCAATCAGGTTTATTGGAGCTCATTTTACCCGAATTAACGGCGTTAAATAACGTAGAAGAAATTGAAGGACATACTCATAAAAACAATTTTTACCATACTCTTGAAGTAGTCGATAATATTTGTCCCAATACCGATGATGTTTGGTTGCGTTGGAGCGCCTTACTACATGATATTGGAAAAGCACCCACCAAAAAATTTCACAAAAAGCAAGGTTGGACCTTTCACGGACATGAATTCTTAGGTGGTAAAATGGCTAAGAAAATCTTTGAACGTTTGCATATGCCACTCAATCAAAAATTGAAGTTTGTTCAAAAAATGGTCATGATGAGTTCGCGTCCGATTGTATTATCGGAAGATATTGTCACTGATAGTGCGGTGCGTCGCTTAATTTTTGATGCCGGTGAAGATGTTGAAAACTTGATGATACTTTGCGAAGCCGATATCACGACCAAAAATCCAAAGAAATTTCAGAAGTACCATAATAATTTCAAAATCGTACGCGAGAAAATCGTTGAAGTCGAAGAACGTGACCGTGTACGCGAATTTCAACCTCCTATTTCGGGAGAGGAAATCATGGAGATTTTTGGATTAAAACCTTCTCGAGAAATTGGAGTTTTAAAAGAAGCGGTAAAAGAAGCCATTTTAGAAGGCGAAATTCCAAATGAATACCAAGCCGCTTTTAATTTTGTATTGAAACGTGCTGAAAAATTAGGATTGAAAAAAGTAAAATAATTTAATTGAACCATGAAAAAAGATAAATCGGTTATTATTTGGTTACTTACAGGTTGTGTATTGGTTTTTATAATGGTGGTTGTGGGCGGCATTACACGCTTAACCAATTCAGGTTTATCGATGACCGATTGGCATTTGGTTACCGATACCTTTCCTCCTCTAACGGAAGAAAAATGGGAAAAAGCTTTTGAGGCTTACAAACAATTTCCAGAATATCAAAAAATCAACCAGTACCAAGAAGGCGGCTTCAACTTGAATGATTATAAATACATTTATTTCTGGGAATGGTTCCACCGATTTATTGGAAGAATTATTGGTTTGGTTTTCATTATTCCATTTTTCTATTTTTTAATTAAAAAGAAACTAGACCAACAAACCATTCAAAAATGTTGTGTTTTACTCGGAATGGGTGCTTTACAAGGTTTCTTTGGTTGGTTTATGGTTAAAAGTGGATTAGTAGACAATCCAGATGTAAGTCATTTTAGATTGGCATTGCACTTAACCTTTGCTTTTATCACTTTTGCGTATACACTTTGGGTAGCCTTAGACTTGATATATCCTGAAACAAATACTGTAATAGTTCCTTTACGTAAAATTGCGCGAATTGCCTTGATAGTATTAATTCTTCAAATCATTTATGGTGGTTTTGTGGCTGGTTTAAATGCAGGAATGATTCATAACCATTGGCCTTTAATGAGTGACGGACAGTTTTTTCACGAAAGCATTGCACTCGAAAAGGAGTCTTGGCTGTTACGTTTTACTGAAGGTAAAAGTGGTGTACAATTTGTACATCGAACCATGGCTTATGTAGTGGTTGGTTTAATTTTATATCTCTTTTTTCAAAGTAAAAAATTTAGTTTAACGTCTACACAGCAAAAAGGATTGAATGCTTTAGTTCTGATTGTTTTTGTTCAATTTACGTTAGGTGTTTTGACCTTGTTGTTACATGTCCCACTTTGGTTGGGTTTGGCACATCAAGTGGTCGCATTCTTTTTGCTAACGGCAATGACCTTTACTTTACATCGATTGAATAAATAAATTTTTATCCAATCCATTCTTTAAAGTCATTCACACGCTCTCGAGCTACAATTACTTCATCCTCTTTATAGGTCGGTAAAACGATTTTTAAACGGGAATTCGTATGTACTTGAATTTCCTTAATTCCTTTCAGTGGAATGATAAATTTTCGGCTCACTCGGAAAAATTCTTTCGGGTCCAAGTCAATTTCCAATTGTTCTAAGGTACCGTCGAGTAAATAATCACGATTATCATAGGTATGCAAATAGGTCCCTTTGTCTTGACTGTAAAAACACTCGGCTTCTTCTATGTTGATTAGTTTTAACTGTTGTCCGACTTTGACAGTAAAACGTTTTTTATAGTTTTTATCGATTGGATTGACCAACATCTTTTTGATCATTTCAAAATCGAGTGATAAGTTGGAGGTGGTTTGTGTTCTAGCTTTGAATTTTTTCACCGCAATTTCCAAATCATCTTCATCAATCGGTTTTAATAAATAATCAATACTATTCAGCTTAAAAGCACGTAACGCATATTCATCATAGGCAGTGGTAAAAATCACAGCACTTTTAATATCAATGGCTTCAAAAATTTCAAACGACAAACCATCAGACAATTGAATATCTAAGAAAATCAAATCGGGATGGGCATTGTTTTGAAACCATTGGATAGATTCTTCCACCGAATGCAACATGTTGCTAACATGCAATCCTAATTTTTCTACTTTTCGTTGTAATAATCGTGCCGCAGGCTTTTCGTCTTCTATGATTATGATGTTCATTAAAAAAATTTAGATGTTTACTAATTATTATTTTTGATGTTAACTTTATGTTGCCTTCGAGTGCCTCAAGCAACAAATTATCTCAGACAAAGTAACTGATTATTGACGAAGGTAACTGAGGTTCTCGAAGTTATTCCCATTTATTTTGCTTGTCTTTTTCCATTAATTCTTTGATCTTTTTTTCTTCCCAATTACTGCCCAAAATTATATTGGGTAAAAATACCGACAAAGCATGAGTTAACAATCCAAGTCCCCAAAAGAAAGCCGTAAAAAAGTTTTCTAGTTTAAAATAACTTTCTCCTGGTTCTAAATTTTGAATGTTAATTATCACAATCATGATATTCACCAATAGATAGATTGCTGCGTGAGTATAAAAACCTTTAATTTTTTTGACTCTTTTTTGAGCTTCTTGGTATTTTATTTCGTCTTGTGTGTTCATTACTTTCTAGTGTTATTTGGATTTTCTTTTTCTAAAATTTCATTGATTTTTCTTTGTTCCCAATCGTTGCCTAAAAAAGGAATCTTATCAAATGCTCTCAAAGCGTGTAATACTAATCCAATTCCCCAACAAAATGGAACTTTAAAAGCATGCCATATGGTTTCTCCTTCGTCAATACGTTGGGTTTTAATTGCAATTATAAAAGTATTAAATAGGATGTAAACAAATAAATGCGAATAAAAAGCTCTCATTTTTTTGACTTTTCTAGCCGCTTCCTGATATTTTATTTCTTCATGTGGATTCATTTTACTAAGATTTAGTATTGTTCTTTTCTTCTTCCATAAATTGTTTAATTTTTCGCGCTTCCCAATCTTTCCCCATAAACGGAAACCAATTAAATACTTTGGAAGCGTGACCTAAAACACCTAATCCCCAACCCGCCATTGAATAAATAAACCATAAATGTTCTGGTGTGTATTTCAAATTGATAAAAACAAGTAATCCCATCACCAAAATATAAACCACTAAATGAGAATAAAAACCTTTTATTTCCTCTACTTGCTTTTTTGCTAATTGGTATTTTTCGTATTCGATTTTGTTATTTAAATTTTCCATAATTACTTTCCTTTTGCTTTTCAGCATTATCGTTATTCATTATTTTCAGAATTTGATTTTTTTCCCATTTATTGACAAAAACATTTTCAATAATAAACAGTTTTACACCTTGTATTCCAATAATAAATGTCTAACACCACATGACTGTTTCGTTGAGATGTTTTATCGGGAAAAAGTTCAAAGGCGCTCCAAAATACCTTTTCGAAACATAAAGTATCAAACCAATCATAAAAATAAATAAGTGGTTGTAAAACTTTTTCATTCGTTTTACTCTCTCTTTTGCTATATCCAGTGCAATTTGTTCGGTTGTGTTATTGTACTGCATCACTACTTCCATTTATTGTTATTCTTATCTTTTTCAAGGAGTTCCTGTATTTTACGTTCCTCCCAATTCTTTCCATAGCCAAAAGTTTCTAAAGCGTGCATTAATACCCCAAATCCCCAGCCTAACATCGGAAACCAAAACCATTGAAATCCTGATGATGTGTTTAAATTGATAATGACTAAAATTGGAATAACTGTACAATAGGAGATTAAATTTCCGTAAAAACCTTTCAGCTTTTCTACTCGCTCTTTCGCTTTTACAAAAGCCATATTTTCGTTATATATATTTTGCGTTTCCATAAAGGCAATTTGTTTTGTTAATATTGGAATTTTTACAATGAAAAACTCCTGATTTTGTTCAATTAATACTTTACGTTCAGAAATTAAAGCATAACGATTCACAATATTTTGCAAGCCAACACCTTGACGATCTTGAAGCACTTCCTTCTTTTGCAAGTTGTTTTGAATGATCAAATAATTATTTTCGATAAAAATTTTAATATGCAACGGTTTTTGCTCGCTTACCACATTGTGTTTGATTGTATTTTCTAATAAAAGTTGCAATGAAAGTGGTACCACACGGGCTTCAATATTATCAAAATCATCTGGCAAATCGTAGGTAATACTATTCTCAAATCGCATTTTTAATAGATTCATATACGTCTTGGCAAAACTCAATTCTTCTTCTACTGAAACTAGCTCTTTATCTTTTTGTTCTAAGACATAGCGATAAATTTTAGACAATGAAGTAGTAAACTTCTGTGCATTATCTGGATTTTCTTCGATTAAAGAACTTAATACATTTAAACTATTAAATAGAAAATGTGGATCAATTTGATTTTTCAAGCTTTCAAATTTCGCCGAAGCTGTACCTGCGATTACTTTCTGTTCTTTTAGCTTACTATCTTGATAAGCTCGATAGAAATGAAAGGCATATAGCGAAATTGAAACGATGAATGTTATAATTATTGCTACTACATAATTGGCAGGTTGCTCGTTAGTTAGGAATTCTGAAAAACTTTTGTGCTCAATAATCACATCTTCAATAATTCTTAGACAGAAAATTACCATCAAGGAAACCACAAATGAGGTTAAAAATCCAATAATGATTCTTTTTACTGAAAACCGATTCGCTTCAAAAACTTTATCCAGGTAAACAAAAACTGCTTTGTTGGCATAGCCCAATGTAAAAGTATAAAGCAATGTGTATAACAATCCCTGTATCAGTCTGCTATTTAGTGCTATCTGATTTCCAAAAGCCAAATTAATTAACTGAATAACTATAAAAATGATAAACCCAATTAGGAATACTTTTAAAATTTCTTTGATTGTTATTTTCATTGCTTTGATACTATTTTTTGAAGTTTAGCTATTATAACTTTGATTTTGCAATCGATGATGCTATAAACCCAATACCCATACCCACTAGTACACCTATTGAAGTTTTATCAAAGTACATCCCAATTCCTAATCCAACGAACATACAGCCGATAAAGATACCGTTACCTACACTGTTCCATTTTTTGTTATTGTTTTGATCTTGATTTTCCATGATTTTGTTTTTTGTTTGTTATAACTTTAGAGAACAATTATTTACAATTTGCAGCTGCTTGTTGCGCTCTGTCTAATCCCCAATTCGGATGAAATTGCGTTTCTGGTTTAAAGTTAGTAAAAAGTTCTAATGAACGATTAATTTCAGCACATAATGGCTTTGTATCTGCACCTGACCACTTCGCACCCCCTAATTCAAATTCTGCTTTTCCAAATACAGCTCTAGGATTTTTAGAATCAATGGCTAATGCTTTTCCATATTCAGCCATTGCTAAAGGTGAATATTTCATTCCGTTACTCATTGGATCTTGGACCAATATAGCGGTATAAATTAAAGCTTGCATCACATTGATTTCGGCATTGGTTGGACTTACTAATTTTGCGTTGTTTAATGCGTTTTGTCCTTTTTCGATTAAAGAAGTTGCTTTTTCACGATTTTCAGGTTTGAAAGCTTCCACTGTGTTAATCATAGCAACATAATAGTTTGGCAACCAGTTGGCTTTTTCAACTGAAGCAATTCTTTCAAATAATGCCGATGCTTCTGTTGCTTGACCCGATTGCCACATACCTAAGGCTTTCCCCATACCTTCTTCAAATTTCGCTTGTCCAAATACTGCTGAACAAAATAATAAAACTGCTGTTGTAAATAATCGTACCATAATTTTTGATTTTAATTTGTTATTAATTTAGTTAATGATTGAAACTTTTTGTTTTTATTTCTGAACCAAAATTACTTCGGTTGTACTCGTTAAAAAATTTATACTTACCGAACTGTCAATTTTGATGGATGAATTGTTGTTTTATATAAAAATGGCGATTAATCAGCTTATTAAAGGCAAAAAAAAACCTGAAGTAATACCTCAGGTTTTAAAATTATTCTTAAAAAAATTATCTCTCGATAGTAAATTTTAAATTGCTCATTTCCTTGTTATTACTCACTTTTAAAAAATATACCCCTTTATTTAATGACGAAACATTTAGTTCATAAGTATCATTAAATACTTTTTGAGCGGGAAGTACAATTTGACCTAGAGTATTGTATACTTCAAGATTTACACTATCCCTAAAAGAACCAAACTTAATATTTAGAATATTATTAGCAGGGTTTGGATAGATAATCAATTTATCTCTAAAAGCAACTTCATCAATGCTCAAAGAGCAAGAGCCTGAAAAATTAGCTTCAATACCCAATTGCCCTAAATTTGTAGCTACTAAGGCTAAAGCTCCGCCAGTAATAGCAGTTGTATAGTAGGGAGTAGTTAAATTAGGGTTAGGATATGCCCCGACAGGAAAATAACCCGTTGTAGCATTAGCACTTTGTCCTAATCCTACATACACCAATTGATTTGCTGCAACCGAAACCGGGGTAGGAAAAGTAAATGTTTTAATAGTCCCTAAATCACCATTTGCAATCGTTAAATTAGGACTCTGAGCTAAAATTGCACCAGCATTGTTTAGGAGTACACCAAACACATTATTACCTACAGATTGGACAGGTAATGAAATAGCTACATTTGCTCCCGAAATTGAGGAAGCAACAGAATTTTGAATAGGTGTAGCAATTATACCAGAACCTGTATTAAAACCTACTGAACCTGAATAAGTCACTGGGTTTTGCGCAGCTCCAGATGTAAAACAAGTAGCTGCAATATTAAAATTAAAAGCGTTATTCGAACCAAGCTGATCTGCAGGTACAGTCACACTCAAAACATTCGCTCCCAATGCAGTTGGAGTCCAATTTGCAAAATTTACAGTCGTTGAAGCACCAGCTGCCAAAGAAGCAATGTTTTGTGAGTCTGCATAAGAATTGGCTCCCGTCATGTTTGCACTAACATTAATATTGGTCAAGGTTGTATTACTTTTATTTCTTATTAGAGCTGATACTGGCACTGGAAGACCTAAAGTTGTTGCCACATTTCCTAAAGTATTTATAGTTTCTACAGAAACATCATTTGAATAAGGGTTCGGAAAACCAAAACGCATAGCAGGTCGAAAAGCAGTTGATCCTAAAGTTGTTGGAGCTACAGTAGCACTATTAGCAGAAACACAACCTCCTGCTAAGGAATTATTAGCAGAATAGGTAGCTGGTGTAGTTGAATATGGCCCTGCACTTGAAAAATCATAGGCAACATAAACTGAACCACCTGTATAGGTAAAAGGTGTTGTTAAAGTTAAATCGATATTTGTAGCACTTGCTGGAATAGTATATGAACCTGAATATACTTGAGTCATTCCTGTAATAATAGTAGCCCAACTTGTACCTTTTGTAAAGGTTACATCAGCAGAGTTTTGCATGTAAACAGTTAATGTTCCTGTTACCGGAACATCTGAGCCTGCAGTAGTTATTAAACCAAATGAATTTAATGAAGTAGCAGCAGGAATAGAAGTCAATTCGGATGCCAATACTATTGAAGAAGCTCTCAAAAAAGCATAAGTAGATAAACCATTTGGCGCACGTACTTGAGTTGTAGTTGTACCAATAGGAGCTGATACAACATTATTTACTTGACCAAATGCGAACTGTACCGCTAATATCGCGAATACAAATAATAGAGTAGTTTTTTTCATAGATTGGATTTTTAGTTATCAACCTAAAAATAAGTAATATTAATTTTCAATTTTTCAAAAAAACAATTACTCGATGTAACTACATAAAAAACCGATGAAAAGTTATAAAACTATAAATTATCCAACTGATTGGCTTTTTTATCGGAACTAATGGTCCAAAAGAAGCCTACAAAAAAGAATCGTTTAGCGGGTTGAGCAATCGCTTGACGTTGGTATTGCCCTGCTAAATCAGGTGAATTAGCATATTGATAACCAAACACATTATTTCTTCCTAAAACATTCGACACCGAAAAGAATAAGATTTTTTGTTGTGATACTAAATACGACCAGGCAACACTTAAATCATTATAGTTTTTCGTTTTTCCATTCATAAATTGTATTTCATTTGGATTATTATACGGTCGGCCGGAAGCGAATGTATTTGTCAGACTAACTTGTGATTTTAAATCGTTTATCCAATACTTACCAACTAATGAAATTGTATGTTTGGCAATAAAACTTGGTGTTGCTTCGGCTGAATAATTTCTATAATCTCGTTTACTATCTATGTAAGAATAAGACAACCAATAATCAACATTTTTAATTGTTTTATTATCTCTCCAAAAAACATCTAATCCCTTGGCATATCCAAATCCATTATTGTTGTAATTACTATTAAATACAGGAAATGCACTATCAAATTTTACCAGATTATCGTAATCCTTATAATACAATTCAGTGCGCAAAGTTCTTTTGTGTATGCTGTAGGTATAATTCAAAATGTAATGCTGTGCCTTTTCAAAATCGAATGCTTTAAAATATTTCAAATACTCTTGTTTTGGTGCTTGATGAAAATCGCCATACGCCAATGAAAATTGTCCGTTCTGAGATGATTTGAAAGCCAATGAAACTCTTGGTTCAATCACAGATTTTTGCAACAAATCATTATACATCGTACGAACACCCACTTTGGTTGCAAATTTTTGAGAAAACAAAAAATCACTTTCTGCAAAAAATGTTACGATGTTACTTTGATATTCGGAAGCCACACTTTTGTCTAAATAAGGGGTGTAATTTTCATCAAAATTGGTTCTGAAGTAATCGCTACCAAAGGACATCTTAATCTTATTAGAAATCTTTTTATCCAATTTCAGCTTCAAGTGTGATGCAACTTCGTCATTTTTTAATGCATCTTTATCAATTCCCATCGTAACATAGTTAAGTCCTAAGCTCAATCCTGTTTGCAAGGTCCAACCCGAGCCAAACTTCCCTTTATAGGAAGAATTGAAGTAGAAATTATTGTTTTTATTACTAATTCTAACTTTATCTACAACATTGATGTCTTCCTGATTCAAATCGAAAATAGAATAATCGAAAGCACCATAAATTTTAAGCAAGCCATTTGTAAATTTTCTTCTGTACACTGTTTCTCCAGAAATACCTTGATAAGCTTTATTCCAATCCACTTTTTGAGGAACCAACCATTGATAGGGTTGTAAATTGATATAGGTTGTATTGAAACTCAACGAACTTTTCTCCCATTTTTTGGTTCTTCCAACTCCTAAACCCACCGACATAAAACTATAATCCGTTTTATCTTGATCGGGTTCGCTGATAGAATTCATTAGTAAAACACTCGATAGCGCATCTCCAAATTCCGCCGAATATCCACCAGTAGAAAAGGTCATTCCATTGAATAAAAAAGGAGAAAATCGGCCACGAGTAGGCAAATTATTAGCAGTAGCACCATAAGGTTGTGCCACTCGAATCCCATCGATATAGGTTTGTGTTTCATCACTCTCCCCTCCTCGTACTAATAATCGGCCACTTTCACCAGCCACTTGAGCTCCAGGTAAGGTTTTAAGCGCTCCAACAATATCGCCCACAGAACCTGCCGTAGTCACAATATCAAGTGCTTTTAAAGAAGCCGACTTACTATTATCGCCTGCTTTAAAAGAACCCGCCGAAATCACGACAGCATCTAATACATTTATTTCCGCTCTCATTTTTATTACAATTGGCAGATTCTCTTCAATAGTAATCGGCATCTTTATTTCTTGATAATTTAATGCAGATGCAGTTAGTATTTTAGCACCTTTCTCGGTGGTTTCAAAAGTAAAATCACCACTTTCATTTGAGGTAACTCCGTCGTAAGTTCCTTCAATAAAAACATTAACACCAAAAAGTGGTTTTCCTTTGGTGTCGATTACTTTTCCTGAAATTTTAGTTTGGCCAAACGAGTGCAAGGCAGAAAATAAAACGATAATTTTTAATATAGTCTTCATGGTTTGTTGAAATTTGATAGTTCAAAATTGGGGGAACTTAATCAAGGAAAAAATTTAAGTTGACCGAATTGTAATTTTTAGGAGATGAATTGTAATCGAACTTTATTTGTAAATTTGAATATCACTAAATCAAAAAAATGAAAAACTTACTGTATACTCTTTTAGTACTTACCTCATTTCAAGTGGTAGCACAAGAAAAATCAGTTTATGATGAAAAACTAGCCGCAGCACTAGGAGCTGATGATTATGGTATGAAAACTTATGTGTTTTGCATCCTTAAAACAGGTAGTAACACCACAGCTACCAAAGAAGAACGTCAAAAATATTTTGAAGGTCATATGGCTAACATCAACAAATTAGCATCAGAAAAGAAGTTAGTAGTAGCAGGTCCATTCATGAAAAATGACAAAAATTATAGAGGTATTTTCATTTTCAATTGTAAAACTGTAGAAGAAGCTCAAAAATTAGTCGAAACCGATCCGGCCGTTCAAGCCAAAATATTTGATGTTGAATTAACGCCATGGTATTCAAGTGCAGCTCTAATGCAAGTAAATGAAGAGCATGAAAAATTGGCCAAAACAAAATTTTAAAAACCTTTTTATGAAAAAAAATGCCTTTTATTTCGGATTACTGGGTGTAATCTTATTTGTCATAACAACAATAATAGCTGGAATTGTATATCCAAATTACAGTCATCTATCACAATTTATTAGTGAATCGTATGCTGTAGATGCGCCTTATGCTGACCCGCTTCGCTTTTATGGTTATATTCCAAGTGGCATTTGCTTTATCCTGTTTGGTTATTTTTCAAATGCATATTTTCCTAAATCAACTCTTAAAACACTTAGTTTGATTGGTATCGGATTGGGTTACGGGTTAGGCACCATTATTTGCGGTATTTTCAATTGTGATGCCGGTTGCAATCCCAATTTTGTCAATCCAAGTGTTTCTCAAATAATTCATAATTTAAGCGGAATGCTAACTTATTTAATAGTCCCAATTTCTATTTTAGGCTTCGGAATTGCCTCTCGAAAATGGAGTAATAGTGCACTTCTTTCTAATATCAGTTTAATAGTTGCTGTTCTAAGCTTCGTATTTGTGGTCGTATTAAATCAAAACCTCGATTCTGACTATAAAGGATTAATTCAACGAATTATTGAAGGCAGTATTTTGTTTTGGATTTTAGTTTGTGCTTTACATATTTCAAAAGCAACTGAACATGCTACAACTCCGTAAAATTCATCATATTGCTTTAATTTGTTCCGATTATCAGAAGTCGAAACACTTTTATACTTCCATTTTAGGCTTGGAAATTATTCAAGAAAGATACAGAGCGGAACGCCAGTCTTTCAAACTAGACCTAACACTCAACGGAATCTATACCATCGAATTATTTTCATTTCCAGATCCTCCCAAAAGAGTTTCCAGACCGGAAGCATCCGGTTTACGTCATCTGGCTTTTGAAGTAACTAACCTTGAAAAAACCAGAGAATATTTCTGTACACTTAGCATCATTGCAGAAGAAATCAGAACCGATGAATACACCCAAAAGCGTTTTTTCTTTATCGAAGATCCCGACGGACTTCCTATTGAATTCTATGAGAGCTAATTAAAATCTTATCAACAAAAAAGAATTCCTAAATACTAAATCGAAATTAAATTTTACCTTTGATCTTTCAATAATATTACGATTATGATTTATAAATTCAGAGTCATTCTTGACGCAGAAGAAGATGTTTTTAGAGATATTGCTATTGAAGAAAAAGATTCTTTAGAAGACTTACATAATGCCATTGTCAATGCTTTTGGATTTGACGGATTAGAGATGGCCGCTTTTTATACCTGTGATGACAAATGGAATCAAGACGAAGAAATTCCGTTGTTTGATACAGGCGATAATCCAGGCGAAGGTTTAACGATGGGCGATTACCTATTGTCTTCTATGTTTGATGATGAAAATACCAAAATGATTTATGTGTATGATTTCCTAAACATGTGGACATTCTTTGTGGAATTGGCTGCTGTTGAAGAAAGAGAAACTGGCGTTAATTATCCTGATTTATTATTCTCTCACGGAATTATGCCTGCCAGTGCACCAGATAAAGAATTTGAAGCTGAAAAAGGAGATTTTGACAGCGAATTTGAAGACGATTATGACGAAGACGACTTAGACATGTTTGAAGGAGATGACTCGTTTGAAGATTACGGATTCGAAGAAAACTGGAATTAAGAAGTTATTGTAATACTGGATTATAAAATTTAATGATTTCTATTGCCTAATGGCTTATGCCTAACAACTAAAAAATGATCAACCTATTTAATACCCACATCGACAATCTTTCTATTCACCGAGTAGGAAACAAAAGTCGCAACGAAGCTATTTTCTTATCAGAACAACCGTATGGTTTAAACGATGAGATCATGCCTTTGTTGAAAGAATTTTTCTTCAAACCTTTTAGAGATAAAGAAGAGAATTATTTCCAATTTGCGCACGACGTCGATTTAGAATACAATGAAATGTACAACTTGACTACCGAGATTTTCAACAATCCGAGCAATGTACACGATATTTCTAAAAAAATTACGCAGCATTTATTTGAGCAATCCAACCATCCACACATCAAAAACGGAGAAGTATATGTAGCTTATTTGACCAATGTGTCTATAGATAACAAACCGTGTGATGCTATTGGAATTTTCAAAAGTGAAATTAAATCCGATTTCCTCCAATTTGAAGAAAAAGAAACCCAATTGGAAATGATTTTACAACAAGGAATCAACTTACAACGTTTGGACAAAGGGTGTTTGATTTTCAATTACAAAAAAGAAGAAGGATATAAAATTCTTACAGTAGACAGCAATCGTTACGATGCCCGCTATTGGTTAGAGCATTTCTTAAGTGTAGATGCTTTTCAAGATGAGAATTTCATGACGAAAAAGTACTTGAAATTTTGTCAAGATTTTGCCAAAGACGTGGTATTACCAGCAGAAGACAAAAAAGAAGAAGTAATGTTTATGAATCGAGCGGTAAATCACTTTGCGAAGAATGACAACTTTGAAGAATCGTTATTTTTGAATGAAGTAATAGATAATCCTGATTTAATTTCAGAATTTAAAAACTACAAAGTAGACAAAGGCGAAAAATACAGTATTGAAGATTTAACCACCTTCCCTATTGCTAATGCTGCCGTGACCGATGCACGACGTAAAATGAAAAACGTAATTGAATTGGATACCAATATTCAAATCAAATTGGATTTTATTAACCCTGAAAGTGCCGAAAAGTATGTAGAAAAAGGCTGGGACGAAGAAAAACAAATGTATTATTACTTAGTATATTTCAATAAGGAACAAAAATCCTAATACTCTAAAATCCTCAAGTACGCTTGAGGATTTTTTTTATCTTTGAAAAACAACTTTTAGAATATGTACCAACAATTATCCAAAATTGCCCGAAAATTCATGAAAGAATCTACGATGTTTAAAGTAGGTTTCAATCTTTCTCCTATGTACAGAAGAAGTACGGCACGAATTCTTTCGGTTTCTGATGATTTGCATACCGTCAAAATTAGAATTCCGTTAAATTGGAAAAACAGAAACTATGTCGGTTCTATTTTCGGAGGCAGTTTATTTGCTTCTGTCGATCCGATTCCCATGATTCAATTGATGTATATTTTGAAAGAAGACTATATCGTTTGGGATAAAAGTGCGCATATTCAGTTCAAACGTCCTGCTCGTGAAGCCATGTATGCTTCTTTCGAATTTACCGCAGCAGAAATTGAAAGGATTATTGAAAATGTAAAAGAAAACAACGAAATTGAACATCCAAAAGTTACTTACATTACTAATAAAACGGGCGATACTGTATTTTGTGAAGTAACCAAATCCATTTATATTGCCAATAAGGAGTTTTTTAAGAACAAGAGACGAAATTAAACTCCTAATCTTTTAAACATTAAACTTAAAATAGTATTTTTGACAAACCTTTTCACAAATGCAATTCAAACATCCTGAAATTCTGTATTTCCTTTTCTTACTGGTTATACCAATTTTAGTGCATTTGTTTCAACTTCGAAAATTTAAAATTGAATATTTTACCAACGTAAAATTACTTAAAGAACTTTCGATTCAAACCCGAAAAAGTTCTAAAATCAAAAAATACTTATTGCTTGCTACTCGGCTATTACTATTAACTGCTTTAATTATAGCCTTTGCTCAACCGTTTTTCGCTGCCAAAGATAGCAAGAGTAAAAACAACGAATTGTATGTTATACTTGACAATTCCTTTAGTATGCAAGCCAAAGGACAAAAGGGTGAACTACTAAAACGTGCCGTTCAAGATTTACTCGAAAAAACACCCGAAAATGTACAGTTATCTATTGTCACCAATAGTGAGGAATTTTGGAATACTTCGATAAAAAACATACAAAAAGAGCTGCAAAACTTATCGTACAGTGCCATTCCTTTTTCGTTAGAAAATGCCCTAACCAAAGTCAAATCGCACAACAGTAATAACCAAAAAGATATTGTGATAATTACGGATGCTATAGGTTTAAAAACGCAATCGTTAGCAAATGTATCAGAAAACACCAAAACGTATTTCGTAATTCCTGAAGCCGAAAAGCTCGAAAACATTGCTATTGATAGTGTTTTTGTAGCACAATCTTTAGAGAATTTTTATGAAATTGGCGTAAACGTTTCTTCAAATTTTGAAGAAGAAAAATCGATTCCGGTTTCGATGTTCAATAACGAAAGCTTGATTGCCAAAGCCATTTTAAAACTCAACAAACGCAAACAAACCTTAAGTTTCACCATTCCAAAAGCGGAATTCAATGGTTATATAACTTTAAATGACAATAGCTTAGCTTTTGACAATACGTTTTATTTTTCCATTTCAAAACCATCAAAAGTAAATGTTTTGAGTATTGGCGAAAATGAGAAAAGTACGTTTTTATCCAAAATATATACCCAACCCGATTTCAATTATCAAAACGTAACGATTAATGCACTCGATTATAGTAAAATTCCGAATCAGGATGCAATAATCTTGAATGAATTGGACAATATTCCTTTGGCGATGCATACTAATTTGAAGAAATTCATCGAAAAAGGCGGCAATCTAGTTTTTATTCCTTCTGTTAAAAACGACTTACAGAACATCAACAGTTTTCTGGCTAATTTTGGCAACCTTCAATTTGTAAACCTTCAAAATCAAGACAAGAAAATTACCAAAATCAATTTTGCCAATCCACTTTTTGCTAATGTTTTCGAAAAGAAAATAAGCAATTTTCAATATCCATCCGTCAAACAAAGTTTCGGTGTGAAATCATCGGCATCACAAGCCATTACTTATGAAGACCAAACAGGATTCTTAAATAGCATTTTTAAAAATTCAGGTGCTGTTTTTATCTTTTCAGCACCAATAAATAAAGAAAATTCCAACTTTCAAAATTCACCACTTATTGTCCCAACTTTTTATAAAATGGGTAGTATTAATGATAAAAACGGGGTGAAATTTGAAACTATTGGCAACAGTCAATCGGTACTTGTTCCAGCTGTTTTATCAAAGGACGAAGTAGTTTCGATCAAAAACAATTCGGAGGAATTTATTCCAATGCAACAAATCATGGACGATAAAGTCAAAATTTCATGCGGAGATAATCCGAAGAAAGCAGGAAATTATGAAATTGTTCAGTATAAAAAATCGGTGGGAACACTTAGTTTTAATTATGACCGAAAAGAAAGTGCCCTAACGAGTCCTAGTAGCGAAAGTATCGACCAAATAAATCAAATAGACAGTTTAGAATCGTTTTTTGACACTATTGAAATAGAGCGTACTGATAATCAAATCTGGAAATGGTTTCTTATTTTTACGCTGATCTTTTTATTCCTTGAAATTCTTATTCAAAAATTTATAAAATGAGTATAATTATCCGAAATGCCCGAATTATTGAAAACAACAATCCTTTTCACAATCAGATTGTCGATATCAAAATTACCGATGGCACCATTGAAACGATAGGAACTAATCTTCAAGCCTCAGGCGACTCACAAGAGATTAAGTTGGATAATTTACATCTTTCATCAGGTTGGTTTGACACCAGTGTTTCCCTTGGAGAACCTGGATTTGAAGAGAGAGAAACCATCAGTAACGGCTTAGAAGTTGCAGCAAAATCAGGATTTACAGGAATAGCGCTACAACCCAACTCCAACCCTATTTTAGACAACCAATCGCAAATTCATTTTGTCAAGCAAAGAGCCCAAAATAAAGCTACCGATTTATTTCCGATTGGGGCTTTAACTCAAAAAAGTGATGGAATTGATTTGGCCGAACTTTTCGATATGAAAAACGCCGGAGCTATTGCTTTTGGAGATTACAACAAAAATCTAGACAATGCCAATCTGCTTAAAATAGCCTTACAATACACGCAAGATTTTAACGGAAAAGTAATTGCTTTTTCACAAGACAATACCATTAAGGGAAAAGGAATTGTAAACGAAGGGATTGTTTCGACACAATTAGGATTGAAAGGAATTCCTTCATTAGCAGAAGAATTAATCATTGCACGAAACCTTTTCATCTTAGCATATACCGGCGGAAAACTACATATCCCTACCCTTTCTTCTGCAAAATCGGTGGATTTGATTCGAGAAGCAAAAGCAAAAGGCTTAGAAGTAACTTGTAGTGTTGCAGTGCACAATTTACTGGTTACGGATGCCGTTTTAGCGAGTTTTGACGCTAATTACCGAGTTACACCACCACTTCGAACGGAAAACGATAGAAAAGCGCTAATCAATGGTGTTTTAGACGGCACAATTGACTGTATTACTTCCGATCATAATCCGATCGATATTGAACATAAGAAATTGGAATTTGATTTGGCTAAAAATGGCACCATCGGACTAGAAAGTGCTTTCAGTACTTTGCAAACCGTTCTTCCAACCGAAGTTATCGTAGAAAAACTAACGGCAGGACGAAGTGTTTTCGGAATAGAATCTATAACAATAAAAGAAGGTCAAAAAGCTAACATCACTTTATTTACAAACGAAGGAACGGCTACTTTTGAAGAAAAAGACATACTTTCAAAATCTAAAAATTCGGTATTCTTAGGTCAAGCGACAAAAGGAAAAGTCTACGGAATCTATAACAACAATCAATTAGTATTATCTTAAATAGTAAACCATGAACAACTCTATAGAAGAAGGAAAACAAGCCGCTATCATCAGTTATGTGACTATCATTGGTACTGTCATTGCCATTTTTATGAATAATGAAAAGAGAAATGAATTTTCTTCGTTTCATATTCGTCAAGCTTTAGGAATTAATTTGACCTATTTTGCATTAGGCTATTTTATAGGTTATTTTGATAGCTGGATGATTTCATCAGCCTACTGGACTTTTATATTCATCTTATGGGTTTTCGGATTCATTGGTGCCTTACAGGGTGAACAAAAACTAGTTCCTTTAGTTGGAGAATGGTACCAAAAAATATTTAAAAGCCTATAATTTATGAATCTTTCACTATATCACCTAGTTCGTGAGCCTAAAATAAAATTAGATAAAAATCCGCTTATCCTATTACTTCATGGTTATGGAAGTAATGAAGAAGATTTGTTTTCATTTGCTTCCGAGTTACCCGAAGAATATTATGTGATTTCTACACGAGCACCCTACGATATGATGTATGGCAGTTATGCTTGGTATGCGATTAATTTTGATGCCGATGAAAAGAAATTTTCCGATTTGGACCAAGCCCGTTCTTCGCGTGATTTAATCATTCAATTTGTGGATGAATTGGTGGCTAATTATGCTATCGATGCTAATAAAATTACGCTGGTTGGTTTTAGCCAAGGTTCAATTTTAAGTTATGCTATTGCACTTTCATATCCGCAAAAAATTCAACGAGTGGTGGCAATGAGTGGCTATTTCAATGAAGAAATTGCTGTAGATAATTACCAAGCCAACGATTTTACAAAACTGCAAATCTTTGCTTCTCATGGCAATGTAGATCAAGTAGTTCCCGTAGAATGGGCACGAAAAGCAAAACCTGTTTTAGATCGCCTTGGAATTTCAAATGTCTACAAGGAATATCCGGTTGGACACGGTGTGGCGCCTCAAAATTTCTACGATTTCAGAAATTGGTTAAACGAAACAAAATAACACTATGAGCGAATTCATTTTCGATAAGACATTTGAACACACAACCATTTCAAAATACCAACTTTGTAATAACGAATACGAAAATTGTACTTTTAACTATTGTGATTTTACCGATTGTAACTTTACGGGTGCCATATTTGTCGATTGTACTTTTAACCATTGCAATTTTAAAGAAGCTAAAATTGGTCATGTAGGATTGCGACAAGTCATGTTTATCGATTCCGATTTTACAGGAGTTAATTTTGCCATGACCGACCAAGTAATTTATGAATTTCATTTCACTAATTGTTTGTTGGATTATGCCATGTTTTATAAGTTAAAATTGAAAGGAATGCAGTTTACCAATTGCAGTATGGTTTCGGTCGATTTTATGGAAAGCGATTTAACCGAAGCCTTATTTGACAATTGCAACCTTCGATTGGCGGTATTTTCAGATACTAATTTAACCAAAGCCGATTTTTACTCTAGTCAAAACTTCTCTATCAATCCTGTAAAAAACAAACTTAAAAAAGCGATTTTTTCCAATGAAAATGTGAAAGGATTATTAGACAAATTTGAAATTATAATCAAATAGTAGTGTTTAATCTAATATAGTTCATGAAAATTACACTGAAATATAATACCGTTTTAATTGATCATAAGAATTCAAGTATTGTTTTTGATAACGAACTACAAAATGCTGTTAAAAAGTTAAATGAATCGAAAAGTGAGATTCACCAATGGATTGAAGAGGATCTTGAAAATGCAATAATTATAAACTCTAAAATAGAATTCAAAGTAGATATCGATAACAACAGCGTTTACTGTGTTATAACTTATTCTTTAGAGGAAAGTATTTCAGAAATTGAACTTGAAAAATTAATAGAATCAACTTCCGATCAATTAATTGATGGATATGGTGAAAAGGATTGGGAAATAAAATATGGTAATAACTACATAACTTTAGAAATTGATCATCATACCCAAAATGTATATCCATTTGAAATTAAACAAATTGAATCCAAAAAAAATGAATTAAAAGCCGGAATTATTCCAAATAATTACGCAAAAAAAATTGAAAAGGCCGTCGAAACAGGGAAAATTGAAATAGTACAAAAATATTTAAAGGAAGGTGGAGACATCGATTATGTAGGAAAGTGGGAACAAACTTTATTAATGAAAGCTATTCAGAGTAATCAAGAAGAAATTGCACTTTTACTAATTCATAATGGAGCTGATATAAACAAAGTAGATGACGAAAACAATACGGCACTTTTCAAAACAGCATTTTATGGACTCACAAAAACTGCTCAAATTCTAATTGAAAAAGGAGCAAATGTTAATGCATTATGTCGAAATGGTTGGACTACTTTGATGATGGCTTCCAACAGAAAACAATTTAATTTGGTAAAACTTTTGGTCGAAAATGGTGCTGATATTTTTATTGAAGATGATTATGGACACACTGCGTTAGATACCACTGATAGAGAAATTTTTGTCTATTTAAAAGAATTAAAATCTAAACTAGAAGTTAAGTAAAACACTAAAATGTCCAACTTCATTCAATATGATTTTTCTGCAAAAATATGGCAGTATGAGGGGCCAAATGGTTGGTATTTTGTTTCCTTACCTCAAGATATTTCAAAAGAAATTAGAGAGCATCTTAAATGGCAAGAAGAAGGTTGGGGACGTTTAAAAGCGTTTGCAAAAATAGAGCAACACGAGTGGAAAACTGCAATTTGGTTTGACACGAAACAAAATACCTATTTACTACCCTTAAAAGCAGATGTTAGATCAAAATGCAAATTAGAAAAAGAGCAAGTGATTGAAGTAAGTATTTTTGTTTAAATTTCTGATTATATTTATGTCTCAAAAATAAAATCATGAATCTAAATCAATTAGATACTTTAATTTCACAATTTCCTTTAACGGAAAAAATGCCTGTTTTATTTCTTGGACATGGGAGTCCGATGAATGCGATTGAAGAAAATCAATTTGTAGCCGGATTTCGAAATATCGCCAAAACCATTACAAAACCGAATGCTATTTTATGTGTTTCGGCACATTGGTACACTAAAGGCACCAAAGTAACCGCTATGAAGTTTCCGTCCACTATTCATGACTTTGGCGGATTTCCCGAGGCACTTTATCAAGTACAATACAATGCTGTTGGCAGTCCTGAATTAGCGGAAACAACCAAAGCACTTTTAGAACCTGTAAATGTAGATTTAGACCATCAATGGGGCTTGGACCATGGCGCCTGGAGCGTTTTAAAACATTTATATCCAAATGCCGATATTCCTGTAATTCAATTGAGTATTGATTATACCAAACCTGCTGAATATCATTTTGAATTGGCTAAAAAACTTCAATCCTTAAGAAATAGAGGCATTTTGATTGTCGGAAGTGGAAATATTGTACACAATTTAGGAATGGTCGATTTTGCCAATATCAACAAAGTCGATTATGGCTATGATTGGGCGATTGAAGCGCATGAAACCATCAATAACTATTTACTAGAAACCAATTACAAACCTTTACTTTCTTATGAAAAACAAAGCAAAGCGATTCAACAGGCCATACCAACCCCTGATCATTTTTTGCCCTTGATTTATACTTTAGGATTACAACAACCCTCCGAATCTCTTTCCTTGTTCAATAATCATTTATTGGCTGGTTCTTTAAACATGACAAGTGTCAAAATTGGCTAAATAAAAACCAATTTTAAACTATATTTGTTCTTTAAAAATAAAAAAAATGCAACATATCATTGACCGCTTTATAAGCTATGTAACTGTCGACACCGAGGCAGATCCAAATTCAAACACCACACCCAGTTCTGCCAAACAATGGGATTTAGCCAATAAACTTGTAGAAGAATTAAAAGCCATTGGTTTACAAGATGTTTCCATCGATGATAAAGCGTACATTCAAGCTACCTTACCAAGTAATATAGATGAAAAAGTACCAACAATTGGATTCGTTTCTCACTTTGATACTACACCCGATTTTACCGGAGCGAATGTGAAACCACAAATCGTTAAAAATTATGATGGTGGCGATATTATCTTAAACGCTGAAAAAAATATTGTCTTGTCTCCTTCTTATTTTGAAGATTTACTTTTATACAAAGGACAAACTTTAATCACTACTGATGGAACAACGTTATTAGGTGCTGACGATAAAGCGGGTATTACTGAAATCGTTACAGCAATGGAATATTTAATCCAAAATCCGCACATCAAACACGGAACTATCAAAGTTGGATTTACACCTGATGAAGAAATTGGTCGTGGCGCCGACTTTTTTGATGTGGAAAAATTTGGTTGCGATTGGGCCTATACAATGGATGGAAGTCAAATTGGCGAATTAGAATACGAGAATTTCAATGCGGCCGGTGTCAAATTAAAATTCAAAGGAAAAAGTGTGCATCCTGGTTATGCTAAAGGAAAAATGATTAATGCGATGACTTTGGCTGCTAAATTCATTACTGCTTTACCAGCAGGAGAAACACCAGAAGAAACACAAGATTATGAAGGGTTTTACCATGTCGTGCATTTAGATGGAAGTATTGAAGACACTAATGTACAAATGATCATTCGTGATCACGACCGAACCAAATTTGAAGCCAGAAAAGTTCATGTTCAAAAAATGATTGACGATTTAAATGCAAAATATGCCAAACAATTTGGCGGTGATATCGTTGAAATCGAAATTAAAGACCAATACTATAACATGCGTGAAAAAGTGGAACCTGTAATGCACATTGTAGACATTGCCGAAAAAGCCATGAAAAATTTGGGTATCACTCCAATTGTAAAACCAATTCGTGGTGGTACTGATGGTTCTCGTTTGTCGTACATGGGATTACCTTGTCCTAATATTTTTGCAGGAGGACATAACTTTCATGGGAAATACGAATACGTTCCGGTGGAAAGCATTCAAAGTGCCATCAATGTTATTGTAGAAATCGCTCAAATTGTTGCGAAGCAGAAATAAAATTGGTCTGAATTAACTTCGGAAAACATGGATAAGGAATTAAAAACCTGGCACAGTAATGAATTGTGGGATAAAGAAATAGAATTTTTACAATCGATCATTTCCAAAACCCCTTTAGTAGAAACCACCAAATGGGGTGGCATTGTGTATACCTATAACGATAAAAATATTGTGGGGCTGGGTGGTTTTAAATCGTATGTTGGCCTATGGTTTTTTAATGGTGTTTTCTTAAAAGACCCTTATCAAGTATTAGTAAGCGGCAACGAAGGAGTCACCAAAGCACAACGTCAGTGGCGATTTAATGCTTTCGAAGAAATTGACGAGAAAAAAGTGTTAGCTTATCTTCTGGAAGCTATCGAAATTGAAAAAGAAGGAAAAGTACATAAACCCGAAAAATCACCATTGGTTATGTCGGAATTTTTTCAAGCGTATTTAATAGAAGAAAAACTTACCAATGCTTTTGAAAAATTCAATTTAACCAAGAAAAAAGAATTTGTAGAATACATTGATACTGCCAAACAAGAGAAAACAAAACTCACACGTTTGGAAAAAATAAAACCACTAATTGCCGAAGGAATTGGTTTGAATGACAAATACCGATAAAAAAAGAGAGCCTTTCAATTGAAAGGCTCTCTTTTTTATTTGATTAGAACAAATTACTTTTTATTTACTGCTGCAGATAATTCAACAGAAATTGCAGAACGTTCCATTTTTATTTTACCAGACATGGTTTCAACAATAACCGTAGTATCCGCTAATTCTGCTATTTTACCATGCATACCACTTTTAGTAACAATTTTGTCTCCTACTTTTAGTGAAGCTTCAAATTCTCTTTCTTTTTTAATTTTTGATTGTTGTGGTCGAATCATAAAAAAATAGATTACCACAAACATTAATATATATGGTAAAAACTGTGCAATTTGAGTCATTTTTATTTAGTTTTTGGTGTTACAAAGGCTTTAAACTTAAGGACTTCATGTCCTTCTTCTGTATTGGTTGAAAGTGTAATCGATTTTTTTTGCTCTCCTGGTTTATTCGTAGAATTAAATGAAAATTTTATCTCACCAACTTCTCCTGGTAAAATAGGTCGTTTAGTCCAATCAGGAATAGTACATCCACAGCTGGCTTGCGCATTCATGATTACTAAATCGGTTTTTCCCGTATTTTTTACTTTAAAAACGTGATTTACTATTTCACCTTCCTTTATGGTTCCAAAATCAAAAATTTCACCACCAACAATTTCCAATATAGGATAGTTTTTGATTTTATTTTTATTTTGTTGTTCAAGCGACTCTTGCATACCAAAAGTATCGCTTGATAAATTTTGAGGGATCACTTTATTGTTTTCGTCAATTACAATTGATGCAAACTCTTCTTTGTTTTTACATGAAGTCGATGCTAAAATTGCTACAAGAGCAATCATTTTGATACTATTTTTAATCATAAATCAATAATTACATTAATCCGCGACCGGCTTTTTTAAGTTTGCCATTGGCGGTAAAATCTTTTACTAAATTATCTAAAATTCCGTTGATAAATATAGAACTTTTTGGAGTAGAATATTCTTTAGCTAATTCTAAATATTCGTTAATTGTTACTTTGACGGGAATAGATGGAAATTTTAACAATTCACAAATAGCCATTTTTAAAATAATAGAATCGATTTCGGCAATACGATCCGACTCCCAATTTGGGGTCTTATCGGCATATTCTTTTCCTAAAGCGTCTTCGTTTAGAATTGTTTTTCTGAAAAGCTGTGAAACATACTCTTTATCTTCGGTATCATTATACAATTTCGGCACAAAGAAATTTCCGTTATCAGTATCTTGAATAGATTTTAATTGTTTGTGGATAAGAGTGTTCACCAAAGGAATATCATCAATCCAAGTCAATTTATGGTCTTCCAAGTACTCGTATAACTTAACATTAGGTGCTATGATATCAGTGAAAATTGCAATTACTAATTCTTTATCGTCATCGAAATTAGAAGCACTTTTACTCATATATTCATCATATATGTTACTTTCTTTAATCTCGTTTAAAAGAATAGTGATGTACTCATCATTCACTTTCCAGTTGTTGATTTTACGATTTTCTAAAGCAATGGATAACGAATTATTATCATCTAACAATTGGAGTACTTTGTTACTGACGAACTTTAAATTTGGATTTTTCTCAGTTTTAGTTGCTAAATGTTTGTTTCTTGAAATTTCAAGGAATTCCAATTCTTTTTTTCTAATTTCTACCAAAGTAGAAACCATGATAAGATACAAATCTTGAACATTTTCGATACTTTGAAACAAGAATTTTTCTTCTTTTTCAATATTATCAGAATGATTTTGATGCATGGCATATAGTGTTTGCATCACCTTTAGTCGAATATGTCTTCTATTTAACACCTGTGTAAGAACTTTTAAAATTAAGGAAGCGAAAGAATTTCTTTCGCTTCACAAAAATACAATTTTATTTAAATCTATAAAGAGATAAAAACACTAATTTAATTAGTCATTAATTTTTAATGATTTTTTTAGTGCTATACTTCCCATCTGCGATGATTTTTACCAAATAAATTCCATTAGAACAATTTCTTAAATCAATAGTCGTTTCAGAAGTAGCTGTGAAATCATTTTTTACAAATATTACTTTACCCATGATATCTGTAATTTCAATTTTCTCCGGAATTACATTACCCAATCTAATATTGAAAACATCGTTAAATGGATTTGGAAAGATGGAAATATTTTCAAGCATAAACTCGGTAGTTCCTAATAATGCTGGTAAAGGAGACTGCCATATCCCACGTCCAAAAGTAGCCGCTGTAATATTATTATCTACATAATTAATATCTAAATCGGTTACTTTAACATTCGGTAAATTTGTTTCAAATGCTTGCCATGTTGACATCGTATCGTCAATATAATACACTCCTAAATTAGTACCAACATATAAGGGATTACTTGAATTTAAAGCTTGATGTTTAATACAAAACTTGCCAATTGAAGGCAATCCTGACGCAATATTTGTAAAAGTAGCACCACCATCCGTTGATTTTAATGCCTGTCCAGAAGTACCACTCGTAGTTATGTATACCACATTACTTAAAGTAGAATGTACACATAAAGATGTCACAGCAGACGAAGCAGTATATATCAAAGTAAAATTAATTCCTTTATCAGTACTTTTATAGATCTGAGAACCGTTAATAACATACATGATATTGTCATTACTCGGGTCAATTTCTACTAATTCTACATCTCCTGTACCAAAACTAGTAACATTTTGTTGCACCCAAGCATTACTTACTAACTTATACAATTGTGTATATCCAGCATATAATTCCCCTAAACTATTGATTGCCATTGGTGTTACCCAGTTACCTCCTGAATCATTGGTTCCTGTTTCTCCTGCAGGAGCACTACATATAAATGATGAATTACTTATGCCACCTGTAGTATTTTTATACAATGAACCTCCGTATTGAATAAATCCATATAGCGTATTTTGATTGTTTGGATCGATCGCAACATCCATTCCATCACCACCCTGAATTCTTTTCCATTGATTATTATTAATGTACGCATGACACCCATTATCTTGATGCCCTGTCATTATTTTTGTTGATGTTTGTTTCGCAACTGCTAATTTGTAAACAATTTGGTTTTGAATTGTTTTGGTCAAATCAGTAAAATTAGTACCCCCATTTGTTGATACGTAAATTCCACCATCACTTCCACAATATAATTTATTACCAAAAAAACGTAAGATATGAATATCAGCATGTGTATAGGATGGAGTAACTGAATTCCAAACATTCACACGAGTTAGTGTAGTACCTCCATCTGTCGATTTCCAAACGTTCAAACAACCCGTATAAATTTCTTCTGCATTAGTATCAGATACACCTAAAGCATAATCATACCAAGATTGAGTTGATTCGTTCACATCAGTAGTGGTATTTCTAGCTGCAAAAGTTACTCCTGAATCTACCGAACGATACACTCCTTGAAACCCATCAGAAGTAGTTGAGCTCAATACATAAACATAATTTGCATTCGCAGGGGTAACATCAATTACTAATCGTCCTGAAGTCGCAGGTAATCCAGTTGTTACAGCAGTAAATGTACTTCCAGAGTCTGTAGATCTGTAAAATGTAGTAGTCGAAACCGCATATACCACTGTTGGGTCTGTTGGTTTGATTTTAATATCTTTAATATTGCCCGTTAATGTTCTTGTCCAACTTGTACCAGCATTTATTGACTTATATACCCCAGAACTAGTAGCCACCCAAACCATATTAGAATTCGATGGATTAACATAAATATCCGAAGCTCTAGACGGTCCAGAGATTGTTCCTGTTATTGTCCAACTTGCACCACCATTTGTCGATTTATATACTCCAGCAAAATTAGTATCCGAATGGTTTCGGTCGCCAGTAGCAATGTAAATAATATTGGTATTATTTGGATCTATTGCAATTCCGGAAACTCCAATTTGAGGAAATTCATCAAATAACGAAACAAAAGAAGTTCCTCCATTGGTTGATTTCCATAAACTTCCTGCAGGAGTACCAACATATATGATATTTGGATTCGTTGGATCCACAGCAACAGCTTGAATTCTACCTTGACCATTTGAATTATAAGGTAAAGTTCCAAAAACAGGCTGCCAGTTACTTGTTGCTGCTAGTGATGATCTATTCGCAGCACGATTTAGTTTTTCTTTATTAAAAATATCCAATAATTGTTGGCTTGTTAAAATAGCACCATCATCGTTTAATTGATTTTCATTATTATTTAACCATCTCATGAATAATTTTGCACCACTCCCTTTTGCATTTTTATCATGTGTTGACCAATAATTATCATAAGCTTGTTTCATTTCTTCAATGGAAGCAGTTTCGTTTTTATTCGCTAATGCTTTCATCCAAGGAGCTTCAGAAACATATTGCGCTGACATAGAGGTCGCTAAAAACAACAATAAAGTAATGTATTTCATAAAACGGGTATATTTAGTTGTCTGCAAATATAAAAAAGTTTAATATAGAAAAAGCCTTCTCATTATATAAATAAGAAGGCTTTAATTATTATTGAAACAAACTTATTTTGCTATTTCTTTTTTTCTTAAATCGATACGATTTTGAGCAATTTTAAAGGCTGCTTCGTGTGTTGTAATTTTATTAGCATCTGCATAATCGAAAATTTCTAACGTGGTATTGTAGATATTTTCAGTTCTACGCATTGCTTCGTCTTTACCGTAATGAGCAATTTCTCCATATACATTTATAATTCCACCGGCGTTAATTAAGAAATCTGGTGCATATAAAATACCTTTATCTTTAAGCATTTGTCCATGTTTGATTTCGTTTGCCAACTGATTATTAGCAGCACCTGCAATCACTTGTGCTTTTAATTTTCCAATTGTGTCATCATTAATCGTTGCTCCAAGAGCACAAGGCGCATAAATATCTACATCAGCAGCATATAAATCATCCCCTGAAAATATTTTGGCTCCGTATTTATTACCAATTTCTTGTAAACGTGCTTCATTAATATCAGAAATAACCACTTTTGCTCCTTCGGCAGTTAAATAGTCAACTAATGTTTCTCCTACGTGTCCAATACCTTGAACTAATACGCGTTTCCCATCAAGGTTGTCAGTACCAAATTTATATTTTGCAGCCGCTTTCATTCCCATATAAACACCGTAAGCTGTTACTGGAGAAGGATTTCCTGAACCACCGATTGCTTCCGATATACCGGTTACGTGAGTAGTATGCTGACGGATTAAGTCCATATCTGGAGTCGTTGTACCAACATCTTCAGCAGTAATATATCTACCACTTAAAGAATTCACAAACTGACCGAATTTAATAATCATTTCTGGAGTTTTATCTACTTTAGAATCTCCAATAATAACTGCTTTCCCCCCACCTAAATTCAATCCTGAAATAGCTGATTTGTAAGTCATTCCTCGAGACAAGCGCAGAACGTCATTTAACGCTTCCCATTCGTTTGTGTATTTCCACATTCTAGTTCCGCCAAGTGCAGGTCCTAGAACAGTATTGTGTATACCAATAATTGCTTTTAAACCAGTATCTTTGTCGTTACAAAAAACAATTTGTTCGTGATTATCAAAAGAAAGTTGACCAAAAACTGGGTCTACTTTATGAAGTTCACTAGCTTTTAAAGATTCAGTGATCATATTGAATGTTATTTTTGTTTTAGATTTATAAAAAACCGATGCAAAAGTACAGTTTTAAATCAAATGTTTGCAATTTTAAAGTAAAATATTCTAACTTCATTACATTTTTAATAATTTTATTATTCGTAAATAATTCAACAAAATTGTATTTTTCATTGCAAATTTCACAACAAAAATCAAATTTAAACACATAAATGAAAGAACTTAAGCAAATTAACCATTACTTTCTGAAATATAAATTTCATTTTTTCGGTGGTATTTTAGCAACAATTGTAGCACAATTTTTTTCATTGGTTTCTCCTAAATTAATTAGTAAGTCGATTGCAGCAGTAGAAGACTACCTCAAACAGAACCAAACCAACCCACAAGCCATCAAAGAGTTACTAATTGAAAACATCTTTTATATCTCTCTTGCTGTTTTAGCTTCAGGTATTTTAACCTTTTTAATGCGACAAACATTGATTGTAATGTCAAGACATGTCGAATTTGACATGAAAAACGTGGTATTTAAGCAATACGAACTGTTAACACAGCATTTCTATAAAAACAATCACACCGGTGATTTAATGAACAGAATCAGTGAAGATGTTGGGCGTGTACGAATGTATGTCGGACCTGCCGTAATGTATACTATAAATACGATTATTAGATTTGCGATTGTAATTATTTATATGGCGGAAGTATCCCCACAACTAACTTTACTAACGCTACTCCCACTTCCCATTTTAGCCTATTTCATCTTCAAACTGAGCACATCCATCAACAAAAAGAGTTTGGCTTTTCAAAAAAATTTATCTGATTTATCAAGTTACTCCCAAGAAGTTTTTTCAGGAATACGAGTGGTGAAATCCTACAGTATTGAAAATAAAATCCAATCCGCATTTGATGTGTTATCTTTAAAAAGCAATGAAAAGAGCTTAGAATTGGCCAAAACTCAAGCATTTTTTGGTCCTTTGATGTTATTATTGATTGGAATTAGCAATTTATTAGTGATCGCATTGGGAAGTTATATGTACATCAACGGAAGTATTACCAAAATTGCGGTTATAGCAGAGTTCATCATCTATATTAATATGCTGGTGTGGCCGGTAACTTCTATTGGTTGGGTTTCTTCATTAGTTCAAGAGGCAGAAGCGTCACAAAAACGTATCAATGAGTTTTTAAAAATTGAACCTGAGATTCAAAATAATAACGCAAAACCAATTACTATTGAAGGCAATATCACCTTCCATAATGTTTCCCTAACGTATGAAGATACTAATATTAAAGCACTAGATAACGTTTCCTTTGAGATAAAAAAAGGAGAAACCGTTGCTATTATTGGCCGAACGGGCTCTGGAAAATCAACACTTTTATCGTTATTAAGTCGTTTATACGACCCTACTGAAGGCTATATATTAGTAGACGGTCATAATATTATAGATATCAACTTAGAAAACCTCCGCTCCAGCATTGGTGTGGTGCCCCAAGATGCCTTTCTATTTTCGGATACTATTAAAAACAATATAAAATTTGGCAAAGAAAATGCCAGCGATGAAGAAATTGTTGTGGCAGCAAAAAATGCCGATGTTCATGATAACATTATTCATTTTAAAGAGCAATACGAAACGCTATTGGGCGAAAGGGGTATTTCGCTATCGGGTGGACAAAAACAGCGCGTATCCATCGCTAGAGCCCTTGTAAATGACCATCAAATTTTATTACTTGATGATTGTTTATCGGCAGTTGACACAGAAACGGAAGAAGAAATTTTAAATAATCTCGAAACCATTTGCCAAGGAAAAACAACAATTATTGTAAGTCATCGTGTATCATCGGCCAAAAATGCCGATAAAATTTTCATATTAGATAACGGCAAGATTGTACAACAAGGCACTCACAATCAATTAATAAGTCAAGAAGGATATTATGCCGCACTTTATTTAAAACAGATTTCCGAAAAAGAATTGTTATAAATAGTTTGGTTGTCACTATTTTTTTTATCAAATTTGGGCATCACAACACAAAAATAAATTTGATAGAATGAGAATGAACGAAAATGATATGTTAGAAAAAGAAGAAATTTTTTCTAAGGTACTACGTGCAGGAAGAAGAACGTACTTTTTTGACGTACGCTCAACTAAAGCTGATGATTACTATGTAACCATTACAGAAAGTAAAAAATTCACTGAAGAAGATGGTTCGTTTCACTTTAAAAAACACAAAATCTATTTATACAAAGAAGATTTTGCTGCCTTTAGAGATATTCTTGATGAAATGACCGAATTTGTTTTAAATCAAAAAGGAGAAGAAGTAATTTCGGAACGTCATCAAAAAGATTTCAAAAAAGAATATCAAAATGAGGGACTAACGGATGAACCTCGCACGAATTTTACCGATATTGATTTTGACGATATTTAATTAATTGTCAAAAAAATAAAGTAACAAGCCTAAATTCTAACGATTTTAGGCTTTTTTTATGCAATTCGCAGTCCGTTTTCTACTGTTTTATCACTTGTTAGCAGTATTATTTCATTTTCTAACCCAACCGATCCTAAAACCAAACATTCGCTCATAAACGTACCAATTTGCTTTTTAGGAAAGTTCACCACGGCAACAATTTGTTTTTGCACTAAATCTTCTTTCGAATAACATTTTGTAATTTGTGCCGATGATTTTTTGATTCCGATCTCTGGTCCAAAATCGATTACAAGTTGGTATGCTGGTTTTCTAGCTTCCGGAAAATCGTTGACTTCAATAATAGTTCCAACTCGCATTTCCACTTTTTCGAAATCGTTCCAAGTAATTGTTTCCATAATTAATAGATTTTAATATTGTGGCTTCGGACTTCGAGAATCTCAGACCACGTCCTCAATCATCAATAACAAAAAAAAGTCCCAATTGCTTGGGACTTTAAAAATATTTAAAACTTCTGAATTATTTGTTTAATTCAGCGTGTCTTTTTTCAATTTCTTCTTTATCTTTTTTAGACAACGTATCAACCAATACTGGTGTTGCGATGAATAAAGAAGAATAAGTTCCAATTACAATTCCAATTAACATGGCGAAAATGAATCCTCTAATTGATTCTCCACCAAAAACGAACATAATTGCCAATACTAAAATCATTGTTAATGATGTATTGATTGTTCTTGATAAGGTAGTATTAATAGATTCGTTTACAATATGTTTGAAATCACCTTTTAAATTACCCGCTAAGAACTCACGAATTCTATCAAATACAATTACGGTATCATTCATAGAGTATCCGATTACGGTTAAGATAGCCGCAATAAAATGCTGATCCATTTCCATGTGGAAAGGCATGAATTTGTAACATAATGAATATACTCCTAATACGAAGATTACGTCGTGTGCTACCGCTGCTAAAGCTCCTAATGAGTATCCTAACTTACGGAAAGAAACTACTAAGTATAAAGCAACAACTAACATCGCTCCGATTACTGCCCAGAATGAGTTTGTTTTAATATCGTTAGAGATAGCCGCACTTACTTTAGATCCAGACAACATACCTAATGTTTTTCCTTCTGTTAAAGTGATGAATTTCTCATAAGTCATTCCTGGGAAATGTTTCGATAATCCTTCAAATAACATTTTGTTTACTTCTTCATCAACTGCTACACCTTCTTCTTCGATTTTATATTTAGTTGTAATTCTTAATTGATCAGAACCACCAAATACTTTAGCTTCCGTTGTAACTCCATATACTTTAGATAATTCTTCAGCGATTTCAGAAGCCACAACTGGTTTTTCGAATTTCACTTGGAATGTTCTACCTCCAACAAAATCAACCCCTTGGTCTAATCCATTTACAAAGAAAATAGAAACCAAACTGATTACTGTTACTGCTAATGAGAAACCGTAAGAGAATTTTTTAACTTTTAAGAAGTCGAAGTTATATCCTGTAAACCATTTTTTTGACCACGAGTTAGCGAATTCTAATTTAGTTCCTTTAGCAACTGCTCTATCTAATAAAATTCTTGTAATGAAAATCGAAGTAAATAAAGATGTTACGATACCGATTAATAAAGTTGTTGCAAAACCTTTAATTGGTCCAGTACCAAAAACATATAAGATAGCACCTGTTAATACGTGTGTTACGTTAGCATCAATGATAGAACGCATAGCACCTGTCCAAGAAAACGATTTTTTAACAGCATCCACTAAACTTAAACCGTGACGCAATTCTTCTTTTGCTCTTTCGTAAATAATAATATTCGCATCTACCGCAGTACCTAATGTTAATACGATACCTGCAATACCTGGTAATGTTAATACAGCACCTAAACTTGCTAAAATTCCGAATAAGAATAATAAGTTGATCACTAAAGCAATATTAGCATACCAACCTGCTTTTCCGTAATATACTAACATCCATAACGCTACTAATAATAATCCTACTAATGCAGAAGTAGTACCGTTATCAATTGCTTTTTGACCTAAAGATGGTCCTACAACTTCCGATTGAACAATCTCTGCTGCTGCTGGTAATTTACCCGCACGTAATACATTAGCTAAATCCTTCGTTTCTTCTAAAGTAAAAGAACCTGAAATTTCTGAACGTCCACCAGCAATTGGTCCTGAAGTTACTCCAGGTGCCGAATACACTATATTATCTAAAACAATAGCAATACTATTTTTTTGAGAATATACTCTTCCTGTTAATTCTTCCCAAATTTTTGCTCCTTTACCGTTCATTTGCATCGAAACAGCAGGTTTACCCATTTGGTCAAAAGTATCAGCAGCTTCCACTAATACACTTCCACTCATTGGAGGTGTGTTGGTTCTGTTTCCTTTTAATGCATATACTTCAACAGCTTCTGCTTCATCCGATTTTGCTTTACCGTACGTAAATTTAACATCAGCTAAATTACTTGGCAACATTGCTTTGATATCAGCTCTTTTAAAATAAGCATTTACGGCAGCAGTATCTTTAACAGCAATCATTCCGATTACTGTTCCACCTTGTTGGAAAGGCATTAATTTATCAAATAAAGGATTGTTTCCTTTAGTTGCAGCAGCAGAATCTTTCGATTTAGCTCCTAATAATTCATTTATTTTAGAACCTTTGTTAGCTGTAGTATCTTTTGCAACAACAGTTTTTTCAGTTTTTTTCAAAGCATCATTAACTGCCATCAAGTAGTTTCCTACTTCTTCTACTTTATACGTTTCCCAAAACTCTAATTGAGCTGTAGAAGACAATAATTTTTTAGCTCTATCTACATCTTTAGCACCTGGTAATTCTACCAAGATACGTCCAGTGTTTCCTAATTTTACGATGTTTGGTTGTGTTACACCAAATTTGTCGATACGCTCACGTAATACTCCAAAAGCACTTTCTACAGATTCATCCACTTTTTTAGCGATAACTGCTTTTACTTGTGATTCTGATTTTGTATCGTTGATTTGATCTGCTAAATTTCTGTTTCCAAAAACATCTGGAGATGATAATTTTGTTCCTGTACCTGCAGAAGCAGCTTCGAAAGCATCATAAAAGGCATCTAAAAAAGATTGATTTCCTTGTTGATTCTTTTTAGCATCGGCTAACGCTTTGTTGAATACTGGATTTTGAGTATTGTTTGCTAACGTTTTCAATACGTCTTTAACCGAAATTTGAAGCGTTACGTTAATACCTCCTTCAAGGTCAAGACCTTTGTTAATTTGCTTGTCAGCCACTTCATTATAAGTGAAATCAGTAAATCCTAAGCTAAACACTTTTTCTTTACCAATAGAATCAAGATATTTGATTTCTTTTTCTTGATTTCCGTTTGCAAAAGCTTTTGCATCACTTTTAACTTTGCTAGCAACAAAAGTGAATGTAAGTTGATAAATACTTACAAGAGCAAATAAAATTGCAAAAAACTTAATTAGTCCTCTATTTTGCATTCTGTGTAAAAATTAATTAATTCTTTTAATTTAGTTTTGGTTAGTTTGATAAAAAATAAAGCGGAAAACACCACCCCATTTTTACAAAACGTGCAAATATATAATTCTGAAAATGATTAACCAATTTATTTATTGATTAATATGAAAAAAAAGACTGCAAAAAAAGCAGTCTTTTTTGTTTTATTTTGAAATACTTATGACAAAACCGAAGCCAAAGCATCATTCATCCCACGAACTGCATCGGCAGACTTCGCAAATAAAGCTTTTTCAGCATCGTTTAGTTTAATATCTAAAATTTCTTCTACTCCATTTTTACCGATAATACATGGTACTCCGATACAAATGTCGTTTTGTCCGTACTCGCCTTCTACAAAAACAGAACAAGCAATCATTTTCTTTTGATCGTTCAAGATAGAATCTACCAAATACGCTACAGAAGCTCCTGGCGCATACCAAGCTGAAGTTCCTAACAATCCTGTTAAAGTAGCTCCACCCACCATAGTATCAGCTGCTACTTTATCCAATTGCTCTTGTGATAAAAATTGAGAAACTGGAATACCATTATAAGAAGCCAAACGTGTTAACGGAATCATAGTAGTGTCTCCGTGACCACCAATAACCATAGCAGAAATGTCGTTTGCTGGTTTGTCTAAAGCCAACGATAAATACGTTCTAAAACGTGAGCTATCTAAAGCACCACCCATACCGATGATTCTGTTTTTAGGTAGTCCTAATGATTTGTATGCCAAATAAGTCATCGTATCCATTGGATTTGATACAATTACGAAAATAGCATTTGGAGAATGTTGCAATAAGTTTTCCGCAACTGATTTTACAATTCCAGCGTTAATTCCGATTAATTCCTCACGCGTCATTCCTGGTTTTCTAGGAATTCCAGAAGTAATTACTACTACATTACTTCCAGCAGTTTTACTATAATCGTTAGTAACACCAGTAACTTTTGTATTAAAACCTGTGTTGGTTGCACATTGTGTAATATCTAATGCTTTACCTTCTGCAAAACCTTCACGAATGTCTAACAATACGATTTCACTTGCAATTCCTCTATAAGCCATCACATCGGCGCAAGTTGCCCCTACGTTTCCAGCTCCAACTATTGTAACTTTCATTTTTATATATTTATTCGGTTATTTTATTATGCGTCAATATTTGCGTACACCGCATTTTTCTCGATGAATTCTCTACGTGGCGGTACTTCGTCACCCATCAACATTGAAAACACTCGATCCGCTTCAGTTAAACTATCGATATTCACTTGTCTAAGCGTTCTGAAATCTGGATTTAAAGTCGTTTCCCACAATTGTTCAGCGTTCATCTCTCCAAGACCTTTATAACGTTGAATTCCTGCTCCACCGCCCATTTTTTCATTGGCTGCATCACGTTGTGCTTCTGTCCAGCAGTATTCTTTTTTATTTCCTTTTTTCACCAAATATAAAGGTGGAGTCGCGATATACACGTGACCTTCTTCGATTAATTCTTTCATAAAACGGAAGAAGAACGTTAAAATCAAGGTAGAAATGTGACTACCGTCAATATCAGCATCACACATGATCACTACTTTGTGGTAACGTAACTTTTCTAAGTTTAAGGCTTTACTGTCTTCTGCTGTACCAATAGTTACACCAAGTGCGGTGAATATATTTCGAATCTCTTCGTTTTCGAATACTTTATGGTGCATTGCTTTTTCAACGTTCAAAATCTTACCACGCAATGGCAAAATAGCTTGAAAGGCACGGTCACGACCTTGTTTAGCCGTTCCACCTGCCGAGTCTCCCTCGACAAGGAAAATTTCACATCTTTCTGGATCTTGTTCAGAACAATCTGATAATTTACCTGGTAGACCTCCACCACCCATAACGGTTTTACGTTGCACCATTTCACGAGCTTTTTTCGCTGCATGACGGGCTTGGGCTGCTAAGATTACTTTTTGAACAATGATTTTCGCATCATTCGGATTTTCTTCCAAATAGTTTTCTAACATCTCCGCAACAGCTTGCGAAACGGGAGAAACTACTTCTCTATTTCCTAATTTCGTTTTGGTCTGACCTTCGAATTGCGGTTCTGCCACTTTTACCGAAATAATTGCAGTTAACCCTTCACGGAAGTCATCACCTGAAATTTCAAATTTTAATTTATCTAACAATCCAGAAGCATCGGCATACTTTTTCAACGTACGGGTTAATCCCATACGGAAACCTTGTAAATGAGTTCCTCCTTCATGTGTATTAATATTATTTACGTAAGAGAAAATGTTTTCCGAGTAACTTTCGTTATAAATCAAAGCTACTTCAACAGGAATTTCTCCTTTTTCGTTTTCCATTGAAATTACGTGACCAATGATTGGCACACGGTTTCCATCTAAAAACTTAACGAATTCTTTCAATCCTTCTTTAGAATGAAATACTTCGCTTCTTACTTGTCCTTTATCATCAATATCACGTTTGTCGGTCAGCGTTATAGTAATTCCTTTATTCAGGAAAGATAATTCACGCATACGAGCCGCCAACGTATCATAAGAATACTCTAAGGTTTGGGTAAAAATTGTCCCATCTGGTTTAAAAGTAACGACAGTTCCACGTTTATCAGTGGTTCCGATTTGTTTCACCGGATACATCGCTTTTCCTTTTTCATACTCTTGTTCGTAGATTTTTCCTTCTCTGTGAACTGTAGCACGTAAATGGTCAGAAAGTGCATTAACACATGACACCCCAACTCCGTGAAGACCTCCAGAAACTTTATACGAATCTTTGTCGAATTTTCCACCGGCACCAATTTTGGTCATTACTACTTCAAGAGCAGAAACACCTTCTTTTTTGTGCATGTCTACCGGAATACCACGACCATTATCTTCTACAGAAATGGAATTGTCTTCATTTATAATTACACCAATGGTATCACAATGACCAGCTAACGCCTCATCGATAGAGTTATCTACTACCTCATAAACCAAGTGGTGTAAACCTCTAACTCCAGTATCTCCAATATACATCGAAGGACGCATACGAACATGCTCCATTCCTTCTAGCGCCTGAATACTATCGGCCGAATAACTATTCTTTTTTTGTTCTTCGCTCATATTATCTTTTTCGAAATTGCATTATTTTGTCAAACACGCAAATATAAGCAAATAGGTATCAATTTTAACAGAAAAAACAGCAAAACACCTCGAAGTTATCAACAACTGTTAATAACGAGATAATGCCTTAAATCGATTAAAAATAGTCTTAAAATGGATTTGCTTGTTGTTTTTGAATCCCAAAAAAAAGTGAAATGAAAAAATTGATTTAAAGCCTTTAAAATTGATTTTTTTTAAATTAAAAAATAATATTTCACCCAAACAATTTAAAAAAACCCCAATCAGTAAGGACTAATTGAGGTTTTAACTTCCTATTCATCGTAGTGTGAATTTATATGGAAGTTTCAAGTTATATAACCTAACTTTAAATTGTTATTTCTTTTACATAGGCCTCTTCGTGCACATTCGCCACTGCCCTACCTGAAGGATCATTCAAGTTTTTAAAAGCTTCATCCCATTCTAAAGCGATTTTGGTACTACAAGCTACACTCGCTTCTTGTGGCACACAAAGAGCTGCAGCGTCACTTGGAAAATGTTCGGTAAAAATAGAACGGTAATAATACTCTTCTTTGGACGTTGGCGTTTGCAATGGAAATTTATATTTCGCATTCGCCAATTGTTCATCGGATACTGCTTCTGCTACCACTTCTTTCAAAGTATCAATCCAGCTATAGCCTACCCCATCGCTAAATTGTTCTTTTTGTCTCCACGCCACACTTTCCGGTAACATTTCTTCGAAAGCTTTACGAAGTACCCATTTTTCCATACGTTCTCCGTTAATCATTTTGTCTTGAGGATTGATACGCATGGCTACATCCATGAATTCTTTGTCTAAAAACGGTACACGTCCTTCAATTCCCCATGCCGCTAAACTTTTGTTTGCACGCAAGCAATCATACATATGAAGTTTACCCAATTTACGGACAGTTTCTTCGTGAAATTCTTTGGCATTCGGGGCTTTATGAAAATACAAATACCCGCCAAACAATTCATCAGAACCTTCACCCGACAGCACCATTTTAATTCCCATCGATTTGATCACGCGCGCCATTAAATACATTGGTGTAGAAGCTCTAACCGTAGTGACGTCGTACGTTTCTAAGTTATAAATCACATCTCGAACAGCATCAAGTCCCTCCTGAATGGTAAATTTAATTTCGTGGTGAATCGTTCCAATATGATCAGCCACTACTCTAGCCGCTTTCAAATCGGGAGAACCTTCTAACCCTACTGCAAAAGAATGCAGTTGTGGATACCAGGCTTCAGTCGTATCATCAGATTCAATTCTTTTTTGTGCATATTTTTTGGCGATTGCAGAAGTGATAGAAGAATCCAATCCGCCCGAAAGCAATACCCCATAAGGAACATCACTCATTAGTTGACGATGTACAGCTGCTTCCAAAGCTTCTTTCAATTCTTGAATATTGGTTTGGTTTTCTTTCACCGCCTCAAATTCTGTCCATTCCCTTTTGTACCATTGTACAAATTGGCCGTCTTTACTAGACAAATAATGTCCTGGTGGAAATAATTCAATTTTAGTACAAAATCCTTCCAATGCTTTTAATTCGGAAGCCACATAAAACGTACCGTGTTGGTCCCAACCAATATATAACGGGATAATTCCCATATGGTCACGCGCTACGAAATATTCATCATTTTCAGCATCGTATATGGCGAAACCGAAAATTCCGTTAAGTTCATCCACAAAATGAACACCTTTTTCTTGGTACAACGCTAAAATCACTTCACAATCGCTTTCCGTTTGAAAAGTATATCTGCCTTCAAATTGTTTGCGTAAAACTCTATGGTTATAAATTTCACCATTTGCAGCCAAAATCAATTTTTTATCCTCACTTAATAAAGGTTGCTTTCCAGAAGCGGGATCGACAATAGCCAAACGTTCATGAGCTAGAATGGCTTTATCATCACTATAAATCCCACTCCAATCCGGTCCGCGATGACGGATAATCTTGGCCATTTCCAATACTTGAGGTCGTAAGGTTTCTGATTTTTGCTTTAAGTCAAAGGCGCATACAATTCCACACATTTTATTTCAGTTTTAATTACATTATTATTTATATCTGAAACAAAATTGCAGTTTAAGATTGTATATTAAAACTAAAAAATTAATTTTAGTTACATTTTAAAACTTTAAGAAGAATAAACTAAATATTATGTAACTTCTGATAATTTAAAAAAGGAGAAAAGGTTAGAAATTGTAATTTAAACGATATCGATGATTGTGTATTCTACCGAATTTAATTGGAAATCATGACCGACCTTTTTTCCCATTAATTGCATTCCTAAGGGAGATTGTGGAGAAATTCCGAAGATATTTTGACCGTCAATAGCAATTTTAGGTAAAGCGGTGCTAATATAGACGGTTAATTTATTAGTTTTCACCAAACTGCCTAAGCCTACATTTTTATGGATACTTGAAGCGTCTAGCTTGTCCAGGATAGTCTTTTGTTCGATAGCTTCCTTTAGTTTGTTAGTAAGTTTTTCTTGTTCGATATGCATCATTGACAATGCCGTTTCGTGCTTGTCACCTGCAGAACCTTTGGCATCATTTTTCGAATCTTCTGTTAAACCGGCAATCATGTCTTGAAAAACATCGATTTTGTCCTGAATGATTTGAGAATATTGGGAATGTATTGTTTGCTTTAAAGTCATTTAATAGATTGTTAGACTACTAAGAAATTTGGACTTCCTAGAATTTTCAAAAGTATCTAAAAATCTAAGAAGTCTGCTAATCTAATTTTCTCTTTTAAAAATCAAACTTATAGCTGGCCCCTATAATCCCTTGTGCGCCTTGTACCGGATAATTTAACCATTTTTGATAGTTTTGATTGGCTAAATTGTTTCCTTTTAAGAAAAACGTCAAGCGATCATTGTGTTTGTACCCAACGTGTGCATTGATATCAAAATACCCTTCCAAAGTTTGGATAGTATCTGGATTTGTAAAGCCGTTAAAATTGGTAAACTGATCTTTACGCTCGCCAACATAAAATAATTGTGTTCCTGCGTAGAACTTTTGCCCAACATTAAAATCGGAAGTAAAAGTCACTTTTACAGTAGGCAAATTCCATGCTTCTTCTTGAAAAGTAGTGTCATAAGCACTTACTTGTCCGTTGATCCCAAGCGCTATGTTTTTATTCACATCGGCTTTTAATTCGCCATAAAACGAAATAGTTTTCAAATTATCGTACACAACATTGTAAGAATTTCCATAGCTGTAATTTTGTGAAGGTGCCGAAAGATATTCGTTACTTTTAAACAATGCTTTATTGTTTGAAGTATCATAGGAAGCTTTCAAATTATAGGCTACAGAATTTGCTAATTTCCCTCTCAAACCTGCATAAATATTGAATTTATTATCGGTTGGATTGATATCTAATGTTGGAGATAAAAACTTGTTTTGCGTCACAAAGTTTTCATATGTATTTTGTTGTAAACCACCTTCAGCACCCGCCACAAAAACCATTAAATCACCCACTAATTTATAAGACGCTTTAATTTTCGGATAAACATAAATTCCGTTATCATTTCCTTCATTTACCCCTGAGAAGGTATTTTTAAGACGAGCATGATAAGCAACTTCCGCCCCTAATTCGATAGATAAATCATCTTTCAGAATGGTAAAACTTGGGTTTCCACTAAAAATAAGATTCGATTTTTCAATATTCGTTGCCACATTCGGAATTGGAGTAGTAATTGCGTAATTAGTATCGAAGCTAGTGTTCGCATAATCCAAATTAAACTTCATTTTTACAGCAGTATTTCCTAAATCAAAATTAAAGTTAGGCTTGACGATAAAACGATTTTCACGAGATCCATAATCATCTGAAAAACCAATATAATTCACATTTAGTTTTTCAAAAAAACTTTTTGTAATTGCCAATTCAGAACCAATTTTGAAGGTATTATAGACATGTTTCGGATTTATTGTATCGATAACAACAGGATTGAAATTCGGATTTTTCAATGGTAAACCATACCAGTAATAGCCTTCTCTTTGATAGCCCAAATCCAATTTAAAGCTAGTATCTTCTTTGTTGTAGCCATACATTGCGCCAAGCGAGACATCATAAAAACCATTATCTAAAACAGCTCCTTTTACACCTCCATCTGAATTTAAATAGCGAAACATACCTCCTGCATACTGATAATTATCGAGTTCGTGAGTTACAAATAACTCGGCATTTAAAGTGCTGTAATTTCCATAACCAACGGTTAAGTAATTTGGAAATAATTTTTCTTCTTTAGCTTTGTCTACCGCTGCAGCTTTTCCTTTTGCAGGAGCAAAAGTAGAAGCTACTGGAAAAGAGAAAATTTTATATTTTATTTCTTCTTTATTGGCTGTTTCCGTATCGTCTAAGACAGGTACTTCTTTGACTTTATAGGCATCAGAAATGGTCGGTGTGTAAGGTTTTACAACGTTTACCACTTCGGTACCAATATTATCATCCTTCTTTTGGGCGAAGGAAAATTGAATCGTTAAAACTAGTATAAGCGAGGTATATATTTTGATTTTGTTCATAGATTTTATTTTAAAAATGACTCATCGACAAGCTCAGAGTGACCACTGATTTATAAATTATCCTTTAATTGATGAATTTGTTTTGGCTTCTTCAGCTTTGATTGCATTCAATTCAGTTTGAGCTTCAGCAATGACATCGTCGAATTCCTTGAAGTTTTTAATGACACTCTCCAAAATGTAAGTCGCTTGGAAACTATCTTTCAATCCGTAGAAATTTTTAGCCATTACGATTAATCCCTTGGCTCCAAAATATTTATATCCTGAATACTCTTTGGCTAATTTTTGTACAACGGTATTAGACGCTTCAAATTTTAGGTCTTTATTTTTGAAATAAGCATCATAATACAAGGCTTCCGCCATTAGTTCCCCTTTGGCAATTTTAAGTAATCGTGCATACGCCTCTCTAGCTTTAGGTTCGTTATTCGTTTGCACGGCAGAACGCGCCACTATAATTTGGGCATCACTTTTTATTTTGTTATCCATCTTAGGATTTTCCAAAACTTTATCGGCATAAATTACTGCGTTAGCATAATCTTTTTTATCATAATACGCCTTCATTAAATTCGCCTGTGCATAGGTTTTGTTTTGTGGAAAATCCGATTCTGATTCTAAACGAAGTAATACAGGAATTGCTTTTTCAGAATCATTTTTCTTCACATAAATTTCCGCTAAACGTGATAACGATTGTTCGGTGTATTCGTTTCTGGCTTTCGAAATCACATTTTCGTAATATTTCGTGGCACTAGAAGTATTTCCGCCTTTGTACTGCAAATCGGCTAAATAATAATTCGCTTTCAATGCATGTACTCCGTTTGGAAACGAGGTTACATAACTTGTTAAGTTCGTAATGGCTTGTTGCGTATTTCCTTGCGCATATTGCTTTTCGGCAGCTTCCCAAGTATCGTTATCCAATTCGGCATCGGTTACTTCTACGAAATCTAAAGTTCTCACCCAAGTGGCATATTCATCTACTTTTCCTTGATCAACATAAATCAAGCGCGCTGTTTTCACTGCTTCGTTGGCCTCATCGGTTCTTGGAAATTCGGCCGCCACTTTCTTGAATTTCGTTAAAGCTGAGTCATCTTTATCCGCATTATAATAAATCAACCCTTGACGTAAAATGGCACGAGCCGTATAACTTCCTTTTTTATATTCCGAAATTAACTGATCGTAGGTTTTTATTGCCGAATCTTTTTGATTCATTTGCGTATAGGTATTTCCCATTTCAAATAACGCGTCATCTCGGTATTGCGAATCCGGATAGTTTTTTAGGAAACTAGTAAATTCAGATATTTTTCTTTCATTTTTACCTGTAAATCCATACGAAATGGCTTTTTGAAACGCGGCATAATCACCATCCACTCCCTTTAAGGCAATCGCTCTGTCATACGCCTCAATTGCCGTAGCATATTTGGAAGTCACAAAACGACTATCCGCCAAACGCAAATAAGCATCTACCAAACGTGTTTTATCTTCTTTAGAGGTTTCGGTATATTTTTGAAAATAAGTCGCTGCTTGATCGTATTCTTTTAGTTTGAAATGAGCATACGCAATATTATAGTTCACACTTTTAAATTCTGGTGTGGAGGAAGCTTCAGCAGAAGCAACAAACTGTTTAAAACTAGACAAGGCATTGGTAAAATCATCCAAAACATATTCGGTTTCGGCTTTCCAGAAAGTAGCACGAGCGGTAAATTTAGCGTCTTTTGATTCGGCGATTGATTTTTTGAAATTTGTCAATGCCTCTTTGTAATTTCCATCTGTAAACAATTCCAATCCACGATAAAAAGTCACTTTTTGATAGGCTGCTCTATTGCTAACCGATTTATTTCTTTCCAATACAATCAATGCTTCCTTATAATTTTTGGATGTGATATAGGAATTGATTAACAAACTTTCAATCTCTGTTTTATTCGGATTATTGGGATATTTCGTCATGAAACCATTTAATACATCGGGAACACTTTGGTAGGAATTTCCGATATCATAACTCACACGAGCATAATTCAAAAAGGCATCTTCTTGAATTTTTAAGTCGAAAGTCATTTCCGAAGCTGTTTTAAACGCATTTAACGCTTGCTGTTTTTTATCGGTTTTGAGATAACTTTCACCTAAATGATAGTAGGCATTTTGAGCTACAGCGTCGTTTCCACTAATAATTTTATTGAATTGAGAAATGGCACTTTCATAATCATTTTGCTTGTAGAATGCATAGCCCAATTGATAATAATCGTTATTGTTCCACTTTCCTTTCTTTCCTTTGTATTCTTTTAAATACGGAATGGCTTTATCGTATTGCTTTAGTTCAAAATAACTTTGACCAATAATTCGGTTCAATTCTGATTTTTCGGCTGGAGAAGATTTTGCCATTGCCTTTTGCCCTAATTCGATAGCTTTGTCAAATTTTCCGGCTTTGAAATTCATATCCGCTTGAAAATACGATAGTTTTTCTTTGTATTTTTCTTCGCCTTCTACTTGTTCAAAATATTGAGAAGCTTCTTCATAATTATCGCCTTCATAGGCCAAAAATCCTAAGTAATATTTGGCTTGCGATCCATATTCTTTAGAATTAACTACTTTATTGAAATAAATTTTAGCTGCTTTTTTGTCTCCTGAATTGAAAAAAGTATAGGCCTTATAAAAATTAAAACGTTCTTTTTCATCGGAAGTCAACGTACTTTCTTCTACTTTATCAAACCATTGATGGGATTGCACGTATTGTCCTTGCTCAAAATAATAGGTAGCCAAATCGATATACGCTAAATTCAGTTTGGTACTGGTTGGATAATTTCTAATAAAATTTTCCATTTGCTCTTCCGCACCCGATTGTTTGATTCGAATCGCACAAGTGGCAGCATAATAAGCACAATCGGATTCAGTTTCTTCGTTCGTTTTTTGACCGACTTTGTTAAAGATAATTTGAGCCGATTGGTACTGTTTGTTTTTAAACAAGGTCAAAGCGTTGTTATAATCGACTAAATTATTGGTATAAACTTCTGATTGTTGACTTACAACCGTTTGCGAACTTAGTGAAATTGTTAGGAGTAGAAACAAAGGTATTTTGCGCATAGAAAATGATTTTAACGATTCAAATTTAGTATTTTCTTACCTGTAAAACGAGTAAAAATCGGCTTTAGTATCTTAAATTATTCACAATCCGAAAATTTATTTTGAATACCTACGTTAACTTATTACTTTTACCAAAATAAATATCAAAAACTATGTCTCAAACTATTTTATCGTTACATAACGTTACCATATATCAAGAAGGAAATAAAATTTTATCGGATGTAAATTTAAAAGTCAACCCAGGAGAATTTTTATACATTATTGGTAAAACGGGTTCTGGAAAAAGTAGTTTTATGAAAACGCTTTACGGTGATTTACCATTAACGCATGGAGAAGGAACTATTGTCGATTATGATTTGAATGGATTAATTGATAATGACATTCCGTTTTTGAGACGTAAAATTGGAATTGTATTTCAGGACTTCAAATTATTACCCGATCGTACAGTAAATGCAAACATGCACTTTGTTTTAAAAGCAACAGGTTGGGAAGATGAAGCAGAAATGCAGGCTAAAATTGATGAAGTTTTGGACAAAGTAGGCATGAAAAACTGGGCCAACAAAATGCCACACCAATTATCGGGTGGAGAGCAGCAACGTGTAGCAATTGCTCGTGCTTTGTTAAATGATCCTGAATTAATCCTAGCGGATGAACCTACTGGAAACCTTGATCCACAAACCAGTATGGAGGTGATGGAAGTCTTGAAAAAAATTAACGAAAATGGTAAAACTATCGTTATGGCAACACATGATTATGCGTTGTTAATGAAATATCCTGCAAAGACTTTAAAATGTGAAGACGGAGCAATATTTGAAGTAGTACAAAGAACCGTATAATTTACTTAAATAATAATAAAAGGGAAGCATATGCTTCCCTTTTCCTTTTATGATAATTATCATTTCGTGAGGTTTTTTGGTATTGTACTTTTGAACTTGTAAAGCTCGTAAAGTATGTCGCTCTCATTAATTCAAAAATACAATGTTCCTGGTCCACGCTATACCAGCTACCCTACTGTTCCGTATTGGGTGGAAGACGTTTTTAGTATCGAACTATGGAAAAAAACATTGCTCCAATCCTTTGCGCAAAGCAACGCCACCGAAGGTATTAGCTTGTACATACACTTACCTTTTTGCGAAAGTTTGTGTACTTTTTGCGGTTGTCACAAACGAATTACCAAACGTCATGAAGTAGAACATCCCTACATTGAAGCCGTGTTAAAGGAATGGCAATTGTACTGCCAGCTATTTCCCGAAAAACCAATAATCAAGGAAATTCATTTGGGAGGGGGTACCCCAACATTTTTTTCTGCAGTAAACTTGCAACGCTTAATTAATGGTATTTTAAGTAAGGCAGCAGTCGCTGAAAATTATGAATTCAGTTTTGAAGGTCATCCCAACAATACTACTCGCGAACACTTACAAACTTTATACAACTTAGGATTCCGTAGAGTAAGTTTTGGAGTACAGGATTATGCCGAAAAAGTACAAAATGCCATACACCGCATTCAGCCGTTTCATAATGTGGCGAAAGTCACTTTTTGGGCCAAAGAAATTGGCTATACCTCTATTTCCCATGACTTAGTGTTTGGATTGCCTTTTCAAAGTGTTGAAAATATTGTGGATACCATTGAAAAAACAAATTCATTGTCGCCCGATCGATTAGCTTTTTATAGCTATGCCCATGTACCTTGGATGAAAGGGAACGGACAACGTGGTTTTAAAGATGAGGATGTACCCAGAGATGACGAAAAACGCAAATTATATGAAATCGGCAAACAACTGTTGGCTAAAAAAGGCTACCACGAAATTGGTATGGATCATTTTGCTAAGAAAAGAGACAGTCTTTTTACCGCTTTTCAAGAAGGAAACTTACACCGCAATTTTATGGGGTATACGGCTTCTAAAACACAATTAATGATTGGTTTAGGAGTTTCTTCAATTAGTGACAGTTGGTTTAGTTTTGCGCAAAATGAAAAAACGCTAGAGGACTATTACGCCCGATTGGAACAAAACGAAATCCCAGTGTATCGAGGACATCTATTAACTGAGGAAGACTTAATCATACGAAAACACATCTTGAACCTCATGTGTCAGTTTACCACTTCCTGGTACGATACACACAACTATTTCGATGAATTACCAGAAGTGCTAACACAATTAAAAGAAATGGAAAGTGATGGTTTGTTAATCCTGCAACACAATGCGATTACTGTAACCGAAAAAGGCAAACCTTTTGTGCGCAACATTTGCATGGCATTTGACTTACGCTTAAAACGCAATGCGCCTCAAACACAATTGTTCTCGATGACAGTATAGGTTTTGTTTATAATCTTTTCGATTTCGCTTGGGGATTTTTTGTTAATTTGAAAGGTTATGTTCATTTCTATTTAGAAGTGCAGAAATTTTAAAGAAAAGGATAAGGCAAAAAAACTTGCAAAATGAATGTAACGAAAAGTAAATTTAACTGACAGATATAGCAATGCGGCAAAAATTAATATCTGCCTCCTACAAAATGATTTCAAATAAAAATTTAGCTCGAATTGCAGGCTTTTGCTATCTAATTGTAATAACTACAGGATTATTTTCTGAGGTTTTTGTTAGACAAACGCTTAGGGTCTCAAACAATGCTTTAATTACTGCACATAACATTCAAAACAACGAAATGCTTTTTCGTTGGGGTTTTGTAACTGACCTAATCAACTTTGTAGTCGGATTACCAACCATACTGATTATTTATTATTTGTTCAAACAAACAAATAAGCTATTACTTCAACTAGCAGTAACATTTGTAATTATCCAAACGGCTATAATTGGAGTAAATCTTCTGAATCAAATTTCACCATTATTATTATTAAGCAACGATACTTACTTAAATACCCTCCAACCTGATCAACTGGCAACCCTTTCTTTATTATCACTAAACATTCAAATACAAGGCTACGCTATAGGTCTGGTCTTCTTTGGATTTTACTGTATAATTGTAGGATATGTCATTTATAAATCAAATTTTATACCGAAGCTATTTGGTGTACTTTATGCCATTACAGGTCTGTGCTACTTGGTAAATAGCTTTACTATGTTCCTTTCAAAAGGATTTCAAAATCCTTTATTTATATATCTAGCTATTCCTATTTTTATTGGAGAATTATCACTTTGCTTGTGGTTGCTCATTAAAGGAATTGACACCTCAAAAATAGTTGAAAAATAAAATCACCCTTAACCTAAAAAACATCTACCGCTAACAATAATTTTGTGCCATTTTTAAAATGATTATACAAAAAACCTCTTCCAGAATGAAAGAGGTTTTTCTTTTTAATTCTTCAATTTAGTGAAGATTTCATCTTTTAAAAACAATAATTTTGCTTTTAGTTCGTGCATGTGCTCATCCGTTGTTGATTGGGCGCCCGAATTGTATTTATGCACTTCATGTTCTACTTCGTGGTATTCGTCAAATAATTTTCTAAAGTGGTTATCGCTTGTTTTTAAATCGTGAATTTTTTCAGTGAATTCTGGGAATTCATTTAGTAGGTTGTGTCTTTCCATTTTTTATTCGTTTTAAATTAGTTTACTATTATCTACAATGTGGATTATTCTGAACAAACAAGTTGATTGTACTTGGAGAAATAAAAGGAATTCCGAGTCCCAACCCACGAAGAATAAACAAGGTCCCAATTCCTACCGCTACAACAGGAATAATTTTTTGCATAGTATTTCGAAGTGGCTGCTTTATTAAATTAGAAGCATAAACCACCGCGCTCATCATAGGGATGGTTCCAACGCCATATAAAATCATATAAGCGATACTTAGTGTAACTTCTTGCATGGCAATGGCACCAAAAAGAGCTACATAAACCAATCCGCAGGGCAAGAACCCATTGAGCAAACCAATAGTGAATAAAGAACCGTAGGTTTTCTTTTTGAATTGAGCTCCCAATCTAGTCTTTGCTCTAGAAATCAATTGAAAAATCGGTTTGGAAAAATTGAAAGTAGCAAATACCTTTTCTGGCACTAAAACGACTAAAATCATCAAGATTCCTAAAAAAAATGATAATTTTTGTTGAAAACCCGCTAAAAAAAGTCCTCTGCCCAAAATACCAAAAAACAAACCTAATATTGAATAGGCAAAAATTCTTCCAATATGGTACGTAATAATTTGTGTTGCTTTCTTCGTTTCATTATTGCGATCTACGGGTAGCATCATTGCGATGGGACCACACATCCCAATGCAATGCAAACTGCTAATTAACCCGAATAGGAATGCTGTGTATAACATCTTTTTTAGAGTAAATAAGAAAGATAAAAGAGTAAAGATTTCTTTATTCTTTGCTCTTTGCTCTATTTTCTATATTACAAATTCACTTTCTCTTTGTTCAAATATCCTTTTCCTTTATACGTCCAATCTACAGAAATGTCCCAACGACCGCCAGTCAACTTTGTTTTAGGTATGAGCAAATTGGAAGAAGACAACGAAATCGGAATTTCGAAATCTAATTTCTGACTTGACGGTCGATACAAGGACACTTTTCCTTCTATTTTGGCATAATCGAAATCCGTTGGAAAACTAATTAATAATCCTTCTGATTTGGTTGCAACTGTAACTTTATCTTTTAAATTATAGGCATTTTGTGACTTATCCAATTGTTCTTGATAGCCTATTTCTTTTTTGTAATACTCTTCTGTGACCATTTCATAATCGTAATTGGTGTCGCTTTGTACTTTGAAAACAAAATACAAGATGAAGGTGATAAACAATGCAAATGCGACTACTATTCCTTTTCCCCAGTTCATGTTCATAATTTCTATATTTTTTTGGGGCGTACCCCTCGTTTTCAACTTTCAATTCCTTTCAACTTTTTTAGTAACTCGGGGCGGGCTTTCCGCACTCGCTTTTATTTTGTTGTCTCTGGCTTCGAGAACCTCAGCCCATAGGCAACAAAATGAAAGAGCTCAAACAAAGCGTCAATCCCTTACGCGGTTATCAATAACAATGTCAAAAATCAATAGCATTTAATTTCAAACTTAAACTATTAAACTCGACACTAATTAAAGCTTCTAGGTCCCAAGAAATTAGTAGTCGCGGTTTCTAACAATAGATGATTGTTATAAATTTCAACTTTTATTTCGGTCTTGTCGCCTTGTAAAAAAGCAGGGTTAATTTCAATGAATAAGGTTCCTTGTGCCAAAGAATCTTTTTTTACATGAATGTCTTGATGCCCTACCAATTGTATCCTTCCGGTTGGATTCACTAACTTAAAATGAATATTATCAAAATCATCCATTGTTTTGTTGATTATTTTATAGGTAAATACATTACTGATATTTTCACCTTTATGTTCGTACAACTGTCCTGGTAAACGTAAAATATTCGCTTCGACATCATTTCGTAAACACAACATCCCGATAAATATCCCAATCAAAATCACCAAAACGGCCACATATCCTTTCATTCTAGTGGTAAAGACAAATTTTTCTTTTTTGACCACCTCATCTTCACTCGCATATCGAATTAAATTGATTGGCAAATCAATACTTTTCATAATAATGTTACATTCATCAATACAAGCTGTACAATTCACACATTCCAATTGCACACCGTTTCTGATGTCAATTCCAGTTGGACAAACATTTACACATTGGTGACAATCAATACAATCTCCTTTACCAAAAGCACTTCTATCTTCTCCTTTTTTAAATTTTGCACGACCACTTTCTCCTTCACCACGAACATGATCATAAGTTACGTTAATAGTTTTGTTGTCTAATAAAACCCCTTGCATTCTGCCATACGGACAAGCAATAATACATACCTGTTCACGAAACCAAGCAAAAACAAAATAGAAAACGTAAGTAAAAACAATTAATGCAATTAGTGTATTCGTATTGTACAACGGTCCTTGACGCACCATATCTAACACGTGATCACTTCCAACAAAATATGCTAAAAACACGTTGGCAATCAAAAATGAAACCACATAAAAAATGAACCATTTGGTCGCTTTTTTTCTGATTTTTTCCGCATTCCATTCTTGTTTGTCGAGTTTGATTTGTGCGCCTCGATCCCCCTCAATCCAGTATTCTATTCTTCTGAAAACCATTTCCATGAAAATGGTTTGAGGACAAATCCATCCACAAAAAATACGTCCGAAAGCCACTGTAAATAATGCCAAACCCACTACTCCAATAATCATGAAGATTACGACCAAATGAAAATCTTGGGGCCAAAATGGATTTCCGAAAATCGAAAATTTTCGTTCCATAATGTTGAACAATAAAAACTGATTGCCGTTACGTTTCACAAATGGAGCTGCAAACAAAAGAACTAACAAGAAATAACTCACTAATTTTCGACGTTCGTACAATTTCCCTACTGGCTTTTTGGGATACACCCAAGCTCTTTTTCCTTGCTTGTCTATCGTTCCTATAGAATCTCTAAAACTATCGTCGTTTGATGGAGTTGCCATTTTTATTTATTTTTTCAATCCGTAGCACAAAGAATCTCATTTTGAAATTCTTCACAGTGCTAGGAGACAACATTAAATTTTACTATTTTGTTTTGGTTGAATCAGTTTTAACTTCAGATTTTACAGCGCCCTCTTCAATCCATATTTCTCCCTCAGGCGCTTTAGCACCAGCTGGATTCGTTCCTTGCAGACTTAACACATAACTCGCTACCTTTTGAATGTCAGAAGGTTTAATTTGGTCTTTCCATGAAATCATTCCTTTTCCTGCTCGACCTCCTTCCATAATAGTGTTGAATACATTTTTGATTCCGCCACCATTAATCCATTGCGGATCGGTTAAATTTGGACCAATTGCCCCACCTCCATCCGCTTTGTGACAAGCAATACAGTTGGTTTGAAAGATTGCTTTTCCTGCATTAATATCGGCAGCGTCAGTTAATAATGTTACTTTTTCTTTATCCATTAAATCGGGAGCTGTTTTTTTGTATTCCTCGACTTGCATTTTGGCATCGGCCATTTCTTTATCAAATTCAGTCTTTTGATCATCTGCTCCTAAAATGTGAAAACGCACCAAGTAAATAAACGCAAAGGCAATACAACCGTAGAATAAATACACCCACCATGGCGGAAGCACATTGTCAAGCTCTTGAATTCCATCATAATTGTGGTGTAAAAGCAGTTCGCCTTCCTCTTCCACTTTACGGGTACGCGTTAGCTTCGTCATCAGTTTTTTATAGAATTCTGTTTCGGTAAACGGAAGATTATCTTCTATTTCTTGTGCCTTACGTTGCTCGTCGGTTAATAAGGTATCTACTATTTTATTGGTGGCTTGTAAAACTAATTCTACCGCTACAAGAATTAGTAAAAAAATAAGCAAAACCACATTCAAAATGGGAAATTTTACAAAAGCAGGTTTGTTACCACTGTCGATAAAAAATTCCATAGCCATAAAAAATAAGGCGAATAAAACAGGAATTCTTACATATATGGGAAATAACTTTTTCATTGGTTATGCTATTAAAGATTTAAAAATTCATCAGATGTCCCTTCAGAAAAAGGCAAATCACTTAACTGTTCCATTTTTTCTTTATTATAAGTAAACACCCAAAAATAAAGTCCCACAAAAAAGAAGAAGAAGATTAGTAAGGATAGTATTGGATAGATCTCAATCCCTGAGATGGTCTCCATATTGTGTTTAAAAAACTTGAGCATGACAATCTATTTTTGAGTTTCTTTTACTTTAATATCGGTTCCCAAACGCTGTAAATAGGCAATTAAGGCAACAATTTCACGATCTTTCATAGGAACAAACATTTCCCCTTTTGTTTTGGCATTTTTCTCGCTTTGCGCATAGCTTTTTACAAAGTCAGGATCATTTTTTAGATTTTCTTCGATTTTGGAAGACTGAGCAGCAATTGAAGCTTTGGCGTTTTTAACTTCCTCATCGGTATAAGGAACACCAAGAGTTTGCATGACACTCATTTTTTTCTCGATTTGAGAATAGTCCATCGGTTTGTTATCAAACAACCATTTATACCCTGGCATAATCGAACCCGAAGAAGTACTTTGTGGATCCCACATGTGATTGAAATGCCAGTTATCATTATACTTACCTCCAACACGCATTAAATCTGGGCCAGTTCGTTTAGAACCCCATAAAAATGGATGGTCGTATACATATTCACCGGATTTTGAATATTCTCCATAACGGGCTACTTCCGAACGGAACGGACGAACCATCTGAGAGTGACAGCCTACACAACCTTCACGGATATACAAATCACGTCCTTCTAACTCAAGAGGTGTGTAAGGCTTTACACTCGAAATAGTTGGTATATTAGATTTTACTACTAAAGTTGGAACTATTTGAATCACACCTCCAATTAAAATAGCAATCGTAGCCAAAATGGTTAACTGTATTGGTTTTCTTTCTAACCATCCGTGGAATTTTTCTCCTTTTAATCGATACGGCGCAATTTTAGCCAAAGCAGGTGCTTCTGCCAATTCGTCTTCCACCGCATTTCCTTTTCGAACAGTTTGATAGGCATTGTACACCATCACTAACATTCCAACTAAATACAAAGTTCCTCCAATAGCACGCATGGCATACATGGGCATAATTTCGCTTACAGTTTCAAGGAAATTTCCATATACTAATGAGCCGTCTGGATTGAATTGTTTCCACATTTGGGCTTGTACAAATCCAGCCACATACATGGGTAAAGCATATAAAATAATTCCTAAAGTCCCAATCCAGAAATGGAAATTGGCTAATTTTTGAGAATACAATTCTGATTTGGTCAATCGAGGTAATAACCAATAGATGATACCGAAAGTCATAAACCCGTTCCACGCCAAAGCACCAACGTGCACATGAGCCACAATCCAATCGGTAAAGTGTGCAATTGCATTGACGTTTTTCAAGGACAACATCGGACCTTCAAAAGTGGCCATACCATAACCTGTAATGGCAACGACGAAGAATTTCAATACCACATCGGTACGCACTTTATCCCATACACCACGAAGTGTTAATAATCCGTTGATCATCCCACCCCAAGATGGCGCAATTAACATTATGGAGAAAACTACTCCAAGGTTTTGAGCCCAATCAGGTAAAGAAGTATACAACAAATGGTGTGGACCTGCCCAGATGTATAAGAAAATCAAGGACCAAAAATGGATAATGGATAAACGATATGAATATACCGGTCGATTGGCCGCTTTTGGCATAAAGTAATACATTAATCCTAAGAACGGAGTTGTAAGGAAAAAAGCCACCGCATTGTGACCATACCACCATTGCACCAAAGCATCTTGTACCCCAGCATAAACAGAATAAGACTTCATCCCGTTAACAGGTAATGCCAAGCTGTTAAAAATATGTAAAACAGCAACTGTAACAAATGTGGCAATGTAAAACCAAATGGCTACATACAAATGGCGTTCTCTTCTTCGAAGAATCGTCATAATCATATTAACACCAAACACTACCCAAATAACCGCGATAGCAATATCGATAGGCCATTCTAATTCGGCATATTCCTTAGAAGACGTATAACCTAAAGGCAATGAAATAGCGGCTGCTAAAATAATGAGTTGCCATCCCCAGAAGTTGATATTACTCATCACATCGCTATACATTCGGGTTTTAAGCAATCGTTGAATGGAATAATAGTATCCTGCAAACATTGCATTTCCAACAAAGGCAAAAATTACGGCATTAGTGTGTAAGGGACGTAAACGTCCGTAACTCAACCACGAAATACCATCGGTAAGGTTTGGGAATAAATACATCGTAGCCAATAAAAGCCCGACAGACATTCCAACAACCCCAAAAGCTATTGTGGCGTAAATGAACTTGTTTACAATTTTGTTATCGTAATAAAATTGTTGCATCTCCATAATTAGTCTTGTTTTTCTGTTTCTATTTTTATTTTGGGTTCACTCTTTTTTAACTCATCTTCGAATAACATTCTAACCGAAGGAGTATAGTCATCGTCAAACTGACCACTTTTCACTGCTCTGATGAATATGTAGAGAAAAGTTACTGCCAGCACGATACTGATGCAGATTAATAAATAAATAACACTCATACCTTATGATTTATAATTCAAAATTACTGTTCGCATTTGGGATAAAATATGACATTTGTCATCTGTTAAAATTTTATATAATTGACTTATTTTCTGGCGTAATAATTACTCATTAGCGTTACAAAACTCACAATGGTTACTGTGCTTAATGGCATGATAATCGCGGCAACGATAGGCAATAAATTTCCTGTAACAGCGTAGCTCAATCCAACAACATTGTATAATAAGGATAATCCAAAACTCATGTAAATTGTTTTCATGGCATTTTTAGAAAAACGCAGGAAATAATCGATTTTGGAAAACTGAATAGCGTCTAAAATTCCGTCGCAAGCGGGTGAAAAAACATTGACATTTTCAGAAATGGAAATCCCGATATTGCTTTGCGCTAAAGCTCCTGCGTCATTCAATCCATCTCCTATCATCATCACATTTTTACCTTGTTTTTGAAGATATTCTATATACTGTAATTTCTGCTCTGGTTTCTGATGGAATACTAAAGTGGTAGCAACGGGTAACATCTTCTCTAAAATTTTTCGCTCCCCGTCATTATCACCAGACAACACCACCAAATCGTATTTTTTGGATAGCTTGTCAAACAACACCTCTAATCCTTCTCTGTATTGGTTATTAAATACATAACTACCTTTATATAAACCATCAATTTCAATATGAACTTTTGTTTTTTTATGTGTATTTTCACTCATATGTTCCAAAAATTGAGAAGAACCAAGTTTAACTGAATGACCGTTTACCCTAGCATAAATTCCTTTCCCAATAATTTCTTCAAAGCTTGTGATCTCTACTTTTTCTTGATGTGGAAGGAAATCATACAGTCGTCGACTTAAAGGATGATTGGAACCTCGTAATGCATTTTTCAAAAGCTTTAATTCATGAGAATTCAATTCCGTTCCTTCATATGTTATCGAAGTCTTTTTATTTGTGGTAATCGTTCCTGTTTTATCAAAAACGAGGGTGTCTACTTTGGCTAATTGTTCGATTACGGTTGCATTTTTTAGGTACAATTTCTTGTATCCCATGATTCGTAACACATTCCCTAATGTAAAAGGTGCAGTTAAGGCCAAAGCGCAGGGACAGGCGACAATTAAAATTGCGGTAAACACATTAAAAGCGGTGGTAGTATCTTTGAATATCCAAATTCCGAAAGAGATAAAAGCCAGTAATAATAAAGCAGGTGTAAAATAACGGCTAATTGTGTCGGTAATCGTTTTGTACTTAAAATCGATGTTCTTCTGAAACACATCATTACTCCATAATTGGGTGAGATAACTCTGCGAAACCGAATGCAGTACTTCCATTTCCATAACTTTTCCGATTTGCTTTCCGCCAGCAAACACTTTTTCCCCCGATTTTTTAGTAATGGCCACTGCTTCACCTGTAACAAAGCTATAATCGATGGAGGCTTCAGGTGAGATTAGAATTCCGTCAACTGGAATCAATTCTTGGTTTCGAATTAATAACCGATCACCTTTTTCAATATCATACACTTGTACAGGACTTTCCGAACCATCGGTATTAATTTTTGTAATCGCAATCGGAAAATAGGATTTGTAATCGCGTTCAAACGAAAGAAAATTATAAGTTTTTTGTTGAAACAATTTCCCTAACAACATGAAGAAAATCAATCCACACATACTGTCAAAAAAACCTTGTCCGTAATCAAATAGAATATCAACTGTACTTCTCACAAACATGACTACTATACCTAAGGCAATTGGAATGTCAATATTGAGCATTTTGGATTGGATACTTTTCCAAGCCGACACATAATATCCCCAAGCCGAATAAAAGAATGGTGGCAATGCTAACGCAAAAATCAACCACCGAAAAAAGCCTTTGTATTGGTCAATCCAAAACTCCCCTACTTCAAAATATTCAGGAAAGGAAAGCAACATGATATTTCCAAAGGAGAAAAAAGCTACGCCAATTTTGTAAATTAAAGTTCTATCGATAGCTACTTTCTTAGCCTCAAAATTTTCCAAGCTGATATAAGGTTCATACCCAATAGAGCTAAGCAATTCGACAATTGATTTCAGATTGGTTTTTGATGGATTATAAGTAATACGGACTTTCTTTTCGTGAAAGTTAACTTGAGAAGTACTTATTCCTGGTTGTAACTTTTGCAAATTTTCCAAAATCCAAATACACGAACTACAATGAATATGAGGAATGTACAACGAAACAACATGTGTTCCCTCCTCTTCAAAATCTAATAATTTGGAAATTATTTTTTCGTCTTTTAAGTAGTCGTATTTTCCTTTAATATCCTGTGGTGTCGTTCCGGGAGATTTTTCAAAATCGTAGTAACAAGTCAGATTGTTTTGACTAAAAATCTCATAAACCGTTTTACAACCTAAACAGCAAAAAGACTTTTCATCAAAAAAGACTTCATCAGTTTTTACCACATCGTTACCACAATGGAAACAATTTTGTGTGTTCATAATTTGCTCTTTTACCTAAAGCAAATTTCCTGCGATATCTCGTTTTAAAAAATGATTTTTATCATACAAATCGATATATTTGTTGTCATAATTAACTTTTATGGGTAAATGTGAACAATGTATCGTTAGACAATTCAGTGCTTTAAAAGCCTTATCGAAAGAGGAGCTTTTAAGGATGGCTGATTGTAAAACTTCTTATACTATAAAAAAAGGAGAGTCCATTTTTGAAGAAGGGGAAACTACTAACGGTGTTTTTTGTGTTAAAGATGGTGTTTGCAAAATGACCAAATTAAGTGCCAATGGCAAAGATCAGATTGTTAAGTTGGCAAAGTCAGGAGAATTATTAGGGCAGCGTTCAATGATTAGTGACGAACCTGCCAATTTGAGTGCCGTTGCTTTAGAAGATATGGAAGTTTGTTTTGTACCTAAAAGCGAAATCATGCAGTTTTTCAATCAAAACAACCAATTTTCAATGAACATGATGAAAACCATTTGTGGTGATTTGAAAGATGCCGATGATCATATGGTTTCCATGGCACAAAAAAGCGTTAAAGAACGTTTGGCTGAAACGTTACTTTATTTGCATGACAGTTTTGGAACCAATGCAGATGGCTCCCTCAGAATTCAATTGTCTCGGGAAGAATTAGCTGGGATGATTGGTACGGCAACCGAGAGTTGTATTCGTTTGCTTTCAGAATTTAATAAAAATGGATGGGTCGATTTGACCGGGAAGAAAATCACCATTAAAAATAAAAATCAATTGAAAAAGATATCGGAATAAAAAAGGGAAGCCATTGCTTCCCTTTTTTATTATTGCTTTAACTCGCTTACAGGTCCCTCCCATTCAGAAAAGCCACCCATTAAGTTATAAGTCGTTTCAAATCCCATTTGATTCATGATACTGCAAGCCTGAGCACTTCGCCCACCTGCTTTACAATACACGTAGTAATTTTTAGATTTGTCCAATTCTTCCACTTGATAAATAAATCCTTGACCCTTGTAAATATCAATATTGATAGCGTTAGGTATTATTCCATCAAGACATTCGTCTTCTGTTCTAACATCAAGCACAACCGCATTGTCGTCTTCTTGAAGTTTGGCCCACCACTCTTCTTGTATTAAGTTCATCTTCTTTTGCTTTAAATATCAAAAATACTATGCTTTTATGGAACATCCAATAGCTTTGGTCGTTTTTACTTCTATTTCTTTTCCTTCCAAAAGTGAATTCACTGCATTCTCCACATATTTTGTTTTTACTGCTGTTTCATCATTAGAGTTGTCATCGATGGCACCAATGTACTTAACGATATTTCCTTCTTTTGTTTTTTGAAGCAAGTACACATGTGGAGTTTTAGTGGCTCCATATTGAGGATAAATTTTCTGACCTTCATCAAATAAATACGGAAAAGTAAACCCTTTTTCTTTGGCTCTTTCTTTCATTAAGTCAAAACTATCTTTGGGTTGTACTGCAGGATTGTTAGGGTTTATGGCAATAACGGGATAACCCAAAGCTTTGTATTTTTTATCCAAAGCAATAATTCGGTCTTCATAAGCAATAGCATAGGGACAGTGATTACAGGTAAAAACAACAATAAAGCCTTTGGCATCTTTATAATCATTTAAAGACACTTTTTTATTGTCGACGTTTTTCAGACTAAAATCGGTAGCAACATCTCCTACCTTATATCCCGCGTTAAAATTATTCCAAGTAAAAGCACTTAAAGTGACAAACAATAGTGCTCCGAATAAAAATTTGATTGTTTTCATAGTTTTTTATTTTATAATTGTTTTTAATTCGTTTTCCAATTCTACATAAGTAAAAGAACGCTCGTAAAATTTACGTGAAGTTGCGTTATACATTACAGTGGCGGGAATAGAACCCGACCAATTTGTGGCAACCTTTTCTATCCAAGCATTAGCATCCGGATCATCCAAGTGAATTACTTCTGCTTGCAATTTCTTTTTAAGCATAAAAGGAATCAAATTCGATTCGATTTTCTTAGGCATATCCAAACTTACAAGAAGGACTTTCACCTTTTTGTCTTTATAGTTTTGATTTAGTTTTTCAAAATAGGGTAATTCTTTTACGCAAGGCAAACACCAAGTTGCCCAAAAATTAATCACATAAGTAGTTTCATCTTTTTTATTCAGAAAACCTTCAAACGATTTAAAATCGTACGAATGCACTTCTATTCCATTGAAGCTATAGCTCTTAATAGGCAGGATTGTATTAGTAGAAGCTTGTCCGAACACTGTAGTCGCAAACAACCCTAAAATCAAGACGATTCTTTTCATATACTTTAATTTTCACCTTAAAAATAACCAATCTTAACTCCTCAAAAGAAATATTAACAAAAATTTAATACACATTTGTATATACAAATAAAAAATAGTCATACATTTGTACATACAAATTTCAGAAAGATGAAAATTGAAGATGAAATAAAAAGTACGGTAGAATTATCATTGGCAAAAAAGGTTTTATTAAATCTTTCCTATACCCGAAACATGGTAGGTGATTGTTTTTTAGAAATCTTAAAACCTTATGATTTATCCGGTGAACAGTATAATGTGCTTCGTATTTTAAGAGGTCAAAAAGGGAAACCCGCAAATATGGCTTGTATTCAGGAGCGAATGATTGCCAAAACCAGTAATACCACACGATTGGTTGACAAACTATTAAATAAAGAATTTGTAATTCGAAAAGTGTGTCCGGAAAATCGAAGAAAAATGGAAATAACCATCACGGACAAAGGATTAGCCATCCTAGCCGAATTGGATCCAAAAGTGATCGCACATGAAAATTCGTTCGCTGAAAAACTTTCGGCATCAGAATTGCAACAGTTAAATGAATTATTAGAAAAATACAGAAGTTAAACATATGAGTAAATTTATAGAAAATCAGAATTGGCGTTATGCCACCAAAAAATTCGATGCAAGCAAAAAAATTGCTTCAGAAGATTTAGAAACGTTGAAAGAAGCGATTCGATTGAGTACTTCTTCTTACGGTCTGCAACCTTACAAAGTTTTTATTATCGAAGACGAAGCCATTCGTGAGCAATTAAAACCGGCTTCTTGGAATCAAAGTCAGATAACCGAAGCTTCTCAATTGATTGTTTTTGCTAATTATAGTAATTTAGACGAATCAATTATTGACAAGTATATTAACAGAATTAGTCAAACGAGAGAAATTCCAACCGAAAGTCTTCAAGGATATGGCGATTTTATGAAAGCTAAAATTTTAGGTTTAACCCCAGAACAACAATCCGTTTGGACAGCAAAACAAACCTATTTGGCTTTAGGAAATCTAATCAATGCGGCGGCGGAATTAAAAATCGACGTAACTCCAATGGAAGGTTTTGAACCAGAAAAGTACAATGAAATTTTACAATTAAACGAGTTAAATCTGAATGCGTCACTAGTGGCAACTATTGGTTACCGCCATGAAGAAGACAGCAACCAGCACGTTAAAAAAGTGCGAAAATCAAAAGAAGAATTATTTATAACTTTATAACAATTACTAATTAAAAACAATTTAAAAATGAACAAATTAAAATCAATTGCATTAGCATTAGTAGTAGCTTTAGGAACAGTAACAGCTACAGCTCAAACGTCAACAAAAGTAGACGCATCAAAAAGTAAAGTACTTTGGTTAGCTAAAAAAGTAGGTGGTCAACACAATGGTGATATCAACTTAAAAGAAGGAACTTTAATTTTCAAAGGTAAAAAATTAGTGGGTGGTAACTTTACAGTTGACATGAACTCTATTAACACTACAGATTTACAAGGAGAATGGAAAGGAAAATTAGACGGACACTTAAAAGCAGATGATTTCTTCGGTGTAGAGAAATTCCCAACTTCTACTTTAGTATTCAAAAAAATTGGAGCTAAAAAAGGTGCTGCTAACACTTATGCAGTTGAAGCAGATTTAACAATAAAAGGCATTACTGCTCCTGTTACTTTTGATATTGTAGCAAACAAAGGTGTTGCAAATGCAACTTTAATGATTGACAGAACTAAATATGATATCAAATATGCTTCTAAAAACTTTGGTGCTTTAGCAGACAAAGCTATTGATGATGAATTTGAATTAAAAGTTCAATTAAAATACTAATCAAATCCGAATTTGATCCAAATTAAAAAGTCCCGATTTATCGGGACTTTTTTTATTTATCTGTTTGGTATTCTAAAATATCTCCGGGTTGACAATCCAATGCTTTACATATTGCTTCCAAAGTACTAAAACGAATGGCTTTGGCCTTTCCCGTTTTGAGTATCGATACATTGGAAAGTGTCAAATCAATTTTTTCAGACAACTCATTTAACGACATTTTGCGTTTGGCCATCATGACATCTAAGTTTACAATAATTCCCATGTGCTAAATTGTTAATTCGCTTTCTTCTTGTAATTCGATACCCTTTTTGAATATTTGTGCAATTACAAAAAGAATAACTGTCATAAATAACCAAACCCCAGCCCCATCAATATGCAATTCTTCAATATCTTGTAGTTTTAACCCATAACTTGACAGCCCTCTTACCACTTTTGTCCCCCATGATGAAAAAAATCCAATTCCAAATGATAAATAAGCGAGTGTTAAAATAAGCTTCCTAAATATTTCATTAAATGGTGCCGCAATATTAAAATTCTTGTTTAGAAAAACTCTTATAATAGAATAGAATAAAATTACCTTTAAGTAAGCAGCAATTATAACTATACAACTCAACGTTATGTACTGCGTTTCATTGAAACGATATACTTCTGTTAAATCTATTGCTCTCCAAAATTTAGCTGCATCTTCAGGTTGAAGTGTTAAAGTAGCAATTGTTTTTGTAAGTAATCCTGTAGCATCTATTGCTAATCCAACAAAAATAATCCACAAAATTACATGCAGAATTAGAAGTATTGTTTTGGTACCAATTTTAATTTCCATAATAATTGTTTTAAAGTTTAACAAAGTAAAAATAATAAATTTTTATTGATAAACAATAAATTTTAATTTTTTTTAAATAAATAATAAAAATAAAAAAGCCTCACTTATACTAATAAATGAGGCAATACTAATTTTGATTTAACTACACTTTTACTTTTCAAAAAGCGATTTAATCGTTTCATGATGTTTTGTATCAGAGACTTGATACACTTCTTTTAAAAAATCTGTAGAACTTGGTTTCATATTGGGATAACGGTTTGTATTTAAAAAACTACGTAAAGCTTTATTTACTTTGTCTTCACCAATTAATTCACTCAATTTATACATCGCTACCGCTCCTTTTGAATATGCGATATGGGTTAAATTACCCGTAACTTTCAGTAAGGGAATATCTCCTGAAAACCCTTTTTCACTTTCAAAAATATCCTGATGGATCGCAACCGTTTCTTCTACTTTTTGCTTTCCATACATTTTTTTGAGTAACATCAATTCGGTGTACATGGCTAAAGTTTCGGTAAGCATGGCATCCCCTTCTCTCGCATCGGGATCAATTTGAGAATTACCCCACCACAAATGCGCTAATTCATGTCCCGCCAATTCATTAATGACATCTTGTTTTTTATCGGCTAGAATATTACAATGAAACGACATATTTTCATTCATAAAAATGGTAGCTGGGTACGCTGTTGCATTAAAACCTTGTGTAAAACCCGAAATTTCAGCAAATCGAATGGTTTTAAAGGGATACTTTCCGAAATTAGCTTCACAATAATCCATCGTGAATTTAGCATTTTTAATCAAATGGAATACGTTCTCATGATGTGTAGGATGGTAATACACTTCAACTATTTTGCCGTTATATCTTTCTTTTTTCATTGCGTAATTGGCCGAAGAAATGGCAAATCGGAACGGAATGGCATCGGTTTTAAACTGAAATACATTGCGGTTGCTTTCTTTCCATTGCTTGGTTAGTTCCCCTACTCCAATTGCGGTTTGATTGGCTTCTGTAGAAACAATCATATCAAGTGAAATAAAATCATTGTTGGGAATTTTCGGAGCGTCTAATGGTTTTACCAGAGTTCTTTCCCCTAAATTATAACGCTTTCTAACACTTTTTTCTTCAATTTCTTTGGAAGCGAGATAGCCTATTAGAGGATAATTCCGACTAATGCGCATAAAACTTCCATTTTCGACAATAGCATTAAACGATTGATGTCCATTTACAGGTTTCCACTGGTACAATAATTCAAAATCTAAGGTTAGTTTTTGACTTGGTAATAAGTTTTTTTTCAATCGAATAATTTGATATTGATTCTTAACTAAAATAGGTCCGTTTTCAGTATGTAACACCGCATTCTTAATACTAAAATCATCAGAAAAATTGAATAAAATTTCATCAATTGATTGGGATGTTTTGTTTTCTAAAACATAATTCCCTTTTATAGCATAAGCATTTTGGGAAGGAAACAAATCTACTCTCGTTGTCACATTGGTAATACTTGGTTGCGGTTTACTTTGAAAAATTCGGAATTGCTTTTCATAATGTACTTGTTGCATTTCCGCTTTATCCCTGTCTTTTGGAATATATTCTGAAATTAATTGCTGGCCTAAGTAAGAAGCGAATCCAATACCGAAAAACACGATTATCCAAAACGAAAAGGTTCGAATGGCTTTTTTACTTTGATGCATCAAATACATTAAAAATAAAACGATTACGAATCCGAAAAACAATCGCTGCTGAAATACATTTTCATAACGTCCAAAGCCATTCATATCGCTGTAATCGAAAGAAATAGTCTGTAAAAATTTAAGCAATGGATATTTGATAATTACTTTTCCTAGTGTAGTTGTCATCACTAACACAAAAACTCCCGAAACCGCCAATGCTAAATACTTATTCCGAAGTATTTTTTGAAGTAGTAATGCGAATCCGCTGACAAGAATCAGAGGAAACGTAGTAAATAAAAACGTTTTGGCATAGACCTTCCATTCGATTATTGGATAGTTGTACAGCCACTGAAAAACAATTCCTTCCAAAATCAAAACAAGTGTAAATACAACGCTGAAAATGATTAACGTCAACCAAATGGACCAGAATTTCAAAGTATAATTCGCCGTACATTCTTCTATAAAATGGAAATTTGAATTTTTACTTCGCCAATACAAATCGTTGGCATAAAAAACCAAAACCAACGCCCCTAGAACATAAAAATTTTGAATAATAGTCGACACCATTAAGCCTGACGAAGCGTATTTTTGAGGCAATCGAATTCCTTTTTCAATTTCAGCATACATTTCCATTCCGACAGCAAAAAGCAGACTCAAAACAATCAAAACAAAGGGAATGCTTTTTAATATATACGTTCCATTCATCTTCACAAATGAAAAAAACGATAGCAGATTGACATAAACTGATTTTTCTGTGGAAACAAATTCAAATGGTAAATTTAAAACTCCTTCACTAGCAATTTGCTTTACTTTGGATGACTTCACTTTCCTAGAAACTGAAAAATTTCGGGTAATTAAAATCAACAGTACTACTGAAATGAAAAGAATGCCTATTCTATTGGTTAGTAAAATCCCACCTGCTGTAATAACAGAGTTTCGTTGCACAATGGTTTGATGAGCTGTTTGATAGAAAAATGCGGATAAACCAAAAGGATCAAAAATGGCCGAAAGCAATTGGGCGTTTTTTGACTGAGGCAATTGATTCGCCATAAAAGGAGAACTCGAAAACAACAAGCTCACCATATAAAAAACATACAGCAGTAAACCGCTTACGTAAACAAAAAGCTTATTCTTTGTCGACCAAGCAACAACAGTAGTAATTACAACGACAAAAAAAGTATTGATTGCCGAAAATAGAAGTAACGGAATTAGGTAATAAGTAAGATTAAAAGCCACACTTTTCATTCCGACCGAGGACAATTCCCTACCTATAAAAAAGCTAAGCGTTAGTAAAAACGTAAATCCGAAGCTCAATATAAAAATGGAAACAAATCGGCTCCAAAGAAATTGTTTTTTCGAAATAGGCAATGAAAAATAAATGTGATTCAGATTATAATCAATCTCTTTTAAGGCCAATTGTGCAGAAAATAATGTGGAAAAAAACAGGCTCGATAGACTCAGAAATGCCGTGATGAATGCTATTTGATACGGTGAGTTATACGCTAGGTTTTCACTCAATGTAAAACGAGCAGTACTACCTCCAAAAATGCCAAAACTGAGTAAAGCCAGTACTAAAAGTAGAAACCGACAGTTTTTACCATACGATTTCAAATCAAATACAATCATTGTTTTCATACTTCCATTTGATTTAAAGCATTGAAATAAACTGCTTCCAAAGTTGGATGTACCGCTTCAAAATCAGACAGAAATTCTTCAGAAAACACTTGAATATTTAACTTTCCACCACTGTAATGGGAGGCAATGACATTGAAGTTTCTGTTATACTGCTCTAATTGTTGCTTTTCAATTTGTTTTTGCCAAATTTTTCCTTCCAATTCATTTACAAAATCGTTCGGATTCCCTTGTAGTAAAACTTTTCCGTTTTGCATAATGGCCATTTGAGAGCAAAGATTACGGACATCTTCAACCAAATGGGTGGAAAGAATCACGATACGCTCTGTTCCAATTTCAGAAAGTAATCCATTAAAACGGTTACGTTCTTCCGGATCTAAACCTGCTGTAGGCTCATCTACAATAATAATTTTAGGATTACCTAACAAGGCTTGTGCCACGCCAAATCGTTGACGCATTCCGCCCGAAAAAGTATATACTTCTTTGTTTTTATGAGAAGTTAAATTTACTTTTTCCAATAAAGAATCGATTTGATTTTTACGTTCCATTGCATTAGAAACTCCTTTCAAAATGGCAATGTGATTCAATAAATCATACGCCGAAATCTTGGGATACACTCCAAAATCTTGAGGCAAAAAACCCAATTGCTCTTTAATAAATAGTGGGTTTTCCAAAACATTAATTCCATTGAGCAAAATTTCTCCCGAATCTGCCGATTGTAAACCAACGATAGTTCGCATTAATGATGATTTTCCTGCACCATTTGGACCTAATAAACCAAACATTCCGTTTTCGATTTCTAACGAAATATTACACAACGCTAACCTACCATTCGAGTAGGTTTTGGTGAGATTTTTAATTGTTAAACTGTTCATTTTTTGATGATTATAATTGATTGATTATTTTTCGATTACAGCAAATAAATCCCTGTCGGTCGAAAAACCGAAACATTTAAATACTATGATGATTGAATTATTCTTTTGTGTATTCTAGTATATCTCCTGGCTGACAATTAAGAGCTTCGCAAATGGCTTCTAAAGTATCAAATCGAATACCTTTGGCCTTACCGGTTTTTAAAATCGATAAATTAGCCGTTGTTATGCCAATTTTTTCAGCCAATTCTTTGCTTTGCATTTTGCGTTTCGCAAGCATTACATCAACATTTACAATTATTGCCATAACTATATGTATAAATCTTGTTCGACTTGTAAATTCACTCCTTGTTCAAATATCGCTGCCATAAAATAGATAAATATCCCCATGATAGCATGTGCAACAATCATGGCAAAAAAAGGAAAATCTTCTATGCTAATAAACGCCCAAATGATAGCAAATACAGGATATAATATCAAATTAAAAATATAAAACTGCTTTAAATACTTTAATCCGTTTTGGGTAAACAAACGTTCCTGCTTAAACGTTTTAAAAACATTGCCGAGCACCCAAAAGAAAAGACCATAAAGTCCAAGACCAATTACCATTTCAGCTACATATTCAAAAGAATATTCTGAGCCAAGCAAAAAATGGATATGGGTAAAAGGAAAATTAATAGCAAAACGATTGCGTTCCAATGTTTCAAAAAATGGTCCTTGGAAAAGACAATTTATTAAAGTGTAAATGGCCGTAACCAAATAACCAATGGCTACAATTTTTACTATTTTATCCAAAAAAGAAGCTATAATTTTTACCGATTTCATTAGTATTGATTTAAAATTAAAGTACAAATATAATAATTAAATATCGTAAAACAATAATTAAATATCTTTTTATGTGTATTTTTAAACTTTAAGTAAAAATAAGTTGGATAGTTTAAAAAACATTCTATACATTTGCAAAGTACAATTACAATTAGAAAATGAACAACATTTTAAACAATACTTGGTGGTGGAATAACTTACGTCGAAAATCGTGAGCGAATCCTCCTATCTGTATTTTTAAAACTAAAATAGATAAAAAGGCTTGTCAATCACGACAAGCCTTTTTTTATTGTCAAAAATCAACATTATGCAAAAATTTCAATTACATACAAACTACAAACAAATTCTTACGGACACTATTACGCCGGTAAGTGTTTATTTAAAAATTAGAGATAAATTTCCGAATAGCCTTTTGCTTGAAAGCAATGATTACCACAGTAGTGACAATAGTTTTTCTTACATCTGCTGCAATCCAATAGCAAGTATAAAAGTAGAAAATGAAAGCATTGTAACTACTTTACCAGATGGTCGAACAACAATGAATGTCATTAAAAGTCCAGAAAAAGTAATAGAAAGTATTCAGCAGTTTGCGTCACAATTCGAATGTTCCAACACTGATTTTAAATTCATCAATAATGGCTTATTTGGCTATATCGCGTATGATGCCGTTCGTTATTTCGAAAAGGTGACTATTGAGAAAAAAGCATCCGATTTACAAATTCCAGACATTTTTTACTCGGTTTATCAGAATATCATTGCTATCAATCATTTTAAAAATGAGGCCTATATTTTCTGTCACAGTATTGACAATCAAAACAATATTGCCGAAATTGAACAGTTAATCCAATCTAAAAACTTTGCTTCTTATTCGTTTCGTAAAGAAGGAAATACGATTTCAAACTTAACGGATGATGATTTCAAAAACAATGTGACTATTGCCAAAAAACACTGTTTCCGTGGCGATGTTTTTCAATTGGTACTTTCCCGAAGATTCACGCAAGGATTCAAAGGTGATGAATTCAATGTATACCGCGCCTTAAGAAGTATAAACCCTTCTCCTTACCTATTCTTTTTCGATTATGGAAATTTCAAAATCATGGGATCTTCACCTGAAGCTCAGTTGGTCATCCACAACAAAAAAGCGGAAATCCATCCAATCGCCGGAACCTTTAAACGAACAAGAAATGACAAACAGGATGCACTTTTGGCGAAACAATTATCGGAAGATCCTAAAGAAAACAGCGAACACGTCATGTTAGTCGATTTGGCTAGAAACGATTTAAGCAGAAACAGTAATGATGTTACAGTCGAAAAATACCGAGAAGTACAGTATTTCTCACACGTCATCCATCTTGTATCCAAAGTATCGGGAAGGCTAAAATCAGAAATACCATCAATGCAAGTGGTTGCAGACACCTTTCCTGCTGGAACTTTATCCGGAGCACCAAAACACAAAGCCTTACAACTCATCGAAAGCATAGAAAATACTAATCGGACATTTTATGGTGGCGCTATTGGTTTTATGGATTTTGATGGTAACTTTAACCATGCGATTATGATTCGTACATTTTTAAGCAAAAATCACCAATTGCATTACCAAGCTGGAGCCGGAATTGTTGCCAGTTCCAATGAAGAGGACGAAATGCAGGAAGTTTATCATAAATTAGGTGCTTTGAATACAGCATTAGAACTAGCGGAAACCATTTAAAAGAAAAACCATGAAAAAGATAGTAGTCATAGACAATTACGATAGTTTCACTTACAATTTAGTGCATTATTTGGAAGATTTAAATTGTGATGTTACGGTTTTTCGTAACGATGAATTTTATATTGATGAGCTTAAAAACTTCGATAAAATTCTGCTTTCTCCCGGTCCTGGAATTCCTGATGAAGCTGGAATGCTGAAAGAAGTCATCACAACATATGCGACTACCAAAAGTATTCTTGGGGTTTGCCTAGGTCAGCAAGCCATAGGGGAAGTTTTCGGCGGAAGCCTCACCAATCTTGAAAAAGTATATCATGGCGTGGCTACCCATGTTAACATTGTTGTTGATGATGAAAAACTTTTTACTGGTTTAGAAAAGCAAATTGAAGTGGGACGCTACCATTCCTGGGTAGTCAATACGGCCGATTTTCCTGATGCTTTAGAAATTACTTCTGTAGATGAAAACGGTCAAATTATGTCCCTCCGACATAAAACGTTCGATGTTCGCGGCGTGCAATACCACCCAGAGAGCGTTCTCACGCCCCACGGAAAGAAAATACTGGAAAATTGGCTAAGTAGCTAATTAACAAAAAAACTATATCGAAAATAACATTCGTTTTAGGCTCCAAAAAGTCTAAAGCCTAGCCCAACTTATTTCTAATTTAAATCCTATGAAGGCAATTTTAAACAGACTCATACAACACGAAACGTTATCCAAACAAGAAGCCAAAAATGTGCTGATAAATATTTCCAACGGACTTTACAATCCTGCACAAATTGCAAGTTTCTTGACAGTATACATGATGCGAAATATCACCATTGAAGAACTTTCCGGATTCCGAGAAGCCTTATTGGAATTGTGCATTTCAATTGATTTATCCCATTATAATACCATCGACTTGTGCGGTACTGGCGGGGATGGAAAAGACACTTTCAACATCTCTACATTGGCTTCATTTGTGACGGCAGGCGCTGGAATTCATGTTGCAAAACACGGAAACTATGGTGTTTCTTCCATTTCAGGATCCAGTAATGTTCTGGAAACTCTCGGAATCAAATTCAGCAATGACAAAGATTTTCTCGAAAAATGTATCGATCAGGCAGGCATTTGCGTCCTTCATGCTCCCCTATTTCATCCTGCTATGAAAAATGTAGCCCCTATCCGAAAAGAATTAGCGGTAAAAACCTTCTTTAATATGTTAGGTCCCATGGTGAATCCTTCCTTTCCCAAGAATCAGTTAGTAGGTGTTTTCAATTTGGAATTGGCCAGAATGTATGCTTATTTGTATCAAAATACTGATGCAAATTTCACCATTTTACACAGTTTAGACGGTTATGACGAAATTTCACTAACAGGCAATACCAAAACCATTTCCAATACGATGGAAAGCATGTTAAGACCTGAAAATTTCGGTGTAGATCAACTGCAACAAATTGACATTCAAGGAGGGACAACTATCGAGGAATCAGCCTCCATTTTTATGAACATTCTATCCGGAAAAGGGTCCGATGCACAAAACAATGTGGTTTGTGCCAATGCCGGAATGGCCATTGCTACCGTAACTAAATGCTCACCAATAGAAGGATTTGCTATTGCTAAAGAAAGTCTATTATACGGAAATGCATTAGAAAAATTCAAAAAACTACAACAATTAAGCCAATAACTATGACCATTCTAGATAAAATTATTGCAGACAAAAAACGAGAAGTCGAATTAAAGAAATCTGTTATTTCTGCTTCTCAGTTAGAAAACACCGCCCTTTTCGGAAGTAGAACCGTTTCTTTATCCAAACTTTTGAAAAATAGTCCTTCGGGAATTATTGCCGAACATAAGCGTCGTTCTCCATCTAAATCAGTAATTAGTCACAATTTTTCTGTGGAAGAAGTCGTGTTAGGCTACCAAAACGCTGGTGTCTCAGGAATTTCTGTCTTAACCGATGGAAAGTACTTTGGCGGTTCCTTAGACGATTTGCTTTTAGCAAAAGCCTGTACCTCTATCCCTTTATTAAGAAAAGAATTTATCATCGACGAGTATCAAATTGTAGAAGCCAAAGCCCACGGAGCCGATGTTATCTTACTCATTGCTGCTGTACTAACCCGTTCCGAAATCAAATATTTATCAGAATTTGCCCATTCTCTCGGATTAGAAGTATTATTAGAAGTCCATAACCGAGAAGAACTAGAAAAGTCAATCCTGCCTAGTCTAGACATGATTGGTGTTAACAATCGTAATTTGAAGACTTTTGAAGTAAACTTAGATTACAGCAAAGAATTGGCACCATACATTCCTGACGAATTTGTAAAAGTCTCCGAAAGCGGTATCAGCACTACCGAAGCTATCAAAGAATTACAATCCTTTGGTTACCAAGGCTTCTTAATCGGTGAAAACTTTATGAAAAACGATAATGTTGGTAAAGCCACCAAGGAATTCATTAACAATTTAATCCGATAAACCATGAAACTCAAGATTTGTGGGATGAAATATCCCAATAATATTCTAGAAACAGCCCAATTAAAGCCGGACTATCTCGGATTTATCTTCTATGAGAAGTCTCCACGTTACTTTTATGGTGGACTTCCAACAATCAACCCTTCCATTCAAAAAGTGGGGGTTTTTGTTAATGCTTCTCTGGAAGAAATTCTAGCCAAAATCAAGCAGTATGACCTTCAAATAATACAGTTGCACGGTAATGAATCTCCCGAATTCTGCCATTTGCTAAAACATATCAATACTACAATTATTAAAGTTTTCGCTGTTGATGATGCCTTCGAGTTTTCTCAAATCTATCCATATGAAAGCGTTTGTGATTACTTTTTATTTGATACCAAGGGCAAAAATCCTGGTGGTAACGGCACCTCTTTCAACTGGCAGTTATTACAACAATATCCGTCGAAAAAGCCTTTTTTTCTTAGTGGAGGCATTGGTTTAGAGGATATTGAAAAAATCAAACAACTCAATTTGCCTATTCATGCAATCGATGTCAACAGCAAATTTGAAAGCCTACCCGGATTAAAAAACAGACAACAACTAATATTATTACAAGATGAATTACAAAGTTAACGAACAAGGTTTTTATGGTGATTTTGGAGGGTCGTTTATTCCTGAAATGCTCTATCCTAATGTGGAAGAATTACGTCAAAATTATCTTAATTATATTGAAGATCCTGAATTTCAGGCCGAGTTCCAACAATTACTAAAGGATTATGTTGGACGTCCTACGCCACTCTATTTTGCCGAACGATTATCTGCTAAATACAACACTAAAATCTATCTCAAAAGAGAAGATTTATGCCATACGGGAGCGCATAAAATCAACAATACCATCGGACAGATTCTGATGGCAAAACGATTAGGCAAAACCCGCATCATTGCGGAAACCGGCGCGGGTCAACATGGTGTTGCCACAGCAACGGTCTGTGCATTAATGGGTTTGGAATGTATTGTTTATATGGGTGAAGTCGATATTGAGCGACAAGCCCCAAATGTTGCCCGAATGAAAATGCTCGGAGCGGAAGTCCGTCCCGCAACTTCTGGGTCGAAAACATTAAAAGACGCTACCAATGAAGCCATTAGGGATTGGATTAATAATCCAGTCGACACCTATTACATCATTGGTTCGGTCGTGGGACCTCATCCTTATCCCGATATGGTGGCGCGGTTTCAAAGTGTGATTTCTGCCGAAATGAAACAGCAATTACAGGAAAAAGAAAACCGTTCCAACCCCGATTATGTTATCGCTTGTGTGGGTGGCGGAAGCAATGCCGCTGGTGCTTTTTATCATTTTTTGGATGAAAAGGTACAACTCATTGCCGTGGAAGCTGCAGGAAAAGGAGTTCATTCGGGTGAAAGTGCCGCAACATCGGCATTAGGTAAAATAGGGATTATTCACGGAAGTAAAACCCTTTTAATGCAAACCGAAGATGGCCAAATTACTGAACCTTACTCTATTTCGGCAGGATTGGATTATCCGGGAGTTGGACCGTTACACGCTCATTTGTTTGCATCAAAAAGAGCAGAATTCATAGCGATTACCGATGAAGAAGCCATGACTGCTGGACTCCACTTATGCAAAACAGAAGGCATTATTCCAGCTATCGAAACCGCTCATGCTTTGGCTGTTTTAGACCAAAAACAATTTAATCCCAATGATATCGTCATCATCAACCTTTCTGGTCGTGGCGACAAGGATTTGAATACTTATATTAACTATTTTGACTTTTAATATGAACAGAATCAATCAAAAATTAAACGAAAATAAAAAACTGCTATCGATCTATTTCACAGCAGGTTTCCCAAATCTTAACGATACCGTTTCCATTATTGAAGAATTAGAAAAAAGTGGTGTCGATATGATTGAAATAGGCTTACCGTTCAGTGATCCGCTAGCCGATGGCCCCACAATTCAAGAGAGTTCGACTATAGCTTTGGCTAATGGGATGACTACAGAATTGTTATTTGAACAGTTAAAAAACATTCGAAAAACCGTACAAATTCCACTCTTAATTATGGGCTATTTTAATCCGATCTTGCAATTTGGTATCGAGAAATTTTGTCAAAAATGTGCGGCTATTGGCATCGACGGATTGATCATTCCGGACCTTCCTGTAGATGTTTTTGAAAAGGAGTTTCAATCCATTTTTGCACAGTATAACTTGAAAAACATCTTCTTGATAACGCCACAAACTTCCGTGGAACGCATCCAAAAAATTGATGCCATTTCCGATAGTTTTATTTATATGGTTAGTAGCTCTAGCACTACTGGAAGTCAAAATTCTTTCGGAGAAATACAAAAAAATTACTTTGAACGAATTGCTAAAATGAACCTAAAAAACCCTCAAATTGTAGGTTTTGGCATTTCAAATTCAGATACATTTTCACAAGCTATCAAGTATCAAAAAGGAGCCATTATTGGAAGTTCTTTTGTAAATTATCTTAAGAGCAATGCAATTTCATCGATAGCAAAATATATTAAACTAATTATTTAGTATTATTACTTTAAATACATAATTTTAAGCAATTTAAATTATTAATATAGATTTTATTTATGATAAAAAAAAGATACTTTTCATCATTTTAAAGTCTATTATTTTCACAAGTACCCACCTTTTTTTCAACTATAAAAGAACCAATTTTATTTAGTTAAAAAAAGGTTAAAATTAAATTAAACAAACGTTTAATTTAAACAAACGTTTAAATTTGTAGCGATTTTAAAAATCATTACACATGACTGATTTTAATGACAAACAAATTGAGATACTTTTAGTGGCTGAAAAACTTTTTTCGGACCATGGTTTTGACGGTACTTCGATAAGAGACATTGCCAAAGAAGCGAACATCAATATTGCAATGATATCCTATTATTTTGGTTCGAAAGAAAAGTTACTAGAAGCATTAATCATCAACCGAATTTCAGACCTCCGTTTGCAAATGGAAAATCTTTTCAAAAAGGAACTATCCCCTTTCGAAAAAATTGACAAACTAATCGAATTGTACATCACCCGTATTAATAAAAATTGTGGTGTGTATCAAATTATACACTTTGAAATTATGTCCAGAAAAAGAGACATCAATTACGAAGCATTTAACGAAGTAAAAAAATACAATTTACAGGTTTTAAAGAACATCATTGAAGAAGGCCAATTGAAAGGACTTTTTACACAAAACGTAAACGTGGCTTTAATTCCTCCGACAATTATGGGAACATATTTCCACTTCCAAATGAACAAACCATTTTACGCTGACTTGTTTGATTTGAAAACTAAGGACGATTTTAATAATTACGTTGTGAACGATTTGACAAAACACATTCAACAAACCATCAGAGCACTTTTAACATATGAAAATTAATAAATACATCCCGATAATACTTTTCTTAGTTGGAATCGTGATGGGACATTCCCAAGAAAGAAAGGTGCTTTCACTTAAAGAAGCCATTTCGATTGCCACAACAAAAAGCAATGAAGCTACATTATTCAATTTGAAAGTCAATACTTCAAAATTGGAAATGGAAACCATGAAAAACAATCAGTACCCTAGTGTAAAGCTTTCGGGGCAGTTTTTACAATTAACAAACGCTAATGTTGATTCCAATCTTAATTCTGGAAGTACTTCAACTGAAAAAAGCGACCCAATAAAAGTCAGTCAATTATTTTTAGGTCAAGCCAATGTTTCTATGCCAATTTTTAATGGCTTTAAGTTAAAAAATAGCATTTTGGCTTCAGAAAACGTATACAAATCGGAAACTTTTTCAGCAACGCATACTAAAGAGCAATTAGCCATTCATGTAGTGGAGCTATTTGCTAAACTGTACCAAGCACAAGAAATGGCGGCACTAATTACAGAAAACCTTAAAAGTGCGCAACAACGTACCAAAGATTTTTCGGCAATGGTAGACAACGGTTTGATGGCTCGAAATGATTTATTGAAAGCACAATTACAGGAATCAAATATTCAACTTTCGTTAGAAAGTGCCCATAAAAATGTAAATGTGATCAACTACCAAATGGTAACCCTATTACAATTACCGGAAAACACTAAAATCGAAATTGATATTGAAACTATTAAAAACGATATGGCCAAAAATCAAAATGTAGTTCTAAATGGACAAAGAAGCGATTTGGAAGCTTTAAATTTCAAACAAAAAGCATCAGAAGCTGGCATACAGATTGCCAAAAGTGGTTATTATCCTTCATTAGCTTTAGTAGGTGGTTATATTGCTTTCGATTTGAAAGATGTGATGTCAGTTAGTAACGCGATGAATGTTGGAATTGGATTAAGTTATGATTTGGCTTCGATTTTCAAAAATGGAAAAGAAGTCAAATTAGCTAAAAGCAAAGTGGAACAAACCAAAGCTGCAGTTGCCATATTAACCGATAAAATCAAAGAAGAAACACAAGAAGCACAAGAAAATTACAATCTTTGCTTGAAACAAAATATAGTGTATACCAAAGCGGTAGAACAAGCGACAGAAAATTACAGAATTGTAAAAGACAAGTACGACAATAGTTTATCAACAACCAACGATTTATTAGAAGCGGATGTGCAACAACTTCAAACGAAAATAAATTTAGCACTATCACAAGCCGATATTGCCTTAAAATACTATCAATTACAATTTGTAGCTGGAAAATTAATCAACTCATTCAATCTTTCTCAAAACTAAATAGTCATCCCGATGGAAAAGAAAACAACAAACAAAAGATTCATATTAATTTTTGCAGTCTTTATCCTTTTAGGAGGAACTTACGGAATTTACAAATACATGCATTCGCTTGCACATGAAGAAACGGATGATGCTCAGATTGAGAAGAACATGAATCCTATAATTCCTAGAGTTGCTGGATATGTAACCAAAGTATACGTGAAGGACAATCAATTTGTCAAAAAAGGCGATACGTTGTTCACGATTGACAATAGAGATTACTTAGTAAAAGTAGAAGAAGCCAAAGCCGCTTTTATTGTAGCGGAAGAAAATTATGCAGTATCAAAAGCCGATATTGGAACCGCACAGGCGAATGTTTCAGTGTCTGATGCTAATGTACAATCGGCTGGAGGAAGCATTGAAACAGCTAAAATAAGATTGAACAGAGCTTCCAACGATTACGAACGATATAACAATCTGTACAAAAATCATTCGATTACTAAACAACAATTCGAGCAGGCAGAGGCCGCAAAATTGGAAGCAGAAAGCCAATTGAGAATTTTACAAGAACAACAAAAAGCAACGTCGTACCAAAAAACAGTAGCTTCCTCGCGATCTAACGTTTCAGCTAAACAAGCAGAAGCAGCTGCCGCCAATATCAAACGTGCCAAAGCAGTTCTAGATGCCGCGCAATTGAATTTAAACTACACTGTGGTTACCGCTTCTATTGACGGACAAGTTTCGAAGATTGCCATTCAACCAGGACAATTCATTCAACCAGGACAATCGTTGTTTTATGTGATCAACAATCAAGAGGTTTGGGTGATTGCAAATTTCAAAGAAACACAATTAAGCAAAATGGTAGAAGGTCAAAAAGTAACTATCAAAGTAGATGCATTTCCAGATACCGAATTTGAAGGTGCCATTGCTTCCTTTTCACCTGCAACAGGAGCTCGATTTTCAATTTTGCCTCCGGATAATGCGACAGGAAACTTTGTAAAAACCATTCAGCGTTTACCGGTTAAAATTAGCCTTAATGCCAGCAATGATGCTTCAAAAATGAAATTATTACGTCCCGGAATGAATGTGGATGTGGATGTGCATCTAAAATAATTTTTAGGAGCTGTTTCCTGCCATTCGCTATAATCTTTTTTCGTTAAAAAACTCAAAAAGGATTTCCGCTGCTGTCAGGGCTAGGGAATTCCGTTAAAAACAAATTATCAATTATCAATTGTTAATTATCAATTAAAAATATGGCAACAACTACTGCACCCGAAGACGATTTAGTAGAATACGGCTTTAGAAGAATAATTATCACCATTACAGCGGTACTTTGTGCTTTGTTGGAAATTGTAGATACTACCATCGTTAACGTAGCCCTAACCAACATGCGTGGAAGTTTAGGCGCTACCTTAACCGATGTGGCTTGGGTAATTACGGCTTACGCAATTGCCAACGTAATTGTCATTCCGATGACAAGTTGGTTATCCCAGCAATTTGGGCGACGAAATTACTTTGCCGTTTCCATCATTATATTTACGGTAGCCTCCTTCCTATGTGGAAATGCTACTAACATATGGGAACTGGTAGGCTTTCGATTCATTCAAGGACTTGGAGGTGGCGCTTTGTTAGTAACGGCACAAACCATCATTACTGAAAGTTACCCTATGGCCAAACGTGGAATGGCACAAGCTATTTACGGAATGGGTGTTATTGTAGGCCCTACTTTAGGTCCACCGTTAGGAGGTTATTTGGTTGATAATTTCTCTTGGCCTTATATTTTTTACATCAACATTCCATTAGGAATTATAGCAACATTTTTGACTTTGACTTTTGTTAGAAGTCCGAAATACGGCGAAAAATTAAAAGCGAATCAAGTCGATTGGTGGGGAATAGTTTTTTTATCCGCTTTTATTGGTTCCTTACAATTTGTTTTGGAACACGGACAGCAAGACGATTGGTTTAGTAATTCGACCATTGTAACTTTGTGTCTTGTTACTGTAGTGGGTCTGCTCCTATTCGTCTGGAGAGAATTAACATACAAGCATCCTATCGTGAATTTAAGTGTGTTAAAAGACGGAAACCTACGAATTGGTATCTTAATGGGATTCATCCTCGGATTTGGATTGTACGGATCAACGCTGATTATTCCAATTTACACCCAGTCTATTTTAGGCTGGACAGCTTTAGATGCCGGATTATTATTGATTCCTGGTTCAATTACTACAGCTATTTTAATGCCGTTCGTTGGTAAAATGATTCAGAAAGGAATTCCGCAAGGATATATGATTGCAGTGGGATTTTTAGTCTTCTTTTTCTTTACTTTCTGGATGCGAAACGTAATGACACCCGATACTGGAGTGGAACATTTTTACTGGCCTTTAATTTTGAGAGGAATCGGTTTGGGATTGTTATTTGTTCCAATCACAACTTTATCTTTATCGACTTTAAAAGGAAAACATATTGGGGAAGGAGCCGCTTTTACAGGTATGATGCGACAATTAGGTGGTTCATTCGGTATAGCAATCATTACCACATTTATCACAAGATTTAGTCAAAAACACAGAGTTGATTTGGTTACGCATCTTGACGGAAGTCGATTGGAAGTTCAACAACGTGTGGAAGCTTTACAAAGAAATTTTATGAATAAAGGGTTTAGCACTAGCGAAGCGTTGAACAAAGCATATCAGGTCATGGATTTCTCAGTAATGAAACAAAGCACAGTCTTATCGTATATGGATATATTTTTATACCTCGGTATTATGTTTTTATGCTGTATTCCTATTGTTTTTTTGATTAAAAGATCCAAAAATAAAGTCGATTTATCAGAAGCCATGCATTAATCATAAAAGAAGTTAAACACTAATTACCAATAGAAATTATTGGTATATTTGCAAAAAATTTTAAACACCATGAACTTACACAACATCCCTAACATCAAACATTTAGATAGCGGGAACTTTTTTATACTAGCAGGACCATGTGCCATAGAAGGTGAAGAAATGGCGATGCGTATTGCTGAAAAATTGGTAGGCATCACAGATAATCTTAAAATTCCATATGTTTTTAAAGGTTCCTTCAAAAAGGCAAACCGCTCCAGAATTGATAGTTTTTCAGGAATTGGAGATGAAAAAGCATTAAAAATATTAGAAAAAGTAAGCAAAGAATTCGGTGTACCAACCGTAACAGATATTCACACAAACGAAGACGCGGCGATGGCTGCTGCTTATGTAGATGTATTACAAATTCCTGCTTTCTTGGTCCGTCAAACAGATTTAGTAGTCGCAGCAGCGAAAACTGGTAAAACAGTAAACTTGAAAAAAGGGCAATTCATGAGTCCGGAAAGCATGAAACATGCCGTTCAAAAAGTATTAGATTGCCAAAACGATAATGTAATGGTAACCGATAGAGGTACCATGTTCGGCTATCAGGATATGATTGTGGATTTCAGAGGTATTCCTACCATGCGTAATTTAGCTACAACTGTACTTGATGTCACGCATTCTTTGCAACAGCCTAACCAAATGGCCGGTGTAACTGGAGGACGTCCGGACATGATTGAAACAATTGCTAAAGCTGGAATTGCAGTTGGGGTTGATGGAATTTTTATCGAAACCCATTTTGACCCAGCAAATGCCAAAAGTGATGGTGCTAATATGCTTCATTTGGATTATTTCGAAGATTTAATGAAGAAACTAGTGGCGATTCGTCAAACTGTTAATCAATTTTAATTTATAAATAGAAAGTAACCTACTTATGAAACATCCATTTTTAATGGTTGTACTAACTTTTTGTGTTTTTTCACAGTACACCTTTTCGCAAGAAACAGTCGAAAATCCTGAAAAATACACGGCACACAACAAAGGAAAGTTTTATGTGTATTGGGGTGGAAATCGTGAAAGCTTTTCCAAATCAGATATTCACTTTAAAGGCGACGGTTACGATTTTACCTTATACGATGTAACTGCGCATGACAAACCAAAAGGCTGGCATGTCGATTATATCAATCCTGGTAGAATGACAATTCCTCAAACGAATTTGAGATTTGGTTATTTTATTAGCGATCATTATAATGTTTCCATTGGAGTTGACCATATGAAATATGTAATGTTTCAAGACAAAGCGGTTAATTATTCAGGGTATTATCAAAATCGTGGAACTTATGGCGAAGCGATTGCTCCCAATCAGGTTTACTTAACAGAAGATTTTTTAACGTTTGAACATACAGATGGTTTAAATTATGTAAATTCTGAGATTGCTAGAGTAGATGACATTTCTTCTACACTATTTAAAACTTGGAATAGCGACAAAATACAAATCAACCTTACAGAAGGAATTGGTGCCGGTATCTTATATCCGAAAACCAATGCGAAAGTATTAGGAAAACAACGTCATGACGATTTTCATATTTCAGGCTTCGGACTTTCAGCCAAAGCTGGTTTAAACATTACGTTTTTCAAACATTATTTCATTCAAACCGAATTGAAAGGGGGTTATATCAACATGAATGATATCCGAACGACTCACAGCGGGGTTGATCGAGCTGATCAACAATTTTGGTTTCTACAGCGAATCATTACTGTTGGTGGAATATTCAAAATATAATACTAAGTCCCGATTTAATCGGGACTTTCTTTTTTTATAATTATAAACGCTTTTGTATATTTGAGTGTCACTAATTACAGTAAAACCATTTCCTATGGAATCTGAAAAAGCACTATCACCAGAAGAATATTCGACTTTACTCAATATCCTAAAAATTCGTTTTGAGAAAAACAGGAACCGTCACCAAGATATTTTATGGAATGATGTTCAATCTAAATTAGAAAGTCATTCTGAAAAAATTTGGTCGCTAAATGAAATGGAAAAAACAGGCGGTGAACCTGATGTTGTGGGCTATGATGCAAAAACTAACGAATATATTTTTTTCGATTGTTCGATTGAATCACCCAAAGAGCGCAGAAGCTATTGTTATGACCGAAAAGCACTTGATGCAAGAAAAGCACACAAACCACAAAATAATGTTATGGATGTAGCCACCGCCATGGGAATTACACTTTTAACAGAAACTGAATATCGATACCTACAACAACTCGGAAACTTTGACACCAAAACTTCGAGTTGGATTGAAACTCCTTCAGAAATCAGACAATTGGGTGGTGCCCTATTTGCCGATTTTAGATACAATACTGTTTTTATTTACCACAATGGAGCCGATTCCTATTATGCGGCTAGAGGCTTTCGAGGTGTATTAAGAATCTAAGCTATCCCTTTTTCATTTCCCAAAAAAAAAATATTTAAAAACATTTTGCTGAATCAATTATTTATACTTACTTTGTTTTTCAAAGTACTTTAAAAAATTATATACTATGAAAAACACAAGATTACAACTAATGATTTTTGGGATACTGGGCTTGTTGTCAATTCCCTTAATAGCAATGCAAGTTACAACTGAAGTAAATTGGTCAGCAGGCGATTTTCTAATTATGGGAACTCTATTACTAACTGTGATACTGCTCATTGAATTTGTTTTACAAAAAATTACCGATACCAAATCCAGAATTGGAATAGTTGCCTTGGTATTAGTATTATTTTTACTAATTTGGGCCGAGTTAGCTGTAGGCATTTTTAATAGTCCATTTGCAGGTTCATAACTAAAAGAAGTGTCATAAATAGTCGAAAAAATGGAAGATAAAAATTATTTGCAAGATTTAAAGGAGATAAAGGATTTGATGAACAAATCGACTCAATTTATCTCGTTAAGCGGATTATCAGGCGTTTTAGCTGGAATTTATGCTTTAATTGGAGCTGTTTATGTACAAACACTACTGTTGGAAAATACAGAAAGTTATATTGCCTTTGAAAGCATGACGTTCAAAAAAATTATAGCAACTGCTGTTATTGTTCTGTTAGCTTCTTTATTTACGGCTTACGTTATGACGGTAAATAAAGCGAAAAAAGTGGGTGAAAACATGTGGAATACCTCTTCAAAACGATTGCTAGTAAATTTTGCCATTCCTTTAGTAACCGGTGGAATTTTCATCTTGCTCCTACTCCGTCATGAAAATTATGGTTTGATCGCCCCAGCGACTTTATTGTTTTACGGACTGGCCTGTGTTAATGCTAGTAAATATACCTTGCGTGATGTTCGCTATTTGGGCATTTCCGAAATTATATTGGGTCTTTTAGCCGTTGAGTTTTCGGGATTTGGATTGTATTTTTGGATTTTAGGTTTCGGAATTTGTCATATTGTCTACGGCGCGATGATGCATTTTAAATACGATAGAAAGTAATCGGTAATGAAAAACATCATCCAAAATATAAACAAAGCTTTTGATCATCGCATCCGACTGGGTATTATGTCGGTACTAATGGTCAATGAAAGTGCCGATTTTTCTACACTCAAGGAACTACTTGGTGTTACTGATGGTAACCTAGCCAGTCATGCCAAAGCATTGGAAAGCGAAAATTATATTGTGGTGGAAAAACAATTCATAGGTAAAAAACCAAACACAAGTTATAAAGCCACTCTTGATGGAAGAAAAGCCTTTCAAGACCATATTAATGCATTGGAAAAATTATTATCCAAATCATAAACTATTTTTTTAATCATTTACTTTGAAATTCAAAGTACTTTAAATTATAAAATATGAATAGTAACAAAATATCATTCTCAACACTATTTGCCATTGGAAGTTTTCTAATTGGTACCATACTATTTCTTTCATTTCAGCTAACAAAAAACGAAAGCCTTATAATTATAGGACTTTGCTATGTTTTATTAGCAATACTAATCAATTCTATCCTGCTCCTCTATTTGTTATATGAGTTTGCTTTTAAATCAAAAAAAGAAGAAACAGCTATAAAAATCCTAATCGTATTAAGCAATATTCCTATTGCCTATTTGTATTTCACTTTAACAATTAACAATCAATAAATTAAAAAATGGAAAATCAATCACAACAAACAGAAAAAACAGTATCCATCTTTCAAAGTAATACCGCAAAAATGATGCTGGTAGGCTTTTTAGCACTTGTTTTACTTATTCCCCTAGAATTTGTAAAAGATTTAATTAGAGAACGTTCTGAACGTAAAAAAGAAGTGGTAGACGAAGTGGCCGAACTATGGGGAAAAGACATCTTGTTTTATGGCCCTATACTCAAAATTCCATACAAATCATTTGACGAATACAATGTCACCAACCCAAAGTCTAATATCACAACAATCGAACGAAAATCTTCGATTAAATATGCGTATTTCTTTCCTGAGAAATTAAACAACAAATCGAATGTAAAGAAAAACACTTCCCTTAAAAGAGGCATTTACAACAATGTGGTTTTTACCGCCAACATGCAATTTGACGGACACTTTGGCAAGCCTAATTTCGAAAAACTGAATATCAAATCGGAAGATTTACTTTGGAATAGTGCTTCCATTGTGGTTAAAACAACCAATTTAAAAAGTATCAAAAGTGATTTGAATATCAACTTAAACAATCAGAAGCTGAACTTCGAATCGAAATCGGAAGAAGATACTATTTACGGGACGCTGGAGTCGGATAAATTTGATTATCATACGTTAGCAAAAACGGATGCCATAAAATTCAATTTTGAAATGCAATACAACGGAAGCAAGAGCATTAAATTCCTTCCGATTGGAAAAACCAGTAAGGTAAGTGTTGATTCCGATTGGGATTCTCCAAGTTTTGAAGGTGCCTTTGCTGCTAACGATACCACAAAATCGATCACCAAAAAAGGATTCCACGCCGATTGGAAGATTTTAGACATTAACCGTTCGTTTTCACAACAGCATCTGGATAAAATTCCGAATTTAAACGAATATGCTTTTGGTGTCAAACTTATTGAAACCGTAGACGAATACCAACAAAATGAACGTGCTTCCAAATATGGTTTCTTAGTAATCGGGTTGACTTTCTTAGTTTTCTTCTTGATTCAGTCGATAAGTAAAATTGGTATTCATATTTTCCAGTATAGTATGATCGGTTTGGCTTTAATCATGTTCTATACCTTACTAATTTCGATAACCGAACATTCAAGTTTTAAATTGGCCTATATCATTGCCGGAATAGCTGTAATTACTATGATTACGCTCTACTCCACTTCAATATTGAACAACAAGAAATTCGCCACTTTTATCGGATTAGCCCTATCAGCTTTATACACCTTCATTTATGTAATTATTCAATTGGAAAGTTATGCTTTATTAGTAGGAAGTATTGGATTATTCGCTATTCTTGGAGCAGTGATGTACTTCTCAAGAAAAATTGACTGGAGTTCCAATTAATAGCAAACAAAAAGAGCGGTTATAAAACCGCTCTTTTTTATATCCCATGGGTATCAATCAAATAAATCAAAGCAGTCATTGTAGCCGCTCCTAATTCTAATTCTCTCTTGTTGATGGCATCAAACTTGTCATTACCGGCATGATGGTAATCAAAATAGCGTTGAGAATCAGGTCTTAGCCCCGCTTTTACTAATTTTGGCGAAGTTAAAGGCTCAATATCAGAACCACCATGCCCAGCGGTAAAACTGTGTATAAAATACGGTTCAAAAAGATTTTTAAAACTTGAAATTTTTGCCAGATTTGCATCGGTTCCTTCAATAGAAAAACCTCTTGGAACAAATCCACCCGAATCGCTTTCCATCGCAAAAATGTGATTTTCATTGTTTTTCTGAGCCAATTCCTGGTATTTATCCCCTCCTCTACCTCCATTTTCTTCATTCATGAATAAAACCACTCGAATCGTATTTTTTGGTTTGTAACCTATGTTTTTAAAAATATTGGCCACTTCCATACTTTGCACACAGCCAGCTCCGTCATCATGAGATCCATCGGCCAAATCCCAAGAATCCAAATGTCCTCCCACCACAATAATATTTTCTGGGGTTGAGGTTCCTTTTATTTCTCCAATGACATTATGCGACAATACATCAGCTTCTTGATAACAAGATTGTTTGAAATAGAACTTTAGTGTCGGATTTTGTTTTAACATTTGACTCAACAAATTAGCACCATTAGTACTGATGGCACAGGCTGGAATTCGCTTATCAATTGATACATCTCCATAATTCGTATTTCCGGTGTGCGGAAAATCATCTAGGGTAAACGTTAATGAACGAACAATAACGCCCAAAGCACCATATTTTAGTGATTCTTTGGCGCCAGAACGACGCTGGTCACCGGCATCTCGATACGACAAAAATGCTTGCACGTTTTCGGGATTCATCGGGCGATTAAAGAATATAATTTTACCGGTAAGTTTTGCTTCTCCTAACGTTTCTAATTCCTTTAGCGACTTCACTTCTACGACTTCTGCCAAGATCCCTTTTTTGGGTGTCGCTACCGAACCACCGAGAGCGCAAATCGGAACCGCAACTTTCTTTTTTCCATCCAAAATATAAGCCGATTCTTTTTCACCTCGCACCCATTTCGGAACCATTACTTCTTGTAAATATACTTTATCAAAAGTACCAGACGCTTCCATTTGTGCTTTGGTGTATTGTACAGCTTTTTCAGCACCAACGGAACCTGAGAGACGATGTCCAATTGTATTCGACAAATAATCCAACCAAGAATAGCATTTCGAATTGGTTAACGATTGATGGTATATGGCCTTTAATTGTTCTTCATCACTAGATTGAGCAAACCCAAGGAATGAAGTGAATACGAGTAGGAAGGGCAATTTTTTCATTTTTTTGCATTTAGTTTCCTCAAAAATAAATCACATTCTTCAGAATATGAGCTAAATTTTTATTTATTTTTAAAGAAATAGCAGGAAATGTAAAAGCCTCAAAAATTGAGGCTTTAAAATTTAAAATCATTATTTTTTTTAACAAAAATTACTTATTTCCCATCTACATAATCTTGTAAGTATTGGAATCTTTCGGTTAATTGACCGTTTTTACAAATAGTCCCTCGTTCCAAAATACCATCCGCATCATTATTGTACAAGGCTGGAATAACGTGTTCTAAGAACATTTCTCCAAAACCTTCACTCGCATCTTTAGGCAATTCACAAGGTAGATTATCAACAGACATCACCACAATGGCTGCTGGATGATCATAATGCACTTCTTTGTGTTCACTAGGCAAATATCCAAAAATTGGATCAGCAATAGTAGAAGCACGAAGTGTACAAGCAATCGGACCATCAACATCACATGAAATATCGGCAACCACTTTAATTTTATTATCGTGTGCATTAAGCATTTCGCGAGTTAAAATCGCAGGAGCGCCATTTCCATAAAAATGTCCTGCCATGAAAATATCTGAAACTTTTGAAAAACGCTCAAAATTCGACGTATATTCCTGTGGATTGGCATAAAAATCCTTTTTATCGAAAGGTTTTCCGTCTATTCTTTTATTATAATCTTCTAAATCGATATGCGTATAAACGGGCTTATCGTAGTTCTTAGTCAGATAATCCTCAATCGAAACCTGTTTGATTTTCATCGCGTCAAGCATTTCTTTGGCTCCTAATCCAACTTTTCCATGACCAGTTAATACAATTTTAATTGGCGGCAACATTGGGCGACGCAAACGCTCAATCAATTCGTTTTGATCTTTCAATGTTTCTGCTTTCACTAAATTGAACAAATCAAACTTCATTCCGAAAGCGCGAATTCCGTTATAAGCTCCAACAATTCCAGCATAACGACCAAAACCAATTAATCGTTTGTTATTTTTATCAACAATTGTTTCATGATCAACAAGTGTGATGTTTTTTTCCAAACAAGCCACCAACAGTTTTCTGTTATACGATTGCTTTTTTATAGTATGCGAAAAGAAAAAATACGTTTTATTTGGAATTAGCGCCTCCACTGGAACTTCTTTAACCCCAATTAACACATCGCAATCGGAAACATCGGTATCGACTTTAATTCCTAATTCAGCATAAGCAGTATCCGGAAAAACACGAATATCAGAAGATTCTACTTCAAAATCAGCCTGTGGAAATTGTTCTTTTAATTTTAGTAATTCAGTTGGAGTAAAAACCACTCGTCTGTCTGGCGGATTTTTACGCTCTTTTATTAATCCAAATTTCATTAACTTGTTGATTATAGGGTTATATTATTATATAACTCATCGTTTATAATTTGTTACAAATATAACATTTAGAATTCACAAAACAACTCAAAAATATTATAGTCAAGCTATTTTTGAAACTGATTTCTTTATTTATATTTGTCTTTCAAGCTACTTAAAATGACATCCAGAATAAATATAAAACTACTCTTACTTTTTACAACATTAACTATCTGTTTTTCATGCACTGAACAACGAAAAGTAAAAAAAACAAAAGAAGAAAACAAAGTGGGTTCGGTATACCGAATGCAGCCTCTTGAGGACAGTTTACCTACTATCTCTGAAAAAAAGAAAAAAATCATCATCGATAGTTTAAACTATTTATACGACAAAGAGTTTTTTAGTAATGATTACTCTGGAAGTGTATTAGTCGCTCAAAATGGTCATATTATTTACGAGAAGTATAGCGGTATGGCTAATTTCGAAAAACAAGAAGCGATAACGGCTCAAACACCACTACATATAGCTTCTGTAAGCAAAGTGTTAACCGCTACGGCAGTTTTATTACTTATAGATTCGAAACAATTGAAGCTGGATCAAAAAGTAAAAACGTTATTTCCTGATTTTCCTTACGAGGATATCACCATTCGAATGCTTTTAAACCATCGAAGTGGAATTAGAAATTATAGTTATTTTATTGAGGACAAAGGCGTTTGGGACCGACATAAAACGCTTCAAAATACCGATATCATTCCGATTTTAGCCAATAATAATATTCAATTAGAATTCAAACCGGATAGTAGATTTAGTTACTGTAATACCAATTATGCCATTTTGGCTTTAGTGATTGAAAAAATTACTAAAATGGATTATAAAGCAGCCATGAAAAAACTCATATTTGAACCTTTAAATATGAAAAATACTTTTGTTTTTGATATAAAAAAACACGCCGATACTGTTAGTGCTTCGTATAAAGGGAATTATATCAAGTATCCATTAAATCATTTGGATGATATTTATGGCGATAAAAACATTTATTCTACGGCGAGGGATTTGCTAAAATTTGATATGGCGACTTACAGTCCGACATTTTTGAACAAAAAACTGTTAAAGGAAGTATTTAAAGGCTATAGTTACGAAAGCCGAGGCAAAAGAAACTACGGATTGGGAATACGCTTATTAGAATGGGGTGATGATAAAAAAATGTTCTATCACAACGGATGGTGGCATGGAAATACTTCTGCCTATATCAAATTGATTAATGAAAAAGCAACCTTAATAGCCCTTTCCAATAAATACACAAGAAAAGCCTATTACCTAAAATTGGCTACTGGTTTATTTGGAGACTATCCTTTTCATATTCGAAAAAAATCAGATGAATTAGTGGAATAGTTTTTGATATTTTTTCATTAAGTTTGCAGACTTCATTTGGGGTCGACTGGTTTTGACAGCAAGTGGAATTAGATTGTAAGCATGTTGAGCATTGAGGTGTTGCTCATTAATATAATGTCTCAAAATTTTACACGGCGAAAATACTTACGCTTTAGCTGCTTAATCCGAATTATAGTACGATTTGCCTAGTCCCGACCAGGTCGGGAAGCTGGATTCTCCTGAAAAGCCTTGGTTTATGGCGTTTCGTCAAGGAGAACCGTAAAAGTAAACCTAGAGAAGGTAATGCTTTAAATCCTTCTTGACATTGATAAAGCTAAGTGTTGTGTTGCTGTTCTTGGCGTAGCATAACATCGAAAATTTAATCAGGAACTAAACATGTAGAAAGCTTTTTGATTGCTTGTTTGGACCCGAGTTCGATTCTCGGCGACTCCACAGAAAATAAAACCCCGTTCCGATAATCGGAACGGGGTTTTTTGTTACCAATACATTTTGGTTATTCAATGATAATTCTTCTGGCTTCTTTTTTGCCATTACTTTCCACATTTAAAATATAAACTCCCGATGAAAGTGAGCTTAAATCAATTTGTTGATTAAATGAAATACCAGTTGAATTGTATAGTTTACTATAAACAGATCGTCCTCTCATGTCAAATAATTGAACATTAACTTTATCTGTTGTAGATAATACAATGTTGAATTTTCCATTTGAAGGGTTAGGATAAACTGCGAATTGTTCGAATTGATTTTCTTCTTTAGATAAAGTTCCTTCAATTACGAAATTATCAATAATCGCTCCTTCTTCTGTTGCAGATTCATCTGATAAGAATACGAATCTAAACATCATGTTGGTTTGTGGTGCTAAAGTTCTAGAACCAAATCCAAAACTAGATAAATCATAGCTGTACTGGCGTTTAGTACCATGCGTTCCTCCTCCTACTGGTCGCGTTAATGCAAATTCTCCTGTCCATTGTCCACCAATACAATTAAAACAATCTGTCCCGTTAGGTAATCTATTACTTGAATACCAATTAGCAGTTGCACCAGTTCCTAATTGTCCCCATGTAGCACCTCCATCTGTAGAATACTCCATATATAAAATATCCCAATCTGTTTCTAAATCATAAGCCATATCAAACTTCAACATCGGACTTGTAACCGTTGATAAATCATAACATTGTGATACTAGATATGATTTTGTAGCATCTGGGTATAATCCAGCTAATTTTGTAGCATACACAGGTGAATTTCCTGCAACTGTATTACTTAATTGTGTTTTTGTGGAAGTTCCTCTTTGCCATAAGTTATTTGTAGTACCACTTTCATCTATAGAAACTAAAACATCAGTGGCAGTGTTGAAATTATTAACGGTATTAACGGTACCATTTGTGTTTACCGTAATCACTGTTGTTTTCGTATTGTTTGTGGCATTTCCATCACTTGTAATGGTTGTTGTAACAGACAAAACGTGTGTACCTCTGGTTAAACCTGAAATTGAAATTGGGTATAATTGAGTAGAACAATTTGCCAAACTGCCTGTCCAAGTTTGATTAGTATTAGCACCACCATCGATATTATAAGAAATTGAAACCGAACTGATACTTGCAGTTCCTGCATTTTCGAAAACAATTGAAGCGGAATATGGCGCACCACAGGCAATATTAGAAACTCCTGAAATCGTTTTTAAAGCAACATCATTCGCATATCCCACATAGGCAGTACCAACATTTACTGCATACCAAGCATTCATTACCGATTGCACTTCCTGACTACTTGCGCAATATAATGCACTAGCAACCGCAATACTAGCCGTACGGGCGTCACTAAATTTTGCATTTGGAGTTAAATAATCTCTCTCCACATAATAAGCAATTTGAGAAGACTTCGTCATTCCAATCCCCGTTACATTATAAGTATCAGGCCCACCATTTGCTGCAGAAGCATTATTAGTTCCTGACTTACCAGCAGTTAAAATATAAAACCAGTGGTTCAAAACACCACTATTGTTATGTACTCCACAATTGTCATTTCCTGAACCTGGAGTATTACAAGCTGGAATAATTCCACTATCATCCTGTGTATCTGTATATCGAGTTCCTAAAAAAGTATCTGGGTTATTTCTAGTTAAAGGATAACTCATAGAACGTAAAGGATTAGTAGCCAATTCTTCTCCGATTTTCCAAACACCTAACGTTCCAGGCGAAGCCGTGTCTGTACCCGCATTAAGATTACCGAACTTAGCATACTGTTCTATACATGCACCCCAAATATCCGAATAGCCTTCATTCATTGCTCCTGATTGATTAGCATAAACTAGATTTGCGGTATACTGACAAACTGCATGACCAATTTCATGTCCGATTACATCCACAGAAGTTAAAACGTTAAAACTGCTTCCATCACCATAACGCATCACAGAACCTGTCCATTGAGCATTATCCCATCCAGTTGTACCATTATTGGTCGCATTATAATGAACATAACTTCTTATTTGTCCATTCGCATCGTCAAAACTATTTCTGTTAAAGGTATTTTTCCAAAAATCAAACGTTTTCATTGCACCCCAATGGGCATCTAGAGCTGCATTATCTTTACTTGCATGACCTGCAACATAATTTCCATCTGTCCAAACATTATCATTGTCTTGAAAATGTGTTGAAGGCATGGTATTCGTATTTGCACTATTATAAGTAACAATACCATTACCTCTGGTAGCATCATTTAAAACATATTTACTTAAACCTGTATCAAGTGAAGTTTCAATGCTTTTTGTTCCACTATAACGTGTAGCAGCGGTTGCAGTCAATAATGCATTGGTTGATTTTCCAACAACAGCTTCTTCAACTTTATCCGAATACGATTTAATTTGTTTGTCAGAAATTAATCCAGTGGCGTGTTTAATAATGGCATTTTTAAATAAAATTTCACCTGAATTCGCATCTACATAGACATCTTCTCTAGAAATTGGAGCCGTTGCATAAATATCATACTTATAAGCCAAACTAACTTTTCCAGTAATTGCATTTGAAAATAAAACCAATTCCCCTTTCGGCATGCTATACTCCATCAAGCTTGCTTGTGCAGGATCTTGCCATAAATATTTTTGAGCTCCAACACTATTAATCGCAAGTGAAAGTCCCGTATCTGGAGATAGTGACGCTTTTAAATTTGCTTGTGAAGCATCATACAACTCCCCATTAACTGATACTACAGTTCCATTTAAGGAATGCAAAATTAATGTCCCAAACTCAACTTTTATACCATTGAAGTATTGTTGCATTCTTTCGTGAGTCATTCCTGAAACATCAGAAGTCGTTCTAATCGTTTGATATGTATAACCTGCTTTTAAATTATACATTTTATTAAATTGAGACATTGCCGTTTCTTTAGAAACTGGTTGGTCTAATTTTAATGTTTTTTGATATGGAACATCTGTTTCGTGTTTTGCAGTATGTTGTGCAAACGTTCCCATCGAAAATAAAGCCAAAATTGGCAACAAATGGTATTTGTTTTTCATAAGTGGTTGTTTTTAGTATTTGGGAAGCAATATTAGTAAAAAAACAATTTAAAAATTCATGATACTGCAAAATTTTTACTGTTTTAGTAAAATTTTCATTATTTTCTTCAATCAGCCAACACAAAAGAGTTTAAAACAGCTATAATTCACGAATAAAATCTAAGTAGCTAATTTTTAGACACATATATAAACATAAGGTTTTTTTTACTAAATTTGATTGAATGAAATCAACGTAACCATGTCTAAACAAACCACTTACCTACTTGGCATTCTTGCAACAATAGTTTTAGGAAGCCTTTTGTATTCTAAATTTTGTTGCAAATGTTGCGAACCAAAAGATAAAACAGCTCCAAATACAACGAAGGTTAATACTGACATTGAAAGCGCATTTCATTTAAAAGGAAGTGATTTTGAATATAATACAGAGAAAAACTTTAATTTCTCCAACAACTTTTTTAATCATCTTGAACCAGTAGATGCAAATATTAATATAGGTATTGAAAAATTGAAAACCTATTTCGATAAAAAACCCAACGGAAGTTTATTAATAACTGGATATTGTTTAACTACCGAAAAAAACACTTCCGCTTTCCCTAATTTAGGATTTGCTCGCGCCAATGATGTGAAAAATTATTTTATTTCTAAAGGAATCCCTTCCAATCGATTTGAAATTAATGGTGAAATCAAAGCCGCTTTAACAGCTGATAATCAAACCTTAGTAGGACCAATTACCTACGCTGTTTCAAATGATATTGTAGATACAAAAGGTGATGATTGGAATGCTTTAAAGGAAAAAATTACCGAAGATCCACTGATATTATATTTTAATACCAACCAAACCGAGATTAATTTAACTCCTGAAGAAAGACAAAAAATTGCGGATTTAAGTACCTATCTTGATCATGTACAGAATGCGAAAATTAGCTGTGTCGGCCATTCCGATAGTGTTGGAGATCGAAATATTAATATTCAATTAGGAAAAGAACGTGCTGATTTTGCCAAAGAATATTTAGTTAAAAATGGCATTAATCCTGAAAGAATTGAAGCCACATCTAAAGGTCCCGATGAACCCATTGCCGACAACCTCACTCCTGAAGGTAAAGCCAAAAACAGAAGAACTGTAATTACTTTAAAATAAACTAACCAAAACCAATTTAACTATGTGTTTTTTAATCCCCTTTCTAGTAGGTCTTATAAGTGCCATTTTGGGTTATTTATTGGGCAAAATGTTATCAGGAGGTAACGATTTAAATTTGCAATCAAAATTAGAGGTCAGTCAAGCCGAGAATGATAAATTAAATGGAAAAATTCATTTGCTTGAAAAAGATTTAGAGGCTTGCAAAAAACAATCCGCAAAATGGAAATCAGACCTCGATTCTTCAAAAACAAAAAGTAGTGATGAAAGCGCTCAAGGTTTTGCATCCGTAAGTGAAACGTCAATACCTTTTGATGCCGCTTTGGCTTTAGCTGCTTTCGGAAAAAAAATAAAACAAGATGATTTAAAAATTGTAGAAGGCATTGGCCCTAAAATTGAGCAATTATATCACAATGAAGACATTAAAACTTGGAAAGCATTGTCTGAAACTCCTTTGAAAAAATCAAAAGCCATTTTAGCCGCCGCAGGTGATAAATATGCCGTACACAATCCTGGAAGTTGGGCAAAACAAGCCTTAATGGCCTATCAGGGCAAATGGGCAAAACTTAAAAAATGGCAGGAAAAACACAAAGGCGGAAAAGAATAAAACTACTGCAACACACCTAAATTATTATCCTGCATTCACAATAAATGCAGGATTTTTTTATATTTGACTATGAATTACAATGACATTATCGGAACCATTGGGGTGGCTATCGTATTACTGGCTTATTTTTTAAGCATTTTAAAAATAATCTCGCCAACTAGCACTATTTATTATTTCATGAATTTTTTAGGAGCAGCATTAGCTTGTTATGCTTCTTTATTAATCCAATATTTCCCGTTTGTAATTCTTGAAGGTACTTGGTCGGGAATTAGTTTAATTGCCTTAATCAATAGCACAAGGAAATAAAAGAAATTATATCACTTGTGTCACTTCTTTCTTCAAATAAGACAATGCAATACTTGTTGGAGATTCTTGTTCCATTAAATCACTTAAAATAGTTTCGCGAAGCTTATCAGCACTAGTTACTTTTTCATTCATGGCTGTTTTGCGTATGTTTTGAATCAAAGTATTTTTCGCCGTCAAAATCACATTCCAGCAATCTTCCGTAATATAAATTTGTTGCGCCAAATTGTGTTCGAATTCTTGCTCGATATGATCAATTACAAAAGCTTCATATAAATTTTTGTCTTGACTCATGGGCTCTACTCGAATCAATAATTTCGACGGATTGATTCTTTCTAAAAATATAGCCATGCGTTCATAAGCTTGTAATCGCAATGGCAATGCTTCTTTCTGATTCTCTTTTTGCAACAACCAACGACGGGTATTTTGCTGGTCTTTAAAGTAAGCGGTAAATAAATAATAAGCCACTCCACCAGTAATTAAAGAAGGGATGGTATAAGCTGCTATTTCTATGATTTTTGAAGTATCCATTTTTTTATATTTATTGATGCGAAAATAAACAAATTATCTTAAAAATTTATTGTAATAAACCATTCGTAAGCGTATTTTTGACCTTTCAAGAATTATTATGATCGATCAATATATTAACCAACTCAACGAAGCCCAACGTGCGCCTGTTTTACAAAAAGACGGTGCCATGATTGTGATTGCAGGTGCGGGTTCGGGAAAAACACGCGTACTTACCGTTCGTATCGCTAACTTGATGAGTCAAGGTGTCGATGCATTTAATATTTTGGCCCTGACCTTTACCAACAAAGCGGCACGTGAAATGAAAAAGCGTATTTCCGATATTGTTGGAAGCAACGAAGCCAAAAACTTATGGATGGGAACTTTTCACTCTGTTTTTGCTAAAATCTTACGTATTGAAGCCGAAAAATTAGGATATCCTTCCAATTTTACCATTTATGACGCGCAAGATTCGGTACGATTGATCGGTCAGATTATCAAAGAAATGCAATTGGACAAAGACATCTATAAACCCAAACAAGTTTTTGGTCGCATTTCCTCTTATAAAAATAGTTTAATCACTGTAAAAGCGTATTTCAACAATCCCGAATTACAAGAAGCCGATGCGATGAGCAAGAAGCCACGCATGGGGGAAATTTATAATAATTATGTGGAACGTTGCTTCAAATCGGGAGCCATGGATTTTGATGATTTATTACTTAAAACTAATGAATTACTGGTTCGTTTCCCAGATGTCTTGATGAAATATCAGGATCGTTTCCGTTATATTTTGGTGGATGAGTACCAAGACACGAATCATTCGCAGTATTTGATTGTAAAAGCATTGTCCGATCGTTTTCAAAACATTTGTGTGGTTGGAGATGATGCGCAAAGTATTTATGCCTTTCGTGGTGCCAACATCAATAATATTTTAAACTTTCAAAAAGATTATGAAGGGGTAAAAACCTATCGTTTGGAACAAAATTACCGTTCTTCCAAAAATATAGTGGAAGCCGCGAATAATGTCATCGATAATAATAAAACCAAGTTAGATAAAGTAGTTTGGACAGATAACGATTTCGGCCCGAAGATTAAAGTCCACCGTAGTTTAACCGATGGTGAAGAAGGACGTTTTGTAGCGTCTCAAATTTTTGAAGAGAAAATGCAAAAGCAAATGCACAATGGGCAATTTGCTATTTTATACCGTACCAATGCTCAATCCCGTGCGATGGAAGATGCTTTGCGCAAGCGCGATATTCCATACCGAATTTATGGAGGTTTGTCCTTTTACCAACGTAAGGAAATAAAAGATGTATTGTGTTATTTGCGTTTGGTGATCAATCCAAAGGACGAAGAAGCTTTAGTCCGTGTGATTAATTATCCGGCACGTGGAATTGGAGATACTACTGTTGAAAAATTAACCGTTGCCGCCAATCACTACAAACGTTCCATTTTTGAAGTAATGGAACATATTGATAAAATTGATTTGAAACTGAATTCCGGAACTAAGCAAAAGTTACAGGATTTTGTCACCATGATTAAAAGTTTTCAGATTATCAATGAAAATCAAGATGCGTTCTATTTGACCGAACACGTTACTAAAAAAACAGGATTGATCCAAGAGCTTAAAAAAGACGGAACTCCTGAAGGTATTGCCCGTATAGAAAATATAGAAGAATTACTAAATGGTATCAAAGATTTTACCGAAGGACAACTAGAGATTGATGGTGCGCGCGGCGCGTTATCCGAATTCTTGGAAGATGTAGCTTTGGCAACCGATTTAGATAACGATACTGGCGATGACGACCGTGTGGCTTTGATGACGATTCACTTAGCGAAAGGATTGGAATTCCCAACCGTTTTTATTGTGGGATTGGAAGAGGATTTGTTTCCAAGTGCAATGAGTTTGAATACCCGTAGCGAATTGGAAGAAGAGCGTCGTTTGTTTTATGTGGCTTTGACTCGTGCCGAGCATCAGGCGTATTTGACTTATGCACAATCGCGTTACCGTTGGGGAAAACTAGTCGATAGTGAACCTTCCCGTTTTATTGAAGAAATCGACAGTCAGTATTTAGAATATTTGACGCCTTTAGAAAGTAATTACCGTTACAAACCTAGTATCGATGTGGATATTTTTGGCGACATTGATAAATCGAAACTTCGATTGGCCAAACCTATTGCAGGTACACCTCCAAAATATATTACCGAGAACGAACCAGCACCTAATTTAAATATCCGTAAATTAAAACCTGTTGCAGGAAATGCTCCATCCTCAGGAAACACCAATTTATTTGACAATAAATTAGCCGTTGGTAATGTGGTGATGCACGAACGTTTTGGCAAAGGCGAAGTACTTAATTTGGAAGGCGTTGGTGCTGATAAAAAAGCGGAAATCAAATTTGAAGTCGGAGGCATTAAGAAGTTATTACTACGTTTTGCAAAGTTGGATGTCATTGGGTAATTCAAAAAGAATTTTCTTGTTAAAATTGGTATAAAATTTGATGCTATTTCTGTACAATCTATTTTAACCAAACCAATTTATGATTTCAACTCAAATTTTAAAAAATTCCAACTGGTTCACCAAGTTTAGTATCAATTTTTTAGCTTTCGTTGGTTCCGTCAATGTATGTCTTTTCATCGCATTACCTTTATTACCATTTCACTTATCAAAATTCATTATGCCACTTGGTTTAATTAGTTTGGCAATTGCTATTTTGTTTTCAGTTGGTTTTTCAATTTATTGGCAAGTTAAAGAGAAGAAGGGAAATTTTAACTCTGAAAGATGGCATTTGTGGCTCACCTCATTATTACGTTATTGGTTAGCCTTACACATTTCCATATTTGGATTTGAGAAATTAATGGGAATCAATTTTGCGCCTTCTTTTCATGGAAATGATACACCTGCTGGGCTTTTAAACGGTCAAGAATTAACTTGGATTTATTATAGTTATTCGTATGGAATTTCCATTGTGGTAGCCTTTTTTCAAATAGTAGGAAGCTATTTGTTGTTATACAGAAAAACTATTTTAGTCGGAGTTTCGATGCTATTACCGGTAATGTTCAATATTCTATTAATTAATATATTTTACGGAATTGGTCCAATAACAACATTCACAGCATTAACGATGGTGTTGGGTTTGAGTTATTTATTGTATCAAAGAAAACAGGAGATTCTAGCGTTATTCAAAAGTTTCGAAAATAATTTACCTTCAATTGGAAGTCGTAGTTTTAGGAATATTGCCCGAATTTTATGTCTTATAATTCCGATTTTGTTTTTGGTTCAATACAAAACCAATGTGTATGCTTCTTCAAAATATTTCGGGAAATGGAAAGTAGAAACTCTGAAACGCAACGGAAAATTAATTGCCGATGATGCTTGGGAAAAAGATACTACCGCTTGGAAAACTATTTACTTTGAAGAACGCGGTAAATTATTGTTTACACCCAATCCTTATAAGTATGATGACGATACTTCAATTTTTATGAAATATGAATACAATGAAGAAAAAGATGCTATAAAAGTGATATCCTACGAGAAAAATCCTGAACGACCTGATACAATTGCTGTCAAAATAAATAAGTTTAAAGGTAATTCGATGGAATGGAATATGATTTTTTATAAGGATACTATTCAAATGCAATTGAAAAAGGAGTTGTAATAAGTAAGAAAAAGACTTAACTTTATTATCTTAATAATTAAAGCTTTAATAATGGCACAATTCATCAAAATATATCCCGAAAATCCGAACGAAAAGGAAATTGCGAAAGTCGTTAAAACACTGCGTGATGGAGGTTTGGTCATCTATCCAACGGATACGGTGTATGGTTTAGGTTGTGACATTACCAATACCAAAGCTTTAGAGCGTATCGCCAAAATCAAAGGAATCAAGTTGGAAAAAGCTAATTTTTCTTTCATTTGTAGTGATTTGAGTAATATTTCAGACTATATCAAGCAAATTGACACACCAACTTTTAAAATATTAAAAAGAGCCTTACCAGGACCTTATACTTTTATTTTACCCGGAAATAATAGTCTGCCGAAAGAATTTAAAAACAAAACAACAGTGGGTATTCGTGTTCCAGATAATAGCATTGCTCTCGAAATTGTGCGTCAGTTAGGAAACCCCATTGTATCGACATCTATTCACGATGAGGACGAAGTGATTGAATACACTACTGATCCTGAATTGATTTTTGAAAAATGGCAAAACCTTGTCGATTTGGTTATCGATGGTGGTTATGGAGACAATCATGCTTCTACCATTATCGATTTATCCGACGGCGAACCAATTGTTGTTAGGGAAGGAAAAGGTAGCTTAGATATCTTATAAAAAAAAGACAGTATCAATTAGTACTGTCTTTTTTTTTATTTTAAAATCTGATTGGCGTGTTCTTTGGTTTTGACATTGGTAATTACCTCGTCAATAATTCCGTTCTCATTAATCACAAAAGTTGTACGATGAATACCGTCAAATTCGCGCCCCATAAATTTCTTCGGCCCCCAAACTCCAAATGCATTTATCACCGATTTATCTTCATCTGCTAATAAGGGAAAGGGAAACTCAAATTTATCTTTAAATTTTCCTTGTGCTTTTGCCGAATCGGCACTTACACCTAACAGAGCATAATTATTCGCTTGAAAACGTTCAAAATTATCTCTTAAATCGCAGGCTTCTGCTGTACAACCTGGAGTATTGGCTTTCGGATAAAAGAAAACCACCAATTTTTTTCCGTTGTACATTTCAAGAGTATGTTGTTTTCCATCCTGGTCAAAGCCTGAAAAATTAGGTGCTTTATCACCACTATTCAAATGTGTCATTTTCGTATTAAAAGTTTAGGAGTTTAAAAGTTTAGTTTTTAGCTTTACCAAAAATAAACTAAAATGACCAAAGCTGAACGTGCAACGTTTGTTATAAATACGTTAAAAGAATTATATCCTACAATACCCATTCCGTTAGATCATAAAGATCCTTATACACTTTTAATTGCGGTGTTACTTTCGGCACAATGCACGGATGTTCGTGTGAATCAAATCACTCCGCTCCTATTTGCCAAAGCTGATAATCCTTATGATATGGTAAAACTTTCGGTGGAAGAAATACGCGAAATTATTAAGCCATGCGGGCTTTCTCCAATGAAATCGAAAGGAATTTATGGTCTATCGCAAATTTTAATCGAAAAACACAACGGTCAAGTACCTCAAAGTTTTGAAGCTTTGGAAGAATTGCCGGCAGTGGGACACAAAACAGCCAGTGTTGTAATGAGTCAGGCTTTTGGAGTACCAGCTTTTCCGGTTGACACACACATTCATCGATTAATGTACCGTTGGAACTTGACCAATGGAAAGAATGTACAACAAACCGAAGCCGATGCGAAGCGTATTTTTCCGGAGGAAACCTGGAATGATTTACACTTACAAATTATTTGGTACGGTCGAGAATATTCCCCTGCTCGTGGATGGGATTTAGAAAAAGACATCATCACTAAAACCATTGGAAGAAGTAGCGTTCTTAAAGAATACTATAAAAAAACGTCCCGATAAATTGGGACGTTTTTCGTGTTGTTTTAGTTTGCATTCAATTCGACATTTTCATTTCCTACCTTCACTATTTTCAAAGCTTTTGAATAGTTTAAAATAAAATTAACCGTTTCTTTTTTCGGTAACATTTTTTGGGTAGATTTTGCCTTTTTAGTGTAAAGTTTTGCCATATTTTATGTTAATTGTTTACACTATAACGCAACTTCAATTGTAATATTGTTTAGTTGGTTAAAATAATTTGATTTTTTTCGATGAGTCTTCGTAAATTCATCAATGCATATCGCATTCTTCCTAAAGCGGTATTGATACTCACATTGGTTAAATCGGCAATTTCTTTGAAACTCATATCGTCATAGATACGCATTTTTAAGACTTGCTTCTGATCTTCAGGCAATTCATCAATCAATTTTAACAAATCATTTTCAACTTGTTCGGTAATTATTTGACTTTCAATATTTGGACTATTATCGGTCATGTATGAAAAAATAGAAAACTCTTCCGTTTCTCTATTCATCGGCATTTTTTTGTTTTTTCTGAAAGTATCAATAATTAAATTATGTGCAATTCTCATGACCCAAGGCAAGAATTTACCTTCTTCATTGTAGGAGTTTCCTTTTAAGGTTTTAATCACTTTAATGAAAGTGTCTTGAAAGATATCATCAGCAATGTCTCTATCTAATACTTTAGAATAGATAAAACCATAGATTTTAGATTGATGTCGATTGATTAAAACTTCTAATGCAGTTTCATCACCGTCAATATAATTCTTAACTAATAAAGCGTCTGGAAGTTGATTTGTAGCCATAACAATACTTTTTAGATTTTGGGTGTTAATCTTACGAGAATAATTTCTCTTAAAAGTATTTTTATATTATAAGCTTACGTTTTTAATGGTTATTGCCCCAAAGTTAAATTAAAAAAGTCAACAAAAACAAAATAAATTTAAAAATTTAACATTTTTTATATACTAAAAATCACTTCTCTGTATTCTAAAGAAGTGATTTCTAAAATTTTATCGTAATTATTGCAAGATGCTAAATACAAGTACAGCAAGTAAACCGCCACAAATTGGGCCTACTACCGGAATCCAGCTATAACGCCAATCGCTAGTTCCTTTATTTTTAATAGGAAGAAGCGCGTGCATAATTCGTGGTCCTAAATCACGAGCGGGATTAATTGCGTAACCTGTGGCACCTCCTAATGATAATCCGATGGCAAGTACCAACAATGCTACCGGTAACGCATCTAAACTTCCTAAAGAATTATCAGGACCGGTTAAAAACAAAATACCAATAATTAATACGAAAGCTCCAATACATTCAGAAAGGAGATTGTAAAAGTTATTTCTAATGGCTGGTTCATTACAGAAAGTAGCTTTGATTAAACCGGCATCAGAAGTCTCATCATAATGTTGTTTGTATCCAAGAAATACTAAAGTTGTTCCTGCCATTGCTCCTAAAAATTGTGCCAAAATATAAAGTGGAACACTCGACCAAGCAAACTTTCCTAAAACAGCTAAAGATAATGTTACTATTGGATTTAAATGTGCACCACTACTTGCGGAAACCATATAAACTGCGATAAAAACTGCCATAGCCCATCCAAAAGTAATCACTATCCAGCCACCATTATTCCCTTTGGTTTTGTCTAAAACTACATTGGCTACTACTCCATTTCCTAGAAGGATTAAAATCATTGTGCCTAAAAATTCGGCGAAAAAAGGACTCATCATTTTGCTTGTTTAGTTAAATTAAATATTGATTGGCGAGTGCTGTAAAATACACTACTTGTTGTTGTTCCCATTCGGGAGATTTATTTTTTTCTTTAGCCATGATCGAAGCAACGACAACTGCGCATTCTTTAGCTACTTTAGCATCCAAAAAAAGTAATCGTATTCTTCTGGCTAAAATATCTTCTATAGTTTGTGCCATTTCATTGTGAATCATCCAAACCACTTCCGCTTTGGTATAGGGATAATCGGGATGCAAAGGTTCACCTAATTCAGAATCGTCTTGAATCAACTTTTGAATTTTTTCTGCATCTGAACCATAAATCGATAAGTGAGAAGGTTCGAAAACATCTGCCCAACCGTGAATTTTTAATCGCTTGGTCTTACATTTCACAAATTCCAATTGGGCTTTTTGAATGGCAATATCTATGGTATGTTGTGCCATACTCCTGTAGGTGGTCCATTTTCCACCAGTAATATGAATTAACCCCGAAGATAGAATTGTAATTTTATGATCTCGAGGCATGACTGCCGTAGAAGATTCGTTTACTACTTTTGCTAAAGGACGTAATCCCACAAAAACGCTTTTCACATCGGCTCTTGAAATTTTGGATGTCGAATATTTATTGAAATGATGCAATACAAAATCAATTTCTTCTTGCAAGGCTTGAGGTTCTAATGCAACATTTTTCACTGGTGTATCGGTCGTTCCTAAAACCAACTTATCATGCCAAGGAATCAAGAAAAACACTCGTCCATCATCTGTTTTAGGCATCATTAAAGCAGTATTTCCGCTAAAAAAATGCTTGTCTATGACTAAATGAATTCCTTGTGATGGTGCAATGGTTTTGGTTGACGTTCCCTCAGCCATTTGCAAAACATCATCGGCGAAAACGCCAGTTGCATTAATTATTGACTTCCCTTTAATTTGATATTCTTCCTCGTTAAACGAATCTTTTGCAACAACACCTACAATCTGATTGTTTTCTTTAATAAACTGCGAAACACCACAATAATTGAGCACAGTTGCTCCATTTTCAATAGCGGTTTGGGCCAGATTAATTGCCAATCGACTATCATCAAACTGACCATCAAAATATAAAATACCGCCTACTAATCCTTTTTTATTAATATCCGGTAGGTATTCTAATGTTTTTGATTTAGATAAAAATTTGGTGGCTCCCAAACTTAATGTACTTGATAAGAATTCATAAATCCAAAGTCCAGTACCATAAAACCATTTATCGAAATAGGTATACGAAGGCATTACAAATGGTAAAACTTTGCAAACATGCGGTGCATTTCGAAGCATTCTACCACGCTCAAAGAGTGCTTCTCGAACCAATCGAATATTGCCTTGTGCCAGATAACGAACGCCACCATGAACCAACTTAGTGGCTCGACTCGAAGTCCCTTTGGCAAAATCATGCTTTTCTAACAATAGTGTTTTGTAGCCCCGGGAGGTGGCATCGATAGCACAACCTAAACCCGTTGCACCACCACCTATGATAATGATATCGTAAGTGGGATTTTGAGAAAGTATATGTATTTGCTCTTCGCGATTCATTTATATAAAAGAAATAGAAGCATTAATGGCTTTTTCCCATCCTGTTTTTAAAACATTTCGGTTCGCTTCTGTCATTTGCGATTCAAAAATGCGTTCGACTTTCCATTGGTTTTGAATTTCATCTATATTCTTCCAAAATCCAACCGCCAATCCGGCCAAATAAGCGGCTCCTAATGCTGTAGTTTCGGTAATGACTGGACGAACTACATTAGTATCTAAAACATCAGCTTGAAATTGCATTAGTAAATTATTAATGGTAGCTCCGCCATCGACACGAAGTTCCTTTATTTTGATATTACTATCGGCATTCATCGCCGAAAGCACATCCATCGTTTGATAGGCAATACTTTCTACCGCTGCTCTCGCAATATGAGATGTATTTGTCCCTCTAGTCAATCCGGTAATGGTGCCACGAGCATGCTGATTCCAATATGGCGCCCCCAATCCGGCAAAAGCAGGTACTATATATACGCCATCGGTTGTGTCGACTTTCGTTGCTAAAGCTTCCACTTCATCAGATGATTTAATTATTCCCAATCCGTCACGAAGCCATTGTACGACAGCACCTGCAATAAAAACACTACCTTCGAGTGCATAGTGGGTCACTCCGTTTATTTTCCAAGCGACAGTCGTTAATAAATTGTTTTGGGAAGTAATCATTTCTACTCCGGTATTCATTAGCATAAAACAACCTGTCCCATAGGTATTTTTAACCATTCCAGGATAAATACACATCTGTCCGAACAAAGCCGATTGTTGATCGCCGGCGATTCCCGCAATTGGAATTGCTGTTGACCCATCAAGAATAGTAGTTTGTCCATACACTTCACTACTACTACATATTTTAGGAAGTACACTTTTAGGAACATTCATAATTGTAAGCAATTCTTCATCCCATTCGCAGCTAGCGATATTACATAGCATTGTTCGGCTGGCATTACTCACATCAGTCGCATGTACTTTACCATTCGTTAATTTCCATAGCAACCACGTATCAATAGTGCCAAAAAGCAAACCACCCAATGCTGCTTTAGCCCTTGCCCCTTCAACATTATCCAAAATCCATTTCACTTTCGTACCACTGAAGTACGAATCGACTATTAGTCCTGTTTTTTGTTGAATTAAAGCTGCTTTTCCAGCTATTTTCAATTCATCACAAAATGAAGCCGTTCTTCTGTCTTGCCAAACAATGGCATTGTAAATTGGAAAACCAGTATTTTTATCCCAAACGACTGTCGTTTCTCTTTGATTGGTAATTCCAATAGAAGCAATCTCTGAAACTTGAATATTGGCTTTTTGAATGACTTCCAACATGGTTTCAAGCTGCGATTCCCATATTTCCATTGGACTGTGTTCTACCCAAGCTGGATTAGGGAAAATTTGAGCAAACTCTTTTTGAGCAACAGCGACAACATTTCCGTCTTTATCAAATAAAATAGAGCGACTACTAGTAGTACCTTGATCAAGCGACAAGATGTATTTTGACATAAAAAATAGATTTTAACAGAAAAGAAAATAATTCTTTTTCATAAAAATAATCATTGAAAATGTAGGATTATTATTTCTGACAACAACTTATTAACAAAAGTCATTTCATAAATGTTTAACTTTGTAAAAATTGACATTTTTATATGCTTACCGATATTTCAACACTCGAACCCAAAAAAAATATTCTTATTAAAGGCGCACAAATTCATAATTTAAAAAATTTGGATGTGGCCATTCCTCGTAATAAATTAGTAGTAATTACAGGTTTATCGGGTTCAGGAAAGTCGAGTTTGGCTTTCGATACGTTGTATGCCGAAGGACAGCGTCGGTATGTAGAAAGTTTATCGAGTTATGCCCGTCAGTTTTTAGGGCGATTGGACAAACCCAAAGTCGATTATATCAAAGGAATTGCCCCGGCAGTGGCTATTGAGCAAAAGGTGAATACAACCAACGCACGTTCTACCGTTGGAACTTCGACCGAAATTTATGACTATCTAAAATTACTTTTTGCGCGAATTGGAAAAACCTATTCTCCTAAAACAGGCCAAGAAGTCAAAAAAAATACCGTTTCCGATGTCATTAATGATGTAAAAGCTTTTGAAGTAGATTCCAAATGGTTACTGCTTTCTCCAATTCACTTGGAAGAAGGGCGTCAATTAGAAAACAAACTCAAGGCACTTCTAAATCAAGGTTTCGCACGAATTTTAGTCAATAACGAAATGATTCGTTTAGATGAAATTGACCAACATTCGTTTGACAATAAAGACATTCTTTTAATTATCGACCGAATTGTTGTCAAACATGAGGAAGATTTCTATAACCGATTGGCCGATGCGGTACAAACGGCATTTTATGAAGGGAAAGGAATTTGCTATTTACAAGAGTTAAATACGGAGAGAAGAAATTCGTACAGTGCCAATTTTGAATTAGATGGCATCACCTTTTTAGAACCAAATGTTCATTTATTCAGTTTCAATAATCCATATGGTGCTTGTCCACAATGTGAAGGATACGGAAATATCATTGGGATTGACGAAGATTTAGTAATTCCTAACACTGCACTTTCGGTATATGAAAATGCGATTTTTCCATGGCGAGGTGAAAGCATGAGCTGGTACCGAGATCAATTGGTGAATAATTCTCATAAATTCGATTTTCCCATCCACAAACCGTATTTTGAATTGTCAGAAGCACAAAAAGAACTGGTTTGGAACGGAAATCAATACTTTGAAGGTTTGCATAGCTTTTTCAAAGAATTAGAAGAGAAAAATTATAAAATTCAAAATCGTGTGATGCTTTCTCGCTATCGCGGAAAAACGAAATGTAACACTTGCAAAGGAAAACGACTTCGTTCGGAAGTGAATAACATCAAAGTCGGCGGAAAAACCTTACCTGAATTGGTAGATGTTTCAATTAAAAAGTTAATTCCTTTTTTTGCCGAATTGCAATTATCCGAATACGATTCAAAAGTAGCCAAACGATTGCTAATTGAAATCAATACCCGATTGGCTTTTTTACAAAATGTCGGCTTGGATTATTTGACCCTAAATCGGAATTCGGCCAGTTTATCAGGAGGAGAATCCCAACGAATCAATTTAGCGACTTCACTCGGAAGTTCCTTAGTAGGCTCTATGTACATTTTAGACGAGCCTAGTATTGGTTTGCATCCGAAAGATACCGAACGCTTGATACAAGTATTGCTTTCGCTACGTGATTTAGGCAATACGGTAATTGTAGTGGAGCACGATGAAGACATTATGAAAGCGGCCGATATGATTATTGATATTGGACCCGAAGCAGGCACATTTGGAGGCGAATTAGTCGCACAAGGCACTTATGAAGAGATTTTACAATCCAACTCATTGACCTCATTGTATTTGAATGGAAAATTAGAAATAGAAATACCTAAAAAACGTCGAAAATTCAAAAACCATATCGAAGTTAAAGGAGCGCGTGAAAACAATCTTCAAAACATAGATGTTACCTTTCCTTTAGATGTACTAACTGTCATTACAGGGGTTTCCGGTTCTGGAAAAAGTACTTTGGTTAAGAAAATATTATATCCAGCCATTCAAAAACAAATTGAAGGCGTAGGCGAAAAAGCAGGTCAATATTCCGAAATATCGGGAAGCTATTCGCATATCAAACATATCGAGTATGTCGATCAGAATCCGATTGGAAGAAGTTCCCGCTCTAATCCAGTCACCTATATCAAAGCCTACGATGATATTCGTGAGTTATTTGCCAAAGAAAAATTATCCAAAAACAGAGGTTATCAAGCCAAACACTTCTCTTTCAATGTGGATGGAGGACGTTGCGAAACTTGTAAAGGAGAAGGTTCGATTAATGTAGAAATGGTGTTTATGGCTGATGTCTCTTTGCCTTGTGAAACTTGTGGTGGAAAACGCTTCAAAAAAGAGGTTTTGGAAGTCCAATTTGAAGGCAAAAATATCGATGATATTCTTACCATGACTATTGATGAATCGGTAGCTTTCTTTAAAGAAAAGAATCAAACTAAAATCATACAAAAACTACAACCTTTACAAGATGTCGGATTGGGTTATGTACAATTAGGGCAGTCCTCTTCTACCCTTTCTGGTGGTGAAGCACAGCGTATCAAGTTGGCTACATTTTTGGTAAAAGGAACCACCAAAGAAAAAGCATTGTTTGTATTTGATGAGCCTACCACTGGGTTACATTTTCATGATATCAAAAAATTATTAGCTTCTTTTGAAGCTTTAATCGAAAAAGGGCATTCTATTATTGTTATTGAACACAATTTGGATTTGATAAAATGTGCCGATTACATTATTGATTTAGGTCCGGAAGGCGGTGAAAATGGTGGACAACTATTGGCCTTTGGCACTCCAGAAGAAATTGTAAAAAACAAGAAGTCGATTACAGCTTCTTATTTAAAAGATAAATTATAAAAAAAGGGAAGCAAATGCTTCCCTTTTTTAAAACTTAATCTATCAGAATTTTTTTAAAGATTTGTTTGTCTTCCGATTGTAATTGAACTAAGTACATCCCTTTTGATAAACTAGATATTTGTAATGTTTCAATTAATTTAGGATTTTTAACTTCCTTCACTAAAACTACTTTTCCATTACTATCCACTACAGATACTTTGTATTCTGTTGTTTTTAACACACCAATATTGATATGTAAGGAATCTTTAGCAGGATTTGGATAAAAACTAACTTGAAAATCTTGATCTATCGTAGTTGTACTCAATGCAGTTTCTGCTTTTGCGAAATGTAAAATGGCACCAGTCGCTGCTTTTGCCACATTAAAATTATAAACGGGATCCATATTCACCAATAAATCGGTTGCTGAATGTTTATGTGATGTTTCATTGGTTTCAAAAAAACCAGTAATGATTTCATTATTGGCTTGAAATGGCATATAATCGGAAGCATAAGCATACGAAAGTGTCGTTTGCAAGGGAGAATAATAGCCCACACAAGTGATTAATTCATTCGTAAAAGTTGCTGAAACGGCATTATTCGTTGAAGGAGAATTGTTAGTATCTCTTTCGCAAGTAATATTGTTATTGGTTAGACCAGCTACTCCACCAACTTCATCTAAATTAAAGACCAAGCGAATGTCCATTTTTGGAGTGGTACCATTTACAACCGAACTTACAAAGTGTTGACTTCCTTTTAATCCATCTTCTTCCCCACTAAAATTGATAAATTTTATAGAATATTCTGTCGGCACATTTTGAAGCAAACGCGCCATTTCTAATATACTCACAACGCCACTTCCATTGTCATTGGTACCTGTACCAACAATTGAATCATAATGTCCACAAACGATTACATAGGTGTTCGGATAAACCGTTCCAACTTTGGTTATAATTAAATTTTTACAAACTGCTGTAGAACCACTGTAGGTATAAGAATCCTCAGTCATTTGTGATGCTGAATATCCAAAAGAGGTATATTTATTTTTAAGCCAATCGAGTGTGTTTTGTAATGCGGCAGTTCCTCTTCTCTTTACTCCCAAGGCTTCATATTCGGTTAAATTAGTAGTAATATTCGATTGAGAAACTTGATTGGCAATATCCGCATAACGTTGAATGAAAGTTTGAGATTGTAGTACATTCAAAAATAAGAATGCAATAATAGTAGGTAAATAGTTTCGTTTTTTCATTTTGGTTAGTTATTTGATTTGGTTTTTCAAATTTAATAAAAAACTGCATTTAAATCAAAAATCACAACGTACTGTTTGTCAAATATTTAAAAATATTATCTATTCCTTTTTATCTAAAAATTAATTTTTGGCACGCATATTGAATATTCCTACACAACAAGATATTTTTCTTGAACGAGGAAGCTGAAAATCGATTAGAGTAAGCAAATTTAAATTGGTGTATTATGAAATCGAAAGATTCACAAATACCTTAATTTTTAAAACTTTATTGTCATGAGTAAAAAAATTACACTTTTAGTGGCCAGCATCTTCCTGGCAGGAGGAATGGCCTATGCGTCAGAAAATCCAGTTTTTTCTGAAGGCAACAAAGAAAAAAGAATTCGATTGGTAGATTATCGCGATGCCGAGCCAATTGTTTTCAATGAAAGAGGAATTGATTTTTATGTTTTCCCAACTGGAGAATTTGATTTCAATACTCGTCCAGACGATTCGCATGGTGATTACTACTTCAAAACCGCAGGAAAAAGAGGGACTGTAGTAGTAGAAAGAGGTGGAAGACCTGAAAACTTCGGAGTTCGAATAGAGCGTGACGCTTTTGGTAGAGTTCGCCGAGTTGGAAATACATTCATCAACTATGATGCATTCGATAGAGTGAATAGAATCGGAACAGTCTATATGCGCTACAACAGCTTTGCTTTAACTCAAATTGGAGGAATGCGTATTATTTATGACCGAAAAGGAAGAATTGTAGATATGTTTGGTAATGTAAAGAGAACGTATCATACTGGTTACACTCACGATTATGATTATCCAAGAAACAATTATGATTCTTATGATAACGGTGACAGTTACTATTACAAACAAGATGGTACTAAAGCGAAAGTAGAGACTTTGGAAGATAAAAAAGAAGATAAGAGAGACGATGACTCTCGAAGATAGAATTTATATAGTGGTTATATATAAATTTGGTTAGGTTGGTTTGTTTATGTTGAACTCCTCGCTTTGCGGGGAGTTTTTCTTTTATAATAATTTAGCCAATTTCTCGGTTAAGTTTTTACGCGAATACTGTTGCAATCCGACACCATTTGACTTCAGGTTGCTTTGTAAATACAATTCGAAGTAGGATAGCAAAGTGGCTTTTAATCGTTCTTTTTCTGAATATTTAAAAAAGGAACCGGTATTAGTGGAAGTAATAATTTCGGCAAAATCAGAATCTTTTGGACCAATCGCAATGATAGGTCTTTCCGAAACAATATATTCAAATACTTTTCCTGGAATGATACTTTTAGTCTCTTCCGAATCAATCTCAATTAATAATAACACTTGCGATTTTCGTTGGTGTGCTACTGCTTCCTGATGCGAGACGTATCCTAAATTATTGACATAACTTTCCAACTGAAAGGTAGCAATAGAATTTAATACTTCTTGGCTTGTGGCTCCGATTAATTTCAATTGAAACTGGTCTGCAAATTGGGTATTTTCTGCAATCAATTCCTGTAAAACTTCCCATAAAATTTGTGGATTTCTATCGGATAAAAAAGAACCAATATGCGCTAAACTAAACTTTTCATCTAAAGGTTGCTTTACCACTTTTTCTACATCATAACCATTCGTGATTACATAAATGGGCTTGGACGTAATCGCCTCAAATTCTTTTTTGGTCGTCGGACTCGTAACCAACAATTCATCAGCAGTATTCATCACTTCGCTTTCCGAAGCTTTGTGCTTTTTCGCCGAGGAATTCGTCAATTTTAAAGCTTTATGATACCCAATGGTTGTCCAAGGATCACGAAAATCGGCAATCCATTTCACTCCTAATTCTTTCTTTAAAGACAAACCAATTAAGTGCAAACTATGGGGCGGCCCCGTAGTAATAATGGTTTCTATCTGATTTTCTTGTATGTATTTCGAAAGAAATTTCACCGAAGGTTTCACCCACAACACGCGAGCATCGGGAATAAACAAATTACCACGAACCCAAAGCATCATTTTCTGAACAAACGATTGCTTTTTCTGATTGGGAATAATTCCAGAACTTATTTTTTTGGTACTATTTTTTGAAAACACCGAAGCCCAAGCATAAGGCTCGATGATTTTATTTTTTAGAATGATTGCTATATCGGAAACTTCTGAAAGTAAATTTTCATCCACTAATGGATATGTTGGGTTTTCAGGGATATACACTACCGGTTGAATTCCGAAATCAGGTAAATACTTTACAAACTTTAACCAGCGTTGCACGCCGGGTCCGCCTGCTGGAGGCCAATAATAGGTTATGATCAGTACTTTTTTCATAGACTTTGCGAGGAACGAAGCAATCTCACTTCTAGTTTTTCATTAGTATTAATCCTACCCAAGTAGCTGTAAATCCAACGAGAATACTTAAAGCTGTATATAGCAAAGCGAGTCCCATTTGATTATTTTGTATTAATTGCACATTCTCATTCGAAAATGTAGAAAACGTCGTATAGCCTCCACACAATCCCGTAATTAAAAAGAATTTTAAATCCTGAGAGAGTACATTTTGTTTTTCGAAATAACCGAAGAACAAACCTATTAACAAACAACCCAATACATTCGCTACAAAAGTTCCGTAAGGAAATCCTTCATATTTTGATAAAGCTTGAGAAGTTAGATAACGTAAAACGCTTCCTAATGCTCCACCCAATGCTATGTACAGAATGGTTTTCAATTAGTTATTTGAAATTAACTTTTTTCTTTCCAGATAAATTCCGCCACCTATTAACAAAAGCATCAACACGAAGCTAATTAAAGCAATCGTACTTCCTGTTTTGACAACTTGTGGTTCAAATTTGAATACAATGTTGTGTTTTCCAGCTGGAACTGACAATCCTCTTAAAGCATAATCTACTCTATTGTGATCCGTTAATTTACCATCAATATAGGCATTCCATCCATTCTTGTAATACATCTCAGAAAAAACAGCATAACCCAGATTAGGATTATTAGAAACGTATTGTAATTCGTTTGGTTTGTATGACGTTAGTTTAATTGTTGCACCTTCCGTTGCAAAATCTTTAACAACGGGAAGTTTAGCAGCATTAGCCGAACTCATTACCGCTTGATTTTTAGAGTCAAATTTGGACAAGAATTTCATCTCCTCATCCGCATTTTTAGCCACCTGGATATCTTTCACAAACCATGCATTTCCATTGGCTTGTGTATTTAAAATCGTGATTTGTTGACCTTTTTCATTCGTTTGAATCAAATACTTCACATTTAGCATGTTGACCACTTGCATATTGTTTTTGGTGATTTGATAATCAAACAATTCCTGCATACGTCTTGGTTTTACAGCCGAATATCCTCCAATTGATTTATGAAAATAAGAAGAACGAGGATCACTCAGCGCATTTCCAGATACTTCAAATACTCTATAATATGATGTGTCTTTTCTAATTTCGGTGTCAAAAGAAGATTCCACAAAAGGTTCATCCACTTCACTTGCATTTACAAATGCTTCAGCATTTACATAATTTTTTGCGATAATAAACAAATCGGCAAACATTAAAATACCAACTAAAACTATCCCTACTTTATGAGAAATAGTATTTTTAATAGTTAAGAATAAAGCTCCAAAAGCCAACAAAATAAATACTGCTGAGCGAATTAAATCGCTAGTATACATCGATTGACGATCTAATTTTAAAGCATCTACAAATTCAGGTCCGTACGAGTCACGCAAATAGCCATCACTACCACCTGAAAAACTAAACATTCCTTTGCATAATAATAGCGTCACTAAAATACCAACACACACCGCTGCCGATTTCCATAAAACTGACCATCTTTGATTTTCTTCCGCTTTAAAGAAGCTCTGTAAACCCATAATTGCCAATACTGGCATACACAATTCTAAAATTACTTGTATCGATGAAACGGCTCTAAACTTGTTATAAAGCGGCACGTAGTTAATGAACAAATCTGTAAGTATTGCGAAGTTTTTCCCCCAAGACAAAAGTAAAGAAACGATAGCACCTGCTAAAAAGGCATATTTAATTTTTCGTTTATCCAGAAATAAAACCAAGACAGCCAAAAAGAAAACAACTGCTCCAATATAAGCCGGAGCTGCAACAATAGGCTGATCTCCCCAATACGTTGGCAATCCTTTTACGATTTCTTTAGCCTGATCCTCGGGAACTTCTTGTGAAATGGCAAATTCATATAGTGCTGATTTAGTACCAACATTTTCACTATTGGAACCTCCAAAAATACGAGGAGAAATCAAATTAAAACTTTCTGCTATTCCATAACTATACTCGGTAATATAATCATACGTCATAGATGTATTGGATTCACTTTTTTTACCGTCAGGTGAAAAAGTCAAATCACTTTTACCACGTGTACTTTCTTTCGCATATTCTTGTGTGGCTAAAATTCCAGTTGCATTTGTACCTATCCCAACCAAGCCTGAAACCACAAACACTCCAAAACTATACATCAATGGCTTTAGTTCATTTTTTTTGATTGCCCTATATGTATAATATGCTGTTAGAATCAGTAAGAAAATCAATAAATAGTACGTCATTTGAAAATGGTTCGCATTTAACTCTAAAGCAGCGGCTATCATTGTCAATAATCCACCAACAATCCATCTTTTTTGAAAAACTAAAAGTACTCCGGCCACCACCATCGGCATGTACGCAATAGCATGAGCTTTGGCATTATGTCCGACACCTAAAATAATGACTAAATAAGTTGATAATCCGAAAGCTAGCGCCCCTAAAAATGCCTTGAGTGGTTTAATTTTTAAGGCTAATAGTAAGACATAAAAGCCTAAGAAATACAAAAACATATAATCGGCAGGACGCGGTAAAAAACGCAACACACTATCAACTTTTTTGATATAATTGTGTGGATATTGCGCTCCTAATTGATACGTAGGCATTCCACCAAATGAACTATTCGACCAATACGTTTCTTCACCTGTTTGCTCTCTATAATCAATTAATTCTTTGGCTGTTGCTTTGTACTGAACAATATCAGATTGTAGGATTTTTTTTCCTTGCAATACTGGATAAAAATAGACAATAGAAATAAGCACAAAACCTAAAACAGCTAGTGCATGCGGATAAAAACGTTTGAAATTATTCATAAAAAATAGATGAAATCAAAATAAGGCGTGAAGATAACTAAATTTTAGATTTTAGATATCAGATTTTTGATTTTTGAATACAGAAGACTATTAACTAGTCATTCACTTCTTCATAGTCAACATAATCGCCCACTTGCTTCGTAGGTTTTTTAAAGTCACGCGTTGTTCTTTCAGGCTCTTGAGATCGCGTATCGAAACCTTGATTGAAATTACCTTGTTGGTACTGTCTATTAAAATTATCTTGTGCCTTATTCATTACTTTTCGCATTAAAATAGGCATAAAAATTCGGGCCAAAATTTTTACTAAATAGTAAAACCCAATCATATATATTATGGTTTTGAAAAAACCACTAAAAGAAGCTTCTTGCATGATATTTTTTTTCCAAAATTAAACATTATTCCGAATTCAATTCTTAAAATAATAATAAAAAATGCTACATTTGAATTTCACAAATCAATCAAGATGAATCTACTTAAAACAGTATTTTTAATTGGAATAGTTAGCTTTTCAGCTTCCACTTATGCGCAATTTACCGATCAAATTAATTCGAATCGTCCCGGAAATTCTGCTGGAGCGTTTTCTGTTGGAAAAAAAGTGTTGCAATTAGAAGGCGGATTAAATTACATCCACGAAGCCCACGATGTATTAAACTATAAAGCCAATGGATTTGCCATCGATTTAACCGGACGCTATGGTGTTTGGCGCGAGCAATTTGAAGTTTCTGTAGATCTTCAATATCAAATGGATAAATACACTTCCAACTTAATTAAAAATAGTAGAGGCGGATTAAGACAAACCACCATTGGTGCCAAGTATTTATTTTATGATCCGTATAAAAAAGGACCAGACAAACCAAATATTTACAGTTGGAAAGCCAATAAAAAATTCAAATGGAAAACGTTAATTCCTGCTGTTTCCGCTTACGTAGGAGGAAACTATGTAATGGAAAACGATTTTAGCATTCCAGGCGAATCAGCTTTTAGTCCAAAAGTCATGGTTATTGCTCAAAATCATTTTCAAGGCAAATGGGTATTAGTTACCAATTTAATTGCTGATAAAATTGCTTCTATCAATTCTAGTTTTGGATATATTTTAACGTTGACCTATGGAATCAATGAAAAATGGTCGGCAATGTTTGAAAACAGAGGCATCAAAGGTGATTATTATTCTGATGGAATTCTTACTTTAGGCGCTACCCATCTTTTGAAAAATAATTTACAAGTTGACGTTTCGATTAATAAAAACATCAAAACTACACCTGAATTATTATATGGAGGAATTGGTTGTTCTTGGCGTTTCGACAAAAAACACAAAGACCCAAAAATGAAAGATGGTAAAGAAGTAAAAGAAGACAAGAAAGATAAAAAGAAAAACGGTGTTTTATCGGATGAAGAATTAGAAGAAGCCGCTAAAAAAGCAGAAAAAGATAAAAAGAAGAATAAAGATTCGGAAGAGGAAGAAATCGAAAAACCTGTTGAGGAAAAGAAAAAACGTTTAGATGATTTTGAAGAAGGTAAAGAATAAAAAGCATGATTAAAATTATCGAAGCCAACACCAAACAACTTTTAAAAGAGTATGTAAAGTTTCCTTTCAAATTATATAAAGACCATAAATACTGGGTTCCACCATTAATTCAAGATGAATTAGAAACCTTTGATAAAACCAAAAACCCTGCTTTCGAAACGGCAGAGGCGTACTTTTATTTGGCCTATAAAAACAATGAAATTGTAGGTCGTATTGCCGCAATTATTAATTGGGATGAAGTCAACAAACAAGGTAAAAAGAAAGTTCGTTTTGGCTGGTGGGATGTTATTGACGATGTTGAAGTAACCAAAGCCTTACTAGAAAAAGTCAGAGAATTAGGTGTTGCAAACAACCTGGAACATATTGAAGGTCCAATGGGATTTTCCAATTTGGATAAAGTGGGTGTAATGACCGAAGGCTTCGATGAAATTGGCTCGATGATTACTTGGTACAACTATCCGTATTACAAAAATCATTTAGAACAATTAGGTTATATCAAAGAGAAAGAATATCTAGAAAATAAATTTCCGTTTGAAAATGTAAAACTAGAATTCTTCGATAAAGCACAAGAAGTTATCAAAAAGAGATACCAAGTTCGACCCTTAAATTTTACTAAAACAAAAGACATTATGCCTTATGTGGATAAAATGTTTGATTTGTTTAACGAATCGTACGCGAATTTATCCTCATTTGTTGCTATTACCGATACGCAAAAAAAATTCTTTAAAAAGAAATACATCAGTTTTATCAATCCAGAATACATCAAATTTGTATTAGATAAAGACGATAATTTAGTCGCTTTTAGTATTGTCATGCCTTCGTTTTCGGAAGCTTTACAAAAAGCAAATGGAAAGTTGTTCCCGTTTGGTCTATTTCACATGTTAAATGCTCGAAAAAACAGTAAAGATGTGCTTTTTTACCTTATCGGTGTGCATCCTGATTATCAAAACAAAGGAGTACATGCCATTTTATTCAAAGAGAACCATACCACTTTTACCGAAAAAGGAATCGAAAACTGTATCAGAACCCCAGAATTGGAAGACAATATTGCCATTCATTTGCTTTGGAAGAATTTCAACCCTGTAGTATTTAGAAGACGAAGAACCTATTTGAAAATGATATAAAAATAAAAAAACCATCAGCAACAACTGATGGTTTTTTATTTATTGTAAGTTGTATTTACTCTACATTTTCAACATTTGCTTCCGCTAATGCTTTATACGTTCCGTTTACTAATTTTTCACGGATAGCTTCAAAAGCAGCTAATGTTTCATTAATATCTTCAATTGTGTGCGAAGCGGTAGGAATCATACGTAATAAAATAATTCCTTTTGGAATTACCGGATAGACTACAATCGACAAGAAAATTCCATAATTTTCACGTAAATCATTTACCATCACCATTGCTTCTGGAATAGAACCTTCCAAATATACTGGCGTGATACACGTGTTGGTATCTCCAATATTGAATCCTTTTTCTTTTAAACCATTTTGTAAGGCATTAACGTTTACCCACAATTTGTCTTTAATTTCAGAAGATTGACGTAATAATTCCAAACGTTTTAACGACCCAATAGTTTGAATCATTGGCAATGCTTTAGCAAACATTTGAGAACGTAAGTTATATTTCAAATAATCAATAATATCTTTATCAGCTGCCACAAATGCCCCAATATTAGCCATCGATTTTGCAAAAGTTGAAAAATACACATCAATTCCATCTTGGCAACCTTGCTCCTCGCCTGCTCCAGCACCCGTTTTACCTAACGTACCAAAACCATGTGCGTCATCTACTAACAAACGGAAATTGTATTTCTCTTTCATGGCAACAATTTCTTTCAACTTTCCTTGTTGCCCACGCATTCCGAAAACGCCTTCCGTAATGAATAAAATTCCGCCTCCAGTTTCTGTTGCCATTTTAGTAGCACGCTGAAGGTTTTTCTCCATACTTTCCAAGTCATTGTGCTTGTATGTAAAACGTTTTCCCATGTGCAAACGAACACCGTCGATTATACAAGCATGCGAATCAACATCATACACAATAATATCGTTTTTAGTCACCAACGCATCGATGATAGACACCATTCCTTGGTAACCAAAATTCAACAAATAAGCCGATTCTTTCATAACGAAAGCCGCTAATTCATTTTCTAATTGTTCATGATAATTGGTGTGACCTGACATCATACGAGCCCCCATTGGGTAAGCTGCACCATATTGAATTGCCGCATCAGTATCGGCTTTACGCACTTCTGGATGATTGGCTAAACCTAAATAATCATTAATTGACCAGTTTAAAATTTCTTTTCCGTGAAATTTCATACGTGGTCCAAGTTCTCCTTCTAATTTAGGAAAAACAAAGTAACCTTCTGCTTGAGAAGCCCATTTCCCTAACGGACCTTTATTGTTTTGAATTCTTTCAAATAAATCTTTTACCATTTCAAAATTGATTTTAAAGCCTCGCAAAAATATAAATTAAAATAGATTAACTGTCATTATTTTAGAGATATATTTCAAAAAAAAACTATTTAAGTTCTCTTATAAAATACAGCGATGTGAAATGTAATTTTGACAAAGCTTTATTCATTCGTTTTGCAGTAAAATATCTTGAAAAGAATCAAATCAAATTCATTATTGCATTAAATAATTTATCTTTTTCTATGGGTTTGGATAGGTATTTGTTCATCCCGATTTGGAGTGTTCGGTTCTTAGTCGATTCCATAACATCTGCTGTAACGGCAATAATAGGAATGTTTTTCATGGCTTCTCCAACTTCTCCATTCCGAATGGCGATCGTTGCTTCATAACCATCCATCACAGGCATTTGAAGATCCATCAAAATCAAGTCGAAATGTTTTTCTTTTAAATGATTAATACATTCCATTCCGTTGTCGACATATTCGATAGTAGTATTGTGCCATTTTTTAGTCATCATTTTTATGATCATTTGATTCATTTTGTTATCCTCCACCACTAAAATTCGTTTTCCTTTTAAATCAAAAGGAGTTCTGATTTCTTTAGGTTCCTCTGATTTGTTTTCAGGAGTTGCTAAGGGATAGGACAATACAATTTTAAAAGTACTTCCAACTCCCAAATGACTATTTACTTCAAGAGTTCCACCGTGTAATTTGATTAAATTTTTAACAATATAAAGACCCAATCCTAATCCGTAATACTTCCTTTTATTGTTGCTGTTTTCTTGGGAAAAAGATTCGAAAATAGTATCTATCTTTTCTTTTGCAATGCCAATTCCAGTGTCTGAGATGGTAATATTTATTTGCACCGTTTTACCACTGGTATACTCACAATTCAAATGAAACTGAATGGTGCCTTCAGAAGTAAACTTAATGGCATTCGATAATACATCATAACAAATTTGTTCCAATCGTGCTTCATCTCCTATTATCTGTTTGGGGAAATCATCCGACTTGGAATAAATGAACAACAATCCTTTTTCGGTAGCTTTTTCTTGAAATGTTTCGCTAATAGTATTCATAATTTTTTGAACATCGAAAGGAAACGAATCCAATTGAAGTTCATTTTTTTCAATCTTTGAAAAATCTAAGATATCATTGACTGAATTTAATAGGCTTTTGGAAGAATACTGGATTAAAGCACAATTTTGAAGTAGTTTTTCGTCTTTTGCTTCTGTAGCAATGGTTTCGATTACATTCATAATGGAATTCAATGGAGTTCTAAGCTCATGGCTGATATTGGAAAGAAAATAAGATTTCAATTCATTCATTTCTTCCGAACGCTGCAAGGCTAATCGTTGTAAATCTTCTCGTTCATTTTTAAGTAATCGGATTAAGTTGGCCATCGACAGCGATAAGAAAATAACCTCAAGTCCGGTTCCCAGTTTCGAACTATTTTCGGTCCAAAAATTCAAGGGCAATAAACTAAAATTCTTAAATATAAATATCACAAATCCAGCCACTAAGAAAAAAACACCTATTCCAAAAAACCAATCATTAATTTTAGCTTTAAAATAAATCACAAATAACGACGCAATAATCAAAATCAATAAAACCAAACCAAGTAAATTGGCTAATGGATAACAGTATTGAAATACACTTGGCAAAAATAAAATTGCTATAAATGAAAGCAAATCAAGTCCGTAAAGTATGTAAAAAGCTTTATTTATGCCCTTACTATATAAATGAATTTTCAGATAGACTTGTGCATATCGGCCAAGAAAAAAATTGGCTAAAGTTGCCGACAACAAAACGGAATGCAATGACAACCAACCTGAATTTGGAGTGATAAACTGATAAAAATAACCATCTACTGAAAATTGAAGTAATCCAATAAATACGATGTATAAACTATAGTATAAAAAGACCTTTTCGCGCATGGCAAAGAAGAAAAAGAAATACAATATCGCGGCGATAAACAAAATCCCATAAAAAAAGCCAAAAACGAATTGTTCAAAAGCAAACAATTGCAATAAATTTTCGGTGGAATGTAACAACAAAGGCATTGTAAGTGCTTCACCATCACTTTGTGCATGCAAATAATACTTGACCTTCTCATTGGGTTTTAAAACAATTTCAAAAATTGTTTTACGCTCGGCAAAATTTCTTTTGTAAAATGGAATCCCGTCACCACTCAACATTTTGACAACTTCTTTGGATGGTTTTATGGCATACAATTCGACGAAATCAGTAATGGGTCTGGCCGTTTCAAGGAAATAAGTCAATTCCCCGTTGGTAGTATTAATCAATTCAAATGTAATCCAATAATTGCTTGTCGTAAATCCGAAATCCGTAGCAACTCCTTTCATTTTTTTAAAATACGAAACAGGGAGCTTTATGACTTCATCTATGGTTTTTGCTTCCGAACCGTCTTCAAAATAGACTGCATTTTGGTGTAAAGACACTGTCTCAATTTTGGTTTTTTCAGAAATAACAAATTGTGCGTTGAAATGAAGCGTTGAAAGCAACAAAATCAAACACAACAATATATTTCTTTTCGGCACAAGTACTTTGTGTTTCATAAGAAATGTTTTGGGAATTCTTTAATATACGTAATTTCAACCTATCTGGTTTTTAATCTGTTAGTTAAAATATTTATCTTAAAAAAAAGACTATTTTAGTTACCAAATAAATTACAACTATGTCAAATGCAATTTTGAAAGAACTTCCCGAATTAGTTGCCAAAAAAATCATCTCGGAAGAAGTGGCCCAAAACATTAAAAATTACTACCAAAAAAATCCGGATGAACATGCTAACAAACTCTTTACCATTTTCGGAATTATAGGGGCGTTATTAGGTGGATTAGGAGTCATTTTGATTTTAGCACACAATTGGGATGATTTTTCGGTTTTTACGAAAACAATCTTTTCTGTTATTCCCTTATTGCTGGGGCAATTGGCTTGTTTTTTTACCCTTATTAAAAAACCAGAATCGGTTTCGTGGCGCGAAAGTAGTGCCACTTTCTTACTGTTTGCCATTGCAGCATCTATTTCACTAGTAGCGCAAGTCTATAATATAAATGGAGATTTTCCGAAGTTTTTATTGACGTGGATTTTACTGTCCTTGCCTTTAATTTATATCATGCGCTCTTCTTTTGTATCCTTACTGTGTATTGCCGGAATAACCTGGTATTGTAGTGTGACCAATTACGGCTATCCAAGAATCCAAAATTTATACTGTTGGTTGCTATTATTGGCTATTATTCCACATTATTATTCATTACTAAAAGAGCTACCAAAATCAAATTTTACCCGTTTTCATCATTGGTTCTTAGCCGCAACTGTATTAATTTGTTTTCCGAGTATTGCTCTAAAATCTAACAGTCTTATGATTGTTGGCTTTACTTCACTCTTAGCCATCTATTATTTTATTGGAAAACAGAGTTTCTTTCTGAATTTGAACCAAAACAGAAATGGATATTGGTTTATGGGGAAAGTTGGAACCTTAATCCTACTTTTTACGCTAAGTTTTAAAGGACCTTGGACAGATTTACAGCGTCAAGCAATGGAATATAATTATGTAGAATGTAGCATCTACGCTCTTTTGTTTCTGTTTGCTGGATTTTTGGTATTCAAACAAGTTCAAAAAGTAGAACTATTAAAGATGAATCCAATCGGATTAGCATTTATTCTAATTACAATTCTTTACTTTATTTGCCCAAAAACAGAAGCTGGATTTTTAGTTACTATCACCAATCTTTTTATCTTATTAATAGGCGTTTATGAAATTCGAAAAGGATCAGAAACGTACAGTTTGTACAAATTAAACTTCGGATTAGTATGCATTGCAATTTTAATTATTTGCCGATTTTTTGATACTGAAATGAGCTTCATCATTAGAGGTTTACTTTTTATTGGAATAGGTTTTGGATTCTTCTTATTAAATTATTATTTACTTAAAAAGCGTAAGCAACATGAAAAATAGAAATATAATACTATTCGCTTTTTTAGCATTGGTAATTGCACAATTGGCTGTGCCTGTGCAAATGATTTTCCACAATAATGATATTCTTAGCAATGGACAACTCTACAAGTTTAAGGCTCAACCTATTGATCCCTACGATGCTTTTAGAGGAAAATATATTCATTTGAATTTTGAAGAAAGTACCCTTTACACAAAAGATTCTATTGTAGATAGTGAAAGCTATGTAGCCGTTTTAGGAACCGATAAAAAGGGGTTTGCTAAAATTACAAAACTCAGACGAAAACCAATTAAAAACGAAACCTACATAAACCTAAAATCGCTTTATAGTTATAGAGCTTCAGAAACTGACAAACGTTTTTTTGTAACGTTGAATTTTCCATTTGATCGATTTTACATGAACGAATACAAAGCGCCAAAAGCAGAAGAAAGCTACAATTCATCTGTTAGGGATTCTTCCAAAAATGTATATGCTGTAGTTGCTGTAAAAGAAGGTGAAGCCATCATTAAAGATGTCATGATTGATGGAATTCCTATTAAAGATTATGTAGCCAAAAGAAAATAAATTCAAATAACAGGTTTAAACCAATTATTTAACCTACATTTGCACCGAATGACACAGCAATGTGGTTACACATTCACCATAAAAGTCGATCGCTCCAGGTCGGCTTTTGTACTTTATAGCCCTTCCTATTTTCAAAAAAAAAAAGTCAAAAAAAAAGCTGCTCCTGTAAAGGTGCAGCTTTCATAACTAAAATTTTAAAATAGAAGTAGTTATTCCCAAAAACATTCACTTAAATTAATAAAGAAGTTGAATTGCAATTTAGACTTTATACTATATGAAGAATCTATTATACGAACAATTTAACAGTATGAGTCAAAAAATCTTTATCACCCAATTTTAAGCTATAACAAAATTTTAGTTTTTTAGTTTGTTTGTTTAATATAAGAACGTAGGACAAACTTACTACGCCTATTACAATTACAATTACGGATTTTCCGCATATTTTGTTAAAGTTTCATTTTCAAAATTCTGTTATCTTTGCTTCACAACTATTCAAACAACAACAATGCAACTCGTTTTCGCTTCCAATAATCAGAATAAAATCAAAGAAATTCAGCAATTAGTGCCGTCAACCATTCAAATTTTAAGTTTAAAAGATATAGGTTGCACTGTTGATATTCCTGAAACGGCCAATACCATTGAAGGCAATGCAATGCTGAAAGCCAATTATGTTACCGAACAGTACGGCTATCCTTGTTTTGCTGATGATAGCGGATTAGAAATTGATATTTTAAACGGAGAACCTGGTGTGTATTCAGCCCGATATGCAGGACCTCAAAGGAATGATGATGATAACATGAATAAGGTATTAGAGAAATTGAAAAATCAATCCAACAGAAAAGCCAACTTCAAAACGGTTATTGCTTTAAATTTAAATGGAACACAACAGTTATTTACCGGAATTATCAACGGAACCCTTATCGAAGAGAAAAAAGGAACTAATGGATTTGGTTATGATCCAATATTTGTAGCCGATGGTTTTACCCAAACGTTTGCCGAACTTTCGATGGAAGAAAAATCGGCCATTAGCCATCGCGCAAAAGCTGTCAAACAATTGATAGAATTCTTACATAAATAATCAATTTCAACAAAGAAATTATTTAAGTTAGCGGTAAACTCTTTTCTCTTGCCTCTTTTCTCTTTTTTCTATTTCAATTAACTGCTTAAAAATCAATTATTTAATATAATTAGATTATTCCAAATATAAACACTACTTTTGCACCCAATTTAAAATAATTTATGAATAAATTTGAACAATTAGGTCTGAATGAGTCGTTACTGCTGGCGATCAAGGATCTAGGATTTGAGAATCCGTCAGAAGTGCAAGAAAAAGCGATTCCAGTACTATTGGAGCAAAACACAGACTTAGTCGCATTAGCACAAACAGGAACAGGGAAAACGGCAGCTTTTGGTTTTCCGCTAATTCAAAAAATTGATGCTGAAGACAGAAGTACACAAGCGTTAATTTTATCCCCAACGCGTGAGCTATGCTTACAAATCACCAACGAGATTAAACAATACTCAAAATACATAAAAGGGTTACATACAGTGGCGGTTTATGGTGGTGCAAGCATTACAGAACAAGCCCGAGAAATTAAAAGAGGTGCACAAATTATTGTGGCAACTCCAGGTAGAATGCAAGACATGATTAATCGTGGACTTGTAAACATTAAAAACATCAACTTTTGTATTCTTGACGAAGCCGATGAGATGTTGAACATGGGCTTTTATGAAGACATCGTATCGATTTTATCCGATACTCCAGACGAAAAAAATACGTGGTTATTCTCGGCAACAATGCCTGCAGAAGTAGCTCGTATTGCTAAAAAATTCATGCACGACCCTGCAGAAGTTACTGTAGGATCTAAGAATTCAGGTTCTAAAACTGTTTCGCACGAATTTTACTTAGTAAATGCTCGTGATCGTTACGAAGCTTTGAAAAGATTGGCAGACGCGAATCCAGATATTTTCTCAGTAGTTTTTTGTAGAACAAAACGTGATACACAAGCTGTTGCAGAAAAATTAATCGAAGACGGATATAGTGCTGCTGCATTACACGGTGACTTATCTCAAGCACAACGTGATGGTGTTATGAAAGCTTTCCGTGGTCGTCAAATTCAAATGTTAGTAGCGACAGACGTTGCTGCTCGTGGAATTGACGTAGACAATATTACACACGTAGTCAACTACCAATTACCAGATGAAATCGAAACCTATAACCACCGTTCAGGTCGTACAGGTCGTGCGGGTAGATTAGGTACTTCTATCGTAATTATCACCAAAAGTGAAATTCGTAAGATTAATGCAATCGAAAAAATCATCCAACAAAAATTCGAAGAAAAAACCATTCCTTCTGGAATTGAAATCTGCGAAATTCAGTTGTTACACTTAGCGAATAAAATTAAAGATACCGAAGTTGATCACGAAATTGACAACTACCTTCCTGCTATTAACGAAGTATTAGACGGATTGTCTAAAGAAGAGTTAATCAAGAAAATGGTATCTGTAGAATTTAACCGATTCATTGCTTACTACAAAAAGAAACGTGATTTATCCGGTGAAAAAGGTGGCGACAGAGAAAGAAGCTCAGAACCAAGAGAAATTAGAGCGGGAGATCCTGTTCGTTATTTCGTTAACATTGGAGCTAGAGACGATTTCGATTGGATGCAATTGAAAGATTTCTTAAAAGAAACGCTAGACTTAGGTCGTGACGATGTATTCAAAGTAGATGTTAAAGAAGGATTCTCTTTCTTTAATACTGATGGAGAACACACTGAAAAAGTAATGTCTGTTCTTAACGGATTTGACCTTAACGGAAGACGTATTAATGTAGAAATTTCTAAAAACGATGGTGGAGGAAACTCTTCTCGTCGTGATCATAACGGACGCTCAGGTGGCGGAAGACGTGAAGGTGGATTTAGAGGAGAAAGAAGCTCTTCACCAAGAGGTGGTGGTGCTTTCGGACCAAGATCTGAATCTCGTGGTGAGTCTCGTTCAAGCGACAGAGGACCAAGACGTGAAGGTGGTTTCACTAGAGGTTCTGCTCCAAGAGGAGAATCTTCTGAAAGAGCTCCAAGAAACGAAAGACGTTCTGACAGCGCTCCGCGTCGTTCTGATTCTAGTGCACCTAGAGAAAGAAGACCAAGAAGAAGCTAGGACTTTGGAAGAAGTTAACACTTTTTGTTAATTTTCTTATAATTCTATATAAACTGTAAAATATCTCGTAACGAATAGTTACTTTAGCCTCACAAATTAGGCTATGAGATATTTTACAGTTTTCTTTTTATACATATTTTCCATTACAGCGTTTGCGCAAGAAACCACCGTACAGGGAACAATCGTTAATGACAATACCTTATTCCCCATTTGGAATGTAAATATTGTGAACACCAACAAAGTACGTGGCGCCATTTCTGATGCTAAAGGTAATTTCGAAATTAATGCCGAAGTAAACGATATCTTACTTATTTCGTGTTTGGGTTTTCAATCAATTGAAGTCAAAGTCACCAACGACTGGATAAAAAACCGTACCACACGAATCAAATTGACTGAAAAAGCCTATGCTTTGGAAGAAATTGTAATTCCGCCCTACGAATTAACTGGTTATTTGGAAGTCGATTCTAAATTAATTCCCGAACGAGAAAACTATTGGTATTCGATTGCTGGTTTAACGCAACGTTATGAAGGCGGTGAAAACTCGCCTAACGCATTTGGACGCGTTATGGGTTCCTTATTTAATCCTGCTGATGCTTTGTACAATTTCTTCGGAAAAAAGCCAAAAGAGCTTAAAAAATTGCGTGAACTTAAAAATGATGACAAGCTTCGCGGTATCCTTCAAAACCGTTACGATCGTCAAACCATTTATTTGATGCTTGGTATTAACCAAAAAGAACTAAACGAAATCTTAGAACGTTGCAATTATTCAGAAGCCTTTATGAAAACCGCTAATGATTTACAGGTTCTGGATGCGGTAAGTGGTTGTTATGAAGAGTACAAGATTTTGAAGAAGAAGTAATTATACAATAGCAATAACAATTTTCAATTTCAATATTGACATTGCTATTGATTTTTGACATTGAAGTTCTCCAAATACTTCTGAGTAATAAAATCAAAATCTTTAATCGATTTTCGGGCCCAATCGATTCGCTTTTCCAGTATTTCTGCTTCTGATAATTTCCAATCAATATCCGAATGACGCAAACGTGTGGAAACATTTTGCAAAATAATAGCCGCCGATACGGAAATATTCAAACTCTCTGTAAAACCCACCATCGGAATTTTTAAATAGCCATCGGCTTGGCTCATCACTTCTTCCGACAATCCATTTTTTTCGGTCCCAAAGAAAAATACGGAAGGCTTCGTAATGTCAAAATCTTCCAGTTCACAATCCTCTTCGTGTGGTGTGGTAGCAATTATCTGATAGCCTTTAGCTTTTAAATCATCAATACAGTTTTGATTGGTTGCATAACGATGAATATCAACCCATTTCTGGGCACCCATTGCAATTTCGCCATCTATAGTCTTTCCAAATTTATGTTCAATAACATGTAAATCCTGGATTCCGAAAACTTCGCAACTACGCATTACCGCACTGGTATTGTGCAACTGAAAAATATCTTCCATAGCCACTGTAAAATGCTTGGTTCTGTTTTCCAACACACGTAAGAAACCCTCTTTTCTGTTTTCGGTTAAAAATCCTTCTAAGTATTGTAAATAATCTTCGTCTTGAAATAGCGATTCCATAAATGGATAATTTTCTTTAATTTCGACAAAGATAAAATTAAAATGAAGAAAAAAATAGTTGTTTTAACTGGTGCCGGAATGAGTGCTGAAAGCGGCATTAGTACGTTTCGCGATTCCAACGGACTTTGGGAAAACCATGATATTATGGAAGTAGCTTCTCCCGAAGGCTGGCAGAACAATCCTGCTTTGGTCTTGGATTTCTACAACAAACGCCGCGCACAACTTAAGGAAGTCAAACCCAATCGTGGGCATGAAATTCTAGTCGAATTAGAACAACAATTTGAAGTCCAAATCATCACTCAAAATGTAGATAATTTACATGAAAGAGCGGGAAACACCAATATTTTACACCTTCACGGCGAATTGGTAAAAGTTCGTGGTGAGTTTTCAGAAAATGAAAGCATGTATTGGGAAGATGACATCTACATTGGAGATAAAAATAATAAGGGTGAACAATTGCGTCCCGATATCGTTTGGTTTGGCGAAGCGGTACCTGCCATTGACAAAGCCATTCCCATTATGCAACAAACCGATATTGTGATTATCATTGGTACTTCATTACAGGTTTATCCTGCTGCTGGTTTGATGCATTATGCCAAATCGAATGTTCCGGTATATTATATCGACCCGAATCCAGCTTCCATTTATGATTTACCGAATCAATTGGAAGTTTTAGCAATGAGTGCCAGCGTAGGACTTGAAAAAATTCAATTGCAATTACAATAATCAACCACAATCATAAAATCGCGAATAAAAACTTATGACTTTTGCCTTTTGGCTTGTGACTAAAAAAAGTATCTTTGCCCTTTCTTAAACAACACACAACAAATGCAACTAACTGAATTGAATGCTATTTCGCCAATTGACGGTCGTTATAGAAATAAAACTGTTTCCTTAGCTCCTTATTTTTCAGAAGAAGCCTTAATCAAATACCGCGTTTTAATTGAAGTAGAGTACTTTATTGCGCTTTGTGAAGCCAATTTGCCGCAACTAGCCACTGTTGATAAAGGTCTTTATGGAAATTTGAGAAACATCTACGAAAACTTTTCTACCGAAGATGCTTTGTGGATTAAAGAAACGGAAAAAACGACCAATCACGACGTTAAAGCGGTGGAATATTTTATCAAAACCAAATTTGATGCGTTAGGTTTACAACAATACAAAGAGTTCATCCACTTCGGATTGACTTCTCAAGATATCAACAACACTGCTATTCCGCTTTCGACGAAAGATGCTTTTGAAAAAGTGTACTTACCAAGTTTAATTGGTTTGGTTTCGAAATTAAAAGAATTGAGTGTAGAATGGAAGGACATTCCAATGTTGGCTCGAACGCACGGACAACCCGCCTCTCCTACTCGTTTAGGTAAAGAAATTCATGTTTTCGTAGAGCGTTTAGAAGAACAAATGCGTTTGTTATTCAACGTGCCTTTTGCTGCTAAATTTGGTGGTGCAACTGGAAACTATAATGCTCACGTTGTCGCTTATCCTAATAATGATTGGAAAGCGTTCGGAACTAATTTTGTGGAAGACATTTTAGGTTTACATCATTCATTCCCAACGACTCAAATTGAACATTACGATCATTTTGCAGCCTTTTTCGATGCGTTGAAACGTATCAATACCATTTTAATTGATTTGGATCGAGATATTTGGACCTATGTTTCGATGGAATATTTCAAACAAAAAATCAAAGCAGGAGAAATCGGTTCTTCGGCCATGCCACATAAAGTAAATCCGATTGATTTTGAAAATTCGGAAGGAAATTTGGGTATTGCCAACGCTATTTTCGAACATTTATCAGCAAAATTACCTATTTCAAGATTACAACGCGATTTGACTGATAGTACGGTTTTGAGAAACATTGGAGTACCAATGGGGCATACTTTAATCGCTTTTGAAGCCACTTTAAAAGGATTAAACAAATTGTTATTGAATGAAGATAAATTCGCCGAAGATTTAGAGAAAAACTGGGCCGTTGTTGCGGAAGCAATTCAAACCATATTGCGTCGCGAAGGCTATCCAAATCCTTATGAAGCGTTGAAAGATTTAACGAGAACCAATTCGGTAATCAACAAAGAATCGATTCACGCGTTTATCGAAACCCTAAATGTTTCAGATGCCATCAAAGCAGAATTAAAAGTGATAACTCCAAGTAACTATTTGGGGATATAATAAAAAATATCTGACAGGTTTTTGAAATCTGTCAGATATAATTAGGTTTCAGAAACCCGTCAGATATATATCAGTTATCTCGAATAATTTGGCGCTTCTTTCGTAATTGTTACATTGTGTGGGTGACTTTCACCAATTCCACTAGCCGTAATACGTACAAATCGACCCGTAGCTTGAAGTGCTTCGATATCTTTTGATCCACAATACCCCATTCCAGCGCGAAGTCCACCAATAAACTGAAGCATACTTTCGTTTAATTCGCCTTTGTATGGAACACGTCCAACAATTCCTTCTGGAACTAATTTTTTCACATCGTCTTCTACATCTTGGAAATAACGATCTTTAGAACCTTCTTTCATTGCTTCTACCGAACCCATTCCTCTATAGGACTTGAACTTACGTCCTTCAAAAATAATGGTCTCTCCCGGTGATTCTTTCGTTCCAGCTAATAATGAACCCAACATCACACAATCGGCTCCAGCAGCAATGGCTTTCGGAATATCACCCGTATAACGAATTCCACCATCAGCGATAACGGGAACACCAGTCCCTTTTAAAGCGGCAGCCACTTCAAGCACGGCAGAGAACTGAGGAAAACCTACACCGGCAACCACACGTGTCGTACAAATCGAACCCGGACCAATACCTACTTTCACTGCATCAGCGCCATTTTCGGCTAAATACAAAGCGGCTTCTGGAGTGGCAATGTTACCTACTACTACATCCAAATCAGGAAATGCGGCCTTTACTTGTTTTAATACATCTACCACCCCTTTGGTATGTCCGTGAGCCGTATCAATGATCACTGCATCCACACCTGCATTCACAAGCGCGGTAGCTCTTTCCACAGCATCGGCAGTAACACCTAAAGCAGCGGCTACACGCAAGCGACCAAATTTATCTTTATTAGCATTTGGTTTTTGAGTAAGTTTGGTAATATCTCTAAACGTGATTAATCCGACTAATTTATAGTCGCTATTCACTACTGGAAGTTTTTCAATCTTGTTTCCTTGTAAAATTTCTTCCGCTTGTCCAAGTGTAGTGCCTTCGGGAGCCGTTACCAAATTTTGTGAAGTCATTACTTCGGTAATCGCTCTTTCGTTATTTTTTTCGAAACGTAAATCTCTGTTGGTGACAATTCCTTTTAATGTCATAGCATCATCCACAACTGGAATACCACCGATCCCATACTTGTGCATGGCTTCTTTAGCATCTCCAACGTTCGCATTTAAAGGTAAAGTCACAGGATCAATAATCATCCCACTCTCGGCACGTTTTACTTTGCGTACTTCGGCAGCCTGCTTTTTGATCGACATGTTTTTATGCAAAACACCAATCCCACCTTCTTGAGCCATAGCAATAGCCATAGCACTTTCGGTTACCGTATCCATAGCTGCAGACACGATAGGTGTATTTAATGTGATGTTTCTTGAAAATTTAGTTTGAATACTTACTTCGCGAGGAAGCACTTGAGAATAGTTAGGAATTAGCAGTACGTCGTCGTAAGTTAACCCTTCACCGATAATTTTAGTTGTGTGTGCGTTCATTTGCAATTTGTAATTAAATTGCCAGCAAATGTACATAAAAAAAACGAAAAGATAATAAAAACAATTACCCTTAAATGAATGCATTATCATTACTAATATTCGAAATAGTTATTATTTCGGGAGCCATTCTTTTTTTACATAAACTACGCAATCATTTAGGGATTGGACTATTACTAATTTTCTTAGGAACCGTTCAATTTTATCAAACCGTTTTAGCTTCAAGTGTTTATAATGAAATTTTTGATGGAGTTGTGGTTTCTCCAGGTTCGGCTATTTTATTTACCTCAACCTTATTCAGTGTCCTTTTAATTTTTCATACAGAAGGAGTTAAAGTCACACGAACAGCTATTTTTGGCGTTTTGCTTTCAAATGTGCTGTTATCCATACTCTCCATAATTACCTTATACCAACTTAAAGTCGACGATTTCTCTGTTTTTCAAGATTATTTGAATGAAATTTTAAATTTTGATGTGACTTTGTTCTTAATAGGAACTTGCTTGTTATTATTTGATTTGTTTTTAATTGTAATTATTTACCAATTTTTAAATCTGAAATTGAAAATGGTCAATACTATTTTTAAAATCTATATTCCTTTGAGTTTGGTTGCCTTATTTGATTCGGTGATGTTTTACGGAATTAACTTCTTCTCAATTGAAACCAACTTAAACTTATTGTTTTCCAACGTTATTGGAAAACAAATTGCAACCCTTTTATTCAGTATTTTTTTGTTTTTCTATTTGAAATTTTCCAAATTATTATTGCCAAGAGAAATTCCCAACAATTTAGACGATGTCATTGCTGTTTTTACCTTTGATGACAATAACGCTAAGTAATTAATGGTAAATGGTGAAAATTTTTAAAGCCATTATCTTAGAGAAAGTAATTTAATTCTAAACTCCACTTGGAAAACAATTAGTTTAAAATAAAGACTATTTTTTTATTAATTTGCCAACTTTAACCCCTTTAGAAGTTTCAACTTTTAAAAAGTACACTCCACTTTCAAATTTTTCCAATGAAATTGGTTGTTGATTTTTAGAAGTTTCAAAAAGTAATTGTCCCTTAATATCAAGCAATGTTATTTTTTTTATTTCATTGTTTGCATCATTAATATAGATATTATCTGTTGTAGGGTTAGGGTAAAAAGTCACCAACTTACTATTTTCTACTATATTTTCTTGGTTGCTTAAAAGCAAATTGCTAGCCGTTGCTCGCATCTCAACATTATCATACAGCACAACCGAAGAATTGAAATTATTGGCACCTAATAAACAAAAATAGTCAACGGTTTTAGGATCAACATTAATGAGTGTTGCGCTAGCAATCACTTTATCAAAACCAGGGCCTTTAAATCGGGCTTCACCTGTAATTTTATTAAAACTCATTCCCAATCGAACCCATGTGTTTTCAGGAAGAATAATTTCTGTATTGTTTAATTCAAAATAGTTATTGGTAGGGGTGCCATTAAGGTTACTATATACTAGCCCCATTAGTTTATTTGTGTCGGTTTTAAAGTCGAAACCAGCAAGTATTTTATTATATGTATTGTCTAAAATTTTTAATCCATGCTCTGATTCAATACCTGAATCGTTACCTGTAAAAAAATCAAACTCAACTTCAACAATGTTGTTTCCAAAATTTCTATTTGGCCATAAATTAACAAAGTTATTACTCCATGCCGTTCTGTAATCTGAAGTGAAAGAGTATCCCGTAACTTGAAGTGCTTTACCATTTGATGAATTAGAATCTATAATTTGGAAATCTGATAATAAAGAACAAAACGTATAATACCCGCCTTGTCCAGGAACACTTCCTTGAACATCCCCCCCTAGGTTACCTATTTCTAAAGCCTCAAAATTATCATAAGAAAGTTGTTGGGCGTTTGCATTAATTACAAAAAGAAAAATAACAAAAGTGTAAAATTTAGAAATCATGGTTTAATTGTACTTCGAATTTGGATCGCAAAAATAAAAATTGTGAAGTAAAACGACAAAAAATAAATTCACTTATTAGTGATACTTGGTAAAAATTTTTAAAGCTTCATTATAAGCACTTTCAAAACTCATGGCGCTTAAATTATGTGCTTCTTTTTGAGCCGTAAAATAGGAAAGCAACTTCTCTGTAGGCATGTTCCCTGTTAGTTTATCGGTAGCCATAGGACAACCTCCAAACCCTTGAATCGCTCCATCAAATCGAACGCATCCAGCTTTATAGGCAGCTTCTACCTTTTCATGCCATTTATCAGGCGTGGTATGCAAGTGCGCACCAAACTCAATTTGCGGATATTTCGGAATTAAATTGGAAAATAAATAATCAATCACTTCCGGAGTTGAAGTGCCGACTGTATCGGAAAGTGATAAAATCTTAACGCCCATGTTGGCCAATTTTTCGGTCCACTCGCCAACAATTTCAACATTCCAAAGATCTCCATACGGATTTCCAAAGCCCATCGAAATATACGTCACCACTTCCTTATTCGATTTATCAGCAATATTTAAAATTTCCTGTAACGTCACCAATGATTCGGCTATCGTTTTATGGGTATTTCGCATCTGGAAATTCTCAGAAATGGAAAACGGAAAACCTAAATATTTAATTTCTGGATGAATGGAAGCATTTTCTGCTCCTTGCGTATTGGCAATAATTGCTAATAATTTACTTTCAGTCTTCGATAAATCTAACTTCGCTAAGACTTCGGCTGTGTCTTGCATTTGTGGAATGGCTTTTGCCGACACAAAACTTCCAAAATCAATCGTATCAAACCCTACACGCAATAACGATTGAATGTATTGTACTTTTTTATCTGTAGGTATAAAATCCTTGATGCCTTGCATGGCATCTCGTGGACATTCGATAAGTTTGATTTTTTTCATTTCGAATCCAAAGATACTAAAACTTATAAAGTTTCAAAACTCATTTTTTCATTACGTTATTCGGTAATAATTAAAAATATTACGTTATTTGGTAATAATTAAAAATATTACGTTATTTGGTAATATTAAATATCTTTTATATATTTGATTTATGACAAGTATAATTACAGGAGACATCATAAAGTCCAGAAAATTAAAAACTTCCGAGTGGATGGAGGGTTTTAAAACATTTCTAAGCACATTTGGAAAAAATCCAAGTGATTGGGAAATTTATCGTGGGGATGAATTTCAATTGGAAGTCAAAAATCCGAAAGAAGCCTTTATTGCTGCAATTCTTATTAAAACCTATTTAAAAAGCGTTAAGCTAGATGCTCGAATGAGTATTGGAATTGGCGATAAAAGTTATGATGCACAAAAAATTTCGGAGAGTAATGGCTCAGCATTTGTCTATTCTGGGGAAACATTTGAAAGTTTAAAAAAACAAAAAAACACGTTAGCGATTCAAACCAATAGTAACGAATTCAATATTCAGATGAATTTATTATTCAAACTAGGGGTAACTATAGTAGACGGATGGTTGTCACAATCGGTGGAATTTGTCATAAGCGCATTACAAAACCCGAATTTGTCACAAGAAGAATTAGGTCAAAAATTAAACATCAATCAAGCTGCTGTAAGTCGAAGAAGAAAAAGAGCACAATTCGATTTACTATTAGAACTGAATGAATATTATAAATCCCAAGTAGCATTATTAAGCAAATGATTATAATCGTAAAAATACTACTCGCACACCTATTGGGTGATTTCATTTTTCAACCGACTAAATGGGTAGAACATAAAGAAACGCATAAACTAAAAAGTAAATATCTTTATCTGCATAGTCTATTCCATGGAGTTCTGGCGGCACTATTCGTTTTTGAAACACAATTCATTTTATACGCAGTAGTTTTACTAATTATTCATGGAATAATTGATGCCCTTAAATTACATTTCCAAACGAACAAAACCAAAAGAGGATGGTTTATTGCAGACCAAATGGCGCATTTAACTTCAATTGTAATCATAGGAATAGTATATCAAGACATGCTAATTGATTTTAGCATAATCCACCCAAATTATTGGCTGCTTATTGTTGGAATCGTGTTCTTGACTAAACCCGCTTCAATACTTATACGAACACTGATTTCCATATGGGAACCTGAAAACAAAACCAATGATGCATCGCTACAAAATGCAGGCAATTATATCGGAATTTTAGAACGATTATTTGTTTTTTGTTTTATTCTGATTAATCAATTTTCGGCGATTGGATTTTTACTGGCCGCGAAATCAATATTTAGATTTGGCGACTTAACCGAAGCCAAAGACCGAAAATTAACCGAATACGTACTAATAGGCACAATGCTTAGTTTCGGATTGGCTATTGCCATCGGATTAGTAACAAAATACTTATTTCATTCGATTTAAAACCGCTTTATTGATCGATTTTACCAAAGCTGGGCCTTCATAGATAAAACCAGTATACAATTGAATTAGACTGGCTCCAGCTTCGAGTTTTTCTAATGCATCTTCTGGAGAATGAATTCCTCCTACTCCAATAATTGGAAAAGCCTTGTTGCTTTTTTCGGAAAGGAAACGAATCACTTCAGTGGAGCGCTGGGTTAATGGTTTTCCAGACAATCCTCCCATTTCAGATTTATTGACTGATTGTAACCCTTCTCTCGAAATGGTAGTATTGGTCGCAATAACACCTGCAATTTTAGTAACTGCAACAATATCAATAATATCCAGCAATTGCTCATCGGTTAAATCGGGTGCAATTTTAAGAAGAATAGGCTTTTGCTTGGGTTTCGTTACATTTTTATTCTGAAGGGTCTGCAAAAGTGCCGTTAATGGCTCCTTATCTTGCAAAGCTCTAAGGTTTGGAGTATTAGGCGAACTAACATTCACCACGAAATAATCCACATAATCATACAAAGCATCGAAACAAATTTCATAATCAGTAGTTGCTTCTTCGTTGGGTGTTAATTTGTTTTTACCAATATTTCCACCAATTAGAACACCTTTATTTTTCTTTAGTCGCTCAACCGCTTCTTGAACACCTCCATTATTGAAACCCATTCGATTGATAATTGCCGAATCTTCTTTTAAACGAAACAAACGTTTTTTAGGATTTCCTTCTTGTCCTTTTGGTGTAAGCGTTCCAATTTCAATAAAACCGAAACCTAAATTGGAAAGTTCTTGATACAACTTGGCATCTTTATCGAAACCAGCGGCTAAACCTACAGGATTTTTAAATTTCAATCCGAAGACTTCACGCTCCAAACGTTTGTCATTGATTTCATATAAAGATTTGAAAATCGACGAAAAACCGGGAATTCTATTCAGAAAACGAATAAGAGAAAAGGTAAAATAATGTACTTCTTCGGGATCAAACCAAAAAAGTATCGGACGAATGAGTAATTTGTACATAGTTGTGGTATTGTGGTGCAAAAATAGAAATTAGTAGTCAGAATTCAGAATATTTAAAACAAAAAATCCCAAGTCTTATACTTGGGATTTTCTTTTATTTCAAACCAGCTAAACTTTGCTCAATCGTTGCGATTTTTGCTAAAGCATCCGCTTCTTTCTTACGTTCGTTTTCAATAATCTCTGCTTTCGCATTGGCCACAAACTTTTCATTTGATAATTTAATCTGTACCGATTTCAGGAAACCATTAATATAGTTTAACTCTTCGGTTAGTTTAGCGATTTCGGCCTCTACATCAATATTTCCAGTAATTGGAATAAAATATTCGTTTGAATTTACTCGGTAAGACAAAGCGCCATCCACTTTTTCAGAAACATATCCTAATTCCGAAACGTTTCCTAATTTAGTGATTACTGAATCAAAATAAGTTGAAGCTTTTTCTGCATTTACTACTTTTAATTCGATAGAATCTTTCATCGGAATGTTCTTGTCTTTTCGTATCGTTCTGATTCCGGAAATTACTTCTGTGGCAAAATCGAAATCCGAAATTAACTTTTCATTTACAGAGGTCATTTTTGGCCATTCGGCAATAATTAACGCTTGTTCTGGCGTTCTGTCAGCAATATACTGCCATATCTCTTCCGTTAAGAAAGGCATGAATGGATGTAACAATTTCAAGTTGGCTTCCAACATTTCGATTGCTTTCGCAAAAGTGACACTGTCGATTGGTTGTTGGTATCCTGGTTTGATCATTTCTAAGAACCATGAACAGAAATCGTCCCAAACCAATTTATAAATGGCCATTAAGGCATCCGAAATTCTGTATTTATCGAAGTTATCTTCGATTTCCAACAATGCTTTTTGCAACTTTGCTTCGTACCATTCGATAGCAACTTTAGACGATTCTGGCTGAGGAATGGCATCCGAAACTTCCCAACCCGTAATTAATCGGAAGGCATTCCATATTTTATTGGCAAATCCTTTTCCTTGGTTGCATAATTCTTCATCAAACAAAATATCGTTTCCGGCAGAAGCACTCAAAAGCAATCCAACACGAACTCCATCGGCACCAAATTTTTCAATTAGCCCTAATGGTTCTGGAGAGTTTCCTAGTGATTTCGACATTTTACGTCCTTGTTTATCACGAACTAATCCTGTTAAATATACATTCGTAAAAGGTTTTTCACCAGCATATTCGTAACCCGCAATAATCATACGCGCTACCCAGAAGAATAAAATATCTGGACCTGTCACCAAGTCATTTGTTGGATAATAGTATTTGAAATCCTCATTTTCAGGCTCCATAATTCCTCCGAAAACAGCCATTGGCCATAACCAAGAAGAGAACCAGGTATCTAAAGCATCCGCATCTTGCGTCAAATCAGAAGCTTGTAATGAAGTATTTCCTGTTTTTTCTTGTGCTAATTTTACAGCATCGTTAATATTTTCAGCAACTACGAAATCTTCTTTTCCATCGCCGTAGAAATACGCAGGAATTTGTTGGCCCCACCACAATTGACGGGAAATATTCCAATCACGGATATTATTTAACCAATGCGCATACGTATTATTAAAACGGCTCGGATATAGTTTAATTTCATCCGATTCTAAAACCGCTTTGATGGCTGGTTTCACCAAATCTTCCATACGCAAGAACCATTGATCCGACAAACGAGGTTCGATAACCGCTTTTGTTCTTTCTGAAGTTCCAACATTATTAATGTGATTTTCTGTTTTCGCCAAAGCACCAATAGCTTCTAATTCTTTTGAAATTTCTTCACGAACCACAAAACGATCTTTTCCTTCGTAATGCAATCCGAAACTATTCAAAGAAGCATCTTCATTAAAAATATCGATGATTTCCAAATGGTGCTTTTCTCCTAACGCTTTATCGTTTACATCGTGAGCAGGTGTTACTTTCAAACAGCCCGTTCCGAATTCCATGTCTACATACTCATCAAAAATGATTGGAATGACACGGTTACAAATAGGAACAATTGCTTTCTTCCCTTTTAAGTGGAAATAACGCTCGTCTTCCGGATGAATACAAATAGCAGTATCTCCCAAGATAGTTTCAGGACGTGTCGTTGCAATGGTTACAAACTCATTCGTCCCTTCTATTTGGTATTTTAAGTGGTATAGTTTTCCTTGACGTTCTTCGTAAATAACTTCTTCATCAGATAAAGTAGTTTTCGCTTCTGGATCCCAGTTTACCATTCGGTAACCGCGATAGATCTGACCTTTATTATACAAATCAACAAACGAACGAATTACAGACGCTGACATGTCAGGGTCCATAGTAAACTTTGTTCTATCCCAATCACAAGAACAACCTAGTTGTTTTAATTGTTCCAGAATAGTTCCGCCGTATTTGTCGGTCCATTCCCAAGCATGTTTCAAAAATTCTTCACGAGTTAAATCGTTTTTGTTTATTCCTTCTTCTTTTAGTTTGGCAACTACTTTTGCTTCGGTAGCAATAGATGCGTGATCGGTTCCAGGAACCCAACAAGCGTTGAATCCTTTTAAACGGGCACGACGAATTAATACATCCTGAATCGTATTATTCAACATGTGTCCCATGTGCAACACACCCGTAACATTGGGTGGTGGAATAGTAATAGTGTATGGTGTTCTATGGTCTGGTTTGGAATGAAAATAGTTGTTTTTCATCCAGTAATCGTACCATTTTTGTTCTACAGTTTTGGCATCAAATTGAGCTGGTATCATTTTAAATTTAGATTTTTGATTTAAGATTTCAGAATACAATTCTGATTTATAATTACAATAGTGATTTGTAACTTTTTACTAATTAAAAAGTTAGATAATGGAGTCTTAACTAGTTGACTCGCTCCTGAAGAAATATGCTAAATAAACTTTGGTACACTTTTTGTAATTTACTATGCAAAAGTAAGTAAACTACACTAATATAAAAAGTGCGTCAAAAATATTTGTAAGTTTACGAAAACAAAGTAATTTTACTTTAAATAAAAAATTATGAAAAAAATTGTAGCAATAATAGTAATGCTTGTTTTGAGCATCTCAGTTCAAGCACAATCGGGAGCGAGAATTGAATTTAAAGCTCAAGACAATACTATTGATTATGGTAATGTTTCGAAAGAGACTGACAATGGGATTAGAATATTTGAATTTACCAATACAGGAGATGCACCATTAATTATAAAAGATGTAAAATCTTCTTGTGGTTGTACAGTACCTTCTAAGCCTAAAGACCCTATTTTACCTGGAAAAACAGGAAAAATTGAGGTAAAATATAACATGAACCCTGGACCTATTAGAAAAACAATAACGGTAGAAAGTAATGCCGTTAACGCTGAAGGTGGCTTAGTTGCGATAAAAATTAAAGGACTCGTAATAACACCTACTTCGGGAGGTAAATAAAATTGACAAAAAAATTAAAAGCCACTTTTCAGTGGCTTTTTTTTATAATATCTTTTTCAATTGAATTTTAGCTTTAAACAACTTGTTGTTTCTTTCGTATTCTATGGTAACCCATTTTCCTTCTTCTGATTGTAAGATTTGATTGATCTCATATAGTTTATACTTGTAGGCAAGTGTTCCATTTATCTTTTTTAATTCATCCCCTTTTTTTATTCCTGCAAGTGCGGCTGGAGAATCAGGACGAACTGATAAAACAACCAATACAGGTTTAAGTGAAAAATTATATTTGAATTTGGTTGGTAAGTCGGTAGCTGAAACATCAATTTGAAGTACGTTTGTAAACAACTCTACTTTTTCTTCCACATATTGCATTCCCGAATGCTCTAATTCCATTCCACTCATATTATAATTGAATGGATCGTTAAAATTGGAGTTCTTATCCAGAAATATTTTTTCGTTTTTATAATCATATACCACATTAAAACGTCTTAAAACACCCGAACCTAAAGAGCCTTTTCTATTATTAACAAAATTTACTCCAAATAAAGATGCTTCATTGGGGAATGAAACAGTAGGTTGTTGAATGACAAAATCTTGAATTTCAAGACTTTCCAATCGAGCTCTTTTTCCAAAAATATCACCACTAAATCCACGTCCTAAAAAATCATCAAAAAAGAGAGAGGGCGCTTTAATTTTAGTATCTTCAAACAACCAAATAGCGTCACTATTCCCAGTATCTATGAGCATTTTTGTTTCTATTTTTTCATTGTTCAAAACCGAAATTAAACTTACATAAGGTTTTTGTGCTTCTAAAGTTATGGGTATGGATGTCCGCTTTTTTAATCTTTTACTAGTAGATTTAGCTTCGTGTGGATAGACATAAACTCTTTTTTTAGCATAATTGATTTCAACCAAATTTTCTTTAAAGAAAGTATATCCAATAATACCATGCACCGGAATTCCGAGCTGAGAAGAAAAATTAATATTTTCATCTAAAATAATATATACTTCATGCTCTAAATCAACATAATTTTTAATTATCAGTTTATTTTTGGACGATTTTAAAGCATCAATAGCCTCTCCACTACCCAATCCTTTTATTTTAATTTTCTCAATGTTGTCAAAATTGATAGAATCGGTTTCATCTAAGCTAAACAATACGGTGTTTTCAACTCCTGTATCTAATAAAAAGTTCAAATTAGCACCATTTAAATTTACTGGAATGATGACCAGATGATTACTTTCTATAAAAGGGATAGACGCTTTTTTCCCTTCATTAGCAAACCTAAAATGTGATTGGGAAAACAATAGGGATGAAAAAAGAAGAAGGGCACAATGGTATAACAAATTCATAAAAAAGCTTTCTATAAAGTTACAATAAATTCGCACAAAAATAGGAGATTTAACAAATTTGCAACATTTTTTAAATTTCTATTTGAATAAAAAATTGCAAATTTGCATTTCAAATTCATTATCATGCCTAAAATATCAAATAAAGGTCAACAAATGCCCGAATCGCCAATTAGAAAATTGGTTCCGTATGCTGAGATTGCAAAGAAAAAAGGACATAAAGTATATCATTTAAATATTGGTCAACCCGATATTAAAACACCTGATGTTGCTTTACAAGCTATCAAAAATACCGATATTAAAGTACTAGAATACAGTCATTCTGCAGGATTTGACAGCTATAGAACAAAATTAGCTTTGAGTTATCAAAAAATTGGTTTACCAATTAACAAAGAAGACATCATCGTAACTACTGGGGGATCGGAAGCCCTTTTATTTGCCATGGGAAGTACTATGGATCAAGGTGATGAAATCATTATTCCAGAGCCATTTTATGCAAATTATAACGGTTTTGCAACGGCTTCAGGGATAAAAGTAATTCCAGTAATTTCAGGGATAGAGTCAGGATTCGCACTTCCTCCTATTTCCGATTTTGAAAAATTAATTACTCCAAAAACCAAAGCGATATTAATATGTAATCCAGGGAATCCTACTGGTTATTTATATTCTGAAACAGAAATTCAACAATTAGCAGCATTAGTTAAAAAACATGATTTGTTTTTAATTGCTGATGAAGTATACCGCGAATTCGTTTATGATGAAGGAGCAAAACATTACTCAGTAATGGATGTGCCGGGAATAGAAGAAAACGCGATCATGATTGATTCGGTTTCTAAACGCTATAGTATGTGTGGCGCAAGAATTGGTTGTATTGTTTCTAAAAACGGAGCTGTTATGGCTACAGCGATGAAATTTGCCCAAGCACGTTTATCGCCACCAACCTACGAACAAATTGCAAGTGAAGCAGCTTTAGACACTCCACAAAGTTATTTTGACGAAGTTATCGACGAATATAGAGATCGCCGTGATACACTAATTACGGAAATGAATAAAATTCCAGGCGTAAAAATTGCCACTCCAAAAGGTGCTTTTTATTGTATTGCACAACTTCCTGTTAAAGATGCGGATGATTTTGCACAATGGCTATTAGAATCGTATGATTTTAATGGAGAAACGGTTATGGTTGCTCCAGCTGCAGGATTTTATTCGACACCCGGGATGGGGAAAAATGAAGTTCGAATTGCGTATGTTCTAAAAAAAGAAGACATCGTCAAATCGGCTCAAATCTTAGGAGAAGCCTTAAAAGTATATCAAGGGTAAATAAAAAGTCAGGAAAATTAATCCTGACTTTTTTATTTTATTTTATTTTAATTCGGCAAAAGTATCGCCTTGCTTTAAATCACCAGTTTGATACCCTTTCATAAACCAGTGCTTACGTTGTTCTGAAGTGCCATGGGTAAATGATTCAGGAACCACATAACCCTGCATTCGTTCTTGTATAGCATCATCACCAACAGCTTGAGCGGCACTTAAAGCTTCATCGATATCATCGATATCTAAATTTTGTTGGTTGTGTTTTGCCCAAACTCCTGCATAAAAATCGGCTTGTAATTCCAGTGCTACAGACAAACGATTCCCTTCTTCTTTACTCATTTGCGCTTGCAATTGACGTACTTTGTTGGACGTTCCTAAAACGGTTTGAATATGATGTCCCACTTCATGAGCAATCACATACGCAATGGCGAAATCACCACCTTTTGCTCCAAAACGTGTTTGAAGTTCATTGAAAAAAGCCAAATCCATGTAGACTTTTTCATCCCCAGGACAGTAAAAGGGTCCAGAGGCTGCCGATGCAGAGCCACAAGCAGTTTCAACAGCATCTGTGAACAATACCATTTTAGGTTGACGGTATTGTATGTTGTTTTCGGCCATAATTTTACCAAAAATATCTTCGGTGTCGGCAAAAACGGTAGCCACAAATTCTCCCACAGCTTTATCTTCTTCCGAAAGTTCACTGGTACGAGTTCCGGTTGTAGTAGTTTGTTGTTGGTTCATTTGTTCTAACATTGGAGTGATCATTTGACCTGTTTCGCCTCCAAATAAATTCAGCAGTAAAATAATAATACCTAATGCTCCACCTCCGGCAACCACTTTGCCACCAGTTGACATTCCCCTACGGTCTTCTACATTTTCACTTTGACGTCTACCTTGCCATTTCATATTATAAATTATTTAGTTCTATTGTTATTTTTATAAATATATACAATTCTTATTTTTTTAGCCATTTAATCAAAACATTTTCAAACAAATCTTTATTGACGGGCTTTGAAATATAATCATTCATTCCCGACTCGATACATTTTTCTTTTTCTCCTTTAATCGTTCCGGCAGTTAACGCAATTATAAGAACATCTCGATTGAATTTTCTGATTTCTTGCGCGGCTTCATAGCCATTTAAAACGGGCATTTGAATATCTAAAAGTATTACATTTGGATTTACTTCTTTACATTTTTCCACTCCAATTTTTCCATTACTCGCTTCAAACAAAATAGCATTTGGCACAATTTTGCCTAACAAAGTACGTGCCAACATCATATTAATCTTGTTGTCTTCTACAATTAATATTTTTATTGGTAACAACAAATCTTTTTCAAAGTGTTGTGAAACGTTTTCAAATTCAACTACTAAATCGTTCACATCTATGGTTTCAAAATCACTTTGTTTATCTGAGAAATTAAGATTTAAATCGAAATAAAAAGTACTTCCTTTCCTATAATTACTATCTAATTCAAGTTTAGAACCCATTAATTTTAGAATATTATTGGAAATAGAAAGCCCTAAACCTGTGCCTCCGTATTTACGTGTTGTGGAATTATCTTCTTGAGAGAAAGGCTCGAATATTTTTTTATGATTATCTTTCTTAATGCCGATTCCACTATCTACAACCATAAATTTCACATTGGCTATATCTTCTGTTACGTAGGCCAATTGTATGATTAATTGCACTTTACCTTTGTCCGTGAATTTTACAGCGTTGGATAATAAATTAAGTAAGACTTGTTTGATTCGTAATGGATCGATTAAGACAAATTGTGGTAAATTTTTATCTATATTTAATTCTAATTGAATTCCTTTTTGTTTGGAATCAAATTTTATAATATCAATTATTTGATTGGCCAATTCAAATAAATCTGTTTTTTGATATTCTAAATCTAATTTTCCGGTTTCGATTTTAGAAAAATCGAGAATATCATTTACTACTTCCAATAATATATCGGCAGATTGATTGACTGTTGAAACATATTCAAGTTGTGTTTTTTCCAATGGAGTTTCTTTTAACAAATCGGTAAAACCAATAATGGCATTCAGTGGTGTTCTAATTTCATGACTCATATTGGCCAGGAAATCAGATTTTGCTTTATTAGATTCTTCGGCTAATTCACGCGCTTTAATTTCGTTTTCAACTTCTTTTTTCTCTGTGATGTCAAAAATAATACCTTCCAAAAACTCTACTTTATCATCTTTGATTACAGCATCACCAAATTCTTCCACCCAGATATATTCCCCATTTTTTCTTCTTAATCGATAGGTTAAATGAAATGGCTTTCTTTGTTTTAAAGAGTTTTTATTTAAATCAATAACCATTTGGGTATCGTCTGGATGTACCAAATCGACTAAAAATATTCTATTTTCAAGAAAATCTTCTTTTGTATATCCTGTTAAATTTTCAATTTCGTCATTCACATAAAGTTTTGTGAATTTGTCATTATCTTGCGACAAGTAAACCGTTCCTGGAATATTATTCGCTAATAATTTGAACCGCTGTTCGCTTTCCAAAAGTAAATTTTCACTATCAATTTTTTCAATAGCTGTAGAGATGTTGTTGGCCAAAATTTGCAATACCCCCACTTCATCTTCTGTCCACACTCTACTGGCCGTACAATCATCTAAACCGATAGATCCATACAATTGGTTTTTAACAAAAATAGGAAACGATAATATGGTTAACGTATTTTGTTCATCGAGCCTTTTCTTGATTACTTCATCTTTAATAGTATCGACGGTGGCAATGAAAGTTTTATTTTGAGAAAAATAATCTAAAAAAAGTGTGTTTTCGGAATGCTTCATATTTTGCAACTCCGGAATATCTATAAGTCTCGTTATAGAATCATTAACCCATTCGCTTTTTAGACTCATCGTTTTTGAAACATCATCATTTTCGAAAAAATAAACACGGTCTACTTTGGTTGCTTTCCCTACAATTTCAAAAATTTCATAGAATATGGATTGAATATCATTACTTGCAAGTAGTTTTACAGTAGTTTTGGCAACGGCTGCTAGGATTTCAGTTTTAATTTCTAATTTATTTTCAGTATCAATTCGTTTGAAGGTTTCGATAGTCAATGAAACGACATCGGCAATTGATCTGGCAAAATTTATATCATCATTATCCCAATCTTTAGGCTCGTGCGTTGTCTCAAAACATAAAATCGAATTTAATTTTCCGTTTGCCATTACAGGTACATTCAACATGGACTTGATATTATTATTTGGAAAATAATCCGTCACATATTCTTTTGTTTTTTCATTAGTATATACATCAGAAGCGACTATAATATTATCATTTTCAAGTGCATCAAAATAAATTGGGCTATCGACTTTACAATCCGAAAATCCTTCAGAAAAACTTTGCTTGTCCAATTCATACATGGAAACACAGTGCAAACTATCTTCATCAACATATTTCCAAAAACTAACTCTATTGATTTGCGTATCTTCTGCAACCGATTTTAAAATGACATCAATTCTTCCTTTAAAAGTTTCTTTTTCTAAAAAAGGTTTTATCACTAACGAATTGATAATTTTATTGAAGTTTTCTAACTTAAATTGTCTCTCGTTTTTTTCAATTTCAATATTTTTTAAAAGGGTAATATCTCTTGCAATGGCAGAAAAACCACTCACTCGATTATCACCATTTTTAATAATGGTTACATTTTGTGAAATCCACATTTCTGTGCCATCACTTTTAACAATCGGAAATTCTAAAGAAGGAATTGCTTCGCCTTGAAGCATATAATATTTGTAAAAATCTTCAACATTCGCTTTATAATCTTCTCTAATAAAAATAGAAAAATGTTGTCCTATGGATGCTTTATGGTGCAGCCCTAATACTTTTTGAGCGTACTTATTGATGAAAACAAACTTACCATATCGATCAATTTCAAAAATAATATCGGTGGCCGATTCAATAAGGTTTTGATATTGATTTTTGGTATTTATACTTTCAGTGACATCTTGACCAATACCAACATAAATTTCTTCTGAATATTTAGAATCTTTCCACTGTATGTATTTGTAACTTCCATCCTTGCATCGCAACTTTCGGGTGTAAAGTTTTTCACTGATTTCATAATCGACTGTTGTAAACTCTTCATCTTGAGTTAATTCCCAAAATTTAAACCCTTTCACTTCTTCAGAAGTATATCCTAATATTTGTACAATATTTTGACTACTATACACTACTTCTCCCGCCTTGTTAACCGCCAAAACTAATGCAGTCCCTTTATTTACAATATTATCTACAAATAAAAAGTTGTCTTTTATTTTCAGATTAACAATATATTTTACGTGATTTATTATTGAAATGGCAAAACCTGTATATAACATAGTTACCATATATACTTTTGGTATGATATTATAATAATATAATACCAGAATTAACGAGAAGCTCAATAAGGAAAATATCCAATAGTTTTTGTTCGACTTAAAAATATTGTAAGACAAAAAAAACAAAATCAGTAAATCAAAATAGGTCGCTGGATAATCTGGATTTTGAAAAATTCTATAAATTGTTAGGCCGTAAAAAGCAAAAAAAAGCAAGGTGAAAAAATCTTTTACATGCTGATAAACAATTCTGAATTTTTTACTTAATAGATAAATCGAAATCAGTAGAACACCGATGAACATATTAATTTCAAACGATTCATTTGGTCGCGTTGAAAAATAATCTAATACAACTTCAATAATCAGAATTGAAATCCCCAAGAATAAAAAATACAATCGAAACTGTTCATTGGAATTTTCAATTTCGAAATAACTCTTAATCAAGTCTTTATTAACCATTTCCTGCTTTTTATTGCGATAAAAAACAAAGGCCAACACCAAACCTAATAAAACTACTGGAAACCACCAATCTTGATAAACAACTTGCTTTATAAGCATAGGAAAACTGTCAAAATTATTTAGTTTGACAGAACTTATATTAAAAATAAATGTAACTCCGGAAGTAAAAATCATCAAATGACTGAATTCGTTACTTTTATGAACCTATCTAATTTACTAAAAAAAATAATATTCCGGCTTGTTTAGCTCTTTTTTTTATTTTTTTCTTCAATCCATTTGGACATAAATTTAGTACTCGAAAAGGATTGCTGTTGTAGCAAGTTTCCTATAAAATTTGATCTTCTGTGAATGTATATTGTTTGGTTTAAACTTAAAATTTTTTCAAAAAAAGCGGGTGCATATTTTTGCTTTGAAAATTTACCGGAGAGTATCGCAGTACCCTTTTGTTGTTTCTCCTTCCAAAGTTGCTGATTTTGATATAGCGCTATGGTCTTTTCTATAAAATCCTCAATTTCATTGGTTACAAATCCATTCCAATTTTCAGCATTTGAAATCCCCTCGGCACCTATAAACGTAGTCACTGAAGGCGTTCCTACTTTCATTGCTTCCAGTAGTTTGCCTTTAACTCCGGCGCCAAAACGCAAAGGCGCCAACATGATTTTGGCTGATTTAATTACCTCTAACGCGTCTTCTGCTCTACCTTTAATGATGAATCCTTCTTTTTCATTGTGAAATTGCAACACTTTTTGGGACGGATAGGCACCGAAGATATATAATTCTGCTTCTGGCAATTGTTTTTTAATTGGAGACCAAATATGTTCTTTCAATTGTTTTACGGCATCCCAATTGGGTTCGTGCAAAAAATTACCAATAAAAACGAAGTGCTGCTTTTCTTCAAAGGTCAAATAGTTGTCATCGGCATTATAGAACATAGGCAAATAATGCAACAGCTGAGCATCTATTTTAAAAACATTTTGCAGTATTCCCATTTCAAAATCAGAAATGATTAAAGACAAATCACAACGATAAATACTCGCAATTTCTCTTTTTGAAACTTCTTCGTTTAATAAATCTTCCAGTTGAAAATCGGTATTTTTCTTGATTGCCATTTGACGTGCCAAACGCAAACAATGCAAATCTTCGGTATCTAAGATTCGGGTGGCATTGGGACAGCTTTCTGCTACACGCCAACCAAACTGCTCTTCGGTCACAAATCGATCAAACAAAACTAAGTCAGGATTTAAATCCGAAATAAAGGAATCAAAACTAGAAGAATTCAATTCTATTTTCTCTTTTTTGATATGTAAGCTTTCTAAATCAAAACTAAAATCACTTTCTTGTGCGGCAGAAGCAAAAACAATTTCAAAATCTTGTTCTAAAAACAAGTTGATTAACTGTAGCATTCGAGTGCCAGCTGCTGAGGATTTTGGCTCAGGCCAAACCAAACCAATAATTAAAAGTGTGCTTTTCAATTGAAATAATTTTATACAAAATAACAACTATAAATTAGTTCTAAAAAATGTAATTTTGCAATTCAATCGCAAAGAAATGTTAGGATTAAAATTGAAGACCGACCCAAGATGGGTAAACATCGTAGAAAGTAATATTGCTGAAATATTATCGGATCACGCTTGGTGTGAGCAAAAAGCGGCTACAAATGCTATCACTATGATTATTAACAATTCTGAAAAGGAAGAATTAGTAACCGAATTACTGAATATTTCACGTGAAGAATTGGAACATTTTCAAATGGTTCACGAACTGATTAAAAAACGCGGTGTTGAATTCCATCGCGAACGAAAGGACGATTATGTAGGACAATTGGCTAAATTCCTAAAGAAAGACGGTTCAAGAGAGCAATCTTTGGTTGATAGATTATTGTTTTCCGCCATGATAGAAGCTAGAAGCTGTGAACGTTTTAAGGTGTTATCTGAAAATATAAAAGACGAAGAACTGGCTAAATTTTACAGAGATTTAATGGTTAGCGAAGCCGGACATTATACTACTTTTTTAAATTTTGCTCGAAAATATGGCAAGGTAGAAGAAGTAAACAAACGTTGGAAAGAATGGATTGAATTTGAAGGAGAATTAATCACCAACTATGGAAAATCAGAAACCATACACGGATAAAAACACAAGCGTTCTAATAGGAACGCTTTTTTTATGTAACATTTTTAAAATTTGAAAGTCTAATTAGAAAACTATAAACTTAAATAAAAATGCAAGCACACGAGATAGATTACCATATTTATGGTGAAGAAATGCAATATGTTGAAATAGAATTAGATCCACAAGAAGTAGTTGTTGCTGAAGCTGGAAGTTTTATGATGATGGACAACGGCATCAAAATGGAAACAATTTTTGGAGATGGTTCTGGACAACAATCGGGCGTATTGGGCAAACTTCTAAATGCTGGAAAAAGAATGTTAACCGGAGAAAGTTTATTTATGACGGCTTATCAAAACCAAGATTTTGGAAAGAAAAAAGTGTCATTTGCGTCGCCGTATCCTGGAAAAATTGTGGCGATCGATTTAATGAAATATGGTGGGAAATTTATCTGTCAAAAAGATTCATTCCTATGTGCCGCTAAAGGCGTTTCCGTTGGAATTGAGTTTTCCAGAAAATTAGGAAGAGGATTATTTGGTGGTGAAGGCTTCATCATGCAAAAAATTGAAGGAGACGGAATGGCTTTTGTACATTCTGGAGGAACATTGGCTCGCAAAGAGTTACAACCTGGAGAAGTTCTAAAAGTGGATACCGGTTGTATTGTAGGTTTTACTAAAGATGTTGATTATGATATCGAATTTATCGGTGGAATTAAAAATTCAATCTTTGGTGGAGAAGGTTTGTTTTACGCGACCCTACGTGGACCTGGAGTGGTTTATATCCAATCCTTACCTTTTAGTCGATTGGCCGGAAAAATAATTGCGGCTGGAGGATTTAACAGCACAAAAGAAGAAGGTGGCGTTCTGGGTGGTTTAGGAAAAATTGTAGACGGGATATAAAAAGAAAATGCCCCGAAAAACGGGGCATTTTTTATAACATAAAAGCTTATTCTTCTTTTTCCCAGCTTCCTACTACAGAAGTCGCTAAAGCATTCCCTAGTACGTTTGTAGCACTTCTAAACATATCACAAAAATGATCAATTGGTAAGATTAAAGCAATTCCTTCCACAGGAATATCAAACATACCACAAGTAGCCGCTACGACAACCAAACTAGCTCTAGGCACACCTGCAATTCCTTTACTGGTAAGCATCAAGACTAACAACATGGTTAATTGCGTCCCTAAATCTAATGGAATTCCGTACGCTTGTGCAATAAAAATACTGGCGAACGTCATGTACATCATACTTCCATCCAAATTAAATGAATAACCCAACGGAAGCATGAAGGATACAATTTTATCTTTTACTCCAAAACGTTCTAATTCTTCAGTTAATTTTGGAAAAACCGCTTCACTACTTGTTGTTCCGAAAGCGATTACTAATGGAGATACAATATGCTTTAAAAGTGTAGTCATTCTTCCTTTTAAGAACAAATATCCAACAAGTAATAAAACTACCCATAGCGATGTAATTCCGACTAAAAACGAACCAAAATATTTGGCATAGGTAATTAGTAATTCATTCAAATCACGAATTGCAAAAACTCCTGCAATAGCACCAAATACTCCAATTGGCGCAAACTTCATTACATAGGTTACTATTTTTAAAACGACATGAGAAATAATTTCTAAAACGTTAATTACCGGTTTTGAATAATTTCCCATAGAAGCAGCTGCCAATCCGAAAAAAATGGAGAAAATTACAATTTGCAAAATCTCATTGGTCGCCATCGCTTCAAAAACACTTTTAGGAATAATATGTTCTACAAAGTTTTGAGCGGAGAAATTCTGAGTTTTTTCGGTTACTTCCGATGCGGTAGTCAAATCAACATCCGATAAATTTAACCCTGTTCCTGGTTGTAATATGTTCACCCAAAACATTCCTATTAATAATGAAATTAATGAGGCCGTTAAAAACCATCCTAAAGCCTTCCCTCCTATACGTCCTACAGCTTTAATATCTCCTAATTTTGCAATTCCAACTATTAATGTCGTTAGAACTAATGGTGCAATAATCATTTGAACCAAACGGATAAAAATAGTTGCCAACATTTTAATGTAGCCGCTAAATTCCTTTGCTGCTTCAGGGGAATAATTGTTGTGCACAAAAATCCCTAAAATGGCTCCAATCACCATTGCAATTAAAATTTGCATCGTCAAATTGGAAAAAATAGATTTTTTAGATTCTGGTAAATTCGTTTCTTGATTCATTATTGGGTTTGGTAAGTTTTGTTTAATAAATAATAATCGGCAATCACTAGTGCTGCCATAGCTTCTACAATAGGTACTGCTCGTGGCACCACACAAGGATCGTGACGTCCTTTACCTTGCTGTACTATAATTTCATTTTGATTAGTTAACACGTCTTGCTTTTGCAATAAAGTAGCTACAGGTTTAAATGCGACACGAAAATAAATATCCATTCCGTTGCTTATTCCTCCTTGAATTCCACCAGAAAGATTACTTTTCGTAGTTCCATCTTCATTATATGAGTCATTGTGTTCACTTCCTTTCATTTTAGCACCACAAAAGCCACTTCCATACTCAAAACCATGTACAGCATTGATGGAAAGCATTGCTTTTCCTAATTCGGCATGTAATTTATCAAAAACTGGTTCTCCTAATCCGATTGGTACATTTTGAATGACACAAGTAATCGTTCCACCTACCGAGTCTCCTTGTTTTTTGATCTCTCTTATATAGGCTTCCATTTTTTCGGCGGTAGCCAAATCAGGACAACGTACAGCATTCGATTCAATTTTTGAAAAATCTAAATCTTGATAAGGTTTGTCTATAAATATCTCCCCTACAGAAGAAACAAAAGCGTTGATTTTAATAGTTGGGATAATTTGTTTTGCAATAGCACCCGCTACTACGCGACTTGCTGTTTCTCGTGCAGAACTTCGTCCGCCACCACGGTAATCCCGAATGCCGTATTTTTTTTCGTAAACATAATCAGCGTGACTTGGTCGATACGTATCTTTTATATGGGAGTAATCCTCTGATTTTTGATTGGTATTCGGAATGATGAATCCGATTGGTGTTCCAGTGGTTTTTCCTTCAAAAACACCCGACAGAAATTGTACTTCATCTTCTTCTTTTCGCTGCGTAACAATTGAAGACTGCCCCGGTTTTCGACGTTGCATTTCGAACTGAATGGCATCAAAATCTAATAAAACATTCGAAGGACAGCCATCAATAATCCCACCTAATGCTTCTCCATGAGATTCACCAAAAGTAGTAAGCTTAAAAATAGTTCCTATTGAATTTCCTGCCATTTTGTAAAGTTTGAAACAAATATAAATGAATCTTTATTATTTTTTGAAATAAACTTTTGATACTTGGTACAATAATTGTAGTTTTATATGCGTTAAATAAAACTAAACAGAATTTATGAAAAAATTATTTGTAACTGCTTTTATGTTAGTAGGACTAGCATTTAGCTCACAAGCTCAAGACATTTCTAAAAATGCACTAGGTCTTAGATTAGGAGACAATGACGGTTTTGGTGGTGAAATTTCTTATCAGAGAGGATTATCAAAAAAGAACCGTTTGGAGTTTGATTTAGGCTGGAGAAATAACAACAATGCAGATGCATTTAAAATCGTAGGGCTTTACCAATGGGTATGGAATATCGACGGAGGCTTCAACTGGTATGCTGGAGTTGGAGGTGGTCTTGGAAATTATAGTTATAAATTTGCAGGAGTAAAAGATAGTTCAACGTATGCTTTGGCTGCGGGTGATTTAGGTATTGAGTATAACTTTGATGTGCCAATTCAAATTTCTTTAGATATTCGTCCAGAATTTTATTTTTCTGATGGTTTAGCTGATGATTCAGGAACTGATATTGCTTTAGGTATCAGATATAGATTCTAAAACAGAATAAAAAAACTCCTTCAAATGAAGGAGTTTTTTTTATTTCAAATTTAGTGCTTCTAAATATAGCTTTTCATAGCGAGGCACTATTTTACTCACAGTAAACTTTTGGGCAGTTTCCAATGCATTGATTTTAAATTGTTGCAATACATTTTCATCCATCAGAATTTTTAAAGCATTACTGGCCATATTTTCAACATCGCCCACATTACTCAAATATCCTGAAATTCCATCAAAATTCACTTCAGGTAACCCCCCAGAATTACTCGAGATCACAGGAACACTGCACGCCATTGCTTCTAAGGCAGCTAAACCAAAACTCTCTGTTTCGGAAGGCAATAAAAACAAATCGGAATACGATAAGATTTGATTAATCTCGTGGCTGTTTCCAAAAAATATCACTTTGTCTTGAATGCCTAATTTTTCACATAAATTTTCTGCAATCACTTTTTCTGGTCCATCGCCAACCATCATTAATTTGGCTGGGATTTTTTCTTGAATTTTGTAAAAAACTTTAATTACATCCGGAATGTTTTTCACTTTTCTAAAGTTGGAAATATGCGTGATAATGCGCTCTTCAGGCAATGCCATGATACTTCTTTTACATATTGTCCCCGAACTCATATCGGTATCTAATTCGATAAAATTAGGAATAACTTCAATTTCATTTTTGATATCAAACAATCTCAAGGTATCATCTTTTAAACTTTGGGAAACAGAAGTCACTTTATCTGATTTATTAATACTAAAAGTAACGGCAGGTTTATAAAACGGGTGATTTCCAACTAAGGTAATATCAGTTCCGTGGAGCGTAGTTACCATTGGAAGCTCGATTCCTTCTTCTTTAAGCATTTGTTTTGCCATATAACCTGCATAGGCATGCGGAATGGCATAATGCACATGAAGTATATCAATTTTGTGCAACTTGACCATGTCTACCAATTTGCTTGATAAAGCCAATTCATAGGGTTGGTAATGAAACAATGGATATTCTGGAACATTCACTTCGTGATAATGTACATTCGGATTTAAAAGTGCCAAACGAACCGGCTGACGATACGTTATAAAGTGAATTTCATGTCCACGGCGAGCTAATTCTAATCCTAACTCAGTGGCTACTACACCACTGCCTCCAAAAGTTGGATAACAAACGATTGCGATTTTCATATGTAAATATTTATTGCTTTTTTTAGGACATATGGTATCGGTTTATTTTTCATCGGAGTTTTTTTAGCAAAAAACAATTTGTTAATTGCGATTTCATTGTACTAAAATACTTAAAAAAGAAGAATAGTTACAGTACTTTTTAGACAAAATTAACGATTAATTGATAATCGCATCATAAATGATTTTTTGAATATCTTCTCTGATATTTTCTTTAGAAAGTTTATTGGTTGCATTACTATCAGGGAAAGTTCTATTCGAAAGGAAAATATAAATCAGTTCTTTCTCTGGGTCGGCCCAAGCCATAGTTCCAGTAAAACCAGTGTGACCAAAACTAGTCACCGAAGCACAACCACAAGTTGGTCCGGCGCCTTTAATTTGTGGTTTATCAAAACCTACTCCTCTTCTATTTCCTTCTGAACAATAATTACAGGTATTGAAATCATTCATCGTTTTTTCAGAAAAGTATTGAATTCCACCATAATTACCTTTGTTCAAAAATAATTGCATCATTTTAGCAACATCCATCGAATTAGAGAAAATTCCGGCATGACCTGCTACTCCACCTTGCATAGCTGCCGCCATATCATGAACATAACCCTGAATGACATCATACCTAAAATACTTATCTTTTTCAGTCGGCGGAATAATATCCTCTTCGAATTTAATTAGTGGATTGTAGCTGGTATTATTCATTCCTAACTTTGAGAAGAAATTCTCTTCTGCTAAAAGATCTAGAGAACGTTTATGATGTGTCTCTAAGTATTCTTTTAAAAGTATAAAAGTAAAATCGCTGTATCTGTATTCCTTTTTAGGCAGCAATTTGCTTTTTATTATTTTGTCAATGATAGAATCTTTATAGGTATCACGAATAAAAAGGTTTTCAGATACTTGCGTCGTGAATCCTTTTGTACTTGTCTTTCTATAATATTTAGATAATGGGCGCTTAGTTACCGAGTCAATCGTTGATTTATAGAAAGGTTCCCACGCTTGTAATCGAGCGTAATGCGATAATAATTCTTTAAAAGTAATCGAATCTTTGTCGGTTCCTTTGGCTTTATGCACCATTTGCCCCAAACGAGTATCCATCGTAATTTTACCTTTATCGTAGTCTAACATTACATTAGGCAAAGTTCCTACAATTTTTGACAAGGAAGCAATATCATAGATGTCGCTATTTTTAACTTTAACACCATTATCATAAGTATGATAACCATATGATTTTTGATAGACAATTTTTCCTTTACGAGCGACCAAAACCTGTGCTCCAGGGGTCATTTTTCCATCAATTGCTTTTTTAACCACGGCATCAATTTCTTTCAGTTTCACTGAATTCATTCCAACAGTTTCAGGGTTCGAAAAGCCTAAAACATTAATTTTTTTCGTTGGCAAACCAAATCCAACTTTAAAATCTTCGTTTACAGACACTGGAAGAACTCCTTTGGCTTCAATGGCTCCAAAGATAAGTTCTGCCGAAACTTCTTGGGCAATTTCACCGTTTTGATAGGAAACTATTATACTTTCCAAATGCTCCATACCTTTCAAAGGCATTAAAACATAAGGTTTAGAAAATACATCCAAAATTGTAGTATTACTTTCGCTGATTTTTTGAATCCAATCCAACTCTTTAGCATTAAATTCGTGTTTTTTCCACCATGATTTATCAGAAACATGATATCCAATAATAACTTTATCGAATTTTTTCAATTCTAAGTTCAGACTATCAATATTGGTATGAGAAACTTCCGTAATATTCGTGTACTTTCTTAATGTTGCTAAAAATTTGCTACCTGAATCATCTCCTAGTTTCACGAATGCAATTTTATTTTTAGCATAATTCGTAATTGGCAATGTTTCATCACTATTTTTGATAACCGTAATGGCATTTTCATATAATTTATACTGTAGTGAATTACTATAGCCAGTATTTAAGTCAGTATATAGATTTGCCGTTTCAATTGGTTTGTAATTATTTAAACCTGATTTGTACTTGTATTTTAAAATCTTTTTTACCGAATGTTCAATACGTTCATCTGTAATTAATGTGTCTTTATATGCTTGGGTAAATTTTTCGATGGCTGTAGGCACATCTTCCGCAAAAAGCATGACATCATTTCCTGCTAAAAAGGCTGCTAAGTCGATTTCTCCTGGCTTTTTAAAATTACTTGCCCCTTTCATATTTAGAGCATCGGTAAAAATCAAACCGTTAAAACCCAATTGCTTTTTCAGAATATTTGAAACTACATTATAGGAAATGGATGTCGGAAAATTTTCACGAGATTCAACACTTGGTACATTCAAATGCGCGACCATAACCGAAGCTAGACCTAAATTGAACATTTTTTTGTAGGGAAAAAACTCTATTTCGTTCAGTCTTTCTTCCGAAAAATTAACTTTTGGCAAGGTATGATGTGAATCCGTTTCGGTATCACCATGTCCCGGAAAATGTTTTCCAGTGGCAAATACATTTTGATTTTGAAGTCCTTTCATCAAAGCAATTGCATGACTGGTTACTTCGTCCTTACTTTCGCCAAACGAGCGATTTCCAATAATTGGATTATTCGGGTTGGTATTGATATCTAAAACTGGTGCAAAATTAAATTGAAGTCCCAATCTTTTGGTTTCTTTCCCCATTTGAACTCCTAACTCTTCAATAAGTTTTAAGTCTTTAATAGCTCCCAAAGTCATGTTCCATGGATATTTATAAGTGGAATCCAATCGCATACTCAATCCCCACTCGGCGTCATTCCCAATAAACAAAGGTACTTTTGATTGTGCTTGAAAACGGTTGGTTAACTTGGCTTGACGAACGGGTCCACCTTGAAAGAAAATCAAACCACCAATTTTATAGTTTTTGACTAATTTTTCGATGGCATTGAAATGAATAGTATCTTTATTAGAATAGGCCGCGACCATAAACAACTGACCTAATTTTTCTTCAAAGGATAAAGTAGCATACACGCTGTCTACCCATTTTTTTTCAAGGGGAGAATCTTCAAATAAATTGAAACCTTCTTTGGTAACATCTTTGTACTCCATTTTTGGGGTACTAACTGTTTGTGAAGTTTTAGCAGTATTCTTTTTGACACTAGAACAATTCCATATCAGAAATGATACCAGAACTAGTATACTTATTTTGAAAAAAAAATGTTTCATGAATTGTGATTAAAAAAATCTACTATGCCAGCTTTCCTCTGCAGGAACTTCCCAAGCTTCGTTAAATTCTTCTATGGTATTTACTAAATTATTAAAGACAATGGTAGAACCCGTTACGGCTTTATCTTTTGCCATTTTTTTGAAATCAATTAATGATTTATGGGCAATGAATTCACCATTTTTAAACGTTACATTCATTTTATCTAACAAATCGACTTGGTATTTCTGCTCTAATTCTTGTATAAATTGAACGGAAGCATCGATAGAACAACCCGTTGCTGCTTGAACCTCTTGATTTACTGCAAAAATGATAAATCTGTTATATTTAATTAGATAAGAAGCTTCTAAACTTGTTCCGTGAGCGGCCCAATTTTCAACAAAATTTTTAACAGCAGATTCAATTTCAGCCATTTCTTCATCAGAAAATTTCCGATTGGATTGATAAATCCAAATACGTGACTCTAACGGTAAATTTTCGAATGGAATGTACATTAACTTTAACTTTTAGGTAATTAATTATAAATCTTGGGCGTTAGCAATTAATTCCGCAACATCCATCACTTTTACATCATGTTCGCGTTCTTTAGCTTTGGTTCCATCAGTTAACATCGTATTGCAAAATGGACAACCGGCCGCGATGATTTCTGCCTTAGTTTCTAAAGCGTCTTCGGTACGTTCTACATTAATGTCTTTATCTCCGTTTTCAGGTTCTTTAAACATCTGCGCTCCACCAGCACCACAACATAAACCGTTCGCTTTAGAACGCTTCATTTCAACAAGCTCCGCATCTAATTTTTGAATTAAATCACGAGGTGCTTCGTATACTTTGTTCGCACGCCCTAAATAACACGGATCATGAAACGTAATTTTTTTACCTTTAAATTGTCCGCCTTCAATAGTCAAACGTCCAGAATCCAATAATTCTTTTAAAAATTCGGTATGATGCACTACTTCATATTTTCCGCCTAATTCAGGGTACTCATTTTTCAACGTATTAAAACAATGTGGACAAGCCGTCACTATTTTTTTAGCTTCGTAGGCATTTAATACTTCAATATTCATAAACGCCTGCATTTGAAACAAAAATTCATTTCCAGCGCGTTTGGCAGGATCACCAGTACAGCCTTCTTCAGTACCTAACACTGCAAATTCGACATTAGCGCGATTCAAAATTCGTACAAATGCTTTGGTGATTTTTTTGGCTCTATCATCAAAACTTCCCGCACAACCTACCCAAAATAATACTTCGGGTTGTTTGCCTTGAGCTAACATTTCGGCCATTGTAGGCACTACTAAATTTTCTGACATATAAAAAGGTTTAGAAGTTTAAAAGTTTAGAAATTGAATTCTAAAATTCTAATCTATTTATAATTATTTATCGTTTTCGTCATCGAATACTTCGATGGTTACATTTTTTTCAATTAAGTCTGTAAATTTCCCTCTGTAACGAGTTGCTTTTACTAAGTGATTATCAATCCAATGGTAATTTCCACCACGTGGTTTTCCCATAATCATTCCGTGATATTTGAATCCGTTCTTTGCTAACCAAGTTTCAGTATACTCACGGTGTGCTTCTGTTCTTGAGGTAAAAAAGAAGATTATATGACCTTCCTCATACCATTTATTCAAAGTAGCCAATGCATCAGGATACACTTCCGCAGTAAGCATTCGTTCTGGTTCTTCATTTGGAATATCATCACAAATAGTTCCGTCAATATCGATCAAATAATTTTTAATTCCTGGAGGAAGTATCGGACTAATCGCCTGACCATCTTCAGAAGCTGCAATTAATTGTTTTTCTAAATTATCACTTTCCATTATTGCTCGTCTTTCCAGTTTAATCGATCCATTTGATTGTATTGCCATGGTGCACTATTGTTCTCTATATTGGTCATCATAGCATTTAGCGATTGTGGTGCAGCACTTTGCTCCATAACTAAATAACGACGCATATCCATAATTATTGATAGTGGACTGATATTTACTGGACATTCTTCCACACAAGCGTTACAAGAAGTACAGGCCCATAATTCTTCTTGGGTGATATAATCGTTCAATAATGATTTTCCATCAGGAACAAACACCCCTTTATTTTTATCCATATTATCCCCTACTTCCACCATACGATCACGAGTATCCATCATAATTTTACGAGGAGATAATTTTTTTCCGGTTTGATTAGCAGGACAAGAAGAAGTACAACGACCACATTCTGTACAGGTATACGCGTTTAATAATTGCGCCCAGTTTAGATCTTGCACATCCGAAGCGCCAAATTTAGAAGGAACCGCATCGGCATCTGGAGCAGGAGCAGCAAACGGATCGGCATTAGGATCCATCATTAGTTTTACTTCATTCGTAACACTTTCTAGATTGTCAAATTGTCCCAATGGATTCAAATCGGCAAAATAAGTATTTGGAAAAGCCAAAATAATGTGCAAGTGTTTTGAATAATACAAATAATTCAAGAACGCCATTACCATCATAAAGTGTCCCCACCAACCGATTCTTTCTAAAATATGTAATGTTCCTTCAGACATACCACCAAATAAAGCAGGCCCTAAATGCTGTGAAACGGTAAAACCAAAGGATCCTTGTCCTTCAAAATGAGATTTTCCGATGTTGTACAATACTTCATCAGTTCCATTCATGGTAAAAATACAAGTCACCAATACGATTTCCATAATCAGAATCAAATTCGCGTCTTTTTTAGGCCAACCTAATAATTCGGCTTTATTTAAACGAGGTAATTTCAATAAATTTCGTCTCGCCAAAAAGGCAATAGTAGCCGTTAACGCTAAAACCGATAAAATTTCAATAAAACTGATTAAAAAAGTATAAAAACTTCCCAATCCTGATTTAAAAAAACGATGTGAACCAAAAATTCCATCCACTAGAATTTCTAATAATTCAATTTGGGTAATGATAAAAGCAGCATACAAAGCAAAATGCAAAAGAGCTGGAATTGGACGTGTAAACATCTTTTTTTGGCCCATAGCTACTAAAGCCATATTTTTCCATCTTGCAGAAGGATTATCAGAACGATTTACATCTTTTCCTAATTTTATATTACGAATGATTTTCTTTACGTTTTTGGCAAAGAAACCTCCTCCTATAATAAGGATTGTTAAAAATACAATGCTACTTAAAATATTCATAACGGTTAATTATTGTTGGTTTGTGGTTTGTTATTTTTTTGGTTCTTCAGCGGGTGCATTATACGGTTTCTCTTTTTTTCCAAATAGAGAAACATTTACATAACGGGTTGGATGAAGACGTAAATCTTGTAGTAACAATTCAAGCTCTTTAGAGGCTTTTGTAAAATTATTGTACATCGCTTCATCTTTCATCAGTTTCCCCATAGTTCCTTTACCAGATTGCATATCAGCCAGCATTTTATTGACTCCAGCCAAAGTACCTTCTAGATTATTAATGGTTTCCGTTAATTTGGCTTTTTCTAAATCGGAAGTAATTTTTGCAAAATTTGCTGAAGCTTTTTCGGCATTTGAAAGTGTATTACCAATTTTTTGATTATTGGCCGCTAACATTGAATTTACCTGCATTGTCGCTTTATTTACTTCCGTCAAAGTTTGATTTAACTGTGCAATACTAGCCTTTAAATTTGCTTTCGTTTTATCGTCTAATACACTATTTAAGTTGACCACTAATTTATCTGCATCGGTTACTAAACCTTCAATTTTTTGTTGCGTTGGTTCTAATTTATTCCCTAGCGATGAAGTTAATCCCAATTTAATATCAGCGACTAACTTATCACCATCAGCGGTCATATTTTTATCTGCATAATTTGGAATAATGGCAATTTGCTTTCCACCTATAAATCCTGGTTCATAAATTTGAGCCAAACTTGATTTAGAAATTGGAAAAGTCTCTTCATTTATTTGCAACTCGACCAACAGTTTTCCGTTATTATTAAGAGTGATTGCATTTACTTTACCAATAATTTTACCGCTAATGGTTACAGGTGCTGAATTTACCAAGCCTTCTACATTATCGTATTCGACAAAAAGTTTTTTGCTTTTATTAAATAAATCTTGACCTTTTAAAAAGCTATATCCCCAAATGAATAACAATATAGATGCAATTACAAGAATTGCTGTTTTAATTTCTCTAGTAATTTTCAAAATAAGCTGGTTTTGTTTACAAAAATACTAATTTACTTAGTATTAATTGGTTTTTAATGCTTCGTTTAATGAAATTTTGATTCCGTTTTTGAATGCTACGATAAATGCTGAATCGTATCCTTTTTCTTTTGCTTCCGCCAGAAAAGCTTTGGATGTTTCATATTCGTTTGTTTCGCCATACATGAATTTATAGTATCCTTTTTCTAAAACTGATGAAATTTTATCTAATCCATTAAAATTTTCAGGCTTAGCATCAATTTGTGAAGCACTGGCTTTTATTTGTACTTTATAAATAACTTTTGCCGCATTAACTGCTTTAAGTTCTGGTTTTACTACCTTCGTTTTAGGCGTATCTTTTACAGGAACAACTTTTACTGGAGTTTTAACGGTAGTATCTTTAGGTGCTGGCTTTTCAGATTTCTTAATATCTAAAACAGGAACCGAGCCTCCAAAATGTTCCGCTTTCATTCTAAAAATGGCATCTGCAATGGTTTTTGCCATGTTGATTTGTCCTTCTTCTGAATTTAGATAAGCTCCTTCTGTAGGATTAGAAATAAATCCCGTTTCAATTAGCACCCTTGGCATAAATGCTTTGTGCAGAACCATAAATGGCGCTTGTGCTACTCCTCTATTTTTGCGATTCAATTTTTCTTCCAAATTATCTTGAATACGGCTTGCTAACTCAATACTTTGTTCGAAATATTCTTCTTGCGCAATTGTTGCGCTAATTAATGCTTCAGGTGCATTAGGGTTATAACCCGCATACTTTGACTTGTAATTATCCTCCAAAGAGATTACATTATTTTCTTTCATTGCCACATCCAAACTCGATTTGCTTTTTGAAAGTCCCATTACAAATGTTTCAGAACCGTATGCTTCCGTATTTTTATTGGCATTACAATGCACCGAAACAAAAATATTGGCATTGGCTCTATTGGCAATGTTTGCGCGTTCCACTAAATCGATGAAAGTGTCATTATTTCTAGTATAAATAACATCAATACTAGGATCCTGCTCTAATATTTTCCCCAATTTAAGAACAATATCTAAGGTAATTTTCTTTTCTACAAATCCGTGGTAACTTGCTCCAAAATCATGAGCACCATGTCCTGCATCAAGACACACTTTAAATTTACCACCTGTTTGTGCTGATATTATTGAAGTTACAGCCATTGCTGTAACTATAAAAGTCTTTTTTAAATTCATTCTTATTTTCATATTTCTTCCTACCGCGAATTAAAAGGTTATAATTTTATTAAATGCTTACGTATTTTTAAAAATAGATGTAAGTTTGTCACTTCAAAAATTAAGCCATATTTTTACAAAAATAGTATTTATAGCTTTGCGTACAAACTTATTTCATATCGTTTTATTACCTTTTTTATTAACTTTTGGATGTTTACAAGTTCATTCTCAAGAGTTACCAAAAAAATCTATTCCTATACCTACTGTAAAACAGAAAGATAGCTTAAATATTGGTCTAAAAAACCTTGCAAAAGGTAATGATACAATAAAAAAAGACAGCATTAAAAAAAAGAAGTCACTTCTGGAAGGAAAAATCAAATACAAATCGAAAGATTATGTAAAAATTGACAATAGAAAGAAGCAAACCATTCTTAAAGACGAAGCAGAAGTTCACTACAAAGACATCGAACTGAAGTCCGGAATCATTGTTATTGATTATAATAAAGACGAAGTATATGCCGGACGTTTAAAAGATTCGGCTGGAAAGTACACCCAATATCCAATATTCAAACAAGGAAGTAATATTGTCGAACCGGATTCTATTCGATTTAACTTTAAAACAAAAAAAGCATTGATTTGGAATTCTAGAACCGATCAAGGAGAATTCAAAGTTAAAGGTGAAATTACTAAAAGGGAAAATGATTCGGTTTATTTTATCAAAAACGCTCGTTTTACTACTTCCAAAAATATCGAAGATCCAGAATACTACTTTTTGGCGCGAAAAATCAAATTAGTACCTCAAAAAAAGGTGGTGACGGGTCTTACCAATATGGTTATTGCCGGAGTTCCTACCCCGATTGGAGTTCCATTCGCTTTTTTTCCAATGACTGATAAAGCAACTTCTGGATTAATTATTCCAACCTTCGGACAAACCAATCTACAAGGTTACTTTTTACAAAATGGAGGCTATTATTTTGCTTTGAGTGATAAATATGATTTGGCACTTTTGGGAGATTATTACACCAATGGAAGTTATGCTTTTAGAGCTGAAACCAGTTATGCTAGTCGCTATAAATTTAGAGGTAATTTCAATTTTCGATTCGAAAACCAAATCACAGGTGAAAGAGGCTTACCAGGCTACGGAAAAACAAATTTGTACAACATTCAATGGAGTCATTCCCCTGATGTAAAGGCAACTCCAAACTCTAGATTTTCGGCTTCTGTTAATTTGGGAAGTTCAAAATATTTCCAAAGTTCATTTAACCAAGTCAATACCGCAAATTTCCTAAACAATACTTTAAGCTCTTCCATTTCCTATTCGAAAACGTTCAATTCGACACCACAAGTCAATATGTCACTAACGGCTTCACATAGTCAGAACACGAATACCGGCACCATCAATATGACATTACCAACGCTTCAAGTGGGTGTTGACCGAATATTTCCTTTTGCTCCAAAAAATGCAATAAAAAAAGGGTTTATAAAAAATATCAATTTATCCTATAGCCTTCGTGGCGAAAACAGAATTGCGACAGTAGATTCCTTATTCTTTAAACCAGAAATGTTTAGAGATGCTAAAAATGGATTACAACATTCTATTCCGTTGAGTACTAACTTCAAAGTGCTTAAACATTTTAGTGTAACGGCTTCTTCCAATTATCAAGAAACCTGGTATTTGAAAACCGTTGAAAAAAAGTACAATTCGGTAACCAATAAAGTTGATGACATCGAGCAATCTGGATTTGATGCTTTTAGAACTTATGACTTTTCAAGTAGTATTGGTACCAACATTTATGGTACTTTTAATTTCAAAAAAGAAGGAAGAATTCAATCCATACGCCATACCTTACGTCCAAATGTTGGCTATTCGTATACGCCAAGTTTTGAAAAATATTACGATACTTATGCTATTGACGGAAGTGGAAAAATGGCAACTTATACCCGTTTTGAAAATGGAATTTTTGGAAGTCCAAGTAACAGAAGAAGTAATAACTTAAGCTTTTCTATCAACAACGTGTTTGAAGCCAAAGTGAGAGATAAAGATTCTACCAAAACGGAAGCTAAAAAAATAATGCTTATCAATAACTTGAATTTAAGCACCAGTTATAATATAGATGCCGATTCTTTAAATTGGTCTCCAATGCGTATTAGTGGAGGTACTAACTTATTTAAAGACAAAATGAACATCAATTTTGGGATGACTTTAGACCCATATGCTATTAACAATAAGGGAAGTAGAATTAACACCTTTAACATTAATAATGGTGGCAGTTTATTCAGAATGACTAGTGCTAATATTACATTGAATTACTCGTTATCTAGTGAAGAACTTGAAGGAAAAGGCAAACTAAAACAGGATTCATTTAATAATAGAGGTTTACGAAATGGAGGACGTGCCGATGATTTATTTGGTTCGACAACCGATTTTAGTGATCGTAGAGAAAGTCAATTTAAGAAAGACGATGAAGAGCAAGAATTTGCGGGCTTTTATAAAATGAAAATTCCATGGGATTTAAGACTTGCCTATTCCCTAACCTATTCTAACAATAATAGAGAAAGCGAAATCACTCAAAATTCTTTGATGGTTTCTGGAAATATTGACATTACTCCAAAATGGAAAACAGGAGTATCGACAGGATATGATTTTGTGCAAAAAGGGGTTACTTACACCCAACTTCGATTTGAAAGAGATTTATTAAGCTGGCGAATGGATTTTAACTGGAATCCATTTGGAGACAGAGCGTCTTGGTATTTCTTTATCGGAATTAGCTCTTCGGCATTAAGCGATATTAAATGGGACAAACGTAGTTTACCAGACAGAAGATTATAATCGATGAAAAACATTCTAATCGTTATTATTGGTCCAACTGCAATTGGGAAAACAGCTCTCAGTATACAATTAGCAAACCACTTTAATTGCGATATTCTTTCTTGTGATAGTCGTCAGTTTTTTAAAGAAATGGAAATTGGAACTGCTGTTCCAAATAAAGAGGAACTAGCGGCAGCAACCCATCATTTTATCCAAAATAAATCGATTTTTGACAGTTACTCGGTAGGTGATTTTGAGAAAGAAGCATTACAGAAACTAGACGAATTATTTCAAAAAAATCCAATACAAGTAATGGTTGGTGGTTCCGGATTGTATGTTGATGCCGTTTTAAAGGGATTTGATGAATTTCCAGATATCGATCCTGCTGTTCGTGAAGAAATCAATACCCAATACGAAGCATTAGGCATAGAATACCTCCAAAAAAAACTACAAGAATTAGATATAGATTATTTCCATTATTTAGAAAAAACGAACCCACAAACACTTCAAAACCCACAACGTATGAAACGTTTTGTGGAAGTTTGTATCGGCTCGGGACAAACCTATTCAAGTTTTGTAGGGAAAAGAAAAAACACGAGAAACTTCACCCCTATCGTTATTGGATTAGAAGCGGATAGAGCAATCATGTACGAGCGAATTAATCGTCGTGTGACTATAATGATGAACGAAGGTTTACTAGAAGAAGTAGAATCACTTTATCCAAATAAAAAATTGAATGCCTTGCAAACGGTGGGTTATCGTGAATTATTTGACTATTTAGACCACAATACAACATTAGAATTAGCGGTAGAAGAAATCAAACAAAATACCCGTCGTTTTGCCAAACGTCAAATGACTTGGTTCAAACGCACCGAAAATGCGATTTGGTTTGATTTTGAAACACCCGTTAATGTTATCATAGAAACCATATCGTCTAAAATATAAAAGCGAGAAACTTCACTATGAATTTTCTCGCTTTTTAGAAATAACGTTTTTTTTTATTACTTTTTCACTACCAATCTAAACCCTTCTCCGTGAATGTTTAATATTTCTACATTCTCATCTGGTTTCAAAAATTTACGCAATTTGGCGATGTAAACATCCATACTTCTAGATGTAAAATAATTATCATCTCTCCATATTTTAGTTAACGCTAATTCACGAGGCATTAAATCATTTTCGTGAAGTACTAACATTTTAAGCAATTCATTTTCTTTTGGCGATAATTTTATTGGCTCATCCCCTGGGAAAGTTAAGAATCGAAGTTTTGAATTGAGGTGAAATTTACCAATTTCAAATTCGAATTTAGAATGATCTCCTTTTACTTCAGAAGATTTACGCTGAATGATGGCTTTGATTTTCATTAATAATACTTCCGAATCGAAAGGTTTATTTAGATAATCATCGGCGCCGACTTTATAGCCTTTTAACACATCTTCTTTCATCGTTTTAGCAGTCAAGAAAATCAAAGGCACTTCTTTGTTTTTTTCGCGTATTTCTTTGGCCAATGTAAATCCGTCTTTATAAGGCATCATTACATCTAATATACAAAGGTCGTAATTGTCTTTTTTAAATTTTTCAAAGCCTTCCATACCGTTTTTAGCAAGAGTCACTTCAAAATCATTCATTGATAAATAGTCACGAAGTATCGATCCAAAATTCGGGTCATCTTCTACTAATAATATTTTTTTGTTCGTTTCCATAATTAATAAATTAATGGTAATTTGATTATAAATGTACTTCCTTTTCCTTTTTCGCTTTCTACCATCACTTCACCATGATGATCGTCTACAATTCTTTTTACGTAAGCCAACCCTAAACCGTGTCCTTTCACATTGTGAATGTCACCAGTATGTTCACGGTAAAACTTATCAAATATTTTCTTTTGGGCCGTTTTACTAATTCCGGATCCGTTGTCTTTCACTTTGATAACAATAAAGTTTTTGACGTTTTCTGTCGTAACTTCAATGATTGGCTTTTCAGGTGAATATTTAACTGCATTTTCTAAAACATTAACCAAAACATTTGTGAAATGAACATCATTTACTAAGGCAGAGGTTTTTGTGGCATTCAAATGCGTTGTAATAACTCCTTCTCGATCTTCAACAATTAAACTAACGTGTTCAATCGCTTCTTCTACAATTTCATGTAGGTTGTGATTTTCTTTTACTATATCTAATTCGCGTTTTTCCAATTTTGAAATACGCAAAACATTTTCAACTTGAGCGTGCATACGCTTATTTTCTTCTTTAATCATTTGAAGATAACGATGCACTTTTTCTTTATCATCGATTACCTTCGGATTTTTAATAGCGTCTAATGCTAAATTTATCGTCGCAATAGGCGTTTTAAACTCATGCGTCATATTATTGATAAAATCGGTTTTAATTTCCGAAATATGACGTTGTGTATTTAACTGTTTTAAAGCACTATAATAAGCCACAATAATAATGGTGGTAAACAAAAGTGATAACACCGCAATTCCAACCAAATCAGAAATTAGAAATAGCTTTTTCTTTGGAAAGCTTACTAATAATTGGTACTGACTTTTTCCTTCATTATCGATAAAAACAGGTGCGTCGTAAGTTGTTTTTTTATCATACTTAAACTTTTCCGATTTTACCTTGGTTGCCAACCCATTACTGTAAACCCCAAATTCGTAGGGCGTATTAATCCCGTTGTTATTGAGTTCATACGCAATTAGTGCTCGCAACTGTTCATTAGAAACACGTTGTGTAATTTGTCGAGTCGCTGCAATTTCCTTAAAATTAAGTTCGAAAGTAGCTTTGTCTAAAATATCGACAACGCCCGATTTTTCTATTTTTTGAGAAGGAACAATGTCATTGTTAATATCGGAACTCTCTAATGTGTTTTCGTTATAGACTTCCGTTACACGTTTGGCAACATAATTTTTTATCCGAGTCGAATCATTTTTATTATCAAAGAACGATGCAGAAACCGAATAATCCTCAGGAATGATACTGCTTGAATAGATGATTGTTTCGTTGGTTAATTCGTTTTTTTCCACGTAAAAAAACTTCATTAACTCACTTCTTTGAGGCGTTTTACCAATACTGTCTTTAAGTTGATTGAATCGACTTAAAAATGAATAAGCCTCTTGCTCTTCTACCTTTTTAACGACATCACTAATAACTTGTTTTACTTGGTATCTAAATTGTTCTTCTTTATTTTTAAAAGAGGCATTAATTAAGTATACCTGAACAGCTATTATTCCCAAAAGGGAAATGGTCATTAATAAAATTACAAAGCGAAACAATAATTTATTCATTAGAACAAAAGTAATATTTTAACATTTAAGTGTTAAAAAAATTAACCAAAGATTAACAAGTCGTCAAAAAACTAACTATTCCTTAATTTTTTAAGAATATTTTGAAATTGAATTTTTGCGTCATCAAAATTTTCATTTTCGATGACAAAATCACTTTTTTCAATACGCTGAGCATCAGTCCACTGATTTTTTATTCTGTCAAGAACTGCCTCTTTAGTAGTTTTATCTCTTTGAGTTACTCTATTTATTCGAGTTTTTTCTGAAGCTGTAACTGTAATAATCGCATCACAATATTTATAACTTCCGCTTTCAAATAAAATTGCCGCTTCTTTTACTACAAAGGAACAGTTATGGTTTTGTTGAACCCATTTATCAAAATGAATTTTTACCAAAGGATGTATAATTGCATTGAGTTTTTTTAAATTTTCAGGGTTGTTAAAAACAAGGGCTGCTAATTTTTTCCTGTCAATTTTACCATCAATAATTATGCTAGGACTTAATTCGGAAGTAACTTTTTGAATTGTTTCAGGCAAATCCAAAATTTTTTTAGCTTCTTCATCAGCAATATACACAGGAATTCCTTCGTCTTCAAAAAGTCGTGCTATGGTAGTTTTTCCACTTCCAATTCCGCCGGTAAGACCTATTATTTTTGTCATTTAAAGTTTAAAAAATAATTCAGGAAATGCATTTTGTGGTTTTTTCTTCAGAATATTGATTTTAAAGAAGGATTCTATAAAACCGATTCCGTATCCAAAAAACTGTCTCCAAACGGCAATTATCGAATAAAACCCAACTTTAATGTTTTTATTTTGAATGGATGATGTTATAAAAATAATAAGAGTGTAGAGAAAATAAAGCTTTAAAATCCAATCGGAAGCAAATATTAATTCAATTAATCCTAAAAAGAATCCAATCACAAATAAAGCTGGCAAAAAGAAGGTTGGCTTTGCATATTCTGGATACCACTGATTTAAAATAGGTCTTGCTTTACCAAATTTATTGACTTGAATATAAAACTTATCCCAATCAATTCGACGCTTATGATATACGAATGCGTTAGAAATTAATTTCGTTTCAAAGCCCAATTTCCATAAACGAATCGACAAATCTGGATCTTCACCTGGGTGAATGTTGGAAAATCCTTTGGAAGCTTCAAAAGCTTTTTTAGAAATTCCCATATTAAAACTGCGGGGTTGAAATTTTTCAATTTTTTCAGAAGCGCCTCGAATACCTCCTGTAGTCAAAACCGAAGTCATCGTGAAATTTATCGCTTTTTGAATCGCTGTAAAACTAGGTAGCATATTATCTGGACCACCAAAGCAATCTACATATTTTTCATGAAGTGATTTTTCTACTTCAGCTAAATACTGTGCGGGTAAAATACAGTCCGAATCTAAAATAATATAATAATCCCCTTTGGCATACTGCATTCCAAAATTTCTAGAATCCCCTGGACCTGAATTGTATTTTAAATAATAGGTAAGATTTAATCGTGAACGATATTTATCTACAGTATGCTCACAAGGAATGGTAGAACCATCTTCCACTATTATTATTTCAAAGGGCTTAGAATACGTTTGTTTGGTCAAACTATCCAAAAGCTCTTCAATTTCATCTGGTCTATTATAAACAGGAATTACAAACGAAAAATTCATTTTGAAAAAAATTTTGACAAAGTTACGTTTTTAACAAAAAAAAGCCACGTTTTGCGTGGCTTTTTAATCAAAAAATATAAAAAATTACTCTTTTATTACTTTTATAGTTTTAGTCAAACCTTCCGAAGTCACTTTTACTAAATAGGTTCCTGAAGACAAAGCTGACATATCTACATCCGTTTGTAAGGCATTTACTTTTTTAGATAGCACTTCTTGTCCCACTAAATTTGTAACGGAAACATTTGAAATGTTTTTAATGTACGATACTTTAAAGATATTTTTTACCGGGTTTGGAAAGGTTTTAAAACTGTCCTTATTAAATCCATCTACATGTAAAGTTTCTTGTACCAATACACCCAATCGACCAGGAGCTAACCTACCGCTTAGACAACCCGAACTTGTTGAAGAAGCTGCATAATAGGTTGTATTATTCACTAATGGTGTTGAGATTGGCAGCACATTACCATTAGTAGCTGCATCAAACCATACTATATTTTGTCCGTTAACTACTAGATTTTCTAAAGTTTGCCCTGGAGTAAAAAATTGAGTGGTCGAACCCGTTGGACTACTTGGACCGTGCTCTATTATTAAATCATAATTTTTAAGCACATAACAACCCGTATAAAAACTTTCGATACCTACATATATCGTTTGTCCTGAGCTAACAAAACTTGTAGGATTGTTGATGTGAACATTATTATTAGCATCGCTTAAACTTGCGAAATAATAAAAGTCATAGTCTTCTGTATTAATACCATAATCATTTTCATTAGATCTTAAATCAAATGTTGCTGTACTTTCAACTTCTAAAACGCAGGCCGAAATGTTTTGAGGGATACCGGTAATTTGAGGTTCTACATTTAATACTTGAGTATCAGAAAGTACAACTTCAGTTCCATCACAGTTAGTATAAGTCACTTTTGCTTCAAAAACATCCCCATTATCAGGACAAACATTTATAGGATTAGCAGAACTATAAAATACTCCATTTTTAGACCATTCGAAATTTGCCACTGAGTTTCCATTTGGCGTAAATCGCCATGATTCGTTGTTTGCTGACCAAACTCCAGTATTCCTATTTGCAGGAGTATGTGCAATTGTTCCGGTTTGATTTTGAAGCCCTACTAAACCACGTCCTCCATTCCAAGTGGTGCATGAAGTTCTATTTTTTATATTAATTTCTATAACATTGGTAGTTTCATACAAAATAATCTGACTGGTTTGAAGTCCTACTGATGCAGCACAAGAATATTGAGGCAATTCATTAAAATTAATTACAACTCTTCTGTCCGGACTAACACCAACAATATAATAATTAACATTTTGGTTTGAAGGACTCGTAATTGGAGGAGTTCTGATATCAGTATCCTGATAAACACCATAAATAGCATTTTTTACGGGAAAAGCAGCGTTTGGTATAGTTGAATTAAAACTCCATTGGCAAAAACCGTTTTGTGTTTGGGTACCATCCGGGAAATGAACCAAACCATTTGAACCAATTAAAACTTGATTGTATGTATTACCATAAAAACAAAAATTAAATGGTAAATCAAATACAGTTGACCAAACATCATCAGAACTATTATCTAGTAGTACTCCCCCTGTATATGGAAAATTCGTTCCATGGGGTATACTTTGCACTAGATAATCATTTGTAGATTTAATATTTACATAATTTGCAACTAAATCTGCACACTCTCCAGCACTACAAATTGGCACTGGTGGAATAATTGATACACTTAAATTATTTTGAGAAAAAATAATGTTTACAAAAAACAAGATAGGAAGTAAGTATTTTTTTTTCATAGAATGGGTTAAAGCACAAATGTAAAAAAAAGCCACGCTTCGCGTGGCTTCTTAATCAAAAAATATAAAAAATTATTCTTTTATTACTTTTAAAGTTTTAGTCAATCCTTCAGAAGTTATTTTTACTAAATAAGTTCCTGAAGCTAAAGCTGACATATCAACATCAGATTGTAACGCATTTACTTTTTTAGATAGCACTTCTTGCCCTACTAAATTAGTAACAGAAACAGTTGAAATATTTTTAGTGTATGACACTTTGAAGATGTCTTTTACTGGATTTGGATACGCTTTAAATCCGTTTAAGTCAAATGAATTTGTACTTAATGTAGCATCATATGCTGATATTAAAAATTGATTGACTGTAGTTGATGGCATACTATTCCATTTAGAAACTTCAATATATAATGTATCTCCAGGATTTAGTCCTGTTAAAGACAACAAAGACATACTACCAAGACCACTTTCATCATCACAATCGATTTCTGTTAATGCACCACAAGCACCAGAATATACAGAAATTACAGAATCAGTTATAGAATTCGCAGCATCTTCTTGTGTTTCAATAGTTAATGTCCCTGAGGCTGGCACAACAACGCTATACCAAACATCAGCAACTCCAGTTGCACAAGACGGAACGTCTGCAGCAGTAGTTCCACCTAAAACTGTTCCTGAAACATCTTGATCTTCAAAAATAGCACCTGGTGTTAATGCGATAGCACCAGCACAATTATCATTTGTTGGAGGCAACATAAATGCAAAGTTTGCCCATGGACTAAATGTTGATGAACCACAATCGGTTCTTACATGTAAATAATAAACTGTTCCAGCTGTTAATCCAGTAGCAGTATATGCTCCTACACCAATTGCAGTTCCAGCCCCAGCCGGGTCAGTTGCATTTGTATCGAACACATATTCGAAACTACCAACGCCAGGAGTCCAAGTAATATCAGCAGTAGTTGCCGTAAAGTTACCTGCAGCAAATCCGGTAGGTGCTAAACATGGCTCAGTAAGATTGATTGTAAAAGTACCTTGTTCCGCAGTGTTGCTCCACACTTGCACATAATAAGTTGCTCCGCCAGTTAATCCAGTTAAAATTTCTGTAGTTCCTGCAGTAAAGTTTGAATTACATGTACCTGCCACTTCTGTTAAGCTACCACAATCTGTACCTCCTAAAACTGCAAAGTTTCCTGAAGTCATAGTAGTAGGGGTCACTAAACAAGATACATTCCCACTAGCTGGTGCTACAAAAGAAAACCACACATCTTGTACTGTTCCAAAAGGATCACAAGACGGTTGAACCGCAGAAACATCACCACAGGTATTATCAGAACTTACATCCACACCATTTGTTGCAACAGCCAATGCAGAAGCACAAGCTTGATTCGTTACTGCTGGTGTACAAGCAGGCGCACAAGTTAGAGTCATAGAGTAAGCTCCTTGTGAAGTGGTGTACCCATCAATTGAAATATAATAAGTACTTGTACCATTAGAGGTAAAGCTTGTAAGAGATCTTGTACCACAAGAATCATCATTACCCGCAATTAAAGTTAAAGCACCCGATGTACCGGTATACACCATCACTTGAGTATCAAAAGTTGATGCACATAAATCTAATGTTATTAATTCTGGCGTACCTAGACCTGTGTATTTGTACCAAACATTTTTTCCATCTAAATTACATCCAAAACCATCAGGAGCACTATCTTCATCTAATGTTGCTGTAGAAGTATCTCCTGTTACTGTAGCACCACATAAAACAGCTTCTGCATCAACAAAATTGTCATTTGCTAATAATGTTGTAAATGATACCGATGACCAACTACTAAATCCAGATCCACAATCAGATCTAACAAAAACGTAATACGTACTTAATGCTGTAAGTCCAGAAAAAGAAGCGGATGTTGCTGTAGTTGGAGTACCTGCTCCAGAAGGAGGAGTATTTGTGCTAGATATAGCATACTCATAACCAACTGATGGCGTTGGAGTAACTGCATTCCATGAAACAGTTGCAGTTGTTGCTGCAACTGGAGCAGCTGCTAAACCACCTGGTGCTAAACAAGAAGGTGGTACACCATCAACGTAATTAAATTGAATATTTGGACGATTCGCATTTACGGTACCAGTATTTACACTACAAGCAGGAGCTCCGTCAGTTCTAAATCTTCTTGAACCATTTGCAATATTTGTTACTCTTACACCTCCATATGGAGAAACATAAGCGTTCGGACCATCAGTACAAATATCAATAAGTATATTATCAACCCCATTCCATACAAATGGTGTATCAAAAACAATCATATCAAAAACACCTGCTGCAGTAACAGTTGGGTCATAATCGAATGCATTTTTAACTACACTTGTTGAACTGGCATTGTGTGTTGCAGAATTAGTTGCCGAAGTATGCCCCATTTTGATTGAGTACCCCAAAAGTGCTCCACCTGCATAATCTTCACTAATCGAGAAACCAAGAGCCGTAATTTGATCATAAGGAGTAAGTGATGCGCTTAATTCGGCAGCAGTATAAACCACTTGGTACCTCATTGCTTCGAAATATCCATCAACTGGATCACTACCAGTACCTCCTGTTGAAACAGTACCAGTTCCAATAACAATAGTTTGTGAATAACCACTCGTGACTAATGCCAACAAGAAAGCTATTAATAAAGTAATTTTTTTCATATTTTATAAATTTGATTTGATTAGCAATATAGTTAATTTTTTAAAAACACCTCAATATTTAACAAGAATAATCGATAAAATGCATAAAAAAACCACGAACTACTTCGTGGTTTTTTAAACAATAAAATTATATTTTTTTATGAAATACTTTCGATTTGAACCATTTCATTCGCATCAGCAAGATAATCTACCCCTTGAAATCCGAAACCAAATAAGTTCAAGAAATCATTTTTATAACCGGCTAAATCACCAATTTCCTTTAATGTTTCTGTGTCTGCTTGTGCCCAAAGTGTTTTTACTGCTTCTTGAATATCGTCACGCATTTCCCAATCGTCGATACGTATTCTTCCTTCAGCATCCAACGGAACTTCGCCTCCATTATACAATCTATCTGCGAACAAACGTTGCATTTGCTCAATACAACCTTCATGTAATCCTTTTGCTTTCATCGTTTTATACAACAAAGAAATATACAATGGAATTACAGGAATAGCTGAACTTGCTTGAGTAACCAAAGCTTTATTTACCGAAACATAAGCTTTTCCACCGATGTCTTTTAAAGAATCTGTAATTTCAAAAGCTGTCGCTTCCAAATGATTTTTAGCTTGACCAATAGTTCCTTTTCTGTATACTGCAGAAGTGACTTCAGGTCCGATATAAGAATAGGCAACTGTAGTAGCACCATCCGCTAAAACACCTGCTTTTTTCATAGCGTCTGTCCACATTTTCCAATCTTCACCTCCCATAACTACAACAGTGTTATCAATATCTTCCTGAACCGCTGGTTCGATTGATACTTGCGTTACATTTCCTGTGTGAAAATCGACTGTTTTGTCTGTAAACGTTTGACCAATTGGTTTCAATGCCGAACGGTGCAATACACCTGTTTCAGGGTGCATACGTACTGGTGAAGCCAAACTGTAAATAATTAAATCCACCTGACCTAAATCAGCTTTAATCATATCAATAGTTTGTTGTTTTACTTCTTTTGAGAACGCATCACCATTAATACTCTTTGCGTATAATCCTGCTTTTTTAGCTTCTTGTTCGAAAGCCGCCGAATTATACCAACCTGGCGTTGCTGTTTTTCCTGGTGCCGGTTCTTTTTCAAAGAAAACACCAATTGTAGCCGCATCATTTCCGAAGGCCGCCGTAATTCTTGACGCTAAACCAAATCCTGTTGAAGCTCCCACAACTAAAACTCTTTTTGGTGCATTTATTTTTCCTTTAGATTTTACGTATTCAATTTGATTTTTAACACTTTGAGCACATCCTTCTGGGTGAGCTGTTAAACAAATGAATCCGCGCATTCTTGGTTCTATAATCATTTTTTTTTCTGTTTATTCGGTTATTTGTTGATTTGTTTATTCGATAAATTCTCTAGCAAAAGTACTAAAAATCTAAGAAGTCTAAAAATCTAATTTTCTAATTCAATAAAGCTTTTGCATGGGTTAATGCCGAATCGGAAATATCTTTACCCGAAAGCATTTCGGCAATTTCTACAATTCGCTCTTCTTGTGAAAGCAACTTCAATTCGGAAACTGTACTTTCTCCTTGATCTAATTTATATACTTTATAATGTTGATTTCCTTTGGCGGCAATTTGAGGCAGGTGTGTAATGGCAAAAACTTGCATCTTAACACTCATCTCCTTCATAATATCACCCATTTTATGGGCAATTTCTCCCGAAACACCGGTGTCAATTTCATCAAAAATAATCGTAGGAAGTTTCGAATAATTCGCCAGTATTGACTTTACAGCCAGCATAATTCGAGACATTTCACCTCCAGAAGCCACTTTTTTCAACAATCCAAAATCGGTTCCTTTATTAGCAGAAAACAACAATTGTACTTCATCTTTTCCTGATGATAAAAAACTTTGTGCTGCTTTAATTTCAAACTGAAAACGTGCATTTGGCATTCCTAATTGCGCCAATATATCCGTAATTTCATTCGTTAAAACAGGAATCGCTTTTTTTCTATTTTCCGATATTTGAGAGGCTAATTTCTCTAACGCTACTATTTGTTGGTCTAATTGATTTTCTAATTTAGAAATTTGATTTTCTAGATCATCGGCTAAAACCACTTTATTATCCAAATCATTTTGAATGACCAATAATTCTTCAACCGAAGCCACATTGTGCTTCTTTTGAAGCGAATAAATTAGTTGCAACTTTTGATTGACCAATTCTAGCTTTTCCGGATCGTTAATCAATTTTTCAGCTTGAGCATTTACTTCGATAGTTATGTCATCAAACTCAATTAAAACACTAGAAACTCTTTCTGATAAATCTTTAAATTCGGTAGAAAGATTGGCGATTTTTTGCAATGAAAATTTTACTTCCTTCAAATTTTGCAGTATTCCGATTTGCTCTTCATTAGCAATTGCCAATGATTTATCAAGATTTTCTTTTATAAATTCGACATTACTTAACTTTTCCAAAGTAGCTTCAAGTTCGGCTTGTTCTCCTTCTTTTAAATGAGCCGCTAGTAATTCTTCCAATAAAAAGGAATTATAATCGGCTTCTTTAGAGAGCGAATCTTTATTCTGTTTGAGTTTTTTCAACTCACTTTTGATCGATTTATAAACTGAAAGATTTTCTTTGTAAGTCGCTAAGGTATTCCCATTTGCAGCAATGGCGTCTAGAATTTCAATTTGATACTCTTCACTAGACAACTCTTGAGTTTGGTGTTGCGAATGAATATCGATTAAAAAGGTACCTAATTCTTTAAGTTCCTCTAAATTAACTGGACTATCATTGATAAAGGCTCGTGATTTACCTGAAGGAAGAATTTCACGACGAATTATAGTGATTTCTTCATAATCTAAATCATTGGCTTCAAAAAAAGGCTTTAAATTGTATTTCGACAGATTGAAATGTGTTTCAATCACACATTTTTGTTCTTTATCTTTAAGCGAAGATAAATCGGCACGATTTCCTAAAACCAAACCCAAAGCACCCAGAAGAATTGATTTTCCAGCTCCCGTTTCACCTGTAATAATAGAAAACTGATTAGAAAAATTCATTTCTAACTGTTCTATCAATGCAAAATTTTTAATAGATAATGATGTAAGCATCTGACAAATTTAATAAGAAATTTGACCCCACTTACTTGAGTTTGTAGGAGATAATCGATTTAAACTTTCAATTACTTGCGTGACATCAACTTTGGGACCATCGGTAAAGATATTTAAAATCTCATCCGATTTTGCATCAAAAAACACACGCGTTAAATAGGCATTTGGTCGAACAGCTGCCACTTCCGTTAATGATTTTAATGCTCTTTTAATATTTTCCTTTCCTTCTTTAGGATTGTTTGCCATGATATCCAAAGCCCCTAAATGGTATTCATAAATTGCTCTTCTGAAAGGCAAATAAGTTGGCGCAATCATGTCATTTACTAAATAATAACGATTTTGCGTACCATTGGATGTCCATGCTTTTTCTTGGGTAATTTGCGCGAGCGCTACGATAGTAGAAGCGTTTTCGAAAGCTTTATTTCCGCCTTCAATCTGAAAAGAATCGGCATCAATACCGATAATCATATTGGCATAAAAAGCAATCACTGATAATAAATTTGAATCGTAACTATTTATATTAAAGTTCAGATTTTGGAATTCAGTATATTCAAATTTCACTTCTTTATCGTTAATATTTAAAATAGAAGTGGAATATGTTGAGTTAAAAACGGGTCTTGATGCTTGCACTTGCAAACTTCCTTCAAATTTATTTACATTATCGTAAGAAGTAATGTTAAAGAAAAAGGAACAGTTAATTTTCTCATTTTTTTTAAATGTTTTTTCTGCCCATTTGGTATTATTAAGAAATTCTGTCAACGACTTTTTTAGTGTTTTAAATACTTGTTGATTGGTTGCCCCTACCTGACTAGTATTAAACTCGACAGTAGCATTAAGTTCTTGCGAAGCAATACCCCCTGAAATCAACACAAATAAAACAACAATATATTTACGCATAATGGTTTATAATTTTAGTAACAATATCTAAAGCGACATCTTCTTTCGATTTTAATTCTTGAGGCTCTACATTGAAATTTTTATCAATAAAAGTAACCTTATTAGTTGGTTTCCCAAAACCAGCCCCCGAATCATTGAGTGAATTAAGCACAATCAAATCTAAGTTTTTTTTCTGAATTTTTTGCTTAGCATGTTCAATTTCATTTTCCGTTTCTAAAGCAAAACCAATTAAAAACTGATTCTGTTTGATTTGCCCCAACGACGCTAAGACATCCTTCGTTTTTTCTAACTCAATTGTAAACGTTTCTTCCTTCTTTTTTATTTTCTGAGCTGCCACATTTTTCGGTCGATAATCGGCAACAGCTGCTGCTGCAATGGCAACATCCACCTCATTAAAATATTGATGACAAGCGACAAACATATCTTCTGCAGAAGTCACTCGAATCAAATTAATGGAAGCGTTTTTAGTTTGCAGGTATGTAGGTCCAGAAATTAAAATCACTTGAGCGCCTAGATTTGCTGCGGCATTTGCGATATCAAACCCCATTTTTCCAGAAGAATGATTACCAATAAAACGAACAGGATCAATCGCTTCATAAGTCGGTCCTGCAGTTATTAATATCTTCTTATCTTTAAGAGGTAGTTTGCTTTCGATATCTTTTTCAAGAAAAGCAATTATGTTTTCAGGCTCAGCCATGCGGCCCTCCCCTGACAATCCACTGGCCAACTCACCGCTTTCAGCAGGTATAATGGTATTTCCAAACTTTTTTAAAGCATCGAAACTTGCCAGCGTTGAAGGATGTTTGTACATGTCCAAATCCATTGCAGGAGCAAAATAGACAGGACATTTAGCTGAAAGGTATGTTGCAATTAGTAAATTATCGCAATTTCCATTTGCCATTTTAGACATCGTATTGGCGGTTGCGGGTGCAATCACCATAAAATCAGCCCAAAGACCAAGCTCCACGTGGTTGGTCCACATAGCACCTTCCTCTTCGTTGTAAAAACTCGTATGAACCGGGTTTTTAGATAAAGTGGATAAAGTTAAGGGTGTAACAAAATCAACAGAAGCAGGTGTCATGACTACCTGTACATGCGCACCTGCTTTTATAAAAAGTCGAACTAATGATGCCGATTTATAAGCGGCAATACCACCAGAAACTCCTAGTATTATTTTTTTACCACTTAAAACAGACATTGTAGTTGTTTTATTTTGATTTATTGTAGTAGATTTTGTTTTCTAACCATTCTTGAACTGCTAAAGCGTGTGGCTTTGGCAATTTTTCGTAAAATTTAGAAACTTCAATTTGCTCTTTGTTTTCAAAAACTTCCTCTAAACTATCGTTATAAGTAGCAAATTCTTCTAACTTTTCGATTAATTCTTTTTTGATTTCAGAATTAATTTGGTTAGCTCTTCTTGCCATAATGGTGATAGCTTCATACACGTTTCCAGTTGGTTCTTCAATTACCGTTTTGTTGTACGTAATTGTGTTTACTGGAGCAGTCGTTTTCTTTAAATCCATCTTTCTTATTTTTGAAATTGTTGTAAATCCTTTTCTATTCTTGCCAACATTTCATCGGCAGTATTTTTATATTCTGTATCTGCTTTAAATTTTATTAATGAATTATAAGCAGCTTTAGCCTCTATTAAACGTTCTTCCATTTTAGCTGGAATACTATTTATAGCTAATTGATAACTAGAATCTAATTTATAATATAATGCTTTTTCTTTATAGGTTGTTCCTGGAAAATCGGCTAAAAAATTATCAAAAACTTTAATAGCTGCTTTAAAATCAGAAATTGTATTGTACTGTTTTGCTATTTCAAACGCTTTCTTTTCTAATTTATATTGCAATTCTTTCGTTACAGCATTGGCTTCAGCCAAGTATTGTGAATTTGGATATTTATTGATAAAGTTCTGCATTTTCGTGATTGCTTTATCTGTATCTCCTTGATCTAAAGAATAAACAGGCGACAATTCCGAATAGGATTTAGCGCCTAAAAAAGCTGCTTCTTCTGCATTTTTACTCTTTGGATATAAAGATGCAAAACTTTCAAATTGATATCCTGCTAAATAAAATTGTTTTGTTTTATAATACGACTGTGCAAACATATAAAACATATTTTCCGCGTCGGGTTTTCCTCTGTAAGCCGAAGCAATTTGTTCAAACAAACGAATGGCTTTATTGTATTTTCCCTCTTCGTACTTAGCAGTTGCTGCCGCTAATTTCACTGCAACATCTTCTGATTTTATGGCTTTTTGGTAATCACTACACGATGCTAAAAGAGCAACAAGAAAGAAACCGTATATAAATTTATTCATATTTTATTTTAAAACGTGCCGTTTTTCAATGGTTTAACCTTTCCACAAAACGAACCGCAAAGTTAGTTATTAATTTGTTTTTACAAAACTTATTTTTTACTACTATTTATTCAGCTGTTTTGTAAACGAATCCAATCGGTTGGCTAGATTTTCATTTACATTTACCAAAGGCAAACGAACGGTGTTTTCTGACAATCCTAATGATTTGAATATTTCCTTGATACCGCCTGGATTTCCTTGCTCAAAAATCATATCGATACTGTCCATTAATTTATAGTGTAAGGCATACGCTTCGTCTACTTTTCTTTGTAACCCCAAGCGTACCATTTCAGAAAACTCTTTAGGATAACCTTCTCCAATAACCGAAATTACTCCGGCACCACCCGCTAAAACCATCGGCAAGGTAATCATATCATCTCCAGAAATCACCAAGAAATCTTTTGGTTTGTGCTGAATCAACTTCATTGCTTGTACGATATCACCCGCTGCTTCTTTTATTCCGATAATATTTTTAAAATCATTTGCTAAGCGAATAACGGTTTCCGGCAACATATTACTGGCAGTTCTTCCTGGCACGTTATACACAATTACAGGAATTGGAGACGCTTCGGAAACCATTTTGAAATGCTGGTAAATACCTTCTTGAGTCGGTTTGTTATAATAAGGAGACACCGAAAGTATGGCTTGGAATTTTGAAAAATCTCTCGTTTTAAGTTCTTCTACTACTTTTAAAGTATTATTCCCACCAACTCCTAAAACCAAAGGCAACCTTCCTGCATTAGCTTCTACAATTGTATGGATTACCAATTCTTTTTCTTCTTGGGAAAGCGTAGCAGATTCTGCAGTTGTACCCAAAACCACAAGATACTCCACACTACCCTCAATCACATGATTTACAATTCTTTTTAAGGCTTCAGTATCTACAGAAAAATCCTTTTTAAAAGGTGTTACAAGTGCTACACCCGTTCCAATAAATGCTTGCATTTTTATTATATTTTGTTTAAAATTTTTAAATATCTAAATAATTCGTGAATGAAAACTTTATAGTTTTCTGCGTTTATAGTAATCATCAAATGATTTAAACGCTTGTCAATACTTGAAAAGCCTACTTTAAATGAAGCTTTCGATTTATTTGTAATGAGCAATAAAGGTGCTTTTTCAACATCATAATAACTAATTAATATATCAAATTTTGAATTGATAAAATCGATAACGAAATTTGAAGAAAAATCTCCATTCCACGTGATATCTTTGTTGAAAAACGTAGGAACATCATAGTTTTCATTCTTTTTTTGAGCATTTTGAAAAGCCAACAAACTAATGTTTTCTCTTTTTATACCCTTTTCAATCAATTCTTCGACTAATTTTTGTTTTTCAAAGAAATAATTTTCATCGATTAGTATCCCTACTGTATTAACTGAAGTGCTTAGTTTATTATCGTTTACGTTCTTTATGCTGTTTTTTAATCTTTTTTTAAGAGATAATTCTTTTATATACTTTATAAACATATTACATTTGTAGCTTCGTTTCTTCGGAAACAAAATTAAATATTTAGTTTGTATTGGCACGATTAATGCATGCGTAAAAATAAAAAGAGTATGTCACAAATGAAACATTTTGGTTTAATTTTAACGTTATTAACGTTTTTTACTACTTCTAACGCTCAAGATGTAGTTTCTGTAATTGAAGGTAAGCAAGTAAAAGTAACTGAAGCTGCCGAAACAAAAGCAGAATACGATGCTGTAATTGCACCATATAGAAGTCAAGTGAATCGCGATCTTGATAAAATTTTAGCGTACAATCCTGTTATTTTAGATAAATCCAAAGGGCAATGGCAAAGTAATATTGGCGATTTAATGGCTAAAATTACTTTTGAAAAAGGAAATAAAGTTTTTGAAGAAAGAACAAAGAAGAAAGTGGATGTTTGTATTCTAAATCATGGTGGAATTAGAGCAATGATTGGACAAGGTAACATTACAGCAAGAAATGCATTTGAAGTAATGCCTTTTGAAAACGCAGCGGTTGTTATCGAGATTGAAGGTAAATATCTGGTTGATTTTGTAACGTATTTTATAAAAGAAAAAAAGCCACACCCTATTGCTGGTTTGACTTTTACTATCACTGCGAGTGGAGTAGCTAAAGATATAAAAGTAAATAATGAGCCAATTGTTTTGGACAAAGTTTACAATCTGGTAACGAATGATTATTTAGCTAGTGGGGGTGATAAAATGGAATTTCTAAAAAAGTCTACCAAAACCCATGTATTAGATTACAAATTAAGAGACATGATAATTGATTACTTTATTGACGTTGACATCATCAAAGTACCAACCGACATTAAAGTAACCCAAGAATAAACGTTATGAAAAGAAGAGATTTTATTAAAAATACAGCTGCAAGCACAAGTTTATTAGGTCTTGGTGCCTTATCTTTAAGTAGCTTCCAGTTGGCAACAAACACCACAAAAAAGCTTACGATACTTCATACTAATGACACCCATAGCCAAATAGAACCTTTTCCGTTAAATCATCCTAAAACTCCAAATATGGGTGGTGTAGCAAGAAGAGCTGCAATTGTAGAGCAAATTAGAAAAGTGGAAGACAATGTCTTACTTTTAGATGCTGGGGATATTTTTCAAGGAACTCCTTATTTTAATTATTATGGAGGAGAATTGGAGTTCAAATTGATGAGTATGATGAAATATGATTTGGCTACCATTGGAAATCATGATTTCGACAACGGAATAACAGGATTATATGGACAACTTCCCAATGCTTCGTTTGAATTTGTCTCAGCGAACTATGATTTCAAAAACACTGTTTTAGACACCTTAGTGAAGCCTTATAAAATATTCAACAAGAAAGGAATTAAAGTTGGTATTTTCGGAATAGGAGTTGAATTATATGGACTTGTTGACCCTAGATATTACAAAGAAACTAAATATTTAGACCCTGTAGAAATCGCTACAGATATCACAACTAAATTAAAAGACGTTGAAAAATGTGATTTAGTAATCTGTTTATCTCACTTAGGTTTTGAATACAAAAACGAACCAGGAAAAATTTCCGATATTAATTTAGCTAGAAAAACCAAAAACATCGATTTAATTATTGGTGGCCACACACATACTTTCTTAGACAAGCCAGTAATAGAAAAAAACCTTGACGGACAAGAGGTAATCATCAATCAAGTAGGTGCTTTTGGAGTAAATTTAGGAAGAATTGATTTCTTCTTTGATAGCAAAGAAAAAGTAACAGCTACCGGTAAGAAAATAAGCATTTAAATCTTTTTAAAAAGAGGTCTTTAGTTTTTAAAAGATATATAGCGAAAAATGGTTGTAATAGGCAATCCGTTTTTCGCTTTTTTTATAACTGATTCAAATCAAGAACAACTCTTAAAAAATTAACACTATTTTACCTTCTTATTATTAGTGTTATAGTTGTTGTTTTTCAATATTATACACCAAAAAACATACTCGTACCCCTTTAAAATTGCGGGGAGACTATTTTTTAACAATATTTCTTTTAAATACTTAATCAACATACTATATTTACCACTTTATTTTTTGAAAAATAAACGAACAAACTATAGTTATTCAAAATGTTACATACAAAAAACTACCACACCTTTTTAAAGCTCCCAACTTTAATCCTATTATTACTAACCACTTACAGTAGTTTCTCGCAAGAAGTAGTAAACACTATTATTGAAGGAAAACAAATTAACATTAACGAAGCAGCCGAACCAAAACCGGAATACAATTCACTAATTGCCCCATATCGGGATAAAATTAATAGAGACTTAGACGAACCTCTTGCGGTTTGTTCAGAAACTCTGGATAAAAGTAAAGGTCAATTCCAAAGTAATATTGGGGATTTTTTAGCCAGTATTGTACTTGAAAAATCGGACGTTATTTTTCAAAAAAGAGAGAAAAAAAGTATTGATGCTTGTATCTTAAATCACGGTGGAATCAGAGCCATTATGCCACAAGGCAATGTGTCGGCTCGAACAGCTTTTGAAATTTTACCATTTGAAAATACAGCTGTTGTTGTAGAGTTAAAAGGAGAACAAATCATTGAATTTATCAATTATTTTATTACCGAAAAAAAACCACATCCTATAGCAGGTTTGACGTTTTCAATTTCTGCAGCTAAAAAGCCAAAAAATGTTAAAATAAAGAAAGAACCAATTGTTTTAGATAAAACCTATTATATCGTTACCAATGATTATCTAGCAAACGGTGGAGATAAAATGGATTTCTTCAAAAAAGGAACAAAAACCTTTGATTTAGATTACAAAATGCGAAACATTTTAATTGACTACATGAAAGATGTGGATACAATTAAAGTGACAAGTGAAATTAAAGTTGTACAAGAAAAATAATCGTATGAAAAGAAGAGATTTTTTAAAAAATACTGCTGCAAGCTCTACATTATTAGGACTTGGAAGCTTACCGTTAAGTAGTTTTGAATCGGCAAATGCGTTAGAAGTCAAAAAAATTACCATTTTACACACAAATGATGTTCACAGTCATATCGATCCATTTCCTGCCAATCACCCAAAGAATCCAGGTCAAGGTGGCGTAGCACGAAGAGCGGCTGTTATTGATCAAATAAGAAAGGCAGAAGAACATGTTTTGCTTTTAGATGCTGGTGACATATTTCAGGGTACGCCCTATTTTAATTATTATGGCGGTGAGTTAGAGTTTAAACTTATGAGCATGATGAAATATGATTTGGCTACTATTGGAAATCATGATTTTGACAATGGTGTTGAAGGATTGTTAGCCCAATTACCTCATGCGAAATTTGATTTCGTTTCCGCAAATTATGACTTCAGAAACACAGTTCTAGATACACATGTTAAACCCTATAAAATTTTTAAAAAAGGAGGAATAAAAATTGGTGTTTTTGGAATTGGAGTGGAATTAAAAGGATTGGTAGATAAAAAACTATATAAAGAAACTGTTTATAATGACCCAATTGACATTACTTCTCATTTTGCTAAAAAACTAAAAGAAGATGAAAAATGTGATATTGTAATTTGCTTATCTCACTTAGGTTTCGAATACAAGAATGATCCTGAAAAAGTCTGCGATAGAATGTTAGCACAAAAAACTAAAAACATCGATTTAATCATTGGAGGACATACTCATACTTTTTTAGACAAGCCTATTGTGGAAAAAAACAGCGCTGGTCAAGATGTTGTAATCAATCAAGTGGGAGCCTACGGAATAAACTTAGGAAGAATTGATTTTTATTTTGACAATAAAATGAATTTATCTTCAACCGGCAGAAAAATTATTCTGTAATACTTTTTTCTTCTGAAAGTAACATAAATTTATATATTCCAAATTGTGCTATGATATAAAATGCCATTGACATAGGTTGGAATATAATAATTGATAAATAATATAATTTAAGTACCAAGATAAATTGAATAAGAGCAAAAAGAACAACGTGGACTAACAACCAAAAGTTCTTTTTGCTTTCTTCTATCATATAATTAGAGAGCGACAACCCACCTAAAAAGCTCAGAAATAAAACCTGAACGAAATAAATATACAATCCCTTACCTAGCTCATTCATGGTTAAAAAAGTAAGGTAAATAAACAATGCCCCAAAAGGAATACTTCCCAAAAAAACGGGAAGAAAACTATTTATTATCACTTTTTTCATCACTACATAAATAATTAGTCCCCGATAGGTAATCAAGAAAACCGAAGCAATCACAATGGAATAAAAATCCTTTGAAATAAAAAAGATATTAGCCAACAGCACAAAAAACAAAGAGAATAAAAAATAACTATTTTTTTCTTTCGACTTTATCCAATACAACAATGCTAAAATGGGTACTAATAGCGGTTTTAAGATATACATAAATGTAGTATTATTGTAATATTCGGCAATGATTTCAAAAAAACCAATTCCGAAATACAGAAATAGTAATACCTTTTCCTTGTTTGTAATTTTAAATGCTTTTTCTGTCATTGTGAAGTTCGTTGTGTGGTGCCGCCGCAAAATATTTCACTAAATAATAGTAGGACCCAAATTGAATGGCTAAATTAAACAATAGAAAGATTTTCATTGGCAAATAAAAATTATAAATAACATAAAATGTATCTGTAAAAATGAAAGCAATACTAACCAGCATTGCATAAAAACATTTTATATAATTAGACGTTATATAATTTTGAATGGTAACAGTAGCCATTAATGATAATATTATTCCGTAAACCAGATAATAAAATAGTTTTACAACATTTAAACCAGGAATAAGTGTTAGAAAAAAATAAGTTATTATCAAAAATCCAATTAGAAATAATGAAAGCTGAGGCAGATTATGCTTATCAAAATTTTTAAGTAGGAAGAAATCGGAAATGAAAAAATAACTTAAGATAAGATTGCCAATCAAGTTTAAAGCAATCACAATTTCTCCTTTGTTTTCATAATCAAAAACAGCAATCATATCGGAGGCGAAGTTTACAATCAGAAGAATAACTACTATTGTCTCAAACCTATTTTTGTTTATTTGAGTATAATAATAAAAAATAGCTGGAATTATTATTGGTTTTACAATAAACTCCACCCATTTCCAATTAAAAAAAACGGCAATAACTGTTAGTATTGACGCAACTGAATATAGTTGTAAGGCTACTTTAGAAATTTTCATTATTTATTCAACCACTTCGATGGTTTCATTTGATTTTAAAAAATAATTAACGACAAAATAATACGACAATACACTACTTAAAATACTCAATAATCGGAAGAAAATAAAATCATAATAGTAGTAATAAATAATGTAAAACAAATCACAAATGAGATAACAAAAAGCGGCCAATAATAAGTAAACAATAGCATTAGAATGTTTTAAGGTATATAAAACAGTACTACTAATCACAAGACTTGTTAAAATAATGGCATATAAAACGAAATAAAAATACATCTGATTTTCTTTGGTAAAAATAAGACCTAAACTCAGATATGCCAATGTTATCAAAAAAATAATTGTCAAAATAATATATAGTAAGTTGACATTATCAATACTTCTGTAATTAATCGAAAACATTTTCTTAACAATAAAACTTAGCAGTATACTATAAGACAACATATTGAAAGAAAGTACATATACAAGTGTTTGATTATCTTCAAATAAGTTAAGTACACCACTCAGGAAATAAGAAAACAAGAATAGTAAATGCCAATAATTGACTTTATATTTTACTTCATTTATATAGTGAAATATAATTGAAGAGGCAATCATCGGTTTGCTTACAAAGATCACATTTTCATACCCCATCAACGACGAAATCGTAAACGTTATTCCCGAAATTATATATAATATAAATGCTGGTGTTAGTAATTTCATTTTATAAGAGTTCTTCTTTTGCTGTTATCTCGAAATTTACATCACGCTTTAGAAAGTAGGCAATTATATAAAAGTACGAAATAATTTGCAAAACAAACTCAATGTAAGTCAAGGCTTTAACATAAAAAACCATATTAATAATGGTATAAATAATATCTGCAATTAATCCAAAAACAGAAGCAATAAGAATATACATTGCAAAATCTGAATTGGTGATCAAATAGACGTATAAACTGGTAGATACATATACAGCCAAAACAAACCCATATCCAATAATTATTGGAATATATTCTTGATAAGTAACAGAAAGAGTTCCTATTACAAAAAACATAACTAATACTAAGAATAAAAAACAAATTGATGCAAACATACACTCATTCATTTTGAATTTTAAATGAACTGCATCTTCTATAACCACTTTTACCAACAATAAGTACGGAATAAAATCAATTAACATTAAATAAATATCAAAATTTTGAAATTGAAGTAAAGCGATTGTATCCGACACAAAATAGACGAACAAAATAGTCAGCAAAACCGGGCTAACATATTTTTTATCTGATGAAAAATAATAAATTAATAAGGCTGGAATAATGGAAGGTTTTGTCAGCAACGTTAACCACTCATTGTCTATTACCATAGCTATTACAGCTAAAACACTCATTATTATATAAAAAGAAATGGGGGTGTTTTTAATCATTATTTATTGTTATTAATCATTTCCTCAAAATCAGTCTCACTTATAATTGGTATTTTTAATTGATTTGCTTTTTCTAGTTTGGCAGGTCCCATGTTGTCTCCTGCAATTACAAAACTCGTTTTGGCCGAAATAGAACTTCCCACTTTTCCACCATTATCCTCAATCGCTTTTTTCAGCTCATCACGAGAGAATTTTTCAAAAACACCAGAAACCACAATAGTCTTTCCTTCTAGAATACTAGAAACCAAAGTCGCATCAATTTGCAATAATTCCATCTGAACTCCATGTGCTTTTAACCGTTCAATATTACTTCTATTTTCTTGATTTTCAAAGAATTCCAAAACACTTTGTGCGATTTTAATTCCGATTTCGTCTACTGTCACTAATTCTTCCAAAGATGCATTGGCCAAGGCATCAATCGATTTATAGTGTTTAGCTAATTTTTTAGCTACTGTTTCCCCAACATATCGAATACCTAAAGCATATAAAACACGATCAAAAGAAATTTCTTTAGATTTTTGAATTCCACTAATCAGATTGTCCGCACTTTTATCGGCCATTCGCTCTAAAACCACTACTTGGTCTTTTTTCAATTCATACAAATCAGCATAACTAGTTACTAACTTGTTTGTATATAGTAATGCCACTGTCTCTCCGCCTAATCCTTCAATATCCATCGCTTTACGGGTAATATAATGCTGAATTCTTCCAATAATTTGTGGTGGACAACCGTAAAAATTAGGGCAATAATGATTGGCTTCGCCTTCTTTTCGTTCTAATTCGGTCGCACATTCAGGGCAATGTGTAATATAGATTGTTTTTTGAGAATTTTCCGGTCGCTTTGATAAATCAACCGCAATGATTTTAGGAATAATCTCCCCTCCTTTTTCGACAAAAACTTCATCTCCAATGCGAATGTCTAATTTTTCTATTTGATCGGCATTGTGCAACGAAGCTCTTTTCACAATCGTTCCAGCCAATTGCACTGGTTCCAAATTGGCTACTGGGGTAATTGAACCAGTTCGTCCCACTTGATATGAAATCGAATTTAATTGAGTAGAAACTTGTTCTGCTTTGAATTTATAGGCCATCGCCCAACGAGGTGATTTGGCGGTATATCCTAACTCTTCTTGTTGGTGAATATTGTTAATTTTAACTACTACTCCATCCGTTTCATACGGTAATTCGTGACGGTGTTTGTCCCAATAATTGATAAATTCGAAAACTTCGTCTATATTTTTGGCTAGTTTGGATTGGGTAGGCACTTTAAATCCCCAGTTTCGAGCTTTTTCCAAACCTTCAAACTGCGATTGAATAGGTAAATTATTTCCGATTAAAGAATACAATAAGCAATCTAATGGTCGTTTGGCAACCTCGGCACTGTCTTGAAGTTTTAAACTTCCTGAAGCCGTATTTCTCGGATTGGAATAAGGTGTTTCGCCAATTTCAATCAACTCCTGATTCATTTTTTCAAAGCCAGCAAATGGAAGGATAATTTCACCTCTAATTTCAAATTTTTCCGGAAAATCACCCTTTAACTTTACAGGAACAGCTTTAATGGTCTTCACATTATTGGTCACATCGTCTCCTTGAAATCCATCACCTCTGGTAACCGCTCTTTTTAGCCTTCCGTTTTCATATAAAATACTAATGGAAGCACCATCGTATTTCAATTCGCAAGTATATTCTAATGGAACATTCCCTAATATTTTTTGAGCTCTTGCTTCCCAATCCAATAAATCTTCCTTAGAATACGAATTATCTAACGAATACATACGGTATTCGTGCTGTACCGTTTCGAAATTTTTAGTAATGGATCCTCCTACTCGCAAAGTGGGTGAGTTTTCGTCAAAAAATTCAGGATGCTTTGCTTCTAACTCTTGAAGTTCTTTGAGTTTTATATCAAACTCATAATCAGATATCGTTGGCGTATCTAAAACGTAGTAATTGTAGTTATGTAAATTAAGTTCGTCTCGTAAGGTTTGTATTTTTTGCAAAACGTCCATAAAAAAATTGGCTATTTAGTTTGAGACACTAAAATAGCCAATTAATTTGAATTGTAACTCTTATTTTGACTCAATAATACCGTTCACTTGTATGTATAATTGTCCGTCGCTTAAAATAGCGCCTTGTTGAATTAAATCAAATATAGCAGTATTGCGTTCTGGATTGTATTCTTTTTTCCCGATGTGGATTTCAGTCGTTTCACTAAACATATTATCGCCTAGCCATTGCAATCCTTCTTTGGTCATAAAATCGACATTTGGATCTAACGTCTTCATCACAATCGATTGAATGAAGTTTTCCTGACAATGAAAGAGGAAAATATAACTTTTAGAAAAATGCTCTAAAAATTTAGCATTGGTGAGTACTCCTTCCCAAACCAAATCAGAAAACACATCTAATTCTTGCTCGGCCACTTCAGGTTTACTTTCTTTTAAAGCGTCCCATTCTTTTTTATCAATTTGTTGCGTCGCCAAGAAATTAGCAAACTCCTCGTGTAACGCTTCAAATTGTTCTTTTGTAAGTCTTTTGTATTTCATTTTAGACTTCTTAGATTTGTTAGATTTTTAGACTTCTTAGATTTCAAAATTCAACATTCGTTGTTCAAAATTCAACATTTTTAAATTTTGAACAACGAATGTTGAATAAATAATTTTGAAATAAAAAAATCCCGATTTTCATCGGGATTCTTCATATAATATTTACGAATTAAGCTTGTTCAGCAACAATTTCGTAAGCTAAATCAATGATTACATCACGGTGTAAACGAACAGAAGCAGAATATTTACCAGTTCTTTTCACAATACCTGAAGTGATGAATTTTTTGTCAATTGATTGACCGTTTTTCTCTAAAACTTCAGCGATATCAGCGTTAGTTACAGAACCAAATAGTTTTTCACCACCTGCTTTTGCAGTAATTTTGATATCCAAAGCTTTTAAAGCTTCAGCAATTGCTTTCGCATCTGCTACCACTTTAGCTTCTTTGTGTGCTTTTTGTTTTAAGTTTTCAGCTAAAACTTTTTTAGCAGATGGAGTTGCTAAAGTAGCAAATCCTTGAGGAATTAAAAAGTTACGTCCGTAACCTGGTTTTACAGATACTACATCATCTTTAAATCCTAAATTTTGAACGTCTTGTTTTAAAATAAGTTCCATGTTGTTGTCCTTTTATTTTAGAAGTTAGTCCCGATTGTCTCGGGACAACAACTATTATTTTTAATTAATTATTTTAATAAATCGGCTACGTACGGCATTAATGCTAAGTGACGTGCTCTTTTTACCGCAACAGATACTTTTCTTTGGTATTTTAAAGAAGTTCCTGTTAAACGACGAGGAAGGATTTTACCTTGCTCATTTACGAATTTTAATAAGAAATCAGCATCTTTATAATCGATGTATTTGATTCCAGATTTTTTGAAACGACAATATTTTTTTTGTTTGTTCGTGTCAATGTTTAAAGGCGTTAAATATCTAATATCTCCGTCTTTTTTTCCTGCAGCAGATTGTTGTAATGTTGACATAATGATTACGCTTTAGTTGCTTTTAATTTCGCTCTTCTTCTTTCTGCCCAAGAGATTGCATGTTTGTCTAAACTTACAGTTAAGAAACGCATTACACGCTCGTCACGTCTAAATTCAGTTTCAAAACCTCTTAATACATCTCCTTCAACAGTGAATTCAAATAAATGGTAAAAACCACTTTTTTTGTTTTGAATTTCGTAAGCCATTTTTTTCAAGCCCCAATCCTCTTTGGATACCATTGTAGCACCTTTTGAAGTCAAATAATCTTCAAATTTGCTTACTGTTTCCTTTACCTGAGTTTCAGATAAAACGGGATTCAAGATGAAAACAGTTTCATAATGATTCATAATAATAAAATTTATTTGTTATAAAATTGGGTGCAAAAGTAATCCTTTTTTTTAAATCGACAAACTATTCTTATAAATAATCGATGAAATTGCATTTTTTGTGTAAAAATGTTTGGAAGATAACTTTTTTATGTTATTTTTAACACACCAATCTATTAAAATGATGCTTATGAAATTGAACTGTATTGTTGTGGATGATAGCTCTATCCAAAGAATTTTGGTTACAAAACTGGTAGATGCCCATCCGAATCTGAACTTAGTAGGCGAATTTTCAAACGCCGTTGAAACTAAAAATTGTTTAGCCTCAAAACAAGTAGATTTGTTATTTTTAGACATTGAGATGCCTATCATTAATGGATTTAATTTATTAGATGGACTAAAAGAAAAGCCTCAAATCATTTTTATCACTGCAAAAGCAGAGTATGCAGTAAAAGCCTTTGATTATGATGCTACTGATTACTTACAAAAACCAATCACAAAAGAGCGTTTTAATGCCGCGATAAAGCGTGCCATGGATATGTACATGCTTCGTAAGGATACTGGTTTTGAAGAAGAAGGAGAACATATATTCATCAAGAGTAATTTGAAGAAGTTGAAAATTTATACTTCTAAAATTAAATGGATTGAAGCCTATGGTGATTATGTAAAAATTGTTACCGAAGATGACAGTCACTTGGTGCTTTCTACCATGAAATCATTTGAAAAAGATTTATCTAAAGAAAAATTCATTCGTGTTCATAAGTCATTCATTATCAACGTCGATAAGATTGAGAAATTTAACAGTAAATTTGCAGAAATAGGAGTAACAAAAATACCTTTAAGTAGAAATAAGAAAGAAGATTTAGTAAAAGCCTTAGACGTTTAATTTACATCTACATTTATTGTAATCTTTATCGCTCTATATTGCGAAACCGCATCAAAACTATTTAGTATTTTCTGGATAGTTTTTTTTGTGCTTCCCAATGACTTTTCTTGAGGAATCTTAATTAAAATGGTACGAATGTATTCGTTTCGAATTTTACTCACTGGTGGTTCTTCTGGCCCTAAGACGGGAATATCAAACTGCTGCTTTAATACTTGATACAACCAAATAGAACCTTCTTTCAGTTTGTCGTAATCTTTATGCTTTAACGTCAGTTTTATTAGTTTAAAATAAGGCGGATACTTGTATATTTTTCTTTCATACAATTGTTCTTGGTACATTCCTACATAATCATTAGTAGTAACTTGCTGGATTGTATTGTGCATTGTGTTGTAGGTTTGAATAATAACTTTTCCTTTTTTATCCGAGCGTCCTGCCCTACCTGAAACTTGTGTCATCATTTGATAACTGCGTTCGAAAGCTCTGAAATCAGGAAAATACAACATGGAATCGGCATTTAAAATTCCAACAAGCGACACATTATCAAAATCCAATCCTTTGGCCAACATTTGGGTACCTACCAAAATATCAATTTCTCTGTTTTTAAAACTATCAATCAATTTCTCAAAAGCATATTTCCCACGAGTGGTATCCTGATCCATTCGTTTGATGTTCTTAGTTGGGAACAATTCGGTTAATTCCAATTCAATTTGCTCAGTACCAAAACCTTTAGACGTTAAATCGATACTTGAACAAGCATGACAATTTGTAGGCTTGGCAATACTATATCCGCAGTAATGACATCGCAACTGATTTTTAAATTTGTGATACGTCAAACTTACATCACATTGAGGACATTGCGGAATATGACCACAAGTCATGCATTCTATTACTGGCGAATAACCACGACGGTTTTGAAACAAAATAATTTGCTCTTTGTTGGATAAGGCTTCGGTCATTTCATCAATAAGTGTCTGACTGAAATGTCCTGTCATTTTTTTTCGGAAATAACTGTCTTTTAAATCGACCAATTTGATTTCTGGCAAAACGGCATTTCCGAATCGTTCGTATAATTCTACTAAACCATACTTACCGCTTTGTGCATTGAAATACGTTTCGATACTCGGAGTTGCTGAACCTAAAACCACCTTAGCTTTGTGAAAATTAGCCAAAACTATCGCCGCATCCCGTGCATGATATCGTGGCGCCGGATCCACTTGTTTGAAGGTTTGTTCGTGTTCCTCGTCAACAACAATTAATCCAAGGTTTTGAAAAGGTAAAAATAGAGCCGACCTTGCTCCTATTACGATTTGAGCTTTTTCGGAGGAATTAATCACTTGATTCCAAACTTCAACGCGTTCGTTATTCGAATATTTAGAATGAAAAACCGCTACTTTATTTCCGAAATGTTTTGTTAATCGACCAACCAATTGTGTCGTTAAAGCAATTTCAGGTAGCAAGTACAATACTTGCTTTTCTTGCGCTAAAAAATCTTCAATCAGTTTGATATACACTTCTGTTTTTCCAGAAGCGGTAACTCCATGAAGCAAGCACACTTCCTTTTCGGCAAAAATGGTTTGAATGGATTGCAAGGCTTCCGATTGGGCTTCACTTAATTGTAGCTGACTCTCCTTCACTTCATCAAACGAAACGCGATCGTGTTGCAAGTAATATTCTTCAAAAATTTCTTTATCCACTAACGCCTTTACAATAGCTGGAGAAGCTCCAGAATATTCTGTTAGTTCTTTTACTGAAATAGGTCTTCGTTGCGACGCATTCAGTTGAAAATAACTTAACACTAAATCTTTTTGCTTTTGAGCACTTTTCAGAATCGTCAGCAATTCCTCTAATCGATCTGCCGAATTAAACTCTGGAAACAATCGAATGTACCGAACCAATTTAGGTTTGTATTCTTCCACCATTTCTTCTTGAAGCAAAATAATATTTTTGACTAAAAGTTGCTGAATGATTGGAAATACTTTCTTTTTATTTAAAATCGAAGTGATTTCGCTAATTTTTAATGCCGTTTGCTGCTGCAAAGCTTCCACCAATAGATATTCGTCATCCGACAAATCATCTGTCACAACAACTTCCTTTTTAGCGGAAATTATCGTTTCGCTTTCCAACAACAAAGCAGAAGGCAAGGCTGTACGATACACTTCCCCAATGGAACACATGTAATAGCTAGCAATCCATTTCCAATGCTCAATTTGAATTGGCGTAACAATTGGCTTTTCATCTATGATTTGATGAATTTCTTTTGCTTCGTATAAAGTGGGCGGGTTATGATGTTTTTCGGCTACTAAAGCAGTATAGAATTTACTTTTCCCAAAAGGCACTGCCACTCGAACACCCAATTGGATAAATTCGAATTCGGCTTCGGAAACTTTGTAGGTAAAAGTCTGCGGAAGCGCAATGGGGATAATAACTTCTATGAAATAATGCATTTATTTATGTCTAACCCAGGTTTGAGAACGACCAATTAAAGAAAATCCCATATAACCACGAACTTCTAATTTGTCTTTACCACTTAATTTAATAGAACATTTGTAAATACCTCCAGTTTCAGGATCAATGATTTTACCACCATCATATGCTTCACCATCTTTCTTTAAACCTCTAATGATTTGCATTCCTAAAACAGGCTTATTTTTATCGTTTCCTTCGCATTTTTCGCATTTTCTATCGCGTTTGGTTGCATCAAAAATCTCTACGACTTTGCCGTAAATTTTCCCATTACTTTCAAAAATTTCTACTACCGATTTGATTTCTTTGGTTTTGTCATCAATAGTTTTCCATTTTCCTAAAACGGTTTGAGCATGCATTTGGAAACATCCAAAAAGGAATAAAATAAAGACTAATTTTCTCATACTTGACTTACTTTTTTAATTTTTCTAATTGTAGCATCTAATTCGAAGCCTAATAATAACACCATACAGTTGATCCAGAGATAGAACATTACTACCAGAAGTGTCCCGATAGATCCGTACAACTCATTATATTTTGAAAATTTCACTACCCAAATACCAAAGAAATACGAAGACAAAACAATTAAAATAGTGGTGAAAACGGTTCCAATAGTTAGTAATTTTTTCTTTTTAGATTGTTTGATTCCGTATTTAAAAAGAATAGAAGTCGACAATAAAATCATTAAAATCACAAAAACATATCTACCTAATTCTATTAATGAAATCTTTTCAGAAACACGACTGGATAATACGTCTTGAATAATTGTCTTCTGAATCACGATCTCTAAAACCACAATTGCCGAAACGGTTATAATCAAAATAAACGTCAACAACATGGATAACAACAATGCCACAAAATACTGTCGGAAATAAGGCCTTTTTACGGTCACATGTAGAGAAGTTTCAAAACCACTCATGGCAGCGTTGACACCATTTGTCATTAAAAACACCGACAACACAACCCCCCAAGACAATAACCCCGATTGACTATTATGCAGAATATCATTGATAATATTTTCGACAGCAGCAAAGGTAGTTGGCGGCACATTATCTTGTATAAACAGTAAAAAATCTTCTTGAAAACCCGGAATTGGGATATACGGAATAAGGTTTAAAATAAATAATGCAAAAGGAAATAAGGCCATGAAAAAGCTAAAAGCAATCGCTGCTGCTCGATAACTAATTCCGCCCTGAAGAATTCCAGAAATGTAAAAATCGATCAATTCATAAAACGACAAACCTTCCAACCAAGGCAATTTGATATTATCTAAAATAACAACAAGTTGCTTGAGGACAGGTATTTTCAGTAGTATTTCTTTTGTTTCTGACATTAATCAATTGCTTTTAACGACAAATCCATATTGTAAACCGAATGTGTTAAGGCTCCTGACGAAATATAATTGACACCACACATCGCATAGTCGCGAATGGTTTTTTCATTAATATTTCCAGAAGATTCTGTCAAGCATTTGTTTCCAATCATTTGAACCGCCGTTTTGGTATCTTCAAAATTAAAATTATCGATTAAAATTCTGTATACGCCTTCCGATTCTAAAATTTCAGCGATTTCAGCTAAATTTCTAGCTTCAACAATGATTTTTAAATCCAAATTATGTGCTTTTAAATACGCTTTCGTTTTTGAAATCGCTTGCGTAATACCACCTGCAAAGTCGTTATGATTGTCTTTTAGCATAATCATATCGTATAAGGCAAAACGATGATTTTCCCCTCCTCCAATTTTTACGGCCCATTTTTCACAAGCTCTAAAACCAGGAGTCGTTTTTCGAGTATCTAATACTTTAGTCTGTGTGCCTTCTAATAACCTAACATACGAATTGGTTTTGGTCGCAATGGCACTCATACGTTGCATCGAGTTTAACACCAATCGCTCTGCTTTCAAAATAGATTGTGAACTTCCCGAAACGTGAAAAACAACGTCACCATACTTCACTGGCGTACCATCTTCGATAAATGTTTCCACTTGCATGTTGGGATCCACATGTTTAAAAATCATTTTGGCAAATTCGACACCCGCTATAATTCCTTCATCTTTTACTAAAAGCTTCGCTTTCCCCATTTCTGTTGAAGGTATACAAGCTAAAGAACTATAGTCGCCAGGACCAATGTCTTCTCGAATTCCATTTTGTATAATCGAAAGTAATTCCTCTTGAAATTGTGCTTCTGAAATCATGTGTATTAAATTATAAGGCTAAAATAGGGAAAAATGTGGATTTGGTAATTTGTTCATTCGGTTATTTAAAAAAACTTTGCAACTTTGTAACTTCAACCTTTACGACTTGAATTCATGAATATCAAATTAATTGCTATTGGAAAAACCGACAATAAAAATCTACAAACATTAATAGATGATTATACCAAGCGTTTGTCCTTTTACATTAAGTTTGAGTTGGAAGTCATTCCCGATATTAAAAATGTCAAAAACCTAAGCGAAGCCCAGCAAAAAGAAAAAGAAGGTGAATTAATTTTGGCTAAAATTTCAGCAACCGACCAACTAATTCTTTTAGATGAAAACGGTAAAAACTTCTCAAGTGTGGGTTTTAGTGAGGAATTACAGAAAAAAATGAATTCCGGAATCAAAACCTTGGTTTTTGTGATTGGCGGACCCTATGGATTTAGCGAAGAAGTGTATAAAAAAGCACAAGGAAAAATTTCGCTTTCGGCCATGACTTTTTCGCATCAAATGGTACGCTTGTTTTTTATAGAACAACTCTATCGCGGATTTACTATCTTGCGCAACGAACCTTATCACCATCAATAAATGCTTTCGGTTGTAATTCCCACTTATAATTATTCGGCTTTGCCTTTGGTAAGAGCCATTCATAAGCAATGTGAAGCGGCAGAGATTTCCTATGAAATCATTGTACAAGATGATGGTTCTACCGATTTCGACACAATTGAAGAAAACCAAACCATAAACAAGCTTTCCAATTGTCAATTTATTCAAAATGAGATCAATCTTGGAAGAGCCAAAAACATCAACTCCTTACTTAAATCGGCAAAATTTGATTGGATTTTATTGTTGGATTGTGACACCAAACCCACTTCCGAAAATTTTATCCGCAATTATGATGAAATCATACAAAATTCTTCATCTAAAATTGTTTTTGGCGGAATTGCCTACCGCGATACTCCTCCGAGCGAAAATGAAGTTTTACGTTGGAAATATGGCAAAGAAAGAGAAGCGATTTCAGCCGGAAAAAGGAATAAAAATCCTTATGTAACTTTATTAACTTCTAATATTTTATGTCAGAAAAGCGTTTTTAAAACCGTACTTTTTAATGAAAATATTACCGAATACGGTTATGAAGATTTGGTTTTTGCCCAACAGTTAGAACAGCATAAAATTGAAATACATCATATTGAAAATCCTGTTTTTCATTTGAATTATGAAACTTCGGAAGCTTTTTTAGAAAAAACCGAGAAATCCTTACAAACCTTACTATTCTTGGAAGAAAACAAGATTATCGACGCCACAACTACCAAACTACAAAAAGCCTATCAACGATTAAAATGGTGGAAATTAGAAGGTGTTTTCTTTTCAATATTTAAAAAATGGAAGAAAAAAATCATTCAGAACTTGCTGTCACCAAACCCGAAACTTTTGTATTTCGATTTGTATAAGTTGGGTTATTTTATCATTTTGAAATCAAAGCAGTAAAGTAGTTAAACCACTTTTTTGCAATTACATCTGGGTGTAACTTTTGCATCTCTAGCTTGGCTTGTTGACCAATTTTTTCTCTAGATAAAGTATCCTTTTGAAGTGCTAAAACCGTTGAAACAAATTGCTCTACATTTCCGTCTTCAATTAAAAATCCAGAACTTTCATTTTTGATGATTGCTTTTGGTCCGATTGGACAATCATAGGATACAGCAGGCAAACCGACTTCCATCGCTTCTAATAATGCCATTGGAAAACCTTCTGATCTAGAAGTCATGACAAACATAGAAGCCTCTAAATACTTTTCTTGTATGTTTTTTAAGGGTTTTAATAACTTAATTGTTTCATTCAATCCCAATTCTTTAATTTGATTTTGATGCTTTTCAAACAAATACCCATCACCATAAATTTCAAGCAACCAATCTGATTTTTGAGATACTTTTGCCCAAATATCGATTAATCTGTCGATCCCTTTTTCATACGAATGTCGAGCAATGGCAATCGCTTTATGATTTTGAAGTTTGGCTACAAGATTGGTATTTTGAATCGAGTTCGGAATAATTTCTCCCGCTATTCCCCATTCTTTTTGACTTTCAGCAGATAAAAAAACCACATTATTATAAGCCGAAAGTAATTTTTTTCGAACCGAGGCACGATAATTTACAAGCGTTTTATTATTGATTTTTTTGGATTCATTGAACAGCGAACCATGAATTTCGAATACGATTGGAATAGTCGTCTTCACAAATTTTGAAAAGAAAAACCCTTTCCACCCAAAATCGCAAATTACAATGACATCCGGTTGAAATGATTGTACAATCTTCTTTACTTTTTGATAATAGTTCAGAATTTTAAAAGGCTTAAATCCTGTTGCTTTGATATCAAACTTTTGAATATCCGAATGAAAAGGATGAAAAGTATCGGTGGAAGCATTATTAAACGTTACAAAACCAATTTCGCAGTTGTAGTTTTCAATTAAAACATTGGATTTTACCGATACTACTTTGGCAACACCACCTTCGTCATAAATTGTAGGTGTTATATAGAGTATTTTCATTTTTTGGAGGCCAAAAATTCGTTATAATCTCGAATATAATCGTCTTCTGAAAAAACATCCGATGCTAAAACCAAGCATACCGCTCCAGAAGAAAAGTTTTGCAGTTCCCGCCAATACCCTGTTGGAATCAACAACCCAACGTTGGGTTTGTTCATGAAATAGATTTTCTTTTCCAAGCCATTGTCTAAAATCACTTCAAAACTACCACTTAACGGAATTAAAAATTCTTGTTGGTCTTTATGTGCATGCCCACCACGATACGCATTTGTAGGGACATCAAATAAATAATACACGCGTTTAAATTCAAACGGAATGACATCCTCTTGAATAAAAGCCAAATTCCCTCTGGCATCTTCTACTACAGGAATATTTATAAGTTGTACTAAATTATTTGCTTCCAAATTGAATAAAAATTGTGTGAACTCAGGATAATACTTATTTTAGACCCAAATATAATTGCTTTTTTTTAAATGCCAGCAGAAAATAATCCCTTAGTTAGTGTAATTTGCTTGTGTTACAATCATGAACAATTTGTGATTGAAACATTAGAATCGGTTATAAGCCAAACCTACACTAACTTTGAACTGATTATTGTGGATGATTGTAGTACTGATACTTCGGTTGAAAAAATCAATCACTGGCTGCAAAATAATCCGAAATGTACATTTATTCAAAATCAACAAAATTTAGGCAATACCAAATCATTCAATATCGCCGCTCAGCGTGCCAAAGGTACTTATTTAATCGATTTAGCTGCCGATGATTTATTACTTCCAAACTGTATTGAAAAGCAGGTAAAAACTTTTGAAACTTCGGCTTATAAAAACTTAGGTTTGGTTTATGGGAATGTTCAAAACATAAATGAAAGTAATGAAATCATAGACGAATATTTCATGGTAAATCAGGATAATAAAGTACTTACCAAAAGACCTACAGGATCTGTTTTTTCAAATATTATTGATAGTGGAAAAACTATTTGCTCCGTTTCTGCTATGTTTACCAAAGAAGCTTTTTTGAAACTAAATGGCTTTGATGAAAAATTAGCGTATGAAGATTTAGATTTTTGGATACGTTTATCGAGAGTCTATGAAATCGATTTTATAGATGCTATTTTAGTTCAAAAAAGACGTGTTTCCAACTCATTAGGAAGTCAGTTTCATGATAAAAGTTATTCTAAGAGAATAAATGCCTCAACCCTGATTATTCTGAACAAAGCCTATGATCTATGCGAATCCAAGACGGAATATCGCAATTTATTAAAGCGTATTCACTATGAAATTCAGTTAAATTATAAGAACAATGATTTCGGATTAGTAATTGAGTCAATACTGTTAAAATTAAAAACCGAATTTAAAATTTTAATCTGATGTAATTATTTAATGGTTTTTCCAAACCTAAATACAACAGAATCGAAATCGCATTTAAACCTAAAAAAAGTAAGGAATAAGAGGACGTGACTTTATTTAAAGCTATGTAAAATATTCCCATATGTAGTAAATAAAACACATAGGAACTTTTACCTAAAAGCTGAAATAATGGTGTTTTCAAAATTCTAGAAAGCCAGGTTTCTTCAGAAATCAATCCATAAAAAAGCGGTAAAAATCCAAGTAATGGAAGTAAAACCGTATTGATGCCTTTACCCAGATATAAATCGGTTCCTTCCGCTGAAGCATTCGGTTTTAAAAAACACAACCACAAAAGACTTAGCAGAATAAAAAAACACCCAATCCATGTCCATCGTAAAGTCAATGGTTTCATTTTATACATATTGACAGCTAGGAAAACTCCAGCAAAAAATTCGAAACTTCTTCCAAAAAAAGTAAAATCGAGCATGAAATTCAGGTTTTCCATAATAGGGAAATCCAAATGGTTAAAAGCCTTGATGAATCCGAAGCCAAGTATAAAAAACAAGATTGGAAATCCTAAAAACCATCCTTTATTTTTCTTCAAAAACAAGAAAACCAATGGGGCCAAAAAATAAAATACTTCTTCGACTGTGAGTGACCAACCTTGAGCAATTCCGGTAAATTTTAAAGCATCTGAAAATCCGCGAACGAAAGTAATATTCGACAAATACACTTGTGCAGCGCTAAACCCATTCGGATTTTGCCACACATTCAGCAATACAAAAGAAAGTGTCGTTAAAACAAAATACATCGGATAAATTCGAGCAATTCGATTTACCATGTACTTTTTAAAATCAATTTGCGTGTTATAATAATTGTGCGCAATTAAAAATCCGCTCAGCACAAAAAACAAGGTAACACCAATGTGCATTTCCGAAAAAACACCATATACAATAGTTTCATTTCCTAAAAAGAAAAACGGATTGTAATGATGGAAAAACACCATATAGGCAGCAATAGCGCGCAATCCCGTTAAAGCAGAGTAATATGACGGCTGTGTATTCAAAATTTAGATCTCAGTTTTTTAAATAGTAAACCCAAATCGATTTTTTTATGAATATGATACAACGAATGTAGGGAGGCGATACTAAATAATAGAATCAGCATATAATTATCAAAACCGCATTCGCTTAAAACCATTGCCAAAACAGCCAATACTACACTAAAAACAATGGTATTCAGTGTTTGCTTTAAATAGTAAAATTCATACTTAGTGTACATAATATAGGTGATAAACACACCATACAACAAAAAATTTAAAGCCATTGCAATTCCCAACCCAAGTAATCCAAAATAATAGTAGCCTAGAATACTCAAGGAAACATTCAAAAAATCACTCAATAATTCTTGCTTGAAATAGCGCTTGGTATTTCCTACAGCCAATAAATAAAACCCTAAAGGCCAAGTGATTGCTTTTATCGCAACTGAAAAAAGTCCCACTTTTAAAATTGTAAAAACCGGTAAAAACGAAGGTGAATAAAACAATGATAATATTTGGGTCCCGAATGCATAGATAAAAATGATAATGGGTAAAACCAATAATAAAGCAATTTGAATTTGATTGTTAATTAAAATTGTGGCTTCCTTTTTTAAATGCGTGATGGAGGTTAATTTAGGGTAAAAATCGCTCGACATCGAGGTAAAAACCAATCCGACATAGGAAATCATTATGGTTGAGGCTACTTCATAATACCCAACAATTTCAATTGACGCCGCAGTTTCTTTCAAATAATATTTAATAATTAACGAACACAAATAACCAAAAATAACATTGATAGAAAATAAAGTCCCAGTTATGAAATACGGTTGTATTTTCGATTTTAAATTTCCAAAAGTTAAAAAATCAGGGACTAATTTAATTTCGTTGGTAAAATATTTTTGGATAAAAAACCCAATAAAACTATTAGCAAACAATACGTAAACAATCGCTTTTACGCCTAAGAAATAGTACAAAACCATACTTAACAACGAAAGTATAATGGCCGAAACCACTTGACTAAAAGCCAATATTTTTAATTGTTGTGTCCCTTGTAAAACGGAAGCTCTAAAAGTGGCTAAACTAGAGAAAACGAATTGTATTCCGAGAAGAAAGGCCCAAAATAAAGAAAACTCTTTAAAGATGTTTGTCACGAAAAAAGGAGCCGCTATTAAAAACAATAGAAAGCCAATTATTCCCACATAAAAAGCCCAATTATGCAATAAATTTAGGGTCGCAGGGTAGTTTTCCTTTTTGTAAACCAAGCTAATTTCACGTACTACAATAGTTTGTAAGCCAAAGCCAGAAACTGCAGCAATTAAACTAATCACCGATTGCAATAAACCCAATTGACCTATACCTGAAACACCCAGGTAAACCGCCACAATTTTAATACTTACAATACCCAAGACAATCTTCACCAACTGCACAAATCCGAAAATTCCAGTGGCTTTTAAAATTGATTTGTGTGACGTATCTACGGTATTATTCATTTATGTTACAACCAAAATTGAGGTAAACTTGTTTAAAATTATGAATCCAAAGTAACCAATTTTCATAGAAATTGACATCAGTTTTAGCAATAATTTCATTTTTAATTACTGTTATATCCAAATCCGAATTTACATCGGAAAGTACTTCAAATTTACCTTCCAACCACAATTCGTTTAATACGACGTTCGCTTTTTCGATATTAAAATCAGAAATAAAATCTTTTCGCAAAGCCGAGGTTACAAATCCTGTTTTTAAAACTTCCGATTTCGTTTTGCCTACTTTTGATTTTGGATATTTAGCAAAAAACTTCAGTGCATTTATAATTTGATTTTTTTCGGCAACCACTGTCTGATTGGTTTGCCATAAAGACACGTAGTAACGTTTCGAAAATACTGCTCCCGCTACATTATACAACTGGTAGTATTTCATTTCTTTTTCTTTTGAAAACACTCCAAATAACCCTAAAAAACCTTTTAATTTTGGAATTTTAGAATGGAAAACAAAAGAATACCAAAAAGGGGATTGTATCGAGATTTCAGGTTGATACACTTCCAAATTCTCATTGATAGAAATGGTCTTTTTAGTGACTAAAATATGGTTATTCAACCAAAAAAGCTTTACCATTTCAATGGCATTTGCTTTCAAATCATTTGAAAAATTCTGAAAGGAAATGGGTTGTACAAACCACATGTCGTCTTCTAACAAAATGAAATAATCTGTTGAATTAGCCGCAGCATTTTTCCATAAATCTATTGGAATAGCGGAATCGCATTTTTCCTGATTTTCAATTTGTTTTTGCTTTTTTAAAGCCAATTCAGATTGAATAATATCGATTTTAGGGTATTTTGTTCGAATTTTTGCCAAATACTTTTCTGGTGTTCCATCATCTAAAACGATAATTTTGGAAAAACCTGACGCATAAGTGTAAACAGAATGCAAACATTTATCTAAATAATACGGACGATTGAATGATTTTATTAAGATTTCCATGCATTAATCGTATTGATCACGTAAGTAACCTCATCGCTGGTCATTACAGGAGAAATTGGCAAACTTAACACCTCATCATGGATTATTTCGGTAATTGGAAAATGCAAATGATTCCAATTTTCAAGTGCTTTTTGTTGGTGAGGCGGAACCGGATAATGAATTAAAGTCTGAATGTCATTTTGAATTAAATAATCTTGCAATTCATTTCTGTTTTGTGTGCGAATTACAAACAAATGAAACACATGATTTTCGATAGCATCTATGACTGGCAATACTATTTTTTCATTTTTAATTTCTGAAATATAGCGATTGGCAATCGTTCTTCTTTTTTCATTTTCCGAATCTAAATGGGGTAATTTCACATTTAAAAATGCCGCTTGAAGCTCATCTAAACGAGAATTAAATCCAATACACTCGTTATAATATTTTTTTTCTGATCCGTAATTTCGAAGTTTTTTAAGTGTGGTGGCTAGCTTTTCATCGTTGGTCAGAACTGTTCCACCATCGCCAAGCGCACCCAAATTTTTTCCGGGATAAAAGCTAAAACAACGCGCATGACTTCCTTTGAAGGTTAATCCGTGGGCTTGAGCACAATCTTCTACGATAAGCAAATTGTGCTTGTATCCTACCTCAATTATAGCATCCATATCAGCAAGTTGACCATACAAATGCACGACTAAAATTCCTTTGGTTTTGGACGATATTTTGGCTTCAATCAACGACGGATTGATGTTATACGTTTCAAGGTTAGGCTCTACCAAAACAGGTACCAATCCCGCATGCAGAATCCCTAAAATACTGGCAACATAGGTATTAGCGGGTACGATAATTTCGTCCCCTTTTTGTAAATTTCCGTTTTCGATATAGCCTAAAAAAGTAAGCGTAATAGCATCTAACCCATTCCCTACTCCGATACCATATTTTGAACCGCAAAAGTTGGCGAAATTATCTTCAAATTGTTTGACTTCATTTCCTAAAATAAACCAACCACTATCCATGACCGCTTTCAACTTTTCTTGAAAGGCATTTTGATACGGTTCATTAATTTTTTTTATGTCTAAAAATGAAATCATAGTAAAACGTTTTCTGCTAATTTATAATTAGAAGTGGTAACTTCATAAAAATCATGTACAATGGTACTCGCACCAAAGCTTTCCTTCCAAAATGACAGTCCAAAATTTAATTTTCGTCCTTGTTCCTCGTTGGAAATCCCGAAATCGAAATACTTTTTAGTGGCAAAAACTTCGGTTATTAAATGATGGTATAAAAAATCAAGACTTCCCAATTCATTTTTGTCTTCATTGGCCGAAATATACTGGGCATGAGCCACTTGATTACTTTCAAATATAGTAGTTCCAGCCACAATTTTATCTTTAAAATACACATTAAATTGACGAATATTCTTTGGAAATTTAGTCTGTAAATATTGAATTTCTTTCAAAGAATGAACAGGTTTGGCTTGGTGTTTATTTTCTAAATTCGGAATCAAAATTTGGTTCCAAAACGATTCAAAATCAAATTCTTCTACTATTTTTAGTTGACTTTTTATTCCTTTTGCTACGCCTTCCATTCTACCTTTAGAAATAAGCAAATCATTTCGAGAATCAATTACTGCTAAACTATCGCGACGAATTAATTGCGCTTTCATCAAAAACAACGCATACAAAAATTCTTCGGCAGGTTTTTGGTGATAAATGGAGGGCATTGTTTTTATTTGTATGGTATCGAAACCATTCTGATGATAGTATCCTACAACTTCTTTACATAACAAAATGACTTTGTCTAATTTAATTTCTTTGTAAATCAGTCCACCATACGTAATCCCTTGGTGCGAATAGATAGTATTGGCAACTTCATTTGCTGGAAAAATGGCAATTAGCTTTTCTTTTTCGTCAAAAATTAAAAGCGAATGATCTTTAAATCGGTTGCTGTGGTATTCCATAAAATCTCGATGAAACAAGAAAGTAGCATTTTTGGCTTCGGAAACAAATTGATTCCAAAGCTCATAAAAAATGGCATCGTATTTTTTTATAGAAAAACTCGTCAAAAATTATTTTTTGGTAAATTTAGAAAACAAATGTTACTTTTATCTATATATTTATCTCATAAACAAATTTTTGTTGAAAAAACTATTTTCCATTTTCCTGCTGGGACTTTCTTTTTGTCTATACAGTCAAAATGTCGCACTGATGAATCAGTTTAACGGGCGATACGATTTTACTTTTTTCGGAAATACATTAAATACTAATGAAAATGGACCAGGAGCTCCCTGCAACATTCTAACAAGCTCTTCTTCAACACTTACTTTAGGTACTTCCGATGTTATTGAAGCCGCCTATTTGTATTGGTCTGGTTCGGGTACAGGTGATTTTGATGTTAATTTAAATGGAACACCCATAACGGCTTCCAGACAATTTGCAATAACACAACCAAGTTCTGGATTACCTTTTTTTAGTGCTTTTGCTAATATTACGACACAAGTACAAACCACTGGAAATGGAGTGTATACTTTAGCCGATTTGGATTTAACCAGCGTTATCGCAAATTATTGTGGTAACGGTACCAATTTTGGCGGTTGGGCTGTTATCGTCATTTATAAAAACAATGCATTGCCTTTAAATCAGCTCAACGTGTATGATGGTTTAGAGAGTGTACCAAATGTTTTAAATATTACCTTAAATAATTTGAATGTCATTGACAACCAAGATGCTAAAATCGGATTTTTAGCTTGGGAAGGTGACCGAAGTATTGCCGTGAATGAAACGCTTCGCATTAATGGAAATGTGATTAGTAATCCACCATTAAATCCAGCCGATAACGCATTTAACGGTACCAATAGCGAAACTGGAGCTTCCAATTTATTTAATATGGATCTAGATGTGTATGGTATTCAGAATAATATTGCGGTCGGAGATACATCGGCAACAATAGATCTGACTTCCAACCAGGATTTTGTAATGATTAATGCTATAGTTACCAAACTGAACAGCCAATTGCCGGATGCTACAGTCGTTTTAGATAATTTCACACAAAGCTGTAATTCTCCCGTTTATCAATTAAATTATACGGTAAGAAACATCAATAGCACCGAAATATTACCCGCAGGAACTTACTTAACCTTTTATGCTAATGGAACTTCCGTTGGGCAATTTATCACTCCAAGTCCAATTCCGATTGGTGGTAGCGAGAGTTTTAGTATTTCAATTACTATTCCAACAACTATCACTACTAATTTTCAATTATTAATAAAAGTAGATGATAATAATGGTGTGGCTGCAGTCAATGAACTAAACGAAACTAATAATACCTTTACCTCTAGTATTTCACCTTGGGTATCTCCAGAAACCAAGCCATTAATCAATTATACCGTTTGCAACCAAGGAAACGGGAAAGGCACTTTTAACTTGGTAGCTTACATAAACGCACTACTATTAGATACAAATGACAACTTTCAATTTTACGAAACCGAAAATGATGCCCAATTAAATCAAAATCCGATTCCAAACCCTGAAAATTATCAAACCAATTCGACACCAAAAACAATTTATATTCGAATTGAAAATGAACATTGTTTTGCTATTGCGTCATTTATAATCAATACAGAAGCTTGTCCACCCATTTCTTACAATCATTTTACACCAAACGGAGATGGCGTAAACGATACTTTTATATTTGAAGGTTTACGTGATATTTTCAAAAATTTTAAATTAGAAATATACAACCGATGGGGAACCTTAGTGTGGATGGGTAACAACAACACTGCGGATTGGAATGGCTATGCCAACGAAGGAATATTAGTTGGTAATAAACCTCTTCCTTCAGGAACCTACTACTACATTTTAAATTTGAATGAGCCTAAATTTGAAAAACCATTAACGGGTTGGGTTTTCTTAAATAAATAGTTTACTTTGTCATTATTTTAAAGAAATGATAAAACAGATCACATCCGCCCAAAATCCTTATATAAAATCATTGATTTTACTTCAAGAAAAAGCCAAAGAACGAAAAAAAACAGGTACTTTTTTGATTGAAGGAGTTCGAGAAATAGAACTAGCTACAAAAGGTGGATACACCATAGAAACTATATTATTTCTCTCTGAAATTATATCTGAAAGTCAAATAAACAAATTGGTGCGTAATGATATTTCTTTAATCGAAATATCCAAAGAAGTTTATCAGAAATTAGCTTATCGCGATACTACTGAAGGAATTTTAGCGGTTGCCAAAACCAAATCATTCTCATTATCCGATTTAAAACTTCCAAAAAACCCTTTAGTATTAGTTGCAGAAGCACCCGAAAAACCAGGAAATATTGGAGCAATGCTTCGCACTGCCGATGCAGCAAATCTTGACGCAGTCATCATCGCCAACCCTAAAAGTGATATTTACAGTCCAAATATTGTACGTTCTAGTGTAGGTTGCTTGTTTACCAATCAAATTGCCACTGGCACAACAAGCGAAATCATTTCTTTTTTAAATGAAAAAAATATTCATTTTTATGCCGCAACCCTTCAAAATTCGACTTCTTATCACGAGCAAGATTATACAAAACCAACCGCTTTAGTAGTAGGCACAGAAGCTACTGGTTTATCAGAAGAGTGGCGAAATGCTGCCACACAAAACATAATTATCCCAATGCAAGGCGCTATCGATTCTATGAATGTATCCGTAGCCGCCGCAATTCTTATATTTGAAGCTAAAAGACAACGCAATTTTAAATAACATCCCACATGAAAAAAATATTCTTTATCGCATTCCTACTTGTAAGTCTGACATCATTTGCACAACTCACATCCGAGCAGATAGATGAATTGGCTAACAAAACACTCAAAACATTTAACGTTCCTGGCATTGCTGTTGCCGTGATAAAAGATGGCAAAGTAGTCCATTCCAAAGGATATGGGGTGCGTTCGTTAAAAACCAACGAACCCGTAGATGAAAACACCTTGTTCGGAATTGCTTCTAATAGTAAAGCGTTTACCACAACTGCATTAGGTATATTAATTGATGAAGGAAAACTAAAATGGGACGATAAAGTGACCAAATACTTACCCAACTTCAAAATGTACGACCCGTATGTAACCAAAGAATTTACCATTCGGGATTTGGTAACGCACCGAAGTGGATTAGGTTTGGGTTCCGGTGATTTAATGCTTTGGCCTGATGGAACCGATTTCACTCCAACTGAATTGGTGAACAATCTTCGTTATTTAAAACCTACCACAAGCTACCGTAACAACTTTGAATACAACAATGTTTTATATGTAACGGCAAGCGAAGTGGTGGCAAAAATCTCAGGAAAGTCATGGGCTAATTTTGTTCAAGAACGCATTATAAATCCGGTAGGAATGCTCAATAGTGTCAGCGATGTCAACACATTGAAAGAAAACGCTAATGTAATTGACCCTCACGTTCCAACAGATGGCAAATTAGTGATCATTCCCCGATACAATAAACATATTTTTGACGGTGCTGCAGGAATATATTCTAGCGTTCACGATATGAGTAAATGGGCATTAGTACAATTAAACAATTCCAAATTAGCCGACGGAAAAAATCTATTATCGGAAGAACAACACAAAGAATTAACGCAACTTCAAACCATTATTCCAGCCAACACAAAAGCACCCTACAATACTCATTTTAGCGGGTACGGTTTGGGCTTCTTTTTAAGTGACATTAAAGGATACAAACAGGTTTCACATACAGGAGGTTTAGAAGGAAATGTAACCCAATTCACTTTAATCCCAGAAATCGGATTGGGGATTATTGTGTTTACCAATCAACAATCAGGTAGTGCGTTTTCGACCATAACCAATACCATAAAAGACAGTTATTTAGGCGTAGCCACCAAAGATTATTTAAAAATTTATAGCGAAAGAGAATCCGAAACCTTCAAAACACACGAAAAAACAATGGCAGAGGCTTTTGCCATTGCTAAAGAAGATTTCAATTTTCCATTCGCGGGGAAATATAAAGACAATTGGTTTGGCGAAATCATCTTGTACAAAAAAGAAGGTAAATACTATTTTGAAGCCAAACGTTCTAAAAACTTAAAAGGACAAATTCTGAGCTATAAAGACAATACTTACATTGTGAAATGGGACAATAGAAGTCTGATTGCAGATGCCTTCATTACCTTCGAAAACAAAGGAAAAAAAGCGACCATGAAGGCCATTTCCGATTATACCGATTTCAGTTATGATTTTCAGGATTTGGAATTTCATAAAATAGTAACCAAAGGAGGCAAAAAATAAGCCTCTTTTTTATTCAATTTCTTTTGATTAATTTCTAAAAAGTCGCTAACTTTAGAAAATCCAAGTGTACATTATGGTCGAAATAGATATCGAAAAAGAAAATAAAGCAATTGCTCAAGAATATAAAGAATTGCTTCGTATAAGTTATCAAACCCTATCAACAGAAGATAAAAAACTTATTCGAAAAGCATTCGACTATGCTGTAGAGGCACATCAAGATCAACGCAGAAAATCAGGCGAAGCCTATATTTTTCACCCTATTGCTGTGGCAAAAATCGTAGCAGGTGAAATTGGTTTAGGCGCCACCGCCATTGCTGCTGCATTGATGCACGATGTAGTAGAAGATACCGACATCACTGTTGAAGACATCGAAAGAGAATTCAATCCTAAAGTAGCACAATTAGTAGCTGGATTAACCAAAATTGCACAGGTTAAAAAAGACATGAACATTTCGATGCAAGCCGAAAACTTCCGTAAAATGTTGTTAACGCTAAACGATGATGTTCGCGTAATTATCATAAAAATTGCCGACAGACTCCATAACATGCAAACAATGGAATCGATGGTTGATTACAAGCAAGTCAAAATCGCTTCCGAAACTTTATACATTTATGCACCTCTTGCCCATCGCTTGGGATTGTATAACATCAAAACAAAACTGGAAGATTTAGGCTTAAAATATACCGAACCTACCGTATACAATGACATTGTAAGTAAAATCAAAGAAACAAAGGAAGAGCAAGATGCCTATATCAAGAATATTTCGGATGTCCTGAAAAAATCGTTAGACGAAGAAGGAGTTGAATACATTATAAAAGGCCGACCGAAATCGATTTATTCCATACGTCGAAAAATGGCCGCACAAAATGTAAGTTTTGATGAAGTCTATGACAAATTTGCCCTTCGAATTGTATACAAATCAAATCAGCATGATGAAAAATTCCTAGCTTGGAAAATATATTCGATTGTTACCGATCATTACCGTCCTTCCCCTAGTCGTTTGCGTGATTGGATCTCTTCGCCTAAATCAACAGGATATGAGGCCCTACACATAACCGTAATGGGACCATTAGGACGTTGGGTAGAAATACAAGTGCGTAGTGAACGTATGGATGAAATTGCCGAAAAAGGCTACGCAGCCCATTATAAATACAAACAAGGTGCCAACGAAGAAAGTGGTTTGGATACTTGGTTGAATTTATTAAAAGAAGCGCTAGAAAACGCCGAAACCAATGCGGTTGATTTTGTAGAAGACTTCAAAATGAATTTGTATGCCAAGGAAATTTATGTTTTCACTCCCAAAGGAGAAATTAAATCCTTGCCAAAAGGAGCGACTTCGCTTGATTTTGCTTTTAGCATTCACTCCGAAATTGGTGTAAAAACAAGAGGTACTCGTGTGAATGGGAAATTAGTTCCTTTAAATTACGAACTTAAAAGTGGTGATCAAATTGAAATTATTACTTCGGTGAATCAAAAGCCCACCGCCAACTGGTTGGATTATGTAACGACTTCTAGAGCTAAAAATAAAATTCGAAACGTACTCAACGAAAATACCAAAAAAATTGCGGAAGATGGTAAAGAAGTATTGGCACGAAAATTAAAACACCTAAAAATTTCTTTCAACGAGCAAACGGTTAACGAATTAGTAGCCTTTTTAAAATTGAAAACAAGTTTGGATTTGTTTTATCGCGTGGGAATTGGCTCTGTAGACAACCAGCAGTTGAAAGATTTTGCAGCACAAAAAAGCAATACTTTCTTTAATTTCTTCAAAAATAAAATTAAAAAGAATCCTTCTGCCAACCCAGATTTGGTTCAAAAAGACGAAATCACTCAAAAATATGATCTTCTGGTTTTTGGAGCCGAACAGGACAAACTCGATTATAAACTTTCGACTTGTTGTAATCCTATTCCTGGTGATTTGGTATTTGGATTTGTCACCATCAATGAAGGTATAAAAGTCCACAAGCGCGACTGTCCTAATGCCATCAGCATGCAATCCAATTATGCGTATCGCATTTTGCAAGCCAAATGGATCGATTCAACCCAACAAGAGTTTAAAGCGACGCTTGACATCACAGGTATGGATAGTTTAGGACTAACCAATGAATTGACTCGGGTTATTTCCAACAACATGCACGTGAACATTCAAAGCATTTCCCTAAGCGGAGAAGCGGGTATTTTTAATGGTAAACTGACCGTTGTGGTTCCGAACAATACCGTGTTGAAAAAACTGATTGAAAATATCAAAAAAATTGATGGTGTGGATAAAATTTCGAGATCTTCTTAAAACTGTTAACAATCATTTATAACTTTAAAGCCGTATTGTTTTTAAGATTTAAACAAATGAATTATCTTTGCGCATATGACACAAATTGCCACAGATAATAGTAATAATCAAGAGACTGTAAAAAATGTTTTTACCTTATATCTTGAACAGAAAGGTCACCGAAAAACACCTGAACGTTACGCTATACTTCAAGAAATTTACGAGAGTGAAGAGCATTTTGATATCGAGAACTTGTATATCAAAATGAAAAATAAGAATTATCGCGTTTCTCGAGCTACTTTATACAATACTATTGAATTGCTTTTAGATTGCGGTTTGGTACGCAAGCACCAATTTGGACAGAACCAAGCCCATTACGAAAAATCTTATTTCGACAAGCAGCACGATCATATTATTATGACCGATACGGGCGAAGTCATCGAATTTTGCGATCCCAGAATTCAAACCATAAAACAAACCATGGAAGAAATTTTTGGGATTGATATACAAACCCATTCGCTTTATTTTTACGCTACAAAAAAACAATAAATACAACACAATAAACAACAACACAATGACCGTAGACTTACTACTAGGATTACAATGGGGAGATGAAGGCAAAGGAAAAATTGTCGATGTATTAACCTCAAAATACGACATTATTGCCCGTTTTCAAGGTGGCCCAAATGCTGGACACACTTTAGAGTTTGATGGCATAAAACACGTTTTAAGAACCATTCCCTCTGGAATTTTTCATGAGAATAACATCAATATTATTGGAAATGGTGTCGTAATAGATCCAGTGGTTTTCAAATCGGAAATCGATGGATTGGCAAAATTCAACTTGGATTTAAAGTCAAAACTTATCATTTCTAGAAAAGCACATTTAATTCTTCCTACTCACCGATTATTGGATGCTGCTTCGGAAGCTTCCAAAGGAAAAGCGAAAATTGGTTCGACTTTAAAAGGAATTGGTCCAACGTATATGGACAAAACCGGTCGTAACGGAATTCGTGTAGGGGATATCGAATTAGAAGATTTCAAAGAAAAATACCGCAATTTGGCTAACAAACACGAAGAAATGATCAAATTCTATGACGTTTCAATCCAATACAATTTAGCCGAATTGGAAAAAGAATTTTTCGAAGCTATTGAAGAATTAAAAAAATTAACCTTCATCGATTCGGAAGAATATTTACACCAAGCTCAAAAAGCAGGAAAATCAATCCTTTGTGAAGGCGCACAAGGTTCGTTGTTAGACGTTGATTTCGGAACGTATCCATTTGTAACCTCTTCAAACACTACAGCAGCTGGAGCTTGTACTGGTTTGGGAATTGCGCCCAACAAAATCAAAGATGTGTACGGAATTTTTAAAGCCTATGTGACACGTGTTGGTTCTGGTCCTTTCCCAACGGAAGATTTCGAAGAAGCAGGAACCACAATGGCCAAAGTTGGAAACGAATTTGGCTCGGTTACTGGGCGTCAAAGACGTTGTGGTTGGTTGGATTTAGTAGCACTTAAATATGCAGTTCAAGTCAATGGTGTTACCCAATTAATGATGATGAAAGGCGATGTACTTTCTGGTTTCGAAACCTTAAAAGTATGTACGTCTTACAATTATAAAGGTCAAAACATTTTGCATTTACCTTACAATATCGAACCGGAAAACATTACACCAGTGTACACCGAGTTTAAAGGTTGGAAAGCTGATTTAACAGGCATGAATACCTACGACCAATTACCATCCGAATTGAAAGAATACATCGCTTTTATTGAAAAAGAAGTCGAAGTGCCAATTACTATTGTTTCGGTTGGACCTGATAGAAAGCAAACCATTACCAAATAAATACAGAAACGCTCCACCAAAATGGAGCGTTTCTTCTTTTATATCCCAATAAAATTTATCTTTGTCTTTCTCCAACAGAATTACAAAAAGAATGTCTAGAAGAAATTCAGCTCAATTTCAAATATTTATAAAAAAAGTCCTAAAACGTTTTGAAAAGGTAATTTTCATTTCAAAAGCGTTACTTTCTGAGCGTAATTTCATTTATTTCTCATGTGTCCTTGTAGCCATTTCTTGTGCTTTTGCTGTAATTCTTTTGAAATCTTTCGCGCACAATGTCTTCTTGTTTGCCAATTATATTAATAGTTATTTAAAACTACCCTATTCGAACAGTTTGCTACCTATAGTCGGAATTTTACTCACTGTTTTTGTAATTAAAAATTTCTTGGGAGGCACGATTGAAAAAGGAAGTTCTAAAATTCTACATTCCGTCGCTAAAAAAGGAGGAATCGTTCCCCGAAAACAGATGTACGCACAAATTTTAACCAGTTCTTTAACGGTTGGTCTGGGAGGTTCTGCGGGATTGGAAAGCCCTATTGTAATAACAGGAGCTGCCTTTGGTTCCAATTTTGCTCAAAAGTATAAGCTTTCGAAAAAAGATCGAATTTTACTTTTAGCTTGTGGAATTTCAGCAGGAATAGGTGCTGCGTTTAACGCTCCAATTGCAGGCGTTCTATTTGCAATCGAAGTAGTGCTAACCGATGTGACTATTTCGGCCTTTGTGCCTATTATGATTTCGGCAGCTACAGGAGCTTTGGTTTCACAAATGGTATTGAGTCATGAAATTCTACTAAGTTTTAATCAAGAACAAAATTTTAATTACCAAAACACACCCTACTATATTTTATTGGGGATTTTGGCTGGTTTAGTTTCCATCTACCACGCTCGAACCTTCCGAAAAGTAGAACATTTTTTCAACCATTTCTCACAGCGAAGCTATGCCAAAGCCCTTTTTGGTGCTTCTGTTTTAGCGCTCTTAATTTTCTTATTCCCCACACTATTTGGAGAAGGATATGAAAGTATCAAAACCCTTTCCACTCCACATCCGGAAATTTTATTAGAAAACACGTTATTACACCCCTACAAAAGCAACGAATGGGTCTTATTATTATTTGTTGGACTTATCGTTTTTATAAAATCGATTGCTACAGGAATTACGTTAGGCTCGGGTGGAAACGGAGGGAACTTTGCACCTTCCCTATTTGTAGGTTCTTATTTAGGCTTTTTCGTTTCCAAATCACTTAAAATAGCAGAAATAGCTCCCAATTTACCTATCGCCAATTTTACCATTGTAGGTATGGCGGGTATCTTGAGTGGATTATTTCATGCACCGCTAACAGCTATTTTCTTGATCGGTGAAATTACTGGAGGTTATGAACTTATGGTACCGTTAATGATCGTTTCGTCTATCAGTTATGCCATTTCCAAACGATTTGAAAAGCATTCGATGGATGTTAAAGTCTTAGCCGAAACTGGAGAAGTATATACTAGTGACAAAGATTTGAATATTCTCCAAAGTATTGATGTTTTAAATATTATAGACACCACTTATACTCCCATTGCTGAAGAAGATTCTTTGGAAAATGTAGTAACATTACTTTCTAATAACAAAGAACTTATTTTTCCAGTCATAGATTCAAAAAATAAACTGATTGGAATACTTGAATTTGAAAAATTAAGACCCATCATTTTCAATTCCTTTCAAGTAAAATATACCAAAGTAAAAGAAGTAATTACACTTCCTGAATTTGTTATTGAATTTGATGAAGAAATAGACAGTATCATGCAAAAATTCGATACCAATTCTTTAGCCATTTTACCAGTTACCAAATACGGTAAATTTTATGGTTTTCTTTCAAAATCATCAATTTTGGAAGCGTATCGAACCAAACTTAAAGAAATGGTGATCGAGTAGATTATAAATGTTTCTTAATAAATCCTTTCGTTTTTTTATTTTAACTAATTTTGGCAAAAAATAAACATACCTTGAATACTATATATTTCCGAATTATACTTTTCACGCTGATTTTCAGTCAAAACTCCCTTTGTTCACAGATTACTAGTCCGATGGAAACCAAACCAATACAAGACAGTAAGCAAATCATTATCGAAAATTCCGATTTTATGGACATTTCCGAGACTGAAGTCCCTGGTGCCATCGTGTTAACAGGAAATGTACGTATTATCCATCAAGGGGTACGCATGTCGTGTAACAAAGCCTATCATTTTACCAAATCCAACTTTGTAAAAGCTTTTGGAAGCGTAAATATGGTACAGGGTGATACGTTAACCATGTCAAGTAAGTATGCTGAATATAACGGAAACACTAAATTTGCTTTTGCGACCGGAAATGTAGTCATGCAAGACCCAAAAATGACCGTTACTACCGATACGATTAATTTTGATCGTACGAGTCAACAAGCCTATTACAATACTGGAGGTGTAATTCGCGATGCCGAAAACACTTTAACTAGTAAATCTGGGAAGTATTTTTTAAATGAAAAAAAATTCCAATTTAATACTGCAGTTGTGGTGAATAACCCGACCCATACCATTCGTACCAACCACTTGGATTATTATACCAATTCTGGGCATGCTTATGTCTTTGGACCTTCTACAATCGCATCGGAGAACAATACCATTTATACCACAAAAGGATTTTACGACACTAAAAAAGACGAAGGAAAGCTCCAAAAAGGTTCAAAAATCAAATATAGGGATCGAATCATTGAAGGCGAGGATTTGTATTATGACCGGAAAAACGATTTTGCGCGAGCGAAAAACAACGTAAAAGTAACCGATACCATCAATAAAATGGTCATTCGTGGACATTATGCCGAAGTGTACAAACAAAAAGATTCGATGTTTATTACCAAAAAAGCATTGGTTTCTGGACTTTTTGAAAAAGATTCGGTGTGGTTTCACGCCAAACGCATTGTGGTTACTGGAAAACCTAAAAATCGTATCATTCGCGGATTTAACAATGCTCGTTTCTTCAAAAAAGACATGAGCGGAAAATGTGATTCATTGCATTACAATCAGAAAAAAGGTTTGACCCAAATGATTGGAAAACCAATTTTTTGGAATGGAAAAAGACAGTTAACAGGCGATTTGATGCATCTTATTTCGGATACCATAACGCAAAAAGTAGATTCATTAAAAGTCTTAAACAATGCTTTTATTATTTCGAAAGACACTATTGGCGATGGTTACAACCAGGTTAAAGGTGTTAATTTGTACGGAAAATTCAAAGACAACCATTTAAAGGAAGTCGATGTGGTTAAAAACACAGAAGTCATCTATTACATGCGTAACGATAAGCAAGAGCTTATTGGGATTAACAAAAATGTTAGTAGTCGAATTAATATGATAATGGCGGAAGGAAATGATATCGAAAGTGTTACTTTTTTCACCAATCCGGAAGGAGAAATTTATCCCGAAGATGAACTGCCTGTCAATGCCAGAAAGCTTCGTGGCTTTATTTGGCGTGGCGATGAACAAATTCTCAAACTAGAAGACATTTTCCCGAAAGAAGAACTCGAACTCGATGAAAAAGCAAAAGCAGAAGTCAAGAAAAAAATGATGGAAGCCGATGTTCCTATGGAACCAAGTAAAGAAACGTTAGAATACGACAAACCCAAGAAAGTAAAAAGTGCTAAGGCAAAAGGCAAAAGCAAGAAATAGTGTTCAGTGTTCTAAATTATCGTCTTAAAAAAACAAAAATAACAAATAAGCGCATTGACAAATGCTAAACGATTTCCTTACCTACCAAGCCCAAACTTCTCCTTACCCTTTAGGAATGGAAGTTTCACATGCAATTGGATCTTATATCTACGACACCAACGGCAAAAAATATTTAGATTTTGTGGCAGGAGTTTCTGCTTGCACGTTGGGACATCAACATCCAAGAGTAAAACAAGCGATAATAAACCAGTTAGACAAATATGCACACGTGATGGTGTATGGCGAATATGCACAAGACCCTTCGGTGGAATTGTGTAAACTTTTAGCCGAAAATATGCCACCACAACTCAACAAAACCTATTTAGTGAATTCGGGTACCGAAGCCACAGAAGGTGCCTTAAAACTGGCTAGAAGAGTGACTGGAAGAAGCCAATTAATTTCCTGTTTCAATGCGTATCACGGGAATACTATGGGTTCTATGAGCGTGATGGGATTTGAAGAACGCAAACAAATCTTCCGACCGTTGATTCCAGATGTGGACTTTATTACCTTCAACAACGAAGACGATTTACAAAAAATAACCAACAAAACTGCCGGAATCATTCTAGAAACCATCCAAGGAGGTGCAGGATTTATTCAACCGCACAATGACTTCTTAAAAAAAGTCCGTCAACGTTGCGACGAAGTCGGCGCGATGATGATTTTAGATGAAATCCAACCTGGATTTGGTCGTACCGGAAAGTTATTTGGTTTTCAAAACTATGATATCGTTCCCGATATTGTAGTGATGGGTAAAGGCATGGGTGGTGGCATGCCGGTGGGTGCTTTTACTGCCAATGCGAACCATATGGATTTATTAAGTCACGATCCGAAATTAGGCCATATCACCACTTTTGGTGGACATCCGGTAATTGCTGCTGCCTGTTTGGCAACGCTACAGGAATTAGTGGAAACCGATTTAATGCCAAAATGCTTGGAAAAAGAACAATTATTTCGTAAATTGTTGGTACATCCGTTAATTAAGGAAATTCGAGGAGAAGGTTTAATGCTGGCGATTATGACAGAAAGTCCTGAAATTACAAATCAAATCATCTTTAAATGCCAAGAAAAAGGACTCATTTTATTTTGGCTACTCTTTGAAGGCTGCGCCATCCGCGTTACGCCACCATTAACCCTTTCTAACGAGGAAATTACCGAAGGTTGTGGCATCATTATTGAAGCTATGAATGAGGTACTTAAGGCGAATTAAAATTGTTAATTAAATTGTTCACAACAATTGATTTTCAAAACGAATAACAACGCCAAGGTTACCTAATTTTATATAGGATAATTCTAAAAACAATGAGTATGCATTTGAGTCACGATGAAGAAGATTACAATTTATCCTTATCGAAATTCGAATCGATGTTAAAAACAAACAAAGTCTTGTTTTTTGACTCGGAGGAATTTGAGGATATCATACTACATTACATGGATATTGGAAAACCAAGCTTAGCCAAAAAGGCCTTGAAACTGGCATTGGAACAACATCCGAAATCAACTGGATTAAAACTCGTTCACATTGAAATGTTGGTGTTTGAAGACAAACTCGACATCGCCGAAAAAATGCTCAACGAACTCTACGCTATCGAACCAACGAACGAAGAAATTTACATTCAAAAAGCCAACATTTATTCCAAAAGAGACAACCACGAGAAAGCCGTCGAGTTTTTAAAAATTGCTTTAAAATATACCGATGACTTTGCCGACGTACACAATCTAATCGGAATGGAATATCTTTTTATGGATGAACTGGAATTGGCTAAAGAAAATTTTATTAAATGTCTAGAAGAGGATCCTGAAGAGCAATCTAGCTTATACAACGTCATTTACTGTTTTGAATTTTTAGAACAATACGAGGATGCTATCGCTTTTTTAACCAAGTACATTGATGAAAACCCTTATAGCGAAATTGCTTGGCACCAATTAGGCCGATTGAATTATTCCATCAAAAAATACGAAGAAGCCTATACCGCTTTTGATTATGCTACTGTTATTGATGATTTTTTTATGGGAGCTTTCATGGAAAAAGCCAAATCTCTGGAGCGTTTAGGACGTTTTGAGGAAGCCATTGAAAATTACAACGAAACCATTCGTCTTGAAGACCCAACTTCCTATGCCTTATTACGTATCGGAAAATGTTATGAAAAACTGGGCAATGAAGTAGATGCTTTAAAATACTACAATCAAACCGTGCACGAAGATCCGTTGCTAGACAAAGGTTGGATTGCTATTACTGATTTGTATTTCAAAAAGAAAAACTATCAAAAAGCACTCTATTTTGTCAACAAAGCATTAGCCATTGACAGCGAGAATAAATTATATTGGAAGCGTTTTGCTACCATCAATCGTGCCTTAAACTTCTACGAAGAAGCCGAAATGGGCTACCGAAAAGCGGTCGAATACGGCGATTATGAATTAGACACTTGGTTGTATTGGGTGGATTTGTTACAGTTTTTAGGCGAGTTTGATGGCGCGGTACAAACGCTTTTACAAGCCAGTGAATACTTCCCAGAAGAGCATGAGGTAGAATACCGCTTGGCAGGATTATATTTCATGCAACAAGATATCGAAAAAGGAACCTTTCATTTAAGCAACGGCTTACGCCAAAGCTATAAAAATAAGAAATTAATCAAAGAGTTGTTTCCTGTAGTTTGGGAACGAAAACTGGTTCAGGAAATTATTGAAAAGTATAAAAAGTAGTCCTACAATGAATAAATTAGGATTATTAGGTAAAAACATTGGCTATTCTTTTTCTCGAAACTACTTTACTCAAAAGTTTACAAAAGAAGGAATAGCCAATACTTTTAGTTATGAAAACTTTGACATTCCGAATATTCAAGAGTTTCCTGAAATCATAAAAAATAATCCAGAATTAATCGGATTGAATGTTACTATTCCTTATAAAGAGGAAATTATCCCTTTTTTAGACGAATTATCAGACAATGCCAAACAAATTGGCGCGGTAAACACCATCAAAATAGTACCCAACGGAACTTTATTTGGCGATAACACCGATTATTTTGGCTTTACCGAATCCCTAAAACCTTTATTGAAATCCCAACACAAAAAAGCATTGATATTAGGAACTGGTGGCGCCGCCAAGGCTATTGCATTTGGCCTACAGCAATTGAAAATTGACTTTACTTTCGTTTCCAGATTTGCGGATGAAAATATACTTGGTTACGAAGATTTAGACGAAAAAACTGGCCAAGAATACCAAATTATTATTAATTGCACCCCGCTGGGAACTTTCCCAAATACGGAAGTTTGTCCAGACATTCCTTATGACTTATTTACCAAAAATCATATTGCTTACGATTTGATTTACAATCCGGAGAAAACCACTTTTTTAAGCAAAGCAGAAGAAAAAGGAGCGTTTATTAAAAACGGACATGAAATGTTGGTACTTCAAGCCGAAAAAGCCTGGGAGATTTGGAACCGCTAGATTATTTGTGTTTCTTCCAATATTTTTGACCATAACTACAAAAAATTTCCTGATGTTCTTTTATAGTTGAAGTAGCCACCAGACAAACATTTCCGTTGTCATCAAGAGTAATTTTAGCATTATTGACAAACGATGATTTACCAAGCCCAGAAGCATCGTTAGCATATTTTGCAAAACAATCGGTTAGCATGCAATCTAAAACTGAACCATCTAAGAGCACCATAAAATACTTATCCTCTCCTTTTACTTCTCTTTTTATAATTTCCGTTGGACTAAGAATTTCCCCTTTAAAAACAGCAATAATTTCGTCTTTATAAATTTTTATAGCCGTAAATAATCCGTTTCCAGAATTTGTAATCTGAGACGGTTGAATGTATAAATAATCATCCTCCAGGGCTTCAATTGTGTTTTTATCTTGGATTGGCATAGTAAACAAAACATCAATGTTACTACAAATTTTATAATAAACCTAAAACTTCATAATAGCCCAGATAAAAGAGGAAATCCTTTTTTATACCTATCGGGTGTAAAAAAGATTGCAACGAATAGCTGGAAAAAGCTCCTAAAAATCACTAAAAAAGGAAGAAATGTCTATTTCAACAATAAAAATGGCATTACAACAGTTTTATCTTTTGAATTTAATTCGATTTTAGTAACTTCGGCAGTTAATAACTGTAAATATCCTGCATTATGCAAGAAGAACAACACGACAACCTGCTACAAGCAGATGGAAATGAAAGCAAAGAATCGCAAACTATTGTAAGTGAAGCGATTGAAACTATTGAAAATCTAAACGCCGAAGTCAGCGAAGACGGAACTATTGAAGAAAGTCACGATATTCCAATGCAAAATTATGAAGCAATGGAAATGGACAAACTGGTCATTGCACTTGAAGAAGTAGTTGCTACTGACAAAGTCATGGCAGTAAGCAAACATGTTGAAGAAATTAAGTCGGCTTTTTTATCCAAATACAACCATTTTATCGAAGAGAAAAAAGAAGAATTTTTACATGATAACCCAAATACTGAAGAAGAATTTGAATATCATTCTCCTTTAAAATCAAAATTCGATTCTTTATATAACAATTACAAGACTAAGAAGAATGCGCATTTTAAATCGTTAGAATCCAATTTAAAAACGAATTTACAAACGCGATTAAACTTGATTGAAGAATTAAAATCATTAATCAATCCGAACGAAAATATTGTTGATTCACTAAAGCAGTTTAACGATTTACGCGAACGTTGGAAAAATGCTGGTCCTATCCCAAAAGATAAATACAATCACGTTTGGAATAACTATCATTTTCACGTCGAGAATTTCTACGATATACTACACTTAGATCGCGAAGCACGTGACCAAGATTTTAAACATAATTTAGAAAAGAAAACCAAAATCATTGAAAGAGCTCAAAGTCTTTTGCAAGAAGCTGATGTTATGAAAGCCTTCAGAGAATTGCAATTGTTACACAAAGTTTGGAAAGAAGAAATTGGTCCCGTTTCTAAAGACAAGCGTGAAGAAATTTGGAATGCGTTTAGCGAAGTAACCAAACAAATGCACGACAAGCGTGAAATGATCTTTGCAGAGCTTCGAGGACGTGAAGTCGAAAACTTAGCAAAGAAAAAAGAAATCATTGCTGCCATCGAGCAAATTGCCACCGAAAAAGTAGAAATTCATTCCGGATGGCAAGGACAAATCAATAAAATTGAAGCCTTACGCAAAGCTTTTTTTGAAGCTGGAAAAGTTCCTACAGAAGTAAATGAAAAAACTTGGGCTGAATTTAAAACGGCTGTACGCAATTTCAATGTCCACAAAAATGCCTTTTACAAAGACATCAAAAAAGACCAACAAAGCAATTTAGATAAGAAAAATGCTTTAGTTGCCAGAGCTAAAGAATTGATGGAAAGTGAAGATTTTGCTACCACTACTCCCATCATGAAAAAGATTCAGGAAGAATGGAAGCAAATTGGCCATGTTCCAAGAAAATTTTCAGATAGTGTTTGGGCAGAATTTAAAGGCGCTTGCAACCATTATTTTGATCGTTTACATGCCGTAAAAAATGAAAACGAAGCGGTAGAAATCGAAGCATTTGAAAAGAAAAAAGAATATCTAGAAACCGTTCGAGCATTCGAATTTTCTGGGAATCATAAAACCGATTTAGATGCGATAAAAGCACATATTGAAACCTGGAAATCATTTGGTAAAGTACCTTTCGCTCGTCGTCATATAGACGGAAAGTTCAATAAAGTGTTAGATGGTTTGTTTGAAAACTTAACTTCTAGCAAGAAAGAAGCCGAAATGATGCGTTTTAATAGTCGTTTGGAACAACTTTCAGGTGAAAATGATGCAAGAAAATTAGATAATGAAAAAGTGTTCTTACAACGTAAAGTGGAAGAAGTACAAAATGAGATTTTTCAGTTAGAAAATAACATTCAGTTTTTTGCCAATGCTAAAAAAGACAATCCACTTGTTGCCGAAGTAAAGAAAAGCATCGAGCGTCACAAGGAAGAATTAGCCACTTGGAAAGCCAAGCTAAAGCAAATTAGAAATATGTAATAAAAAAAAGCCTCAAATTGATTTGAGGCTTTTTTTTATCCGATTATATAAAGACATAAGTTATATTTTAACTATTTATCGTTTTTAGGGACTCTCAACAACAATAACAGTCCAATAACAAAGAAAATACCAAGAAACACTATAGAATTTCGCATAGAACCCGTTACTTGATAAATAATACCGTAAACTGACATTCCAATCACAATACCAACTTTTTCGGTCACATCATAAAAACTAAAATACGAAGCTGTATCTGTTGTTTCAGGCAAAAATTTTGAATAGGTAGAACGGGCTAAGGATTGAATTCCGCCCATTACCAATCCGACAAAACCTGCAACTCCATAAAATTGATTTGGCGTTTCTACAAAATAAGCTACTAAGCAAAGAACTACCCAAAAGGCATTCAAAAAAATCAATGTATTAATATTTCCAAACTTTCCAGATGCTCTAGAAGTTAAAAAAGCACCAATAACCGCAACGATTTGTATCACCAATATACTTATGATTAAACCGGTAGTTTTTTGACTATCAGTTTCCCAATTTATTTCCTCAGCACCAAAATAGGTTGCTACAAGCATTACCGTTTGTACCGCCATAATAAAAACAAAATAGCTTGTCAAATAACGTCTTAAAACAAGGTTTTTTTTGACATCCTTCCAAACTAGTTTCAACTCATCAAACCCATCAAACAATACCGCTCTCGTTACTTTATGTCCTGTTGAAACTCCTTTAGGTAAATAATAGTAGCTAATATGACTAAATCCGATCCACCAAATTCCCACCAATACAAAAGAATAACGCATCATTTCGATTTTATCTTCTAGAGGAGCCTCTTTGGGTACCGACATAACCATCGCTAAATTGATAACTAATAAAATGGTACTACCAATATATCCCATTGAAAATCCACGTGCACTCACTCTGTCCTGTTGTTCTGGAAAAGCGATGTCTGGTAAATAAGAGTTATAGAACACCAAACTTGCCCAAAAACCTACCAATCCAAATAAATAAATCGTATAACTAATAAAAAAATTATCAATAGTAAACCAATAGAGACCGATACAAGATAGCCCTCCCATGTAGCAGAAAAAACGTAAGAACGCTAATTTATTACCCACATAATCGGCTATACCAGATAAGATTGGAGAAATAAACGCTACAATTAAAAAAGCCAATGCTGTAACAAATGTTATCATGGCAGTACCTTTAAAATGATAGCCGTAAACATCTACATAATCTCTGTTTTTTTGAGCAAAAATGGCTTCGTAAAATATTGGAAATATGGCAGAAGCAATCACTAAACTATATACCGAATTAGCCCAATCATAGAAAGCCCAAGCATTTAATAATTTTTTATCTCCTTTTTGTAATGGTTGCATATAGTATCGTTTTAAGCATAAAAAAAGCCCCGATAATCGGGGCTCCTAAAGTAGTATTTTTATTTAAATGTAACACCAAATTTTTTTGCTTCCACTTTAACTTCCGGAATCATTGCTGTTAAATTCTTAATACGTGTTTCATTACTAGGGTGCGTACTCAAAAACTCTGGCGGGGCTTGCCCTCCCGATTTAGCCGACATACGTTCCCAAACATATACTGCATTTTCAGGGGCATAACCTGCAATGGCCATTAATAACAATCCGATTCTATCTGCTTCACTTTCATGACTTCTGCTAAAAGGCAACATCCCTCCTACTTGAGAAGCCAATCCATAATATTGCATAAATTCTTGTTGTTTTTGTGCTTCTTGTCCACTAGTCGCTACCGCCACTGCTACTCCACCCACTTGTTGCAACATTCCCGCACTCATACGTTGTTGACCGTGATTCGCTAAGGCGTGAGCCACTTCATGCCCCATCACCGCTGCCAATCCAGCATCGTCTTTTGTAATGGGTAAAATACCTGTATACACCACAATCTTTCCTCCTGGCATACACCAAGCATTTACTTCTTTGCTATCTACAAGGTTATATTCCCAAGCATAATCTTTTAAATAGGTCGGATTTCCATTAGCAGTTAACCACCTTTCAGCAGCCACTTTTATTTTAGTTCCTATGGTTTCCACTTTTTTAGCATCAGCTGTACCTTTCAAAACTTTATTTTGTGTCAAAAACTGATTGTATTCTTGAAACGCCATTGGAAATATTTGACTGTCCGGAACCAATGCCATTGTTTTTGCTCCTGTAAAAGGATTTGTTGCGCAAGCCGCTATCAACAATAATCCCAATCCTGATAACACTATACCTTTTTTCATTTTTAGTTTGTTTTATACTGTAGTAAAATTAATGCAATTTTTGATAAAACGCTAATCTTACTTCTAAAGTATTTTATGATTAATTTAAGATTCAAAATTCATACCAAAAAATAAAAAGAATTAAATTGCAGTATAATTTAATCAAGCTATTTTGAAGCCAAAAAAGAAACAAGGAATTGAAGTTCCCAAATTTTTAATCTATTCACTTCAGACAATTCAGTTTTTTTCGACTGATTTAGCCACAAAAGTTGGGGCGAAAATTTTCACGACTCCTATAAAACACAAAACACCGAATCGGGAGGTAAAGATGGATACGAATTCCAAACAAGAAAAGATTTTTGTTTCTAAAATCAACAAGAGCGTGGTAGTCTATCATTATGGGAATAGCCCTAAAAAAGTACTTTTAGTTCATGGCTGGTCAGGTAGAGGGACACAATTAGTCAAGTTTGCTGATGAATTAGTGGCCAAAGGATATTCCACTATTAGTTATGATGCTCCTGCCCATGGAAAATCAGGAACTACCACGACACTAATGCCAGAATTTATTGCAACCAATTTAGAATTGGAAAGACTTTATGGCCCTTTTGAATTTGCAATTGGACATTCGCTTGGTGGCATGTCATTATTAAACTCGGTTAAAAGAGGTTTACAACTTAAAAAATTAGTAGTGATTGGAAGTGGTGATAAAATCATTGACATCCTTCATGAATTCGTTAGAAAGCTACAATTAAAACCGATAATAGCGGAAAAAATGAGACTCCTTTTTGAGAAAAATTTTGGAGAACCAATGGAAAATTACGCTGCACATGTAGCTGCTAAAGAAGTGAAAATTCCGACCCTAGTCATACATGATGAGAACGATTACGAAGTACCTATTAGCTGTGGAATTAACATTCACAAGCATTTATCCAATGGAGAAATGTTCGTTACTCAAAAATTAGGTCATCGTAAAATATTAGGAGATGAAAAAGTAATTATTAAAACCCTAACTTTTATCCATGAATAATCTATCTAAATACCTCGTATTATTTTTATTTTTAAGCATTCAATCGTGTATTGGTCAGGAAAAAAGAACATCAAAAAAGAAACCTATGGAATATGAAATTGTAAAAACTGATGCCGAATGGAAAGCCCAATTAGGCGAAGAACGTTATAGAATACTTAGAGAAAAAGGAACCGAATTTGCCCATACTGGTGAGTACAATTTGCATTTTGAAAAAGGAACCTATGCCTGCGGAGCGTGTCAAGAGCCTTTATTTAAAAGTGATGCCAAATTCAAATCAGAATGCGGATGGCCTTCTTTTGATGAAGCGATTCCAGGAAAAGTAGAGTACAAAAAAGATACAACTTACGGAATGCAGCGAACTGAGATTTTATGCGCCAAATGCGGCGGACATTTAGGGCATGTTTTTGATGATGGTCCAACCAAAACGGGTACTCGTTTTTGTGTAAATTCTCTTTCAATCGATTTCAAAAAGTAATATTTTATTGTGGTTCTTATTAAATTTACTTAATTTGCATTGATTAACAATACCTATTTATAGAATGACCAACATTACCCGCTTATTTGATTTCCCTTATTATCAACTAGATAAACAAAATTTACCTGACGCTTTAGTCACTAAGCAAAATGGAGAATGGGTTAAAACCTCTACTCAAGAATACATTGACAAAGCCAATGCCTTATCAAGAGCGCTTATTACTATAGGTGTTGAAAAAAATGATAAAATTGCAATTATTTCTTCCAATAATAGAACTGAATGGAATATTATGGACATCGGAGTGCTTCAAACTGGCGCACAAACTGTTCCTATTTACCCAACGATTTCAGAAGAAGATTATGAATATATTTTAAATCACTCCGAATCAAAATATTGTTTTGTTTCTGATTTAGAAGTTTTAAAGAAACTTAATGCGATCAAGGGAAATGTGCCTTCATTAATTGGAGTTTACACTTTCAACGAAATACCAGGCGAAAAACATTGGTCTGATCTATTAGCGATTGGAAAAGATACTTCTACTCAAAATTATGTGGAAGAAAGAAAAAACAACGTAAAACCAACCGATTTAGCAACGATCATCTACACTTCAGGAACTACTGGTAAACCAAAAGGCGTTATGTTGTCTCACAACAATATTGTTTCTAATGTTTTAGACAGTAACGAAAGAATTCCTTTAGCAGCAGGAAATAACAAAGCAATGAGCTTTTTACCTATTTGCCATATCTTTGAAAGAGTTATTTTATATATCTACCAATACAATTCTATCTCAATCTATTTTGCAGAATCGTTAGATAAAATTTCCGATAACTTTAAAGAGGTTAAACCGGATGTTTTTTCAGTAGTACCAAGGCTTTTAGAAAAGGTATACGACAAAATATATGCCAAGGGTGCCGAATTAACTGGAATTAAAAAGAAACTTTTCTTTTGGGCAATTGATTTAGGATTAAAATTTGAACCTTATGGCCAAAACGGTTGGTGGTACGAATTTCAGCTTAAAATTGCACGCAAGCTCATCTTTAGTAAATGGAAAGAAGGATTGGGAGGAAATATTCAAGTCATGGTTTCGGGAAGTGCTGCATTACAACCTAGATTAACGCGTGTTTTTGCCGCAGCCGGAATGCCTGTTATGGAAGGATACGGATTAACCGAAACTTCTCCTGTTATTTCTGTAAATGATATGCGTAATGGTAACTTCAGGGTTGGGACAGTTGGAAAACTGATTAAAAACGTTGAAGTGAAAATTGCTGAAGATGGAGAAATACTTTGTAAAGGACCTAATGTGATGATGGGTTATTTCAAAGATGAAAAACAAACCGCCGAAGTCATCAAAGAGGGTTATTTTCATACGGGAGATATTGGAGAATTTGACAAGGATGGTTTCCTTCGAATTACCGATCGTAAAAAAGAAATGTTTAAAACCTCTGGTGGAAAATATATTGCACCTCAGCTTTTAGAAAATACCATGAAACAATCTCGTTTTATCGAGCAAATTATGGTTATTGGCGACGGACAAAAAATGCCGGCAGCCTTCATTCAACCTGCTTTCGATTTTGTAAAAGAATGGGCCAAACTACATAACATTACTTTAGGAGAAACCAATGAAGAAATCATCAGTAATCCAAAAGTAATCGATAGAATTCAGGAAGAAGTAAACGAATTGAATAAAAAATTCGGAAATTGGGAGCAAATCAAACGCTTTGAATTGACTCCTGATCTATGGACAATTCCAGCGGGACACCTTACACCAACTTTAAAATTAAAACGTAAAGTAGTCCTTGAAAAATACAAAGGTCTTTACGACAGAATATACAACTAAAAACCACCCGTTATGAAACTTAAATTACTTCTTTGTTTTTCACTATTCACAGTACTATTGTCGGGTTGTAAAAACAAGGAAGACAATTGTAAGAACGACTACTTAGACTTCTCTCAAAGAGACGACCAAGCCACAGGCGGGATCAAAATGATTCCGATTAAAACTCCTGCTGGCGAATTTAAAGTGTGGACAAAACGTGTAGGTAACAATCCTAAAATCAAAGTACTGCTACTTCATGGTGGTCCAGGCGTAACACACGAATTATACGAATGCTTTGATGGTTTCTTTCCTAATGAAGGGGTTGAATACATCTATTATGATCAATTAGGTTCCTATTACAGCGATCAACCAAATGATACTCGCCTGTGGACCAACGAACGTTTTGTAGAAGAAGTAGAACAAGTCAGAATCGCACTTGGTTTAAACAAAGACAACTTCTATTTGTTAGGACAATCTTGGGGCGGAATTCTTGCCATGGAGTATGCCTTCAAATACCAAAACAATTTAAAGGGACTCATCATTTCCAACATGATGGCCAGCGCTCCTGAATATAACAAATATGCAGAAGAAGTATTAGGGCCAAAACTTCCAAAAGAAGTCTTTGAACAAATCAAAACGTTTGAAAAAAACAAAGATTATAAGAATCCAAAATATGCTGATCTCCTTTTCAAATATTATTACACGGAACACATTCTGAGAAAACCATTAAACGAATGGCCAGAAGCAGTCAATCGTTGTTTTAAACACATGAACCCTAATGTATATATTTATATGCAAGGCCCGAGTGAATTCGGAATTACAGGAGATGCTACTTTAAAGAATTGGGATGTAAAAGACCAACTAAAAACGATTACTGTTCCAACCCTAGTCATTGGAGCTAAGCACGACACTATGGATCCAAAACATATGGAATGGATGTCGAAAGAAGTGCAAAACGGACGTTTTTTATTTTGCGCCAACGGAAGTCACCTTTCCCAATATGACGATCAAAAAACATACATTCCAGGAGTAATCAAATTCCTAAAAGATGTAGACCAAAATAATTTCCATCCTAAAAAATAATTACCTAACAATCAGTTTGTTAAATAATTTTCTTAAATTCACAAGACTAACCAAAAACAAATAAAGATGAATTTAAAAAATTTTATTATCGGAGGAATTGTGGGCGGTATCGCCAATTTCATTTTAGGTGGTTTATTTTACCAAGTAGTGTTCCCTACACTTTATCCACCCACTCCAGACATGAAAATGAGTTTCATTGCTATGGGCTGTTTAACCTTTGGCTTTTTGATTTCTTATATCTTTAACAAATGGGCAGGCATTACCACTTTTGCTTCTGGAGCAATGGCTGGTGCAATCATTGGTTTCTTTTATGGATTATCGATGAACTTTTTTATGTATTCTGGAATGCAGTTAAACATACAAAATTTTGCTATTGATTCTGTAGTGAATATCCTTATGGGAACCGGCGTAGGTGGTGCAGTCGGTTTTATATTGGGCAAATTCAAATAAAATTCAAAACCTTATATCGCTAAAACTCCCTCCAATAAGGGAGTTTTTTATTTAAGAGATAATCTGAAAAAAAATATAAATTTATTATGCACGCATAGTATTTTTTTGTATATTTGATTTTTCAATTTCAAATATGAAATCGTAACTAGTAAAAATTAGTTAAAAAAAAGCGGTACCATATATGACTTTTAGAAAATAGAATTTCCAAACATGAAAGATAAAACTATAGATTATGTACTTCGAGCTACTTGGCAAGCAGTGTCTAGAATGTACAACGAAGAAGCAACAAAATACGGCGGTTCAATGGCTGTAGGATTTGCCCTTTTAAGTATCGATAAAGAAGATGGAACGCCATCAACTAATATAAGTAGCCGCATGGGTATGGAACCGACAAGTTTGACCCGTACACTTAAATCAATGGAAGAAAAAGGTTTGATTTACCGAAAACCAAATCCTAATGACGGTCGCGGTGTGCTTATTTATTTAACCGAAGAAGGGAAACAAAAAAGAGCCCTTTCAAAAGAAACGGTATTGCAATTTAACGAAACGGTCCGAAAAAATATTTCCACTGAAAAAATTGAGCACTTTATGGAAGTAGCCGACGTAATTAACGAATTAATTCAAGATAAAAATATATTCAATCAACCAGAATAATTAAAAAATGAAAAGAGTAATTAAAAAAGTAGCAGTCGTTGGGTCCGGTATTATGGGTTCAGGTATTGCTTGTCATTTTGCAAATATCGGTGTCGAAGTTTTGCTTTTAGACATTGTTCCTAGAGAACTTAACGAAGTTGAGCAAAAAAAGGGTCTAACTCTAGAGAGTAAAGTGGTACGCAACCGTATCGTAAACGATAGTTTGGCAGCAGCTTTAAAATCGAAACCCTCTCCTATTTATCATCCAAAATTTGCCGATCGAATCAGCACTGGGAATTTAACGGATGATATTGCTAAAATCAAAGATGTAGATTGGATTATCGAAGTGGTTGTAGAACGTTTGGATATTAAAAAACAAGTGTTTGAGCAAATCGACCAACACAGAAGACCAGGTACTTTAATTACTTCTAATACTTCTGGAATTCCAATAAAATTTATGAGTGAAGGTAGAAGCGAAGACTTCCAAAAGCATTTCTGCGGCACACACTTCTTCAACCCTGCTCGTTATTTGAAATTATTTGAAATTATTCCTGGTCCGCAAACTTCTACAGAAGTATTGGACTTCTTAAATAACTACGGTGAACAATTCTTAGGAAAAACGTCTGTAGTCGCAAAAGATACACCAGCATTCATTGGAAACCGTATCGGAATCTTCGGAATTCAAAGTTTATTCCACTTGGTGAAAGATATGGGATTGACTATCGAAGAAGTAGATAAATTAACTGGACCGGTTATTGGCCGTCCAAAATCGGCTACTTTCCGTACTGTTGACGTGGTTGGATTAGATACATTAGTACATGTTGCGAATGGAATCTACGAAAACTGTCCAAACGACGAAGCACACGAATTATTCAAACTTCCTGATTTCATCACAAAAATGATGGAAAACAAATGGTTGGGAAGCAAAACGGGTCAAGGTTTCTACAAAAAAGAAGGCAAAGATATTCTGTCATTAGACTTAAACACTTTAGAATATCGTCCAAATAAAAGAGCGTCTTTTGCTACGCTTGAAATGACAAAAACGATTGAAAAACCTATCGATAGATTCAAAGTATTAGTAAAAGGAAAGGACAAAGCAGGAGAATTCTATAGAAAATCATTTTCTTCTATGTTTGCTTATGTTTCCAATAGAGTTCCTGAAATTACGGATGAATTTTACAAAATTGACGATGCTATGAAAGCTGGTTTCGGGTGGGAAAATGGTCCTTTCGAAATTTGGGATGCCATCGGTGTTCAAAAAGGTATCGAATTAATGAAAGCGGAAGGTTATGAACCAGCTGCTTGGGTTAATGACATGATTGCGAGTGGAAATACTTCTTTCTACACTGTTAAAGAAGGGGCTACTCATTTTTATAACATTAGCTCTAAATCACAAGCTAAAGTTCCAGGACAAGATGCATTCATCATCTTAAACAACATTCGTGAAACGAAAAAAGTTTGGGGTAATGCCGATTGTACTGTTCATAATATTGGTGACGGAATCTTAAACTTAGAATTCCACTCTAAAATGAATACCATCGGTGGTGGCGTTCTTCAAGGAATCAACAAAGCGATCGACTTAGCAGAAAAAGAATACAACGGATTAGTCATCGGAAATCAAGGCGCTAATTTCTCAGTTGGGGCTAATATCGGAATGATTTTCATGATGGCTGTGGAACAAGAATACGACGAGTTGAATATGGCCATCAAAATGTTCCAAGACACGATGATGCGTGCCCGTTACTCTTCAATTCCAGTAATTTCTGCTCCGCATGGAATGACTTTAGGGGGTGGTTGCGAACTTTCAATGCATGCTGACAAAGTAGTTGCTGCTGCAGAAACGTATATCGGATTGGTAGAGTTTGGAGTTGGAGTTATCCCTGGTGGTGGTGGTTCTAAAGAAATGGCGTTACGTGCTGCTGATACTTTCCGTAAAAACGATGTTGAATTAAACGTTCTTCAAGAATACTTCCTAACTATCGGTATGGCAAAAGTAGCCACTTCTGCTTATGAAGCCTTCGATTTAGGAATCTTACAAAAAGGAAAAGATGTGGTAGTGATAAACAAAGACCGTCAGATTGCAGAAGCTAAAAAACACGCTTTATTAATGGCAGAAGCGGGTTATACACAACCTGCACGTCGCAAGGATATCAAAGTATTAGGAAAACAAGCTTTAGGGATGTTCTTAGTAGGAACCGATCAAATGGTAGCTGGACAATATATTTCAGAACACGATCAGAAAATAGCTAACAAATTAGCCTATGTAATGGCGGGTGGCGATTTATCAGAACCAACATTGGTAACAGAACAATACTTATTGGATATAGAAAGAGAAGCTTTCTTATCACTTTGTACGGAAAGAAAAACATTGGAGCGTATCCAATTTATGTTAACTAAAGGAAAACCTCTAAGAAACTAGAAAATGAAAACAGCATATATAGTAAAAGGATATAGAACAGCCGTTGGTAAAGCTCCAAAAGGATTGTTCCGTTTTAAAAGACCTGATGAATTGGCTGCCGAAACTATCGAATATTTGATGGCACAATTACCAGGTTTTGACAAGACAAGAATTGACGACGTGATGGTTGGAAATGCCATGCCGGAAGCAGAACAAGGATTAAACGTGGGTCGTTTAATTTCATTAATGGGATTAAAAGTAGACGATGTGCCTGGAGTAACCGTAAACCGTTACTGTGCATCTGGCCTAGAAACTATAGGAATGGCAACTGCCAAAATCCAATCGGGAATGGCACAATGTATCATTGCTGGTGGAGCAGAAAGTATGAGTTATATTCCAATGGGTGGTTACAAACCAACTCCAGATTATAAAGCTGCAGCTGCAGGTCACGAAGATTATTACTGGGGAATGGGTTTAACGGCCGAAGCGGTTGCTAAACAATTCAATGTTTCTCGTGCTGATCAAGATGAATTTGCCTACCAATCACACATGAAAGCATTAAAAGCTCAAGCTGAAGGTAAATTTGATGCTCAAATTGCTCCAATAACTGTTGAACAAACGTTCTTAAATGAAGCAGGTAAAAAAGAAACAAAATCATATACTGTTACTAAAGATGAAGGACCAAGATTAGGAACTTCTGTGGAAGCATTAGCGAGTTTAAAACCTGTTTTTGCTGCTGATGGTTCGGTTACGGCAGGAAACTCTTCTCAAATGAGTGATGGAGCCGCTTTCGTTTTAATCATGAGTGAAGAAATGGTTAAAGAATTAAACCTTGAACCAATCGCACGTTTGGTAAACTTTGCTTCGGCTGGTGTTGAACCAAGAATTATGGGTATTGGTCCAGTAAAAGCCATTCCAAAAGCGGTACAACAAGCGGGTTTAAAAATCTCTGATATCGAATTATTCGAGTTAAACGAAGCCTTTGCTGCACAATCATTAGCCGTAATCCGTGAATTGGACTTAAATCCAGAAATCATCAACGTAAACGGTGGTGCGATTGCTTTAGGTCACCCGCTAGGATGTACAGGAGCAAAATTATCGGTTCAGTTATTTGACGAAATGAAACGTCGTGGTAACAAATACGGAATGGTAACCATGTGTGTAGGTACAGGTCAGGGAACTGCTGGTATTTTCGAATTATTATAAAAATCAACAAAAAACTAAAAATACAATCAAGAGTTATGGAAGATATTACAAGAGGAGGTCAATTCCTTGTTAAAGAAACAAAATGTGAAAATGTTTTTACTCCTGAAGATTTTTCGGAAGAACAAATCATGATGCGTGATACCGTAAAGGAATTTGTTGACAAAGAAATTTGGCCCAACAAAGATCGTTTTGAGAAAAAAGATTACAAATTTACCGAAGAATGCATGCGCAAAACAGGTGAATTAGGACTTTTAGGTGTTGCGGTTCCTGAAGCTTACGGCGGATTAGGAATGGGATTCGTTTCTACAATGTTGGTTTGTGATTATATCTCGGGAGCAACTGGATCGTTTTCCACTGCTTTCGGAGCACACACCGGAATTGGAACGATGCCAATAACTTTGTATGGTACAGAAGAACAAAAGAAAAAATACGTTCCTAAATTAGCTTCTGGCGAATGGTTTGGTGCATACTGTTTAACAGAACCTGGCGCAGGATCGGATGCCAATTCAGGAAAAACTAAAGCCGTTCTTTCAGAAGATGGTACACACTATAAAATTACTGGGCAAAAAATGTGGATTTCTAATGCAGGATTCTGTTCTGTTTTCATCGTTTTTGCTAGAATTGGTGATGATAAAAATATTACAGGTTTCATCGTAGAAAATGATCCAAGCAACGGAATTACGATGAACGAAGAAGAACACAAATTAGGAATTCGTGCGTCTTCTACCCGTCAGGTATTCTTTGCTGATACTAAAGTTCCATTAGAAAACATGCTAGCAGGACAAGGCGAAGGTTTCAAAATTGCGATGAATGCTTTAAATGTTGGTCGTATCAAATTGGCAGCTGCTTGTTTAGATGCACAACGTCGTACCATTACTGCTTCAGTAAAATATGCTAATGAAAGACTACAATTTAATGTTCCAATTTCTAGTTTTGGTGCTATTCGTTCTAAATTAGCAACTATGGCTACCAATGCTTATGTAGGAGAATCGGCATCTTACCGCGCTGCAAAAAGCATTGAAGACCGAATCATCGCTCGTGAAGCAGAAGGTGCAAGTCATCAAGAAGCAGAATTAAAAGGGGTGGAAGAATTCGCGATCGAATGTTCTATTTTGAAAGTGGCGGTTTCAGAAGATATCCAAAACTGTGCTGACGAAGGAATTCAAATCTTTGGTGGAATGGGATTCTCTGAAGACACTCCAATGGAATCGGCTTGGAGAGATGCTCGTATCGCTCGTATCTACGAAGGAACGAACGAAATCAACCGTATGCTTTCTGTAGGTATGCTTGTGAAAAAAGCAATGAAAGGGCATGTCGATTTATTAGGACCTGCTATGAAAGTGGCGGAAGAATTAATGGGTATTCCAGATTTCGATACACCTGATTATTCTGAATTATTCGCGGAAGAAAAAGAATTAATCGGCAAATTGAAAAAATCATTCTTAATGGTGGCTGGTGCAGCGGTTCAAAAATACGGACCGGATTTAGAAGCACACCAACAATTATTAATGGCGGCTTCTGATATGTTGATTGAAATCTATATGGCAGAATCTGGAATTTTACGTACCGAAAAATTAGCAAAATCAAAAGGTGCTGAAAACGTAAAAGAACAAATCGCTATGGCACAATTATACTTATACAATGCCGTAGATATCATCACGCAAAAAGGAAAAGAAGGTATTGCTTCTTTCGCCGAAGGTGACGAACAACGCATGATGTTAATGGGCTTACGTCGTTTTACAAAATACGTAAACATGCCTAACGTAGTAGCATTAAGAGAAACAATCGCTTCTAAATTAGTAGAAGAAAACAGCTACTGCTTCTAAAAATAAATTTTAATTAGTTTGGTGGAAAAGGTCACAGCAGTTAATTCTGCTGTGGCTTTTTTCTTTATAAGTATTTTATGTAACTTTAACCTATTAAATTTTACCTCATGAAAAAGTTCCTCTTTGTAACTACTGTTCTAGTTTTATTTGTTTTTGCCTGTAAAACCGCTTCGGGCAACCAAAAAGAATTGGTTTTAATGTTACAACCTAAAAGTGATACGCAAGTGTCTGGTTCTGCCACTTTTACTGAAAAAAATGGTGTAGTGACTTTTGTCGCCAATATAAAAGGATTAACTCCCGGGGAACACGCCATTCATATCCATGAAAAATCAGATTGCTCTGCTCCAGATGCCTCCTCTGCAGGTGGACACTGGAATCCAACTTTTAAAAAACATGGGAAATGGGGCGCAGAAGAACATCATAAAGGAGATATTGGCAATTTCACCGCCGATGCCAATGGTAATGGAACTATTCAATTTTCTACCAATGAATGGTGTATTGGCTGCGAGGATGAAACTAAAAATATTATTGGCAAAAGCATAATTGTACACAAAGGTGCCGATGATTTTACAACACAACCTACCGGTAACGCTGGTGGCAGAGTGGCGTGTACTGCGATTATTAAATAATTATGTCAAAACCCCTCCTCTACTTTAAAAACGCTCAGGAATGGCGCGAATGGCTACATGAAAATCACACTACTTGTTTAGGGGTAGAACTCATTTTTTATCGTGTTGACAGTCCATTTGAAAGTATGCGTTGGGAAGAAGCGGTTCAAGTTGCTTTGTGCTATGGTTGGATTGATTCGACAGTCAGAAAATTAGATGAAGAAAGGCGAAAGCAAGCCTTCGGACCCAGAAAAGATAAAAGTGTCTGGAGCAAAGTCAACAAAAACTATATCGAAAAATTAACGGAAGCAGGACTCATGCACGAAAGTGGTTTTCAAAAAATTGAAATTGCAAAACAAAACGGCTCTTGGACATCACTTGATGCCGTTGAAAATCATGAAGTTCCCGAGGATTTAGAATTCGCTTTTAAACAAAATCCCAAAGCCTTAGAAAATTACCAAAACTTCAGTACCTCCTATCGCAAAAGCTATTTGTATTGGTTAAATCAGGCCAAGCGTGAAGAAACAAGAAAAAAAAGAATTGAAGAAATTGTAGCACTTTGCTTATCCAATAAAAAAAGCAGGTAATAATTTTAGCCTATGTATGAAGAATTAAAATATTGGTATTTAAGAGATCATAAACTTTTCAGAACGCTGAGTTTCGCTCAAATTAAGCAGTTGTGCATTATTGTGGGTTTCAAAAAAGCATTAAAAGGGGAAATTATTTATTTTTCTAATTCAGAAGTCCCTAGAATCTTTTTACTGAAAAGAGGAAGTATAAAAATAGTGGCAGTTGACGAAGAAGGAAATGAAACGATAAAAGACATTATTCTTAAAGGTGATTTATTTGGAGAATTGACTTTGGAAAGTGATACAAACTCGAACGAATATGCCAAAGCACTCACCGATGAAGTTTCCATTTGTAGTTTTTTGTTGTCTGATTTTGAAGATTTAATGATGCGAAACCCCAGTCTTGCCTTAGGATACACCAAATTTGTGGGCTTAAAAATGAAGCGCATCAAAAACAATTATGCCAATTTAGTCTCTAAAGATGCCAAATCGAGGCTGCTTACTTTTTTAAACGATTGGATGGAGAGAGAAGGAAAAAAAGAAGGCGAAAAAGTAGTACTTGAAAATTACCTCACCCAAAATGATATCGCACAAATTATTTGTACTTCAAGACAAACAGCCACTAGCCTACTCAATGAATTTGAAGAAAGCGGTATTATTCAATATGGTAGAAAAGAAATAATAGTCCCTAATTATACGCTTTTCCAAAAGTTGCTATAAAATCTCACGTAATGTAAAATACCTGACATTTGTACCTTTTTCATTGCTATACCTTTACATCATAAATAAATAAATAAGCTATGAAAAAATTAATTCTTCTAGTCGTTTTTACACTTTCAATAGTGGGGAACGCACAAAATCAATCTAAAAAAATTACCGCTTTTAATGTAGAGAACAAATTGGCTTTACAAGGCTATGATCCTGTTTCCTACTTTAAACAAAACAAAGCCATAAAAGGAAAAAAAGAATGGGCAGCGACTCATGAGGGTATTACTTATTATTTTTCCACAAAAGAAAACAAAGAGGCATTCTTAAAAAACGCTGCGGCATTCGAACCTCAATACGGAGGTTGGTGTGCTTATGCTATGGGCGCATATGGAGACAAAGTAAGTATTAACCCCGAAACTTTCAAGATTATTGATGGAAAATTGTATTTGTACTATAATGCTTACTTTAATAATACCTTAAAAACTTGGAATAAAGATGAAACAAACCTAAAAGCAAAGGCCAATGCTAATTGGAAAAAAATATACAATTAAAACCAAAATCATGAAAACATCGTATATTAATTTGATATTAAAAATTGTTGTGGCGGTAATATTATTGCAGACTTTACTATTTAAATTTTCAGGAAGTGACGAATCTGTGTATATCTTTACTAAATTAGGGGCAGAACCCTATGGCAGAATTGGTTCAGGAATTATAGAATTGATTATTTCAATATTATTGTTTGTCAATAAAACAAAACTATATGCCGCTATTATGGCCTTTGGGACAATGCTGGTGGCTGCAATTTCTCATCTAACAATTTTGGGAATTGAAGTTATGAATGACGGAGGCACTTTATTTATGCTGTCGCTAATAGTGCTTTTTTGTAGCAGTATTTTAGTATTTCAGTACAAAAATGATTTTAAACTTAAACTAATTTAAAAAAAAAATTAATGGATTTTATTGGAATTAAAAACACACTTCACGAATTAAAAAAGGTAATTGAACAACTTACCAACGAAGATTATACAAAGCCAATAGATTCCTTAAGTGGAGCCACAATTGGTGAACATTCTCGTCACATCATAGAATTATTTCAAAGTGTTATAAACGCCTATGAAACGGGGCATCTGAATTACGATCATCGGGAACGAAACAAACTTATTCAAACGAATAACGAATTGGCCATTTCGATGATTGAAAAAGTGATTGCATCCATTGAAAATCCTAATAAAAAATTAGAATTAGAACATACGGTTTCAGGAAATAGCATTGTAATAGAAACCAATTACTTTAGGGAAATGCTCTACAATCTAGAACATTGCATTCACCACCAAGCCTTAATAAAAGTCGCTGTTTTACAAATCAATTATATCGAAATTAATGAATATTTTGGCGTAGCGCCTTCAACCATCGAGTATAGAAAACAATGTGCACAGTAACTTTTGTAAACAGCCATGGTAAACACATCATTACATCCAATCGTGATGAAAAAATTGTGCGGCCAAAATCAATTATTCCCAAAACCTATTTAATTCAATCCAAAAAAATTTTCTTTTCCAAAGACCCAAAAGCAGGAGGTACTTGGTATGCTGTAGATGAAATTGGAGATGTGTTAGTATTGTTAAATGGCGCTTCAGAAAAACATATTCCAAAATCAGCCTACCGCAGAAGCAGAGGATTAATTGTCTTGGATATAATCGGTGCGGAAAACTGTCTGGAACATTGGAACACTATTGATTTAGAAAACATTGAACCTTTCACGCTTGTGTATTATTCGAATAACGAATTGTACCAATTGCGCTGGGACGAAATCAAAAAGGAAACTATCAAATTGGACAGTTCCAAAAATTACATTTGGTCTTCGGTTACTTTATATCCAAAAGAAATTAGAACCATCAGAGAAGAGTGGTTTTCTGAATTTTTAGCTACAAAAGAAACTGTTTCTCCGGAAGAAATGCTCCATTTTCATCAATATACCGAAACAGAAGACAAAGAAAACGGATTGGTGATTAATCGAAATCAAAATATGATGACCCAAAGTATCAGCCAAACGCTAATCAATCAAAACAAACTTTCGTTTACTTATTTGGATTTAATTGACCAAACGAAATTCGAAAACACTTTTTTAGTACTGTAAGATGAAACTATTTATACACAAACTCACCCATTGGGAATATTGGCCTTTTAAGATTGTATACATCCCTATATACTTTCTTTGGCTGTATTATGCCATGAAAGCCAGAACTATTTTCTTTTTTAATGCTTGCAATCCAACGATGAAAAACGGCGGATTCATCAATGATAGTAAAAGAGAAATCTATGGTTTAATTCCGCAACAATTTTACCCCAAAACAGAATTTGTCCATCAAAAAATAGCCTTAGAAAAAGTCAAAAGCCTACTTGACCAGTCAAAAATTCAGTTGCCACTTATCGCAAAACCTGATATTGGTTTAAGGGGTTCTGCAGTAAAAAAAATAGATACTATAGACGATTTATTTGAATACCATTCTAAAGCCAATTTTGATTATTTGCTGCAAGATTTAATTCCGTATGAAAATGAGATTGGCATTTTCTATGTCCGCTATCCTAATGAAACAAAAGGAAGAATTACAGGTATTGTTGGAAAAGAACATCTTATCGTTACGGGTGATGGGAAAAGTACCATGGAAGCACTAATCAAACAAAATCCACGACACGAACTCCAGTTGGATAATCTTAAAAAAGAATACCAAGACCAACTAAACGATGTGTTGCTTCCCAATGAAAAACGCAATCTTGTTCCCTATGGAAATCATTGTCGCGGTGCAAAATTTATCGACTTGAGTCATTGCATCACTCCAGAACTTACGACAGTTATCGACGACATGTGTCAGCAAATTAACGGTTTTTATTTTGGCCGAATGGATTTGATGTATCATTCCTGGGAAGACCTTGAAAAAGGCATTAATTTTTCTGTAGTAGAATTAAATGGTGCCGCAAGTGAACCCACCCATATTTACGATCCGAAGCATTCGATATTTTTTGCCTGGAAAGAATTAGCAAGACACATCAAGTATATGTTTGAAATATCGCAGTTAAACCATCAAAAAGGAATTCCATATCTAAATCACAAAGACGGAATGATGGAATATAGAATCCATCAAAATCATTTTAATATTATAACCAATTTTTAAATTGAATTGTTTAAAAAATACTATGGTTGGTTTGGTGGTGAGCTTTGTAGGCTCAGTACCACTTGGCTATTTGAATGTAATAGGTCTTGAATTTTATTCTGAAAAAAATATCTCGTCGGTACTATACTACCTTTTAGGCGTGGTGGCTGTTGAAGGTGTTGTCATCTATTTAACCCTAAAACTTGCCAAAAAACTAAGCTTAAATAGTAAATGGAAACAACGAATTTCGATATTCACTATTGTCTTTTTGTTATTCCTAGCTTTCAGTTTTTATTCGAATAATGAGTCGGAAATCACTAGCACTTCCTCAATATTGAATAAAGACGGCTTATTGTTGTATCCTTTACTGACTGGACTTCTTTTAAGTCTTCTTAATTTTGCGCAAATTCCCTTCTGGTTTAGTTGGAATTTGTATTTGCTTAATGAATCATACATCTCCATATCCTCCAAGCCACAAACTACTTTTTATTTAGTAGGAGCAATTATTGGAACTTTTTCGGGCATGCTCACCTTAGTTATAAGTCTCTCGAAGGCCATAAATTATTCGAATTATCATTTTCCGCTTACTCAGTACATTTGGATTATTTTTCTAGTATTAGCTTTGTTTCAATTAGCATCAATGATTATGGTAAAAAAGAAAGTCAGCTAAAAAGCCGACTTCCTTTTACTTCACTTTTTTTGATCTGGTTCAAAATCAAGTGCAATCGAGTTCATGCAATAACGCTTACCTGTTGGCTCTGGACCATCATCAAACAAATGACCTAAATGCCCACTACATCTTCCACACAAAGCCTCTATCCTATTCATTCTATAGGAGTTATCATCTTTAAAAACAATACTACTTTTATCAACTTGTTCAAAAAAGCTAGGCCAACCACATTGACTAGCAAATTTTGCATCGGAGCGGAACAATTTATTTCCGCAAGCAGCACAATAATAAGTCCCTTTACCGGTATAATCCCAATACTTACCTGTAAAAGAAGCTTCTGTATTGGCTTTTCTTGATACTAAATATAGATCTTCAGGAAGAATTTTTTTCCATTCAACATCGCTTAAATTTAATTTAGTTTTATCAGTATTTGAATAGTATTTGTGATGCTTTTCAATGTTGGAAACATCAACAATACTCTCCTTTTCTTTTATCTGTCCGCATGCTGTAAGTCCAAGCAAAAAGACTATACTAAATAGTAGCGATTTTTTAAATTGTATAACCATGATTTCATTTTTTAAATTATTGTTCATATACCTAATGCAATTAAATTCAAACTCGTAGAATGTATCATATCTTACATTTCATAAAAAATTAAAGCTGTTTAAGAATTCGAAAAGCCATCCAAAATGCGGATGGCTCTTCTCAAAAAACAAAACAAAACTTAACTAAAAAACATTATTTTATAATAACCCAAACTATCTGTTTCCACCAACCAAAACCCTTTTTTACTGATAAATGTTTTGAAGAACAATCTTTTATTACTACTCGCGCTTTTCAGGTAAAGCATTATTTCATTGTTGATTTGTGAGGCAATAATAGTTTCTTTATCAAGGTTTTTATTTTGAATTTCACTGAATTCTAATTCAGCAGTTTTGATAATGTTCTCTTCTGCTTTTTTATCACTTCTGACAACTTTCAACTTGCCATTATTTACTTTTTCTCCATTGATCAAATCGAGAATGATAAAATCCAAATACCCTTCATTAGCTACCGAACTGACAGAAACCAGTACATCATTTTTTCTTATTTTTAAACTCAATTGAATATTTTGTATTTCTTGCAGCTGATTAAACCCAGTGATATCGGCTATTTCTTGAGTAGATTCCCAAACCTGTTTTCCTCTCTTGTCAAACTTAAAGACATATACGCCAAGTGGAATATTTTTCAAATAATTGGCCGATTTCCCTTCATTCCCATACAATCCATACACGAACAAATCGCCCGTTTCTTTATCAATTACAAAATTATTGATAGCCAAATCACTAATTCTGGATTCCTCCCCATTTTGGGTAATAACGCCACCTCCGTTATTAGAATAAATCAAATAATGACTTGGAACACTTACGATATAAGACAAATCGTTTATTCGAACACCCGATAAATCATAAATGGTTCTATAGAGTGTTGCTGATTTGTAATTTTTATTGATGGATTTGGTAATAATGCCAATATTGTCTTCATTAATTCTGACATCAAAATTCAATCCTTCCTTATAGGTTGTAGTTACTTTGTTTTCCAAACGCGATAGGTTGGGTTTTTCCAATTTGTATTTTTGAGTTCTATTGGAAAAAATATCAAGCACTTCCAAATTAAGATCGTCATTTTGCAAATCAATTTTGTATTCATTTTTTTGATTGCTAATATTAAAACCATAGATATCGTTAAAATATCGAAACCCGGATTTTAACTTGAAATATTTAGTAGACTGGCCGTCTAGCACTAATTTGTATTCTTCAGGAAAATTATTTCCAACAGGTTTTTTAGCGATTAAAAAAGCGCTTTCAATGGGCGAAAAAACACAATTCACTAATGTATCGTTAGAAATTATTTTTTCAACAAAACCAGCCGTATCATAACTACTTACATCTTTTATAATGTTTCCATACACCTTCTTCGTTTTTTGTCCGCTTTGTACAACCAAATGATCCAAATTGGGTAAATACACAAATTCTAGTGGTACTTTTTCTTTAGAGAAGTTTACTTCTGCTATTACTTTTTGGGCAAAATTCGAAAACGATGCCAATAAAAGAATTATAAAATAATAGTTTTTAATCATGTTTTTAAAAATTGCGTTTATAACTCAATCCAATCGTAAAGGCTCTGGTTAGTCCATCTGGTCTTACCTCTCTTACTACAAATGGAGTTGCGATAGAAGCTTCTATATAGTTCTTTTCGCTTAATCTATAAGATGTAATTAAATTACCATTAATGGTTAAGCCTTCCGAATTTTGAATGGTTTGTCTTTGTCCAAAAACATTCTCAAAACTATCTTTTCCTAAATGATATATGAATAAAACATTGGGTCTAAAGATGAACTTTTGGTTTTCCGTTTTAATCTTGTAAGTTGCTCTAAATAAAACATCCGACTTGCGTTCCAATAAATTAGTAGAATCAAACTTATCGGTAGGAGCCAATTGACTCAAATAGGAATTTTTATTTTGGTTTAACGGAATTTGGACAGCGGTGCTAAATTCCCATTTTTTAATCGCTAGATCCAGCCCAGTAATGACATCAAAGGTCCCCAAACTTGACTGATACGGCATAGGTAAAGAGAAATTATTAATTTTATCATTACTTGCCGTCAACGGAATTTTAACCCCAAGAATCCCTGACCATTTCGATTTATCATAGTCCCCCGTATTAAATTTATAATTTCCAGTCACAAAAACATCCCCTAGATTGGATATTGTACCAAAACTACCATTTGCAGTTGTAGCGGTAAGTTTAGCACTCATTGCAAAACGGTTGGTGAAAATTCTAGTATAAATCGCATAGGGAGAAAAAACAGTAACATCTTCTTCACCTACTCCATATACCCCACCTATTTCAATACTATTCTTGATTTCACTTTGTGCATCTTTAAAAGTATTTCCGACGGAGCAAAATCCAGCATCACTGCAACCTTGTGCATTAGCCGTATAGCCTAAAATAAATAGTGTCGAAAATAAAAGGGCTTTTTTTAATTTGTTTTTCATTTTGTTTAATTTGATTGTTTAGAAATTAATTCAGCAATGGCGAATAAATGATTGTATTGTTGGCAATGAATCAAAACATAAGGATATTCTGAAACATCAACTTGTGCCGGAATATCATATACAGAAGTTCCGTTTCCTTTAAAATTGCCTAAATTCACAAAAGAAGAAGGCGTGTCTGATTTGGATAAATACACTTTTAAATCGGGTCCATCCGTTATCGTAATATTTTCAATCTGCAATTGATACTTATTTCCTTGAGCATAAATATTCACATTCCCTTGAACTGTAATTCCAGAAGTGGGCACGAAGGTTCCAGAGTATTTTAGGACTGCCGTATTGTTTATGGTTGGAATTGGATTGCTTCCTTTTGTTAAAACACCTTCTTTTTCACAAGAAGAAAAAAAGAAAGTCATACCTATTAAAAAAAATAGCTTTTTCATATCGTTTACTTTAATTATAATCAGAATATTTTTGTTTACTTTATTATCTACGAAATTCTAGGACGTTTGGTTTAAATTTTTATCAAATTTATTTCAGTTCCAATTCAATAAATGTCAGCTACTTTGCAAAACTTGCGTTTTTATTCAAACTAAAGTTTATTTTTGCAATTCAAAATTGAAGTATGATAAATCCTTCAGCACATGGCTGGGTAGAAAAATTTTTCTTTGAGCAAAATTCAAAAAAAAATGGGGTCATAGATGATGCCAAATCATTCTATGAGAGCACTCGTGAAACAGGTTTTCTATTTGGATATACTACTCATTTTGTGACTGAAATTCCAATTGATTCAAATGGTTGGACGACTTCCGAATTCTCTAAAATCGCCTTACTCAACACTCTTTTTGGTATTTATCAATTGTCTGAAAAGAATAGAAATCAAGAACTATTTATTGCAAAATGTGTGGATTTTTATAAAGAATTGCACCCAAAAAAGACCGGTTTATTAGAAGTCATTTTACCAACCGATTCGCCCGCTAACAAATTAGAGAAAATCATCAGTTCTCGGATTCAAACCAACAATAACATTATAAGTAAAAACTTTTCTCATATTTTAACCAATGCGCTCTTATTTATTGATGTATTAGCCTTTAAAAAATATTTGGAAACCGAAGACATTTCCACCAAGTATTTCAAAAAAGCAGAAGAAATTATTGTCAACGTAGTCACTTTGGCCTTAAAAACGAAAGAAATTAAAACCAAATACGACGATTTACTGCAAAAATTATTTGAAACCTCTGTACGTTATTCAAAATTTAGCAATTCCGGAAAAACTAACTCACTAGAAGAACTCAATTTTTCTTATATCAAAGACGACTTTGAGAAATTTTATCTCATTGATATTGCCGGTATGGCCATGTGGAATGATGCTAAAATTGAAAATACCGAAAAAGATTTTTTGTATTTTTTAGCTGAAAAATTAAATGTTTCCAGAGATTTGGTCAATAAAAGTGTTGAAGATATGGATGCTTTTTTATCCAACAATAAAAAAGAAATTCCGTATTTTAATTACTCCAATCCGGTGAAGCATTTTTATGATCAAACCACTCATAACGTACAAACACTGATTACTCGAAACAAAGGAAGATTGTATACTGAAATTTCGCAAAGTAAAGAACTGATGCTCCTTTTAACGCAATCAACCGTTCGAGAATTGAATTCAGAAGAAAAGAAAAAAGTCAAAACCCAACTCTTAGATATTTGCAAAACGATTCCGTCATTAACCATATTTTTGGTGCCTGGTGGGAGTTTACTATTACCTATTCTGATAAAATTTATCCCGCAATTATTACCTTCAGCATTTAACGAAAATTTAAACAAAGAAAAGTAATAAGTAATTCTTATAATTTTTATTTTTGTATAAATTTTAATTATAAAAATGACTATTACGCAACTTCAATATGTTTTGGCAGTAGCCGAACACAAAAATTTTACCCTAGCCGCTGAAAAATGCTTTGTCACACAACCTACTTTGAGTATGCAAATTCAAAAAGTAGAGGAAGAATTAGGCATTACCATCTTTGATCGAAGTAAAAAACCGATTCAGTTAACCGATGTCGGTCAAAAAATCGTAGCACAAGCGAAAAATATTGTCAATGAAGCCGATAGAATGCAAGACATAGTAGACTTGCAAAAAGGATACATTGGTGGTGAATTCCGATTGGGTATCATTCCAACCGTAATGCCTACGCTACTTCCAATGTTTTTAAATACTTTTATTAAAAGATATCCAAAAGTAAAGTTGATTATTGAAGAATTAAATACTTCTGAAATTATTACAAAGCTTAAAAACGGACATCTAGATGCCGCCATAGCTGCTACTCCATTAGAAGAAGAAAAGATAAAAGAAGTCGTATTGTATTACGAACCGTTTATGGTGTATGTACCTGAAAGCCATCCGAAATTTGTGCAAAGCGAACTTACTATAGATGATTTGAATGTGGATGAAATTTTACTATTACAAGACGGCCATTGCTTTAGAGATGGGATTTTAAATTTATGTAAAAACAATTCAAGCACCGCAGAAAATAAATTCACAATTGAAAGCGGTAGTTTTGAAACCTTAATAAAATTAGCCAACGAAGGATTGGGAATTACCTTACTTCCCTACTTGCACACGGTAGATTTACCAGAAAAAGAAAAAACAAAATTAAAGCATTTTGCCGATCCGAAACCTTCAAGAGAAGTGAGTTTGATCTTTCCAAAAAACGAATTAAAAATTCACATTATTGAAGCGTTACGAACTACTATTTCGGGAGTTTTACGAGGAGCCATAGCGTTTCAAAATGTAGAAATTATTAGTCCGTTACAGAAGAAATAAAAAAAGGAGCTAAAAGCTCCAATTAAGTTAAGTTAAGTTCATTCCGATTTGAGTTAGGCATCAACAATACTAATGTATTGTCGTAATTCTGGTCTTTCACTTGTGAAATACAGCAGCCAATTTCTTAAATGCTCTAGTTCATAAGGAAATAAATTTCTAACAGCTTTTTTCAACTCTTTGGTAAAAAGTTTAGCATCAAAGCTCACTTTTTCAAGTACATTTTTGGTGTAATCATAAATCATTCTCGGCATAACTAATTACGTTTAAATAATGAAACACTTGATTAAGAACTCCTTATAAAAGTAATTAAAAACATCGATTAAATACAAATAAAATCGATGAAATGCATTTTTGATATTTATTTTGAAAATTCCACTTACAATTTCAATTCATTTTACATAAAAAAAGGAGCTTAAATTAAGCTCCTTTTGATTAGTTATTTAAATAAATTACACATTTCCTAAGTTCTGGTTTTTCTTTTGTAAAGTTCAAAAACCATTCTGTAAGTTCTTCAAGTTCGTAGGGCAAAAGTGCTTTCACAGCTTTTTCTAATTCCTTACAAAACAAGACAGGGTCAAAACTAACTCGCTCTAAAATCGACTTAGTATAATCAATCATTGATTTTGACATAAAATTATTATTTAGTGGTAATACTCAAATTTAAGAAAATAATTTAACTCTATTGTTATAGTTGTCTTAAAATTATTTCTTTTTTTTGTAAGCAATCATCATCTCTCTTTTTCCAGGTGGTCCTTCGACTTTTGTAACTGTAAAGCCCACTTCTTTCATGGATCGCTTCACCACACCTCTAGCGGCGTAGGTAACCAAAACACCGTTTTCTTTTAAGGCGTTAAACATCAGTTGAAAAATACCGGTGCTCCATAATTCTGGCTGAAACTGGTACCCGAAAGCATCGAAGTAAATCAAATCAAATTGATCAAAATCATCTATTTGATCAAAAAATTGTTTTCTCTTGGTTAATTTAAATGTTGGTGAAATTGGAATTGTTTCTTCCCAAGGTGAAGTATGTAATTTTTCAAAAGCAGTAGTATCCATCTGCAATTGATTGGAATAATTCATTGCCATTGCCTCTTCTAACGAAACGGGATAAGCCTCTACTCCTATATAGTCGATGGTTAAATTACTTTTTTGGGCTTCTAATAGCGTCACCAAAGCATTTAAACCGGTACCGAAACCAATTTCCAAAATAGAAACGGACTTCCCTTGCATTAAGTGAAGTCCGTTTTTAATAAATACGTGATAGGCTTCTTGAATGGCGCCATTTTTGGAATGATAACATTCCTCCCAATCTACTATTTGTATGGTGGTGGAACCATCAAGTGTTGTTATAATTTTTCGTTCCAATTATTTAATGTATAACTTTTTAATCCGAACAATTGGTCCGCCACATTTTACTTCATGACATTTCACACAAGCATCAATACTGGCATTAAAATGTTCCTTAGCATTGTTGGGATCACTATAAATCAATTCTTGGGATGTAATAAACATATTGGCGTGCAACTTAAAAAAATTGTCGTTTTCTTGCTTATCGGTCATCACCGCTTTGTGAATTTTCAAGAAATGTTGTGGAAATTTCCCAATAGTATCTCCGGCAATAATACGCTGTTTTAAACGCTCATTATCGGCATACATTTGCTCCATGAGCATTGCCATTTCCGACATTTGATACATCTCAAACTTTCCTTCTTTTTTAGGTAGCGTAGCATTTTCCTTTTTGTCAGTACAAGAAACAATAAGAAATGAAGCAACAACTAAAACTAATAGCCTCATTATGATTTTTTAATTAAAACACCATCAGCAACAAAAGCATAGGTCACTTTTGGTTTCTTTATAGCATCAATTTCTTTTTGCGATTTCTTTCCATCTTTTGCATAATGCTTTAATTCTTCCACAGAAACGATATCTACAAACGCTTTACCATTTACAATTGCACTACTTCCATCGGCATTTAAAGGAACAAAAAAACTGTAATCTTTAAATTTCACAAATGAATTTTCATTGTTCGCCAATTCCAAATTCATCCAACATCCTTTTTTCTTACATACATCTTTAATGTTTGCTATAAATTGAACGTTTATCGTGTCCCCTTTTTTAAGATTTTTATACTTCGACAACATTTTTTTTGGTGTTTGCAAATTGTTAACAGCAAACTTTTCTCCAAAAAGTGTGTAATCGTTTAATTGAATAAGTGATGATTTCTTGTTGTTTTGAGCATTCATTCCTGTTGATACTGCTAAAAGCACAAGGAGTAATAAACTAATTTTTTTCATGATTGTTTTACTTTTACATGTGTTTTACAAAAATAATAAGAAATCTTACAGTTTCTAAATTTATTACAACAGAAATCTTAATTATATCAAAATAAGACAACTATACGATACATTCCTTACTTCATTAAAAAAAATAACAGCTCAACTCTTAATTAATCATCAATATTTAAGGACAAAGTCTGTTTTTTATTAAATTAGCAAAAAATAATTTAGGTAATGAGCTTAGACACAACTAGCGAAATTGAAATTATCAAAGTAGCTACTTCAAAAATTGACCAAGTAGATTTCGAAACCCTTTCCTTTGGGAGTGTTTTTACTGACCACATGTTGGTTTGTGATTTCAGAAATGGTGCTTGGGAAAAACCGATTATTAAACCTTACGAACCCTTTTTATTAGATCCTTCAGCCAAAGTTTTTCACTATGGTCAGGCTATTTTTGAAGGAATGAAAGCGTATAAAATTGAAGACGATTCGATTTGGCTTTTTAGACCCGAAGAAAATTATGAGCGTTTTAATAAATCGGCGGTAAGAATGTGTATGCCAGAAGTACCTGAACACGTTTTTATTGATGGATTAAAACAAATACTTCAATTAGAAAAAGATTGGATTAAAAAAGGAAAAGGAAACACCTTATATATCCGTCCGTTTATGATTGCTATTGGAAGTGGTGTCATAGCACAGCCTTCTACACAATACCGTTTTATGATAATCCTTTCGCCTGCCAAAGCCTACTACTCTGGTGAGGTAAAAGTATTAGTGGCCGAGCATTATTCGCGTGCAGCGAATGGTGGAATTGGTGCTGCTAAAGCGGCTGGAAACTATTCTGGACAGTTTTATCCAACTCAATTGGCTCATAATGCAGGTTTTCAACAAGTTATTTGGACTGATGATGCCACGCATACCAAATTAGAAGAGGCTGGAACCATGAATGTTTTCTTCAGAATTAATGATACCTTATATACCGCTCCAACTAGCGAACGAATTCTTGATGGAGTTACTCGAAAAAGTTTGATTGACTTAGCAAGACGTGAAGGTATAAATGTAGAAATCCGTTCTGTTTTGGTTTCAGAATTAGTTGATGCAGCCAAAGACGGAAGTTTAAAAGAAATTTTTGGAGCTGGAACGGCAGCTGTAGTGAATCCGATTGTTGGTTTCCAATACAAAGATGTCTATTATGAATTGCCAAAAATGGAAAACTCATTTGCTTTAGATTTAAAAGAAAAACTGACTAATATTCAATACAAGCTAGCGGAAGATACTTTTGGCTGGACGGTTGAAGTTTAAATTTAGCCAAAATTTAAAAGGGATAAGAAAAAAGCAGAAATGAGTGTACAACTTATTTCTGCTTTTTAATTTTAATTCATCTTCTTGTACTTATGCCTTTTTACTTTTCATTCAGAATAACATCAAAATTGGGTTTAAAATAATTCGGTCCTTTTAATACTTTTCCATCTTCACGATAAATAGGATTTCCATCTTCGCCTAATTTACTCATATTACTACGCTGAATTTCGTCGAAAACAGCTTCAATTTTGTGTTGTAGTCCGTGTTCTATGATAGTACCACAAAGAATATATAACATATCCCCTAGTGCATCAGCAATTTCTACGATATCATTGTTTTGAACCGCTTCCAAGTACTCTTCGTTCTCTTCTTTCATTAAATTAAAGCGAAGTAGGTTTTTATTCTCACCCAAATCACCAGTTGGCTCGTTGTTAATCCCCAGTCCGAATGCGCTGTGAAACTCGTGAACAGCTTGTATTTGTTTTTGCATTTTCGATAATTTATTTGAAGCGCAAAATACAATTTCAATCAAACAATTTCCTATTTTTACACAAAAAAATATGTTCAGTCTCGGTCAGATACAATTTGCGGTTTTCTTTGCCATTACATTTATCATCGTTATGATTTTTTCCTACAGAAAAGATTTAAAACTTCACCAACAATATTACAAAGGCAGTATTTGGATCCTTTTTTTCTTTTTACTTTTTATTGCAGGATTGTTTGTAGTAAAAACTTTACTTAAAGATTAATAAAAAAAAGACTTTTTTTAACATTTTTTTTTAACTTTACGCAACCTCATTTCGATTTTAACATGAAGATTGCTAAATATATCTTTCTATTACTCCTTCTCATTAGCGGAACGATTTCGGTTTTTATCGCGACCAAAGACGGAAGTTATTTTATTCAGAAGCGTAAAATTATTGATGTTTCAAAGGATTTAGTGTATAAATATGTTGCCGATAAATCGAACTGGGATTCGATAAACCCTTGGAAAAGTGATTCATTCAAAATTATAAATCGAGAAAACACAGACACCGAAACTATTACGTATACGGTACTTTTAAATGAAGTTGAAAACGAATTAAAATTAGAAGTACGAGACACCTTAAACAAAAAAACTGTTGCCATTTGGTCTACCAAAGGAAAACAATCTTTTAAAGACAAACTTTTAAGTGTCATCGGTCGTGGTACTAAAAATGATTTTGAAGACCGATTTGAAGAAGCTCTAACCGCTATAAACAATACTCTTACAAGAGAAATTAATACTTTTTCTGTTGAAGTTAATGGCTTCGTGAAACGCGATACTATTTATTATATTCAAAGACCTATCGTTTCTAAATTAGAAGAAATTCCGAATAAAATAAAAACCAACTTACCGCAATTACAACACATTTTATCAAGCACAGGAACGCCTTCAAATGGTAATCCGTTTATTGTGTATCATTCCAAAGACACTTTAAATAATAAGTACACTTATTCCTTAGCCATTCCTGTAAAATCTAAAATTTACACTACGGCAGACAGTGATATTTTAACCGGACAAATAAATCCTTCAAGCACTATAAAAGCGACATTAACTGGAAATTACCATCATAAGCCGCAAGTTTACGAACAACTAAAAGCGTATATGGTGAAAAACAAGCTTGAAATTAGTGATAAATTCAAAGAAATTGAAGTTTTATTAAAAAGCAGTGCCACTGATAAATTGGCTTCCAAATGGGTGACAGAAATTTATCTGCCTGTGCGTCCAAAAGCCGTTACTAAACCAGTTGTGGCGAAACCAATCAATTCCGACTCCATTACTAAAGCAATCATCAAAGATGTTTTAGGAAAATAGAAAAAGTAGTCTAGTCTTTATTCTTTAATAAATCGGTAATTACTTTTTCGGCAGCATGCAATCCAAACAATGCAGGCATCCAGCTATTGGTACCGTAAAATGATTTTTTAAAGTTAGAACCATCTGTCTTTTTGATGCTACTATAATCAGGACGTTCGTAGGAATAAACTACCTTAACACCTCTGGAAATACCTTCTGCTTTTAAGCGCTTTCGAACGTTTTTAGCTAAAGGACAATAATCGGTTTTACTGATATCTTTTACACATACTTTACTGGCTTCAAATTTTCCACCAGCTCCCATATTACTGATAATTTTCACTTTTTTGCGTTTGGCTGCAATAATCAAATTCAGCTTAGGAGTAACACTATCAATACAATCCATTACATAATCGTAATCATTGGTAACGATTTCTGTTGCTCTTTCCGGAGAAAGAAATTCTTGCACTATAGTCAATTCGATTTCAGGATTAATATCTTTAATACGTTCGGCCATTAATTGTACTTTCGGCAAACCAACGGTGGTGTGCAAAGCAGGCAACTGTCTGTTAATATTTGTAATATCAACCACATCACCATCTACGATTGTCATTTTTCCTACTCCGGCTCTGGCAACAAATTCGGCTGCAAAAGATCCTACTCCGCCCATTCCTACGATTAATACATTTGCTTTTTTAAGCTTTTCCAAGCCTTCCGGTTTGAATAATAATTCTGCTCTTTCTTGCCAAATTGCCATCTTAATTTCTTTTAACGCTTCAAGTCAAATACCTTTAAAAAGTTTTCTTCCACTTGAATTTCAATATTTATATTTTTTATTTCTGATGCTTTAGCATACACTTCAAAAATGGTTTCCTCTATTGTATCTGTCTCTAAGAAGAATTTATCATTGGGTACCTTTTCAAAAACCGAAGCCAATTCTGGATTTCGAAGTAAATATTTACCGAATGACAAACAAAACCCATGATCTAACAGCGATTGTGCTACTTGAATATTTTTTGAGAATCCATGAATAATCATCGGAACCTCGATATTCATTCGTTTTCTTATTTCAATCACTTCTTGATATGCCGAAACGCAGTGCAAAATTACAGGTTTTTTATATTTTTTTGCAAGGATTACTTGTTTTTCAAAAATTTGGGTTTGGATTTCTAATGATGTTTCAATTCGTTTGTCTAGACCACATTCGCCTAAAGCCAAACAATTAGGATCTTGCAACTTGGCTTCAATTATAGCTAAATCGGCTTCTACTCTATCTAGATTAATATACCACGGATGAATTCCAATTGAAAAATAATGTGCAGCAGAATCAAATTCATTCGGATATTGATTGACAATTTCCAAAACATTTTCAGTACCCGAACTTTTGTGTGTATGAATGTTAAACTTCATTAATCGTGGTATTTTTTTACGCCTGCTTTTATTTCAATCTTTAAATCGTTTTCTTCCGGAACAATCGGACAAGAATACTTCTTATTATAAGCGCAATACGGATTATAGGCTTTATTAAAATCAATGATTACTTTGCTCGTTTTTGGGATAGTAAAGTCAATATAACGTCCTGCTCCATAACTTTCTACGCCATTAGTATAATCGGTAAAAGGTAAAAAGAGGTAATCTTCGTACTCCTTTTTCTTCATTAAATCTTGACTTTGGTATACAAACAATTCGAAATCTTTTCCGTCTATTTGGAAACGCAACAAACCATATACTTTATACTTTGGTTTTCTAGAAGTCGTAGTTCTCATTTCAAAAACCTTTCCTTTTTTTATTTTTACAAAAGTAGCTTCAACTATAAATTTATCGCTAATGGGATAAAAATCTAATTTTTCAAAATGCTTCAAATCTTCCTTTTCCAACGGACTAGAAATACTATCGGCAAATTCCTTGTTCAAGTTATCTTGGTATTCCTTTGACGTTAGTAGCTTTTTTTCTTGAGCAGAAACACAAAGAACAAACAGGCAAACAATTACAAAAAGAAAGTTTTTCATTTGATTTTTTTTCCAAAATTAGTTTAAAACTAATGAAGTGACAACATGTAATTTTCGTAAATTTGAGGTTTATCCTACTCAAATGCTTCAGAACGCCTTCAACCGCTACATAAATAACTTCCGAGGATTTTCAAGAGAAATTTGGATCCTTACGTTCATCACTTTCATCAATAGAGCTGGCACAATGGTGTTGCCATTCTTGTCTAAATATTTACATGAAGATTTGCATTTTTCGCTATCCCAAGTGGGAACTATAATGGTTTTTTTCGGCGCAGGATCGATGGTTGGCTCTTGGTTAGGAGGCAAACTTTCCGATACCATTGGGTTTTATAAAATCATGATTTTTAGTTTATTTTCAAGTGGTATACTGTTTATACTATTACAATTCATGACCAGCTTTATCGGATTATGTATTGGGATGTTTGTCATTATGGTTATTTCCGATATGTTTAGACCTGCAATGTTTGTCTCTATTGGTGCCTATTCCAAACCTGAAAACAGAACAAAAGCCTTAACACTTGTACGTCTTGCGATTAATCTCGGTTTTGCGGCTGGCCCAGCGTTGGGCGGACTCGTAATCATGCTTATTGGCTATAAAGCGTTGTTTTGGATTGACGGATTTACCTGTATTATCGCTATTTTGATCTTTTGGTTGAAAGTAAAAGAAAAGAAAAAATCAACCTATGCCGATAAAGAAAATCCAGGAGATGTGTTAACAGGTTCTGTTTTTAAAGATAAAATCTATTGGATTTTTCTGCTTTCTACCTTATTAGTGGGAATCATGTTTTTTCAACTGTTCAATACTATTCAAATTTATCATAAACATCAATTTGGACTGACAGAATTCCAAACCGGATTGCTCTTAACTTTTAACGGTGTTTTAGTATTTTTCATTGAAATGCCTCTGGTTAACTACATTGAACGAAAGCAAATCAATAAAGTAAAAGTAATTACACTGGGTGCCTTTCTAATGGCAATTAGTTTATACTTATTATTGTTCAATACTTGGGCTGGCATTTTACTCATTATGATGTTATTCATGACCTTTGCGGAAATGTTTTCGTTTCCTTTTTCGAATGGATTTGCCATGAGTAGAGCTCCCAAACACCAACAAGGTAGGTACATCGCTATTTTCACTATGACCTACAGTTTTGCACAAATTTTAAGTCCGAAAATTGGTTTCACTATCGTTGAAAAATACGGTTATCAAACCAATTGGATTTTTATGGGCTCGCTAGGTATTACCGCCGCTCTATTAGGTTACTGGGTTTACAATCTAGTTCAAAAAGAAAAACAAACCGTTAAAAATCAATAATTTAACTTTCTTATTTCTTTAAATAACTTAAAATTTAGTTAAATAACTATAAAAATAGTTTGCAAACTAAAAAAATAGTTATAAGTTTGGTATATCAAATTATCAATCATGCAAAAGTTAACAAATAAGGAAGAAGAGATCATGCAAATTATATGGAAGTTAAAAAAAGCTTTCGTAAAAGATGTTATGGCCGAAATAAAAGACGACCAACCTCATTACAATACGCTTTCTACTATAATTAGAAATCTTGAAGAAAAAGGCTTTGTGTCTCACAATGCTTATGGCAATACCCATCAATATTTTCCTGTAGTACAAATAGAAGAGTATCGCGAGAAATTCATGAATACAGCCATTGAAAATTATTTCAATAGTTCGTACAAAAATTTAGTTTCTTTTTTCGCAGAAGAAGATAAAATATCGGCAGAAGAACTACGAGAAATTTTAGAGATAATCGAGAAAAAACACTAGCATGGAAGCTATCTTTCTATTTTTCCTTAAAGCCAGCACACTTATCGGTGTCTATTTTTTAGCGTATTATTTATTATTAAGAAAAGAAACCTTCTTTACTACCAACAGATGGTTTTTATTGGCAGGATTACTGACTTCTGTTTTAATGCCGCTTTTCTTTATCAAAAAAGTGATTTGGATTGAAAGGAAAGAGCCAACCTTCAATGAAATGGTTCAATATTCAGAATCAGGTGCCGCCATCCCCACACCAGAAACCTTCAGTATCGATTGGAGTCAAATCTTGATTGCTTGCTATGCTATTGTGGTACTATTTTTAATCATCAAAATTGCAATTAGTCTTTTTTCACTTTTCAAATTACTAAATAACAAAGAGGTGGAAAAACATGACCGGTTTTCATTGGTCGATTTAAACGAAGATATAGCCCCATTTTCATTCTTCAATTACATTGTTTATAATTCTAATTATTACACAAACGATGAATTGAGAAGTATTTTGTTGCATGAAAAAATACACAGTCAAGAAAAACATTCTATAGATGTTATGATTGCCAAATTATTTTGCATTGTGTTTTGGTTCAATCCATTCGTTTGGTTGTACAAAAAAGCCATGATCCAAAATCTAGAATATATCGCAGATCAAAAAGCCTGCATACAAATAGACGACCGAAAGGTTTACCAAAAAGCGCTCTTAAAAGCGGTTACTCATCAAAACTGCTTATCAATTACTAATCAATTTTATCAATCATTAATCAAAAAACGAATTGTTATGTTAAACAAAAATCAATCACACAAAAAGAATTCATGGAAATACACCATTGTACTTCCGGTATTAGTAGCATTTTTTATTGCTTTTCAGATTAAAATTATCGCACAAGAAAAACAAAATTCAACTGTCGATAAAGTGAAAGTTTCTTCTCCTACACAAAATGTCACAGAAATGGTGTGGACAAAAAATAGTTCTGATGAAGAACTAAAAAGAGACATCGAATCCATGAAAAAAGAAGGTGTAAATGTTTCTTATTCTAAACTAAAAAGAAACAGCAAGGGAGAAATCACAGCGATAAAAGTCGAATTCAAAGACAAAAATGGAAAGGCTGGAGTGAATTATGTGATGAGCGATGAGCCTATTAAACCAATCTACTTAAGAAAAACGAATGATTACATAGGGTTTGCCACTTCAAGTAAAGCGAGAATCGTCTCCATCAACAAAAAGGATGGAAAACATGAGGAAGAAGAGTACAGTTTTTCATTTTCAGATGAAGATGAACTTGCGCCAATTGCTCCTTTAGCCGATCTTGAAATTCCTGAGCCACCAGTACCACCTGTTTATCCTTATAATAATTTAATGGACGCACCGAATGCTCCTACTTTCCCAAGAGTTCCGAATGCTCCACGATTTCCATCGGATGTACACGATGAAAAATCGATGGCTGCCTTTGAAAAAGAAATGGCTGTATTTGAGAAAAAAATGAAACTAGCGGAAAAAGAATTTGAAGCTAAAATGGAAATTTTCGAAAAAGAAATGAATGAAAATGATCCAAAGATGAAAAACTTCGAAAAGGAAATGGAGAAGTTTGAAGAAGCGATGGAAAAATACCAAGAACGTTATCAAGAGCAATTTCAGAATCGCCGTGAAATCGAAATTGAAAAAAGAGAAGCTATTAGAGATGCGCAACGTGAAGCACAACAAGAAGCCGCATATGCCAGAAGAGAAGCACAACAAGCCAGAAAAGAAGCGATGAAAGCACGTGAAGAGGCACTTAAAGATGCCGAAGCTGCCAGAAAAGACGCAATTAAAGAAAGAAAAAACAGAGAATAGTTATACCCTAAAATCATCAATCAAAAAGACTATCACAAAAAATGGTAGTCTTTTTTATTATTTTTTACAGAAATCCTTTTGGTTTCTTATCAAACGAATTACTATAAGTAGCGTTCCAAAAATCAGCCATGCAATTATTGATAAACACTGCCAAAAACCAAGTATTGCTCCCTTAAAAAAAAGTTAATTAACAAATTGCTAATATTTTTAAATTTAGAAAAAATATAAATTTGATTTCATTAATTAAAAAATTACAAATCATGAAAACAAATCTAAAAACATCCATTTTTGTATTTGTATCTTTTATAGTTTTTACTGCTGTGGGGGCACAAAACAAAATAGCAAAAAAAGAAACAAAAAACGCGAATACCATTACAATGCGTTGGGACAAAAATACTCCTGAGCAAGAAATGAATGATGACATCAAAGCCTTAAAAGAAGCTGGTGTTACGGTGAAATATTCTAATCTGAAAAGAAATAAAGAAGGTCAAATCACTTCTTTAAAAATAGAATATAAAGATGAAGAAGGAAATACGGGTTCTCAAGAATATAATGGAACCTCTCCTATCGCCGATATCTATTTATTTAAAGATGGAAATCAAACAGGATTTGGTCAGAACACTACTAATAACCGTATCGCTTTTCAAGATTTTGATTGGAATTTTGACAAAGAAAATGCCTTTGGATTTAAACAAGGTGGCTCCCAAAAGTCAAAAATTATTATAAAAAAAGACGGAAAAGATCCTTTAATAATTGAAGATGGAGAAGTTATTAAAGGAGCAGAAGGATATTCGGAAGAAGAAATCAATAAAATTAAAAAAGACCAAAAATTTGGATTAGGGGAAAACAATTCTTTTCAGTTTAATTTCAATTCTGATGATTTAAACAAAATGCAAGAGCAAATGAAAATTCAAATGGAAAGATTGAAACCGGGAGCTACGGAATTTATGTGGAAAGAAAACGATACTGACACTACCGATCCCGATTACAAAAAAGCAAAAGAGGAAATGCTGAAAGCGAAAGAAGAAATGCAAAAAGCACGAGAAGAACTTGAAAAGTCAAGACAAGAAATGCAAAAAGCAAAATCGGAGCTTAAAATGAGAAAAGCCTAAAAGTAAAGACTGCAAATCGCAGTCTTTTTTTATATTTACAAAAATAAAAGATGTATGTACAAGATATTAGCTAAACTAAACAAACTGATCTTGCCTAGTTTTTCGAAACAACGATTGGATTTAGCCAAAGCAAAGAAATGGCAAATGGCAATAATTGGGTGGAGATATTTCGTAACTACCAAGGCGTTAGGCAATTAATTTTGAGTTAAAAATTTAATCATTAATTTTTAAATTCTTATTTGCATATTAATCAAATATGCCTATATTTGCACCCGCAATCAGCAAGATATTTTCTTCCGATTACAAACAAAATGGCCTCGTGGCGCAACTGAATAGCGCATCTGATTACGGCTCAGAAGGTTACTGGTTTGAATCCAGTCGAGGTCACAAAAAGCCCACCAAATGGTGGGCTTTTTTTTATTTATAGCTCTTTCAATCATTCATCTATATATCTGATTTTTAGCTATATTTACATTCTTAAACATTTTTTTGTGAGCATTGAAAAGAAAATAACAGCTTTAATCAGTTGGTTTTTGTCACGTCCAAAAGCTTCAGGGTTTATTGTTTTTATTTCTCTATTTACATTCTTCAGTACAATACTATTCTTCAAATACCAGTCTTTACGACAAAATGAACAACACGAAATGGAAAGTATCCTGGGTGTTGTTAAAAGAAATATTGAGCAAAATTTAAAAAATAATTATACCGCCACTATCACTTTAGCCCTCAGTATTGATGATAATGGAAATCCTAAAAATTTTGAACAAATTGCGCAACAAATTTTATCGAATAACAATTATATAGATGCCGTACAATTAGTTCCTAATGGTGTCATAAAATATACGTATCCAACAAAAGGTAATGAAGCAGCTATGAATTTTGACATTCTTCATAGTCCATTGCATCGCCAAGCTGCCTTAAAAGCTATTAAAACAAAATCTATTTATTTCTCAGGTCCAGTTCAATTAAAACAAGGAGGTTTCGGTGTTGTTGGTCGTTTGCCCATCTTTAAAAAAGATAAATTTTGGGGCTTTTCTGCAGTAATTGTAAAATTCAAAACACTTATAAAATCTACAGGAATACCCTCTTTTAAAAAAGGAAAATTCTACTTTCAATTATCAAAAATAAACCCACTTACAAACAAGGAAGAGTTTTTTCTTGAAAACAAATCCGATTTAAAAGAGAAAAACTTTAAAAAAGTAGAAATTCCTGAAGGCGATTGGACATTGTACATCATTCCAAAAGAAACCAATCATTTACTGAGCTTTTCCCCTCTTATAGGTATTGCCTTTTTATTAAGTTCGCTTTGCGGAATTTTTACCACTACCCTTCTTAGAAGACCTTCCGAATTACAGCAATTAGTCGAAAAGCAGACCCGGAAAATTGCTGAAAGTGAATTTTTGTTCAAATCCATTTTTGAACACGCCGGATTAGGAATTATTCACACCAATTCTAATGACGGAACCTTTATTGAGACCAATGATAAATTTTGTGAATTAATCGGATACAGTCAAGAGGAAATTAAGGAGATGAATTTCATGATGATTACCCATCCAGACGATTTAGGGGAAGATCTGGAAAACATGAAAAAACTTCGTAAAGGAGAAATTGACCAATTTTCGATGGAAAAACGTTATTTTCACAAAAATGGAAATATAATTTGGGCCCGAATTACCATTTCGCCTTTGTGGAAAGCAAATGATAGTTCCAATAGCCATATTGCCATTATTGAAGACATTTCAAAAAGAAAAGAAACCGAAAAAGAAATTTTAGAATCCAAGCAAAAAGTCAATGACATTATTGATAGTATTGATGGTATAGTTTGGGAAGGTGGTTCGAAAGAGCCTGGAGTGAACTTTGTGAGTAAAAAAGCCGAAGCTATTTTAGGCTATACGCCCGAAGAATGGATTGCTGATAAAATGTTTTGGAGAAAAATGATTCATCCCGATGATCGAGACTGGGTAGTGGAATACAGTGATAAATGTGCCCACAATCAAACTCCTTTCGACTTTGAATACCGAATGATTCATAAAAACGGAAATGTTGTTTGGGTGCGCGATATTGTGAGTGTTTATCGTACTGAACAAAATTCGACTCGATTTAGAGGGATTTTGATTGATATTACCAAATCGAAACAATTCGAAATTGATTTGAATAATTCCTTAAAATTAGTCACCGAACAAAATAAACGATTGTTGAATTTTTCACACATCGTTTCTCATAATTTACGTTCCCACACCAGTAATATTGAATCGTTAATCAACTTAATTGAAATTAGCGAAGACGAAAACGAAAGAAATGAAATGCTCAGTTTATTAAAATCGGTTTCGGAAACATTGAGTCAAACGATGAACAACTTAAATGAAGTCGTTTCTATTCAAACCAATATCAATCCTGTTGTTGAACAACTAAATTTGAATAAATACATCACCAAAACGATAGAAGTACTGCACAATCAAATCATAAAAAATGAAGTCAAAATAGACAATTCCGTTTCCGATACTACAACCATTTATTTCAATCCGGCTTATCTAGAAAGTATATTGTTAAATTTTCTTTCAAACTCTATTCGATATCGCCATCCTGATAAAAAACCTGAAATTAAATTGCGTTCCTATTCCGAAAACAATTATATTGTGCTTGAAATTTCAGATAATGGTATTGGCATTGATTTGAAAAAGAACGGGAAAAAATTATTTGGTTTATATAAAACATTTACCAAAAACATTGAATCACGAGGTATTGGTCTCTTTATCACTAAAAATCAAGTGGATACCATGAAAGGAAAAATTGAAGTCGAAAGTACATTAAACGAAGGGACAACATTCAAAATATATTTTAACAATGCCGCTAAAGAAAATTTACATCATTGACGATGATCCAATTTACAAATTAGTAACGCAAAAGCTAATTGGTAAAACCAACCTTTTTAGTGAGCCAAAAGAATTCAACAATGGTAATGAAGCGATTACGTATTTTGAAGCGACCACTGATTTACCCGACATTCTACTGCTTGACTTAGAAATGCCCGAAATGGATGGTTGGGAATTTTTAGACGAATTTTGCAAACTGAAGAAAAAAATAGACAAACAAAGTACCGTTTATATTGCCAGCTCTTCTATTGCCTTGGAAGACAAATTAAAAGCTCAAAAATATGAATGTGTCAGAGATTTTTTGAGCAAGCCAATTAACTTGGATAAATTACAGAAAATAGCAGAAGAAGATTAGAATTGATACCGAGATTTTTTAATTCAATATAAAATAAAAAAAGCCCACCGTTTGGTGGGCTTTTTTTATTTTATAAAGTGTTTGATTATTTTTTAATCAATTTACTGTTTCTAAATCCGTAGGTGAAATACACTACTAAACCAACTAATAACCAAATTCCAAACCATTTCCAATTAGAAACGGCCATTCCTGTTAACAAATAACAGCACGAAACCAATCCTAATAACGGAATCAACGATAGATTTTTAGTAAATGCTAAAACAGACATTACAATGGTTAAAATGAAGAACGCTAACATTGGTAAATTGGCCGCTAAATTTTCAGCAGATAAATCAAATACATTACCAAAAAAATCAGGAACATAAAAATTCACCAATACTGCAGTGCTGATTACAATTAAAGGAAATATGAATTTTGAATTTACATAAGGTATTCTGAATTTGCCTTTAGTAGCTCTTTCGGCTAGTTCTGCTTCACTTTGAGGAGAAAGCATTAATACACCACCACAAACCAAAACAAAGGCAAACAAGGTACCGATTGAAGTAAAATCCAATACAAAATTCTCATCGGTAAAGAAAATAGGAATTCCTACTACTAAACCTGTTACAATACTAGCAAAACCAGGTGTTTTATACTTAGGATGGATTTCAGCAAATTTCTTAGGCATTAAACCGTCACGGCTCATGGTCATCCAAATACGAGGTTGTCCCATTTGGAAAACCAACATCACACTTGTCATGGCTACCACCGCTGCGATAGAAACTATAAATAACATCCATTTGATTCCTTTTATCGCAAAAATTTCAGCCAATGGATCGCTAACGCCTAATAAATCATACTTCACCATTCCTGTTAGCACCATCGCTAAGATGATATAGACTATGGTACAAATTATAAGAGAGTAAATCATCCCACGTGGTAAATCACGTTGGGGGTTCTCGCTTTCTTCTGCCAAAGTAGATACGGCATCAAAACCGATATAAGCAAAAAACACTGCCGAAACACCCGCCATTACTCCTCCGAAACCATTTGGCATAAATGGAGTCCAATTATCAATATCGATATAAAAAGCCCCCACAACAATAACTAATACAATAATAATCAACTTAATGTAAACCATTATATTACTTATGTTCTTGGATTCTTTAGTTCCTCTATAAATCAAATAAGTGATTAGCACATTGATCAACACAGCTGGAGCATCAAAAATAATTCTAAGTCCGCCCACAACAGGAGCATTTTGCCACGCCAACATCCCTTCTCCTGCTTTACTTTCGATAAATGCCGCATGAGCCGATTTGTAATTAATGGTTAGCCATTCCGGTAAATGAATTCCAAAAGTCTCTAATAAATTGGTAAAATAACCACTCCATGAAAAAGCGATATAGATATTCCCGATTGAATATTCCATTAATAAAGCCCAGCCAATAATCCAAGCGAAAATCTCTCCAAAAGAAACATAGGCATAAGTGTAAGCACTTCCTGAAACTGGGACACGAGAAGCAAATTCAGCATAACACATGGCGGTAAAACCACAAGCAATGGCACACATTACATAGAGTAAAATAACCCCAGGTCCACCTGAAAAACAAGCATTACCAATTGCCGAAAAAGTTCCTCCTCCGATAATTGCAGCTATCCCAAAAAACGTTAAATCCTTTACATTCAACACCTTATTAAGACCTGAATGTTCTCCGTCCCCACCTTGCTGCAATATTGTTCCTAACGGTTTTTTTCTAAATAAACTTAAAAATGACATATAATTTGTTTGGTTATTGTTAGTTAAAGCCAACAAATATATAAAACTTGGCAAATAAATAGTTTTTTTATTGGCTTTTACTTAATTCTTCTAAACTAAAAAGGTAGCCTATTACCAGACTACCTTTAAGGGTATTATTGTTTTTGGATATTTACACCGTATCAAAACGATCCAAATTCATCACTTTAGTCCAAGCGTTCACAAAATCGTTTACAAATTTTTCACTAGAATCACTCGAAGCATAAATTTCGGCGATAGCACGCAATTCGGAATTAGAACCAAAAATCAAATCGGCACGAGTGGCCGTCCATTTTGGTTCTCCTGTAGCACGATTCGAGCCAACAAATACTTCCCCAGCATCGTTCGTGGCTTTCCAAACGGTTCCTAAATCCAATAGATTAACAAAGAAATCATTGGTCAAAGTTGCTACATTTTTTGTAAGCACACCATGTTTAGAACCATCGTAATTAGCATTCAACACTCTCAATCCCCCTACTAGAACAGTCATTTCAGGAGCAGTTAAAGTTAATAATTGCGCTTTGTCTACTAACATTTCTTCCGTTATGGCTTTCGCATTTGAATTTCTATAATTTCTAAATCCGTCCGCCATTGGCTCTAACACGGCGAAAGAAGCTACATCGGTTTGCGCTAAAGTAGCATCACCTCTACCTGGAGTAAAAGGAACTTTCAGATTCTGTCCCGCGTTGCTGGCTGCTTTTTCAATCGCTGCATTACCACCCAACACAATCAAATCAGCAATCGAAACTAATTTATCGAATTCCTTTTGAATATTTTCAAGCACAGTTAACACCTTTTTCAATTGGGTTGGATTATTGGCTTCCCAGTTAATTTGAGGTTCCAAACGAATACGAGCTCCATTGGCGCCACCACGCTTATCAGAACCTCTAAAAGTGGAAGCCGAAGCCCAAGCTGTACTTACCAATTCGGAAATTGATAAACCCGAATCTAAAATTTTAGCTTTTAACGTTTCAATATCTGTATCGCTTAAATTTTTATTGCCTGCTGGAACTGGATCTTGCCAAATCAATACTTCACTTGGCACTTCAGCCCCTAAATAGCGGGCAATTGGTCCCATATCACGATGGGTTAATTTGTACCAAGCACGCGCAAATGCATCGGCAAATTTGTCAAAATTTTGGAAAAAATCTCTTGAAATCGGTTCGTAAATTGGGTCCATTCTTAAAGCCAAATCGGCTGTAGTCATCATCGGAGCATGTCGTTTTGTGGCATCGTGAGCATCTTCTACCAAAGTAGCTGCAGCTTCATCTGTCGGAATCCATTGATGTGCCCCTGCTGGACTTTTAGATAATTTCCAATCGTATTTGAACAAGGTTTCAAAATAACCGTTGTCCCAAGTCGTCGGATTCGGTTTCCAAGCACCTTCAATTCCACTGGTAATCGCATCACCTGCTTTTCCGCTACCAAAACTGCTTTTCCAACCCATCCCCATTTCTTCAATACTTGAGCCTTCTGGTTCTACACCCACTAAAGCATCATCACCAGCACCATGCGCTTTTCCAAACGTATGTCCACCTGCAACCAAAGCAACAGTTTCTTCATCATTCATCGCCATACGAGCAAAAGTCTCTCTGATGTCTTTAGCGGAAGCTAGCGGATCAGGATTCCCATTAGGTCCTTGCGGATTGACATAAATTAATCCCATTTGTACCGCTGCCAATGGTTTATCTAATTCACGTTCGCCTTTATAACGTTTATCGCCCAACCATTCCGTCTCATTTCCCCAGTTGATATCTTGCTCTGGCTCCCAAATATCTTCACGACCACCTGCAAATCCGAATGTTTTGAATCCCATAGATTCTAAGGCACAATTTCCTGCTAAAATCATTAAATCGGCCCATGAAATTTTATTTCCATATTTTTGTTTGATGGGCCAAAGTAAAAAACGGGCTTTGTCTAAATTTCCATTATCCGGCCAACTATTTACTGGAGCAAACCGTTGATTTCCTGTACTAGCACCACCACGACCATCAGATATTCGATAGGTTCCCGCACTGTGCCAAGCCATACGAATAAATAAAGGTCCGTAATGTCCATAATCGGCTGGCCACCAATCTTGCGAAGTCGTCATCACTTCAAAAATGTCTTTTTTAATAGCACTTAAATCTAATTTTTTGAATGCTGAAGCATAATTAAACCCTTTATCCATGGGATCGGATAAAGAAGAGTGTTGACGTAAAATCCCCAAGTTCAATCGATTGGGCCACCAATCTTTGTTCGAAGTACCAGCTCCGGCGGTTTGTTTCATTTGTCCGTTATGAAAAGGACATTTACTTTCATTCATGTTGTTTTCGTTTCCGTAGTTTTCCATATTTGATTGATTTTAATATTCTTTCAATTGAAATACTAATTTACTCAATATTCTCTATGAATTTTAGTTTTAAAATAGATATTAACTATTATACAATTGTCTTTTTTCAATGATTTTAAGGCTTAATCGTCACAAGAGATAATTTCTATAATCCTATAGAAAATTATAATTAAAAGCTTTTTATTAAGACACTTTTGATACTATTTTTGCAGCATCAAAAAAATAACATTTTAACCCTATAGATTATGTCATTAGTTGGAAAAAAATTCCCAAACATTACCGTAGACGCCATTTCAGAAATGGGAGACAATTTAAGAATCAACATTCTTGAAGAAGCAACCAAAAACAACAAAAAAGTAGTTTTATTCTGGTATCCAAAAGATTTTACTTTTGTTTGTCCTACTGAATTACACGCTTTTCAAACAGCACTTCCTGAATTCGAACAAAGAAACACTATCGTTATTGGTGCTTCTTGCGATACTAACGAGGTACACTTCGCTTGGTTAAATACGCCAAAAAATAATGGTGGTATTGAAGGTGTGACATATCCTTTATTAGCGGATACGACTCGTAATTTATCTAGAGCTTTAGATATTTTAGATGTAGAAGAAGTATACGACGAAGCTTCAAATGATATTTTATTTGAAGGATCTAACGTAACGTTCCGTGCAACCTACTTGATTGACGAAACAGGTAAAATTTTCCACGAAAGTGTTAACGATATGCCATTAGGTAGAAATGTAAACGAATATTTACGTTTAATTGACGCTTACACTCACGTTCAGACTAAAGGTGAGGTTTGTCCTGCTAACTGGGAAGAAGGTAAAGAAGCAATGAACGCTGATCGATTAAGTACAGCAGCATATTTAGCTCAGAACTAAGAAATAGAATTTCAATACAAATGGCAATAGCGATTATAAAATTTCTTTATTGAAATTGACAATTGTTATTGCCATTATAATTTAAAAAATCAAATATGTTAGTAGAACTAAACGACGATACCCTACAAAACGTAGTAAACAGCAACGAAAAAGTAGTAGTACAATTTTCAGCTTCTTGGTGTGGTAACTGCCGAATCATGAAGCCTAAATTCAAAAAACTGGCTACTGAAAATGAAACTATTACCTTCGTTATTGTAGATGCTGAAAATGCTCCAGAATCGAGAAAATTAGCTAATGTTTCAAACTTACCAACGTTTGCAACTTTTGTTGGCGGAAAGTTAGTGAATGAAACACAAACGAATAAGGCTGAAGTGTTAACAGATTTGGTTAGCGAAATCCTTTAAACAGATCGTTTGACAACTTAGACTTCTTAGAAGGTTAGACCTTTTGAATTTCAGACGAATAATATTCTAAATATCTAATTTTGAAAAAATCTAAGTATCTAAGAAGTCTAAAAATCTAAAAATCTAAAAAATGAAACTACCTGTTATTAAACATTTGACGCAATTCATCGAGGAAAATGATCAAGATTATATCGTCGAAACCATTGCCGTTTTAGAACATTTAACCGAATTAGAATCTTTGAAAGACGAAGAATTGGATGTCATAGGAGAATTAATTTCCAATATGTATGGCGCTTTAGAAGTTCAAAAACAAATAAAAGAAGGCAAAGACAAAAAAACGGCCCTCAATGACTTTATGAAACGAGTCCTCGGTTCTATTGATAAATAATACAAATCCCTCTTCATCGAGGGATTTTTTATGGTATGCATTTATCATTTTAATGATATTTTTGTTAAAAAAGTAAGAAAAACACTATTTATTTGTAAAAAAGATTAAATTGCAGTACAAACAATTTAACTAGCTTATGAATAAAATTACACTTTATACACTATTTTTTAGTGTGTTTTTTATTGCTATTACCTTTGCCCAAGAAGAAAAGTTTGAATACAAACCACGGCCCAAAGAATTTGAATTTGTTTACCATAAAGGAGATTCGATAATACCTCTGAAAACTCCTAAAGCGACTGATCCTGAATCCAGATTGGTTTTTCAAAGTAAAATACCCTACCCTATTATTTTTATCCACGGACTGATGTCTGATTCTGAAACTTGGAATACCTCTACTAATTTTTTTGACACACAATTTGGTTTTACTTTTGGAGGTCGCTTCGATTTTTGTCTCAATGCCGATAACAACCATACTTTAGCTAATAAAAATTTCTACCCTACCCCAAATGCCGATATTGCCGCTTTTGAACCTTCTATAGGAAATGGCGATTACTATTATGTCAATTTTAATGTAAAAGTGAATGGTGCTTTCGGAACAGATGTACTGAGCAATCAAGCTGCCGTTGCCAAACAAGGAGCAGCGCTAAAAAAAGCAGTGGAACGCGTTTTACAAATCACAGGTAAAGACAAAGTAATATTAGTCGGACATAGCATGGGTGGATTGTGCTCTAGAGAATACATTCAGAACCCTGCCAATTGGCAAGCCGATGGAAGTCATCATGTCGCTAAATTTCTAACTGCAGGCACACCAAACGGAGGCAGTAATTCGAGTGATAATCCCATCGGAATATTTACGCCGGTAGATGTGCGATCGGAAGCTATTCGCGACCTTAAAATGACCTATTATTATAGCGGGGAAGGAAGCCATTATCTGTTTGGCGGAAAAGAAGTCATCACCAGCACTAGTATGAATGATAATTCTTCAAGCCCAGATTTTTATAATGTAGACATCAATTGTAATGGAATTATTGAATCGACCACAAATATCACTGGACTAAATCAAAGACCTCTCGATAATTTAATCGACTTTTCTAATATAGCAGGAAGGATAACCGATTTTTGGGGAAGCAACATTACCACCGATGGAATTGTTCCGGAACCTTCGTCTAAATTGAATAATTATTATCCGAGCTTGACTTATCCTGCCAAAATGTTTTATTTCAATTCAGGATATGATTTAATAGAAAACCATACCGAACTTCCAGGCTATTATAATTTAATCATGCAAGGTTTAGATGAACCGAATTTTAAAGAACTAGCCTATCAAATTGCTATTAATACGCAATATACTGGCTTTGATACCGTTCAAGAAAGCACATCGGCAGATGATACAGATTTTTACAAGATCTCAATTACCGATAACATGAATGCAAACGTTGTGGTATCAGGTTTTGGATCAGGCTCTGTCGCTATCCTAAACAGTGCTGGAACAATTATTGGGACAGCTCAAAATAGTAGTGGCGGTAGTATTAATTTCACAAGAGCATTAGCGGCAGGAACATATTTTTTAAGGTTAACGACAACAGCTCCATCCGCTTCAAGTTATCTAACTCCTTATACTTTTATCGTAAATGCTACCTTGTCGAATCCAGAGAATCAATTGGAGGACATCCGTTTTTATCCTAACCCTGTAACTTCAACTTTAAACATTGAAAACATCGCTTTTGAAAAAGCAACGATATCGAATATCGTAGGTCAAAAAATAGCAGAACTAAAGTCTGATGGCATTCAAAACCATCAAACAATAGATATGACCAACTTTTCAAAGGGAATTTATTTAATCACATTGAAAAAAGAAAACCAAACCAAAACTATCAAAATCATTAAAGAATAATCAAAAAAATCCCGTTCCAATAAATCAGAACGGGATTTTTATATTTAAGGCTCAATTAGTCCTTTGTAATGATCCCAATATCTATAAATTAAAAACAGATTCGCAAAACAGATAAAAATGGCAATTGGTAAACTTTCTGGTGACAAAAAGAAATTGATCAAAAAGATGTTTAACGACACCGGTAAAATCACCAAATTCGCTAACGCCACAAATTTATTTGTAATAAAAGAAATCCCGCACAATAATTCAACTCCCTTTGCCAAAGGAATGATGTATTTGGAAGCAACAAGACCAACATTAAACGCTTTAAAATCTCCGGTCACTTCTGGCTCTGGAGCCAATTTCAAAAAGAACATCAAGGATGCAAATAGTAAAAGTGCACCCAACAAAACCCTAATAATTGTAGTTGCTAATTTCATAGACATTGATTTTTAGATTGATATATTAAAGTTACGAAAATAATTCCTACAAATTTTAAAACCTATCTAATTTCTTCTACGAACGATTGACAATACTTTTTAATTAATTCTCTCACCCTTTTAAATTCTAAATGGGTGGCTTCTTCATCCCCCACAAACTTGGCAGGATCAGGAAAATTGTAATGCAAACGTTTTGCCGAAGAGGGAAAAAACGGACACCTTTCTTTGGCATTATCACAAACCGTAAGAATATAATCAAACGGAATAGCAGCATATTCGTCTACATTATTGGAAGTGTGATGCGAAATATCAATTCCGTCTTCTTGCATAGTAGCAATCGCCTTCGGATTCACTCCATGGGTTTCAACTCCAGCCGAATAAACCTTTACTTTTCTTCCCTCAGTAAAATGCTCTAAATAACCGTGTGCTATTTGACTACGGCAACTGTTTCCTGTACAAAGGACTAAAATATTTATCATTATTATTTTCTTTTATAAGTGCAAAAAATAAAATTCTGAACGGTCTCAAAAGGTGTCACATGATCTTCTGTAAAACAATTTTGTAATTCGAAATCAGAAGCAAAAACCGCTTCCATTTTTTCAACCGAATATTGTGTAATAGGTAAACCACTACATTTCTGCGGACCTTCTTCTGAAAAGGCCCCCATAATAAGATGTGCCTCTGGATGGGTATTGGCAATCACATTTGATTTATATTGCTGAATATCTCCGGCTTCCGTAAAAAAATGAAAAGATGCCCGATCATGCCAAATGTCAAATTTTACATCCGATTGAAAACGCAAACTATCCGAAACTATAAAAGTTACTAATTTCGCTTTTTCGCCCAATCGCTGTTTAGCTCTTGTAATGGCTGCTTCTGAAATATCCAATAGATACAAATTGGTATAACCCAAATCAAGTAAACTATCAATCAAATAGCTATCGCCACCTCCGATATCGATAATTTTAGCATCTTTAGAAACTTTACACGCCTGAATTAAATCGATGGACGTTTTGGGCTGCTTTTGATACCAACTTACTTCTGTTTCTTGTTTGGTCGTAAATACCGTTTCCCAATGTTCTTTTTTAGCATTTTCCATATTAACAACAACCGGAATTTGGCGTACAACAAGAGGCTAATTCTTGAATGTTTTTCTTAATTTTTTCCGTCGGAATTCCACAATTATCCTGAGCCAAACAAGTTGTTTTGGTCGAAGTTAATCGGAAATGCTCACCCGTAAATTCCAATCCAAACTTCCCGATGGTGTTTTCGTCTTGATACTCCACTAGAATATCAAAATCGTCCACATTGGTGTTTTTCTCAATTCCTGCTATGATTTTCAACACTTTTTCTGAAGTGAGTCTGTGCCAAGTATCTTGAGAATACCACAACTGAAAGGTAAAATAATTCTCTTCTCTGAAAGTGTTCCCACAATCGGTGTATTTTTTATTGATAATTCCCATTTCAGTAATATGAAAATGGTTGGGCACAAATTCGCCAGTTGGCAATTGAATGGCAAACTCACTAACTAGCGCTAACTGTCTTTTAAATTCTGATAGTTTCATATGTTTTAATTTTATATTGTGATTTCATGATTATTGCGAGCCTGTGAAGCAATCTCATACTCTTTAAATTAATTTTATTTTAACAACATTTATTCTGCAGTTGTTTTCGCATTTGAAAGAAATAGTCTTCAAACTTTTGTAAAGCTTCCGGATTAATACAATAACAAATAGTTGTTCCATCAACATTCCCTTTTATAATTCCTGCATTTTTTAATTCCTTTAAATGCTGCGAAATGGTAGGCTGCGCCAAAGGCAATTCTTTTACAATATCCCCACAAATACAAGTATCTACTTTAAGCAAATATTCAATGATGGCTACTCGTGCTGGATTAGACAGCGCTTTAAAAAGGATGGCCAACTCATTTTGTTGCTCGGTAAAAAAATCTGATTTTGAAGCTCCCATTATTGTTATATTTATATATTGCAATATTACGATATAATAATATACTAGACGTAAAAACAATGTTAAATTTTCAACTTTTGAAAGTGACAAAATTTAATTACTTTTGAGCTTCATAAAAATCAAATCAAATGGCAACAATCACATTAGGCGGAAACGCAGTAAATACATCAGGAGAATTACCTAAAGTAGGCTCACAAGCTCCCAACTTCCAACTTATCAAAACCGACTTATCTTCTACTTCTTTAGAAGATTACAAAGGAACCAAGTTGGTTTTAAATATTTTCCCTAGTATCGATACCGGTACATGCGCGACTTCTGTTCGAAAATTTAACGAAACCGCAAGTACATTAGCCAACACTAAAGTATTGTGTATTTCACGTGATTTACCTTTTGCTCAAAAACGTTTTTGTGGCGCAGAAGGCTTAGAAAATGTAGAAAACTTATCTGATTTTAAAGACGGAAGTTTCGGTAAAAACTATGGTTTAGAAATGACCGATTCTGTTTTAGCAGGATTACACTCAAGAGTTGTCATTGTTTTAGACGAAAATGGTATTGTAAAATATACAGAACAAGTTCCTGAAATAGCCAACGAACCCAATTACGAATCTGCTTTAGCTGCTTTATAAATGAAATTTCAAAAAGACGAAACCCTTTTTACTGGACGATTAAAAAGTATTGGATTTGCAGTAAAAGGGGCTTTAAAACTAATCACTACCGAACACAGCGTAATGGTACAATCCTCTTTGGTTGTCATCATGACCTTTGCCGGATTTTATTTTAACATCTCCAGAGAAGAATGGATGTTTCAAGTATTGGCCTTCGGTTTGGTGCTTAGCATAGAAGGATTGAATACGGCTGTAGAAAAAATAGCCGATTTTGTTCATCCTGATTTTCACCACCGCATCGGTTTTATAAAAGATATCGCCGCAGGTGCCGTTTTATTCGCAGCACTTACCGCCATGATTATCGGAGCCATAATTTACATTCCAAGATTAGTTTAATTCATTAGAATCCCTATTTTTGTTTAAAAAGTATCAAGCAGTAATGGCCAAATCGAAAAAGAAAGAAACTAGTGCTTTAGAACCAGAGGAAACAAGTGTTTTAAACCGTTTTACGCCTAGTCGCCAACATAAAATTACCTTAGGAATATTATTGGTTTTGCTAGCTATAGCATTGGCCGTTTCCTTTGCCTCGTATTTTGTTAACGGAAAAGTAGATCAAAGTGAAATCAACGATTTTACCAATCGAAATTCGGAAGTACAAAACTGGTTAGGAAAATTTGGTGCCTTTCTATCCGATTTCTTTATTTACAAAGGTTTCGGAGTCGCTTCTTTCCTATTTGTGCGCTTGCTTTTCTTAACAGGAGCCTATCTAGTGTTAGACATGGCGGTTTCAAAACTGAAGAAAACTTGGTTTTGGGACATCTTTGCCATTATCATTCTTTCAATCTTATTCGGTTTTTTCAGTCAGTCACTTCCTGAACTCGGCGGGATTATCGGTTATGAAATGAATTTATTTTCCCAAGATTATATCGGAAAAACAGGGACTTTATTAGCCTTGATTTTCGGAGTAGTCATTTATCTTATTTTCAAGATCAAGGTATCTCCTGATAAGATTAAAAGTGCTTTTGAATCGACCAAAAAAGAAATTAACGACGATTTAAAAACACCTATAACCACTGCAACGGCTTACAATTTGGAAGAATTTGCCGTAAATGATGATACCGACATCGTTGAAGAAAATCCTGATTCTTTACTCACTACTCCAAATCGCAACGATTTTGAAGAAAACGAAGTAGAATTAGGAGAAATGACCTTAAAAACAACTCCTTCTCAGTTCGAAATCAATAAAGAAGCGTTAAAACCTACAATTGGAACAGCTTCCGAATTATCGTTAAACGTCACCAAACCCGTTGAAGAAGTGCCTCATGCTTCGGATGAATTGGTCATTGAAAAAGTAGAAGAAGAAGATATTATTGAAGAAAATCTTGCTGCCAAATTGGTATCGCATTTCGGAGAGTTTGACCCTACGTTAGAATTATCCAACTATAAATTCCCAACCATCGATTTATTAAAAGATTATGGTTCTGGCGGAATTACTATCAATCAAGCGGAATTAGAAGAAAATAAAAACCGAATTGTAGAAACCCTTCGCAACTATAAAATCGACATTGCTCAAATTAAAGCTACGGTTGGACCTTCGGTAACACTATACGAAATCGTTCCGGAAGCGGGTGTGCGTATTTCCAAAATTAAAAGTTTGGAAGACGATATTGCTTTATCACTTTCGGCATTAGGAATTCGTATCATTGCACCAATGCCAGGTAAAGGAACCATTGGTATTGAAGTTCCGAACAAGAACCCAACCATGGTGCCGATGAAAGGGGTTATTGCTTCCGCAAAATTCCAAGAAGCGGAAATGGAATTGCCGATTGCTTTAGGAAAAACAATTTCCAACGAAACATTCGTAGTCGATTTGGCCAAAATGCCACACTTATTGATGGCAGGTGCCACGGGACAAGGAAAATCGGTGGGATTAAATGCCGTTTTGACATCATTACTGTACAAAAAACACCCAGCCGAAGTCAAATTTGTATTGGTCGATCCTAAGAAAGTAGAGCTAACACTTTTCAACAAAATAGAAAGACATTATTTGGCGAAACTTCCCGATACGGAAGATGCCATTATAACCGATAATTCAAAAGTAATTACCACATTGAATTCCCTTTGTGTGGAAATGGACAATCGTTATTCTTTACTGAAAGATGCGATGGTGCGTAACATCAAAGAATACAACGAAAAATTCAAACAACGCAAACTAAATCCGGAAAACGGACACCGTTTTTTACCGTATATCGTTTTGGTAGTCGATGAGTTCGCCGATTTAATTATGACCGCTGGTAAAGAAGTGGAAACCCCTATTGCCCGTTTAGCGCAGCTGGCTCGTGCCATTGGAATTCACTTGATCATTGCCACGCAACGACCTTCGGTAAACGTTATTACAGGGATGATTAAAGCCAATTTCCCAGCACGTATTGCCTTCAGAGTAACTTCCAAAATAGATTCAAGAACCATTTTAGATTCAGGAGGTGCCGATCAGTTGATTGGACGTGGTGACATGCTATTTTCAAACGGAAATGATTTGGTTCGTGTACAATGTGCTTTTGTCGATACGCCAGAAGTAGAAAAAATCACCGATTTTATTGGCTCACAGAAGGCCTACCCTACTGCCTATTTACTTCCTGAGTTCATTGGAGAAGATAGTGGCATAAGTCTTGATATAGACATCTCCGAAAGAGATACTTTGTTTAGAGAAGCAGCCGAAGTAATTGTTACGGCACAACAAGGTTCTGCCTCCTTAATTCAACGTAAATTGAAATTGGGATACAACAGAGCTGGTAGATTAATTGATCAATTGGAAGCCGCAGGAATTGTGGGCCCTTTTGAAGGAAGTAAAGCACGTTCGGTAAATATTCCCGACTTAGTCTCTTTGGAACAATTTTTTATGAACGAAAAAAACAACAGTTAAAATGAAGAAGATTATAAGTTTAATGTTGGTTGTGTTGACCATGTCAACCCAAGCCCAAAATGCCGAAAAAGCGAAAGGCTTATTAGATAAAGTAACGGCCAAAGTAAAAAGCTATAAAAACATCCAAATTGATTTTAAATACGCGTTGCAAAACACGAAAGAAAACATCAATCAGACCAATAAAGGAAATGTTACCCTAAACGGAAATCAATACATTTTAAATTTCTTAGGTGTAACGAAAATGTGCGACGGCGCTAAAGTATATACCATTTCCAAAGAAGACGAGGAAATCTCAATTGCTAAAATTGGAGGGGAAGACGATGCCGACACTCCTGCCAAAATGCTAACCTTCTTCAACAAAGGATTTAAATATGCTTGGGATATTACGCAAAACGTAGCCGGAAAAAAGATTCAATACGTAAAGCTAACCCCGATTAGTTCTAAAGACGATAGAAAACAAATTCTGGTAGGAATCAATACCGCTACCAACATGATTCACAACACGATTACGGTGAATAAAAACGGAACAAGAGTGACTTTGACTGTTAATTCTTTGAAAACAAATGCGGCATTACCAAAAAATCACTTTACTTTTGTCAAATCAAAATACCCTAATTACTATATAAACAACCTGGATTAACCAGCAAATGAAAATCCTCGATAGATATTTATTAAAAACGTACTTGATTACATTTACCTCGGTATTTGTAATCTTGTTTTTTATATTCATATTACAAACCGTTTGGTTATTTATTTCGGAATTGGCCGGAAAAGACCTGGATATCTTTATGATTTTTAAGTTCTTAGCCTTTGCTTCACCAAAATTAGTGCCGATGGTACTTCCGTTAACCGTGCTACTCTCTTCTATTATGACTTTCGGTGATTTGGCCGAAAATTATGAGTTTGCAGCCATGAAATCGGCAGGTGTTTCCTTTCAACGAACACTAAAAATGCTAATCATCTTTATCTTCGGATTGAGTATTTGTACTTTTTTCTTTGCCAATAACGTAATTCCTTTTGCCGAATATAAATTCATCAACTTCCGTAAAAATTTAGCCCAAGTGAAGCCTGCTATGGCCATCGCCGAAGGGCAGTTTAGCGATATCGGAAATATCAACATTAAAGTAGATAAAAAATCGGGTGAAAATGGAGAACATTTAACCGGTGTCACCATTCATAAAAAATCAAATCTGGGTGAAGGAGCCAAAACGGTCATCAAATCCAAAAGAGGAGAATTAATCAGTTCGGAAGATTCTAATTTATTGCAATTGGTTTTAATCGATGGCTACTACTACGAAGACATTTCCCCGAAAGATTACAGAGCGCGTCAAAAGTTACCGTTTGCTAAAGTATTCTTTAAAAAGTACAACATCAATATCGATTTGTCTAAACTAAACATGAATGATGGTTTAGATGATGAAATCAAGAATACCAATACCATGTTAAAGATTAGCGACTTGCGTTATTCGTTAGACTCCTTATCCAAAACCTATAAAAAAGACGTCAAATACTTTTCTGATTATACCTACAACAGATACGGTTTGACAAGTGACTACAATGTAGATACTACAAAAATTAAGAAACCCAAAGCACCCGATTTAATAAGCATTTTATCCTTAGATAGTCAGCAAAGAGTATTAGAGGTAGCACTAAGTGACGCCACGAGTATCAAGCAAAACTTTGACATTAGTGAGGTCGGATTTCAAGCGCGACAAAAAGAGCTCAATAGTTTTGAGTATTCCATTTATGAAAAGTTCGTAATTGCTTACGGTTGTTTACTCATGTTTTTTATAGGCGCCCCTTTGGGAGCCATTATTAGAAAAGGAGGTTTGGGATTACCGATTGTTTTTGCCATGCTTATCTTTATTTTTTTCCATTTTGTGAATACCTTTGGTAAGAAATTCGCGCAAGAATCGGGAGTAACCCCACTTATAGGAGCCTTATTATCTTCCATTATACTAACGCCTTTAGCAATTTACTTGACGAAAAAAGCGATCAATGATAATGGAGATGTGAACTTTGACTTTATTACGGAACCATTCCGAAAAATACTAGAATTTATACAACGCAACAAAACACAACAAAATGTCAACTGACACCATTACTTTAAACACCATAGAAGAAGCCATTGAGGACATTCGTCAAGGCAAAGTCATCATCGTGGTGGATGATGAAGACCGAGAAAACGAAGGCGATTTCCTAGCGGCTGCCGAAAAGATAACACCAGAGATGGTCAATTTTATGGCTACTCACGGAAGAGGTTTAATTTGTACCCCACTGACCGAAAGTCGCTGTAAAGAATTGAGCTTACGTGCCATGGTTTCCAACAATACCGACCATATGGAAACGGCTTTTACCGTTTCAGTCGATTTGAAAGGTCACGGCGTAACAACCGGGATTTCTGCTTCCGATAGAGCCAAGACCATTCAAGCCTTAGTCAATCCTGATACCAAACCCTTCGATTTAGCACGTCCGGGACATATTTTCCCTTTAATAGCCAAACAAGGCGGTGTTTTACGCCGTACGGGTCATACCGAAGCTGCAATTGATTTTGCTCGTTTAGCAGGCTTTAAATCGGCTGGAGTGATTGTGGAAATCATGAACGAAGATGGCACCATGGCGCGCTTACCGCAATTGGCGGAAGTGGCTAAAAAGTTCGACTTGAAATTGGTTTCTATTGAAGCATTGGTTGCCTACCGTATGCAACACGACAGTTTGATTGTCAAAAAGGAGGATTTCGACATCGAAACCCGTTTTGGTACCTTCCGTATGCGTGCGTACGAGCAAACAACGAACAAACAAATCCATATTGCCTTAACCAAAGGAACTTGGAACTCGGGAGAACCGGTTTTAACCCGAATCAATTCTTCTCAAGTAAACAACGACCTTTTAGGCACCTTAACCAACAATGCCGACAAACAGTTGGACGATATGTTCAAAGTGATTAACGAACAAGGGCAAGGCGCGGTGATTTTCGTGAACCAAGACATGCAATCGGTGAGTTTGTTGAATCGTATATCCGAATTGAAAGAATTACAGCAACAAGGCGAAATGAAAGCCCCAAAAATTGTGATTGATAGCAAAGACTACGGTATTGGCGCGCAAATCTTACACGATTTAGACATTTCTAAGATCCGTTTGGTATCGAATACGGAAGTCGGAAAACGTGTGGGAATGATAGGTTACGGCCTAGAAATAGTAGAATACGTCAACTACTAATAAAAAATACGCTTTGTAAATTCAACGAAATGAAATAGTTAAAAAATATTTCTATTATTTCTTTTCAAAACATTTGCAGAAACGAAAAACAGTGCTATATTTGCACTCGCAATCAGAAATGATAGCATCACTCACTGGAGAAATGGCAGAGTGGTCGAATGCGGCAGTCTTGAAAACTGTTGACTGTAACAGGTCCGGGGGTTCGAATCCCTCTTTCTCCGCAAAAGAAACCCGAAACGAAAGTTTCGGGTTTTTTGTTTTCAGACTGGTGGCTTCGAGAGCCTCAGCCACCGAAGAACAAGCACCACCACAGAGACTGGTGACTGAGGTTCTCGAAGTCTAAGCCGCAGGGTTTCTTTTGCAGGTTCACCCCTTCTGGGATCAACGTAGTTAATCCCTCAAAAAAATACCTGAAGCCCACTGGGCTTCCTCCTCTTAATCTCAAATGCAAAAGAAACCCGAAACGAAAGTTTCGGGTTTTTTGTTTTCAGACTGGTGGCTTCGAGAACCTCAGCCACCGAAGAACAAGCACCACCACCACAGAGACTGGTGACTGAGGTTCTCGAAGTCTAAGCCGTAGGGTTTCTTTTGCAGGTTCACTCCCTCTGGGATCAACGAAGTTAATCCCTACACCCGTCATTGCAGGCTCCATTCATTCTGTCATTGCGAGGAGGTACGACGAAACAATCTCAACAAACTGACGATAAATAATCTTAGGATGAGATTGCTTCGTACCTCGCAATGACGGTAAGTGAAAGTTTTGCTTTGTTACGGTGGCTTCGAGAACCTCAGCCACCGGTTAGTTGTTGCCTGAGGTGTCACACTTAGCACGAGGACTGAGGCACTCGAAGTCCGAAGTCCGAAGCCAACGTCATTGCGAAGAGGAACGACGAAGCAATCTCACCAAACTGACGATAAATAATCTTAGGATAAGATTGCTTCGTACCTCGCAATGACGGTAGGTGAAAGTTTTCCTATGTTACGGTGGCTTCGAGAGCCTCAGCCACCGGTTAGTTGTTGCCTGAGCACTCACAGGGAGCACGGAGACTGAGGTCGGTGGCTGAGGCTCCCGAAGTCCGAAGTCTGAAGCCAACGTCATTGCGAGCGAAGCGAAGCAATCTCACCAAGCATACTTATGACTGGTGACTAAAGTGTCACACTGAGCACGGAGACTGAGGCTGGTCAGTGAGGTTCTCGAAGCCGAATTGCCCTCGATGATGGCTGAGGCCCTCGAAGCCGAAGTCCGAATTGCCCTCGATGATGGCTGAGGCTCTCGAAGCCAACGTCATTGCGAGGAGGAACGACGAAGCAATCTCATGAAGCAACCCAACACCTGCCACCGCAACGAACACTACGACAACCACGGGAAGAAAAAAGCTAAAACGTAACGCGTATTATATTTTTTATTTTTTAAATCCCTCATTCCAAAAAAACATATCTACTATTTTAAAAGTTGGATAATATATATCCATTTCTTTTAAATAATAACTTTGTAATTCTTTAATTTTCGATTCATTAGTTTGAATAAAATCAAATAAAAATTCTAATGACCTGTATTCAAATTTTGTTGCACTAATATTTTTTAATTTTACACCATCATTAAAATATCGATCAAAAGCAGGACTACATCCTAAAGTTCCCAATATTATTTTAGACAACAAAGTATCTGTGGGCGGTTTTTTTTCAAAAGTGTTTCTTTTAGTTTGATAATTAAACTGATTGTAATGATGAAACAAATCATTTTTAAGTTTAATTATTTTATCTATACTATCTTTTGAAACTTCAAAATCAACTTTACATCGTAAGTCTTTATGATACGTTTTGATGATTTCAATTGCACCAACATGGATTTTATAATCCTTTTGAAGTAAACCCGTTGAACCTCGATACATGCCCCAACTTGCCAAATAAAAGCCAAGATGCAATGCTAAATAATCATTGTCATTTGAAACATCTTCAAATGCTTGGTAACAATGTTTCCAAGATTCATATCGATTAAAAGTATCTTGTTTCAAGAAATTTTGAAACTCAATTATTTTTCTACTTTCAAACATAATAATTAACTACGCCCTCCATTCTTTAAACTGTCCTTCAGCTTGTTCCATGATTTCTTGAAGGATAGCATTCAATTCTAAAATACTTACTTTACCTCGTAACTCTTTTTTAACAGCTAGTCTAATTGCAGCTTTAGCATCTTCTTTATTAGTCCAGTCAATTTGAAGGTTGTTTTTTACAGCTTTCACTACATTATGAACTATATCTTGTATAGGACCAGCTTCATTAATAATATCTTTTTTAGCAGATAAAATATCATAAAATGCAAGCTCTTCATCTGTTAATCCTAATTCCGATTTACGTTTGTCTTCGTCTTGTATTTCTTTGGCACGTTCTACTAATTCAGCTATTGTGGTGTATGAATCAATTGCATTGGAATGGTAACGGTCAATTACTTTTTCTAATTCTTCTTTTAACGATGTGTATTTCTTAATATTCTGAGGCAAACGCATTCTAATTTCGTCTTTCAAAATATTCTTTAAAAGTTCAATCTTAATCGCAATGCTGTCTTTATCTTTTTTAACGCCTAACAAGAATTGCTCATCTAAAATAGAAATATCGGCTTTTTCAATACCTGCCATGGCAAATACATCAATAATATCATCCGATTCAATACTTCTACTAATCAATTCCTTGATTTCGTTTTGTGTGGCTCTACCATTTCCTTTTGGTGTTTTTGCATTTCTTACTGCTTTAGAAACATGCTGTATAAACAAAATATCAATAGCAAAGTCTTGTATTTCGGGTTGCGATTTAACAATCGATAATAAACCAGTCAATTTCTTTTCTTCTAACATGAATTGATTAGCTATTTCATCATATTTTATCACACTACTTAAAGCTTTTTTAACCAATAACATTTTATCACTTTCACGTAATGCTTTCCATTGACTGTAATCTATTTCTTCAGACAACATAGCTTTACAGGTTTCAATTTGTCCAAAAAACATATTTAAAGCTTGTACCATATCTATGGTTGGTTGTCCTTTTCCGCCACCACCCGTATATTTATCGGTTGCTTTTCGCAATTGGTCGCCAATACCTATGTAATCTACAATAACTCCCGAAGGTTTATCTTTAAATACACGATTGGTTCTAGTAATAGCTTGCATCAAATTATGTCCTTTCATAATCTTATCTACATACATGGTATGCACACAAGGCGCATCAAATCCTGTTAACCACATATCACGTACAATTACAATTTGCAATGGGTCTTTCGGATTTCTAAAACGCTTCTTTAAACCTTCAGTTGCCTCTTGTGTTCTAATGTGAGGATTCCATTCTATTGGATCTTTAGAAATATTTCCTGTCATCACTACTGCAATTTCAGGACAGCCTTCTAACTGTGATAAAGCATCATACATCTTAACACTATTTCTTCGGCTCATACACACAATCATTGCTTTTCCTGGTAGGGTTTCGGTGCGATTGGTATAATGCTTTAAAATATCTTTGGCAATCTTTTCAACTCGTTCTTGAGAACCAGCGGCATCTTCCAAAGCTGCCCATTTTAAATTAGAACTATCTTCTTGTTCCATTGTTAATAAATCAACCTCAGAATCCAAATTTTCATTCGCTAAATGCAATTTTGCTAAACGCGGTTCATAATAAATTGGAACCGTTGCTTTATCATCTACCGCTTGTTTGATGTCGTACACGTGAATGGTTTCTCCAAATACTTCTTGCGTATCGGCATCTTTACTATCTACTGGCGTTCCAGTAAAACCTATAAACGAAGCATTAGGTAAGGCTTTTCGTAAATTAGAGGCAAAACCATCTAACAAACCATATTGCGTTCGGTGGGCTTCATCAGCCATTACAATGATGTTTTCTCTTTCCGATAAAATAGGATGTTCAATTTCTCCTAAAGTATTCTCGTTGCCAGATTTCAAACGGAATTTTTCAATTGTGGTAAAAATAACGCCTCCACTTCCTGCAGATAATAATCGTCTTAAATCATCGGTAGAATCGGCATGTTGTACATCGCCAACTAAGTCTTTGGCTAACACAAAATTTTCATACAATTGAAAATCCAAATCACTTCTATCTACTTGAACTACGATGGTTGGATTTTTCAATTCGGGTAAGCTTCGTAAAATACCTGCGTAAATTGCCATCGAAATACTTTTCCCGCTTCCTTGCGTATGCCAAATGACCCCAATGCGCCCATCGCCATAAGGACGAATGGCTTTTTTAGCAGCTTCTACTGCAAAGTTTACCCCAAAGAATTGATGGTATTTTGCCCCTTTTTTAATCAACGTGCCGTTATGGTCTTCAAAGAAGACAAAGTTTTTAATGTAATTCAGTAAACGATCTTTTGGAAACAAACCGAATAACAACGTATGCATCTGAAAATCGTCTTCTACTATGGTAGTGCCGTTAATACTTTTCCAAGCCGCATACCATTCGTTAGCAGCGTTGAACATACCGTGTTGGGCTTCGTTACCGTCGCTTACTATGGTAGCTACGTTGTATTCAAATAAGAGTGGAATATCTTTGGTGTAGTGTTGGATTTGATTGAATGCTTCTTGCAAATTGGTATTTTCATCAAACCAGTTTTTCAATTCAAAAACAATTAAAGGCAAACCATTGACATATACAATCACATCGGGACGGCGTTTGTTTTTGCCTTTAATACTCAATTGATTCACTACCCAAAACGTATTGTTTTCAGGATTTTGAAAATCTATTGGATAGACGTGAACAGCTTTTTCGTTTCCGTTTGCGTCTTGGTATTCGTAATCTAAGCCTTTGGTAAGTTTCAAATGAAAATCGCGGTTGCGGTACAGCAAATCAGCGCCTTTATTGTTCACAAACTCCGCCACAATCAGTGGATACAACTCCGCAGGCAAATGTGGATGCTGTTGTTGAATAAATGCTAACAACGTAGCTTTATCCACCACTTCGTTTTCTGGAAACGTAAACGTAGTGCCGTGTATGTGGCTATACCCTAAATCGGTTAACCAATCGATGGTAGCTTGTTCTATTTTGGCTTCTGTTGTCATAGTCATTGCGAGTGCAACGCAGTGAAGCGTGGCAATCTTATTGTTTTGTATTAATTTCGTCATTGCGAGTGCTACGCAGTGAAGCAAAGCAATCTCATATTACTCTCTAAACTCCTTCAACCGAACGGCACCACTAATTAACTTAGGCAATAAAGTATCGCGCAATTGGGTTAAGGTTTGGTTTTCGGTTAGATTTTCTAAAATTTGATTAAAAATTGGCTCAATTATTTTTTGAAATTCTTGTTTATGATTTTTATTTGGTATAGCTAAAAAAGTTTCTTTTAAATGACTAATTTTTATATGTCCCATTGTTGTTGCTCTATCAGCGGCAATAGATTTGAAATGAGCAATAATATTTTTCAATAAAAAATAAAGAATTTCAATTGATAAACTACCATTAGGTAATACATTAAAAATATGTTGATTTAATAATGCTTCTCCTTTATCCCAAAGAAAAATATCAAGTGTCGCTGACCATGAAAATAATACTGAACCATTATTTATTACTTGTTCAGGTTTAACTTCTTTATTAGACTTACCAGTGTTTTTTGTTATTCCACCATTTAATTCTGAAATCTTTATTACATATTTTCCTTCATCTACAAGCTCACTTGGTTTAAAAGCAGCTCCATTGATATAATTCGCAATATCATAAACACTCTTCACCTCCCACCCCTTAGGAATTCTCCCAAACTCGCTTTCTACAAATTCACCGTCTTGAAACGGACCAAAATCTACAAACCAGTGTTTGTATAACGCCATTGCCATTTCTTCTAAGGTTTTGTTGATGGCTAGGTTGTTTTCGATTTTGTCGTCGATGGCGGAAAGGATTGAGGCAATGGATTTTTGTTCTTGGATTGGTGGAAGTTCTAATTCAATATTTTGAAAAGCTTCTTTAGCTACACGCTGTCTACCTGAAGTTCCAATCATATTTGATTCTGCAAATTGTCTTACAAAAGGTTCTCTTGATAAATAATAAACAAAATCTGAATCTGAAATGTTCTCTTTCCCTCTAAAAACTAAAAATTCAGTTGAACCAAAACCAACATTATTTTCTAAATCTCTAACTTGACAAATCTTCCCATTCTCTAAGCATGGAGTAATCCTTGCAAATAATGTATCATTATTTTGAAACTTAGCTCCACCTTTCAGTGTTTTAAAATCTGAAGGTCTAACCGTTTTCAAATTCGCATCTAAATCTTTCATTTCAACAAAAGAATAAGATTGATTAGCCTTTAATTTTACTAAAGGATTTATATCAATGAAATCTGAGAGTTTATATGTTTTCCAGTTGTTTGGCATTTATTTAAAATTATTTAAATCTTTATATTTTTAAGTTTGACTATTCCATATAACCTTTGAACTCTTTTATTGCGTAAATTTCATCTAGATTTTTACATTCAATAATTCTTAAGTATAGGTTTTCATAATAAATAAATACATCATCCATGTGTTCTAAAAATGAATTTTCATTCAACTCATTTGTTATTTGCTCAATAGAAAACAACAAATAATGTTTTAGATGACTTGCTAATAATTTTAAATCTCCACTAACTTTACCCTCATGAATTAATTCATTTCTTACTTTATAAATCCTTGTTAAATGTAATTCAAGTCTTTTCTTATGTAATTTAATATTATCTTTTATACCATGATTTGTATTAAAATCATTTATATATTTTTTTATTCTTTTTTCTAATAAAGGATCCTCATCCTCAAAAGACAGATTTGTTATTAACTCCTTTTTTAAGTCTTTAACTGTTATTGTATCTTCTATATTTCTGTATTTTTTTAATTCAGCAAGCATTAAAAGATAATTTGTTCTTCTTTGTATGTAGTAACAACAACTTAAATGAACAAAAAAATTCTTCATTCTGTTAATAGAATCATCACTACTATCGACGGATGCAAATAATTGTTCAAAACCTATCCAATAATTTAAAATTTTATGTTCAATCTCCAATGAGTCATTCCCTAATTTATAGAAACGAATTGCGGATCTTATTTTTTCTTTAGCAACACTCGATTGAATATTTTTATAATTTTCAATAAATCTATTAAACTCCTCTTCATTATATTCATAGTGTCCATCTAATGGATTCTCAAGAGATTCCATTCTAAAAGATTTTGAATTAACATGATAAATTAGAGCTTGATTCTCTAGAATTATTCTATTCTCAGTTTTGTGTAATATATTAATTTCAATTGATTCACTAATAATCTCATATGCGAATTTTAAAGCTGACCAAAAATCATATGCTGACACTTCTATCTCTGCATATAATTCATTTTCGTCAATTTCTTTAAAACGAGCATTAATTCTATGATCTTCAGAAAACTCTTCTGGAAGTTTATCAATCTTTTCAATTAGTTGTGAAGCAAATTTAAAATTATCAATTGATTCTGATTTAAGTTTAAAAATTGTTTTGTATTGCTCAACATCAATAGAAAAATTATGACATAATTTTTCAAATGCTTTATCAATATCAGTTCCTTTTAGAATTAATTCATGACATTTTCTAAACCTGTTATTGATGAATTTTCTAGAATATCCTCTGTAATGAAGTTGAGTTATTAACCAAGAAGCATACTTATCAATTTTATATGAATTATTAATTAAGTTTTCTTCCAAAAGTTCACTAATTCTAGTAAATAATCGTTTTGTAAATCTGTTATTTTCTGCTAATATAGATTTACACATCAATGAAATTGTCTTGTTATATTCTATTTTACATTTTATACATTTTTCATTTAGTATCTCATTAATATGTTTTTTTGAAAAAGTATTAAAAACTAAAATCTCATCAATATAGTCAACATCAATTAATAATTTTGCTTCCTCAGCTATTGATGTAACTGTTGGATCATAATGTTTGATACGTTTTTTATTAAATTTTTCTATGCTTATATCTAGCTCTCTAAAGATTGTATAAGGATTATGTAGACTTACTCTATAAGTATCAAATGCTTTTTTGTGAAGTAATTCAAAACAGCGATTGAAAAAATATTTTGTTAAAATGTTCATCTATTATAAATATATTATGTAGTTTTGTGGAATAAATATGTATTTTCTTATTTGAAATAAAAATAAAAGACGGGAGATAGCGTCTGGGAACAATATCCGTTAGGAGTTATCAGTCCAATTCTCCCTGAAGAAATAAGCTCGGTTATACCGAGCTTTTTTATTTTTCTATTTTCTCTATAATTTCTCAAAATTCTCCAAAATCTTTTGTTGCAATTCATTCCCCTTAGCAAACTGCTCTTGTAAAGTAGCTTGTAAATTGGCCATTTTATCTTCAAACAAAATACCATCATCTGCTACTTCTTCGGTGCCTACATAAATACCAGGAGTTAGTTTGTAGTCTTGTTTTTGTACTTCTTCTAAAGTGGCAGCGTAGCAGTAGCCGTCTATGTTTTCGTATGTTCTCGACTCCGCTCGATCTGACAATTCGCTTGGATTATTACGCCAAGCATGGTAAGTTTGGGCTACTTTGTCAATATCGGCATCGGTAAACACACGTAGTTTTCGGCTTTCCATAGTTCCCATTTTGCTGGTGTCTATAAAGAGGATTTCGTTTTTACGTTCGCGGTGTTGGCCGTCATTGCCGTCTCGGTTTTTACTTAATATAAAAATACAAGCAGGTATGCCTGTCGTTAAAAACAATTTATCGGGTAAACGTACAATACAATCAATCATACTGTTGTTTACCATAAACTCACGTACGTTTTTCTCGCCTTTGTTATTGGAAGTCATCGCTCCATTTGCCATAACCACACTCGCGGTTCCTTTGTTACTCAAATGGCTCCAAAAGGTTTGCATCCACATAAAGTTGGCATTACCATCGGTGGTAAACTCTTCTTTGGGTCCAAACAAGCGTGGGTCGTTTTCAGGTAAGTCTTCTGGGTGCCATTGGCTCACGTTAAAAGGCGGGTTAACAATAATGTAATCAGCTTTTAAATCTGGGAACTGGTCGTTCAATAAAGAGTCGCCCAAGCGTACATCAAAGGATAAATCGCGTAACGCCAAGTTCATTTTACACAAACGTAGCGTGCCATCATAGCGCTCTTGTCCGTAAATAGCAATGTTACGTTTGTCGCCCCCATGGCTTTCTAAAAACTTCAAGGATTGTACAAACATACCGCCACTACCACAAGCGGCATCAAAGATTTTACCTTCATACGGCTCAATCATTTCAACCATCAAACGCACAATACTGCCCGGCGTAAAAAACTGCCCTGCACCAGAACCTTCTGCCAAAGCAAACTTGCCAATGTAGTATTCATACACACGCCCTAGTACATCACTTTCAGGATTTTCCTTTTGCGATAGCTTAGGATTAGAAAGTAAATTAATTAGTCCACCCACTTGGCGAGCTGTTAATTGACTTTTTACAAAAATACGAGGTAAAATCCCTTTTAAATCGGGTCTAAATTTTGCTAAAGTAGCATCTAACACATCAAAAGCATCATCTACAATGACTTTGATGTTGTCTTGCTCAGCATTAGCTTTTAAGTATTCCCAAGTGGCTTCCTTAGGAATGATATAGACATTTTTAGATAAATATTCATCCGCATCTTCCAACACATAGTTGATTTCCGCTTCATCAGTCGTAAAATAATTGGAGTTTTTATTGTGTACTAAAGCCGTTAATTCTTCTTTACGCATTTCATATCGCTCGGACATGTGCTTTAAGAATATCATCGGCAACACATAGTCTTTGTATTGATTTTCAGCTACTGCGCCACGTAATTCGTTAGCGGCTTTCCACAGTTCTTGTTCAAAATTAATATCGGCTTTTACAGTAGTTTTACTCATGGAAATTTAATAAGGTAATTTTCCCAAACTTAACCATAAAAAACCACTCTCACAATCACTAAAATTAGTGAGACACAAAAAAAATGCCCCTCCAAAAGAGGGGCAAATAACAAGCTGGTGTAAAGAATTACAAAATCTCAAGGATCGTCAATACATTAAACTCTTCGTTTTTAAGCGAATACTGCATCCCATTAATTTCTTGGTAAAACGACAACATCGCTACATAAAAGGTTTGCCCAGTACCTGTCGGTAGCGAAGCAGGTGCCACACTCACTTGGCTGGTAACCAAATTCAAAGGTAAATTCACCACAGGACTGTAGGTAATTTCCGTGGCCTCGGTTTCAAAATCAAGCACCATCACCGCATTTTGGATGCTCACATGTGTTGCCCCTGCTGGAAAAGCCAAATGCTCTGCCGGTTTAAAATCAGGAATACTCAAAGTACCGGTTGTAGTATCCAAATCATATGGAGCAAACAACACACTTTTAAAAGGAGCTCTCGAATTAAAATCAAAGCCATTCAAATGCTGTTTCCCTTCCGCACTGGCAATCCCTTCCGAGACCCTACGCATACCCCTAGCCGAGGTCAAGTCGGCATTTTTAACCCTACTCATCACCTGTACCAAACGACTCGATAGTTTGCCATCTTTCGCTTTAAAAACCATACTGCCCAAAGCTTTTCGCAATAACTTACCACTCGAACCACAATGACCAAACTCGGTATTGTTTTCACGTGTACGCACAAAATTAGGATCATTAGAAATACGCTCTTTAGAAACACCCCCTTTTCGACGAACATAATTGGATCCATCTTTTTTATAAAAAGTCAAATCTTCAATAGTTCCTTCAATTTTTACAAGTCCGTTAACTCTTGCCATAATGTATTTATTTTTTGATTAATAATACTGGCATGAAATCAAAGGCCAAGCCAAAAAACCAAACACCTACCGTTTACAACCAACTTTGCCGAAGAAGACCATTTTTACCGTTTTTGCCTCCAAAAAAATAGAAAATAAGCAATTGTAAGAAAAAAGGCACAGTAATTGCATAACACAAAATAGCCTCCCAAGGCAGTAGCTATTCCCAGTAGTGAAGTCGACACTAAGCCGAGCTTACTCCATAGTAAAGCCGTATCAAAGCCGAGTAAAGCCGAACAAACCAAAAGGCAAAATCGACAACAGAGTAAAAAAGAGAATAATGTTAAAAACCAAAAGCCATGAAACGCATTTGCATTTACACCAAAGACATCCAAATCATCACTGGGAGAAGTGAACGATACTGCCGCAACCTCATTGCCGAAATCAAAAAAACAAACAACAAAGAAAAACACCAACCCGTCACCGTCCAAGAATTCTGCCACTACATGGGCCTCGAACCCACCAGCATCCAGCACACGATACGGTAGCTTCGAGAGCCTCAGCTACCGGCTTGTTTTGACTGGCTGTTGCCTGAGGCTCTCGAAGGCAACGAAGACTGAGGTATCACACTGAGCACGGAGACTGAGGTCGGTGGCTGAGGCTCTCGAAGCCACATTTTACCGTTGTCTGAGGTGTCACACTGAGCCTGTCGAAGTGCTCTCGAAGGCAACGTTGCCTGAGGTGTCACACTGAGCACGGAGACTGAGGTCGGTGGCTGAGGTGTCACACTGAGCCTGTCGAAGTGCTCCCGAAGCCGAAGTCCGAAACCCGGTGGCTGAGGCTGTGGACTGAGGTGTTACACTGAGCCTGTCGAAGTGCTCTCGAAGTCCAAAGTCCGAAGCCACCACAAAAAAACAAATTATGAAAGGATACATGTACATACTAGAATGTGCCGATGGGAGCTACTACACAGGCAGCACCATAGACTTAGAGCGTCGAATCACGCAACATCAAAATGGTGAGGGAGCCAATCACACTAAGAAACGCTTACCTGTCAAACTACTTTACTATGAAGAATACCAACGAATTGAAGAAGCATTTTATCGAGAAAAACAAGTACAAGGTTGGAGCAGGAAAAAGAAAGTGACATTAATTGATGGCGAACCCAATTTATTACCTGAATTAGCAATTGCTCATAGGGATTTAAAGTAATAATAGTAACTCCGGCAACAGCAAACCCGGTGGCTGAGGCTCTCGAAGCCACCGAACTTCAGGCAACAGCAACCCGGTGACTGAGGCTCTCGAAGTCACTCCGCCAAAGCCCTCTTATACACCTCCAAACACTTCTCCCTTGCCTCCTTATGGTCGACGATGGGTTGGGGATAATACATCGTTTCCAGTTCGGGAATCCATTTTTTGATGTATTGCAATTTGGGGTCAAATTTCTTGACTTGTTCGGTGGGGTTGAAGATTCGAAAGTACGGTGCCGCATCTACCCCACTACCTGCGGCCCATTGCCAGTTGCCCACATTGCTAGATTGCTCGTAATCGAGTAGTTTGTTGGCAAAATAGGCTTCTCCCCAACGCCAATCAATAAGCAAATGCTTGCATAAAAAACTCGCCACGATCATACGCACGCGGTTGTGCATGTGTCCTGTCGCGTTGAGTTCCCGCATTCCCGCATCGACAAACGGATAACCGGTTTTGCCTTTACACCATTGCTGAAACTTGGCTTCATCGTTTTCCCAAACGATGTTGTCATATTTCTCTCGAAAGGATTTGTGAATGGTATGTGGAAAATGCCATAGAATTTGCATAAAAAACTCGCGCCAAATCAGTTCGTTTAAAAAGGTTTCGTTGGAATACTGTCGGACATCCATCACCAGTTTTCGGATGGAAACCGAACCAAATCGTAAGTGCGGCGCCAACAACGAAGTACCCGATATCGCAGGAATGTTTCGCGTTTCGGCGTAATGGGTAACAAGCTTTTCAGAAGTGGTATAGTTCGGAACCGAAATGGTAGACACTTCAAAACCAATATCCGACAAGGATAAAAAAGGATAGGGATGTTTGGTTATGTTATCCAAAGACGCTTCCGAAGGATAGGATGGAAGGACTATGCCTTTTAGTTTTTCTTTCCATTTTTTGGAATACGGTGTAAATACGACATAAGGAGTTCCATCATCTTTTATCACCTCACTCTTTTCGAAAATTACTTGGTCTTTACAGGTTTTGAAATCGATGCCCTTCTCTTTAAAAAAGGAATTGAGTTCTTTGTCGCGTTTACGGGCGTAGGGTTCGTAATCGTGGTTGGTAAAAACAGTAGTAATCGTATTTTCTGAAAGTAACTTTTGAAAGACTTCCTGCGGAGTGCCATAAAATACCGCTAACGATTTCCCAATAGCAGCCAGTTGCGTGTTGATTTTCGTCAATAACTGATGTATAAAAGTAACTCGAGCATCGTCTTTTTGCAGTTGGGACAAAATGGTCGTATCGAAAATAAAAATGGGTAGGACTTCTCCTTCCGACTGTAAAGCATGGTAAAGCGCTACGTTATCTTCCAAACGCAAATCCCTGCGAAACCAAAATACCGATAGTGTTTTATTTGTCATAAGTCCCAAAAAGTGTGAGTAGTTTTTGTGTTCGGAAGTTGAAAATTTCTTCCAGTTTTGGTCGTACTAGTATCGGATGAAACAATCGCCCCAGAAATCCGAAAGGAACTTTATAATGCACAATGTCTTCCATAAGCACCCCGCCTTCTATTGGCGTAAAGAAATGCTTATGATGCCAAAAAGCATAAGGTCCGAAACGTTGCTCGTCTACAAAAAACTTTTTATCCTCCACATGCGAAATCTCAGTCACCCACTCCATCGTCACCATCGGAAAAGGAGAAATTTTATAATGAATGATTTGTCCTTGAAACATTTTACGTTCATCTCCCGAAAGCGTTTTAAAGCGCATCGAATCGGGTGTAATCGTATTTAAGTTCTTCGGATCACTAAAAAAGTCCCAAGCGTCTTCTAATGAAATCGGTAGTTTTTGAGTCGAATGTAAGGTATACAGCATAACATTAATTTTGTTTAACAAAAATACAATTATAATAAACAAAAATATTTTTAATTTAAGTAATTATTAACAAATGATTGGATTTGAAATTCTAACTTTGAATTTATAAACTAAAAAAAAGAAAATGATACGAGTACTTATTGCAATAGCCACGTTTATTATTTCACTAACTGTGCAGGCCCAAATAAAGGTGCCACAAGCCAGTCCGAAATCGTTTATCTCACAAACTGTAGGGTTGACCGACATCGAAATTGATTACCACCGTCCGAGCGCCAAAGAAAGAGTCGTTTTTGGAAATCTGGTGCCTTTTGGAGAAGTTTGGAGAGCGGGCGCTAATGAAAATACTACGATTTCTTTTTCAGAAGATGTAACCATTAATGGGGCTACTTTGAAAAAAGGGAAATATGCGTTGTACATCACTCCGAAAGCAGACGAATGGACCATTTTCTTCTATACCGATACCAATAACTGGGGAACACCTGAGAAATGGGACGATACAAAAGTGGCATTAAAAGCAAGTGCTAAAACCGAATTACTGAACAAAAATGTAGAAACGTTTACCATTGGCATTGCCAATACCGGAATGGATTCGGCTTATTTAGAATTTTCATGGGAAAAAACATTAGCGTCTTTAAAATTTGAAGTGCCGACGAACAAAACTGCCCTAGCTAGTATCGACAAAGTATTGGCCGGTCCTGCTCCAAGTGATTATTTTTCTGCCGCACAATATTATTTCAATTCGAATGGCGATTTGAACAAGGCATTGACGTATGTGACTAAAGCGTATGACATGCATGAGAAAAAACCATATTGGTATGCTCGTTTGAAATCGCAAATTCAAGCCAAACTAGGCGATAAAAAAGGCGCTATTGAAACAGCAAAAATCTCCTTAGCTGCTGCTCAAGCGGCCAACAATCAGGATTATGTAAAAATGAATCAGGATAGTATTTCAGAGTGGAGTAAGAATTAGTGGCTTCGAGAACCTCAGCCACCAGTGTAGTACAGTGACTGAGATTAAGAAATAAAATAATTAAAGGTGGTTGGTGACTGAGGCTCTCGAAGTCCACAACCACCTTTTTTAACTAATATAATTCCAAATATTCTTCTTCTTCCCTAGTTCGATGAAGACTTCTCGTAGTTTTTGATGTTCTGGCTTCAGCATGGAAGCGTCGTCTTTGAGTAGTTTTACGGCATGATAACGGGCCAATTGTAAGATGTCGCGGTCTTTGACCAAGTCGGCAATTCGAAGGTTTAAAACACCGCTTTGTTGCGTTCCCATAATGTCCCCAGGGCCACGTAATTTCAAATCGACTTCCGCTATTTCAAAGCCATCGTTGGTTTTGCACATGGTTTCGAGTCGGGTTTTGCTCTCGTTACTTAGTTTATGACCGGTCATTAAGATGCAATAACTTTGTTCGGCACCACGGCCTACGCGACCACGCAACTGGTGCAATTGCGACAAGCCAAAACGTTCAGCACTTTCGATAATCATAACCGACGCATTGGGCACATTCACGCCTACTTCAATTACCGTAGTGGCGACCATAATGTTGGTTTTACCTTCCGAAAAGCGTCGCATTTCCGATTCTTTTTCGTCTGGCTTCATCTTACCGTGTACAATCGACACCGAATATTTTGGCAATTGAAAATCTCTGGAAATACTTTCATAACCATCCATCAAATCTTTATAATCTAACGTTTCCGATTCTTGAATTAGCGGATATACGATGTAAATCTGCCTTCCTTTTTCGATTTCTTCCCGAATAAATTGCCAAACTTTCAATCGGTTACTATCATAACGATGTACGGTTTGAATGGGCTTTCTTCCGGGTGGTAATTCATCAATCACCGAGATATCCAAATCGCCATACAAACTCATGGCTAAAGTTCGTGGAATTGGGGTCGCTGTCATCACCAAAACATGTGGTGGGATGATTGCCCCTCCAACCTCCCCAGAGGGGAGGCTTCTCAACGTTGCGCTAATTTTTCTTAACACAGCGTCGATATTACCTAGCACTTCTTCATTCGTAAATCGTATGACTTTATATCCAAGTTCATTCAGAATTTGTGTTCGTAATTCGTCGACTTCTTTTTGCTCAATAGTAGTATGATAGCCTCCATCGACCTCAATGATTAGTTTTTTCTCTATGCAAATAAAATCAGCAATAAACATATCGATGATATGCTGTCTTCTGAATTTAAATTCAAGGTTTTTATTGCGTAAACATTCCCAAAGAATAGTTTCTGCCTGGGTACAGTTTTTTTTATTTTGATGTTTAAACTCTTTTAAAAGATTGTAGGTGGATGGTCGGGCCGTTTGATATTTTCTCAACACACGCTCAGTTTCCCCTCCTATGGAGGGGTTAGGGGAGGCTTTTCTCCACAATTTACTGCGTTGTTCGACACCGAAACGGTGTTGCTCGTCAATGATGGCTAATCCTAAGTTTTTGAATTGGACTTTGTCTTCCAATAAGGCATGGGTACCAATTATGATGTGCAGACTACCATTTTCCAACTCTTCGTGAATGATTCTTCTATCGGCTACTTTGGTGGAGCCTGTCAGCAATTTTATATTTAAATTTAATGCTTGGGCTAGTTCTGTTATTCCATTAAAATGCTGAGTAGCTAGAATTTCGGTGGGTGCCATTAAACAGGCTTGAAATCCGTTATCGATGGCCAACAACATGCACATGAGCGCCACAATGGTTTTTCCGGAACCTACATCCCCTTGCAACAAACGGTTCATTTGTGCAGGACTGCCCAAATCGTTTCGGATTTCCTTCAGTACTTTTTTCTGTGCATTGGTCAAATCGAAAGGCAAGTGATGGTTATAAAACTGGGTAAAATACTCCCCTACTTTTTCAAACGGATGTCCTTTTATTTTATGTTTCCGAATTAGATTCTTGGTAATTAATTGCAGCTGAATAAAGAACAATTCTTCAAATTTCAATCGGAATTGCGCTTTGGACAACAACTCTTGACTTTTTGGAAAATGAATATTGAACAGTGCCGCATTCTTAGGAATCAGTTGCAGTTCCTGAATGAGATAGGTCGGTAACGTTTCTGTAAACAACGCTTGTGTTTCTACAAACAATTGCTGCATGATTTTATTGATGACTTTATTGGAAATCCCTTTATTCGTCAATTTTTCTGTCGACGGATACACGGGTTGCATCGCACTTCTCAGACTGGCTTTGTGCTCCTGAAGCAATTCCATTTCAGGATGCGCCATGTTAAACTGACCACTAAAAGAGGTTGTTTTCCCAAAAACCACATACGGAACGTTCACTTTGATACTTTCTCGAATCCATTTGATTCCTTGAAACCACACCAATTCCATTTCGCCCGTGTCGTCAATAAAAGTGGCTGTTAGACGTTGTTTGCCTTTACCGAATTCAACCGTTTTAATATGGATGATTTTTCCCACAATTTGCACTTCACTCGAGCTATCCACCAATTGGTTGATTTTATAATACTTGGTCCGATCGATATAGCGATTGGGATATAAATTGATTAAATCGCCATACTTGTGAATGTTGAGCTCTTTACGCAACAACTCCCCACGTTGTGGACCAACGCCTTTTAAGTATTCTATGGGAGTTTCGAGTAAATTCATATTCAATTAATTGACAGGTAGTAAATCACAATACCAAAAACCATAATCAAAAGCCGTATCGTCGGTATCACAAGCGGTATTCGAAGTCTTTTCTTTCGGTCTTTCATATTTTCGGTAGACTATTTCGCCTTTTTCAAATTCGATGGGTTTGCTAAATAGTGGTCCATCAAAAGTAAAGGTATGAAATTCGCCATTTTCACCACAAACATCGACCCCTTCTGGCAAATCGGCCATAAATTGTGCATCAATAATACGTCCCACAAAACTTTTATCCAAATGTCGTTCGTTTACACAAGTGACAATGGTTTTGAATCCTAAATCTAAAAACTCTTGAATCAGTTCTTTGGTATCTCTTTTCCATAATGGAAAGAGGCCTTTAAAACCCATTACTGCCAATTTGTTTTCACGGTATTGGCGCAAATCTTCCAAAAAAATATCTCCAAAAACGGAGTGAGTAACACCTTTTTCTTTGAAATCCTGTAAGGTATGCTGCATAATTTGCTCGTACATTTCCATGGTAGGCATCTCTGGAATTTCCATTTTGTGTAAGGGTAATCCCAAACTTTTAGCTTGTGCTTCTAATAATTCTGTTCGAACGCCGTGCATCGAAATACGCTGGTATTGTTGACTGACACTGGTCAGTAATGCCGTAATTTCAATACTTGGATCTTGCAAAATTTTATACAAGGCTAATGCGGAATCTTTACCACTGCTCCAATTAAATATGACTTTTGTAATCAATTTTGTATATTTGAGAGTAAACTTACAAAAACATTGTATTTTTGAGTAAATAAATTTAAAGTATGCGCTATTTATTTCTTTTCATTTCGGCTTTTAGTTTTGGTCAGCAAGCCCAAAAAGTAGATTTTATATCCGTAAATGCTTTGGTCAAACCCAATGCTATTGAAAAATCGGTCAGTGGAGAAGTTAGCTATGATTTCAATGTCAAAGCTTCGATTGATACCATTAAAATTGATGCCGTTAAAATGGAAATTAGTGATGTAAAAATCAACAATAAAACCGTTCCATTTAAAAATTCAGGCAAGCATTTGATGTTGTATGAAGGGTATAAAAATGGAAATAATAAATTAAGCTTTACGTATTCGGCAACGCCTAAGCAAGCCATGTATTTTGTGGGTGACCCTTCGACAGGCTCAGGGCAAGTATGGACTCAAGGGCAGGGCAAATACACTTCGCATTGGTTACCTAGCTTTGACGATGTGAATGAAAAAGTGATCTTTAATATCGCGGTCGAATACCGTAATGATTTTGAAGTGATTTCTAATGGAAAATTGGTGTCGAAAAAAGTCAACGACAAAGGAAGTCATAATATTTGGAGCTTTGAAATGGAAAAACCAATGAGTTCGTATTTGGTGATGATTGCCATTGGAAAATATGAAAAACAAACCCAAGAATCGGATTCAGGTGTTCCCTTAGAATTCTATTTAAAACCAGCCGATAAAGATAAATTTGAAGCCACTTATCGCTATTCCAAACAAATATTTGATTATTTCGAAGAGGAAATCGACGTGAAATATCCTTGGAAAGTATACAAACAAGTACCTGTTGATGATTTTCTATATGCCGGTATGGAAAACACCTCCGCTACTGTTTTTTCGCAAGATTTGGTGGTGGATGCCATAGGTTTTAACGATCGAAATTATGTCAATGTGAATGCTCATGAACTGGCACATCAATGGTTTGGTGACTTAGTGACTGCCAAAGAAGGAAAGCACCATTGGTTGCAAGAAGGCTTTGCTACCTATTATGCCATGTTGGCTGAACGCGAAATTTTTGGGAACGATTATTTCTATTTTGAATTGCTTAAAAACGCTGAAGAGCTGAAAGATGCCAGTAAAACCGATACCATTCCGTTACTTAGTGATAAAGCCAGCTCGTTGACCTATTACAAAAAAGGCGCTTGGGCCCTGCACTATTTAAGCACTCAAATAGGCGCTAAAAATTTCACCAAAGCCGTGAAGTCCTATTTAAAGAAAAACCAATTTAAAACGGTAGAAACCAATGATTTCCTTACCGAGATTAGTAAAGTTTCGGAAATTGATATCGCCGATTTCAAAAAACTATGGTTAACTGAAAATGAATTCCCACTCAGCGCCGTGAATGAAATATTGGCAAAAAACAAAACCATTAAGCAGTTTTTCGAAATTAAGAAATTGAACAAAAAACCTTTGGCTGATAAGAAAATCACGCTTAAATCGACGCTAAAAGACAAAATAAGCTATAAAATCAAGAGAGAAGTGGTCTATCAATTGGAAAAAATTCCAATCGAGGAAAAGAAAGACTATATGAAATTAGCCTTGCAAACCAATAACCCTCAAATTCGTCAAGCAGTTGCCCAAACGGTAAGCAAAATTCCTGCCGATTTCAAAGACCAATACGAAACCTTATTGGACGACCAATCGTATGATACTAGGGAAATTGCACTGGAAAACTTATTCAATCAATTTCCAGAGGATCGCATTGCATTATTAGATAAATCGAAAGACTGGGTAGGCTTTAATGATAAAAGTTTGCGAATTACGTGGTTGGCTTTAGCTATATCGGATGAAAAATACGACCCTTCTAACAAATCTAAATTCTATCAAGAACTGATTGATTATGCACAACCAAGTAATGATAGTTCCATTCGAAAAAATGCCTTAGAGCGTTTGCTAATGCTAAATCCAACGGATGAAAAAGTATTAAGTTCACTTGTGAATGCCACCACACATCACAAATGGCAATTTGTAAGTTTTGCCAAAAACACGATACGAACCATGTTGAAAAACGAAAAATTCAAAACGGCGTTTCAAGAATTATCTCCGAAATTAAATGAAAAAGAACAGCTTTTTTTAACGACTGAAATGAAGTAATAGTAGCCACGAATACACGAATTATTTTCAATTTTAGTTCATGAATTCGTCGCAGAAGGAGTGATTTTTACCCTTTAAATTTTATCATATTAAGCTAATTTTTGGAATTAAAATTAGCTTTTTTTATGTCCCAATTTTTCGTTGGATTGTAATTTAAATTTCCATTTTGCACTTCCAAAGGACAGTCAAAATTATTGGTAAAAAGACCTCCGGTACCCAATCCTTGTGGCATCGGATTTTGCTTCAAAAAAGTATATTGTGCAATCGCATTTAAACCAATATTCGACTCCAAAGCCGAAGTAATCCACCAACCGATTTGATACTTTTCAGCGAGTAAAATCCACTCATCTGTACCGCGAATTCCACCTACAAAACTAGGCTTCAAAATGATGTATTGTGGTTTTATTTTTTGCAGTAGTGCTTCCTTTTCTTCCAAAGTAAAGACACCAATTAGCTCTTCGTCTAATGCAATAGGTAAATGGGTCTGTTTACACAAAACTGTCATCGTGTCAGTATTGTTTTTAGCTATCGGCTGCTCTATACTATGAATTTGAAAACCAGTTAGTTGATTTAATTTATGTAAAGCTTCACTTAATTCAAAAGCGCCATTAGCATCCACCCTGATTTCGATTTGATCTGGAGTGAAATTTTGACGAATATACGCCAATAATTGCAGTTCTTTTTCGAAATCGATGGCGCCAATTTTTAGTTTAATGCAACGAAATCCTTGTGCGATTTTATCTTCAATTTGTTGCTTCATAAACACCTCATCACCCATCCAAACCAAACCATTAATCGGTATCGTTTTTTGCCCAGAAGTGAATTCGGAAGGAAACAGTAAAAAAGGGTTTTCAGCAGCCAAAGATAGGAACGCCATTTCGACTCCAAATTGAATCGAAGGGAATTCTAAAAGCGCTTCCCAAAGTTGGTCTTTTCCTAAAAAAATATTGGCACAAACCCATTGCAATTTTGCTTCATAATCGGGTCGGTCGTCAGCGGATAGTCCACGTAAAATGCCACACTCCCCTATCCCCTTTTTTCCATCCTTTTCCAAGACCAAAAACCAAGTTTCTTTTTGGGTTAAAATTCCTCTTGACGTTCCGGAAGGTTGTTTGAAATCGAGTATGTGTTTTTTATAAGTAGCTTTCAAATTGAATTATGAATTATTAGAAAAAAGGGATAAGCGAAAAGGGATAATATTTAGTCTTGGCTAATTAATTATACAATCGCCAAATCTTGTCGATGTTTTTCTGTGGTACGTTTGATTTTTTGAAATCATTCAAATCGTTAATGGCTTTGTTTTTCCAAGTTTGCTTTGCGGAAATGTTTTGACTCATGAATTGCTTATGAATCTTCTTTGCCGCAGCCACTTCGTCTTTGAACATGAAGGCATGTGCCAGATTTAATTTCAAGAATAAATTTTCAGGAAACAACGTACTAGCGTTTTTAAGCGTTATAAAGGCTTTTTCGATTTGATTGGTCTTCAGATACAATTCTCCTAATAAATTCGATTCTTGAGCTGCTAAAGGTGGTTTTGAAGCGATTTTCTCCTCTAAAACCGAAATAGCTTCGGCATAATTCTCTTTTTTGGCCCAATCGGAAGCCTCTTTGTAATAATTTCTATTGGTTTCTAGCTTCGATTTGAATTGTGCATTGTATTTCTCGAAAAGTGCTTTCTTTTGTTCTTCGGTAAACGTTGCAAATTGTTCGGCGTCGAACTCCTGGTACAAACTTTTCAGAAAATTACCCGAAGTCCCTCTGTATTTCGAATCGATTGATTTTATATAGTTTGAAACCCAAGTCGAAGCGCTGTTTTTAGCAGCCGTTGTCCAACCTTTTCTAGCTTGATAATCTACCCAAGGCACAATCTCTAGGATAATTTTTTCTGTCATTACCCAGTTTTCATTCTTAAAAACAAACCAAACTACAGATGCTTCATCATCCAAACAAGTATTTTTGGCTAAAGAAACCACTTTGGCATCTTTACTTACCGGATTTTTTTGATACAAACAGGCTTTTTCCACACTTTCCGAACCAATAAAATCGGAAGCTTTGGTATTGTCCGGAAAAATAGCATAGGTACATTTATCGCTTCCTGAAATATTAGACAAGAGCGAAATAGCACTACCAGTACCTTTACTAATATAATACGGATCCGGAATTGCCTTTAGCACGGATGCCAAATCGGATACCATTTTCTGGTTCTCATCCAAAAGTGTAATACGGTACGCAAATTCGGTCGTTCCAATGGGAAAATCTTCCGATTTTACGATCATTTTCTCGCCTCTTGAAAGCTGTATTTCTTTATTGGTAACACGTTGATTGTCCCAATAGCCTTCTTGTGATTGTGCAAAAGTTAAAAAGGAAGTGACTAGTAGAAATGGTAATATTTGGGTTTTCATCTTTTAAATTTCAATAACAATACTCAATTTCAATGCCAATTTACAAATCGACACTCTGACCGATTTCCAAAAGCATCAAGTCTTTTCCTACGTCGAAGAACTTTTTGATCGCTTCTTCATGATTGATTTCAATATAGCCGAACGTATCGAAATGACAACCTAGAATTTTGTCACAGTCTACAAAATCGGAAGCAATAATAGCATCATCAACATCCATAGTAAAGCAATTCCCAATAGGAAGTATCGCCAAATCTAGTTTGGTTCGCATCGGAATCAATTTCATATCCATTGTCAAAGCCGTATCCCCAGCAATGTAGATGTTTTTGTGTTCGCCTTCGATAACAAATCCGCCAGGCTGGCCTCCATAACTTCCATCCGGAAACGAACTGGAATGTACCGCATTTACGTATTTTACATTTCCGAAGTCAAAATCCCAACTTCCGCCGTGATTCATCGGATGAAATTTCAGTCCTTTATTTCCAAAATGATTGGCAATTTCCCAATTGGAAACTACCATTGCGTTATTTTGATTAGCAATTAGCTCCACGTCTTGAATATGATCAAAATGAGCGTGTGTGATTAAAATATAATCGGCTTTAATGGATTGGACATCAATATGACTTGCTTTTGGATTTCCAGTGATAAACGGGTCGACCAAAATATGTTTTCCTGAAACTTCAATGCCGATACAGGCGTGTCCGTAGAATGTTATTTTCATATTTTTATTGTATTAGGCAAAAGTGACAAGGGAAAAGCTAAAAGATAAGGACCATTGCTAAAATTAGCGACAGTAAAAACGTACTAATGGCTAGTTTTTTTAATTGCGGATCCAATCGTCGGTTGTCCTCACAAGTATAAACCGTTTTCAAATGACCCATTAATGGAAAATAAGCCACTAAAAAAGCATATTGATCGATTCTAAATCCTACTCCGTTATAGATTATCGCAAAAATCAGAACCAACAACATTGCACCGCCCACTAAGAAATAATGGTATATTTTAGCATTTTGTCCGCCCATTTTTACTACTAATGTATTTTTACCCGCTTTTTTATCCGATAATTCGTCGCGCATGTTGTTTAGATTCAACACGCCGGTACTTAGCATTCCGATGGCACAAGCTGGTAGTACCAATTGCCAATCGAATTGTTTGGAATACAGAAAATTCACTCCAAGAGTACTTACCAATCCGAAGAAAACAAACACAAACACATCGCCAAACCCTTTATATCCATAGGCCGAATCCCCTACCGTATAACGAATTGCTGAAGCAATGGCTAAAATTCCAAGGATTAGGAAAAATAAAGAATACAACAAATGTTTGTCTGAAAAAGCGATATAAATTAATAAAACCGCACAAACAAAAGTTAAGAATGTGGTGATGTACATGGCGCGTTTCATCGCTTCAGGAGAAATCGCTCCACTTTGTAACGCACGTTGTGGCCCTACTCGATCGTCATTATCGGTCCCTTTTACCCCATCCCCATAATCGTTGGCGAAATTGGACAATACTTGAAATCCGACAGTCGTTAAAATTGACAATACAAATATCCTCCAATCGAAAACCTGCGTAGGTGTTAAGACATCGTTTGTCGGGTTATTTAAAGCATACAAACTTCCTACCAATATTCCAGAAACCGAAAGTGGTAAGGTTCGTAATCGAGCAGCTTCAATCCAGTGTTTCATATTCAAATGTTTATTTGATTATCTGTTTATTTGTTTATTTGATTTATCGAATTAACGAATTGTCAAATCCACGTATTACGGTAACCATTTTTTTTCAAAGTTAGGCTTGCGTTTTTCAAGGAAAGCATCACGTCCTTCTTTGGCTTCTTCCGTCATATAGGCTAGACGAGTAGCTTCACCCGCAAAAACTTGTTGTCCCACCATGCCATCATCGGTTAAATTCATAGCGAATTTTAGCATTTTAATAGAGGTTGGCGATTTTGCCAATACTTCTTGTGCCCATTCATAAGCGGTGGCTTCTAATTCCTCGTGAGGAACCACAGCATTCACCATTCCCATTTCGAAAGCTTCTTGTGCCGAATAATTGCGTCCTAAGAAGAAAATTTCACGGGCTTTCTTTTGTCCGACCATTTTGGCTAAATAGGCCGATCCGTAACCGCCATCAAAACTCGTCACATCCGCATCAGTTTGCTTGAAAATGGCGTGTTCTTTACTGGCTAAGGTCATATCACACACGACGTGCAAACTATGTCCGCCGCCTACAGCCCAACCCGGAACGACACAAATAACCGCTTTAGGCATAAAACGAATCATACGTTGTACTTCTAAAATATTCAATCGGTGGTACCCATCATCTCCTACATATCCTTGATGACCGCGTGCTTTTTGATCGCCTCCACTACAAAAGGACCAAATGCCATCTTTAGAGGAAGGCCCTTCGGCAGAAAGCAACACTACTCCAATAGAAGTATCTTCTTGTGCATCGTAAAAGGCTTTGATTAATTCGGCGGTGGTTTTTGGACGAAAAGCATTGCGAACATCGGGACGATTAAAAGCAATTCTCGCTACACCATTGCATTTCTTATAGGTTATATCTTCAAACTCTAGGGCAGTTTTCCAATTGATTGTATTCATAGGTATTTTTAATTAATTCTATGTAAAAATACTTCATTTTCGTTTTTAAAAAATACTACTGCTAAATAATTCTTGTACTATTTTTCAACAAGTGTTAAAGTTTAAAATAATTGCACTTTAAATTGTTTTTTTATTTATCTTTATTTCATTGAAAATCAACAAATTAAAAGTTGATTTAATTTAACTGATTTATTAATTTAAAACGAAATTTTTTGAAAAAAACTGTTTTAATTGTCGCTCTTACATTTAGTGCATTGCTTACAAGTTGTAACAAAAAAGTAGAAGAAACTACTCAAGAACAAATGCCTATTGAGGAAACCACTACGCAGATTGTTGATAGTATTCAAACTGATACTGTAGCACCTATGGCTGAACCAACGGATTCGATTAGCAAAAAATAAAAAAATAGCTTCAATCCTTAAAATTATTAATAATCCACAGGTAAAAAAGCGAACTATTAGTTTTGTATGAAGACAATTCACCGGGTTGTTTAAAGACAAAAACAAAAATTACATAGAATAAGGAAAAGAGAATGATAACGATTCTCTTTATTGAAAGAAATTATTCTATAAAAAGTTTATTTAATTTTTTGATTTGTAAAGATGTTATTATCGCTTTACGTATGTTATCGGTTATTCCAGCGAATGAAATCATAATGAAAGTAGAAAATTGGAATAATTAGAGAGAAATGCCAATCTGAGGAAGATTGGCATTTTTTGTTGCGATTATTTAGCCGAGAGTTTTAGGCTGTTCTTAAATGACAATACTATTCTTTAACCAAATAGATTCCGTCTTCTTTTATTTCGATCAATTTTTGTTTGTAAAGGGTACCAATGGCTTTTTTGAAGGTCTTTTTACTCATTTTAAGTACCGTTTTGATATCTTCTGGGTGGGAATCGTCATTTAATCGTAAAAACCCACGACTGGCTTTTAATTCGTCTAATATGATTTGTCCGGAGGCATCCACTCTTTCCATTCCGAATGGCTGACGCGAAACGTCAATTTTCCCATCAGGACGAATGTTTTTGATGTAACCAATAATTCTATCTCCAGTTCGTAAATCTTCGAAGACTTCATTTTTATACAAAAGTCCTTTGTGTTTTTCGTTGATGATGACATTGATTCCTACTTCCGTAATATGCGAAACTATCAAATCGACTTCTTCCCCATTTTCAACCGTAATATTTTCGTTGTCTAAAAACTGATTGGTTTTACTTGACCCCACTAAACGATTGGTTTTTTCGTCCATGTACATGTACACCAAATAGCGCTTCCCTTGTTCCATAGGACGTGCTTGTTCTTTGAACGGAACAAACAAATCTTTTTCCATACCCCAATTCATAAAAGCCCCCACCTGATTCACATAATTGACACGTAAAAGCGCAAATTCATTCAGAAAAATATAGGGTTCTAATGTTGTAGCCACGGGTCTTTCTTCATGGTCTAAGTACACAAAAACAGCTATTTCATTTCCAATTTTAAAGTCTGCTGGAACATATTTATTGGGCAGTAATATATCTTTAGTAGGATCTTGTTCAATATTTTCTTCAGGTAGCCCCAAATATAAACCGACTTTGGTTTCACGTAATATTGTTAGTGTATTGTATTTTCCTATTTCAATCATTAGAGTAAGTTTCAAAGCGCAAAGATACAAAGAGAAAAGGCAATAAAAAAACCCCGATACAATCGGGGCTATACTTGAGGTAAAATATCTTATTTGTAAACGCTTTCTTTTTTGAAATGCAATGCCAACAAATAATACACTACGGCTCTATATTTATTTTTATTAGAACGACCATATTTTTCAATTACAGCATCAATTCCTTTATCCAAATCAGCACCCTCTTTAAGTCCTAATTTTTTAATTAAAAAGTTGTTTTTTACTGTATCCAATTCCGATTGTTGAGTTCCTGAAACCGTTGCTGCATCAGGATTGTAAATTGAAGGTCCACAACCAATCACCACTTTAGTCAATAAAGCCATATCAGGAGTTACTCCGCATTTTTCTTTTAAATCAGCCGCATACTTAGCGATCAAATCATCTCTTTTACTCATAGGAAAATTGTTTAGTTAGTTAATGTTCTCTCAAATATAAACAATTTTAACGATTTCTAAAATGATTTATTATTCTTTATTTTAAATTTTTAAAATAATCTAATAAAACCTCATTGTTTCGTTTTTCAGGAGTAAAAATTTCAAAAATAGTAGGTTGATTCGTTGTCAGGAATGGCTCCCAATTTGTGTCAATATCGTTTAAATTGGAAGCATGAACGTATTTGAATTGGTACATCTTGGCAATGTGTTCGGCGGTTAGATTGTGTGACGTTTCAAAATAAGTATTAAAAGTTTCATTTTCCTGATGACCTGGTAAAATTCTGAATATTCCACCACCCGAATTATTAATCAGAATGATTTTAAAATTACTCAGAATATAATTATTCCAAAGGGCATTACTGTCATAAAAAAAGCTGATGTCTCCCGTAATAAAAACAGTTGGTTTCTTATTGACTACAGAAGCTCCAACTGCCGTTGTGGTACTTCCATCGATACCGCTTGTACCGCGATTACAAAAAACCGAAATACTCTTATCGATTGGAAATAATTGCGCATAACGAATAGGCGAACTATTGCTAATTTGCAATTGAATGTCTTTGGGTAATTTTGCCAACAAGGTATCAAAAACTTTAAAATCGGAAAAAGGAGCTGCCTTCACATATTCTTGATGCTTTTGGGCTCTAAAACTTCTAATTTCTAATGCTTTTTGACGGTAATTACTTTCAATGGCAATAGTCTCTTTGAAAAAATCACTAAAAAACACATTGGGTTTGACTTGAAAATGTTGGGTCAAACACCCAAAGGTATTGTACGCTCGTAATTCATCTACATGCCAATGATGTTTGGGCTTGTACTTACGTAAAAAAGCTTTAATTCGCTTGGAAACAATCATTCCTCCCATCGTAACAAGGATTTCAGGCTGAAATGCTAAAAAATCTTCTTCTGTAAAAGGAGTAATAATCGTATCGATATTAGTGATGAAATTGGGATGATGTGCATTAGAAGTTACTTCTGTCATCACCACTACCGATTCATCATCTCCTAATGTATCTAAAAACTGCTGTTCGATAGCGTTGGGATAATTACCTCCTAAAAGCACTAATTTTTTTGGGGATCGATTCCAAATCGTGGTAAACTCGGTTATCTTTGTTTTTTCTTTGGTTTCCGAAAACAATTCTACTAATGTTGGCGCTATCGAAAGTGTTTCAACTGTTTCATATAAAGGCTCTTCAAATGGCGCATTAATGTGTACCGGTCCTTTTTTAGTTATCGATAAAAATAGAGCTTCTTGAATTTTTAAATCATTTTCTTCAGATGCTTCTTCAGTTAAATTAGCATTGTACAAAATATGATTTGCAAATACATTTTCCTGACGAATCGTTTGTCCGTCACCAATATCAATTTTATCATGAGGTCTGTCTGCAGAAATTACAACCAATGGAATTTCATTATAAAAAGCTTCGGCCACTGCAGGATAATAGTTGAGTAATGCCGAACCCGAAGTACAAACCACCGCTACAGGCTGCTGTAGTTGTTGTGCAATTCCAAGTGCAAAAAAGGCCGCACAACGCTCATCGGCAATACTATAACAGGTAAAATAAGGATTATTTGTAAAGCCAATAGTTAAAGGCGCATTTCGAGATCCGGGAGAAATTACAATATGTTGTATTCCTTTAGCTTTACAAATTTCAATAACAGATTGGGCTAAAGGTATTTTTGGATAAATCATTTTTACTATATTCAGAAAACAAAGTTACAAAGTTGAATTGTTTAATCCTTCATTATCTTTAAATATCATAAATCGGTAAAAGGTAAATTGAGAGAAAGTATACGCTAAAATAACAATTTGATAGATGGCCATATTATACATATAAAATTTATGAATAAACAATCCTCCAACTTGAACCAGCAACAATATAGCACTAATTAATAACCAAAAGGTTTTTGGGGAAGAATTATTCAAATAGTTAATAATGCCAATACCTCCTATTAACGAAGTAATTAAGGCATTCATAATCCAAATAAAATAGCTATCCACTAATGCGCTTATTACGAATTGGATAATGTACAGGTAAATCACAAAAAATGGTAATGAGGCAATCAGAATCGCATGTGTATTGTTTTTTTTAAAAAAAGAACACAACAAGATTAAAACGGAGGCTTTAAACAACAATGACATCACTGAGCCATAAAAAAACATTTGCATCCCTTCTTGCACATAAAATACGGAAGACAACTGATACAAAAACAATGTCAAGAAATAAAGGAGTTTTTTATTTTCAGAATTCAAATAATACAATACAAAAAAAATTGGCATTCTTGTTAAAAATGATACTTCGCGCATTAAATTAATTTCAAACAAAGTACTTATTATAAACAAGAATACAGAAGTAAAATAAACGATTATCAATAGCTTTGAAATGTACTTCACATCCATAAATCTACTATTCCATTATAAAAATACGATTTTAAACACATGATGATGATAATTAAATAATGGAGAAGTTTAATTACATAAGGATACATTAGAAAAACTTCTTCAACGAACACAATGATATCATTTTCGTAATACGAATAGGGGACAACGTTTTTGCTATTATTCCGGGAAACCTTTCATTTAAGCTATTTCTGTTTCTGATTTTTCTTGCAAAATTATAAATCGATAAATGGCAAAATGAGCAAATGCATAAAAAAGCACATTATACTCATATACATAATCATTTTTAAAATAGTACTTATTAAGAGAAAACAATACAATTTGAATTACAAATAACATCGTACCAAATAAAAGCCAAACATTTTTTCTTGAAAATTCATGTACAAAACTTATAACTCCTATACTTCCTATCAAAGCTGTTATTAAAAAATTCACTATCCAATAAATAAAATAATATTGACTTAAATCTTCTAAAATAAAGCTAATTACATAGAGATAGAGAACAAAAATGGGTATCAATGTGAACCCTACAGCTTTTCTATAATTTTTGTTCAATAAATCGATCAATACATAGGTTAATGAAATCTTGAATATCAAAGAGAACATTGTCGCATATTGAAAACTTTGGGTATAATTTTGAGTAAAAAGTATCGCTGAAAATTGATACATTAATAATGATAATATATAAATGATATTTTTCTTTTTTGAAGTCAATAAATAGAGTACTAAAAGAAAAGGGATTCGTAACAAACTTAGATAATCATCAATATTAATCTTATGATAAATTGAATCAAATAAATATAAAGCTATATTTAAAAAATACAGAATTTCTATTAAAACACTAATTTTTTGTATTCTCATCACTCAAATATACTATTTTTTTTCAAAAATCATGACTTCGCATTCTCCCTTACATTTTTGAAACAGAAAACAAAGAAGCCACTACAAATAATACATAGTTTATCAAGATGTAATAGTACCACTACCTTTACACACTTAAAACTAAACCTTTATAAGGGACGTTTTTAAAAAATTAGAATATTGAATTGTATTTACGAAGTCATTAGCATTCTTTCTCCTGGAATATCATAAATTTGTAAAAAGTAAAATGCGAGACCCCATATAATAAAATAACCATTTGGTAAATCGCTTCACTTCCCAAATAAAATTTATTGACAAAAAAAGCACCAATTTGAACAAGAAATAAAATAGCACTTACTAACAACCAAAAACCTTTGGGATCCGAATTATTGATATGATTAATAATGGCAACTCCACCTATAAAAGAAGTCAAAAAGGCATTAATCACCCATATATAATAAGAATCCCCAAGTGAAAATCCAACGAAATCGATGATATAAAGATAAATAACAAAAAAAGGGATGGCCGCTATAGTAATAGCAAGTTTATTTTGAATTTTTATCAGATCTACTATTAAAATAACCAAGCAAAATTTGAATAAAACTGATGAAATAGTTCCGAATAAAAACAAGCTAGGATCTTGTGTTGCAAACAAAAGCGAAGCCGTTTGGTAAAGCAGTAATCCTATAAAATAAAAAGGCTTCCTTTGCTTTGAACTGATATAATACAATAGCATCAAGATTGGAATTCGGAAAAACCAAAATCCAGTTTCATAATTTTTAAATCCTGATAACGAAATAAAACTATATAATAGTAAATTTATAAAGTATAGAATTATCAGAAATTTTGAGAAATTTTGTAATTTCATAAACAAACTAATCATGACTTGGTTGCCAATATATAAATTTATTCATTTAAAAAATCATAATCTAAAATTATGTCTATAAAATTACGACCCGCTACATTAAACGACATGCCTGCTGTTCTTGAAATCGTTAATTACGAGATCCTGAATACCACGGCTATATGGGATTATGACATTCGAACTCTAGAACTACAAATTGAAATTTTAAAAGAAAAACAAAGTAAGAATTTTCCTTTCCTAGTTGCTGAAAAAGAAGGCAAAATTGCCGGTTTTGGAACCTATGGCACATTTCGACATAAAATTGGTTACCGATTTACTGTCGAACATTCGGTATACGTACACAAAGATTTTCATGGAAATGGTATTGGTTCTACCCTGCTCAATGAATTAATAGAAATTGCTAAAATTCAAAAATTGCACACGATGATTGGCGTAATCGATTCTGAAAACCATGGAAGTATCGCTTTTCATCAAAAAATGGGCTTCGAAAATGCGGGTCATATCAAGCAAACTGGGTTCAAATTTGATCGCTGGCTGGATTCTGTTTTTATGCAGCTTATGCTGGAATAACATTAAAATTTACTTCTATAACCTAAATTTAAACTTTTGCTAATCGTTTCATGTTCTTAAATTAAAGATTACATAATTCAGAGTTTTGACCTTTGTGGAAATCAAATAAACACACTATGTCTAAACTTTACCTTACAACTGTTCGTTTTTTTACGGTCATTGCATTACTCCTTACTAGTTACTCTTGGGGGCAAACAGTAGCTTTTGCTTCTACATTTATCGTTGTCAATGAAAATCATGGGACTTTAAACTTAAATCTGACTTTAGCTAGTCCAACTACTTCCTCTGTAAATTTGGTTGTAAAAACAGCTCCTTACAGCACCGCCGATTCGAATGATTTCACATTAACCACTCAAACGTTGAATTTTACTTCAGGTAGCGCAACAACTCAAACTATTGCAATACCTATTATTGATGATATCCTAAAAGAGCAACATGCCGAGTATTTAGTAGTCAGTTTAGAAAATCCATCCGGATTGACTATCTCCGGAAACACGATGGCAACCATTTATATTAAAGATAATGAAACCACTGCTCCTATTCCAAATAATGGTATTCAATTGGATTATGTTGGAAGTTTCGACCCTTCCGGTGCTAGTACTAGTACCTGTGAAATTGTGGTACACGATCCAGCTTCGCAAAGATTATTCACGATAAGCGCTGTCGCTAAAAAATTAGATATTATCAATTTTGCAAATCCAACGAGTTTGAGTGTTATCAACTCTATTGATATGACACCTTATGGTGGAATTACAAGTGTAGCAGTTAAAAACGGGATCGTCGCCGTAGCTTCGCCTAATGCTAACGAACAATTAAATGGTTCCGTAGTATTTTTTGACACTAATGGAGCTTTTCAAAAACAAGTAATTGTTGGGGCTTTACCCGATATGATTACTTTCACTCCCGACGGAACTAAAGTTCTAACTGCCAACGAAGGACAACCCAACGATGCTTATACTGTCGATCCTGAAGGTTCGATTTCTATTATCGATATTTCAGGCGGTATTGCTGGTCTATCACAATCGAATGTAACTACCCTGCTATTTACGGGTTACAATGCACAAGAAGCAACATTACTAGCTTCAGGAATAAGAAAAACAAAAGCAACAAGCACATTGTCTCAAGATTTCGAACCAGAATACATCACCATCAGCCCTGATTCTCAAAAAGCTTGGGTAACAATTCAAGAAAATAATGCTATTGCAGAAATCAACTTAACCACAAATTCTTACACTGATGTTTGGTCTTTAGGAACCAAAGACGTGAGTGTACCTGGAAACGGAATGGATATTTCAGATAATAACAACCAAGTATTGATTGCCAACTGGCCCATCAAAGCTTTTTACATTCCGGATGGAGTTGCCAATTATAATATAGCTGGCACAACTTATCTAGTAACAGCAAATGAAGGGGATGAAAAAGAATATTCGGGTTTAAATGAAAGAACCACAGTTGGTGCCATTTCATTAGACGCTACCAATTACCCTCAAAGTACGGTGTTAAAAAACAACAACAATGCCGGAAGAATGCGTGTGACCAACCTTAACGGAAATACCGATGCTGATGCCGCTTTCGAACAATTGTATTCATTAGGAAGCCGTTCTTTTTCAATATTCAATGCCAATACCAAAACTATTGTGTATGATAGTGGAGATGATTTCGAAAGATATACAGCACTAACACCTTCAATTAATACCCTTTTTAATGCTGATCATAGTGATAACGTAAAAAAAGGGAGAAGCCGCGCCAAAGGTCCAGAACCTGAAGGGGTTACACTTGCTGAATTAAACGGTCAAACTTTCGCTTTCATCACTTTGGAAAGAGTGGGCGGCGTTATGGTGTATGACATAACCAATCCGAATGACGTGAAGTTTGTTGATTATAAAAACAGTAGAAACGTTTCTGCATACGCTGGAGACAATGGCCCAGAAGGCATTACGTTTATTAAAGCCGAAAACACCACTACAGCAAAAAATTATGCAGTAATCGCCAATGAAATTAGTGGAACCTTATCATTATTTGAAGTCAATACCGCTAATTTATCCAATAATGAGTTTACAATGGAACCAAAAACATTTGTAATTTTCCCAAATCCATCAGAAAGTGGAATGGCTTATTTTAATCGTGAGGCCTCTTACGAATTGTACGATTTCACCGGAAAATTAATTCAACAAGAAAAAAACGCTCTAACCATAAACACTTCTAACTTACCTTCAGGAATTTATTTGGTGAAAACTTCGGAAGGAATTACGAAAAAACTCCTTGTAAAATAATCATTTTCAAACGACAGTAAAAAGCCGGAATTTATTCTGGCTTTTGTTTTTTAACCAACAAACTACTATCGTATCTTTGCAAAAATATTTTATCATGCAAAACGCTTACATTGGATATCATTTCACGGTTGAACCCAAAGAATTAGGGTCGGAAATATTAATTGCTGAATTGGGAGAATTACCTTTTGATAGTTTCATCGAAACGGAATCTGGTTTTTCGGCTTATATATTGAAAGACTTATGGAATGAAAACATTTTGGCGGATATCTATATTTTGGAAAACCCGGAATTTAAAATTTCATACTCTTTTGAAGAAATCGAACAAGTAAATTGGAATGCCGAATGGGAAAAAAACTTCGACCCTATTGATGTGGATGGATTGTGCCACGTTCGTGCTCCTTTTCATGAAAAAACCAATGCTCCCTTTGACATTGTCATTGAACCTAAAATGAGTTTTGGTACCGGTCATCACGAAACCACACACATGATGATTCAGCATTTATTAGAAATGGACGTTACCGGTATGAAAACCCTAGACATGGGTTGTGGCACCGCGATTTTAGCGATTTTAGCTGAAATGAAAGGCGCCAAACCAATTGATGCTATTGATATAGACAATTGGTGTTATTTAAATTCGATTGAAAATGCGGAGCGAAATAATTGCCAACACATTTCGGTATACGAAGGAGATGCAACGTTATTAAAAGATAAAAAGTACGACTTGATTATCGCAAACATTAACAGAAACATCTTGTTAAACGATATGCAAACGTATGTCGACTGTTTGAATCCAGGAGGAACTATATTATTTAGTGGTTTTTACGAGCAAGACATCCCATTTATTGATGCTTCTTGCACCGAAAAAGGATTGACTTTTGTTAAAAAAATACAGCGAAATAATTGGGTATCATTAAAATATGTAAATTCGTAAGACAAAATCCAAAATAAAGAAAACAGACCTAAATAATGAGTACCATAGAAAAGACACAAGTAGAAACTTCGGTTTTAGAACAAGTATCCATAAACCATGAAATCATTTTGTACAATGACGATGTGAACACATTTGATCACGTGATTGACACTTTGATTCGAGTGTGTGAGCATGATGAATTACAAGCCGAACAATGTGCTATTTTAGTACATTACAAAGGACAATGTGCGGTAAAAACAGGTTCATTCGACGAATTAAAACCACAATGCTCTTCATTATTAGAAGCAGGTTTGAGTGCAGAGATAATTTAATATATTTGTTTAGCTATCAAATTCAATTAATCTAACAATTCTAAGAAATCGAACATGGAAGTTTACGGAAAAATACTAATCATAGCAATGCCTTGTTTCTTATTGCTAATCATTATCGAAAAACTATATGGGTATTATAAAGGTGTCGATTACGTACCTTTGATGGATAGTGTTTCAAGTATTAGTTCTGGAATTGCCAATGCGACTAAAGATGTATTGGGATTAAGTATTTCCATTCTAACCTATGGTTGGTTGGTTTCTAAATTAGCCATTTTTACTATTGAAGAATCGGCTTTAGCCTATGTGATTGCCTTTATAGCGATTGATTTTCAAGGTTATTGGACACACCGTTGGGCGCACCAAATTAATTTCTTTTGGAACAAACACGCCATTCACCATAGTAGTGAGGAATTTAATTTATCGTGTGCCTTACGTCAAACCGTTTCTAGTTTTATCAATTTATTTACTTTTCTTTTACTTCCGGCGGCCATTCTTGGCGTTCCAGAAAAAGTAATTGCGATCACTTTACCGATTCAGTTTTTTGTACAATTTTGGTACCATACCCGTTATATTGGAAAAATGGGTTTTTTAGAAAAAATCATTGTAACTCCTTCACACCACAGAGTACACCATGCGATTAATCCTGAATATATGGACAAAAACCATTCTCAGGTCTTTATTATTTGGGACAAATTATTTGGTACATTTCAAGAAGAGTTACCAGAAGTTCCTGCTGTTTTCGGAATTACACGTCCAGCAGAAACTTGGAATCCAATAAAAATCAATTACCAACATTTGGGTGTACTAATTCGTGATGCTTGGCATGCTGAAAACTGGAAAGATAAATTGAGAATTTGGTTTATGCCTACTGGTTGGCGTCCAGAAGGATTTGACCAAAAATATCCATTACACAAAATTGACAACGTGTTTCATTTTCAAAAATACGGAACCGAAAATTCTAAAAGCTTAATTGGTTGGTCAATTACACAATTACTAATTACCCTTTTATTAATCACTTATTTCTTTGACAATATTGCCAAAATAGGAATACCTGGAATCTTTTTATATGGTGGATTTGTCTTTTTAACCGTATATAGCTATACCGAATTAATGGATAAAAACCGATTCTCTTTTATTTGGGAAGCCATCCGTTTTGTTTATGCCGCAACCGTAGTCATGTATTTGGGCAGTTGGTTCGGAATTGACACTGTTATTCCATTTGGAACGTATATCGTAATGGGATATTTAACCCTTTCATTACTAGTAAGCATTTATTTTGTCACTGCTGAGTTTAAAACTTCTAATCAACCTATTCTAAACTCGTAACATGAGTAAATTTTTGAAGTATTTCGTAATTGTTAGCATTGTTTATTTGGCCTTTATCGTTTTTGGAAAAGAAGATATTGCTTGGTATTTAAAACCTCTTTTATTGCCTTGTTTGCTATTAGCTGTGAATGAATCAAGTGAATTTACAACCAAAAAATTATTGTTATCCGCACTTGTCTTTTCTTGGATTGGAGATGTCGTTTTACTTTTTGCTGATAAAGGAGAATTGTATTTTATTTTTGGACTGGTTTCGTTTTTAATAGCCCATATTTTATTCATTTTCTTGTTTATCAAGCAAGAAGCCTACAAAACCCCAAATAAAGCCTTATTTGGTTTGGGAGTAGTATTTATCGCAGGTTATTTATTTGTAATGCTAACGGTTTTATTTCCAACCTTGGGTGATTTAAAAATTCCCGTTTCAGTCTATGCTTTTACAATTTCATTAATGCTGGTGATGGCAATTCGCGGTGGACTAACCTGGCGCAATCCAATGAATTTATTGATTTTAAATGGAGCAATATCATTTGTAGTTTCGGATAGTATCTTGGCCATGAATAAATTTTACACGGCACTACCAAATGCTTCGCTTTTAATTATGTCAACCTATTTGATAGCACAATACTTAATTACATTCGGAGTTTTGAAATTGAATGAGCAGGCTGCAAAAGAATAAATCAATTTTCACTTCATGATAAAAAATAGCAGAGCCGAATGGATTCCATTCGGCTCTGACGTTTTAAACCAAAGTCTTTTATATTTTAATGAGGTAACTTGTCTTTAAGCAAACCGTACAAATAAGTCCCTAAAAGAGCACCAAAAAGCACTACAGCGATTGCTGGAACTCCTGTGCCCAAAAGAATAAAAATAGGTCCTGGACAAGAACCCACAAGTCCCCACCCTAATCCAAACATAATACCTCCAAAAAGGTAACGAGCAATACTTTTTTCTTTATCTAAGATTTCTATAGGTTGTCCTTTATAATCTTTAATTTCTTTTTTCTTGATAAATCGAATACCACAAACACCGGTAATTACAGCAATACCAATAATTCCATACATATGGAAAGACTGAAACATAAACATTTCATAAATGCGATACCACGAAATGGCTTCAGATTTGGTTAAAACAATTCCGAATAAAATTCCAACAGCAAAAAAGCGAAATAATTTCATATTAGAAAATAATGGGGATTAAGAAATGAGCCATAACTAACCCACCAACAAAAAAACCAACAACTGCAATTAAAGAAGGAAGTTGAAAATTACTCAATCCAGAAATAGCATGCCCTGAAGTACATCCACCAGCATAAGGTGTCCCGAAACCAATTAAAAAGCCACCTAATAAAAGTAACAAAAACCCTTTAGGACTTGTCAAAGCTTCCATACTAAAAAGAGCATCCGGAAGGAATTTGCCATTAGGAGCATCGATCCCTATATGTTGTAACTGTGCAATGGTTTTAGGATTAATATCAATATTACTAGCGTTTCCTAAAAAATGATAGGCGATAAATCCTCCAACAATAGAACCCAATACAATTGCTAAATTCCATTTTTGCTCTCTCCAATCAAAATTAAAATAAGAAGCAGTCTTACTTCCACCCGACATAGAACAAATAGTTCTCAGATTGGAAGACATTCCGAACGTTTTACCAAAATAGGTCAACAACAACATTACTACTCCAATCAAGAAACCCGAAACAGACCAGTGCCATGTATTTGTAATAAACTCCATTTAAAAGTATTTTATGCAAAAATAGAAGTTTACCGCAATATTCAAAGCATAACCTTCTAAAAAACAAAAAGCACTTCCCGAAGAAAGTGCTCAAGTTGAAATTTGGACATACTTTTAAATTAACCCAACCAATATATAATGAAAAAATAGTATCCAAAATTTTGAAAGCAAAGCCTTCAAAACCAAATTTCGGTACAAATCTACAACGCAATTCGGTATAAATCCAAATTTTATAACAAAAATTCACTGTTTTGTTATTAAATATTCTCATTATATTTGTTTAAAATTTAAACCTATGAAAATATTGCCCCTTTTACTCCTTTCAACGGTTTTGATGTTAAGTTCTTGCATCAGTACTAGAAATACGATTAGAAATATTGATGATAATATTCCTGGGCCTGCCCTAAACGAAGACTATAATAGCTTTATCATTACCAAAAAAGCGACCAATAAAAAATATGCCTATAATGAAAATTATCCTGTAAATGTTGGGTTCACCACTTTGGAAGACGGTCTCAACAATCAAATACGTTTTTTAAATGCGTTAGCAGGACCTAAAGGTGAAAAGATAACCTACAAACTTGTCGATACTTGCTGTCCGTTTCCTACTAAAAAAAGTGATATGGGAGCAGGAATGTTAGATATTTTTGAAATTAATTACGAAGGACAATCGAAACCAATTCTACTCTACATCAATAAATTTGAACGAGGAGAAGTAATGATTCCTGTTGGTTTAACCAATAGAAAATAACAAAAAATCCCATCTGAATGATGGGATTTTTTTATTTCATACCTTAAGTAAGATAATTATAAACTAAATCTTTTTGCTCGGCAGTCAATTTTGCTTTTGGAGCCATTCTGTCTACTGTTACCGCCCAACCTGATTTATCATGTTTGGTCACAGGAAACAATTTATGACATCTTGCACAACTATTTTCATATAACGTTTTGCCTTCAGCTATCGCAGTTGGTAATTCTGTTTTTACTTCTTCGGTGACTTTAACTTCAGTATTAACAACAGGTGCGGTTACTTTTTTTGAACAGGAAAAAAATGCAACACTTAAAAGCGCAGCTACAAATAATTTAGTTTTCATTTATTGACTGTTTTTTGGTTTGGGTAAAAATAAAAAAATCCCAATAGAAAACTATTGGGATCATGCTTTTAATTTTAAGGAGTAAAATACATCAAGATTTATTTCACATCCATCAACTCTACATCAAAAACTAAAGTGGCATTTGGTGGAATAACTCCTCCAGCACCTCTCTCACCGTATCCTAAATAAGCTGGAATCACAAAACGTGCTTTATCGCCTACTTGTAATAAGGCAATACCTTCATCCCATCCTTCAATTACATTTCCACGTCCTAATGGAAATTCAATTGGTTTTTTTCTTGGATACGAACTATCAAACGTTTTTCCGTTTTCTAAAGAACCTGTATAATGAACCGATACTGTTTTACCTGCTTCTGCTTGTTTTCCGTTTCCTTTTTGAATGATTTTATAACGCAATCCGCTTTCTGTTTTTTCGAAACCAGCGGCTAATTTTTCCATAGCTTCTTCCGCTTGACGTTTTGCTTCCTCAATTCTTTTCAAACGAGAACCTTCAAACGTACGAAACGCTTCAATTGCATTCCACTTTTCTGCTTCTGCACCTACTCTAATAATTTCCACACTTTCCAATGCATCACCTTGAGCTACTGCATCTACCACGTCTTGACCTTCTACTACATGTCCGAAAACCGAATGTTTTCCGTCTAACCATGGTGTTGGTACATGCGTGATAAAAAATTGTGTTCCGTTAGTCCCTGGACCTGCATTAGCCATCGATAATACTCCTGGTTTGTCGTGGGTTAATGTTGGGTGAAATTCATCATCAAACTTATAACCACCATCACCTGTTCCTGTTCCAAGTGGACAACCACCTTGAATCATAAAATCGGGAATGACACGGTGAAATTTCAATCCGTCATAATATTTTTGGCCTTGAGGCTTTACTGAGTTCTCTAGATTTCCTTCTGCTAAACCAACGAAGTTACCAACAGTTCCTGGAGTTAAATCGTGAGTTAATTTTACTAAAATCGACCCTTTTGAAGTATTAAATTTTGCGTAAATACCGTCTTGCATAGTATATTTATTTAAATTTGAAGTGCAAAATTACGATAATAAATTCAAATGGACGTCAAAATAATTGGGTACGATTCGCAATACAAAAATGATTTTATTCGATTGAATACCGCATGGCTCGAAGAATATTTTTTTGTGGAACCTCATGATATTGCAACCTTTGAAAACATTGAGAAAGATATTATTGAAAAAGAAGGAGAGATTTTTTTCTGTTTGGTGAATAATGAAATAGCGGGAACCGTTGCCATGATAAAAGGAAATGATGCTGTTTTTGAATTGGCTAAAATGGCTGTCGATAAAAAATTTCAAGGAATGAAATTGAGTAATTTACTAATGGAAGCTTGTATTGCTTTTGCCACCCATAGAAAAGCGAAAAAGATATTTTTAGTCTCCAATACCAAACTTTCTCCGGCTTTAAATTTATACCGAAAATACCACTTCATAGAAACACCACTGGATTCAACTGATTATGATAGAGCGGATATTCAAATGGAATTAATACTATAATATGGAAGACTTCAACTACATCGAAATCAATAAAAAAACCTGGAACAATAAAACGGAAGTCCATGTGAATTCTGAATTTTATGATAACGAAAGTTTTTTAAAAGGAAAATCGACTTTAAACGAAATTGAATTACAACTTCTTGGCGATATTTCAGGAAAAAAAATACTGCATTTACAGTGTCATTTCGGGCAAGATACTATGAGTTTTTCGCGAATGGGCGCTCAAGCAACTGGTGTGGATTTATCTGACAAAGCCATTGAAAAAGCTAAAGAATTCAACACTCAATTAGGATTAGATGCGCGATTTATTTGTTGTGACCTTTATGATTTACCCAACCATTTACACGAACAATTTGATATAGTGTTTACCAGTTACGGCACTATTGGCTGGTTACCCGATTTAGACAAATGGGCAAAAGTGGTTGCACGATTTTTAAAACCCACTGGAAGGTTTGTGTTTGCCGAATTTCATCCGATTGTTTGGATGTTTGATAATGATTTCAAAGAAGTATTTTACAATTACTTCAATGTTTGCCCAATAATTGAAGACGAATCGGGCACTTATGCCGACCGTTACGCCAACATAGAAGCCAAAACAATCACTTGGAACCATCCAACATCTGAAGTTTTAAACGCATTAATCAACAACGGATTAGAAATCAATTGTTTTAATGAGTATGATTATTCTCCTTACAATTGTTTCAATCAAACCGAAGAATTTGAATTTAATAAATTCAGAATTAAACATTTGAAAAATAAAATCCCAATGGTATTTACAATATTGGCAACTAAAAAATAATTTATGAAAAGTATATTTAATCCTCGAGACAATCAAGAATTAATTTCAAGAATAGAAAAACTTACTCCAGAATCACAATCGATTTGGGGAAAAATGACAGTTGATCAAATGTTATCACATTGCATTGCTCCTATTGATGTTGCTTTAGGTATTCAAACAATCAAAATGCCTTTTTTACTGGGTATACTTGGAAGAATGATGAAAAACAAATGGCTTAATGCTCCAGAATTCAAGAAAAACACACCAACAGCAAAAGAATTTATTAGAATAAACCATTATGATTTTGAAAAATCAAAACAAGAACTAATTGAAAAAACTCGAAAATTTCAAGAGGGTACAAAAGTTATTACGTTGGAAGTACACCCTTTTTGGGGTAAACTTTCTGCCGAAGACTGGAATAATTTACAATGGAAACATTTAGACCATCATTTAAGACAGTTTGGAGTGTAAACCTTATTAATTTTATCTTTCCGAATATTCGGTCATTTCTAAATCTTTATCAAATGGGCTTTTAGTAAAAGGATAAACGGCTTGTTTCACATATCCTTTTGGGAAATGCGCTTCTAATAAACCAGTATCTTCTGGCCAAACATTTTTAGGTAAATAATACGTTCCAAACATTTTATCAATGAATGGAAAAATGGTAGCAAAGTTTTTGCCATAATATTTTGGGTTTTTACAATGATGCCAATGATGGTATTGTGGCGTTGCAATAATATACCTTAAAAATCCAAAATTTATACGTGTATTCGCATGAATTAAAACGGCGTGAATTGCCATAAAGATAACATACACATTAAACGTAATTGTAGAAAATCCTAAAACATACAATGGAATAAAAGCCATGCTTCGAGTAACAAAAATATCAATAAAATGAGTACGAGAACCCGCTAGCCAATCCATATTTTCTGTAGAATGATGAATGGAATGAAAACGCCACATAAAACTATGTCTGTGAAAAAAGCGGTGCGTCCAGTATTGGAATAAATCTGTTAGAAAAAATGCTAAAAACAACTCCACTGCAAAGGGCATTGATTGTATAAAATGTTGAACACTCTCTAAACCCATTCCTCCAAAAAACAGTTTTGCCGGTTGTTGTGTAATGGTTCCAAAAAACTGAATAAACAAATGGCTAATCGTGAAATAAATCAAGTCTGTACGCCACTCATTATGAAAAGTAGGCTGATCTTTTCGTTTTGGAAACACAATTTCAATGGGTACAAATATTACAGCCATTAAAAACAAATCGAGAATAAGCCAATCTAAACCTAGATGCCATGCTGTTTTATCTACAGCCCTCGCATCAACATCAAAACCTCCTAAAACTATAGTTGCAGTACAAAACAAAATTCCAATTAGCGATAATTTTTGTTTGCTACTCACTAAAAAACTAGACAAAGCAAAGACAAAAGAAGCAATGATTGAACACATTAAAAAAACCCGCATGGATTCACCTGTATAGACTTCTCTAAATTCAGGTGTGGTTAGTTCTTCAGGATATTTAAAACACAAAACGCCTAAAAAAGTTAAAATTCCTAGAAAAATTGAGGTATACCCACTTATTATTCCGTTTCCAAATTTTACACCATCTTTAATATCCATCTTTTTTTTTGGCTAATATATAAACTCATTAAATTACTTTCAACTATTTAATCAAAAAATATTGTTTGTACCTTTGCCCTTCAAAAATAGTTTATGCGCATCGATATTATTACCGTTTTACCTGAATTGTTACGAAGTCCTTTTGAAGCCTCTATCATGAAACGCGCTATCGACAAGGGCTTGGTAGAAGTTCATTTTCACAACCTTCGCGATTATACCACCAACAAACAAAAAAGTGTAGACGATTATCAGTTTGGCGGAGGTGCAGGTATGGTTATGAGTGTACAACCTATCGATGATTGTATTACGGCATTAAAAGCTGAGCGCAGTTATGATGAAGTCATTTATATGACTCCAGATGGCGAAACCTTAAACCAACAAATGGCCAATAAAATGTCGATGTATGAAAACATTATCATTTTGTGCGGACATTACAAAGGCGTTGACCAACGCGTTCGCGATCATTTTATTACCAAAGAAATTTCCATTGGCGATTATGTGCTTTCTGGTGGAGAATTAGGTGCTTTGGTCCTTTCCGATGCAATTATTCGATTAATCCCTGGGGTTTTAAGTGATGAGACTTCTGCCTTAACCGATAGTTTTCAAGACAATTTACTTTCCCCTCCTATTTATACGCGTCCGGCAGAATATAAAGGATGGAAAGTACCCGAGGTTTTATTAAGTGGCCATTTTGCCAAAATTGAAAAATGGCGTGAGGATATGGCCTATGAGCATACTAAAAATAGACGACCTGATTTACTGGAGAATGAATAATTTTAAAGTATGCAGGAAATTGAAAAAATAAAAAATGTAATAATTTTTGTTGAGAAAAATTACAACAGACAAATTTCTCCTGCCGAACTAGAAAATGTTTCCAATTATTCTTATCGGAATATTCAACGCATTTTCAAAAATATATTCAAAGAAAATATCGGAGAATACCAAAAAAGAATACGTCTAGAAAATGGTTTCAAACGTTTAATTTATTCTAATGAAACAATCTCTGATATTTCATTTTCAATAGGTTACGAAAGCAATCAAGCATTTACTAAGGCTTTTAACAAAAACTATTCCATAACCCCAAGAAAAGCAAGAGAAAACAAAGAATTGATCTTTAATGACTTTATAGCAAATATAGATTCAAAGTATGTGAAATCTGAAATTGTCAAGCTAAATTCAATTGAAGTTTATTATGATTTAATAATCACTAATGATTATGATAATTCAACAATTAATAAACTTTGGGATAAAATATATGAGAATGCAAATTATAATTGCCAAATAGATTATTATGGTGTTATTGTTGACCAACCTCTACTTTCTATAAAATCAAAATGCAGATATGAAGCATGTTTTACTAAAAGTGAAACTAACATTAAAAAAGCTAAAACAAAATTAATTGATGGTGGAAAATATATTAAATATACTCATTTCGGAAGTTATGATACTATTTTAGACACCTATCGATTTATATATAATGATTGGTTATTCCTTCAAAAATATGAAATTGATGCAAAACCAATCATTGAGCATTACCATACTGGTTCCATAAATGTTATTGATGAAGAAAAATACATAACTCACATTCTTATCCCTATAAAGTAAGGTTGTCAATTTTGGACAATAACAATTAATTTTCACACTATACTTTTGGCATATCATTAAAAAACAACAAGATATGCCAACTAAATTTACAATTCTACTACTATTAAGTTTATCATTTAATACAATAAATGCACAAACGTTTACTTTTCCAGATGAGACAGAACCTCATGAAGGCACTTGGTTAGCATGGCCACATCAATACGAATATGGAAATGCATTCCGTAATGAGAATGATGCTACTTGGGTTGCCATGACAAATGCATTACAAGCAAATGAAAAAGTGCATATTATCGCATATAACACTACCGAAAGAACAAGAATAACAACATTACTAACTAATGCCAATGTCCCATTAACAAATGTCAATTTTGTGATAAAAACTACTAATGATGTTTGGATGCGTGATATTGCAGGGATTTTTGTTCGAAACGCATCTGGTCAATTAGTATTACAAGATTGGGGTTTTAATGGTTGGGGTGGTGACTATGCTTTTGATAAGGACAATACAACTCCAACAATTATGGGTACTGCAAGTGGTTTAACACCATTAAACTTAAATTCTATTATGGTTGTAGAAGGAGGTTCTTGGGAATTAGATGGTCATGGTACTTTTTTAGCAACAAAATCCTCAATTTTATGTCAAAATAACCCTACAACACCTACTGGTATCAAAGCATTGCGCAATGTAGGAATGACAGAATCTCAAGCAAACGCAATTTTTTCTCAATACATAGGTGCCCAAAAATTTATTTGGTTAGACGGATGGTATAGTCAAGACGATATCACTGATGCACATATAGATGGATTTGCAAAATTTGCTCCAGGTAACAAACTTGTTACTATGAATCAAGCTGATTTGCTTTATTGGGGTGTGCCTCAATCGGATATAGATAAACTTTATGCTGCTTCAAATATCAACAATGTCGTATATGAAAAAGTATATATCCCTCTTACTGTAAATAATGTTAAAAAAACCAATGGTCAAGATTTAGGATACAAAGGAAGCTATGCAAACTATTATGTTGCAAATAATCGCGTATTAGTTCCTAACTATAACGATCCTAATGACGCTGTTGCTAATAGTATAATTGCTGGTATTTATCCTGGAAGAACAGTAGTAGGTATAGATTGTAGAAATTTATATGCTAATGGAGGAATGGTACATTGTGTAACACAACAACAACCACAAGCTACTTTATCAACTTCTGAATTTAATGACAATATTGATTTTGAATTATATCCTAATCCAGCTAAAAACTTAATTAATATTCAATTTGAAGCAAATGAATATCAAAATATTAAAATTGAAATATATGATTTTATTGGAAAAAAAATAGCAAGCAAAAATGAACACTTAGTCAATACTAAAAATTCAACTGTAAAAGTTGATTTAGATAATATACAAAATGGAATTTACATTTGTAAAATATTCGCAGACAACAAATTAAAAGCTACTAAAAAAATTATTGTAAAAAATTAGTATTTTTAAAACACAGCTAACATGAAAAAAATGCATTTACAAATTTTAGCTCTTATAATGATGGCTTATTCTTGTGGAGGTAATGAAGAAATTACTGAAAATTCAAACAACATACAAGAAGTTCTTTACAAAATGCCTGAAGAGTCTGATCCTCACGAAGGAACTTGGTTACAATGGCCACATCATTATCAACACGGAATCACATATAGAAATGAACTTGATGCAACTTGGGTAGCTATTACAAATGCGCTTCAAAGCTCTGAAAAAGTTCACATTATAGCATATGATACAACCGAGAAAAATAGAATTATTAGCTTACTAAATAATGCCAGTGTACCCTTATTAAATGTAGATTTTACCATTCATCATACAGATGATGTTTGGGTAAGAGATAACGGACCCATATATGTTAAAGACAAACAAGGTAACATAGTTATTGAAGATTGGGGGTTTAACGGATGGGGAGGCAAATACGATTACACAAATTGCAATGCGATACCATTATTTATAGCCCAACAAACTGGAAAAACTAAAGTCGATTTAAACAACATAATGATTAATGAAGGAGGTTCTGTTGAAATTGATGGCCATGGTGTTTTAATGGCTACAAAAAGTTCTGTAATTAGTCAAAGTCCCGCAAACTCTGTTAGAAATCCCGGTATGAGTCAAGTACAAGCCGAAGCAAACTTTACAAAGTACTTAGGAGTAACAAAATTCATTTGGTTAGACGGAGGATTCAGCTCTGATGACGTTACCGATATGCATATTGATGGCTTTGCACGATTTGCACCTGGAAATAAATTGGTTACAATGAGCAATTCTGACTTAGCTAACTGGGGATTATCTGCATCTGACATTGACAAATTAAATAATGCTACAAATAAAAATAATACAGCATATACAAAAGTCGTTTTGCCATTAACTCAAAATAACGTTACCACTCAAACTGGTGTGGCCTTGACATACAAAGGAAGTTACATTAATTACTATATTTCAAATGGCAAGGTATTAGTTCCAAATTACAATGATCCTAACGACACTGTTGCCAACAATATTATTGCGGGTTTATACCCAGGAAGAACTGTAGTAGGTATTGATGTAAGAAATTTATATCAAAATGGAGGTATGGTTCATTGCGTTACACAACAACAGCCATTATAAAAATCACAAAAATTAGTTTGAATTTAAGATTTTATTCGTACTTTTGCCCCCACATTTGACCAACCTCTGGCGAAAACCGTGAATGTTGCTTAGATTTTAAACCATAATATTTATAAAAATGGCAAATTTATTAGATTTCGTAAACAACGAATTATCTGCAAGAAAAGATTTCCCTGCATTCGGAGCTGGTGATACTATCACTGTATACTACGAAATTAAAGAGGGTGAAAAAACAAGAACTCAGTTCTTCAAAGGAGTTGTAATTCAAAGAAGAGGAACTGGAGCAACTGAAACTTTTACAATCCGTAAAATGTCAGGAGCTGTTGGTGTAGAGCGTATCTTCCCAGTGAACATGCCAGCTTTACAAAAAGTTGAATTGAACCAAAGAGGTAAAGTTCGTAGAGCTCGTATCTACTACTTTAGAGATCTTACTGGTAAAAAAGCAAAAATCAAAGAAAGAAGAAGATAATTCACTTTCTGAAGTTTATAAAAATGGTCCCGATATTCTCTCGGGACTTTTTTTTATATTTTTTTCAGCACATAAGTAACAATTCCCCAAATAATCAATTCATTCTCTTCTGTAATTTTGATGGGTTGAAACGCTTCATTTTCAGGGACAAGACAAATGGAGTTCTTTTCAATCTTTATGCGTTTTACAGTAAAATCCCCATCGATATAGCAAACTGCAATTTTATTGTCAGCAGGTTCTAAACTTCGATCAATTACTAAGACATCGCCATCAGCTATACCTGCCCCTATCATAGAATTACCACTCGCTTTCGCATAAAACGTAGCCGATTTATTTTTCACTACAATCTGATCCAAACTGATACGCACTTCATCAAAGTCGGCAGCAGGTGAAGGAAATCCCGCTTTAATTCCCGCAGCAATGAAAGGCATCTCTAAATTACTATCCGTATTTGGAGCAAAAATCTCTATTTTTTTTGACTTTAACATTTCAGAATTAGCATTTCATCAATTTGAGTTGTATATCTATTCGATAAGTGATTTTGTTTCATTTTCCAGGTTCTATTCATATCCTGATTCGCAATTTTAAGTTTTCTATCGCCCATTTTTAAGCGTATAGCATCCATTACTTTCATCAATTTTTCGTGCTTCGGATTTTCTTCTTCAAACAAATCAAATTGCTTCTGATTTTGTGGCACGATTAGCGTTAAAATGACTCCCGCCTTCGTATACGATTCGCCTTCAATATAAATCTCTTCAAGAACTTCAATGGCCTTCTGACTTAATGTTAAGGCCGATTGCGTGGCAAAAGGAATTGTTTTGTATACCGTAAAATACGATTTTCTTCTTTCTTCTATCGAACATTTTTTCAATAGAAAAACCGAAATCCCATAACAACATGATTTTTGCTTTCTTAATTTTTCGGATGCAATGGTTGCAAAAGTGGAAATACGTTCTTTTAGTTCTGAAAAAGCAACAATTGAATGTTCAAACGATCTGGTTATGGCGATATTCTTTTTAGCTTCTGAAAAAAAATCCAATTCTAAAACCGAAATGCCTAACAACTCCAGTCGCAAACGATCTCCCACAACGCCCATTAACTGCTTGATAGTTTTCTCATGTTGCGGTTGCACAAAATCGAGAGCCGTTACGATTCCTAAAGCTGTTAACTTCTTGGAAAGTCTGCGACCAATTCCCCAAACATCCTCAATCTTCGTCCATTTCAACGCTTTAACTCTTTTCTCTTCCGAATCAATAACATAGACTCCGTTTGTCCGTTCTTTGAACTTTTTCGCGATTCTATTGGCAATTTTGGAAAGCGCCTTGGTAGGCGCAAAACCAATACAAACTGGAAGACCCACCCATTTTTGTACTTTCTTTTTAATTTCTAATCCACAATCTGTATAATCCCTTTGATAGAAATCGTCAAATTTTAAAAAAGCCTCGTCAATACTGTACACTTCAATCGCAGGCGTAAAATCTTTCAAAACCTCCATAACGCGTTGACTCAAATCGCCATACAAAGCATAATTGGAAGAAAACACCTTTACGTTGTGTACCGCAAACAACTCTCTAAATTGAAATTCAGGCGCTCCCATAGGGATTTTTAATGCTTTAGCCTCTTCACTTCTTGAAATAACACAACCATCGTTGTTCGATAAAACAACAACAGGCTTATTTTCATATTGTGGCTGAAAAAAACGCTCACAAGAAACATAAAAATTATTACAATCGACTAATGCATACATCCTACAAAAATACAAAATATTAAATTTAAGCCCTTCTAATTTTGCATTTCATAATTGCAAATAGGCAAAATTTATAAATCCGTAAATCGTAGCATCAGAAGCATTTTACATTATCTTTTTAAGGGCAAATTTCTTATATTTGTGACTCAATTTTTCAAACTTAAATACACAATGTCAAACAAATCAACGATTCATTACACTTTAACAGATGAAGCGCCTATGTTGGCTACTCATTCGTTCTTACCTATTGTAAAAGCGTTTACTGCTCCTGCAAATATTGATATTCAAATACGTGATATTTCTCTGGCTGGTAGAATATTATCTAACTTCCCAGAATATTTAAAAGACAATCAAAAAGTAGCCGATAATTTAGCCGAATTAGGGCAATTAGCTACTACACCTGAAGCCAACATCATCAAATTACCTAATATTTCTGCTTCTACCGTTCAATTAAAAGAAGCGATAGCCGAATTACAGGCACAAGGGTTTGAGATACCTAACTTTCCGGAAGAGCCAGCAAATGAAGAAGAGAAAACCATCAAAGCCAAATATTCAAAAGTATTGGGTTCTGCCGTGAATCCAGTGTTACGTGAAGGAAATTCAGATCGTCGTGCACCAAAAGCGGTAAAAAATTACGCGAAACAAAACCCTCACAAAATGGGTACATGGGCCGCTGATAGTAAAACTTCAGTAGCACATATGAATTCGGGCGATTTTTACGGAACAGAAAACTCGGTAACGGTAGCCAACGACAGTAAATTCAGAATTGTTTTCGCTGGAGCCGATGGGACTACTAAAGTTTTGAAAGATTTTTCAAACTTAAAAGCAGGAGAAGTAATTGACAGTTCGGCATTGAGCTTAGCAACGTTGAAAGCTTTTGTCACTACTGCCATTGCGGAAGCGAAAGAAAAAAACGTATTACTTTCTGCGCATTTAAAAGCAACGATGATGAAAATTTCCGACCCGATTATTTTCGGTGCTATTGTGGAAACGTTCTTCAAAGACGTCTTTACAAAATATGCTGAGCTATTCAAATCATTGGATATAAATCCAAATAATGGTTTACAAGATTTATTCGAAAAATTAGCCAGTAACACACAAGAAGGCGAAGTAAAAGCAGCCATCGAAAGTGCTTTAGCCAATGGTCCTCGTGTGGCTATGGTTAATTCGGATAAAGGAATTACTAATTTCCATGTTTCTTCTGATGTTATTGTCGATGCATCTATGGCGGCATTAGCTCGTAGCGGCGGTAAAATGTGGAACGCAGCAGGAAAAGAAGAAGACACTGTTTGTATCATTCCAGATCGTACATACGCTGGTTTTTACCAAGCGGTAATTGATGACATGATTAAAAATGGTGCCTTAGATCCAAAAACAATGGGTTCTGTTCCTAACGTAGGTTTGATGGCGCAAAAAGCAGAAGAATACGGATCCCATGATAAAACCTTCCAAGCCGAAGCTGCTGGAATTATAAAAGTAGAAGACGAAAATGGAACGGTTTTATTATCACAAAACGTAGAAGGGGGTGATATTTTCAGAATGTGTCAAACCAAAGACGCTCCTATTCAGGACTGGGTAAAACTAGCCGTAAATAGAGCTCGATTATCGGATACTCCAGCTATTTTCTGGCTGGATAAAGACAGAGCGCACGATAGAGAAATCATCAAAAAAGTAGCGCAATACTTAAAAGAGTACGATACTACCGGTTTGGATATTCGTATCATGGATGTAAAAGATGCCATGACAGAAACATTACGAAGAATTCGTGAAGGAAAAGATACTATTTCGGTTTCAGGTAACGTATTACGTGATTATTTAACCGATTTATTTCCAATTTTAGAATTAGGTACTTCTGCCAAAATGCTATCTATTGTTCCGTTAATGAATGGTGGTGGATTGTTTGAAACAGGAGCAGGTGGTTCGGCACCAAAACACGTAGAACAATTTGTAGAAGAAGGCTATTTGCGTTGGGATTCCTTAGGTGAATTCTTGGCTTTACAAGCTTCTTTGGAGCATTTGGCACAAACACAAAACAATGAGAAAGCACAAGTTTTAGCCGATACGTTGGATGAAGCGAATGCAAAATTCTTAGCTACTGATAAATCACCAGCACGTAAAGTAGGTGAAATAGACAACAGAGGATCGCACTTCTATTTGGCACTATATTGGGCGCAAGCGTTGGCAAATCAAACCAAAAATGCTGATTTACAAGCAAAATTTGCTCCAATTGCAGCGGAAATGACAGCGAACGAAGCAAAAATTGATGCTGAATTAATCGGAGCACAAGGAAAAGCACAAGCGATTGGTGGGTATTACCATCCTTCCGATGCCGCTACTGCAAAAGCAATGCGTCCTAGTGAAACATTCAATAGCATTTTAGCAAAATTGAATTAACAACAATAAATTCTTATGTAAAGGCGGCCATGGGTCGCCTTTCTTATTAACCCAATCTTAACAATTGTTTCGTGCGATAATTCCGATATTTGCAGTACTAAATTTATAGTATGTCTAAACATAAGTCCATTCTACTCTGTTTTATCTTGTTTTTTACAACACTACTTTCTGCTCAAGAGACAAGCAGCAATGAACCTTCGAAGCAAAAACACACCATTAGCGGCATCATTTCAGATGTAAAAACTAATGAAACATTAATTGGAGTTACTGTAAAAATCGAAGAAATAAATGTATTCCTTTCTACTAATGAATATGGATTTTACTCGGTTACTTTACCCAATGGAAGCTATACGCTTATAGCAAGTTATGTGGGTTATACTTCAAAAGAAGAAAAAATCAATTTAACTGAAAACACCAAACTCAATTTCAAACTTTCCGAATCCAGTCAGGAATTACAAGAAATTGTGGTTACAGATACGAAAACCAAAGCCAATATCCGTAAACCGGAAATGAGTATGAATAAGCTTAGTATCGCAACCATCAAACAAATGCCTGTGGTCTTGGGAGAAGTCGATATCATTAAATCCCTATTATTCTTACCCGGAGTGACCAATGCAGGAGAAGGACAATCTGGGTTTAACGTTCGTGGTGGAGGTGCTGATCAAAACTTGGTCTTGTTAGACGAAGCTACGGTATATAATTCTTCTCACGTGTTTGGTTTCTTTTCTGTTTTTAATCCCGACGCCATCAAAGATTTGAAATTATACAAAGGTGGCATTCCGGCTAAATTTGGTGGAAGGGCTTCCTCTGTTTTAGATATCTATCAAAAAGACGGAAACAGTAATAAATTTAGCGTTAATGGCGGAGTGGGCTTGATTACAAGTCGATTATTGGCCGAAGGACCAATTGTTAAAGAAAAAGGTTCTTTTCTAATTGGAGGACGTGGTTCCTATGCACATTTGTTTCTGAAGTTTACCGACAATAAAAATGTAGCTTATTTTTATGACTTAAATACCAAACTGAATTACAAAATCAACAAAAACAACAACTTATACCTTTCCGGCTATTTTGGTCGAGATATTTTTTCATTGAACAAAAGTTTTACCAATACTTACGGCAATACGACTCTAAACCTACGTTGGAATCATTTATTTTCCGATAAATTATTTTCAAATCTATCGATGATTTATAGTGATTATTATTACGGGTTAGTACTTGATTTTGTTGGCTTTAATTGGGAATCGGGCATCAAAAACTACAACATAAAATACGATTTCAAACATTATTTATCCAATACCTTAAAATTGAATTATGGGGTAAATGCCGTATACAGCAACTTCAATCCTGGTATCATTGAACCCTTGAATACCAATTCCTCTATTAATTACAGAGAATTGGACAAAAAATATGCTTTTGAACCCGCGCTATACATTGATGCCGAACAAAAAATAGACGATAAAGTTTCTATTTCTTACGGATTACGCTACAGTCAATTTTACCGATTGGGAACTTCAACTGTCAATTATTACGAAAACAACCAACCCGTAGTGTACGATGCGGAATTGAAAATTTACGATAAAGCGAAACCCATATCCACTCAATATTTTGGAAAAAACAAGAAAATCGCAAGCTTTGATTATCTAGAACCACGTTTTGCAATGGCTTATGAATTGAATGCCAATCAATCAGTTAAAATGAGTTATAATCGAATGGTACAATATTTACAATTGGTTTCCAACACAGCCTCTCCTACCCCTTTAGATGTTTGGACGCCAAGTGATAATTACATCAAACCTCAAATTGCCGATCAAATTGCTTTTGGTTATTTCAATAATTTTAAAGAGGACAAATACACCTTAGAAGTAGAAACCTACTACAAAGGCATACAAAACCGAATGGATTATATTGACGGCGCCGATTTAATTGCCAATGAAGCTATCGAACAAGTAGTGCTAAACGGACGAATGAGAGCCTATGGTTTAGAACTGCTTTTGCGAAAAAACACTGGAAATTTAAGCGGATGGGTGGCGTATACCCTATCCAAATCGGAACAACAAACACCAGGAAGAACTGCAAATGAAGTCGGAATTAACAATGGGGAATGGTACCGATCTGCCTATGACAAAACCCATAATTTGGCGGTAACAGGAAGTTATAAAAGAAATGAAAAATGGAATTTTGGTGCGAATTTCACACTTCAATCAGGGCAACCAGTGAGTTTTCCAACTTCCAAATATGTTTACGAAGGAATTGTAGTTCCTAATTATACCGCTAGAAACAAAAACAGATTACCACTTTATCATCATTTGGATATTTCAGCTACTTTAACCCCAAGAAAAAATGTAAATCGCAATTGGAAAGGCGAATGGGTGTTTAGCATTTACAACGTCTATAGCCGAAAAAATGCTGCTTCTATTAGTTTTAAACAAAATGCTGAAACGGGAGTCAATGAAGCCGTGAAACTTTCCATTTTTGGTATCGTACCATCGGTTTCCTATAACTTTAAATTTTAATCGCATGAAAAAAATTGTAACACATATCGTAATTGCAACTTTCCTCTTTTTCCAATATGGTTGTGAAGATGTAGTAGATATTCCGTTGGAAAATACGAATCCTAAATTAGTCATCGATGCGAACATTAAGTGGCAGAAAGGAACAATTGGCGACAATCAGACTATAAAATTAAGTCTAACCAATGATTTTTATAGCAATGAAATTGCTATTGCTTCTGGAGCTATCGTAACTGTAACCGATAGTGATAATACTGTTTTTGATTTTTATCAAATGTCCAATTCACCCAATTATGTGTGCGACAACTTCGTTCCTGTTGTCAACAAAAATTACACCCTTCGGGTGCTCTATAAAGGTGAGATTTATACCGCCACGAATAAGTTAATGGCGACTCCTACCATAGACGATATACAACAAGAAACGGTGCCTGGTATTGATGGGGAAGACAGCATTCAAATAAAATTCTTTTTTCAAGATAATGGTTCGGAAGATAATTTTTACTTGGTCGGAGCCAAAAATCCTTTGTTAAAAGTTCAAGAATTTGGAGTGATTTCGGATGAATTTTTTCAAGGTAACCGAATGTTTGGCTTTTACACCAATGAGAAACTAGATCGCGGAAGTACCCTGAAATTTTCGTTACAAGGCATTACCAATTCCTATTACAACTACATGAATAAATTAATCGCAATGTCGAGTTCCAATGCTGGAAATCCATTTGCAACGCCAACCTCAACTTTACGCGGTAATGTTTTAAACACTACCAATCCAGAAAATTATCCTTTGGGTTATTTTAGTCTGACGGAAATTGATACCCGAGAGTATTTGGTGCAATAAAAATGCAAAAAACTCATTAGAATTATTACTTTTGAAGGACAAAATATTGCTTTTAACTTACACATTTGTAAATGTCTTCCCATCACATCGTCAAAGACGACCAAGAACCCGCTTTAATCATTGCTAATGGCGCCGAATGTTCGCAGGAATTATTAGGGCAATTACTAGAATGGTCTCCTTTTGTCATTGTGCTGGATTCTGCAATTGAACGTGTTTTAGAGTTGGGAATCAAAATTGATGTTTTGTTGGGCGATTTCGACCGTGGCTTTGACCCAGAATATTATCGTGAAAAACAATATCCACTTGAGATTGTATATGCTCCCGATCAAAATAAAACCGATTTAGAAAAAGCATTTGATTATCTAATTACTAAAGGACACAAAGCTGTTAATGTCATTTGGGCAACCGGAAAACGTGCCGATCATACCATAACCAACATCACCAATATTGTTCGGTTTAAAGACCAATTGAAAATTGTCATCATTGATGATCATTCCAAAATATTTTTATTGCCCCCTAAATTCGAAAAATGGTACACTAAAGACAGTATCATTTCGTTAATTCCAATAGGAGATGTAACAGGAATTCATTCCGAAAATTTGTTTTATCCACTTAAAAATGATACTTTAACTCTAGGTTTCAGAACGGGAAGTAGTAATCATGTTGCAGAAGATGGAATGGTTATTGTTACCCATGAAAATGGAAACCTTTTATTAATGGAATGTTTGGATTAAATTATGAGAAAAATCATTTACATCATTGCAATTTTATTTGCCTCACACGCTTCGGCACAAGAAAGCTTACATCAAACGTTTAATCAATCCATTGAAAAAGCAAAAACCGAAAATAAAAAAGTATTGCTTTACTTTTCGGGTTCTGATTGGTGTGCTCCTTGTGTAAAATTTAAAAAACAATACATCTTGACGGATCCTTTCATCGCTTTTTCAAGCGAAAATTTGGTTACGTACAATGCCGATTTTCCCAGATTGAAAAAAAATCAGCTCACAAAAGAAATCACTCAAGAAAACGAAGCATTAGCTGAAAAATACAACAATACTGGAATATTTCCACTCATTTTGTTGTTAGATACGGATGGAAAAATTATCAAAAAATGGGATCATTTGCCATCGGAAACGCTAGAGGAGTTTATTGCTAAATTAAAATCCTAATGCTTTTAAAAAAAGTAGACAAATTGATGGGAAACCGTTTCGAATTTACCGTTATCGGTGAAAATGAAAATTGGTGTGCCGAAAAAATTGATTTGGCTATTGAAGAAATAAAAAGAATAGAAAAATTACTAACTACTTTTTCTACCGAAAGTATTACGCACCAAATAAACGAAAACGCAGGAATACAACCTGTAACAGTAACTGAAGAAGTTTTTGCCTTAGTTCAACGTTGCCAAATGTTATCTAAAATCACACAAGGAGCTTTTGATATTAGTTATGGTGGCATTGATAAAAAATTCTGGAATTTCGATTTAAAAATGACTACCCTACCTGATCCTGAATTAGCAAAAAAATCTGTAGCCCTTATCAATTATCAAAACATTGTTTTAGACGAACAAAAAAGAACTGTATTTCTAAAAAACAAAGGAATGCGCATTGGTTTTGGCGGTATAGGCAAAGGTTATGCCGCTGAAATGGCCAAAAGAAAACTACAAGAAAATGGTGTTAAAAGTGGTATTGTAAATGCTTCTGGCGATTTATCCGCTTGGGGTTATCAAGAAAACGGAGAAGCCTGGACTATTGGCATTGCCAACCCAAATTTGCGTAACGATATTTTTTCTACCTTTAAAATCACAAATACGGCAGTAGCCACTTCAGGTAACTACGAAAAGTTTGTAATGATTAACAATAAAAAATATTCCCACACGATAGATCCCAAAACCGGTTATCCTGTTTCTGGTATTAAAAGTGTAACCATTATTGCCGAAAATGCTGAAATTGCCGATGCGTTAGCCACTCCAGTCACCGTAATGGGTATTGAAGTGGGCTTGGATTTTATCAATCAATTAAAACATATTGGTTGTATTATCATTGATGATGCCGACAATAAATATTTTTCGAAAAACATAAATTTAACCTAACCCAAATTGCAATGAAACTACCAATCTTATGTTTACTTCTTTTTCTAGGAGCCAGTTGCACTTCTGTAAAAGAATATCAAAAATCCAAAATAAACGATTCGGAAATGGCACTAGGGGCAAAAAGTTCTGAAAAATTCGAAAACACATTTCAACTCTATCGCGAAGCCAGTTCTGGAGCCAATGGTGGCAAAACAGGTGGTGGTTGTGGCTGTAACTAATAGAATACTATCATGAAAAAAAGAATTATTACAGCCTCGTTATTAGCCTTTTTATTTGGAAATAACACCAAAGCACAAGAAAACATCTCACAAGACAGTTCGGCTTACAAAAAACAAAAACTTAAAATTGAAGAAGTAAATTTCATCTCGAGTTATTATACCCAAACAGGAAACAATTCGGCAGTAACCGGTGGTATCGGAACCGAAAAACTAACGGATATTGCTACAACTTTCGATATTAAAGTTTCTAAATACGATAAAAACAATCACAAACATAATTTTGGATTGGAAGTAGGTGTTGATTCTTATACTTCTGCTTCTTCCGATAAAATTGATCCGAGTACGGTTACCTCAGCATCGTATCAAGATGTTCGTGTGTATCCTGCCTTAAACTACAGTTTTCAAAATGAAGAAAAAAACTATATCATAAGTGCTGGTTTGTCGGGTTCAGCTGAGTTTGATTATTTTTCAATTGGAGCTAGTGCCGGTTTTGCTAAATCTTCAAAAGATAAAAATCGAGAATTTTCGGTCAAAGGAATGGCATTTTTCGATACCTGGAAAGTCATTTTACCCGTTGAATTGAGGAATGCTCCTTCGGATAATGAAGCCAGACATTTGGATAGTAAACCCAGAACTTCTTATAATTTAGGCTTTTCATTAAGTCAAGTGATGACAAAAGAGTTTCAGATGGCTTTTTTACTGGATTTAGGCTACCAACAAGGATTATTAGCTACCAAGTTTAATCGTGTCTATTTGAACGACTTAACGACTGTAAAATCGGAAAAATTACCCGATACGCGAACAAAAATTCCGTTTGGAATCAGAGCCAATTATTTCTTAGGGGATCATATTGTATTGAGAAGTTTCTATCGTTATTATTGGGATGATTGGGGAATTAATTCGCACACGCTTAGTTTAGAACCTAGTTTTAAAATATCGGCATTTTCTTCGATATCCATTCCCTACCGATTTTATGTACAATCAGCAGCGAAGTATTTTAAACCCTATCAGCAACATACTGCTTTGGATGAATTGTATACTAGCGATTATGACTTGTCAAAATTCAACAGTAATATGCTGGGTTTAAGTTATAAAATGACCGATGCCGACAAAGGAATTTTCAATATGAAACGAATAAATAGCTTAGAACTTCGATACGGATATTACACCAGAGACACTGGTTTGAATTCACATATCTTAACATTGGCCATGAAATTCAAGTAAATTGGTAAGGATGTTTTTACTTTGTATATTTACAACATAGAAACATCCTTCTTCAATGAAATTCCAAGTCGTATCCGATTACAGCCCTATGGGTGACCAACCTCAAGCAATTGAAAAATTAGCCAAAGGCATTCTTAATGGAGAAAAATACCAAACGCTATTAGGAGTAACTGGTTCTGGGAAGACATTTACTGTTGCCAACGTGGTTCAAGAAGTGCAAAAGCCAACCTTAGTGCTAGCTCATAATAAAACCTTGGCCGCTCAACTTTATTCCGAGTTCAAGCAATTTTTTCCAAATAATTCGGTACAATATTTCGTATCGTATTACGACTATTACCAACCGGAAGCTTTTATTCCTGTTACTGGAACGTATATCGAAAAGGATTTATCGATCAATGAAGAATTAGAAAAATTACGTTTAAGCACAACTTCTGCCCTTCTTTCTGGGCGAAGAGATATAATTGTAGTTTCTTCTGTTTCCTGTTTGTATGGTATCGGAAATCCTGTGGAATTCCAAAAAAATGTGGTTTCGATCGAAAAAAATCAAGTCATTGCTCGTACCAAACTATTGCATCGATTGGTACAAAGTTTGTATGCTAGAACAGAAGGAGAATTCACTCCAGGTACTTTTCGAATTAAAGGAGATACTTTAGAAGTTTTCCCTAGTTATGCGGATGAACCGTTCCGAATTCACTTTTTTGGCGATGATATTGAAGAAATTGAAGCATTTGATGCCAAATCTTCTCAAGTTTTAGAGAAATACGACAAACTAAATATCTATCCAGCCAACATGTTTGTGACTTCTCCCGATGTACTTCAAAATGCCATCTGGGCCATTCAACAAGATTTGGTAAAACAAGTGGATTATTTCAAAGAAATAGGCAAACATTTGGAAGCCAAACGACTGGAAGAACGTACAAATTTCGACTTAGAAATGATTCGTGAATTGGGTTATTGCTCCGGAATTGAGAATTATTCACGCTACCTAGATGGTCGTGAGGCGGGTACGCGTCCTTTCTGTTTGTTGGATTATTTCCCCGATGATTATTTAATGGTAGTGGATGAAAGTCATGTAACCATTTCACAAGTACATGCCATGTATGGTGGAGACCGAAGCAGAAAAGAAAATCTGGTAGAATATGGTTTCCGATTGCCAGCAGCGATGGACAATCGTCCGTTGAAATTTGAAGAATTTGAAGCCTTACAGAATCAAGTCTTATATGTTTCAGCAACTCCTGCCGATTATGAATTACAGAAATCGGAAGGCATCTATGTAGAACAAGTCATTCGTCCAACAGGCTTATTGGACCCGATTATTGAAATTCGTCCGAGTTTGAATCAAATTGACGATTTAATCGAAGAAATTCAACAACGATGTGAAGTGGACGAACGTGTTTTGGTTACCACTTTAACCAAACGTATGGCGGAAGAATTGACCAAATATTTAACCAAAGTGTCCATTCGTTGTCGCTATATTCATAGTGATGTGGATACCTTGGAACGTGTGGAAATCATGCAAGATTTACGAAAAGGACTTTTTGATGTGTTGATTGGTGTGAACTTATTGCGTGAAGGCTTGGATTTACCGGAAGTTTCATTAGTTGCCATTTTAGATGCAGACAAAGAGGGTTTCTTACGAAGTCATCGTTCTTTGACTCAAACGGTAGGTCGTGCTGCTCGTAATGTGAATGGAAAAGCCATAATGTATGCAGATAAAATCACCAACAGTATGCAACGCACCATCGATGAAACCAATTATCGTCGAGAAAAACAAATCAATTACAACACTGCTAATAATTTGTCTCCAAAGGCCTTGAATAAAAGTTTGGGAAATGTCTTAAATAAGAATTCCGTTTCTACACAATACTTCGAAAATCAAGCTTTAAAAGCTGCCGAACCCGAAAGTGAATACTTAAGCAAACCTGAAATCGAAAAGAAAATTCGCGACAAACGCAAAGCCATGGAAAAAGCTGCCAAGGAATTGGATTTTATGCAAGCTGCAAAATTAAGAGATGAAATAAAAATGTTACAGGAGAGAATTTAATTCAATTGTTCCTGAAACGAACTTAATAATACTTCGGCATCTACCATTTGGTCGGGTGCTTCTTGCATTAATTTTAAAACTCTTTTGGTTGCATAGGGATTCAATCCCATATTGATGCCTATTTCATTAATGGCTTTCTTTTCTCTTTCGTGCAAAACACCATCGCAATGCATTAATAAGGCCAATCGATAAAAATGAAGAATCCTGTGGAATTCGTCTTTTATTACCGAAAACTCATTTCTATGAGAAAACAGGTCTAAAAAAGTAGTTTTATCAATATCTAATTCTTGCGAAACCATTAGCAAAAAATCGTATTCTCTATCGTGTAATTCCCCATCAATAACTGCAAAAGCAATCATTTCCGACAACAAACTAATCTTTTCTTCCCTTGTATCCATTCTTAAGATTTTTGGCTAAAATAAATTAAAATTCGGAATCAAAAAAGCGACTGTCGAAAATATGTATCTTTGAAGAAATTTTTAGCATCAATGAACAATAACGAAATATTTAAAAAACTTCGCGTTGCACTTCAACTTCGTGATGATCAAATAGTCGAAATTTTAGAATTAGTAAACTTTAGAATTTCAAAAGGCGAAATTGGAAATATTTTCCGTCAGGAAGATCACCCAAAATTCATGGAATGTGGCGACCAAATATTACGCAATTTTCTTAACGGATTAGTCATTCATCTTCGTGGTACCAAAGAAAATCCGAAAAATGCTAAAGAGGTTATTAGTGCGAATGCAAAAGAAGTGACCAAAAAAGTTGCTGAAGACAAAACAAGCAAGCCCATTTCAAAAGATAAACCTAAAGGAGAATTTAAGCCAAAATCCTCTTTTAAACCAAAGACTGGCGCTCAAAAAACGGCTCCAAAAGTTCAAGTAGTTGAAAAAATAAACTTCAAAAACGGTAAAAAGAAAAAAGACTAACCAGTGAAAGCAAAAATATCTGGTTGATATACCTACATAGCGTTAGAAAATATTAAAAAACAAAAAACCTGAGTTCCCTCAGGTTTTTCATTTCTTATCGTTAGTGGTCTCTAATTTTTAAACATCACTTTAAACGAATAATGTCTCCCTGGTATAAGATCACCTGAATTTAATACTTTATTGTTTAAGGCACTTTTAATATAGGATTTAATTTCTGCATTTTTAGTTCTCATATCTAAAACTACAATTTCATTTTCCGAGGTAATCGTAAAAGTTACTTTTACGGCTTTGCCATTATCCGTAATATCTTCTTCGACTTGTCTTGATTGATTTAGATAGGTGTTGATTTCTTTCATGGCTCTAGGAAAATCTTCAACCGGAGAAAACCCATTCGCGAATACCATACTCGTACTCATTAAGAATACAATAACTGAAATTTTGATTGCTTTTTTCATTGTGTGTGTTTTAAGTTTGCTGGTCAAAATTACTTCAAACTACACTTAAAAAATACCATAAATCAATAGCTTAAACTAAACATAACACACCTTAAATAAGCGTTTTGAAACATTGAAGAAAAAAGTACAACTTAGCTACTATTTGTTCCCTAGCAATGAAAAATAGCTTGATTATTCTGTTAAAAAATAGAAATATCTGCAATTGCTATTTTAAACAATTTTATAACATTAGCTCTTGATTAAAATTAACTTAACCATTAGTAAACAAAAAGCCTGAGCAATGCTCAGGCTTTTAAATATCTAAAACTTAATTTTCGATTAAGATAAAGCTGCTTTTACTTGGTCCGCTGCTTCTTGGAATTGTACTGCTGATAAAATTGGCATTCCAGAATTGTCGATTAATTCTTTTGCAATTTCTGCATTGGTTCCTTGTAAACGAACAATGATAGGCACTTTAATATCGTCCCCCATGTTTTTGTAAGCATCAACGACACCTTGAGCCACACGGTCGCAACGTACGATTCCTCCGAAGATGTTAATCAAGATTGCTTTTACGTTTGGATCTTTCAAGATGATACGGAAAGCCGTTTCCACACGTTTTGCATCAGCCGTTCCTCCTACGTCAAGGAAGTTTGCTGGTTCAAAACCTGCATATTTAATCAAATCCATAGTAGCCATTGCTAAACCTGCACCATTCACCATACATCCAACAGTACCGTCAAGATCAACATAGTTTAATCCTGCTTCTTTTGCTTCTACTTCAATTGCACGCTCTTCAGTAATGTCGCGCATTTCAGCTAAATCAACGTGACGGAATAATGCGTTATCGTCTAACGATACTTTAGCATCAACTGCCATAATTTTATTATCCGATGTTTTTAATACAGGGTTGATTTCAAACATAGAAGAATCAGAACCGATGTATGCTTTGTATAAAGCATCAACGAATTTTACCATTTCTTTGAATGCTTCACCAGATAAACCTAAGTTGAAAGCAATTTTTCTCGCTTGGAAACCTTGTAAACCAACTGCTGGATCAATTTCTTCGTGAAAAATTAAATGTGGCGTATGTTCTGCTACTTCCTCAATGTCCATTCCACCTTCAGTAGAATACATGATCATATTTCGTCCTGCACCACGGTTTAATAAAACCGACATGTAAAACTCTTTTGTTTCACTTTCTCCTGGGTAATATACATCTTCTGCTACTAAAACTTTGTGCACTCTTTTTCCTTCTGGCGGCGTTTGAGGTGTAATCAAATCCATTCCGATGATTTGACCTGCAATTTCATGAACTTGGTCTAAATTTTTAGCCAATTTCACTCCACCACCTTTTCCACGACCACCTGCGTGAATTTGTGCTTTAATTACATGCCATCCCGTTCCCGTTTCTGACGTAAGTTGTTTTGCTTTTGCTACTGCTTCTTCTGCATTATTGGCAACATAACCACGTTGCACACGCACGCCATAACTAGCTAATATTTGTTTCCCTTGATACTCGTGTAAATTCATAATAAAGGTTTTTGTCTTGTTTGTTCCCTTTGTTTGGGTGCACAAAAATAATAAATTCTAAATCAATATATACCCAAATCTCTTTCTTTTTTAAAATAGAAATTCAAAACAAAAACGTTAATTGTTTTAAATATAACATTTTGTTTTATTTTTATTCAATTTGTTTAATTATTTTATTTTTCATAACTTTAGAAATACTTTTGCAAAAAATCAAATTAAAATGGAAGCACCGCAATTACTTAAAATCGCAAACGAATTTGGCAGCCCAGTCTATGTGTATGATGCTGCAAAAATTGAATCTCAATACCAACGTTTAACACAAGCTTTTTCTAAAGTAGAAAAACTTCAGATTAATTATGCGGTAAAAGCATTGTCGAACGTTTCTATTTTAAAATTGTTTAAAAACCTGAATTCTGGATTGGACACGGTTTCGATTCAAGAAGTCTTATTAGGCCTGCATGCCGGATTTTCACCAGATAAAATCATGTATACCCCGAATGGCGTTTCGATGAGTGAAATTGAAGAAGTCGCAACACTGGGCGTTCAAATTAACATCGACAATTTATCGATATTAGAACAATTTGGCGCTAAACATCCACACACTCCAGTTTGCATTCGTATCAATCCGCATGTCATGGCAGGAGGCAATTCTAACATTTCGGTCGGACATATCGATAGCAAATTCGGAATTTCTATTCATCAACTACCTCACATTTTACGAATTGTAGAAAATACAGGTATGCATATTAACGGTATTCACATGCACACAGGTTCGGATATTTTAGATATCGAGGTGTTTTTATATGCTTCCGAAATTTTATTCGAGACGGCCAAACATTTTAAGACCCTTGATTTTATCGATTTTGGAAGCGGTTTTAAAGTGCCTTATAAAAAAGGAGATATTGAAACCAATGTCGAAGAATTGGGTCGCAAACTAACCAAACGTTTTTTGGCTTTTGAAAAAGAATACGGACGAGAGTTGACTTTGGTTTTTGAACCAGGTAAATTTTTGGTGAGTGAAGCAGGTTATTTTTTAGCCAAAGTGAATGTGGTCAAACAAACTACTTCCACGGTTTTTGCTGGAATAGATTCGGGATTTAACCATCTTATTCGTCCGATGCTCTATGGATCAGAACATTATATTGAAAACATTTCGAATCCCAAAGGGAAAGAGCGTTTTTACTCGGTGGTAGGTTATATTTGCGAAACAGACACCTTTGCAACCAACCGTAGGATTTCCGAAATAAAAGAAGGTGATATTTTGGCATTTAGAAATGCAGGTGCCTATTGCTTTTCGATGTCTTCCAATTATAACTCGCGCTACAAACCAGCGGAAGTATTGTGGAAAGACGAAAAAGCTTATTTAATTCGCCAACACGAAGTATTTGAGGATTTATTAAACAATCAACTACCTATAGAATTATAAAAAAAGCGCCAAAAGGCGCTTTTTTTTATTTTACTAGAACCTCAGTCATTACTTTAGCTTCTGTCCCGTTTGGAAATGTTATTTTGAGTTTTTGCGCCAATGTTGGAGCGATTTGTGTGATTTCTTTTTTATCAAAACTTTCTCCTTTTTTGATGTTCCAACCGTAAAACAAACAAGGTACATGGGTATCATAACTATAAGGAGAACCATGTGAGGTACCGGTAGCACCATATTGCATGTAAGCCGGTTTGTCAACAATAATTAATTCCCCATTTTGCGTGGGGTCGTAGCCTTTAGAGACAAAATTCAAATAAGTATCAGCAAAGGAACCTGCAATAATTTCATTTTCATCATAGACTCTCTTCACTTGCTTTTGAGTGTATAAAAATTCTTTAACAGCCTCTTTAACCTTATTCAATTCTAAAGCTTTCTCTTTTATTTTTTGTTTGTTTAGAAAAACGTTATAATTAGAATAATTCAATAGTAAGTCGTCACCAAAATAGGTTTTTGTAAATTCTGCTATGGATTGTTCAATATTTTTTTCACGAACATTGTCTACTTCGTATTTGTTATCTTTTAAATGAGTGACATTTTCGGCACCCGCATGATCGGCGGTTAAGAAAACCAAATAATTCCCTTTTCCAACATTTGTATCTAAATAGTTTAAAAATGACGATAACGTTTGATCTAATCGCAAATAAGTATCTTGTAATTCCATAGAACGAGGTCCGAATGTATGTCCCACATAGTCGGTTGAAGAAAAACTCACGGTTAAGAAATCGGTAATTTCGTCTTTTCCTAATTGCTCTTTTTCAATGGCTCTCATAGCAAAATCAGCCAATAAACTGTTTCCGTACGGACTTGTGCGTAATATCCCTGGGTCACCAGCCTGTAGCATTTCTAGCATATTATACGGGAAAAAAGGCTGTTTTTTATTCAACGTCCCTTCGTACGGATTATCATCAGGCAAACTTTCATTATAAGTTGCTGCTGGTTTTAGTAATTTCCAACCTTGAAGTACATACTTTTCATAATGCTTTTCATAATTGTACTGCATCACCCAGTCTGGTAATGCTTTTCCGTAAAAAGTACTTGAAATAAAAGCACCCGTTTTGCTGTACCAAAATGCCCAATTAGCAAAATGACCAGCAGGCAAAATAGCCCCTCTATCTTTTAGGCTCATTCCAATTACTTTCCCTTTAAAATTAGTAGCCAAACGCAATTCATCAGTAATAGTAGAAGCTTGTAATAATTTTGGAGACATTTTTCCTTCATTCTCTGTGCCACCTCCAACAGTTGTTACACCAGCATCGTCAGTACAATACACATCTTTCCCAGAGGCTTTATTGAACCATTCGTTACCTACAATTCCGTGTACCGCCGGAGTGGTTCCTGTGTAGATCGAAGCATGCCCTGGACCTGTATAGGTCGGCATATAATTATAATGCATGTTATGAAATGTATAGCCGTCTTGCATTAATCTTTTGAAACCTGTAGCTGAAAAATCGTCAGAAAAACGGTACAAGTACTCCATCTTCATTTGATCGACAACAATTCCTACTACTAATTTTGGCATTTTAGTTTCTACAGCTACAACAGGCTTGGATGCCTTTTGTGCTGAAACTACGCTCATTGTTAGTAGAACCCCTAGAAAAAGTACCTTCTTCATTTTATTTTTTATATTTCATATTATACACCATTATTCTATCGGAATACGTGATGTATAATTGGTGCATGTTTTCTTTTTGGTGCGAATGAATTTCGATAAAACAAAATTCTCCATTGTTATCCATACAATCAAAACCATCAATGTCTTTTCCATTTTCTGATTTTCTATCGTAGTATTTTTTAATTTTAAAATATTGAGGAATTTCCGAATACACTCCGATCGTATTTTTTTCCGGATTAAATGTAGCAACAATTTTAGCTTCTTTAAAAGGTGTAAATGCACTCCAATTCCCCCCTTGTTTAACACTCAAACTCACAGCAGAAACTTCAAAACGAAAACTTTGTGCTTGTGCATTTATGGCGAATAAAAAAACGGCAAATACTATTATATATATCTTCTTCATAACTAATTTTAAAGGTGTACAGCTTCTTTTTGCGCTTCTTTAAATTCTGAAATCACTTCTTCAATAATGGTTTCGACAGGTTGTATATTATGAATAAGTCCTGCAATTTGACCTATTTCAAGTTCGCCTTCTACTAAATCGCCTTCAAACATACCTCGTTTAGCACGAGCGCGCCCCAATAATGTTTTTAATTCTTCGGGCGTTGGGCATTTGGTGTACAATTCCTGAACATCATTATAAAATTTATTCTTTATTAATCGAACGGGAGCTAATTCTTTTAAGGTTAATTGCGTCCCTCCTTCTTCGGTTTCGACAATCGTTTTCTTAAAATCATCGTGTGCTGAACTTTCTGTGGAAGCGGCAAAACGAGACCCCATTTGTACACCATCAGCACCTAAAACCATGGCTGCTAACATGCCGCGACCAGTAGCAATTCCACCAGCGGCTATCAAAGGAATGGAGATATTTTCACGAACCATAGGAATTAACGTTAATGTAGTCGTTTCTTCTCTTCCGTTATGTCCTCCAGCTTCAAAACCTTCTGCCACAACAGCATCTACACCCGCTTCTTGTGCTTTTAAGGCGAATTTAGAACTACTCACCACGTGAACAACGGTAATCCCATTATCCTTCAAAAAAGAAGTCCATGTTTTTGGATTTCCAGCCGAAGTAAAAACGATTTTCACCCCTTCTTCCACAATAATTTGCATAATCTCTTCAATGTTCGGATACAACATCGGCACATTTACACCAAAAGGCTTATCAGTTGCTTTTTTACATTTTTGAATGTGTTCCCGAAGTACATCAGGATACATTGAGCCTGCGCCTATTAATCCTAAGCCACCTGCATTACTGACTGCTGATGCTAATTTGTAACCTGAATTCCAAATCATTCCGCCTTGAATAATTGGATATTGTATTTTAAAAAGAGATGTTATTTTATTCATTTACGCTGAATTATTCAGAATATTTTAGTTTTTAATCAATTTACCTTGTAACGATTTATTTGTATTTGAAATCGAATAAAAATACACACCGTTCGTTAAGTTGGCCACATTTACATGCTCTAATGAATTAGAAATGTTAGTTTTAAGCACATTTTGCCCTAATTGGTTATACATTTCAAATGAAGCGCCAATTAAATCATCTGTAATTGAAATCGTAATTTCAGAATCAACAGGATTTGGATATATTTTTACCGTTTTATTGGATTCAAATTGAATGGTTGATAGTGCAGTATTCATTGCTAATTGAAAATCTGGAATGCCATAACCATAATTATTGTTTGCTGTTACAATAGAAGCAGCATATCTATCAGCTGAAGCTTTAACAAATTGTACAATTTCCGCATTGGTTTTAGATGGAAAAGCCGACCAAAATGAGGTGATGGCTCCTGCTAGAATAGGTGAAGAAAAAGAGGTTCCACTGGCTGTTGTTATTGTTCCGGAAGTGTTTGAAATTACTGAAGAAGACCCCATGGCCATCAAATCGGGCTTCATTCTTCCATCACCGGTTGGTCCAATAGAACTAAAACCTGATTTGACTTCGGTGCTTGTTACCGAACCTATAGTAACTGCACGTTGTGCATCCGCAGGAGTTCCAACATGGGGTTCTGAAGAACCACCTTCGTTTCCGGCAGAAATAACACATATCATCCCCTTATCAAAAGCAATATCAACAGCTCTTGAAGCTACCGATGTTTGTCCATTCATTTTAGCATGCGTATAACTATAGGCAGCATTATCAAATCCAAAATAACCTAAAGAAGAATTAATAACGTCTACTCCTAATCGATCTGCTTCTTCGGCTGCTTCTACCCAATTGGATAATTCCAACGGAGTTTCGCTAGCTACATCTTCAGTTATAAAAAGATAGTAGCCTGCATCTGGTGCAGTACCTATTAAATTGGTAGCATTTGCTCCCATGGTCGATAAAACATTCGTTCCGTGTGAGTTTCCTGTATAAAAACTAGTCGAATTATTCACAAAATCATAGCCCCCTAAAATAAGTCCTCTATTTCGTAAACTTGCAAAAGGAGCCGCAGTATTCACTCCCGGAAAACCAGCATCTAGAATTGCTACTACTTTCCCATTTCCAGTGTAATTATTTTGATGTAAAATATGACAATTCAACATTTGCACTTGCGTTGCAGAATTACCATAATTGTAGTTCACTTGAGTGTTATTGGTATCTAGCCATTTGTTTATTTTACCTATTTTATTCGAAACAGGAGCCATTTTCCCACCTGGATTTAATGAATGATTGGCATATTGGATATGATCCACAAACGACAATCCTAATAATGCTGCAATATCAGTTTGGGATCCACGAACATGCACCATATTTAACCATTTTGACTTTGCCAAAACCGTAATTCCAGTAGCGGCTTCTACTTGATCAACATAAGGTTGGTGAATTGGTGCATCTTTGATATCTAATGCAATATTTTGTGTTGTTCTTCTCGTTAATGAACGCTGCGTAAGTTCCGATAATGGAGCACTAAAAAAAGCAGCAGAATTTGGTTTTGCATTAAAATAAACCCAAGCATCTTCTTGTGCAAAAAAGCAATTCGAGACAAATAATAAGATTATAAGTAGTTTAGTTTTCATTTGGTGTGTAATTTGGTTTTTCAAATATACACAAAAAATAAAAAATCGAATTAAGAAATAACCCCAGAACCTATCAACTCATCATTTAGGTGCCAAGACACAAATTGTCCTTCTGTGATAGCCGATTGTGGTTGTTCAAATGCAACATACAGTCCGTTTTCAAATTGATGCAAGGTAGCATTTTGAAGTTCTTGTCGGTAGCGAATACGTGCCTTTACCGACATTGTTTCACCATTTTTCAAAGCCAAATCAGTTCTAATCCAATGAATTTCATCTTGAGTAACAAACAACGCTTTTTTAAACAAACCTGGATGGGTATGTCCTTGACCTGTGTAAATAGAGTTCGTTTCTATATCGGTAGCCACAATGAATAATGCTTCTTTTGTACCCCCTACATTCAATCCTTTTCGCTGACCTATGGTGAAATAGTGTGCCCCTTGATGTTTCCCAACAACTTTGGCAACTACTGGTGTATACTTAATGTTTGTAGATTCAAATTTCAATTGTTCTTCAACAGAATTGAATTGAATTTCTTTTTTATCGTAAATTTCATTGGTAGCGTCTACTTCAAAAATCAAACCTTCTTTGGGTTGTAATTGTTGTTGTAAAAACTCCGGAAGTCTAACTTTACCGATAAAACACAATCCTTGGGAATCTTTCTTTTCGGCAGTAATCAATTCCATTTTAGCGGCAATTTCACGAACTTGAGGTTTTGTTAATTCACCAATAGGAAACAACGCTTTACTCAATTGTTCTTGAGAAAGTTGACATAAAAAATACGATTGATCTTTATTGTCATCAATTCCAGCCAATAACTGGTACATCGGGTCTCCATCCACTTCGATTTCTCCTTTACGACAATAATGGCCCGTTGCCACATAATCGGCACCTAAAGAAAGGGCTATTTTCATGAATACATCAAACTTAATTTCGCGATTGCACAATACATCAGGATTAGGGGTACGTCCTTTTTCATACTCGCTAAACATGTAATCTACAATTTTCTCTTTGTATTGTTCGCTTAAATCGACTGTTTGAAATGGAATTCCTAATTTTTGAGCGACTAAAAGTGCATCATTACTATCTTCCAACCAAGGACATTCGTTAGAGATAGTAACCGAATCGTCGTGCCAGTTTTTCATAAAAAGGCCTATCACTTCATAGCCTTGCTCCTTTAATAAATAAGCAGCAACACTTGAATCGACACCTCCAGAAAGACCTACAACAACTCGTTTCATAATAAATTAAATTTAAGAGTGCAAAGGTAGAAATATTTATTCTTACAATTTCAACTCAAAAGTAAAAGCCACCCAAAAGGGTGGCTTTTAACAAAAATTTAAAACAATTTTGTTATTTTTTTATCACTTTGACTGTCTTAGAAACATCTCCTGCGAAAATTTTCACAAAATAAACACCATCAGATAATTCAGTCATATCTAAATCTACTGTGTTGTTATTAGACAGTTTAGTAAACATCTGTTTACCAATTATATTATAAACCACAACTTTGGTTAGTTTATCCGTATATGACAATTTCAAAATATTTTCCGTTGGATTTGGAGAATATGTAAATGCATTCATATTGAATTCATTAGCACTTAAGAAAGTATCAACAAACACAGCCAAACTAGCAGTACTAGCACAACCTGCAATAGTTTGAGTTGCATAATATGTTGTGTTATCAGTTACAACAGTCGACATTGGTAGCGGATTTACCGCATTCGCTGCATCTGAAGCTGTAGCATACCAAATAATTCCGGTTCCAGTCACAACGATGTCAGCAAGTGTTCCAGTTGAAGGTATCAATTGAGGTGAAACTCCTGTAGGAGCTATAGAATTGATGTTGAACACATAGGGGTCACTAGCACATCCATAAGTTCCTGCATTGTAATTTGAAACAATTAATGTATGAGTTCCTTGATTTAACACACCGATAGTTGGACTAAAGTTTGATCCATCAATACTATAATATGGCGTATTTGGCACATTAGACAATACTGGAGTAACTGTGGTAGGACCACAAGCAACATTTAGATTTACATTTGTGATAACCGCTTTTGTTGGAATATTAACAACAATATCGGATGAAGAAATTGGATTTCCACATCTGTCTTGAACACTGATTCTATAAGTACCACTCGCATTGACAGTAAAAGTACTTGAAGCACCGTAAGCACCGAATGAAGAACAACCTGCTCCATTACATATAGCATACGTATAAGGACCTCCAGCTCCTCCAGCTCCAAATCCTGCAATAATTGCTGATCCAGAACAATCAATAGCCAAACTTGTTGTAATTGTTGGATTTGTAGTTAAATTACCTAATACAATATTACTTGAATCTGCATTTGTACCACAGGCATCGGTAGTTCTAACTATATAAGTCCCGGGAGCCAACCCTGTAAAAATATTACTAGATTGAGGTCCTGCAATAACGGTCATAGTAGACTGATTAACCAAAGAGTACATAACTGGTAATGACCCACCTGTAAAGGATCCTGTAATCACTCCGTTACTTCCACTTGTACACGAACCTGTTGCTGTTCCGGCAGCTGTTAGAGCTGTTACAGTACTTGTAACTGTTACAGCAACCGTACCCACTGTACCACAACGGTCAGTAATTCTTACTGTATAAGATCCAGGAGCTATATTATTGAACACTGGACTAGATTGAGTTCCAGCAACTAGCAAAGTATTTCCAGCATCATATAATGAAAAACTAAATGTACCTCCTGCAAGTGTTGCTCCTGTATTCGGAGAAACTGTAATTCTTCCGGTAGCTCCTGCAGCACAGGACGGTAAGGTTGTTGTAGTTGCTGTAGGTACAACAGCAGCAGGGAATAACAATGGTGCTGCACTATTAATTACATTACCACAAGCATCTGTTGTGCGTACTAGATATCCATTAACTCCATTAGCTGGAACACCATTAAAAACTATTGACGTTTGCGGTCCCGCAACTACTGCTGTAGTGACCGCATCAATTAATGTGTAGGAATATGGTGCTAATCCACCTGATGACACAGTAGTAACTCTTATAACTCCAGTATTACTACTAGCACAAGAGGCTGTTGTTGCCGTAATTGCAGCAGCAGTTAATACCGTTGGGTTGTTTATGGTTACTGTAGCAGTGGAAGTATTTCCACAAACATCAGTAACCCTTACTGTATGTGTAGGCGAACCTGCAACTGGAGAAACTGTTGGAAATATATTGCTAGATTGAGGAGCTACTAATTGAACGGTATTTGTTGCATCATACAATGCAAAAGTATAAGGTCCTCCCCCGCTTCCTATTGGAATTGGTCCTCCAGGCGTAAAATTTTGTGGTGAGGTAACAATAATTTGTCCATTATAATTCAAACCATTACAAGAAACTACAGACCCTCCTGCTGCTGGTGTAAATGCACCTGCTGCTGTAATTGTTGATGTTGTTGTACCCGTCACTCCACACTGATCTGTGATTTGAATTGTATAAGCACCCGCTGGCAATCCAGAAAAGATTGGTGATGACTGGTTTGGTCTTGTCACTGGAGACGGCGCAATTAAAGAATAAAGATAGGTACCACCACCTTGATTTGCGGAAGTTGCCAAACATGTAATTGTTCCAGTACTCACAGCACAACTTGAAGTGTTTGTTACGCTTAGAGTTGGTGCAGTTGCTGCAGCTAAAGCTAATGGCGCACCAATAGTCACTTGAGTTCCACAAGCATCAGTCACTCTTATTGTATAGTTACCTGTAGGTACATTATTAAATATACGGCTAGATTGAGGTCCAACAATTACTGGAGATGGAGCAATTAACTCATACATATAAGGAGCAGATCCTGTAGTTGGCTGCGCCACTGTAATTTGTCCAGTAGAACCAGCCGAACAAGATGGAACAGTTGATGAACCAACTGGGAAAGCTAAAGCTGTGGGAGCTGATACTGTCGCCACATTTGTTACTGGAACTCCACAACCATCATACATTCTTATCGTATAAGTCCCTTGATTAAGCCCAGTAAATACTGTACTTGTCGAGTTAGCCACATTACTACCTTGAATTGGTCTTATTGCCCCACCTGGGCTAATTAATTCAAATGTGAATGGTCCAATACTAGAAGCATTTGGAGTGACTGTAATGGTCCCATTAGCTGAAGTTCCACATCCAGCTGTTGTAGATGTTGTAAATGAAGGAGCAGATGCAGCATTAACGGTAACAGTACTCGTAACTTGTGTTCCACAAGCATCTGTAAGTCTTACGGTATATACCCCAGGAGGTAAGTTTGCAAATAAATTACTTGTTTGTATAGGTCTTGTTACAGGTGAAGGTGCAATTAATTCAAAATTTAAAGGCGACCCACCACCTACTGTTGCAATTTGCGCTTCTATCGTTCCTGTAGCTCCGTTTGGACAAGAATTAGTTGTAAATGCTGTTCCAAAAGTAGGCGCAGTGGCTGAAGCTATTGTAGCTGTAGATGTCCCTATATTATTACAAGCATCTCTAACTGCCACAGTATAAGTACCTGGTAATAGATTTTCAAAAACGGAACTATTTTGAAACGGTCGCACAATAGGCGAAGGAGCAATAAGTGCATATTGATAAGTTCCTGGGGAACCGGCTCCACTTAAACCTGTCGCTGCCGTCGCTGTAACATTTAATGTCCCTGTCGCTGTTCCAGCACAAGATGCACTGGCTATTGCTGTAGCCACTGGTAATGTACTCGGAGTTACTGTAAATGTAGCTCTTCTTTTTTTACCACAAGCATCGGTTGCTTCAACAGTATATACTCCTGGCAATAAACCCGTAAATGTTGTATAATACGTTGCGGTTACTGGATCTCTTGAAAGTGCCGGTTGTGCAGCCACTAAAACGGGTGAACTATTAACAAGAGCCATTGTATAAGGAGGTACAGTACCATTAGCAAATATTGTTGCAGTACCGGTTGGTGAACCACTACATGCAGATTGAATATTCTGAATTCCTAAACCTATTGTTGTATTTGTTCCTGTTTGCGGAACTGTGACAGTACCTGTTGCTGTTTTCCCACAAGCATCGGTAACTTTTACTGTATATCCTCCAGGCTGTAAACCTACAAAAACATTGGAAGCTTGTTGGGGTCTAACCATTGCAGAAGGAGAAACTAGTTGATAAAGATATGGTGGAGTTCCTCCGGAGACTCCAGGTGTTGTAGCTCCAATTTCTGTTACCGTTAATGTACCTCCATTGCTATCGGTACAAGAAGGGGTTAGAAAAATACCGGCCGTATTTATTACCGGCGGAGAATCATTAAAAACGACTCTTTTTCTGATATCAGATTTGCAACCGTTTGCATCAGTTGTAGTAAGAGTCGTATAATATGTTCCTTGCGATACATAGGTATGGTTTGGACTTACTGCTGTTGACGTCGATCCGTCTCCAAAATTCCACAAATAAGTATTAGGCAAAAAGGTGGAAACCGAACTATTTGTAAATGAAAAAGTCCCAGCACAAGCTGATGAATTAGTAATTGCAAAGTTTGGTTTGTTATCAAAAATTCCTGGCGTAGAATTTAAATTAGGGCTTTCTGGATTATCAGTAAATTGAATACTAAATAACAAGGGTGTAGTGTTACTAAACTGATCAACAATAATAACATACCAATTTCCATTTACTACATCAACACCTGGATTAAATTGAGCTGCTGTGTAAGGGGGAGAAGCCATCCCTGTTGCCCCTGGAATACCAAAAAAAGTACCGGTTCCAGAGAAATTACAACTTAACTGAGTTTTAGCGTCGCAATTGGCAACACCTGGTGCACCCGGTAAAGCAAATAAACTCCAATCGAAGTCGGAAAGACTAGGTAAACCATCTAAGGTAAAAGGTCGAATAACGAAGTTGAGTTTTCCATTCGCTTTAGCTTGAAAAGCAACCCATACACTATTGTGTTCAATTCCTCCACAAGCAAGTTGTTCTAATTTGGTACCAACTCCACTTGGATTAAATGATTGTGTGTTACCACAAACAATAACCGCACTTGAACAATCTGCTTGTGCATTTACTAGTGTGGGAATTAGCAATAAAAAAAATAAAAGTAATCTGATACTTTTAAAATAAGTAAGTTTTTCAGTCATTTGTTTGACAGTTAGTTTGTTAATTATTCAAAAATAATTAATTCAAACAAGCCTAAAACTTTAAAAAAAAGAAAAACGACAAAAAGCAAAAAAATCCGATAAAAAGAATTACCACTAACTTATTTAGATTTTACTTCCTGCTTCTTTTTAGCTAGCGAAGGTTTCTTGTAACCGTTAATAGTGTCAGCATTTATGGTTTTAATGAGTTTTTTGTTACTGTCATAGTACTTCCAAATCCCATTTTTCTTATCTTTTTTATATTGCCCTTTAATAATTATAACTCCGTTGTCATCATAAATTTTATAACTGCCTTGTAACATTCCGTTCACATAAATAGCTTCTTCGTTTAGCGTTCCTGCTTTGGTGTATATTTTAGAAACACCATTTTTCAAACCATTCTTATAAGGGACTTCTTCAGCAATTTTTCCATCATTAAAAAACACTTTACGAACACCTTCTAATTTATCGTTGACGTAATTTTCAGTAGACATTATAGAAGTTGCATTTCTATGGTAGTATTTCCAAACACCTTGACGCAATTTATTTAGTAAATTCCCTTCGCTAACTTTTTGACCTTTTTCATCAAAAAATATAGTGTAGGCATTTCCTTTTCCATCAAATTTTCGGGTAGCCGAAACAATCTTTTTTTCAGCATTAGCATAATAGGTAAAAGTACCAACTTCTTTACCATGATTGAAAGTCCCTTCAAAGCGCAAGTATTTAGTATCTTCATAAACTCCTTTCCATGCACCATCACGTTGTCCGTTGGCGTCGAATTTATTACTTTCAGTTTGAGCAAAAGTAATTGTGGTAAAAAATATAAAAAGTGCTAAAATTAAGTTGATTTGTTTCATGGTAACTTCTTTCTTATTGTAACTCAAAACTATTTGATTTATTATAGACTGCAAAAAATATGCCTATAAATTTTTAACTAATTAATTTCCTAATTCTATGGCTCTTAAATTGGCTTCAACTATTGCAGCATTTATGATTTTTCCTAAAGAATGATTTTCAAAAACACGTAATGCGCTTTCCGTTGTTCCGCCTTTTGATGCCACTTTTGCGATTAAATCTTCGTTGGAAAGTCCGAAGGCACTTTGTAAATGTATCGCTCCTAAAAAAGTTTGTCGCACCAGTAATTCTGCTTCCGAATAATTAAATCCTAAATCCTCAGCCGCTTTGATCATCGCATTCATAAAATAGAAAACATAAGCAGGACCACTTCCTGAGACAGCGGTGGCGGGGTTAATTAAAGACTCATCTTCGACATAAATGGATTTTCCTGTGGTGTTGATTAAATTTTGAATGATAAACAAATCTTTCCTATCGGTTTCAGTCGATGCCGAAAAAACACTCATACCTAACCCCACTTGTGTCCCTAGATTAGGCATAGAGCGCACTACTTTTTCTACTCCTAATCTTGATTTAATTTTATCGATAGATACTCCAGCCATGACAGAAAAAAGAATTTGCTGCTTCGAAACAAACTTTTTCAAATCATCAGCGACCGCATGAAAATCTTGTGGTTTGATTGCCAATAAAACAATATCCGATTCTTGGATTTGTGATGAAACAAGCGTGGTGAAATTGGCCGAAGGAATGCCCAACATTTCGTTAGGATTTGGAATCGCTCTGGATATAATTTTTACATCTTCCGCTTTAATAAACCTAGAAGTAATGAAACTACTGGCGAAAGTTTTCCCTATATTTCCAAAACCGACAATTGTTATTTTCATGATTAAAAATATAACTATAAAAAAAACCCTGTTTCAAGTATGACTTATAAACAGGGCTTTAAAAAAATTATGAATACATTATTTTTTATTCGCTTTTTTCTGCGCCTCCGCTTGTTCCATTGCTTCTTGTAGCTTTTGTTGGAATTTGCTTGGTTTTTTAGGTTCTTTTAATTTATTTTCTTGAATTTGAGCATGAATTTTTTGCTCATCAACTACATAATTCTTGATGTAAAACATAATTCCTAAAGTCATTAAATTTGAAAATAAATTGTACAAACTCAATCCTGAACCGTAGTTATTGAAGAAAATTAACATCATAATTGGAGACATCCAAATCATCATTTTCATAATTTTCCCCATGTCTGGCATCCCTTCTTGTTGAGGAGCTGCCATTTGTTGGTCACCTGTGGTATATTTCATGTAGAAGAAAATTGCGATTGCCGCCAAAATTGGAAATAAACTTACGTGATCTCCATATAATGGAATTCTGAATGGTAATTTAAAAATTGAATCGTACGACGATAAATCATTTGCCCATAAAAATCCTTGTTGTCTCAACTCGATTGCGGATGGGAAATATTTGAATGAAGCAAACATAAAAGGCATTTGAATTAATGCTGGTATACAACCTGCCATTGGATTTACACCGGCTTTGTTGTACAATTTCATCGTTTCTTGTTGCTTTTTTACTGGATCTTTGAATTTTTCATTCAATTCGTTCAATTCTGGACGCAACACTTTCATTTTTGCTTGTGACAAGAATGATTTGTAAGTGATTGGTCCCATGACCAATTTGATTAAAACGGTAAATAGAATAATTGCAATTCCGTAAGCAAAATAGCTACTCATGAATCCAAATAATGGCACGAAAATGAATTTGTTAATCCATCCGAAAATACCCCAACCTAAAGGAATAATCTCGTCTAAATTTCTATCATAAGCATTTAAAACTTTATAGTCTGCTGGTCCGTAGTACCAATTCATTTTATAATCCAGCTCCCCATTGGCAAACGCTAAAGGCAAACTAGACTTAAAAGACTTCATATAAACAGTATCTTTTTCAGCGTCTTTGATCAAATTTTCTGAAGCCAACTTCGCTCCTTTAATTGGCGTTTTTGACAATAAAATCGAAGTAAAAAAGTGTTGTTTAAAAGCCACATAAGTCAAATCTTCAACTGTTTTTTCGTCTTGAGATTGCCCTAAATAATTGTCTTTTCCATCTTCGTATTCGTATACTACTTCCGTTAAAGTATTCTCGTAACTGATACTTTTCTCATTTCGAGTCGATTTTAAATTCCAATTTAAATTCACTGGATTAGACGTATTCAAAACAGAAGCCAATCCTTGCGAACGCACATCGAAATCTAACATATAATCGTTAGCTTTCAATACATATTTGTACTCCAAGAATTGATTTTCACCCGCTTTCAACTTCATCGAAAGCACTTGATTTCCATCGATTTTCGTTAAAGTAGGTTCAAAAAACAAATCTTTCGTATTTAAAACTTTACCTTCTTTAGTTTGAAGTGCAATGTTTAAATTAGCATTGTTATTTTTAATCAATTGCACTAAAGGTCCGTTTTTATCAATTGATTTGAAATTTTTCAAAGTAGCTTTCGCGATATAACCACCTTTATTAGCGATTTTTAAGGTCACCAATTCGTTTTCGATAGTCGTAAATTCATTTTTGGCAGAAGGTAAAGCTGCCGAATACGCAAAACTTCCCAAAGTTCCTTGTAGCGCTTTTACTTGTGTAGAATCGGTTGCCACAGCTTGAACCGCTTTGACTTCCTCAGTTTTCACTTTAGCTTTTGCAACTTGTTCTTGTTTTGCTTTTTTGGCATCAATTTCGGCTTGTGTTGGCTGATTTTGATACATAATCCACATCATGATACCAAAAATTAACGCAAATCCAATAATTGAGTTAAGGTCGAATTTCTTTTGTTCCATTTTTAAAATTTTGCTTGAAGCATTAGGCTCTAAGCATTACGTTTGTTAGTCTATTTAATTTATAATTTGTTACTAAATCATACTTTAACTTGTTAGTACAAGTTTTTAAAGAGACTCAGAAACTTATTATTTTTTATTTTTTACCGCAGCTTCCACAAATTTTACAAAAATTGGGTGTGGGTTTGCTACAGTACTTTTATATTCTGGATGGTATTGCACTCCAATGAAAAACGGATGGTTTTCCAATTCCACTACTTCTACCAAACCAGTATCAGGATTGACTCCCGATGCTTTTAATCCTGCATTTTCTAATGCATTCAAATACGCTCCGTTAAATTCATAACGGTGACGGTGACGTTCTAAAATATCGGATTTTCCGTAAATTTTATGCGCCAATGTATTTTCCTTTAAATGACATTTCCAAGCACCTAAACGCATGGTTCCGCCTTTATCGGTAATATCTTTTTGTTCTTCCATCAGGTTAATTACCGGATGCGAAGTATTCTGATTCATTTCAGTTGAATTGGCATCGGCATATCCTAAGACGTTACGCGAATATTCAATTACAGCCATCTGCATCCCTAAACAAATTCCGAAAAACGGAATATTATTTTCACGAGCATAACGAACTGTTTCAATTTTCCCTTCAATTCCTCTTTCGCCAAATCCAGGAGCAACAAGTATACCATCCAATCCTTTTAGCTGATTTTCTGCCGTTTTGGCATCCAAATGCTCAGAATGAATTGAAATTACGTTCACTTTTGTCTCATTAGCCGCTCCAGCATGAATGAAAGCCTCTAAAATAGATTTGTATGAATCCTGTAATTCGACATATTTTCCAACCAATCCGATATTCACTTCATGTTTTGGGTTTTTATGACGTTGTAAAAATTCATTCCATTGTTTTAAATCAGGTGAATTTTTCTCTGGTAAGTCTAACTTTTTCAACGCTACCTTATCGAGTCCTTCTTCCAACATTAAATTAGGAACATCATATATTGTAGAAGCATCTATCGATTGAATTACGGCTTCTTTTTTTACATTACAAAATAATGCCAACTTCTGACGTAAATCTTGTGAAATTTCATGCTCCGTACGACACACTAAAATATCGGCTTTGATTCCGCTTTCCATCAAGGTTTTAACCGAGTGTTGTGTTGGTTTTGTTTTTAACTCCCCTGCAGCAGCTAAATAAGGCACTAACGTTAAGTGAATTACAATTCCGTTATTATCACCTAATTCCCATACCAACTGACGCACCGATTCGATATACGGTAACGACTCAATATCTCCTACAGTTCCTCCGATTTCGGTAATCACAATGTCATACTCTCCACTTCTACCAAGCAACTGCATGCGTTCCTTAATTTCGTTGGTAATATGAGGAACTACTTGAACTGTTTTTCCTAAAAATTCTCCACGACGTTCCTTTTCAATTACTGAAAGATAGACTCTTCCTGTAGTGACGTTGTTGGCTTGTGAGGTTGGAACATTCAAAAAACGTTCGTAATGTCCTAAATCTAAGTCGGTTTCGGCACCATCATCTGTCACATAACATTCGCCATGTTCATATGGATTTAAGGTTCCTGGATCGACATTGATATACGGATCAAATTTTTGAATGGTCGTTCGATACCCTCGTGCTTGCAATAGTTTTGCTAACGAAGCTGCGATAATTCCTTTTCCTAATGAAGAAGTAACCCCTCCGGTAACAAAAATATACTTTGTTTGATTCATTGTGTTGTATGTTGTGTTGTTGTTTGTGCTATTGTAATTAAAAACCGCGCAAAAATACAATTTTTAGAAGAAAGACAACTTAGAAATTTAGACTTTTTTAGACAATTTAGATTCTTCATGTATGTTCTAAAATTCTAAGTAGTCTAACAATCTAATGTTTGGGAAATTTTTTACGAATGTTGCGCACCAATTCTTCCAGTCCGTTAAGTTTGAGTTCGTGAACCAGCTTAAGTTGTTCGCCTAATTGTCCTTTAGGAAATCCTTTTTGGGCATACCAAACGACATAAAATTCGGGTAAATCTATGAGATAATAGCCTTCGTATTTCCCGAAAGGCATTTTGGTGTGGGCGAGTTTGATGAGAAGGTCTTGGTTGGTCATTTTTTTTAGGCATAAGGAAAAAGGGAAAAGGGAAAAGAGATAAGAAAAAACTACAACTATACCAATTACTTTACATATCCCTTTTGCCTTACTACTTTTTAGCGTTTCTTACTTCCAATTAAAAACGATTTCCTTCTTAATCTCTGGATGTAGACTAAAGAACACTGGGCAGGTCATTGCAGTTCTCTCTAGAATTGTTTTGGTTTTATCATCGGGATTGATCGACATGGAAAAAGTGATATGAATTTCCGTAATTCTTCTTGGATCGGTACCCATAATTTTAGTGACTTCGGCGGTAGAACCTGAGAAATCGACCTCCAAATCGCTGGCTTTGATTCCCATTACGGTAAACATACAGGAAGCCAACGCATTCGCAACAGTATCGGTTGGAGAAAAAGCTTCTCCTTTCCCATTATTGTCCAAAGGAGCATCGGAAATAATTTCAGAGCCAGAATTAATATGAATAGAAGACGTTTTTAAATCGCCTACATAAGTTACTTTTGAAGTGGCCATTAGTTTGCTTGTTTTATGGTTAAATCGGTGTCGTAATATAAAATATGAACGCCTTTATTGATAAATCCGCCTTCGGGATTGGAAACATAATTGAATCGGCTTTCTATTTGTTGCGAAGCCGTTTCATTTAACGTTTCTAAAATTGGTTTTTCTTGCGACAATCGAAGTAAAACATCAAAGGTCATATCGAATCCTCTCGTTGCAAATTGATTCGGGAAGATTTTATTTTTCTTTTTGTAATTGGTATCAAAAATGGCTGCTTCATCCGAATTATTGACACTAAACTGAGAGGGATAATGCATTTTTAATTTGGTCAATCGGCTCATTTGAATTTCTTCAAAATCTAAGGCTTCATTTTCGCCCAAAATAACCAATTTGATATCGAACTGCTTTTGCAAACTCAATAAATTAGTAGTGATAGACAAAATCAAATTCGTTTTTTCAGTTTCCATCACCACAAAATTTTCTTTTCCAGCCACCAATAAAGATTTCAGTTGAGCTACATCTAAAACACCTTTGTCGGTAAAATTGACGAATTGCACATCTTTGTGATTGTCCACAATAAATTGCTTAATCGATTGCTTTTTAGGATCGATAATGGCCACCATATTTCCGCCTTTAGCACGCATAAAATCGAACATCGCGTTCTTGATATCATCATTTGATGGTGTCGCTTGAATTAAATTGGCATATTTCTTATCGTAATCTTTCGAAAGCGGAGAAAAAACAGGAACTGAACCTAAAATTTCGGCCGTTTTTTCAACATTGTTTTGATAAAATGGACCGATAACCGCATCGAATGATTTTAAATTATTTTCACGAATAAGATTTGAAACATTCGAAGTTGATTTGGTTTCATCGGAATCTAAAATGGTCACATCGACAGCCACTCCTAATTTCTTAACCGAGTCAATAGCCATCAACGCACCCGAATAAAAATCGAGCGTCATGTTTAAAAACTTGTCTTTTTTTAATCTCGATTTGGTAGAATTTATTGTATCCTGATCTAATTTGGTGATATTAAACGGAAGTAACAATGCTGCTTTTTTGGTGCCATTCTTTTTTAGCGATTTTGTCAAATCAGCATAGTCTTTTTTAATAGGCACAGCTTTTTTAGCCGGAATTTTTAAAATCATTCCATCACGTACTCCATCTTTTAGTTCTGGATTTAGAGCGATTAATTCTTCTTGTGAACAAGCAAACTGATTCGCTAAACCGTACAATGTTTCCTGAGGTTTTACGGTATAGGTATCATTAACAACTGCAGGTTTTACCATTGGAAGTTCCACTTTGGGTTGTTCCGCTTTTGGTAATTCGATTGCAGATTTTTGACCTTTAATCACTAAGACAAAACCTAAAGGTAATTCTTTACCAATAATTTCTGGGTTTTTCTTTTCCAATTTTTCTACGGTAATTCCGTATTGTTTGGCAATTCCGTATTTGGTTTCTTTTGGTTTTACTTCATGTAAAACGGTTTCTTGTGGTTTTACCCAACCTCTTTTTACTGTAATGTTTAAAACTTGTCCGATACTCAATCCGTTTTTAACTTCTGAATTTTTACTTTCGATATCCGCTACAGTTGTTTCATATAATTTTGAAATACTATATAAGGTTTCTTTGGCTGCTACCGTATGTTTTACCGTTTTGGCTTCAATTATTTTAGGTGGGATTGCGGCTGTTTTTTTCGGAATAAGCAACAACATGTTTTCTGAAATACCCGCTTGGGCATCGGGATTTAGTTTGTAAATATCCAATGGCGTTACCGCATACTTCTGAGCGATTTTAGTGATTGATTCTCCTTTTGCCACTTTGTGTTTGACCACATTGGTTTGAGCAAAAAGAAAACTACAACACATTACTACCAAACACCATATAACTTTTTTCATTTCCATTTTATTTTACGCAACAACTAAATTTCAATCCTAATTATTGTTCTTTTTTGATTTGAACAATGAATAAATTTTTAAACAATTCGGTTCTTGGTTTTACTTTATATTCAAATATAGCTTCACTTAAGGTGTTAAAAACATCGGTGTATACATAATATCCGAAATTGTTGACATTATAAAAGAATTTTGTTTTTTTCTCGCCGGCATAACTCAAATTAATGGCGAATTCATCTCTTTGTGCTGCTTCGGTAAAAATATTGGCCACCAAATAAAAACCGTCTTCAACCTCTTTTAAGTTTGAAATCACTTCAATTTTCGTGGGATCTTTAACCACATTATTATCCAATACTTTTTTAATTTCTGATGCTTCAACTGGTGTTTTTTCGACTGAATCCCCTAAATTATTCTGGATGCGTTCCAATTTAACTAATGCCAATTTATCGTCAAATTCACGAGCTTCAGCGCTATAAAAAGTAGCACGAGAAATTTTACGTTTTAACACTTCTTTCTTTTCTGTGTCAATTTTATCAATTTTAATCAACAAGGCTTCATTCTTTTGATCTTCTGCTAAAACCTTGCTATTGATTTTGTTAATTTCATCTATTGAAGCAATGTCTTTATTGGATAAATTTTCGCGTACTTTTTTCTTGTATTCTTGATTTTCCTGAACAGTCAAACGTTGTACTTTTTGCATCGCACCCGTAAAAATCTTTCTGTTTTCGGCCAAATCTTGCTTTAACTGTTGTACCAATTTATTGGTTTCTCCAATTTTTTGATATGATTCTCTTTCTAATTTTTTAGATTCTTCAACTGTTTCAACATCACGATTTTTCAAATCCGCTAAATCCATTTCCATTGTTGAAGCCAAGGAATCCAATTTCCATACTAAAAGATCTTGAATTTTTCTATTCGCATCTACAATCAATCTTAATTTCTCCACCGAACCCGTTTTCGATTCATCGATAGCATTCAAATTGATGTTCAACTTATTTAACGTGATCATCTTTTTGTTTAACTCCTTCTGCACTTTCAAGCGATCTTCTAAATCTTCAATTCGTACTTTTTGGGCTTTCGATTTTTCAACCTCAGCTTGCTTTTCCGCCAAAGCAATCATTAACTCTTCATTTTCCGTTTTGGCTTTCAAAGACGCTTTGTTGATGGCCAATTTATTCCCCTCTTTCAATCCGTTGATAATCTCAGGATTTTGCAATTCAAGTTGTTCAATAGTTATGCCATATTTTTTTGAAATCGAATATTTCGTTTCCTTTGGCTGTACGATATGGAAAATAGTTTCGTCGTTGATTACCCTTGCACTACCATCGATTGTCTTTTTCTTATTCGGAAGCAAAATTTCCTGACCAATTTTCAATCCGTCCTTCAAGGCATCAGAATTCAATTCATCCAAATCTTTTACCGAAACATTGTACTGGCGGGCAATACTGAACAACGTTTCTTTGGCGGTAACTTGGTGTTTCGAATAGGCAATCGCAGAAACATCATTTCGCTTTAACAAATAGGAAACCGAATTATTATTTGGAATTTGCAATACGGTATTTTCCTGAATTCCCTTCTCTACTCCGGGGTTCAGCTTAATGATTTCATCGGCCGAAACATTATATTTTTTGGCGATTTGTAATAAATTTTCTCCTTTGGCAATGGTATGAGTAAAGGTTTTCTCTTGTTGAGCAAAGCCGATTTGGGTGCATAGCAATAACGCTAATAACAAATACTTCATCTTTCTGGTTAATTTTGTTTTGGTGTGGTTTGGACTTAAAAAAAGCCGTTCCAAATATAACATTGTAACGGCTTATTTCTCAAATTATTTTAAGTTTTTTATTCCCACTCAATTGTTGCAGGTGGTTTCGAGCTAATATCATATACTACTCTGTTTACCCCTTTGACTTTATTAATGATTTCATTGGAAATTTTCATTAAGAAATCATACGGAAGATGCACCCAGTCAGCCGTCATACCATCGGTAGATTCTACTGCTCGAAGCGCTACTACTTTTTCATAGGTACGCTCATCTCCCATTACCCCAACACTATTTACAGGCAATAAAATAGCACCTGCTTGCCATACTTTGTCGTATAAGCCGTGATCTTTTAATCCTTGAATAAAAATAGCATCGACATCTTGCAGAATTTGCACTTTTTCAGGAGAAATATCGCCCAAAATTCGAATAGACAATCCAGGTCCTGGAAAAGGATGACGGCCTAAAAGCTCGGCATCGATTCCTAGCGTTTTCCCTACACGTCTCACTTCGTCTTTGAATAACATACGAAGCGGCTCTACAATTTGCAATTTCATATAATCAGGCAAACCACCTACATTGTGATGCGATTTTATGGTAGCAGAAGGTCCTTTTACAGAAACCGATTCGATTACATCCGGATAAATAGTCCCTTGCGCTAAGAATTTAACATCTTCAATAATTTTTGATTCATCATCAAACACTTCAATAAAAACACGTCCAATTGTTTTACGTTTGGTTTCTGGATCGGAAATTCCTGCCAATTCCGACAAGAATCGTTCTCCAGCATCTACTCCTTTAACATTCAATCCCATTCCTTTGTATTGTTCTAATACATTTTGGAATTCATTTTTACGAAGCAAACCGTTATTAACGAAAATACAGTATAAGTTTTTTCCAATAGCCTTATTTAATAAAACTGCTGCTACGGTAGAATCGACACCTCCTGAAAGTCCTAAAACCACTTTATCATTTCCGATTTTGGTTTTCATTTCTTCTATGATTTCTTCAACGAAAGCATTTGGGGTGAAATTTTGTGGCACTTCTGCAATTTTAACTAAGAAGTTTTCCAACATTTGTTTTCCATCTTCCGAATGATATACTTCTGGATGGTATTGGATGGCATAAGTGGTTTCGCCTTCAATACGGTACGCCGCATTCTCAACATCTTTAGTTGATGCCAAACGCACTCCGTCTGTTGGCAATTGTTTGATGGTATCACTGTGACTCATCCAAACTTGACTGTTCAGGTTGACCTCATCAAAAAACAATTCGTCGTCTTTGATGAACGATAAATTCGCGCGACCATACTCACGAATGTTTGAAGGCGCAACTTCACCACCACTAAAATGTGCTAAGTATTGGGCACCGTAACAAACGGCCAACAAAGGCATTTTACCTCTAATTTGAGACAAATCAGGATGTGGAGCATCTTCAGCACGAACCGAAAACGGACTACCGGAAAGAATTACAGCTTTGTAAGAAGATAAATCATCTGGAAAATGATTGAAAGGAAAAATTTCGCAAAAAATATTCAATTCGCGAACTCGGCGGGCAATCAGTTGTGTGTACTGTGACCCGAAATCTAAAATAAGTACGTTGTGTTGCATGTGCAAAAATAGACATTTCCTTGATTTTTGAAAATTAATTTATCGTAAAGAATTATGATTTTTTTAAGTACTTAAATTGTTGATAAAATTGTATTTTCGCAACATGATGAATGAAACCGAAATGGCAGCTTTACAACAACTATTAGCTACACCTAAAAAGATAAGTATAATTCCACATAGAAACCAAGATGGAGATTCAATGGGCTCCACCTTGGGTTTGTATCATTTTTTATTACAGTTAAATCATGACGTAACGCTTATTTCACCAAATGAATTTGCCGATTACATCGCTTGGTTACCTGCTGCAGAAAAAGTACTCGTTTTCGAAAAAGACACAACAGAATGTGCCGCTATTTTAGAAAATTCCGACCTTATTTTTACTTTAGATTTTAATGCCTTACATAGAACAGGTGAACTAATGGGCGCTTTTTTGCAAACATTAGACAAAACTTTTGTGATGATCGACCATCATCAATTACCCGATTCGTATGCAAAATTTATGTATTCTGATCCCAAAATGAGTTCGACTTGTGAAATGGTTTATCATTTTATTCATCAATTAGGATTAGAAAAATTAATCAACACCACTGTAGGAACATGTCTTTACACAGGATTGGTGACGGATACAGGTTCTTTCCGTTTTTCCTCTACTACGAGCACCACGCATCAGGTAGCGGCTCATTTGATTGAAATCGGAATCAATAATTCGCAAATTCACAATAATTTATTCGATACAAGCTCTTACAACCGACTGCAATTGCTTGGAAAAGCCCTGCAAAACATGAAGTTAATGCCTGAGTTTAAAACCTCTTACATTACGCTTTCGCAACAAGAACTGGATGATTATCACTATGAAAAAGGCGATACCGAAGGAATTGTAAATTATGGACTTTCTATAGATGGAATCGATTTTACTGCTATCTTTATCGAAAATAAGGCAGAAGAAATTATCAAAATATCCTTCCGCTCACAAGGAGATTACGATGTGAATCAATTTGCTCGAAATTATTTTAATGGCGGTGGTCACATTAATGCCGCTGGTGGCAAATCGACTGCCTCATTAAGTGAAACTGTAGATCGTTTTATTTCAATTGTAAAAGAAACAAAAAAATAACATGAAAGGATTAAAAATTATATCATTACTGCTTCTTGGCATGAATTTGGTTACTTGTTGTAGTCAGAAACAGGAAGCTAGAAGACCCGTTTCACAAAAATCGGGGGAGTTCATGAAACAATCCATTGAACGCAATAAAAAATTAAATCAAGGAGAAGAAAAATTGATTGCAGCAATCATTAAAAAAGATACGGTAAACGATTATATAGCTTCTACAAAGGGGTATTGGTATTATTATGTTAGTAAAAATGTAAATAAAACCAGTTTCCCCATAAAAGGAGACATTGCTGTGTTTGATTATGAAATAAAAGATTTGACTGGTAAAATTATTTACAGTCAAGCCGAATTGAAACCTCAAAACTATCGTGTAGACAAACAAGATTTTATAAAAGGAATTCAAGACGGAATCAAACTGATGCAAAAAGGTGAAAAAGTAACCTTTTTATTTCCATCCCACATGGCATTTGGCTATCATGGAGATGATAATAGAATTGGCACCAATCAACCTTTGCTTTGTACCGTAACTTTAAATGACATAAAAAAAGAGAGTAATCCGGTTTCTTCAGAAACCAAAATTGAATAACCAAAATAATTATTAACTAAAATGAATCGAATGACAAGTCTATTTTTAAGTTTTTTTGCTTTTATATTTTCTGCCTGCAATTCTAACTATGATCAAGTTGGCGATGGTATATTTGCTGAAATCGAAACCAGTAAAGGTAAAATATTAGTGCAGTTAGAATATGAGAAAACGCCTATTACTGTGGCTAACTTTGTAGCATTGGCCGAAGGAAAAAACACAATGGTAAATGAAAAATTTAACGGAAAACCATTTTATGATGGATTAAAATTTCATAGAGTTATTGCCGATTTTATGATTCAAGGTGGAGACCCTGATGGAAATGGAAGCGGCGGTCCTGGATATAAATTTAAAGATGAAATTGTTCCGGAATTAAAACATACTGGCCCTGGTATTTTATCTATGGCTAATTCTGGCCCTGGAACAAACGGAAGTCAGTTTTTTATCACGCACAAAGCAACTCCATGGTTAGATGGTCGTCATACTGTTTTTGGTCACGTAGTAACAGGACAAGACATTGTGAACAAAATTGCTCAGGATGATAAAATCATAAAAATTACAATCATCAGAAAAGGCGCTAATGCTAAAAAATTTGATGCGGGTAAAATTTTCAAACAAAGTGTTGAAAATCAAGTGAAAGAACAAAAAGAAATGGAAGCAAAATCGGCGAAAGTTAAAGCTGATAAAGTTGCTTATTTCGCTCAAGAAAAAGCCACTGCAACCAAATCTGAATCTGGATTAGTATACAAAATAATCAAACAAGGTTCTGGTAAAAAACCAGAAACAGGTTCAACTGTATATGTACATTATGCGGGTCACTTTGAAGATGGTACTCTATTTGATTCAAGCTATGAAGATGTAAACAAAGCTTTTGGAAAATGGGATGCGCAACGTGCGGCTCAAAATGGTTACCAACCGTTTCCGTTTCAAGCCGGAAGAAAAGATGGTTTGATTCCTGGTTTCTTGGAAGGATTAGAAAAAATGAATATTGGTGATAAAGCTTTATTATTTATTCCTTCTAATTTAGGTTATGGTGCTCAAGGAGCAGGTGGTGTGATTCCTCCAAACTCTAATTTAGTTTTCGAATTGGAATTACTAGATGCTATGCCTGGTACTGCAACAAAATAAGACCTTATATAATATTTTAATTAAAACCTTCAGTTTATCGCTGAAGGTTTTTTTATGCTTAAAAATAAAGTATTTGAATTTGGAACGATTTCAAAAACCAAAGGTAATCCTAGCTTATAAAAAATAAGCTTTATCAATGATTAAAAACAATTGAAGACTCATTAAAGTTTTAAAAAATAGAACAGTTTGATGACTTTAAATCAATCCCGTAATTATACTCATGAATACACTACAAGCAATAGCAAATTTCTAATACATCTCAAAAGATAAGCTTAAACTGTTCTTGTTTCTGAAAAGCAATACTTCAAAATACAATTATAAATAGACTTCAAAATTGTAGAAGTTGAAGCCTTTTTAAAGCAGTAGGTAAAAGTCCTATGTTACACTACCCTGATCTAAACATTCATACAAACAGAAAGGGTACGCAATGCGTACCCTTTTCTTATTCAATTTAATTCTATTATCGTTTTAAAGCGAAATGCGCTCTAAATTCTTTGTAAGCATTGTTTTCTAAATAGAATACAACAAACCAGTAATCTGTAGAAGGTAAAGGCTCTCCGTTAAACGTTCCGTCCCAACCAGTTCCAGAAGGTCTAATTTCTTTTATAAGCTTACCAAATCGATCAAAAATGTGAATTTTTGCATCGGCTTGACCACTGATATCAAAAATATTCCAAGTATCGTGATATCCATCTCCATTTGGAGTAAAGTAATGAGGGTAATTTACAATTATGATTTCATTCTCAGCTCTACCACAACCTTTTTTGTTTTGAACTACTACATTGTGTTTTCCTCCACTTACATTCATAAATATGGTAGAATCTTGGAAAGCACCTCCATCTAATGAATACTCATAATCTGGACCTATTGGACTCAACACTGTAATTTGTGCATGATCAGAAAAATAAGCTGAAGATGTCAATAAAGGTTTCGTTGGAGCAATCGAAAAACCTACAAAAGTCGAATCAGATTCTGAACAGCTAGTGGCAATATTCGTCACCGTTACGGTGTAAGTTCCAGGTTGATCTACTTCATAAGTAGGGTCATTACCAACAATTGTTGTTCCATTTGTCCATTCAAAAGTATATTGTGTAGCACTATAACCTGTGGTTAATAATACTTTTTCTATTGGATTACCATCAACATCCAAACATACGATTTGATTGTCTTCTAAATTTACAACTGGTGGTGTATTGATGATAATAGTAACTCTCACGGTAGCATCACTACACGGTCCTGTTCCTAATACTCTATATTCAAACACACTGTTTGTAGCTCCAACAGCAGAAACGAATGTTCCAGCAGTGGCATTAAATGTTCCTCCTGTTCCTGAAATTCTTGACCAGGTTCCACCAGTATCTTCACCTGCAATTAAACCAAATAAATCTATTGATGTTGCATCATAATCACAAACTTCTGTTGAAGGTAAAATCGCAGTACCGGCAATTGGGGCTCCTACAATTTCAACACTTGCTGTTGCTGTTACTACACCACATCCACCAGAAGCCAATGTCGAATATGTTACAGTATAAGTCCCCGGAGTAGATGTACTTGGAGTAATCGCTCCCGTTGCTGCATTGATGGACAATCCTGCTGTTGAAGCATAGCTTCCACCTAAATTAGCACCTGAACCTCCTAATGACGGCAACTGAACTGCTGTATTACTTGTACAGAATGGTGCACTATAACTAATACTAGCCGTTGGTAAAGCAGTGATGGTTACACTTGTAGTTACTCTTACTATACCACATCCACCTGATGGCAATGTTGAATACGTTACTGTATACGTTCCTGGAGTTGATGTACTTGGAGTAATTGCTCCAGTAGTTGCATTAATTGACAATCCAGCCGTAGAAGTATAAGTTCCGCCTGTGTATGCTCCCGTTCCTGTTAATGTCACATTTTGAGCTGTTGTATTATCAGAACAGAATGGTGTTCCATAGCTAATGGCAGCCGTTGGTAATGCTGTAATGGTCACACTTGTTGTAGCGGTTACCACACCACAACCACCTGAAGCTAGTGTTGAATATGTTACTGTATACGTTCCTGGAGTAGATGTACTTGGGGTAATTACTCCCGTTGTAGTATTGATTGACAATCCTGCTGTAGAAGCATAACTTCCACCAGTATAAGCTCCCGATCCTGAAAGAGTAACCGCTTGTGCAGCAGTAACACTTGTACAGAATGGAGTTCCTACATAACTAATACTTGCTGTTGGTAATGCCGTAATGGTTACACTTGTAGTTGTTGTAACTACTCCACAACCAGCAGCCGCCAATGTAGAATATGTTACCGTATACGTACCTGGAGTCGATGTACTCGGAGTAATTGCTCCAGTAGTTGCATTGATAGATAATCCTGCTGTAGAAGTATAAGTTCCACCTGTGTATGCTCCCGTTCCTGTTAATGTCACATTTTGAGCTGCTGCATTATCCGTACAGAATGGTGTTCCATAGCTAATGGCAGCCGTTGGTAATGCCGTAATGGTCACACTTGTTGTAGCGGTTACCACACCACATCCGCCTGAAGCCAATGTTGAATACGTTACTGTATACGTTCCTGGAGTAGATGTACTTGGGGTAATTGCTCCCGTTGTAGTATTGATTGACAATCCTGCTGTAGAAGCATAACTTCCACCAGTATAAGCTCCCGATCCTGAAAGAGTAACCGTTTGTGCAGCAGTAACACTTGTACAGAATGGAGTTCCTACATAACTAATACTTGCTGTTGGTAATGCCGTAATGGTCACACTTGCAGTTGTTGTAACTACTCCACAACCAGCAGACGCCAATGTAGAATATGTTACCGTATACGTACCTGGAGTTGATGTACTCGGAGTAATTGCTCCAGTAGTTACATTGATAGATAATCCTGCTGTAGAAGTATAAGTTCCACCAGTATAAGCTCCTGTTCCGGTTAAGGTTACTGCTTGTGCCGCTGCATTATCAGTACAGAAAGGTGTTGCATAACTAATACTTGCTGTTGGTAATGCCGTAATGGTCACGCTTGTTGTAGCAGTTACCACTCCACATCCACCTGAAGCTAGTGTTGAATATGTTACCGTATACGTTCCTGGAGTAGATGTACTTGGGGTAATTGCTCCTGTTGTCGCGTTTATTGTTAATCCTGCTGTAGAAGCATAACTTCCTCCTGTGTATGCACCTGTCCCTGTTAAAGTAACTCCTTGTG
>NZ_SBKO01000030.1 GCF_004122165.1 Flavobacterium amnicola
TGTTATCACAAATAGTTACACCTCCATCAGTTCCTGCATTAGGTTGTGGATTGATTGTAACAGTAGCTAAACTTGTATCTGTTGTACATGGTGCAATTCCGGTTAAAGTATACAAGAAAGTACTGGTTGTAGCTCCTGCTGCTGGGGTATAAGTTCCAGCTCCTGCATTAAAAGTTCCACCTGTTCCTGTTGGACGAGTCCAAACTCCTCCAGCTTGTTCGCCAGTAATTAAACTAAATAAATCGATGACAGCCA
>NZ_SBKO01000031.1 GCF_004122165.1 Flavobacterium amnicola
CAGCTACCTTTACCATTACCCCAGCACCAGCTGTTGTGGTGAGCAATGTTCAAGATGCAAGCATCTCAGCCTGTGCAAGTGAAGCGGACATCAATGCGGCGTATGCCGCCTGGTTAGGAAGTTTTGGTGTTAGCGGTGGATGTAATCCACAAGGCGGTTTTACGGGTCCAACTACAATGCCAAATATTTGTGGAGGCTCAATCCAACTGACTTATAACGTAACCGACAGATGTTATG
>NZ_SBKO01000032.1 GCF_004122165.1 Flavobacterium amnicola
CACTTAAAGTAACAGTAGCTGTAGCAACTCCTGAACAATACGGACTTCCAGCATAACTAATACTTGCTGTTGGTAATGCCGTAATGGTCACGCTTGTTGTAGCGGTTACCACTCCACATCCACCTGAAGCTAGTGTTGAATATGTTACCGTATACGTTCCTGGAGTAGATGTACTTGGGGTAATTGCTCCTGTTGTCGCGTTTATTGTTAATCCTGCTGTAGAAGCATAAC
>NZ_SBKO01000033.1 GCF_004122165.1 Flavobacterium amnicola
GTTAGCGGTGGATGTAATCCACAAGGCGGTTTTACGGGTCCAACTACAATGCCAAATATTTGTGGAGGCTCAATCCAACTGACTTATAACGTAACCGACAGATGTTATGCTGGTGGAAGCGATTCAGCTACCTTTACCATTACCCCAGCACCAGCTGTTGTGGTGAGCAATGTTCAAGATGCAAGCATCTCAGCCTGTGCAAGTGAAGCGGACATCAATGCGGCGTATGC
>NZ_SBKO01000034.1 GCF_004122165.1 Flavobacterium amnicola
CAGCTACCTTTACCATTACCCCAGCACCAGCTGTTGTGGTGAGCAATGTTCAAGATGCAAGCATCTCAGCCTGTGCAAGTGAAGCGGACATCAATGCGGCGTATGCCGCCTGGTTAGGAAGTTTTGGAGTTAGCGGTGGATGTAATCCACAAGGCGGTTTTACGGGTCCAACTACAATGCCAAATATTTGTGGAGGCTCAATCCAACTGACTTATA
>NZ_SBKO01000003.1 GCF_004122165.1 Flavobacterium amnicola
TATTCATTCATTAATCCAGGATCGCATGAAGTAAATGCGAATGAAAAAAGTGTTAGAAATATAAGCACATAAATTTTATTCATAGTGAGTTATAGATTTTGTTAAGGTAAAATAGCGCACAACGTCCCGTGGCTTGGCTTGCAGTAGCGATGCCTGCGAACGTTTTATTTTCGGTTAAAGATAAACATTTTCGTAAAGAAAATCATGAAGGAAAAATAAATTAGCTATTGCGCCAAACCACTGTTAGCAGAAGTAATAACTACCAATTAAATAAATATTTCAAATAATTTTTATCATTCTGAAAATCTTCAAAATTCTTTATGTTATCCATTGCATTATGTATTTGCTCAATATTATTTCCAAATTTATCATTCAAATATATTATTGGATAAATCTGAGAATCATATTTAATAAGTGAGTTATTCTGGGCGGAAATTCTTGCGAAAAAATGCATGAGATGATATAGTTGTGGCAACTGTCCATTTGCTGTTTCAACATCCTGAATGAAGTTTTGGGTTGCGACAGGTAGGCTTAAATAACGTTCATTTTTTTCAAGTTCAGTTTGAATTCGATAGATTCCAGTTTTCTTTGCATTAAATTCTGTCCATAAATAAAAATCAAAGTAGTAATTTTCATGTTTTGTATTACGACTCATTAAAACTGGATTGCCATAATGTGATATATAATCATTAAAATCTACAACATGAGTTAATTCATGAAAAATTGTACTAAAATATTGATATTCGTCAAAAGTTGATTTATTGATAATAATTCTAAACTCAATAGATTTTGAATCTAAAGGAATACAAAAATGACCCATTGATTCTGATAAACCGTTAGCATCATAATGAGCTTTTTCTTCGTTGCAAGAATGTTTATATACAGCATTTTTATAATCAATAGGAATAATGATTTCAACTTTCTTGCCTCGAAGTTTATTTCTAACCTCAATGGTGAAAAATTCTTCTAGTAATGGGTTTATATATTGTTCGACATTCAAATTAGTTTCATCACTTATTTTGATTTGAACTGATGGTATAAAAAGATTTTTGATTCTTTGAAACATCCTGATGATAAATTATTTCTGCTAACGTCCGGCGGCTTGGCGCAGTAGCGACTTCGTGGAACGATTATTTCTTGCTAAGATAAGATTTTCCAGCGGAAAATCGAACGTTGTTGTTTATTGATTTGTAGCTATTGTGCCAAACCGTTGTTATAGGCAGTTTTTATTTTTGTCACGCATTGGTATCATATTCTTTTCATCAAGTGTAAAGCTATCATTTTCGAGATACAATTTTTGAAATGCTGACAAATCATCCGGATTTTCTTCAAGCATTTGATACATTTTTCTAAAAAAGTCTTCTCTACCAAATCCTGGATTGAAAATCATTTTCATTTTCACAATTCCATCCGAATTATTGTTATAGCCGTGAACAGATAATCTTGGTATATGAATTACTGTTCCTGCTTCTGCCTGTACTTCTCCATTACCTGTTAGAACCGTCAAGGTTCCTTCCTCGATTATAAATGTTTCGTCCATTTGTTTATGATAATGCAATTTCGGACCTCTCGCATTAGCTTCCATTTCAATTTCATATAGTCCAAATTGATTGTTCGTTAAAGTAGTAGGAATAATTATTTTGAGTTTATTTCCGTAGCATTGAAATTGCTCATTATTATGCAATGGAACGATGAAAGCGTCATCGTTCCATTCTTTTAAATTTAAATCTTTCATCGTGTTAATTTTGTGGAATTTCTTCAACTAAAATTTCGTTCCCTTCTTTATCGTAATAAGTACAAGTCATTTTATCCATACAAACATCCCATTTCTCAATACCAGTTTCAGCACACATTTTAATGAAAGTTAAAAAGTCCGTTTTGCCGTGTTGATGAGCCAATAATTCAGCCTTAAATACTTCCATATTTGAATTCTCAGCAATTGTCATAGTTTCATATTTTGCAGGAACTTTTGCAACATAATTATTTTCTCCGTAATAATTAATATGACCATCATTTACATAGGTTTCATAATGAGTTACACCCATTGCTTTAATTTCTTTGATGTAAGATGGAAAGTCTGCACCTGATTTCACTTTACTGTGAGTTGCCATTAATTGTTCTGCTGTAAAAGTTGGTGTTTGAATGGAAGAATCGGGAATTTGTTCAATCCAAACTTTATTCCCTTCTTTATCAAAGTAAGTACAAGTCATAGTTATTAAACTTACCACCCATTTTTCAATTCCGTTGTCAGCACATTTACGGCTAATTTCAAAATAATTGGACTTACCTTGTTGATGGTTAGTAATATCCACTTTCAGTTGTTCCAAATTTACTATGTCGGCAACTGTCATTGGCTCATAGTTTGGTCCTGTCAAAAGTTCGAAACCATTTTCTCCGTGATAAACATTTCGTCCATCTTTCATTTTGGTTTCATAATAAGTTACCCCGATATTTTTGAGGTTTATTGCCAAAAGAGGAAAGTCAGCTCCTGTTTTTACTTGCATCAATTTTTCTTTGATTTGATCTACTGTAAACATTTTTTCTTGATTTTTAATTGTTAAACAATTTGTTGAATTACATGCAATCATAATGCTCAAATTTGATAATATGATTGTCGATTTTAGAATTGGTTTTATCATTTGTCTTTACATTAAGATTACTATGCAAAGATGCGATGATGAAAACCCCTGTAATTGTAAAAAATCGTTTTTCTACAAGAAGCGTTTGAAATTTTCGGGAGTGTCGCCCGTAAACTGTTTGAAGTCTTTAATAAAGTGGGCTTGGTCAAAGAAATTGTTTTCGTAGCAAATCTCAGTCAGCGTTTTTGTTTTGCTTAGATTGTCAAGAACGGTGTTGAAGCGAACAATGGAAGCAAATTTTTTGGCTGTTGTTCCAACCACTTTTCTAAACCGCTTCTCGAATGGGCTTTGGCTAATAAAAAGTTTTTCGTTCAGTTCTTTTATACGGATTGTTCCATTACTTTGGTAAATAAGTTTAACCGCTTCAATTATTAATTTGTCTGTTTGAATATCTTTTAGCTGGGATACTAAAAACTGCTCTACAATTTTTATCCGAAGTTTGTCTGTTTTGGCAAATGCTAATTTTTCTTCAACTTCTATTATGCTGTTTTTTTTAAAAATATCGTCAAGAGAAAGACTTAAATTGAACAATTCATTGGCAGGATGTGAAGCAAAATGAGTAAATCCAATTTCCGTAAAAAACACCAGAACAGTTCCTATATCGTTTGAATTTTTAAAAATCTTATAGCTGTCAGAAATCCCTGTAATTCCTGCTGATGTCAGTTTGCTTATTGTATTTTCTTTTACAGTTGCTAGTTGTCCTTTGTATTGAAAACCAATTACTAGTCCAGATGATGGGAAAACTTTATATTCATTTTCCATAGCATTCTCTGACACTACAAAATATTTGATATAGGGTTTAAGTTGTTCAGTCGGAAAATATTTGTCAAATTTCATCGTCTTGTCTGTTGGTACGGTGTTCCGTAAAATTGCCTATAACGTCCCGCCGGCTTCACGAAGTGGCGAAGTTCGTGACTGATTTGTTTCTGCTAATATAAGATTTTCCAGCGGAAAATCGGCAACCGGATTAAACAGCTCTCGCCATTTCGTGAAACCGCTGTTAGCAGAAGATTTATTCTTCCATTTCGTCTTCTTGTGGGAATATTTTTTCTTTTAAATTTCTTGTGGGAATATTTTTTCTTTTAAATATATAATATACGGAAAAGTTAAGATTATAACCCAGATGGCTGTTTGTCTTGGAATTATTTGATATTTAAAATTTATGAAGTATAATGACGAACTATACAGTAGGCAAAATAAAGAATCAAGTTTCATTACCTGTTTGTCTGAATATCTCTCAATATGCGTTTTGGTCATAGTTTTAATGTCTTTTAGATGTTCTTTATCATAAAATCTATTTTTACTTGGTAAGTACTCTGCTAACATGAAAAAATTCTGTAAAATGTACATTGAGGATACCCCCAAAAGAAAGTATTGTAGAGTTATTATCGAACCATTTAAAATGTTAGTTTCTTCAATATTTGGACTGTCAAAAACTCTAAATATATGCTCAACGGCAAAAATTATCATTATTATTGAACTCCAAATGCTTAGGTAAAGCCTTGCATTTCTACTTAAAGTAATGTAGGTAAATGCGTGAATTAAAGAATATAATGAGATTAAGAATGATACTGATATTAATATCGATGAAAACAGATTTATGTTTTCAAAAAATTTATAGTCAAAAATCCAATATATTATCGAAATAGATTGTATTAATGTAATTCCTTCTGTTAGTTTTGGGACAACTTTCTTGTCATGAATTATTACTGAAATTAATACAAAAACTGCTAAAAAATAGAAAGGCCATGCTTCAATATGATTTTCAAAATCGTAATTTCTTTCTCTTTTTCCAGGTAAAAACACTAAAAAACTAAAAATAAGTGAACCTAAAACTTTTAGAGCAATAATTTTCCAGTCAGTTGAAAGCCTTTTGTTTTCATATATTATTCCTAATAGCAATGGAATAAAACTTAAAGTAAATAATTTTCTATCGCTTATTTGAACTCTGTATATAATATATATCAAGAAGATTAAAAGCAAACCACCAATTAGATATAAATAAGTTGACCATTTTTTATAGAAAGGTAATTCTACTTTAATTGATTTCTTTTTGGTAATCTTTTTTTTATTGGTCATTTTGTATTCGTCTCGTTTTTCAAAATTTTCTGCTAACGTCCTGCGGCTTCATGAAGTGGCGGAGTTCGTGATTTTTTTGTTTTCTGCTAATATAAGATTTTCCAGCGGAAAATCGGCAACCGACTTAAACAGCTACCGCTATTTCATGAAACCGCTGTTAGTAGCCGTTATTTATTTTGGACTTATTATAATTTTCGATTTTGTCATAAATTCTTTTGCTTTTTTCTCTAGGATATTGAACAAGAGCTCTTTTATATTCCCACATGTTATTTTCACTCATATATTTTTCAAACATTTCTAAAAAAGCATCGTCAGGAAAAATTCTGATAGCAATGAAAGAATCTATTTCAAAACTTTTTATAAGATTTATATCTTGCTTTTTTTTGAATTTACTTAACGATTGAAGTAATTTTTTTGATTTAGTTTTTAATATGCTTTGTCTAATTTTTTGATAATATTCCTCAGAATTAGGTAACCATAAATACATTTCATCTACTAAATCTTCATTTAGCTTATCTTGATTAAATATTATTTTAAAAAACTTTAGTTTGTTAATTTCTTTCTGTTCAGTTAGTTTCTTTTGGTCTGAAAAAATTGTTGAGTCAAAAATGTAAGCTGGTAATGAAATTTTGTCTTTTAAACATTCAGTTCTGAAAATAATACTATCTTTTGCGTTCAAGAGTTTTTCAAACAAATCAAACGCATAATCGTTGTCTTTATTAATTAGAGCATTTATAGCAACAGCTTTTATATATGGATTTTTATAATTATCAATTAATAAGTTAAGCTCATTTACAGTAGCTTTATTTTCCAATTCTTTAGTAATTGATTTTGGTAATGTATCTAACACATAAAATGCATTGTAATTTTTTAGTGGATCAATAATTTTAATTGTCTTAGGGGAAATTTCATTTCTGCAACTGAATGCCATAAAAGAAATCAAAATTATTAAACATGTATTTATGAATTTTGATGCTAACATCATATTACATTTCGGTTTTATAATGGCTACTAACGTCCCGTGGCTTGGCTTGCCGTTGTGGTTTCGTGATTAATTTGTTTTCCGCTAAGATAAGATTTTCCTGCGGAAAATCAGCACCTGGTTAAACTGCAACCCGCAATGGCGCCAAACCACTGTTAGCTGTCGTGTATTTTAATATTCATTATTGTAACTGTAACAGTCTAAATTGACAGATGAATGTATTAGTTTCATTTCTTTTGAGATTACAAAAATATGGGTGGATGTGAGACATTTTTCAAAGTAAAGTTTCTCAATTTCTGCATATTTTTTTTCGTTAAGAAGTGTGATTCTTTTTTTATAATCGTATAAATCAACTTCGAATTTATTGTAAGATTTTAAAAAATCATCTTTTTCAAAACCAATAACTTTTCCGTCAATAATTAAGTATATAGAATAATTATAACCCCAATCATAATTATAACTTTCTATCACATAAAATTCATTACTTTTTGTTTTTTTAATATTTTCTAATTGAGAATTTATGATTTTAGTTCTAAGTTTTGAATTTCTTGATTTGAAAATTGATTGTTGATTTTCAGGACATGGAAATACTGTTTTTTCCAGTGTTTCAATTTCTTTACTTAAGCCCGCAATATATTTTTGTTCTGCACACGAGAACATAAGAATTATAGGAAATATGAAAATGAATTTTTTCAATTTAGACTTTACTTTGTTGTTTCGGTTTTTACATGACAGCTAACGTCCTGCGGCTTGGCTTGCCGTTGCGGCAATTTACGAAAAATTTTCTTGCGTGAGAAAAGATTTGAGGAAACCGTCAGGTTTCCGACGGACGGGTTACTAGCAATGGCGCCAAACCGCTGTTAGTGGCAGTACTTTTATTCAATTAGCCTTTGAAGAGTTCTAGATAATTCCCATTTATTTTCTTTGTTGAGCTTATATATGAATATTCCACTTTCATCATTAATTCCACATTCAATAATTGCAGTATTTTTTTTAAGGTTAAATAGAGGAATATAAAAATATCCAATACAATTATTTTCTAAACTTATTTTTTTCCAATACTTATCTCTTTGCTCTTTTGAATTTACTGTCGAATCAAGTTCTATAATTTTTTTACTCTTGATGAACTTTTGATTTAAAACGAATCTATTTCCATTTCGAAACTGTTTTAGAATGAATTTTTTATCACTTTCTGTAAAAAGACTGTCAATTTCTTCTAGTAGTAATTCATCACCATTTTTGATTATAAAAGTCTTTCTATCCATTATAGCTCCACAATCTTTGTAGAGTTTATTTTCTGAAAGTACTTGGTTAATCAACTCATAAATAAGTTTGTTGTCAATTATTTCCGTGTACTTTTGGTCAGTTATAATTTCTGAATTTTTTTTCTCAGTATTGTTATTTTTCTTACAACCAAAAAGAAAAAAAAGTGAAATTATTATAATATGATATTTTTTCATCGTGAAGTTTTAGTATTGCCACTAACGTCCGGCGGCTTGGCGTAGTAGCGAAGCCAGCGAACTGATTATTTTCTGTTAAAGATAAAATTTTTTCGTGAAGAAGAACTTGAAGTTAAAATTAATCTAGTTATTACGCCAAACCGCTGTTACTGGCTGGCGTTATATTTTTCTTTTTCTTTACTTTTCAATTTTAGGTATTCTTTTCTTAAGTATTCGTTACAGTCTTGAACTAGTACTTTTCCATTTTTCAAGTAATAATATGCAGTATCTTTTCCTCTTTCTTTATAAACAGAATCGCCAACATTTATTTGATAATAAATACTGTTTGGAATTTGAACTTCATTGTAGTCATTCAAAATCATAAACCTTGAAGCTCTAGGATAATCTCCATCTTCTTTCTTGTCAGTTATTTTTCCGTTGAATTCTGTTTCTTTGCTTTCCAAATATTTTTCTCTTTTGTAGTCTAAAGAGTTGTTTTGGTATGTAAATATAATTGCAATGAATAAAGCGATTGGAATAAAAACATAAGCTAAGTTTCTTCTAATCTCAGATTCTTGTTTTTCTAATTCTTGCTCAGATTTATTCATACTTTTTATTTTACCGTAAATTTCTACGCTTGCCAGTAACGTTCCGCGGCTTGGCGCAGTAGCGACTGCGTGGAATGATTTATTTTCTTGCTAAGATAAGATTTTCAGCGGAAAATCGAATGTTGCTGTTAAAGCTAAAAGTAGCTATTGAGCCAAACCGCTGTTATGGGCTGGTTTAATTGTAAACTCGCTCTTTTCCAAGCATATCATTTATATTTTTAGAATGCTGAAGTATAACTTCGTTGTTTTCACCATTTTTTACAGCTTGCTCTAATAAATTTACTATTTCTCTTTTATTAGAATAATTTGCCAGAATACTTTCAGAGAGAATTTTTTCTACGACTTCTAATACTCTTCCAGATTTGACTACGAAAGTATTGTTAGGAACAAAATTAATTTCTTTAAGACTACAGTTTCCATAAAAAACTATAATTGAATAAAAAGGAATATTTTCGAACTGTTTAAGTTGTTTTTTTAAATCATCAATATGTTTAGCATTTTGTAAAATTGGATTATAAAAATAATATTTATCTCTTCCGTAGTTTAAAATTTGTGCCCATTGAGGTTTATATCCAGTTCCAAAAATCCAACCACTATAATCTTTTACTTCAAATACTAGAATGCCTACTTTAGTTGGAACAACTAAATCGATTTGCGAATACTTTCCATAATATTTTTTTAAGTATAAATCATGAAAAATTGTTTGAGATGGAATTCCATATTGTGAAAGTTTTGATACCAAAGCTCTTTCAGATACTGTTCCTCTTTTCGGACCTAAATCTGTTTCGAATTGGTTAATTTCGAGATTGTCTTTATCCTTTTTAAATGTGTAATAGAGAATAAATAAGACAATTGATATAATAATAACATACAACATAAAGAATAAGGTTCAATTGATTGTGATTTTTCTAAAACTTGCCCATAACGTTCTGCGGCTTGCTCTCAGTGGCGTTGCACCAACACCAAGCCATTACAAATATAACAAAACATTCCATTCAGCAGCGGATTTTCCGTAGGAAAATCCGGAAGTAGCCATTGAAGCAAACCGCTGTTGTGCGTTCGGTTTATTCATTACATCCAATTTTCGGCAAACAGAGTATAGGAGCAAGACCACCAGAAATTAGTATTCCGATTTTTGTTTTTTCAATTTCAAAAAAGAGAGTGTTATTTTCAATATAGTTTGGTAAATTTTCAGGCATTCCCATGTCATAAACCATGATGTTATTTTTACTGTCAATAAATGCTATTTCACTTCTTCCTCGAGGTGATAACATTTCGCCAATTCCAATTATCTTGAAATTTGTAATAACTTTATAAGAGTTTTCATTATCAATATCTTTTAATTCGCCCAAATATTTTATTTCAGTTTTCGTATGTTTCTCATCAATTATTTGTAGTTGATTAATTTCACTTGATTTAATGAACTTTTTATAGAAATGTAGTTTGTCTTTACTTTCATTAATTTTCTTATCTAATGAGTTACCTTTCATAAATTCAGTAAAGACTAAAGTATCGTAAATAATAGATGAATTTTTTTCAGAATCATTTCTCAAAATTGTTTTAACTTTTTTTTGAATTTTTTTTTCAGAACTGCCATTTTTTGGTTTGTCAATTTTTGAGTTACAGCTAAAAAAGACAATTGAAACAATTAAAATATAGAGTCTATTCATTTTTTATTTTCTAAGTTTTTTTACACGGTATTCAAAACTGACGCACAACGTCCCGCCGGCTTCACGAAGTGGCGAACCTCGGGACGAAATATTTTCCACTAAGATAAAATTTAATAGCGAAATATAAATATGAATTTAGCAATATTCTCGCCATTTCGTGAAACCGCTGTTAGCAGCCGTATTTATTCATTATTTGTTTGTAGATATTCGATATTTTGAGTGAAAAATTTAGCCATACCATTATTTAAGTATTTTTCATATTCAGTTGATTCGTTTCTGTGAATGCTTAACCAAGCCATTGCATAAGCGATTACTTGTTCAGGTAAATATCCTTGACTACTCATTTGCCATCCTGAATGAGAAATGTTTTGAAATTTGGAATGTTGAAATCTTGAGTTACCTAGAAATATTCCAAAGCCATATGTTAAAGCTGTTAAATCGGTTAAATATTCATCATTTTCTTCGATTCTGTTTTCCCCAAGCAAAATGAAGTGTGATAATTCATGAGCAATTGTAGCAATTAGGGAAAAAGTATTTTTTAATTGCCCTTTTTCAATGTAGATAATTTTTTCATTTTCAAGTTCTTTATAAACACCAGTTGCACTTTGCCATTTCCCATTAATATCAGCTGGACTAGATAGAATTGTTCCATCAGCCATTTCAATAGGTTGATCAGAAAAGTATTCAATACGGATGTTAGAATCTTCTATTTGCATTAACTCTTTTGTCCTTTCTAGGACGAATTCAGCATCTTCTTCATTACCTTTAAAAGTCCAATTGTAATAATTTTTAGTTGGAGTAATGGTTCTTAAGCTATCGAAGTGTTCATTCCCTAAAATTTCACGAAGGAAAATAAAACTTTCCTCGATCCATTTTTTGTCATCTTCTGTAACAGATGGTTTTTTCTTTTTATTCCAAAACATATTGAATTCCAGAGGTTTTTTTAATATGGCTGCTAACGTCCGGCGGCTTGGCGCCGTTGCGGCAATTTACGAAAAATTTTCTTCGTGGGGAAGGGTTTGAGGAAACCGTTAGGTTTCCGACGGAAGATTTAACTAGCTATGGCGCCAAACCGCTGTTAACGGCTGGTTTTATAATTTAATTCATCTGCCAATTTCTTTCCATTTGTCTTTTGTAAAGAATACATTTCCAAATTTGGAAGAATGAAACACATAGTAAAATGTTTTTCCTTTTCTATATAAAGTTGGATTTTCATTTACGATATGATGTTTTGAATTTTCAAAATTTAAAACAATTCGTGGAACTTGATATTGTTCTAAAAAATGAATTTTTCCTTTGTAAGTTTTTGTAATTTTAGCTTTCTCGGTTACATGAAATAGAATTTCATCATTTTGGTTAATTTCAAATCGAAAATGTTCATATTGCCAATCGGATTGTTTCCCAGAATATTTAGTTCTGTCAATAACATATTCTCCATAAATATCATCTCTATCCAATTCGCTTGAACTTACGAGTAAATTTATTATTGATACTAATAAAACTAATCCAATAACTGCAATCCAAATTCCACTAAGAGCTTTACCAAATATTTTTTTCCTTGAAACACCCCAAGAAATTAATAATATTATTGATAGAGGAATTAATATAAGTATGAAAAAAAGGTTGAATCCAAATCCCATTCGATTGTTGTTTTATGCGAAATTTTTTTGGCAAACTTGCCGTTAACTCTTAAATAGCTGTACCTGAAAATTCCGGCATTTCTATCTAAAGTCTATTTTTAAAGGGTTTATAAAAAACAATTCAAAAAAATGTATTGCGTAATTCGAATTGTTTTTTTTCTGAATTCTTGATTTCAAATATAGCGTATTTTTCATAAAAAATCTAAGGGACTCACAATTTTGCGCAAGGTTCTATCGGTTACATTGGTGTATAATAATGTGGTGCTAATGCTATTGTGACCCAATAATTCTTGAATGAAACGTATATCGGTTCCGTTTTCTAATAAATGGGTGGCATAACTGTGACGCAAACTGTGGATACCTACTTTTTTTCTTATTTGTGCTTCATGCAATGCATCTTTAAATACTTTTTGTAACGATCGACTAGAGTATTGTCCACCGTACTGTCCTTCAAAGAGGTATTCTTTTGGTTTATAAGATAAATAGTATTCCCGCAATTGAAATAAAATACTGTCGGGTAAATTAACATAACGATCTTTTTTTCCTTTACCACGCTCTACATACACCAACATCGTTCGACTGTCAATATCCGAAATTTTAAGATTTATAATTTCAGACAATCGCAAACCCATTCCGTAACACAATTTGAGCATTGTATTGTGTTTTAGGTTTTTTGAAGCCATAAAAATACGTCTCACTTCGTCCGAATTTAATGCTTTGGGCAACTTAAGTTGCTTTTTCGGTCGCGGAATTTCAACAAAAATTCGAGGCTGAAACAACACTTGTTCATAATAAAATTTGATTCCGCTAATCCTACTGTGTAAAGTGTTTTCTTTTAATTTTAATTCGGTGATGCAATGCAATAAAAACTCGCGGACTTCCACTTCATTGCAGGTGTTTGATGCTTTGTCTTTGATAAAATATAAAAATTGGGCAAATTCCTGACTATAACATCGAATGGTACTTGGACTATACCCTTTTAATCGGAGTTGATTTACCAATCGCTCTAATTCCTTCTGATTGTGGGGATTGATTTTGGAAAGTGTTTTGGTGCCAATAGTATAATCGGTTAAAAGATTAAACTTTTTTCGGTATTCAATAACATCTGGAACATACCAGCACTGATTAGTTTGACTCCAAGAGGAACCTACTAATTTTTTAACTTCTGAAAGATGAACAGGATTTTTGTCAAATCGAATGAAAATGACTTTCTGATTACGGTGTTCCCCTAATGTAAAGGTGTATGGCGTCAAACTAATCATAATGGCTTATATATATAACAAATATAGCTATAAGTTTTTTATAATTAGATAGGAGTGAATTGAAAAATTGTGAAAATTAGACTGAAACCTAATTGTTCTTTTTCTGTTCTTTTAAATAGCTAGTGAATTTTTTTCCGTATTTCGATTGTGCTACTTTTGGACTCATTTTGTTGTGTATCGAATCTAAAAAACGAGGCTGCATATCGTAAATATCAGTTAAAGCAATATAAGGGGCTACTTCGTAATTTGCATTTGATAAAGCAAAGTTAGCGGCGTATAAATAACGACGTTTTAATAAATCATCTTGTTTTTTACTATTTGCTTCTGCCGAATAATTTTTAGCTCCTTTTTCGCCCATAATTTGCGCGTGTAACAACTCTAATTGCTGGTCGTTAAATTTGGAAATAATATCCTTGTATTGTTCGTACAATTCTTGATTTTTTGATCCCGTAATTTTGGAACTCGCTAAAAAAGTGTCCAAATTAGTATCAATATTTATTTTTCCTGGCTCGGCGAAAAACAATAAATTATTGTCAATAGAATTTGTTACACCACGATCTACAAACAAATACAACATTTCGGGTGAGTCTAGTTTTATTTTGCTTTCAAAGGTTGATGATCCATTCAATACAATAGTATCTAAAGCCACTAGAGTAGTGTCTTCAACTCTTTGGATGTATAATTTTCCTTTTTTTAATCCTTTAATAGTTCCTGTAATTAATACTTCATTTTCATTCAGTTTGTTATCTGAACATGAACCCAATAAGAAAACAGAAAATAAAGCAACAATAACTTTGTACATAGTTTTATAAATTTGCCGCAAAGTAATAAAAAAATCCTCAAATTGAATATCAAAATGAGGATTTAAACTATTTTTTTGGATTAATTTATCCTTTTAACCATGCATCTTTTAATGCTTTTTTAGAATCATCGGTTGCTTTATAACCAACCGCTTGTTCGTAAGGTAATTTTACGTTGCCTTTTACTTCCAATGCTTTCCCTTCACGTTTTAAAGATACTGTTATCGGATCGTTTTCTTTCCAATTCTGACTTGCTGAAATCATATCATAGATATTGTCCAAGTTATAATTTTTACCATTTATACCCGTAATAATATCGCCGTTTTTAATTCCTAAAACACCATAAAACTCTGGTAATTCAATTCCAGGCAACACGATGATTTCTTTCGTCGCTTGATTTACGGTAATGTTAGGTGTTTGACCTTTTATGAATACATTTCCAGGGATTTTTGTTTCCGACTGTGTAATACCCATTTTTTTGAAGAATTGTTCATACGGAATTGGGGTTGGACCTTCTACATACGTTTTGAAAAATTCACCCACTTCAGGATAGGTTAAAGAAACAATTTTATCAAATAACTCTTCATCTTTGAATGGTTTGTTGATTCCGTATTCGTTATTTAATTTTTGCATTAAATCTAAAATACCTCTTTCTCCGTTGCTTTTTTCACGGATAATCATATCCACACACATTCCAATTAAGGCTCCTTTTTGATATACATTTAAATATTGATCTTTGTATGGAGTGGTAAGTACATTGGCACTCATTTGTGTAAATGGCATCGTGTCATTCATTCCAGAAGCTTGGTGGATTTTGTCAGCCATTCTTCCATAAAACTCTTCTTCGGTAATTAAGCCTTGGTTTATTTGAAATAAATTGGCAAAATATTCCGTCACCCCTTCATACATCCATAAGTGCTTCGACATTTTTGGAGCATTAAAATCGAAGTAGTGAATTTCGTTCGCATGGATTCCAAGTGGCGTCACGATATGAAAAAATTCGTGTGAAACAATGTCTTTTAATTGTTCGTCCATTTGATCTGCTGGCATCATTTCCGGCATTACAACTGTCGTTGAAGTAGTATGTTCTAACGCACCAAATCCTTTTGCATCCGATTTCATCATGTCTGATAAATACACAAGCACGGCATATTTTTTAGTATTGTTGATTGGACCCAAAAATTTCTTTTGCGCATTCATCATTTTTTCCATTGCTGGAGTGATGCTTTTAGCATTAAATTTTCCGGTTGGCGAATACACACTGATCAAAATATCCATATCACCAACTTTGAAAGTGGTGTAATCTGGTTTGGTGTACATGATTGGATGGTCTACTAAAGTAGCATATCTCGGCAATTTAAAAGTATCGACAGCATTACTCGCGTCGGTATCAACAAGAGCTGTAGCACCAAACAGTTGGTCAGAATGATTCACTGTTAAAGTGTAAGGCACTTCTTTTTTATCGGAAAAATAACCTACAAATCCGTGTGTATTAATCATAAAACAGTTTGGGTCAATATTGGTTCCCGCTGGAGAGAACACATCTTTACCACCCATACCGCCACTTACTTCGGTGTCATAAGTGTCATTCACCCAGTAAGTTACTTTTGAAAGTTTTTTAGCACCGCTAATTCGCCAAGTGTTATCATCCATTTTGGCAACAGCAAGAGTATTTCCTTTGACATCGTACGCTTTTACATTTTCGATAAAGCGACCATAATTATCAGTAGAGTAGGTCCCCGGAACGGTTTTAGGGATATTGAAAGTGATTACATCTTCAGTAGAAGCTGTTGGCAACACGGTTACCATTACTTTGTCGTCTTTAATGTTATTCAAGTCAATGTTTACACTAACTTCTGGGGTAACATTTGTGGTTTGTGCCGATTTACAACTTATCAGTAAAGAAGCAATGGCTAAAGAATAAATTATTTTTTTCATTTTTTGATTGTTTTGTCTATAAGTCTGTATTTTAAAAAAAATGTTACAAAAAAACTCCTGAAATATTTCAGGAGTTGCTATTTAATCAAATTTATTTTTCAAATAATATTTTCCGTCTAAGTCGTCATCAAATTCATCAATATTGACTTGCTTCAGTTTGGGTTTAGAAGCCGTAACTTTCTTTTTCCAAAGTTCAAACTGCTCTTTAGATAATCTTTTGCGCAATAATTCGGTCACTTCATTTTCGCTAATGCCAAATTCTTCTTTGATCACTTCAAAAGGTTTGCGCTCTTCTTGTGCCATGCTGATTAGTCTTTCTAATGTTTCTCTGTCTAAATCAGCTATTTTACTTTTTCTCATTTATAAAATAGTATTTTAATATCAATGTATGCAATTTATATACCAATATTACTAAAAAGTATTTAGTTTTTAAAATTTTTTTATGAATCTGAATGGCGATATTTTTGAAACGGAATAGCTAATAAATTTTTCAGATTATTATTTTCTTCTGGTGCCATGTGCGTGTCTACTCCGTAGATAATTTCTTCGCGAGGCATCACCATAAAAGTACCAAATAATCGGTCCCAAACAGAGAAAATATTTCCATAATTACTATCTGTATACGGTAATTGGTAATGATGGTGAATTTTATGCATATCAGGCGAAACAATAAGATAACTGATCCATTTGTCTAGATTTCGAGGCATTTTCATATTGGCATGATTGAATTGCGATAAGAAAACGGAAAACGACTGATACATAAAAAACAGCCAAATTGGAGCACCAACCACTAAAATGGCAAGCATAGTGAAGATAAAACGAATCACACTTTCTCCAGGATGATGACGATTGGCCGAAGTAGTATCAATCCAAGTATCAGTATGGTGAATTAAGTGAAAGCGCCACAAAGATTTAGTTTTATGTTGTACGTAATGTGCCGAATAGGCTCCGATTAAATCCATAAATAACAATCCGATGATGGCTTGTAGCCAAAGATTGTCTATGTGTAACCAATGTAGGATTCCGAATTTGTTTTCTGCTGTCCAAACGGAGACAGAAAATAATAGGAAAGCCATCGAAAAATTAATTAAGATGGTAGTAAATGTAAAAAACAGATTAATTCCGGCGTGGCCTACTTTATTGTATTTAAAATTAAAAAGCGGAAGACCACTTTCGATAATCCAAAAGAGGGCTATTCCTCCAAATAAAATGATACTTCGGTGCGAAGAAGGAATGGTTTCGAAATAGTGAATAATTTCATTAATCATAGTAGTTGTGTCGATTGGTTTTTCAAATTTAAGCAAAACTTTTATTTAATAATTCGGAAGGTCAAATTAATTCGGCTTCCAATTTCTTTTTTTGTTTTCGGAATTTGATGTTTCCAAAAGTGTTGTGTAGTCCCTTTCATAAGCAACAAACTGCCATGTTGTAATACAATGTTTTGTTTTGCGGTTTCAATAGTGTTATGCTTCAGTTGAAAAACTCTTTCTTGTCCAAAACTTAAAGAAGCAATAATGGGATTTCGACCCAATTCTTTTTCATTATCGGCATGCCAACCGTTGCTGTCTTGTCCGTTTCGGTAGTAATTAAGCAAAACAGTCGTAAAATTTTCTTGACATACCTTTTCCACTTCTTCTTTTAAAAAAGTCAATAAAGGATTCCAAATATGAGGTTGCATGACAATGTTAGAATAGCCATAAGGTTTCCCTTCATTGCCGAACAAAGCGGTCAGTCGGGGTTGTAAATGATTTTTACCGTAAACGGTTAGGGTGTCTTGTTGCCACGGAATTTCAGTTTTTAGTTTTTCGAAAAGTATATTGGCTTTCTCCGTCGAAATAAAATTAGGGAAATATTCAATTTCGGCATCGGGTAAATCAAAGACTATTTTTTCATCTGGGAATAAACTCATGCTTCAAAAATAAAAAAAGCGATAGAAATTCTATCGCTTTTTCGTTATATAAAATGGGTTTAATTTTTCTTTTGAAGAATATAGGTATACATCCAACCACCAATGATAGCCCCAAAAATAGGAGCGACCCAAAACACCCAAACTTGTTGCATAGGAATTCCGCCTGCAAAGATTGCTTGTGATAAGGAACGTGCCGGGTTTACCGAAGTATTGGATATCGGAATACTGATTAAATGAATTAATGTCAGTCCTAATCCAATGGCAATTCCTGCAAATTTTCCATTCGCTAAGCGGTCGGTAGCACCAAGAATGATGATTAGGAAAAACATAGTGAGTAAAAATTCGGCTATAAAAACAGATGCCATATTGTATCCGTCGGGAGAGAATGCTCCATAACCATTTGTAGCGAAAACGCTTGCTTTGGTATTGTCCATTGTAAAACCTGTTTTTCCCAGTAAAATAGTGTACAAGCAACCCGCAGCGGCAAGTGCCCCAACACATTGCGCTACAATATACGATGGAATGTCTTTTCCTTGAAATCGTCCGCCAGCCCATAATCCTACAGTCACTGCAGGGTTAAAATGACCACCAGAAATATGTCCAACAGCATAGGCCATTGTTAATACCGTTAATCCAAAAGCAAGTGCGACGCCTGCAAATCCTATTCCTAATTCAGGGTAGCCGGCAGCAAATAAAGCACTTCCACAACCACCAAATACTAACCAAAAGGTTCCAAATGATTCTGCTAATAGTTTTTTCATAGTTTATTAAGTTTAGTTATTACGAAGTATAAATAAATGCCCAATAGATAAGAATTCCTTGTAAGGGCAATCGAATCAATCGTACCCATTTGGGTAATCTTAATGCGGCTTGTTCATTTTGTAACATGTAGAGATTTGCTGGAAATATGGCCATTAGCAAGGCTATTATTCCCCAAGCAGATAATTTTGAGGTGAATGGAATACATAATCCAATGGCTAAAATAATTTCTGCAAGACCACTCAAACTATTAATTAATTTGGGATTGGGTAGGTAAGCCGGAATGATTTTTAGATAAATTCTGGGGTTTCTGAAATGGTTTATACCCGCTACAAAGTAGAGCAAAGCCATTATATATAAATGCCAAGGTAAACTCATAAAGAAGTTATTTCTTACGAATTTACCTAAAAAATATTATAAAAAGGAGTAGAATATTATTTTTTTGAAAATTGAATGTTCATAATGACAATCGCAAAAATGATTAGAGCAATTCCGATCCATTGCGAAAACACTACGGTTTCATTCAGAATTAAAAATGCCATCGAAACCGAAACAGGCAACTCTAAGGAGGCAACAATACTTCCTAAACTAATTCCGGTATGAGGAAATCCAGCATTCATAAGCATTGGAGGAATAACGGTTCCAAAAAGTGCTAAAATGATTCCCCATTTGAAGAAGATGTCATAGTTGAAGGGCGTATTTTGAGTAAATAGAGTAAAGAAAATAACAATTACAAATCCACCTAAAAGCATATATAAACTTCGTTGCGCTGAGGAAACGTTAGTGGCCACTTTATTGGCGCTATACATCGTTGTGGTAAACGAAGCAGCAGCCAACAGTCCTAATACAATTCCTCTCCAATCTAATGCTACTTGGTTTTGAAGAATGTTAGTGGCTAAAACGGTACCCAATAAAACGATACCCACAGCGACTATTTTTATAGTGGAAGGTCTTCTTTTTTCTAAAATAATTTCTAGTAAAAGCCCCATCCATACGGTTTGCATCAATAATACAATTCCAATAGATACGGGTATGTATTTGACTGCCAAATAATAAAAAATACTGGTTAACCCGGTAGAAGTTCCGGTAATCATTAGTTGAATAATGTCTTTTTTTGTAGATTGAACTACTTCTGTTCCCTTTTTCGCTTTTTGAAAAGCATTAATCAGTAAAACGACTAAAATCCCTAAAATAAATTGTGCACTAATTACTTCAGCTGGAGTAAATGGCAATCCAGTCATCCCTTTATCATTATACGCTAGTCTAACAAAAGTCGCCAACATTCCATAACTCGCTGCACCTAAACCAACCAAAAAAACTCCTTTTAATACACTATTATTTGCCATATTTTTCATTTTTAAAAAGCCGACAAATATAAAAGATAGTTATGAGTTTAGGGCCATGAGTTTCAGGTTTTTTTAAAAAATAGTTGTTAATTGTTTGTTCTGTATCCCAATTTTACTAGAATCAAAATTCAATTTTTGTTGTAAAAGTGTTGCATAAACACTTCTGAAATCGGTTTCGAATTTTAAATCACCATTATCTAAATTGGTTAAATCTGGATTTTTACCGACGACTTTTCCTTTATTGTTTCCGCCAATGATGAACATCGGAGCGGCAGTACCATGATCGGTCCCGTTACCATTGTCTTTAACTCTTCTTCCAAATTCTGAAAAAATGACAATCGTTACATTTTGAAGTAAATTTGCCTTTTTCAAATCAGAATAGAACGAAAAAACAGCATCGTTTAAATCGGTTAACTTATTTTGATGAATAGCCAATTGATTGTCGTGCGTATCAAATCCGCCCAAAGAAGTGTAGTATACTTTTGAGTTTAAATTTCCTTTGATCAAACGGGCAATCCATTCCAAATTTTTAGATAAGCCTGTTTTGGGATAATTTATTTCTTGTGTTGTTTTTGATAAGGCTTTTTGAATTTCTTCAGCGCCTTCGGTTACTGAATTGGCAATTTTTCGAACAAAATCCAGTTGCGGATTATTGGATAGTTTTACATTTTCATCCGTATCACTTTTTGTTTTAAATCGGTTAGGATCTTTAACCGTTATGCTATTCGGTTCTTGTCCTTTTAATGCCAAATTATCGATGTTGTCAATATTGATTCCAGCGGTTGGTGTATGTTCTTTACATTGAAAATCAAGATAACGGCCCAACCAACCTTCGTTTAGATATTGATTGGATGATGTTGCAGTTTGCCAAATCTCTTGACTGCGAAAATGCGATCGATTCGGTTCCGGATATCCTACATTTTGAAGGATTGTTAAATCACCGTTTTGCTGAATTTGGGCCAAACTTTTTAAAGCAGGATGAAAAGCCATGCCGTTATTTTTACCAATCACATCGTCTTTAGATAGCGCAATTTTTGGTCGGTTGTAGTAATAATTAGGATCATCAAAAGGGACAAATGTGTTTAAGCCATCATTCCCACCATTCAGTTGAATAAACACTAAGCATTGTTCTCCAATAATCAAGTTGGGTTGTGAACCATAAGCATACAAAAAATCGGGAAGTAGGAGCATTCCTCCTGTAAGTGTTCCTGTGAGCGATAAAAAATTTCTTCTGTTCATGATTTCTGAATTAAATTAACTGAAATTCGGGTGTTTTTACGATGGCATTGAATAATCGTATTACCGCTTGTTTGGCATTTTGAGCATCGGAATCAAAATCATATTTTAAAATAGTTTCGAACTCTTTTTGAGTAGTTTCATCCACACTAAAAAGTAAACGATTGGTTAATTGCTTTATGATTTCTTTATTGGTTCCTTTTTTCCAATCGAGTTGAACGGCTATATTTTGAGTGCTCCTATTTGCTTCACCTGCATCGGTTTTGAACATTTTCCGATTGATGGTTTTTCCTGCACAAAATAAATCGACTACATTATTACGTTGCATGTAAATTTGGGAAGTCAACCATGTTTTTCCACCTTCCCACCCTTTTACATTGGGCTGATTAAACAAATCCATACCTTGTTCTTTTAGAAAGAATACTAAAATCTGGTCATTTGGCAGATCAATATTTAACTCAGAAAATACTTGTAGTATAAACTCTAACGGATTTTTAATTTTAGATCCGGCGGTATCTTTTTTAGATTCTTCTGTGAAAATTTTGAGTAATAAAGGTTTGATTTCGAAATTGACTTTACGGAAATAATCACCATAGTAGGTCACCAATTCTTGTTTGGGATTATCATCGATGAACCATTTCAGAATTTTTTGAGTAATGAAATACGGAATGTTTTTTTGTTCAAAAATGATATCGACTAAATCATCGGCTTTAAAAACACCCGTTTGTCCCAAATAGGTTATGGTATCGTTGTCTTCAAATTGTGGACGATACATGGCTTCGTTTTGGCCTAATCCCAATCCAGCCAATGCCTTCGCGCCATTTTTTATGTCGGATTCAGTATAATTGCCTATTCCAAGTGTAAATAGTTCTAAAAGTTCTCTACTTAGATTTTCATTGATTTTATCTTTTCGATTGTCTACATTGTCAAGATAGCGAACCATTGCATTGCTTTTTAGTACTTTTTTGGTGAGTTCTTTAAAGTTTCCAAAGGCATTTTCGCGTAATAGTTGATTGTGCTGATAAATCCAGTGATTTACTTTCACTTTTTGATAAGTCGCCACAAAATGATTGTGCCAAAAACAAGTCATTTTTTCTCGAAGTGGATATTTATCACTTGTCATTTTAGCGATCCACCATGATTTCATTTGATTTGAAATTTGGAGTTCTTTAATCAGTAATTGTTTTGCTTCTTCTGGATTAGCGTCTTTTAAAGTTTTGCGTTTATCACGTAATTCGGCCAAGGTCTTCGGACTATCATCTAAAAAACGCGGTATTTCTTTTTCATAGTTGGATTGAAAAGAAAGCTCTAAAAATTTTTCAATTCCGATAGCAGCAATTAGTTCGCTCTGTGAATTGGAAAAACCCAAACGTAGTGACCAAAGAGAATTTGAATTCATAACTTTTTGTTTTATCATTAGACTCCAGAAATACGATTTGGTTTAAGTGTTGAATAAAAAAAACGTTCCAGCAATTGGAACGTTTTTCGTTTATCTTCTTCTAGTATGAACTGCTCTCACTTTACCAGCTCTACCTTTGTGTATAACGGTTGTGCCGCGTTTACTTTTGACAACTGTTGTTGAGGTGTGTCTTCTGGTTTTATACGATTTATGAACCACTACACGTCGAGTTGGTGTACGATGGAAATACACTTTATGCACATGACAACGTCCAATAAAAAGGCTATGACGAATGGGTCTCCAAGGTTTCCACCATCTAGGGTATGCAGCCCATCGTATGGGAGATATCCAAACTTGATAGCCAGGAGCGAATACAAAACGAACGCTTGGCCACGTCCAAACATTAACGACTATACGATTGGTAATAATTTCAGGCATTGCAGGTCCTTTTTCTGCACCCATTTTTTCATTTGTTTCAAATGGTTCGGCAATGGTGTTTTCGGCATATAAATCTTCGTCACCAAAAATTTGTAAACGAGCTTCTTCGTTTCCTGTTTTTTCAATGACAATGGTAGCAATGTCTTGCTTTTCGTTTTCTCCAACTAAAGCAGTTAAGACCAAAACATGACTGTCTTTTTCAATAACATCTTCTACGGTGATATAATCTATGTTCCCGTCGTTATTTAAATCCAGATTATTAATATCATTTCTTTCGTCGTTTATTAATTGTTCAAATTCTTCAATGGTACTTGCTTTTTTTAGCATCGTTAATGCTCCTTCAAGGCTAAAGTTTTCGCCAGCAAATTCGGGAGCATCTTTTTCTTGACCCAATGAAATTGACATTCCAAAAACAATTAATACGGTAGTAAAGTAGTTTCGCATAATGAGTGGTTTTTAGGGGTTCTTATGATTAGACTTTGTCTTTTTTGAATGGTTTAATGAGGTAGCATTTTTTTCTTTTCGGAAAACAATAATTCTCTGAATTAAATCATGAGGTAGAGGTTTGTTTAATGGAAACTGAAGGGTTCCTTTTCCTCCTTTGTAATTTTGTAATTCTTCTTTAAAAATTGCATTCTCCCTAGGGGCAGGATAAATGCTGACATGTTTTTGATAACCTGCAAAGTAGAGTAAAATTCCATGCAATTTATAGGCGGGTATATTGTAGCTTATAGTTTCTTCTGCTTCAGGCGCATATTTTTTTATCAGATTTCGTATCTCAACTAATAATTTTTGAGTTTCTTCTGGAAACCAAGAAATATAATCGTCAACATTTTTTGGAGTGCTTCTTTCCATATTTTTAAATTGAGGAATACACTCAAATTTACTAACTTTTTTTGCAATTTTAATGTAACAGTTTTAATAAATTCAACACTTATGAGCAATTAAATAAACTAATGAAAAAAATAATTTTAGCTACTTCGCTCATTTTTAGTGGAGTATCCATTTCTAATGCGCAAGAAAGTACTACAACTACCAAAGAAAAATCCAATCAGCTTAATGAAGTTTCGATTGTAAAGGAAAAAAAAGCGGTCGAACAAAAGTCCGATCGTACCATTTTTGAATTTGCAAGCCAATCCTATTTAAATTCCGGATCAGTTTTAGAAGGAGTAAAAAAGTTGCCAGGGCTTGTCGCATCTGAAGTAGCGGGGATGATGTATCAAGGAAAGCAGTTGGATGTTTTTTTAGATGGTCGTCCATTAAACATTTCTTCCAATGAACTTACTACTTTTTTAGAAGGCATGCCTGCCAATTCGGTAGAAAAAATCGAAATTATTACCAATCCTGGAGCCGAATTTCCCGCCACTTCTGGAGGTGCCATTTTAAATATCATCACCAATAAAAAAGCAAAGAATTATTTGAGCGCTACCTACACAAACAGTACTAATTTTACTGTTTATGATCATCTGCGTGTTAGAACCAATAATAGTTTAATGTTGAATGCTAAAAATAAATACTTTGGTTGGCAGTTTAATGTGGGGCAAAATTATGCCGAAAGAGCGTTATGGTCGAGTGTCATTAAAAAAGAAAACAATTTAACGACTGTTTTGTCTAATACTGAAGCTGACCGAATTAATCGCGGGACTTTCACAAAATCAGCATTGACTTTTGATCTTGGAAATGATCGATTATTATTGAATTATGATTTGTTTTATAATAAGAATAATAGTTATACAGATGCTTACGGAACGTTAGGAGACAATACTATTTTTGAAACTTCCGATAAAGGTGATACAAAGAATGTGCGTCAGGATGCTGTAGTTACTTATCAAAAGCGATTTGCCGATAAGGCTAAAAAGTTAGATTTCCGATTCAATTACAGTCAAAATGATGTTGATTTTGGTTTGAATTCTTACATTTCGAATACGAATGTTTTAAATAACGCTTCTGGACAAAAAGTATATAATTTTAAAGCCGATTATTCGCAACCGATTAAAGTTTTAGAAAAAGGGAAGATTAGCTTCGGTACATTATATGAAGAACTTCATTTTGATACCAAAAACCAAGGAATTTCCAATTTAGAATATCGAAGAAGAACAGCTTCTACGTATTTGGAATTTCAAACCAAATACAAAAAATTCGATTTTACTGTGGGAGGTAGAGGAGAAGATTATGACATTACTGGAAAAACAAATACAGGTTCATTAACCCCTTTCCAACAGTATCGCTTTTTCCCTAATGCGAGTTTGCAGTATAATTTTATTCCACAAGTTTTTTTTAGTGCGAATTATAATAAAAAAATTACTTTACCGAGTACAAGTGCTTTAAATCCGAATAACACCACTTATGCAAATCCAAATGTTATTGTAAAAGGAAATCCGCAGTTACAACCTACTATTTTTGATAATTACGAAGTAAAAGTAAGTGCTTTCGATTATATTTTTGTGGGCTATAATATGAGCGTAGGAAATAATCAAGTGGTACAACGTTTGACCGTTGATGGCAATCAAACTACCAACACCAATATAAATGTACGAGAATTGAAAGTCCACAATTTCAATATAGGAATGCCAATTCCGTATATGCTTTTTACAAAAGGAATGAGTGAGACAGTTAAAGTAATGTCGAACGGAGGTGTAAATCCGGATAAAATTAATTTTCTATATGTTTATGCTGGAAGGCAAAAACATGAAATTCCAGATATAAACACGAAGCCCTATTGGATTGTTAACTTGATGTCTCAAGTTGTGTTGCCAAAAGAGATAAAATGGGTGACAAATTATAGTCATGTTACTGCTAAAGGAAACTTTTATTATTTTGTTACACAAAAACCTTATGGAGAAAGTTTAGATACCAGTTTTTCAAAGAAATTTTTAGGTGATCAATTAACGGTTTCTGTCAATTTTGATGATATTCTAAATACGAATCGCTCCGTATTTCAATCATTCGAAACACCAATATATGCAAGTAATAAAAGTGATACGAGACGTTTCGGATTTACAGTCAATTATAAAATCCCGACTAAAAATAAATTAGCCAAAGAAGATCCAAATCTTTTAAATAAAGAAAAGAAAGAGGACAATGGAAATGTAATTGGGAATTAATAAAAAAAACCTGTCAGGGAAACTATCTGACAGGTTTTTTATTTGGTTTTACTTCAACGTTTCAAAACTGCGTTTTACAAAGGATGTCAATTCTTCTCCTTTTAGCAATCCTTGAGAAAGTTTGGCCAAATCTAGGGCTTGTTTGACCAATTCCTTTTGAGCATCTTCTGAGCTGTTTAAAATGGTTGATGCCAATTCTGAATTGGTGTTAACCACCAAATTGTACATCTCTGGAAAATGGCTCATTCCGAACATTCCGCCCCCACTTGTAGCACTCATTTCTTTCATACGACGCATAAATTCTGGTTGCGTGATCATAAACGGCGCAGAGGTGCTTTCTAAGGCTTCCAGTTGCACACTATAATTTTCTTTAGGAACAACCGTTTCAATACTTCCTTTTAATTTCTCTTTTTCTTCTTCCGAAAGTTTTGAGATTTGTGTTTCTTCTTTCTGAATTAATTTGTCAATATGATCGGCATCTACACGAGCAAATACTAAGTTTTCGTTATCTGCTTCTAATTTCTGAATCAAATGCGAAACAATTGGAGAATCCAATAAAATAACCTGATAGCCTTTGGCTGTAGCAATGTCGATATAACTGTGCTGTGCTTCATTGTTGGAAGCATATAAAACCACCGTTTTTCCGTTTGTGTCGGTTTGTGTTGGGGCAATAGCTTCTTTTAATTCCGTTAATGTGTAATATTTTCCGTCGGTAGTTGGATACAATACAAAATCACCTGCTTTTTCATAGAATTTTGGTTCCGATAACATTCCGTATTCCAATACAATTTTAATATCGTTCCATTTTTTCTCAAAATCTTCACGATTTTCGTTGAATAGCGATTTTAATTTGTCGGAAACTTTTCGAGTAATATAATTCGAAATCTTTTTCACATTTCCATCGGCTTGTAAGTACGAACGCGATACATTTAATGGAATATCCGGCGAATCAACGACTCCTTTTAACATCATTAAGAATTCCGGAACAATGCCTTCCACATTATCAGTTACATAGACCTGATTTTGGAACAATTGAATTTTATCTTTCTGAATTTGAATGTTATCACCCAATTTAGGGAAGTATAAAATACCCGTCAAATTGAAAGGATAATCGACATTTAAATGAATGTTGAATAATGGTTCGTCAAATTGCATTGGGTACAATTCGCGGTAAAAGTTCTTGTAATCCTCATCGTTCAATTCGGTAGGTGCTTTTGTCCACGCTGGATTCGGATTATTGATAATGTTGTCTACTTCCACTTCTGTGAAAATATTGTCTTTGTCTTCCGCTTCAACAAATTCTCCTTTTTTCTGTTCGATTTTTTCTTTTCGAGTACCAAACTTAATCGGCACAGGCATAAATTTGTTGTATTTGGTCAACAACTGATTTATTTTGTACTCTTCTAAGAATTCTAATGAATCGTCAGCAATATGAAGGACGATTTCAGTGCCTCGATCTGTTTTAGTGTGAGGCTCTAACGTAAATTCTGGACTTCCATCACAGGTCCAATGTGCTGCTGGTTCGTCTTTAAAGGATTTAGTGATGATTTCAACTTTTTCAGCTACCATAAATGCCGAATAAAATCCTAATCCGAAATGACCAATAATTCCAGAATCTTTAGCGGAGTCTTTGTATTTTTCCAAGAACTCTTCCGCCCCTGAAAAAGCGACTTGATTGATGTATTTTTCCACTTCCTCAGCAGTCATACCCAAACCTTGGTCGATAATGTGTAGTTTTTTCCCTTCTTTATCGATTTTTACTTCGATTTTCGGATTACCATAGTCTACTTTAGCTTCACCAATACTGGTCAAATGCTTTAATTTTAAAGTTGCATCGGTCGCATTAGAAACTAGCTCACGTAGGAAAATCTCGTGATCGCTATATAAAAATTTCTTGATTAAGGGAAAGATGTTTTCTACCGAAACATTAATTTTTCCTGTTGTCATAGTATTTAATTTTAGTTTATGTTTTCTAGATTCAGTCAAAAGAAATACCAAAATGTAAAAAGTGACAAATTGACTTGAAATTGCTTTATTTTCTTGTTAATTTTTCGTAAATTGGCATGACTATTGTAAACTAGTCAAACATAAAAAATAATAAAATGAAAAAACTAATTTTAGTATTGGGATTACTAGGGGTGATTGTTTCTTGTAAACCAAAGCAACAGCTTGTTTCTACTACTGTAGACAGAAAATCACAGGTAGCAATGAAAGGAAGTTGGACGTTGACATCCGTTTCATTTCCAGGTTCAGAGTATTTTAAGGTAACTTCTTTTGAAGTAGCAGATGCCAAATGTTTTGAAGGTAGTACATGGGAATTTGTGTCGAACAACGACACAGGAAAAATGGCATTAACAAAATCAGGTTGTCCAGCGTATGCTTCCGATTTTAAATGGTATGTGACCAAAGAGCAACAAGTGGTTCTTAAATTTTTAAATGAGGGTGATAAAGCAAGAAAAGTAACTTCAGGTTATATTTTAGCTTTAGGCAATCAAACATTAGAGTCATTTCAACTGACAGATGTTGTTCAGGTTGGTAATAACAAAGCAAAAGTGGTTTATCAATTCAAAAAAAATAATTCTAAGTAAGATGAAAAAAACATGTATACACATACTTTCGGTAACTTTTTTGTTAGGAAGTATTCTTTCGAGCTGTGAAGCAGTAAAAAATTCAAATAATACACAACGTGGTGCTGTTATTGGCGCTGTTGGAGGTGCTGTTTTAGGAGGTGTTTTAGGAAATAACATTGGTAAAGGTGGAAATGGTGCATTAGGAGCAGTACTTGGTGGTGTCGTTGGTGGTGTTGCTGGTGGTGTTATTGGAAATAAAATGGACCGTCAAGCGCGTAAAATTAGCGAGTCCCTTCCTGGAGCAAAAGTAGAACGAGTAGGGGAAGGAATTAAATTGACTTTAGGGGAAAACTCAGTAAATTTCGATTTTAATAAAGCGACGTTAACCTCAAAAGCGAAAGCCAATTTAGATAAACTGGTGCCTGTATTCAAAGAGTATCCCGATACAGATATTAAAATTTACGGATATACCGATTCTAAAGGAGCCGATGATTATAATTTAAATTTATCAAATCAAAGAGCTTCGGCAGTAAAAGGATATTTGGATGCTAAAGGATTAAATGGTTCTCGCTTTGTAACACAAGGTATGGGTGAAGTTGATCCGATTGCTAGTAACGATACCGATGCGGGTCGCGCGGAAAACCGTCGTGTTGAATTTGCTATTACTGCAAATGATAAAATGATTCAAGACGCAAAAAAAGAAGCTGGACAATAATCCGTTATAAAATTTAACAAAAAGCTGTCCGTTGTGACAGCTTTTTTTATGCCTATTCTTCGTAATTTTGTACCCCTAATTTAATACAATGCTTCAGGTTGCTAACATCACTTTTGGATATACCGAAAAAACAATTATCAAAAACATTCAATTCGAAATCCTTAAAGGGCAAAATATTGCTGTTTTAGGCGAAAGTGGCTGTGGAAAAAGTACCCTATTAAAACTAATTTATGGGTTGTACGACCTTGATAAGGGTACCATTTTTTGGAATGACGAACAAGTACTTGGGCCGAAGTTTCATTTGGTTCCAGGAATGCCTTTTATAAAATATTTGGCACAAGATTTTGATTTGATGCCCTATATCACTGTGGCGGAAAATGTTGGAAAATTTTTATCGAATTTTTATCCGGAACAAAAACAACAACGTATTGCCGAGTTGTTGGAAGTGGTCGAAATGACCGAATATGCGGATGTAAAAGCCAAGTATTTAAGTGGCGGACAGCAACAACGGGTGGCGATTGCTCGAGTTTTGGCGGTGGAACCTGAGATTTTACTTTTAGATGAACCTTTCAGTCATATTGATAATTTTAGGAAAAATGCTTTACGTCGAAACCTTTTTGCCTACTTAAAAGCTAGAGGTATTACAGTGATGGTGGCGACTCATGACAGTACCGATGCTTTGTCGTTTGCTGATGAAACAATTGTGTTACACGATGGAGAATTAGTAGTTAAAGCACCATCAATGCAAATTTATAGCAATCCAAAATCAAAATATATTGCGTCTTTATTTGGGGAAGTCAACGAATTGGTCATTCAAAAGGAAGGAGAATCCGAAACGGTTTTGTTGTACCCACATCAATTGAAAGTTTCCGAAAAAGGAACATTAAAAGTTACTGTAAAGCAATGCTATTTTAAAGGAAGTTTTTATTTAATAAAATCGGCTTTCAACGGAAAACCTTTGTTTTTTGAGCATGCAACCGAATTAGATTTGCACTTAGATGTGAATTTGGAAGTACAAGTATAAAAAAAGAGGCTCAATTTGAGCCTCTTTTTTTATTAATTTTTTAGATACTTTTGAAGGAATTGGTCTTGTTCCCACAGCAAGTGAAATATGTTTTCTTTTGCCGCATATCCGTGTGATTCTTTTGGTAAAATTACCATTCTCACTGGGGCGCCCAACCCTTTTAAGGCTTGAAAATAACGCTCCGTTTGTAAGGTAAAAGTACCCGGATTGTTATCTGCTTCACCATGAACTAACAGTAAAGGAGTTTTCATTTTTTCGGCATTCATAAAAGGAGACATGGTATTGTATACTTCAGTTGCTTCCCAATAATTACGTTGCTCACTTTGAAATCCGAACGGTGTTAATGTTCTATTGTAGGCGCCACTTCTAGCGATACCACAAGCAAATAAATTAGAATGCGTTAATAAGTTAGCTGTCATAAATGCACCATAAGAATGACCTCCAACAGCTACTTTTTTTCGGTTAATATAACCTAAATTATCGATAGCATCGATGGCAGCTTCTCCGTTAGACACTAATTGTGTGATGAATGTGTCATTAGGTTCTGTTTTTCCTTCTCCAATAATCGGGAAAGAAGCATCATCAAGAACAGCATATCCTTTCGTTACCCAGTATATAAATGAACCGTAGTTAGGAAACGTAAACTCGTTTGGATTTTTATTGTTTTGTCCCGCTGAATTTTTGTCTTTAAATTCTGCTGGGTACGCCCAAATCAATAATGGAAGTTTTTCTTTTTTTGTGACTCTATCATAACCTGCTGGAAGGTATAAAGTTCCCGATAATTCTACACCATCTTTACGTTTGTATTTAATTACTTCTTTGTAAACGTTTTTAATGCTTTCAAATGGATTTTTGAAATTGGTAATTGGAGTAAGTTTATCTTTCGATTTTATATTTCTGAAATAATAATTCGGAAATTCAGTTGGCGATTGAATGCTCACCAAAACGTCTCCTTTTTTGAAATCTTCTATAGAAAAGATGTCCTCTTTTTTGTTTTTAAAGGCACTTTGGTACAAACGTTTCGTTTTTAAAGTAGCCAAACTAAATTCATCTATAAAAGGGAATTGTCCTTCTTTGGTAAAACCTTCTCCCAATAAATATAAATTGTTGTTCTCAATGGCTAATACATTTCTTCCGTACTGGTTTCGTTTTGTTTCAAAGGTACCTGGATCAGTATAAATATCTTGTTGATTCCTGTCTGAAATAACCTTAGGCGCTTCTGCAGGATTTGAAGGATTGAATAAATACGTTTTTATATTACGGGTATCGTACCAATTGTCATAGGCAATCGCTATGGATTGATTTCCCCAAAAAATGCCAGAAAAACGTTGTGGTGTTTTTAAAATTACAACTGGTTTTTCGCTAAAAGGAGCTTTCCATAACGATATTTCATCTCTGTAATCGACTTTAGTTGCTGGATCACCGCCGTCTAAAGCTTCTACATAATACAAAGTAGCTGGTTCGTCATTTCTCCATGAAATATTACGTTTCCCTTTTTTTACAGCCATAAAACCTTTTGGCATAATTTCAGTTAACGGTGATTCGTTTACTACTTTTACAAGATTTGCATTTAAATCATAGACTTCTGTTGTGATGGGAAATCTACCGTAAGGGACAATATAAGAAAATGGTTTCTTTAAAACATTTATTAGCAGGTAATTGCCGTCAGGAGAAAATGACTCTCCAATATAAGAATCGGCTTTTTTAAATAAAGTTGAAGTGCCATCAAGGTTTACCTTGTATAATTCGGAAGTGATTAAGTTTTCAAAATTAATCTCATCGGTTGGATTTTTTAATAAATCCTGAAAAGTTCTGTTGGAAGAGGTTTTTCCTTCACCCATTGAAACGGTTGGTCCATTGGGTAAATCTTTTTTAGTATCGATTAAAGTCGCTCTATTTTTCAGAAGGGCTTTCACTAAAATACTTTTTCCGTCACGATACCATGAAAATGGACTACCAGAATTTGCATTTAAATTATCCTCGGTTAATTTCTTAGCGGTAGCTGTTGGAATGTCTAATACCCATAATTCAACACCTTTTGAAGTAGTATTAGTAAAAGCTGCTTTTGTTTCATCTGGCGCCCAACTCAAATAAGCAATATTCGGATTTTGAGGTAAGCCACTGACTTGAATTTCATTTTTGTCTTTTATTTTTCTAACTTTTATGTTGTTGATATACGTTAACGTACTTGAAATATTGGTAACGGGATTAATTCGAAGTCCACCCAATCGCATTTCTTCCTGGTTTAAATCACTTAGCGTTTTATAAGTACTACGATAGGTTAAAATCATGTACTCTTTTTTTGTATCCATCAATACGGAAGGAGCTCTTTCATAATCGGCAAGGACCAAAATTTCAGAAGAGGGTTTTTGATACGTTACATTCTCTTGACTAAATCCCATCAAACCTATAAACAGGAACGATGCAGAAATAAATAATTTTTTCATAGTTAAATTAGTTTGTAGTGTAAAAATAACTCAGCGTAAATACTTAAAATAATTTTTAACAAAGATTTATATAATACCCAAAATCAATAAAACGCCATACGTTAACAACAACACTGCCACAATGTTTTGCATGACAGAAATTGTTGTTTTTTGAAGTAGTTTAGTGCCAAAATAAACGCCGATAAACGCCGATAAAGTGGCAAATCCTACTAGTTTGTAATCCAAATGGACTTCGTTGTTCATTATTTTGGGTAAATACACGCTCAATCGGGTGACATCTATCAAACAAGCAATAACAACACCCGTGGCGATGAACGTTTCTTTAGAAAGCCCCGCTCGAATTAGAAAGGCACTTCGCAAGGCCCCTTGATGACCTGATAATCCTCCGAAAAAGCCACTCAATATGCCACCTATGGAAAGGTATTTTTTGTCAAATTCTAATTTTTTGAATTTCGGAATAAAATCAAACAAGGCAAAAGCAATTAATAAAAAGCCGATGATTAGTTTTAAAGGAGTGATCTGGAAGGTTTTGTTTCCGATTTCATATGTTGTAATTGGGTTGCTATCCGTAAGTGTTTGTAGTACATAAGCGCCAGCAAATGAAAAGAGTATGGCCGGAATTCCGAATTTGAGAATGATGGTTTTATCTGCGTTTTTTCCAAACAGAAAAAATTTGAAAATATTATTCATAAAATGCACCATGGCTGTCAATACTACCGCTATTTCAATTGGAAAGAACAATCCGAAGACCGGAAGTAACAATGTTCCTAATCCAAATCCTGAAAATAAAGTCAACCCAGCGCCAATAAGTGCCACGAGACAAATAATTATATACTCCATTTTTGAGTTTTTCAATTCCTATTTCCAAAGATAAGCAATATTGAAATTGTCAATTCAGAAAAATTGTGTAATTTGTATTGTTAAATTTTGCAGTAAATGTAAATTTGCACACTCAATTTTAATTTAAAAGTAAAATATGTACCATTCTAAAATAACTGGTTTAGGTTTTTATGTTCCCGATAATATTGTAACGAATGATGATTTATCAAAAAAAATTGATACTACCGATGAATGGATTCAAGAGCGTACCGGTATTCAAAGAAGAAGACACATTATAAGAGGTGAGGATACTACCACATCTATGGGTGTTAAAGCTGCTGAAATAGCCATTGAACGTTCAGGCTTAGCGAAAGAGGATATTGATTTCGTGATTTTTGCTACGTTATCTCCCGATTATTATTTTCCAGGACCAGGTGTATTGGTTCAAAGAGATTTAGGGTTAAAAACGGTTGGAGCTTTAGATGTAAGAAATCAATGTTCTGGATTTGTGTATGCGGTTTCGATTGCCGATCAATATATTAAAACTGGAATGTATAAAAACATTTTGGTCATTGGTTCAGAAGTACACTCCACAGGTTTAGATATGACGACTCGCGGACGTGGTGTTTCCGTAATTTTTGGTGATGGTGCAGGAGCAGCTGTTTTGTCTCGTGAGGAAGATTTGACCAAAGGAATTTTATCAACCCACTTGCATTCTGAAGGACAACATGCGGAAGAATTAATCGTGAAAGCACCGGGAATGGGGCAACGTTGGGTTACGGATATTATTGCCGATAATAATCCGGAGGATGAAAGTTACTATCCTTACATGAACGGACAGTTTGTGTTTAAAAACGCAGTAGTTCGTTTTAGTGAAGTGATTAATGAAGGTTTGCAAGCGAATAATTTGCAAGTTTCTGATATCGATATGTTAATTCCGCATCAAGCGAATTTGAGAATTTCACAATTTATTCAGCAGAAATTTCAATTAAGCGATGACCAAGTCTATAACAATATCATGGATTACGGTAATACGACCGCAGCATCTATTCCAATTGCTTTGACAGAAGCCTGGGAAAAAGGAAAAATTAAAGAAGGTGACACAGTTGTTTTAGCGGCTTTTGGTTCTGGATTTACTTGGGGAAGTGTGATTATTAAGTGGTAATTGATGAAAAAACCAATCGTTTTAGCTTCTCTTTTCCTAATGGGTTGTGGTCAAGCAACTTTCCATGCCGATTGGTTGCAAGAAAAAGCACCGGAAGTGTATCAAACTCGTTTTGAAACTTCAAAAGGCGATTTTGAATTGGAAATTACTAGAGATTTATCGCCTAATGCTGCAGACCATTTTTATCAACAAGTCAAACATCATTTTTACGATAATACCTTGTTTTATAGAGTGGTTCCTAATTTTGTTGTGCAGTTTGGACATATGGATTCGACAAAAACCATCAATACTTGGGACCGATTTAAAGTAAAAGACGAGATTGTAAAGGCAAGTAATGTAAAAGGAGCGTTAAGTTATGCTAGGGCAGGAGTTGATTCACGCGGAAATCACTTGTTCATTAATTTGAAGGATAATAAGCGATTGGATACCATTTATTACAATAAAGTTAGAGGATTCCCGGCTTTTGGGAAAGTGATGAAAGGAATGGAAGTAGTAGAAAAATTGTATTCGGGTTACAGTAACGAAACCATGAAAATTTATGATTCTTTGGCCGTCAATCGCAAAGAATTTTTGAAAAAATTTCCCAAGTTAGATGCTATTAAAAAAGCTTACATCATAAAACAGAAATAGATTTAAAAACAAAAAACCTCGAAATCACTTCGAGGTTTTTTTGTAGTTATTTATAGAATTAAAACATTCCGCCACCACCTTGTGTTTCGTTGGCATCACGTTGTTTACGTTGTAAAGCTCTGTTTTTACCACCACCAAAGTTGTAGTTAAAACTCACGTTAAAGGATTGACTTTCCCAGAAAAAAGCACCATTTTGACGGTAAGGGATTTCGCCATCAAAAGCAAAACGCATATTGTTGAAAATATCATTGTAACGTAAAGTTACTGTTCCTTTTCCTTTTAAAACACTGTAAGTAGAACCAATATCGGCTTTGTACATTGATTTTCTTTCGCCTTGTAAACTCAAATCACGACCTCTGAACATTCCAAATAATTGAAAACGTAATTTTTTAGTAGCGGTAAAGGTGTTGTTCATTCTCGCATTGAAAGAATTCACATCAATCTCTTTGTCTTCATAAACGCCTGTAATTCCGTTTTGAACTGTTCCTCTTACCGTTTTAAAATAGGTATCGGCACTAATATTAGTTCCCCACCATTTTGTCGGTTTTAAGTTAGCAGAAGCCTCAATTCCGTAAGCATTATTATTTCTGAAATTATCGTAAGATAAAATTCTACGGTTAATGTCGTTTGGATCATTGAAGGTAACTCTTGAAATTTCGTCGTTAATCATTCGGTAAAATACTCCGGTTGTTATAGTACCTAATTTAATAGTACGCGTATAATTCACTTCAAACGAATTGGTAAACTGTGGCTCTAAACTAGGATTCCCTCTTGATTCGATGGTTGGAGTCGTCCATTCACGAATCGGGTTGATTTGCCCAATACTTGGTCGGTCTACTCTTCGAGAATAATTTAAATTGAAGGAGTTTTTTTCGTTTGGTGTATAATTAATAAACGCTGAAGGATACACGGTAAAAATTTCATCTTTCACGCTTTTTGCATCATTTTCAGTTGCAATGGAAGAAACCGTTTGGAAATCGGCCGATAAATTATATACTTCCGCTCTAAAACCTACCTGAGCACTCCATTTTTCCCATTTTTTACTATAGTTCGTGTAAAATGCATGAATGTCTCTTTTAAAATCAAAATTATTTAACGCTAAATAATTGAAGCCTGCATTTTTAAAATCACTGGTTGTACTTTGAAAACGTGATTCATACCCTAATTCTAATTTGGTTTTTTCTGTTAGAGGGTTGGTATAATCTATATTAAATTGAACATAATTGGTTTCGTTTTCAATAATGTTATCTCTATTATTCGTTGATGTAGAAGGATTATAGATGATGTTGTTATAATCTGTGTTTTCTTGGTTATTGGTAGTAGAGACATTGGTTTGGAACTCGATATTTTCACCTTTCTTGGTAAAATCGTGTTTGAAAGCCAAATCATAGGTTTGGTTTTTGTTGTTGTTTTCGTTTCCAGAACCTTGAAAAGTATCGTAATTATTTCTTAGAATATACGTACTAGGATCACCTAAGTCGATACCTCCCGGAACATTAGGATTGTCATCGTTATACGTAGTAGTATTGTCAAAATAGTTGACATGAGTTGTACTATTTCCATCCAAATGTGTAACGTTTTGATTGGTATATACCGAAAGCGTATTGCTGTCATCGATATAATAATCCATTCCTAATTTGAACAAGTGTGAATTATTTCTGTTTCTAAATCTAAATAATTGTTCGTTTTCTTTGGTTGGATTTTCTGAATTGACAAAACCACGATTGGCGTTTATCCCGTGATTGTAACCATAATTGGTGTAAAAGTTTACTTTTCCAACTTTATAATTTAAGTTTAAAGAAGAATTAATTTTTGGTGTTTTGGCAAATGTCACCCCATTGTTAACACTTCCGTTAAAACCAGAGTTCGCATTTTTGTGCAAAATGATATTGATAATTCCGCTCATTCCTTCTGGGTTGTATTTTGCTGAAGGATTCGTAATTAATTCAACTTGTTTAATCGAAGAAGACGGAATTTGTTGTAATAATTGTCCAACTTCAACATTAGAAGGTTTTCCATCAATTAACACACGTACATTGCTGTTACCACGTAAACTAATTTCTTTGGTTTGCGCATCGACACTTAAGGTCGGAATATTATTTAAAATTTCAGAAGCCGTTGTTCCTGATGCAATTAAATCTTTACCAACATTCACTACTTTTCGGTCAATTTTTTGTTCGATTGTCGATCGTTCTTTTACGATAGCAACCTCGCCTAATTGTTGTGCTTCTTCTTCTAAAGCTACTGTTTTTAATGCGTAGTTTTTATTTTCGTTGGAGATGGTAAATTTACTTTCGTAATTTTTAAATCCCATAAACTGAATTACAACAGTAAGTTCTTTTAATGGTAAATTTGAAACTGTAAAACTTCCATTGTCTTTAGAAATTCCGCCAGAAATAATTTTGCCGTCTTCTTTTACAGAAATAGTCGCATAAGGAATTGGTTCTCCCGTTTTCTTTTCGATTACTTTTCCTGAAATACTCCCTAAAAGCGATGCTACTGGGGCAGAGTTTTGTGCTTGTACGCTGGCAAACTGAGCTAGAATACAAATAATTAAGAGTTTTAATTTCATGCTAATTGTTTATTTGTTTGCGATTGATGATTTTGTGGAAATTCGCCACAAAGGTAATAGCTAGTAGACTTTCATTAACGCCTAATGTTACAGTTTTAAGAAATGTTTAACAGGCAAAAGAAAATCCCCCGAAGGAATGCTCCGAGGGATTTTGCACAATAAAACGTAACCAAACTCTTTTTTTTTAAAACATTCCGCCACCTTGCGAATCGTTTTGTTCTCTTTGCTTGCGATCTAACGCTTTGTTTTTTCCACTTCCAAAACGGTAACTGAAGTTGACATTTACGGTTCTGCTTTCCCAACGGAAACTACCATTAATTTTTGCTGGATCAGAACTATGAAAAGTTGATTTCATCGTTTTGAAGATATCGTTATAACGAACACTCAACGTTCCTTTACCACTTAAAAGATTTATTCTCGCTCCTAAATCGGTTTTCCACATGTCACCGTTCGAAAATTGCAAACTTCTTTCTCCCGCTCTGTACATTGTAAACCAAATCAGTCTCAAATCTTTCGTTACTTTGAAAGTGTGATTCATTCTTGTATTGAACAACGTAGCATTAATTTCTTTTTCGACTAAATTTCCATTGCGGTCTTCAATAATCCCTTTGTTGTTTTTAAAGTAACCGTCTACTCCAAAATTCGTATTCCACCATTTGTTGAAATCTAAATTTCCTGAAACTTCTACACCATATTCCGAATTGTGATCGAAGTTGGTAAAGGTTAACAATTGTTTATTGGCATCAAATGGGTTTGTAGTTAATACTTGTGAAATATCGTCTTTAATATATCTAAAGAAAGCTCCAGAAGTAATGCTTCCGATTTTTACTTTTCGAGTATAATTTGCTTCAACAGAATTGGTGAATTGTGGTTTTAAATCTGAATTTCCAATTTGTTCCACCGTAAGACCTGTCCATTGTCTAATTTCGTTTACTTGCTCCATGTTTGGACGGTCAACTCTTCTAGAATAATTAAAATTGAACGTATTTTTTTCAGAAGGCGAATATGTTACGAAAGCTGAAGGATAAAAAGTGAAGATATAATCTTTGAAAGTATCATCATTTTGACCCACTTTTTTGAATGTTCCGTTTACATCATAACTTTCTAAGCGCAATCCTAATTGATAATTCCATTTTCCAATTTGACTACTGTAATTTCCATAAGCCGATTGAATGTTTCTGTTGAATTCAAAATCAGAATCATAATTACCGTCCAAATTAAATTTGTTTCTAGTCCCATCAATACGGCTCTCTAAACCTAGCTCAATTTTTGAAGTCTCATTTAAAGGACTGGCAAAATCAATATTGGCAATAAAGTTTTCCCCATCTTTACTGATATTGTTTGTTTTGAACAAAATGTTGTTTCCGTCTTTGAATGTACTATTTTCTGGTTCTTCTGTAAGGTTGTAATTCAACTCAACATCCAATGTTTTTTCTGGTTTTTCAAATTTGTGCTTGTACGCTAAATTATATGTTTGATTTTTTTCTTTTCCAGTCGCGGTTTGAATTTGCATATTATCTGGAGTCAATGGATTGTAATAATTAATGCCGTTTTTAAATATTGCTACTGGACTATTAAACGATTGAATCGTATAAAAAGATAAAGTGTTTTTGTCATTAACATAAAAATCGGTACCTAATTTGGTAAAGTGATTTTTTTGAAACGGATTAATATCAAAACTTAAATCGTAATCCTCTGTACTGTTATATTTGTCCCAATGTATAAGTCCATTATTAAAACTTTTCCCATGATTCATTGAATATGTAGTGTAAAAGTTGAATTTATTTACTCTGTAATTTAAATCAATAGAACCATTAAATTTTGGAGTGATACCAAAATTTACCCCAGAATTTATATTTCCATTAAAACCCAAATTGGAATTTTTATGCAATACAATATTGATAATTCCGCTCATTCCTTCCGGATTGTATTTGGCAGATGGATTAGTGATCAGTTCAATTTGTTTGATTGACGTAGAAGGAATTTGTTGTAAAGCTTGTGCTGCAGAAAGATTGGAAGGTTTTCCATCAATAAAGATTCTAACATTTTCATTTCCACGCAAACTTACCGTATTGTTTTGCTGGTCCACACTCACTGAAGGAATATTATTCATGATATCAGCGGCAGTCGCTCCTGCAGAAATTAAATCTTTCCCAACGGTAATGACTTTGCGGTCAATTTTTTGTTCAATCGTAGATTTTTCCTTAACAACACTTATTTCTGCTAATGCTTTGGCTTCTTCTTCGAGTAAAATGTTTTTTAAATTTAAACTTCTAGTATCGGAATTTAAAGTAATAGTAGTTTCATACTTTTTATATCCCATAAATACGACTTCAATTTGAAGTGTATTTAGAGGTAAGTTGCCTACAGTAAAGTTTCCGTTGTCTTTTGTAATTCCACCAGAAATTACTTTTCCATCTTGTTTTACTGTTACCGAAGCGTAGGGTAATGCTTCATTGTTTCTTTTGTCAATTACTTTTCCAGTAATATTTCCCTGATTAAGGACAATTGCACTCTCGGGTGCTGAAGTTTGTGCTTGCAGTTGAGCAAACGTTGCCCAGATGCAAATTAAAATTGCTTTTAATTTCATTTTGATGATTGATTTATGATTGATGATGGGTCAAAAGTAACACAATAAATAATACTATGCAATACAAAGTACTATTTTTTATTAAAATTTAACATTTTACTTTTGCTTACTTACTAGACGACGGATGAAGAGAAACGTTACAGGAATTGGGAATAAAATTAAAAAACCCTCTTGAATTCTATGATTAAAAGGGTTTTAAGTGTGAAAGTTTTGTTATCGTTTTAGACTAAAATGGGCTTTAAAGGTTCTGTTAGATCCTTTGTCATTATAATCGACGGTAAACCAATAATCGGTTGCGGGTAATGGTTGACCGTTATAAGTTCCGTTCCAACCCGTTGTACTTGGCGTTATTTGTTGGATTAATTTTCCAAATCGATCAAAAATGAAAATTGGAGCGTTTGGATTTGTCGTTTTCAAATCGGTGATATTCCACGTTTCATGATAATTGTCTCCGTTAGGGGTGAAATATTTTGGATAATTAATGATTGTTGCTTTTTTTGGTTTGGGTGAACAATGACCATCTTTATCTCTAACTGATGCCGTATGATCTCCTGGAGTCACATTATAGAATATGTTGCTATCTTGAAATAAGCCTCCATCCAATTGATATTCATAATTTCCAGAACCTGGACCTAAAACATTTACGGTTATATAAGTTGGGTTGGTAAAAGCATCACTATAATCAATGGTTATGTAAGGTGCATAATCTACAACTTCGAATGTTACTGGATTTGAACATCCTGTAGAATTATCTCTCACTGTAACCGTGTAATTCCCTGCGGTATTTGTAGTATAACTTGGTGTTATAGCTAATATTGTGGATCCTGTTCCTGCAGAGGTCCACTGAAATGAATAATTGGCTGCGGATAATCCAGTATCAATTGTAGTAGGTATAACTTCTGACGGATTTACACTACAAACAAAATATTTTTCTTCAAGTTGAGGATTTGGTAGCGGGTTAATTCTTAATTGCACTTCGGTAAAATTAGGACAAGGATTGGTTGAAGTGATATTTGCAATACGAACCCAAATACTTCCAAAATACGGACTCATATTCGTCGGGTTAGTATTTATATAAGCTGAAGGATTGGCAATAGGATTTGTTCCAGCAATTGCATCCGTACTATTGGTATAATAACTAATTGCAAAATCGGTTGCAGGTGTTTGGCTTCCTAATACTGTTGCTTCTACTTGTGTTAAATCAAATTGATAAATACAATCGAAATTGGTTGAACCATTTCCAGTATAGGTATCACAAACTGGAGGAATAATTGCTGGATTTGCAATTGGTCGAGGTACAATGTTTACGATAAAATCACTTTCATCTGTACATGTTCCAAAGTTGCGATAGATGTAGATAGTTTGTGTAGCAGTAATTGTGGCATTAGCTGCTAATAAACCTACACCACCAGGATTAGAATAATAATTTTCACCTGGTTGTAAAGCGCTTGGGTCTAATGTATAGCTTTCACAAGTGAGAGGGACGTCAGGAAGCTCTGTCACATTGTTTAAAGTAATTCTTATTTGTTCTTCCACAGTACAATTTGGTGTTGTTGCTGTTTCGGCATAAGCATAAATTACCGCTGGTGGTGGATTATTTATATCATAAGTAACCGGTGCATTAATTATAGAACCTGTTTTTCCTGGACCTGTATAATAGGTTCCAATAGTTAATGGATCTAATGTATAGGTGTCACAAGCTGTAATACTGTTTTGTACAGCAGGGGTAAGCACAGGGGTATAGTTAATTACAATATCAAAGGCATTCTCATCAATACAATTTTTACGGTTGTTTGTTTCTGTAAATACATATATTGGTGAACCTACTGGTGTAGAAGTAGTAAATCTTCTCGGTAGTGTGATTAAATTACCAGTTCCATAAGGACCTCCTGGTGCATCATAATAAAAATTATTCGGAGGAAGCGTTGGTAAATCGTAAAAATCACAATGCGTTTGAGTTGGTCCTAAATCAACTGCTTCAATTCCGTCTAATGTTATTATAGATGATTCTTCAGTATAGCAAAAAGGATCATTTGGGCTGACTGCGGTAATATAAATTATTTTTCTTCGGTTTGGAATATCATCTTCAGCATTCAAATCACTAGCGTCGATTACAAAATCAGTAATTGGAATTTGCGCACTTGGATTATTTGGATCATACGGATTGTCAAAATAATTACCTACAGTTAAAGGGGTTAAAGTATAAGAATAACATTCAATAGGATTTCCTCTCGGGTCGATAATTGGTTTTGGATTAATAGTTATGGTCCACGGAACTTCATTATAACAAACAGGTGTCAATGCCAAAGTAGATTCTTTGTACACCCAAATGGTTTCAGTAGTTGTAATACTGTCAACTCCAGCGAAAAGTTCAGTCAATCCATTTCCTGGACCATTTTGTCCTCTAAAATAACGTCCTCCTTCAGGATTTACTGGTAATAAATAACTTTCACAAGCGGTAACAGGTTGTGGCGATGTTAAATTAGGTTGATGAAAAGTTACGTCAAAAAAATCATCATCTGTACATGAAGCTCCAGGAACAAAAGTGTAAATTCTAGTGGTTTGATTAATATCTCCTGGAGGAATAACATTTCCGCCACCGTTAGGAGCATCACGATATTCGCCAAAAGGAGAAGCAGTTAATGTATACGGAGGAGTACATAAATCAACATTAGGAATTCCCAGTGTATTGATATACACCATAAAATCATATACTGTAGAGCGACAGGTATTGTTTTCTGCAAAAGCATACACATGTGTCGTGGTAGTAATTGGTAAAGTAAGTGGTGTGTACGTATCTGTTGGAAGATCATAAGTATAATAATTGCCGGTTCCCACATCGGTTACAATAACTGGTAACGTATTCACTTGTGTACAATCAAAAATTGTAGAAAAAACAGTACTTATAGTTGGAGTTTGAATTATAGTTACATCGAAATTATCTACATATGGGGTACAACTTGGATCTGTATACGTAAATTGAATATAAATGGTAGTTGTTCCCAAGGTATTTATAATATGACCTGGAAATACTTCTTGTGTTAAGGCAGCGTCTAAAAAATATCTAGTTCCTGGCATGGGATAAGTTGGTAATTCTGCAGCAGCACAAACTGACAAATCATTCGGAGTAATGTCATTCACATCAACAATGGTGATGTCAAAACTGTGTTGCGAAAAACAACTTGGAGTACCTCCTGTTTCGTTGTAAATATAAACCGTGGTATCAGTGGTAATTACTGTTCCTACTGGTAATAATGGTAGTCCTTGATTAGGTCCAGAATAATAATTTCCGCCATTTACAAGAGTAGGCAATGTGTACTGTACACAAACATATTGATCTGAAATTAAATCAACTGCCGGTCTTGGTTTAACAATTAAATTGAATGACTGTAAAGTGTTAAAACAGGTTGGTTCCGTACTATTCTCAATTCGAATAAAAATAGTGGTGTTTCCAGTAATTAGTGGAGAACTGATATCAATCGGATTGATGTCATTATCAGCGTCCGATTGACTGAAATGATAACTTAGGGTATACACACTTGTCGATTGTCCACCCATAATGGTCGCTGATAATGCAGCCAAATCAAAAGCGGCAGAATTCGAGCCAGAGGCTGTTTCACAACGTGTAATATCACCTGGGTCTGTTGCAGTAGGAGGTGGTGTTAATCGCAAATTAAAGGATTTCGTCACATAACAACCGTTACTATCTTGAATTCGCATCCAAATCATTTTAGGTAATGCTCCAGTAGCCACAATATGAGATACCGCTAAAGGGTTGGTGTTGTTTTGTGCTTCCGTTTGTAAGTTGTGATAACTAATCGTAAAGGTGTTTGAAGGATCGACAACTACTGTATTGTAAGATAAATCAAAAGTATAGGTAGGTTGACCATTATTACATTTATAAAGATCAACAGGGTCTGGAGTTGAAATCGATGAATTATATTCAATTATGATATCATTAGTGGCTACTTCACAATTAGTGGTAGCAATGTAATAGGTTAACAAATAAGTACCAGGCGTATTAATAGTTAAATTTGGACCTGTTTCACCTGGAATCGGTACACCATTTACGTCTTTCCAAATAAAAGTAAATTGAGAAGGATCTAATCCAGAGGTTATAGTATAACTTACATTAGTGCCGTCATTTGAACACAATGCTGTACCATTTGCTACCGTTAAATCTGGTCCTAAAACATCTTGGTTGAAAACAAAACTACTTTCTCCTAAAAATAAAGCAGAATCAAAACGGACGTCATTATTCGTTCCTCCATTATCGGCGATAACTAACTTTATATGATATAATCTGTTTGGAATTAATGTCGAAGCAGCATTCATTAAAACGGTTTGACCATTAAAATTAGTGGGTGAACCAGCAGCTGCAGAACCTCCATTAAAACTTCCAAAATAACTTGGATTAGCCGAAGGACAAGAGGAATTGTATAAGGCATCGCGTATGGTCGCTACAGAAATCGGGGTAGTTGTACTCGGAATAACCGCTAAATTGGTTGTGGTACCTGTTACAACATCAGTCAATAAAAAAGCAAATGCATCAGGTGATTGACATTGAAAGGTCCCATATTCTTCTGAAGCAAATAAAAATTGAAAGTTGAAATAAGAGGAAAACGATGTAAAATCGAATTCTAATGTGGTAGCATTTGTTGAATTCATTGAAATACCTGATGCCAACAAGGTGGTTTCTAAATTCGTATCCCCAAGCCATGCTGGACTACCATCACTCAAATCGGAAGTATTAGGTCCTGGAGAATTAATGGCACTTCCGGTAGTCAGTACTACACCCGAAGCCAACGGAAAAGCTGGATTTGTATTGGTAAAATAACCAATTCCGTTGCTGGAGCCATAAAAAGTCCCCGTTCTTGAAGTGACATTGGCTACATTGGCACAAGGACTGTTAACCAATACATTTCGAACTAAATCATCTGCTGTTCGAGTATCATTAATTGTGATTACTTGCGAAAAACCGAAGCAAGTGAAGAAAATTGTAAGTAGGGATAAAATCTTTTTCATAGACTATACATAAGGGCCAAATATATATTTTTATCGACAAAAAGTAAAATTTTATCGACGAATTACTTTTTTTTTCAATAATTGATCAAAAATTGGATGAAATTTTTTAAGGAACACAACAAAGTGTAGTCTTGCATAAATTTACTAAAAATTCTATTAAAATAGTATCTTTGCCACTTTAAAAAATCATTAATTATGTCATTAGTACAAATTCTTACGCCAAAAATTACACAAGCCGTTCAAGACTTGTTTGAAGTTCAACTTGATAAAGTAGAGTTTCAAGCCACACGCAGGGAATTCGAAGGTGATATTACGATGGTGGTTTTTCCTTTGTTAAAGCTTGTAAAAGGCAATCCAGTTGAAATTGGAACTAAAATTGGAAATTATTTAGTCGAAAATGTTGCTGAGGTTGTTAAATTCAACGTGGTGCAAGGTTTTTTGAATATTGTCATTTCGGAGGTTTACTATATCCAGTTTTTAAATCAAATCAAAGACGATACAACCTTCGGTTTTGTTTCGCCATCGAAAGATAGCAAGGCAATAATGGTCGAATTTGCATCACCTAACACGAATAAACCTTTGCATTTAGGTCACATTCGTAATATTTTATTAGGCTATTCGGTAGCGCAAATCATTGAAGCTTCTGGTCAAAAATCCTATAAAACGCAGATCATTAACGATCGTGGTATTCACATTTGTAAGTCAATGTTGGCTTGGGAAAAATTCGGAAACGGTCAAACTCCCGAATCTGCAGGATTAAAAGGAGATAAACTAGTAGGGAATTTTTATGTAGAGTTTGATAAAACCTACAAAGCCGAAATCAAAGATTTAATGGCTCAAGGTAAAACAGAGGAGGAAGCTAAAAAATTAGCTCCGTCAATTCTGGAAGCTCAAGAAATGCTTCGTAAATGGGAAGCTGGAGATGAAGAAGTGGTTTCACTTTGGAAAAAAATGAATCAATGGGTGTATGATGGATTCGGGGTAACCTACAAAAACCTAGGCGTTGATTTCGATTCGTATTATTATGAAAGTGATACCTATTTGTTAGGTAAAGAAGTGGTGCAATTTGGACTAGAAAAAGGGATTTTCGAAAAAGATCCGGACGGTTCAGTTTGGATTGATTTAACGGAAGACGGTCTCGATCGAAAAATTGTGTTACGTTCCGATGGTACTGCGGTATATATGACCCAAGATATAGGTACGGCCATTCAACGTGTAAAGGACAATCCTGATGTGGGTGGAATGGTTTATACGGTTGGAAATGAACAAGATTACCATTTCAAAGTATTGTTCTTAATTTTGAAAAAACTAGGGTTTGATTGGGCAGCAAGTCTGTATCATTTGTCTTACGGAATGGTAGAATTGCCTTCAGGAAAAATGAAATCGCGAGAAGGAACTGTAGTGGATGCGGATGATTTGATGCAAGAAATGGTTGCTACAGCACAGTCTATTTCTTCAGCATTAGGAAAATTGGAAGGATATTCAGCAAGTGAAAAATCGGAATTGTATAAAACAATCGGAATGGGTGCTTTAAAATATTACATGCTTAAAGTTGATCCAAAGAAAACGATGATGTTTAATCCGGAAGAATCGGTCGATTTTAACGGAAATACAGGCCCTTTTATTCAATACACGTATGCGCGTATTCAATCGATTTTACGTAAAGCGGATTTCGATTTTTCTATACAAAGTAAGGTTGAGGTTATGCATGAAAAAGAAAAAGAACTGATCAAACAGGTGAGTTTATTTCCAGAAATAATTCAAAGTGCGGCGACAAACCATAGTCCAGCCTTGGTCGCAAATTACACCTACGATTTGGTAAAAGAGTTCAACTCTTTCTATCAAAATGTATCTATTTTAGGGGAAGAAGATCATAATAAAAAAGTTTTTAGAGTACAACTTGCTAATAAAGTGGGTCAAACGATTAAAAATGCATTTGGTCTTTTAGGAATTAATGTTCCAGAGAGAATGTAAAAGTAAAGGTCCGCTAAAAGCGGACCTTTTTAATTTAGATTGAAATCGCCTTCAAAATCTTTATAATCAATAAAACCATTTTTCTTTTTATTAAAATCCATCAGACTTTGTAATTCAAAAAGCTCAAACCGATTGATTAAAATCATAAAGTTTTTCTGCAAAGTAGGAATTGGAATTTTCTTGCTATAAATAGAATGTTCGTATTCTTTTTCCCAATAGCTGATGTCCACTTTTTGTAAATATTCTTTAAAAGTTTGAAGCTCTACAGCGGTCAAACAAAAATGCAAATTGTTAAAACTCAATTGATAATTTTTACAGTTGGGCATGTATAACAATAAGCCATTTTCTGTTTCTTTAAGTTTTGTAAAATTGCAGCACATCTCTAATTAATTATATAGCTATCAATTATTTTGTTGACTTCTTCTCTTGAATCATCTGGTTTTAACTCGAATAAACTCATAAAAAGAGGTTGTTTGTCTACGGTTTTATGAAGAGATAAATTTTTGTTTTTTGAGAAAACGATTTCCCATTTGTCTCTGACTTTTTTCCAAACCGTATTGTTTTTTGCCCACCAATCTTGTGCTAATTTGCATTTAGAATCGGCCACTTTGGTGTACACATCATGTCCTTTTTCTTGTGCCAACAAAACATCTTTTTCGTTGTCTTTTCTAACAATTTTGCTGTTATCTTGGTCGTGAATCCAACCATAATTGGTTATTTCATGTACATTAGTTCGTTGTAAAACATTATAGTCATTACGTATTGTATGTTCTCTTCTAGGTAATGGAGCATCTGTTGTGTTTTCCCAATAATGTCTTCCATCAGCGTGAATCCAAGTAGCCGTTCCTTCATATCTCGGGCTGTCATCTACTTGATATACTTTTTGTGTCCATTGCCCTTTAACGTCTTTTGAATTCACTTTCTTAAAATTCCAAGTTGTCTCTTTATTGAAATTATAAAATTCTGTATTTTCAAACAACCAATCTTGACGCCAGTGTTTTACAATAGATTCTTCTGTTTTTCCTGTAATTAATAAATGTTGCATGACAATTTTATTAGGTTGGTCTTCTAAAAGCTCCACCCATTCTAAAGCGGTGTCATGTTTTACAGGTGATTTTTTATACAAACTATCTTTAGAATAGCTAAAAGTTTCGGCAAAATTGAATTGCACTTCATAACATCCACACATCGATTTAATCGCTTTTTGGTCTTCTTCTTTTTTGTTTTGACCATAACTCGTTGCAATAAAAAGAGTTGTCAAAAGGGAAAAGGCTATTTTTTTCATAACATTTTTTGTTTAAGATTTTTCTGATGCAAATATATTATATTTATTTAGAATAATTAAAAATAAGATATATATTTGTCAAAAATTATTAAGAACGATTCTAAACAATGAAAAATACGCTAGTTATATTTTCCACAATTATTATAAGTTTTAAAGGAATAAGTCAAGAGAAAAAGATTGATTCTACGAGTACCAAACAAATAAGTGAAGTAGTGGTGACGGGACAATTTACACCACAGTCTATAAAAAAATCTGTTTTTAATGTACGATTGATTACAGCAAAAGACATTCAAAATTTAGCGGCTAATAATTTATCGGATGTATTGAGTCAATATTTGAATATTACAGTAAGACCAAGCGGTACAGATGGACGATCAACCGTTTCATTATTCGGATTGGATGCGCAATATTTTAAAATTCTAGTAGATAATGTGCCCTTAGTAAACGAAGCAGGTTTGGGAAATAACACCGATTTATCTCAAATAAATTTAAACGACATTGACCAAATTGAAATTGTGGAAGGTTCAATGGGCGTTAGCCATGGCGCTAATGCTGTAAGTGGTGTTTTGAATATTGTAACAAAAAAATCTTCATCTGCGAAATGGACTATTTCAGCAACGACACAAGAAGAAACAGTTAAGGAAGAGTTTGAATTTTTTGACAAAGGACGCCATATTCAATCGCTAAAACTTTCCCATGCTATTGCCGATAACTGGTTTGTGAGTTTGGGGGCAAATAGAACTGATTTTCAAGGTTTTTTAGACGATAAAAAAGGGAAAAACTATGACGAGAATGATAAAATGCGCGGATTCAAATGGCTCCCGAAAGAACAATTAAATACCACTGGGCTAGTATCGTATCGCAAAAATGATTTCAATGTTTTCTACAAATTCGAATATTTAGATGAAAACCTAGATTTTTATAACAGCACGGTGCAATCGGGTTATAACACACAATTGGGTTCTTATCGCTATGCTGAAGACAAAAGATATAGTGTCAATAGATATTTCCACAATTTGAATAGCATTGGAAAGATTTTTTCCAAACTGAATTATAATGTTTCTGTTTCTCATCAAAAACAAGCTAGAAATATTGAAGATTTCAAATATTATTTAAAAACCAGAACGGAAGGAAATAATGAAATAGTAAAAGACCAATCGATGGAAGTTTTGTATTCTACAGGGACTTTGAGTAATTTCTTTTCTGATAAAAAAATCGATTTACAATTGGGGTACGAAATCGTCAACAACAAAGGTTTTGCACTTGTTCAAGAAGCTAATAATTATTTTGTACCCATAGCAAAAACACTTGAAAACTATGATTTCTTTGTTTCTTCTGAAATAAAAGCAACCGAAAAATTCTCTATTCGTCCCGGAATGCGATTTTCAGCTCAATCCAAATTTAAAAACCAATATGCTTCCTCATTGGGGCTACGATATTTGTTTGAGAAAGGAATCGAGCTTCGTACTTCATATGGAAATTCGTTTAGAACGCCCACTTTTGAAGAACTCTACTATAAATTCATTAATGATAGTCACTCGTATATTGGAAACGAAAAGCTTATTCCGGAAACCAGTACTTCGTATGAAGTCAGTGTTAAAAAAACAACTTTTTTAGAATCTAATCTTCAAATTTCAAACACTTTTTCTGGAAGTTTTTTAGATGTGAATGACCGAATTGACATGGCTTTAATTCGCATCAATACAGATGGAATTCGAGAATATCAATTCATCAATATCAGCAAATATCGAATGTGGAATTTTTCCACTATGAACCAATTCAAAAGAGACAATTGGACCGTCAATTTAGGAGCTTCACTGATTGGAATTTCTCAAAAAATAGAAAATTTAGTTTTTGCTTCCAATGAGAAATATTTGTATTCGTTCAATCTTAATAGTAGTATTTCGTATACCATTCCAAAATTAAAAACGACTTTATCAACCTATTATAAACTAAACGGTAAATCACAACAATTCATAGAAGGGAATTCTGAATACATCATTTCTAATATCGATTCAAGTAGTTGGCTAGATGCTTCTATTCGGAAAACATTTTTCAAAGACAAATTAGAAACAACCCTTGGAGCAAGAAACTTGCTCAATGTAACCAGCATTAATCAAACCAAAACAAATGAAAGCGCAGGACATGCCACAACTTCCCAAATTATGTTGGCTTATGGTCGCTCTTATTTCTTGAAAGTCACGTATAACCTTAATTTTTAATATTTATATATCATGAAGAAGACAATTTTATTTTTAAGTTTCGCTTTACTAGCACTAATATCTTGCTCAAAAGACGAAGACATTAATCCAATATTACAATCACCAACACCGCCTTCAAATGGAGATATTTTACAGCCAGCAGTGGGAGGTGCTAATCAACCCAATCAAGTATTTTTAGATTTAAGTACAGAAGTTTCAACACCAATAAATAGAGCATCTTGGGATTTTGGATTTTCTTCTGGAGCTGATTTTAGAGTTGCCATTAACGGAGCAGTAAAAATGGCGGTAAAGCAATTGGCCACCAACGACATGTCAATTACGCAAACGGAAGATTCTAATGTGGCTGTTGGTGCTGGTTCTAATCCTTCAAGCAACGGATATTGCGATAATCCAACAGGCGTTTTAGCGGGTGCTGGTTCAGGTATTGGAACAGCTATTGCAGAAGTTTCAGCAACTGATGCCGATAATAAAGTGTATTTGGTAAACCTAGGGTTTGCAGTCTCTACAACCACTCCAAGCGCAGGTTCTGTGAGTATTGATGGTGCTTCAAGAGGTTGGAAGAAAGTTCGATTTTTAAGAAATGGAAGTAACGGCTACAAAATTCAGTATGCCGATTTAAATTCTGCCACCTATACAGAAAGAACAATTGCAAAAGATGCTGATTTTAATTTCACCTTTTTTAGTATGAACACTGGAAATACGGTTAGTGTTGAACCACAAAAAACGAAGTGGGATGTGTGTTTCACCACATTTACCAACTATGTGAATTTTGGAAGTGAAGTAACTTATGGTTATTCCGATTTTATTACTTCCAACATGAAAGGTGGTACAAAAGTGTATCAAGTTTTAACTTCTGAGTTTGCCTATGATGCGTTTAAAAAAGGAAATATTGTCGAAGCTAATTTTACAATTTCGGCTACAGATCAAAGAATCATTGGTTCTAACTGGAGAAACGGTGGAGGGCCATCAACATTACCGAGTGTAAAAACAGATCGTTTTTATGTGATTAAAGATGCTGCCAATAATTATTATAAAGTTCAATTTCTTGCCATGACAAATGATGCTGGTGTAAGAGGTAATCCAACTATTCAATACGCAATTTTAAAATAATCTTAAACTAATTTTTAAACGATGAAAACAATCAAAATTTTAATCATTTTATTGAACCTGTTTGTAGGTGGATTCATGATTTATGGCGGAATCGGAAAGTTTACAAAACCCATTCCAAAGCCAAATGCGGTTATTGAACAAGTCCAAAAAGGAGAAGAAATAGCCCCAAATGCAGAAGTATTGGTTATCAAAAACTATATCTTCGGTATGAAACAAACTAATTATTTCTGGCAGTTTCTTGGATTTGCCGAATTATTCGCAGGAGTGTTACTTTTAAGTCAATTCTTTGCAAGAATCGGTGCCATCATCGCCTTACCGTTAACGCTTAACATTTTCTTATTTCACTTATTTTTGGAGTTTGAAGAACTGGGTGAATTGGGATTAACTTTCGGCCTTTTTGCTGCAAATGTAGCTTTAATCGCCTTTACTTATAGAATTTGGAAACCCTTATTGATAGACAAACAGGCGCTAAAATTAGTGTCTGTTACTGATAAGTAAATTGTATTTGTTTGTATTTGAGTTTAAGGGCTACTCATAGTTTTGAGTAGCCTTTATTATTCATGCAATTCAAGGTTAAACTTTATAACGTTCTAACTTTGCAACTTTGTAACTTTAAACTATCTTTGCCACTTCTAAAAAAGAATAGTTATGTTCAATAATTTATCCGAAAAACTCGATAAAGCTTTCCATATATTAAAAGGACACGGTAAAATTACCGAAGTCAATGTTGCCGATACTTTAAAAGAAGTACGTCGTGCTTTACTTGATGCCGATGTTAACTTTAAAATTGCAAAAGATTTTACCACTCGCGTAAAAGAAAAAGCATTAGGTCAAGATGTATTAACAACATTACAACCTGGTCAACTTTTAATTAAAATAGTAAAAGATGAGTTAGTTGAATTAATGGGAGGTGATGTAGCTGGAGTTAATCTTTCAGGAAATCCATCGATCATTTTAATGTCAGGATTACAAGGTTCTGGTAAAACGACTTTCTCTGGTAAACTAGCGAACTTCTTAAAAACCAAAAAGAATAAAAAAGTATTATTAGTAGCCTGTGATATTTACCGTCCTGCGGCAATCAATCAGTTGCATGTAGTTGGAGATCAAGTTGGGGTAGAAGTATATTCGGAACCAGAAAATAAAAATGCAGTTTCTATCGCTGAAAATGCTATCAAGCATGCAAAAGCCAATGGCTTCAATGTAGTGATTGTCGATACTGCTGGTCGTTTGGCGGTTGATGAAGAGATGATGATCGAAATTGCCAACGTTCACAAAGCAATCCAACCAAATGAAACACTTTTTGTAGTGGATTCGATGACGGGACAAGATGCCGTGAATACAGCAAAAGCATTCAACGATAGATTGAATTTCGACGGAGTTGTCCTTACTAAATTAGATGGTGATAACCGTGGTGGAGCCGCTATTTCGATTAAATCGGTAGTGAATAAACCAATCAAGTTCATCGGTACGGGTGAAAAAATGGACGCCATTGATGTTTTCTATCCGGATCGTATGGCCGACCGTATTTTGGGAATGGGAGACGTTGTTTCCCTAGTAGAACGTGCGCAACAGCAGTATGACGAAGAAGAAGCTCGTAAATTGCAAAAGAAAATTGCCAAAAACGAATTCGGTTTTGATGACTTCTTAAGTCAAATTCAACAAGTGAAAAAAATGGGGAACATGAAAGACTTGGTAGGAATGATACCAGGTGCTGGAAAAGCCTTAAAAGATGTAGAAATTGAAGACGATGCTTTCAAACATATTGAAGCGATTATCTACTCGATGACACCTCAAGAAAGAAGCAAACCAACCATTATAGATGTAAAACGTAAAACTCGTATTGCAAAAGGTTCTGGCCGTAAAGTGGAAGAAGTGAATCAGTTAATGAAACAGTTTGACCAAATGAGTAAAATGATGAAGATGATGCAAGGACCAGGAGGGAAGAACCTTATGAAGATGATGGGCGGAATGAAAGGCGGAATGCCGGGAATGAAATAAAAAATGAGGTGCGTTTATTCGCGCCTTTTTTCATGAATAAAACACAAGCAACTAAACAATAAACAACACAACAACAATGCAAATTTTAGACGGAAAAAAAGTTTCAGAAGACATTAAAAATGAAATTACGGCTGAAGTAAATGAAATGAAAGCCAATAATGAAAAAGTACCTCATTTGGCGGCTATCATTGTGGGTAACGACGGCGCGAGTTTGACGTATGTGGGAAGCAAAGTAAAAGCATGCGAACGCGTCGGTTTCGAATCGACTTTAGTTAAAATGCCAAGCACGACTTCTGAAACGGAATTATTGAAAACGATTCACGAACTCAATAATGACGACAATATCGACGGATTTATTGTCCAACTTCCGTTACCCGATCAAATTGATACTCAAAAAATATTGATGGCGATCGATCCAAGTAAAGATGTTGATGGTTTCCATCCTGAAAATTTCGGAAAAATGGCGCTTGATATGAGTACGTTTATTCCAGCAACGCCGTTCGGAATTTTAGAACTTTTGGAGCGTTACAATGTTGAAACCAAAGGAAAACACACAGTTGTTATTGGTCGTAGTCATATTGTGGGAAGACCAATGAGTATTTTGATGGGACGTAAAGGATTTCCTGGAAATTCTACTGTAACTATTACACACAGTCACACTAAAAATATCAATCAAATTACGTCTCAAGCCGACATTATTATTACTGCCTTAGGAGTGCCAAACTATCTTAAAGCCGAAATGGTGAAAGACGATGTGGTGATTATTGATGTAGGAATTACTCGTGTAGCTGATGATACCAATGAAAAAGGATATGTGATTACAGGTGATGTTGATTTTGAAAATGTTTCTAAAAAAGCTTCTTATATTACACCGGTTCCAGGTGGAGTAGGTCCAATGACGATTGCCATGTTGTTGAAAAATACACTGTTGGCTCGTGAACAAAAACGTATGAAATAGTATGACAATTTCGGTTGCAACAAAAGAACAGTTAACAATAGTTAAAGAATTAGCATATACGATTTGGCCTGATGCTTATTCCGAAATTCTTTCGGTAGCCCAATTGGAATATATGTTGGAAAATTTTTATGCTATTTCTTCGCTTGAAGCACAATTTGAGGCTGGGCATGTTTTTCTATTGGCGGAAGAAAAGGGTGACTATTTGGGTTTTGCTGCTTTTGAATTAAATTGTAAAACAACTACTAAAACCAAGTTGCATAAGTTGTATGTACTTCCAGCGACACAAGGTACAGGTTTGGGTAAAATGTTTTTAGAAGAAGTTGAAAATAGCGCTCGTCAAGCCAATAATACCCATTTGTTTTTGAATGTGAACAAATACAACAAAGCGCAACGTTTTTATGAAAAGCAAAATTTTGAAATCATTTTAGATGAAGTCATTCCTATTGGAAACGACTATATCATGGATGATTATGTAATGGAGAAAAAACTATAAAAAATTTAATTTCTCTTGTTTGTATTTCGTTGCAATGGTTTTGGAAAACTAGCTTCTTCTGTTTTACTAGATGGTGCAATCAAAGTATTCAATTCTTCAATTTCAGCATCGGTTAAATCTCGGTAACGTCCTAATGGAACATCTAACGAAATATTAATAATTCGAGTTCTTTTTAATGCTGTTACTTCATACCCTAAGTATTCGCACATACGTCGAATTTGGCGGTTCAATCCTTGTGTCAATATAATTCGGAAAACATATTTACTTACTTGTTCTACCTTACATTTTTTAGTGACAGTTTCTAAAATAGGAACACCATTGCCCATTCTTTCTATAAATCGGTCGGTAATGGGTTTGTCAACCGTTACAATGTATTCTTTTTCGTGATTGTTTCGAGCACGAAGAATTTTGTTCACGATATCCCCATCATCGGTCATGAAAATCAAGCCTTCGCTGGCCTTGTCCAATCGTCCAATAGGGAAAATACGTTTCGGATAATTGATATAATCGACAATATTATCGCGAACCGATTGGTTGGTAGTGCATTCAATCCCTGTTGGTTTGTTAAAAGCCAAATAAATAGGTTTGGAAGTCTTCTCACGGATTAATTTACCATCCACACGAATTTCATCATCTAAAGATACTTTTGTTCCCAATTCAGGTACAACGCCGTTAATGGTAATACGACCTTCTTCCAATAATCGATCAGCCTCACGACGGGAGCAATATCCCGTTTCAGATAAAAATTTATTAATTCGTGTTTTATTCTCTTCCATTCGGCAAAGATAGTGATTCAGTTTTCAGTTTGCAGTATCCCGACTTCAGAAATTTGACGCGTTAAACACCTTGTGAAATATGTGTATTAAAAAATCAAACTGTAGTTATTTGTTTATTGGAGAGGATAAGTTATTTTTCTCTACAAGCACACTCATGATGCTGCTTTAGATATTCAATAGTTGTTCTGCACATTTTTTCCAATACAGTAATATTGATGTCGGATAGTTTTTTGACATAAATACAGGCTTTGCCCATTTTAAATTTGCCAAAGTCGTCTAATAAATGTTTGTTTTCTGGAGTTGGTGAATACACATAAAGTGAAAATTCTGCTTTACGAGGGGAGAACCCAATTAAAGGCATAGTACCTTCATGTCCACTGGCATATTTGTAATGATAACTTCCGAATCCAATAATGGTGGGTCCCCACATTTTTGGCTCAAATGTTGTCCAATCACTCATCAGTTTAATTAACTGAAAGCTATCCTCTCTTTTTTTGTCATTTTCAACATATGAATTTATAAAATTAGCGACATCAATTTCCGTTTCCTTTGTTTTTATTCCAGCCATATCTGTTTCAATATTTTAAATGTAAAACCTATTGTTTTAAAAACAGAAAATTATATACTTCTTGATAAAGTTTATCATCGTGCATGCTGTGTCCCAATCCTTTGGTTTCTAAAAATTGTGCTGTTTCCCAAACCTCTGCAATTTTTTTGCCTTCATTAATCGAAACCACTTCATCATCAATATCATGTGCAATTAAACCGGCTACTTTTAATGTGGCGGCAAATTTTCGTCCAGAGAAATCTTCAATTTTTTGTTTGTAATCTTGAATGTATTTGTTCTCTAAATCTTTAGCAATACTAGCGTTTAAACTCAATAAATTGATGTAATTGTTAAGTAGGATTTTAAAATCACTAGGTGTTCCTAAAATGACCATCTTTTTAATTCCGTCGTTAGGATAGGTGTGTTGGTAATACAAACACGTTTTACCACCAATGGAATGCCCAATTAAATATTGAGGATTGTATTTTTCGACCGTTTTGTGGATGAATTTTGCGTATTGCGGGATGCTAAATTCTTTTCCGCTAGACAATCCGTGGGCGGGAGCATCAATGGCAATGATGGTACTTCCTGATTTTTTGAGGTAAGGTAAAAGATTTTCCCATCGAGAAGCATTGCTTTCCCAACCATGCACCAACAAAATTTTAGTCTCATTACCTTCCCAAATATACACTTGAGTGTGATGCTCGTTGTCGAAAAAAGTTTCGGTGGTGGTGTTTTGTAATATTTTGGGAAGCTTTTCTTTCGATAATTTTCCTTCTCGAGGTTCGCTAAAAAGTTGATATGCAAGTTGCGTTGCCTTTTTGGGAAACAAGAAACTCAGTAGGTTTATATACAAACCAATTGACTTAGTGAAAAGAAAAAATGTGATTTTATTCATAAAAAAATCCCGAGGTTAATCGGGATTTAAATTACTTATATTTTCGCAAATAATTGCTCCATTTTCTCTTTTTCTTCTTCTGCTAAAGCCGTGTCAACTAAAATTCTTCCACTGTGCTCATCCGTAATGATTTTTTTGCGAGAAGCAATTTCCATTTGAGTTTGTGGCGGAATAGTAAAGAACGAACCTGCAGAAGCACCTCTTTCAATAGAAACGACTGCTAGACCGTTACGAACGCTTCCACGGATACGTTTGTAAGCCGATAATAAACGCTCTTCGATTTGTCCTTGGAATTCTTCTGATTTTTGACATAAGAAGTTTTCTTCTTTTTCAGTTTCAGACATAATAGCGTCTAATTCCGATTTTTTGTGTTTTAAGTGAGAAGATTTTGCTTCTAATCTTTCTTTAGACTCAGCAATCACTTCTTTTTTGTGCTCAATAGAAGCTTTCATTTCACGAATGTGCTTCTCAGCCAATTGAATTTCCAACTCTTGGAATTCTACTTCTTTTGTTAAAGAGTTAAACTCACGGTTGTTACGAACTTCTTTTTGTTGTGCAGTATATTTTTTAATCGCTTCTTTGTGCTCCTCAATAGCTACTTTTTTCACTTTGATTTGCTCTTCAATGCTGTCTAAATCGGTTTTTAATTTTTCTAAGCGAGTGCTTAGTCCAGTCACTTCATCTTCTAAATCTTCCACTTCTAAAGGTAATTCCCCTCTTACGTTTCTTATTTCGTCGATTCTAGAATCTATTAATTGTAAATCATACAACGCTCTTAACTTTTCTTCAACGTTCAATTCTTTTGTTGCCATATTCTTATAAGTACTTAACTGGATTTGTATTTATTTGTGATAAATCGACTGCAAAATTAGGAATTTTTTTCGTAAGATAATCAACTATATAATTTTTTGTGTAACGTTCGCTCTCAAAATGTCCGATATCAGCTAAAAGTATAGTGTTTTCAGCTTCGTAAAAGTTATGGTATTTCAAATCGGCAGTCAAATAAGCATCGGCTCCGGCTTGAATGGCGTTTTTAATGGCGTAACTTCCGGAACCTCCTAAAACGGCTACTTTTTTTATCTTTTTTCCAGTGAACTCACTATGTCTGATGCCGCCACATTCCATTTTTGCTTTCACAAATCGCAAGAAGTCCATTTCATTCATTTCATTCGGCAGTTCGCCAACCATTCCTAAACCAATATTTTGGTGGGTGTTTTGTAAGTCATAAATTTCGTACGCCACCTCTTCATAAACATGATTCGAAAATAAAGCTTTCAAAATTCTGCTTTGTAAATGTTTTTCAAAAACGACTTCAATTTTGATTTCTTCCGCTTCTACAAACTCAAAACGTTCTCCAATTTCGGGATTGCTATTTTCATTTCCCATGTAGGTGCCAATTCCTTTCGAATTGAAACTACAATCGTCATAATTGCCAATTTTTCCCGCACCAGCATCAAATATGGCATTGCGCACTTTTTCAACATTTTCGGGGATGGTATACGTGACTAATTTTTGGATAAAATTTTGTTTCGGAACTAAAATTTTAGTGTTCATCAATCCCAAAGCATCGCAAAATATTTTATTCACTCCGTTTTGATGATTGTCTAAAGCAGTGTGGACCGCATAGATGGCAATATCGTTTTTAATTGCTTTTAGGATTGAGCGTTCTACATAGTTTTTACCGGTTATTTTTTTAATTCCAGAAAATAAAATAGGATGGAAGCAAACGACAAGGTTGTGTTTTTTTGTTATTGCTTCGTCAATTACGCTTTCTAAGGCATCATGACAGACTAAAACGCCTGTGGCTTCCGAATTTGCATCGCCAACTAATAATCCAACATTGTCAAAGTCCTCTGCGTAGGCTAGGGGAGCCATTTCTTCAAGTATAGATAGTATTTCTTTGATTTTCATTTGGACTAATATTTTCATTCAAAGATAAAATATTATACTTTCGTAGTATGGATATTTTAAGAAAAATACTTTTCCCTTTTTCCTTTTTGTATGGTTGGATAACATCGATCCGAAATTTTCTTTTTGATAAGGGAATTCTGAAATCTTATCGATTTGATTTACCAATTATTGCTGTAGGTAATTTGAGTGTTGGCGGAACCGGGAAAACACCTCAAATTGAATATTTAATTCGACTGTTATCGGACAAATATAAAATTGCTACACTGAGTCGTGGCTACAAACGAAAATCGGAAGGATTTGTATTGGCAAATGAAACTTCCAATGCTGAAATATTGGGCGATGAACCTTTTCAGTTTTACCAAAAATTTCCAACAATTCAAGTAGCGGTTGATGCTAACCGTAAAAACGGAATCGAGCAACTCCTTGCTCAAAAGCAAAAGCCAGAAATCATATTGTTAGATGATGCATTTCAACACCGAAAAGTAACAGCTGGTTTTTATATCATGCTGACGTCTTATGATGATTTGTTTTATAAGGATTTTATACTTCCGACAGGTAATTTGCGCGAAAGTAGGAATGGAGCCAATCGAGCGGATATGATAATTGTCACGAAATGTCCCCAGGATATTTCAGAAATTGCACAAGAAAAAATCAAACAGAAAATTAATGGTTATGTAAAAGAAAATCAACCCGTATTCTTTAGTTATATCGACTATGATGATTGCTTTTACAGTGAAAATAAAAAAGTATCGGTTGAAGATTTGACAGCTGTTGATAAATTAGTAGTGGCGGGCATTGCAAAACCCGAACCTTTTTTTGCATATTTGCAGGCTGAAAAAAAATCAACGATGGTTTTTCCTGATCATCATGATTTTTCTGAAAATGATATTAAATCGATTTTAGAAACAGCAAACGGGAGAAAAATAATTACAACCGAAAAAGATTTTGTGCGTTTAAAAGGAAAATTGCCAGCAGCGCAATTGTATTATTTGCCAATAAAATCATCGTTTGTAAAAGATAGTAATGAATTTGATAAAAAGATTTTAGCGTATGTGGGAGCAAGTACAAGAAACGGTTGATTATATTGTAAGTAAAACCAATTTTAGTCCAGAATACGGAGTGATTTTGGGTTCGGGTTTAGGTGGATTTACCAATGATTTGGAAGTGGAATATATTTTACCGTACAGCGAAATTCCAAACTTTCCGGTTTCTACGGTTGAAGGACATCAAGGAGCTTTGGTTTTTGGAAATATAAACGGAAAAAAAGTGGTAGCGATGCAAGGTCGTTTCCATTTTTATGAAGGCTACGATATGAAGCAGGTGACTTTTCCGGTTCGTGTAATGAAACACTTAGGCGTTGAAAAGTTAATTGTATCAAATGCATCGGGAGGCGTAAACCCAAATTATAAAGTAGGTTCTATTGTTATTATTAAAGATCATATTAACATGATGCCAGAACATCCACTTCGTGGTAAAAACGACTTGAAGTTTGGTCCGCGTTTCGTTAACATGAGTGAACCTTATAGTCGAAAAATGATGGCTAAAGCTAAAGAAATTGCTTCTGATTTAGATATTACAGTTCATGATGGTGTTTATTTGGGCTTGCAAGGTCCAACTTTTGAAACCTTATCAGAATACAGAATGGTAAAGTTATTAGGAGCTGACTGTGTGGGAATGTCAACTGTTCCAGAAGTAATTGTAGCACGTCACATGGAATTAGAGACTTTCGGAATTTCTGTAATAACGGATATGGGCAATGAAGAAAGTATTGATAGCATTACACACGAAGAAGTGTTAGAAGCCGCAAAAGAAGCAGAACCACACGTTCGTCGATTAATAAAAGAACTGATTACGCAATACTAGTTTTAACCTGTAATAAGTTGGTCTCGATGATTTTATAGAAATTTTCGGGATTAAACGGTTTGGTAATTACATCAGTCATTCCATAGGACATCAGCATTTCTCTATTTTCATTTAAAGAAATTGCCGTTAAAGCAATGATTGGTGTAATTTCATCAAATGTTCGAATTTCTTGTGTCGCAATGGTTCCGTTAATTCCAGGTAAATGAACGTCCATTAAAACCAAATCGTACTTATTGGCTCGTACTTTTTCGATGGCATCTTCTCCTGTTTCGCAAATTTCGCAAATCATCTGTTTTTTCTCGACAATTTTTTTGGTAATCATTTGATTGATTTTATTGTCTTCAACCAATAGTACTTTTTTCTTGATAAAGATTTTGTCGTCAATAATGACATTGGAAGTATTTGGAATTATTTTATCTCCAATTAAAAATTCTAATTCAAAGCTAAATTCAGAACCTTTTCCAACGGCACTTTTCAATTTTATCTCGCCGTTCATCAGCTTGATAAGTCGTTTTACAATAGTCAGTCCAAGTCCAGTACCTCCGTATTTTCTGTTTATTTCTACAGAGCCTTGTGAAAAGCTTTCAAAAATTTGATCTTGTTTGTCTTCCGGAATTCCAATTCCTGTATCCACAACCTTAAACAAAATTTTACTCTTTTTATTTTCGATACTCAACAAATTCGTATACACATTAACGCTACCGTCTTTCGTGAATTTTAAGGCATTATTGATAAGATTGATGAAAATTTGTGAAAGCTTGGTCGGATCACCAATTACAACTTCTGGAACTTCTGGGTCGATAACTAAGTTGAAGTCATTGTTGTTTTGACTGGCGTGATCTTTTAATGAATTTTGAATATTATGCAAAAGCTCCCTAATATTGAAGTTTATGTTTTCGATTTCAATATTATTGGATTCAATTCTGTTGATTTCAAGAATTTCGTTGATATAAGTGAGTAAGTAATTTCCAGAAAATTTCAAGGATTTTAAATATTCAATCTGACTGGCTTTGGGTTTGTCTTCCAGTAAAATATGAGAAATTCCATTAATCGCATTTAAAGGTGTTCGAAGTTCGTGACTCACCGTTGAAAGAAATTCGGCTCTGGCTTGAGACGCTTTTTCAATGCGCTCTTTGGCTTCTTCTAACTCGTTATTTTTTTCTTTTAATAATTCGTTCGATTTATTTCTAATGATATTGTTTTTATATAACGACAAACTCAAAAGCGATAAAATCGTAATTAACGCAATACTCAAAATGTTAATGAGTTTTGAAAATTTACCCGCTTTCTCTTGTTCTTTTTTATCCTTTTCCATTTTATCCATAGAACGCATAATATCGTCGACTTTTATTTGTTTGGAAATAAAATGTTGTTGTTCGTTTGAGTTTACGGCGCTAAGGGAATCGGTAAGTTTTAAATGAATTTTTAAAAAAGCTAGCGAATTATTGGTCAAAGCCATTTTATCATAGACTTCACTTAGTTTTTTAGTGACTTTAATCTGCATTTCAATATCGTCTTCTTTCTTACTTAGTTCATAAGCACTATTAAAATAGTTTAAGGCTAGATTATTGATATTTTCTTTTGCTTTGATTATTCCTAAATAGTAATATGCTTCACATTGAAATTTCTCAGAATCATCTTTAATAGGTAATTGAGTAAGGTCTATAAGTATTTTTTCGGCAGTTTTACTTTCGTTTTTTTCAATATACAAAATGGCCTTTTGAAGATTGACCATGTTTTTTGCATTCGATAAATCAATGTTGTCATAAACAGCATTGGCTTTACTGAAATACGATTCTGCGCTTGAATAATTCCCTTTGTTGATGTAGCAAACACCTAAATTATAATACGTTAAAGCTAATTTGGAATTGGGTTCAAGTGTGTTAAAGACCGATACGGCTCGAATAAATTTTTCGGTAGCAATGTCGTATTTTTTTAATTCCAAAAAGATTAAACCCAGTGTGTAATATCCGTTTGCTAAAGAAGAATTGTTGGAGGTTTTTTGAGCATACAGAATAGACTTGTTGGCGCTTTCTAACGCTTTTTCATATATCTTTTTGTCTTTGAAATACATTGCCGATTCGGCATAAGCAAAAGAACTATCTATCACTCCATTATTTCCTAAAAAAGGCGGAATAGCAAATGAGTTGACACAAAAAAGTAATAATAAAAGTAGTTTCTTATACATACGGAATAACCCAAAAATAACCTAAATATAGTTAATTTTTAACAATATGAGAGATTAAGTCGATAATTCTCGACGAATAGCCAATTTCATTATCATACCAGCCCACTACTTTTACCATTTTATCGATAACGGAAGTCAATTGCGAGTCGAAAACACAAGAATTTTGATTTCCAATGATATCTACAGAAACAATAGGATCTTCTGTATAGGCAAGGATGCCTTTGAGGTTGGTTTCAGCCGCTTTTTTAAAAGCAGTATTGATTTCTTCAATGGTCACTTCACGTTTTACATTGAAAGTGATATCGGTCAGAGAACCATCTGGAACTGGAACTCGAATACCACAGCCTCCCATTTTACCATCTAATTCGGTAAAAATTTTAGTCAAAGCTTTAGCAGCACCAGTAGTGGTAGGTACTATAGATTGAGAAGCGCCTCTGGCTCGACGTAAATCTTTGTGAGGTTGGTCGTGTAAACTTTGATCGGTGGTGTAGGAATGTACCGTGGTGATATAGGCTTGCTCAATTCCACAAAGCTCCTGAATGACTTTAATCATGGGAGCTGCATTATTGGTGGTACAACTTGCATTGGAAACAATAATTTCAGAACCGTCTAAAATTGATTCGTTTACTCCTAAAACTACTGTTTTTATAGAATCAACTTCTGCGGGTGCCGATAAAATTACTTTTTTTGCTCCCGACAAAATATGTTGGTGAATTTCTTCGTAGGTTTTGTATTTCCCAGTACTTTCAATTACAAAATCAATATCTAACGATTTCCAATTCAGGTTTTTGATTTCTTTTTCGTGAAAAAACAACACTGACTTTCCATCAATAGAAATGGAGGTGTCGTTATGTGTAATATCATGCTGTAAAACCCCGTGAATGCTGTCGTATTTCAGCAAATGTGCCATCGTTTTATTGTCGGCAATATCATTTATGGCTACAACTTCAATAGAAGGATGATTCAATAGTAATCGGAATACGTTTCTTCCAATTCGTCCAAAGCCATTGATTGCAATTCTTGTTTTCAAAGTTTACTTCGTAAATTAAAGAATGTGTTTTTGAGCGTGGTAAGAAGAACGTACTAAAGCGCCACTTTCAACGTGACGGAAGCCTAATTCTTTTCCGATTTGCTCGTATTTTGCAAATTGTTCGGGGGTGATGAATTCCTTCACAGGCAAATGTTTTTTACTTGGTTGAAGGTATTGCCCAATAGTCACAATATCTACATGGGCTTCGCGAAGGTCTTTCATCGTTTGGATGACTTCTTCTTCAGTTTCGCCTAATCCTAGCATGATACCCGATTTTGTGCGACGAATTCCGCTGTCTTTTAAGTATTTTAAAACCGCTAAACTTCTGTCGTATTTTGCTTGAATACGGACTTCACGGGTTAAACGACGAACGGTTTCCATATTGTGGGAAACTACTTCTGGGTTGGCTTCTACAATTCGATCGATAATTCTTTCAACCCCTTGAAAATCGGGAATTAAGGTTTCAAGTGTGGTTTCTGGATTCATTCTTCTTATGGCTTTCACTGTTTCCAACCAGATAATAGAACCCATATCTCTCAAATCATCACGATCGACACTGGTAATCACCGCATGTTTAATCTTCATGATTTTAATCGAACGCGCTACTTTTTCAGGTTCGTCCCATTCTACATCTTCCGGACGGCCTGTTTTTACGCCACAAAAACCACAAGAACGCGTACATACATTGCCTAAAATCATAAACGTTGCAGTGCCTTCTCCCCAGCATTCACCCATGTTCGGGCAACTACCGGAGGTACAGATGGTGTTTAGTTTGTATTTGTCAACCAATCCTCGCAATTCGGTATATTTTTCACCAATGGGTAATTTTACTTTTAACCATTTGGGTTTGCCTACGGGTAATATATTTGATTGTGATGCCGTTTCCATAAAATCGTTTTTGCCATGCAAAGATAAGGAATGTAGTTTATTCGTTGATTTGTTTATTTGTTATATTTAACAAAAAAAGCCATTCAAATTTATTAGAAATGAATGGCTTCTGAGTTTTGATGTTTGGCCTTAGTTTGTTTTCACTACAATTGGTAAGGTATATTGAGTTCTCACAGGCTCTCCTTTGTAAATTCCTGGTTCCCATTTGGTCTTGATTGATTTTAAAACGCGAATGGCTTCTTTGTCTAATCCAAAACCTGGACTTCTTGGTACTGTTATATTTGATAAACTTCCGTCTTTTTCAACCACGAAAAGTACAATTACTTTTACCGTTTTTTCTTCTTCCATTTCTGGGGCTACGAATTTATTGCCTACAATTCTTAAAAAAGCATCGATTCCGCCGGGGAAAGATGGATTTTTTTCTACCATTGAAGTGTTTACAATAGTTTCTCCATTTCCAGTTTTAGGCGTTTCTTTAACAGGTTCGATTGTTGTTCCTGTATTACTTCCAGTGGTGCTTCCATTAGCAGCCAATGGGTTTTCACTGGTGTTTTTACCTAAATTTTCATTTTTAGTTATTTCAGTCGGAGTAGCTTCTTCTGGTTTTACTACAGTGATATTTTGCAAATCTTTTGTTTTAGGTGTTTTCAACACTTCGGCTTTTTTGATTTGCTTTTCAATTTCTTTCTGTTTTTCTTTTTCTGGAAAATGAACAAGGCTAACCTTAACTTCATCTAAAACGGTTGGTTGAACCGGTAATGCTTTTTCACCAAACGAACTTAAAATAAAAGGAATTGTTGCCAATCCAGTTAGTAATGCTAGGGCACTAAAAAAGGCTTTTAGCGTTGTTTTTCCTTCTTCTTGACGAAATTGGTAAGCTCCGTACTCTTTGTTTTTTCCTTCAAAAACGAGTTCTAACCACTCATTTTTGTTAATGTTTAATTTTGACATAATAATTTTGGTTTATAATTAATAATCTTTTATTGGTATGATTATTACTATGAAAAAACTATGCCAAAATTTCCCTACTACTGAATATTTCGTAAAATATTTCTTAAAAATATAATTATTCGGTAAAATCTAAATCGCGATTATGCGTTTCTGAAATGGTTGTGGTAGCGTAAATACCTAATACAAAAGCAATTAGTCCTATAATTGTAGCCGATGTGATTACAGATTGACTCTTTTTAAAAAAATCAAAACCAAGTAACATTAAAGGTAAAAGTCCACGAACCATATTCGGAATGGTCGTGGTAGCGGTACTTCTCACATTTGTTCCAAATTGTTCGGAGGCCACAGTCACAAACATTGCCCAATAACCCGTTCCTAATCCGAGCCAAGCACAATAGAAATAATAGGTATTTTCCGTCATTTTTCCACTATATAACATTAGTACAATACCAACAATAGTGAATAACATCATGTATAAAATCGCTTTTTTACGAGAATGTAATGCGTGGGAGATAAATCCGCTGGCAAAATCCCCAATGGAAATTCCTACATAGGCCCACATGATTGCTTTTCCAGGGACAACAGATGAAATGCCTAATTCGGGAGCAAATTGATTGGCCATAACCGCTAAAATTCCAATACAAAACCATGTTGGCAAACCAATACAGATGCACTTTATATAGCGTACAAATCGGTTCCAATTGGTAAAAAACGAAAAAAAGTTTCCTTTCGAAATGTATTCAGTATGTTCGATATCTTTATAAATACCCGATTCTACAACTCCTACACGTAAAAATAGTAAGAGCAAACCTAAAATTCCACCGATAAAGTAAGCGGTAGTCCAATTTCCGGATAATTCAACCGTAAGATTTGCTACTACAGCCCCAAACAATCCAAAGCCAGCCACGATAGAAGTTCCGATGGCGCGAAGTTGTTTGGGTAATGATTCGGAAACTAAAGTAATTCCGGCACCTAATTCGCCTGCTAAACCAATACCTGCAATGAATCGTAAAATAGCATAGGTCATGGTTTTGTCTTCAAAGGGCAATTGAGGTAAAAAACCACAAGCTATATTGGCTAACGAATACACAATTATAGAACCAAAAAGTACTGAAAGTCTTCCTTTTTTATCTCCTAAAATGCCCCAAAGAATACCGCCTAAAAGCAAACCAATCATTTGGTAGTTCATGATAATAGTGCCTGAAATATCAGGGTTTAAACCCAAATCTTTTAAACTGGGTACCCGTACAATTCCGAATAAAAGGAGGTCGTAAATGTCTACAAAATAGCCTAGAGAAGCGACAATAACTGGTAAAGAAAAAAGATGTTTTAGTTTTTCTTGGTTAGAGAATTCTTGCATTTGTTTTGGTTTTTGCCAAAGATAGAAGTTTTTACAAGAAGGGAAAAGGGAAAAGAGAAAAGGAAATTTAACTCGTACTTTTTTAGCTTTTTAGCTTTTCGAAATTATTTCTGCCAATAGTTTTTTAGCGCGAAGCAATTTGATTTTTACGTTGTTGAGTGGTTCGTTAAGATCTTCAGCGATTTCTTGGTAACTCATTTCTTGAAAATAACGCATTTGAATAACTTCCTGATACGCCGGTTTGAGTTGCTTGATGAATTGCAACAAGCGATTTAAGTTTTGCTCGGTAATGATTTGGTCTTCTGCAGAGGGAGAATCGTCGGCAATACCATAAGCGATATCGTCTTCTTCGTCAGTAATATCAATGAAAAGGGAAGATTTTTTCTTACGCAATAAATCGATATGCACATTTTTGGCAATAGCAATTAGCCATGTGTTGAACTGGAATTCAGGATTATAGGCAGCGATTTTATCAAATGCTTTGGAAAATGTTTCGATGGTAATATCTTCTGCATCAGTTTCATTTTCGGTGCGTTGTAGCATAAAACCGTAAACTTCATTCCAATAGTGGTCTAACAAAAAAGTGAATGCCACTTGATCGCCTTGTTTGGCTTTATCGATATACTGTTTTATTTCCAAGTAACTGGTTTTGAGAAAATGTTTCTAAAAAACACATTTAATTGTGTGAAGATAAGAATTATTTCTAGAACTGGATACCAATACATTACGTCTTTTTCTTCTAATTTTCCTGCCGAAAATCCTAAAGAAATCCAAGCGGTTAAATAACGAAAAGCAATTAAACTCAACACAATTATCCATTGGTATCGGAAGGCTAAAAGTGTAATTGGTGTCACAAAAAACAGAAACTGTGAAAGGTAAAATAAAGCCAGCTGACTTCGGTCGAATGCTTTATAATGTTTTGCGGTAGAAGCATGGCGACGTTTTTGCATAAACCACTCTCCGAAGCTTGTTTTGGGAGCCGAATAGGTAAATCCGTCAGTGTTCCAAGCTATGGTTGTGTTTTCACCTCTAGCCGCTTCGTTGATGAATAAATCATCATCACCCGAACGAATTTTCATATGATTAATGAATCCGTTATTTTTGAAGAACTCGTCTTTTTTATAAGCTAAATTTCTACCTACACCCATGTAAGGTTTGCCTAATTTTGCCCAAGAAAAATATTGCGTAGCGGTTAAAAGGGTTTCAAAACGGATTAATTTGTTTAAGAAACCAGGTTCTTTTTCGTAAGCACCATATCCTAAAACGATGGTTTTATGTAAGGTGAAGTGCGACGACATTTCGGCAATCCAATTTTCAGAATTTGGGAAACAATCGGCATCGGTAAGTAATAGATATTCTTTAGTAGCTGCTTTAATTCCAAGGGTTAAGGCGAATTTTTTATTCCCCCAAAAAGTCTCGTTATTGTCAACTTTAACCAATTTAATGTTGGAGTAAATTTTTTGAAAATCTTCGACTAAAAAACGAGTATCGTCGGAAGAAGCATCATCAATAATTACAATTTCAAAACTTGGGTAATTTTGATCGATTAATAGCGGAATTAATTTTTTTAGATTTTCCTCTTCGTTTTTGGCACAAACTAAAACCGAAATAGGAATGTGTTTGACTTTATTTTCTTCTGGTTTTGCAAAAGAAAATTTACCAAAAATAAATAAGTAATAGATTACTTGAATGGTAACTACTGCAATGAAAAAATAAAATAAAATAAGTAAAAATTGCTCCATAAACGCTTCTGAAATTCTGGTGCAAATGTAGTAAAAAAGTATTCAGTTTGCAGTATTCAGGAATTAGAATTTTATCTATTTTTTCGCATTTCAATAGCTATTTGTTGATCACTATTGTCGTTTGATTTTTCAAGCTGATTGATAATATTTTTATAGTTTTTGTCATCTCGATTTTGAGATAATTTTTTCTTGGCCTGAATGTCCGTAATTTCAATTTCAAAGGCTAAAATACCACGAGCTTGACGCATTGTTTTTTCAGATAAATCTTCCACTCGAATGGGATTCTGTTGTGGTTTTTCGTATTTATCGACTAGTTTTTTGAGTGATGCAACGGTTTCATCATAATCTAAAAGGCGTACTTTTCCATAAACGTGAACTGCTATATAGTTCCAAGAGGGTACATTTTCATGGTCGTACCAAGAAGAGGAAATATAGGTATGTGGTCCAGTGAAAATAGCTAAAATTTCATCACCATTTTGCAAACTTTGAGCTTGTGGATTTTCCCGAGAAATATGACCACTTAAAATTGGTTTATCCGCTTCCAAAAATAGGGGTGTATGGGTTCCCCAAAGTTTGCCATCGGTTTGATTAATCAAAATAGCAAAACCATTCTCGTGCAAAAATTGCTCGATTTCGTGTTGGTTTTCGTTTTTATAGAGGTCAGGGATATACATTTTGATTAGCTATTTAAAACTATATAATATTCACTTCTGCCTCAATTGGAATTCCGAATTTTTCGAGAATCGTTTTCTGAATTTCTTTCGATAAGCTCACAATTTCTTGTCCAGTCGCATTGCCATAATTGACTAAAACCAAGGCCTGATTTTTGTGTACTCCTGCGTCACCACGACGCATTCCTTTAAAGCCTGCTTGTTCGATAAGCCAACCGGCTGGAACTTTAACTTCGGTTTCAGAAACATCATAATGTTTCATTTCTGGGTGTTGTGCTTTGGCCTTATTGAATAATTCTCTCGAAACGATTGGATTTTTGAAGAAACTACCGCTGTTTCCTAATTCTTTCGGATCAGGTAATTTACTTTGACGAATCGCAATTACCGCATTACTTACTTCTTTTATCGTTGGGTTTGTAATGTGATGCTTTTCTAATTCTTTTTGAATATCACCGTAACCTGTATTGATTTTATGATTTTTCTTTGTGAGTTTAAATACCACCGAAGTAATGATGTATTGGTCTTTTACTTCTTGTTTGAAAATACTTTCACGATAGCCAAATTTACACTCATCTTTGGTGAACGTTTTCATTTCTTGAGTGGTAATTTTCATAGCATCGCAGGAAACGAAGGTGTCTTTAATTTCGGCGCCATACGCTCCAATATTTTGAACCGGTGTGGTACCAACATTCCCAGGAATGAGAGACATGTTTTCCAATCCGCCATAATTGTTTTCGATATTCCAAAGGACAAATTCATGCCAATTTTCGCCGGCTTGACTTTCTACCCAAACATAATCGTCGTCTTCTTTGATAACTTTTTTTCCTTTTAAATCGATGTGAATCACTAGTGCTTCAATGTCTTGCGTCAAAAGCATATTGCTTCCGCCACCCAAAATAAATTTAGTTTCGTTGGCGTGTTTTAGCAATATTTCTTGCAATTCTGCTACCGAATGAACGGCTGCGAATTGTTTGGCTTTGGCATCAATACCAAAAGTGTTGTATTTTTTTAAAGAGAAGTTATTTTGGATATTCATAAAATCGTATTTACGCACAAAAATAATTAAACAAACTTAGTAAAGTAGTTTTTTTGCCATTTATGTAGCATAAATAAAGGCATAACATACGGAATGATTTGTTTGTTTCCTTTTCTAATTTCGGAAACTAATTTTTGCGCATTTATATTTTGTAAAAATGGTAAATTAAAGATGTCACTTTTAGCGAAATACTCTAGTTCTTCGATAAATTTTGGGTGTTCTAAAAAGTAATTACCCCAAGGAGTGCTCAATCCAACTTTTTTAAAATTAACGATGTCGGCCGGCAATTTATTTTCCATGGTGGCTTTAAGGATGTGTTTTCCTTTTTTTCCAGTAAAGAACCAATCGTCACTTAAAGTGCCTAATCCTGCAATTAGTCGTTGATCTAAAAAAGGTTCTCTACATTCAATGGAAGCACCCATGGTACATCTGTCATTACGATCTAGTAAGGAGCACATGTAGGTATGTTGGTCAAAATAAAGTGCTTGTCTTCTTAAATTATTTGGATAAAGCTCTTCTGCTTCTTTTAAGATTTCATAGCGATACTCGTTGTAGGGTTTGTGGGTGTTTTGATAGAAAGTATTAACGTCTTTTGGATAATTACTGGTTCCATTATAAATCACTAAATCACTTTCATTTTTAATTTTAGAATAGCGTAACAATTTATTGTAACGTGGATTTTTTAATGCAAAATCAAAATGAGATAACTGTGAAATTACTTTTAAAAGATTTGGTCTTTGTAAGGCTTTGTAGCGCACATATCCACCCATAAGTTCATCGGCCCCTTCGCCGGAAAGTAATACTTTGACTTTGTCTTTGGCTACTTTTGAGATGGCTAATAAATGCGGCTCATTTAGGTGCATAATGGGCTCATCATTTATAAAAGATATTTCTCTTAAATCGGCATATAATCCTTCGTTTTCTAACCGAATAGAATTGAAATGATAGTCGTATTCTTCTGTAATTTGTTTGGCTAAATAGGATTCGTTATGTTCTTTTTCAGAAAAACCAATATTGAAGGTTTGAATGTCTTTATAGTTTTGATGGTACAAAGAAGATAAAATTGAACAAGAATCTAATCCACCACTTAATAAAATACCAACCGGAACATCGCTAACCATTCGCAAGCGAACCGATTCGAAGAAGGTTTCTTCGAACCATTTTTTTGGATCTATGATTGAGGAATGATTTTGAATTTCTTCTTTTAAATTCCACCATTTATGACTTTTTATTTTTCCGTTTTCTTCAATTGTCATGTGATGCCCCGGTAGAATTTTTTTAATATTTTCATACAGGGTGTTTTCTCCAGCAACAAAGCGATTAAAAAAGTATTCTTCAATTCCGTCATCATTTAATTTTAGCGGAACCCCAGCCGTAAAAAGTGCTTTTTGTTCGGATGCAAAGTATAAAGTATTTTTATGAAAACTATAGTATAGAGGTTTGACACCCATTCGGTCTCGACACAAAACAAGTTTACGTTCTAATGTATCCCAAATGGCGAAGGCAAACATGCCATTCAGCCTTTTTAACATTTCAAGTCCGTACATTTGGTACAAACAAAGTAAAACTTCAGTGTCGGAACCCGATTTTAAATGAAATCCATAGTTTTTAATTTCTGGATAAAAATCTTTGTAGTTATAGATTTCGCCATTAAAAACAATGCTGTAGCGACCATTTTCAGATTGAAAAGGTTGATGTCCAGCGCTACTTGTGTCTATGATTGACAAACGGCGATGACCAAGACCAAGATTTTGGTCAATAAAAATGCCAGCATCATCGGGACCACGATGCACTAGAGAATCTCTCATTTTTAGTAACTGGTTTTCATCTATCGTTGCTTTCGTTAGATGAAAAATTCCGTTTATTCCACACATATGGCAAGTAGTTTTTAGTCGATAAGTTCGTGGTATTTGTCTGCAATAATTTTCATATTTATTGCATAATTAGCATTTTCTTCAATAAATTTTCGGTTAGCTTTTACAGCACTTTTTATTAGTATATCATTTTGAGAAGCCCAAATTATTTCTTCTGCAAGTTTTTTGTAATGTTCAGAGGTTACTAGAATTCCGTTTTCACGATTACTAATCCAACTTTTATTTCCAGGTAAATTAGTTACAATTGGGTAACAGCCACAAGCCATGGCTTCAAATAATGAAGCGGAAACTCCTTCGGTTGTAGGCATACTGATGTAAAAATTTGATTCTTGAAGTAAAAGAGGTAAATCGGTATTTTTGATTCGACCAGTGAAAACTACTTCGTTTTCAATATTTAATTTTTTAGCTAAATTTTTCAGTGAATCTAATAATATTCCATCCCCAACTATGGTTAGCTTAAAAGGTAAATTGTTTTGTTTTAGTATGGAAAAGGCTTTTAAGATCACATCGTGTTTGTATTCCGGTAGGAGTGAACGGGTGACAATGGCATTGATAAATTGCGTGTCTTTGACTTCCTCAAATTGAAAAAAATCGAGATTGATTCCTTTGGGAAGTACCAGCACTTTATTCATATCTACATTGGAATTTTTCATATGTGTTGCCATCACAGGTCCCCAAGCGTGAATTAAATCGGCTTTTCTAAAGGCAATCCGCTGTAGTATCTTTTTAAAAATATATAAAGGAGAATTTTCGGGCCATAAGTCGGTAATGCCTTGTTGTGCGATGGCTATAGGTTGAATTCCTGATAGTGCTGCTAAGAAACCGTAACTAGTTGTTCTTTCGGCAATTACCATGTCGGGATTGAATTTTTTGGCAATTTTTTTTATGGTGACAAACGTCTTTGCTAATTCAAAAATTCTTTTCAATCGGTTTATGCCATTACTGTTGGTTTTTAGTTCCCAAGAAACAATTTCAAAATCTCCAAATTGCTTTAACCCTTCAATCCAGGTAATAGCATCGGCTCTATAGGTTTCGCCAAGAAAGAGTATTCTTTTTTTTTGCATTTTATTCTTCGGTTTCTAAAGCGCGTGTCAGGAAATTATTAAAAGGTTTTATTAGGATTAACTTTTCTGCTATTTTTTTTGAAAAATCTTTGTCCGTAAAAAATTTGTCCTCAATTTTTTGAGAAACAGTAAAACTTTTCAACTTTAAAAATTCAATGGCAGGGTGATTGGGGTCGTATCCTTTTGGAGCCGTTTTTAAAATTTGACCTTCTTCAAAAGTAATGTTGTTAAAAGTCGATTTAAAGTTTTTATTGCTTACAATTTCTTCTAAATCTTCATAGAAAAAAGCAATTTCTTTGCGAATTTTTTTCAAGTCCTCAGCTTCAGGACACCAAACACCACCAGCAATAAATGAATTTCCCTTTTCAAAATGGATGTAATAACCAGGACTATTTTTACGCAGTTTATTTGTCGTTAACCACACACCAATATTGGTTTTATACGGTGATTTGTCTTTGGAAAAACGAATATCACGATTGATGCGAAATGTGCAGTTTTTGACTTCTAAAGGTTCTAGAGAAGTATCCAACGGTTTCATGGCTTCTAAAATTGAAGCAATAAAACTATGATAGTCTTTTTTATAACTTTCATAGCGTTTTTTATTAGCATGCATCCATTCGGTAGCGTTGTTTTTACCTAAATCGGATATAAATTGAATGGCTTCTGAAGTAAGCATATTACAATTTGCTTTTTAGTGCTTCTTCCGTAATGAATCCAAGGCTACTCCATTTTTCTTTTCCGTTTTCGTATAACTTTAAAGTAGGTAAACCTTCAATGTGAAGTTGTTGTGCTAATTGTTGGTTTTTATCGACATCAATTTTTACAATAGTAATTTTGCCTTTGTATTCTTCTTTCATTTTAGCCAAATAAGGTGCCATTTTTTTACACGGTCCACACCATTCTGCATAGAAATCGATTAGTATTTTTTTGTCGGAGTTGATTAATTTTTGAAAATCAGCAGCAGTCATTCCACCAGCGTTTACAGGGTTTCCGAAACCTTCTGCATTCCATTTGGTAATTCCTCCCGATAAGTTGTAGACTTCCTTAAAACCCAAATCACTCATTTTTTGAGCCGCTTTGGCACTTCTTCCACCTCCCAAACAATATACATATACAGGTTTGTTTTTATCTAAATTGTTGATTTGAGAATCAAAGTCACTACCATTAATATCAATGTTTACAGCATTTCCAATATGTTGACTAGCATATTCTTGCGATGTTCTTACATCAATTAAATAGATGTCGTTATTGGTGATTTTTTCTGAAAAAACCTTTGGCTCAATGTTTTGGTTTATTTTATTAGTTTGTCCTTTGCAACTGTTGAATAGTAGTGAGGTTACACATACTAGACTTAAAACTAGATTTTTCATTGGGATAATTTTTTAGGCTAAAGTACTAATTATGGATTAAATAGTTTATACAATTTTAGAAGTTTAACTACTGGTTTTCTTTGTTAGTACTTTGACTATTTTGGAATATAATTCTTCTTCATGAATTGGTTTTATCAGTAACTCATCCGTAAACTCTGGATTTGCTTCCGTGTTGTTGATGTAATTGTTTCCAGTAATAGCAATTATAGGAACTTGTTGATTGATGTTGCTTGTCGTTTTTATTTCCTTGGCTAATGTTAATCCCGAATCGGTGGAAATGTTTAAATCGGTTATAATGATATCGACTTTATTTTGTGCCAAATAGTTTTTGATGTCTTGAACCGTGTTAAAATCGAGTAAAGTAAAATGTACTTTGTCCATTAATTTTTTCATGATAGAAAGAATAAAAAGGTCGTCATCTACTAGTGCTACCTTAATGTTTTGATCTTTATATTGACTTATTAGTTGTTTTTTTGCTGAATGTATATTTACGTTGGGTTGGTCTAAAAGCAGGTGAAATAATACTTCTGTACCTTCATTTTTTTGGCTTTTAACTTCTATAGTTCCTTGGTGTAAGGTTACAATTTCCTTGCATAAATTTAAGCCCAATCCAATGCCCAAACTTACTTTACTGGAAGAATGGTGACTTTGATAATACTTGTCAAAAATATGTTTTAGATCTTCTGGTGGAATGCCTATTCCGGTATCTTTTATGCTTATTTCTAATTTTAATTTAGCGTTTTCCTCCGTTAAATTTGCGCTAATGGTAACACTTCCTTTTTCGGTAAATTTAAGCGCGTTTCCGATAATGTTATAAAAAATCTGATGGATTTTAGTACTGTCAGCCCAAACCAGTCTGTCTAATTTAGGGTTAATATTAGCTATCAAGTCTATTTTTTTGGTTTCGCTTAAAGGTTTTAAAGAATCAATTATAGCATCAATTTCTGCTTTTAAATTAAACATAGAAGGGTATAAAATCAATTCGCTATTTTCTCTTTTAAAAAAATCTAAAATTTGATTTACTGTAATTTGAAGTGATTTAGAAGTAAAATGTAAGGTATTGGTGTATTGTTTTAATGTCTGGTCATTATTTCGTTTTTTAATTTCGCTGGTTACAGTTGATAGGATTGAAAGTGGTGCTCGCATTTCATGACTTAACATGCCTATAATTCTGTTTTTAAAATCTAGATCTTTTTCTGTTTGAAGTTTAGCCATATTTATTTTTTCTTCATTCTGCATCGCATTGTAGGTGTAGTATAGCAATAAGATTGTGAAAAATGAAGTAGCTAGTAATAAGTAGAAAATAAAATCGTTTTGACGTTTATTGACGTCAAAATAAGTGCGTACGACATTTTGATATTTTGTGTTTTCAATTTCTTGTGCACTTTGAGAATATAATTTTATTAAATCTTGACTCTTATTTAAAATACGTTTGTTGATCGATAATAAATCTTCCCCTTTTAATTTTAAATTAACATACACATTTTTAATTTTATTTAAATCATAATGGGAAGTGTTATCGGTATCATTAAGATCATATTTAAATGGACTTTCTAGGCTTTTTTGTTTGTTTGCTTTTTCATAAGTGATGACGTAAAAAATTTTCAAGATTTCTTTTTCAGATTCTTTTTTGTTGGATATTGCATCAGATAATCTTCCAAACACGCCTTTTTTCTTTGCTTTTTCATAAGTTCTTATCGTGTCTATTCGTACTGATTTTAGAACATTAGTAGCATCGTAATTTTTAAATTGCAGGGAGTTTTTTGAAATTAATTTAGCACTTTGATGCCCAAGAATAATCAGTGAGTCTAATTGTTTTTTTAAAGTAACAACATCTCCTTCTGTTCTTTTCTTAGAAGAAATGATTTCCTTAAAATCTGCTTTTTTATTGTTTAACAAATACAAACTATCAAGATAGATTGTCATTTTTTGAATTCCTTTTTGGTAAGCTTGGAAAGAATTTGCACTATTGCTATTTAAGTAATCTTCAAAGTTGGATTGTGCTTCAAAATAATATTTATTGGCTTCGTTAGAAAAAAATAATGCCTTATTGGGTTGGTTCAGATTTTCAAAAGCAGTTGTAATATCGTTTTGATTAGTATGATTGGTTTTCCAAAAGTAGAACAATAAAATTTGAATAATTATTAAAACAACAAACAAAGTCAAGTGTGTCTGTTTTCTTTTTTTGTAAGAGAACGGCATAAGATACTTCAGGTAATTTTATTAATTCGTTAGGAATTAAGGTTCTACATTTTTTTGAAGTAATATTAGTACAAAAAATGAACCAAAATTAAATTTTAGGATAAAAAAAATATAAATTTAACAAGAAAGTACGTGTAAATGATTTTCAGGCGATTACAAATTAAATATTTTATAACTCTGATGGGTTTGTTTGACGATCGTCTCAGTTCGCTCTGGATGCGTGTCGGAAATAAATAATTGACCAAAATCGTCATTATTTACCATCGAAACAATTTGGCTAACACGTGTTTCATCTAATTTATCAAAAATATCATCAAAAAGCAGTATAGGTTTTTCACCGCTTTGCTTTTTTACAAATTCAAATTGCGCCAATTTTAACGCTATTAAAAAAGATTTTTGTTGGCCTTGGGAACCAAATTTTTTAATGGGGAAGCCATCAATAGTAAACGTTAAGTCGTCTTTGTGAATACCAACACTGGTATATTGTAATGCACGGTCTCTATTGATGTTTCCTTTCAAAAGGGAAAGTAAATTGCTATGGCCTAACTGACTTTCATATTCCAAATGCACATTTTCTTCCGAATTGGAAATAAGTTTATAAAATTTGTCAAAAATCGGAATGAAATCATTTAGAAATTGCTTTCTTTTTTGATAAATAGTGGATCCAAAATTGGCTAATTGTTCGTCGTATATTTCTAAAGTGGTCGTTTCAAAAACGCGGTTGAGAGCAAAATATTTCAACAATGCATTGCGTTGCGCTACAATTTTTTGGTACTGAATCAATTCATTTAAATACAAATGATCCAACTGTGACAAAACGGTATCGATAAATTTACGTCGAATGTCACTGCCTTCTCGAATTAAGTCGGCATCAGTGGGTGATATGATTACTAAGGGAATAAAGCCTAAATGATCTGAAAATTTCTCATATAATTTCCCGTTTCGTTTTAGGATTTTTTTTTGTCCTTTTTTTAAGCTACAAACAATTTGCTCGGTGCGATTTTGTTTTTCAAATGCACCATCTACAACAAAGAAGTCTTCGTTGTGTTTGATATTTTGAACCGAAAGGGTATTGAAATAGCTTTTCCCAAAGGCCAAATGGTATATGGCATCGAGCACATTGGTCTTTCCAATTCCGTTTTTACCGACAAAACAATTTATTTTATGCTCAAATTCGAAACTTGCTTCTTCGAAGTTCTTAAAATTGAATAATGAAAGTTTTTTTAAGTGCATAAAATACTGACGGTTGCGGGTTTACAACGATTGTTGTTAAAGTGGTCGCAAATTATTAAAAATATAACGAAAACTTGTTTTGTTTTTCAATAAAAATTTTATTTTTGCACCTCATTAAATTAATAATAAATGGCAACTTATAATAAAAGAGGATATAAATCTCCAAAACCAGAAGCTGAAAAGACAGAAAATTTAGACAATGTAGCTGATTTAGAGCAAAATGTTTCCATTGAAGAAAAAGACAGTACTACAGCCTCTGTTTTTAATACGTTAGATGAAACTGCGAACAAAACAGAAGAGTTTATCGCAAAAAATCAAAACATTATTCTTTCAGTTTTAGGAGGAATTGCTCTTGTAGTTGTAGGTTACTTAATGTATAATAAATTTGTGTCTGGTCCTGCAGAAGATGAAGCGGCTAGTGATATGTTCCAAGCACAGAAATATTTTCAACAAGCGGTTGACGCTCCTCAAGCGAACGATTCACTATACAATTTAGCATTAAATGGTGGAGAAGGAAAACAAGGATTTGTGGATATCGCCAAAAACCACAGTGGTTCAGATGCTGGAAACCTTGCTAATTATTATGCTGGAATGGCGTTTTTGAATACAAAACAATTCCAAAAAGCAATTGATTACTTAGGAAAATTCAAAACGGAAGATCCATTTACAAATGCCTTAGCAATTGGTGCTATTGGTGATGCAAAATCAGAATTAAAAAAATCGGACGAAGCTTTAGAATACTATGTAAAAGCGTCTGAAAGTCATGCAAATGAATTAACGACGCCTCGTTTCTTATTAAAAGCAGGTCAATTAGCCTTTACTTTAGGTAAAAAAGCTGATGCTTTGAAATATTTTACTGAAATTAAAGAAAAATACGAAGACGCTCCTGAAGCTCAAAATATTGATGCTTTAATCGGAATGGCGCAATAAATTTAGGATTTTAGATTTTAGATTTTAGAATTCTAAAATCTGATTTCTACTATCTGCAATCTTATAGTAAGATGGCTACAGAAAATAAAAACTTATCGAATTACGATAAAAACACAATCCCAAACGCGAAAGATTTTCGGTTTGGGATTGTTGTTTCAGAATGGAACGACAATGTAACGGAAGGGCTTTATAAAGGCGCTTTTGATGCATTGGTAGATTGTGGAGCAAAACCCGAAAATATCATTCGCACAAGTGTTCCTGGAAGCTTTGAGCTGATTTATGGGGCTAATCAAATGCATAAATCATATAAATTTGATGCGATTATCGTTATAGGCTGCGTCATTAAAGGTGAAACGATGCATTTCGAATTTGTATGTGATGGTGTTACACAAGGCATTAAAGATTTGAATATTAAATACGATATTCCAACAATTTTTTGTGTGTTGACTGATAATACCATGCAACAATCGATTGATAGAAGTGGTGGTTTACATGGAAATAAAGGAGTTGAAGCAGCGATAGCAGCTATTAAAATGATAGATTTCAAAAAAAATAATAGTAAGTATTTTTCCGAATAGTTTCAATTCAAAGAAATTTTTAAAAATATCTGAAAATCCATTCATTACATTTGAATGGATTTTTTTATCAATAATTAAGATTTCTTTGGCTATTAAAACCCATTCCTTTTACTTAAATTTGCCAATATGTGTTGGATAATGACAACTCATAATTCATAACTTATAATTTTCAATGTCAAGCATCATACAATTACTTCCTGATCATGTGGCCAATCAGATTGCAGCTGGAGAAGTGGTTCAACGACCGGCTTCGGTGGTCAAAGAATTACTCGAAAACGCCATTGATGCAGGTGCGACCGATATCAAGCTAATTTGTAAAGATGCTGGAAAAACATTAATTCAAGTCATTGATAATGGCAAAGGGATGAGTGTGACCGATGCACGCCTGTGTTTTGAGCGTCACGCCACTTCCAAAATTCGCAAAGCCGAAGATTTATTTGATTTACATACTAAAGGATTTCGTGGGGAAGCCTTGGCATCTATTGCGGCGATTGCGCACGTTGAACTTAAAACCAAACAAGAGCAAGAAGAATTAGGAAGTCATATTGTTATTGAAGGCAGTAAGTTTGTTTCACAAGAGCCTGCGGTATTACCCAAAGGCACTTCCTTTTCAGTCAAAAATTTGTTTTTTAATATTCCGGCGCGTCGTAATTTCTTGAAATCCGATGTGGTCGAATTGCGACATATCATAGATGATTTTCAACGCGTGGCTTTGGCACATGCCAATATTCATTTTACGCTTTATCACAACGGAAGCGAAGTGTTCAATTTACCACAATCGAATTTACGACAACGTATCGTTAATATTTTTGCAGGGAAAACCAATGAAAAATTGGTGCCTATCAATGAAACGACCGATATTCTTTCCATTCAAGGATTTATTGGGAAACCCGAGTTCGCAAAAAAGAATAGAGGGGAACAGTTTTTCTTTGTCAATGACCGATTTATAAAAAATGGTTATTTGCACCACGCAATTATGTCGGCCTATGAAGGCTTGTTAAAAGATGGAGCGCAACCGAGTTATTTCTTGTATCTTGATGTGCCACCACATACCATAGATATCAACATACATCCAACCAAAACTGAAATCAAGTTTGACGACGAGCATGCGTTGTATGCCATTTTACGTTCGGCAACCAAGCATAGTTTAGGACAATTTAATGTCGCTCCTGTGTTGGATTTTGATCGCGATGCCAATTTAGATACGCCGTACAGTTATCAAAATAAAGAAGCGGATTATCCAACGATTCAAGTAGACAGTACTTTTAATCCGTTTGCAGAAGAAAAAAAACAACCTGCTAGTTCGGGCAATTCATTCAGTTATAAAACCAAAACAACAGCTCCGTCGAGTTGGGATAGTTTGTATGTAGGGTTGAAAGATGCTTTTGAACCACAAGAAATGCAATTCGAATCGGAAGCGATTACAAGTTCGTTATTTGGTGAAAATGAAGTCGAAAAAGCGAAAACTGCCACCTATCAAATTCATAAAAAATACATTGTAAGTCCCATAAAATCGGGAATGTTAATCATTGACCAACAAAGGGCGCACCAGCGTATTTTGTACGAACAGTTTTTAAAAAATATAACGATACAGCACGCCAGCAGTCAACAATTATTGTTTCCGTTGACCTTATATTTCTCGGGGAATGAGTTGGCTTTGTTACAGGAATTGCGTTCTTCGCTTGAAAATACGGGGTTTGTTTTCGAAGACATTACCTCCGAATCCGTTCTAATTTCAGGTATGCCCGTAACGGTTTCCGAAAGTGAAGTTTCGATTGTTTTGGAACAGTTAATTTCCGATTTACAAGATGAAATTCCAGACAGTAGTTTTAGTCAAATGGACAGTATGGCCAAATCGATGGCGAAAAGTTTGGCGGTAAAAACAGGGACGTATCTGACCGAAACAGAGCAAGAAAATATAGTAAACAATCTTTTTGGTTGCAAAGAACAATCCGTTTCCCCTTTTAATAAACCGACTTTTATCACGTTGAGTGTAGAAGATTTAGATAAAAAATTTAGTATATGAGAGAGATAACGCCAGTAGTAAAACAATTACTGATTCTAAATGTTATATTTTTTGCTGGAAGTCATTTTGTGCCGATGGCTGAAAAATTATTTGCACTCTATTATTTTCAAAATCCAAGTTTTAAATTTTGGCAACCTTTGTCGCATATGTTTATGCATGGAAATCTAATGCATATTTTTTTCAACATGTTTGCCTTGTATTCATTTGGTTCAACACTAGAACATTTTTGGGGCGGTAAAAAGTTTTTGTTTTTTTATCTTTCTTGTGGATTGGGAGCTGCTTTGATTCATTCGGGAGTGAATTTTTATCATTTTCAAGAAGGAATCAATGCTTTGGTGGGTAGTGGAGAAAACAAATCGGAAATACTTAAAATTTTAGCTACTGGCCAGTATAATTTGAATTGGGAGCAAGTATTGTCTAAAACTGATTTTGAAAACTTTATAGGATCTTATGCTACTCCAGCGGTTGGTGCCTCCGGTGCAATTTATGGTTTACTAGTAGCGTTTGCATTTATGTTTCCTAATGCAGAATTGATGATGATGTTTATTCCGGTTCCTATTAAAGCCAAATATTTTGTTCCGTTTATTGTTGGAATGGATTTGTTTTCAGGGGTAACGGGATATTCTGTTTTTGGGGGTGGTATTGCTCATTTTGCTCACATTGGTGGGGCCTTAATTGGTTTTATCATGATGTGGTATTGGAAGAAAAATTCCTTTAATGATCGACGTTGGAATTAAGGTTTCAATGACATATCAATGGCAATATCAAAAAAATCAATTTCAAGAATCAGTAGCAATTGTTAGCCTAATGAATATTTTACAAGATTTAAAACAACAATATAAAATTGGCGATATCACCACCAAATTAATTTTTTGGAATGTCTTGTTATTTGCCCTTCCGAGTATTGTTTTTGGAATACTGAAATTATTTACCATTCAAATTGATTACTATCAATATGTTGGATTGTCAGATAGTTTTTCAGCACTTCTTACAAAACCTTGGACGATCATCAGTTATAATTTCTTTCACAGTGGTATCATCCATTTGGTGTTTAATATGTTGATGTTGCGCTTTGCGGGTCAAATTTTCAGCACTTATTTTACGCAGAAGCAATTGTTTTCGGTGTATGTGTTGGGAGGTGTTTTTGGTGGTATAGTGTATATTCTGAGTTATTTGTTTTTACCCATGTTAGCCAATCAAAGTGCTTTGCTTGTGGGTGCTTCGGCCTCTATTATGGCGATTGTTTTTGCTACGACTACCTATCAACCCTATATGAATTTGCGATTGGCCTTAATTGGAAATGTCCAACTTTGGCATATTGCTGTTGTTTTTTTGGTGTTGGATTTGATTCAATTGCCACTTGAAAATACTGGAGGTCATTTAGCACATCTTGGCGGAGCGTTTTTCGGATTTATATACATCAAGGCGTTGAGAGGTGGAATTGACCTAGGAAATGGTTTAAATGCTATTTTAGATAGGCTTGCGACTTTGTTTTCGCCAAGAAACGCAACACCGTTTAAAAAAGTGCATAAAAACACGCAAGGGAAATCCAATACAAAATCGGGTTCAAGGATCATTACTAAAGATAAAACCCAACAACAAATAGATGAAATTCTGGATAAAATTAGTCAATCAGGGTACGATAGTTTGACCAAAGAAGAAAAAGAGTTTCTATTTAAAGCAGGTAAATAGTTTTGTAAAATTCTCACAAAATCGTTTATTTGTATTAGTTTCAATTGATTAATATAAAATGAAGAACCTTTCTTGGTTTAATAAATTGGCCCTTTTTTGTAATGTAGTGCTAACGATTCTCACGTTTTTAGCGTACGCATTGCCGTTTTTGGCTCCCAAATGGTTTTCTCTTTTATCGGTTTTGACTTTAATTCTTCCTTTGTTTCTTATTCTGAATACCTTGTTTTTTATGTATTGGTTTCTGCAATTTAAAAGACAAATGATATTATCCGGGTTGGTTTTATTACTTGGTATTACGTTTATCAACAAGTTTTATAAGTTTTCGGAAAAGAATTTAGAAGATTCGGACAAGGATTTTGTGGTGATGAGTTATAACGTGCGATTGCTGAATCTTTTTAATTGGATTCCTCGTGACAATGTAGCCCAGGATATTTTGACGTTTGTGAATGATAAAAATCCCGATGTGCTTTGCATTCAAGAATACTCCACTTCGGCTTCCGCTAAAATTGATTTGAAAATTTATCCCTATCGTGCCATTTTTATGACTGGTGATCAAATCAAAACGGGTAATGCCATCTTTTCAAAATTTCCAATTGTAAATGAAGGGAAAATTGATTTTCCGTTTTCAAATAACAATGCCATTTTTGCCGATGTAAAAATTGGAAAAGACTTGATTCGCGTGTATAATTTGCATTTGGAATCGTTGAAAATTTCACCAGATGTGAATGATATTTCCGAGAATGTGGAAGAAATCAAACAAAAAAATCCAAAAATTATTGCCAAACGAATAGGGGAGACCTTTGCCAAACAACAGCAACAAGCCGAAATTATTATGGAGCATAAAAAACTATGTCCGTATCCTAAAATCGTTTGTGGAGATATGAATAATAGTGCTTTTTCCTATGTGTATCGTATTGTAAAAGGCGATATGCAGGATACTTTTGAAGAAGCCGGACAAGGTTTCGGAAAGACGTATAATTTTAATCATTACCCTGCTCGAATCGATTATATTTTTGCCGACACTAAGTTTACGGTCAAAAATTTTCAGCATTTTCCCGAGTTTGTCAATTCTGATCATATGCCAATTATGGCTAGAGTGGAGATTGAATAATTTGCTATAAAACTTGCTTGAGTAAGTATTCTTTCGCGAAACGTCCTTCGTTAAATAACAAATCCAAAATACTTAGATTGTTGATAAATCCGTGCTTTTCTTCAAAGACTTGAGTATAAGGCTCTAGTATAGTAGTGTCTTTTTTTCCGTTGGCCAAATGACGAAAATCGGTAAAATCAGTTACTTCGTGGAAGTATTCTGTGGTTTTGTTATTCCCAAAAGAAACCCCTAAACATTTGGATACAATTTCGATGGTTTCAAAATTCAAATCCATTAAAAAAGTATGTTTTTTTGTAAATATTGAAGAAATGGTATCTTCATAATATTCAAAAAATGGCGAAGTTCTATAGGCCGCTTCTAAAGATTTAAAATGTTGTTTTTGCCAATCGAAAGCGGTTTCTAAACGTGTATCTTTTGTTTTTTGATGTGGTTCACTGCTGTGTTTGATAGGAATGTTTAATAACTGCAATCCGTTTGGACTATAGATATACATTCGATTTCGGTTGGTTTGCTTCTGGAAATTGTCTTCCATTTCAAACGTTACCGAATCAGCTTGAACCATAGCGGCTACTTGGCTTATAGAAGGAAAATAAGTGGGGTGGAGGAGAATGTTCATTTTTTAGAGTTTATTGTTTAAGGTTTATAGTTAGGCGTCAAACAATAAACTACAAACCATAAACTTTATGCATTTTTCTTCTTCTTATTTCTGTAAAAATCGTAACCAAACCAACCTACTAAAAGGATTAAGAAATACTTAAAGTATGAAGTGGGTTGTCCGTCGCCACCAACAGTGCAAAATAATCGGTCCCAACGAATTTTATCAATGGCTTTGCTCCAAGGTGTATTTGGGTCAATACTCCACCAAATAAAAACTGGTTTCCCTACTACGTGATCCATTGGAACAAATCCCCAATAACGGCTGTCTTCCGAACGATGTCTGTTATCTCCCATCATCCAGTAATAATCTTGTTTGAAGGTGTAATTCGTCGCTTCTTTGTCGTTAATGAATATTTTACCCCCTTTTTCTTCTAGTTTGTTACCTTCATAGACTGTGATTAGTCTTTTGTATAAAGGCAAAGTTTCTTTGTTTAAAACTACTGTTTTATTGGCTTCCGGAATATAGATTGGACCGTAATTGTCTTGTGACCATTTTTGGTTGTGTGGAAATAAACCTTTGTCAATTTCAGTTGGGAATGGTGCTATATTTCGTGTCAGTGATTTTACTGCTGGATTGTTTTTTAATTTTTGTGCTCCAGCATCAGTAAGTGCTCCAATGATATATTCGTTTGGATTTCCGGTAGGATACACTCCGTCCGTAATTCCAATTTCACGAACAATATAATTTTCGTCAAAAGCAGAACCATCGGTTAGTAAAGTATACGAGTATTGTGGTCGTGCTCTTTCTGGTAAAATTAATTTTTTATTGTTAATGTAAACAAATCCTTCTTTTATGGATAAGTTGTCTCCAGGTAATCCAACGCAACGTTTTACATAGTTAGAACGTTTGTCCTTAGGTTTGTCGATATGTCTTCCAGAGCGATCAAAAAATTGATACACAGTATCCGCAGGCCAATTGAAACACACAATATCATTATGTTCTATTTTTTGCAATCCAGGTAAACGGAAAGAAGGCAATTGTGGTTTGCTCAAATATGATTTTGCTTTGACCACCATCATACTATCATGAACCATCGGCAAGGCTACAGCAGTAGACGGAGTTCTTGCGCCATAATGAAATTTACTCACAAATAAGAAATCACCTACCAATAACGATTTTTCTAACGAGGATGTCGGAATATTAAACGGTTGCATCACATAGGTATGCACCAATGTAGCGACAATAATAGCATACAATAAAGAAGCAATGGTGTCGCCTGATTTAGTGGTGGGAACCAAACTTCTATTGCGTTTGTAAGTAACATCTTCAGCGTAATTGATGTAGTAAATGTAAAAACCAAGGGTAAGGACTCCTAATAGGGTATCTTTACTCGTGTTTTTGCCAAAACTTCTTAGCGTTTCTACCCAAACGACTATAAACATGATTAGGTTGACAATAGGTACAAACAATAAAGCCGTCCACCAAGTAGGACGATTTATGATTTTCATTAAGATGATAGAATTGTACACAGGAATAAAGGCTTCCCAAGATTTTCTACCGGCTTTTTCATATAATTTCCAAGTCCCTAATCCGTGAATAAGTTGAACTACTAAGAAAAAAATTAACCACTGTAATGCTGTCATAATTTGATTTTTAGATTTTTAGATTTTTAGACTTCTTAGATTTGAGAGAAGTTTTAAACATCTAAAATTTCATTAATTTATATTTTTTATTTTTTGTTTGTCGCTAATTTTCTAAAGATCTAAGCAGTCTAAAGATCTAACGACCTAGATTTAATACGTCCTTCATAGTGAAAATACCTTTTTTACCGACCAACCATTCGGCGGCAATCACGGCTCCTAATGCAAATCCTTCACGGCTGTGAGCAGTGTGTTTGATTTCAATTTGATCAACTTCACTATCATAAAAAACACTATGTGTACCCGGAACAGTTCCAATTCGTTTGGCTTCAATATGAATTTGATGTTCCGTCGGATTTTCTAATGTCCATTCTTGGTAAGCCGAATTTTTGATTACTCCGTTAGCTAATGAAATGGCAGTTCCGCTAGGCGCATCTAACTTTTGAGTATGATGAATTTCTTCCATCGATACTTTATACTGATTTAAATTCGCCATTATTTTGGCCAAGTATTCATTCAATTCAAAGAAAACATTTACGCCCAAGCTAAAATTTGAACCATAAATGAACCCTCCATTTTTTTTCTTACAAAGCGCTACCATTTCATTGTACTTTTCCAACCAACCTGTGGTACCACTCACTACAGGAACATTAGTTGCAAAACATTCCGAAATGTTACACACGGCACTATCAGGAACACTAAAATCGATAGCTACATCTGCAGTTTCTAGTCCGTCGAAAGAAGCGCTGCTTGATTTTTTCAAAACTATTTCATGACCGCGTTCCAAAGCAATTCGTTCAATCACTTTGCCCATTTTTCCGTATCCTAGAAGTGCGATTTTCATTACGCTTTGTTTTTAAATTTTTCAATTAAAGTTAGCAGTAGCAAACCACTTAACAAACCAATTACAAATATGGAAAGAAATTCGATGGTTCGAATAGCTTCTGTGCCTTTAATTCTGGAATAATTCATTATCGATAATGATAAAAGAATAGCAATTATTGGAAGTTTTCTATTTTTCATCATCAGAAGTTATAATTTAAGGTTAAACCTACATTTTGTTTATATGTGAATTCGTTTTGTTGAATTTGTGGTCGTACTGTCAGTTTACCATTGACATTAAATTGTTGCAAATGCGCATCAACATTAGCGTCAACAATATTTAAAATGTATAATGCGGAAGTGATTAATAATGATAAATCACGATTTCTTTGATAACCTTTTTGAGCCGTAAGTAAACGATCATCCGTCAATCGTGTTAGTTCAGGATTTAGATTCGGATCGTTGGCAAGTCGTTTCTTGTATTCATCACGAACCATGTTGTATTGTTTTTGATTCCAAGTGTACGCATAAATACCCGTTCCAATTGCGGCATAGACAATTGGAATTTTCCAGTATTTTTTATTGTACGCTTGTCCTGCTCCAGGCAATAATGCAGAGAAAAAAGCCGCTTTGGCAGGTCGTAAAGGATCAATAGTTGTAGTAACAGTATCGTTGGCTACTAATTTGATTTCATCTTGACTAAATCCAGAAAAATTTCCAAAGCCTATACTAAACAGTGCTATGTATAACCAAAATTTCACTAACCTTTAATTAGTTTGATAATTCTGTTGAAATCTTCTTCGGAATGAAACGGAATAGTAATTTTACCTTTTCCATTACCCGCTACTTTTACGTCTACTTTAGTTCCGAAATAATCGTTGAAGGTTTTTTTCTCTTCAGTTCCAATTTCAAAAGAAGTAGCAGTAGTTTTTGTGTTAGTGGAAGGTTTTTCAGGCGTTCCTTCATGATACGCTTTCACCAAAGCTTCTGTTTCACGAACGGATAAATTTTCGCTTACGATTTTTTGGTAAATATCCGTTTGAACGTCGTGGTTGTCTACATTGATAATCGCACGCCCGTGCCCCATTGAAATGAATCCGTCGCGAATACCCGTTTGGATAATTGGGTCTAATTTTAATAATCGCATGTAGTTTGCAACGGTAGAACGTTTTTTTCCTACGCGATCACTTACTTGCTCTTGTGTTAATTGAATTTCGTCCATCAAACGTTGGTACGATAAAGCGATTTCAATTGGATCCAAATCATGACGTTGGATGTTTTCCACCAAGGCCATGGTTAACGATTCGTTGTCATCGGCTAAGCGAATGTACGCCGGAACCGTTTTTAATCCCAATAATTTAGAAGCACGCAAACGGCGTTCTCCAGAAATTAATTGGTATTTGTTGAAATCCATTTTACGAACCGTAATCGGTTGAATAACTCCTAGTTCGCGAATAGATGTTGCTAATTCTTGTAAAGATTCTTCGTTAAAATTGGTACGCGGTTGAAACGGGTTAATTTCAATCGAATCAATTTCCAATTCGATGATATTCCCAACTACTTTGTCAGCATTTTTATCGGTTACCGATTTAATATCGTTTTCAGGATCTTTCAAAAGTGCCGATAATCCTCTACCCATTGCTTGTTTTTTTGCCAATGCCATATATCTTTCTCCTAAATCTTAACTATTCTTTTTAATAATTTCTTCTGCTAAGTGTAAGTAATTGGTTGCTCCTTTACTGGTAGCATCATACCCAATAATACTTTCGCCATAACTTGGCGCTTCACTTAACTTGATATTTCTTTGGATTACGGTTTCAAATACCATGTTATTGAAGTGTTTTTGCACTTCTTCTACCACTTGATTTGACAAACGTAAACGAGAATCGTACATCGTAAGTAATAAGCCTTCGATGTCTAATTCTGGATTGTGTATTTTTTGAACACTTTTTATCGTGTTTAATAATTTTCCTAAACCTTCCAATGCGAAATACTCACACTGAATTGGAATCACCACACTATTGGCAGCTGTAAGCGCATTTAAGGTTAGTAATCCTAGTGATGGAGCACAGTCGATAATGATATAGTCGTATTGGTCAACCACACTTGCTAAGGCTTGTTTTAGCATGTATTCGCGGTTTTCTTTGTCGACTAATTCTATTTCGATCGCCACCAAATCAATATGTGCAGGAATCACGTCTACATTGGGAGCACTACTTTTAACGATAGCATCGGCTGGGGTATTACTGTGTTCTAAAATTTGGTAGGTACCAATTTCCACACTTTCCACATCAATGCCTAAACCCGAACTGGCATTCGCCTGTGGGTCTGCATCTATTAACAGTACTTTTTTCTCTAAAACACCTAATGCGGCCGCTAAATTAATGGAAGTAGTGGTTTTTCCAACGCCTCCTTTTTGATTAGCAATTGCTATGATTTTACCCATTTGATTTTTGAAATTTTGAGCCGTAAAAATACAATTTATTATGGGATATGAAAATGTATTTTGTTAACAATCTTGTAAAGTTTTGATTGGGAATGGTTTTGGGAGGGTTGAGTTATTGTTGATGAATTTAAAATTGAAAATGGAGGTATATTTGAAATAAGAAAACCAGCTGGGAGGCTGGTTTTTAGTTTTTTATTTAAAAGAAATAAATACATTTGTTTTACTTACAAAAATACATGATGATAAATGTAACTTGTGCAATCATTAAGATTAATAATAAAATACTTGTAACTCAAAGAAGTGAAAAAATGAAATTACCATTGAAATGGGAATTTCCAGGCGGAAAATTGGAAGAGGGTGAAAATGTTGTTGAATGTATTAAACGCGAAATCAAAGAAGAGATTAATATTGAAATTGAAGTTGTAAAACAATTAACTAATAGCATTTATAATTATGAAATTTTTACTGTTAATTTGATACCATTTCTATCGGAATATGTGTCAGGAGAAATTATTTTATTTGAACATAATGACTACAAGTTACTTGAAAAATCTGAACTTTTGCAATTAGATTGGGCTGAAGCTGATTTACCGATTGTTAAAGAATTTCTAAAACTGGAACTATGAACCAAGGATTGTATGAAGAATTAGTTACTAAACTGATAAACTATAAATTAAACGAATTAAACAAAGACACTTTTCATATAAAGAAAACTTTAATTGACAAAGCAGAAGCTGCTCAATTATTATCTCAACATATCGGCAAAACTATAAAGCAAGCTTTTAATCTAATTAAAGGTGACGACATACTTGAAACTCAAATTGAAATCGCTAATAAAATTATTTTCTTCTTAAAAGAAGAATTAAAAAGAGAAGAGTTTGCAAATGATTTGATAGAAACTGAAGGAAAAATATTAAAAGCTGTATTTACAAAAGTAGACAGTCATTTTGCTGATTTAGATTTACACCTAAAAGAAATTACACCTTACACTAGATTAATTCATAGTGAACTTTTTACAGGCGGAAATTCTGGGACGACTTTAGAAAGTGAATTAAGAAAAGAAATTTTATCATCAGATGAAATTGATTTGTTAGTTTCATTCATAAAATGGAAAGGGATTAGAATTCTAGAACGTGAATTGAGAGAATTTACTGAACGAGGTGGGAAGCTAAGAGTAATTACAACAACATATATTGGTGCAACAGATGCAAAAGCAGTTGAGTTTTTATCTTCTTTAAAAAATACTGAAGTCAAAGTTTCTTATAATACAGGAAATGAGAGGTTACATGCAAAAGCGTATTTGTTTCAAAGAAAAACAGGTTTTCATACAGGATATATCGGATCTTCAAATTTTTCTCGTTCTGCATTAACAGATGGATTAGAATGGAATTTAAAAATAACAACCAAAGAAGTTGGTCATATTATTGATAAATTCAAGAAAACATTCGAAGCATATTGGCAAAATTCAGAATTTGAATTGTATGATAAAAATATTCATTCTGTAAAGTTAGTTGAAGCTTTAAAGCAAGGAAAATTTTCTAAAGAATATACTTTTACAACATCTTATTTTGATTTAAAACCGTTTCATTATCAAAGTGAAATTCTTGAAAAATTAGAAGTTGAAAGATCAGTTCATAATAGATATAGAAATCTTTTAGTTGCAGCTACAGGAACTGGAAAAACAGTTATTTCTGCTTTTGATTATAAAAATTTTAGAAATAATAACCAATCATCGAAGTTACTTTTTGTGGCTCATAGAAAAGAAATTTTACAACAAGCAAAAGCAACTTTTCAAGGAATTTTAAAAGACAATAATTTTGGCGATTTATGGGTTGATGGAATGGAACCAAACTCAAATGAATATGTTTTTGCTTCGGTTCAAACTTTAAATAATCGACTAAAAGAAATTAAACTTTCACCGGAATATTACGATTTTATTATTGTAGATGAAGTACATCATATATCTGCATCAACTTATAGACCGATTATAAATTACTTTAAACCAAAAGTTCTTTTAGGGTTAACAGCAACTCCAGAAAGAATGGATGATGAAGATATTTTGGAGGATTTCTGTAATCGTATTGCTGCCGAAATTAGACTTCCTGAAGCTTTAAATAAGAAATTATTAAGTCCGTTCCAATATTTTGGAATTACAGATAGTATAGACTTAACTAATGTAAAATGGGAAAAAGGAAAGTACGTTGCAAGTGAATTGACGAGTTTATATACAAAAAATGATGTGCGTGTTGGTCAAATAATTTCAAATCTTGAGAAGTACACAAATGATATAAATGATGTGCGAGCAATTGGATTTTGTGTAACTGTCGAACATGCAATATTTATGACAGAAAAGTTCAATTTAGCGGGTTTAAAAGCAGAATGTTTGACAAGTAAAAATTCAAGTGAAAGAGATAGAATTAGAGCACAATTCAAGAAAAAAGAATTCAATTATTTATTTGTCGTAGATATTTTCAATGAAGGTGTTGATATACCCGAAATTGATACTGTTTTGTTTTTAAGACCAACAGAAAGTTTGACAGTTTTTCTTCAACAATTAGGACGTGGATTACGTTTGGCTGAAGGAAAAGATTGTCTAACAGTATTGGATTTTGTTGGAAATTCAAGACCAGAATATGATTTTGAAAGTAAGTTTAGAGCATTGATTGGAAAAACTACTACATCTGTGCAAAAGGAAATAGAAGATGATTTTCCTCATTTACCCTTAGGATGTTCCGTTATTTTAGAAAAGAAGGCTAAAGAAAATATTTTAGAAAACATCAAAAGAGCAACATCACTAAATGTAAATCAGTTGATAGCAAAGATTAGAAATTTTCAACATCAAACAACGTTACCATTAACATTAGAAAATTTTATTAGTTTAAATCATTTATCAATTGAAACCATTTACAAAAAAGATAGTTGGTCGAGATTATGTCAAAAAGCAGGAGTGATTGATGATTTTGAACCAATCAATGAAAAACAAATTTATTCGGCAATTGCAAAAAAATGGCTTTCCACTAATTCGATAAGTTATTTCAATTTCATCTTACAGATAGCAAAACAAAATTTTGACATTAAAATTGATGATTTTAGTCAAAATGAAAAAACAATGATATTAATGCTACATTACGATGTTTGGCAAAATGCAGGAGGGTTTGATTCGTTAGAAAAAAGTATAAATCAAATTGGAAAAAACAAAACTCTTGTTAAGGAAATTAATGAAGTATTAGAACTATTAGTTGATAAAATTGGTTTTAAAGAAATTGATATTAAACTTCCTTACGAACAACCTTTGAAGTTGCATGCCCGATATACAAGAGACCAAATATTAGTTGCTTTTGGATTAAGTACATTTAATAAAAAATCCTCTAATAGAGAAGGTGCAGCTTTTAATGCAAAATTGAATACAGAGATTCTTTTTATTAATTTAATTAAATCAGAAGAAGATTTCTCACCAACCACAATGTATGATGATTATGCTATCAATGAAACTTTATTTCATTGGCAATCTCATAATGCTTATGGACCAGAAACTTCTAAAGGACAATCATACATAAATCATCTTGAAATCAATAAAAAAATTCTTCTTTTTGTTAGAGAAAAAGCAAACGACAAGAATGGAAATACAATGGGTTATGTATTTATTGGTGAAGGAAACTTTTTGGAAAGCGAAGGATCTAAACCAATGAATATCAAATGGGAGCTAAATGAGCCTATGCCAAATTATTTATGGAAAGATTCTGCAAAAATGTCTATTGGATAGTGTCTTTTGTAAACAAAAAAAACACCAACATTTCTGTTAGTGTTTAATTATAATGTGAGATTGCTTCGTGCCTCGCAATGACTGGTTGAGAGTTACTCCTCCATCAAAACTTCCAAAATACTAATCGCTGCTTCACTAATTTTAGTTCCAGGACCAAAAACGGCAACCGCGCCGGCGTCAAAAAGGTATTGGTAATCTTGTGCTGGAATTACTCCACCTACAATCACCATAATGTCTTCACGACCGTATTTTTTGAGTTCTTCAATTACTTGTGGTACGAGGGTTTTGTGTCCCGCTGCCAAAGAAGAAACCCCTAAAATATGTACGTCGTTTTCCACGGCTTGTTTCGCTGCTTCTTGTGGCGTTTGAAATAATGGCCCAATGTCTACGTCAAAACCAACATCGGCGTAACCGGTGGCCACTACTTTAGCACCACGGTCGTGTCCGTCCTGACCCATTTTGGCAATCATAATTCGTGGGCGACGTCCCTCTTTTTTAGCAAAGGCATCTGCTAATTGTTTTGCTTTTTCAAAGCTTTCGTCGTTTTTGATTTCTTTACTATACACGCCACTAAAACTTCTAATTTGTGCTTTGTATCTTCCGAAAACCGTTTCTAAAGCGTCGCTAATTTCACCTAAAGTGGCTCTGTTTCGCGCCGCTTCTACGGCCAATTCTAATAAATTTCCACCATTTCCTTTGGCACATTCGATCAATTTTGAAAGGCTTGCTTGTACTTTGGCTGTATCACGTGTCGCTTTGATTTGCTCCAAACGTTCAATTTGTTGTTTACGAACCGTTTGGTTGTCCACTTCTAAAATATGTAAGGGATCTTCTTTGTCTAATCGGTATTGGTTCACCCCCACAATAATATCTTGCCCACTGTCGATGCGCGCTTGTTTACGTGCTGCCGCTTCTTCAATACGTAATTTTGGAATTCCGGCTTCAATCGCTTTGGTCATGCCACCTAATTCTTCTACTTCTTCCATCAAAGCCCAAGCTTTTTCGGCAATTTCAGCAGTCAGACTTTCTACATAATAACTTCCCGCCCAAGGATCAACCGTTTTGCAAATTTTGGTTTCCTCTTGCAAGAAAATTTGCGTATTACGCGCAATACGTGCCGAGAAATCGGTCGGTAAAGCAATAGCTTCATCTAAAGCGTTGGTGTGTAGCGATTGGGTTCCGCCAAAGGCAGCCGCAGCGGCTTCAATGGCAGTACGGGCTACATTATTAAAAGGATCTTGCTCGGTTAAACTCCAACCTGAAGTTTGACAATGCGTTCGTAAGGCTAAGGATTTGTCGTCTTTTGGGTTGAATTGTTTTAAGAGTTTTGCCCACAACATTCGACCGGCACGCATTTTGGCAATTTCCATAAAATGGTTCATCCCAATTGCCCAGAAAAAAGAAAGGCGAGGAGCGAAGGTATCAATATCCATTCCTGCGGCCAATCCGGTACGGATGTATTCTAATCCATCAGCTAACGTATAGGCCAATTCAATATCGGCGGTAGCTCCCGCTTCTTGCATGTGATAACCCGAAATCGAAATCGAATTGAACTTCGGCATCTTGTTGCTCGTATATTCGAAAATATCGGCAATGATTTTCATAGAAGGCGTAGGTGGGTAAATGTACGTATTACGTACCATGAATTCCTTCAAAATATCGTTTTGTATGGTTCCCGACAATAGGTTAGGTGCCACGCCTTGTTCTTCGGCAGCGACAATATAAAAGGCCATGATGGGTAAAACCGCACCATTCATGGTCATCGAAACCGACATTTCATCAAGTGGAATTTGGTCGAAAAGCACTTTCATGTCTTCCACCGAATCGATGGCAACACCCGCTTTACCGACGTCTCCAACCACTCTTTCATGATCAGAATCATAACCACGGTGTGTGGCTAAGTCAAACGCAACCGACAATCCTTTTTGTCCCGCAGCAAGATTTCTTCTGTAAAAGGCATTACTTTCTTCTGCAGTTGAAAATCCGGCATACTGTCGAATTGTCCAAGGACGACGAACATACATGGTAGCGTATGGGCCTCGTAAGTTGGGCGCAAAACCTGCTCCGAACTCTAAGTGTTCTAATCCTTCGATGTCGGATACAGAATAGGTTGGTTTTATTTCGATCCCTTCAGCAGTTAGAAATGGGCTCGAAACGATTTCTTCCGATTTTTGATTTCTGACTTCTGAATTTAAAGTAATATGTTGAATGTTTTTTCTCATAAATGATTACTATTCCACAACTTTGAAAATATAGTTGCGATAAACCAATGTTTTATGTTTGTTGTTTACCAATGCACCAGTGATAGCTGTTGCTGTTCCTCCCATAAATAAAGCAAAAGCACTTCCACTTTTAGCAGCACCAGCTACTCCCGAACCTACGATAAGTCCAGCGCCCACTCCGTATAGAATGTTTTTTGCAGTACGGCCTCCTTTGGTGTAGTTTTTTATACTTCCAATGTTACTTAAAGCGACATCATTTCCGTTAACTGTAATGGTTTCAGCATCTTTTACGGCTAAATCTCCGACAAATTTCTTACGATCTAGCGTGGTTATTTTTACTCGAGTACCTGATTCAAAAAGTACCGTTTTGCCATTTACTTTGTTTGCCGCTTCTAGCTTTTTGTTTTGAGCTACTGTAGTTAGGGATAGAAATACTAATAGGATTGAAATTAATTTTTTCATGTTGTTGAAAGTTTATTGGTTTTCGGTGGCTAATCGTTCTTGTTCTAATTTTTCCGCCAAGCGTTTTTCAATGATTGGAGTAATTAGGGTTTTTCTGGGTTGTATTTTTACGAATGGATAGAGTTCTAAATCGTCTTTCATTCGGTCATTTTTATTTGGATATTTATTCGTTCCGAGTAAGGTTTCTTTTCCTTCATCAAATAAAGTTTGTTCTTTTTCGGCGCTTTCTTTTATTTTTCGTTGGATATTTCCTTCTATCAATTGGGTAATAAATCCGCCATTGGCTTCTAATTCTTTAAATAAAAGTAAAGCTTTTTCGGCTAGTTGTTTGGTGATTTCTTCCACATAGTAAGCACCATCTGCTGGATTGTTGACTTTGTCAAAGTAACTCTCTTTTTTAAGCACTAATAATTGGTTTCTTGAAATTCGGTCTCCAAATTCGTTGTCTTTATGATAAATCGCGTCATACGCTAGATTCGAAACCGCATTGGCACCTCCTAAAATCGCACTCATGCATTCGGTTGTCGTGCGAAGCATGTTTACGTTATAATCGTATAAGGTTTTATTTCGCTTAGTTGGAGTAGCAATGATGTGGCAATCGAATTGATGATTGTATTCTTTTGCTAATGCATTGAATAGTTGTCGCAGCGCACGAAGTTTGGCAATTTCGAAGAAATAGTTGGTGCCGACAGCGACGTTTATCGTTATCGGTTTATCGATAGCTGAAACGCGGTTGAAATATTCATTCACATGTGCTAAAATATAAGCCAATTGCTGTACCATGTTGGCACCAGCATTCTGATAGGTTTCGGCATTTACACTTAGCGTTGCATTGAGTTGATTGAGTGTAGTAAAGTCGGCATCAAGATTGGAAAACCAATTGCCATCTTTTACTAATTGTCCGATTGGATCCAATTCTATAATGGTATCTGGTCTTACGGATTGTATGCTTTTTACGAATTCAGCCTTTAAAAAAGTAGGTTTGATGTACACTTGAACATCGGAAGGAATAGCATGTAACAATTTCTCTACAGCAATAGTTTCGTCTGCAATAGTCAATCGAATACTTTCCGCACCACGCGATAAGGTGTCTAAGGCTCTTGTGATCGATTTGTCTACATCATGCACAAAAATATTTTGAACGATTTTGAAGTTGGTGGCCGACGTAGTGATTTGAGCCGGAGTTACGGTCTCATCGATATGATAAAATGGCTTGACTTTTATGCCTTCCGGACTTTCCCAAACCAATGTTTCGTTATAATCGGCACCTTTCAGTTCGTACTGAATTTGTTGTTTCCATTGTTTGGAGGAAACCGCATCGAATTCGTTAAATAACTCTTTTGACATTCTGTTATTTGTATTTTATTATTTTGAAGCTTACTCGATGGTATCGCCTTCAAATTCTATGATGTAAATATCTTCGTTTTCTTTTTTCATGTAATATTTTTCGCGAGCATACCGTTCAATTTCGGCAGGATTTTTAAGCTTTTTGATGCTTTTTCTATCCTTAGTGATCTCGTCTTGGTAGTATTTTTTATTGTCTTCAAGCTCTTCAATTTCTTTGTTTAAAAGCCGATGATCTAAATAGGAATAATTGTCTAAAAAGAGTAACCATACAATAAAAAAAACGGTAACAATAAAGTATTTGTTCCCCAAGAATTGGAGCCAACTATTGTTTTCGATTATTTTTTTGAAAGGGTTTTTCATTTTTGAAATGCAATTACACTAGCCCTGATAATAGTGGAAATCCTGTTGGTGTGAGATTGCTTCGCAAGCTCGCAATGACAGATTGCAACGGATAGCAGGAAATAGCTCCTAAAAATAGTAAATATTTATGAAATACGCTGATTAATTACTGCTCGTACCACATCAATAGCCACCGTGTTGTATTTATCGTTCGGGATAATGATATCGGCATGGGCTTTGGTAGGTTCGATGAATTGTTCGTGCATTGGTTTTAAAGTCGTTTGATAACGGCTTAAAACCTCTTCCATGTCGCGACCACGCTCGGCAATATCGCGTTTTAAACGGCGAATTAAGCGTTCATCAGAATCGGCATGGACATAAATTTTGATATCAAACATTTCGCGAAGTTCTGGATTGGTTAGGATTAAAATACCTTCGACAATCATTACCTTTCGGGGATGGGTATGAATAGTATCGCCAGTACGGTTGTGCTTTACGAAAGAATAAACAGGTTGGTCAATGGGTTTGCCGTCTTTTAAATCTTTTAGATGTTGCACTAAAAGTTCAAAGTCGATGGAACGCGGATGATCGAAGTTGATTTTGGTACGATCCTCAAGTGACAAATCACTAGTTTCTCTATAATAATGATCTTGAGAAATAATACCGACTTCTGTTTCGGGTAATTCGTTCATGATTTGATGAACAACAGTTGTTTTTCCTGAACCTGTTCCGCCTGCAATGCCTATTATTAACATATAAAAGTGTGTTGTGGGTAAAGGGCAAAAGTAGGAAATATTTTTTAGAGTATTTTGTTTAGAATTTATGTTTTTTATCGGATTCAAACAAAAAAATCCTCCTTGTAAACAAGAAGGATTTTAACTTTCGTCGGGGTGGCAGGATTGCATATCCTGAAATTGGTTTTGTTGCTAAAAGTGAATCCATTTCGGTTGTTACAAAACCGTAGTCTTTGTTTTATTTAAAAATCACTTGGAATAAATTCAAGTATTTTAAAATAAAAAAATCCTCCTTGTAAACAAGAAGGATTCTACTTTCGTCGGGGTGGCAGGATTCGAACCTGCGACCTCCTGGTCCCAAACCAGGCGCGATAACCGGGCTACGCTACACCCCGAAAGCGGGTGCAAATATAATAAGTTTTTTCAGTAAAAAAAGAGTTTCTGATTTTTTTTTATGGCAAATATCAAGATTGTTTATAAAACTATTGATAACTGTGATTTGCATTTCTTTTTATCAGGTTTAATTTCTGTATTTTTGGACTTCAAAATTTTTAAGTTATGTCAAATTCAATTGAAAAAATAAAATGCCTTATTATCGGTTCGGGGCCAGCAGGATATACTGCTGCAATTTATGCTGCCAGAGCCAACATGAATCCCGTTTTATACCAAGGAACACAACCTGGCGGACAATTAACAACTACCAATGAAGTGGAAAACTTCCCAGGCTATCCTGAAGGAGTTACCGGTCCGGAAATGATGGTGCAATTGCAAGAACAAGCCAAGCGTTTTGGAACTGATATTCGCAACGGTTGGGCTACTAAAGTAGATTTTTCAGGAGATATCCATAAAGTTTGGATTAATGATAGCATTGAATTACACTGTGAAACGGTAATTATTTCCACCGGGGCTTCAGCAAAATATTTAGGATTACCTTCAGAACAAAAATACTTGAATCTTGGTGGTGGTGTTTCGGCTTGTGCAGTGTGTGATGGTTTCTTTTATCGCAATCAAGAAGTTGTCATCGTTGGAGCAGGAGATAGTGCTTGTGAAGAAGCACATTATTTGGCCAAAATGTGTAAAAAAGTAACAATGTTAGTGCGTAGCGAACAATTTAGAGCCTCTAAAATTATGGAAGCACGTGTTCGCAAAACAGAAAACATCGAAATTTTAATGCATACTGAAACCGATGAAGTGTTAGGTGATGGTCAAGTAGTTACTGGAGTTAGAGCTGTAAATAGAGCTACTGGTGAGAAACATGACATTCCAGCCACTGGTTTCTTTGTAGCTATTGGACATAAACCGAATACCGATATTTTTAAAGACTTTATCACGTTAGATGAAACGGGCTATATTGTAAATGTTCCTGGAACTTCTAAAACAAATGTGGCAGGTGTATTTGTAGCTGGTGATGCTGCCGATCATGTATACCGTCAGGCAATTACTGCGGCAGGAACGGGTTGTATGGCGGCTTTAGATGCAGAACGCTATTTGGCAGCTAAAGAACATTAATAAGCTTTCCTATATAGAATAAAAAAAACCAACCTTTCGGTTGGTTTTTTTTTATGTAGGTTATTGCTTTAATTTCTTTTGTAAAATTGCCTCATCAGCAAACTTCTTGATTTCTATTTTTGGATCTCCGTAAATGCTTAACTTACTTTTACCTGCAGCAGAAATACTCAAATTTCCATTAGAAAAAACGCCACATTCTGTTGTTCCTTCAATCGTAATACTGGTCATTTTTGACGTTAAATTGGTACCTGTATATTTCGAATTATTGTCCAAACGTAGTTTTAATTCATTGGTAGCACCATCTATAGTAGCTTCGGCTTTTTGATACAAGTCAAATTTCAATTTGTTTGAATTTATGATGGCTCTCAATTCGGAGTTTTTACTCATCTCTATAGAAGCATCATCGCTTTTTAAATTTAAATTGATTTCCGACTTATCATTGGTAATTAAGGTAAAATTAGGCGCGTTTACATTTAATGAAGATTTAGAATAATCGAATGTTTTAACGGTAATATTCTTTACGTTTAATTCGCTAATTGCGCTTAGTTTGGCGTTGTGTTTTACCGAAACCAATTTTAAACTATCAGTATAGGTTACTCGAATTTCTAATTTTTTGAATCCCGAAATTTCTTTGTTGGTGTTTAATCGCAATATTTTACCATAATTTTTAAAATCGATAGCCGAATGCAAATTGTCATCCGTTTCAATTTCTATTGAGTTTTGATCTCCTTTTACTAAAAACACTTCTAAATTATCTTCAATTTCAATTTCTTGAAAAGAAGCAATTTCGTGTTTTTCGGTTTTAAGAATTTTGGTTCCTTTTACTTTTTCCTTCTTTTGAGCAAAAGCCAAAGTAGTACATAACAATGTTATAAGCAGAAAAGTAATTTTTTTCATTTGTGCGGGTATTTGATTTGCACAAATATAAAAAAATCATTCACGGATATGAATGATTTTAAATAAATTGAGTATTAATTTTTTAATGCCCGTCAACACTTCCTCCAGAAGATTCTTCTTTTGAAATTTGTTTCGGATTGGAATGATAATCAATACTACTTCCGCTAGAGGCTTTTGCTTTTAAAGAAAGTATGGGATGAACATCTGTATCACTTCCGCTAGAACTTTGTGCAACGACATTATTGGCTAATAATTTTTGAGCATCTATATGACTGCCACTAGAGGATGCTGTTGTAACATCTATGGCTTTTCCTTCCACTTTTAAATCGCTTCCGCTGGTAGATTCTAAAGCTACTTTTTCCGATTCGATGTTGGCATATAAATCACTTCCACTACTTGATTTTAAAAGAATAGTGTTGCTTTTAATCACCCCGTTGGTTTTCAATTCAGATCCACTGGTCGATTCTAATGCGTCTATCACAGGTAATTGTACGTATACTTTTTTGGTAGCGTTATGGTAATTGTTGTATTCAGAGTTAATTTTTAATGTTCCATTTTCGACAGTCGTTAGAATTCCTTCTTGTAAATTGTCGTCGGCTTCCACTTCCACTTTAAAAGGATTTCCTTGCGTAACAATGCATTCAATCCCTCTTTTGACTTCAATTTTAGTAAAATCTTTTACATTACGTTGTTGGGTAACAACATTGCCGCTTCCTTTTATGGACTTCCCATCAAAATTCATGTTCATATTACATGAACTAAATAATAACGCTACTACAAAAGCGATTACTATTTTTACTAAATGTATCATAACCTGTATCATTTTTTAGTTGGTTTGTTGTTTATTGATTTGATTGAATTATATCTCCTGTATTTACTGTTCCTTTTTTAATTTCTTGTTTTAAGGCCCCTAAATGTAAGGAATAATTATTGAAATAAGAAGGGATTCCTTCGGTCTTGTGATCGATACCATTTCTAACTTCAAAATGTAAATGAGGAAAAAACGAACTCCCCGAAGTTCCAATTTGTCCTATTACTTGACCTTTTTTTATTTTGTCACCCACTTTTAAGGCTTCAGAACTTTTATTTTTTAAATGCGCATACATGCTTAAAACATTGTCGCTGTGTTTGATTACGACATAGTTTCCATAAAGTGCTAACGGATTCTTTTTTAGTGAAGGAACATCAAAATTCTTGTCGTCTAACTTTAATGTTTCCAAAGCAACTATTTCTCCATCGGCCACTGCCAACACTTCTTTTCCAAAACCAAACCAATCGGAATTGTTTTCCCCAGTTCCGGTATGTTGTTTGTTCTCATTGTTTACAACGGCAAAGTCGTAGGCATATCTCATAAAATTACTTTCAAAACCGAGTTGCTTGATGAATTCAAATTCATAATCGAAACGACGGTGATGTGAATTAAAATCATGGCCATCATAAACCAATAGTTTTTCTTTTAATGGCAAAATAAAATTCGTTGTTTGAATGTATTCTTTCGGAATAACGGTTTTTTTAACTTCAATCGTATTATTGAACGTAAAAATGTATTCCAACTTTACAGTAACCGAATGCATTTCAGGAAACGGATTAAACAAAAGCTTTTTAGAAACACCATCCCAATTTTTCGAAGGAATGGTGTTTATACTAGGAGCTGTACCATTATTGTCTAGGAACTTTTGCAGTACTAGGATGTTGTTTTTGTCAAAATGACGAACTTCCAGTTTTGTTAATTTCAAAGTGTCTTTCGACTGATTTTCGATGATAAAATCGAAATTCAAAACCGTTGAATTGTTGACTTTTTCAATTAAAGGTTGTTCTGGTTTGTGCGCAATTTTGATGAAGTCCTGCGCTACAAATGTTGTTCCAATAAATAAAGCAAATAAAGAAAAGAACGGATTGATTTTTTGATTGATGATTTTCATTTTAATTATTTGGTTTTGATGATAATCCCGTCTTCGTTAATTTTTAATTCTTTAATTTCTTTTGAATTTGTAATGGTAGTGTCTTTTTTAATTTGTACGCCATCTTCGTTAATGATTACCGATGTGTTTTCATCGTCGCTATCTTCGTTATCCCAATCTTCTTCAATGTTTTTAGGGCAATTTAGACAGCTTATTTTGCTTTCGCCAACTTTATAGATATAATCATTTGATTCTGGGTAAAAAGTAAAATAGTCGCCATCTGTGCTATCATAATTTCGTAAAGAAGCATCTGGTTTAATATGCGTTCCTTTTGGTAAATACAGATAGATTTTCACTTCTTGATCTCTAAATTTATCTTTTACATCCATTAAAATATAGTTGTCAAAAATTAAGGTATTTCCAACTTTTTCGAACTTGTATTCAATAGTATTGGCTCTTTTTCTAGCTTCTGTCATTGAACTTCCATTAGCGATTTTTTCAATTTGGATATACGCTACATTTCCGTCAGTAGGCATTATCTCTAAATTAACATCGTTAGAATAGATAAAATCGTGCCCTAAAGAGTCTTGTACAAATCGGAAGTCATCTCTGTCATCCACATCTTTTGCATAAAAATCACTGTTGCGAAACTTTAAGGTTAAAGTGTCATTTGGCGATAAGTCTAAAGTACTTTTGCTCATTACTTTGTTTTCAAAAGCAACTTCTTTAGATGTTTTTACACCGATTGTAATTAAACTTAATACAGCCAAAATCCAAACTGAAACTAATGTGTATTTAGCAATGTTTCCAATTGATCTTAAATTGTTTACCAATATTTTCAATCCTAATAGCACTAGGCAGAAAAATGGAATTCCGATCGCTAAAAAGAATAAGAAAGCAATTATCCACATGGATGTATTGGTGTAATTGAACGATTGGAAATATTCTAACCATGGCATGTGAATGTGCTCTGTAGAACCCATAGTGAATAATGTGATTAACAAACTAATAAGGGTTACACCTCCAACAAGTACCATTATTGCTCCTACAAATTTTGAAAATACTTTCATAATTGCAATGATGATATCACCTAATGTGCTTCCAATTTTTTGAGCTCCGTTTTTAGCTTCGGTGGCAATTTTAGAATGATCCAAATTGTTTAGAGTATCACTAAATTCGGAGAAGCCTTCCTTTACTTTTTTCTCTATATTGGAAATGTTAATCGGTTCCCCTTTCATTTCTAATTTTTCAGAGGTAGTAATGGCTTCTGGAGTTACGGCCCATAAAATGATATACGCTAAAATTCCAGTTCCAAATCCTGCAAACACTAATAGTACTAATGCTACTCTGATCCAAACAACATCTACTCCAAAATAATGCGCTAAACCAGAACATACCCCAGCCACTAATCCACTTTCTCTATCACGATACAGTTTTTTGTTGTTGCTAGTATTGGTATAAGCATAATTGGTAGGTTCGTCATTTTCGATTTTATAGTCTTCTGGTTGTCCCATAACGGCAATAACATCATCGACATCTTTAAGGCTAAGAACTTGCTTGTTTGTAGTTAGTTTTTCAGAAAACAATTCTGAAATTCTACTTTCAATATCGTTCATAATTTCATCGCGACCATCTTTTGAGAGTGAAGCTCTAATCGCATCAAAATAGCGATTTAATTTTTGATAAGCGTCTTCATCTATGTGAAAGAAGAAACCTCCTAAATTCATATTTACTGTCTTGTTCATAGCACTTAGTTTTGCGTGGTTATTGTGTTTACCGCCCCTGCGAGTTCATTCCAGGTTAGGCTTAATTCTTTTAAAAATTCTTTTCCGTCCTCGGTTAAACCGTAATATTTTCTTGGTGGTCCCGAGGTAGATTCTTCCCAACGATAGTTGAGTAATCCGTCATTTTTTAATCTTGTTAGCAGCGGATATACGGTGCCTTCTACAACAAGTAGCTTTGCGTTTTTCAGTGTGTCAAGTATTTCAGAAGTGTAGGCATCTTTTTCTTTTAAAACCGATAAGATACAGAATTCTAAAACCCCTTTACGCATCTGAGCTTTTGTGTTCTCAATGTTCATAGGATTCCTTTTTTTGTGATTAAACTGTTCATTTTTTGATTTTTTCCGCTACGCTCCAAACAGTTCAGTTGCGCCTCGGGTGATGATTGATTGATTGATTGATTGATTGATTGATTGATTGATTGATTGATTGATTGATTGATTGATTGATTGATTGATTGATTGATGATTAAAACTTATTTTATAAAATTAATAGTCAATGGGTATTTGAAATATTTGCCTTCATTGGCTTTGATGGCACCATAAATGATTAGGAAGAATTCAGCTATTGTTAAAGCTCCTAGAATTACGATACAAAAAATTCCAAAAATACCTACACCAGTTAAGCTTGCAATGTTTGCTTCGTTCAACACTAAGTTGCCACTTTCTATTTCATTCCATGAAAAATTACTAAAGACTGTTGCCAAAATAGTTGGAATGGAAATTAATAATAACATAATGTTATATAAAAGCATGCTCAATTGGAAATTGATAATTTGTTTTCCATTGTAATCAGCATAAGCGGATTCGTTTTTCTTTACTGTCCATAAAACGATAGGTAATATGTAATTCCCTAATGGAATAAAATATTTACTTAATGCGCTCAAATGAATAAATGAAGCGAAATTTTTTTCTTGTTTTGTTACTGTTAGTGTTTCCATGATTTTTGATTTATTTGATTAATGATGATTAAAACTGAATAATACTTTCTTTAGACTATTAATTTCTTATACAAAGATAAGGTTAAAAACAAGTATTATGCAAAGCAAAGTACTAATTATTAACAAAATTTTAACAATTTAAAATTTTGAATATTTTCTAAAAAGTAGGGTTAAGTATATTAAATACTGGAGTTTTGTTAAAAATGAACTGTTTTTTTGCATTTTGATAAATTTTAAATTTATTAGGCATGCATAGTATTTTTTAGTACTTTAGCAAAAAAAATCAACTATGGAATTTACTCCTGCAAAACTAAATACCTTCTTATTTTTCAAATTACCCTCTGCTTTTTGGAGTGGAGTACGTACGAAAGTAATTGCTGAAAACCATTGTGTGGTAACCGTAAAACACCGTTGGTTCAACCAAAATCCATTCAATTCTATGTATTTTGCGGTTCAAGCTATGGCGGCAGAGCTTACAACTGGGGCATTGGTAATGAAAAAAATCAAAGAAAGCGGGAAGAATATTTCAATGTTAGTACTTAATAATAAAGGTTCCTTTACAAAAAAAGCAACAGGGAGAATTACTTTTACCTGTACTGACGGCCATCTCATTACCGAAGCAATAGAAAGAACTATTGCCACTGGTGAAGGACAAACCATCTGGATGAAATCTGTTGGTGTTGATGAAAAAGGCGACCAAGTTTCGGTTATGGAGTTTGAATGGACCTTACGAATAAAAAAATAGCGTTAAACTATTCACAATTAACTGAAAGTACTATTTTTCTGTAATTAACTTTGTATAAAAAAAAGAAGTAGTCGTGAAAGTTTTAATTACAGGGGCAACAGGGCTAGTAGGAAAAGCGGTAGTAAAAGTTTTACATACCAAAGGAATTACGGTACATTATTTAACCACCAATGCTTCCAAAGCTACTGTTAAGACTAATACCAAAGGTTTTTATTGGAATCCTAAAACAGGTGAAATTGATGAAAACTGCCTTTTAGGTGTCGATGCTATCATTCATTTGGCAGGAGCCACAATTGCTAAACGTTGGACGACACACTACAAAGAAGAAATAGTAGAGAGCCGAGTACTTTCCTCTAATTTATTATTTCAAACACTTAAAAATCATCCAAATCAAGTCAAACAAATTGTTTCTGCTTCGGCAATTGGAATTTATCCTAGTAGTACCTCTAATTTATATACTGAAGAATTTACCGATTTTAAAGATATTTTCTTGAGTAATGTTGTGGTCAAATGGGAAGAGTCTGTCAATCAGTTTTCACGTTTGAATATCAATGTCTGTAAACTTCGAATAGGTTTAGTATTATCCACCAAAGGCGGAGCACTTCCCAGTATGATTAAACCCGTACGGTTTGGATTGGGGGCTGTTTTTGGCTCAGGGAAACAATGGCAATCTTGGATTCATATTAAGGACTTAGCCCAGTTGTTTGTTTTTTCAATTGAAAATAACTGGACAGGTACTTACAATGCAGTGGCGCCAAACCCGGTTACACATCGTGAGTTTATGTTTGCTTTAGCACGCGAAATGAAAAAACCGCTGTTTTTCCCAAATATCCCTAAATTTATAATGAATTTGATTTTAGGTGAAATGCATGCATTACTTTTTGATTCACAAAAGGTATCTTCTCTTAAAGCAGAAAAAAGCGGATTTGAATTTCATTTTACGCAAATTGAATCTGCCTTTTCTAATTTGTTGAAGCAAAAAAAGTAAAAGAAAACTAACGTGTTGCCCTTATCTTGACTTGTATTTTAATATCGTCATTAATGAATTTGTCTTTCAAATCTCCAAATAAAGACTTAGAAGCATATTTTACATTAAAATAGGTTCTATTTAAGGTTAATGTATCACTGTTGATAGTTACTTCCTTTTGATTAATAGTAAGAGTTGCTGGAAAATTAACAGCTTTTGTTATTCCTTTTATAGATAGATTGCCATAAATTAAAAAGTTGCCTTCAGCTTTTTCTACTTTAGTAATTTTAAAATCAGAGGTTGGATATTTGGTCACATTAAAGAAATGGTCTTTTTGCTTTTTGTCTCCTAATCCTTTTAAATGGTTTTCTAAATCTGTTTTTCCATCTTCAGGTTTTAAATCGGTTACAGTGATGGTATTCATATCCATGAAAAAGCGTCCAGAGGTAATCACAGTATCTTTTAGTGTGATGAAGCCTTCTTTTAATTTAATAATACCGGTGTGTTTTCCTCCTGGTTTTGAACCCGACCAATTGACTACTGACTCATTTATATCTAAGGCATAGATCGTTCCATCTGTTGCCGAAGGTTTTGCAATTTTATAAGGTTCATTCGGTTCTGATTTTTCTTTTTTGCAAGAAGTTGTGAATGTTACTACACCGAAAACTAGTGATAAGTATAAAATTTTCATAAAGTCAATTTTTATGGTTTAAAAGTCGTAACGTATTAATAGCTACTAAGTTAAGCAAGTTAAGCGGTCTTTACAATACCAAATGAAAAAAAACAATGACATTTTGACATTTATATGTGATTTGGCAATACTTTTGCAAGCTATAAACTATGTTTAAAAAAATATTTAAAAATAATAAACAAATGACTACTGAGAATACTGAAATGGATAGCGAATTTGATGAAGCAACATTAGAACATAATGCTAATGGAGAGCAGATAATAGTAGAAGAATTAAGCGTTGAAGAACAATTGACAAATGATTTAGCTGCCGAAAAAGATAAATTTTTACGTCTTTTTGCTGAATTTGAAAATTATAAAAGACGTACATCGAAAGAGCGAATCGAGTTGTTTAAAACTGCCAACCAAGATGTGCTTCAAGCCATGTTGCCAGTAATGGACGATTTTGACAGAGCTTGGGCTGAAATTTCTAAATCAGAGGATGAAGCTTTAGTGAAAGGTGTCGAACTAATCCACGAAAAATTGAAATCTACTTTAATGTCTAAAGGATTAGAGGTTGTAGATATTAAAGCTGGCGATGTTTTTGATGCCGATTTTGCCGAAGCCATTACTCAAATTCCTGCTGGTGATAAACTAAAAGGTAAAGTGGTAGATGTAATCGAGAAAGGATACAAATTAGGAGACAAAATTATTCGTTTCCCTAAAGTAGTTACTGGAAATTAATACTAAAATTGTCGCCCCGAGCATAGTCGAAGGGATAGAATTATGAGCAAGAAAGACTTTTACGAAATATTAGGCGTTAACAAAAACGCTTCGGAATCTGAAATTAAAAAAGCGTACCGCAAAAAAGCGATTGAGTTTCATCCTGACAAAAATCCAGGTGACAAAGCTGCTGAAGAAAAATTTAAAGAAGCCGCAGAAGCTTATGAAGTGTTAAGCGATGCCCAAAAGAAAGCCAAATACGATCAATATGGTCATGCCGCATTTGATGGTGCTGGTGGATATGGTGGCGGACATCACATGAACATGGACGATATCTTCAGTCAATTTGGAGATATTTTCGGAAGTGCTTTTGGAGGTGGATTTAATGGTTTTGGAGGTGGAGGCGGGCAACGTCGCGCCAAAGGAAGCAATCTTCGAATTAAAGTAAAACTTACTTTGGAAGAAATTGCCAATGGAGTAGAGAAAAAAGTCAAAGTTAAACGTAAAATCCAAGCGGAAGGGGTAAGCTATAAAACTTGTTCCACTTGTAACGGGCAAGGTCAAGTAATGCGTGTTACCAATACCATTTTGGGTAGAATGCAAACCGCAACAACTTGTCCAACCTGTAGTGGTTTGGGTCAAATTATTGATAAAAAACCAAACAATGCCGATGCACAAGGGATGATTTTGGAAGACGAAACTGTATCAATCAAAATTCCGGCGGGTGTTGTAGATGGCATGCAATTGAAAGTTTCTGGAAAAGGAAACGATGCGCCCGGAAACGGAGTGGCAGGTGATTTGATTGTCGCAATCGAAGAAATAGAGCACGAAACATTAAAACGTGAAGGGGAGAATCTTCATTATGATTTATATATCAGTTATCCAGAAGCGATTTTAGGAGTTTCCAAAGATATCGAAGCCGTGAATGGAAAAGTGAGAATCAAATTGGAAGAAGGGATTCAATCGGGTAAAATATTGCGTTTGAAAGGAAAAGGAATTCCAAGTTTAAATAGTTATGGAAGCGGAGATTTATTGGTTCATGTCAATGTATGGACACCTAAAAATCTTTCTAAAGAACAAAAGAAATTTTTCGAATCGAATTTAGAAGACGCCAATTTCGCTCCACAACCTGAAAAATCTGAAAAATCATTCTTCGAAAAAGTAAAAGACATGTTTTCATAAGGTCAAATAAATATTTTAAAAAGTCCCACAAAATAGTGGGATTTTTTTTGTAACATTTCCATTACAATTGTATCTAATCTAGCAATAAGATTAATACTTTTACATAAAATCAAACAAACATAATGAACAACATTCTTGAAGTCAAAAATGTAGTGAAGCAATATGGCGATTATACAGCCTTAAATTCGGTTTCATTACAAGTTCCTAAAGGAAGTATATACGGACTATTAGGTCCGAATGGAGCGGGAAAAACCTCACTAATTCGAATCATCAATCAAATTACCTTACCCGATAGCGGTGAAGTATTGTTAGAAGGTGAAAAACTGGCACCCCATCACGTTTCCTATATTGGTTATATGCCGGAAGAGCGAGGTTTGTACAAGACAATGAAAGTTGGGGAACAAGCATTGTATTTGGCACAATTGAAAGGAATGCCGTATGACGATGCTAAAAAACAATTGAAGTATTGGTTCGAGAAATTTGAAATTGAAGGTTGGTGGAACAAAAAAATCCAAGAACTTTCCAAAGGAATGGCGCAAAAAATTCAGTTTATTGTGACCATTTTACATCAACCAAAACTTTTAATTCTAGACGAACCGTTTTCGGGATTTGATCCAGTTAATGCCAATTTGATTAAAGACGAAATCATCGAATTAAACAAACAAGGGACTTCTATTATTTTTTCAACCCACCGAATGGAAAGTGTGGAAGAAATGTGTGATTACATCGCCTTAATTCATAAATCGAATAAACTAATTGAAGGGAAATTGGAAGATGTAAAACGTCAGTATCGTACACACAAATTCCAAGTCGGAATTATTTCTCCCAATGTGGAAGGTTTTATGTACGATTTGACACAAAAATTCACAGTGGGTCAAACCAATTTCAAATCGTTAAATGATGATTTAAAACTAGAAATCGATTTAGGAAATCGCACGCAAAATGAATTGTTAGAAGTTTTGGTCAAAAACGGACAAGTCACTCATTTTACCGAAAATATTCCAAGTGTTAACGATATATTTATTCAAACTGTAAGTCAAAAATAATGGGAGTTTTATCATTAATTATAAAGAGAGAATTTATTGCCAAAGTGCGTAATAAATCATTTATCGTAATGACTTTTTTAAGTCCATTATTGTTTGTTGGAATGTCTTTTTTAATAGCCTTTTTAACTAACATGAATAAAGGAGAAGTTAAAAAAATAGCCATTCACGACGAAATCGGACTCTTAAAATCGGATTTTAAAAATACTACCGATACAAAATATGTTGATTTGTCGCAGATGCCTTTGCAATTAGCAAAAGATACTGCTTCTAAAAATTATGAAGGTTTGTTGTATGTTCCAAAAGTTGGAAATCCAAAAGAATTAGTGAATTCGGTTCAATATATTTCAGATGAAAGTCCAAGTCTTGAATTTGTTTCCGGAATCGAAAAAGTAATCGACAATCAACTCACCAACAATAACCTAAAAGAATTAGGATTTGATTCTACCAAAATTGAAAAAGCAAAAGTAGCTTCCGAATTACACATCACTAAGTTCTCAGGAGAAGAAGGATTGAAATTTTTAAACGAAGTAAAAGTCTTTTTTGGAGGTGCTTTTGGCTACTTGATTATGATGTTTATAATCATTTATGGAAACTTTGTCATGCGAAGTGTGATTGAAGAAAAAACGTCAAGAATTATTGAAGTTATCATTTCATCGGTAAAGCCTTTCCAATTGATGATGGGTAAAATTATTGGAAATGCGATGGCCGGAATTCTTCAGTTCATGATTTGGGTAATTATCGGATTAGTAGTGATTATTGGTGCATCCATGATTTTTGGAACCAATCCTGCCGACGCTTCCACCGCTGCACAAGCCATGAATAATATTCCAGAAAATGCCAATGTTGTAGCTTCACTAATGCAAAAAATCAATTTATATTATCAAGAAATTCCGGTATTATTGACGGTAAGTTTCTTTTTGATTTATTTCATTGGAGGATACTTTTTATACAGCTCGTTATATGCGGCGATTGGAGCTGCTGTAGATTCTGAAACCGATTCGCAACAATTCTTGTTACCAATCATTATGCCGTTGATGTTGGGTATTTATGTCGGATTTTTTACCGTAATTAATGATCCACACGGAACCGTTGCCACTGTATTCTCTATGATTCCTTTCACTTCACCAATAGTAATGTTAATGCGTATTCCATTCGGAGTTCCGGTTTGGCAATTGATACTATCCTTAGTGTTGCTTTTTGGAACGTTTTTAGGAGTGGTTTGGTTTGCTTCCAAAATTTACCGAGTAGGTATTTTAATGTATGGAAAAAAACCAACTTGGAAAGAATTATACAAATGGCTTAAGTACTAAATTTGGTAATTCGTTTATTTGTTAATTTGATTTTGTAATTTCGAATAACTGAATTAACAAATCCACGAATCCACATATAAACTGATATGTCAAAAATATTAATCATAGAAGACGAAGCAGCTATTCGAAGAGTTTTAGTAAAAATTCTTTCGGAAGAAAGCGATACTTATAAAGTAGATGAAGCGGAGGATGGTGTTCAAGGTCTTGAAAAAGCCAAAAACGACGATTATGATTTGATCCTTTGTGATATCAAAATGCCAAAAATGGATGGTGTTGAGGTATTGGAAGCCATCAAAAAAATAAAACCGGAAATTCCGATGGTCATGATTTCAGGTCATGGTGATTTGGAAACAGCGGTCAATACAATGCGATTAGGCGCTTTCGATTATATTTCGAAACCGCCCGATTTGAATCGTTTGCTCAATACTGTTCGTAATGCTTTAGACAGAAAACAATTGGTAGTAGAGAATAAAATCTTGAAAAAGAAAGTTTCTAAAAACTACGAAATGATAGGGGAAAGCGAAGCGATCAATCATATCAAAGACATGATTGAAAAAGTTGCCACAACCGAAGCGCGTGTACTCATAACCGGTCCAAACGGAACAGGTAAAGAATTGGTAGCACACCAAATTCATGAAAAAAGCGAACGTTGTAATGCTTCTATAATTGAAGTAAACTGTGCGGCAATCCCTTCCGAATTGATTGAAAGCGAATTGTTCGGTCATATGAAAGGCGCTTTTACCTCTGCCGTAAAAGATCGTGCCGGTAAATTTGAAGCTGCTGATGGAGGGACCATTTTCTTAGATGAAATTGGCGACATGAGTTTGCCCGCTCAAGCAAAAGTATTACGTGCTTTACAAGAAGGTTTGATTCAACGTGTAGGTGCCGATAAAGACATTAAAGTAAATGTTCGAGTGGTAGCTGCTACCAACAAAGACTTGAAAAAAGAAATCGAAGAAGGACGTTTCCGTGAAGATTTGTACCATCGTTTGGCGGTAATTTTAATCAAAGTGCCAGCTTTGAATGACAGAAGAGATGATATTCCAGCTTTAATTGAACATTTTGCAAGAAAAATTGCAGATGAACATGGAAGCGCTCGTAAAGAATTTTCTAAAGCAGCCATTAAACTGCTTCAAGAATACGATTGGACCGGAAATATTCGTGAACTTCGCAACGTGGTAGAACGCCTTATTATTCTGGGCGGAAATGAAATTTCAGAAAATGATGTGAAGTTGTTTGCATCGAAATAAGTTTACGGTTTACAGTTTTAAGTTTAAAAATTTCGAACTTAACTGTTAGCCGTTAACTGTTAACTTTAAACATATGAATTTAAAAAAAATAAATCCAAACCTTCAAAATGCCCTTATTGAAAACGGTATAACAGAAGCCACTGAAGTACAATCCGATTGTTGGAGTACCCTTAAAAGCGGTGCAGATGCTGTTGTTATCCTTCCGAAGGGGGAAGGGAAATCGACTACCATTGTCTATACGGTGATTCAAAAATTAGAAAAAGCAGTCGGAGAATCAACTCGTGCTTTAATTCTAGTGAAAGATAAAGAGGCTGTTTTAGCCATGCTAGAAATGTTTGAAAAGTTTGCCAAGTACACCGATTTGCGTGTTTTTGGAACGCATGAAAAAGGCGATTTGGATTATGATAAAAATCAAATTTCCTTAGGGGTAGACGTATTGGTCGGAACTCCAACTCGCATCAATGCCATGTTCGCCACAGCAGGGTTTAACATGAATACCATTAAGATTTTCGTGGTAGATGATGCCGATGAATTGTTCAAACTCCGAAGTGATACCATCGTGCAACGTTTGTCGATGAGTGTCGAAAAAACACAACGTATTTTCTTTTCTGCCGATTTGACCGAAAGAGTAGAGGTATTAGCCGATAAAATCATGCTAGAGCCTTTCTTGTTTGGGGTGGAAGATTATGAAGAAGAGGAAGAAGATTAATATCTGTTAGCTATGGTGAGAGCTCTAAAATTTGTTGCTATTTCGGTTGTGAGTCTTTTTGCAATCCTTTATTTATTTGCCGTTGGGTATTTTTATATCAACCAGCAAGAAATGGTTTTCTTGGCTTCGAAGTTGCCGGCGGATTATAAATTTAATTTCAATCAGAAATTTGAAGAATTCTCCATTCCTTCTTTTGATGGAACCAAATTAAATGGAGTTTTATTTAAAGCTGAAAATTCGAAAGGGCTCATTTTTTATCTGCATGGAAATAGAGGTGCATTAGATACGTGGGGAGATATTGCTGATAATTATACACAATTCGGATATGATATTTTTATATTAGATTATAGAGGTTTTGGTAAAAGTGAAGGGGCTATCGAAGATGAAGAGCAGATTTATAAAGATATTTCTATCGCCTATCAAAAATTAATCAAACGATATGATGAGAAAAATGTCATCATAACAGGATATTCAATCGGCTCCGGTTTAGCCAGTTATTTGGCGGCTGAAAATAACCCGAAAAAATTAATTTTATTGTCACCCTATTATAATGTCACCGAATTGTCTTCTGAAAGAGCTCCCTTTTTTCCAGATTTCCTGAAAAAATTCGCTTTCATGACGAATAATTTTATCCCTAAAATAAAAGCACCTATTTTTATTTTTCACGGCACTACAGACGCGGTCATTGGGTATAATCATGCGGTACGATTGAGCAAATTATTAAAGAAAAACGATAAGTTTTTTACATTAAAAGGACAAGGACATTCCAAGATGAATGACAATGTAGAGTATTTAAAAGAATTACAACAAATATTAAAATAAGAGTATGGGATTAATGAAGGTGTTTTCAGGAAGTGAAATTTTAGCACAAGCCTTACAAGTTAAATTAGAAGAAGCAGGCGTAAATACAATAGCTAAAAACAACATACAATCCGGAAGAGTTTCGGGTTTTGGTACTGCCGATCAAGCTGTTGAACTTTTTATTCAAGAAACCGATTTCGGAAAAGCAAATCCTGTAATTGAAGAATTCCGATTGAGTATTTAAAGTACTTAATTTGTAAAAAAAATATGAAAAGACTACTCTAAAGTGGTCTTTTTTATTTTATTAATTCCCCTATCTTTGCACCTTCAAAAAATCGAATAATCGAACAATCTTAATATGATTACAGTAAACGACATCGCCGTTGAATTTGGCGGAACCACACTTTTTAGTGACGTAACTTTTGCCATCAATGAAAATGATAAAATTGCCCTTATGGGTAAAAATGGTGCAGGGAAATCGACGTTGTTGAAAATTGTGGCAGGGGAAAACAAACCGACTCGCGGTAATATTTCAGCACCAAGTGATGCAGTTATTGCCTATTTGCCACAGCATTTGTTGACCAAAGATGACTGTACGGTAATGGAAGAAACTTCTAAAGCATTTGCGGATGTTTTGGATATGAAAGCAGAAATTGACGAAATCAATGAACAATTAACCATTCGTACCGATTACGAAAGCGATGCGTATATGAAGTTGATTGAACGTGTTTCAGAACTTTCAGAAAAATACTATTCGATTGAAGAAGTGAATTATGAAGCGGAAGTCGAAAAAGTATTAAAAGGATTGGGTTTCGAACGCGAAGATTTTAACCGTAAAACTTCCGAGTTTTCAGGAGGTTGGCGTATGCGTATCGAATTGGCCAAAATTCTGTTGAAAAAGCCTGATTTGATCTTATTGGATGAGCCTACCAATCACTTGGATATGGAGAGTATTCAATGGTTAGAAGATTTCTTAATCAATCAAGCCAAAGCGGTAATGATTATTTCCCACGATAGAGCCTTTGTTGATAATATTACCAATAGAACCATTGAAGTAACAATGGGTAGAATTTACGATTATAAAGCGGTGTATTCGCATTATTTGGAATTGCGTAAAGACAGAAGAGTGCACCAACAAAAAGCCTACGACGAACAACAAAAATTTATTGCTGATAATCAAGCTTTTATTGATCGTTTTAGAGGAACATTTTCCAAAACGGATGCGGTGCAATCTCGTGTGAAAATGTTGGAGAAATTAGTGCTTGTGGAGGTCGATGAGGTCGATTCTTCGGCTTTAAAGCTTAAATTTCCGCCTTCGCCTCGTTCCGGACAATATCCAGTTGTGGTGGAAGACTTGACAAAATCGTATGGCGATCACGTGGTTTTTAAAGACGCTAATTTAGTAATTGAACGTGGACAAAAAGTGGCTTTTGTAGGAAAGAATGGGGAAGGTAAATCGACCATGATTAAAGCCATAATGAAAGAAATTGATATTGACGGAGGTAGATTGGAAATTGGTCATAATTCACAAATTGGTTATTTTGCCCAAAATCAAGCCGCTTTACTCGATGGCGAAATGACCATTTTTGAAACCATTGATGCCATTGCAGTAGGAGATATGCGAACGAAAATAAAAGATTTATTGGGAGCCTTTATGTTCAAAGGTGATGATATTCAAAAGAAAGTAAAAGTACTTTCGGGTGGCGAAAAAACACGTTTGGCCATGATTAAATTATTGTTAGAGCCTGTAAACCTTTTAATTTTGGATGAACCTACCAATCACTTGGATATGAAAACCAAAGATATTATTAAAGATGCTTTGAAAGATTTTGACGGGACCTTGGTTTTAGTATCACATGACCGTGATTTCTTGGATGGCTTGGCCGAAAAAGTTTTTGAGTTTGGTCATAAACGTGTCAAAGAACATTTTGAAGACATCAAAGGTTTCTTAGCTCACAAAAAAATGGAAAGCTTGAAAGAAATAGAAAAATAAACTAAAGTAAAAAGGGATGAATTTCATCCCTTTTTTTATCATTCATCTCTAGATTTTAGCACTTTTTGCTAGTCTAATAAATTCAGCTTTATAACCTTCAGAATCATTGTCAAGTCCTTCTTTTGCAAGACTAACAATATCTTCGATTTCTTTATTTTCGATATATTTTGAATCTCGTAGTTTCATCCCAAACCAAGCTACTGATGAAGCAAATTTGAAATCAGGACTTGTAGCTTTTAATGATTTAGAGGTATTCGGGATAACTTGTACCATTTCGATACTTTTTTCTCTATCTGGTTTTTTGTAACGGAATTTAATTGTAGCCAACTCATCAGAATTTGATGTACTCACAGTTTCATTAGAAGTATATTTTAATTTTGAAGGAGTATAATTGCTTTCAACTCCTGTTGGGATAATTTCATATAAAGCAGTTACAGTATGCCCGCTTCCTAATTCGCCAGCATCAATGGCATCGTTTTTAAAGTCTTCATCGTTTAATTTTCTGTTTTCGTAGCCAATTAATCTGTACGATTGCACATATTTAGGATTAAACTCTATTTGAATTTTTACATCTTTAGCAATAGCAAACATTGATCCTTTAAATTCTTTTCCTAAAAAGCGATTGGCTTCTTGCATGTTGTCTATGTAGACATAATTTCCATTTCCTTTATTAGCTAGGACCTCCATTTTACTATCCTTATAATTTCCCATACCGTAGCCTAAACAAGTTAAAAAGATGCCAGTTTTACGTCTCTCTTCAATTAAGTTTTCCATTTCTTTATCAGATGAAGCACCTACATTAAAGTCGCCGTCTGTTGCTAAAACAATTCTGTTATTTCCATCTTTTATAAAATTTTCCTCTGCAATTTTGTAGGCTAATTCGATTCCTTCACCTCCAGCAGTGCTTCCACCAGCTGTTAAGTCATCAAAGGCATTCATAATTTTACTTTTTTCATTTCCTGGAGTTGGAGGTAATACCATTCCAGCTGCACCTGCGTAAACTACAATAGAGACTTTATCTTCAGAACGTAACTCCTTTACAAGAACTTTCATAGACTCTTTTAATAATGGGAGTTTATTTTCATCACTCATAGAACCTGAAACATCTACTAAGAAAACAATATTTGAAGCAGGAAGATTGTCCGTTGCTATTTTTTTGCCTTGAAGTCCAATTTTTATCAGTTTATGTTCTGAATTCCAAGGACAATCACTGTATTCTGTATTTAGGGAGAATGGATGTTGGTCTTTAGGTTGCGGATAATTGTAGGAGAAGTAATTCATCATTTCCTCTAAACGAACAGCGTCTTTAGGAATTTCTTGTCCGTTATTAATGAATCGACGGATATTGGTATAAGAAGCATTATCAACATCTATTGAAAACGTGGATAGGGGTTTTGTCTTGGGGTTTTCAAACTTATTTTCCTCTATTTCGGCATAACTTTCCTGGTTTTTACTTTCGGGAGTATACATTTCAGGGACTTCATTCATTGCATCTGTGACTATAATTTCACTGGCTGCTTCCGATTGATCTATGTATTGATTTTCTTTACACGATGCAAAGAACAATGCTAGTCCAGCTAGCATAAGGAAAGGCTTTTTCATACCAAATTGTTTAAAGGATTTTTAAATAAGTTTTTTCTTGTTATTGAAACAAAACACATGCCTATTTTTTAATAAAAATGTTAAATATTTGCGAAAATTTCAACACAAAATAGAAACCCCTAAGAATTTAATTCTTAGGGATCTAACCAAACTATATAAAACACAACTACAATCGTACATTTTCAATTAATCGAATCAATTCGGCTTTGTAACCATCTGTATCATTTGATAATCCTTGTTTAGCAAGATTCTTAATGTCTTCCGTTGTACTGGTACTAATTAATTTTGATTCTCTCATTTTTAATCCGAACCAGGCTACAGCAGTCGCAAATTTGAAATCATCAGAAGCTTTTTCTATAGTTTTCGCTTGATTGGCAATCGTGCTTACCATTTCAATACTTTTTTCACCATCTGGTTTTTTATAACGGAATTTGATTGTTGCCAATTCATCACTATAATTGTTTTCATTTGAATTCACTTTGGAATATTTTAAATCGTTGGGTTCATCAAAGTACTTGCTTTTTACTCCAGTCGGAATGATTTCATACAAAGCCGTTACGGTATGACCACTTCCTAATTCGCCCGCATCGATGGCATCATTTTTAAAATCTTCCGGACGTAATTTTCTGTTTTCATAGCCAATCAAACGGTACGATTGTACATGTTTCGGATTGAATTCAATTTGGATTTTTACATCTTTGGCAATCGCAAACATCGAGCCTTTAAATTCTTTACTCAAAAAACGATTGGCTTCTTGAATGTTATCGATATAGGCATAGTTGCCGTTTCCTTTATCGGCTAACGTTTCCATTTTACTGTCTTTGTAATTCCCCATTCCGTAACCCAAACAGGTTAAAAATACCCCTGATTTTCTTTTTTCTTCAATTAATCGTTCCATATCATTGTCGGATGAAGCGCCTACGTTAAAATCACCGTCAGTAGCTAAGATCACACGATTGTTTCCTCCTTTAATGAAATTTTCTTCGGCAATTTTATAAGCCAATTGAATTCCAGCACCACCAGCGGTACTTCCACCAGCGTTTAATTGTTCTAAGGCATTGATGATGGTTTCCTTTTTGTTTCCATTGGTTGGTGGAAGTACTAATCCTGCTGCTCCAGCATACACAACGATCGAAACTTTATCTTCTGCACGCAATTCGTTTACTAAAATTTTCATTGATTGAATTAGTAAAGGCAATTTGTTTTCATCGCTCATCGAACCTGAAACATCAATTAAAAAGACAAAGTTCGAATTAGGAAGATTATCTGTTGGAATGTTTTTGCCTTGTAATCCAATGCGAACCAATTTGTTGTTCGGATTCCACGGACAATCGCTATAATCGGTCGTAATTGAAAACGGATCTTCACCTTTTGGTTGTGCATATTTATACTTGAAAAAATTCACCATTTCTTCCACACGCACCGCATCGGTTGGCACTTTTTGTCCGTTATTGATAAAACGACGAATGTTGGTATAAGAAGCATTATCGACATCGATAGAAAAAGTGGAAAGCGGCGATTGCTTCGGACTTTCAAATACGTTTTCTAATAATACTCCATAATCCTCGTTTTCGTTTGGATTGTTTTTAGTCCCTTCATGCTTTTTATCGCGACCAAAATAAAAACCTTTGTCGTCGTGACTTATTTGAACTCCAGAAATAGGACTTCCCAATACTTGATGCACAGATTTTACTTTTTTCGAATTTCGATCGGCTCTACTTTCTTTTCTATATCCGACCGCAGTAACTACGACTTCACCTAATGCTTTGGAATCATCTTGTAATACTACATTGATTACGTTAGCTTTTCCTACCACGCGTTGAGCATCTCGCATGCCCATAAAGCTATACACTAAAGTTTCTCCTTCTTTGGCTTTGATGGTATATGTCCCGTCAAATAATGTAGCAGTTCCTCTCTGCGTTCCTTTTACCATAACATTTACGCCAGGTAAGGGTCCAGATGCGTCAGAAACTGTTCCAGTAATAGTTTTCTCCTGTGCTAATGCTACGACACTTATAAGCATAGCAATCCCTAATGAAATAATTTTGAAATTTTTCATGGCTTAATTTTTTTGTTGTTAATAATGATTTTTCTAGACTATCTAGTAGATTTTATGGGTTTCCCATTTTTAGTTTTGACAATAACCACACCGTTTTTAGCCTTTTCACCATAACGTTCAATGGCTTCATCGTCTTGATAAATGGTTATCGATTCGATTTCTTGTTTGTTGAGCGGATAATAAGGAGAAGAAGGGTTGGGCCCAAACATTTCCTTCTCGGTATATTCTACTCCGTTAATAATATAGAGCGGGTTTTTCAATTCAACGATGGTTTCTAAATCCTCTGAATTTTGAATGTCAGAAACTTTTTTATCCGTTGCTTTTCCATCCACGACTACCAAAGGCGCTGCTTTTCTTGCGACTTGTTTTTTACTTTCCGAATCTTGTCTAAGGTCAGCGACTTCTTCGGCTGCTTTAGCTTGTTTCACGCCAACGGCTCCGTACATTTGACCTTTTGAAAAAGAATCATCCTCTTTTTTATCCTTGGAAGGTGCTTCCATAGGACTTGCTGCGGCCTCTACTTTTTCTTCCATTGTTGCTGCCGAAATTTCATTGACTGCTACAGGAGTTGGATTGTTTAGTTGTATTTCTAAAACTTTTTCTGCTTTTACTTTATCCAACGGACTTTCGTTTTGCGCCGCAACAATTGCTGTTGAATCATTTTCAATGGCAGAAGAAATAGAATCATTGACCACAACCGTGTTTTGCGGCGTTGGTATTGTTTTTTCCTCTTCTTTTAAAAATTGATAAGCAAACATAGTTCCCACTACTACAGAAGCCGCAATGGCAAACTTTTTCCAGGAAGTGTTAGTTCCTTTTTGTTCGACATACACTTGCGTATCGAGTTTGGCATCTACGCGCGACCATACTTTTTCCATTCCAGGAAAATCTTTGGTTTCCGAGGTATCGGCTGCCTTTTTAAATTGTTCGAATAAATTATCTTGATGTTCCATTACTTTGCTTTTTGATAATAAAGATTGTTTACTAAATCTTTTAATTTTGATTTTGCCGCATTCAATTGTGATTTGGAAGTGCCTTCCGAAATATTTAGCATAGCGGCAATTTCCTTGTGCCCGAAACCTTCAATAGCAAACAAATTGAAAACCGTTTTGCAACCTTCCGGAATAAAATTGAGTAAATTCAATAAGTCTTCTTCTTCCAATTGGGTATCCGTGGCGCTTTGTGGCTGAATTTTGAACGAATGGTCTTCCAAATACAAATTGAAATTCACATTTTTCTTCAATTGATGCAAGCATTGATTCACTGCAATTTTTCGAGCCCAACCTTCAAAGGCACCAATTTCTTTCAACTGATCCATTTTGGTAAAAATGATGTAAAAGGCATCGGCCAATACTTCTTCAATTTCTTCCTCTTTTTTGAGATAGCGCTTACACACCCGATATAATTTGGGTGCTAGTATCTCATACACCTGACGTTGTGCGTCTCGGTGCATTTTTTTACAGGCGATTATTAGATTTTCGTTTATCACAATGAATGTCTTTATAACTAAAGAGAACAATATTTATAAAAAGGTTGGGAAGGATGTAAAAAAAATAATTTTTACTGCAAAGCACCGTTTTTGATTTTATTAAAATTCGTTGATAGGTAAAGGTTTAACTCACTTTACCATATTTAAAATTTCTTTTTCCAATCTGTCAAAATTTTCTTCATTTTTCGGTTCCGCAAATTTTCTAATTTTTTCACAGCCCTCAATGGTATCAAAAATCATCAAAAAGGAAATCTCTGTTTTTGAATCATCTTCCTTTTTAAAACCAATTTCCATGTCAAAATAGGGTTGTGACACTCTTGTCCAAGCAATTAATTTAAGTGGTTCGATTATTTTAAAAACAGATGAATTTTCATAATTACCAATTTCAGGACCATGCATGGTAAGAATCCATTTTCCGCCAAGCTTTAAATCAAATTCATGAATTGTATTGGTAAAACCTTCTGGTCCCCACCAATTTTTTAAATGTTTTGGATTTGAAAATGCTTCATAAACAGTTTCAATAGGATGATTTAAAACTCTCGAACTAAAAATTTCACGATCAGAATTTGGATTCATAATTTCAATCTTAGGTTGCTTATTTTGTGTTCAAAACCAACTTGTAAATAGTAGCATTCAAATCTTCCGTGTCGTTGTCTTCACAAAGTAAAAAAGTGAGCTCTTCTTTATTTTTTTGGTAGAGCGTCAGACCTTCAAATTTATGTTTGTCGGTAATTTGAATTGATTTCTCTAATTGAAAGGTTTCTAAATCAATACGTCCAATAATACTTCCCAATACTTCACCATCTTCATAAGTGGACGTGGTATCTTCGGCAGCGGCAAGGAAATAAATCTTTTTGTCAACCAAAATGGCATCTGTAAAACTGGTTTCTACATGTTTGATCTTCGGTAATTGTATTGGAAAAAATGTTATTTCATCGGGTTCTATGCCTATTTTAATAATTCCGTTTTTAGAATTTGCACCATTTCCGCGTTGAAACAACAATAATTCTTTTCTATAAAATAAAGCCCCTTCAATATTCAAATCATCATCTGAAATATTGAATTTGGTTTTGATATTTTGATAAATCGGACCTAAATCTTTCTCTTTTATTTTTTTATTTTCAAGATGGTACGAAAACGTTCGATTTCTATTTTTTGTAGAACCAGAACCAAAAATATGTAAGTTATTGCCTTCTCTAGTAATTGCTTCAAAATCGGGTTTGTCTTTTTTTGCAATGTTTTCCTGTGGATTTTCAACTAGTTCAATTTTATGTAAATTCTTATCTATAATTTGATATTCATACAAATACGAACTGTTATCGGAAATGATATAAAGCGAATCGTTATAGTGTAGAATGCCACTGGCAGAACCAATTCCTTTGAGAGTAAGGTAAGCTAAAAGTTGAAATTTTTCCATATATTTACTATTCTACTAACAAATATAAATCAAAACTATGGCTGTTTTTAATCCAGACGATTTTAAAATTACCAAATCTTTTCAGTTGAAAGATTTTCCGACAGAATTGGACAACGATTTGAAAGACAAAGCAAAAGAAATTTTATTGGATGAAGTTCAAAAGCCCTTGAGTGAATGGCAAGACGTTATGTATGCCCACAACCGCTATGGCGTACTTATTTGTTTGCAAGGGATGGACACTTCGGGAAAAGACAGTTTGATTCGTGAAGTTTTCAAAGAATTTAATCCACGTGGGGTATTGGTACATAGTTTTAAAACACCTAATTCAACGGAATTGGAGCACGATTATTTGTGGCGTCATTATTTGGCTTTACCTGAAAAAGGGAAGTTTGCCGTTTTTAATCGAACACATTATGAAAATGTACTGGTGACTCGTGTACATCCGGAATATATTTTGAATGAAAATTTACCTGGAATCGAAAAAGTAGAAGACATTACACCGCAATTTTGGGAAAACCGTTTTGAGCAAATCAATAATTTTGAAAAGCACATTACACAAAACGGCACGATTATTTTAAAATTTTTCTTTTACATGAGTAAAGAAGAACAACGCAAACGTTTGTTACGTCGCTTGGAAGAAGCCGAACATCATTGGAAATTTTCGCCTGGCGATTTAAAAGAACGCGAACGTTGGGACGATTATATGAACTACTACGAAGAAGCCATTAATAAAACGTCCAAACCAAACGCACCATGGTTTATCATTCCTGCTGATGACAAAGAAATGGCGCGCTATATGGTAGGAAAAATTATTTGGGAAGAAATGCAAAAATATACCGATGTCAAAGAACCGGAATTAGACGAAAAAGTAAAAGCCAATTTTGCAGAATTTAAGAAACAATTGGAAGGTTAAAGTTTGTAACCATAAGCCAATCGCAAGGCGAATTGTCCGGTATCGAATTTTTGCAAGTTTTCATAGCGTAAACTAATATCGATGTGTTTGGTGGCGATGCCAATTCCTGGATTCCAAAGGGGAGAAATACCCATTCCGGTAGTACTAAAGCCAGCGCCAATTTCGCCTAAAACATACACTTGTTCTCCTATATGGGATTTGAAACCTACTTTTGCTGGTACATATGCCAAATCGGGAAGTTCATTGCTGAAAAAATGGGTATAACCGGTGGTTCCAATTAAAGAAGTCTTTAAAGTGATATCATATTGAAAGCGTCCGTCTATGCCAACAGCCCCTGAATAATTATTCATAGTGATGCCACCACTAATGCCATAGCCAAGACGCATATCACCTACTTTTTTTTGTCCGAAGACGGTTGTTGTTGCTAAAATGAAGAGGATTAAGAATAAAGACTTTCCTTTAGAATTCATATTTTTATTGATTTAAAGTGTTTTTATTTAACTCGGAATCCTTGTTAATTATTGTATTTTTGTCAAAATTTCTAAAATGAAACTTTCTACTTATACTCGAGAATTCAAAGAGAATATTCAACTGGCATATCCTATTATATTGGGAATGTTGGGGCATACGCTTGTGGGTATTGTAGATAATGTTATGGTTGGTAAATTGGGAGCTACCGAGTTAGCGGCGGCGTCTTTGGCCAATAGTTTTGTGTTTATTGGAATGTCACTTGGAATTGGTTTCTCGACAGCGATTACACCGCTTATTGCAGAAGCTGATGGTGAAAATAGCTTGGTGAAAGGACGAAGCGTGTTTCATCACGGATTGGTTTTGTGTACGATATTAGGATTTTCGTTATTCGGATTAATTTACATAGCGAAGCCTTTGATTGTGTATATGGGACAGCCGAAGGAAGTAGTAGCATTAGCAAAACCCTTTCTAGATTTAGTTGCTTTTTCTTTAATTCCACTGATTATTTTTCAAGGATACAAACAGTTTGCCGATGGAAAAGGGGAGACCAAATACGCCATGTGGGCAAATCTACTTTGTAATGTGGTGCATTTACTATTGAATATTGTTTTGATTTACGGGGTTTGGATTTTTCCTAAAATGGGCATGATGGGAGCTGCAGTAGGAACGGTTATTTCACGTTGTATCATGTTGATTTATATTCATTTTGCTTTAAAATCGAAAGCTAAATTTCAACCCTATTTTGACGGATTTAGTTTGAAAGGAATAGGGAAATCAATGACGCAAAAAATTATCAGTTTGGGATTGCCTTCGGCGATGCAAATGTTTTTTGAAGTGGCTTTGTTTACAGGAGCTATCTGGTTGTGTGGTACCATTGGAAAAACCAGTCAGGCCGCCAATCAAATTGCATTAACATTGGCAACATTCACTTTCATGTTTGTGTTGGGCTTAAGTGTGGCTGGAACGATTAGAATCGGAAATCAAAAAGGAATTGGCGATTTTATTAAGTTGCGAATTGTAGCACGTTCTATCTTTTTGTTAGCCATAATTGTGCAAGGAACTTTCGCTTTGTTATTTGTTCTATTGCACAATATATTACCGGAATTGTTCGTCAATACCGAAAATGTTTTACAGTTAAAAGACAATGCAGAAGTGATATCAATTGCTTCTAATTTGATGATCATTGCGGCTATTTTTCAAATTTCTGACGGCGTACAAGTAGTCGTTTTAGGAGCTTTACGCGGCATTCAAGATGTAAAAATTCCGATGTATATTACTTTTGTAGCCTATTGGGTTGTAGGATTTCCTATTTCAATTTATCTAGGCAACAAAGCACGAATGGGAGCAATCGGGGTTTGGATTGGCTTGCTTGCCGGTTTAACGGTTGCCGCACTTTTTTTGTATCTTCGCTTCAATAAATTATCAAAAAAACTAATAGTTCATCATCATTTAGATTAGGAATTTTATCCTAATTACTTAATCTTAAATCCTTATAATATATGGAATTACCAAAATTCGTTTTAGCAGACAACTCTGATTTTCCCGATGATATTTTTATCATTCATTTAGAATACCCACGTTTTTTAATTAATTTGAAAGATGATTCGGTTGAATTTATCGAAGAATTAGATGACGAAGACGAACACGAAATGGAAGCTGAAATGGAACATTTAATTACATTGGCAGGCGAATTCTATGATCGCGAAATGGAACGATACGAAGAGTAATTTTTTATATTCTATTAAAGTACAAAGAGTTAGGGTTAAAAACTTTAACTCTTTTTTTAGAAATTATTTTAATACCAATCGGTATTTTTTATACCTTTGTGCTTTACAGCGTAAGTTAAAATGTCAAAAGCAGATCGTACCAAGCAATATATAATAGAAAAAACAGCTTGCATATTCAATACCAAAGGATATGCAGGGACTTCTATTAATGATTTGATTGAGGCAACTGGATTGACTAAAGGTAGTATTTACGGTAATTTCGAAAATAAAGATCAGGTGGCTTTGGCTGCTTTTGATTACAATTTTGAACGTTTGGTGTTATACATTAGAAGTAAAATGGACGCTAAAGAGACTGTGGTTGAGAAGTTATTAGTCTACCCGGAAACGTACCGAAATTTTTTGACGAATCCCATTTTGATTTCTGGTTGTCCAGTTACAAATACATCAACTGAGGCCGATGATACGCACCCATTACTACGAGATAAAGTAGAAGGGGCTTATAATTTTTGGAAAAATTCTCTTGAAAATCATATTAATAACGGAATTAGTAGCGGTGAAATAAAGTCAGATTTGAATATTAATGAATTCATTTCTGTGTTTATTTCGATTATGCAAGGGGGTATTTTACAAGCCAAAGTGACAAAAAAAATGAATTCTCTTAATTCTTCAATGGATTATCTGGAACGTTACGTACTTTCTATAAAAAAGTAAAAAAATTTACAAAAAAATATACCATTTGGTATTTTTTATAAATATAATGGAATGAAAGAATTGGATAAAATAATCGAAAGTAAAGTCAAAATTAGATTTCCGGATTGTGATCCGTTCAATCATTTGAATAATTCCAAATACATTGATTACATTATCAATGCAAGAGAAGACCAGCTTTTAGAATCGTATGATTTTGACGTTCATAAAATAGTCAGAGAGCAAGGACTAGGCTGGGTCGTGGCACAAAATCAAATTGCTTATTTATATCCTGCCACTTTAATGGAGACGGTTGTGATTCAATCGCAATTAATAAGCTTTACCGACAAATCTCTTGTGGTCGAAGCCATAATGTGGGATGAAAATAAAACAAATGTAAAAGCGGTATTGTGGACCAAATTGGTGCATTACGATTTAAAAATTAACCGAAGTACAATACATTCTGAGGCGTTAATAGCATTTTTCAAACAAGTTGAAAATCCACTACCTAAGGCATTTTCATTTGAAGAACGATTGGAAAATTTAAAATTATCACTGAGAATAACCCCAAGTAAAAATTAATAAACACAAAATGTAATGAGAGAAATGAGAAAAATTTATGCAGTTTTAACTGCTGTTTTAGGAATTGGTGCTGTAAATGCGCAAAGCATAAAAACGGTACGTGGTTTTCATCATATTGAAAGCGTAGTAAGTCATGATGATCATCTTTTTATTGCCGATATTGGTGTGACTTTAAGTCCAAAAGACAAAGATGGAGACGGTAAAATCTTGAAATTAGATAAAGAAGGGAAAATTGTTAATCCTTATTTTGTTAGAGAAACATTACATGCTCCTAAAGGGCTAGCAGTAGATGGAAATGTATTGTTTTTAACGGATATTGATAAAGTAATGGCTTTTGATGTCAATACAGGAGATAAATTATACGACATTGACTTTAATGGGAAAACGTCATTTTTGAATGATATTGCGGTATTCGATAAAAATACACTTTATGTTTCGGCAACCGATGTAAGCAAACTTTTTAAAGTAGATTTGGCCAGCAAAACATTCTCAGAAGTTGTAATTGAAAAAGAAGTACCAGGTGTTAACGGATTGTATGTGGATAAAGCAGCGTCTCGTTTATACGTAAATGGTTTCGGAACCAACGGAAGTCAAAACGGAATCATTGGATACATTAATTTGAATGACAACAAATTCACACAAATTACTTCCATTGAAGGGTATTACGATGGGATTCATATTTATGAAGGCGTAGTTTATTTTTCGAATTGGATGGCTTTTGAGAAAAAAGGAATTTTAGCTACAATGACACTGGCAGATAATAAAATTGGTGTTTTCAAAATGGATGATTTTATCAATGGACCAGCTGATTTTACCGTTTTTAAAAATAAATTAGTAGTGCCTGGAATGGCAGACGGAACCTTAAACTTTATCTCAATTCCTTCAAAAGAATCGTTATATATCCACTAAAAAATCAAAAGGATATTATTTAAAATATTTTTTTAGTAACAAAAAAGCAGCAGCAAACGGTGAAATTTCATTGGTTGACACTGCTTTTTTGTTTTCTTCCAATAATTGAATAATCTCAGGATTGTTATAAAAGTTATTTTTCAATTGGTCATTAATTGTTTCCATTAACCAATACTGATTCTGATTGGCTCTTTTGGTATTGAAATAGTTATTTTCTTTAGTCAAATGGAAATATTCCTCAATGATCTTCCAAACCGAATCAATGCCTTCTTTTTCAATAGCACTACAAGTAGTGACCGTTGGAGACCAACCCGAATTCTTCATAGGAAATAAATGCAAAGCTCTATTGTATTCGGTTTTCGCCAATTTGGCTTTCGTAATATTATCGCCATCGGCTTTATTGATCACAATCAAATCGGCCATTTCCATGATCCCGCGTTTAATTCCTTGCAGTTCATCTCCAGCACCAGCCAAATTTAAAAGTAAAAAGAAATCCACCATACTGTGCACAGCCGTTTCACTTTGACCCACACCCACCGTTTCAATTAAAATGGTATCGAACCCACAGGCTTCACACAACATAATACTTTCACGCGTTTTTCGAGCCACACCACCCAAACTCTCTCCGGAAGCACTCGGACGTATAAAAGCATTTTCATCCTTTACCAATTCTTCCATTCGGGTTTTATCCCCCAAAATACTACCATGTGAAATCGAACTACTCGGATCCACCGCCAAAACAGCCACTTTTTTTCCAAGTGAAGTCAAATATTTTCCAAAAGCTTCAATAAACGTACTTTTCCCAACACCGGGAACACCAGTAATTCCAATTCGAACCGATTTATTAGCATGTGGTAAACAACCTTGAATGACCTCATTGGCTTTTTCTAAATGTTCCGGATTTGTGCTTTCAACTAATGTAATGGCGCGACTCAAAGCCGTTTTATCTCCGTTTAAAATAGCAGTAATTAATTCGTTTGCAGAAGGTTGCCGCTTTCTAAAATGTTGAATTTGAACCACAGATTTCGCACTAATGCTATCGGGTTGCTCGATGCCATCGTTTTCTTTTAAGGCCGATTTTTTAGAATTCTGGTTCAAAGTGTATTCTTTTCTGTAAAAATAAGAATTTTTTGAAGCGATTTCCCGCTATCCGCTATATCTTTTTGTTTCGGTGGCTGAGGTTCTCGTCTTTGGTGGCTGAGGTTCTCGAAGCCACCAAAACAAAAAGGATGCCGCTTTTATCGGGGCTAGGGGTACAACTTTGCTACAAATCTTTGCATTCCTTGTGGTTAAGTTTATTAAATTTGTTGAAATTAGATTTCAATGAAAAAACAAATAGAAGCCATTTCAATTATAGTAACAATTTTAATTACTTTTTTATTAGGGTATTTTTCAATTGAATTTTTTAAAAGTTATGGCTGGTCGGTATTTGTTTTTGCACCCGTTCTTATTGGCTTTTTGCCTTCATTTATCGTTGGTAAAGCGGATGGAATTTCAAAAAAGAAAAGCTCTAAATTGGGTTTTGTAACTCTTGCTTTTTCATGTTTGGGATTGCTATTATTTGCTTTTGAAGGAATAATTTGTATTATAATGTCATTACCAATTTTTATGTTATTGACTTGGATAGGTTCCTATTTGGGGTATTTTTTAAGTGTAAAACAAAAAATATCTAGCAGTAATATTACTATAATTTTATTATTTTTTTCATTCAGTTTTATGGGGTTTGATTATGTAAAAAAAGAACCAACATTGATTCCAGTAACAACTACAATTGTTGTAAATTCTTCAGTAGAAAAAGTATGGAAAAATGTAGTAACTTTTAATAAGATTCCCGAACCAAAAGAATTAATTTTTAAAACTGGAATTTCTTATCCAACCGATGCCACAATAAAAGGAAAAGGGGTTGGAGCAATTCGATATTGTAATTTTACTACAGGTAGTTTTGTGGAGCCAATTACAACTTGGGATGAGCCTAATTTATTACAATTCAATGTTGTAAAACAACCAATTCCTATGAATGAATGGAATCCGTTTTGGGATATTCATCCCCCTCATTTAGATGGCTATTTTCGTTCTTACAAAGGTCAATTTAAATTAATTGAAATGACAGATAATAAAACCAAATTAGAAGGAACTACTTTTTATAAAGTAGCTATTCAACCCGAATTTTATTGGGAAGTTTGGTCAGATTTTATCATACATAGAATACATGAAAGAGTTTTAAATCATATTAAATTAGAAAGCGAAAAAAAAATATAAAATGTCAATTGCACCCGAACTTCTATACAAACTCCAACAAGTAGTTGGCGAACACTATGTGTTTACTGACGAAGAAACCCGTAAACATTACGGTCACGACGAAACCGAAGATTTGAGTTTTCCGCCCAATGTGGTAGTAAAACCCGCGAATGCTCAAGAAATTTCTGCCATTATGAAATTGGCCAATACCTATTATACCGCTGTTGTTCCCATTGGTGGACGTACCGGTTTGAGCGGTGGCGCTTTGTGTATCTTGAAAGGAATTGGTTTGTCTACTGAAAGACTAAACAAAATCATTGAAATCGATGAAAAAAACGGACAAGTAATTACCGAACCAGGTGTGATTACGCAAGTACTGCGTGATGCTGTGGCCGAAAAAAACTTGTTTTATCCAGTCGATCCAAGTAGTATGGGAAGTTGTTTTATTGGAGGAAATATTGCTGAAAATTCCGGTGGAGCAAGAGCCGTAAAATATGGGGTAACTAAAGATTATGTGTTGAATCTAGAAGTGGTATTGCCTAACGGTGAAATCATCTGGACGGGTGCCAATACCTTAAAAAACTCAACAGGTTATAATCTAACACAACTGATGGTGGGCAGTGAAGGCACGCTTGGAATTGTTACCAAAGCAGTACTGAAATTGTGGCCAAAAAACAATCATAATGTACTAATGCTGGTTCCATTTTTTAAAGCAGAGCAAGCCTGTGAAGCGGTTTCAGCCATTTTTAGAGCGGGAATTGTACCAAGCGCCTTAGAATTTATGGAGCGCGATGCCATTGATTGGACTTTAAAATTTGTGGATGGAATAAGTGTGACCATTCAACCGGAACATCAAGCGCATTTATTGATTGAAGTCGATGGTAATTATCCTGAAATTTTAATGCTAGAAGCCGAAAAAATCATGGAAGTGGTCGAGCAATTTGAAATTGATGAAGTCTTGTTTGCTGATACCGAAGAGCAAAAAAATGCCTTATGGAAAATGCGTCGTTCAGTAGCCGAAGCTGTTAAAGCAAATTCGGTGTATAAGGAAGAAGATACTGTAGTGCCTCGATATGAATTGCCAACCTTATTGAAAGGAATCAAAACCATTGGAACTAAATACGGATTCCAATCGGTTTGTTATGGTCATGCCGGTGATGGAAACCTACATGTGAACATCATCAAAGGAAATATGTCGGACGAGAATTGGAAGACAGAAGTGCCTAAAGGCATCCGTGAAATTTTTGAATTGACGGTGTCGTTAAAAGGGACACTTTCCGGTGAACATGGAATTGGTCTAGTGCAAAAAAACTATATGGACATTCGCTTTTCGAAAAGTCATTTGGAACTGATGGGACAAATTAAATACATTTTTGATCCGAATAACATCATGAATCCTGGGAAAATTTTGCCTGAGAATTTATAATTATTTAGAATTGTAAAAGTCTAATAATACCGCATCAGCATTCTTAAAAGTGGGTGGTTGTTCTGTAATGGAAGCCACTCTTTTTTTATTGAGTTTCATGGTGATATCGGCTTCAGTAGTGAAGAGTAACACCGACATAAACGGATTGTTGATATACGGAATGGCTTCCGCTTCCAATTGGTCCAAATCAACAATCTTCTCAATTTCCTGTAAACCCTCTTTGTAGATTTTATGCGTCACCGATAATTTTAAAACACCATCTTCAACCGCTGTTCTAATATAAATATTTTGCAATTCGGGTTGCCCTATGGTTTTAGCCAAAGTCAATTTTGCAAAGGTTTTGTTTTCAATACTATTTCGAACGGTTTGGAAAAATTGAGTGTAGGTTTCAGTATTCGGCATATGAAAAAATATTTATACAAAGATAAGGGTACAATATTATATATAAATCTTTTGACTATGAATTCACGAATAATTTTTGAGTTGGAACTTTTTTTAAATTAATTAGTGTATTCGTGGCCAACTTGATTTTGGAAGAAAGTAATATTAGATTGAAAAAACAATCAATCGGTTTTCAATTTTTACTTCCGCAAAGCCAAAGGTTTTGGCAATCCATGCCATAGTTTCTTTCTGATACATAAAAACGTGGGTATGGTCATTTTTGTAATACCAAGTTGAAAAATCGATTTCTGGACTATTTAAATGCGTCATACAATACAATTTTCCATTAGGTTGCAAAAGTTTTTGTAATAATCCGAATTCTTTGTCAGGATGATGAAAGTGTTCTATGACTTCGCAACAGGCAATGTAATGGTATTGTTTTTCTAATACATCGGGAAACGGATGAAAATAGGGATCGTATTCAACGATTTGATAACTATTGTCACGAAGCACTTTTGTAATTGCTGAGCCGGTTCCTGCTCCAAAGTCTAATCCAAAATCTTCTTTCGAAAAATCGGTCAAAATTCCATTCGTAATCGGGGAAACAAAGTTTTGGTATCCTTGGTCTTCAACATCATTATTGTGAAAACGGTAATGTTTTTCTTCGTTTTCAAAATCCATGTATTGGTCAGGATGTAAAAAAATGCCTTTGCAAGTACCGCATTCTAAATAGATTCTAGATTTGTAATCACAAAATAGTGCACTAGTGTTATGACAAAGCGGACAAGATGGATTCATGTTAGTTTAGTGTGAATTTTAAAATCCAATCCAACATTTCCTTTTTCTGAATAGCATTGGCATGGTCATTCATATCATTGTGAATGGTATTGGGTAGTTTTTGAATCGTAATATTGAATTTTTTTTGTTCTTCATCGGATGGTAGTACGCCTTCATCTGCCACTTGATCACTCGAACGCAACGAATAAATTTTAGGGTTGTCCGTTCTAGGGAAAGCTACTCTTCGTTGGTCTAAAGTTATCAGCTTATATACCAATTTGGGATATTTTTGAGTAAAAGTTGTTGAAATATCGCCACCCATAGAATGTCCGATTAAGATGATTTTATTGAAATTTAATTTTGGATAACGCTTTTTAAAATCCTTTATCAAATATAAAATATTGGCAGCGCCGCTTTCCCAAAATGGTTTTCGCACCACCTGAATGTCTCCGGTAGCTGGCATTATTGGGTCAGTTGGTAATTCGTGTTGGATACTGGCAACCAAATAGCCTTTTTGGGCTAATGCTTTGGCTATAAACGAATAGCCTTTGTTGGCGCCTGGATTATTAAAGTTATAGCCGTGCCCAATAATAACTAAAGGTGTATTTTGAATTTTCTTTGGTAGATATATTGCCACTGGAATTTCACGATTTCTGCTTTTGTCTAACAGCTTGATATCTTTTTCTATTTGTGCCGAAAGGGATAGGCTGAATAATAGGAGTAGAGCGGTAATTTTTTTCATTTTCAAATATAAAAAATCCCTAACTACAAATGGTAATTAGGGATTGTTTTATTGTGATAATTTAAATTATTCGTGAACCAAAATCCATTCGCCTGAAGCTAACATGCTTTCTGCTTTCTTGAATTTCATCGTTTCCGTTTTTCCACTCATAATGTGTTTGATGGTTACATTATCATTACGGTTGATTTTCGGTTGGTCACGTACAATCGTTTCCGTTACTTGATGGTGTTGTGGTTGTGTGTTCCCCGCTTCACGATTACGCTCGGCTTGTTCTTCCATATTCAACACGTCGTCTTTGATTTCGTTGTATTTTTCGCGACGGACTTCTTCGTGCGCTTCCTGAATGTTGTTCTGTAATGGTAAATCGGCTTTGAACAAGAAAGAAATTACTTCTTTGTTAATTCCGTCTAACATCTTTTTGAACAAATTGAAGGCTTCGAATTTATAAATCAATAATGGATCTTTTTGTTCGTGAACGGCTAATTGAACCGATTGTTTCAACTCGTCCATTTTACGTAAATGTTTTTTCCACGCTTCGTCTACAATCGCTAAAGTGATGTTCTTTTCGAAATCGGCTACCAATTGTTTACCTTGGCTTTCGTAGGCTTTTGGTAAATCGGTCACCACATTTAAGGTTTTAATTCCGTCAGTAAAAGGAACAATAATACGCTCGAATTGATTGTTTGGATTTTCGAATACATTTTTAATAATAGGGAAGGCCTCTTTGGCATCTCTTTCATTTTTAGCAATGTAATACTCGTTTGCTGCATGATATACTTTTCCAGTAATTTCAATATCTGTCAATCTCGCGAAATCAGCTTCAGAAACAGGTGAAGTAATCGATAAGAAACGAATCAATTCGAACTCGAAGTTTTTGAAATCTTTCGATAATTTATTTTTCTCTACAATGGCATCACACACATCATAAATCATGTTAGCAATATCCAGTTTTAAACGCTCACCGTGTAAAGCATGACGACGACGTTTGTATACTACTTCACGTTGTGAGTTCATCACGTCATCATATTCTAACAAACGCTTACGAGTTCCAAAGTTGTTTTCTTCTACTTTTTTCTGCGCTCTTTCGATAGACTTGGTCATCATTGAATGCTGAATTACTTCACCTTCTTTCAAGCCCATTCTGTCCATGATTTTCGCCACACGATCCGAACCAAACAAACGCATTAAGTTATCTTCTAATGAAACATAGAATTGAGAACTTCCTGGATCTCCTTGACGACCTGCACGACCACGTAACTGACGGTCTACACGACGAGAATCGTGACGCTCGGTACCAATGATCGCTAAACCACCTGCTTTTTTTACTTCGTCAGTCAATTTAATATCGGTACCACGACCTGCCATATTGGTGGCAATGGTTACTACGCCTGGTTTACCAGCTTCAGCAACGATTTGTGCTTCTTGTTTGTGTAATTTAGCATTTAATACGTTGTGTTCTACACCACGCATTTTAAGCATACGACTTAATAATTCAGAGATTTCAACTGAAGTTGTACCAATTAATACTGGTCTTCCTGCTGCTGAAAGTTGTTGTACATCTTCTGCAACGGCGTTGAATTTCTCACGAACCGAACGATAAATTAAATCTTCTTTATCAATACGAGAAATTCCTCTGTTTGTTGGAATTTCTACTACGTCTAATTTGTATATTTCCCAAAATTCACCAGCTTCTGTTACTGCTGTACCTGTCATACCTCCCAGTTTGTTGTACATACGGAAGTAATTTTGAAGTGTAATAGTAGCGTAAGTTTGCGTAGCGTCTTCAATTTTTACATTTTCTTTCGCTTCAATCGCTTGGTGTAGACCATCAGAATAACGACGACCATCCATGATACGACCCGTTTGCTCGTCTACAATCATGACTTTGTTTTCCATGATCACATACTCGGTGTCTTTTTCAAACAAGGTATATGCTTTAAGTAATTGCGTTAACGTATGGATACGCTCGCTTTTTACCGAGAAGTCAGCAAATAAATGTTCTTTTTGTTCTGCTTCTTCTTCTTTTGAAAGGTTTTCTTTTTCGATACGGGCAATTTCTGTTCCGATATCTGGTAAAACGAAGAAGGTTGGATCGGTATTTTTTGACAATTCTTGAATTCCGCTTTCGGTTAATTCAACTTGATTGTTTTTTTCTTCGATAACAAAGTACAAGGCTTCATCAACAGCCGGCATTTTACGGTTGTTGTCTGCCATGTATTCATTTTCGGTTTTTTGAAGTAATTGTTTTACACCTTCTTCCGATAAGAATTTGATTAACGCTTTATTTTTTGGTAAGGCACGGTGTGCTCTTAATAATTGGAACCCTCCATCTTTGGTATTTCCTGCCGCAATTAATTTTTTAGCTTCGGTTAAGAAGCCATTGGCTAATTGACGTTGAATTCCAACTAAATCTTCAATTTTTGGTTTTAATTCGTTGAACTCGTGACGGTCACCATCGGAAACTTGACCAGAAATGATTAATGGCGTACGAGCATCATCAATTAATACTGAATCGACCTCGTCGACAATGGCATAATTGTGTTTGCGTTGCACCAAATCATTTGGCGAATGCGCCATATTATCACGCAAATAATCGAATCCAAATTCGTTATTTGTTCCGTAGGTGATATCGGCATTATAAGCATTTTTACGAGCATCAGAATTCGGTTGGTGATTGTCGATACAATCAACTGTCATTCCGTGGAATTCGAATAAAGGTGCTTTCCAGGTACTATCACGACGTGCTAAGTAATCATTCACGGTTACTAAGTGTACACCATTTCCAGTTAATGCATTTAAATATAACGGTAGGGTAGCTACCAACGTTTTTCCTTCCCCAGTTTGCATTTCGGCAATTTTACCTTGATGTAAAACTACACCACCGATCATTTGCACATCATAGTGAATCATATCCCAAGTGATGGCTTTTCCAGCCGCATCCCAAGAATTCGACCAAACAGCATTATCTCCTTGAATCGAAATGTAAGGTTTGGAACCTGATAATTCTCTGTCTTTAGGAGTTGCCGTAACTGTAATTTCTGTATTTTCTTTAAAACGACGAGCCGTTTCTTTTACTACAGCAAAAGCTTCTGGAAGAATGTCGTTTAATGTTTTTTCTGAAATTTCATATGCTTCTTTTTCCAAAGCATCGATTTGAAGATATACTTCCTCACGAGCATCGATATCAACGATGGCTTCTACTTCGCTTTTTAGTTTTTCAATTTTAGCGTCTTTGTCTGCGCGAGCTTGTTTTATTTTTTCTTTGAACTCGGCAGTCTTTGCTCTTAATTGATCGTTTGAAAGTGCTTGAAGGCTACTTTCGAAAGATTTTATTTTAGTAATAATAGGCTGAATGGCTTTGACGTCTTTTTCTGATTTGTCGCCAACAAATGCTTTTAATATGCTGTTTATGAAGCTCATAATGGTTTGTTTATAATGTGTGCAAAAATAACCAAAAAAAAAGTCTCCAATGAGACTTTTTTAGTAGGTTGTATGATTAATATTCATCCTCATTCCAAAGATAATCTTCGTCTGTTGGATAATCAGGCCAAATTTCTTCCATTGACTCATAAATTTCTCCTTCATCTTCAATAGATTGCAGGTTTTCTACCACCTCAAGTGGAGCACCAGTTCTAATGGCATAGTCGATTAATTCGTCTTTAGTAGCAGGCCACGGAGCATCACTTAAATAAGATGCTAATTCTAATGTCCAATACATTGCTGTAAATTTTTAATTTATGCAAAAATAATTTTTCTACGTAAAAAATCAAGTTTTTTTTGATTTATTTTCAAATCTTTTTAAGAACGTGTTTTTTTAATACTTAATGTCCTGTTTTTAGGGTTTCGTAATACGCGTTGTTACGGACCAATTTATTTTTAGAACAGTACTTTTTTGCTAACGGAATACGGCTTGCTGGATACTATTTTCTAGGTATCCATTGTACCTCGTTTGCGTTCAAATCATGGGACAACTTTCGTGCCAAGACAAAAAGGTAGTCAGAAAGTCGGTTTAAATACTTTAAAACAAGTTCATCTGTAGGTTCTATGTCATTAAGATGTGTGGCTAAACGCTCAGCGCGACGGCATACACAACGAGCAATATGACAATATGACACAGTAGTGTGACCTCCAGGCAAAACAAAATGCGTCATAGGTGGTAATTCGGTTTCCATGGTATCGATTTCTTTTTCAAGATATTCAATATCGGCTTCTGTGATACCAAGATTTTGTAAGCGTTTTTCACCATTTTTTAAAACTTCCTTTTCAGGAGGAGTGGCTAAAATTGCACCCACAGTAAATAATCGGTCTTGAACCTCAATTAAGACATTTTTATACAAAGGATTGATTTCCTGATCACGTATCAGTCCGATATAAGAATTTAATTCGTCAACGGTGCCGTAACTTTCAATACGGATATGGTGTTTCGGGACCCTGGTACCACCAAATAATGCCGTGGTGCCTTTATCTCCGGTTTTGGTATAGACTTTCATTTTTTTGTTTATTTGTGTATTCGTTGATTTGTAAGTAAACTATAATTAATTCTTATTGAATTGTTGTTTTTGAATTTATTGTATCCAAATTTAATTTAGTTGTAAATTTCTAAAAAATGCTTTTCAAAGATAATAAAACAATACCTTTTAAAAGAAAAAAAAGACTGCTCGAAAGCAGTCTTTAATTTAATAAAACCAGTTGTAATTAGTATCCGAAAATTTCTTCTAATGTGATTTTCTTCACTTCACCTAATTTTTTCATGTCATCCATTGCTACTTTTTTCTCAGAAGCAACGATAGCATAAGTATACGGTTTTTCAGAGAAATAATTCTTATGGAAGTCTTTAAGATCAGTCATTGCTATTCCATCAACAGAAGCGTATAATTTTTTTCTTGCATCTTCTTTCAATCCTAATTGTTTCGCATTTAGATAATTGAAAATAATATTATCTTGAGTAATTCTTTCGGTTTGGATGTCTTTTTTAACTTGAATTTTAGCTAAATCTAAGTTGGCAGGAACTTCTGGTAACTTCGTTAACAATTCGTTCATAGCTACTGTTGCTTCGTTAAATTTATCTGCTTGACTTCCAACATAGCTCATCATATAATATTGGTCTTCTTTCTTTTGTGGAGCTACATAAAAACCAAATGTGCTATACGCTAAGGCTTTACTTTCACGAATAGTTTGGAATACTAAAGATCCCATTCCGCCACCAAAGTAGTTGTTGAAAACGTTTACAATAGTGTTTTTATTTGGGTCGAAAGTTTCCGTGTTTCTGATCCATCGTGTTTCTGCTTGCACCATGTCATAATCAGTAAACAATACTTGATTTGAAGTTTGTGCTATTTGTTTGAATTCTTTAGCTGCAGGAGTTGCAGTGAACGTTGTAGGTACTTTGTGGAATGCTTGCAATTGACTTACCAATGTTTTTAATGGGGTTGGACCATAGTACACTACAGTTTGCTCGTAATTGTTTAGATTTTTGATTCGATCCATCAATTCTTGAGCAGTTAGCGCCTCTAATTCTGCATTCGATAAACTATTGTTGAATTTGTTTTTTGGACCATACATGGCAATACTTGTTAAGCCTTGTAAGATAGCACCTTTATTAGCTTTATTATCTTTTCTAGATTTTGCAATTCTAGCTTTTAATGCTTTTAATGCAACATCATCAGCTTTCACATTGGAGATAACCTCTTCGTATAATTTTATAGCGTTTTCGAAGTTTTCTTGTAATCCTTCAATGTTTACCGTAGTGAATTCTTCACCCGTTGTAATCGTGAAACTGCATGCGATTTTGTAAAACGCTTTTGAAATTTCTTCAGCAGTCATTTTATCCGTTCCTAAAAACTGAATGTACTGAGAGGCTAACGATTGTTTTAAGTCGTTTAAAGAACCAATTTTATAACGGTATTTCAAACGGAAAATATCATTGTCTTTGTTGGCAACATATAATACTTCAGCATTTCCTAATTTAGATTTTTGAATGTCTTTATCGTAATCTAAAAACACAGGAGCCGATGCATTACTTGGCATTGCATTGATTTGTTTTAAGAAATCAGATTGTTTGTCAGCATTAGTTTCTACTGGCGTAATTTGTGGTTTTTCGATTTTAACTTTGTTTTGGTTTTCCCCTTTACGTTTTAAAATGGCCACATAGTTTTCTCCTAAGTATTTGTTTGCAAAAGCAACGATGTCTTCTTTTTTGATTTTTGATAAATCATTTACATACGCAACTTGATCTTTCCAGTCTAATTCAGAAGTGAAAGCATCCATTAAAGTACTCGCTCGGTCAGCGTATTTTTCAGTTTCGTAAATTTTGGATTTTTTGATGTTATTAATGATTGAAGTAATCAAATTGTCGTCAAAATTTCCTTTTTTCAAATTTTCAATTTCTGCTAAAACTAAAGATTTTGCTTCTTCTAAAGTTTGTCCGTTAGTTGGTGCGGCAGATAAATATAAAATACCGTGATCAATCAACGTATAAGTGAAAGCACTTGCTCTAAGTAATCTTTGTTTTTTGACCAAATTAAGGTCTAATAAACCTGCTTTCCCATTAGTTAAAACTTGGCCTACTAAATCAGCTAAAAGCGCATCTTTGTCTTTGTTACCTGGAAGGCGGTAACCAATAGTTATATTTTCAGCATCTGGGCCAGTAATTTCTTGTATAATAGGAGCAGTGATAGGTGCTTCTGGTTTAAAAGTGTATTTGTCAATTGGTTTGGCTTGCATATAAGCAAAAGCTTTATCAATTTTTGCAATTACTTCATCCGGATTAAAATCACCTGATAATATTACTCCCATGTTGTTAGGAACATAATATTTGTGGAAATATTTTCTGATTTCTACTAGTGAAGGGTTTTTTAAATGTTCAACCGTTCCAATAGTGGTTTGTAAACCGTAATTGTGATTTTTGAATAAGCTAGCAAATAAGTTTTCGAAAACTTTACGTCCATCATTGTCCAATGTTCTGTTTTTTTCTTCGTAAACCGCTTCTAATTCGGTATGGAAAATACGTAAAACTGGATTTCTGAAACGTTCTGCTTGTACCGCTAAATATTTGTCTAACGAACTACTTGGAACATCATCAGTATATACGGTTTGTTCAAAAGAAGTGAAGGCATTAGTACCTTGCGCTCCCATTGCAGTCATTAATTTGTCATATTCGTTGGCAATAGCATATTTACTTGCTTCACCTGAAACTTTATCAATTTCTTTATAGATGTTTTTTCTTTCCGTACTGTCTTTCGATTGGTTGTATTTTTCATACAACGCATCAATTTTGTCTAATTCTACTTTTTCTTTAGCCCAATCTAAAGAGCCATATTTATCTGTTCCTTTGAAAAGCATGTGCTCCAAATAATGTGCTAAACCAGTATTGGTTGAAGGGTCGGTCTTGCTTCCTGCTTTAACCGCAATATACGCTTGAATTCTTGGGTCTTTTTTTGTTGGACTTAAAATTACGGTTAACCCATTTTTTAAAGTGTAAAATCTCGCTTTGGTTGGGTCGTTGCTTACAAATTTGTATGTATAACCATTACCTGAAGCTTGCTTCCATTCAAATTGATTTTGGGCAACACCAACAGCTGATACTAATGCAGTTGCTAGAGTCAATGTCAGTTTTTTTAGCATTTGTTTGTAAATTATTTTAGTTTATTAAATTCAAAAATATAGAGTTCCTTATTTTAAGTAAAATAAGGATGGTGTTTTTAACGTAAAATTGTGATTATTTATTTTTAGTGTCGCTTTCAATTAATCCATCTCTAAGACGTATAATGCGATGGGCATGAGAAGCAATTTCCTCTTCGTGTGTAACTAGAATTACAGTATTTCCGTTGGCATGAATTTCTCCAAAAAGTTTCATAATTTCTTCCGAAGTTTTACTGTCTAAGTTTCCTGTAGGCTCATCGGCTAAGATAATAGAAGGACGATTTACAAGGGCTCTGGCAACGGCAACACGTTGGCGTTGTCCCCCTGAAAGTTGATTGGGTTGGTGGTCCATACGATCGTCAAGGCCAACTTGTGTCAAGACTTCGGTAGCCCGAGCTTTTCTATCGCTTTTAGAATATCCGGCATAAATCATCGGCAAAGCCACATTGTCTAAGGCAGTTGTTCTTGGTAAAAGGTTGAAGGTTTGAAAAACGAATCCAATTTCTTTATTACGAATTTCAGCCAATTCATCATCTACCATTTGAGATACATCTTTGTTATTCAATATGTATTGACCTGAAGTAGGTGTGTCCAAGCAACCCAAAAGGTTCATTAATGTTGATTTTCCAGAACCAGAAGGTCCCATCAATGCCACATATTCCCCTTTATTAATTTGCAAATCGATGCCTTTTAAAACGTTAATGGTTTCATTTCCTAATTGAAAATCACGTTTGATATCGGTTATTTTGATTAATGCTTGACTCATTTGATTTTTGAAGTTTCCTATAAGTAGGCATTCCATTCAATTTGTTACACTCTTATGGTAAAATGTTCTTTTTCTTGTTCATAACGAAAGAAAACCAATCCCCATTGGAAGGTATCAATTGTTACAGTGACTTTTGGATGCTTTTTTATGATTTCCCAAGCTTCTTCCATTTCTGAAGACCAATGAATGTCATCAAAAACCCAAACTGTTTCGTTAGAAATGGTTGGCAATAAAAATTCAAAATAGTCTAAAGTGGCTTTTTTGGAATGATTGCCGTCGAAGTAGATGAATTGATAGTTTACAGTTGACGGTTTACAGTTTTTAAAGTAGGTTTCAAACTCAGTTACAACGGATTCAATATTATTGAGATTGAAAGATTGAAATTGATTTTTCGCTATCGCCGATGTTTCAGGACATCCTTCGAGTGTGGTAATTTTTGCTTTTGAATTGCCTAACGAAAGGGCAGAAGTGGCCAATCCTAAAGAAGTCCCTATTTCTAAAATTGTTTTCGGTTGAAAATAATTTACAATTCTGCACAACAATTCTGCACGTTTAGGTGTAATTCCAGCGGTTTTTGCAATCTTCGAAATTTGTCTTGAATTCGATTTGAAAACTCTTGAACCCGCTCCAAAATCGTTTACTTCAATAGTGTTATTGTTTTGAAGTAAATCCTTTCGGTAGGCTTTTAGTGTTTTATACTCAGGATAATCACTTTTATCGTAAAAACATTTGGTTACTAAATTGAACACAAACGGCGAATGGACACCGTGTTGGTTTTTGGAGTGCCAAAGGAATTTTAGGTATGATTGTATAATATGTAACATTCTTATGCCTTTTGACTATTGTCTTATCCCTTGTTTATCCTTCAATCTTAGCAGAAAGTTCAAACCAACGTTCTTCTTTCTCTTCCATCTTTTTGATTACATTCTGCAATTCGTTTGCTTTTTTCTCTATATCAGTATCGGCTACTTTTCCATCTGAAAACAGTTGTTCAATTTCTTTCTTCTTGATTTCTAAATCTTTGATTTCTCTTTCAATTTTTTGAAATTCTTTTTGCTCGTTGAAAGTCAATCCTGAAGTATTATTCTGCTGTTTCCAGTCTTTTTTCTCTGCTTTGTTGTCTTCTTTTTGCTGTACGTCGGCACTGTCTTCGTAGGCTCTAAAATCAGAATAGTTCCCAGGGAAGTTTTCAATTTCACCTTGGCCTCTAAATACAAACAAATGATCGACGATCTTGTCCATAAAGTAACGGTCGTGTGAAACCACTAACAAACAGCCAGGATAATCCAAAAGGAAACTTTCCAATACGTTTAAAGTGACAATATCCAAATCATTGGTTGGTTCATCTAAAATCAAAAAGTTCGGATTCTGAATCAAAACCGTACACAAATACAAACGTTTTAATTCGCCACCACTCAATTTTTCTACAAAATCGTATTGCTTTTTCGAATCAAAAAGGAAACGCTCCAACAATTGCGATGCCGAAATAATTTTTCCTTTCGTTAGCGGAATGTATTCTCCGTATTCTTTAATTATATCAATGACACGTTGACCTGGCTTCGGATTGATACCGCTTTGTGTGTAATACCCGATTTTTATAGTGTCACCCACTACTACTTTTCCTCCGTCAAGCGGAAGTGTTCCTGTTAGCAGATTTAAAAACGTAGATTTTCCGGTTCCATTTTTACCAATGATTCCAATTCTGGCACCGCGTTGAAAATCGAAACTGAAATCATCCAAAATCACATGGTCGCCAAACTTTTTTGAAATTTTGTGAAGCTCGATAATCTTACTTCCCATACGTTCCATATTGATTTCCAACTCGATTACGTTTTCTTTACGTCGACTTTCAGCCTTTTCTTTAATTACGTAAAAATCATCTTGACGCGATTTTGATTTGGTGGTACGTGCTTTAGGCTGGCGACGCATCCATTCCAATTCTTTTACGAATAAGTTTTTGGCTTTATCAATACTCGCATTTTCAGAACTTATGCGTTCTTCTTTTTTTTCTAAATAATACGAGTAATTGCCTTTGTATTGGTATAATTTTCCGTTGTCTAATTCAATGATTTCGTTACAAACACGTTCCAAAAAGAAACGGTCGTGTGTCACCATAAACAAGGTAATGTTTTCTTTAGCAAAATAACTTTCCAACCATTCAATCATCTCTAAATCCAAATGATTGGTAGGCTCATCCAAAATCAACAAATCGGGACGGTTGATTAAAATAATGGCTAAGGACAAACGTTTTTTCTGTCCTCCAGAAAGGTTTTTGACTTTTAGTTTAAAATCTTCTAGCTTTAATTTGAACAAAATTTGCTTGAATTGCGTTTCAAAATCCCAAGCATTGTGACGATCCATATCATCGAATGCTTTTTCATATGCCTCTGTGTCTTCTGGGTTTTCTAAGGCTTTTTCATAACGTTCAATGACGTGTAGAATTTCATTATCGGAAGCAAAAATACTTTCTTCAATCGTTAGCTCGTCTTGTAGATTATGATCTTGCGACAAAAACGCCATTTTGATGTCTTTTCGCACCACAACTTGCCCAGTATCGGGTTCGTCTTCGCCATTGATGATTTTCATGATACAAGTTTTTCCTGAACCATTTTTGGCAATGAAAGCGATTTTTTGGTCTTTGTTGATTCCGAATGAAATGTTTTCAAACAAGGTGCGTTCCCCAAACGACTTCGATATATTTTCTACTGATAAGTAATTCACAAGAGTAATTTTTTGCAAAAGTAATCTTTTGGATTGAGTTAATTATGAGGAAATAAAAAAGCTGTCATTTTAAGACAGCTTTTTTATTATTTTAAAACATCGACTTCAATTTCACTTTGATTTTGAATCTTGATGAATCCTTTTGTGTAATCTTCCTTTTTAGCAAGATAAGGATTGTCTAAAAATACTTGTGGATTGATATACATCAACGGATACCAGGAGCTTTGTACCTGAATTTGTATTTTATGCCCTTTTTTAAACGTATGCAATACGTCTTGCAGTTTAAATTTAACGGTAGTAGTTTGATTAGGAATTAAGGCTTCTGGTTTTTCGAAGCTGTTTCTAAAGCGAGCGGGCATGATTTCACTACGAACCATTTGATGGTAATTGGCTAATAAAACATTAGGTTTATCTTTGTTTTGAGGTTCGTCTACAGGATAAATGTCTATTAACTTAACTATAAAATCGGCATCCGTTGTGGTGGTTGAAATTTGTAAATTAATAGTAATCTCTCCACCTAACGTCATATCTTCCGTTAAATAATCAGTGCTAAAAGCTGCTACATCTGGTCGGTTTTCGGCAAATCTTTGGTCTTCACTCATGTAATTTCTTGGGGTGAAGCCATTCATGTCTGCGTAATTCACGCTGCTTGGAACGGGTTTGTTTGGATCACTAAAATATTCGGTATTATTAATTTGTTCTGGTTTTGTAGTAGTTAATTTGGCATTGTCGGCTAAGTAAAACTTAAGTTTAGAAGCATTTTTTGGAGGCCAACTTGTAAATTCATTCCATACTTTTTTTCCTGTGTCAAACATGTAGGCTTCAGGAAGAGACACTGCTTCTTTTTTATTTTCTTTCAAATAATGATGGAAGAATTTTTGTTCTACATTTCTTTGATAATGGGTTGCAATACTGTCTCCAAAATAGATGTCATTGTGATAATGTTTGCCATTTTCGCGACCCCATCCACCATGTGAAAAAGGTCCCATTACGATAGTGTTTTTGGCTTTTGGATTATTTTTTTCAATGGTTTTGTAGATGTTTAGAGGACCGTAAAGGTCTTCGGCGTCAAACCATCCACCAACGGTCAATACCGCATGATTGATATTTTTTAAATGGGGTAATAAGTTTCTTTTTTGCCAAAAATCATCGTAATTAGGATGATTCATGATTTCCTGCATGAAAAAATTGTCTTTATAATATTTGTCAACACCATCTTTTAGAGTTCCCATCTCGTTGTAAAAGAGAGAACCATCTTTAGAGGTTGGTTTAATCAATTGATTCTCGTACCAATCATCTTGTTCTGCTTTGTTTTTTTGAACACCAAAAACGGGGAATGTTTTGAAATAACCCATTAAAAATGAGCCATTGTGATGAAAATCGTCAAAGAAAAAATCAGAAATTGGAGCCTGAGGTGAAGAAGCCACTAATGCAGGATGATTGGCCAATGTACCAACAGCGCTGTAAAATCCTGGGTAGGAGGTGCCATATTGTCCCACTTTGCCGTTATTATTCGGGATATTTTTAATTAACCATTCTACAGTGTCATAAGTGTCGGTACTTTCGTCTGTGTCTTTTTTGCTTTTGTGAACCACTTGTGGAGTCATGTTAGTGAAAGTTCCTTCACTCATGTATCTTCCACGAACATCTTGATACACAAAGATATATTTGTCCTGTGCTAAAAATTTGTTTGGACCTAAGTTTCTAGGGAATTTGTTCTCTCCATAAGGGGCAACACTATAACAGGTGCGTTGCATTAAAAAAGGGTATGTTTTCGTTTTAGAAATGTCTTTAGGAATATAAATACTGGTAAATAATTTTACACCATCACGCATAGTAATGTAAACCTCTTTTTTGTCGAATTCTTTTTCAAGTTGATTTTGTGAGCAGACACTAATGGTAAATAATAGTAGAATGGTTTTAATGACTATTTTCATGATTTTTACATAATTTGACTATAAAAGTAGAAATAAAATTTTAAGCAGGGTTAATTTTTACTATTTGTGATTAATAGTTATTTTCGCATTATGCAATTATCAATAATTATCCTCAATTATAACGTCCGCTATTTTCTCGAGCAATGTGTTTTAAGTGTTCAAAAAGCAATTCAAGACATTGATGGTGAAATTATTGTGGTCGATAATAATTCTTCCGATGATAGTTGCGCGATGATGAAACAGCGTTTTCCAAATGTCAAACTCATCGAAAATAAAGAAAATTTAGGTTTTCCAAAAGGAAACAATATTGGTGTGGCAGAAGCCAAAGGCGAATACATTTGTATTCTCAATCCTGATACGGTGGTTGCGGAAGATACTTTTAGTAAAGTCATTGCGAGGTACGAAGCAATCTCTTCAAGTGTAGGAATAATCGGTTGTAAACTTATCGATGGCACCGGAAATTTTCTTCCCGAATGCAAGCGTGGTGTGCCCACTCCTTGGGTTGCCTTGACCAAAATTTTTGGGTTGTACCAATTTTTTCCAAAATCTAGTTTGTTCAATAAATATTACGCACAACACTTATCCGAAAGTGAATCGGGAAAAGTAGATATTTTAGTCGGTGCTTTTATGGTTATGAAACGAGAGTTATATCTTGAAGTGGGTGGTTTTGACGAAAACTGTTTCATGTATTCCGATGATATTGATTTGAGTTATATGGTTTTAAAAAGTGGTAACTCGAATTTTTACTTTCATGAAACTTCAGTCATTCATTACAAAGGGGAAAGCACGGTTCGTGACGAAAAATATGTCCAACGCTTTCGAGAAGCGATGCAGTTTTTTTATAAAAAGCATTTTGGAGGGTCGTTTCTATTTAATGTTTTGATGAAAATAGGCGCTTTTGTTTTTTCCATAGTTAAGAAAAGTCAGCAAAAAAACACGATTCGCAAAACTGATAAAATCATTTTTTTCTCGAAGGAAGAAAAGCATTCCATGAATTTGAAATACGATGAAATCAAAAATGATTTCAATCAATTCGAAAATATTCCAAAGCAAAATATTGAGATTATTTTCGATATCCAATCATTTTCATACAAAGAAATAATTGCTTTTATGGAAAAATACAAAGCTAACAATCTCACTTTCAAGAACTACATTCCGAATTCGGAATTTTTAATCGGAAGTAATCATGCCAACGATATCGGACAAGTAATTAATTTAACAAAAAATGACTGATTCGTGACATTGCGAATGAAAAATTGTTAATTTTGCAAACCAAATACGAAAACACAACTATAGTTTAAAGATATGGCAAAGTTTGAATTGAAATTGCCCAAAATGGGAGAAAGTGTTGCAGAAGCAACCGTTACCAACTGGTTAAAACAAGTTGGAGATAAAATTGAAATGGATGAAGCAGTACTTGAAATTGCTACGGATAAAGTAGATAGTGAAGTGCCTTCTGAAGTTGCGGGAACACTTGTTGAAATTCTTTTCAATACCGATGACGTAGTACAAGTGGGTCAAACCATTGCTATCATCGAAACGGAAGGTGGTGCTGTAGTGGCTGAAGCTCCTAAAGCGGAAGTAGTGGCTGCTCCAGTGGCTGAAGTGGCTAAAACAGTTGAAGCAGCAAAAGAAGCCGTTGCTCCAGCAAATTTCTCTGATTCGGATAAATTTTTCTCTCCATTAGTGAAAAATATAGCAAAAGAAGAAGGAATTTCATTGGCTGAATTAGAATCCATTCAAGGTTCTGGTAAAGACGGTCGTGTCAATAAAGAAGATTTATTAAATTATATCAAAAATAGAGGAAGTCAGCCAGCTACAAAAGTAGCAGCTCCAGCGGTAGTCGCTGCTCCAGTTCAAACATCCACACCTGCAGTTCCGGTATCGGTTAACGGTGGAGATGAAATTGTAGAAATGGACAGAATGCGTAAGCTTATTTCTGGTTACATGGTGGCTTCGGTTCAAACATCTGCACACGTACAATCGTTCATCGAAGTGGATGTTACGAATATTGTGAAATGGAGAGATAAAGTGAAAGCGGCTTTCGAAAAGCGTGAAGGTGAAAAACTAACGTTTACACCAATCATGATGGAAGCTGTTGCCAAAGCTTTGAAAGATTTCCCTGGAATGAACATTTCTGTTGATGGTGAATTCATCATCAAACGTAAAAATATCAACTTAGGTATGGCGGCGGCTTTACCAAACGGAAACTTAATCGTTCCTGTAATTAAAAATGCAGACCAATTGAACTTGGTGGGTATGGCAAAAGCAGTAAATGATTTAGGAAACCGTGCCAAAGCTGGAAAATTAAAACCAGACGATACGCAAGGTGGAACTTATACAGTAACGAATGTAGGAACTTTTGGTTCTGTTTTCGGAACACCAATTATCAATCAACCTCAAGTAGGTATTTTAGCGTTAGGAGCGATTAGAAAAGTGCCTGCGGTTATTGAAACTCCAGAAGGTGATTTTATCGGAATCCGTCAAAAAATGTTCTTATCACACTCTTACGATCACAGAGTTGTTGATGGTGCATTGGGAGGAAGCTTCGTGAAACGCGTTGCCGATTATCTTGAAGCTTTTGATGTAAATAGAGATTTTTAATACATCCTATTAATAATATTAAACCCGATAGGTTGTAACCTATCGGGTTTTTTTATCTTTGCTATTCAAATAAATAAAATGGAACTTAAACTCAATCGACCAATTTGCTTTTTCGACCTTGAAACGACTGGAATAGATGTAGCCAGAGATCGAATTGTAGAAATTGCTATAGTAAAAATATTTCCCAACGGAAACAAAGAAAGTAAAACTTGGTTAGTCAATCCAACGATTCCAATTCCACCTCACGCAACAGCCGTTCATGGAATTACCAATGAAAAAGTTGCCGGAGAACCGACTTTTAAGGAGTTAGCCTCGCAAATTCATAATATGATTAAAGATTCGGATTTGGCTGGATTTAATTCGGACCGATTCGATATTCCATTGTTAGCGGAAGAATTGTTACGTGCAGAAGTCGATTTCGATATGAAAAATCGTGTTTCTGTCGATGTCCAAACTATCTTTCATAAAATGGAAGAACGTACCCTAAGTGCGGCATATAAATTTTATTGTGGGCAAAGCCTTGAAAATGCTCATAGCGCCGAAGCTGATACGGAAGCAACGTATGAAATACTAAAAGCCCAATTGGAACGTTATCCTGAATTGGAAAATGATATGAAATCGCTTTCTGAATTTACAACCCGTAAGAAATCGGTTGATTTTGCTGGTTTTATTGCTTTAAACGCCGAAGGTCAAGAAATATTTACGTTTGGAAAACATAAGGGTGCTTTGGTAGATGAAGTGTTGGATAAAGAGCCCGGTTATTTCGGTTGGATTCAAAATGCGGATTTTCCATTATACACTAAAAAAGTGCTAACAGGAATTAAATTAAGAAAGTTAAATACGAAACAGTAAAAGGTGACTTCGAGAGCCTCAGTCACCGGTTGGCTGAGGCTCTCGAAGTCAACTAATAAAGAATTGTACTAGAATGAAAATAATCTGTATAGGTCGTAATTACGCTGACCATATTTCGGAATTAAATAATGAACGCCCAGATGAACCGGTTATCTTTTTGAAGCCGGATTCTTCTATTTTGTTAAAACAACATCCTTTTGTGATCCCTGAATTTTCGGATGATGTACATCATGAAGTAGAGGTTTTAGTCAAAATTAATAAGGTGGGTAAATATATTGATCCTAAATTCGCTCATAAATATTATGACGAAATCGGATTAGGGATTGATTTTACGGCTCGTGATTTACAAAGTAAGCTCAAAGAAAAAGGTTTGCCATGGGAAAAAGCAAAAGCTTTTGACGGTTCAGCGGTAATAAGTGACTTTTTATCGATAAAAGAATTCGATTCGCTAGAAAATATTAACTTTGAGTTAAGGAACAATTCGCAAATTGTTCAGTCTGGAAATACCAATCAAATGCTGTGGAAAATAGATGAAATCATATCTGTTGTGTCTCAGTATTTTACGTTAAAAAAAGGAGATGTTATTTTTACAGGTACCCCGGCAGGTGTGGCAAAAATAAATCCAAATGATGTTTTAGAAGGGTTTTTAGAAAATAGACAAATGTTTAAGATTCAAATAAAATAAATGGCAATACATTATAATTTAGCAAAAGTATATGCAATTTCTGATGACGACGCTGATTTTGTTCGTCAAATTATCACACTTTTTGTAGAAGAGGTACCTGAAGATGTTAAACAGATTAAGGTTGGCATTAAAGCCAAAGATTATGCTCAGGCATACAGTTATGCACACAAAACCAAACCAACATTAGATTTGTTAGGGATGGATGCTGCTAAAGAAGAAATTCTTCAAATTGAACAATGGACTCGTGATCAAGGTAAAAAGAAAGAAATCAAAGAAGTCTATAAAAGCCTACAAACTAGAATTGAAGCGGCACTTGAAGAAGTGAAGAAAGATTTCAGTATTTAATAGGTTTATCGCTTATTGTTTCCAAGTATTTATTCATAAATGTTAAAAAATGAAAGCAGCTATTGTAACTATAGGTGACGAAATTCTAATTGGTCAAATTGTAGATACCAATTCGGGATTTATTGCTAAATCGTTGGATAAAATTGGAGTGAGAGTACACGAAATGCTTTCCATTTCAGATGACAAACAACATATTTTAGAAACGCTTTCAAAACTTCAAAATAAAGTGGAAGTAGTCGTCATTACAGGAGGTTTAGGACCTACCAAAGATGATATTACCAAAAAAACATTGTGCGAATACATGCAGGATACTTTGGTTTCTGATGAAAAAGTATTGGCACATGTAACACAACTTATCGAGCAATATTTTAAGCGACCAATTACACAAGTAAATAAAGATCAAGCTTTGGTTCCTTCTCAATCCGAAGTGCTCTTCAATCAAGTGGGAACTGCTCCGGGAATGTGGATGGAAAAAGAAAATACTGTTTTTATTTCCTTGCCAGGTGTTCCATTTGAAATGAAATACTTAACAGAAAATGAAGTCATTCCACGACTTGTAAAAAAATACAAACGACCCTATATTGTTCATAAAACGTTATTGACATATGGTGTAGGGGAGAGTCTATTAGCGGAACGGATAGAATCTTGGGAAGACAATTTACCTGAATTTATTAAGTTGGCTTATCTACCTAGTCCTGGACGCGTTCGATTGCGTTTAACAGCCAGAGGAAAGGATGAGAATGTTTTATTGGAAGCGGTTCAATACCAAATTGAATTGCTACAACCACAAATAAGCGATTGTCTCATTGGTTTAGACGAAGAGGATACTTTGGAAGTGGTTTTAGGTCGAATGCTGACTTCCCAATCGAAAACTATTGCGACTGCTGAAAGTTGTACAGGAGGTAAAATTGCCTCGCTGTTGACTTCCGTTTCGGGTGCTTCCAACTATTTTAAAGGAAGTATTGTAAGTTATGCCACTGAGGTAAAAAATACCGTTTTGCACGTTTCAGAAGAAGTTATAAAAAACTACTCCGTTGTGAGTGAACAAGTTGCAATTGAAATGGCTTTAAATGCTCAAAAAATACTGCAAACAGACTATGCAATTGCTACTACTGGCAACGCCGGACCTACAAAAGGCGATGCTGATGCCGAAGTGGGAACAGTTTTTATAGCCATTGCCACTCCAAAAGGGGTTTTTTGCGAAGAATTTAACTTCGGTCAGCCTCGTGAAAAAGTCATTGATAGAGCGGTAAACAAAGGATTAGAGTTGGTTTATAAAGAAATTTTAAAAAACTGATAAAAATATTTTGCGTAATCGTTTTCTTTTTTGTTACTTTGCACCCTGATTTTGAATAACGATAAAAGATAAGATAATGTCAAGAGTTTGTGACCTTACAGGAAAAAGAGCGATGGTAGGAAATAACGTTTCTCACGCTATGAACAAGACTAAGAGAAAATTCTCTGTTAACTTGGTTAAAAAACGTTTTTACCTTCCTGAAGAAGACAGATGGATTACTCTAAGAGTAGCTGCTTCTACAATTAAAACGATTAACAAAAACGGAATTTCTGCGGTTCTTAAAAAAGCACAAGCAGACGGATTTATCAAATAATCTGTTCCTAAATAACTATATAGCAAGATGGCAAAGAAAGGTAATAGAATCCAAGTAATTTTAGAATGTACTGAGCACAAAACTTCTGGCGTAGCTGGAACGTCTCGTTACATCACGACTAAAAACAAAAAGAATACTCCAGACAGATTAGAGATTAAAAAATTTAATCCAATCTTAAAGAGAGTAACTGTACACAAAGAGATTAAATAATTAGAAGGTATTTATCTTCAAATAAAATAGTATAAGTCATGGCAAAGAAAACCGTTGCAACGTTACAAACAGCTTCTAAGAGATTATCTAAAGCAATCAAAATGGTAAAATCACCTAAAACTGGTGCTTACACATTTGTTGAAGCAATCATGTCTCCAGAAGAAGTAGATACTTTCTTACAAAAGAAATAATCTTATCTATTCAATATACTAAAGCTACTTTCCTTGGGAAGTAGCTTTTTTATTTTATATTTGTACTGATTTTTAGAAGCCAATCAACAGTACTTTTTTTAAAAGTAATTCCTGCTGTTCGCGCTACACGGTAGCTTGCTTCCATCAGGGCTAATTACAAACACTAGGCTGCTATTAAACAAACTCATAACTCATAATTCATAACTTAAAATGAGCTTTTTTAAAAAACTATTTTCTTCCGAAAAAAAAGACTCGAGCCTTAGTCATGAGGCAAAAGAAACACTAGATAAAGGTCTTGAAAAATCAAGCACCTCCTTTTTATCCAAATTGACCAAAGCCGTTGCCGGTAAATCTAAAGTAGATGATGATGTTTTAGATAATTTAGAAGAAGTATTGGTAACTTCTGATGTGGGTGTAAATACGACTCTAAAAATCATCGAACGCATTGAAGAACGCGTTTCGAAAGATAAATATTTAGGAACGGAAGAATTGAATATAATTCTTCGCGAAGAAATTGCAAGTTTATTATCGGAAACGAATTCCGGGGAAGAAACAGAATTCACTATTCCAGCCAACAAAAAACCGTATGTTATTATGGTGGTAGGTGTCAATGGTGTTGGTAAAACAACAACCATCGGTAAACTTGCCAATCAATTTAAAAATGCAGGTTATAAAGTGGTGTTAGGAGCTGCCGATACTTTCCGTGCGGCCGCGATTGATCAATTGCAAATTTGGGCGGATAGAGTAGGTGTGCCCATCGTAAAACAACAAATGGGAAGTGATCCTGCTTCGGTTGCGTTTGATACCTTACAAAGCGCGGTTTCGCAAGATGCCGATGTGGTTATCATCGATACTGCGGGACGTTTGCACAATAAGGTTGGTTTAATGAACGAATTGACTAAAGTGAAACGTGTCATGCAAAAAGTGGTAGAAGATGCACCTCATGATGTACTATTGGTTTTAGATGGTTCTACCGGTCAAAATGCTTTCGAACAAGCCAAAGAGTTTACTGCAGCTACAGAAGTTACCTGTCTAGCGGTTACAAAGCTTGACGGAACGGCAAAAGGTGGTGTGGTAATTGGTATTTCAGATCAATTTCAAATTCCTGTAAAATATATCGGAGTAGGTGAAGGTATTAATGACCTACAAGTGTTTAACAAATACGAATTTGTAGATTCATTTTTCAAATAATTATGTTACAAAATTTTAAACCGCTGCATTTGTTTTTATTTGCTACTTCAGCCTTGTTGTTAGCACGAACGGTAAGTAATTTATATCTTGAGTTGGGTTGTTATATGCTAGCTTTAGTGTTGTACATTCTAGCGCTTGTCAAGTTTCAGAAAAATAAATAAGATCTTTTTATTAGATATAAAAAAGCCAACCGTTAGGTTGGCTTTTTCTTTTATAATGGAGTTGTGTTTTACACCGCTCCTAATGTATACAATTGTTCCATTGTTGGTGATTTACTTCCACCCGCCGGTTCTAAGGTAATTCCGAAAGCTTCTGCATCTCCTGTATTACTAACCGCGAAAAAGCGACTATTATTTTCATTAAAATCACCCAATAAACCAATGCTTGTTGGTGTTAAGGTAGGTTTTAATTTTAATGACCAAACTTGATAGACCATTCCTTTTGGAGGTTCTGGTAATCCAGAAGCATCTACATACACCACTTGAGTATCCTTGTTCCAATATACTTTTGCTGATGAACTTGGTGAGACTGTTTGTCCAGCTAAGGCAACAACCGTATTTTTGGCGTCGCGAATAACGGTCAACGCCTCGTTGGTTTGTTTGTTTTTCGTTTCGGTCGACACTACCACTTCATTTAATTTTGATTTTTCCTTTTCCAATGTTACAATTTCATTTTCAAAAGAAATTTGTCGGTTGTATAAATAGCCAATACCCAGTAATAAAACTGCTGCCGCTGCCCAACCAATATAATTTGAAGTAGATTTTGGTTTTAATTCTATAACCTTAGCCGCATGCTTAATTTCTAATTGGGACTTAATTTTAGAGAAATTTTCAACCGATAAAAAAGGTGAAAAACTGGTAGAAAGCGCCAGAATAGATTTTTCAATAGACGTAATTTCGTCTTCTATTTCTTTGTGCTTTTTAGCCATTTCAGCGATCTCCATATTTTGGTCTTCTTCTAATAAACCATACACATAGAGTTCTAAAATTCCGGATTCTATATATTCTTTTGTTTCCATTATACTTGCAAAAAGTTTCTTAAATCGTTAATACAATTTCTATTATTAGTTTTAACCGTTCCCAAAGGAATTTCTAATTCCTCAGAAGCTTCTTGTTGTGTATAGCCTTTAAAAAATAATAAATCGATTAAAGCAATACATTTTGGTTTCAACTTTTTAATAAATTCTTGAATTCCAATAGCATCAATCTTATTAATGAATTTGTTATTGTCTTCAAATAGATGTACGAAATTTTCGGAGGATAGGTTTTTTTTAGAGTTGTTAAAATTTTTAGAACGCATTTTATCAATACTAGAGTTTCTAGCAATATTTAACATCCAGGTGTAAAATCGCCCTTTTGATTCATTGTAAGAATCTATGTTTTTCCATATTTTAATAAATACTTCTTGTAAGGTATCTTCCGCCTCCTCTCTGTCTTTAATTATATTTGAAATGATAGCAAACAAACTTTTGGCATACATATCATATAAGACATTATAAGCACGATTGTCTTTTTTTTGTATTAATAGTAAAACATCTTCTTGTGACATACATCAGATTTTTTTGAGTTATACAAATCTAATTAAACTTTTCCATAAATCTAAGAATTCTATTACAAGTATTTAATACTATGAATAATAAGGGTTTAACAATATTTCTAAATTATTTTAACCTTTTTTAAAACCATACCAAACAATTCTGCGTATATCACTTTATAATCATTAAAAAATATACAAAATGAAAAAATCAAGAATTTATTTAGGTCTGTCGCTTGTTGCGATTTCGGGTCTATTGTTAATTGCTGCCGATCACGCTGATGCACCAGCAGTAACAGGTAATGGAAATGACATCACGGATGTTTATGCTTTTCAAGGAGAAAACACAAGCAACATGGTATTTGTTGTGAACACTCAAGGATTACTGTCTCCTAGCGCTACAGGAAGTGCTACATTTAAAGAAAATGTAATGACAGAAATTAATATCGACAATAATGGAGACAATATTGAAGATTTAGTGATTCAAGCAATAAAAAGAGGTAGTAAAATGTATTTCTTTGGACCAACAGCTCCTGGAACTCCGGGGACTTCAAGTACTGTTAAAACATCAGCTGCTGCAGGAAGTGTTGAAATTTCTAAATATGGTAAAACGCCAAATATAGTTACTTCAAATGGAATGAAATTTTTTGCAGGACCAAGAGATGATCCTTTCTTTTTCGATTTAAATCAGTACAAAGCCATTCTTGCTGGAACTGCAGGTGGATTTAATAATCCAGGTACTGATACGTTCGCAGGAACAAATGTTTTAGCTACTATTATTGAAGTACCAAAAACAATGCTAGGTTCTTCTTCAACAATAAATGTTTGGGCAGAAACAAAACAAAAACAATAATTTAAATAATTAATTAAAAGAAATTTCACATGAAAACAAATAGAACCAAATTTTTAGCAATTGCTATTCTTACAACAGCCGTTTTAGTGAGTTGTAATAATGATGATGATGTTGTTGTGACACCTGTAATTCCTGCAACTGATTTTTCAGGAACGTATGTACAAAAGGATCAAATGGCTAGACCCGCAATTAATACCGTTTTTATTGCATCAGGCACTCCAAAAGATAACTTTAACATGACAACTCCTTCTACAATGGGAGCGACTTATCAATCTGTTTTTCAATCAAGATTATTGGCTTTAAATCCTGGGTATACCACTAACGCATTAGGACAAACTGCGGCGCAATTTACTGGGCTTTTAGCTACAGATGTGCTTGGTGTAGCGAAATCAGGAACAACTACATTTTTTGATGGAGTAAACGTTCTTACAGGTCGTGCACTTGCTGACGACGTAATCGATACGGAACTATTATTAATTTTTGGTGGACCAACTGGTGGTTCAAATCCTGGATTAACTTCAGATAATGTAGATGCTAACGATAAAGCATTTTCGACTTCATTTCCTTACTTAGCTTCTGCTTGGTAATAAGTATTTTAAAAAAGAGCGCAGACCTACTGATGCGCTCTTTTTTTTCAAACAAAACAAAAACAAACAAAAAAAACAAGTACAATGAAAACATTCAATTTAGCGATTATTTTAGTTATGACTTTATTAATGGTAAGTTGTGAAAAAGAATCCAATCAAATTACAAACCGAAAAGACTACGATGCCTATTTAGCGTCAAAAGAAACGAAATCTATAGATTTTGCTAAAAATGAAATCGATTTTTGGCAAAAAAAGTTTGATGCTGCACCCAATCAAATTTCGTATTTATCTCAAATAGCATCCAATTATTCGAAATTATTTGAAATTACGGGTAACATTAATTATATCTATAAAACAGAAGAATTATTATTGCAATCGAATGAAGCCTTAAAATATACTCAAGTTGGTACGATTAGAGCTTTGGCTCGTAACTACATTACCCAGCATCGTTTTAAAGAAGCTTTGGTGCTTGCCAATAAAGCTTTAGCTATTGGAGAAGGAAAGAAAGCAACTCAAAAATTACTTTTTGATGTGCAAATGGAACTGGGTAATTATGCTGAAGCAGAAAAAAATTTAAAGGCGATTCAGGATCCAAATGAATTTGATTTCTTAATTAGAATTGCCAAATGGAATGATCATCTTGGGGATTTACCTACAGCTATTTCACTAATGGAAAAAGCAGCCAAGAGAGCTGAGAAAGATGAAAATGAAGGATTAAAAGTATGGGCTTACTCAAACCTTGGAGACATGTATGGTCATGCCGGTCAAATTAAAAAATCCTATAATTATTATTTAAAAACATTAGCGTTAGAACCTCATAACAGCTATGCCTTGAAAGGAATTGCTTGGATAGCCTTTTCTCATGAAAAAAATACCACTGAAGCCAACCGCATTATTAATATCATTTCTAAAAAACACAATTCACCCGATTTTTATTTAATGAAATCTGAAATTGCTGAATATGAAAACAATAAAGAAAAGAAAGAAAAGTACATGTCGAATTATTTTAATATGCTTCAGAAAAATAATTATGGAGTAATGTATAATAAATACAATGCACTTATTTTTGCTGACGATACAAGCACGGCAGAAATAGCATTGGCGATTGCAAATCAAGAAATCAAAAACCGCCCCACTCCAGATTCTTACGATTTATTAGCTTGGTCGTATTATAATTTGGGCGATTATAAAAAAGCATTAGAAATTGCACAAAAGCATGTAGCTGGAAAATCATTTGAACCCGAATTAAATTATCATTTGGCGATGATTTACAAATCCAATAAAATGAGTAATTTGGTTCAACCTATAAAAGAAGATCTATTAACGAGTACTTTCGAACTAGGTCCAAGTTTTCAACAAAAAATAGATCAATTATAATGAATACGTATACCAAAATTCTCTTTTTATTTTGGATGTTTACTAGTTATTCTCAAATAAAAAAAGGAACGATACACGACGTTAACGGAAGTCCAATTGATAATGCTTATATCATCAATACAAATTCTCAAAGTCACGCCCATACTGATGAATTTGGAAATTTTGCAATAGACAAAACTGTAGTTGGTGATCTTTTGGAAGTATCTGGTTTAGGTTATAAAAAAAATACTTTTAGCGTTAGCGAAGGTCTTACTGAAATTATTTTAGAGTCTGATATCTATACCTTAGATCAAGTAATCATTCATTCCAAAATTTCAGCTATGAATGAACTATCTAAAATTGATTTGCAAACCAAACCCGTTAATTCTTCACAAGAGATTTTACGAAAAGTACCTGGTTTGTTTATTGGTCAACACGCCGGAGGAGGAAAAGCAGAACAAATATTTTTGAGAGGTTTTGATATTGATCATGGAACAGATATCGCATTGTCTGTAGATGGAATGCCTGTCAATATGGTTTCTCACGCACATGGTCAAGGGTATGCCGATCTACATTTTGTAATTCCTGAAACGATCGAGAAAATAGATTTTGGAAAAGGAACGTATTATGCCAACAAAGGTGATTTTGCTACAGCTGGCTATGTCTCGTTTTTAACGAAGGAAAAAGTTGAAAATAGTAGTTTGTCTGTTGAAGCCGGACAGTTTAATACTATGAGAACCGTTGGTATTTTTAATTTGTTGGAAAATCAGAAAAAGCAAAGCGCGTATTTGGCAACCGAATATGTACTAACCGATGGTCCTTTCGATTCGCCTCAAAATTTTAAACGAATGAATCTCTTTGGAAAATATACCAACAGTATATCAGAAAATAGTAAGTTTTCCATCATGGCTTCTCGTTTTACAAGCAAATGGGATGCATCGGGACAAATTCCGCAACGTTTGGTTGATAACGGAATGATTTCACGATTTGGAGCGGTAGATGACACCGAAGGAGGGAACACTTCCAGAACCAATTTTAATGCGTCTTTGACTAAAAATATTAGTGAGAATACCTTTTTGAAAGCAAATGCTTTTTATTCTAATTATCAATTTGAATTGTTTTCCAATTTTACCTTTTTCTTAGAAGATCCCATCAATGGTGACCAGATCAAACAAAAGGAAAACAGAAATATTTATGGTTTGAATTCGGAGCTAAATAAAAGATTAAAAATAAATAGCATCGATGCTTTAGTACAAGCTGGTTTTGGTTTTCGAGCCGATGAAACAAAAAATACCGAATTATCACATACCTTAAATCGAAATGAAACCTTACAAAACATAAAGTTAGGAGACATTGATCAAACGAATGTTTTTTCTTACTTAAATGCCGAATTTGATTTTGGAAAACTAAAAATAAATCCAGCAATTCGAATGGATTATTTCAAGTTTAATTACCAAGATAAATTAGTAGCGAAGTATACAACACAATCGGAAGACAAGGTAAAATTCTCTCCCAAATTGAATTTCATCTTTTCACAAAATAATGACTTGCAATTCTATTTAAAATCTGGTTTGGGTTTCCATTCGAATGATACGAGAGTAGTGGTAGCGCAAACAGGAAAGAAGATTTTGCCTACAGCCTTTGGAACCGATTTAGGAACGATTTTTAAACCGTTTTCTAGATTGGTAGTCAATTCAGCACTGTGGTTTTTGGATTTGGAGCAAGAATTTGTGTATGTTGGTGACGCTGGAGTAGTGGAACCTAGCGGACGATCAAAACGTATGGGAATTGATTTCGGATTGCGCTATCAGATGACCAACTATTTGTTTTTTGATGCCGATGCAAATTATACCTACGCAAGAAGTAATGATGCACCAAATGGTCAAGATTATATTCCGTTGGCACCCGATTTTACTGGAACTGGAGGTTTTAGTGTCACAGATTACAAAGGGTTTTCAGGTGGATTTCATTATCGCTATTTGAAAACACGCCCAGCGAATGAAGACAATTCTATTGTAGCCAAAGGATACATGGTATCGGATGTCAATTTGAATTATAAATACCAAAAGTTCATTTTTGGAATATCGGTAGAAAATCTATTTAATACCAAATGGAATGAAACACAGTTTGCCACCGAATCAAGGTTGCAAAATGAAGCAACAAGCGTTGAAGAAATTCATTTTACCCCAGGAACTCCTTTTTTTATGAAAGGAAAAATAACATACACTTTTTAGTTAAGTGAAGTTTGTTTTTTTTGAATGTTTGAAAAAAAAGCTCATTAGATACTATTTCCAATGAGCTTTTTGATATTTAGATGCCATTCACAATTCCTACAAAATCATCCGCTTTTAAAGCTGCCCCTCCAATTAATCCACCGTCTACATCAGGCTGTGAAAAAATTTCTTTGGCATTGTCGGGTTTGACACTCCCTCCGTAAAGGATAGAAACGTTTTCGGCAATGTCGCTTCCGTATTGTTTGCGAATCGTTTCGCGAATAAATTGGTGCATTTCTTGGGCTTGCGCTGGTGAAGCGGTTTCACCAGTACCAATTGCCCAAACCGGTTCGTAAGCCAAGACAATATTGGTCCATGCACTTTCAGTTAAATGAAACAAACCGTCACGCAATTGCAATTCAACGATATTAAAATGACTGTTAGTACTTCTATCTTTTAGTTCTTCACCAAAACAGAAAATGACTTTCATATCATGTTTTAAAGCGGTATCTACTTTATTGGCTAACAAAGCATCCGTTTCATGAAAATAAGCACGACGCTCTGAATGTCCTAAAATAACGGTTGTTACTCCAATACTTTTTAACATATCGGCCGAAATTTCTCCTGTGAAAGCGCCACCTTCTGCTTGGTGCATGTTTTGTGCGGCTACTTCAATAGCAGTAAATTCAGTATGGTCAACCGCAGAGGCAAGATTGACAAACGTTGGTGCAATGATAATTTTAGTTTGTGTATCGGTAGGTAACTTTTGGATTAATTCATTGATCAAATCTTCGGTTTGCTCGGCATTTTTATTCATTTTCCAATTGCCAGCTACTATTTTTTGTCTCATTAGTTCAATTCTTTTAATAAGTTGCTTACTTTTTCATGGTCAGTTTCTATCGCACGGTATAATTTTATTTTTCCAGTTTTGTCTAAGATAATATAACGCGGAATCCAATCTAAATTGATTGCTTTTCCGAAATCACCTTTCATACCTCCAGGCATTAAGTAATGATCACCTGTAATTGCGTGTTTTTCAATTCCAACTTTCCAAGCTTCTGGAGTTTTATCGGCAGAAAGAAATACAAAGGCAACATTTGGGTTTTGGGCCTGCAATTCTTTTAATTTCGGCATATTTTTGACACAATCGCTGCACCAAGAAGCCCAAGCTTCAATAACAACAGTTTTGCCTTCGTGTTTTTTAAGTATGTCTTTGAAAGCGATTTCATTTCCATTTCCATCCGTAAGTTTGTGTCCCAAAGCTTCATCTGAAAATTGTTTGTCTTGTGCATTGGTACACGAAATATTTAAGGCAAAAGCAGCAAGTAAGCAAAGTAGTTTTTTCATGATTTATTATTTTTTTAATTCGTTGTATGATTTATTAATTAACTCTTGATAATCTTTTGGATTGAATTGATTTTCGGTAATACCGTAATAGTATTTGTACTCGTTACCATTCCATAAATATTTTACACCAGGTGTATCTTTTCCAGTTCCTAATAATTTCCAAAACGGAATGATTTCGATGATTTTATATGGATATTCAGCACCGGCTTCTTTGAAAAAAGCAGGGATTAAATCGGCTTCTTCATTCATAAATAGAATTACAACTTCTGGGAAATTTTTGTTGATTTTCCTCATTTCGGTTAATTCTTTAGCGGCTAATCGACAATGGTCACAACCCGGAACGAAGAAACATAACGTTTTTCTTCCAGTATCGATTTTAGAAAAGAATTGTGCATACCCCGATTTCTTTTTTGCAGGCTCATTAAGGACTACTTCTTCCACTTTTTTTGGTGTTTCTTTGGCTGTAGAATCTTTTATCGGTTTTTCAACGGCATCCATTTTTACGGCTCCCGAATCGATTACTTCTGTAGTCAAGCTATCCGTTGGTAAAGTTTCAATCGGCATCGCTAATTCCGTATTCGATTTTATAGGTGCTATCAAAAATATTCCGACAATAGTAGCCAAAGTAACCGCGGCTAATGGCCAAAATTTAGAAGCTGTTTTTTCGGACACCAATAGATACAACCAAATCAGTAAACCAATGGCAATGATGTTTTTGATAATCGCTTCAATAGGTGTCATTGGAATTAGTTCACCAAAACAACCACAGTTGCCAGAGTTGCCACCATTTACAAAGGTTTCATATGACAAATGTGCCACAAAAACGGCTAATAAGGCTATGGTAGCCGGAATTACAATTTTTTTCAGATAGTTATTCTGTAGAATTAAAAATCCCAGGGCCAATTCAATTCCGATTAATATTCTGGAAAACCAAGGAGCTATTGCTTCTGAAAATCCTAAGGGATACAATTGTTTTACTTCAAAAGTAGAGATAGCAAAATAGGGAGATGGATACATTTTGGCTACTGCCGAAACAATGAACAAGGCCGAAATGACTATTTTAATTAAGATGGATAGATTTTTTTTCATAGTTTAATTATTTCCTTCCAAAAGTATTAAGGCAAATACTGCATAATTAATCATGTCTTGGTAATTGGCGTCAATTCCTTCAGAAACGATTGTTTTTCCTTTGTTATCTTCAATTTGTTTTACGCGAAGAATTTTTTGCAAAATTAAATCGGTTAACGAACTCACACGCATATCACGCCATGCCTCACCATAATCATGATTTTTGTTTTCCATCAAATCTTTGGTCAATTTGATTTTTTCATCATACAGTTTTACGGCTTCTTCCACGTCTAAATCGGGTTGATCGGCAACTCCTTTATCCAATTGAATTAAGGCCATGATAGAATAATTAATTATTCCAATAAATTCAGGTACTTCCCCTTCGTCTACTTTTCGAACGTCATTTTCTTGTAAAGAGCGTATGCGTTGGGCTTTTATGAATATTTGATCCGTAAGTGATGGCAAACGTAATATACGCCAAGCACTTCCATAATCTTTCATTTTTTTACTATATAAATCGCGGCAAGTGGTAATGATTGCGTCGTATTGTTGTGAGGTATTACTCATTAGTGTCTTATATTTGTATCAAATTGGTTCAAAAATAACGAATTTTAAATAATAAGCTGTTAATAAAATGCAAATGGCCACAATAAATTGTAAAGGAAATTTAATTGATTTAACGTCTCCCAAAGTGATGGGAATTTTGAATATTACCCCAGATTCTTTTTATGACGGTGGAAAATTTTCTTCGGAAGCACTGATTTTGAGTCAAGTGGAAAAAATGCTGACAGATGGCGCGACATTTATTGATATCGGTGGACAATCAAGTCGACCAAGTTCTGAATTTCTTTCTTCAGATATGGAGCAAAAAAGAGTGTTGCCTGTGGTCGATTTAATTTTGAAAAATTTCCCGAAGGTTTTACTTTCCATCGATACCTTTCACAGCGAAGTAGCAAACCTTTGTATTGAGCATGGTGCTGCAATGATCAATGATATTTCTGCTGGTAGTTTGGATGAAAAAATGTTTGAAGTGATTGCCAAGCACCAAGTACCGTATGTGATGATGCACATGCGTGGCACACCACAAACCATGCAACAATTAACCGATTATGAAGATGTTGTGAAAGAAGTATTATTTTATTTCTCTCAGAAAATCGCCAAAGCAAGACAATTCGGAATTAATGATTTGATTTTAGATCCTGGATTTGGATTCGCCAAAACAATCGAGCAAAACTTTGTCTTGATGCAACAATTGGAGTTACTTCAAATGGCGGAATTGCCCATTCTTGTAGGTGTTTCCAGAAAATCAATGGTTTACAAAAAGCTTGAAACCACAGCTGATAAAGCACTAAACGGCACTACAGTTTTAAACACAATTGCTTTAACCAAAGGAGCTAAAATTTTACGCGTTCATGATGTGAAGGAAGCAGTAGAATGTGTGAAATTAACTTCTTTTTAATTTAAAAAACGTTCTATTTGCGGAATAGTGTCAGGTGCTACGGGTCTTCCTTTTTTAATAGCCACACCCGTTACTTTTGCAGTTAGAATAGTTTTGTTATCAGCAATTCTAATAATGTTTTGGTGAAAAACGACTTTTAAGTTGCCTTCTTTTTCGGCAGCTACTTCAATTTTGAATTTATCACGACTCACCAACGAATTTTTAAAATTCATTTCGATGTTTTTGACAACCAATAAAATATTATTTTGAGCAAATTCAACAAAATCAATTCCATGGTGATGTAAGAATTCATGACGAGCATGCTCTAAATAATTTTGATAAACCGAATTGTTTACGATGCTTTGTACATCCAATTCGTAATCTCTTACATCCATTTCAATTGAAAACTTTTCCATTTTTTAAGGGTTAATTTCTTCTTCTTCTTCTTCGTGATTTATAAACTGAGCTTCATACAATTTTCTGTAATAGCCTTCTTCTTTTTGTAATAAGTTTTGATGATTGCCTTCCTCTACTACAATTCCTTTGTCTAATACTACAATTTTATCAGCATTAATTACGGTGGCCAATCGGTGAGCAATGACGATTGAAGTACGGTTTTTGGTCAACGTTACCGTCGCTTTTTGAATCATTTCTTCCAAATAAGCATCGATTGAGGATGTGGCTTCGTCTAAAATCAAAATGCTTGGATTACTCAAATAGGCACGCAAGAATGCAATTAACTGTCGTTGTCCAGAGGATAACATATTGCCTCGTTCCTTCACATTATAATCGTAATTTTCGGGCAAGCTCATAATAAAGTCGTGCGCACCAATTTCTTTCGCGGCTTTAATGACTTCTTCTCTTGAAATCGATTCGTTATTCAGTGTAATATTATTGTGAATAGTGTCGGCAAAAAGGAAAACATCTTGTAACACGACGGCGATTTGTTTGCGTAAACTGTCTAAAGTGAAATTTTGAATGTTTTTATCATCAATAGAGATGGCTCCCGATTTAATATCGTAAAAACGGTTCAGTAAATTAATTATAGTTGATTTTCCAGCACCTGTAGCTCCAACTATAGCAATCGTTTCCCCTTTATGTACAGAGAGATTGATGCTTTTCAAGACCTCTTCATCCGGTTTGTAACCAAAAGTTACATTTTCGAAGTTGATTTTTCCTTCAAATTTTGGAGCCATTTGAGTGCCGTTGCTTTCGATATGTTTTTCAGAATCCAATACTTCAAAAACACGATTGGCTGCAATCATTCCCATTTGCATCTCGTTGAATTTATCGGCAATTTGACGCAACGGCGTAAAAAAGATGGCGATGTACATATTGAATGCCATTAAATCACCCAACTCGGTTACAGGATCCCTTTTTAAGACTAAAATTGAACCAAAATAAATGATTAAACTCAACGTTAATGCAGAAATAATATCGGCAATTGGAAAGAAGATGGAGTTGTACCAAACGTTTTTTACCCAGGCTTTTCGGTGTAAATTATTGATTTCTTTAAACTTTTTATATTCGGTTTCTTCGCGTGTAAAAAGCTGTACGATTTTCATTCCTGAAACACGTTCTTGTACGAATGTATTCATATTGGCCACTTGGTTACGAACTTCTTCGAAAGCATCTTTCATTTTCACTTGGAAAATACGAGTGGCGTAGATCAAAATTGGCATGGCAGCCACAACAATCATCGTCAATTTCCAATTCATATATAACATAAACCCAAGAATGACGACCATTTTGAGCAAGTCAGAGATAATCATAAACAATCCTTGACTAAAAATTCGGGCGATGGCTTCAATATCAGAAACCGAACGTGTGATTAGTTTGCCAACAGGTTCGTGATCGTAATAACTTATTTTGAAACTGGTTAAATGTTTGAATAATTTAATTCGGATGTCTTTCACAATATCTTGTCCCAAAACATTGGCCCAATACACAAAATAAAACTGGGCTAAAACTTCCAAAAACAACGTAATTCCCATGATGATCGTCATGATAATGAATCCGTTTACTTTTTTAGGGATAACGTAATCATCAATAATATCTTTCAATAAATAGGGGCGAAGTGCAGCAAAAATAGAGAGCAAAATAGCCCATGCAATAACACTGTTATAGCGCCATTTATAGGGTTTTGTATATTCTAAAATCCGTTTGAATAAACGGGTATCAAATGCTTTCATTCTTGTTTAATGTATGGATACGTAATTTTTGTTAAAAACAATCCTTGTGCGGGTACCGAAAAGCCAGCTTTTTTACGACTTTTACTTTCAATTATTTTTATAAAATCGTCGGTATTAATTTTATGTAAGCCAATATTAACTAAAGTTCCCACAATGGCGCGAACCATATTTCGTAAGAATCTATCGGCAGTTATGGTAAAGATAAGGGTATTGTTTTCTTTTTTCCAATAGGCTTCAGTTATTTTACAATTGTATGTAAAAACATCAGTATTCGTCTTGGAAAAACATTCAAAATCGGTAAAATCTAATAATAATTTGGCCGCTGCATTCATCGCATCAACATCTAAATCATGATGATAAAACCAAGCCAATTCGGTATTAAAAACATTTTTTTGGGTAGCAATATGATAATGGTAGGTTCTTGAAGTCGCATCAAAACGTGCATGTGCATCATGGTGAACCGGAATGATTTTAAAAATGGAGATGTCTTTTGGTAAAAAGGAATTGGCTTTGTAGGTCAGTTTTTCAATGTCCAATTCTTTTTCAGTATCGAAATGCCCATACATTTGTGAAGCGTGAACACCAGTATCGGTACGTCCTGCGCCAACAATTTCGATTTCTTCTTGCAGTAATGTTGAAAAGACTTTGTTTAATGTTTCTTGTACCGAAACCGCATTGGGTTGGTATTGCCAACCATGGTAATGGGTCCCGTTATATGCAAATTCTAGGAAATATCTCAATTTAAAATCTTTTTGCAAAGATAAAGAAATGATTTAAGATTGCTTTGTTCCTTGCTAGTTCAAATAAAAAAAAACAGAGAACCTAAGTTCTCTGAATTTCTAATTAAGTAGATGAATTAACGTCTTCCGTGACCACGACCGTTCCCACCTCCTGAGTTTCCTCTGTCGTTATCATTGTCTTTTTTATAATGACCATGTGCATTTCCATTTCCTCTTTTTTCATAACGGTCATTATCATAATTTCTATAGTCTCTTCTGTCGGAAACGGCTACATAGTTACCTCTTCGATTATAGTTTGGGCCATAATATTCTTGACGGTAGTTTCTGTAGTTATCTCTCCAGTAATAATTTCTGTGATGGTTGAAATGTGCCCAAGGGGAATTTCCTCTATAATCAATAACTACTCGATGTGCTCTATTGATATCATATCCGTGGCAATATTCTGGTAAATAACGAGAACGTAGCCATCCGTGAGGTCCATAATAAATGTATACTTCGGCAAAATTATCGTAGTAGCATTCTAATTCAGGTAAATATACATACTGAACTCTGTCTTCATAATAGTGTCCGCACCAGTCAGGACGTGAGCCAATATTTAAACTAACAGAAACTTGTGCGTTAGATTGCAATGTAAAAGACATCAACATGGCTCCTATAATAATTTGTAAATTTTTCATATTAATTGGTTTTTAGTTATGGGTACTATATAAACGTTTATGTTTGATAATTAGTATCCAATTACTGTGCCAAAAAATAGAATGAGTAAAGTTGAAATTATAATTTTAACAAATATTGATAGACTTTTTCAGTGGGTAAACCCACGACATTTGTATAGGAACCTTCTATTTTTGAAATGCCAATAAGGCCAATCCAGTCTTGTATTCCGTAGCTTCCTGCTTTGTCAAAAGGTTGGTAGTTTTCTAAATAAAAATGGATGGCTTCGTCCGATAAATCTCCAAAAGTAACTTTGGTTACATCGTTGATGATTTCTGTTTTAGTGGCTGTTTTAAAACAAACGGATCCAATCACTTCATGGGTAGCATTGGCCAAACTTTTAAGCATTTGAAAAGCATCTTCATAGTCTTTGGGTTTTCCCAACGCTTGATTGTTATGCCAGACCAAGGTATCGCTGGTGATGAGTAGTTCGTTGTCTTGTAGTTCATTATCGAATGCGGCAGCTTTCAATTCTGCTAAAAAATCGGTTATTTCAAGATGCTGTAAGTTTTCAGGGTAAATTTCTTCAATTTCTTTTAATCGAATTTCAAAATCGAAACCAAATTCTTTAAAAAATTGTTGTCTACGAGGCGACCCCGATGCTAGAATAATTTTGGTGTTTTTTAATTTATTGCGCAGCATAATATTTCATATTTATTCCGATCACGGCAATGGCAATAATTCCTAAAAAGATAATGAGTTTTAAAACATCACTTAAGTGAGCATATTCTTTTTTGTTTTTTGCCGACCAGATTTTCATCGAAAAATACAATAATGGGCCAATTAGAAATCCTAAAATGTAAACGGTAGCAAATTGTAATTCAAATAAATTGACGTACATATAATACAGAATACAAATCGTAGGAATAAAACTTAATCCGAATACTAATTTAGTGGTTCTTGCTACTCCCAAAGCAACAGGTAATGTTTGAATTCCGTTGTTGTAATCACCGTTTACATCTTCTAAATCTTTCACCATTTCACGTAACAGATTAATGATAAAAGCGATAATCGAAAAATCAATTAGAACAGAAAAAACGGGAAGCATTTGTTCTCTATTGGTCATGTCTGTAGCTGGAAAAATCATAAACAAATCGATTATTAAAATACTAAAAGCCAATAAAAAGGCGACTACAATATTTTTGACAATCATTATTTGTTTGAAACTTGTTGAATAAATATACAGTAAGGCCGCACATAGAATGAAAACAGTCACAAAATTAGGGCGACCAATTATTTTTGATAAATAAAAACCAATTCCGACACCAATAATAGAAAAGGCTACATATAAGTTGTAGGCAAAATTTTCGGAAATGCTATGACCCACAATGGCTTTTTTAGGTTTATTAATCCCATCAACATCTTGGTCCATAATATCATTAATAATATACCCGCCAGCGGCAATACAAACGGTTGAAATGATGAGTAAATAGTATTGCCAAAGCGCTAAAGCCAAAGGAATATCCTGCATTTTTAAAAAACCAAAAAGAATGACTAATTGCATAAAAGCAAGCAGTAATAAGTTTTTGTAACGTATGAGGTTGAGGTATTTCATTTGTGTGTTTGATTTAAAAAAACTTTCCGTTAAAATAAGTATTCCATTTGCCTTGCACCTTCATGACTTGTTCAATAACGTCGCGAACAGCACCCTTTCCTCCATTGATATGGGAAATGTAGTTTGAAATGGATTTGATTTCCGGGCTGGCATCTTGTGGGCAAGTTGGCAAGCCTACCAATTGCATGATGTGATAATCTGGGATATCATCACCCATATATAATACTTGTTCGGGTTTGATGTTGTATGCGTTTGTATATTCGTTGAAGGTTTTTACTTTATCTGGTGATCCTAGATGAATATCATTAATACCTAAGTTTTTTAATCGGATTCGTACCCCTTCGTTACTTCCTCCTGAAATGATACACACATGGTACCCACTTTCAATAGCAGCTTTCATGGCAAATCCGTCGCGAATATTCATTTCGCGAAGCATTTCACCTGTTGGAGTTATATGTACTGTTCCATCGGTTAAAACGCCATCCACATCAAAAACAAAAGTGGTGATGTCGTTCATAATTTCTTTATAGCTTTTTGCCATTATCAATAATTGATTTGGTTAGTATTTTATAGATTTCCTTTTGAGTTGTCTCCTGAAGGAAATTCAAGTGCGCGTTTATCGTTTGTGTGTCGTTGCGTTTCGCTGGACCAGTTTGTGCTTCGACGGGTGTGAGTGTTTTGATTTTGTTTGCCGTTTCGATGATTAGAGGTTGCAAAATTTCAAAAGGAATTTCGTTTTCATCACAAATTTTATTTCCGATTGCATACAAATGATTCACAAAGTTGCATGAAAATACAGCGGCAACATGCAATGCTTTGCGTTGTTCTGAATTAATATTGAAAATTTTTTCAGATATTGATTTTCCAACTTTTTCTAATAATTGATAATCGGTTTCGTTTTCGGCTTCTATACAAATGGGAATTTCACTAAAATCGACCGATTTGTTTTTGGAAAATGTCTGCAACGGATAAAAAACACCACGTTTGTTCTTTTCGTTTAATTCCGAAATTGCAACACTTCCAGAAGTGTGTACCACCAATTTTTTTTCAAACGGAATTTGATTGGAAACTGCATGAACAGCTGTGTCGGTTACCGATATAATGTATAAATCTGCTTCTTTCAGCTGTTCAAAATCGTTTGTGATTTTTGAAGCCTCAAAATTTTTAATGTCTGCGTCTAAATTTCTAGAAAACACTTGTATAACATCAACAGTTTCGCTTTTGACGAAAGCCGAAATTAAATGTTGTGCTACATTTCCGGATCCAATAATTACCACTGAAATCATTTGGCTAAAGTAATAAAAAATGAAATGGTAAGAAAATGAAGGCTAATTCTCTGTAAATCGACTTTTTAACAAAAAATGTTTATATGTTTTTGTTAAAAATGTTTGATGAAATGAAAAAGATAGTATTTTCGACTTTCAGAACTTAACCTATAAATATTAGTATTATGAAAAAAGGATTGACCGTTATTATGTTTTTATTCTGTGCGATGACAGGATTTAGCCAAATTAAAGTCTTACCAACAACACCTCTTGAAAGATTGGGTAGAGTAGGTGTGAGCGATATTTATGTACAAAAAGAAGGTGATACTTATACTTTTTTTTACAAGAATATAGAAAATAAAGAGGATATAAACATTCGTAATTTTTCGTTTAAAAACGTTGAAAACGATTACGAAAACTTATATAAAATTATTATAGATGGTTTTAATGCTTCGCCGATGTATGACATCAAATTGGAATTACCAAATGATTATGTATGGTTACATTATACCAAAACTACTGCAAAAACTACGGTACAGTTTATGACAACCAACAAGGTAACTTCTTCTACAGGTATTTCGGAGATGATGAATATTGACGATGTTAAAAAATTATTTGAAAAGTCATAATTTTCTTTTTCAAAAATATAGAAAGCGAAATCAATCTGGTTTCGCTTTTTTATTTGTTAAAAATCCTTAAAATTCTATCGTTTTAAACTCGTTTGACAAACAAATTAAGTATTTTTGTTCCACTTTAATTTGAATTTCCAAACATGGACAAAAAAATACTTTCCTTCCTATTTTCTACTCGATTAATGGCCGTATTGTTTATTGTTTTTGCTGCTGCAATGGCTGCAGGAACATTTATTGAAGATGCCTATAATACAGATACCGCAAGAGTGATTGTTTATAACGCTTGGTGGTTTGAAGTTATCATGGTTTTCTTTATGATTAACTTTTTAGGGAACATAAAGCGTTATCAATTATACAAAAAAGAAAAGTGGGCAACTTTAACCTTGCATTTATCTTTCATCTTAATTTTATTGGGAGCTTTTATAACCCGATATATTAGTTACGAAGGAGTTATGCCTATTCGCGAAGGAGCTACCGAAAATCAAGTATTTTCAGATAGAACTTATTTGACAATGTTGGTAGACGGACAACACGAAGGAGAATTAAAAAGACGCACCTTCGAAAAACCATTATTGCTTTCAGGAGCGGTTGATAATAGTTTTACCGATAACTATACTTTTGATAAAATTCCATTTAAAGTCGAGTTAGTCGATTTTATCATGGGTGCCACCGAAGTTGTAAAACCAGATGTTAAAGGTGTACTTTTCCTTAAAATGGTGGAAGCTGGCTCAGGAAAACGACACGAACACTTTTTGAAAGAAGGAGAAGTACAAAGCATTCACAACATTCTTTTTGCGTTAAATAAATATACTAAAGGTGCTGTAAACATTACTATTGATGATAAATCTTCTTCCATTGAAACCCCTTTTGATGGAAATTTTATGCGAATGGCCGATCAAATGAAAGGAAATGTAGTAAAAGACACCAAAGCCGAATTAATGTATCGTTCTTTGTATAATGTGGGCGGAACCCAATTTGTCTTTCCCGAAGCCGCTACTAAAGGTGTGAAAGAGTACAAATCAAATGGAAATTACAAAGACAAAGAAAGTAACGACGCCATTGTTTTAAAAATTTCGAATGAAGGAAAAGAAAAAACAATTACGCTTTTAGGTCAAAAAGGTAGTGCCGGAGAACCTCAAGCTTTTAAACAAGGAAACTTAGAATACACGATTTTTTACGGAAGTAAAGTGTATGAATTACCATTTAAAATTCAACTGAATAAATTTACAGCTTCAAAATATCCAGGAACGGATAAAAGCTATTCTGCATTTGAAAGTTTAGTGACTATTAAAGATGAGAAACCATTTGTGACGCGTATTTTTATGAATAATGTCTTAGATCATAAAGGCTATCGCTTTTTTCAGTCAGGTTTCGATCCGGATGAGAAAGGAACTAAATTATCTGTAAATCATGATTACTGGGGAACTTGGATTACTTATATTGGGTATTTCTTATTGTATTTCGGAATGATGGCCATTCTATTTACCAAGCATTCTCGTTTTGCCGATTTGAAACAAAAATTAGAAAAAGTAAAAGCAAAAAAAGCGAGTTTAATTTCTGTTTTAGCATTATTGGTTTCCTTTAATGGATTTTCTCAAGAGCACAATCATAAAAAAGCCATCCCAACCGAGCAACAAATAGATACCATCTTAAAAAAATATTTGGTTCCAGATGAACAAGCGGCAAAATTCGGTCGACTGATTATTCAGGATGCGGGAGGAAGAATGAAGCCAATTAATACGTTCTCTTCCGAATTATTGCGTAAAGTTAGTAAAAGTGATACCTACAAGGATATGAATTCCGATCAGGTTTTCTTGTCAATGACGCAATTTCCTCAAGTATGGTACGAAGTGCCTATCATTTATTTAAAAAGAGGAAATGATAGTATTCGTAAATTAATCGGAGTAGAGAAAGAGGCAAAATACGCTAAGTTAATTAACTTCTTTGACGATAAAGGAAATTATAAATTAAGCCAACAACTGGATAAAGCCTATAAAGCAGCGGTACCCAATGCTTTTGAAAAAGATTTCATTGAAGCAGATAAGAAGGTGAATTTGTTATACTCGGCAATTTCGGGGCAAATCTTAAAAATATTCCCAATTCCGAATGATAAAAACAACAAATGGGTGAGTTTCTTGGAAGTCAATGAACCAACTGGAACTGCTATCGATACCGTTAAAAATGTATTGCCATTTTATTTGAATTCATTGGACAAAGCGACTCTTTCTAAAGATTATAAATTGACCAATAGTTTGGTAATTGGTTTAGAAAATTATCAGAAGAAATTTGGAAGTAAAGTGCGTCCAACAGATAAACAAATCGATTTAGAAATAGCCTATAACAAACACGATATTTTTAAGAAATTGTACTCTTGGTACATGTATGCTGGAGTGTTGATGTTTGTGTTTGTAATCATCAGTATCTTCAACAGCAAAAAATGGGTGGTATATGGAGTTAAAACCTTCCATGTCATTTTAGGATTATTGTTTGTTTTACATACATTAGGCTTAATTGCTCGTTGGTACATTTCGGGGCATGCACCTTGGAGTAATGCCTATGAATCGATGATTTATGTGGGTTGGTCGATTATGTTTTTCGGATTGGCTTTCGGAAGAAAATCAGCTTTAACAGTTGCCTCTACGGCTTTTGTAGCGGCTATGATTTTAATGATTGCTCATTGGAATTGGATGGACCCTCAAATTGCCAACTTACAGCCTGTTTTAAACTCGTATTGGTTAATGATTCACGTAGCCGTAATTGTAGCAAGTTACGGTCCGTTTGCATTGGGTGCGATTCTAGGTTTGGTAGCCTTATTACTGATGTTGTTTACCAATAAAAACAACAAAAAAATAATGGATTTAAACATCAAAGAAATTACGTATATCAATGAAATGGCACTTACGGTTGGATTAGTAATGCTAACAATTGGAAACTTTTTAGGTGGACAGTGGGCCAATGAAAGTTGGGGACGTTATTGGGGTTGGGATCCTAAGGAAACATGGGCTTTAATTAGTATTATGGTCTATGCTTTTGTAATTCACATGCGTTTTGTTCCGGCTTTACGAGGTAAGTTTGTCTACAATTTTATGAGTGTTTTAGCTTTTGCTTCCATACTTATGACTTACTTCGGAGTAAATTTTCATTTGAGTGGTTTACACTCTTATGCAACTGGCGAAAAGCAAAATGTGGATATATATATGAAAATTCTTATAGGATTTTTGATATTTTCAATAATTGTCTATCTTCGTAGGAAGCAAATAGAAAAACAGTCAACTAAGTAAAATGAAAAAAATAGCCATAATCGCAATCTCAATATTAGCTTTTTCGTGTAAAAATCAAGAAGAAAGTTTGAAGAATATGGAAGAACCAGCTGCCCAAATTAGTACCAATATGGAAGGACAATCAATTTATCAGTTTAAAGTAAAAGACATTGAGGGAAATGATTTTGATTTTTCTAAATTGAAAGGGAAGAAAATAATGGTTGTCAATACGGCTTCCGAATGCGGTTTAACGCCTCAGTATGAAGATTTACAATCGCTTTATACCGAATATAAAGGAAAGAACTTTGTTATTGTTGGTTTCCCAGCCAATAACTTCGAACAACAAGAGCCAGGTACCAACAAAGAAATTGCTACTTTTTGTACTAAAAACTATGGTGTTACTTTTCCGATGATGAGTAAAATTTCGGTTCAAGGAGATGATCAACACCCTTTGTATCAGTTTTTAACTCAAAAAGATAAAAATGGATTGGAAGACAATACAATACGTTGGAATTTTCAAAAATACTTGATTAACGAATCGGGGCATTTGGATAAAGTCATTGCGCCACAAATATTGCCTACTGATGAGGTAATCATTAATTGGATAAAAGCTTAAAAATAATAATATAGACTAAATGAAATAAATGCGCTATTGGTATAGCGCATTTATTTTTTGCCATAATTCATTGTCGAATCCAGATAAAGCAAACGTTGGATTTGCAGGATCAGATACTTCTCCCATTCTAATCACTACCATTTTCTTACTTGGAATTACATATATTTTCTGATCGTTTTTACCTAACGCCATATACATGTCTGTTGGACCTGAAGGAATTAAACTTCCGTTAAATTGTAATTGCGATTGCGGTAAATGAAAACTTGATTTCCCGTTTAACCACCACAAATAACCATAAGATAAATTTATATTTTGTGAGGTAGAAGTAGCTTCACTAAAATAAGTACTTGGTATAATTTGTTGGCTATTCCATTTTCCTTTGTTTAAGGATAATAATCCAAAACGAGCCATACTTCTGGTGTCACTCCAATACACACTTAAGCCTCCATTTTGAATCCATGTACCAGTCATTCCTATTTTATCTCTAAGTTTTGCATTAAAATAATTTGTCCAAGTTTGTCCCGACGCTTGCGCAATCACATCTTGCATTTTTACATAGACATTATGATAAGCCCAACGGGTACCAGCATCGGCAACATATTGAAGATTAGCAGGACTTACATCATCTCCTAACGTATCATCTAAACCTGAAGACATGCTTAATAAATGTTTGCAAGTAATCAGATTTTCTTTTACCAATGGAGCACTTGTCCACCCAGTACCTAAATATGTGGAAACTTTGTTATTGATATTTATTATTCCTTCTTCTTGTGCAATTCCCGATAAAGAAGCGGTTAGCGTCTTACCTGCACTTGCCCAATACCAAGGAGAGGTTTGAGTGTGACTATTAAAATATTCTTCCATGACAATTCTTCCATTGATTAGAATCATAAACGATTTGGTGTTCTTCAAAGTCAAATAATCTTTTAAAGGTTGTACGGCACTTTGATTCCATTTCAAATTGGCTATCGATTTGGTTTCCCAAGTGGAAGATCCGATAGGAGGGAAGTACATTGATTCTGAAGGGGTCGGTGTTGGTATCGGAATAATCGGTGTAGATTCATCAGAACTACAAGCAATGAAACCAAAAAGTACTAGTAAAGAGAAGATTGTTTTTTTCATTTGGTTATGGATTATTATTTCAAATTTAGACTTTATTTTTTCGGAATGGTTTAATCGAAAGTGTTATTTTTACATTATGAATAAAAAAATTATAATAGTATTGAGTTGTATTGCTTTTTCTTGTGCCGAAAAAGTGGATATCAATCAAATCGAAAAAATAAACGGATATTGGCAAATAACCAAGGTGGAGCCAAAAGAAGGAGAAAAGAAAGAATATAAAGTCAATGAGAATTATGAATACTTTGAATTAAAAAACAAAGTGGGTTTTCATAAAAAGGTACGTTGGCAACCGATGGGTACGTTTTTAGTAGACGATTTGCAGGAAAAAGTGGAAGCCAATCAAAATCAAGATCATGTGCAGCTAAAATTTTCTTCAAAGTTTGGAAAACACACTGAAATGGTGAATCAACTTTCCGATAGTGTATTGGTCTTAGAATCCCAAAATGGTTCCGAATTTTATTATAAAAAAGTCAATGTAAATACCTTACCACAGTATGGCAAAAAGGCTGAGTAACCAGAGTTCTATTGGCGATATTTTAAAAGAAATCATTCAAACCAATCACTTAGATAAAGGCTTGAATCAAATATCTGTGGCTGATGCTTGGAAAAACTTAATGGGTAATGGAGTAAATACCTATACCAAAGACGTTATCTTAAAAGGTAGTACATTGTACGTTCAGCTCACTTCGGCAGTACTTCGGGAAGAACTGAGCTATGGTAAAGATAAAATCATCAAAATGATCAATGAAGAATTGGGAAGTGAGATTATAAAAGATGTGGTATTAAGATAAAATGGAGTGTTTATAGATTCAATATATAGTATATAAAAAAATCCCGTTTCTTTCGAAGCGGGATTTTTATTTTATTAAGATTCAGTATTAGAATTGCTCTCTTCCTGCAAAATGGAAAGCACTTTCGATAGCTGCATTCTCATCAGAATCAGATCCGTGTACTGCATTTTCTCCAATTGAAGTTGCATATTTTTTACGGATAGTTCCTTCAGCAGCATCAGCTGGGTTAGTAGCTCCAATTAAAGTACGGAAATCTTCTACAGCGTTGTCTTTTTCTAAAATAGCTGCTACGATAGGACCACGAGTCATGAATTCAACTAATTCTCCAAAGAATGGTCTTGCCGAATGAACAGCATAAAATTTTTGTGCGTCAGCTACAGTTAATTGTGTCAATTTCATTGATACAATTCTGAAACCACCTTCAGTAATCATATTTAAAATACCACCGATGTGTCCGTTTTCAACACCATCAGGCTTAATCATAGTAAATGTTCTATTTGTTGCCATTTTTTTATTTTTTAATTCGGGTGCAAAAGTAGTGTTTTTAAAATGAAATCAAAAGCACCTAACTATTAAATAATTTTTAGTTAATCGTTCTTGCCAATCTAAAACCGTAAAATTCATTGGTAATAGTTGGTACAGTACTGATTCTGTTAGCTGTTCTTAAATAACTTTCTTGGCTATCCCATGAACCACCACGTACTGATTTTTTCTCACCGCGAATAGGTCCTTTTGGATTATTTCCGTCTTCTATTTTGTAGTAATCTTTATTGTACCAGTCCCAGCACCATTCCCAAACGTTTCCGCTCATGTCATGAATACCTAGTTCATTAGGCAATTTTGTACCTACCGCATGTGGTCTTCTTTCGCTGTTTTTTACATGCCATGCTATTTCATTGATATCATTAGAACCTGAAAAGTAAGTGTTTTTAGATTTTACGCCTCCTTTTGCCGCGAATTCCCATTCGGCTTCTGTAGGCAAACGATAGCCATTGGCTGTGAAATCACATACCACATTTGGTCCAGCTAGAGTATAAGCAGGTTTTAACCCATCTTGTTTGCTTAACCAATTGCAATATTTAATAGCATCAAACCATGTTACATTAGTAATTGGATAATTGTCATTCCAACCCCAAACCGGTGTTTTAGGCATTGCTATTTTGGTTTTTTTACAGTATTCTTTCCACTCCCAAACGGTCACTTCTAGACGGTTAATTTCGAATGGACTTACTTTTACTTCGTGTTGTTTCTGTTCGTCGTTTTCGGCAACTCTATTGTCGTCTTTAGATCCCATTAAAAAACTTCCACCTTCAATTTTGACAAGTGCTAGAATAGGATTTTGAAGCGTAATAAAAGAACAAAATAATGTGGTACTTGCTAGGCAAATAAGAAAAAAGTATTTTTTAATCATTGTCTTTGTGTAAATGTATTGTTAATTGGGCGCGCAAAAGTAAATTTATTTTTTTGCCATGCAAGGTTTTTTAACAAATACTAGACCAAATGTTATTTTTAATCGATAATCGACAAAAAATGTTTCTTTAAAGGTTCTAATTTGCTTAAGACTAGCGAAATAAAATTTGAATTGTTTAAGTAAAATTCAGCAAAATTGAGTTGTCTTTCTTGAAGGGATTGATTCGGGAACAATTCGTTTTGAAGTGTTGTAATATGGGCTAATTTTTCGGAATGGACTCTTTTTTCCGCTTTCAATAATCGTTTTTCAAGATTGTCTAAACCTTTTGTTTGTTTTGCTTCTTGTGCTTTTACAGCGCCAATAAATGACTTATCGGTTTGGAGCGCGATCTGATTTAACTTTTCAAATTGCTGTTGTAAAATGATTTTTTGTTCTGAAAAGTCGATGTTAAATTTTGATAATTCTTTGGCTTTAGAATTGATCAAATCGATTTGTTTTGAAAATAAATTCCCCCATGTCAATTCCAGTTTATCCGCTTTTTGCATTTGTTTTTCTGAAGCAATTACAACCGAATTCCGAAGTAGTAACATAGGAAACGTAATGTTATGGGCCTCAAACATCGATTTTAATTCCAACCAGTACGCAATTTCTCCACCACCACCTATATAACTCAAATTGGGTAAGATAATTTCTTGATACAGTGGTCGCAAAATTACATTCGGACTGATTTTCTCTGGTGAATTTTCAACTAATTCTAAAATTTCTGTTGGAGTAAATACGCTATCTGTGTTGTTGATTTTGTATTTTCCATTTTCCAAAATAATGCGCTCTCGTAAATCATTTTCTATGTAAAAAAGATTGATTTCTCTCGGATTTACTTGAACGTCATACTTAAAATTCTGAATCGTTTCAGTCACTTTTTTATGAGAAGTTTGCTGTAATAATTCGTCTTTAATAGTAGGAATGAATAGTTTCTTTAATTCAGTATCATCCCCGTCAAGAATCACCAAACCTTCGTTTTTAAATAATTCATTGACTAAATAACGCGTGGCGTCAGCTAAATTGGAATGCTCTAAATAGGCTTTTTTAAACAATTCTTTCAAATAGGAAGCATTGTCACCTAAACCCAATTCACTTGAAAAGGCATTGTAAACTTCTTGTAATCCTTGGGTAGATAACCTTCCAACGGGACCATTACTAGTTGTATTCCAGACGATTTTCTTTCCCTTGAATTTAAAATGATTGATTTCTTCAAAATCGTGATCTTCGGTCGCCATCCAATAGATGGGAACAAAATTATTTTCAGGATATTTCTGACGTAATGCTTTACATAAATTAATGGTGTCAGCAATTTTGTAAATAAAATAAAGTGGCCCTGTAAATAAATTAAGCTGATGACCGGTGGTAATGGTAAATGTGTTTTCTTGTTGTAGCAGTTTAATGTTATTGAGAGAAGCAAGCGATAAATCAAAATCTTGGTTTTGCTTGAATAAAGCTGCTTCCAGAATTATTCTGTTTTCAACGGAATAGTTTTTTGATTTTTCGGCTACTTGCTCTTTTATGTTTTCAAAAGATGGAAATCGATTGTATAGCGACTGTAATGCTTCTTTTTCGTTGAGATAATCAACAATTAATTTTGAAAAATAACCTGATTCTTGATAGGTAATACAGTCGGTTGGCATAAATATATTTTTTTACTTCGTACAGTTCGATCTTAAAGTCTCGAGTGTAAAAATACTAAATTTCAGTTTACTGAAAATTAATTTTAACTTTGTCAAAACAATTCCTTTGAAAGACATTCTTTTAATTACCCCGCCTTTTACCCAACTGAATACACCGTATCCAGCCACAGCGTATTTGAAAGGTTTTTTATCGACCAAAAATATCTCCGCTTTTCAAATGGATTTAGGAATAGAAGTGATTCTAGAATTGTTTTCCAAAGAAGGTTTACTGCACATTTTCAATTCTTTTTCCAAACGTCAAGAGCTATCAGCCAACACTGAAAGAATTTATAGTTTAAGAGAAGACTATATTAATACAATCGATTCGGTAATTGCCTTTTTACAAGGTAAAAAACCAACTTTAGCAAGACAGATATGTTCCGGTAATTTTCTTCCAGAAGCTTCTCGTTTTTCGCAATTGGATGATATGGAATGGGCTTTCGGAAGCATGGGAATGCAAGATAAAGCCAAGCATTTGGCCACCTTGTATCTCGAAGATCTATCCGATTTTATTGTCGAATGTGTGGATGAAAATTTCGGATTTAGTCGCTACGCCGAGCGTTTGGGTAGAAGTGCAAACTCGTTTGATGAATTGTACAATTATTTGCAAACCGAGCCGACTTATATTGATGACATTACACTAAAGATTTTAAGTCAAAGAATCGCGGCAATTCAGCCAAAATTGGTCTTAATTTCGGTTCCTTTTCCAGGGAATTTATACAGTGCATTCCGATGTGCACAATATATTAAAGAACATTATCCCGAGGTTAAAATCTCCATGGGAGGCGGTTTTCCAAATACCGAATTACGCGATTTAAAAGACAAACGTGTTTTTGAATTCTTCGATTTTATCACTTTAGATGATGGTGAACTTCCAGTGGAATTGTTACATGAGTTTGTCACTTCTAGCACTTCCGAAGTTTTGGGAGAGAAGTTATTCAAAAGAACTTTTCTAATTGAAAACAATCAAGTTGTATACAAAAATGACACCCAACGCCACGATTACAAACAAACCGAAGTTGGAACGCCCGATTATTCCGATTTACTATTAGACAATTACATTTCGGTAATAGAAATGGCCAATCCAATGCACAGTCTATGGAGTGACGGTCGTTGGAATAAACTTACCATGGCACACGGTTGCTATTGGGGAAAATGTACCTTTTGTGATATTTCTTTAGATTATATCAAAATCTATGAACCCATTCACGCCAAGATTTTAGTAGACAGAATGGAAGAATTGATTGCTCAAACGGGTGAAAATGGCTTTCATTTTGTAGACGAAGCCGCTCCGCCAGCTTTAATGCGTGAAGTGGCATTGGAAATTCTAAGAAGGGATTTAGTGGTGACTTGGTGGACAAATATCCGATTTGAAAAAAGTTTTACAGCCGATTTGTGCTTACTGCTCAAACTTTCGGGTTGTATAGCGGTTTCGGGCGGATTGGAAGTGGCTTCCGATAGACTTTTAGAACTCATTAAAAAAGGAGTTACTGTAGAACAGGTAGCTCAAGTGACTCGAAACTTTACCGAAAGCGGCATTATGGTTCATGCCTATTTAATGTATGGCTATCCAACCCAAACCATTCAAGAAACAATAGATAGTTTGGAAATGGTTCGTCAAATGTTCGAATTAGGAATCCTACAATCGGGTTTCTGGCATCAATTTGCCATGACGGCTCATAGTCCAGTGGGCATTAATCCTGAGGAATTTGGAGTCACTCCGCAACATAATAAAGTGACTTTTGCCAATAACGATATTCAGTTTACAGACAAAACAGGAATCAATCACGATAAATTCAGTTTCGGATTAAAAAAATCCTTATTCAATTACATGCACGGCATTTGTTTTGAATATGATTTACAAGATTGGTTTGAATTTAAAATTCCACGTACAAAAATAGCCCCCGATTTTATTGAAAATTGTCTGGAAAAAGAATTGGCATTGGCGATAAAACCTTCGGCCAAAATTGCTTTTATCGGGAATCTTCCTTTGGTTGAAAACTTCACGAAATCGAAAAAAGGTAGCACTTGGGAAATGACCAAATTAACCTTTCATCAAAAAACACATTCGTTTGAAATTGCTATAGAAAAGGACAAGGCAGATTGGTTATTGAATAATCTAGCATCGCTCTCTTATAAAAACGACAAATTAGTAACGTTACAAACATTAAAAGATTCTTTTGAATTACAATTTTCTGATTTTGAAGTTTTTTGGTTTTCAAAAACCATTAGTCAACTTCGTGAAAATTGCCTTTTACTTTTATAATGATCCGGTATTTTTTTAAATTACTGATAATTAGTGTTTTTTCTGTTTAATTTTTTGTTAAATAATTACTTTTTTGTTAAGTTTATACAACGAATTTGATATCGTGTATCATGACTAAAATCAACAAACTTTCGATTTACTACAAATTACTCTTGTTGATTGTTGTTTCAAGTATTTCCTTTATTTTATTATTTGTCTCTTTATTCTATTACACCATGCGTCAAGAGTATGAAGTGTATGAGATGACTCAAAAACAATTGGATAATGAAGTAAATTCCTTAATGAAACTGAATTCGGAGTCCCATATTTCTACTATAAACGACATTACGTATTGGGATGAATTGGTAAAATACATCAAATCAAAAAATCAAAAATGGTTTACCAATACCATTGCGAGTGCCATAGATATGTATTTTGTAGAGTATCTTGGTGTATTTGACCTCAATGGAAATGAGGTTGGAAATAAATACACTAATAAAATTAAAACTCCAATTCAATTCATAGATAAGCCTTTATTGGATGCATTACATCAAAAGAAAAATTTAAATTTTTATATAAAATTACCCGAAGGAAATGCTGAAGTTTTTATGGCAACGATTCATCCTTCAAGTGATCCTAACAAGACAAAAACCAATCCAGAAGGATATTTTGTAATGATTCGTTTGTTGGACAAAGATTATTTAAAAAAACTAGAAGAAATTTCTACAGCTAAAATTACTTTTAGTGATTCCGTTGATAAAAAAACAAATCTTGGAGACACTATTGAAGATATTTATGTGCTGAAATCATGGAAAGGGGAAGCAGTGGCTTCGCTTATTTTTCAAAGAAAGTTTTATGTGAACTACAAAGCAACAGAAAACATTCTCTTTATAATTTTAGGGTTCTTTATAATTTTTCTTTTTGTGTATGTGATTTTTTTGAGAAAATGGGTTTCAACGCCCTTATTGTTAACCACAAAAATTTTGGAAACAGGAAACAGAAAAGCAATAAAAAAATTGAAGTCTTCGCCTGGAGAATTTAGTCGCATTGGCAACTTGTTTGATGAAACCTTTTTACAGCGAAAGCAATTAGAAAAAGCCAAAGCCAAAGCGGAAGAAAGCGATCAGCTTAAAACGGCGTTTCTAACCAATTTATCCCATGAGATACGAACGCCAATGAATGCCATAATTGGTTTCTCCGAATTGTTAAAATCGGATGAAATTTCAAATGAGGAAAAAAAAGAATATATAGAAATCATCAACAAAAGTGGTGGAAGTTTGGTTTCTATTATTGATGATTTAATTGAAATGTCCAAAATTGATTCCAATCAAATCACCCCAAACTTGAACAGTGTTAATATAGAAGAATGTATTTCTGAAATTTACAGTTCTGTTAAAATTACCATTCCGAAAGATAAAAAAATAGACTTCAAACTCATTAAAAGTGAAACAGTATTACCTTATAATGTGTATACCGATGTGGTAAAGTTAAAACAGGTTTTAATTAATCTTTTAACCAACTCTATCAAATTTACAGATCACGGATTTATTACTATTTCTTACGATTGGAGTAAAAAGAAAAACAACATCGAATTCACGGTGGAAGATTCGGGCTTGGGGATCGAAAAAGAAAATCAAGAGTTTATTTTTGAACGTTTTAGACGTGTAGATGGAGATTATTCTATTAAAGTAGGTGGTTTGGGACTGGGTCTTGCCATCACTAAAGCGTATGTTGAACTTTTAGGAGGAACAATTTCTTTAAAATCGGAAATAGGAGAGGGTTCTAAATTTAAATTCACCTTGCCTTTAATGTTTGATAAACGCGAAGACATTCTTTTGGAAAAAATAGAAGTGGCTAAAGAGAATGTTTCGATGCAAATAAAAGATAAAACAATTCTTATTGCTGAAGACGATAATATCAATTACTTGCTTTTTGAAAAATTAATGAAGAACACAAATTTTACAATTATTAGAGCAAAAGACGGTGAAGAGGCAGTTGAATTATTTAAAAAAAATGCAGCAATTGATTTAGTTTTAATGGATATTAAGATGCCTAAAATGAGTGGATATGAAGCATTGGATAAAATTAAAGCGATCAATCCCAAGATGATGGTCATTGCCCAAACTGCTTATTCTTCTTCTGATGAAATCGAAAAAATTAGACTGGCAGGTTTTGATAGTCAAATTACTAAACCAATTGACAAGCAAAAACTATTTGATCATATTAGTGCTAGTTTACAATAATCAATTTGAAAAAACATCTTTTTTATTTATTCTTTGGTTTGTGTCATTTTAAAGCAATTTCGCAGGAACTTGCTAGCGATTCTATAATAAGTCCAAAAAAAGTGACATTAAAACTGGATATCCAATCGCGATATATTTGGCGAGGTCAGTCATGGGGTGGCAATTATTTTGTGATTCAACCTACTGTTGAGTACAAAGCAAATAAAAAAATGACATTAGGCGTTTGGGCGACTACCAATTTTAAAAAGGATTATTTTTATAATGATGGTTCATTCTATAAAGGCTATCAAGAGTTCGATATGTATTTAATTTATAATGTAAATAAGTATATGTCGGTCCAGTTATGGGATTATTATTGGCCAAGTGTAAAGAAGGTCGAAGGCATCGATAATGGGTTTTTTAACTACGGAAAAAACAGTGTGAAAACAATCGATTTTAACCTGCTTTTTGATTTTTCAGAAGTTTGGCTTCCGTTTACTACAACCATAAGTACGTTAATTGCTGGAAATGATTATCGATACGATGTACTTGGTAAAAATCCGAAGCAAAACTTTACCACCTATGCTGAAGTGGGTTATACTTTCGAAGATGTTCTAAAAAAAACGAATAATAAAGTAATGCGTAATATAACTGTTTCTCCAACGGCAGGAATGGTATTTAATAACCAAGCTAAGTACTACGTGTCAGGAGATTATAATAAACCGTCGTTAGTCAATTTGTCGCTGGAAATGGTCAAAGAATTTGAACTTGCAAAACAACTAAACCTGCCAATTTCTTTAGTTTTCACTCACAATGCCACAATACAAAACACTCAGATGTTTGGCCGTAATTTTTTGATTTTTGGTGCAAACCTAACCTATTAGTAACAACTAACCATCATGAATATTGGTGAGTTGTTTTTTTGTGTTTCTAAAATATTTTTTAATATATTTATATAACTGAAAGCTAAAATGTTGAAAATAAATATCTTTAGACATCTTAAATCTACTTTTGCGAAAGTGGTGTTTTTATTAAGTATTGTTACTGTTGGCTTATTGCTATTAGTACTTACACTCTATTTTTATACACTTCAACAAGAAAAACAAATCTTCAAAAATAGTAACGAGCTTTACAATGAAGAAATTGAAGCTTTACTTAAATTAAATTCAGAATCGTATTCCTCAATTGTCGCCGATATAACGTATTGGGATGAATTTGTCTCTTTTACCAAAACAAAAGACATTAATTGGTTCAATAGATCGGTAGCGAATTTAGTGGAGACCTACAGAGTAGAATATTTGGTTGCTTATGATAAAGAAGGGAACTTTTTGACGAAGGCTTCCACATCCAAAATTAGCACTAGAATTTTTATCCCAACGGAAGTCTTCCCTATTTTAAATGAGAAGAAATCGAATAAATTTTATTTAAAAATCCCTGAAGGAATTGTTGAAGTGTATGGAGCTACTATTCATCCTTCTGATGATCCATTCAAAAATAAAACACAGCCATCCGGGTATTTTTTTATAGCACGTTTATTAGATAAAAATTATTTCACCAATATAGAAGAAATATGTAGCTCTAAAATCAAATTTTATACTGGTAAAGAAACAGCCGGGAAAACCGTTTTTAAAATTGTTCCTTTAAATGATTTTAATGATAAGAAAATAGCAGAACTTTATTTTAAAAGAGCCTATGATATTGATTTCTCAATTACAAAAATGATATTGTTTGTAATGGGCTTGGCTTTGTTCTTGTCAGGAATCGTCTATTATTTTTATTCGGTGAAATGGGCCAAATTGCCAATCAGTTTGATTAAAAAAATTCTAACTTCTGAAGATAGAAACTCTATCTCCAGTCTTAAAAACATTAAAGGAGAATTCCGATACATCGGGAAATTGTTTGAAGAAAACCTCGAACAACGAGAACAATTAAACAAAGCCAAAGAAAAAGCAGAAGAAAGTGACCGATTAAAATCGGCATTTTTGACCAATTTATCACACGAAATTCGAACACCAATGAATGCAATTGTTGGTTTTTCCGATTTATTGGAAAATCACGAAATTTCAGAGTCGGATGAAAAAAAATACCGTGAAATTATCAGTACAAGTGGTAAGAATTTAGTGGCAATAATTGATGATTTGGTGGAAATGTCTCAAATTGATACCGACCAAATTCAATTGCGATATTCCGAATTTGAATTGGAAGAAACGATTCATTATATTTTTGAAGAAGCCAAAAAAAGGGCCAAGAACAAAAAATTAGAATTTAAAATTGAAAATTTAAAAGGAAACCTTCCCCAAAAAGTAATTTCTGATAAGGCTAAATTCGAACAGATTATTTATCATTTGTTGTCGAATGCCATCAAATTTACCAATGAAGGAAATGTCTCGCTATTGTATGATGTGGATGAAAAATTAGAGCGAATTAACATTACGGTTATTGATACTGGAATAGGTATTGAGAGCAAAAATTTCGACTATATTTTTAAACGTTTTAGAAAAATAGATTCCGATCATGCCATCAGAGGTGGTGGTATTGGTTTGGGATTGTCTTTGTCTAAAGCCTATGTCGAAATGTTGGGTGGTGAAATATCGGTACAATCACTGTTAGGAAAAGGAGCAATGTTTAATTTCTATATTCCGCTTATTCTGAAAAATAAATTGGATGTGGCCTTAACCGAAAAATTAGGAATTGTCTCTATCGATGAAATTGAGAAAACACCAAGTAAAAAAATTGAAACGATTTTAGTAGCGGAAGATGATAACTTCAATTATTTGTTGATTGAAAAAATATTGAAATTAAAAAATTACAAGATAATTCGTGCGGAAGACGGAGAGGAAGCAGTTGAAATCAGTCTCAATAATGATAATATCGACTTAATTTTGATGGATATCAAAATGCCGAAAATGTCCGGTCATAAAGCTTTTGAAGAAATCAAAAAGATGAAACCCGATATGCCAATTATTGCGCAAACCGCTTACACGTCTAGTGAAGAAGTGGAAGAAATATTCAAAACGGGCTTTACCAATTATATTTCTAAACCAATCTCGAAAGAAAAATTATACAGTTTGATTGAAAAAGTATTGCGAAGTAAAAATATTATTTAAGTCTTATTTTGAATTGAATTTAAAACCAATTCCATGTAAGTTTTCTATCGAAATGGCTTCTTCGTTGCAAATGATTTTTCGTAGTCTGGAAATAAAAACATCCAAACTTCTACCAAGAAAATAATCATCGCTTCCCCAAAGTTTTTTAAGAATTTCTTCTCGTTTGAGGACTGTGTTTTTATTATCCAGAAAAAGTTTTAGTAGTTCCGATTCGCGTTGGGTTAACACAATTTTTTCGGTGTCATTATAGACTAAGTAATTGTTCGTGTCAAACAAATATTTTCCAATGGTATATAGTGTTTTTTCGGTAGAATTGTCCTTTCTGGAGCGCTTTAAAAAAATTTCAATTTTAAGCTCTAATTCTTCAATACTAAAGGGTTTTACCAGATAATCATCTGCACCAATACGTAATCCTTTTATACGATCTTCTTTTAATGTTTTGGCTGAGATGAAAAGAATCGGAATTTCAGCATTTATTTTTCTAATGGCTTCAGCAAGTTCAAAACCGTCCATTTTTGGCATCATAATGTCAAACAAACAAAGGTCAAAATGTTCTTCTTTGAATTTCTCTAAAGCTATAACACCATTGCTACAATGGGTAACTTCATACTTTTCTTCCAAACTATCTTTGGTTAAAAAAGCAATGGTTGTATCGTCTTCGGCATATAATATTTTGAATTTTGTCATGGCTTAATTTTTCGGAATTAGTATTGAAATCAGCAAGCCTTTATTTGGGTTATTGGCTGCGAAAATTTTCCAATGATGTTGTGTGCATATTTTTTTGACATAAAATAGACCAAGTCCAAAACCGTTAATTTCATTGCTTTTTTTGTTGTTTTCTCGATAAAACTTATCAAATAAGTGAGCAATGTTATTTTCAGAAACGCCAATTCCATTATCTGAAAAATTTAGTTTTAAGTTGTTTTTTTCTTCATTTATAGAAATAGTGACTTCTGGTGTATCATTGCAGTATTTTACAGAATTGTCGATAATGTTGTACACAATATTGGTAAAATGGAATTCATCTGCGAGTATCGTATGTTCTTTTCCATGATTTAAAGTAACGGCTAAAGTTGGATGCTTGAGTTTCATGTTTTCAATTACTTCATTCAAAATTGGAATCACTGAAATTTCTTTTTTCTCTAATGAAAGTATAGAATCATCCGATTTGGCAATGTTTAATATCTTTTCAATATGGCTATTCAGTTTTTTACTTTGATTGATAATTATTTGGGTGTAATTATTCAATTTTTCATCTTCAGTGATGCAGTTTTGTTTGCTGAGGTAATTGGAAGCGAGTAAAATAGAAGATAAAGGCGTTTTGAATTCGTGTGTCATGTTGTTAATGAAATCTCGTTGCAATTCGCTGTATTTCTTTTGCTGAATAATGGTGTAAATAGAATACACATATACCAATAAAATAATGATTAATGCAATGGATAGGAAAAGCCAAAAACGCAACGAATTTAGTAAATAGGAAGTCTCATTTGGGAAACGAATCGCAAAATAGTACACCAAATTTTTATGTTTCGGAAAGTTGATTTGCTCATCTACAGGCGTATTACTATTGGTTGAAATGTATTTTCCATAGACCATTTCGTCGCTTTGGCAATTGTACATGGCATATTCATAATCGGTATTTATGGCCGATTTTGTAAATTCTTCATTCAAGTAATGTTGCAAAACATCGGGAGAAAAATCATTTTCGACATTGGCGACATAATAATCATTTGAAATTTTTCGCACTGGATTATCAGCCGGAATATCTCTATTTGTTCCTTGATACAATTTTTTAACCACTTCCAATAAAGCAACATGGACTTTTTGAGAAAACTTTTTCTCTTCCAAATTAAAGGCTTCTTTTGTCCAAAGCAACTGTACAATTAGAATTCCAATAGTGGCTACTAGTCCAAGTACAATGATGCTATTTAGTTTGTTGGCTTTCATTTCAAATTTTGCTACTGTAATATTACTAAAAATTATGCGACCATTTTAGCATTAACAACTCGTTAACAAACGTTTGAAATTGATTAACAAGCATCAATGTTGGGTTGATTTACCTTTGACTTGTTCGAACCAATCAATAATTAAGTTTAATTTTAAATCAACTATTATGAAAAATGTAATTAAAATGTCAATGGTAGCTGTGGCTACAGTATTAATGTCTTTTTCTATTAATTCTGCTATTTCTTGGAAATCAGATACTGTAGATGTTGGAGAAATTCCACAAGGAACTCCGAAAATGATTGAATTCACTTTTAAAAACACTGGTGATAAAGAAGTGATTATTAGTAGTGTAAAAACATCTTGTGGTTGTACAGCATCCGATTATACTAAAGAAGCTATTGCGCCAGGAAAATCTGGTTTTGTGAAAGCTACTTATAATGCCGCAGTGAAAGGAAATTTTACCAAAACGGTAACTGTGACTACAAATGCTGATGAAACAGCCAAAATATTAACGTTGAAAGGAAACGTGATATAAAGAAATAAAAAACCCCAAATTCTCAAGGTGAAGAATTTGGGATTTTTTTATGAGTTAAAATTTATACTGCTGGTTCTCCGTACAAATCGAATTCGGTAGCATCGGTAATTTTGATGTTTACGAAATCACCTGTTTTTAGGTAGAATTTAGTAGCATCAATCAATACTTCATTATCTACATCAGGACTATCAAATTCGGTTCTTCCCACAAAGTTATTACCTTCTTTTCTGTCAATAATACATTTGAAAGTTTGTCCGATTTTCTCTTGATTCAAATCCCATGAAATTTGCGCTTGAATATCCATAATTTCAGCGGCACGTGCTTGTTTTACTTCTTCCGGAACATCGTCTTCTAAAGTGTAAGCATGTGTGTTTTCTTCGTGTGAATACGCAAAACAACCCAAACGTTCAAAACGCATTTCTTCGACCCAATTTTTTAAAATTTGGAAATCTTCTTCGGTTTCACCAGGATACCCTACAATTAAGGTAGTTCTAATGGTCATTTCCGGAACAAGAGCTCTAAATTCTTGTATCAATTTGGTCGTTTTTTCTTGTGTTGTACCACGACGCATCGATTTTAATACACTATCAGAAATGTGTTGTAACGGAATATCAAGATAGTTGCAAATTTTTGGTTCGCGTTTCATTAATTCCAATACATCCATTGGAAATCCAGTAGGGAAGGCGTAGTGCAAACGAATCCATTCAATACCTTCTACTTTTACCAAGTTTTCTAGTAATTCGGCAAGATTTCTTTTTTTGTATAAATCTAATCCGTAATAGGTTAAATCTTGGGCAATTAATATCAGTTCTTTAACACCATTGGCAGCCAATCCTTCCGCTTCTTTCACTAGTTTTTCAATCGATTGTGAAACGTGTTTACCACGCATGATTGGAATGGCACAAAAACTACACGGACGGTCACAGCCTTCTGCAATTTTTAAATAGGCATAATTCTTCGGAGTAGTGGTCAAACGCTCTCCTAATAACTCGTGTTTATAATCGGCACCTAATGCTTTTAATAATAAAGGCAATTCGGTAGTTCCGAAATATTGATCTACATCTGGAATTTCCTTTTCTAAATCTGGACGGTATCTTTCAGAAAGACATCCTGTAACAAAAACCTTATCTACAATTCCTTGCTCTTTTTTATCAACATATTCTAAAATCGTGTTTACCGATTCTTCTTTTGCATTATTGATAAATCCACAAGTATTGATGACCACAATGTTTCCTTCTTGTTCATGAACCACATCTTTCCCGCTGGCTTTTAATTGACCCATTAGTACTTCACTGTCATACACGTTCTTAGAACATCCAAGAGTGATTACGTTGATTTTGTTTTTCTTTAATGATTTGGTTCTCATCGCTTTAATTTAGGAGTGCAAAATTACGACAAAAAGTTGTATTTGTAGCTTTCTTTAGTAGGATATAAATAAAAATTCCATTTACGAGGTAAATGGAATTTTAAAATTATTTTATGTTTGGTTACAATTCGAAAGCCAAAGTAACGGTTATGTTGTTGTTTTTGGAATTGATGAATGCCTTATCAGTAAGTCCTTGCGAGAACATTTGATCCGTATAATTTCTTTTTGCTGTGGAATAAGCAAAGTCAAGTTTTGTCGCTCCAAAATTGTAGCCAAAACCACCAGAATATCCAGTTAAATCTCCCATTCTTGTTTTGTCTTTGTAAGGACTTTCTTCAAAACGGTAACCTCCACGTAAACTCCATTGATTTAATTTCTTTTCAAAACCAATTCTATACTCAGTACTATTGGTAAATACAGTGCTCAACTGATTATTAATAGCGCTGTCATTATTGGCTGACTTGTACTGCATACTTCCGTAGTTTTTGGTACTATAGTCAATGCTTATTATTCCTTCTTTTCCAAATACAAGGGCGCCACTAATGGTCCATTTATCTGGAGTTTGTAATTTATATGGATAAACCATGATAATGTTCGGATTTACCACATCCGCAGGTAAATCACCATCTGTTGGATTTCCGGTAATCGCTCTTACGCTTTGTATTAATTCATCTTCAAGTCTGAACCAAGTTGGAGATTCGTAACTAGCCCCTAAACGAATAAGGTCTGAAGCTTTATAAATTCCTCCTACTTGAAACGAAAAGCCATTTCCAAAAGTGTGTAAGTCGTTATTGAAGTACACAGTATGAACATAATCGGTAGAACCCGATGTGTTGTTAAAATTCGTTTCATAAAAACGTGAGGAACGGGTGTAATCGGTAAAATGAGAGTTTATGTTTACTCCTATGGTCAATTTTTCATCGTATTGTGCCGAAGCGTTAAAACTCAATTTTCCATTATAACCTGTGCTAAGGATATCATTTTGTTGGTAATAATTACCTCCAGGAGCGACATTCGATTCGTATTGTGAAATGTTTGGATTGTCTGGATTTAAAGGATCACTATTTAAAGGTATTGGATTTATAATATATGCCCAATAACCTAAATAGGCTTGTTGTTCATTATACGTTAATTCGTCGTAGTAAAAATCATTTAATGTGCCTTGTTTTACTCCGTTAGCGTAGCTTACAAAATAATTTCCGATGGAATTGATGTTTCTTCCTGAATAAAATAAATTAGAATTAAAGTTATTCAAGTTTTCATAATTTATGGCAACAGCAAATTTATTCCACTTGTTTTTTTCGCTATTGTTATTGAAAACAAAAACGGCTCCGGCTTGATTGATGTCTACTTCGGCATTTTTTTCAGTTGCATTAGATCCAAAAAAAATGGTTTTAGTAGTAGCATTGGAAATATTTAAAGTACCTCCAAATTGATTGTTAGCAAATATTGAAGAACTCGCAGGATTACTGTTTATAGCAGATAAATCACCACCTAAAGCTCCAAAAGCGCCACTCATTGCCCTAAATCGTGCAGTTCCGGTCATATCGTTTTGCGAAAAACGAAGGGCATCGGTTATTTCTTGCGCTTGACTTAAATTAAATCCAGTCACAAGGACAAGTATAGAAATGTATTTTTTCATTTGATATAGTTTGATTTGAAACAGATGGAAAATTTTTATCTTCTACCACCACGACTTCCACCTAATGTAGGACTTCCACCTCCATAATTCCCTCCAGAAGAACGTGGTGAATCATAACTTCTTGGTGATTCATAACTTCTTGGGCTAGATGGTCTTGGTTCGCTTCTTGGTGATTCAAAACTTCTAGGATTAGATGGTCTTGGCTCATTTCTTGGTGTTTGGTAACTTCTAGGATTTGAAGGTCTTGGCTCGCTTCTTGGAGATAAACCTCTCGGAGTTAATACGTTTCCTGAATTTCTTGGTGTACCAGTTGATCCATTATAATTTCTAGGGCTTCTTGGTGTAGTTGAATGATTTCTCGGACTTCTAACTCCTGTGCTTACATAAGAATTGTCTCTAGTACCATTGTGTCGGTTTGACGAATAATAGTTACTTCCAGTGTTTCTGTCATAAATAGAACCTCTTCTACCATTTCCGTAGGCATAGTCTCTACCATAATATCCATTTCCGTAGTAATTGTTATACCCCCAGTTATTATATCCATAATAGCCACCATAATATGGGTAGTTCCATCCCCAACCCCATGAAGAGCCATAATATCCGGTATAACCCCAGTAAGGACTGTGCCAATTATTCCAATAAGAATAGCCACAGTAGTAAGGACTTCTCCATGGGCTATAGTAACCATACCCCCAGTAAGAACCCCAATTCCAGTTGTTATACCCCCAACTGTTGTCGTATACGTTAATAGTGATGTCGCGATTGTTATCGCCCCAGCTGCTGTAATTTTCTTTTTTTACTTCAATGGTATCGTTAGATGTACTACTAGTATAGTTGTCTACATCTGTAAAAACTTCTTCATTTCCAGTACTATAATTATTGGCATTATTGGCAAAATAATCTTTGTATTTGTTTGAAGAAGAATTGTCTTCCACTACAACTTCTTTTTTGGTTGTACCATAAATACCATCATTGTCATAATAGGAAGTGTTTTGATAGCTACCACATGAAACAGCAGTTAAGCCTAATAATCCAACAACGGATTTAAATATGGTATTCTTTGCTGAAAAGTAATTAGTTTTCATATCGTTTGTTTTTTTATTGTTGGACAATACAAAAATAGTTAGTTTTGCAGTAACTATTTCAATTAAATAAAGGTAACAATTTTTGTGCCAAACATCGATATGAGTAAGAATTTAACAAGAAGAGAAGAAGATTATTCAAAATGGTATAACGAGCTGGTTGTCAAGGCTGATTTGGCTGAGAATTCGGCAGTAAGAGGTTGTATGGTAATCAAACCCTACGGTTATGCTATTTGGGAAAAAATGCAAGGCGAATTAGACAGAATGTTTAAAGAAACTGGACATAGTAATGCTTATTTCCCTCTTTTTGTTCCGAAAAGCATGTTTGAAGCCGAAGAAAAAAATGCAGAAGGTTTTGCTAAAGAATGCGCGGTTGTGACACATTACCGATTAAAAAACGATCCAGATAAACCAGGAAAATTGATGGTAGATCCTAATGCCAAATTGGAGGAAGAACTAATTGTTCGTCCAACTAGTGAGGCTATTATTTGGAGTACCTATAAAGGATGGATTCAATCCTACAGAGATTTACCATTATTAATCAATCAATGGGCAAATGTGGTGCGTTGGGAAATGCGTACGCGTTTGTTTTTGCGTACCGCTGAATTTTTATGGCAGGAAGGTCACACGGCACATGCTACAAAAGCAGAAGCGATCGAAGAGTCTGAAAAAATGATGCATGTGTATGCTGATTTCGTTGAAAATTTTATGGCGATTCCAGTGGTTAAAGGACTAAAATCAGAAAATGAGCGTTTTGCCGGTGCTGAAGAAACGTATTGTATTGAGGCTTTAATGCAGGATGGAAAGGCATTACAAGCGGGAACTTCTCACTTTTTAGGTCAAAATTTTGCCCAAGCGTTCGACGTGAAATTTACCAGTCAAGAAGGAAAACAGGAGTATGTTTGGGGAACGTCATGGGGAGTATCTACTCGTTTGATGGGAGCGTTAGTAATGACGCATTCGGATGATAATGGATTAGTATTACCTCCTAATGTGGCGCCAATCCAAGTTGTGATTGTACCAATTTTTAAAACCGATGAGGAATTAGATACAATTTCAGAAGTGGCAAATGGTTTAGTGGCTCAGTTCAAAAAAATGAACATTTCCGTTAAATTTGATAATAGAACCACTCAAAAACCAGGATTCAAATTTGCAGAATGGGAATTGAAAGGAGTTCCGGTTCGAATTGCTATTGGTCCGAAAGATTTAGAAAATGGAACTTTTGAAGTGGCACGCCGAGATACGTTAACCAAAGAAGTGAAACCTGCCGATGGAATTGTGACTTATATTCAAGATTTACTAGAACAAATTCAAAAGGATTTATTTGATAAAGCAGTAGATTATAGAGCAACTCATACTACTGAAGTGAATGATTTTGAAGAATTTAAAGCAATTTTAGACGGGAAAGGTGGTTTTGTGTCAGCACATTGGGATGGTACTCCAGAAACAGAAGAAAAAATAAAAGAATTGACTAAGGCAACGATTCGTTGTGTTCCATTAGATAGAGTAGAAGAAGCTGGAGCTTGTGTTTTTACGGGTAAACCATCAAACGGAAGAGTCTTATTTGCAAAGGCTTACTAAGAAAGTCAAAAAAAAGACAAAAAATTTCGAAACTACTATTGCAGAAATAAAAAATGTGTATATCTTTGCACTCGCATTACAGAAATGATATGTGATGGCCCGTTCGTCTATCGGTTAGGACGCCAGGTTTTCATCCTGGTAAGGGGGGTTCGATTCCCCCACGGGCTACAATTAGTTGTAAATAAGTTTTATAAAATAAAAATTGGTGTCTCGGTTTTTGTTTTATTAGTTAAAACCAAAGTGATTGCTTCAGCAATTGTGGGAGGTTTTTCTTTTTTAACTGATAGTTTATAAATAATTATTACAATTAAAAAAAAGAAACAATGGCAAATCATAAGTCAGCTTTAAAAAGAATTAGAAGCAACGAGAAAAAAAGAGTGTTAAACAGATACCAACACAAAACTACTCGTAATGCAATCAAAGCAATCCGTTTAGCTACTGATAAAGCAGAAGCTTCTGCAAAATTATCAAACGTTATCTCAATGATTGATAAATTAGCTAAGAAAAACATTATACACGATAATAAAGCATCAAACTTAAAGTCTAAATTGACGAAACACGTAGCTGCTCTATAATTATAAATTAGTGTTCAAAATTTCAAAAAGCCCCTTTTTTAAAGGGGCTTTTTTTATTTATTTTAATTCGAATAGCTTTAATAGTTCTGCATTTTATTTTCTAAAATTTCAATTTTTAAAGCCATCGATTTCGATTCGAAAAAACGGATGGTGTTTAAAATCCATTGTAAAGTTCTTACTGGGTTTAGCAAAGCAATTCCTAATTTTTCGATGGTACTATCTCGTTCCGAAATAATACTTGCTGCTTTGTTTTCATCCGAATACAAACAATTTGAGAATTCCCAAGCGCCATCTCTGGCCATTTCAATACTGAATTGAATTAATTTGTCATCCCATCGCTTGGCTAAGGGCATCAGTACACCAAAAACTGGAGAAATACTTCCCATATTTTTTTTTACTTCATCGGTCATGTCCGATAATAATCGGTTGATGTGATTGAAGTCATTTTGAATGCTGTCTAAAGGAAGGTCTTCAATAGTTTGAATAGTGGCGATTCCTAAATCGAGATTAATATGGGCGTTGATGCCAAGTAATAAGTGTTGCAATGCGATGTAACTGTTGTTGTCTTTGGCATTGAAAGCCACTTTCCAACTTTTTGAAATCGATTGATTGTTTTTATAATCAAAATAGGCTTTGAAATACCGATTCGCGAATAGCACATCAAGTTTTTCCATGCGAATATTGTCTTCGAAACGATTGTTTTTAATGCCTTGTTTGACATTTTGAGTTACTTTTCGGTATAAAACGGCAAACAATCCCAATGGACAATTATTGGTTTTACAATCTTCCACTATTTTATCCAACGTAAGTAATACTTCGTCTATTGTTTTGCATTCCATTAGCAGTAAATTCGTATTAAATTTTGATAAATATAAAGAATTTTAAGACAGATTCCTTGTGAAACAGGTATTGTTAATAAGTCTAAATTGTTAAGTTATTTGCTTCAAAATTAAAGAGATAAAACAATGCTATGATTAATACATTTTTTTATGTACTTTTGCACCCACAAAAAAATACACATGGAATCTATTAGAAACATTGCAATTATTGCTCACGTTGACCACGGTAAGACTACTTTGGTTGATAAAATCATGTACCACTGTCAACTATTTCGTGACAACGAAAATACGGGTGACTTAATTCTTGACAACAACGACCTAGAACGTGAGAGAGGAATTACAATTACTTCTAAGAACGTTTCGGTAACGTATAAAGGAACAAAAATCAACATTATCGATACTCCAGGTCACGCCGATTTCGGTGGTGAGGTAGAGCGTGTATTGAATATGGCGGATGGAGTTTGTTTGTTAGTAGATGCTTTTGAAGGTCCGATGCCTCAAACGCGTTTCGTATTACAAAAAGCTATCGATTTAGGATTAAAACCATGTGTGGTTATTAATAAAGTAGATAAAGAAAACTGTACTCCAGAAGATGTACATGAAAAAGTATTCGACTTAATGTTCGAATTAGGAGCTACAGAAGAGCAATTGGATTTCCCAACGGTTTACGGTTCGGCTAAAAACAACTGGATGTCGGATGATTGGAGAAACCAAACAGAAAACATTGAGCCATTGTTAGATATGGTATTAGCAAATGTACCTGCTCCTAAAGTATCGGAAGGAACTCCACAAATGTTAATTACTTCTTTAGATTTCTCTGCTTTTACAGGTCGTATCGCTATCGGTCGTTTGGAAAGAGGGATATTAAAAGAAAATATGCCAATCTCATTAGTAAAAAGAGATGGTACAGTTATCAAATCAAGAATTAAAGAATTACACACTTTTGAAGGTTTAGGCCGTAAAAAAGTAGAGCAAGTAGTGGCAGGAGATATTTGTGCGATTGTTGGAGTAGAAGGTTTTGAAATTGGAGATACTATTGCTGATTTTGAAAATCCAGAAGCATTACAAACGATTGCCATCGATGAGCCAACAATGAGTATGTTGTTCACAATTAACGATTCACCTTTCTTCGGTAAAGAAGGAAAATTTGTGACTTCTCGTCACATTCGCGAGCGTTTGACAAAAGAATTAGAGAAAAACTTAGCGATGAGAATGGCTGAGACTGATTCTGCTGATAAATTTATGGTGTTTGGTCGTGGTGTACTTCACTTATCGGTTCTTATTGAAACCATGAGAAGAGAAGGATATGAATTACAAATTGGTCAACCACAAGTTATCATCAAAGAAATTGATGGTCAAAAATGTGAACCGATTGAAGAATTAACAATTGATTTACCAGAATCTCTTTCAGGTAGAGCGGTTGAGTTCGTAACTATGCGTAAAGGTGAAATGCTGAGCATGGAAACAAAAGGAGAACGTATGATTGTAAAATTCAATATTCCATCACGTGGAATTATTGGATTACGTAATCAATTGTTGACTGCTACAGCCGGTGAAGCTATTATGGCACACCGTTTTATAGGATATGAGCCTTACAAAGGAGAAATTGCTGGACGTAACAAAGGTTCATTAATTTCTATGGAAAAAGGAAAAGCAATACCTTATTCTATCGATAAATTACAAGATCGTGGTAAGTTTTTTGTGGAACCAAATGCTGAAATTTACGAAGGTCAGGTAATTGGTGAAAATTCTCGTAGTGATGATATGTGTATCAACGTTACTAAAGAGAAAAAAATGTCAAATGTTCGTTCATCTGGAAATGATGATAAAGCAAGAATTATTCCGCCAATTATTTTCTCTTTGGAAGAAGCTTTAGAATACATTCAAAAAGATGAGTATGTAGAGTGTACTCCAAAATCGATTCGTTTGAGAAAAATCCATTTGACAGAAAACGATAGAAAACGTTTTAAAATATAGTGGTAAATAGTTTATATACAGAAAAGGTGGACAAATTTGTCCACCTTTTTTTATGAATGAAACAGAAGAAACTATTTTGCTTTGAAAAGTAAATTGACTACTGCTAAAATAATTATGGCGCCTAATGCTCCTGTTAGAATAGCACCAAGAAGCCCACTTCCTAAACTAACTCCTGCCAGGCCTAAAGCCCATGAACCAACAAAGCTTCCTAGTATACCTGCAACAATGTTTCCGATAAGTCCCAAACTACTTCCTTTAAAAATTTGTGCCCCAAGCCAACCAGCTACGGCTCCGATTAATAATGTCGTTAATAATTCCATAATTATTTGATTATTTGGTTAATAGATTTTAAATATAAGGTTTTTCTTTAAAAATTTGAATAAAAAAAATCGGCTATCACTAGCCGATTTTATATTTGGATTCTATTTTAATTAGCGTTTTAAAGCGAAGTGCCCTTTAATGCTTCTTCCGTCTTCAAACTTCACCGTGTACCAATAATCGGTGGCAGGCATTAATTCACCATTAAATGTACCATTCCATCCTGGTCCAAGAGGTGTGATTTTCGATAGTAATTTTCCATATCTATCAAAAATATAAATGATAGAATCATCATTGAAATTAGCTGAAACGCCACCTATATTCCAAGTATCATGATAACCATCTCCATTTGGAGTGAAAAATTTAGGTGCTCCCAATACATTGAAACTAGCATCACTAATACCACAACCGTTTAAGTCTTTCACCCAAACAGTATAGATGTTTGCTGGTACATCATAGAAAACATTGCTTTCTTGATAAGGACCTTCTTCGCTATCAAGACTATACACATAGTTACCATTACCCGTAACATTAATAGTTACAGTGTTGTCATCTGTTAAATCGATAACAGTTGGTGGAAGTATTGTAGCTCTAATTGACGATACAACAGTTATTGTTCTAGTTTTAGGACATCCTGTTATTTTGTTTTTAACTTCAACAGTATAAGTACCTGGATCATAGATTTCAGCACTATATGTTGTTACTGGCATTTGATTACTATCTAATAAGGGACTATTATTGTATGTCCATGTATAGTCATAATCAGTAATTGGAGAACCATCATAAAGACCAGCATCTAATATTCTTTTTGTAATTGGAATGGTACATACTAAATCATTCCCTGTTAAATAAATTTTAGGAGTTGGATTGACTGTAAACACAATTGTCTTTGTTAACGGACAAGTTGTATTGTCTGCATTTTCAACCACCACTGTAACTGTTTGTGTTGTATTGACTGTAAATGGATTTGGTAGCGGAGATGATAATGGATTTCCTAAACTATCAAAATATTTGATAACCGTATTCATTCCTGTTGGTTGTGCAGCCAAAATTTCATTATGAATCGCGGCAGATGAAGTGAAATTAAAAATACCATTTTGGTCTTTCGGATCGGCTTCATCGTCACATTGATTGAGATTTGTAGCTGTAATAGTGAAATCTACAGGTCTTAAATCGACAATAAATTTGATCGTTCTTTTATCAAAACATGCTTGTGGCGTTGTGTTGGTAATAATAGCAACAATATCTTTTGTAGTAGTTGCAAATGTTGCTGGGAACGGACTAGTAATTAAAACACCATTAGAATCTCTTAGGGGAGTAGTACCATCCTCTTCAAAATAAGCAATGGTATATGGAATTGCCGATTGATTGGTTCCAATTAATGTTGTTTCTAATACTCCAGTATTGAAAGTGAAAACACCATCTTGATTGTCATCACATTCTTTAAAATCGATAACTGGATTCGCAAAAGGTAATTTTTCAACCGATAATTTTATGAATCCACCAAAACCTGGACAAGCTGTTTGTAATATATTTGTTACCCTTACCCAAATATCTTGGTTGTTTGGAATGTCATTTCTAAAATTAGCATATTCGCTAGGCGCTATAGCTAATGAATTTCCATTGCTGTCATTCTGATTCAAAGCATCTGCTCTATTGCGATAATATGTGATAATATAGTTTGATAATGGTGGTGGTAATTGCGCTTCAACATCTGCAATAGCTGCTCTTATGTCAAAACTGCTAATTCCATCTCTCTTATTCGTTTCTGGGTCCCCAGAAGTACTACCGTCTGTCGCTAGAGTGTCATCACAAGCAGGAGGTACAATATAACTGTAGGTTAAAGGTATTTGAGAAGCAGAAGTTATTAATGTTAATTGTGCCACATTGTAGCATCCGTTTGCATTTACAATTCTTGCCCAAACTAACATTGGTGAACTAGTATTCGGGAAGGCTCTAAAATTAGAAATTAAATCAGCTGGAGTTGCATTATTTGCACCAGCAAAACTTGTGTAATATGTAAATGTTTCATTTGCTGCATTTGCAGAAATAACATTGTTTTTATCTGTCAAATCAAATAAAGTTAACAAATCTAAATCGTCATCACATTGAATGATAGTTACATCTGTCACAATAGGTTTTGGATAAACAGTCAATGTCGTTTCCGCTGAAAGTAAACCACAAGAATTTCCAACTTTATTCAGTTGTACTCGGTACTTGTAGTTGTTCATACTATTAGTAACACTGGTAATTGTCAAAGTATTTGTTGTCGCACCAGAATAAGTCGCGTTATTGATAATGTTATTCCAAGTAACACCATCGGTAGACAATTGCCATTGGTACGTATTCCCTCCATTATCAGCTAAAGTAATTGTTGCATTTTCTAATTCACAAGTCGGAGCAACTGTTGGTTGTGTCGTGATTACAATTGGTGCGAAAAGGATATAATTTCCGTTTGGAGCTGTATATCCTGTACCACTAGTCACTTGTCCGTTTGCATTTGTTGTGGGTGGCGTTGTAGCACCTAAAATCCCATCGTTGTTAGCGTCTAAAAATCCCGCTTCGATAACATCAAAACACAAATCATTGTCAGAATCTAATTCTCTGTAATTTTTAATTCCATCTGTATCCGTATCGGCAATACCTTCATTCAAGTCTAAAATTCCGTCATTATCCGAGTCCAAATCTATATAATCTGCTACGCCATCTAAATCAGTATCAATAGGAGTTAAACCTGGTTCAAAAGTGTTATCTAATCCATCTGAATTAGTATCAGTATTAGATAAAGCCAAAGCCGCATCTACTTGTGCTTCTGTAAGGTCAGAAATCCCATCATTATCGCTATCAGTATCCGTTTGATTCGGATTTCCATCGCCATCAGTATCAAAAGGCAAACAAGTTGCTGTTAATTTAAAAGTGGACTTATTTCCTGTCGAATCTAATAAGTTTTTATGTACAATTTTGAACGATTGTGTTTGATACGATTGAAATTTGAATGTTGCTGTTCCAGCTGCCAAAGGAGTACTTCCATTTAAGCGGAAACGAATTTCGAAAGAAGAAAATTGTGTAACACCACTTTCATAAATACCATCAAAGTTTGTATCAATCAATAATTGATTGGTTGGATTCAAGACGGTTACCGTTTTATTAATATCACTAATGACACTATATTCTGCATTTGAATTTAGTAAATCGGTTACATTAGCAACGGCAGGATACTCCAATTGAATGTTGATAGGCTGGGCAAAATTTAATTCATAGCCTACAAAATATCCTTTTCCAGCCGGAATATCGGTTATGAAACTTCCATCAGCAGCACTTATAAAAGGAACAGGAGCAGTTGGTAACGAATTAGTTACAATTCCAGTAAAGGCGTTGTTATAGGTTCCAGAACTCACAATTCCTGCACTAGGGTTACTAATGTTTATATTTTGATTACCAAGTGATTCTACGCAATTGGTGATTCCGTCGTTGTCAAAATCTATATCAATATTGTCATTGGCTAAATCTCCATCTTGATTAGAAGGACAAGCACTTACTGGAATTCTATCCGATTCTAAACTGGTTCCACATGCCGAAATCGTTGCTTTCACATGGTAATATCCGGGTACTGTTGGCGTATAAGAATTGGTATTAGCTCCAGCGATGGTAGTTCCATTTAAAAACCATTCAAATTGGTCAAACGAAGTAACGCTACTTACTTCTAATTTTACATTAGGAATGCAATTGTCAGTTGTTGTATTGATTTTACTAAAGGCAATTTCAGGTTCAAAGGTAAATCCAGAATAAAAACCACCATAGGTTGCAGCACCACTACTACCAAAATAGGATAAGTAAATTGATTCTGAAGAAAATACCGATACATTTCCTGTTAAACCATATAAAATATAGGTTTCATAATTCGTATTTCCAGTGACAGTAGATGGGCCAGAAAAATTAATACCAATGGTGTTTAACGTTGCTAATGTATAGTTAGTGCCATTAATTATAAAGTTAAGGTTGGCTCCAGTTTTTGTTACTAAACATACCGTTCCTGTAAAACTACCATCACCACCTACTTGATTGATAAAAGGTATGTTATTGATGATTTTTGGAGTTTCACAAGTCAATGGCGGAACAAAGTGCATGTTTTGATTGGCATAACTTGAATTTCCACCTGCATCGGCACCACCTATAGCCTGATATACAAACACATTTTTGGTCGCGTTAATATATAAATTATTGTTTGCAGTAAAACTGGTTCCATCTAAAACCAAATAATCACCTGCTTGTAAGGTTGCAGCTGGAGTTGCATTTCCGTTTATAAATACTTGTGTATTGTCTTCGTGTGCTATAATTGTAGGTCGTTCTATTTCGTTGAAACCAGCACCTTTGACTAAAATATAATCTTTTCCAGTTCTTTCTGCTGAGACAATTTGATCCAATCCAAAATCTAAATTGGATGTTGGACTATTACTACCTGCCAACGAACCACAATTTACGGCAATCGGTTTGTCAGAAGAAATTAATCCTCCAATTAATCCATCTCGATTTGCATTGGTTGGACCTTGAACCGCGATTACAAAACTCTGACCACTGTTAAGTACTATACTTGATGGTGTGCTTCCCGCACCTGGATTGTTTACTAAAGAAATACCAGGTCTTAAGTCTGAAAAGGAAACAGTTGTATTGTTTTCTGTTGCTAAAATTGAGGCAAAAGTATAATGGTTGTCACTATAAGATGGGGCATCTAAATTTAAAAAACCACCGATTCTAAATTGAGTTCCTAAAGCTGCAAGCCCTTTAGAAACAACACTTCCAGCATGAAATTGGGCTGCCACCCTTACAGAAGCATAAACCAAATCTTCCGCTTCAATAACATAACCTTTATCATTTAATATTTGATTTGCTTGCGCTTGATCCACAAGAATTTGTGAAGCGCCATTTCCAATGTTTAAAACATAGGGAGTATCTCTAGAAACGGTACCTGTTATAGCCGTTCCTCCCAAAGGAATAATTCTAAAATTAATAGGTGTGATACTTGGACACGAGATATATAAAAATTGTGAACCAGGAACTTGTACATTAGAACTTGATATTGGCGGGATATAATGTGTTTTACTAAATTGCGCAAAACCACATAAAGTTGATAGGAATATTAAAAAAGTTAAAACTCTAGTTTTCATGGGAGATTGTTAAAATTCCCCAAAGATAGCTTTTTATCTTTTAAGTGAAAAATGCCTTTTTACCGATTTTCCGTTAAAAAATGTTAAAACAAACCAATAATCATCTGCTGGAAGGTTTTGGTTTAAATATTTACCATCCCATCCGGTTGAACTTGAGTTTATCTGTGTCAGGAGTTTTCCGAATCTGTTAAAGATTGTGATATTTGATTTTTCTCGCTTATCTAAATTGTTAATGTTCCACAAATCATTAATTCCATCATTATTAGGAGTGAAAAAATGAGGATAATCTAAAATATACACTACTTTAAAAGGTGTTGGCAAACAACCATTTTTATCTCGAACACTTATCGTGTACTCTCCAGCGCTTAAGTTGCTAAAAAATGGACTGTCTTGATAGTTTTGACTGTCTATTGAAAATTCATAATTACCCCCATTATCTTGATAGGTTATTAAGATGGAGTTAGTATTCGAAAACTCGTTGATTTCCGCGTTTATATTGCTAGCAGGTCCCGAACCAATTATCGTAAATTTTTTTGACCCCTTGCAACCGTTACTATCGGTCATTTCAACGGTATAGATGCTTGGATTGGAAATGGTTGTTTCAAAGGTTTCCGTTCCAGTTTCATTAGACCAATCATACTGTGAATAACTCGGATTTACACTAAGTACCATAGTTTGACCGCTACATAAAAAATGGGTTTCTTCTGTAAGATCATTTAAATCAATATGATTGATTATTAAGGTTACTGCTACAATACCGTTGCAATTTAAACCATTGGATAATCGAGCATAAATAGTTTCGGAATCTATAATTGAATTTGTAAAATTTGAAGATAGTGGACTAGTTTGTGTGATTGCATTTGGGGCCGAACTATAATACGAAACGGTAGTAGTTCCAGGAAATGTTGCAATTAGTGTTGTGTCGACTTCGATCGGTAAATTAAAGGCGGTAAATCCGTCAATTTTTGTATCGGTATCGCATTTAGATATAGTTGCAGTTTGAAATACTGTACTTGAGATGTTTAAAGTTATAGTAGCCGTACTTTTACAATGGAATTTATTTTCAACTTCCACATAAATAGTATTGTTTCCGCTGTTATAATTTGAAGGATTTGTAATTACAGTACCACCAAGTGTTTCGTAAAAAGTAACCGTTTCTATCGTTGTATCATTATTTTTAATTACCGTTTCTAGTTCCGATAAATTAAAAATGGTTTGACCATCGGTATCGATGTCGCATTGGGATAAATTTTGGTTGCTTACTATTGGTAACGCTACAAATTGAATGCTGACTTTTCCTTTAGAAATACAACTTCCATTGATTTCAACTTCTACCGAATATTCTACTTCGTTTGGATTGGTATTGTCGGTTACAGTATAGGTTGGAGTTGTAATTCCAGTATCGACTCCGTCTTTAAACCATTTATAAGTATTGGTTCCGGGTTGTTGTGCGTTCAAAATCACATTCTCTCCCGAGCAATACGGATTATCAAGGGCAACGGTTCTATTATTTCCTAAAAAAGTTTCACTTTGAAAAGTACCACCTCCCAAAAAAATACCTGAATCGTATAAATTGTTCCCTTGATCGGCAATCACAAGTTTGATATGATATTGTTGTCCAATAATAACATCCGATTGTGCCTTTAAAATTTTAGTCTGTCCATTATAGGCCGTGGCATATTCACTAGGATTGAAAGCATCAAAATACATCTCATTGGCTGGAGGACAAACGGTGCCGCTTCCTCTAATAGTATTGACTGATACTGGAGTTGATGTGCCTGGAACTAAAGCAATATTAGTATACGTGGCACTTCCAATGGGTTTCAATAAAAAAGCAAATCCATCGGTATAACCACATTGATTTGCGGAAGGATTGGTAAGGTATTGTTCGGATGCGAAAATATAATCAAAACTTATTTTTGAAGTTAATGGAATAAAATCAAACTCCAAAATGGTCGCATTTATAGAATTGGAAATCCCCAGTGCAGCTTCTAAATCGACATCTCCAGCCCATGAGGTTGAGCCATCACTTAAAATCGAACCAGAATTTGGACCTATTGCTGAAACTGCTGCACCTGTACTTAATAAAATTCCGTCTTGAAAAGGGAAACTGCTGGTTCCTCTTTGGAAAAAACCATAACTAAGATTACCAGAAATATTTTCTCCATTTACACTAAAGTTAGAGACTTGAGCACACCCCGAAGCAGCGAAAACATTTTCAATTAATTGTTGTGCAGTATAAGTATCGTCGACTTGTATGTACTGAGAAAAAAAACATTGACTTTTAAGAATCAAAAAAAATATAAAAAAAGATATTTTTTTCATTTGGGACAGTGTTGTATTTATTTCTTCTTTTTCTTTGCGGCTCTCGCCTTCAAGATATTTCGATTGACAGAAGTTCCTGTTTTTTTCTTCGTTTTTGAAGGACCTCCTAAGTTAACTTTTTTATTCTTTTCTGCTTTTTCGTGAATATTTCCTTGTCCTTCTAATTTGACCTTTTTCATCAAAAATTTAACCTTTTGTTTTTCTTTTTCAGGGCCAATTAATTGGGTTGAGATTTCAATTTCAGCGGGTAATGCTAAAACAGGAATTTCAAGATTCATCAATAATTCAGCTTCCACTTTAATGTCTTCTTCTCTTGGTGCAATAAAACTGATAGCAGTTCCAGATGCATCGGCACGACCAGTACGACCAATACGGTGTATGTATTGTTCCGGTATTTCCGCCATTTCGAAATTGATAACGTGAGTGATATTTGAAATATCCAATCCACGTGCCATAACATCGGAAGTAATTAATCCACGTAGTTCACCTTCTTGAAAACTCGCCATTGTTTGCAAACGGTAATTTTGTGATTTATTTGAGTGTATTACCCCAAATTGTTCCGGAAATTCGGCATCAATTCGTTCGTGAAGCATGTCTGCAATTTTTTTGTTGTTCACAAAAACCAAAATTCGACTTAACGACTCATCGGTATTTAATAAATGCTTTAATAGATTGATTTTTGTATTGAAATTGGGAACATGATACGAAAGTTGTTCGATTTTTTCTAACGGTGTTCCCGATGGCGCCAAAGTAACTTCTTCCGGAAAATCGAAATAATCATTTAAAATTTCATCCACTTCATCGGTCATTGTAGCCGAAAACAAAATATTTTGACGTTTGTTTTTTAACATAGCCAAAATTGATGTCAATTGTGGACGAAAACCTAAGTTCAACATCTCATCAAACTCGTCAATTACTAATTTGTTTATTTCTTGAAGCCCTAATTCGCCATCAAGCGCCAAATCCATAATACGTCCTGGCGTTCCCACAATAATATCAATTCCTTGATTTACTTGTTTTTTTTGTGTGTTGATATTGACACCTCCATAAATTCCTAGTGTACGAACCGACATATAAGTTGTCAGTTTTTCTACTTCTTCTACCACCTGAACCACTAATTCACGGGTAGGCACTAAAATCATAATTCTAGGGTTGTAGGTGTCAACGAATTTGTATTGCTTTAATAATGGCAATAAATAGGCAAATGTTTTTCCTGTTCCAGTTTGAGCAATTCCCATCATATCACGTCCCGACATAATTACAGAAAACGATTTTTCCTGGATAGGAGTAGGTGTGGTAAACTGTAAATCGTCTAACGCTTTTTGGAGTGATTTGGTTAAATTAAACTGCTCAAATGATGCCATTTTGTATACTATTTTTTGCAAAGGTATCGTTTAAAGTTAATATTTATCAATAAAAGGAGTTACTACGTAGAAAAAAATAGCTTTTTTGAAAAAAATAAACTAAATTGTACTAAATAATATTGAAGTATAAATGCCTGGATTAGATACTATTTCATTACACTTCTCCATCAATCAGTTTGAAATCCTTTTAAATCTGTACAAATCTTCTTTTTCCAGTTTTAACTCTTTAAATAATTTACAAGAACAAATTACAAAATCTATTGCTCAAGGATTGGGAATTTCAAGAGCTAGTATTTGGGAATTTGATGGTGATCTTTTGAAATGTAATAAATTGTACGATGCAGAAAATGCCGTTTTTATTGAACAACAAGCTCTAAAAAAGGAAGATTTTCCAGTATATTTTGAGGCACTACAAAAAGGGATAGCAATTGTTGCAGCAAATGCACCAAAAAATGAATGGACTAGCAATTTGGATGCTATTTATTTAAAACCCCTTAATATTGAAAGCATGCTAGATATCCCTATTCGTGAAAACGGAAAGCTGGTAGGGATTTTGTGTTGTGAACAAACAGAAGAGGTGAAGAATTGGACAGAAACCGACATTTCGTTTGCTCGATCAGTAGCGGATATTTTGACTCTTTTTACGGAAGAATTTAAACGAAAACAAGCCGAACAATCGTTGTTGGAAAATCAGGATCGCTTTAAATTTATTTCCGAAAATATTTCCGATGGTATTTATATTATTGAAAATGAGCAACTGGTTTTTGCTTCCAAAACCTATTTGGAAATGATTGGAATGACCGATCAAGAAAAGCATCTTTCCCACAAAAATGATATGTTCCAGCTTACACATGCTGAAGATAAAGAAAGAGTAATCAAGACAATATATGACGCTGCGGCCGCTAAATTACCATCCATAAAATATACTTTTCGTTGTTATAAGAAAAACGGTGATTATATGTGGCGTGAAGACATCATGAATATTCATTATGATATTACTGGCCATGCCTTTAGAGCCGTAACGATTGCTCGGGATATCACAGAAGAAAAGAACCAAGAACTCGAGTTAATTAAGAAGAAAAATATTTCTGACCTTCAAAATAAATTACTCTTAAGTCTGTATTCGATACATGGTGAAACTACTTTAAAGGAAAAAATTAAAAAAATTACTTTTTTAGCAACTGAAGGTTTGACTTTAGACAGAGCAAGTTATTGGGTAGTAAAAAAAGATCGTTTGGTTTGTAAAGATCTTTTCGATAAAAAAGAAAACAGTCATTCTAAAATTCTTAGTCTCGATTCTAGAGAGCTACCTAAGTACATGGAAGCCATAAATAATCAAACGGCAATTGTTGCCGACGATGTTTACAATAATGACAGTACCATTGAGCTCATCGATAATTATCTAAAACCTTTGGGAATAACGGATATGTTAGATGTTCCTATTCGGGTGAGTGGTAAATTTCATGGAATGCTTTGTTGCGAACACCGAGATGATCCTAGGGTTTGGACAGAAAACGATATTTCCTTTGCGAGAGCTTTGGCTGATTATTTAAGTCAGGCAATTGAAGAAGAAAAACGTAAAAAAGCGGAATTAAAGCTAAGTGAAAATCAAAAGAAGTTGGAATTTATTTCTGAAAATACTTCTGATGGAATTATGATTATCGAAAACAGTAAAATCACTTATGTTTCTCCTGCTTACTCCAAGCTTTCGGGATATAGTTTTGAATTTCTTCAAAATTTATCCTTGGATGAAATATTTACGTTCATACATCCGGATGATGTAGAAGAGATGAAGTCTTTTATTTATAATAATTTGGAAAATAAAGTTTCTAAATTCAATTATGAATACCGACTTTTAGGAACGGATGGAAAGTATTCCTGGCGAGAAGATTCGGCAAGTGTCGTTTATAAAGAAAATAGTGATGAATATTCTGTTTATATCGTTATCTCCAGAGATATTCAAGACCGTAAAGAAACCGAACTTAAATTAAAAGAAAGTGAACATCAGTTGCGACTGATTTTTGAAAATTCTACAGATGGTTTTGTTGTCATTGAAAATCAAATACTCAAATACATTTCACCTTCTTATCAATCCTTTTTAGGTTTTGAAAATGATGAATTGAATGAATTTACAGTTAACAGTATTTTCGATTTAATGCATCCTGATGACTACGAAAGAGTCAGAAATTTTGTTTACCAAAATATAAGTGAGAAAAAGAAGACCTTTACTTGTGAATTCAGAATTCGAAGTAAAAACGGAGAATATTATTGGCGGGAAGATTTAGCAAATATAATTTATGACGAGGAAGGGAATTATTCGAAATACATTATTACCTCAAGAGATATTCATGAACGTAAAAATATTGAAAGTCAACTTGTCGAAAGTGAACAGCAACTTCGATTAATTACCGAGAATACTTCCGATGGGGTAGCGGTAATCGAAGAAGGAAGATTAACTTATGTTTCTCCATCTTATTGCCTTTTATTGGGCTATAATAAAAACGAGTACTTACAATTTTCGATGCAGGACATTTTCGATAAAATTCATCCAGAAGATGTAGATAGGGTTAGAACCTTAATTTATACTTCGCTCGAGCAACGTGTTAGAGAAATTAAATATGAACAACGATTTATGGGCGCTGATGGGGTGTACCATTGGCGAGAAGATTCGGCCAATATCATTTATGATGAAAATGGCAAGTACACCAAATATATTGTAGTTACTCGAGATATTTCGGAACGAAAAGAAACGGAAAAAGAAAAAAACAGACTGTATAAGATTACTGAAAATCAAAATGAGAAGCTAATTAACTTTACTCATATTGTTTCGCATGATATTCGTTCGCATACGAGTAATTTGTCTATGATTCTAGATTTGTACGAAGAAACGGACGATAGAAACGAGCAAAGTGAATATTTTAATATGCTAAAACAAAGTACAAACAAACTATCGGAAACAATTTTTTACCTGAATGAAACGGTTGCTATTCAAAGCGGAATAAAAAATGAAAAAACGTCGTTAAATCTTAAAAAAGAAATCGAAAAAGCATTAACAGGAATTAATGCCATTGTGTTGACGAATAATGCAAGCATTACAATTGATGTCGATTCGGATATTGAGATTTTTGCTACGCAATCGTATTTGGAAAGCATTATTTTTAATTTACTTACCAATGCAATCAAATACAGGTCGCCCGAAAGAAATCCGGAAATTAAAATCACTGCCGCCAAAATTGAGGATGAAGTGAAATTTTCGATTACCGATAACGGAATAGGAATTGATTTGAAAAAAAATAAAGATAAAATTTTCGGAATGTATAAAACCTTTCATGGAAACACCGATGCTGTAGGATTGGGGTTATTTATGATCAAAAACCATCTGGAATCTATGGGTGGAAGAATTGAAGTAGAAAGTCAAGTAAATGTAGGAACCACTTTTAATTTATATTTTATATGACCACAGTAGAGATCAAAAAAACGTATATCATTGATGATGACTCTATTTTTGTTTTTGTGTTGAAAAAACTTTTAGAAAAACATCACAATTTTGGAAAAGTGGCCGATTTTAAAGATGGTCATCAGGCTTTAGAATTATTGTTTTCTAAAGATTCCGAATTGCCCTGTGTCATATTGTTGGATTTGAACATGCCGTTATTAGATGGTTGGCAATTTTTAGATCAACTAGAAAAAACCGAACTCAAAAACCAACTCAACGTATTTATTATGTCTTCATCTATAGATGCCAATGATATTGAAAAATCAAAAGAATATTCTGTTGTAAAAGACTTTATTTCAAAACCTATTAATCACGATAAACTCGATAGAATCATTGAGAGTTTGAGTTTGACTTAAATAAAAAAAAACCATTCAATAACGAATGGTTTTTTTAGAAATATTTGGTTTGGTAATATAGTTTAGTTGTTAAGCATTACGGGCATTACAAGCATCGTAACAGTTTCTCCTTCATCTAATCCATCCGCTGGAGTTAAAATTCCTGCTCTATTTGGCATAGACATTTCCAACTGAATCATGTCACTTTGTAAATTCGTCAACATTTCCATTAAGAAACGTGAGTTGAATCCAATTTGCATATCATCACCTTGGTAATCACAAGTCAAACGCTCTTCTGCTTTGTTCGAGTAATCAATATCTTCAGCAGAAATATTCAACTCAGCACCAGCAATTTTTAAACGAATTTGGTGTGTTGTTTTGTTAGAGAAAATAGCCACACGACGAACAGAACTTAAAAATTGTGTTCTATCTATTAATAATTTATTCGGATTTTCTTTCGGAATTACCGCTTCATAATTTGGATATTTACCATCAATTAAACGACAAGTCAATATGTAATTATCGAAAGAGAACGTAGCATTCGCATCATTGTATTCAATGGTAACTTCAGCATTTGAAGTCGCTAAGATTCCTTTTAAAATAGTTAAAGGTTTTCTTGGCATAATAAAATCGGCTACTTGCGATGCTTTTACATCTGTACGCGCATATTTTACTAATTTGTGTGCATCAGTCGCTACAAAAATTAATCCTTCTGGAGAAAACTGAAAGAATACACCACTCATCACCGGACGTAAATCATCATTACCTGCAGCAAAAATAGTTTTGCTCACCGCTGTCGACAATACTTCAGCTGGAACAACCGTTTGTGAAGGTTCTTCTAAATTTACTGATTTCGGGAACTCGTCACCAGGAGCATATGCTAATGCATATTTACCCGATTGAGAACTAATTTCAATAGTATTGTTTTCTTCTACTGTAAAGGTTAAGGGTTGCTCAGGAAATGTTTTTAAAATTTCTAATAATAGTTTTGCTGGAACAGCCACACTTCCTTCACTTTTCGAATCAATTTCTAATGTAGCCGACATTGTCGTTTCTAAATCAGAGGCAGAAACGATTAATTGGTTTTGTTTTAATTCGAATAAAAAGTTATCTAAAATAGGCAAGGTGTTACTGCTATTAATAACACTTCCTAAGACTTGTAATTGTTTTAATAAATAAGAACTCGATACAATAAATTTCATTGCTTTGTATTTAAATGTATTTTCCTAAAAACTAGGATTTTTTTAATGTGTTACAAATATATCGTAAACTATTAGTTTATGAAATATTTTTTATCAACAACTATTTTGAAAAACGGCGTTTTCTCAAGTACGTAAATGCGATGCCGAATAGACCTAAAATCACCAGCGGAAGCCCAACAGTCAAGAACTGCGTGTAGGTATAGTTTTCCGATACTTTCTCTTTATCCAACAAAGGCAAATCAACTTCTTTACTACGAATGTTAATAAGTCCGTTGTCGTCTAATAAATAATTCACACAATTCATCAAGAATTCTTTATTGGCATAGACTTGATTCGTCCATTTATCAAATCCCAATTCCATTGGTTGTCCACGCTCATCCAATTGATTTTTGATCACATCTCCATCGGAAACGACAATCATTTTGGAATTTTTATTTGTGGGTTTAAAAGTAGCATCTTTAAAAGCCAAAACCCTGTTTTCAAATACCGAGTGAAATTTCCCTTCCAGTAAAATTCCAACATTCATATTTCCGGGTAAGTAGTCTTGCGCATTTGGTTTTTCATTCACCATTTCCAAATTAACTTCTACCGGTGTTCCAATTTTTTTAGAATAGGGAGATGACTTTAATAAAATCGTTTTTTTAATGCCGTTTTTAAGTGTATCAATTGGGTTGGCATATTCAAATTTAATTCCGTCAATGTTGTTCACGATAGGATGTTTGCTTTCGGTAAAAACAAACGGAGAATACAGCCATGGATAGTTTTGATATTGTGTTTCGTTTCCTTGATTTCCGGTCGCTAAAGCAATGGGAACGGCTTGCATGTCTTTGACTAAAAACGGATTGATTCGGAAACCATACTTAAAAAACATATCGTTTAAACCCAAATCGATTGGGAAGGCTAAACTGGTTCCTGTTTTCTTCAGGTTGTCCATATCAATATCCACAGCATCCAATAACCAAAGGGTTTTACCACCATTGATGATAAATTGGTCCAATACTTGTTTTTCTTGGTCGGTGAAAGTAGCTTTTGGTTTGGCAATGACTGCCAAATCGAAAGTTTTTAATGCTTTCGCAAACAACTCTGGATTGGTTTTTACCGAATCTAACGGAAAAGGGGCAATAAAATAAGTATCACGTACCGTTTGCAAGAAATCGGCCTTAAAAACATCTGCCAATTCTTTTTTACCTTTTATGAAGGCTATTTTTTTCTTTTTTTCAGTCGAAATTTTGTGTAAAGCATCGGCAAAAGCATATTCCAAATGCTGAACAGAACTCACCACTTTTTGCTCGGTCGATTGGCCTAATTTATTTTTCAATAAAGACAATTTGGTGCTCTTGCTTTTATAGGTAGCAATGGCCCACGGATACACCACTTCTTGCGATTGTTTCCCTTTTTCGTCGACTGTGATTTTAATCGGCGTTAGACCACGTTCGTAAAAAGATGCCATCACTGCTTCTGCTTCATCAGGATTTTCCAACGGATTCACAAACTGAAAGATGATATTGGAATTATAGGCTTTTAATTCTTCTAACATTTGTTTGGTTTCCGATTGTAATCGTTTGAATTCAGGTGGAAAATTTCCTTCCAAGAACACATCAATATACAAGGGTTCTTTTACATTTTTTAAAATGTCTAAAGTAGTATCAGAAAGCGTATATCTTTTGTCTTGCGTTAAATCAAATCGGAAAAAAAAGAAATTACCAATGATGTTTAAAACTAATAAACCAACGATTAAGTATAGAAATTTTTTCATTATTGCTTGTAGGTTTTTAATTTTAAAACAGTTAATGAAATAAAGACAATAATCACACTTAGAAAATACATCACATCTCGTGTATCAATCACACCACGTGAGATACTTTTATAATGATAATCCATTCCTAAAGATGCAATAGTGTTGCCAAAGTTTCCAAATGCTGCAATTGTAGAAATTCCTTGAAAACCAAAATACAAAGCAAAACAAAGTAAAACTGAAAGTAGAAAGGCTACAATTTGATTGTCAGATAAAGACGAAGTGTAAATACCGATGGAAGTATACGCTCCCATTAAAAAAAGCAATCCGAAATAAGAGCCAAGCGTACTTCCGAAATCTAAATTACCTTCAGGCAATCCTAAATCGTAGACTACTTTAACATATACTAAAGTCGGAATAATTGCAATAATTAAAAGAATGAAAGAACCCAAAAACTTACCGTTTACTATTTCTAGTAAGCTCATCGGTTTGGTAAGTAATAATTCCATAGTGCCTTGTTTTTTTTCATCGGCAAAACTTCTCATGGTCACCGCTGGGATTAAGAATAGTAAAATCCAAGGGGCAATAGTGAAAAATGGCGTTAAATCGGCAAAGCCTGAGTTTAAAATATTGTAATCGCCATCAAATACCCACAAAAACAACCCTGTGAGTAGCAAAAAAATGGCAATGACTAAATATCCTATCGGCGAGCCAAAAAAGGACCGGAATTCTTTATAGAGTATAGCTTTCATCTATGTTTATTCGTGTATTTGTTTGATAATCTTTGGCAAAAATAGCATAAACTTCTAAACGCCTAAACTTTTAAGTTTATTTTAAGGAAACTAATTTATCGACGCTCCATGCCTCTGGTTTGTCATTAAAGAGTTTTTTAGTAAATGTCCAAACGTCATAAAACAATTCCGAATTGCGATAGTTTTCTAAATCGTCTTCCGTTTCCCAATAACTATAAGTAAAAAAGATACACGGATTATTTTTATCCTGATACAATTCCAAAAAACGATTGCCAGGAGCATTTCGGATTTTTTCTTTCATTTCTTCAAAATTTTCTAAAAATGAGGGGATATTTTCTTCGTGGAAACTTAATTTTACTATTCTAACAAACATAATTTTATTTTTTAATGCAGGCTATTTAAATTGCACACTAATTACATCGCGGTATTTCAATCCTAAAAGTGAATTCGCCGAGCCTACAGTATTTGGATTACTTTTATAAATAGCAATTTCTAAAAACCCCGCTTCATTAAACAAAGCAAGTTTTTCGCCTTCGTAATCTTTTAAAGTATAATTTTCTCGTACTACGAAATCGGAATACGATTGATGAATTTTTTTGATGGTTTTAGTGCCGAATTTAATTTCGAAAGTTCTGTCTTTTCCAATGTTGTAAAACATCTCTTGTGAAATATTGGTAACACAATTCCCGAAATGATCCACATAAATGATATTTCCTTTGATGCTGTTGTTGTCAGATTCGGTATTGGCTTGAATTTCATTTATAGGTTTCAAATGTTCCAATTCAATCCCAATAGCGTTCAATGCACCTCCTTTTGCAATATGGGAAGCCACATTTAAAAAGATATCCATGTCACTTGCATTGCTTTCCAATCGGTCGGCAATAGTAATTTCAAAAAGCTTTTGGGGTTTTTCTTTTTGCAACATCAGACTTAAAATGCCATTATCTGCACAAACAAAGTAATGGTTGTTGTAATGTAAAACCACATGTTTATTGTCCACCGTTCTTTCACTATCTACCCCAATTAAGTGTACTGTTCCTTCAGGAAAACTGGTATACGCTGATTTTACAACATAACTGGCTTCTGCAATATTAAACAAATCGATATCATGCGAAATGTCAATAATCTGAGCTTCAGAATATTTAGATAAAATTTTACCTTTTAGTGCGCCCACAAAGTGATCTTTCAAACCAAAATCGGTTGTAAGTGTAATTATTGACATTATTTTGTTTATAACTATTCCTGAAATGTTTTGGTAAATTTAGTAGATTTGAGAGAAACATAACGAATTTATTTTTAACTAAATTTTTAAGCCTTTGAACGAAAGAATCATCGAATTAGAAAACATTGCGCCAAAAGAATTTTGGGGCGCTCATGATAGCCATTTGGAGTCTATCAAAAAGTACTATCCAAAACTTAAAATTGTAGCTCGCGGTACAACTTTGAAAGCGTTTGGAGAAGAAGAAGTTTTAGATGAATTTGAAATACGATTTAGGCGATTGATGACACATTTTAGTCGATTTAATAATATAGACGACAATGTGATTATGCGTGTGATTGAAGGCGATGCACAGCAAACCGGGGTGATGGATGCCAGTGATCAAATTTTGGTACATGGGCTAGGAGGGAAGCTGATAAAGGCCATGACGCCGAATCAGCAAAAATTGGTCGATTATGTTCAAAAAAATGACATGGTATTTGCTGTCGGACCTGCAGGTACCGGAAAAACATATACAGGTGTAGCTTTGGCCGTTAAAGCGTTAAAGGAAAAGCAGGTGAAACGTATTATTTTAACCCGTCCTGCGGTAGAAGCAGGAGAAAATCTCGGTTTTCTACCTGGTGATATGAAAGAAAAGTTAGACCCGTACATGCAACCTTTATATGATGCCTTGCGTGATATGATTCCACCACAAACCTTGGAAGATTATTTATTAAAAGGGATTATTCAAATAGCGCCTTTGGCTTTTATGCGTGGTAGAACTTTAGATAATGCTTTTGTGATTCTAGATGAAGCACAAAATACAACGCATAGTCAAATGAAAATGTTTTTGACGCGTATGGGGAAAAATGCGAAATTTATCATTACAGGCGATCCGGGTCAGGTCGATTTACCTCGCAGAACCATTTCGGGACTTAAAGAAGCCATTTTGGTATTAAAAGATGTTGACGGGATCGGAATTATTTATTTGGATGATAAAGATATTGTACGCCATCGATTGGTTAAAAAGATAATTGATGCTTATAAGAGTATTGAAAACAATGATTAATAAGACATTAGAAAATAATAGAAAAAAGGAATGTGTAAAGACATTCCTTTTTTTGTAAATCGACTTTGCATATTATAATGAAATAGCTTTTATTTGTTTTTTAAAGCATAGAATTTTGAAAAATGTACTTATAACTGGAGCTGGAAGCGGATTAGGAAAGGAACTTGCATTTCATTTTTCAAAAAATGGTTGGAATGTAATTGCGACAATGATTCATTTGGATCATGGTTTTGATTTTAAAGACTTTCCCAATATAAAATGTTATTTGTTGGATGTTACTTCTTCGGAAAGTATCGAAAATGCTAAAATTGAAATAGCAAAAAAATACCAAACCATTGATGTAGTCATTAATAATGCAGGAATTGGGTACCGAAGTTTTGTCGAACTTTCTAAAGACGAAAAAATAGATCAAATTGTTGCAGTCAATTGGCTTGGCGTTGTAAAAGTATGTCGTGCATTTATTCCTGTATTCCGAAATCAAAAAAGCGGACTGTTTATTAATATTTCTTCCATTGCCGGATTGGTAAATTTGCCTTTGGGTAGTTTTTATCATTCGACCAAAAAAGCAGTGGAGAGTTTTTCAGAATGCATGGCTTACGAATTAATTGATTTTAATATTAAGGTTTGTACCGTTCAGTTCGGAAATGCCAATACGAATTTTCAAGCCAATGTCACCAAGTCAGAAAATACAGATATCGAATCCTATAATGTGTTAATGGATAGAATTTCAGCAATTTTGATTAAGAAATCAAACAAAAACAAAGAGCTGATACCTAAAATTATCCATAAAATTTTTGAGATTGCCGAAAATCCACCGAAAACATTCAAACGCTACACCATTGGTTTTGATGCCAAAATCATGAAGTTTTTAAGACAATGCTTGGGTTACAAGTTGTTCAATAGTTTGATTCGAAGATCCGTTTTAAAATAATTTTTGAACATCGGTTTTAAAAAACTATTTTTGCACCACAATTTATCCTGAGTTTATCGAAGGGCAACACAACACTAATGAATACAATTACTTCGACCCAATTCAACTTTCCGGGTCAAAAATCGGTTTATCACGGAAAAGTTCGTGAAGTCTACAATATTAATGATGAAATTTTGGTCATGATTGCCACCGATAGGCTTTCAGCTTTTGATGTCGTAATGCCAAAAGGAATTCCATACAAAGGTCAAATATTAAATCAGATTGCTACCAAATTCATGCAGCTGACGGAAGATATTGTACCCAATTGGCTTATTGCCACTCCAGATCCAAACGTAGCGGTTGGTCATTTGTGTGAACCGTTTAAAGTGGAAATGGTGATTCGAGGTTACTTGTCAGGTCATGCCGCTCGTGAATATGCCGCTGGAAAAAGAATGTTGTGTGGCGTTGCAATGCCAGATGGAATGAAAGAAAATGATAAGTTTTCCACACCTATCATTACACCTACTACGAAAGCCGATTTAGGTACGCATGACGAGGATATTTCTCGCGAAGCGATTTTAGAAAACGGAATTGTTTTGGAAGAAGATTATTTGGTATTAGAAAAATATACACGAGCTTTATTTCAAAGAGGAACAGAAATTGCGGCTTCTCGCGGATTGATTTTAGTCGATACTAAATATGAATTCGGAAAAACCAAAGAAGGAAAAATTGTATTGATTGATGAAATTCATACACCCGATTCTTCTCGTTATTTCTACGCCGAAGGTTATCAAGAAAGACAAGACAAAAATGAAGCCCAAAAACAATTGTCTAAAGAATTTGTACGCCAATGGTTAATTGCTAATCATTTTCAAGGAAAAGAAGGACAACAAATCCCAGAAATGACCGATGATTATATTGCCACTGTTTCAGAACGCTATATCGAATTGTATGAAAATATTATCGGAGAAGCATTTGTAAAAGCAGATGTATCAAATATTCAAGAACGAATTGAAAAGAATGTTGTCGCTTATTTGAATAAATAAAACAAAACTATTTTAAGTTGCATGAACCACGCTTTGCGTGGTTTTTTTGTGATTTGTATTTATCGATTCTGAAAATGTGAGTGTTAAAGTTTTGTTAGGATATTAATTTTTATGTAACGCAAGGGATTTTTCAACGTCTATTTTTATAAATCATTAATCAAAAATCAATCATTATGAAATCAACGATTCACGAGTACAAAAAAATCAATGTACTAAACACGAGTAAAAAAACAATCATTATTTTAGGATTAGCTCTTGGAGCTTTCGCAAATCAATCATTTGCATCAAACGTTAAACTGTCACAAAAATCGGAAACAGTTTATTTCGTAGATTCTCCGATTTGTAATGCAATTATTAAAGGCGACTTGGAAGCCGTTAAGAAATTTATTGAATATGGAGTGGATGTGAACCAAGCTTCAAATGGAGTTACACCATTAATGTTGGCGGCACGTTACAACAAGTCAGAAATTATTGATCTATTGTTGAAAAACGGAGCGGATAAAAAAACGAAAGATGAAAGAGGGTATACCGCGTTAAAGTATGCCGAATTGTCTAAAGCAAGTGAAGCCATTGCTGCTTTAAAGTAAAAATTAGTCACTAAAAAAGTCCCTTTTAAAAGGGACTTTTTTTATTGAGGTTGTTTGAAACTATTTCTTTTCAAGGTTATTTTTCAAATTATCGAGACTCGCTTGTAAATCTTTACCCAGCATTTCGTCCATATTCATGAAAAGCATCATGACATTAAAAGGATAAGGCATTTTTCCATTAAAGCCCCATTTTACTTTAGTTTGATTCGGAGAAATTCCTTCTGTAACAAAATAAGCATAATCAGTAGATTCCATCGGGCGTTTAAAACGTAATTCCATATCGATACGTTCGCCGGGTGCAATTTTCTTAATTTCTTGTTCGCCTTCTCCAACATCTTCATTTCCATTCCAACTGTAAATGAAACCAATTTCACCATCTGTTCCTGTAAAAGTTCTTTTCGAATTAGGATCTTTCATGTTCCAAACACTGAAATAATCTTGGTTTTTCATCATTTTAACATAATTAAAAACACTGTCTTTAGGTTGGTTTATCGTTACTTCTCTTTCTACCGCATAATCTTTGGTCATGACTAATCCTGCTAGCAATACAATTCCAACAAGAGCCAGCAAGACAAAAAGGATTCTCTTTAAAATTCTCATAGTTTTATAGTTTTAGATTGTTTATTTGCTATTTTGATTTTTTGAAAGCCATTTCATAGGTTGTGATCCAATCTTGAACGGTTACTTTTTGCATTAATTCGCCAATCAATTCAAACGGAATATCTTCAGGTTTTTTAAATCGGATACAACTTTTTCCCATGTCTAATTTCTTTTTTGAATGTTTCGGAAACTCAGCAGTAAACCAATTCAGTAACTCTGGATTGGCGTAAATCCCCATATGATAAAAGGCAATAAAGTTTTTTTGTGACGCAAGTCCAGCAAATGGAAGGGGATCTTTCGGATTGCAATGATAGCCACTTGGATAAATACTATGTGGAACAGAATAGCCCATCATGCCATAACCCATTCCTTCTTGAAAACCCTCGGGTATATTTTTAAGAATTGTATCTCTCAACTTATTAAATCCATCTTTTCGTTCTTCAGGAATTTCATTCAAATAGTCAGTTACAGTTAAAGCTTTCGATTGCATTTGGTCGGTTTTAGTATTGTAAATTTAATAAAAAATGCTAAATGTTAAAATCTTAATTACATTGATTGGTTGTTGTTTTTTTTATTTTTATTTGCACCCTCAAATTGAATTTTTATGAAAAAAATAATGGCCTACGTATTGTGTGTGTTTGTTTTATCAACTTCGTGCTCAAGTGATGAAGTTTCCACTAACAATTACCTTCCTCCAACTACTTCAAAAGTAATAAAATTGATTAAAACTAAAAATAGAGATAGTTCAAATGAAACGTATTATAATTATGAAGGGAATAAATTAATTAGTATTACTAATAATTATAATTTGGAAAAAGTTGAAATAACTTATGAAGGTAATTATATAACAGAAGTAATTAAAAGAGATAATCTTGGACAAATACAATATGAAACAACATATGAATATTCTAATGGTAAACTTTCTAAAAGAACCCAAAATGAAATTTCAACCAACAATATAATAGAAGAATATTTGTCGTATTCTTTAGCTAATAGTGTAATAATTATTCGAGCTTTTCAAAGTACAAATGGAGGAACTACATTCAGTCTACTTGATCAATCAAAACTTTCTTTAAATTCAAACCGTGATGTAATAAGTAAAGATTATGATTATGATAGTGCAAACGATTCATACAATGCAACAGTAACTTTTGAATATGATAATAAGAATAATCCTTTTAAAAATGTTGTAGGATTGGATAAAATAAAATATATGTCTGTTGGTTATGAGGTTCAAGCTAGAAGTACGATAAATAATGAAATGAGATTATACGACGTACAAAACGGAACCGCTATAGAACATAGTGTAAAGCATTACAGTTACAATTCAAATAATTATCCTATTAGTAGTTCAAGTTCAGTTAATTCTATAGTTTTAAATTATTTTTATCAGTAAAAGTATTTAAAGAATATTATAAAAACCCTGTCAGAATTAAAAAACTCTAACAGGGTTTGTTTTTTTATTGAGGACAAACTTTTTATTTTTTATTTAAAATAAGAAAAGCTTTCGTTGTTTTCAATTTTTAAAACAGTTTCATAAATCAGTTTAATTACATTTTCCACGTCTTCTTTGTGAACCATTTCTACAGTAGTGTGCATATAACGCAACGGAAGTGAAATTAATGCCGAAGCAACTCCACCATTGCTATATGCAAAAGCATCCGTATCTGTTCCGGTAACTCTTGAAGTGGCATGACGCTGGAAAGGGATTTTATTTTCTTCAGCCGTATCGGTTATCAATTCACGTAACTTGTTTTGTACCGCTGGAGCATAAGCTACTACAGGACCACGACCAATTTTTAAATCTCCTTCAATTTTCTTATCAATCATTGGGGTAGTGGTATCGTGACAAACATCGGTCACAATTGCTACATTGGGTTTAATGGTTTGAGTAATCATTTCGGCACCACGAAGTCCAATTTCTTCCTGAACCGCATTGACTACATACAAACCAAAAGGCAGTTTCTTTTTGTTTTCTTTTAATAAACGAGCGACTTCGGCAATCATGAATCCACCCATTCTATTATCAATGGCACGACATACAAATTTGTTTTCGTTTAAAATCATAAACTCATCTGGATAGGTAATCACACAACCCACATGAACGCCTAAATTTTCCACTTCTTCTTTAGTAGAACAACCACAATCGATAAAAATATTAAACTGAGTGGCATTTTCTTCTTTTCCTCTTCCACGTGTATGAATAGCTGGCCAACCAAAAACACCTTTTACGATTCCTTTTTTGGTATGAATATTTACTCGCTTTGATGGCGCGATTTGATGGTCAGAACCTCCATTTCGAATCACATATATTAATCCGTCATCCGTAATGTAATTCACATACCAAGAAATTTCGTCACTATGTCCTTCAATGACAACTTTGTATTTAGCATCTGGGTTGATGATTCCAACCGCAGTTCCATAAGTATCGGTAATAAATGTATCTACATAAGGTTTGATATAATCCATCCAAATTTTCTGTCCTTCACTTTCATATCCGGTTGGAGATGCATTATTAAGGTATTTTTCTAAAAAGTCAATCGACTTCTTATTTAGTATCGATTTTGTTGCCATAAATTATTTTTTTGCTAATTTATAAAATTGGTATAACAGTTGATAGATATTTCTATAAATTTGGAAAATTTTAATTCATTTATGAAACACCTACTTATATATATAGTTTTGCTATTTGGTGCGCTACAATCCAATGCTCAAGAAATAAAGATTGATTCGCTTGAAGTTGAGAAGAAGTTAGAAGATAAAGATACTCTTGCCCAAGTGTCCTATCAGCTGGAAGAGGTTGTGGTGACCAATCGTGCTTATAATTTCAAAACCGATGAGGAACGAAAGCGATTTATGATTTTGCAACGACGCGTGCAAAAAACCTATCCTTATGCTAAAATTGCAGCCGATCGATTGGTAGCGTTAAATAAAGGAATGAAATTATTAAAATCAGAAAGAGACAAGAAGAAGTATTTCAAAATTGTGGAAGGCTATCTAACCGATGAATTTGAGGCACAATTAAAAAAACTAAGTCGCAAGGACGGACAAATATTGGTAAAATTAATTCATCGCCAAACAGGAACCACAACATTCGATTTGATTCATGATTTAAAAAGCGGATGGAAAGCCTTTTGGGCAAACAATACCGCTAGCTTGTTTGATATTAATTTAAAATCGAAATACGAACCCAATAATGTAGCCGAGGATTATTTAATTGAAAGTATTTTGTACCGATCGTTTATAGATGGTCGTTTGCAAAAGCAAGAATCAAAACTCGGACACAACTATACTGAATTGCAAAAAATATGGCGTGAAAAAGTAAAAGCCATTCGAGCGGAGCAAGAAGCCAAGCAAAAAGAAATAGAAGAAAACAAATAGCACACTACTTATATTGTTATAATCCCATCTGTATCAGATGGGATTTTTATTTACTATATATAAGTGTATTTCTTATTTGGGCGTGTCCCTTCGGGCCGGGCTGTTCGCTGTATCTTTTATAAGTTGTCTGAGGTTCTCGAAGACAACTATAAAAGGATGCCGCTATCATCCCTCACGCGTCCCTCGTGAGTTTT
>NZ_SBKO01000004.1 GCF_004122165.1 Flavobacterium amnicola
AACAGCGGTTTCACGAAATGGCGGGCTGTTTAAATACCTCATGTTTTTTCTTCACGAAAAAACATTAAATTTAACCGAAAATAAATCGTCCGCTAAATCGCCACTTCGTGAAGCCGGCGGGACGTTAACTGCCATTTTACCAAAAAAAAAAAAAACGAAAAACGAAAATATGAAAAAAGGATTAAAAATTATTGGAATTATTTTAGGAGTTATTGTTTTAATTATCGGAATAATTGGATTTATTGGTTGGAGAAAAATGCAGAAATTTAATTTGCTTCAAGAACAAGCCAATTATATTATGGAAAATTTAGACAATCCAAATATTGGCGAAAAATTTCCAGCTAAATATTTTCCAAAAGAACAACTTGAACCAATTATTGGAGGAATAAGACAAAACTGTGATTGGAAAAATAAAGATGGAAAATTCGTGGATTTTTTCACTGAAAAAAATATAGGAGGAATTGACCAAACTGCATTTATTTATGAATACTATATGAAATGTGATAGTTTGAGATTTATTCTATCATTCAATACCGAAAATGAACCAGAATTAATGGGATTTAAATTCGAGCCAATCGAAACAGAAAATCCAATGATTTTATTTCCCGAAAAGCAATTAAAGAATAGAAAATGAAAATATTACCAATTGAAAAGTTAACTCTAATTACTGAATTGTCAAAATCCAAAGTAATTGAAGAGTTGAATTTAAACATAAGACCAAAACAGAATTTTGGATTTGGAAATAAAAATGTAGAAAGCGGAAAGAAATTCGAAGGAAATATATTTGGTGATAATTTTAATGTTACAAGAATTATAAATTACAAAAATTCATTTCTTCCTGAAATCAATGGTAAAATAATTGAAAAACTAAACGGAACAGAAATTGAGGTTGAATTAAAACCAGCGGGATTTGTTATGGGTTTTATGATACTTTGGTTTGGTGGAGTTTCATTTGGATTTATTGCAACCCTAATTGGAGCAATTATTGGAGAAGGTCCAATTTATGCTTGTATAATTCCATTATTTATGTTGCTTATGGGATTTGGAATGTCGAAATTTGGATTTTCAACAGAAAGTGAAAAATCTAAAAAGGATATAATTGAAATATTACAAGCAAAAGTAAAGAAATAAAAAAACGGCAGTTAACAGCAGTTTGCAAAAATGGCGGGTTTTGGGCTTAATTTAAAGTTGGTTTTGTACTTGCAAAGTCAGTTAAAAACCGAAAGTTTAGGCTTCCTTAAACCGCCACTTCTGCAAGCTGCGGAACGTTAGCTGCTATATTTCAGAACTTCATGGCAAAATTTCAACATAAAAATGACCACCATACAACTCCAAGATGTTATCTGAAAAATTTTTCAGATGACGGAACGTTTATTTATAGAAAATTAAAGCAAAAAAAAGATTTTGGAAAAGAAAATCTTGATTTAGAAAAACCTCTTTCTCTTAAAAGTGCTACAGTAAATGATAATTTCTATACGGTAAAAAAATCAAACGAACCTATGGTGGTTGAAACAATTTTTTACGATTTTGAAGTAGAAAATCATTACGAGAAACTATACAAAAAACTTATCTGTGAAGATTCAGAGATAATCATAACAATAGAAGAGAGAACACGCCTATTAATGTTTCTCCTTTCATTACATTGCAGAACTCCAAAACAATTTGATTTATTCTTCAAAAATATTCCAAAAGAACTTGAACACGAAATGGATATTATTAAAGAAGAATACAAAGCTGGACATATTGGAAAAACCTTGATCGAGTTTACAAAAAAACATGAATACAAAATATTCAAAGTCGCAAAATTATCAGATAGCTCTGAATTTTTAACTAGCGATAATCCATTTCTAATTGTTGATGAAACTGGACATTTAAAAAACATGGATTTCAGAGAACAATTCAATGAAGAAAACAAATTCATAATCCCAATAGACAACAAGCGTTGCATTATTATGACTAATGCAAACGATAAAAACGGTATTCCAATCAGCGGAAAGGTTTTTTATAACAAAATTGAAAGGATGAATGTTGATTGCAATTTTGCACAATTCATTAATTTCTTAACCATAGAAAGCGCCGAAAAACAAATATTTGGTTCAGAAAAATATTTAAAAACATTCTTCAGTTTTGTCAAAATTTAAATAATACAGCAGCTAACAGCGGTTTCACGCAATGGCAGCATAATTGCAAAATTCATGTATTTCTTTCGCAAGAAATATTATCTTAGCAGAAAGAACTCAGTCCCGAAGTCTGCCACTTCGTGAAGCCGGCGGGACGTTAGTGGCAATTTAACATACAGCAACAGCCATAAAAGAGAACAGAATACTAAAAAGAAAATATATTATGAGTAGTGGTTATGATTTAAAAGATATTGCTGAATTTTATTCAAAAAAAACTGATTCTCAATTAATAAATACTGCAACGGAAAAAGCTCATGAATTAAGACCTGAAGTTTTAGAAATAATTGAAAACGAAATTAAAAAAAGAAACTTAAATCCCAATATTTTAGAAGGAGCAAAAGCAGCTCAAAAAAGAGAATATTCAATCGAAGAAGTAACAGAATTATCTCAAAGATTGAGAAGTCTACCGTGTCCGTTATGTGGAAATAAAACTGCAAAACTCAATGCAACAATTATGTACACTGCAAAAAGTTTCATATTATTTTCAGTTTTCAGAGAAGAACCAATAATTGGTTGTCCAGATTGTTTAGATAAAAAAAATGAAGAATCAATAATCTCAACAGCTTTGTTAGGATGGTGGGGATTTCCTTCAGGAATATTAAAAACTCCATTTTACATTTATAATAACATTAAAGAGAAAAAAAAGAATAGAATTTCTGAACCAAATGAAACTTTACTCGGGTTTACAGTAGAAAATATTGGACAAATAGTAGCTTATAAAGATGATTCAGAAAAACTAAAACAAATAATCATGTTTGTGAAAAAATAAACTGCCACTAACAGCGGTTTCATGAAATAGCGAAAGCTGTTTAAGCCGGTTACCAATTTTCCGCTGCAAAATCTTATATTAGCAGAAACAAATCAGTCACGAACTTCGCTACTTCATGAAGCCGCAGGACGTTAGTGGCAAGCTTACAGCAGAAACTTAAAAACATAACCTCATGAAGTTTAAATCATTCAAATTATTTATTACCCTTTGTGTTTTAATTATTAATGTTAACTGCAAGAACAAAAAATCTGAAAAAAAAATTGAACAATTTTACTTTGATAAAGTTGAACATTATTCTACAGATAATAAATCATTAATATCTTTGTCAATTAACAAAAAGCATTACAAAAACTTAGATGAAAACGAAAAAAAATATCTAAAAATTCTTGAAACCAATTTACCTGCAAAAAATAGTGATACTACATTTGTATCGGAACTCCAAAATCTAAACTTTAAAAAAGTAACAGTTGAAAATTCGAATATAAAGATATATAGAGAGATTTTTGCCTCTGAATTTTGTAATGAAATGCAAGAAAATGCTTGCGCACCAATTTATCGTGATATTTATGTATTTAGAAATAATAATAAAATTGTTGGAATAGCAAAAATCTGTTTTAAATGCCAAATTATAGATTTTACAAGTGAAAAATATAATTGGGAAAGATATGGTGAATGTGAAAGTTTAAACAAATTAGAAAATATAAAAAAAGCCAGCCACTAACAGCGGTTTCACGAAATGACGAGAAGCTTAAATGCCACATGTTTTTTCTTCACGAAAAAACATTAAATTTAACCGAAAAAAATCGTTCGCTAAATCGCCACTTCGTGAAGCCGCCGAACGTTAGCGGCTATTTTGGACTAAAATTTGCTCATAAATATTCAACAGAAATAATTACCAAATGAAATTGAAATACTTATTTATACTTTTTACGCTTTTAATTATCCCTAATAGCTTATTTAGTCAAACTAAAACTCCATTCTTAATTAACGATGAGCTTTTTGAATTACCTGGAAAATGGGAAATGCTTGGAAAAGTAGAGAAATCAGGACAATATGGTTTTAACAATAAAAAAAACAAACTTACCCTATTAATTTCTGTTCGAAAAACAGAAAAATTTGAATTTTACTCTAAAGATTTAAGTGAACTTGATTTTTTAAATAAGTTCTATACTTGGGAATCTGAACATTGGTTAAAAGATGACAAGAAAATTGAAGTAGAAAAAATAGAACTAAATGAAACTGAAAAATATATCATTTGGAGGTTAAAAATCATTGACCAAAATATTGAAAGTTTTATATTGAGCGGAGTAAGGAATAGCAGATTAATTGGAATTAGTTTATCCGATAATAACAAAAAAGAACCGAAAAGTAGAAGCGAAAAAACTGAGTTTTTAAAGGACCTTTATTTTAAAAAATAAAAACAGCCGCTAACAGCGGTTTGGCGCCATTGCTAGTAAATCGTCCGTCGGAAACCTAACGGTTTCCTCAAACCCTTCCCTACTCAGAAAAAATTTCGTAAATTGCCGCAACGGCGCCAAGCGCGGGAACGTTAGCTGTAAGCATACCTAAAAAGACGAAAAAAAAATTCAATGAAAAAAATTAAGTATATATTTCCATTATTTTTTTTTATTATAATAAGTTGTAATAATGTAAAAGAAAGTAAAAAAATGCCTCTGTTTAAATTTGACGAAGTAGAACATTATTCTACAGGAAAGAAAGACACAATTTTTTCGAATATTAACAGAAAAAAATATAAAAATCTAACTAATGATGAAAAACTTTATTTAGATTTTGTGGCTGGTAATATTCCAACCAAATTAACTGACAAATCTTTTGTTACAAATCTTAAGAAATTAAAATTCAAGAAAAGAATAATTGACAAATCAAAACTTGATGATTTAAAAGAAATATTTAGCGAAGAGTTTTGTGATGAACTTCAGTTTACTGCTTGTAGCCCGATGTATAGAGATATTTATATTTTCAAGAAAAACAATCAGATTATTGGGATTGCAAAAATTTGCTTTGGATGTGGAATTGTTGATTTTACAAGCAATGACTATAATTGGATTCGATTTGGTGAATGCGATAGTTATAATCGGTTGAAGAAAATTTAAAAATAATGCCTACAGCTAACAGCGGTTTCATGAAATAGCGAGAGCTGTTTAAGCCGGTTGCCGATTTTCCGCTGGAAAATCTTATATTAGCAGAAACAAATCCATCATAAACTTCACCACATCTTGAATCCAGAGGGAAGTTAGCGGTAAGAAATTAAACCAAACCGAAAAATATGGCTTTCTACGAAAATACAGTTCAAAGAATTAGGGAATTCTTCCAGAGAAAGAACGCTGAGTTTTACGAAAAAAAAATGTTTAGCGGAGTTTGCTTCATGGTAGACGATAAAATGTGTTGCGGAACACATATTGACAAAGAAAGCGGTGAAGATTTTTTGCTTTGTAGAATTGGTGAAGAAGTTTACTCAAAAGCACTAGAAATGGAAAACGTGATTCAAATGGAATTTACTGGAAAAGCAATTAAAGGAAGAGAATAATAAAACAACTATTAACAGCGATTAGCTGCCATTGCTGGTTTCCGTTTAAACGGTTGCCAATTATTGTTTCGTCTGTTCGTATTTCCTGTTCGACTCCGTTGAAAATTAGCTATCTTTGCAAAAAATTTCAAATCACGAAAACGCAGCGGTAGTAATACCAGCGATCATTGTGTAATTCGCAACTGACAATCTTGAAATAAGTTGGTTGAAAATTCAAATAAAGTATCTAATGAAAAGAAAATTAAAAAAATCATTAAAAATGTTTTTGCCTTATGGAATTGTTGCTTTGCAAGAAAAGCATAAAGACTATAAAGTTAAGAAAGAAAAAGAATACGTTTTTGATGTTATTTTTAGCCTTGGAAATGCTTGTCGTCCAGCCTATCACTTACAAAAACATCAATTACGGTTTTGTGCAAACCCTTTAGACTGGATGATGTCCTATTCTTTGGACACAGTCATTCATTTGTATCAAACAAAGTTTAATGATTTTTTCCTTGATTATGTAGAAGTTCCACAAAAAATGGATTGGTTTACTGATGTTAAAAATAATGTCACTTCAATTCATTATCCTGAAATTGGAACCGACAATAAAGAATTTAACATAAAAATGAAAAATCGGTTTGAAATAGCAAACAAGAACTTAATTAAAGCGAATAAAATCGGTTTTATTTGTAATCGAAATGACGATCAAATTGCTTTTTCTGATTTTTTAAAAAAAATGGGTGAAATGTATTCGGGCGAAATAACGCTTATACATATAAAACATAATGAAGAAATAGATGGAATTCGTACTCCTATTAAATGTAGTAAGACAAAAATATCGGAAAGACTAAAGTTAATTGAATATGAATTTAATGACGTTCACGAAAACGGAAACGACAAAATTAACAATCCCGATTTTTGGCACGGAAATGTTCGTATTTGGAATAGTATTGTTGGAAAAATTGCTGTAAGACAAAACTTCATCTCTTATTTATTAAAAAGTGAAAAAGTATAAAACTTTGGAATGTAGATTTTAGTGACTTCAATAGTATTTACGGAATTGAATTTGAAGAAATCCAACACAAAATCAAATCACTACCATATGAGAAAGATAATTGCAGCAATTAACACAACCCTTGACGGAATTTGTGATCATACGGCAGGTGTTCCTGATGAAGAAATACACCAACATTACACAGAATTATTACAAGAAGCCGATGCCATACTCTACGGTAGAATCACTTATCAATTGATGCAATATTGGCAAACACTGATAAAAAACCCTTCGGGTGAAAAATCGATGGATGACTTTGCGATGGCTATAAACAACGTTCCTAAAATTGTTTTTTCGCATAGCCTTACCACAACCGATTGGGACAGCGCTACCATGTCGAATCAAACTATAGAAGAAACTGTTTTAAAACTCAAGCAACAAGACGGCGCTCCCATTTTTGTGGGGAGTCGAAGTTTAATTATACAGTTAATGAGACTAAATTTGATTGATGAATACCAACTATGTGTTCATCCTGTTGTGGCAGGAACTGGGATGCCTTAATTTGAAAATATTCAAGAAAGGACCATTTTCAAACTTATAAAAACGAAAACTTTTAGTGGTGGCGCTATAATTCTTTACTACGAACCACAAGAAAAGAAAAGTGTTATTTAACTGGTGAAAACTCCACCGATTTCCAATCTTCAGAAAGGTTTACCGAAAAATAATGCAGTTTATCTTTTTTATCAAATTCACCGTTTTTATTAGCATCTTCAATAGTACGGAAGTACACTTTATTGGTGTTTTCAATAAAATTCCAATCGATTAATTCTTGAACGTCAGGAGAAATTTTGGTAAAATTCTTGCCCATATCCGTACTCAAATACAAGGATTTTATATCATCGGAATCTACTTTTAAATCTTGATTCGTGTCGGCATCTGCCAAAACATAAACAATCATTTTTTTCGATTTCAAATAACTCATTCGCTCTATCATTAGGACTTTATCGGTCAAAACATGAAGGGAATCTTCTCCTACTTTTTGAAATTTAACATTGCGCAAATACCCAGTAACTTCTTCTTCCAATGAATTTGAAATAGTAAAATTTGCTTTGTCTTCGTATCCATTTTTTTTCATCTCCCCCACGCGCAAATCGCCAATTACATAAAGCAACACATTTGAATTTTGAAATTGCAAAGGCAAATCGGCTATTTCTAATCTTGAAGTGTCTTTCTTAATTTCAACTTTTGGCGCGGTGGAATCATATTTAACTTTTGGTTTTGGTTCTTCCTTACAACCAACCAACAATGTCAAAAATGGAACTATATATAGTGAAACGTTTTTCATAGTGTCGAATTTATATCAAATATACCAATTTCATTTTACAACTTCACATTCAATTTTACACTAAAAACTCGTGAAGTCAAATAATTCGGAACGCCATATTGCGATTTGGTATATACATCACGCACCCAAGTATTGGTAATCGCATTTTGGTTGTCAAACAAGTTGAAAATTTCCAAACCAAGTGCTAATTCTCTAAAATTATTCAACCAATTTCCTTTTTCTTTAGCCCTTGCTCTATCGGTAAACACATACGAAAAACCAGCATCGGCACGACGATAATCACGCAAACGCAATTGGTATTGATACGGATCAGCATATGAAGGAGACCCACCCGGCAAACCAGTATTGTACACCAAATTCAAATACATTTTTAGAGCCGGTAAATTGGGAACATAGTCTTGAAAAAGCACTCCAAATTTCAATCGCTGGTCGGTTGGTCGCGCAATAAAACCTCTATTATCGATATTTTCTTCCGTTTTAAGATAACCAAAACTCAACCAAGATTCGGTTCCAGGCACAAATTCACCGTTAACACGTAAATCCAATCCTTGTGCATACGCTTCAGCATTGTTGTTGGCTTGGTAACGAATACGAACATTATCCAAAGTATAAGAATTCACATCAGTCATTGACTTATAGTAGGCTTCCGAAACCAATTTGAAAGGTCTTCTCCACATTTTAAAACTATAATCACTTCCGATTACAAAATGAACCGAAGACTGTGCCTTGACATTGGGTTGCACGACTCCGTTGGCATCACGTAACTCTCTATAAAAAGGCGGCTGATGGTACATTCCTCCTGAAATTCGGAATAAAACGTCTCTCTTCCAACTAGGTTTAATCGCAAATTGTGCTCTTGGACTAATCGTCATCTGGCTTTTACCATTAATCGCATCGCCACTTACTTGCCATTGATGTCCTCTGACTCCAATATTGGTAAAAATCTCATGATCACCCCATTTCGAACGGCGATTCCATTGGGCATAACCTGAAAATCTATTAATATCGGTATAATTAATCGCTCTAACATTGCTGTATGGAACTAATGGACCAGTATAAGAAGTATAAGGTTGTTCATTTACCGGGACATCAAGAATTGGATTGTTTAACGAAAAACCTGCCGAATCGACTACTTCCCATTCTCTGATACGATCACGAATACTTTCTCTAGTATATTTAAAACCCCAATCAATTTGTGTTTCATTTTTTTTATGATTCCCTTTCACTTCAGCATTAACAATCAAAGCATCCAAATCATTTCTGGCATGCGTTAACTGAGAACCAACACCTCTTGAATATTCTACTTCGCCAAAATTTTCATCTCCTAAATTGGAATTGACTTCTCCCAAACGATAATCGGCCAAAATATCAAAATACTCTTGTTCTATAGTATGATACGTCGACAAAATAAATTTGAAGTTCGTATTTTCATTCAAATTATAGATTGATTTTACCGCCCCAAAAAAAGTATTGTATCGGTCTTTTTCTCTTCCTTCATAATTGACCAACAAAGCGATTGGTTCATTAACCGTTCCGAAATTCGTTTGTCGTGTTAAAGGTTGATAATCGTATTTATTTTGCGAAATATTTCCTAAAAATCCGAATTGCCATTTGGTGTTTGGCGTAAAAGTGACATAGGACTGTACATCGGCAAAACGAGGACGGAAGTTGGTTTCGGTTTGTTGACTATTCACTAACAAACTATTATCACGGTAACGAACCCCTGTTATGGCGGACCATTTTTGATTTTTGGACACATTATCCATAGAAATGCTTCCACCCAAAAAACTTGCTTCTAAAGTGGCGCCAAATTTTGATGGTCGACGATAGGTAATATCCAAAACGGAAGATAATTTATCGCCATACTTCGCTTGAAAACCTCCAGCAGCAAAATCGATGTTTTGAACCAAATCGGAATTCGTAAAACTCAATCCTTCTTGCTGACCAGAACGCACTAAAAAGGGACGATAGACTTCAATTTCATTTACATAGACTAAATTTTCGTCATAATTTCCACCGCGAACCGCATATTGGGTACTTAGCTCGTTATTTGCATTTACACCGGGAAGTGTTTTTAAAATATTTTCTACACCTGCATTCGCTCCTGGAATTAAACGAACTGCTTTGGGTGAAATAGTAGTCACTCCTTCTACCCTTTTGTTTCGATTATTATTAATAACTACTTCACCCAATTGCTCGGCAGTACTTTTCAGCACAATATTAAACTCATAATCTTCATTAGGTTTCAGCTCTAAAGTTATAACAGCCGCTTTTAAAGAAAGATGTGAAAACTTTAAATTCGATTTCACATTGCTCGGAATTGTTAAAATATAAAATCCGTTCGCGTTAGATTGTGCGTTTCTGTCTTGAAAAGTAACATTTACATTTTCTACAGGCTGATTGTTTTCATCAAGAATAATCCCTTTTACTCTGGCGGTTTGTGCAAAAGTCACAAAAGAAATAAAACTTAAAAATAAGGTGATTTTGGTCTTCAAAATGTTTTATTTGGTTTTTATAAAATATGATTCAAAAGTAGTAGAATTTCCCATATTATCCTTTACAATAATTTTAAAATCATTTCTACCGTTTATAAATATATCATCAGATAAATAATGCGTTAATCGATTCAGCTTGGTTTCGTACTCCATTAATATCCATTTATCATTTAAATAAGCATTATACTCTTTTATACCTGACAAATCATCGGAAATAGAAATTTTAACTGTTTTTTGTTTGTCTAAAGTGTCGCCTTCTTTAAAATTGGGATTATAAATTTTAGGCGCAGTTTCGTCTTTTGCTAATAGGAATTTTCCTAATTTTTTCACTTTTATAGAAAACGTATTTTCTTTTTTAAATGTTGCATTGTATTCAATTTTTCCATCATCTACATTGGCAATAAACATTTTTTCCCTTGCATCCATTGGAATAGTAGTAGCGTCATAACTAATCGTAATTGGATTATTCATGGCAATGAATTCATCATTAAGAAACAATTCGTCATTGATTACATCAAATTTGACATAAAAATCTTCATAAAAAGTATTCTCAGGAATGAATATCGAAAAATTATCTTTGGCATAACTGTGCTCGTTCAAACATTTTAAAAAATAAGGCGTTTTGTTTACTTCCTTGTGTTCTGTTACGGGAAGTTCTCCGAAGGTAATAGGAATATTAATCGTATTTTCATTTCCGTGAAAATCATGCACCACAATTTTATAATTCATGGTAAGATTGTTCGAAACATTTAAAATTCCTTGATTTTTCATGGTTTTAATAATGCTTTGAGGATAAATATATCCTACAAAGAGCTTCTGATACCTTTGTCTAGTTTCTTTGTACTTTGGATAATCTATAAAGCAATTGATATGTTTGGTTTCATCAAACGAAAAAGTATCAAATTCATAACCATAATAAGGCACTCCGTTTAAAAAGGCTTCCAATTTAAAAATTCCGTTTTTACCGTAATTAAAATCAGAAATATCATGCGCATTTAAACCAAATCCAATTTTCCCGTTGGCTACAATTTTTCCAGCCAAAAAAGTGCCGTCAGGTTGCAGTGTTAGTGGAATATTGACAGGTTTTTCGGAACCATTCACATTGGAAGTATCTCCAAAAGAATAGGCCATCAATCCACTGATAATTGGTGCTTTCGTATCTTTAACTTTTTCATTATAACCAAAGAAAAAAGGATTAATCACAAATTCCGATTTTGTATCCCGAATTTCGAAATGCAAATGAGGTCCGCTTGAACCACCCGTATTTCCGGTATAACCAATTAACTCGCCTTTTTTGACAGGAATTTCGTCGGCTTTTGGTCGAATTTCAATGGTGTAACTTTTCTCAGCATATTGTGTTTCAACGGCAATTTTTTGAATTTTGGGTGCCATACTTTGCAAATGAGCATACACCGAAGTAAATCCGTTTGGATGATCGATGTACAAACATTTTCCATATCCGAATAGGGAGACATTAAGTCTAGAAATGAAACCATCTGCCGTTGCATAAACTGGAAAACCTTCCTTTTGTTGGGTTCTAAAATCGATACCCGAATGAAAATGATTGGGACGCAGTTCTCCGAAGGAACCTGCTATGTTTAAAGGGATATCTAAGGGTGAGCCAAAATAATCTTTTGGATATTTATCTTGGGCAAATCCAACTGCGGAAACTAAAATAAAGGCGTATATAAATCTCATAAAAAACATTTGTGCTAAGATAAAGAATTTGTTTTATAAATAATTACTCACAAAGCAACTTGCTAACACAAACATTATTAAACATTTAAACTAAAAACGAATAAATATTATTTTTTTTAACAAACCTATTGCTATAATTAAATAGAAAAACTAACTTTGTGAAGTTATGTAATGAATTTTTATTCCAATGAGCGAAATAAAAGGAATAGTTGATTCTCTTGAAGTTAAGTTTCAAATGCTTTTCAAAAAAATGGAAAGTCTACAACAAGCAAACAACGAGTTGAGTATGAAACTAAAATATTCTGAAGCAATTATTCAGAACCAAAAAAAAGAGATAACTCAATTAAAATCTGATTTCGACTCGATAAAAATAACCAATTCATTACTTGGTAGTGACGAATATAAGAGAGATACAAAACTCAAAATAAATTCATTAATTAAAGAAATAGATTATTGTATTGCCCAACTTTCTGATTAGAAAGCATAATGAGTGAAAAACTGAAAATTAAAATATCAATTGCCGACCGCGTTTATCCATTAACGGTAGACCCGAGCCAAGAAGAAGGACTAAGAAGTGCTTCGAAAAAGATTGATGCTATGATCAAGCAATTTGAACAAAGTTATGCTGTGCGTGATAAGCAAGATGTATTAGCCATGTGTGCTTTGCAGTTTTCCGCACAAGTAGAGCAAAAACAAATAGACAAAGCTACTGTAGAGGTAGAAACTTTGTTGAAACTCGAAAAAATGAATGAAATTTTAAGTGAATATCTTAACGATAAATAACAAATACGTTCTTTACATACACTAAAAATACTACCTACATTAGTACTTATTTGATAAACTCAACACTAACATTTTAAAATGGGTAAATCTTCAATACTATAGCAAGCCTTTAAGTAGGAAGCTTGAACATTGAGTTAACCCAAAACTTGTCTAATCGAGTTTATACATTTCTTCTAATGTAGGTTTTTTTATACACAAATATTAAAACAAATTATGGACATTTTACTAATCATTATTGCCGCAATAGCTGGTATAGCAGGAGGTTTCGGAATAGCAAAGTACCTAGAAAAGAGCAACGTTTCTAATCTGGTTAAAAACGCTAAAAAAGAAGCGACTTCTATTCTAAAAGACGCCAATCAAGAAGCAGAAAACATTAAAAAAGATAAAATTCTTCAAGCTAAAGAAAAATTTATCGAGCTAAAAGCAGAACACGAACAAGTAATTTTAACTCGTGATCGCAAAGTAGCCGAAGTGGAAAAAAGAGTGCGTGACAAAGAATCACAAATTTCGAACGAATTGGCTAAAGCGAAAAAAATAAACGACGATTTTGAAGCCAAAACAGCAGAATACACCGCTAAAATCGAAAATTTAGAAAAGAAAACTGTTGAAGTTGAAAAAATGCACAAAAGCCAAGTAGAACAACTAGAAGTTATTTCTGGTCTTTCTGCCGACGAAGCAAAAGAACAACTGATCGAAAGTTTAAAAGCAGAGGCTAAAACCAATGCAATGGCGCACATTCAAGACACCATTGAAGAAGCAAAACTTACCGCTCAACAAGAGGCTAAGAAAATTATCATCAGCACTATTCAACGTGTAGGTACAGAAGAAGCAGTAGAAAACTGTGTTTCTGTATTCAATATCGAATCTGATGATGTAAAAGGTCGTATTATTGGTCGTGAAGGAAGAAATATCCGTGCTATCGAAGCCGCTACCGGTGTAGAGATTATTGTTGATGATACGCCAGAAGCAATTATCTTATCTTGCTTTGACCCTGTTCGTCGTGAAATTGCCCGTTTATCGTTACACAAATTAGTAACTGATGGACGTATTCACCCAGCACGTATTGAAGAAGTGGTTGCCAAAACAACCAAACAAATTGAAGAGGAAATTATTGAAGTAGGAAAACGTACCGTTATCGACTTAGGAATTCACGGATTACACCCTGAATTGATTAAAGTGGTTGGTCGTATGAAATACCGTTCTTCTTACGGACAAAACTTATTACAACACTCTAGAGAAGTTGCCAAACTTTGTGGTATTATGGCTGCCGAATTAGGCTTGAATGTAAAACTAGCCAAAAGAGCTGGTTTACTTCACGATATTGGAAAAGTACCTGATACTGAAAGTGATTTACCTCACGCTTTATTAGGAATGCAATGGGCAGAAAAATATGGTGAAAAAGAAGAAGTATGCAACGCTATTGGAGCGCACCACGACGAAATAGAAATGAAATCATTGATTTCGCCAATTATTCAGGTATGTGATGCGATTTCAGGAGCTAGACCAGGCGCTAGACGTCAAGTATTGGATTCTTACATTCAACGTTTGAAAGATCTGGAAGAGATTGCTTACGGATTTGGCGGCGTAAAAAGTGCTTATGCTATCCAGGCGGGTCGTGAACTTCGTGTGATTGTAGAGAGTGAAAAAGTATCGGACGATATGGCTTCTAAATTATCATTTGATATCTCTCATAAAATTCAAACCGAAATGACGTATCCTGGTCAAGTAAAAATTACGGTAATTAGAGAAACTAGAGCCGTAAATATTGCGAAATAACGGTTTTTAAACATAGATGAAACAAAAAAGCTGTCTCACAACGAGACAGCTTTTTTTTGCGCTAATAACCCAATAAAACATATAGGCAAACAAAAGAACAAACATTCCTTTTTTATATAAATATCTTTCGCCTACTGGATGGATTAATATTTAGGCATACTTTTATACATCCAATCAAACATCAGCCTTAAATAGCAGCTACAACTCAATTTAAATTCCAGCAATGGCATTTCAAAATATCAACAGGTAACTACCAGCAATAAAAAAGCCGTCTCAAATTTGCAATGAAACGGCTTGGTTTATCTAATTTTACCTAGTTATTGGCAATTTTTATCTAAATATTTTCTTTTTCGCATTGGATCTGTAGTATTGCCTGAACAATCTGGTGCGTTCTCAAAACTATAATAGCCTCCAGTAGGGATTTTCAACTCATAACTCGTTAATTTACCATCTCCATCATCATCAATATCAAAATAATTTGCAATTCCATCTCCATCAGTATCATCATCATAATAACTTCCGTCACCATCGATATCCTCATACCTAGTGTCAATATGATCAAAATCATTATCCACGTGATTGATTCTCTTTAACGAAAAGGTAAATATTAGTGGTGAATAAGCCGGAATAGTACTTAATGGAGTAGCATAATAACCAAGTCCTGAAGGCAAAAACATTACACCTGCACCAAAATCATTATAAGTAAATTGATTGTTAGAAGGATTTACTGTATACCCGCCTGGTTTAAACAAAGGAAATATTTTTTGCCAGCCTTCAATTAAAGAGTTAGTACCTTTTAAAACAAACCAAACCGGGTTTAAAAGTTTAGAATCAAACGTTTGATTTTCTTCAAAACTTTTATCATTACTATAATTGGACTTTTTATTCAATAGCATTCCACGGTAATTTACCAACACAGAATCTACCACAACTGGGTTTTGCTGCTCAGGTCCATCTCCTGCACCTTCACGGAATTGAATATAATATACTTTATAATTGACACCATTACTCTTTATCATTTTAGTTTTTAGCATATCATTTGCAGTATATACAGTTCTAATAGATTGTGATGCATCAATTGGAGTAGGCAATTTAGAAAAAACAACATCTTCGTAATTATTTGCTGCCGAAGCTGTCATCTTATATTCATCTAGGAATTTTTCAATCCCACCTTTTTCTAATCCATATTGCACATCATAAGGCATAATAAATGTAGAAGTCGGCTGATCCTCCTTCTCACAAGTAAAAGCAGAAAACAAAACAATCGAAAGCAATAATGTAAACTTTAAAAAACGCATATTAATCTATAATTTAGGTGTGCAAGATACAATTTTGATTTATTTTTGTTTGAATTTTAACTTAGTTTTTTAATTTCTATGCGAATTGACAAATACCTCTGGTGTGTGCGTTATTATAAAACCCGAAACATGGTCACCGAAGCCTGTAAAAAAAATCATGTTACGGTTAATGGACAGGTAGCAAAACCTTCTAAAGAAGTCTTTCCTGGTGATAAAGTCACTTTTCGCAAAGATCAAATTACGCAAATCATCACCGTGCTTGATGTTCCTGCCAATCGTGTTGGCGCCAAGTTAGTTGACATGTATCGCAAAGATGAAACTCCGGCAGAATCGTTTGCCCATCTTGAAATGTTAAAACTTGCAAAAGAGCATTACCGCAAAACAGGAGTTGGAAGACCAACCAAAAAAGACCGACGTGATTTAGAGGATTTTGAAACCGATTTTGACACCAACGATGAAATTGAATAGCAACTATTGGCAAATCAGATACCAAACCGCTGAAATTGGATGGGATGCTGGAAGAATTACAACACCATTAAAAGAATACTTTGACCAAATTGAAAATAAATCCATTCGGATTTTAATTCCGGGTTGTGGTAATTCCTACGAATTTGAATATCTTTTAAATAATGGCTTTACTAATGTTTTTGTTTTGGATTATGCGGAAGCTCCCTTAGAAAACATCAAAAAAAGAGTTCCTAATTGCAAAGACAATCAGATAATTTTCGCGGATTTTTTCGAACATCAAGGCGAATATGACCTAATAATTGAACAAACTTTTTTTTGCGCTTTAGATCCTGAATTGCGAGTAAAATATGTCGAAAAAATGCATTCCCTACTTTCCAAAAAAGGAAAATTAGCCGGCTTATTATTTCAATTTCCGCTAACCGAAGTCGGACCACCCTTCGGAGGCTCAAAAGAAGAGTATATTAAACTATTTTCAGATACTTTCGAAATTAAAACACTAGAAACCGCATATAACTCGATAAAACCGCGTCAAAAAAACGAACTGTTTTTTATCTTTACCAAAAAATAACAACACACAATGAACCACAACATCATCTTAAATCATCAAGAAATTGAGTTTAAAATCAAACGTATTGCCTTTCAAATTTATGAAACGTTCATTGATGAAAATGAAATTATTATAGCTGGAATAAATGGAAATGGAAGCATTTTTGCCGAAAAAATAGCTGCAGTTTTACAAACCATTTCACCAATTAAGGTGATTTTATGTGATGTCATTATTGATAAAAGAAATCCAAAAAATCCAATTAGTACTTCAATCCCTGCCGAAAAGTATCAAGACAAAGGATTGATTTTGGTGGATGATGTTTTAAATTCAGGCACAACCTTAATTTATGGTGTAAAACATTTTTTAGAGGTACCACTAAAGAAATTTAAAACCGCCGTTTTAGTAGATAGAAATCATAAAAAATATCCAATTAAAGCCGATTTTAAAGGAATTTCATTATCCACTTCATTATTAGAGCATGTACAAGTTGTGTTTGAAAGCAACAACGATTATGCCTACTTAGAGTAACATTTTCTTAATTTCTTCCACGACATCGGTTGGCGATTTATCATCCACTGAAATGACATGTTTGCATTGATTGTAATAAAAACCACGATCAAACAAATGCTTGGCTATAAATTCGTGCATTTCGGTGGCATCTAAATCTTTTACTAAAGGTCGTTTCTTTTTATTGATAGAAAGTCTTTCGACTAAATTGGATACACTAGCCTTCAAATAAATTGAAATAACTTCTTCCTGCTGCAATATTAAATGATTATTTGCATAACAAGGAGTACCGCCACCAAGACTTAAAACATATGACTCATTTTTTTGAATTTGCTTGACAAATAGTTCGTGTTCAATTCTCCTGAAATAAATTTCTCCTTTTTCAGAAAACAATTCAGAAATCGATTTTTGAACTTCATTTTCGATCAAAAAATCCAAATCATAAAACGGAAACAAGATTTTTTTGGCTAATAATTTGCCAATTTCTGTTTTACCCGAACCCATATAACCTACTAAAACTATTTTCTTCATTCTTCTAAAAGCCTATAAATAAACGCATTGAAAGCAATCTCTAAAAAAAGACAAATTTATCATTAATTTAGTTTGAAATGTTAAAAATAAGGTATTATATTTGCACCCGCATTAAGGAAATGATTTTAGACTTGGTAGCTCAGTTGGTAGAGCACATCACTTTTAATGATGGGGTCCTGGGTTCGAGCCCCAGCCAGGTCACAAAAATGACATTTTAAAAAATTATTTTCCTTAAAGCACGACTTGGTAGCTCAGTTGGTAGAGCACATCACTTTTAATGATGGGGTCCTGGGTTCGAGCCCCAGCCAGGTCACAAAAGTCAAACAGTAATGTTTGACTTTTTTTATTTCCGGCCACGTGGAGAAACGGTAGACTCGCCATCTTGAGGGGGTGGTGCTCGTAAGGGCGTGTGGGTTCAAATCCCACCGTGGTCACATTTGAAATTAAAAGGAAGACAGCCAGTGGCTGTCTGGTAAAAACACCAATCATTCATGGTGTTTTTTTTATATATTTTCAAAGCGAAGCTTTGTTGGGAAAGACAAAGTCAATCCCGCCGTGGTCACATTTACTTCGTACGTTCGCTTCGTTCGGGCGAAATTAAAAGAAGGACTACCAGTGACAATCAGGTATAAAAAACACCAAATTTACTTGGTGTTTTTTTTTAATTAACCTCAAAAAAAAAATATTTGACTAACGCTTTGAGAAAAGGTATTTTTGGACAGGCCCATATGATTTCAAGCTCTTCCATAAATGTTGATTCTTCATCCAAAAAACGTAAAATTTTATCGGGAGCAACTTTTGTAAACATTTCAGAAAAAATTTCCTTACCCAATTCATTATTCTGATACAGTACCGAAACAAAAAGCGTATCATAAAATAAAAACCGATTGCTTTTTTTAAAATTTCGAAAATCGACTGTGTCCTGTTGTAGTGTATTTACTAATCGTTTGGCTTGTTTGGTCGCATTTTTAAACGTATAACCCGTACTGGCTTTTGTCCATCCTCCTGCCGTTCCAATATGCAAAATTCGTTGGGTGTTATTTTTCCAAAAAGGATAAGCTGTCATAGGAATAACGCCTCGCTCTTTTGCAATTACCTCAAAATCTAGAGCTCCTTTGTTTAGTATATAATTCTTGATTTCTTTTTCATACTCATTATCTTTCAATTCATTCGGAGAAAATAAAGTGTATTCTACTAAAGCTTCAGTTGCTGAAAAAGGCAATACATACATAAAACGAGTATTCTCATTTTGTGAAACCGAAAAATCCATAAAATGAACACTATCCGGAGAAAAAACAGGTGCTTTCGTTTTCACAAACCAACCTATAAAATGTTGTTTCAATAATGGATATTTAGTTTGTGATGTCACTGCATCAATAACCGAAACGGCATTAAAAAAATATTCTGAAACAAAGGTTTGTGACGGAGTGTTCACAAAAACTTCTGCTCCATTATCCCGAAAAGAACATACTTTATCCTTAACAAAAACTATATTTTTATTGTCTTTTAATACAGGAATTATCTTGCTATAAAACGATTGTGATTCCAACATTTTATATCTTAATTCTTCAGACAAACATTCTTTTTTATGATTTTCAGTTAGAAAAAAAGCACTTTCCCATTGCTTCCTTACTAAAGGATCCCAATTTCCTTTTCCTTTTTCCCAAAAACACCAAGTTCTATCGTTAGTATCTTTAGTTTCGGGCTCTATTATTAATATAGATTTCCCGACTAGAAAATTATTTTGCATCATTTCGTGCAAAACAAGTAAACTAGATAATCCTAAGCCAGAAAAGATATAATGGTATTTCACTTTAAATATTTTAACAAATATAACGAATTGCAAAAAGAATTGAATAAATTTGTTTAACCAAAACACAAAAAACATGAACAATATAAAAAATGTTTTCAGTATTAAAGATTTAGAAAATCTTTCAGGTATTAAAGCACATACTATTCGTATTTGGGAAAAGCGTTATTCCGTTTTTGCTCCGATGCGAACTGACACAAACATTAGAGTTTATGATTTACAAAGTTTACAAAAACTATTAAATATAACATTACTACACAATCACGGCTATAAAATATCTAAAATTTCCAAAATGGAAGATAGCCAAATTTCAAAGCTTGTAAAAGATATTGTTACCGAAAAAAATTCGAAAAATCATGCTATTAATGCCTTTAAAATGGCTATGATGAATTTTGACCAAAATCTATTTACCACTACGTATAATGAATTACTTTCGGAAAAATCCTTTCAAAAAGTATTTTATGAAGTTTTTATCCCGCTAATGACTGAAATAGGCCTTTTATGGCAATCGGAAACAATAAGTCCTGCTCATGAACATTTCATAAGTCATTTGATACGCCAAAAAATACTCCTAAATACTGAAAAATTACAATATCAAAAAGAAACAAAAACGGACAAAGTGTTTGTCCTTTTTTTACCCATGAATGAAATTCATGAATTAGGTTTAATGTATTTAAATTTTGAATTTGTCTCAAGTGGTTATAAAACCATATATCTGGGTGAAAGTGTACCAACGGAAAGTTTGAAGGATGTTACAAAATATTTCAATAATATCATTTTTGTGACATATATGACGGTTGAACCTGATAAAGATAAAATTAATAACTATCTTAACGACATTGAAAAAGAGCTTTTATCAGAGACTAATTCTCAATTATGGATAACGGGTAGAATGACCGAATTTATTGATTCTAAAAATCAAGGCAAAAACATTAAAGTATATCAAAGTATCAATCAAATAATCTCCGAATTATAATTAACATTAATTTATATAAATTTGTTTAACTTTTTTATATATTTGTTAAACAAATTATGAAAAAAAATATAGCAATAATAGGTTCAGGTTTTTCTTCTTTGGCTGCTGCATGTTATTTAGCAAAAGATGGAAATAACGTTACAGTATATGAAAAGAATAGTACTGTAGGAGGTCGCGCACGTCAATTACATAGAGAAGGATTCACTTTTGATATTGGTCCAACTTGGTATTGGATGCCAGACGTTTTTGAACGATTTTTCGGTGATTTCAATAAAAAACCCTCCGATTATTATGAACTCATAAAATTATCCCCAGCCTATCAGGTTTACTTCGGAGTAGAAGAATTTGTTACTATAGCTGATAATTTAGCCGAAATAGCCAACACATTTGAATCTATTGAAAAAGGAAGTGGGGCAAAATTAATTCGTTTTATTAATGAAGCTAAAAGAAATTACGATATTGCCATCAAAGATTTGGTGTATCGCCCAGGCCTTTCTCCTTTAGAATTAATTACTTTGGAAACCGCCAAGAAAGTCAATCAGTTTTTTAGTACCATTTCAAAGGATGTTCGGAAACAATTCAAAAACAAAAAATTAATCCAAATATTAGAATTTCCAGTACTGTTTTTAGGCGCAAAACCATCAAATACACCTTCCTTCTATAGTTTCATGAATTATGCCGATTTTGGATTGGGCACTTTTCATCCCAAAAACGGAATGTATAGTGTCATTTTGGCTATGAAATTGTTGGCAGAAGAATTAGGCGTAACAATACATACCAATGCAAATGTTGAAAAAATTACTGTTGAAAACGGAAAAGCATCTGGATTAGTTATGAATGGAAACAGAATTGTGGCAGATGTCGTATTATCGGGTGCTGATTACCATCACTCGGAAACTTTATTGGATGCAAAATATAGAATGTATTCTGAAAAATATTGGGAAAAGAAAGTCTTTGCCCCTTCCTCGCTCCTATTTTATGTCGGATTTGATAAAAAAATAAAAAATGTAGAACACCATTCTTTGTTTTTTGATGTTGATTTTGATGTTCACGCAAGAGATATTTATGACAATCCGAAATGGCCTGATGAACCATTATTTTATGCAAGTTTTCCATCAAAAACCGATAAAAATTCGGCCCCAGAAGGCAAAGAAGCTGGAATATTTTTAATTCCATTAGCACCTGGATTAGATGATATTCCTGAAATTAGAGAAGAATACTTTATTAAAATTATTTCAAGACTTGAAAAACTAACCAATCAAGATCTTAAAAATAACATTATATTTAAGGAATCATTTTGTGTTACTGATTTCGTAAAAGAATATAATTCGTACAAAGGAAATGCCTATGGAATGGCCAATACCTTATTACAAACTGCTTTTTTACGTCCCAAACTAAAAAGTAAAAAAGTAAGCAATTTATATTTCACTGGACAATTAACTGTGCCAGGACCAGGTGTACCACCAGCGTTGATTTCCGGAAAATTAGTCGCTGATTTAATTCAAAAATATTCTTAGTATGAAAGCACTTTTTGATACCGTTTCAAATGATTGTAGTAAGTTAGTGACTAAGAAGTATAGCACCTCTTTTTCATTGGCTGTAAAGATGTTGTCTAAAAGTATTCGCCAGGATATTTACAACATTTATGGATTTGTCCGTTTGGCGGATGAAATCGTAGACAGTTTTCACGACTATAACAAAGAAGCCCTTTTTGAACAATTTGAAGCCGATTTGAAATCGGCATTAGACATTGGCATTAGTTTAAATCCGATCTTAAATGCGTTTCAACATACCGTTCGCAAACATGCCATACCACAAGAATTAATAGATTCATTTATGAAAAGCATGCGAATGGATTTATACAAAAATACCTATAAAACAAAAGAAGAATACCACGAATACATTTACGGAAGTGCTGATGTAGTGGGTCTAATGTGTTTAACCGTGTTTGTAAAAGGGAATACCGATTTATATAAAAATCTAAAAGATCCAGCAATGAAATTAGGATCTGCTTTTCAGAAAGTAAATTTTTTACGAGATTTGAAAGATGATTTTGAAGGATTAGACAGAACGTATTTCCCAAACACCGATTTAAACAACCTCAACGAACATTCTAAAAAAGAAATTATTGAGGATATTGAACATGATTTTAAATTGGCGTATGAAGGCATTTTACATTTGCCAATGGAAGCAAAGTTTGGTGTGTACACGGCATATCGATACTACAAACGACTGCTCACCAAACTCAAGGCAACTCCTTCCACAGAAATAAAAAATACTCGAATTAGAGTACCAAATTATCAAAAAGCCGAACTTTTAGCTCGTTGCTATGTTAAATACAGATTAAATATTTTATAATTATGCTTGTACAAATTATTGCCTTTTTGGGAACTTTTTTCTTTATGGAATTTATGGCATGGTTTAGTCATAAGTACATCATGCATGGCTTTTTATGGTATTTACATGCCGATCATCACAAGAAAGATCATGATTCTTGGTTTGAACGTAATGATGCGTTTTTTATTTTTTATGCAGTTGTAAGTATCGGTTTTTTCTTGTTGTGGAAATATGCCATTTTGGAAACAGGATTAGCTATTGGACTGGGTATTTTCGCTTACGGATTGACCTATTTTATGGTACATGATATTTTTATTCATCAACGTTTTAAAATATTCAGAAATGCGAACAATCGTTATGCTAAAGCTGTTAGAAGAGCCCATAAAATGCATCATAAACATATTGGAAAAGACCACGGCGAATGTTTCGGAATGTTACTTTTTCCATTTAAATATTTTAAACCCTAAAAAAAAGCCCTCAAACGAGGGCTTTTCGATTATTTTTTTGCTGCCGAGTTGAGCACTTCTCCACCAGGTAAATTCATACGTTTAGTAAGCAACGAAATTTCATTAATATCAAAATCACCCGTCAAAGACATTAAAACTGTCTCAGAACCTTTTACACCTGTTCCTTCAATAAACATCAAAAGTTCTTTTACTTGTGTAGAACCAGAAGTCGATTTGACATAAATTTTAGCGTTTTTACCACTTTCATTCACACGCATTAATTCTTCCAAACCAGCCGTTGTCAGATATTTATCGACAGTTGCTCGCATATCGGAAGTAGTTTTGGCACTAGATGTTTTATAAACTTTCAAGTTTTCCAGCTTTTTAATCAAACTCAAATACGCTTGATCTTCTTTGCTTTCCATTTTCACTTTACTCATCAGTTCAAACATCTTTTTATTGACCACTACTGAAGAAACCGTACTTTGTCCGTCAAATTTATCTAAAGTCGTTTGAGCATTACCTAAAAAGGAGACTAAAAATACTGCCGTTATTATGACTAACTTTTTCATTTTACTTTACTTTTTTAAATACTTTGTTTTTTGTTGTTTCGTATTCTTTTATATGTTGTGCACTTTCTATGCCAGAATTAATATTCGTCGATAATAAATTCAGTGCTTTTTGGGTTTCTTGATAAGCTTGCTCTGGAGTTGCACAGGTACCTAGCTCATCTTCAATGGATTGTTCCTCTTTTCTAGTGAAGTAAAAAAGAAGCATTCCTAGCAATAGAAATCCACCTACATAGCCCACTATTCGAATACTATCTTTATTTTTTTTGTTCATTTCAAACATTCTTATCTAACAAATATACAGCTGTTCCCATTAAAAAACTATATTTTAGTTGATACAAAACAAAAATCCCGTTCTAATTGAATTAAAACGGGACTATTAAATTATTGAAAAGCTACTTTCCTATTGCATGAATCAATTAATTGAAATAAAATCCTGCTGGAATAACTCCTACTGTATAGTCTTTTTTCAAAACTCCTGATAAAGAATAAATGTATACTTTTCCGTTCGAACTGTAATCTACAGCATCTCCAACAAATATTTTACTGTTTTTCACTGCAAAACTATAAACCCCATAAACGCCTTGTGCTGTTGTAGAAAACAATTCATCAATTGGCAAACTAGTTGCCGTTACATTCATTTTGTAAATATTAGAACCTTCTGTGTAATACATCAAATCATTATCGATAACTAAATTGGAAGGGTGGCTTGTTGTAGCAAAAGCTATAGAGCTAGTCGAATTATTACTCAAATTGATTTTAACTAATTTTCCTCCTGTTTCAGAACCACTCCAAGAAGGTTTTCCTTCACACATTACGTATAATGTTCCGTTATTTTCCACTAATGAATTGGGCACATCACCAACTGTTATTGGAGTAATAGCGTTATTAACTGGATTAATCATAGAAACTGTATTTCCAAAATTATATCCTCCTTTGTGTGCCACATACAATTTATCATTCTCAACTACAATACGCTCCGGACCTTCGGCAACTGGAATTGATGAAGTAACAGTATTCGAAGTCAAATTAATAACCGCAACGAAATCATCGGTATCACTTCCTCCGTCTCCCCAATTCGTTACATATCCTTTTCCTTTATAAAAAGCAATATAACGCGGATTACTCAAGCCAACAGTAATGGAAGTAATGTGTTTCATCGTATATCGGTTAACTATTTCAATTTTGTTTGAGTTGTTTACAACAATATAAGCTTTATCACCATAAAAACCTAAGTCCTGACCAGTATCACCTAACGTTTCGTCAGGATTAACAATTCCGAAAATATTATCTTGAAATTTCGCTAAATCATCCGACACATACGACATTGTACTGTTTGGTGTGCCAAAATTCCCTTGATTTAGTATTAAGACTCCACTAGCATAATTTCCTAAGGGTATTTGCAACTGAGGCGTCACCATCTCATCATCATTAGAACAAGAAGTAAAAAACAAAGCGGTAAATAGAGTGAACGCTGTAATTTTAATAAATTTCATAATTTAAAAATTTAGATTAATGTTGAAAGTATAATTACGTCCGGGCATGGGCCTACCGAGGACATTTTGATAATTCTCATTGGTAATATTAGCGGTTTGAAAACCGACTTTATAATTTTGTTTTTTTCCAAAACCATAACGAATTCCCGAATTGAAAACCATATAATCGGTTAGAATATTTTCATTATCACTTGAAGTAAATACTTGACCGTTATATAAAACCTGAGCGTTTATTGAAAACCTTCTGTAGGCATATAGAAAATTAGTCACCCATTTGTGATTAGGAACATAAATCAATTCCTTTCCCGTCAGCTCATTGATGGATTTGGTAAAGCCATAGGAAGACGAAAAATCAAATCCATGATTCCCAAACGCTTTGTTTCCTTTTAAAACGACCTCAAGTCCATACGTTTTAACTTGATTCACATTTTCTGGCGTCCAAATTCCTGATAGATTAGGCTTCCATTGAATCATATCGCTTATTTTCATTCCAAAACCTGTCAGTTGAAGAGAAACATTTTTAGTAAAAAATTCATGTCCCAATTCTGCTTGATACGAACTTTCTGGCTTTAAATCTTTATTGCCACTTCCTTCCCAATACAAATCGTTAAAACTTGGAATTCTAAAATTTCGAGAACCGTTTAGTTTGATTCTGTAAAAAGACAAAGGTTTGAAAACGGTCCCCATCGAAAACAAAAGCGGACTTTGGTATTGATTGGTGGTTTCTTTTCGGGACGACAATTCATACAAAAACCAATGCGTCACGTTATGCTTTACTAAAATCGAAGCCGAACCAATTTTTCTAACATCCGAAATCAAGTCACTTCCTGAACCTTTCGTTTGTGTATAATCAACAATCCCGTTAATCGTCATTTTCGAAAACAAATGGAACTCCGCATTATATTTTACAATTGCTGTTACCGATTTTCCAAAACTGAATGCATCCTTGCCCGCATTTTCAAAATACTTGTACTCTTCTCCCAAATGGGCAAACCGTAAGGTTGACGTAAATGCATTAAAAAACGCTTTCCATTCCAATAAATTTCGAGTGTCAAAGTTTTGATATTTACTTTTAGAAACCGAACCCAAGGCAGCCGAAAAATGTCTTTCGCCATTGTACGATTGATTATAAAACTTCACAAAATGCTTTTCATTGAACTTGTATCCAAAATTTACATTTAAGCTGTTGTTATAATATTGTCCGTTTTCGTTTTTCTTATTGGTTCTAGGAAAAGTGTAATCGTTGTCGGAACTATTTCGGGAAAAACCAATTTGAGAAGCTATTTTATCGGAACTGATTTTCCCATTAAAATGGGTTCCCAGCGTATTAAAACTTCCATAATCTACTAGAACTTCTCCAGAGATAGCTTTTTTAAAAATCAAATCATTGTTTAAGTGAACAGAACCTCCAATTGCGCTGCTACCGTAAATAGCACTTCCACCTCCAGAACGAACCGAAATGGAATTTAAATTACGGGTTGAAATGGTGTTAAAATCCGTTTGACCGTTTAACTGCGAGTTGATGTTAATTCCGTTCCAGATTACAGCTGTTTGTTGGGCTGTTGTCCCTCTAAACGATACCGAAGAAACCATTCCTAATCCATTTTCCTTGAAATAAATCAGTGAATTGTAATTGAGCAAGTTGGTTAGTGAAGGCTTATTATTCTTAGTAACAGAATCGGATAGTTTCAAAACGGATTGTGATTCCGAATGCTTTTTCAAAAGTAAATCGGATACGGACACTTCTTGCAACTTAATCGCAATAGTATCTTGTGCCAAAGCATATTGACAGCAAAACAGAAGAAAGATTACAACTAATTTCTTTAGACTCATAATTCCAGAACCTTTTTTCCCGAAGATTCGATATTTGTTAAGAATTTAGGCAGGTCTCCTGGCTTGCGTCTTGTTGTTTACCTTCCCATTCCGACAATTTGGAACAGTGGTATTGTAGTTAACAACGAGCTTGATAGCTTACAGTTGCGGGAACAGCTTAGGTTTTGAACCTAATTCCCTTTTAATGTCATTTATTTACTAAATCACAACCTTAATTCGGGTGCAAAGGTAGTTTTATTTCAAGTTAATTTCAAAATCTTTTGTAGATTTATGCAATAATCTTTTCTTGATGAAAAAAATTCACTTTACTTTTATTTTTGTATTGATTGGTTTTATTGGTTTTTGTCAAGTAACCCATGTGCAAATTGACACCAATAATTATATTTATGTACCTGTAAATTGGGGAGAATATTATGGCACACAAACTAGTGATGCCGGACTAAACACGATCTTTCAAAACAATCAAATAACGCAATGTTATCAAGGATCTCATCCTGTTAACCAAAGTAATTCCATTTTTGCAGTTTGTCAAAACAATAATTTATCAAATTTTATTTCCGAGTTAAACAATTACACCTCATTAGTTACAAAAGTTAGCATTTGCCCACAACCAGAAACCTTTGGCGATGTTATGTCCATCACATTATTAAATGAGACAATTGGAATTCCAACTGGTTTTGACAGTAACGGAATCGTGACAACCAATGACGGTGGACTAAATACAATATTTCAAAATTTTAATGTAAAGTATTATAGTCGTGCTTTTCCATCCTATATTGGAACTGAATCTCCAGTAAGGGTATACTACACAAAATGCAATTGCGATATTTCTTTACTAAAAAATCAACTTGACTTATATAATTCTATTATTGAACGTAATTCCTATATAGGCGTTGCTTTTCTGAGTACTAATGAATTTGAAATTTCAAAAACTAATATCTATCCCAACCCATTTTCAACTCAATTAAATATTGATTCAAAAGACAGCATAACTAACTATTCCGTTTTTGATGTTATGGGAAAAGAATTATCAAATTGCCATTCTAAAGTTGAATTTGACCATCAAACTTCTCAATTGCTTAATGGAATTTATTTCTTACAACTTCAGTTTGAAAACGGAAAAACCAGTACCTATAAAATAATCAAAGAATAAAGATTCCTTTTTTTACATTTGCAGTAGATGTAAAACAATATGAACACTTTTTTAAATCGCTTTATTTGCTCTTTAATACTAATCACAATTTGGAGCTGCAAAAAGGAATCAACTTCTACGACAACTTCTGATCAAAAAGTAGAAAACAGTATTCAACATGCAAAAGACTTAGAAATTTACAAACACAAGGGGTATTCTATTATAAAGGTTAAAAACCCGTGGCCTAATGCGAATAAGGTTTTTACATACATCCTTCAAGAAAAAAACGGAATTATCCCCGACAGTTTAAAAGAACACACTACTATTCAAGTGCCAATTAAAAGTGTAGTTGCTACTTCAACAACCCACATATCCTCTTTAGTGATGTTAGAGGTTGAAAACACTTTGATCGGTTTTCCTCACTTGGATTATATCTCTTCAGAAAAAGTCCGCAAAAATATCGACAGCGGAAAAGTAAAAGAATTAGGTAATAACCAAACCTTAAATGTAGAAGTAGCCATCGACTTAGCACCTTCTGTTATTATTGGATATGGTTTGGACAATCACAATCCGAGTTTGGATAATTTAGAAAAAAGCGGATTAAAAGTTATCTTAAATGGTGACTGGAACGAACAATCACCATTGGGTAAAGCCGAATGGATTAAATTTTTTGGTGCCTTATACGGAAAAGAAAAAGAAGCTAATGTCCTTTTTAAAAGCATCAAAGACGAATACGAAAACGCCTTAACCATTGCAAAAAAAGCCAAGTCGCATCCTACCGTTTTAGCTGGAGCGATGTTTGAAGAAATTTGGTATGTCCCGCAAGGACAAAGTTGGGGTTCTTTGTTTTTAAAAGATGCTGGAGCAAGTTATCTTTGGGCGAATGAAATAGGAACGGGAGGTTTGTCATTATCGTTTGAAAAAGTATTCGAAAAGGCACAAAATGCGGATTTTTGGATAGGCCCAGGACAATTTAATTCCTTGGAAGAAATGGTAAAAACCAATCCACATTATGCACAATTTAAAGCCTTCAAAACTAAACAAGTCTATTCGTATTCTCTTAAGAAAGGAAAAACAGGCGGATTGATTTATTTTGAAGAATCCCCTAACCGACCTGATTTGGTATTGAAAGATTTAATTAAAATTTTGCATCCCGAGCTTTTAACTGATTATGAATTGCATTTTTTCCAAAAATTAAACTAATTGTCAGGTTCTCAAAAACATACAATTACTTTCATAGCACTGGGATTACTATTGCTATTCTTGTTATTGCTCAATATTAGTTTTGGTCAAATTGCTATTCCGATAAAAGAAGTTTTTAAAAGTTTGACTGGAAATACAGCCAGTAAAGAAAGTTGGGAATATATTATTTTTAATTACCGATTACCCAAAGCTATTACCGCTATTTTAGTGGGTTTTGGATTATCGATAAGTGGCTTATTAATGCAAACCCTATTCAGAAATCCGCTAGCAGGACCTTATGTTTTAGGTTTGAGCTCCGGTTCGAGTTTAGGAGTAGCTTTTGTCATTATGGGAGCAAGCTTTCTCCCAGTGTATCTAGCTGAAATTTTTCTTTCGCCTTACGGAATAATATTTGCCTCTTGTTTAGGGAGTTTAGTCGTCCTTATTGCCGTATTACTCGTTTCACAACGCATACGGGATACTATGGCAATATTAATTGTGGGATTAATGTTTAGCAGTTTCACGGGAGCTATAGTGAGTTCGCTTACTTACTTTTCAACGGCAGAACAATTGCAAAAATTCACCTTTTGGTCGATGGGGAATCTAGGCAATTTAGCGTGGTCACAAATTTCTATCTTACTTATCGTAACCATAATTGGTCTACTTTTGAGTATCTCAAAAATCAAAGCCTTGGATGCACTTCTTTTAGGAGAAAGTTACGCCAAGAGTCTCGGAATTAACTTCAACAGAACACAGATTATAATTATCCTAGCCACAAGTCTTCTAGCCGGAAGTATTACGGCATTTGTTGGACCTATTGCCTTTGTTGGTTTGGCTGTGCCCCATTTAGCGAAATTGATTTTTCAAACCAGTAAACACTGGATTTTATTTTGGGGAACCTTATTTTTTGGAGCCATCACCATGTTATTTTGCGACTTACTTTCACAATTGGCAGGTACGGTTGTGTTGCCTATTAATGCCATCACCTCTATTATTGGGGCGCCAGTTATAATTTGGCTTTTAATCCGAAAAAGAAACTATAGCTAATGAAAAACAAGACAGTCATAGCTACAAATCATTTGAGTATTGGATATAGTTCCAAAAACTCCAAAACGGTTATTGCCCAAAATATAAACCTGAGTTTTGAGAGCGGAAAACTCATCGCATTAATTGGTGCTAATGGTATTGGAAAATCAACTTTATTACGCACTTTAACAGGAATTCAAAAACCGCTTTCGGGTGAAATCGAGTTGAACCAAAAGCCACTTCAAGCGTATACAGCTCTCGAATTAGCACAAAACTTAAGTGTGGTTTTAACCGAAAAACTTCCTCCAAGTAACTTAACCGTTTACGAATTAGTAGCACTAGGAAGACAACCTTACACCAATTGGGTTGGAAAATTAACCTCAGTCGATCAAGAAAAAATTGCAAATGCAATAGCACTTACTGCTATTCAAGAAATCGTTCATAAAAAACATTTTGAAATCAGTGATGGACAGTTTCAAAAAGTATTAATAGCAAGAGCATTAGCCCAAGACACACCGCTTATCATTTTAGACGAGCCCACTACCCACTTGGATTTGCATCATAAAGTTTCTTTATTCAAACTATTGAAGAAACTAGCACAAGAAACTCATAAATGCATATTATTTTCAACACACGATATTGATTTAGCCATTCAATTGAGTGATGAAATGATCGTTATGACCCAAAAACAATTTATACAAGACCAACCTTGCAATTTAATTGAGAAAGGTGTTTTCAATTCACTATTTCAAGATGAAGACATTACTTTTGATGCTCAAAAAGGAAAGTTTGTTTTCAAATAGTAGTAAAAATTCCCTAAATTTATAGTGCTAAAAAAACGAATTATGAAGACATTATTTTCTTTACTGATTTTAACATCTATGACTATAAATGCGCAACTCAAGACCGTTTCATATGTGGATGGAAACCAAAAACTTGAAGGAATACTAGCTATTCCAAAGAAAAGTTTAATAAACAAAGCAGGTGTTTTAGTACTACCAGCTTGGAAAGGAATTGATAATCATGCTAAAGAAAGTGCTACCGAACTAACTAATTTAGGATACATCGCTTTTGTGGCCGATATTTACGGAATCGACAAAAGACCAACTGACGCGAAAGAAGCCGGACAACAAGCGGGCTACTATAAAACCAATTATGCCGAATATCAAAAAAGAATCCAATTAGCCTTAGATCAATTGGTGAAAGCGGGTGCCAATCCAGAAAAAATTGCAGTTATTGGGTACTGCTTTGGAGGAACTGGTGCAATTGAAGCCGCTAGAGGAAATATGAAAGTGCAAGGTGTAGTTTCCTTTCACGGCGGATTAGCCAGAGAAGGTATTAGAGCTATAGAAACAATTCAACCAAAAGTATTAGTACTACATGGTGCTGATGATTTTTTTGTTCCAGACACAGAAATTAAAGCTTTTCAAAATGAAATGAATACCGCCAAAGCCGATTGGCAAATGGTGTATTATGCCGATGCTGTTCATGCCTTTACGCATAAAGATGCCGGAAACGACAAAAGCAAAGGAACCGCTTATAATGAAAAAGCCGACAAACGCTCTTGGGAAGCCATGAAACAATTTTTCGCAGAAATACTGAATTAAAAAAAATACGGTAATTTTTTGTTGATTTTATCTAAAATCCACCAAAAACAAATAGCAATTAAACAAATCAGGAGATATTTAAAAACAACAAATCCAAAGGTTTTTTGAGGCAAGAACTCATACACCAAGCGAATGGCATAGGGATGCACCAAATAAATCCCAAGAGAAAATGTGGTATTTATTTTTCTTTCAGAGATTGATCTGGCTTCATTGACAATGCTGAATGTTAGCATACTCAATACTGGTAAAACCAATAAAAAATCCATCGCTTTCACTTTAAACTGATAGTAAAAATACACTTCGACAAGCAATACCAGCCAAAGTGGAAAATAAAAGTGCTTGATTTTAGCAACAGAATCTTTCCAGTTTTCATACAAAGTTCCTAACAGCAACATAGGAAAGGCAAAAAACAAAAAGTTTCGGGTTGTCCCTATAATTTCATATAAAAACTGACCATTCAAATCATGTACAAAATTGGATTGATAGGCCATTTGATATCCATATCCGATGGATAAAAACAAAACAATCACTACTGATTTTAGTTTTAAAGTTAAATTTCGAGAAACATACAACAGCCCTACCGCAAGGACGGAAGCCAATAAGTACCACAAATGCCAGTACCCATAAACTACTTTTAAAACAGCATCAAAACTAGAAAAACGCTTTAAATTATAAAAACGAATCAAATCGGGCAAATAAATCAATTGCCAAACCACATAGAGCAAAAGAATTCGCCTGGCATATTTCCACAAATAAACTTTGTCTTCAATTTTGTTCCGAAGAAAATAACCTGAAATCAAAAAGAATGTGGGTACTGCAATTCGGGTAATGCCACTCGCAATTTCATACGAAATCAAACCTACAATTCCTTCCATTTTAGCGACCGGAAAGATATGCAAGGCCACCACCAAAAAGGCTAGTACTATTTTTAGAATGTCTAAATTATTATTTCTCATTAACTATTTAAAAAACAACTGTCTTCTCGCCTCACCTACCACAAATGCCACCGAATTGGCAATATTATAACTTCTTATTTTATCACTCATCGGAATGGTTAAATGATTTTCAAATTGAGCCAAAACTGCTGTACTCAAACCGACACTTTCTTTGCCAAAAACCAACCAATCGCCTTCCTGAAAACTAGCTTCATAATAGGATGTATCTGCCTTAGAACTAAACAAAAAGACGCGGGATTTATCTGGAATTTGCGCAATCCATTCTTCTACATTATTATACTCATTCCAATCCAAATGCACCCAATAATCGAGACCCGAACGTTTTAAATTTTTATCTGTGATTTCAAATCCGTACGGTTTGATCAAATGCAAACGATTTCCGGTTCCGACACACAAACGGCCAATATTTCCGGTATTATTAGGGATTTCTGGTTCTACTAAAACAATGTTTAACATTTTTGATTATTCGGTTATTCAGTTATTTCAAAATCGGTTACTTCTAAAACTTCACCCGCTTTTAAGTGGTGCAAATGTATATTTCCTACTCGAATTCTCACCAATCGAAGCGTGGGAAATCCTACGGCAGCAGTCATTTTTCGTACTTGACGAAATTTCCCTTCCGTTAAAGCAATAGAAACCCAGCTTGTAGGTCCGTGACGTTCATCTCGGATTCTTCTCCCTTCTCCAATACAATCTGGCAACAGTTCTACCAGAAAAGCTTCACAGGGTTTAGTGGTATATCGAATTCCTTTAAAGCCAATTTCCACACCACTTTTCAGTTTTTCTACGGCATCCAATGTAATTACACCATCCACCTGAGCATAGTATTCCTTTTGAATGGTTTTACTTCTGACAATTTCACTCATCATTCCGTCGGTAGTTAGTAACAACAAGCCTTCCGAATCCTCGTCTAATCTACCTATTGCCATAGTTCCTTCTGGAAAATCGTACAATTCTCCTAATTTCTTTTTCGGACGTTTCTTTTCATACACAAACTGACTTAAATAGCCGTGTGGTTTGTAAAGGATAAAATAACGATGCATACTAATTTTTGGTAAAAATACAGTTATTCTGTTATAAACATCCCTAATTTTGTTGCAATAAAATCAATGTCAGATGGAAATGCATTTTGAATTAAACGATACCGAGTTTACACAACAATTTGAAAATTGCACACTGGAAGCTTCGCTTTTTAGCCATGAAGCCCATTTGAGATTGGCTTGGATTTACATTCGACAATTTGGTTCGGAGGAAGCTATTTCAAACATCAGAAATCAAATTCAACGCTATGCCGCTTCACTTGGTGCGCATGATAAATACAATGAAACTGTTACAGTGGCTAGTGTTAAAGCAGTTGCACATTTCATTCGAAAATCTAAAAGTGACACTTTTGCCGCCTTCATTTCAGAAAATCAGCAATTGAAAACCCATTTCAAACAATTGTTGGCAACGCATTATAGTACTGATATTTTTACTTCAGAAACGGCTAAAACATCTTTTTTAGAAGCCGAATTGGATCCGTTTGACTAAACTATTTTTTACTTTCGGCAATCCATTTTTTCAGTAAAGCATTGATATCCTTTTTAGGATTTTTCAAAATAAAAATAGTGGTACCATACTCTCGCGCGAGCTTATTTTCAATCGAATCGAAGACAACAGTATTTTTAAATATTTTCTTGCCTAACTCAATCGTTTCCGCTTTATTTTGAGCTTCTTTTACCCAAATGATGGTTTCGATTTTTTTCTCTAATGGAAACCAATTGATATAATCAGCATTGAAAGAAACCACGTTAACCGATTTGTTTTTTGAATAAAAATTAACCGCTCCCGCCTGACCATAATTGTCACAAACCATTAGTGTATTTTCGGTATTTCCGATAGTATTTAAAGCTTTGTCTGTTTTTTGAGCCAATTCTTCCCAACCCAACATATCGGCAAAATCCTGAGGTAAATCGTGTTCTTCGCCATCTTCCCATTCCAACATTCCTAATTTTTGATAGCGTTCTGGATGGTTCTTAATGTGCATCGGACTCATATTTGGAAAAGCCAATTGATACATTGGTATAAATAACAAAAGTGGAATCAACACAGCGAATGGCTTAAGATATTTTTGCCATTTTTTCTGTAAAAGTACTTCTGTATAAACAGCTCCAAAAGCGATGACAATAGGATACAAACCAAGGGCATAATAGGCTTTGGCTTTAAAGAAAATAAAAATTGCTATGGTGAATACGAATGCCCAAAAGAAAACGCGGTATTCTTTGAAAGGTTTGTATTTCCAAAATCCAATAAATCCGATGATAAGCACAAAAAAGCAACCGAGAAAAAATAAGATTTGTTCTTTAATAAAATCTGCAATATCCACATTTTCCAACTGGGTTTCTTGAAGTTCTTTCATGTGTCAGATTACCGGAAAACCATGTTGAAACTGCCAAAGCAAATTAGGTAATACAATTAATATGGCCGGTAGTAATGCCAAATACAAATGCTTGTTGGTGAATACTTTTCGATGTGAGGTTAGTAAAATAGCGGGTAGCAATCCTAAAATCAAGAAAACAATATTGTATTTATTCAGAAAGCCGAAAGCAAAAACTACGCCGGCGACATACAACCATTTATTCTTTTCCGTTTGAATATATTGCACGATAGTATAATAAAAGAATGTCCAAAGCAAAATATCCAAACTGTTGGGTTGAAACAGAATGTTCATTCGAAGAATAACCGAAAACAAAATCGAAACAGCTCCTAAAATCAAGGCAAATCGATTTCCTTTAAGTACTTCAATGGTTTTCCAAACCACTACCATTGTCAAAGCACCGAATAAAGCTGGAAAAAACTTCACCCAAAACACCGAATTTCCTAACTGGTACACAATATAGGAAAACCATGCCGTGAGAGGTGGCACGGAGACATAACCCCAATCCAAATGCTGACCTTGGTCTAAATGTAGAAATTCATCCCGATGTAAACCATATTCGGATGTAACTAAATGATACTGCAAGCAAAACTTTAAAAGAACGAACAAAAGCAGTAAAAGCGAATTACTTTGAAAATTTAGTTTCATTGAAATTAGGTTATTCCTGCAATTTAGGAAATTTTGTAGTATCCTGAAACAGCAATCCTTTTACCAATTCATTTTATTGTTTACTTTTACATTACAAAATCAAAATCCATGTCGGAAACCATTATTATACTAGCCTCATTTGTTATTGCTTTAGCCATTGGAATATTCATTGGAAAAGCTCTTTTCGCCGCCAATTCTAAGTCGGCAACAGCTTCTTTGGAAGAAAAAATCAACGGATTATTGTCGCAAATCGAACAATTAAAACAACAGTTAGCACAATCCAATTTCGAAAAAGAAACCATTCGTGCCGAGAAAGAATCGCTTGCGATTCAATTGTCTAAAAAAGAAACCGATTTCGAAAATCTTTGGGAACGCAACAAAGAACAAAAAGAAGAAGTCAATCAGCTACAAGAGAAATTCACCAAGGAATTTGAAAATCTAGCCAATAAAATCTTAGAAGAAAAAACCAATAAATTCACCGAACAGAATAAAGAAAACCTCAAAAATATTCTATCTCCGTTACAGGATAAAATTCAGTTGTTTGAGAAAAAAGTCGAAGACACCCACAAAGAAAGTATTGATTACCACGCAGCTTTGAGACAACAAATTTTAGGTTTAAAAGAAATGAACGCTCAGATGAGCAAAGAAACCTTAAACTTAACGAAAGCCTTAAAAGGCGATAGTAAAATGCAAGGAAATTGGGGCGAATTGGTCTTAGAACGTGTTTTGGAAAAATCGGGATTGGAAAAAGGTCGCGAATATGAAGTACAGCAAAGTTTCACAACGGAAGAAGGGAACCGCGTTTTTCCTGATGTCGTGATTAATTTACCCGACGGAAAGAAAATGATTGTCGATTCTAAAGTAACCTTAACCGCCTACGAACGCTATATTAACGAAGACGACGAAGAAACAAAAGCGCAATATTTAAAGGAACATGTTATTGCCATAAAACGCCATGTAGAACAATTGGGTGACAAAAATTATCAGGATTTATACCAAATTGAAAGTCCTGATTTTGTGTTGTTGTTTATTCCAATGGAACCCGCATTTGCCTTGGCTTTAAACGAAGACACCACTTTATACAACAAGGCTTTTGAGAAAAATATTGTCATTGTAACTCCTTCCACTTTATTGGCGACTTTAAGAACCATTGATAGTATGTGGACCAATCAGAAGCAACAAGAAAACGCTTATGAAATTGCACGTCAGGCAGGAGCTCTGTACGATAAATTTGAAGGTTTTGTTTCTGATTTGATTAAAATTGGTAAAAAAATTGACGAATCGAAATTAGAATATAGTGGCGCGATGAACAAATTAGTGGAAGGCAAAGGAAACCTCATCACCAGTGTGGAAAAACTAAAAAAGATGGGCGCCAAAGCCAAAAAATCGTTGCCTGAAAGCATTATCAACAGAGCCGAAACAAACGAAAACAACATTTTAAACTAAAATATTATGTTACGAAAAATCCTTTTTATTTTTATCACTACCCTATTATTGGGAATTACACTCTATTTTACTTTTTTATATTATGCTACCTATAGCGAAGGCGATCGTACCGGCGAATTAATCAAATTCAGTAGTAAGGGCTATGTCTTCAAAACGTGGGAAGGGGAAATATCACAAGGTATTTCGGGAGCCCAAATTTTCAAATTTTCGGTTTTGGACAAAGACCAAAAAGTGATTGACCAGTTAAAAGAATATCAAGGAAAATACGTCAAAGTAACTTATGTTGAGCGCTATAAAACATTCCCTTGGTGGGGTGATACTAATTATTATGTAACCGAAGTTCACTCGGAAAAATCACCACATTTTAATAAATAATCATGACAAAGGTTTTTAAAACAGTCAAATCTTCCAAGGTGGTCATCTCAGAACTGATGTTACCCTCACACACCAATTTTAGTGGTAAAATTCACGGTGGCTATATTTTGTCGTTATTGGACCAAATTGCTTTTGCTTGTGCTTCCAAATTTTCGGGTAATTACTGTGTAACGGCTTCGGTCGATACGGTCGATTTTTTAAATCCGATTGAAGTTGGAGAATTAGTGACCATGCGCGCTTCTGTGAACTATGTCGGAAATAGCTCCATGATTGTTGGCATTCGAGTGGAAGCCGAAAACATTCGAACAGGCGTCGTAAAACATTGTAATTCGAGTTATTTTACCATGGTCGCTAAAAATACAGAAGGAAAAAACGTTCCTGTTCCTGGTTTGATTTTATCCAATTTAGACGAAGTGCGACGTTTTTACAATTGTATTAAAATGATTGCGGTTAGAAAAGAAAAACAACAACATGAGGAGGAGTTCGATTACAAATCTGAGGAAGCCTTGTCGAATTTGAGCCGTTATAATGTACAATTGGAAATGTATTAGGAGCTAATTCCCGCTGTCCGTTATATCTTTTTCAAACTTTTACAAGTTTAAAAAAGGATACCACTTCCCATCGGGGCTAAGGCTAGCAATTAAAATACGCGAACCAAATTAAACCCAAAGAAAATATCGCCTTTCCCCCAATCACCCGTTGAATTGCCTAAAAATCCGGATTCATGAATGCCTTGTGAATTGGTAAAATGCATTTGAAAAACGTGTCCGCCCGTTTCAATATCGACACCGACAGATAATGGATTGTGAAAAGTAGACGACGAACTTCTATTTAAATGCGGGACATAATCAGCATTGATCGAAACCCTTTTGGACACTTTGTACCTTCCACCAAAGCCTAAAGCAAACTGACTGTTATCTTGGGCGTTATCAAGCACAAAATTTTCATGAAAGTACGTCGGCGCAAATTCCAACGATAAATTGGTATTGCATTTTTTTGAGATTAAAATTTGACTGACATAAATCAATCGGTTGTCAAATTTCATTTTGGGATAATTTTCTTTTTTCAATAAATTATTAATTCCAATACTATTAAAACCCACTATCGTAAAAGGAAAACCAGCTGTTTTTTGAGAAGTAATTAAATATTTAGCAGAGAAATCATAGGCTTGCTCGCTTCTACCGGCACCTAGTGAAAGTTTATCGGAAATTCCATAAATAAATTTGATTTGAGTTACTGCATTATCCAAACCAAAAAAACCTTCCAAACCTTGTTTTACTGAAGCGAAGCGATGTGCCACAACAAAATACAATTCCTTTTTTCCGAGCAGCTTCGTTGATTCTAAATTGACAATCTTTTGGGCTTTAAAAGCTGCTACTACCACCTCATCTGTAGCTACTGAGTCAATCTTGGAGAGTAAATCGTCTTGAGCTAATGCAAGAGGAGAAAACGCACAAAAAAACAATAGTAAAAAATATTTCATGAACTAGTCGATTACTAAATTTTTAGTGACATTTCCATATTCTGTTCGCAGCACAATCATATAGGTACCACTGGTTAAACTACCGGTTTCAATTTTATTTTCAGATTGGGTTATCGTTTGCTTTCTGACTACTCTCCCTAAATTATCATAAATCTTCATTTCTCCAGTATTCACTTGTTGCGGAAGTTCGATAGTTACATATTCTTTGGAAGGGTTGGGATACATTTTAAAAGCGTCTGGTTTAAAACCATCTCTACCCAAAGTCAAATTAACAGTTGTTGCACCACAATTACCAGATCCATGATAGCCAATAGTAGTTGATCCTGTTCTACGGGCAAACAATATATTCAATGGTTGTGCCGCTAGAGGAAAAGTATAATCGGTTCCTTCTGATGCGACTCTCGGTCTTGTCATCGTAACCGTTCTATTACCTGTAGTTGGAGTGTTGTTCAGATTAGAAACCAATGTCCAGTTTTGAGTATCTGTTGGAGGAATTACACCTGTACCATTAAAACTTCTATCGGTAATGGCAGTTCCATCAAAGATAACAACATCTTGACCAACATCATCCATTGTAGTGGCATCAAAACCGATTCCTAGCCAACTGTTGTTCGGTCCCACCAAAGTTACCGTTACGGTGGTGCTGTTTACATCTATTTTTCCTGAAAAATTGGCAAAAAAAGTCACCGTTCCGGTTGTATAGGTTTGTGCTGACAAACCCGACAGCGTTAAAATATTGATGACCAATATTAAAATAAAGTTTTTCATGTTATTTTGCTTTTAAGATTTGTATTAGTTTATCATCATCTGCAAGTATTGCATAATCAATTGCTGAATTGCCCCTATTGTCTTTATGAGCATTATCCCCTTTGTGTTTTATTAATAAATCAACAATTTCGTATGATTTAAAAATGGAAGCATAAATCAATGCCGTTGAACCGTTTGCATCAGAAATATTAGGATTTGCTTTATTTTCTAGTAGTAATTTAACTATTGAAACATTTTGTTTTACCGTGGCGGCCATTAATGCTGTTCCCATTCCAGAAACGTAATTGATATCCTTGACGTTTTTAATCAAGAATTCAGCCACTTCAACATTCCCTTTGTAACACGCTAAAATTAATGGAGAATAGCCATCTTTGTTTAACGCATTTATACTATTGGGATCACTTTTTATCAATTCTTTTAACTCGGCAACAGTTCCAGATCGTGCCACGTTAAAAACATCATTTTGCGAAAAACACTGCAAGGATGCCATCAAAACAATTAGAAGTAAAATTTGTTTCATAAATTCTAGTATTTAAAAATCTAGCAACGTTTCGTTAACCATTCATTTTATGAATTAAAACACTCTCAAACAATTGATTAATATCTCAAATTTAACATTTTTTTTAAGCAAAAAAACATTTTTTATTTTAATTTTAACAATTAAATTCATTCTTTTATGAAAAACATAGTCATTTCAATTTTACTAATAATTATAACTTCTTCATGTACTAATGATAGTGAATCCGATTTGACGCTACCCGCTCCAGTTGTAATAAAATATTCTACTGATGTGAAACCCATCATTCAAGCCAATTGCATTGAATGTCATACCAACCCGCCACAAAACGGCGCACCAATGCCATTACTCACTTATCAAAATGTACGAGATGCTATTATTGCACGTGGATTGATCAATCGAATTTCCAGTACGGATCCTGGTTTTTTGATGCCTTTTGGAGGAGATCGCTTACCTCAATCAAAAATTGATTTAATTATAGCTTGGAAAAACAGTAACTATCCTGAATAAACACCTGATGAAAAAGTTAATTCCAATCTTATTTTTTATCCTTCCATTATTGGGGTTTTCCCAAGACAAAGTACTTACCAAAACCGGCACCGCTATCTTTGAAGCCTCCGTACCTTCTTTCGAAGAAGTAAAAGCCACCAATAAAAATTCAGGCTGTGTATTAAATACTAAAACAGGAGAAATTGTTGGATTGGTTTTTATGAAAGGATTTCAATTCCGATTGGCTTTAATGCAAGAACATTTCAACGAAAACTACATGGAGAGTGACAAATATCCCAAAGGAGTATTCAAAGGGAAAATTGACAATTTTGATTTCACTCAGTTAACTACTCAAAAACAAGATGTTACCATTAGTGGTAATATGGAACTACACGGAAAATCGAAAGAGATTCGCATAGCTGCAAAAATTTCAAAAACGGGAAATACAGTATTTTTAACTTCAAATTTCGATTTAAATACGGACGACTTTAATATAGAACTTCCACTACTTATCAGAAGCAAAGTAGCCAAAAAAGTCAATGTAACCCTCGAATACAAGCTCCAATAAATCTTAAAGCACTACTTCAGTATAGCTATTCAATCGATCAAGATGCAGAAGGGTTTTACTATTATCGTTGTTTTCAAACATCTGTATAAATTTCGCACCATATACAATTTCTTTAAAAATATAAGAAGACCTGATGGCCACCGTATTGCTATACATTTCATCAAAAGCTTTTAAATAAATAATTACCTCTCCTTTTTGTGTCTGAAAATCATTTTTCGTAAAAGCAAACAACGGACTATCTTCTGTAATAGGATGCACCAATGTCCAACTTAAAGTCAACGCATTGATTCTATCGTATTCCAAATCCAAAGAAAAAAAGCGATTGACCTCGATACCATTTTCTACTACCTTCATCCCTAAAGTCACTTTAGCTTCCGCATCGGTCAAATTCGTATTTTTATACGGAGCAATACGAAACATTAATGCTTTTCCCTCTTGAAAAGGAGCGACAATAGCATTTTCTGAAAATTTGATATGCGCTTTGGGCTTGCTAAATCTTCCGTAAAACAAACCGGTAGCAATAGCAAAACTTAACAGTCCAAACAACGCTTCTACCGAAGCTACAAAACTGGCTAAAAAACCGGTTGGACTGATATGTCCGTACCCCACTGTTGTAAACGTTTGTGCACTAAAAAAGAAAGCCTGACCAAACTTTTCGATAAAATTATCGGCAGAAATTCCATTAAGGTGCTCCACACCAATCAAACAATAAATAGAAGCAAATAAAAAATTGACAAGTAAATAAAAAATAAAAATAATGGTCATGAACTTCCAACGTGGAATATTCAGCATCGTGTGGTACCAGCTAATACTTTCTATAAAACCAATCCCTTCTTTTCTAACATTGGCTGTACCATTTTTATTGATAAAACGTCCTCCGTAACTAGCGGCGTTAGCACCAAAACCAGTTTGGTTATCGGCTTTTATTTTTTTATTTACTTTTTTCAAAACTGACATAATAATTTTTAAGAATGTCGTAAATTTAGAAAATTATTAGCCATTATTTTTTATTAATGAAAGCCACTAAATTATTTACTTCTTTTTTTGAAAGCGAAAAGGCAAGCGGAATTATACTTCTGTTGTGTACACTTAGCTCTATTTTAATTACCAATTCTAGTTTCGGCGAAAGCTATTTGCATTTTTTCCATCTTACAATAGGAAACTTTTCTATAGCACATATTGTGAATGACGGCTTGATGACCATTTTCTTTTTAATGATTGGTTTGGAATTAGAACGCGAGGTGTATATTGGCGAATTATCCTCGTTTAAAAACGCAATACTTCCCATTATGGCAGCATTGGGTGGCATGATATTTCCGGCGTTACTCTATTTTGGTTGCACTTATAACTCACCAGAAAGCAACGGTATTGGAATTCCAATGGCGACCGATATCGCTTTTGCAATAGGCATCTTATCCTTGTTAGGAAATAGCGTTCCACTGTCATTAAAAATCTTCTTAACTGCACTCGCGGTAATTGATGATTTAGGAGCTATAATCATCATTGCTTTGTTTTATTCAAATGATTTGAACTGGATGAATTTAGGAATAGCGATGGCTATTTTTGGACTTATGTTGGTGATGAATCGATTCAAATATTACAAATTACTTCCCTATTTGATTTTAGGAGTAGTGATGTGGTATTTTATGCTTCATTCGGGTGTGCATGCAACCATTACTGGTGTTTTATTGGCTTTTGCGATTCCATTTCAAAACGGAACAAAAAATACCATTTCCTACCAACTAGAGCACTTTCTTCACAAGCCTGTGGCTTTTATCATTTTACCAATTTTTGCTTTGGCCAATACAGCTATAACATTAAACTTTAATAGTTCTGGGACATTTTTTCCAAATTATGCTATCGGAATTATTACTGGTTTGGTCGTTGGAAAACCCCTAGGGATTTATTTGTTTTCGTATTTATCTGTAAAATTTAAAATTGCGGAACTTCCAAAAGATTTGCCATTAAAATCCATTTTTGGAGCAGGTTTATTGGGTGGCATCGGGTTTACCATGTCCATTTTTATCACATTACTGGCTTTTAGCGATGCCGAAATCATTAACAATGCAAAACTATATATAATAATTGCATCCTTACTAGCAGGACTATTCGGATTGCTTTATCTGAAAATTAGTTTAACCAAAAAAGTGAATTAGGCCAAAGATTCAGCGATTTTTAATGCGCATTTTTCACCGTCAATCGCCGCTGAAATAATTCCTCCGGCATATCCGGCCCCTTCTCCACAAGGATACAAGCCTTTTATTTGAAGATGTTCTAAGGATTCATTATCACGTGGAATTCTTACGGGCGAAGACGTCCTACTTTCCGGTGCATGTAAAATAGCTTCGTTAGTGTAATAGCCTTTCATCGATTTTCCGAATTGAGAAAAACCTTCCCGCATAATTTGCGTTAAAAAACCTGGAAAAACTTGTCCCAATTCTACGGAAGTAGTACCTGGAACATAAGACGTTTTGGGTATGTCTGCCGATATTTTATTTTGAGTAAAATCGACCAATCGTTGTGCCGGAACTTTTTGTGTCTGCCCCGCCAAATGCCAAGCTTTTTGCTCGATCGCTTTTTGGAATTCCATTCCAGCCAAGGCACCGTGTTTGGCGAAAGGCTTAAAATCCTCTAATTTCAATTCGACCACAATCCCAGAATTGGCCGTAATTTGATCACGCTTAGAAGGAGACCAACCGTTTGTAACTACTTCTCCCGGACTTGTAGCACAAGGTGCAATAACACCTCCTGGACACATACAAAACGAATACATGCCACGGCCATTCACTTGTTTCACAATTGAATAGGGTGCGGGTGGCAAATGTTCCCCTCTAAAATCACAAGAATATTGAATACTATCGATTAAACTTTGCGGATGCTCGGCGCGAACACCCAAAGCAAAAGGTTTAGCTTCGATTAAAATTTTCTTTTTATCTAATAATTCAAAAATATCTCGAGCAGAATGCCCGGTAGCTAAAATTAACTTTTGTGCTTCAATAGCATCGCCATTTTGAGTCAAAATACCTTGAATTTCGTTGTTTTTAACCAAAATATCAGTCACACGAGTATCAAACAATACTTTTCCACCAAATTCGATGATTTTTTCTCGGATGTCTTGAATGATTTGCGGTAATTTATTGGTTCCAATATGCGGATGCGCATCAACCAAAATATCCGGTGTAGCACCAAAAGCAACAAGTAATTTTAAAATTCTATCGACATCACCACGTTTTTTAGAACGGGTATATAATTTTCCATCAGAATAGGTTCCGGCCCCGCCTTCCCCAAAACAATAATTGGAATCTTCGTTTACAATATGATCTACATTTATCGCTTTTAAATCACGACGACGCCCACGAACATCTTTACCGCGTTCAATGACGATTGGTTTTAATCCGAGTTCGATTAATTGCAAAGCCGCAAAAAGTCCGGCAGGACCTGCTCCTACTACAATTACCTCTTGAGCATTGGAAACGTTTTTATAATCTGGCAAAGTAACTTGTTCTTCCACAATTGCTTCGCCTTCCAAAAACACTGTAATTTTCAAATTGAATTTGATCGCTTTTTGACGGGCATCAATGGAGCGTTTCAGAATTGAAAAGTGCTTTATTTCAGAAGATTTTACATGCAATAACTTCGCTAAATGTTCTTTTAATAAAAAAACATCGGAAGCAATTTCAGGTGCAACTTGTATTTGAAGTTCTTTGGGCATTTAAAATTTTTTACAAAAGTAGTTTTTTTGACCCTTTTATTAAAGCTATATTTTTCTTTCTGTTCTATAAAAAACATTAAGCCATTACACTCGTTGGATTAACCACAACTAAGGCAGCGGCTTCTTTTGCTCTTTCTACAATGGTTTCAATTGGCGTTTCTAGTGAATCATTCGTTAACACAACTCCCATTCTTCTGTACGGTCTTGATGTTGGTTTTCCGAATAATCTAAAATCCGTTTTAGGCAAAGAAGCGACTTTTTCAATTCCTGCAAATGTTGGGTGATTCGAATTTTCGGAAGCTAAAATGACAGCACTTGCGCCGTTCTTTTCTAACGTAATTTCGAATATGGGCAAACTTAAAATGGCACGTAAATGCAATTCAAATTCATTGAAGTTTTGAGTATTGGCTAAGGTTACCATTCCGGTATCGTGTGGTCTTGGCGATAATTCGGAAAAATAAACACCTTCATTGGTTAAGAAAAACTCGACTCCGAAAAGCCCAGCACCTCCAAGTGCTTCAGTCACTTTCCTTGCCATATCTTGTGCTTCCAGCAAATCTTTATCGGAAACTCGAGCAGGTTGCCAACTTTCTTGATAATCGCCACGTTCTTGTCGGTGCCCGATTGGCGCACAAAATAAAGTTGGATTGTTATTTTGTGTTACAGTTAACAAGGTTATTTCTGAATGAAAATTCACGAATGCTTCTACAATCACTTCAACCACATCCCCACGAGAACCTTCTACAGCATAGTTCCAGGCTTTTTCAATATCACTTTCTGTCTTAATTGTCGATTGGCCTTTTCCGGAAGAACTCATTAAGGGTTTTACCACAGAAGGCATTCCCACTATAGCGACAGCTTTCTCTAATTCTTCTGCAGTTGTTGCGTATCTATAATTGGCGGTGCGAAGTCCTAACTCTTTGGCTGCTAAATCCCGAATCGCTTTTCTATTCATGGTAAAGTTGGCAGCTTTCGCGGATGGAACCACAGTAATCCCTTGTTTTTCATAGTCATAAAAACGTTCGGTACGAATGGCTTCTATTTCGGGAACAATAAAATCAGGTTGGTGTTTGGCTACAATGGCATCTAAGGCGTCACCATCTAACATATTAATCACTTCAAAACCATGAGCGACTTGCATGGCTGGCGCATTTTCATAGCTATCGACTGCGATAACCGTTTGACCGATGCGTTGTGCAGCGATTGTAAATTCTTTTCCTAATTCTCCGGATCCTAGTAGTAGTATTTTAGACATTTTTGTTGTTTTGTGGTGTTGTGTGTTTGCGTGAAGGATTACTTCACTTAAACTTATTTTCATTTGAGTTCAGTGAACTCCGTTTGCGGCGGTATCCTCGTAACGAAGTGGAGAGATAAAGCCAAAAGCCTGACCCTTGTGGTCACGCCAAAATTAATAAAAAAACCGACACTCTATAAAGCATCGGTTGTGTATTTTAATGAATATGGTCGTCTTCAATTTCAAACTCGGCGTCTTTTTCCCAAATTTCCATTTCGCAGGGTTTGCAATTAAATTTCAATTTGTATTCTAGTTCGCCTTGTTTCAATACTAAGGGTTCTTTTAGTTTTTGATCCATGTTTTCACGATGGTATTTTGGGCAGCGTTCCAATTCGTATTTGATACAATATTTAGTAGTCATTACGCGAGATTTTCCAGGATCCCATTGTAATTCGAAGGCTTTTTCAATTTCGGTTACACCGTGGCGTTCGTAAAATTTACGAGCCGTTTTGTTCGCGACATTGTACATGAAATCCAATTTTGTTTCTGGATATGGATGAGATGTTTTGACCAATTGATGTTCTTTACGCACATAATTTTTCATACGAATTTCCGAAAGTTGTTCGTACACCGTTCTTCGCATTTCATTAATCTTCGAAATAGGAAGGAACCAATTTTGAGAAAAATCAATGGTGATTTCATTAGCCGTATAAGGAGTAAACCCTGTTTTCGCTAAATTTATTTTGAAGTTTTCTTCAATGGATTCGTTATTTTTTGTTTGCTCTTTAGCGTGAACTAATTTCACAACACTAGTATTTCCGTCTTCGTCGGTCGCGATTAATTCAAAACCATCTTGGTTTTCTTTCAATAACAAAGAAGTACTAATTTTACGAACCGCACTGTCTTCGCGTTCCACCAACTTAATAAAAGCGGCATCGTTATTACGGTAAATTTCGGTTCCTTCTGCAATTTCTTTTAACACATTTGGATAGATTTTACCATTTTCGGCACGATTGACATAAATCCCTTCCGCTACATTATTTTCATTGATGTAACATAGTCCGTCCCCGTTATTCAACAACTCACCGTTTTCGATTTCATACGAATTCCCAACGGTTTTAAGTAGTTTTCCGATGTATTGTCCTTTCGATTTTGGACTTTCCCAAGAGCCAATCGATTGATGTCTTTCGTTTACAAAATAATCAGTATACCCACGATTAAAAGTTCTATCTAGAGCAGAATCGAAACTGTAAGTACAAGATCCAGATGAAGCTTTAACATATTTATCACCATTTTCAGCTAAGAAAGCATCTAATTTTTGGCGTAAATACGACACATTGTTTTTTACATACACGATATCTTTCAATCGTCCCTCAATTTTAAAAGAACAAATTCCGGCTTCTACAAGATTTGGAATTTGATTCGAAACATCAAAATCTTTAATCGAAAGTAAGTGACTGTTTTTTATTAACGTTTCGCCATGACCATCGATTAAGTTATACGGCAAACGGCAGTTTTGTGCACAAGAACCTCTATTAGCAGAACGCTCTCCATTGGCCACACTCATATAACAATTCCCACTGAAGGAAACACACAAAGCACCCGTTACGAAAAATTCTAGTTCTACATCAGTAGCTTCACTTATTTCTTTGATTTGGTGTAAGTTCAATTCTCTAGCTAAAACCACGCGTTGTATTCCGGCATCGGCCAAAAATTTAATTTTATCGGCATCACGATTATTGGCCTGTGTACTAGCATGAAGGGCTATTGGAGGCAATTCCATTTCCATGATTGCCATGTCTTGAATAATTAAAGCATCTACGCCAGCTTCATACAATTTCCAAATCATTTGGCGGCAATTTTCCAATTCATTATCGTATAAAATAGTGTTGATCACCACAAAAACCTGTACGTTGTACAAGTGGGCATATTGCACTAGTGCCGCTACATCCTCTATAGAATTGGTTGCATTAGATCGAGCGCCGTATAAAGGAGCGCCAATATAAACGGCATCGGCACCACTATTAATGGCGGCAATACCTGTTAATAAATCTTTTGCAGGAGCTAGAATTTCAATCTTCTTTTTCATTTCTAAAGCTTTAATTTTTCGCATTTTGTCGAAAAAAAGTGTGCAAAGTTCTTATAAAAAACTCAAGATTTCTAATTCCGATTTGATTTTTTAATAATTGTAAGAAATTTTAACAATTTAATTGAAAAAAAAGCATTAAATAGAACAATAAAAAAACTAGTATTAAAAACAATTTAATTAAATATCAATTAATTACAATTTCAAAAAGGATAATTAAAAAAATGTAACTTTGCAAAACATCAAATTTCATTCAAAACAAAAATTATGAGCAAAAAATTACTTTTAGTATTATTTATCTTCATTTCTGTTAAATCAATTTCACAAACATTTAGTAACGGAAGAATTGAATATGGAAATGGTTCTTCTAATATGTTTAGCACTACTGCAATAGGTGCCGATGGAAAATTTTATTGCCTTTTTAACGATGGTGTTTTTACACACTCAAGTAATAGTATAAATCCGGTTTACCGATTATTAAGATGGGAATCAGGAACTTCCAGTTGGGTTAGTGTTGCGAATTTTGATGCTTCAATTATTCCAGGTGTATTAATCTCTTCGACAAACACTATGTTTAGCGATGGCGTTTCGTTAGAAATTGATTCTACAGGGGCATACCACATGCTTTTTAGTGTATACACGAGTAATGGATTAGAAATAAAGTATGTATATAGCAATAACGGAACTTCATGGACATATACAACAATAGATCAAACTAACAATGCTACTAATTATGGATATGCTCATGTGCAATTAAAATTAGATAGTTCCAATAGACCACATGTGTATTACTTAATTCGAAATATTGGAAGTGGAGGTGTTTCAAGTAGAGTTTATACTATTATGCATAAAAATTTCAATGGTAGTAGCTGGGCATCTGAAACAGTCTATTCGCAAACTGGTGGAAGTGGTACTGGTGCTAATGAATTAAACATGATTGCAGCTTCGATTGACAATAACAATAAATCTTATGTTGCATTTGTAGCAGAAACCAATGGAAGCGGTACTGATGGCAGTTTATTATATACAAACAATGTTTCAGGAAGCTGGTCAGCTCCAGTATTTCTTGCAACTGGCGCAACAGGTTCAGCTGCTGCAGATAGAGTTACTATTTTATCAGACAGCAACAACAAGCAACATATAATATACCGTGAAAACAATACAACTCTAAAATTAATTTATACTACCAATAAAACCGGATCATGGGTAGGTGGGCAAATGAATGGTAACATTGTTGCTGGAATAAACTCTTCAACTGATGGGTTTCATGCATTTACTAGAAATGCGTCAAATGATTTATTTTTAGCCTATAACGCCTCTCCCACAACTACTAATATTGGGCAAGTGAATTATGCTTGTTTGTTCAATGGTGCGACTACTTGGCAAACTGGAACTGTATTTACAGGAAACTCAAGGACAGGTCAATTTATTTCTGCCGAATTTAGCAATAGTAAAAATGCAATGATTACATTCGATCATTTTACGGATCCAGCTGCTACAGGAGGAAATCCAAGCTATGGCCCCCCTAATAATCCTAGACAAGTACAATATGCCACAACGATAGTTAATAATTTATCAATTGGTGAATGGAATGTGTCTAAATTTAACATTTATCCCAATCCAACCAATTCAGTACTAAATATAGAATTTGCGATTGCCAATACTATTACAGTTGAAGTTATTGATTTAAATGGAAGAATTTTAAAAACTAAAAATGCTTCAGGTACTACACAAATTGATCTTTCAAATTATAGTTCAGGAGTCTATTTAGTAAAATTATATTTTAACGAAGGAACCGAGACTGTAAAAATTGTAAAAGAATAAAGCTTTTTGTTCATACCAGAAACTTTTATATAATTTTAAAAACATTCATTTGAATAGAAAGATTAAATTAATTTGGGATTTTAGAGGACCTGCTGCTGCAAAAACTGCCGAGCACCACGAAATACATTTGAAAGAATACATTCAAATTGAAAAATTAACCCTAAACATTACTGGTTTTGACATTGTCAATGACATGCACGCCGTGGCTTGGATTGTAGTAACTGATGAGTATATGATTCCCGTTCGAGATGCTTTAAAACCGCATCGAGGTGAAGTATATTAAAAACCAAAGTCCCATTAAATAATGGGACTTTACAATTAAATTAAATAACATTTAACTAAACTAAAAACATTAAAAGCTAATTCAGATTGGGCACGATAACTTTGTTTACTACGTGAATCACTCCATTTGAACATTGAACATCAGTTGCGACTATATTACTAATTCTGCTATTATAATCGGTAATTATAGGTCCGCCGCCCGTGTTAGAGATTGTAAACGTTTGACCCAAGTAGGTAGTTACAGGTGATGTTGGTAAATTATTAGAAAGTACGTTAGCATTCAACACAACATGGTATTTTAAAGTTTTCTCCAAAACTGTTTCTGGAACATCATTTAGAGTAGCCCAACTAAATTCTTGCAATAATCCCAGAGGTGTACTGGTATTTGAAAAAGCTGTGTTGGTGGGCGCAAAAACGGTAAATGGAGAATTTGCAGTTCCTGCTAACGTACTTACAAAATTTTGATCCAACTGATCTGTTCTGGTTAATGCCGCCACCAAAATTGAAAAATTAGGATTGGCTGTGGCGTGTGTGACAATAGTTGGTAATCCAATAACTGCATCTACAACATGTACAACGCCATTGGAAGCATCTAGATTCGCTTTCGTAACTGTAGCCACTCCATTTAACTTCACGCCGCTAGTGGTATCAACGTATAAAGAAAGAGTGTTTGTTGAAGATGCAGCACCTTTTGCTAATGTTTTAACGTATGTTGTGCTTAATTGTGAAGAAAAAAGTTCGCCACGCACAACATGATTCAGTAACACTTCTTTTAACAAATCAACAGGAACATCATTCAAACTGTCGAAACCATTATCCATTAGAAATGTATCAAACGCAGCGTTTGTAGGAGCAAATACAGTGTAATTCCCGGACGAATTAAGCGTAGCTGTGAGACCTGTTTTGTTTAATGCGGAAACCAAGGTAGAAAAATCATTACTCGAAGAAGCAATTCCAGCAATTGTTTTGGTTGTAGGAAGAACCACATTGTCATCATTGTCATCACAATTTGACACCGAAAAAGTAAGGGCTCCCAAGACCATTACTTTCAAAATTTTACTTATATTTTTCATAGTTAATAAATTTGTTTAATCAAAATTAAAAAAGATTAAACAAAAAACATATGTCAAATTTTAATTTATCAAAAGATTATAATTTGTTTAAGGAATTAACCCAAATCGCAAGAATAATCTATAAAAAAATTAAACAAAACAAAATATAAACATTTGATTTACTGACTTTTATAAATGCGACACGCATTAATCCAAATCCTTGTGTTTCAAAATCGCGCTAAAATTTCTTTAAAGTTTCTTCTTTTCTAACCGATTTGGGATTGTTTATCGTTCAGTCTCTTTAAGACATCTACCTCTGGGCTCATCGCCTTCCCGAAGGACGATTTCGGAATGCAGAAAATGTGCCGCCTTTTCAGAATCTTTCACTTTTATAGCGCTACGGGCTAACATTTCTGACTCAAACTCATTTAACACTCTTTCTCTTATTCCTGCTTCTCTCCATCGAGACAAAGGTTTGCATCCTTTTGCAATTCCTCTAGCCAAGGCCAAAGCATCCAATAATGCTTGATTTGCTCCTTGTCCTTTGAATGGACTCATCGGATGTGCGGCATCTCCAATCAATGTAACTTGCTTTGCTTTTTCCAATAGTGCTGTGGTGAGCAATTCTCGATCATATACCGGATAGCCTGAAATTTGAGTTTCTGAAGTTGCTTTTAAAATTTGAGGAATTGGGTCATGCCATTGCGTTCTTCGAATAGCTTCTACTTTGAGTGCATGAACTCCTTGAGTACTTAATGTTTTAGCCTCTTCTTCAGACATTGGAAAACTTAATTGCCACATCACCGCATTTGGTGAATAAGGCATCACGTAGATTCGCTCATTTCCATTAGCCGTTTGAAATACTGTAGCCGAGTCAAGCAAATCACTCTCAATACCTTCGAGAGCTTTTAAGGGACAAATACCTAAAATTACAATACAACCTAAATATCGTAAAGGAGAAATCTCTTCGTTAATTAACAATTTCCGAACCGAACTACGAATACCATCTGCTCCAACAACAAGATCAGTTTTGGTCTTTTTTATTTTTCCGTCTACTTGGAAACTCAATTCAATGGTTTCATCGTCACATTCCTGAAAATTAACTAACTGATGTCCCCATTGCACTTGATCTTTTCCACCGAGTTGTTCCAAAAGTGCTAAACGTAAGGATTGTCGTGCGATATGTACATTTGTTCTTTTCGGAGCGTTCTTTGCATCCGACTTCACCCACTTTCGGATCCCCCATTCACCAATTACATTTCCTTCCGGAGTATGAACCAAATGTCTTGTTGAAACTACGCCTTCTGTTAACGATACAATTCCCAATCCAGCTATTGCTTTACTGGCTTGTTGCAAGGTGAGTCCATAGCCTTGGTGACGTTCATCAAAACCGTTATCACGCTCGTAAAGAGTAAAAGGAATTCCGCGATGCAAACAAGCTACTGCCAACGCTACACCACCTATACCTGCACCAATAATTGCGATATGTGGGTAATTTTCTATATCTGCTATTGGAGACTTATCTGAAGCAAGCAAACCAGTTCCAGAACAGTTCAAACAAGATTGTAGTGGCGATTTAGGAGGTATTGGAGCAGTACCTTCTCCATTTGATTTTTCAAATTGTTTGACTGCTTCCTGGTATTGAAGTCGTACTTTCTTATTAATTCTTTTATTTATTTTTCCACGTCCCTGACATTCCAAACAAACAGTCCAGTTTGCTTTGTCATTTTCCTTCTTTTCCACTGAATCTTGAATATATTATGGCTTGACAACTACAAAAGTTGCTCAATATTATTTTTCTGAGTTTTGATTAATTTAAACAGAATCGTTTGAAACACTAGTTTGCAACTTCGCTAATAAATTTAATACGCATCAATCGAAGTTCTTCGGTATCATAATCGCCATCAAATTCTTTCAAAGCTTCTTCAATTCTATCCGATTCTGATTCCATAAAGTAATCGTGGATTTCTTCTTGTTGGTCATCGTCAAGGATTTCATCAATCCAATATTTTATATTCAATTTGGTTCCTGAATAGACGATTTGTTCGATTTCCTTCAACAACGAATCCATATCTAATCCTTTTGCTTTCGCGATATCTTTCAAGGATAATTTTCGATCCACATTTTGAATGATATAAAGCTTTAAGGCCGAATTGGCTCCAGTTGATTTTACGACCAAATCATCGGGACGTACGATATCATTTTCTTCCACGTAACGAGCAATCAAATCGACGAATTCTTTTCCATATTTTTTGGCTTTCCCTTCGCCAACCCCTTGCACATTACTCATTTCATCAATAGAAATGGGATATTTTAGGGCCATATCCTCCAATGAAAATTCTTGAAACACTACATAAGGAGGCACGCCTTCTTTTTTGGCCACTTTTTTACGTAAATCGATAAGCATTTTCATAAGGGCTTCGTCGGCAGTCCCTGAAGATTTTGAAGCTGTTACAATTGCTTCGTCTTCATTTTCATTGTACTCGTGGTCTTCCGACATCATGAAAGAAACTGGATTTTTCACAAAGTCTAAACCTTTTGGCGTGACTTTTATAATTCCGTAGGTTTCAATATCTTTAGATAATAATCCATCCACCAATGCCAAACGCAATACCGACATCCAATATTTTTCATCGTGGTCTTTTCCACAGCCAAAAAATGGTTGCGTATCCGTTTTATGAGCCTTTATCATTGCATTTATTTTACCCATCAAGGTATACACAATTTCTTTCGACTTGTAAATATGCTTTGTTTCTCGAATAACTTTAATTAATTTTACAACTTGTTCTTTTGCTTCAACTTGAGGTTTCGGATTTCGGACATTATCATCCATATCGCCACCTTCTCCTGTTTCGTTGTCGAATTCTTCTCCGAAATAATGCAGTAAAAATTTACGACGGGACATTGAAGTTTCTGCATATGCTACTACTTCTTGCAACAAAGCAAAACCTACTTCTTGCTCTGCAACAGGTTTTCCCGACATGAATTTTTCTAATTTTTCTACGTCCTTATAAGAATAGTAAGCCAAACAATGACCTTCTCCTCCGTCACGACCCGCGCGTCCGGTTTCTTGATAATAACTTTCTAACGATTTAGGAATATCATGATGGATCACAAAACGAACATCCGGTTTGTCAATTCCCATACCAAAAGCAATAGTAGCCACCACCACATCTACATCTTCCATAAGAAACATATCTTGGTGTTTGGCTCTTGTTTTGGCGTCCAAACCCGCGTGATAAGGCACTGCAGAAATTCCGTTCACTTGTAACACTTCGGCTATAGCTTCTACTTTTTTACGAGAAAGACAATAAATTACTCCCGATTTCCCTTTGTGCTGTTTGATAAATCGGATTATATCCCCTTCAATATTTTTGGTTTTGGTGCGTACTTCGTAAAACAAATTCGGGCGATTGAACGATGCCTTAAAGGTATTGGCATTGGTCATGTCCAAATTTTTTAGAATATCTTCTTGTACCTTTGGCGTAGCAGTTGCAGTTAACCCAATAATGGGAATATCTCCTAATTGTTTGATAATGCTTCTTAGATTTCGATATTCGGGTCTAAAATCATGACCCCATTCGGAAATACAATGCGCTTCATCAATCGCAACAAACGAAAGTTTTTCATTTTTAAGAAATGTTACGTATTCTTCTTTTGTTAACGACTCCGGCGCCACATAAAGTAATTTTGTCAATCCTGAGGAAATATCTTTTTTAACCTGATTGATTTCAGTTTTAGTAAGGGAAGAATTTAAAACATGTGCAATTCCGTACTCAGAGCCTAAGCTTCGTAAAGCATCCACTTGATTTTTCATTAACGCAATCAATGGTGAAACTACAATTGCCGTTCCATCCTGAATCAAAGCAGGCAATTGATAACAAAGTGACTTTCCGCCACCGGTAGGCATAATTACAAAGGTATTGTGACCTGTAATAATACTTTTAACAACTTTTTCTTGTAATCCTTTGAATTGGCTAAAACCAAAATATTTTTTTAACGCTGCGTGGATATCAATTTCGTTGGAATTCATTCTCTAATAACTGGATTTTATTAAATTTGCACACATAAAGATACAAATTTCTTTTACACACACAAATTTAAAACTATTCTGTTTTGATATCAAAAGAAAAAATTTTGGCTTCGGCTAAAAAGACGATTTTATCCGAAAGCGAATCTATCGCTAAGCTTGTCACCCTATTAAATGATGATTTTTCAAGTGCTGCCCAGTTAATTTTTCAATCTAAAGGAAGATTAGTGGTTACAGGAATTGGAAAAAGTGCCATCATTGCCCAAAAAATGGTAGCCACTTTTAATTCTACAGGTACTCCTTCGATGTTTTTACACGCTTCGGAAGCAATTCATGGCGATTTAGGAATGGTGCAACCTAATGATGTGGTTATTTGTATTTCAAAAAGTGGCAACAGTCCTGAAATTAAGGTTTTAGTACCGCTTTTAAAACGATTTGGCAATACCTTAATCGGAATGACCGCCAATTTGACTTCTTTTTTAGGAAAAGAATCCGATTTGGTATTAAACGCTTATGTTGATCACGAATCGTGTCCAAATAATTTAGCACCAACCAATAGTACTACTGCACAGTTGGTTTTGGGCGATGCACTTGCGGTATGTTTAATGGAAATGCGTGAATTTACAAGTACTGATTTTGCCAAATACCATCCTGGTGGTGCCTTAGGCAAAAAATTATTACTTCGCGTGACCGATATGTTAGACCGTACTCACAAACCAATGGTGAACCACACTTCTTCTGTTAAAGATGTAATAGTTGAAATTTCTGAAAAACGATTGGGGGTTACAGCTGTTATGGAAAACGGTAAATTAGCCGGAATCGTAACCGATGGTGACATCCGAAGAATGCTCAACAAAACAGAAACTATTTCGGGATTAACCGCTCAGGATATTATGACTAAAAACCCTAAAACGGTTCAATTAGAAGCTATGGTAATAGATGCTTTTAATGTGATGGAAGATTTTTCGATTACGCAATTGGTGGTTTTTGACAAAGAAGAATATGTTGGAATTTTACATATTCATGATATTTTAAAAGAAGGAATTATATAAAATGGCAAAGAAAAATTTAAGCGAAATGTCCTTTTTAGACCATCTTGAAGAATTAAGATGGCTATTGGTGCGCAGTTCTATTGCAATTATTATTTTGGCAATAGCGGTTTTTTTTGTTGCCGATTTTGTTTTCGATGACATCATTTTTGGCCCTACAAGGGTAGATTTTGTGACCTATCGATTTTTTTGTGATGCTTCGCATTACCTAGGTTTTGCTGATAGTATTTGCATTGAAGAATTACCGTTTGTCATTCAAAACACCAGTATGGAAGGACAGGTCAATGTTTTTGTGTGGACCTGTATCACGGCTGGATTTATTTTAGGATTTCCCTATATTTTATACGAATTATGGCGTTTTATTAGTCCTGCGTTGTATGAAAAGGAACGTAAATACGCCAAAGTATTTATTTTCATGGCTTCACTCCTGTTTTTCATTGGCGTTTTGTTTGGGTATTACGTAATTGTACCAATGTCGGTTAACTTTGTAGCTACTTTTTCCATAAGTAGTGTTGTGAAAAACGAATTCAATTTAGAATCCTACATCAGTATGATTAAGACATCTGTAATTGCGGGAGGTTTATTTTTCGAATTACCGATTATCATATATTTACTAACCAAACTAGGATTGGTAACTCCAACGTTTTTACAAAACACGCGTAAATATGCTGTAGTAATTGTATTGATTATTGCAGCCATCGTTACGCCACCTGATGTAGTGAGTCAAATTACTGTCGCAGTACCCATGCTTTTGATCTACGAAATAAGTATATTAATCTCTAAATTCGTTGTAAAACGACAAGAAAAAAATGAGCAACTTAGTTAAAGAATTCAACGATTATCGTTCAAAAATGAACGAAAAATTATTAGCGGATGACAATAAAGTGATCAAACGCATTTTTAATCTAGACACCAACACGTATATGGAAGGTGCGTTAGATGTTAAAACAAAAGAGCTGTTAGGATTAGTAGCTTCGGCGGTTTTACGTTGCGACGATTGCATCAAATACCATTTGGAAACCAGCTACAAACTTGGCGTAACCAAAGCCGAAATGATGGAAAGCATGAGTGTTGCTACTTTAGTAGGTGGTACCATTGTCATTCCGCATTTACGCAGAGCCTATGAATTTTGGGAGGAATTGGAAGAAGGAGAAACTAAATAATTGTTAATGTGTGGATTTGTTAATTTGGTTATTCGTTAATTTGCGAATATCGAATCATCGAATCAATACATAACCGAATCAACAGACATGATATTAAGAGCAGATAATTTAATAAAAACATACAAAAAGAGAACCGTTGTTAAAGGGATTTCTGTGGAAGTGAACCAAGGTGAAATTGTTGGACTATTAGGTCCAAATGGAGCAGGAAAAACAACTTCTTTTTATATGATTGTGGGATTGGTAAAACCAAATTCTGGGAATATCTATTTGGATGATATGAACATTACCGATTTCCCAATGTACAAACGTGCTCAAAACGGAATTGGTTATTTGGCGCAGGAAGCTTCTGTGTTCCGAAAATTGAGTATTGAGGATAATATCATGAGTGTTTTGCAGTTGACCAACTTAACCAAAGACGAACAAGAAGCCAAAATGGAAGCGTTGATTGACGAATTTTCTTTGAATCATATTCGTACCAATCGTGGCGATCTACTTTCAGGAGGAGAGCGTCGTCGTACCGAAATTGCACGTTGTTTGGCGACCGATCCAAAATTCATCCTTCTTGACGAACCTTTTGCGGGAGTTGACCCTGTAGCGGTTGAAGACATCCAGCGTATTATTGCTAAACTAAAAGAAAAAAATATTGGCATTTTAATTACCGACCATAACGTACAAGAAACTCTTGCTATTACCGATAAAACTTATTTGATGTTTGAAGGTGGTATTTTAAAAGCAGGTATTCCAGAAGAATTGGTAGAAGACGAAATGGTTCGTCGTGTGTACTTGGGTCAAAACTTTGAATTGAGAAGAAAAAAGTTGGAGTTTTAGTTTAATTCATTCAAATAATCAAATGGAACCTACAAAAGAACAAATAGAAATCTGGCACAACGATTCAAAAAATTGGAAATGGGGCGTTATATACAACAATCCTGAAGATCCAAGAATGTTAGTTGACAAGAGAACAAAATGGATGGGAGCTACCATCAATTTCGCCCACAATAGAGCTGTTTTAGTTTTTTTTGGTGCAATAATTGGTTTATTATTGTTAGCTGCTTTAGTAGTTTATATGGCAGAAATAAAAAAATAATATCCAATATTTTCTAAACGTAAAGCACACAAAGTTAAAATACAAAGAATACAAAGTTTTTTGAGAATCTTGCGATTGAAAATGAGTTTGCAAAAAACTACTTAATCAACAATTCCTTCATTTCAACAGAATTTCCGTTGTAAATATTGATATCCACTGGTGTTTTAATTCCGCTTACTTTGCCGTTTTCCGTAAATTGCCAAAGTGACCATTCATCCTCAATATCGGTATAAAAAGCGGTATAATTAGCAATCCAAAACGGATAGGTCTCAAAGTCCTCTTTTAAGAAATCTTCATAATAACTTTCGCTACTGTAAATGATAGGTTTCACACCATAATGCTTTTCAACGGTTTCCAACCAACGCTTCAATCCTACTTTGAGTCGTTCGATGGATTGCGTTTTAGGTAATTTTTCAATATCCAAAACTGGTGGAAAATCACCAGGTACTAGTGTGACTTGTTGGATAAAATTTCGGGCTTGTTCCAATGAATTTTCATTCGGACGATAATAATGATAAGCACCACAAATAAATCCTTTCTCTTTAGCCTTTTTCCAATTTTTCTTGAACTTTTTATCGGCTCTTTCATTTCCGACTGAAGCCCTAACAAAAACAAATTCGATAGGATAACCTCCTTCAATTTCTTTGAGTGCGTCCCAATCAATTTTATCTTGGTATTCTGAAATATCAATTCCGAATGATTTTTCGATATGTGTATCTAAAACTTTGTCAATAGGCATTGATCGCGCTTCAGCATACATGATTTTATCGGTAGTAAAGCCTAAATAGCGCTTAAAAACATTTTTTTGGCTGTACAAAACTACGCACAAGCCAAACAGCATGATTAGTTTAAAAAACAACGAACTGGAGAAAAAGGAAGTAGTATTTTTAGTTGATTTTCTTCTGTTTGTTTGTTCTTTCTTATTGGTACTTTGGATTTTCTTTTTAACGGCCATTTATGCTTTCTTCAAAAAAGTATTATTAACCACCGAAAGTAACACATAAAATAAGATTACTAATGGAATTCCTAAATAACGGAAAAACACAATCAGCAGTAGTGAAATCAATAAAAAGAACAATTGCAACGCATTTTTTTGAAGCGTAAAATTTTTAATCTTTAATGAAAACAACGGAATTTCGGCGTTCATCACATAAGCACTTAAAATTGTAATAATCAAAAGCACACGCGAACACTGTAAATTAGTTGTGATAAATTCGACAGAAGAATATTGAATAACCAAAGGCAAACTCATGATAAAAAGCGCATTGGCAGGTGTCGGCAACCCAATAAAAGAATCAGTTTGACGTGTATCGATATTAAAATTTGCCAAACGATAACAAGCTCCTAAAGTGATGATAAAACCTAAAAAAGGTAATACCATTACAGCGTTATCCCAAGAATGAATATTGATGATTTTAGCTGATCCATAAGATTTCAACAACAATTGAAACATAATAACTCCAGGCGCAACACCGCTAGTGACCATATCGGCTAAAGAATCTAACTGAAGCCCCAATTCACTTTGTACTTTAAACAATCGGGCGAAAAAACCATCAAAAAAATCAAAGAAAATGCCCATGCAAACAAAAAAGAAAGCAAATTCATACTCGTATTGAAAAGCAAAAACAATTGCGATACAACCGCAAAAAAGATTCAATAATGTAATAATATTGGGAATTTGTGATTTTATTGACATAGAGAAAAGCTTATAAAATGTATTTTTACTTTACAAATTTAACACAATAAGTTTATAAGTTGTTGAGTTTATTATATCAGATTTTTATTTCATCTTTGCTAAAATTTTAAAAATTGAAGAAAAGCCTACTCATAGTACTCGTTTTCATAAGTTTAACCACGACTGCACAGACCATTCGAAAATATTCCAATGAGTTTATGAATATTGGCGTAGATGCGCGTGCATTTGGTATGGCCAATGCAATGGTGGCACATACAAAAGATGTCAATTCGGGCTATTGGAATCCGACAGGTTTATTAAACATTGAAGATAGCGAAGGTTCTTTGATGCATGCCAATTATTTTGCCAACATTGCGCAGTATGATTATATTGGTTTTGCAAAGAAAATTGACAATCGCAGTGCTTGGGGCGCCTCTATTATACGATTTGGAGTAGACGATATTTTAAACACCACGCAATTAATTGACGCCAACGGAAATGTTGATTACAACCGCATTAGTTTGTTTTCTACCGCCGATTATGGATTCACTTTTTCCTATGCCCGTGATTTACCGGTTCGTGGATTGCGTTACGGTGCCAATGCGAAAGTGATTCGAAGAGTTATTGGAGATTTTGCCAGTTCTTGGGGATTTGGTTTCGATTTCGGAATGCAATTCGAGAACAAAGATTGGCAATATGGAATTATGATTCGTGATATTACCACGACTTATAACATTTGGAACATTAACGAAGAAGAGTTTAAGAAAATTCAGGATGCTCAAACGTTGAATCCGCTTCAAAATCAAGATTTACCTGAAAGTAGCGAGATAACCTTACCAAAAGCACAACTGGGAGTGGCAAGAAAATTTAATTTTCACAATGAGATGAGTTTATTGGCCGCTGCCAATTTGAATATGGAATTCCAACAAACCAACGACATAATTTCTACCAAAGCGGTAAGTATCACTCCGGCGTTTGGTTTTGAAGGCGGCTATAACAATTTAGCTTTTTTACGCCTTGGAGTGGGCAATTTCCAAAAAAACCTGCAACTTGACGGAAGCGAAAAAACTACTTTTCAACCCAATTTAGGCGTTGGATTTCATTACAAAGGAATTTTTGTCGATTATGCCTTGACCGATTTAGGGAACCAGTCGGCAGCATTATATTCGAATGTATTTTCCGTAAAAGTGGATTTGTCTATTTTTAGATAAAAATTCAAGCGAAGAGAAAATTGAACAAAGAAAAAAGACAATAAAATGATCAAAAAGATATTTATCCTTTCATTACTTCTTCAATCATTGTTTAGTTTTTCTCAAATTCCGAATCTATCCGACAAGGCTATTTTTAGCGTTTTAACTGTTGATGTGGCGAATGCATCACACACCTTATATGGTCACACTGCACTTCGTGTTAACGATTCCATTGCTGGTTTTGATGTCGTTTACAATTACGGAATGTTCGATTTTAGTACGTCAAATTTTCTTTTAAAATTTACCAAAGGTGATTTACAATATTACGCAGCCGTATATCCGTATGCTGATTTTGAATACAGTTATCGTGAAGAAAACAGATCCATATACGAACAAAAACTACATCTTTCCTTATCTGAAAAACAAGCTTTATTTCAGAAATTAAATCAATCCGTTTTTTCGGAAGAGAAATTTTATACCTATAAGTTTATTGACAGAAACTGTACTACCAAAGTAATTGATGTCATCAATTCGGTTTTGAAAGACAAGCCAATTCAAAATAACTTGCATAAAGACGAAAATTATCGCGAAGTCTTGTACGGCTACCAACAAGGTCAATTTTGGCTTAATTTCGGGATCAATATCATTTTTGGACATCGTCCTGACGAGCAAGCGGCGGTTTTATTTCTTCCTATTGATTTGTTGGAAGTTTTAAAAACAGCACAACACGACGGAAAAGCATTAGCCGAAAAACCAACCGATTTATTTATCGCCACTCCTTTGGATTCGAAATTTTCTTTTTGGAATAGTATTTATCCATTAATTGTATTTCTTTCGATTATAGTGCTTGTCAATAAAAAAGGACTGAACCTCTTTTATTTTTCTATTCTAGGACTTATAGGATTGTTTTTTGTGGCCGTCAATTTATATTCGCTACATCGCGAAGTACTGTGGAATTACAATATGTTATTATTTAATCCTCTTTATTTAGTGCTGGCTTATTTTTTAATCAAAAACAATACGATTTGGATTAAGAAAATAGCGCTAATTTGTCTCTTATGTTTGGGAGCTTATCTTATTTACCTACTGAATAAGGCCCATTTACTAATGATGTTGCCGTTGATTATTGCCACAGGAATTGTAACAGGAAGGTTGTATTTAAAAAAAGAGCAATAAGTATAAAGGGATAAGAGAAAAGGAGAATGTTTATAATTATACTAAAAACAAATTATTGTCCTCTATAAAAAAGTACGGTACTGATCGTTTTCACCACGATACTCAAATCGAGAAAAACACTTCGATGCTTGATATAATACAAATCGTATTGCAGTTTAATTAAGCTATCTTGTAAGGTTTCTCCATAAGAATAATTTACTTGCGCCCAACCTGTTAAACCCGGTTTAATTACATGGCGTGTTTGGTAAAAAGGCATCATTTTAGCAATTTCATTTACAAAAACGGGACGCTCTGGTCTTGGACCAATAATAGCCATTTCGCCTTTAAGCACATTAATGAATTGTGGTACCTCATCCAATCGAGATTTACGCAAAAACCTTCCAAAAGCTGTAATTCTTGTATCGTTAGCAGTGGCGAAAACAGCTCCATCACTTTCTGCATTTATAATCATGGAACGTAATTTGTAAATTTTAAATACGGCGCCGTTTTTACCGACTCTATCTTGGGTGTAAAACAAAGGACCTCTGTTGGCCATTACATTTCCTAATAAAATAAAAGGCAATAAACACAACCCAATAGTTAATCCAATTAAGGCAGTCACAATTTCAATCAAACGAACGTAAATTAAATACAACTGATTTTGATTACTTCTGGAAAAAGGGAAAAACTTATAAAAATCACGAGCTACATATTGAACTGGAATACGTTGGGTTATACTTTCATACACCTGAGTATATTCGCGAACAGGAAATCCATTTTCAAGAAACAACAATAATTTATTGTATAATTCAACAGTAATTCCTTCGGTTTTATGAGGAGCCATTACTATTTCAGAAATATGATTTTTACTGATAAATGTATCCAGATTTTCTATTGTCAAAACCTTAATTGCATTTGATTTCAGAAGAACACTATTCGTAGTATTTAGATTTAAAAAACCATCAATTTTATAATGTGGATCATTCTTTTGAAGTCCATTAACCAATTCCTCTAACTCTTCATCTTGACAAACGATAATGGCTCGTTTCACAAAACGAGTAGATGCTAAAAATTTAACATAAAGCAAACGCCATGTCAACAAAGCCACTACTACGGCAATGTAAAACAAAAGAATTTGCAATCGATTATCTGGTAATGAAGGTGTAAAAAACGGAGTAAGCAAATAGGTTAAAACAGTTGCCGAACTGGTTAACACAATACTTTTAATAATAGAAAACTGATTACTTGCAATTTGCAAATTATACATTTCAAAAACGGATCCAAAAAAAAGCAAATAGACTGATAAGAAAATAGTCCAATAGTAATTTTCTTTTGCAATTTTAAAGTAATGGAAATCGAAAAAAGTCCCGATTAGGTGCAACAATAATAACACAAACAAAACATCGAAAACCCTAAGAAGAATTTTTCTTTCCGATATCTCAAAATGGATTTGTTTGTTTTTCGTCATAATTACGTGAACCTACCGCAAAATAACAATTTTTTGAAATATAGTAAAGGATATTCCGAATTTTATTCTAACTCTTCAATTACTGGATTATCTTTTGCTTTTTCGACAATATAGACTTGCACCAAAGAAAGTGCATAAACAAAGGCTGGTGCGGCTAAACGCATGGCAGCATGATTAATGGTGAGTATCCAAAAAGTGAAGAAAGAAAGCAAGTAAATATGTTGCCTATTATTAATATACAAAGTCAGAGGCGTCATGATTAAAATTAGAAGTGCTAAAACACCAAAAGCACCATGTTCTGCCATCATTCTAGTGATTTCGTTATGGGAGGCAATTACTTCACCAAAGGTATCCAATCGATACTCTTTGGCTTTACCAATTCCAATTCCCATTATTGGATTTTGGAGAAACATTTCAAATTCTCCTTCCATAATTACTTCTCTACCCGTTAGTATACTCTCCTTTACTCTCCCTCCTTTATCTTGATTGGCATAGCGTTTATCAATCAATCCATTGGTTTGCTCAGAACTATACATCCAAATAGCGGTCAATGCAATTAACGAAAATACAATTGACCATATAATTTTTATTTTTGCCTTTCTTTTTGTTACAAAAAATAAAACTAGAATTAATAACGCTACCATAATTGCACTACAGATCATTCCTCCTCTCGAAAATGTGACCAAGCCTCTGAAAGTTAGTATCATAAGCAATGTAATATTCAACACAATTACCCATCTTTCTTTTGAATAAAAAATTACTCTTGTAAACATTAGAAAGATTGCCAAACCTATCATGGTTGACACTTGATTTGGACCAAATCCACCTGAAGTTTCGAAATTAGATTCGGTACTCGTAATCACGTTTTTTATACTCGGGTTATACAAATACATATACGTTACTGCAGTAAGTAATGGAAGCAACATAGTTAACATTAAATGATCTAAATCCTTTAGCGTAATTCTACGTTGGTAACAATACATTGAGCAAATCCCTAAACATAAAGGTCCTGAAAGATTAAAAGAAAGCGATTTAATAATGTTAGCATTCAAATTTAAAGTAACGGAAGCTACCAAAACACCTGGAATTAATGATAAAAGAAATACCCAGTATAAAAATGAATTCTTTGAAAACCCAGAAAAATAAATACCCATTAACATAAAAAACACTATTGAGTACTTTGCAATTTCATAAAACAAAAAACCACCTGCCATTCTTAAAACAATTTCACTACCTACAGCATAAGCGGCAACGAATAACACTTCATTTTTTTTGTTTTGTGTTTTTAATAAAATTAAAAAGCTGAGTGATAAAATTGCAATACTATAAATAACAGATATTTTCGTATTCAAAAAGATTACTATTCCAAGTAAAATATGAATTAGCACTAGCGAAGTATAGGTTAATGTTTTTTTGGATACTTCCATCTTATTTATTGTAGCAATCGAGTAATTGATTAATTATAGCAACCTTTCCGTATTTAGTATGTACTAAATAATTTAATTTTTTGGCATAATTGGTCCTTTTTTCAAAATCATTTATCATAAGACTCAAACAATTCGTTAATCCATTCAAATCATTAGAATTAAACAATAAACCAGTTTCATTATCAATAATAATTTTAGGACAATACCCTACATTAGAACTAATAACAGGCAATTTTGCTAATCCATACTCAAGTAATGTCACTGGAAAACCTTCATAAGTGGAACATAACACTCCAATTGTACTTTGAGTCAAAATAAATTCAATATCTGATTTTGCATCATACAAAAAAACAGAATCAATGATATCTAATTCCTTAATTAGCTTACTAATTTTTTCAGAATAGTCATCATGATAATTTTTACCTACAAAATGCAAAGTCCAATCTTCATTTTTTAAGTTTAATTCATGAAATGCCCTTACTAAAATTTCATGATTTTTAGGATCTCTAAGATTCGCCAAACAAATAATTCTTTTATTTTCAACACCATTTAACAAAGTATTCTTGGCGTTATCGGTTTCGAAAGAAGCAAAATTTGGAAAATAATTAACTTTTTTAAATCCAACTTTTTTAAACCAACTTTCAATTTGTTGATTAACCACCAAAATTCTATGGAAAAATAAATTACAAAAAAGTAAAGGTATGTTTTTATAATAGCTTTGATTTGATCTATTACCATTATGTTCATGAAAAATAACCTTAACATTCCAACAAAATAACTTCACCAGAAAAGCCAAGAAAAAAGAGGTCCCATGCGCATGAATTACATCTATTTTATTCTTCCTGATTTGTGTGATTATTTTCTTTAAAGCTTTAGTATCAAAAAAAGTCTTCCGATTAATAAATGAATAATAAACGTTTGTTTTTAACTGCTGTTTTAAAATTCCTTCTTTTCTAGTCACAATAATTCCACTAAAATCAACAACATCAGCTAAAGCATTTGCATAATTAACTGACATCTTCTCGGCACCGCCTGCATTTAGGGAATCTATTATTTGTAGTACTCTCATAACTATTGCAAAAATAGTTTTATTTCTGCTTCAAATTTTTCTAAAGTAAATTCTCTTGACCAATTAATACTTTCCTGAGCCATTTTTTGGTACATGACATTCTGATTGAGAATGTTTTTAATTTCTATAATGTCCTTTTCAAAATTTAAATCTAACAAAACACCACGTTTCCCTTCATCTAGCATATATGGAACGCAAGAAACCTTAGAAACAATTGGTACGCAACCCCAAAACATTCCTTCTGCAATCACTTTAGGCCAACCTTCACTTTGAGATGGTAATAAAACAAAATGACTCCTTTTATACGCTTCTACTAATTCTTCACTATTTCTATTACCAAACAGTTGAATTTGCTCATTTAAATCGTTTTTTGTTATATAATTTTCTATTTCTGCTCGTTGATTACCTTCCCCATAAATTGACAATTTTACATTACAATTTTCAATATGTAGTCTTTGAATTAATTGAATCGCATATAATGCTCCTTTTCCTTTTAGTAAAGCACCAACAAATATCATTCTCACATCACCATTAAGTGATCTAATAACATTATTTTCCTTCTGTAATTCAGAATAAGTAGCTGTAAAAAATGGGTAAATATTCTGGGTACTATTTTTCCATTTCCCATATACCAAAACTTTTATGTTCTTTGTTAAAAAAGTATTGCTTAAAATAAACTGTTGTATTTTATAACTTAAAGGCTGTCTACTTTTAGGATCCCAATTACCAGCATATTTTGCTGTTTTCTTTTTTTTGGGAAATAAAATTTGTACAAACAACCCTAACAACCCTATATTACCAGGGCAACGCAGATGAATATGATCTGCTTTTTTAAAATAATTGAATAGTGTAAAAAGTATAATTGGAACTTTAACTATTGTTTGAAGAATTGAGAAAAAGGATAATAGATTAATACTCGGGATACTTACAAATTCTATATTCTCATGTTCATATTTTAAATGAATTGCAGATTTATTAACCGATTCGGTTGGAGCTAAAACAATTACTTTTTCAACATTTTTTATCCATACATTCATTTCTCGAACATATGGGGAATATGAATAAAATTTATTTTCTTCTATAATATGTGGTACACTTGTAACTATTAAAAAAATCATTTTATAATTTTATAAATTGATTCACAGTATTCATTCATACTAAATTTTTCTAAATAGAATTCTCTTGCGTTTAGAGACATTTCAGAATATTTTTCCATGCTTAATTCTACTTTAGAAAATACCTCCATGATCTCTTTTACGTTTGGATTAAATGTAAAACAATTAATAGAATCTTGCAAATATGGCGTTAATCCAGTGTTTGTAGATAACAAAACTGGTATTGCATTCATTAATGATTCCAAACCAACGGTAGGTAAATTATCAAATTTAGAAGGAATAATTGTAAAATAACTTTTTCTTATATATTCGTCTATATCTGCATAGGGTATTTTCCCAAAAAATGTGATATCCTCATTTTTAACAATTAAATCTTTAATCAATTTTTCTTGAGATCCGTTTCCAGCGATTTGCAGTCTAATTTTTGTATTGGGATTACTCACTACAAATTCATTAAAAGCAGTTATAAGATCAACTATCCCTTTAGTAGGCTCAAATCTTCCTAAATATGAAATTATAATGTTATTTGTATTCTTAACCGCTTTTGATTCCTCATATCTATCCAACATTGGATTTACAACCACTACTCCATTTGTATAATTATAGAAGTTTTTTAAATCACTTTTGGATATTTCAGAAGGACAAATTATATGGTTGCAAAACAAATGGTAAAACATTTTTTTTCTAAAAATAAACCATCTATATTTTACCTGTTTTAGATTTAAATCTTCATTATGTGCTCCAGTAATAGTATGATAATAATCAAATGTTTGGGTTTTTCCAAAAGAGAATAACTTTGAGGTCATAATGGGAATATTTCCTCCGACAAAATGACCAATAACTGTTTTAGGCTTGTATTTAAAATGCAATTTTAGATACCAAAAAAAATCTTTTAACGTAGTTGGTCGATTTTTAGAGACCCATGAGTACACAATTATTTCACCAGTTCCTACTTTAAAAAATAGTCTTTCATCAAACTTTGGTACATGTGAAATAAAAACAACTCTATAGCCTTTATTTGCTAAATAATTTGCCAAAGTGTAACTCATGGCAGAAAAGTTATTTAGTGTGTAATTATGTGCGATTAGAATTGTTTGCAACCTTTCTTATTTTTTTGTGGCAACAAAATATATTGTTGTTCCTTGAAATTTACCGATTAAAGACTTGAATATATCTTTATAAAAAGAAATACTTTTAATTTCAAGATACGGCCATTTTTTTAGTACCGCTTTACAGTCAGAAAAATTATTCAATTCGAAGATATTTTTGATGTTTTGGAGTGTAAAAAAATTGAGATGAATTGGCGGCGAGTTTTGAAATAATTGATCTTTTGCTCTATTAGGATAATTATATATTTTGTTATAGTTAGGAGTTGATAAGACAATTTTTCCACCAACATTTAACTTTTGATGTGCTAGTTCAAGAAATAATTTTAAATCTTGCAAATGTTCAATAACTTCCCATAGTGTGATAACATCATAAGTCTCCGTTAAATTAGCCATTTCTTTAAAATCGGCATTAACGGTATTTAAACCGAGTGTTTGAGATTTATCAAAGGCCTCTTTATCCAATTCAATTCCTTTGTAAAATATTTTATCATTATTCTGTCTGATATAGGCGCCTATTAAGCCTATTCCACTTCCTATTTCTAAAACAGAATTGCATTTACCATTTAAAATGTGTTTTTTAATTAGCTTGGATCTATTAAAACCAACATTGATCTTTTTATTTTCTTTTAGAGCATTATATTGTGTAACAGAATGCATCTTATATAATGCATCTTGATCGTTATACAACTGATTGTATACTTGAATAAATTCTTCTTGACTAAAGATAGTAACACAAAAAATAAAATTACATTTTTCGCATTGCCCTAGATTATATGTAGTATTTATAATAGAAACATTTCCGCTACAAATTTTGCAATTATGGTATTCGTTTTTCATAAATTTAATGTATCAATACTATTTTTTATTTCTTTTTCATCAACATTGTAAGATGCATGCATTTGTATAATGCATAATCTGAAACTGCCGATTTCTCCCAATCTTGTTGGTGCCATTTTTGACCAATTTTCTTTTTTCGCTCTTCTGAAATTGGAAGAAAATTAACAACAAAAACCCATTTTGATTTCCCTAAAATCCCTCTTCTTTCAATCACATCAAAGGCATTATGGTATTTTTGAATGGTTTCTTTCGTAAAAGGCCATTCCCAATCGGCATCGGATTGAAAGGGTCTGTATAAAATTCTAACCAATTTAACTGGCCAACTGGTTTCTAATGGATCATAACTTATGATACTTGCATTATCAGACATGATTTCATTTAACCTATTAATTAGAATGTCTGTACTAGGAAAATGATGTAAAACACCATAGGCATACACCAAATCGAAATTTCTTTCTGTAAATTCATCCGATAAGAAATCAATGGCTTCCGCTTTGGCATTTGGATATGGTTTCAATCGATCGCTTAATTTTGAAATAGCCACGTCACTCAAATCTATTCCTAAATAACTTTTGGAATTTTCAGCCAAATACATCGACAAAGCATTGCCAGAAAAACAACCTAAATCAAGTACTTTTTTATCTTTCAAGTCTCCAAACCAAACTCTGTGTAAATCATAGGTTTGATTACTAACACCAATATTTTTACGCGTTTTATTTAAAATTCCATTTCTAAATTTCGCCCACAATTTTGTGAAAAAATTTTGCTTAAAATTATTATAAAACTCCTTTTGCTTCTTGTTTGTTTCAAGTATTTCTTGAGTTGTCTTCATTTAATATGGATTTATAACAATCTAAATTTTTAGTGACGATACTATTAATATCAAATTTTTCAAGTATACTCGTTCGTGCGTTTTTACCAATTTGTATTGCTTGCTTATAATTTTCAAATATATATTTTATTTTATTAGCAATTGCTTTCGGATTATGAGGATTTACTAAAAAACCAGTTACATTATCCTGAACCGCTTCTGGACCCGGTCCAGTTTCACTTCCAATGAATATTTTACCCATTGCTAAGACTTCCAACCATGCTAATGGCATTGCTTCCATATGACTTGGATAACAACAAATTTGTGCCTTTTCAATATAATTTGGAATTTCAAAATTCGGAACAGCACCAAGAAATTCAATATTGTTTTTTATTGTGTTCGTTATGGATTTTTCTAAAATTGGCCGATACGGTTTATTTGTTCCAGGTACAGTAGCATCTCTTCCAGCTATTTTCAATTTAATATCTGGAAAATCATCAACTAAGTACTCCAAAGATTCTACTAGTTGACGTATTCCTTTTTTTTCGATAATACTCCCTGCAAAAAATATCGTATGCAGTTCCACTTTATTTTCATCAGCTTGATAAAAACGTTGGGTATCAATAGGATTATAAATTACTTTTATTTTTTCTTCATCAAGCTTAAGCAATTGACACGTTGTTTGCGCAACATATTTTGAAACTGCAATTATAGAATCGGCTTTTTTAAAGGATCTTTTTTCTTGCCACACTTTTTTTCTTTCTGTTTTTCTCTTTTCGGCTTTAGCGAAAAAATGGTGGCCACCATGCATTCTAATTACATACTTTATCCCTTTTATTTTTTTTAAAAATGCAAGTCCTAATTCAGGAGTTTCAATAATTGAAATCGATTGTTGAGAATGGATTTCTTTTATTTTTTTATGTATTCGATATGAATTCCAAACAAACTTAAATGGTTTTTTGCTTTCTTCTGGAACAAGATAAACCTTTATTCCATTATCATTTATAAGCATTTCTTTATTGACTTTTGCTAATCTTATAACTGAAACCTCAACGCCTTCATTGACTAATTTATATCCTAAACTTCTGGTAAAAGTTCCTACACCTCCATGCGGTAAATTTTCTATTGGATATTCTCCAGTTATATAGCAAATATGCATTAATTCAATTCTTTTTTAATAGTTGATGAAGCTTCCTTATAGTCTCCCAAAACAATATTTTTCCATAATTTCATGCCGTCAGTATTTTTATGCAACTTCTCATTATTTAAAATTGAAATCAAATCTGATTTATTGTTTAACCAATAAACAGCTTCTGGAGAAGGCATACTTTTAAAATGTTGAAATTCATAAATCTTTTTGGTAGACCAATTTGGATTTAATTTTTCGTTTTGATCATAGTTTATAAAAATACACGGTTTATCATACATAGCAAAATCAAAAGCCATTGTTGAACCAACATTTACTACAATATCTGAATAATATACCGTACTTACTAATAGTTTTACATCATCGATTGAAGGATAAATACTTGCAAAACCAGCATTAGATTTACGATTCCAAATTGGAGAGACTTTCTTAATTAAAGTAGGATTGGCAGTACAAATTTCATCATATCGCCCAGTAATATCGACAGGACATCTTCTAAATAAAATTTGATAATTCTCATCCAATCCATTTTGAACCAAAACAGTTACAATATCTTCTAAATATTTAGGGTCATCAGGAGAAGTATGGGCATCATCACCTGAAAAACAAATAATTTTTTTATTGAAATCTAAATTATATTGTTTGTAAAAGGTTTCTTTTTCAATAATATTACTTTCATCACTATAAAATTCAAACTGTGGAGTTCCGGTTACAACAATATTTTCTTTTGATATTTCAGGATAATACAATTTAATTTCATCTTTCATATAATTCGACCAAACAAAATACTTTTTTGCCTTCAATGCCATTCGAGCTTTTGGCAAATTATCCCATGAAAAAATAACTGTTACCGTTTCAATATTTAAGTCCTGAGCAGCAGCAAAAACTGGAGCACATTGAATTCCTCTTTGATGAGAACAGAACAAATGAGTTGGATTGATTTCACATAATAAAGCTCTAACCTGATGATAAAAAGAATGCTTCCTAATTTCTTTTTGATATAAATCTTCTAGTTTTAGAATGTAGTTATAGTTTGAAATTAAAGATGAAATACTTTCGATAAGAAAGTAAAACATTTTCTTCAGGAAAGTATTTTTAAGCGGATTCCAGTTTGATAGTATGGTTTTATTTTGAGTTATTTTGGCGTTATGTTGCAATCTCAAATAACATATTAATTCTCTTAAAAATTTTTCTTTAAAGGATTCCTTATAAACAGGAATGGTATAATCTTTCTCAAAATTTACGTTTCTACAAATATCATTTATAGTCGTATCATCAAAATTATGAAACAAGATTAAATCTTTTTCAAAACCTTTAAAGACGTCTGAATACAGGTAATTACGAATTCCTACACCATCAGGAAATAATAAAACTATTTTATCTCTTGCCATTAAATATCTCTAAATTGTTTTTGATGATTGAGTTTCCAAATATCATTTTTCTCTAATGACTCAAGAAATAGTTCCGCGCTATTTCCAATACCAAAATCTGTTTTAGAACTGGTCTTTTTATACGAATCAATACTTTTTAACGCTTTTAAAATATTTTCTTTTGAATAATCAGCATTGATAATTTCTGCATCCAACACTCGATTTTGTTGTCTTGTCCCAATATTTAATACTGGCAATCCATAATAGGGTGCCTCTCTTACTCCTGCACTACTGTTCCCAATTATGAATTGAGCGTTTTTCAATAAGGTAAGAAAATATTCGAACCGTAACGATGGAAAAATGCGAAAACGAGAATTTCCTTTCAATTTTTCATACGCTTTTAAAATTGCATTACTTCCCAAATCATTATTAGGAAAAATGACCACATAATTGTGAGAATCTTCTAATAATGATTCCACAAAATTTTCAGCATATTCCTGCATAAATTTTGCTTCCGTTGTGACTGGATGGAACATTACAATGGCATAGTTTTCGAAAGAAATTTCGTAGTATTCTTTTACGTTTATCAATTCTGGTAAATTATCCGAAAACATGATATCTACATCTGGAGAACCTATAATAAATATCGATTCCGATAATTCTCCCATTTGAATTAAACGATTTTTTGCTTGTTGATTAGACACAAAATGAATGTGACTCATTTTACTAGTAGAGTGGCGAATTAATTCGTCAATTGTTCCTGAAACTTCACCACCTTCAATATGCGCAACTAATATATTATTAAGCGAACCAACAATTGCTCCGGCTAAGGCTTCTACTCTATCACCGTGTATTACAATCATATCAGGTTGACATTCTTTAACATAAGCAGACAATCCTTCGATGGTTTTTGCCAAAGTCAAATCCATCGTAGTTTCATGAGTATGATTTTCAAAAGTATACACATTTGAAAAAGCACAACGTTCAATTTCTAAAAGTGTATACCCATATTCCTGTTGCAGGTGCATACCCGTTACAAAAACAAATACTTCAAAATCATTATGACTTTCAAGAACTTGTATGAGTGATTTAATTTTACCAAAATCGGCTCGAGTACCTGTTAAGAATAGAATTTTTCTCATTTAACAATATACGAAATTGCATTAGAGAATGGAAGTTTTTTAATCTCAGCCTTATTCTTAAAAAAATCATCAACCGCTTTATTCGTTCCAGCAAAAGCACCATAATCGTCAAAGATAATTATACCTCCAGTAGTAACTTTATCGTATAGTTTTTCTAAAACATGTTTTGTTGGTTCATATAAATCTACATCAATATGAAGAAGCGATATTTTCAAATGGGGGTTATTGATTAAGTACTCATCTAAAGTTTTTAAAATATCTCCTTTGATAATTTCTACGTTCTTATTTAATCCTTGTTTTTCTAACAAAAGATTTATTTCTTCAAAAGAAATACTCTTTCCTCCATTTGTTTCCGCTACAAAAGCATCTCTCTTAGCTTTATCCTCATCAAAATTGGCTTCTGGGAAATCACCAAAAATATCAAATCCAATTACTTTTCTGCTCCCTGTTTGTTCTAATAAATCACGGAATTTTATCCATCTAAAAAAAGAATTACCTTTAAAAATACCAAATTCAACAATCTCACCTCTAACCGTTGATGTTTGTTTAAAAAATTCTAAATGAGAAATAAATTTACTAAATCTTGTAGGATCAGCTGTTGCATAAAACCCGTTTTCATACTCAAATTTTCTATTTATATCATACAAATTATCCATTATCAATATCATTAAAAGTTAATTGTTCATCATTTTCAATATCTCTAGTTGCCTTTTTTCCTAATACATTTTCAAAATGTTCCGCTAGTATTTTTCCAGTTCCAGGACGTTTGACCCAAATGTTTTCTTTCGTAAATAGTTCCCCTTTTTTAATATTAGCAATTGAGCAAACGGTAGCAAAAGCGAAGTCAATTGTTACTTGTTCTTCATCTGCTGGTTTTTTTGTGCCACCTCGCATTAAAGCGATTTCTGCACTATTTTGAATTAACTCTTTACAAGTATTTTCATCCATACTACACACAATATCAGGACCAGTACGATTCATATGGTCGGTAAAATGTCGCTCCAAAATAGAAGCACCGAGCGCAACAGCTCCTAAACAGGCATTATTATTTAATGTATGGTCACTTAATCCAAAAACTTTTGTAGGAAATGCTTGATGCATTTCCATCATTGCCCCAAAACGTACCAGATGAATAGGCGTTGGGTATAAGTTTGTAGTATGCAATAATGCTACCGGCACATTATGTTTATCAAAAATAGCTACTGCTTTTTGAATACTTTCGATAGTATTCATACCTGTGCTTAAAATAATTGGTTTCCCAAAAGAAGCAATATGTTCCAATAGAGGATAATTATTACATTCACCAGAACCGATTTTATAAGCAGGGATATCAAACTTTTTTAATCTTTCGGCGGCGGCTCGTGAAAAAGGTGTTGAAATAAAAATCATACCCTTACTTTCAACATATTTTTTAAGTTCAAGTTCTTCCGTTTCATTTAATGCACAACGTTCCATAATTTCATAGATAGAAACATCGGCATTTCCGGGAATTACTTTTTTAGCAGCACCACTCATTTCATCTTCTACAATATGCGTTTGATGTTTAACAACCTCAACACCTGCTCTATAAGCTGCATCTACCATTTCTTTGGCTACTTGCAAAGAACCTTCGTGATTTATTCCGATTTCTGCAATAATTAAAGGTGGAAAATCTTGCCCAATTTTTCTACCTGATATTTCTATGTATGGGTTCATTTTTTTATATTTATAAGATATTCAGCATAATTAAAATCTTCTTGCGTATCAATATCTACATTCACAAAAGGATGATCTACGATTAATGGAAAAGCATTTTCTGAAGTAATAGTATCCTTGTTTAAAATCAATTTAGCTTTACTAATATACAATAATCCATTTTCAAAATACAATGGATCTAAATCTTGACTTCTTTGTCCAATTTTATAATTAAAAGGGATAAACCGATTGGCTTCAATTTTACCGAATTTTTGATGGTTTCTAGAAACAGTAAACAAACTATCACAATCATTTTTAAGAAATACTTCAAAGGCTTCTTGTAATAAATTTGCAGGGCGAAGTGGATTTGTAGGCTGTAATAAAATTACGTTGTTAACTTCATTAATATTTTGTAAGACATGCTTCAGCGCAGAGGCTGTTGGTTCTAAATCACCCGATAATTCGGCAGGTCTATCTATAATTTTCGCACCATACAGCAGCGCAATTTCTTTAATTTTTTCATCATTAGTAGAAACATAAACTTCCTCTATGATTTCACTATTTGCTTTGGCATACAAAATACTGTGCGCAACAAGAGGGATACCATTGAGTAGTTTAATGTTTTTTTCTGGCAATCTTTTGGATCCACCTCTTGCTGGTATTATGACTATAGTTTTATTCATAAATACTTTCTTTGTTAACAAAATCTTTAAAAAATAAAGGCTTTATCTCTTCCAATTCAGCTTCAGATTTATCCCACCATTTTAAAGCTTCAATCTCTGATATAACTTGCATTGAAAAGCGCTTTCTTAAAGGTTTTGCAGGAACCCCTGCAACAATGGTATAAGGAGAAACATCTTTAGTTACAACAGATCCAGCTGCCAAAATAGCTCCATTACCAATACTAACATCACCAACAATTATGACATTATGACCAATCCAAACATCATTTCCTATGATAACTGTATTGGTTTGTTTGAGTTGTTGCAATTCCCCTTTAAACAAATTAGTATTAATATAAGTTGACATATAACTCACGGGATGATTTGTAGTATGAATGGCTACATCTGCTCCTATCTGACAATATTTCCCAATCGTAATGTTTCCAGCAAAGAAATTATTATAACCAAGTGTCGTGGCATAGCCTAGTTTTATAGTTCCGAAAAAATTGCATCTATCTGGGATCGAATTTTTTCCTTCAAAAGTAACGTTATGAATACCTCTTGATTTTCCTGAAAATAAAACACCCTTTCTAATTTCGGCTGTATCAAGAAAGTAATATAAACACTTTTTTATAAAATTTCTAAACTTTCTCATTACCATATCCTAATAATTTTTTGCCTCTTTTTTACTTAATCCCTTGTATTGCAAAAATAAGTTCCAAATGGGTTTTCTACATAGTATTTTTAAAAAAAAGATTTTTTTTAAGCTATTAAAAAGTTTTATACTATTATTTGTTTTTAATTTTGGACAAACCTGCTCTATATAGCTGTCATCTTTTAATGACAATATACATTCTTTCATCCAAGGTTCAAAAACATTTCCCATATGATATGCATAGTTATCTTCGGTTGACAATCTCCAATATCCCATATCAGCAACAGGAGCATCTAAAAAAACATTTTCAGTATCACCGCCTAAACTAAAATTAGAAAATCTATCTTGTAATTTATTAAAAATTGAACCACGATATGTAGTAACAAAATGTCCAGCACCTACAACAGCCTTGGTATTTTTATTTGAAATTGTTAAATTACTAGATAATTGATATTCATTATAAAAATTAGGATTTCCTATACTTTTTGCGAAATTTAACAATGCATCTCTATTAAATGTTGGCGTAAACTTCATTTTTTTAGAGAACATGTTTTCAACGATAATATTTGAGGTATTTTGCTTTAAAACTTTGGAAGATGGAGTAGGACAAACAGCTCCTGCTTTTGGATAAACCTCAAATATTTCATAGGTTTTTTTTTGCCAATTATTTAAAAACAATACATCCGCGTCAGTAATAGTTACTATTTGAAATTTATGTCCGGATACTCCTTTTAAAATAGCATTTAGTTTACCAATATTATTGGTATGTACCAATTCGTGAATTTTTTCCTCTTCTAATAAATCATTCAGATAATCTACAATCTCTTTACAACTTCCGTTATTAATAACACTAAAATAAGTTTTTTTATGTGATGTTTTAAACAACGTATCCAAACAATATTTCAAAATAACAAAGCTGTGCTTAAAATAGCCTTCCTGATTTGGTATATATACTGGGATAATAACCTGATGAAAAAAATCAGATATAGGTAATTCTTTATCTTTATTAGGATTAAAACCTATTCTCATAGCTACTTTTTAAAAAACAAAACATAAATTAACATTTTGCAATTGTTCGTTTTAAACAACCAAAAAAAATCTAACAAATATAGACTTTTAATAGTCTTTAAAATACTCATTTTCACAGTGCTTATTTGCATTTGGCACAAATTATTTAAAAGTTGTGCATATTGCTTTTTAGTGATTTTATTATTTACAAACTGTTGTTGTAAAACTTTTTTCAAACATAATGGCAACTGTAAGTACTTTAAAGTATCATTTGACATATTTTGATCATGGACACGATATAGCACTAATGGTTCATCGATGTAGTAAAATTGAGTATAAAATGATGTTTTAACCCAATATTCAACATCGGCAAATGTCCCAGGTATTGTTTCATTAAACCCACCCACTTTATCAATAATCTCTTTTCGGACTATAGGTGTCGGCATCATGATAGTCCAATTCCCCATCATTCGCATAAAAACATCTCCATGTTTTACGTTAGGAGATCCAGGTTTTCCAACAAATTCATCTTTTAACATGCCAGCTGCATCGATGACTTGACAATAGGTATGAACCAAACCAAAATCAGGATTTTCATCCAAAATATCAACTTGTTTTTGTAATTTTTCAGGAGTCCATAAATCATCATCATCAACAAATGCAATGTATTTCCCTTTTGCATTTTCAATTCCAACATTTCTTGGTTTTGCTGGACCTCCGGTATTGTCTATTTTGATGTAATATACTTTATCTAAAGAACTACAAAGCATCAAATTATCATCATTAGGAGTACCGTCATCCACCACAATAATTTCAAAATCTTGAAAGGATTGATTCAGAATACTTTCCAAAGTTAATTTTAAGTAATCCGTTCTTTTGTATGTTGGTATAACAACTGTAACTAATGGATTTTGCATAATAGTAATTTATTTAATACAGTTTAAAAACTCTTTTTAAATTTTAAAATCGGTTTTTCGACTATAATCCATGAAAGGTAAGATATAAATAGCAACAGTAAAAATTGTGCAGACAATTCATAATAATTGATTCCTGAATTATCAAAAGGAGATTCTACTTTAAACATTCTAAAAAATCTTCTCCAATAAGACGGCAAAGGGCAATGGTATAAATAAACACCGTAACTTATCATCCCAATAAAATTCAAAACTCGCGTATTTAGAATAGCAAATAGCAAGTTTTTTGGATTATTCTCTAGACAAATTCTGATGCAATTCAGAGTAATAACGGCAACAATTAATCGAATAGGAAATACTTTTATATACAACACCGTATACTGTAATAGCACAAATAGGATTAATGGTAAAAATGTGTATTTGATTGTTTTTTTAAACTGATTCGAAAATTCAGGTTTATACACCTCAACATAGGCAAAGAAAGCTCCTAATCCGAAGGCGTTTATACACGAAAGCGTTAAAATGTATGACATGTAATTGCTACAAAAAAATGGAAATATTGTTCCAATCAGAATACTAAATAAAAATAATTTGACAAAATGTTTTCTTAAAATAAACAGCAATAATAAAGGCCAAACGAGATAAAACTGTTCTTCCACTGCAAGCGACCATAAATGAGCCATCATGCCATGCCACTCTTGGGTATCATAAAAGAAATAATTGGAAGTATAGGTTAAATAGTAAACAAAACCTTGTTTAATTTCAGGTCCGTTGGTAAAATACAAGACCAACAATAGCAAATAATAAATTGGAAATATTCGCAAGGTTCTTCGAATGATAAATCCTTTAATGGCTCCTATTTTTTCTTTGAAAGTTTCTCCAATGCTTTCCCTTTTATTCAATAATATTCTTGAAATCAAGAAACCACTTAAAACGAAAAAGATATCAACTCCAATTCCGCCTAACGGAAAACTTTTTAAAATATGATTTGCCGGAAACCAATGCTCAATTATTACTAAAATTACTGCTATTGCTCTTAAACCATTTAGTCCATTTATATGATTCATCAACTTACTTTGTTATTATATTCAAACTTCAAAAAACCAAATTATGATTTAAAACAATTTTTAATATATCTAAATGGCTGCAATATTAGCTTTCCTATTTTAAATTCAATAGCATTTTTATATTTTAATTCGTTTTTTTTGTTGCGATCGGCGAGATCTGTGAGATAAGTAACCGTTTCAGTAAAATGCTTTTGATATAGCTCCTGATGCTTGAGATAAATATATTTCAGGTTTGCTTCTCTATGATATATTTTAGAAGCTTTATCTAGTGATAGTTGTGCTTCTTTTTGTCTGTAATTGAAAAGAAACTCAGGAATAGTAAAAATAGTCCATCCACTTTTGGTTAAAGCAATCCAAAATTCCCAATCTTCAAAACCGTTTTTCATTTTCTCATCATATCCACCAATGGTTTCCCAACATTTTTTTCGAATTAGTGCGAAGGAAACGCTGTTGTTGTCAAACAAAAAATCATCAACACTTCCGCCTTTTGGGGAATGTTGATGAATTATCTGATGGTTATTAACGAATATATTACAGTAACAAGAAACAGCACCTATACGTTGGTTTTCATCTAAAATGGGAACTGCTTTTTCTAAAAAACGTGTATCGAAAGTATCGTCTCCGTCTAATGTTAAAATGTATTCTGCTTTTGCGACTTTAAAACCATTATTTCTGGCAATACTTGACCCTTGATTTAATTGAGTAATAATCTGAAGTTTTTCGTTTTTAAACCCAGAAAGCACTCTTTTTGTGGCTTCATCTGAACCATCATCCACAATAATAATTTCAAAATCCTGAAACGTCTGGTTTAAAACCGACTGCACCGTTTCCTGAATATAATCTTTATCATTATAACACGGAATTACTACCGAAACTTTAGGATTGTTGTGAATCATTTTTAAGTTATAAATGCAATTAATTTTTGTTCAACAATAACCCTTTGTAGTTCTTATTGAAGTTATCAATTCCAAATTCTTTTTGAGCATACATATAAGCATTACTCGATACTTGATTAAAAGTAGAATTATCTTGGTAAAGTTCTATTATTTTTTGAACAAATTTTTCAATTATCACTGTATCATCTTTATCATTTTCAATTAAAAAACCGTTATGACCGTCGACTATATGCTCGCAAATTCCTCCCACGTTTGTAGAAATAGGGACAACTCCATTGCTCATGGCTTCCATAATAACTACTGGAAATCCTTCGCGATACGAGGTAATTAGAATTATATTGGCTTTTTGATACAATTCGTTTAAAACCTTCTCGTTGGTAATTTCACCTTTATTATGGATTCCAGCCGAAATAATTACATCATTATTCAAATCCAAATCGGTTCCAGCCATAGCAAAATCTATATTTGAATGTATTCCTTTGACTTTTTTAGCAATTTCTATAAACAATTCTGGTCTTTTCTCTTTGGCCCATCTTCCAACGTATATCACTGAAAAATTATCCGAAGGCTTTTCAACAAATGACGTATTCATGGCAATCAAACCATTAGGAATGATTTTAACTTGATTAAAATACTGAGTCAGTTTATTTTCAGCATACAATTCTTTAAAATCGTCAGCCGTTTTATGATTAATCACCACTCTAGTATTCAAAAGAGGGACGCAGGGTAAACTATAAATTTCTAATCCGTAATCCGGTTTAGAAAACGCATGTATTAAGTCAACTTTTTTAATGGAAGGAGAAAGCAATGGCAAAAAATCATAATAATACATCGAATTACAGCCAAAAACTGAAATCAGCTTATTATTTTCGTTTAAATGATTGGCTACAACTTTACTAAAAAACTTTCTGATGGTTAAATTTCTGTTCAAAAACTCAAAAACTTCGTAGGTATTTGCCAACGTTTCAAATTGCTTTTTGAAATGATTTGACTCCGATTTGTTTGTAAAAAAGATATAGGCATTAGGGTTTTCAATAGCTTTAACAATATTCAAATGTACTTTTTCGGCGCCACCGGTATGATAAAATGGAAAAAAAAAGACAACTTCAGCCTTCTTTATCTTTTTTAATTCTGTGATAAGAAAAGGAACCAATTTCAACAAAGCGACAACTTTGAGAGGGAAAAATTTTATATGAATTAGTAATGCTTTCATTTTTGCGCCAATACATCTTTGTAAACGTTATCCAAAACAACAATAATTTTTTTGACATCCCTATTTTGGACTACATCTTCAAACTGAAGCGTTGACAGTTCATTTGCCTGTTCGGCATCCGTTAATATTTTCACACTTCTATCCACAAATTTTGTCAGGTTTTTATAGTGAGGATATATTTTATTTTCAGATGTTATTGGTTTCTCAAAAAAGTCCCAACATAACAATGGCAACCCAGTAGAACAAATATCAAAACCTGCATAACCTGCAGGACGGTCATTATTATAGCCCTGAAACCAAGACAAGTCAATGTGTTCTGCCAGAACCGTTTTTACAATATCCTCTTGATGCCCTCTGAAAAAAACTTTTTCGGATAATTCCAGGTTTCTCAAATAATGATTTACACCTTCAATTTCTGGATCGCCTGTTCCAAAAATATGCAACTCCGTATTGGGTAATTTTTCCAACAATAACTGAAAAGAATAGAAAAAGGGATCTAAGGGTTTGTATTTATCTAATCGGGTGAAAATTCCGATTTTTTTAACTTTACTATCAATATATGTCCAATCTTTCTGCTCTTTTTCAATTTTTAAAACCAATGGAAAAAACCAGTGGTTTATTTTTTTGAACTGACTGTATTCAAATTCAAACTCATTTTCAGAAAAACCAGACATGAAATTGTAAGGATAGTCAAAATCAAATTTTTTATACAAATCGGGATTTTGAAACTTAGCGGACATCGAATTAATTAAGCTTTTTCGAACGATACTTTCCGGTAAATTGGGGATAAAAGTATATTCGCCCATCCAATGAATTAAGTCAAAAGAGGATAAAAAGGCCGCTAATTTTTCCATTTTAAAATTAGAAGTCTTTTTAACTTTAAAAATTTTCCTATAAACTCTAGAGAATAAATCGCTTTTTACTTTGGCAAGAAAATCGTCGATATAATAAATTTTTGTCCCGAGTTCTAAATGTTTTTGATCATAATAGCGTTGCCACTTGCTGTTTTTATTGTCTTTGGACTCAATGCATAAAATGAAAATCTCATATTTGTTTTTATCTAAGGCACAATCCATTTCATAGGCTAAGCGCTCGGCTCCACCTTTAAAAAATTCCGCAACAACAAATAATACTTTTACTTTATTCATTTTTCAATGTACTAATAATGGTCGCCACATCTTCATTTGACAATTCGTAATACATTGGCAAACGTAATAATGCATTGGAATAATGATCACTCCAAGACAACTCTCCTCCTTTGTGTTTATCTTGGTAAAAAGGACTTTTATGCAGACTCAAATAATGAAAAACAGCATAAATACTTTTGCTTTTTAATCTTTCAATGGCTTCCATTCTTTTTTCCAAAGATTCAAAAACCAAATAAAACATATGCGCATTGTTTGTGGCATTGTCTGGTATTTGCGGAAGTTTGAAATTTTTATCTGCTGCTAATTGCTGCAAGCCTGCATAATATTGATTCCAAATACTTTTTCTTTTAATTTGTATGTCTTCCAACTGTTCAATTTGCGCCCATAAAAATGCGGCGATAACTTCTGAAGGTAAAAATGAAGACCCTATATCAACCCAACCATATTTATCCACTTCGCCTCTAAAAAAAGCAGAACGATTAGTTCCTTTTTCCCAGATTATCTCGGCTCGATTTGAAAACTGAGTATCGTTAATTACCAACATGCCACCTTCACCGGAAATAATATTTTTGGTTTCATGAAAAGAAAATGCGGCCAAGTGTCCTATAGAGCCCAATGCCTTTTTTACACCATCTTTACCTATGTGATAACTATCAATAGCTTGGGCTGCATCTTCTATAACAAACAAATTATATCGGTTAGCAATTTCCATAATGGCATCCATATCACAAGCAATTCCGGCATAGTGTACGGGAACAATGGCTTTTGTTTTTGACGTAATTAAACTTTCAATTTTACTAGCGTCAATGTTAGGATTGTCGGGACTAGAATCGGCAAAAATAATATTAGCACCTCTTAACACAAAAGCATTGGAAGTAGAAACAAAGGTATAAGAAGGCATAATCACTTCGTCTCCAGGCTGAATATCGATTAAAATAGCAGCCATTTCAAGAGCATCAGTACATGATGTCGTTAATAAACATTTTTCAAAGCCATATTTATTTTCAAAATACTCCTGGCAAAGCTGGGTGTATTTACCATTTCCAGAAATTTTACCTGAAGCAACAGCATCTGTGATATAAATCGTTTCTTTTCCTGTAAGGTAAGGTTTATTGAAACCTATATGTTTATAATTTGCCATTTGTAATCGTTATAATCTCAAAAACTAATTCATTTTTTTACTCAAAGAAATATAATATTAACTAATTTTATTTGAAAATGGTGAATAAAATTTCAATCCCGAAACTGTTTTAAATTTTTCTTTTAAAAACTCATGGTAATGAGGATTGGCTAATAAAATTAAAAAGCTGTCTTTTACTATATTCTTGTTAATTGCTTCTTCAACACTTATCACATTTTCTTCAGATTTTGCTTTTACATCATCAATAAAACAATTGACTACCGAATTTAATTGGGTATACGATTGATAGAAAAAAGAAGTTTCGCCATAACCAAAAGCCACTAAATTTTCGCTTGTGTTTTGTTTTAAAAAAGTATTCAGATTTTCAATCCAAACGTTAGAAGCATAAAAATTATGGTTTTTCTCGTATTTGATTTCACTCAAGGTAGTAGCATTTTTTCGTAAAACAAAATACCCCATAGTCGTCATGCATTTGTATCCTACTTCATAGTTTTCTACTGTGAAACCATTTTTTTGACACAAATAAACAAACTGATTTACTGTAAAATGATGTAAATGATCCAGAAAATACACATCGAAACTTTCAGTATCCTGAATTGGAAGCCCTATGACAATTATGCTGTTATCGTTTGCAATATGCCAATTCTTTTGCAAGAAATCGTTGGGATCAATAGTGTGTTCAATAACGCAGCTCGAAAAAATAAAGTCGTATTTTTCTTTTTCCGAAATTTCTTCGTAACCAATATTCCTGATCTTTGCAATTGCGCTAGCATATTTGGCCGCTTTTTCACTTGGTTCAACACCATATTTGTCTTTGATCTCAAACAAGTTTAACAAATTACCACTACCGCATCCAATTTCGATAATGCTCTTACAATCTTCAATTCGATTGCCAACCAATTTGGTTATCCATTCCAAATGCATTTCACTTTTAAGCATTTTTTCGCCTTGGAAAATATATACAGGATCGTTATTTACAACATTTAGTTTGTAATAATTTTTATAAAAATCATTTAAAAAAGAAATATCCGACGATCTTACTGTACCGCAATTTGAACATTCTTGTTTACTAATTGTTAAATCTACAATTTGCCCGTCAGATGACATGGAAGGATTATTATCAAGCACTTCTGAAAACGAAGATGCTCCACAAACATAACAAGGAATATTCATGTTTTTATCTATTAAGTTTGTTGGTTCTCCATTCGACATCACTAGAAGGAGTATTAGAATGGTATCCTAAGAATTTTGCTAAAAAAGGATTGTCGGAATACTTTCCGTTTAAAGCGGAATGCAAATCGATTTGTTGTTTTAAGATGGGCACAACATATACGTTGTTGATAGCTCTTCGAGTAAAATTAGCTGAATTGTAACCTGCTTTATGAAAAAGCATCGAATCGAATAAAATTACCGAACCTGCTTTTGCCACGACTTGTTTGCTGTATTTTTCTACAAATTGAGAAGAAGGAATCGACTCCACTCTGTGAGAATGTGGTAATACAAATGTTGCTCCAGACTCGTTGGTAAAATCATCAATACAAAATAAGGCTCCGATGGCCAATGGCTTTGAAATTACAAAGTTTTGATATGGCAAATCACGATGCCAAGAACTCTGATGATGTTCTTCGTTTGGTTTGTTAATTATTCCATTTTGAAGATGAAGTATAAAATAATTTCCAATAATTTTTTCAACAACTTCAAGAACACTAGCTTTAGTAGCTATGTTCAAAAAGAATTCGTCATAAACCAATGGACATCTTACAGTATTATTTTCACTTATTTTTTTTAGATTTTCTTCTCCAAAGTTTTCTTTTTGGATTTCGTAAATACTGTCAAGCTTAACTCTACAATCTTCTAATTCTTGAGTATTAAGCACATCATTCAATATTGAAAATCCATTAATTTGTAATTCTTCAATATGAGAATCGACCAAATCATTAAGTTTAGTTTGTTGATTGACACCGTATGATTTTTCCATAACTTAATTAATCTTTTTACTGAATTATTATTCTAGAATAGCAATACCAAAACCAGCTTTACCAAATTCATTTCCGTTGTATAGCATATACCATTTGTTTTTATGTTCAAAAACAAAGGGATAGCAAATCATTTCGCTGTCCCATCCTTTTTCTGAAACATCTATACCTACTTCATTATGTTTGCGCTGCCATACGATTCCATCTGTACTATGTGAATATCCAATTCTGTATTTCGTTCCGTCTCCACTTCTATAGGAATACCACATGTGATATCCATTTTGATCAATCATAACGGTTGGTCTTGAAAAAGCTTGTGCTTCTCCAAGTTCATAAGGTATGGCGATTCCGTGTTTTTTCCAATTTTCTCCATCGAGCGATGTGGCATATTTGATAACATGAATCATTTCCCCATTCTCGGTATTCCATGTGACTGTTGACCCGTACCACATTTTATAAATTCCCTCATGATAGACAACATACGGATATGATAAACTTACCTCATCTTCTGCATCAACCGTCATAAATGGTGAATTGGGAACCAATGTAAATTCGGCATTGTTTTTTAATTCCAATCTTCCGACGTCACCTCTCCAATGTTCATTGTTTCGTATGTTCCAACCCATGAAAAGTATGTAATTTTTCTCATTTTGAGCATATAAATTACCAATACTTACACCATGCGAATAAAATGAATTGGGTTCACCATAAACAAAAACGGGCTCAGAACATTCGTTTAAAATCGCTAAAGTTTCAATGTCCAAATCTACATAACCAACGGATGATTTATTGTCTTTGTCTCTTCCGCTGAAAAAAACCCTGTAATTATTTCCATCCAGATGTACTGCCAAAGGGTTTGAAGCATGAGACTGTAAAAGTGGATGCTTAATTTTATAATAGTAAACCTGTCCTAATTTTTTCCAATTCATTATTATGAGATCTTTATTTCATCACTTTTTTTGTCATAAAGAATCGTTTTGGCTGGAAGGTATACATCGGCTTCGTTTGTATCTTTAACAACAATAGCTCCGGCAGCAATTAGCGTTTTACTTGCAATTTTGATTCCATCGCGCAATGTGGCATTAACACCTAAAAAACAATTGTTTTTTATTTCAGTAAATCCGGAAATGACTACGTGTGATGTTATAAAATTATGATCTCCAATAACCACATCGTGACCAATATGATTCCCAGACCACAAAACGTTATTGCTTCCAATTTTCACAAAAGGCTGAATGGTGTTATCTTCTAAAATTAAATTATTATCTCCAATGTTTTCTTCTGTTAAAAAGGAACACTTTGGACTGATATAATTTGGCAGCAAATAGCCTAAACTTTTCACTTTATTGTATAATTTTTCCCTTATGGTGTTCATTTCATTATATCCGACTGCGATAAAAGCATCGCATTGATTTGGCGGGAATAATTCGACCAAAGATTCCAATTCAAAAACAGGAAAGTTATAAAACTGCTCAACATTTTTATATTGCTTGTCAACAGCAAAACCAACTACTTCGTAGTTTGTATCTTTATTAAAATAAAATGCCGCCAATTTTGCGTTGTTAGATAAGCCAATAATTACTACTTTTTTATTCTTCATTATCTAAAACTATTTTTCATTTAGAAATTTAAACATTTTTTTTGCATCTGAGCCTGTATTGAATAGTAAATCTACAATAGACACACCATGCTCAAATGGTTCGTGCATTTGTTTATAGACCGGATAACCTGAATAATCAAAGTAATGAATTCCAATATTTGCATCCTTAAAAACTCTTTCATTCATATAGGCTTTCGCAGCTGGTCCTGAATAATAATCAGTACCCTCAAGTTGAAGGCAAATGTCTAATAATCGTTCTGAGCGTTCTTCTTTTAAATCAAATTCGGAAGAAAAGCGAATATCTGTTTTTATGTCTAAAATTTCACAAATAGCATTTATGAATTGGTAATTTATTTCGGTTAAATAAACAGACTTTGAGTTCAAATACAATTCCTCAAAAAAGTCTTTGTACTCTTTAAAATGGTTCGCTTTACTATAATTCTGCTTTATTACGTTCCAATGATCTTTGTTCCAATTGGCATCGGAAATTTTAGTTTCGTTAATTTTCTGAAAAAACTTTCCTTTTACTTCTACAGGAATAGTCAACCATTTACTGCCAGCTGGAGTTTTAATCACATTTCTATTTCTCCAATCTCTACGGGTAAACTGCATATCATCGTATATCACAAACTCATCTGCCAAGGCAATTGCATCAAAATATCCTTTCCATGGAATATAGTTAGACTGAGTGATTACAATTTTTTTCATTATACTTTTTTGCCATTAAGAAACCATGGCAACTGTGGTCTGATAATTCCGTTTATTTTTCCTAAGTATCCTGATTCTCTTTTTATGTCTTTAACTTCAAAAGTCAACAATTCAGTATTGCTGTATAAATCAGCCATATCGTTGGTATGGAAATAAACAAATATTTGATAGATATCGTCATTTAAAAAATTGGATGGTATTTGGCAAGATACCTCAGTTACGCCACCAATTGTACAATTAAATTTGTTACCAGAGCCAAAAACCACATCTCCTTTAATTGTAAGCAAATCATAGCCAATAGAGATTGTTTCTTTATTGGTTAAATTAACAATTTTCATTCTAAAATCGATCGTAGAAGTTACATCAATAACCGAATCTTTATCGGTTGCAGAAGCGTTTTCGATACTGGCATACATGATGCGGATATTTGCATTACCAATGGCGTCTGAAATCGATTCAAATTTAACTTTTCTTTCTGAAAAAGAACTGTCTTGTAAATATTCTGAAATAATTTTTGTAGGATTTCCACTAGACAAAACTGTTCCATTTCTCATACTTATGACACGAGTACACAGTGACTCAACTGCAGCCATGTTATGACTTACAAACAAAACAGTTCTACCGGATTGCTTTGAAATATCTTTCATTTTACCGATGGCTTTCTTTTGAAACTCGGCATCACCGACAGCCAATACCTCATCGACCACTAAAATTTCAGGGTCTAAGTGAGCCGCTACAGCAAACGCCAATCGGACCATCATTCCGCTACTGTACCTTTTAACTGGTGTATCAATATACCGTTCACAACCTGAAAATTCAATGATTTCATCAATTTTAGAAGTGATTTCTTTTTTGGTCATTCCCAGAATAGCGCCATTCAAATAAATATTTTCGCGTCCTGTCATTTCAGGATGGAAACCCGTTCCAACTTCCAAAAGAGAAGCAATTCTACCTTTGGTTTTTATGCTACCTGTGGTTGGGGATGTTACTCTGGATAATATTTTTAGCAATGTTGATTTACCTGCTCCGTTTTTTCCAATGATTCCAAGTACTTCTCCTCTATCGACTTCAAAATTAATATTTTGTAATGCCCACACATACTCTGAATCCCCTTTTTTACTACGATCATTGGTTTCACCAATTTTAAGAAAAGGATCCTCTTTGCCTCTTATTTTTGCCCACCAACGATTTAAGTCATGAGAAATAGTCCCGGTACCTACTTGTCCAAGTCTGTACTGTTTCGATACATTTTCTATTTTTAAAATTACTTCACTCATGATTAAATAACGTCTATAAAGTTCTTCTCTGTTCTATTAAATACAAAAACACCAGCAAAAAATATCACAACTGAAAAAATAAAAGAATACAATACTCCGAAAAAATCTAACTTACCACTACCCAAATATGCATATTTAAAAAAATCAAAAATACTGGTTAATGGATTTAAATATACTAAATAATGAAGTGATTCAGGCAACTTTTCTAAGGCTAATGATGTTGGGTAAACGATTGGAGTAATATACATATAAAGGGAAATACCAAAAGAGATAACAAATGTCAAATCTCTGTATTTTGTTGTCATTGATGTAATAATCATTCCTAGTCCCAAAGCCAGTAATATCATTACGAATAGTAATATTGGCGTATAAAGAGTATATAAATTAGGGCTTACATTATAACCGTTGTACATACAATAAAAAAGTACACCTAGAAAGAAAACAAATTGAATTCCAAATTTTACCAAATTAGAAAATACAATTGCCAAGGGCATTATTAATCGAGGAAAATAGACTTTTCCAAATAAATTCTGATTAGCTTTAAATACTTCAGAAGTAGATTTAAAACAATCCGAAAAGTAAAACCATAAAACATTTCCAGCTAGCACAAACAAAAAATAAGGAACTCCATCCGAAGGAATATTTGATATTCTGCTGAAAATTACAAACTGAATAAAAGAAGTTATTAACGGCTGAATAATGAACCAAATTGGACCTAGAATAGTTTGCTTATAAAAAGTAACAATATCTCTTTTCACAAAAAGGAACAACAAATCTTTATAATGCCATAATTCTTTATAATCTAGTTCAAACAATCCTTTTTTAGACGAAATTTCAAATAACCATTCATCATCGTTATTTCCTTGCATTCTCACGTATTATTATATGTTTTTGTAAATCTATAAATTTAATTTTATTAGTAAAATAAAAAAGGTCTAAAAGTACGTTAATTCATAACATTAGAATAAATATTAATCTTACTTTTGTACCCCAAATTAAAATGTCTTAAAATTGATCTTTTTCAACAAAAACAAAACCCTACTCAAGGACATAATTCCACAAGGATTTACAGATATCCATTCTCATATCATGTTTGGGATAGATGATGGCGCGCAAACGGAGGAAGATTCGGTGTTTTTAATAAACAGTCTAATTGATTTTGGAGTTGAAAATTTCATTACTACTCCACATACTTTTAGTGGTTTTTGGGACAATTCCTCTGAAAAAATTTTGAAAAAAGAAAACGAAGTCAAAGCCTTATTTCAAAAAAACAACATCACTAATTCGTTCAAAACCGCTTCGGAATATTTAATGGATGATCACTTTGTCGAATTATTTAAAAACAAAGACATTCTAACTCTAAAAGACAATTATGTTTTAGTAGAAATGTCTTATTTAAACCCTCCGATTCAGTTGTATTCCATCATTTTTGACATGCAAGTGGCTGGTTATAAACCTGTACTAGCTCATCCAGAACGGTATACGTTTTACCATAAAAATTTTGATGAGTATAAAAAACTTAAAAACCAAGGTTGTTTGTTCCAATTAAACCTACTTTCTACTGTTGGTTATTATGGAAAAGAGGTTCAAGAAACTGCCTTTAAACTATTAAAAATGGGCATGATTGATTTTGTAGGGAGTGATGTGCATCATAAAAAACACATCAAAGCTTTTGACATTAAAATAAATTTAAGAGATTTAACTCCATTAAAAGAAGCCATCCAAAACAATACTTTTTTTAAATAGATAATAAACCTAATGTGATATAACACGTTTACAATAAAACAAAAAAGCGAGAAATTTAAATTTCTCGCTTTTTTGTTATTAATTCAAAAATGGTAATTGACTCAACATTTTTCTATACCATGGTTTTTTATTTTTAGTAGATTCTACATAGCCGTAGCCGTAGCCGTAACCTTTGCTAACATCTGTATCATTTAACAAGAGTGACATGTTAGGTAGTTTCTTTTCTCTATAAAGTGTTTCCGGAACTTTCAACAATGTTTTGTCGAGGTAATTGGCGCGAACTACATAAATAAAAGCATCAGCAAATTGAGAAATCAATAAGGTATCGGTAACCAAGCTAACTGGGGCAGTATCTACAATGATATAATCGTATAAATTTTTTAATTCGGCAAACATGTCTCCTACTTTTTTACCCATTAAAAGTTCGGCTGGATTTGGTGGGATAATACCTGCTGGTAAAATATCAAAATGCTCGTATCCTTTTTGATTGATAATATAATCTTCAATTGATTTATCATTATTTGATAAAAAATTGGTAACACCATGACTCGGTAACTTTATATATTCATCTAATTTAGGATTTCGAATATCCATCCCAATCAATAATACTTTTCTTCCAGAAATAGCAATGGTAGCCGCTAAGTTTACCGCAATAAAAGTCTTGCCCTCTGCCGGTAAAGTAGAAGTCATAAAAATAGTTTTTGCCTGATTTTGAATGGAATTATTCAAGATAAATTCAAGGTTGGTTCTCACAATTCGAATGGCTTCGGCTGAACTAGTACGACTATCTGGTTTGATTAATTCATTATTAGAATCTGAATGGGGAACATCTCCAATAAACGGAATACCTAATTTATCAACATCTTGTCTGTTTTTCACTTTAGTATCAAGCAAATTCAATACATAAATAATAGCAACTGGAATTAGTATTCCCAACAATAATGATATTAAATAAACCAAACTATTTTTTGGTGAAACCGGAATAGGAGAACTAAAAGCTTTATCAACTACTTTTGAGTGAGGAGCGGTTGCTGCTAAGGAAATAGCTGTTTCTTCGCGTTTTTTAAACAAGTACAAATACAACTCTTCTTTTATTTGCTGTTGACGAAAAATCCCTCTATATTCTCTTTCTATTTGAGGCAATTGAGATATTTTTCCTTGAATGGATCCTTTTTGTGAATTGATACCATAGCTTTTTGCTTGTAAAGAAGATCGTAATTTGTATAAACTCTCATTAACATTCCCACGAAGTGCATTAATTTTATCGCTCAATCGCACTACAATGGGGTTATCTGGCATAGAACTCTTTAAAATTCTATTACGTTCAATGACTAAATTATTGTATTCCCCAATTAATGTTGCCGAACCTGTATCGTCAGGAATAATATTAGATGGAATGATATCATTGGTGCTATTTTTTAAATGACCAATCATCATATCAACTACAGTTAACTGAGTAGTGATAGAAATTCCTTCGGCAATATATTTTTCATTCGAACGAAGGTTTAATTCTGCCTCGGTAGGAATATCGGTTATGTTTTTGCTCTTTTTATAATTTTCGGCTTGGCGCTCCACTCCATCTAATTCGGTAGTAATAATACTTAATCGATCGTTGATAAATTTCGCCGTTTTCTCTGAAATTAAATTTTTATCATTTATTGCACCTTCATTATAAATTTCGACCATCTTATCAAGATAATCTTTTGCTTTAGTAGGTACCTCATCATTAATGTTCAATTCTACTACATTTGAAAATTTAGACAAAGTCGCAACCCCAAGTTTGGCTTTAAATCCTTCCGCACAATTTTGCAAATTTGTTAATTTAACAATTGTTCTACCATTGGTAAAAGGAACAATTTTACTCTTTTTATTTATAACAACATTTTTGACCACTTGAATCGGTCCTAAATCTTCAGAATTTATAATTTGATTAAATGCAAACTCACCATGACTCGTGTTTTCTTTGTCTAGTATTTCAAAACGTGAAGGTGACTTTACATCAATTGTGAATACAGTATCTATTTTATAAAATCGATCGTCTTTGTTTAAGAAATTGACTTTAATCGGGTTAGACCCATAGGCATCGGATGATTTAATTCTTCCTTCAGAAATATAGGTGATATTAAATTCACCAGATTTAACAGTTTTTTCAGCTATAGATCTTGATTTTAAAATCTCAATTTCATCATCAATTACATTTTTCTTTCCCGAAAACAAACCTAAGTCTTCAAATGCAGAAAGCTCGGAAGCCAAATTACCCGATTGTTCGTCTTTAATTAATAACGATGTAGAAGCTTTATATACTGGAACAGCATATCGTAAGTATAATTTTGCTAAAATTAAACATAAAATAACGCTCAGCAAAAACCACTTCCAATGAATGAGGTATTTGGAAAGAGCTTCCTTAAAATTAATATTTGATTCTTCAATAACAGAATCTGAAGTGTAACTATTTTGCATTAATTTTATTTTTTAAATAACAGTACTAAAGAAATTAATACCGATGATAATGAAATCCAAACTGGAATATTTTGATTAAAGGTAGAGGAATTGGCTTTTGCCGCATTAGGTTCTACATATATTAAATCATTTTGTTTCAAATAATACGCTGGTGAGTTAATAAAATCAGATTTTGACATATCGACCTTAAGTATTGCTTTTTTATTATCTACTTCGCGAATTACTGTAACATTATTTCTTTTTCCATAAATTGTCATATCGCCCGCCATACTTAACGCTTCAGGCAATGTAATACGTTCTGAATTGATAGGATAACTTCCTGGACGCGCCACTTCTCCTTGAACCGAAACCTTAAAGTTCATAATACGAAGGTTAACAATAGGATTTTTGATATATTTTGAAGACAATCGGTTTCTTAAATCTTTTACCACTTCCGATTTTGTTTTATCTATAACATTCAGAGTTCCTAATACTGGGAATTCTATAGTCCCGTTTTTATCTACCAAATACATTTGATGCTGTCTTTGTGCGGAAATATTTTGACCTATCATGGAGGGAACAATTGTCGATTCTAAATTGAATGGAGCCGCAGCCTCTGCGTCTTCAGCAGAAACTATAATCAATAACAAATCATCGGGTTGAATTGTCGCGTCATACGTGTTAGAAAACGAATTTGATGTTTGTCCATCAATACTTTGATAGTAAGCAATATTTTTTTGTTGCTTACAACTAACAAGGGTAAGAACAGCAATAATAACCAGGCTTTTATATATCGTATTTAGTTTCATTTGGTATCTAATATTTCAAAAGAGGAATTTAAACTTATGTATTCTGGAACAATTTGTTTCATTTTAGCAACAATTAAATTGGCTTCATAATTTTGAGCCAATTGCATTACTTCTGAAACATCTTGATCAATATTCTCAAATTTTTCAATCACTTCCTGTGCAATCATTATTTTTTCATGATGGGTAGGTAAGGTTTTGGATTGATCGGTCAATAATTCTTCGTACAATTTTTCACCCGGACGCAAACCTACTACTTTAATTTTGATTTCTTTCTCGGGCACATACCCTGCCAATCGAATCATTTTTTTGGCTAAATCATAAATTTTGACCGGTTTCCCCATGTCAAAAATATAAATTTCACCTCCATTTCCCATACCTCCAGCTTCCAGTACCAATTGACAAGCCTCTGGAATCGTCATGAAATAGCGTATAATTTCTTCGTGTGTTATGGTCACAGGACCTCCCTCGGCGATTTGTTTCGAAAACAAAGGCACGACAGAACCATTGGAACCTAAAACATTTCCAAAACGCGTAGTTATAAATTTTGTTGTATCGGAATTGGATTTTAATTCGTTAAAAAATAACGATTGGACATATTTTTCGGCAATTCGCTTACTAGCCCCCATTACATTACTAGGATTCACCGCTTTATCGGTAGAAACCATCACAAATTTTTCAACTCCAAATTCAACCGCTAAATCGGCTAAATTTTTAGTCCCCATCACATTCGCAAAAATGGCTTGAGAAGGATTCTCCTCCATTAATGGGACGTGTTTATAGGCTGCCGCATGATAAATTAAATGCGGCTTATACATCTCCAGAATTCTAGCAATTCCGTTTTTATCGCGTATATCTGCAATAAGCGATATGATTTCAATTTTATTATTTAATTTTTGAATTTCAAGCGTTAAATCATGAAGTGGCGATTCTGCTTGATCTAGAATTAGAAGTTTCTCTGGTTCAAAATTCAATAACTGACGAACAATTTCACTTCCAATAGAACCAGCTGCACCTGTTACTAAAATCGTTTTGTTCTGGATCTGATTTGAAATCAATTTATTATCCAAAACGATTGGCTTTCGGTCTAATAAATCTTCAATTTGGAAACTCTTAATTTTTTTAGAAATTTCTTGTTGATTCTCCCAGTCCGTAATTAAAGGAACGGTGTACACTTTTAAATTGTACTCTAAACAATCGTCAACAATAATCATTTGTTCTTCTTTTGACAAACTTTTGTCGGCAACAATTAATGCTTCTGCCCCCATAGAACGCATAATAACGGAAATTTTTTTCTTCTGACTAACAATCGGCAGATTCAAAATACGCTTTGTATCGTTCAAATTGTATTTATCTATGAAACCTAAAATTTTAAATCGGGAAGGAATTTCAGCATTTAAAGCATTGGTAATTGAAATGGCATTCGCATCGGCTCCATAAATTAAAGCATTTACTAATTTTCCTCCTTGAATAGGCTTAACTATGTTCTCGAAAACTTGTTTCACTAAAACACGATAAGAAAACAATAAAAAAAAGGAAAATAGTGGATTTAAAATTAAAGCAATGGTGATGTACAAATCGTACTTAAAAACATACTTACTTACAACATCAATAAACACCAAAACTGCTGTTGAAAAAGCTAAGGAAAAAAATATTTTTATGGCATCAATAAAAGACGAGTGTCTGATAATCCCAGCATAGGTTTTAAACCACCAAAAAAAGAAAATATTTACCCCGAAATATAAAACGAGTTTTAAAGAATAATTTTCACCCTTAAAAAAATCGAGACTTAACCAAAGAAACACAAAATAAGTAAACGCACATGACATTGCTATAGCCGCAATATCAAGCAGTAAAATAACCCATCTAGGAAGGTATCCTAAATTTTTTATGTTAAAATTTGAACCAGCTGTTGACTGTAAAATTTGTCGAATAACCGATTTAAAATTTGCCTTATCTTTAATTTCCAAGTGTTCTAGTATTGAATAAGATAGTTCCCCAATGGCAAATTAAGTAAATTCCGTATGGAATACCGCATATTATGCGAAAAATTTTCGCATAACTTCAAGAATTTTTTCTTTTTCAAGTGCAGTAGTATTCGAACTGGAAGGCAAACACAATCCGTTATTAAATAAATTTTCCGCCACCTGCTGTCCATAATACGGTGCATCTGAAAAAATGGGTTGCAAATGCATTGGTTTCCAAAGTGGTCTGGTTTCGATATTTTCGGCTTCAAATGCCAAACGCAAGGCCTCTCTTTTTTTGTACGAATCTAGCAAAATCGCACTTAACCAATGGTTTGAAAAATAATCATTTGTGGGCTCGTGCAATACTTTTACTTGGTCAATATTTTGAAAAAAATCAAAATACAGTTGATGCATATCGCGACGCAAACCAACATACTCCGTTAATACTTCCATTTGACCGCGACCAATACCCGCACAAATATTATTCATTCTGTAGTTATACCCAATCTGGCTGTGTTGGTAATGAGGAGCAGTTTCACGGGCTTGGGTAGCTAAAAAAATAGCTCTTTCTTTAATTTTTACATCTGAAGTAACCAAAGCGCCACCTCCGGAAGTCGTAATAACTTTATTGCCATTAAAAGACAAAATACTGATATCGCCTAACGTCCCACATTTTTGATTTTTATAGGTACTGCCGAGTGCTTCTGCACTATCTTCCACTAACGGAATAGCATACTTTTGAGCTATTGTGCTTATTTCATCGTGTTTGTAAGGCATTCCGTATAAATGCACTGCAATTATTGCTTTTGGTTTCTTCCCTTTTGAAATACGATCAACAATCGCTTCTTCTAGTGCAATTGGACACATATTCCAGGTATCCAGTTCACTATCTACAAAAACAGGGGACGCACCTAAATACACAATAGGGTTAGCTGATGCCGAAAAAGTCATACTTTGGCAAATCACCTCATCATCTTTTTGAACTCCTAACACCACCAAAGCCAGATGTAAGGCCGCTGTTCCAGAACTTAAAGCGGCAACATAAGAATCCGCTTTTAAATATTGTTCCAAATCAGCTTCAAAACCGGCAATATTTTCCCCTTTCACATCAATCCAATTTGGCGATTGAAAAATATATTTTTCTTCCTTCCCAGATAAGTGTGATTGCGATAAATGGATTCGGTTATTGTGCATCGTTCAATCGTTTAATAAGATAAAATTTGGTCCCATAAATGGCTACTAAGGGCAATACAATCAGTAAAAACAAATACACTGGGTTTATTTGGTGGTACCAAATTATTAAAAAAGAGCACAACAACTGGAGTACCCCATAAAAAAGAGCAACCAAACGATGCTGAATTTTGTAATCATTACTTAGAATCTGGTAGAAATGGTGACGGTGTGCTTCAAATATATTTTCTCTTAAATACAAACGGTGAATAATTGTACAAACAGTATCTACTCCATAAACCGCCAAAAACAATAACCAAATTATAGTATTCGTCGCAATAATCAACTGAATTAAAACATAGATTATCCAAAAAGCAATTCCGATACTTCCAATATCACCTGCGAAACATTTTGCCCTTTTTCTGAAATTAAAAAAAAGAAAAACCAAACTGGCAATCATCGGATAAATTAAAAAAGAAGATGACAGAAAAGGATGAATCATCTCATTAACATACCAAAGCGAAGCAAACACTACAGTAGTATATACCCCAGTAATTCCGTTGATTCCATCCATGAAATTATAGGCATTTATAATTCCGATAAATAACACATAGGCTAGTAATACAATCCAAAAAGGAAGTACTTGAAATAAATTTAAACTATAAAACACGGTTGTTATGGCAATGAAATGTGCCAGCAATCGTACTTTATTCGGTAAACTTTGAATATCGTCCCAAAAACTAACCAAACTCATAATCGAAATCCCTACAAAAAACCATTTGGCTTCTTGAAAATGCTGCATTGTGTAGAGTAAGGCTGCTAACCAAAAAATGACACCTCCCCCTCTCAAAGTGATTTCGGTATGGGCACTGCGGTGGTTGGGTTTGTCAATAATATTGTACTTGTCGGCCACTTTAAAGTAGACCAACTCTAAAACAAAAAGTACGACTAAAATTAATAAATATTCCATTTTTATATGTTAACGAAAAGATGTAAACGTAATCATCAAACCTTCTCTCGACGAAACGGGCATTGGTTTTTGAATGGCTTTCACAATTTTATGATTACTAACTACATAATTTTCAGTTAATTTATGTAATCTTTCTGTGTTTAAAGGCAAATGCAAATAATCCCCCGATTTTGCTATCGTTTTTATCCAATGGGCAGGTACTTTCCATATCCTACTCTTCTTACCTAGGCTTTCTCCTAATAATTCGATTACATTATTGGTCGACAATGAAACATCATCGGCTACATTATACACCCCAGAAGGAATTGTTTTTTGATGCAATAATTCTTGAATCACAAAGCACAGATTTTCGATACTTAAAAACGAACGTTGGTTTTGAAAACTTCCTAACGGCCATGGAAATCCTTTGGAAACCAATTGAAACAATAAATTTAAATTGCCTTTGTTTCCGGGACCATGAATCATACATGGACGTAAAATATAGACCCGTTTGTTAGGCGGTATATTGTTTAAAATATAGTGTTCTGCTTTTAATTTTGATTGGCCATACGCGGTTACGGGAGTAGGCACATCTTCTTCTGTTAAAACACCTTCCACGATATCTTTTACTGCTTTTACAGAGCTCATATACACAAAAACTTCCGATTCTGATTTCAGAAAACAATCATAGATTTTTTTGGTCAGCTCATAATTCACTTCAAAATAGGCCTCCGCATTGCTCGTCTTTTTTAAATCGTGAGCTTTACCTGCCAAATGAATTACCGCATCTGCTTTCAAATCTATAGTCTCTTTCCAATTGTCATTTCGTAACGACAAGGATTGTATCTCACAATTTGCTTGCTCCAAATAGTGGGAAAGGTTCGTTCCGACAAATCCTGAAAAACCGGTGATTACCACTTTCATTTTATCTTCCTTCAATTATCTCGTTCAAATTATTAATACATTTTTCCATCTTGAAATGCTTTTCGTAATAGGCTGCTCCCGATTTCCCCATCGCAGTTCGCTCTTCAGCGTTCAGATAATATAACTTAAGCACGATTTGAGCCAATTCTTTATAATCGCCAGCTCCAGCACTAAAACCACATTTTGCTTCATTTACAAGTGAAGCCCCTTCTCCATTCATCATCGCCAATATGGGCTTTGAAGCACTCATATACGCTTGAACTTTGGCTGGAACTGTTACATTAAATATCAATTCGTCTTTTAAAGACACTAACAATCCGTCGGCTTTATTAAAAAACGACGACATCGCTTCGATTGGATGTTTTCCCATCAGGTAAATAGTATCTTCTAAATGATGTTCTTTGATAAACTCTTCTACGAAAGATTTACTTCTTCCATCGCCAACTAAAATAAATTTTATATCCGAATATTGCTTCAATTCCAAAGCAGCCAAAGCCACATTTTCCATGTCTTGAGACGTTCCAATATTTCCAGCAAAAAGTATTTTAAATCCTTCGGGTAAATTTGGAATAGGAAAATTAGCATCTCCTTTCGATATGGTATCTTCCGACCAATTAGGGAAATAAATTAACTTATCGGCATAATTCCCTTTCTCCAAAATTGACTTTTGAAACCCTTTGGAACTAATTAATATTTTATCAGAATTATTATAAATGTACTTCACAATTTTATCAAAAAAACCGAGAACGAATTTATTTTTTATTCCACCCGCCGAAGTCAAACTTTCAGGCCATAAATCAAGCACCCAAAAATAAATCGGAATTTTACATATTTTTTTGACCACAATAGCCGGAAAACCTTGTGTGATAGGTGATGGCTCGTGAACAATTATAGCATCGTATTTATTGCTGAAGGTTAAAAAAAGTGCTTTTATTGAGGCAAAAAAGGCCCAACTGAAATAGTTCAAAAACAATTTAACGCCTCCGCCTTTTCCGCGAGGAATCAGCAAGGCTCGAACCACCTCAACACCGTTTATGGTTTCTTTTCTTTTCTTAAAAAAACCATACCCTTTGTAAATATTACCTTCTGGATAATTGGGCAATCCCGTTAACACTGTCACTTGATGCCCTTTCTTTTGAAGTTCAAAAGCAATATCATTACTTTTAAAATTTTCGGGATAAAAGTATTGTGTTACTAAAAGTATCCTCATCTACATTATTTTTTACTCCAAACTACTCTATTGATATAATCGGTATAACTCAAAATAATTCGAACCATTTTTTCCGACACATTCGGCATGGAATAATCGGCTACTGGTCGATAATTTCTCGTATCTTTTCCTACTTTTTGTTGTTGCAGTTGCACCAATCCTTGTAATATTCTTTCCGGTGACATTCCAACCATCATCACAGAAGCTTCTTCCATGGCTTCCGGTCTTTCATGCGCATCACGAATATTTAAGGCACGAAAATTAAGAATGGAACTTTCTTCAGAAATGGTTCCTGAATCCGACAAAACAGCATAAGAACGCATTTGTAATGCATTATAATCATGAAAACCTAGCGGCTTCAAAAACTGAATTTCTGGTCGAACTTCCACTTGTTTTTTATCAATCATATTTCGAGTTCGCGGATGCGTAGAAACAATAATTGGGTATCCAAATTTTTCGGCAATGGCATTTAAACTTTCCATTAAACCATTAAAATTTTTATCCGAATTGATATTTTCTTCTCGATGTGAGGAAACAACAAAGTATTTACCTTCTTCTAAATTTAATCGGGATAACACATCCGATTTTTCAATTTGAGGCAGATAATGATGCAGCACTTCAAACATAGGCGAACCCGTTTTGATGATTCTATCGGCTGACAACCCTTCTCGTAATAAATACTCTCTAGCTATATCACTGTAAGTCAAGTTAATATCCGAAATATGATCTACAATTTTTCTATTGGTTTCCTCTGGAACTCTTTGGTCAAAACATCTATTTCCCGCTTCCATATGAAAGATTGGAATTTGTCGTTTCTTGGCCGGAATAGCACACAAACAACTATTGGTATCTCCCAACACCAAAAAAGCATCAGGTTGCAATTGTTCTAACAAAGGATCTATTTTAATTAGAATATTTCCAACTGTTTCTGTGGCTGTAGCCCCAGCCGCTTCAAGAAAATAATCGGGTTTACGCAATCCTAAATCTTCAAAGAAAATTTGATTTAATTCATAATCATAGTTTTGACCCGTATGTACAATAATATGTTCAATTGCTTCCGAAGCATCTAAGGCGCATAAAACTCTTGACAATCTTATGATTTCAGGTCGTGTTCCTACGACCGTCATTACTTTTAATTTCTTCATTCTGATTCTTTATTTAAAATCAAGACCAATGCCGATAAATACCATATCTCAGGGCTTGAATGCAAGTTATAGGAAAATAACGAAAGTGTAAAATATTGCACCCACAAAACTAAAACCCAAATGATTTCAGGGTATTTTTCACTTACGCTTTTACCATTATAAATATACTGTATACATTTTTTAAAAAACAAAAAGTAGAGTACAAATCCGACGATACCCGTTGCCATTAATACTTCTAAAAATATATTGTGTGGATACATCCCGTCTTCGTATAGAATTCTTCCTCCTAAAATTGGATGCTCCGTAAAAATTTGAATTCCTTGTTGGTATAGACTACCACGTCCAGAACTATCTCCTGTAGTAATTGATTTTGTTATTCTTGAAAAAAAGCTACTTTCATTTTCGCCTGAAAATTGCGGTTTCAAAATAACTAAAGAGACGACTCCAATAAAAAGTAAGGCCAGAAATCCAAATAAAATTTTTCGTTTGTTTTTCACCCATAATAAAAACAAAACTCCTAATACCAATGCTACAAATGGGCTTCTGGTCCCCGATGCATACATGATATACAGTCCAATAAAAAATCCTAAAACGGCACTTATTTGGAAATATTTATTGGTGATAAACTTATACAATAATTGATACAAGGACAGTACTACCAAACTTACTCCCCAATGTCCAAATGAAATCGAATACATTCCCATAATTCCAGATGTCCTGCCTTGGTGATCGTGTTGAATTCCGATTAAGATATTCGATACCAATACTATTAAAATTATATAATAGATGATAATATAGGAAAGTTTAAAATCTATATCTGATTTTTTAAAATTCAAGACTGCAAAGGCTGGAATAAAAGTGATTCCGACAATTCGAAGATAGGTCTCCATCTCTTTTAATTGTATATCGGGTAAAAAAGTGAAATTTTGAAATGAATAAATCGCTTTACTAAAATACAATAACCAAAAAAGTAGAAATGCAATTTCAGTTATTTGATAGTTTTTGAATGATTGCTGATAAAATTTTCTAAGAATTATAATACTTGATAGCAACAAAACAATCGTTCGAAACGGAATCGTGATGACTTGACTATCGATTTGAAAAGTGCCAGGAAATATACTTACGACAAAAAACCCTACTAAAAGTAAAATCCAAAAATAGGTCGTAAATAATTTTTCTTTATGTTCTAAATTCATTTAATAAGAATTATACTTCTTCAAAATAAGTATCCGCATCTAGTGGATTGTAAGGCTCATTGATCCAAAAATTGGTATACAAATCTTCTTCTCCTATATTTTTGATATTATGTGTGTACCAAATTGGCATATCTACATAGGCGGGTTCCTTTCCATCCAAATAAAAATCCAACACTTCATGGGTTCCTATTTTTCGCAATTGAATTAACGCTTTCCCTTTAATAACGGCAAATCGCTCAATTTTACGTGTGTGATAGTGATTACCTCTGGTAATTCCAGGAACTGTTGTTGAAAAAGAACATTGCCCCCCAATTCCCAATCGGATTATTTCTACAAAGGCACCACGATCATCAGTATGTTGAGTGAATTTTACCGGATAATGTGTCGCAATATCAAAATACGACCGAAAGGTATTGAATAAATTTAAATCAAATGTAGAATGAATTTGCGGAACTTCACCCGTTTCAAAATAGGTGGTTTTATAATACTGCAACGTTTCCAAAACCTCGGAAACTTTATGTGTGTATGTAGGCTGTATTTCGAGAATTGCTTCCGATTTACCAGCTCTTATATTTTCAATAATGGCTGCCACTAATTCGCCAACATAAATCAGTTTTACTTCTCCATCCGTATCGATTACAGGGGTTTCGTTGTGCGTCAGTTTATAACAAAAGGTAGCCACAAACGAGTTGTAATTTGGTTTCCCAAAAGGACCAAATACATTAGGAATAATCATCCCGGTAAATTTGCCTTCACATTTATCAGCCCAATCGGCTAATAATTCGCGGCCTTCTTTTTTGGATTTTCCATATAAATTATCTCGCTCTTCTTGTGATGAAGACGAAAAGAGAACGTGTGCTTTGGATTGGGTTCGATCTAAAGAATTGATCAATTTTTGGGCTAAATCGACATTGGTTTGATAAATAAATTCTTGACTTTCGTGACGATTCATTGCCGCTAAATGCACGATAACATCACATTGCGAAACAAAGTCATCTAACAAAGAAGTATCTTCGAAATATTCTTTTTTAAAAGGAATGCGTTCAAACTCATCGGCATACAAACCTAAAGTATTGAATAGATGATTGCCTACAAATCCGTTTTGTCCTGTTATACCAACTTTTAGCATATTATTTCGTACAATTAAATTGATCTAGAGTATACCTAAACTCATCACTGATTTGACCTAGTAAATAATCAGCCATTACTAATAATTTTGAATTTTCTTCCATCGCTTGAATACAGGAAATATAACCCGCTGGTATATGAAGTACATCCAATGTTTCGGATTCCAGTTGAAACACAAACGGTTCCAAAGTACCACTTGGATGCTCCCAATCGTCTACTTTAATCAGTTGAATTTGAAAACTTCCTGATAGCGCAGAAAACCATCGTTGTTCAACTTTATGACCTTGCCATCCACGTTTAAAGACAGTCGATTTATTTTCAATAATGTAGGTACGTTTGACTTCAGAAGCATCAAAGTCATTATTATACTTTAAATTCCCTCTATCATCGGAATGACAATTTCCTTTTAATAAAATAGGATTCATTTAGTCGGGATATTGTCTGGCATCCACCTCACCTAAAACTTCTTTACGAATGAGAGGCAGTTTCATTAATAAATTTTTCATTCCCGCTACATCTTGTTGCGTGGTATTATGAGAGTGATAGTCTTCTATTTTAGAAATATCCACTTCCCCTTCCGAGAAATATTGAGCATAATTTAAATCGCGATTATCCGCAGGGATTCTGTAAAAATCGCCCATATCTTCCGCTTTTATCATTTCTTCACGCGTGCACAATGTTTCATATAATTTTTCACCGTGACGCGTACCAATAACTTTTATAGGGTTATCGGATTTAAAGAGTTCTTTTAAGGCTTGGGCCAAATCGCCGATAGTACCCGCCGGTGCTTTATTGACAAATAAATCCCCCGAATTTCCGTGTTCAAAAGCAAATAAAACAAGTTCTACCGCCTCTTCCAAAGACATTAAAAAACGAGTCATGGAAGGATCTGTTATCGTAATTGGCTCGTTATTTTTAATTTGTTTGACAAACAAAGGAATCACAGAACCTCTTGAAGCCATTACATTTCCGTATCGGGTCAAACAAACCGTTGTTTTTTCTAAATTCCTAGAAGCAGCCACAGCCACTTTTTCCATCATTGCTTTGGAAATTCCCATAGCGTTAATAGGATAAGCTGCTTTATCGGTACTCAAACAAATTACTTTTTTGACATCATTTTTTACAGCGGCATCAATAACATTTTGAGTTCCGGTTACATTGGTTTTAACCGCTTCCATTGGAAAAAACTCACACGATGGCACTTGCTTTAGCGCTGCGGCATGAAACACATAATCCACACCACGCATGGCATAATCTACGCTTTGTGCATTTCGTACATCGCCAATATAAAATTTTAACTTGTCATTTTTATACAGATTACGCATATCATCTTGTTTTTTCTCATCACGAGAAAAAATTCGAATTTCTTTAAAATGATTGGTATCTAAAAAACGGTTAAGTACTGCTGTTCCGAAGGAACCTGTACCACCTGTGATCAAAAGCGTTTTGTTTGTAAATTCCATTTCTTAACTGTATAGCTTTTCTTTTTCTTCTTTGTTGGGATAATTGATCAGTACGGCTTTATAAACCCCTTTAAACACAAATAAACTTCCAGCCGCAACACCGATAATTTTATGTTTATCAATCACTTTTTTAATATCTTGTAAAGTGCCTGCACCTCCCAAAACGGTCACAGGAATGGTTAAGTTCTCGACCATTTTATCAATTAAATTCATATCATAGCCTTTCATTACGCCATCTTGATCAATGGAGTTGATGATAATTTCACCTGCTCCCAATCGTTGCGCTTCTTCGGCAAATTTAACTGGGTTGACACCTGTTGCTTTTTTTCCGTTATGAATGTATACTTCATAGCCTCCTAAGAGTTTTTTCTTCACATCAATCACTACGATAACACTTTGTGAACCTACTCGATTGGCAATTTCCGTAATTAAAGATGGATTTTGAATTACTGCAGAACTTAAAGCGATTTTTTCAATCCCTAATCCGAATATTTTTTGTGCTTGTTCTACGGTTTTTACGCCTCCTCCATAACACAAAGGCATTCTGGATTGGTTGGCTAACTTTTCAATTAAGGCATAGTTTGGTTCATTTCCTTGAACACTTGCATCAATATCAAACACAGCCAATTCATCTACTTCCTTTTCATTAAATATTTTAACGGCATTTATGGGATCGCCGACATATTTTGGATTTTTGAAGTTCACTGTTTTTACCAAACCATTATCGTGAACTAAAAGACTGGGAATTATTCTTGGTCTAAGCATACTTATAATTTAGCAAAGTTATGTAACAATTCTTCTCCGTAATGGTGGCTTTTTTCTGGATGAAATTGAATTCCGTATACATTTTCATGATTGGCAGCAGAAGTAAACGAAATACCATAATTGGAAGTCGCTAAAATATCTTTAGGATCATTGCATTCAAAATAAAAACTATGCAAAAAATAAAAAATTGCATCCTTTTCTAATCCTTTGAATAACGGATGTTCAGAAGGATGTACGTCATTCCAACCCATATGTGGCAATTTGGTTCGCTGATGGATGGTTGATTCATCAAATTTTCTAATATTAGCGTCAATCCACTTCAAACCTTCCAACTGACCTTCGTCGCTTTTATTGCCCATCATTTGCATTCCGACACAAATACCAATTACAGGAATCTTTTTTTCCAATACAAGTTCATCCAATTTTGCTCGCATTCCTGAATTGTTCAACTGTGACATGGCATAATCAAAATGACCTACCCCGGGCAAAATCAACTTTTGCGCGTCTTCTAAATCCTGAGGTGTTTTTGCAATTTTTGTAGGGATATCTAATCTTTTGTATACATTTTGAAACGCATAGATATTTCCAACCCCATAATCTATAATAGTAATCATCTAAACAATCTTTTTTCTAACCCTAATTTCATCATTACTTTAGAGCCTAATTTAATGATTCCCATCTTATTCTTATAGTCTTTATAGGTTTTATTTGGACCTTCGAATATTTTTTGAAGTTCCTCTACCGTTAAATCCAATTTATGCGCTACGTATTCAAATTCTTTTTGTAAAAATTCTTCCGACAATTCAGGTCTTGAAATTCTATCCAACGCTTCTTCTCTTGTCATTTGCCCCGTAAGAATTAAGCTTGAAAAGTGCGCTCTTCTTTTTTCGAAACCAAATTTTCTTGGCAACCAAAAATCTTCATAAAAACGAGTAAATCTAGACTCGTGGTGTTTGTGTTGAAAGCTTTCCCATCCGAATTTATCGAACAACAATTGCTCCACATCTTTTTTGATATAAGGCACTAGATTTAAAGGTTTGAAAACTTTCATTCCCAAAACATATCGATAATAAATTTTATAACTCAAAATATCCACTAACGGAAAAGTCTTGAGTGGTTTTTTCCCAAATTTAGAGTGGATATCATTGACCAAAACGGTGTCAATTCCCGGAAAACCACCCCATTCTTCTGGCTCTCTACAACATTCTGTAGAAAAATTTCCGCCAGTTAGGACGTATTTAATTTTATTCTGTTTGGCGAATTTATACAGTCCGGAGAAAAAAGCATAATCCTGAGGCAAGTCTTGATCGGCAATTTGCGATTTTAGAAAGGCAACCTGAAGGTCTTTCATTTCTTGCCAATTAATAACATCAGTATATAAATCTAAGCCTAATCCGTTGATTAATTTTTCAATGTTTCCTACTGCTTTATCGGTATTCCAACCCGCATCGACATGAAATATCAAAGGTCTTAAACCCATAATTTCTTTGGCAACGTAAGCGGCATAAGAACTATCCAATCCACCGCTAAGACCGATGATACAATCAAAATCCCTGTTTTTTCCGTCTTTTTTGATTTTTTCGGCAACACTCATCAGTTCCTTATAACCTCTTTCGTCGATATGCCAATTGGGTTCAATATTTTGTTTAAAGTTAACGTAATAATCGCTTTCCCCTTTTTCATTAAAAACAATGTTTGGATCGGATGTATCCATAATTGTTTTGGTACACATTTGGTAAGGTTTATTCGTATTCATGTATTATAATTATTTTATGCAAATGTAAAATTTTAAAGACAACTTAACTTATTGTTTTGATAACTTTTAATGAATTAAAAGCGGTTTGACAATTTTTGCCTTTTCTATATAATTTTTATCGTTATACTTGATATAAACGGTTTTTGTTCCTTTGAATTCCTTGTTGATATTCATTCCGTCTTTTCTACCGTAAAAATAAGTATCGGCGGCCCACCAAACAATTCCGTCAACATTATGTCTGTTATACTCACAACTTACAATTTTATTGATATAATCTTCCCAAAAAGAATTTTCCATTAGTGACCAACCTAGTTTTTCGTTGCTGGGATGAAATCGATGCAACACAAATGGATAAACGGGTTTGTGATATTTTCTACCTAATTCAATAGATTTTTCAACATTAGAAGAAATGTATTCGGAATTTTTTAGAGTCCCTACAATACCATCATCGTAAAACATGTACATAGAAGGAAAAAACACATCAACTTCTTTCAACAACTTATCAATTTTATCATTTCGGTCTAAAAATCCCGTCATGGTTTCCCAATAGGTAGTAAATGGAATAGCATAAAACCCCCATTTTACATTTGGCCTTGTTTTTTTTGCAAATTGAACGATGCCTATAAATAATTGTTGCGCTTTAATAAAATCTTCATCCGTTGTTTCGTTGTTACAAATTTTTTCTAAATAGGGACTTTCAAGATCAATAAAGCAATATCCGTTTTGATTTTTATTTGGAAATTTTTCAGAAATAAATTTTTTAAATTTTAGCGTATCTATTTTATATTCTTCAGTTGATAAGAACATTTTCTCGTCGACATAATTAACATATTCCATCTCATTTTTTTGGGCGAATTGTTTCATTTCATCACCATAATCAAGAATTGAATATAAAAATTTTTGCTCAATATTTGCATCAACATCATTTCGATTGTTATGCTTTGTTTTGGGCAAACAAGAAATAGCCAAAACAAAAAGCAATAGGATAGTTAAATTCTTATTCATAGCACAATTGATTAACCTTTAACACAGTTAATTTACATATTTTATATTTACCAATTTTAATAAAATTTAGCCATTAAATCGCTTACAACCTTCTCTTTTTCAAAAACTCTGCTACAACCGCTTTTACAGTTTTATTAAAAAACTAATTATCAGACTCCTAAATTTCTAATCTGTCAATATTGTGGTCTTTAAAAGTAGTTCAAATTTTAGTTTTATACGTGTTAAAAGCATTTTTTGGAGTAATGTAATCGGCTTTTAGGTCGCATAAATTTATACAAGTGCTTTCCAAATTTACATAATCAACAACTGTATCATTAAGATTCGTTACGAAATAGTTTGAAATTTGAATCCATCTTGATTTTGGCGAAGTATTTTAATCTGTAACTTAAAAAAAGAACACTATTAGTTTAGGAAAATAAAATCTTCTTCTTGCATTTTTTTACCCAATCTTTGTCCATACACGGTCTTTCAACTAATAAGAAAAACAGGGAAGACAACATGATTATAAGAATTAGCAATAAAATGGAATAAATTGAAACGTTTACAAAAGCATTATTAGAAAAAGAAAACTTGACAAGCGGATTTCCAAACATACTAATAATTGGGTAGTGAAGTAAGTAGATGGTATAACACATCCCGCCAATATTGGTAATTACGTTTAAAGTTAAAAATTTAAATATTTTATGAAATAGTACATAGTAATACAAAAAGAAAATACTGATGAGTTGAATGCCTTCCCAAACAAATTTTAGCTGATTTGAATTAAAATCGGACTCATCAAATATCCAAATAATTGCGAAACAGCATAAACCGATTAAATAGTCCCATTTTGTTTTTGAAAACAATTCGGTTTTTGAAACGTTTAAATCTGCCAATATAAAACCGATAAGAAAATACTGCATGTAATTCATTACACTTATGTATTTAAAAGTAATAGTATGATTTACAATCAGAAATAATAAAGTCAGTAGGGTTAACAATAAACGTCTTGTTTTGACTGGTTTTACAAAAAACAAATACCCCATTAAAGGAGCCAAGATATAAAACTGAATTTCCACTTCTAAACTCCAAGTAACTGCATTTAATTTAGGCAACATACCCGGATAGAAGAAATTATGGGTATAGGTTATAGAAGCAAGATAACTCATAAACCCCTCCTGAAACGAATATTTATGTACAACAAAACAAGCTGCAAAAAACAACAAGGTCATTACCAATATGTAGGGTGGTTCTAACCTACTTAATCGTCTTGCGAAGTAGTTTTTTAAATTTATTGGCTTGGAATTAGCGATATGAAATTTTGCAAAAGGTAAGCCCAATATATATCCACTGATGACAAAAAACAATGGCACCCCAAGATGACCGTGTGATAATAGATTCTTTAAAAAAGAATAAAAAGTAGTATTCTGTTGAATGGCATCTAAATATTTTTCATTTAAAAAACCATTCAAATGATACAATACAACACTGATTATTGCAATAAACCTTAAACCGTCAATTTCAGGAATAAAGCTTCCAGAAGAAGTAATTCTTTTAAAAGAAATTCTCATTATTTGTTACGATAAAATTGGTCAAAAAGGTCTAAAAACGATTTTCTAAAAATAGAAACTCTGTATTTTTCATCCGCTTCTTTTCTATTGTTTAATGCTATATCAATCAGACTTTCCTTTTGTGTAATTAAATTCTCAATGGCTTTCTGAATAGACGGAACGGATTTCTTTTCTACCACAAATCCATTTCGATTGTCAGCAAACACATAAGGTATTCCACTGTGGTAACTTGTAATCACAACACAACCTGCTGCATACGCTTCAAAAATACTAAAAGGCTGACCTTCAAACGGATAATAGGTTGGTAAACAAAACACTTGCGACTGACTCAACAATTCTCTTTTTTTATCACCATCAATATAACCTAAGAAGCTAATTCGGCTTTCGTCTTTTATTTTATCTAAAAATACTTTTTCGCTCTCTTCCGATTCGAAACCACCAACATAAACTATGTTAACCTTACTTTTTATCTCTTCTGGCAAACTTATAAATGCATCTGCCAGTTCCTCATAGCCTTTACCTGGTATTAAATTGCTTAAAAACAAAATTTGTATGGAATCGTAATTTTTAAATTTTGCTTCTATTTCTTTACTATCTACAAATAAATAATCTTCGGCAAAATTGGGAATGATGTGTATTTTGTCTTCAGAAATAACTCTTTTGAAAGCTTCTAAATTCATTTCTCCTTCAATAACAACGCCACCAATTTTACTTAAGAAGAATTTATTAATTTTTTGCTGTATTCCATTACCACTCAATATCGTTCTCATACCCGTTCCACCTAACATGTGTACAAAAATTTTGTGACGACTATTAAAACACAAGGCGCAAATGGCTAGATCTCTCATATTTCCGAAGAAAGATTCTGCTAACGACAAATAAATAATATCGTTGTTCCTTCTTTTCTTCCATACTTGAAATAGCACTTTTATAATCGTAATAAGTCGGCTGTACGAATCGACTCCATGTTTCAAACTTTCTTTCCCAAGATTAATCAATTCCACTTCGTGTTTTTCTTCCCGAAGGGCATCCATCAATGTTTTACTGGCTCTTGCTTGACCACTAATTACAGGATAAACTGCTGCTATATATAATATTCTCATACTACTTTAAAGTATTAATCATTTTAAAAAATTGTTGAGACATAATCTCAGTATTGTTTTTATGTCGGACAACATTATAAACATTCTGTTTCATTGCTTCCATTTTGCTTTCATTTTTCAATGCAAATATGATTTTATTTGCCAAATCTACAGGATCATTTTCTTTGAACAATAAACCTGTTTTATTTTCCTCAAACAAAAAGACTTCAGGAGAATGATTCATAATGTTATCATGTATGATTACCGGAAGCGAATAACCGAATGAATTGAATATGGTTAACCCCATAAAGCCTGGATGAATTAATACTTTTGAAAGTAAAAACCAAGGGCTTTTTTTATCTTCTTCGTAGATTTCACCTAAAAAAAGAATATTATTTTGTAGTCCTTCTGTTTGGGCAGCCGTCTTCAACACTTCTATTTCTGTACCATTACCGATGATTACCCATAAAACATCAGGAATAGTGGTTACCACTTTTTGCAAAGCTTCTAAAGCAAGAGCGTGATTGTTTGCTTTATTAACTCTACCAGAAGAAATAATGATATTTTGCGACTCAATATTGTGTTGCTTCTTAAACGCTTCCAATTTGTCCTTGTTCCAATTACTTCGAGTATTGTCAATTTCATCTTGATTGAGTCCGTTGTTTATGGCAATTATATTCTTACGTTCAAATTTTTTATCATTAAGAATTTCGACATCCTTTTCGGTGTACATTAAAAAATTATCAAAAATGCGCCACCAAGTCCTTCTCACCCATTGCAAAGCAGAATTTCCGTGTGCGCTGTACACATTACTCCAAATGACTATTTTTTTTCCAAACAATCGAAATAATGTAGAAAGCAATGCCATAGTAACATGTCTCACATTTCCATCTACAACCAAAATATCATATTTCCATAAGGTAAATATTGGTAGAAAATGAAAAACAAGACTGTCGTTTTGAAATGGCGACCAATACTTTAATAAAACAACACGCTCTCCATACTGTTCATGTATAGGTTTAAGATTAGATCCAGGTACAGATTTCTGGCAAAAAACAGTTACTTCGTGGCTTTCATTAGTAAAAACACGGTTGTAAAAATCCTTGCGATAGGTAGGAATGACATTAGTAAGTACGGCTACTTTCATTTCGTACTATGTATTTAGTAGATTGGTATGTGAGAATTATCGCGGCTAAATTCCAAAATTTAAAATTATTAGCTATGGATCCGGATGTAAAAGTTACAATCAAATTGGATAAAAATATTAAAACCAACCAAATTATTTCTTCCTTTTTAAGTTGGACCAAAGCTTTTTTAAACGAAACATACAAAATGACCAAACAAAGAATACCTCCGAAAATACCCAAGGACATAAAGGATTCTACTAGCATATTATGTGGGTATACTCCATAGGGTTTCACTTCAATAGAATCCCCTACAAATGGGCTATTGAGAAATTGCTCCCAACCTCCCTTTAAATACATAAATCTACTATAATCACTACCTCCTTCATTTGTTTGAGATTCTGTAAATCGAGCCGTAAGCATTTTAAATGCATCGTACTTGGTACTAAAATAATAAATAATTCCAATGAGAGAAATAAGAATTGGAATGACAAATTTGAGTTTTATCTTTTCGTGATTTTTATACCCAAAGAAAATCGCAATCAATATCATTTGCAATATAGGTCCTCTAGAACCCGCAATTCCCATATTAACAACGGCAAGTCCGATAGGGATTAAAAAGAAAATTTTATATCTCGATTTAGACATAATTAACAAACTGGCGATGATTAAATTCAAGGCCATATTTGAAAATACAATTGTATTTAATCCTGAATTGGCATCGGCTCTTACCCTTTCTTCTCCATTGGCATCCAAGATATATTCTTGATTATTCATCATTCCCATGATATTGATGAACAATAGTAAGATAAAAATGATTTTCAATGATTTTCGTAATGTTTTCTCATCAATTTTAGTCAAAAGAGCTAACATAGGTAAGATACATCCCAATATTAAATAGCCCCAATAATCCAAGATTGGTAGCATAATAAGATGTCCATTCACAACTGTTTCATATAAAAAACGAAGAATGTACAAAAACATGTATAGGAACAGAAAATTCACATTTTTATTGATCTGCATTTTTTCTTTCAGAATTATAAGCAGACAGACCAAACCAACAATTATTCTAAAGGGTACACTAATGGTTCTATTTTCAATCTCGAAGATATCCGGAAAAAACGACAAAAACTCATACCCACATATCACGGATACTATCAGAAAAATTTTGAGTCCTTGATTTTTTACTGTACTAACTTCCATTTTGGACTTGTGATAATTTAAAAGTAAAATACAAATTCGTAAAACTAAACATAATCGAAATAAAACTGTAGGTTTTAAGAATTATTAAAACATCTTTTTTTAATACTGAAAGCACTACAACAATTCCAATGCTGAAAAAAGTTTGTAGACTTTGTAATTTCAAAAATGTTTTTTGATTGTTACAAACGTAATATAAAGAATTAAATGGTTGTGTAAAAAACTCAACAAACAACATTACACACAAAATCTGTGCATAAATTGCGGAAGTTTCCCATTGTGCGCCAAAGAAAAAAACAAACAAATAAGGGGAAAGTATAAAAATGGAGGAATAGACTATTAATCCTATAAAAACCAATTTTTTAAACGTAGCCTTAAATAAAACTTGACAATTTCCTTTAACTCGTATATGATCTATGGCTTCATTTCTGAATATATTAGCGATCGCCGTGGTAAAAACTATATTTGGCAAGCGCAACATTCTATTGGCTAATGAAAATAACCCCACGATATGATTGGAATAAAAAACGGTAAAAACGAGAGGCAAAAATTGCTGATTCAGATTGAAGGCTAAATCTGAAAAAAGGGTATATTTTGGAAAAAATATATATTCTTTGGCGACTAAATTAATTTCTGTGGTGGATGCTTTCTCTTTGGGAATTTGTTTTAAATAGTGTACATAAAAATAAACTACCGAAGCAAACATTCCTGCTACCAATCCCAAAACCAATCCAAAACTATTAACCCCTAAAAACCCAAGCAATACACTTATCAGAATATTAAAAATTGCCGAAAACAGTGAGGAAAGACTAACTTTTCCGTATTCTTTATGACGATTGACCCAGTAAATTAGCGCTGAATTATTGATTACCAAAAAATTGTAAACAGGAAGCAACAAATAGGAAAAACTAAACAAATCCTGACGTATATAGCCTAGATAATGGCAACCCAAAAAAATAAAAACGGCAATAAAAAGAAGAACCGACGAAATAACTGATAGTTTCCTTACCAATTGCATAATTGCGACTGCTTTCGCTTCGCTTTCTGGTAGTCCAACAGCCAATTCGTATCGTCCCGAAAAAACAATCGAGCAAATCACGGCAATGCTTGTGAATGCTGAAAGCACACCAAAATCCTGAGGTGTAAAAAGTCGGGTAAGTAAAGGTGAAACCGCTACAAGAAGTATCTGACTAGAGACGGTTCCGACGGCAAGTGTAGAAAAACTTTTAAAATGTTTATTGCGCAATAATCCCTCTATCCTTTTCATTTTCATTCTAAATCCGATTATTACAGCGAAAATAAACTTCCTAAATTATTTTACAATTTTTCTCAAATACTCAGCATAGGTACTTTTACCTAAAACGCCAGCACAATTTTGAAACTGTTCTTTATTGATAAACCCTTTTCTGTAAGCCACTTCTTCGATACATGCAATTTTTAGTCCGGTACGTTTTTCTACCGCTTTTACAAACTCGGTAGCTTCTGTTAACGATTCGTGCGTTCCGGTATCTAACCAAGCAAATCCACGTCCCATTAATTGAAGATTTAATTTACCTTGTTCTAAATATTCTTGGTTTACAGTCGTAATTTCAAGTTCGCCTCTGTGTGATGGTTTTACATTTTTAGCAATTTTCACTACTGAATTTGGATAAAAATACAGCCCTACTACCGCAAAACTAGATTTTGGATCTTCGGGTTTTTCTTCGATAGAAAGTACTTTCCCATCCGCATCAAATTCGGCCACACCATAACGTTCTGGATCATCAACATAATAGCCAAAAACAGTGGCTTCGTTCTTTTCTGTCACTATATTTACAGCATTTGACAACAAGTTTTGTAATCCGGCGCCGTAGAAAATATTATCCCCTAAAACCAAACAAACATCATCGTCGCCAATAAATTCTTCTCCAAGAATAAACGCTTGGGCTAATCCATCTGGTGAAGGTTGTTCCACATAAGATATTTTTAATCCGATCTGACTTCCATCTCCAAATAATTTTTTGAAGTTTGGCAAATCGTGAGGTGTTGAAATAATTAATATTTCTTGTATACCCGCTAGCATCAATACTGATAACGGATAATAAATCATTGGCTTGTCGTATATTGGCAACAATTGTTTAGACACCACTTGTGTAAGTGGATGCAAACGCGTACCTGAACCTCCTGCTAATATTATTCCTTTCATAATTTAGATTTTTAGGCTTCTTAGATTTTTAGACTCTCAGATTTTTAAACTCATTACTAAATGGTCTAAAATTCAAAAAGGTCTAAGTTGTCTAACTATATTGTTTTTCGTAGTATTTTGAATATTCTCCTGAAGTGACATTATTTAACCACTCTGTATTCTCTAAATACCAATTGATCGTTTCTTGTAGGCCTTCTTCGAAGGTAACCGATGGTTTCCAACCCAATTCTTTGTTGATTTTTGAAGCGTCAATTGCATATCGTAAATCGTGTCCTGGTCTGTCCTTTACATAAGTAATCAGCTTTGCCGATTCCCCTTCAGCTCTTCCTAATTTTTCATCCATTTTAGCGCAAAGTAATTTCACTAAATCGATGTTTTTCCATTCGTTAAAACCACCAATATTATACGTTTCATGGTTTTTTCCTTCATGGAAAACCAAATCGATCGCTACTGCATGATCTTTTACATACAGCCAATCGCGGGTATAATTTCCGTCACCATATACTGGTAAAGGCTTATTATTAATAATATTATTGATAAATAACGGAATTAATTTTTCTGGAAAGTGAAACGAACCATAATTATTAGAACAATTGGTTAGTACATAAGGTAAACCATATGTTTCCCCATACGCACGAACAAAATGATCGGAACTGGCTTTTGAAGCAGAATAAGGAGAATTAGGATCGTAAGCGGTTGTCTCTGTAAAAAGACCTTCTGCTCCTAATGAACCATACACCTCATCTGTAGAAATATGATAAAAACGTTTTCCATCAAAATTGTCTTTCCAAAGATTTTTGGCAGCATTTAATAAATTCATTGTCCCAATCACATTGGTTCTCACAAATGCTAACGGATCGGTAATTGATCGGTCTACGTGTGATTCAGCAGCAAGATGTAAAACACCTTCAAATTGATATTTTGAAAAAATCTCATTTATGAATTGCTCATCAACAATATCTCCCTTTAAGAAAGTGTAATTTGGAGCATCTTGAATATCCTTAATATTTTCTAGATTTCCAGCATAGGTCAGTGCATCTAAATTATAGATATGGTATTGCGGATAACGCGTTACAAAACGTCTTACTACGTGTGATCCTATAAAACCTGCACCTCCAGTAATTAAAATATTTTTCATTTTTATCTAATTTGAGCTTCCAATAGCGGTATAAACAAATCCAATTTTTTTCAAGGCTTCTTTATCTAAAATATTACGACCATCAAAAACGAAAGCTGGTTTTAACATCGAATCGTATATTTTTTTCCAATCGTATTCTTTGAACTCATCCCATTCGGTTACCACGGCAATCGCGTGAGCATCTTTACAAGCTTGATAAGGATCTGCCGTTACTTTAATGTTATTTTCGATATTATTCACATCGTTTTTAATTTGATTTTCCGAAACTTTAGGATCATAGACCATAACATTCGCTTCTTCGGCAATTAAATCCAAAGCAATATCGATAGCCGCTGATTCCCGAGTATCATTGGTATCCTTTTTGAAGGCCCAGCCTAACATGGCAATCTTTTTACCCGAAACGGTATTGTACAATTTTTTGACTATTTTTTTAGCAAAACGATGTTTTTGATGGTCATTCATAATCACCACTTGTTGCCAATAATCAGCAACTTCATCCAAACCATACGATTTAGCAATATAGACTAAATTCAAGATATCTTTTTGAAAACACGATCCTCCAAAACCAACAGAAGCTTTTAAAAATTTGGGACCAATACGAGAATCCATCCCAATAGCTTTGGCCACTTCATTCACATCGGCTCCTGTTTTTTCACACAATTCTGATATGGCATTAATAGAAGAAACTCTTTGTGCTAAAAAGGCATTGGCTGTTAATTTTGACAATTCTGACGACCATAGATTAGCCGTCAAGATTCTTTCTTTTGGCACCCATTGTCCATAAACTTCTACCAAAGATTGAATGGCTTCTTGTTCATTTCCTCCAATCAAAACGCGATCGGGACGATGTAAATCTTCTACCGCAGTTCCTTCCGCTAAAAATTCTGGGTTGGATAAAATTTGAAATTTCACTCCATTCCCAGTATTATCTAAAATACTTTTGATTGCTTCGGCAGTACGAACTGGCAAAGTTGATTTTTCTACCACAATTTTATCTGAAGTAGCTACTCTGGCAATTTGACGAGCACATAATTCGATATATTTTAAATCGGCCGCCATCCCTTTTCCAGCACCATACATCTTCGTTGGTGTATTTACTGAAATAAATATCATTTGGGCTTCATCTATGGCTTTATCCACTTCGGTAGAAAAAAATAAATTTCTTCCACGTGCTTCTTTAACAACAGCATCTAAACCCGGTTCATATACGGGCAATTTAGTAAAATCAGAATCATTCCAAGCGGCGATTCTTGATTCGTTTAAGTCAACAACAGTTACTTTTATATCCGGACATTTTTGTGCGATTACAGCCATTGTAGGTCCTCCTACATAACCAGCTCCAATACAACAAATGCTATTTATTTTCATTTAATATTATTTTTAACGAATTGCAAATTTACAATTTTCCATCGACTTGGCTTCCTAAAACTCCTTTTACGTCGTATAAAATTGCATTTTTTTTCTTTAATGATTCAAAATCCAAATTGATAAATTCCTTGTGAGCAACTCCTAAAACAATAGCATCGAATTTAGCATTTGGTATTTTATTTACAGCTTCAAGATCGTATTCATGTTTCACTTCTGCTACATTTACCCAAGGATCGTAAATAGTAACAGTTACACCATATTCTTTTAGTGAAGCAATTACATCTACTATTTTGGTATTACGAACATCTGGGCAATTTTCTTTAAAAGCAATGCCAAGCATTAAAATTTCGGCGTTATTAACCGTAATACCCTTTTTTATCATCAATTTAACCACTTGAGAAGCAACATACTCTCCCATACTATCATTGAGGCGTCTGCCTGCTAATATTATTTCAGGATGATACCCCATTTCTTGCGCTTTTTGCGCCAAATAATAAGGATCAACCCCAATACAATGTCCGCCAACAAGACCGGGTTTGAACGGTAAAAAATTCCATTTAGTCCCCGCCGCCTCTAGTACATCACTAGTATCGATATCAAGTACATTGAAAATTTTAGCCAATTCATTCACAAAAGCGATATTAATATCTCGCTGCGAATTTTCAATCACTTTTGCGGCTTCAGCCACCTTAATTGTGGGAGCAAGATGTGTTCCTGCCGTAATCACCGATTTATATAAATCGTCTACTTTTCTTCCTATTTCAGGAGTGGAACCGGAGGTTACTTTAAGAATTTTTTCAACTGTGTGCTCTTTATCTCCAGGATTAATTCGTTCAGGCGAATATCCAGCAAAGAAATCCACATTAAATTTTAGTCCACTTATTTTTTCTAAAACAGGCACACATTCTTCTTCAGTCACACCAGGATAAACGGTTGATTCATAGATTACAATATCTCCTTTTTTCAACACTTTCCCTACGGTTTCACTCGATTTGTATAAAGGATTTAAATCGGGTTTATTATTTTTATCAACAGGAGTTGGCACCGTAACTACATAATAGTTACAATCTTTGATATCATCTAAAGAAGTCGAGCAAAACAATCCCGTTTCCTTCGAATGAGAAGATTTCAAAACGGATTTCAATAACTCTTCGCTGATTTCTAATGTAAAATCTTTACCTTGATTTAGTTCGTTTACTCGATTTTGATTAATATCAAACCCAACCACATTATATTTGGTTGCAAACAATCTAGCTAGAGGCAAACCCACATAACCCAATCCTATAACTCCTATTTTCATTTTTCTTTTTCCAAATTTTCCCAATACCACTTAACTGCTTCTTTCAAACCTTCTTGAAGTGAAAATTGAGGAGTATAACCCAATATTTTTTTACCTTTTTCTATACTAGCCAAAGAATGCGGGATATCTCCTGCTCTGTTTGGGCCATACATTATTTTTACCTCTGCAATTTTAGCATTATAATTTGATAATTCGGATTGCAAACAATGAATTAGTTGATTTAATGTTGTTCTATCTCCATAAGCCGTATTAAAAACTGTATTTATAGCTTCAGGATTTTGAGTCAACATAGCCAACTCGTTCATTTGAATGACATTATCAATATAAGTAAAATCCCTTGAATAATTACCGTCACCGTTAATCACGGGACTTTCATATTTCATTAACTGCATCACAAACTTTGGAATTACGGCAGCATAGGCACCATTTGGATCTTGATTTCTTCCAAACACATTAAAATAACGCAATCCAATTGTTTCTATTCCATAAGTTCTACCAAATATTTCAGCATACAACTCATTTACATATTTAGTAATAGCGTAGGGTGATAAAGGTTTCCCTATTTTATCTTCCACTTTAGGTAGTGCTTCCGAATCGCCATAAGTAGACGAACTGGCAGCATACACAAAACGTTTTACGCCAGCTTCTTTAGAGGCCTGCAACATATTCAAAAATCCGGTAACGTTAACTTCATTAGAAGTAATGGGATCTTTAATAGATCTTGGAACCGAACCTAAAGCTGCTTGATGCAATACATAATCAATTCCAACAAGGGCACTGACACAGGTATCGTAATGACGAATATCTCCTTCTATTAATTTAAAATTTGGATTAGAAAGATTATGTTCTATATTTTTTCTATGGCCTGTTGCAAAATTATCCAAACAAACCACTTCATACTCTTTTGATAAAAAATAGTCACAGAGATTAGAACCTATAAATCCTGCACCTCCTGTAATTAATATTTTATTTTTTTCGACCATCTCTAATACCATTCCAGATTTTTTTAATAAATCTTCCAATTGTCATTCCCGAATCGTCTACATCATGATAGCCGTTGGCATAACTACCATAACCATAGCCATAACCATAACCGTAGCCGTAACCATATTTTGCTTTATTTTCAAATCCGTTAAAAAGAATACTAATATTATTTAATTCGCCTCTTTTGTGCTTATTATTTACTAGAGAAAGCATTTCTTTTTTAGTTACATTTTGGCGTACCACATAAATGGTCGCGTCACAATATGGAGTAAGCTCGAGTGCATCGGCCACTAATCCTACTGGAGGTGTATCCAAAATGATGTAATCGTATTTGGTCTTTAATTCTTCAATCATTTCCTTCATACTATCTCCCATAATTAATTCGGCAGGGTTTGGCGGAATGGGTCCTGACGGAATAACATCTAAAAACGGAATATGAGTTTTTGAAATAATTTCATCCAATGACTTTTGACCAATCAGGTAATTTACCACTCCTACTTCATTATTAATTTCAAAATCTTGAAATATCTTAGGTTTTCGTAAATCCAAACCAACAATAACAGTTCTTTTTTCACTTAATGCAAAAACCGTTGCAATATTCATCGAACAGAATGTTTTACCTTCTCCACTGATTGACGAGGTAAGCATAAGCGTTTTTGTCCCAGTTTGTTTTTGTTGTTTGTATAAAAATTGCAATGAAGAACGAACGGCTCTGAAACTTTCAGCCAAAGCCGATTTAGGTTTTTCAAATACAGCTAGGTTATTTTTAGTATTCTTTTTACCAACTACTCCTAAAATTGGAATTTTGGTCATTTTTACGATATCGTCTGTATTTTTAATGGTACTATCAACAATTGTTACCGCAAAAACCATTGCAAGAGGAATTAACAATCCTAAAAACAATGCTAACACATAATTTACGTTTGTTTTTGGACCTAACAATCCGCCACCAGTATCTTTTGCTGGATCTATAAATTGTATATCAGAAAGGTTGGCTGCTTTAACAATATCAGCTTCACTTCTTTTTTCAAGAAAACTATTATAGATACTTTTATTTAAATCGTACTTTCGATTGATTTTCACTAATTCCTGCTGTTGTTCAGGAAGCCTCCTAATATTACCTTCTATTTGTGCAATTTTTCTGTTTACGACCCCTAAATCATTTTGAATAACTGCTTTTGCAGAAGCAATATTTTCAATTAAGACTTTTTTCAACGCATCCATTTGTGCGTCAAAATCTTTAAATTTTTTATCGTTTTTCAAGGTGTAGGCTAATTCCGAACGTTCGGTAGACAAAGCGGTCAGTTTCCCTACATTCGTGAGGATATTGGGATCGTCTATTCCCGCCACTGATGGAGCAGGAAGCTTCGAAAAATCGACACTATTTACTAAATAAGATCGTAGCGTATTGTAATAGGAAATTTTTCGGTTCAATAAATCCTTTTCTAAATCGAGATTGGAAACTTGGTCCGTATATTTCCCACCCCCCATTTCAACTTCAAAAATATTTTTACCCTTGCTAAAATCTTTTAATTCGTCTTCGGTATTTTTCAATTGCCCTTCCATAGCAATCAAGGTGCTATCTATAAATGCAATGGTATTGGTTGCAAATTGATTTTTAGCCTGCAGTTGCCTCTTAATTAAATAATTAACTGTTCCATTAAGGTAATCAACCATTCTAGCCTTGTTGGTACCTTCCAATTTTAAATCAAGAATTGCAGAGGCTCTGGCATCGTTTACGATATCTAAATTTTTAAAAGTATTAACTATTCCATTGAAATTAGCAAAGCGAATAAGATGAGAGGAACCTTCATAATAACCAGGGTTTTTTGTCAATTGCAATTTGAAATGCAAAAATGGCAAAGCCACTTGTTGACCAATTCTATATTGCTTTTTAAACAACCCAATTGGTACTAGACAAGTACTGGCAGTTTCAGTTTGATAATTATACAATGGCGCCGATTCACTTTCGAAATCGATACTCATTTCATAAACGGTTGGACTAATAAATTTGATAGTAATCAAATAGCCTTCCAATTGCGGCATATTGGTATTGGGATGTATCACAAAAGGAACTGCACCATATGCATCCTCAATATTATATTTCCCTTGACGCAAATATTCAATATAAAATTTTAAATCTTTAACCACCATTTCGTTATGCGAACGTGATTTTATTGTAGTCATTAAGGTTTGTACTTGATCGGAAGTTCCACCCCAATTAAAAACCAAACTAGTATTGGAAGTAAAAAAAGGATTATTTTCCTCTTTAAAAGCAATTGTAGTATTAACTCCCCAAATTTTTTGCTTACGAACATTGACCTGATAAGCAATTGTAAATGCAATAATTAAGCTTATTAAAAACCATGGCCAATGACCCAAAATTTTTGTAAAAAAAGCTTTAAAGTCGAAGTTATTTTGGGCTTCGAAAAATGAAAAATCTTTTGTATCAAGCATTTAATTGATTATCTATTGATTAACAAATAAGTTGTAATCACCAAAGTTAATGCACTCAATATGGTGGTAAACGATTGCAGGCCATTGGTTCCAAACCCCCAAGTCTTCTGTTTTATGGGTTTTACATAAATGTAATCGTTGGGTTGAATATAATAGTAAGGCGATTTTAAAATTGCCGCGCTGGTTAAATCTACCGAATACATTTCGGTACCGTGTGGCAGTTGCCTAACAATGACAACATCTTTTCGATCGCCAGTAATTGTTACATCACCACTATTGGCTATAGCTTCTAATATCGTTACTTTTTCTTGTAATATTGATTTTGTCCCTGGCGAAACAATCTCACCGTTTATGGTATATCGTAATCCTGCCAATTTTGCAATAACAAAAATATCAGCCTCTTTATTAAAATAGTCTGACAATAATTGCTTTTCAATTTTAACCCTAATTTCATCAAGTGTAAGTCCTAAAACAGCAACTTCTCCCAAAACAGGGATTCTAACATTCCCATGATCATCAACAGTGTATCCATCAAAATACAAACCATCTGCCGAAGTTGGACTTGCACCCGTTGTGGAAACATTAAACATTTCGACTAACTTTTGATCTAAGGCTTTTATCTTAATAGAAATAACATCATTCGACTGAACTCTATAGGGTTTTTGACTGGTTTGTTCTACTGAGCCTTGCTCTTTTTTTGAATCTCCTTGCAGATAAACGATATCTTTATGACTAATGCACGATGTCATTAACATCAAATAAAGAACACACAAGAAACTATATATTTTATACATTTTTAAGACTAATTTGGGAAACAAATATAGTTTTTCATTTTTAATTATAAAACCTTAAACCTAATAAATTCAATCAATTGCTTTTTAAAGAATTCTCAAATGGAATTCGGTTTACAATACTTCTTCCTAAAGTAACTTCATCAGCATATTCTAATTCGTCACCAACTGAAATTCCTCTAGCTATCGTTGATGTTTTTATATCAAAATCTTTTAGTTGCTTGTAAATATAAAAATTGGTGGTATCGCCTTCCATTGTTGAGCTTAACGCGAATATAATTTCTTCTACTTCGCTCATTTTTACTTTATCCACCAAAGTTGCGATATTCAACTGACTTGGTCCTACCCCATCAATGGGAGAAATTTTCCCTCCAAGGACGTGATAAATCCCTCGAAATTGCCCCGTATTTTCAATAGCCATGACATCGCGAATGTCTTCCACAACGCAAATAATGTTGTGATTTCTGTTTTGATTTGAGCAAATTTCACAAACCTCAACATCGGAAATATTATGACAGGACTTGCAAAACTTAATTTCTTCCCGCATTTGCAACAAAGACTTTGCTAAAAAATCAGTTTGTTCCAAAGGTTGTTTTAACAAATGAAGTAGTAATCGCAATGCCGTACGCTTGCCTATTCCGGGCAATTGGGCCATTTCATTTACGGCACGTTCTAATAATTTTGAAGAAAAATCCATACGGCAAAAGTAGTTAATTTGAAAATTACTTAATTTGAAAATTTGAAGATTATTTATGTAAATTGGCACCATAAAAACGAAAACCCATGACGCCATTTGCCATTTTAACGCTAATCATCATTTATTTTGGATTATTATTTTTCATTTCTCATGTCATGAGTAAAAATGACAGTGGAAATGACGCTTTTTTTAAAGCCAATAAAAATTCAAAATGGTACTTGGTTGCTTTCGGGATGATTGGAACAGCACTTTCAGGTGTGACTTTTATTTCGGTACCGGGCGAAGTTGGAAATCCTGATTTACAGTTTAAATATTTTCAGTTCGTATTGGGAAATGCCATTGGTTTTATCGTAGTAGCAACGGTTTTACTTCCTTTGTATTACCGTATGAACTTAACTTCCATCTATGGATACATCGAGCAACGATTAGGAAAGACCAGTTATAAAACAGCCGCTTCAATTTTCTTAATCAGTCGTACTATTGGTTCGGCTTTTCGATTGTATTTGGTTGTGATTGTTTTGCAACGTTATGTGTTTGATTATTACGGAATCCCTTTTACCGTTACCGTTTTCCTATCACTTTTATTGATTTTTGCTTATACTTACAAAGGAGGATTAAAAACCATTATTATCACTGATACTTTACAAACTTTCTTTTTGGTTTCCTCTGTATTTTTAACCATTTTCTTTATTTGCAAAAGTCTTGATTTGGGGGTAATACAAGCATTTGAAACCGTAAAGGAAAGCAACTATTCTAAAATTTTCTTTTTTGACGACTTTTTAAAAGGGAATTATTTTTGGAAACAAATTTTGGGTGGAATATTCGTAACTATTGCGATGGTTGGTCTTGATCAAGATTTAATGCAGAAAAATTTAAGTTGTGCCAATATTGGCGAAGCCCAAAAAAACATGTTCACTTTTACGGGAATCTTTGTGATCATAAATATATTTTTCTTGAGTGTTGGAGCTTTATTGTATATGTATGCTGAGAAAAACGGAATTTCAGTTCCTATGGTGGATGATGTGGCACGAACCGACTTTTTATTCCCAGAAATAGCCTTAAAATCGTTGGGTTTAATTCCCGCTATTGTTTTTTTATTGGGATTAACCGCAGCCACATTTGCCACAACTGATTCGGCTTTAACAGCCTTGACCACATCTTTTTGTGTCGACTTTTTAGGAATGGAAAAAAGTGAAAACATTAACAATCCGAACATTGTTAAAACAAGACACCTGGTTCACATTGGCTTTTCCTTTTTAATGTTTTTAGTGATTGTGTTTTTTAATGCTGTAAATGATGCATCGGTAGTGAAAATGATTTTTAAAATCGCATCGTATACTTACGGTCCACTTTTAGGTTTGTACGCTTTTGGATTGTTTATGAAAACCAAAACGGTGAACGACAAACTGGTGCCGTTTATTTGTTTGATTTCGCCAATAATATGTTATTTTATTTCGACTTATTCTGCAGAATGGTTAGGAGGCTATACGATTGCGGAAGAATTAATCATCATCAACGGATTGATTACTTTTATTGGGTTATTGTGTATTAGTAAGCCAGCGACGGGAGAAACCAGATTCTAAATAGCCCCGATAGCAATGGAAATCCTGTCTTTGCGAAAACCGAATGCTCTTTGTGAGATTACAACGTTCCTCGCAATGACAGATTGAAATGGATAGCGGGATTAGCTCCTCATTTTAATACTGATTAGTAGCCAACAACACCAAGGTACAAGCGACTTCTACTTTAATTCCGTTGGCTTTTAGCAACTGATAAAACTCAGGATTTTCGGTACCCGGATTAAAAATCACTCGTTTGGGTTTGGTTTCCAAAATGTAGTTATAATAGTCGCGTTGACGTGTTGGATTAAGATACAACGTCACGGTATTGATATTAGAAAGCGGAATTTGCTTCGTATTGATTTTAATTCCAGCTACTTCCCCCGTATTTTGACCAATTGCAATTACCGAATGCCCTTTTTCAACTAGATTAGTAACCGCCATAAAAGCATAACGATCTGGTTTTGTGGAAGCACCCAGTACTACCGTTTTTTTATTGTTCATTTTGTATTTATTTTTTACAAAAGTACTCAAAATTGTAGCTTTAGGTAAATTTATCTATATTTAACATTTTAATAAATTTTATAGCATTTCAAACCAATAATTTTGTAAAAAAACCATGGATTTATTCTTTTACATTTTCGCCGCCTTATTCTCTGTATTAAACCCGATTGGTGCCATTCCGGTCTTTGTGGGATTAACACAAGACTATACCAAACCTGAGTTAAATAAAACCGCATTATGGACCGCCATCAATGTGTTTATTATATTAGTAGTTTCTTATTTTATTGGTGAATATGTACTGCGTTTTTTCGGAATTAGTTTGGAAGCCTTGCGAATCGCTGGTGGTCTTATTATTGCGAATTCTGGTTTTGGATTACTTTCTGGGAAAGTCAAAAAACGCAAAGGAATTAATAAAAAAGTAGAAAGCGAAGCGCAAGAAAAACAAGCTATCGCCTTAACACCTTTAGCCATGCCTTTATTGGCAGGACCGGGTTCCATTTCATTATTAATTGCTTTTTATCAAGAACACAACAATATAGCTGCTATAAGTATTGCCATTGGCGCCATTTTGGCGGTGGCACTTTCGATTTATTTAGTATTAAATAGCGCACATTATTTAGTGAAATACCTTGGAGAATCCGGAATTGTAGCGATCTCAAGAATTGTTGGTTTCTTTGTCATTGCCATTGGAATTCAGTATATCGTAAATGCCGTATTAAAAATTATTGAAGTCAGTCACATTTTAAAATAAAAAAAATCCGAGTAGTACTCGGATTTTTTGTTTTAGTTCATTTGCCTTTTATTCGTTAGGCAAAAATATTTCAGCCATCATACAACGAGCACTTCCGCCCCCACAGGCTTCAATAGTGTCTAATGAAGCATGCAAAATCGTCACATGTTCTTCCAGTTGTGCAATTTGTTTTTTAGTTAAACTGCTATAAGCAGAAGAGCTCATTACCAAATACCTTCTATCGTCGGCACCTTTAACTTCCAACATATTTCCGGCAAAGTTATTCACTTGTTCTTCTGTGATCAGAATTACTTCTTTATCATCGCCACGCAAACTATCCAAGACCATTTTGCGTTCTTTTTTATCATCGATACTATCGGCACAAATCACTGCAAAAGTTTCTCCAATGGTCATCATGACATTGGTATGGTAAATCAATTTACGCTCTCCATGTACGGTTTGAAACGCTTCAAAAATAACGGGCGTAAATTCGAAATCTTCACAAAACTCGATAAACAATTCCTCATCGGCTCGAGAAGACAAAGCGCAATAGGCTTTCCCGTTTTGTCGGTCTAAAACGATACTTCCTGTACCTTCCAAAAAGATATTATCGTCTTCTGCCGAAGTATAATCGACTACATTTTCAATAACGAATCCTTTTTCTTCTAATAAATCTAAAATTTCTTCGCGACGTTCCAATCTTCTGTTTTCGGCAAACATAGGATACAAAGCCACATCGCCATTCTCATGAAACGAAATCCAATTGTTTGGAAAAACACTGTCGGGAGTATCCGAATCTTTCGAATCATCAACAACCGTAACTTCTACTCCAACCGACCTTAATTTTTCTACAAAAGCATCAAATTCTTGTTGGGCTTTGGCATTTACAGTAGCTGGCAATAATCCGTCAAGTACTTTTTGGTAGTAATTATTAACAGACGTTTGCTCATTCATACGGAAAGCTACCGGACGAATCATCAAGATTGCATTGGTGGTTTGATTCATTTTATTTGTTTTTTATTGCATTGGTTACCGCTTCAAGAATATCAAGGGTGACTTCTGCCATGGTGTTTTCTTTTTCGTCAAGACACGGATTTACTTCCACAATTTCGACACAAATGGTTTTAGGAAGTGTTGACATGGCTACCATTAATTCCTTCGCTTCTTGTGGTGTAATTCCATTTGGCACCGGAGTTCCCGTTCCATGTGAGGTTAAATTCGGATCCATTGAATCGACATCGAAAGTTACGTAAATAATATCACAATCTTTTAGTCTTTCTTGGATTCCGTCTACAATGGCTTGCACTCCTTTTGTTCTGACATCCTGCACGGTAAACCACTTCATTCCGAATTGATTGATGACCGCTTCTTCCTGCTCTTCTGTATCGCGAACGGCTACATAAACCACATCATCAGGATGAATTTTTTGAAGGGTATTCCCCACATTTTTCAATTGATTCCATAACGTTTCCGTTTCCGAATCGATATCGTTAATCTTACACTCTAGATTGTCAATATTCATCACCGAAGCCAAAGGCATTCCGTGCATATTTCCAGATGGCGTGGTATAAGGCGTATGGATATCAGCATGTGCATCAATCCAAACCGCACCCAATCGTTTATCAGGGAAAGCCGATTTGATTCCGGCAATCGTTCCACCCGCAGAACCGTGATCGGCGGCTAAAATAATTGGAAAAGTATTTCCTTTTAAAAGGGTAATCATTTTGGCATTCAGCTCTTCGTAAATGGCAAGCAATCCGTCAATTCGTTTGGCAAACGGAAAATTGGTTTGTTTATCTAGATATCCATTTACATTTTGAATTTTATCGATGGCATTTTCACCAAAAATAAAACTCCCTCTTTTTCTTGCAGCTGTTATAATGGCATCTGGCCCCAAAGATGCACCACGTGTCCCTGCTGTAATTTCTGATTTATTAATTAAAAAAGTAACATTTGTACTCATAAATTGTTGATTTGATGCTATAGTTTAAAAACTATTTGATCGTTTAGTTTGTTCACAAATATAAAAAAAAAGCCTCTCTAAAAGAGAAGCTTTCTTGGTATTTAATTTTTGAAATTATCTTTTGTCCATTGGCGCAAAATCACGTAACGGATGTCCAGTATAAACTTGACGTGGACGACCGATTGGCTCTTTGTTAACACGCATTTCTTTCCATTGTGCGATCCAACCCGGAAGACGACCAATTGCGAATAATACCGTAAACATATCGGTTGGAATTCCTAAAGCACGGTAAATAATTCCCGAGTAGAAATCTACGTTTGGATATAATTTTCTTTCTACGAAATAAGGATCAACCAACGCCGATTCTTCTAATTTTTTAGCAATTGCCAAAATTGGATCGTTTACTCCTAGTTCTGCTAATACTTCATCGGCTGCTTTTTTGATGATTTTAGCACGCGGATCGAAGTTTTTGTATACTCGGTGTCCGAATCCCATCAAACGGAACTCGTCATTTTTGTCTTTTGCTTTTGCTAAGTACTTATCGGCATCACCACCATCTTTTTGAATCGCTTCTAACATTTCAAGTACCGCTTGGTTAGCACCACCGTGAAGTGGTCCCCAAAGCGCAGAAACTCCGGCTGAAATTGAAGCAAACAATCCAGCATGAGAAGAACCTACCATTCTAACAGTTGAAGTCGAACAGTTTTGCTCGTGATCGGCATGAAGGATAAATAATTTATCCAACGCCGCAACAACAGTTGGATTGATTTTGTATGGTCCTGTAGGTAATTCAAACATCAAACGCATGAAGTTTTCTACATAGCCTTTGGTGTTGTCATAATAATTTAATGGGTATCCCATCGATTTTCTGTAGGTCCAAGTTGCTAATACCAAGAATTTACCCATGGTTTTGCAAATAGCCTCATACATTTCTTTTTCGTTTTCAACGTTTACCACTTTTGGATTAAACGCTGTTAACGCACTTGTTAACGAAGACAACACTCCCATTGGATGGGCTGTTTTTGGAAAACCATCAATGATGTTTTTCATTTCTTCATTTACTAAAGTATATTTTCGAATATTGGTTTCGAAGTGTTCTAGTTGTGCTTTAGTAGGTAATTCACCAAAAATTACTAAATACGATACTTCAAGAAAATCTGCTTTATCCGCTAAATCTTCAATAGAATATCCACGGTAACGAAGAATTCCTTCCTCACCATCTAAAAAAGTAATATCACTTTTACAAACGCCTGAATTCTTGTATCCTGGATCGTAAGTAATGGCTCCTGATAAATCTCTTAATTTACTAATATCGATAGCGGTTTCGTTCTCACTTCCAACCATTACTGGAAGTTCATACTTGTTGCCATCAATTTCTACTATTGCTGTTTTTGACATAATATAACTTGGGATTTAATCTAAAATATATAATTTAACAAATCTATGAAATTATGTATTAAATAAAAAAGTTTTACTGAAACGTTTTCGTTAAATCTTTGATAAAAAACAAAAATCTTCTTGAAACTTCGCCAAGTTTTTTCATTAGGTCATAAATTTACATTTACTACTTTAAAGACATTTGCAATTCTATTTCCAAAAAGAAAGACAATTCACTTATTTTGAAGCTAATACATATAAATATGTTAATTTTGTACTACAATATTTATTCCTTTGGTTGTATTCTGACCAATGATTTGCCGACATGAATATTTTAAAATCACATCTTAGGTTGTACTTTATTTTTGGAATTTTGTATTTCCTATCCACTTTTATGGATTGGACGTATACCTCCTATTTTGCAAAACCTTTATTCATCGGCGCAATTAGTTTTTATTATATAGAAGAAAGCAGGAAAAATATCAATTATTACAACTGTATTATTTTAATCTTCTTTCTCATATCGGGAGTAATCAACTTATTGGAAGGCTTTGACTATTTTGTTTATGTTTTATTTTTCAATTTTCTAGCTTACTGTATGTTGCTGCTACAATTAATCAAAGAATTAAGGCATAAAAAACTATACATCATTGATAAAGAGAATTACACCTCCATTTTGTTAACCTTCATTTTCCTAGCGTGTATACTGTATATATCTTCACTTATTGTTTTTGACAGTTCCTTTGAGTTGTACAAAGTGATTTTAGTGTACGATGCCATTTTAATTACTTTTGTGTTTAGTGCTGCTTATGCCTATTTAGCCAAACCCAATCAAAAAAACACCTATTTAATAATTTATGCTTTAATCACCATCATGTGTGAGCTTTTTTATGGTATTTACTATTATTATTACAAATTAGATTTCCTTAGGTTTACGAGTATCTTTTGTTATATCCTTTCTTTTTATTTTTTAATACACTACTTTTTAAAAGAGAACGATACAATTTTGGAATAAAAAAACACCCGTTAATTTAAAACTAACGGGTGTCATTATTTATTCAATGAATATTATTTCACTTTAAAAGCATTTTTACCAGGAAAATAGGCAACATCAGCTAATTCTTCTTCAATGCGTAATAATTGATTGTATTTAGCCATACGATCCGAGCGAGAAGCCGAACCTGTTTTGATTTGTCCACAGTTTAAAGCTACGGCTAAATCGGCAATTGTGTTGTCTTCTGTTTCTCCCGAACGGTGTGACATTACCGAAGTATACCCAGCGTTGTGTGCCATATTTACCGCTGCAATGGTTTCAGTTAAGGTACCAATTTGATTTACTTTTACTAAAATGGAATTGGCAATCCCTTCCTTAATTCCGCGAGACAATCTGTCAACATTAGTTACGAATAAATCATCACCCACTAATTGCACTTTATTTCCGATTTTTTCTGTCAAATATTTCCATCCTTTCCAATCGTCTTCATACATTCCGTCTTCAATGGAAACAATTGGATATTTTGCTGCTAATTCTGCCAAATAATCGGCTTGTTCTTCTGACGTTCTGATTTTTCCTCCAGCGCCTTCAAATTTTGTGTAATCGTATTTTCCATCTACATAGAATTCCGAAGCTGCACAATCTAAAGCAATCATAATGTCATCGCCAAAAGTGTAACCCGCATTCGTAACCGCTAATTTGATAGAATCTAAAGCATCTTCTGTTCCACCTGCTAAATTCGGAGCAAAACCACCTTCATCCCCTACAGCCGTAGAAAGATTTCTATCGTGTAACACTTTCTTTAAATTGTGAAAAATCTCTGTTCCCATTTGCATCGCGTGCGTAAATGACGTAGCCTTAACCGGCATAATCATAAACTCTTGAAAAGCAATTGGCGCATCAGAATGCGAACCACCATTGATAATATTCATCATGGGTACCGGTAAGGTATTGGCAGAAACACCTCCAATATATCGGTACAAAGGCAATCCTAACTCGTTTGCTGCTGCTTTAGCTACCGCTAAAGAAACCCCTAAAATAGCGTTAGCACCCAATTTCGATTTGTTTGGCGTTCCATCCAAATCAATCATGGTTTTATCAATTAAATTTTGTTCAAAAACTGAAGTTCCCAATAATTCTTCAGCAATTAAAGTATTTACGTTTTCAACTGCTTTTAACACTCCTTTACCCATGAAAGCTTTCCCGCCGTCACGTAATTCTACCGCTTCGTGCTCCCCCGTTGAAGCTCCAGATGGTACCGCTGCACGGCCTAAAATTCCGTTATCCGTTACTACATCCACTTCAATGGTTGGGTTTCCTCTTGAATCAAGAATTTGTCTTGCGTGTATTTTAATTATTATGCTCATTTCTATATTAGATTTAAGATTTTTATAAATTTTGAATTGCAACAAATTTACCTATTCCATTTAAATGTAAACAGACAAAAATGTAATTGTTATTAACGATAACGTTTTAGTTTTTCGCCGATTTGATATTTTCTACAAATTGATCAAACAAATAAGAGGAATCGTGTGGTCCTGGACTTGCTTCTGGATGGTATTGTACCGAAAAACAGTTTTTAGATTTCATTCGCATCCCTGCTACAGTACCGTCGTTTAAATGTTCGTGTGTAATTTCCAATTCGTGATGTTGGTCTAATTCTTCTCTATTTACAGCAAAACCGTGATTTTGAGAGGTAATCTCCCCTTTACCAGAAATTAGATTTTTCACCGGATGATTAATGCCGCGGTGACCATTAAACATTTTATAAGTAGAAACGCCATTCGCCAAAGCAATAACTTGGTGTCCTAAACAAATTCCGAATAATGGATGGTTGTTCGCAATAATTTCTTTTGCTACTGAAATAGCACTTTCTAAAGGGTCTGGATCACCAGGTCCGTTAGACAAGAAATAGCCATCTGGATTGAATGCTTTTAATTCTTCATATTTGGCATCAAAAGGGAATACTTTTATATAACAATCTCTTTTGGCTAAATTTCTAAGAATATTGGTTTTGATTCCCAAATCTAAAGCAGAAATTTTATGAGTAGCGTTTTCATTTCCAAAGAAATAAGGTTGTTTGGTAGATACTTTTGAAGCCAACTCCAATCCTTTCATATCGGGTACTTGAGCCAATTGTTTTTTCAATTCTTCCACAGAAGTTCCATCAGTAGAAATCACTGCATTTTGCGCTCCGTTATCACGAATATAACTTACAAGCGCACGGGTATCGACATCAGAAATACAAACCAAATTCTGTTTTTGAAAATAATCAAACAAGTTACTTTCAGAATCAGGGCGGGAATGATTGACTGAGAAGTTTTTACAAACCAAACCTGAAATCATGATTTTGTCCGATTCTACTTCCTCTGCGTTTACTCCGTAATTTCCGATGTGCGCATTGGTCGCCACCATGATTTGTCCGAAATAAGAAGGATCGGTAAAAATTTCTTGATAGCCTGTAGTTCCGGTATTGAAGCAAACCTCTCCGAAAGTAGTTCCGCTAATTCCAATAGATTTCCCGTGAAAAATGGTACCGTCAGCTAGTAGTAATATAGCTTGTTGTTTTGTTGTGTGTTGCATTGTTATTTTTAGTTTGGCAAATTTATTCAAAAAAAAAGGATAAACTCAAAAAGTTTATCCTTAATATTTATGAAGCAAGATTCATATTATTCTGCAGCGTCAGTAGATTCTTCAGAAGTTGCTGCTGGAGCTTCAGGAGCTGCCTCAGCTTTTTTAGCTTTTCCACCACGACGGCTTTTAGCTTTTTTCTCTTCTTTTTTACCTCCGTTGTATAATTCGTTGAAATCTACTAATTCGATCATTGCCATATCCGCATTATCTCCTAAACGATTTCCTAACTTGATGATACGAGTGTAACCTCCTGGACGATCACCAACTTTAGCCGCTACGTCTCTGAATAAATCAGTTACCGCATATTTGCTGCGTAAGTAAGCGAAAACGATACGACGGTTGTGAGTAGTATCTTCTTTTGATTTTGTAATAAGCGGCTCAACAAATTGTTTAAGTGCTTTAGCTTTAGCAACAGTGGTGTTGATACGTTTGTGCTCGATAAGAGAACAAGCCATATTCGCTAACATAGCTTTTCTATGTCCCGTTTGTCTGCTTAAGTGGTTGAATTTTTTTCCGTGTCTCATGACGTATTTGTTTAAACCTTCATCTTGCTACAATCCGCTTTGGAGAGCAAAATATGAAGTAATTTATTCTTTATCTAATTTGTATTTTGCTAAGTCCATTCCGAATGTTAAATTCTTGTTGGCTACTAATTCATCAAGCTCTGTTAATGATTTTTTACCGAAGTTACGGAACTTCATTAAGTCATTTTTATTGAACGATACTAAGTCACCTAATGTATCAACTTCAGCTGCTTTTAAGCAATTTAAGGCTCTTACTGATAAATCCATATCGACAAGCTTAGTTTTAAGCAATTGTCTCATATGCAATGATTCTTCGTCGTAAGACTCTGTTTGAGCTATTTCATCAGCTTCCAAAGTAATTCTCTCATCAGAGAATAACATAAAATGGTGAATTAATACTTTTGCAGCTTCAGTTAAGGCATCTTTAGGATGAATTGATCCATCAGTTTTGATTTCGAAAACTAATTTTTCATAATCCGTTTTTTGCTCTACACGGAAGTTTTCAATTGCATACTTCACATTCTTTACCGGAGTAAAGATTGAGTCTGTAAAGATAGTACCGATTGCAGCATTTTGTTTTTTGTTTTCCTCAGCAGGAACATAACCACGACCTTTCTCGATAGTCATTTCCATGTTAAGGTTTACTTTACTGTCAAGATTACAAATAACCAATTCTGGGTTTAACACTTGAAATCCAGAAATGAATTTTTGGAAATCACCAGCGGTAATTTGATCTTTTCCTGTCAATGAAATAGAAACTGATTCGTTATCGATATCTTCAATTTGACGTTTTAAACGTACTTGCTTTAAGTTAAGGATAATTTCAGTTACGTCTTCCACCACTCCAGAAATAGTAGAGAATTCGTGATCTACACCATCAATTCTGATAGATGTAATCGCGTATCCCTCAAGAGCAGAAAGTAAAACTCTTCTAAGTGCATTACCAACAGTCAATCCGTATCCCGGTTCTAAAGGTCTGAATTCAAACTTACCTTCAAAATCGTTAGAATCGATCATGATAACTTTATCGGGCTTCTGAAAATTAAATATTGCCATAAATTTCGACTGATGTCAATTATTATTTGTTGTACAATTCGACGATTAGTTGTTCTTTAATGTTCTCCGGAATTTGAAGTCTTTGTGGAACAGATACGAAAGTACCTTCTTTAGTATCATTATTCCAAGTAATCCACTCATAAACGTGAGAAGATGCAGCTAAAGAACGTTCGATAGCTTCTAAAGATTTAGATTTTTCACGAACAGCAACTTTGTCACCAGGTTTTAAATGGTAAGAAGGAACGTTAACCACTTCACCATTTACAGTAATATGTCTGTGAGATACAATTTGTCTAGCAGCTCTTCTTGATGGTGCTACACCCATTCTGAAAACAACGTTGTCTAAACGTGCTTCACATAATTGTAAAAGGATTTCACCAGTTACACCTTTAGAAGCTGCTGCTTTTTCGAATAAGTTTCTGAATTGTTTTTCTAAAATTCCATAAGAATATTTAGCTTTTTGCTTTTCCATTAACTGGATTGCATATTCAGATTTTTTACCTCTTTTTTTTGCCATCCCGTGTTGACCAGGAGGGTAATTTCTTCTTTCGAATGATTTGTCATCACCGAAGATTGCTTCGCCAAATTTACGAGCAATTCTTGTACTTGGACCAGTATATCTTGCCATTTTAAAAAATTGTTTAAGGTTGAGATTATGAATTCAGGTCTAATAAATCCTTCGTAATCTTAAGCCAACCTAGTTATACTTAAAAATTAAATTATAAAGATGTTGAAATAAATTCAACAAACATTACACTCTACGTCTTTTAGGAGGACGACATCCGTTGTGTGGCATTGGAGTAACGTCAATGATTTCTGTTACTTCAATTCCTGAGTTGTGGATAGAACGGATAGCAGATTCTCTACCGTTTCCTGGTCCTTTTACAAAAACTTTTACTTTTTTAAGACCAGCCTCTAACGCAACTTTTGAACAATCTTCAGCGGCCATTTGAGCTGCATACGGAGTATTCTTTTTAGAACCTCTGAAGCCCATTTTACCAGCTGATGACCAAGAAACAACTTCACCTTTTTTGTTGGTTAACGAAATGATGATGTTGTTAAAAGTTGCACTAATATGAGCTTCACCAGTTGACTCAACTACAACTTTACGTTTTTTTGTATTTGCCTTCGCCATATTACTACTTATTATTTAGTTGCTTTTTTCTTGTTAGCAACAGTTTTTCTTTTACCTTTTCTAGTTCTAGAATTGTTTTTAGTTCTTTGACCTCTTAAAGGAAGACCTGATCTGTGACGGATACCTCTGTAGCATCCGATATCCATTAAACGTTTGATGTTTAATGAAGTTTCAGAACGTAATTCTCCTTCAATTTTATAGTATGATACCGCGTCACGGATTGCTCCGATTTCGTCATCATTCCAATCTTGAACTTTTTTGTCTTGACTTACTTGAGCTTTTTCTAAAATCTCAATAGCTCTGCTTTTTCCAATTCCGAAGATATAAGTTAAAGCGATAACTCCTCTTTTGTTTTTAGGTATATCTACCCCTGCTATTCTTGCCATAATTATCCTTGTCTTTGTTTAAATCTAGGATTCTTTTTGTTAATAACGTATAATCTTCCTTTTCTGCGAACGATAATGCACTCGGCACTACGTTTCTTTACTGATGCTCTTACTTTCATATTAGTTTAGTATCTATAAGTAATTCTTGCTTTTGACAAATCGTATGGGCTCATTTCTAGTTTCACTTTATCACCAGGTAATAATTTGATGTAATGCATACGCATTTTTCCAGAGATGTGAGCAATTACGATATGCCCGTTTTCTAATTCAACACGGAACATTGCATTTGATAATGCTTCAATGATTGATCCGTCTTGTTCTATTGCTGATTGTTTTGCCATATTAAGCTACTGCTTTTCTGTTTTTACCAGTCTTCATTAATCCATCATAATGTTGGTTTAACAAGTATGAATTAATTTGTTGAATGGTATCAATTGCTACTCCAACCAAAATCAACAATGATGTACCTCCAAAAAACAAGGCCCATTGTGCTTGAACACCCATTACACTAACTACAATTGCTGGGAACACAGCAAGTAAAGCAAGGAATAATGACCCTGGGAATGTAATTAAAGACATCACTTTATCTAAAAAGTCGCCTGTTTCAACTCCTGGTTTAACCCCTGGAATAAAACCACCACTTCTTTTCAAATCATCAGCCATTCTGTTGGTAGGGATTGTAATAGCGGTGTAAAAGTAAGTAAAAATTACGATTAAAAACGCGAATAACAAATTATACTCCCAACCGAATATGTTTTGAAATCTTGTACTAATGGATTGTGCTGTTTCTGAGCTTGACATTCCAGCAACGGCAGCAGGTATGAACATGATTGCTTGCGCAAAAATGATTGGCATAACTCCAGAAGCGTTTAATTTTAAAGGAATAAACTGTCTGTTTCCTCCTGTCAAATCGCTTTCTAAGTCACCCGATACCGTACGGCGTGCATACTGAACCGCTACTCTTCTTACAGCCATTGTCATTAAAACACAGGCAATAATAATCAATAACCATACAATGATTTCAACTACTATTTTCATAATTCCACCGTTGTTTTGAGAAACAGCAGAAGAAAATTCTTGTGTAAATGCTTGCGGTAAACGAGCTACGATACCTACTAAAATTAATAGAGAAATACCGTTTCCAATACCTTTATCGGTAATTTTTTCTCCTAACCACATTGCAAAAATTGTTCCTGTAGTTAAAATAATTACTGATGAGAATAAGAAAGAGAATGAATTAAATCCTAATAAGAAAGCATCAGCCGGTAACGTACGGTATAAGTTATAAATATAACCAGGACCTTGTACTAATGTAATTCCGATTGTTAACCATCTTGTGATTTGGTTCATTTTTTTTCTTCCGCTTTCTCCTTCTTTTTGAAGTTTTTGTAAATAAGGAATCGCAATTCCCATTAACTGAACTACAATAGAAGCAGAAATATAAGGCATGATCCCCAAAGCAAACACAGAAGCCTGAGAAAAGGCACCACCTGTAAATACGTCAATTAACCAACCAATACCTTTATCGGTTTGATTAGTCAATCCTTGTAATTTAGTCGCGTCTATTCCTGGAAGTGTTACTTGAGCACCAAAACGATAAACTAACAGAAATCCTAATGTAATTAGGATTCTGTTTCTTAGTTCCTCAATTTTCCAAACGTTTTGAATCGATTCAATAAATTTTTTCATCGTTTTCAGAAAATTATAATTCTATAGCTTCTCCTCCAGCAGCTTCGATAGCAGCTTTTGCAGTAGCAGTAAATTTGTGTGCACTTACTTTTAATTTTGCTTTAAGCTCACCTCTACCTAAAATTTTAACAACTTCAGTTTTAGTAGCTAAACGGTTTGCAACGATTGTAGCGAAATCTACAGTATCGGTTACAATTCCGTTATCAACTAGAGCTTGTAATGTATCAAGGTTTAATCCTTGGTATTCTACTCTGTTGATGTTTTTGAAACCAAACTTAGGCACACGTCTTTGAAGTGGCATTTGCCCTCCTTCAAATCCAATCTTTTTAGAATATCCAGAACGAGATTTAGCTCCTTTGTGTCCACGTGCAGCGGTACCACCTTTACCAGAACCTTCTCCTCTACCTAATCTTTTATTTTGATTATGTGTTGACCCTTCAGCTGGCTGTAAATTACTTAAATTCATAACAGTTATTTGTTATTTAGTTTCTTCTACAGAAACTAAGTGTTTAACTTTATTTACCATTCCAAGGACAGCAGGACTTGCATCGTGCTCAACAACTTGTCCCATTTTACGAAGACCTAAAGCTTCCATTGTTCTCTTTTGATCCTGAGGACAATTGATTTTGCTTCTTACTTGTTTTACTAATATCTTAGCCATAATTTCCTTGAATTAACCTTTGAATACTTTCTCTAAAGATACTCCTCTTTGTTTCGCTACAGTAAGCGCACTTCTCATTTGTAATAAAGCATCGAAAGTTGCTTTTACCACATTGTGAGGGTTTGAAGATCCTTGAGATTTTGACAATACATCGTGAATACCTACAGATTCAAGAACTGAACGAACAGCACCACCCGCGATTACTCCGGTACCATGAGAAGCTGGCATTAAAAATACTCTTGCTCCACCAAATTTACCTTTTTGCTCGTGAGGTACAGATTGTCCACTTAAAGGAATTCTAACTAAGTTTTTCTTTGCATCTTCTACTGCTTTAGCAATAGCTTCAGAAACATCTTTAGATTTTCCTAATCCGTGACCAACCACTCCGTTTTCGTCTCCTACTACTACAATTGCAGAGAACCCGAAAGCTCTACCACCTTTTGTAACTTTAGTAACACGATTTACACTAACTAAACGATCTTTTAATTCAAGACCGCTTGGTTTTACTAACTCTACGTTTTTGTATTTATGATACATAATTTCTTAGAATTTTAATCCAGCTGCTCTAGCGCCTTCTGCTAATGATTGAACACGACCGTGGTATAAATATCCACCTCTATCAAATGTTACATTTTCGAAACCAGCTTTTAAAGCCTTCTCGCCAACTAATTTCCCAACTGCAGTTGCAATTTCGATTTTAGTTCCTTTGTTATCAACACCTTTTTCGCGAGAAGAAGCTGTTAATAATGTAACACCGTTTACATCATCTATAAGCTGAGCATAGATTTCTTTGTTACTTCTGAATACAGATAAACGAGGTTTTGCAGCAGTTCCGCTTACAATCTTTCTAATTCTGTACTGTATTCTTTGTCTTCTATCAGATTTTGTTAATGACATGATCTTAATTTTTAAGCTGATTTACCTGCTTTTCTTCTTAATACTTCACCCACAAACTTAATACCTTTTCCTTTGTAAGGTTCAGGTTTACGGAAAGAACGGATTTTTGCCGCTACTTGTCCTACTAATTGTTTGTCGAATGACGTTAATTTTACAATTGGGTTTTTCCCTTTTTCAGAAATTGTCTCTACAGTAACTTCAGGAGCTACATTTAAAACAATATTGTGAGAATATCCTAAAGCTAAATCAAGTTTATTCCCTTGATTAGAAGCTCTGTATCCTACCCCAACTAATTCTAATTCTTTTGTAAAACCAGTAGATACACCAGTAATCATGTTATTGATTAAAGCTCTATATAAACCATGTTGAGCTCTCTCTTGTTTGCTATCAGCAGCTCTCTCTACAAGAACCTGATCACCTTCAACTTTTACAGTTACGTTATCAGTATATTCTTGAGCAAGTTGCCCTAGTTTTCCTTTTACTGTAACAACAGCGTCTTTAACCTCTACAGTTACACCAGCTGGAATTGCAATTGGATTTTTACCTATTCTTGACATTTCTCTTATGGTCTATTTTAGTATACGTAACAAATAACTTCACCACCAACATTTAATTGTTTAGCTTGTTTTCCTGTCATTACTCCTTTAGAAGTAGACACGATAGCAATACCTAAACCATTTAAAATTCTTGGTAATTTAGCAGCACCTGCATATTTACGTAAACCTGGTTTACTAATTCTTTGGATATCTTTAATTACTGACTCTTTGGTATCTTTATCATACTTAAGAGCGATTTTGATAGTACCTTGAACAGCGCTATCTTCAAATTTGTAACTAAGGATGTACCCTTGGTCAAATAAAATCTTTGTGATTTCCTTTTTCAAGTTAGATGCCGGAATCTCAACCACCTTGTGGTTTGCCATCACTGCATTTCTAACTCTCGTAAGATAATCCGCAATTGGATCTGTATACATATAAACAAAATTGTGGTTATGGTTTTCAATCCGCCCTCAGCGGATTGAACCTTTAACCCATTAAACTTTAATATTTTGGTTTGCAAAAGTATGAAACTTTTACGAAACTACCAAGAAGCTTTTTTAACTCCTGGAATCAAGCCTTGATTAGCCATTTCACGGAATGTTACACGTGAAAGACCAAATTGACGCATGTACCCTCTTGGTCTACCTGTTAATTTACAACGATTGTGTAAACGAACTGGCGAAGCATTTTTCGGTAATTTTTGCAAAGCTACATAATCTCCAGCTTCTAACAAAGCTTTTCTTTTTTCTGCATATTTTGCTACCGTTTTTTCTCTTTTCACCTCGCGGGCTTTCATTGATTCTTTAGCCATGTCTTAATTCTTTTTAAAAGGTAAACCTAATTCAGCCAATAATGATTTTGCTTCTTTATCTGTAGCAGCAGAAGTAACGAAAGTAATATCCATTCCAGAGATTTTGTTCACTTTATCAATGTCAATTTCTGGGAAGATAATTTGTTCTAAAACTCCTAAATTGTAATTTCCTCTACCGTCGAAACCTGTAGATTTAATTCCACCGAAATCTCTTACACGTGGTAAAGAAGAAGTGATAAGTCTATCTAAAAACTCATACATTCTTTCTCCACGTAAAGTTACTTTTGCTCCAATTGGCATTCCTTTTCTCAATTTGAAAGACGCAACGTCTTTTTTAGAGATAGTAGCTACCGCTTTTTGACCAGTAATTTTCGTTAACTCTTCTACAGCGTAATCGATAAGTTTTTTATCAGATACAGCTGCTCCAACTCCTTTACTAATAACGATTTTTTCAAGTTTAGGAACTTGCATTACGTTTTTGTAACCGAATTCTTCTGTAAGAGCAGAGATAACTCTACTCTTATATTCTTCTTTTAGTCTAGGTATATAAGTCATGACTATAATACTTGATTAGATTTTTTAGAAACTCTTACTTTCTTATCTCCTTCAACTTTAATTCCAACTCTTGTTGCAGATTTGGTTTTAGGGTCGATCAAAGCGATATTAGAAATATGTATCGCAGCTTCTTTCTTTACGATTCCTCCTTGAGGGTTTTTTGCACTTGGTTTAGTATGTTTCGAAACCATGTTCACACCTTCAACAACCGCTTTGTTTTTCTCACGGTATACACGTAAAACTTTACCTTCAGCACCTTTATGGTCTCCAGCAATTACTTTTACCGTATCTCCTGATTTTATTTTTAGCTTTATCATCTTACTAAATAATTAAAGCACTTCAGGTGCTAATGATACAATTTTCATGAATTGTTTTTCACGAAGTTCTCTTGCTACAGGACCAAAAACACGAGTTCCTCTCATTTCCCCTGCTGCGTTCAAAAGAACACAAGCATTGTCATCGAAACGGATATAAGAACCATCAGCTCTTCTCACTTCTTTTTTGGTACGTACAACAACTGCAGTAGATACAGCTCCTTTTTTAACGTTTCCGTTAGGAGTTGCATCTTTAATTGACACTACAATTTTATCTCCAACAGAGGCATAACGACGTTTCGTTCCTCCTAAAACACGGATAGTTAAAACTTCTTTAGCTCCCGTGTTATCTGCTACTCTTAATCTTGATTCTTGTTGTACCATAATTATTTAGCTCTTTCAATGATTTCAACTAATCTCCAACATTTTGATTTCGATAAAGGTCGTGTTTCCATGATCTTTACTGTATCTCCAATGTTACAGTCGTTTGTTTCGTCGTGCGCAACGTATTTTTTAGTTTTTAACACGAACTTACCGTATAATGGGTGTTTTACTTTAGTAACTTGAGCAACCACAATAGACTTGTCCATTTTGTTTGAAGTTACTACACCTATTCTTTCTTTTCTTAAATTTCTTTTTTCCATCTTTTCAGCTGAATACTATTATTGAAGCTCTCTTTTAGTTAATTCAGTGGCAATTCTTGCTACTGAACGTCTGATACTTCTAATTTGAAGTGGATTCTCTATAGGAGAAATTGCGTGAGCATTTCTTAGGTCGGCATAAGTTTTTCTTAATTGACTAAGCTTTTCTTGCAACTCAGCTGCAGATAGATTTTTAATTTCTGATTGTTTCATAATTCTATATATTATGCTTCGAAATCTCTAGCAACGACGAATTTAGTTTTTACTGGTAATTTTTGAGCTGCAAGACGTAATGCCTCTTTAGCAACTGACAAAGGAACACCACCAACTTCAAACATAATTCTTCCTGGTTTAACAACAGCAGCCCAGTATTCAACTGCACCTTTACCTTTACCCATACGTACTTCAAGAGGTTTCTTTGTTATCGGTTTGTCTGGGAAAATTTTGATCCATAATTGACCTTCACGTTTCATGTAACGAGTCGCTGCAATACGAGCGGCTTCGATTTGACGAGATGTTAAAAACATTCCATCTTCATGAACCGATTTAATTCCAAACATTCCATTAGAAAGTTCGTGCCCTCTTTGAGAGTTTCCTTTCATTTTACCTTTCTGTACCTTACGGTATTTTGTTCTTTTAGGCTGTAACATTTTTCTTTAATTTAAAAATTACTTTCTTTTACGAGCGTCTGGTTTACCACCTTTGTTAAAAGGTTTTCTATCTCCTCTTGGAGAATCTCCACCTTTACCACCTGAAGCTTGTTTTTTGTCCATGCCTACAAGTGGAGAAAGATCTCTTTTTCCGTAAACCTCACCTTTCATGATCCATACTTTGATACCCATTCTACCGTAAGTAGTATGTGCTTCAGCCAAAGCATAATCAATATCGGCTCTGAAAGTTGATAGAGGAATTCTTCCTTCTTTGAAACCTTCTGAACGTGCCATTTCAGCTCCGTTTAAACGACCAGAAATTAAAACTTTAATTCCTTCTGCATTCATTCTCATAGATGCAGCGATTGCCATTTTGATAGCTCTTCTGTAAGAGATACGGCTTTCAATTTGACGGCAGATGCTATTCGCCACTAAATACGCATCTAATTCAGGTCTTTTGATTTCAAAGATGTTGATTTGAACCTCTTTGTCAGTAATTTTCTTAAGTTCTTCTTTTAACTTGTCTACCTCTTGTCCACCTTTTCCGATAATGATACCAGGTCTAGCAGTAGTGATAGTAACGGTTACAAGTTTTAAAGTTCTCTCGATGATTACTTTTGATACACTAGCTTTTGATAAACGAGCATGTATATACTTTCTGATTTTGTAGTCTTCGGCGATTTTATCACCGTAGTCATTACCACCATACCAGTTAGAATCCCATCCTCTGATGATACCAAGGCGATTTCCGATTGGATTAGTCTTTTGTCCCATCTTTATTAATTGCTTTGTGTGTTATTAATAGCTCCTAACACGATTGTTACGTGGTTAGAACGTTTTCTAATTCTGTGTGCACGACCTTGTGGTGCTGGACGAAGTCTTTTTAACATCATTCCACCATCAACTTTGATCTCTTTTATAAATAAGCCTGCTTCAGTTACATCACCTTCACTATTTTTTTGCTCCCAGTTATTGATGGCAGATAATAATAGTTTTTCTAATTTTCTTGAAGCTTCTTTTTGACTAAATCTTAAAATATTTAGTGCTCTTTCCACTTTCTGACCTCTTACCAAGTCCGCTACTAAGCGCATTTTTCTAGGTGAAGTAGGGCAGTTATTTAACTTCGCGAAAGCAATAGACTTATTAGCCTCTTTTCTCGCATCTGCTGTTTCTCTTTTACGAACTCCCATTTCTTCTTATTTTTTACCTTTGTTTTTTGCTCCAGCGTGACCTCTAAATGATCTTGTTGGCGAAAATTCTCCTAATTTATGACCTACCATGTTTTCAGTAACATATACCGGTACGAATTGACGTCCGTTGTGAACTGCGATAGTTTGTCCTACGAATTCTGGAGTAATCATAGAAGCTCTAGACCAAGTCTTTACTACTCCTTTGTTTCCTCCTTCGATATTTTCTTGTACTTTCTTTTCTAATTTATAGTGTACGAAAGGTCCTTTTTTTAATGAACGTGCCATATCTTATTATTTCTTTCTACGTTCTACAATATACTTGTTGCTCGGGTTTTGCTTAGAACGAGTTCTATAACCTTTAGCCGGTAAACCTTTTCTTGAACGTGGGTGACCTCCAGAAGAACGTCCTTCACCACCACCCATTGGGTGATCAACCGGGTTCATCGCTACTGGTCTAGTTCTAGGTCTTCTACCTAACCATCTTGTTCTACCTGCTTTACCAGATACGATCAATTGGTGGTCAGAGTTAGAAACAGCTCCAATTGTTGCTGAACAAGTTAACAAGATTAATCTTGTTTCTCCTGAAGGCATTTTAATTGTAGCATATTTACCATCACGTGCCATTAATTGAGCAAATGTTCCAGCTGAACGAGCGATTGTAGCTCCTTGACCAGGACGTAACTCAATACAAGATATTACAGTTCCTAATGGAATTTTGCTTAATGGTAAAGTATTTCCGATTTCTGGAGCTGCATCAGCACCTGAAACCACTTTTTGACCCACTTGCAATCCGTTTTGAGCAATAATATACGTTTTCTCACCATCAGCATAAGCTAATAAAGCGATAAAAGCAGTTCTGTTCGGATCGTATTCAATAGATTTCACTGAAGCTGGAATTCCATCTTTAGTTCTTTTGAAATCAATGATACGATATCTTTGTTTGTGACCACCGCCTGTGTAACGCATGGTCATTTTTCCTTGACTATTTCTACCTCCTGAGTTTTTTATCGGTGCGATTAATGAACGCTCCGGCTTATCAGTTGTAATGGCGTCAAAACCATTCACAACTCTAAAACGCTGACCCGGGGTAATAGGTTTTAATTTTCTTACTGACATCTTTTTTTATTAGATATTGTTGTAAAAATCTATTGTTTCTCCTTCTTGTACTTGTACAATTGCTTTTTTGTAAGCATTTGTTTTACCAGTGATCATTCCACTTTTAGTGTACTTTGTTGATCTGTCTGGACGTACATTCATTGTATTTACAGCTACAACGTTTACTCCATAAGCAGCTTCTACAGCTTTCTTAATTTGTACTTTGTTTGCTTTTTTATCTACAACGAAACCAAAACGGTTGAATAATTCTCCGTCTTTGGTTATTTTCTCTGTTACGATAGGTTTAATTATGATACTCATGGCCTATTATTTGCTTAAATTTTCTTCAATTCCTTCTAAAGATCCTTCTAAAAGAACTAAATTATTTGCGTTTAATATCGCGTAAGTACTTAATTCTGAACTAGTTACAACAGAAGAACTTTTTAAATTACGAGATGACAAATATACATTATTATTTGCATCACCTAAAACGAAAAGCGATTTTTTGTTATCTAATCCTAACGCTTTCAACACGTTAATGAAATTCTTAGTACTTGGAGCTTCAAAATTGAAATCCTCTACTACGATTAAATTTGATTCTTGAGCTTTTAAAGTTAAAGCTGATTTACGAGCCAATCTTTTTAAAGCTTTGTTCAATTTGAAAGAATAGCTTCTTGGTCTAGGACCGAAAACTGTTCCTCCACCTTTAAACAAAGGAGATTTTTTTGATCCTGCACGAGCAGTACCTGTCCCTTTTTGTTTTTTGATCTTACGAGTACTACCTGCTACTTCAGCTCTTTCTTTAGCTTTGTGCGTTCCTTGTCTTTGATTCGCCAAGTATTGCTTAACATCAAGATAAACCGCGTGCTTGTTAGGCTCGATTGCGAAAACTGAGTCAGAAAGTTGAACTTTTCTACCCGTTTCTTTTCCGTTGCTATTTAAAACTTTTACTTCCATTACTTCTGAATGATTACGTAAGAGTCTTTACATCCAGGAACACATCCTTTAATAACAAGTAGGTTCTTTTCAGCAACCACTTTTAAAACTCTTAAATTTTGAACTTTTACATTATCACCACCCATTCTTCCAGCCATACGCATTCCTTTGAATACTCTAGATGGATATGACGAAGCTCCTACAGAACCTGGTGCTCTCAAACGGTTATGTTGACCATGAGTTGCTTGACCAACACCACCAAAACCGTGACGTTTTACAACCCCTTGAAAACCTTTACCTTTAGATACACCCTGAACATCTACGAACTCGCCTTCAGCGAATAGATCTACAGTGATAACATCTCCTAATTTGTGCTCATTCTCAAATCCTTGGAACTCAACGACTTTTTTCTTAGCTACAGTACCTGCTTTTTTGAAGTGACCTTCAGCAGCTTTGGTAGTGTGCTTCGCATTCTTGTCATCGAAACCAAGTTGAAGAGCTTCATACCCGTCAACCTCTTTGGTTCTGACTTGGGTAACTACGCAAGGACCTACTTCAATAACAGTACAAGGAATATTTTTCCCGTTCTCGTCAAAGATGCTAGTCATTCCGATTTTCTTTCCGATTAACCCAGACATATTTAATTAATTATTAATTATTTACTAAACTTTTTATTTTTGAGTGTGCAAAAGTAGGGATTAAGTTTTGAATATCAAAACTTAATCCCTAAATATTTTACTTTGAGGAAATTATACTTTAATCTCTACTTCTACTCCACTTGGTAACTCTAACTTCATTAGAGCATCGATAGTTTTAGAAGACGAAGAATAAATATCTAATAATCTCTTGTATGACATTACTTCAAATTGTTCTCTCGACTTTTTGTTAACGTGTGGAGAACGTAATACAGTAAAAATCTTTTTGTTTGTTGGTAATGGAATTGGACCCGTTACCACAGCACCTGTACTTTTTACAGTTTTTACGATTTTCTCTGCTGATTTATCAACCAACATGTGATCGTAAGACTTTAATTTTATTCTGATTTTTTGACTCATTTTCTTAAAAATTAAGCGTTACCTTTTGCTTTCTTGATTACTTCTTCTGAAATGTTAGATGGAGTTTGCTCATAGTGAGAGAATTCCATTGTAGAAGTGGCACGACCTGAAGATAAAGTTCTTAAAGTTGTAACATATCCAAACATTTCTGATAATGGCACGTTTGCTTTAATAGTTTTAGCACCATTTCTGTCTCCCATATCATTTACTTGACCACGACGACGGTTTAAGTCACCTACGATATCACCCATATTTTCTTCTGGAGTAATAACTTCAATTTTCATGATTGGTTCAAGGATTACAGCTCCTGCAGCTTTCGCTACTTCTTTATAACCCATTTTAGCCGCTAATTCGAAAGAAAGTGCATCTGAATCCACAGGGTGGTAAGAACCATCTAACAAAGTAACTTTTAAACTATCTACAGTATATCCAGCTAAAGGTCCTGTTTTCATAGCTTCTTTGAAACCTTTTTCAACAGCAGGAATATATTCTTTAGGAACGTTTCCTCCTTTTACTTCATTAACGAATTGTAAACCTACAGCAGCTTTACCATCAACTAAGTCAGCTGGCTCTAAACGGAATACGATATCTCCGAATTTACCACGACCTCCAGATTGTTTTTTGTAAACTTCTCTGTGTTGTGCTGATTTTGTAAAAGCTTCTTTGTATTCTACTTGAGGCTCACCTTGGTTTACTTCCACTTTGAACTCACGTTTCATACGGTCTACTAAGATATCTAAGTGAAGCTCACCCATACCTGAAATAATTGTTTGCCCAGAAGCCTCATCTGTTCTAACTGTAAACGTTGGATCCTCTTCTGCTAATTTAGCTAAAGCCATACCCATTTTATCTACGTCAGCCTTAGTTTTAGGCTCAATAGCGATACCAATTACTGGATCAGGGAATTTCATAGACTCAAGAATAATTGGGTGTTTTTCATCACACATTGTATCTCCAGTCTTGATATCTTTAAATCCAACTGCTGCTCCAATATCACCTGCCTCGATATATTCGATTGGGTTTTGTTTGTTAGCGTGCATTTGGTAGATACGAGATATACGCTCTTTGTTTCCAGAACGTGTGTTCAAGATATAAGAACCTGCATCTAAACGTCCTGAATACGCACGGAAGAAAGCTAAACGACCAACATAAGGGTCAGTAGCAATTTTAAATGCTAAAGCTGCGAACGGCTCTTTTACATCTGGACGACGTAATATTTTAGTTTGATCTTCTTCTAATAAATCAGCATCATCAGGATGAATTCCTTCGATACCTTCTTTATCCAATGGAGATGGTAAGTATTTACATACTGCATCTAACATGAATTGAACTCCTTTGTTTTTGAAAGACGAACCAGCAATCATCGGGATGATAGCCATGTCAATCGTAGCAGCACGTAATGCAGCGTTGATTTCGTCTTCCGTAATAGAGTTCTCATCTTCCATGTATTTGTCAAGTAGATTTTCATCATACTCAGCAACCGCTTCGATAAGAATAGATCTGTATTCTTTAACTTCAGCCACCATATCAGCAGGAATATCTACAATATCAAAAGTTGCCCCTTGAGTTGCATCATGCCAAACGATTGCTTGGTTTTTTACTAAATCTACTACTCCTTTAAAATCATTTTCCTCACCGATTGGTAAAGTAATCGCTACTGCGTTTGATTTTAGCATGTCACGAACTTGTTGACATACATTTAAGAAGTTAGACCCTTGACGGTCCATTTTGTTTACGAATCCCATACGAGGAACTCTATATTGGTCAGCAAGTCTCCAGTTAGTTTCTGATTGAGGCTCTACACCATCAACAGCAGAAAATAAGAAAACTAAACCATCTAATACACGTAACGAACGGTTTACCTCTACTGTAAAGTCAACGTGACCTGGAGTATCGATAATGTTAAAGTGGTACGGTTTAGAATCACCAATTAATTTACCTTGTTCAGTTGGGAAACTCCATTCACAAGTTGTTGCAGCAGAAGTAATAGTAATACCTCTTTCTTGCTCTTGTGCCATCCAGTCCATTGTTGCAGCACCATCGTGTACTTCACCAATTTTGTGTGATTTTCCCGTATAAAATAAGATACGCTCAGTAGTAGTGGTTTTACCAGCATCAATGTGAGCTGCAATACCAATATTTCTTGTGAATTTTAAATCTCTAGCCATTTCTCTATGAATTAAAATCTAAAGTGAGAGAATGCTTTATTAGCATCTGCCATTTTGTGAGTATCCATTCTTTTCTTAACAGCAGCTCCTTCTTCTTTAGCCGCAGCTAAAATTTCTGAAGCAAGTTTACCTGCCATTGATTTCTCGTTTCTTTTTCTTGCATACAAAATCATCCATTTGATAGCATAAGATATCTTTCTATCTGGACGGATTTGCATTGGAATTTGGAAAGTAGCTCCACCCACACGACGTGAACGAACTTCTACGTGAGGCATAACATTTGTTAATGCATCTTTCCAGATTTCTAATGATGATTTTTCTGCATCTTGTTTCTTAGACTCTACGATGTCCATTGCATCATAAAATACTTTGAACGCTGTTGATTTTTTACCGTCCCACATTAAGTTGTTCACAAAACGCGTTACCAATTGATCATTAAATCTTGGATCCGGTAAAAGGGGTCTCTTCTTTGCCGCTCTTTTTCTCATGTCTTTTTCTTAAAAGTTTTAAAAATTACTTTTTAGCCTCTTTTGGGCGTTTTGCTCCGTACTTAGATCTTCTTTGTGTTCTTCCTGCTACACCTGATGTATCAAGCGCACCACGAACGATGTGATAACGTACTCCTGGCAAATCTTTTACCCTTCCACCTCTAACTAATACTATCGAGTGCTCTTGTAGATTGTGTCCTTCTCCTGGGATGTAAGCATTCACTTCATTTCCATTAGTCAAACGTACACGCGCAACTTTACGCATTGCAGAGTTTGGTTTTTTTGGAGTAGTAGTGTAAACACGCGTACAAACACCTCTTCTTTGAGGACAAGAATCTAAAGCAACCGATTTAGACTTCTTAGTCATTTGGGTTCTTCCTGTTCTTACTAATTGTTGAATCGTTGGCATAATTAAATACTAAAAATTACTTGTTTATAAAATCCCGCTTTTTACGGGGTTGCAAATGTATGTATTATTTTTTGAAAAAACAAAACGTAAAATATTAATTTTCAGTAGGATTATTTTTTGAAATACGATTTTTTATTTTTTGCGTTATTTTGAAATTGATAATCGTATTTTTAACCAAATTTTGCGTGAGGGATGGAAGCGGCATCCTTTTTTAGTTTCCGAAGCTGGCGAAGGAATTAAAAAAGATATAGCAAACAGCCCGACCGAAGCGACAGCAAAGGTCACGCCCAAACATTCATTTTGAAAAATTGTATTCTTCTCTTTTTATGCCTGTTGTGTTTCCAAACTGTTTTGGGACAGGAATTGCATGTGAAAATAAAATCGGAAAAAGCGAGTGAAACCAAAACAATCGATTCTATTGGTTACACTAAAAAACACAGCAATGCCAAGCTAATTACGAATGAAGTACAAGTATTAGAACAAAAGTTGTTGCGTATTGGTTATTTAAATCAGACGAAGGAAGCCATAACAAAAGTGAACGATACCTTGTTTGAAGTCAAAATGTCACTTGGCCAACAGCAAAAATTTATTCATATATATATAGGTGAAAATTTCGAACTTCTTGGCGCTTCAAATACCACGGAAATAAAACCCATTCATGAAGTGGAAAATTTTATGAATTACATTTTAAAAACCCTTGAACGAAAAGGATATTCGTTGGCAAAAATTCAATTAGTGAATTTTAAAACAACCAACAACGAACTGCACGCCGATTTAAAAACCGATATAGAAATTAAAAGAACCCTGGATGACCTTGTGATTAATGGCTACGAAAAATTCCCAAAAAGTCACACGAAGAATATAAAAAGGATTTACCGAAATAAAGTATTCAATCAAACCACACTCAAAAGTCTTTCGGATGATTTTGACAGGTTCCGATTTGTAAAACAACTGAAATCGCCCGAAATATTATTTACCAAAGACTCAACCAAAGTCTATGTCTATTTAGAAAAAACCAAACCCAATACTTTTGATGGTTTTGTCGGTTTTACCAACGACAAAAAAAAGCTAATCTTTAACGGGTACTTGGATTTGAAATTGCAAAATATTTTAAATGGTGGTGAAAAATTCAACATCTATTGGAAAAGCGACGGTAAAGACCAAAAAACTTTTGATGCGAATATCGAAATTCCGTATATTTTGCAATCGCCGCTAGGCATCAAGGCCCAATTGAATATTTTCAAACAAGACAGTATTTTTCAAAATGCCAAAACCGGAATTGACTTGGGTTACTATTTCAATTACAACACCAAAGTTTATTTAGGATATCAAAGCACCGAATCTAGCGATATTCAAAATACAAATTCCAGCACTTTAAGTGATTTCAACAATTCCTTTTTCACTTCGCATTTGGATTTTGTCGCTATTGACAACAACACTATTTTATTTCCAGAGAAAACAGCTGTGTTTTTTAAACTTGGATTTGGAAAACGAGACGCGAATTTGGGTTCAGAAAGTCAGTTTTTTGGGAATCTGAATTTGAGTCACAACCTGTATTTAAACAAAAAAAACAGCATCAATATTCGAAGTCAGAATTTCTATTTGAATAGCAATACTTACATCATTAATGAATTATTCCGTTTTGGAGGCATCAACTCGATTCGTGGCTTTAATGAAAATAGCCTGCAAGGCAATACTTTTGGTTCAGTATTAACCGAATACCGATATGCTTTTAATGATGGGATTTATCTTCACTCAATAATTGATTATGGCTACTACCAAGACAAAACCAGTAACCTTTCCAATAGTTTAGTTGGACTCGGTTTCGGATTTGGACTAGCCACCAAAAATGGTTTACTCAATTTTGTGTATGCCAACGGAAGCACGAAAGACCAAACCATCAAATTATCCAATTCAATTGTACATCTAAGTTTTAAAGCAAGATTTTAAGTTAGACTTCTAGACTGTTAGACTTCTTAGATTGCTAGAATTTTTGATTTTTTTCTATGTCGTCTAAATATCTAATAATCTAAGAAGTCTAAATAGTCTAAAAAAACTATCTTTGCCCCATGGAAAAAGAGAATCAAATATTCGGAATTAGAGCAATTATTGAAGCGATTAATGCAAAAAAAGAAGTAGACAAGGTGTTTATTCAAAGTGATGCGCACAGCGAACTGATGAACGAACTGATGAAAACATTGAAGAAAAACAGCATTAATTTTTCGTATGTTCCCGTTGAAAAACTAAACCGATTGACTCCCAACAACCATCAAGGAGCGGTCGCTACGATTGCCCCTATTTCCTTTGTAAAACTTGAAACTTTAGTTGATGGGGTTGTAGAAAGTGGAAAAACTCCACTATTTCTTATCCTTGACCAATTGAGCGATGCGCGTAATTTCGGCGCCATCATTCGTACTGCCGAATGTACGGGTGTAGATGGAATCATTATTCAGAAACAAGGCTCAGCTCCTGTAAATGGAGATACGGTAAAAACGTCTGCTGGAGCGGTTTTCAATGTGCCGATTTGCAAAGTAGACCATATTAAAGATGCCATATTTTACTTACAAGGCTCTGGAATTAAAACGGTGGCTGCCACTGAAAAAACAGACAACACTATTTACGACATATCATTAAGCGAAGGTGTAGCTATTATTATGGGAAGTGAAGACCGTGGGGTGAATCCATCTGTTTTGAAAATTGTAGACGAAAAAGCAAAACTACCAATGTTTGGCTCTATCGAATCTTTGAATGTTTCGGTGGCGTGTGGTGCTTTTTTGTATGAAACGGTGAGACAGAGACAGTCTTAATTTCGGGTTTCTTCGCTCGATTTAAACTCATACATCACAGGTAAGTTAGAAATAAAATAGTTCCATTTTTCCGCTTCCATTTCTCGCATTTTAGAGCTGGAAATAAAATTTCCGTTGTCATCAAAATGTTTCATGAATGCATCTTGCGAAGCATCAAAATCAGGTTGTTGCCAATCGTAAATAATAGGTTTGACATATTTTTCGACATCAAATAGCAAACTAAAAACATAACCCACCACAAAACCTGATAAATGCGCTTCCCATGAAATATGCTGTTCACCAGTAATTTCAGGACTTGGAAACATATACCAAATCATTCCGCCGTACAAAATTACAACGGTAAATGACAAAGCAACCAATCGATAGTATTTGGTTTGAATTCCTTTAAAGAAAATAAAACTTGCCAAGACATAGACCAATCCGCTGGCACCAATGTGATAACTTGGTCTTCCAATGAACCAAGTGCCGAGTCCTGAGAAGAGAATTCCTAAAAGCAAAACTTTAAACGCATGGTTGCGGTAAAAGAAACGCAAACAACTCAATAAAAATAATAAGGGTAACGAATTGTTAAACAAATGGCTGATATCACCGTGGAGGAATGGTGAAAATAAAATACCTTTTAAACCATGAATCTCTCTTGGATAAATTCCGTATTCTGTAAAACGAATCTTAAAATGCCGTTCTACCCAAAAAACAATCCATAATGTCAACACAAAATAGAGCGGCAATAAAATAACGGAAGGCGTAAATTTAAAATCGGTGTCTTTCATACTTATTGTTAATCAAAAACATAACCAAATCGAATTTAATGAACTTTTGTCATAAGTTGGCTAGGTAATTTGTTGATTTGATTATTGAAATGTCATAAATTTGAATGCTGTTATTTTCAAATAACCGAATCAACACATCCACGAATTAAGATAAAATGGAAGCTCCTTTAGCCGAACGCATACGTCCAAAATCATTAGAAGAATACATCAGTCAATCGCACTTGGTTGGCGAAAACGGTTCTTTGACGCAACAAATTGCACGTGGCGTAATTCCTTCTTTAATTTTATGGGGACCTCCAGGCACAGGTAAAACGACGTTGGCTCAAATCATCGCGCAAGAAAGCAAACGTCCTTTTTATGAATTGAGCGCGATTAATTCGGGGGTAAAAGACATTCGGGAAGTCATAGAAAAAGCCAAACAAAGTGGTGGCTTATTTACGGCCAAAAATCCAATTTTATTTATTGATGAGATTCATCGTTTCAGTAAATCCCAACAAGATTCTTTACTGGCTGCGGTCGAAAAAGGCTGGATTACTTTAGTTGGTGCCACTACTGAAAACCCTAGTTTTGAAGTCATTCCCGCTTTATTGTCACGTTGTCAGGTGTATATTTTAAATGCGTTTACCAAAGAAGATTTGGAAGCCATTTTACAACGCGCCATACAAGAAGACACTTATTTAAAATCCAAATCCATTCAACTGCAAGAAACAGAAGCATTACTTCGTCTTTCTGGTGGAGATGGAAGAAAATTATTGAATATTTTCGAATTAATTGTAAATGCTTCTGAAGGCGATGCTGTAGAGATTACCAACGAAAAAGTAATGCAGTTGGTTCAGAAGAATACCGTTTTATACGACAAAACAGGCGAGCAACATTACGACATTGTTTCGGCATTTATCAAATCAATCCGTGGCAGCGATCCTAATGGTGCTGTATATTGGCTAGCACGTATGATAGAAGGTGGTGAAGATGTTAAATTCATTGCCAGAAGGATGCTTATTCTAGCTTCAGAAGATATAGGAAATGCCAATCCAACCGCTTTGATTATGGCCAACAATACGTTTCAAGCCGTAACGACGATAGGCTATCCTGAAAGTCGTATTATTTTGAGTCAATGCGCTATTTATTTGGCGACTTCTGCCAAAAGTAATGCGAGTTATATGGCTATCGGGAAAGCCCAACAAATCGTAAAACAGACTGGTGATCTACCGGTTCCTTTGCATTTACGAAATGCTCCAACCAAACTTATGAAAGAATTGGGCTATGGTGATGAATACAAATATTCGCACGATTATGCCAATAATTTTGCCGAACAAGAGTTTTTACCTGATGCCATTGCCACAACTTCCTTTTTTGAACCTGGCGATAATGCTAGGGAAAAAGAAATTCGTCAGTTTTTAAAAAACAGATGGAAAGATAAATATGGGTATTAGAACTTAATGTCTAATTTATCGGAACTCACTTTTTCGTTTTCGATGGATTCAAAATACCAAATTCCTCCTTTAGCTAGGACAACCCCATTTTTCCCATTTCTATTGCATAAGAAAACATCTTGTCTTGTCGTTTTGTACAACACCAATTCTTCTTTGGTAGCAGTATTGAACACTTTTACTGAAATTTCATTTTTTTCTGTTTTGACACTTTCCATCGAAACCTCCACTTTATCCATAGATTTCAATTTTTCTTGTGCTTCTTCATCAAAATAAGTTTTTCCAGAATACTTATACTTTGCTTTATCGAATGACTTCAAGGCTATAAGCAATACTTCATTATAAGCTTTGCCATATTCCTTTTCACGTGTTTCTCCAAAATCGGTTGCGAAAAGCACGTTATTTCTACAATCTTTAAATTCTAATTTAAGAGCAGTTTTAAACATTGTACTTTCTTCTACAGCATTCACAAACACTTTATTGCAATTGTAATCCATAAATCCTTCAGGCAATACGTCGCTAGAAAGATATACTTCAAATCCTTTTTGCTTCAAAAATGCTTTGATAGTTGAATTTATTCTGTATTGATTGTCCTCTTTTTGAAATTCAAATTTGGCAGGAATAATCGCAGTATTATAATCATTTAAACTCGGTTGTGCGATTCCGATAACAGAAATGAACAGTATTGAAATTAAAAGTAATTTTTTCATTGTTAAAATAGTTTTTTTAGTTCCACTAAATTAGTGATTTGTTTAATAGGTTGGGCAACTTCCGTTGCATTTACATTAAAAAAAATTGCGTCCATCCCGAAATTTAAAGCGCCACCAATATCGGCATCAAGACAATCGCCAATCATAATACTTTCCCCTTTCGCCGCCTTGGCAATGGAAAGCGCATGGTCAAAAATCTTAGCATTGGGTTTTTTAACCCCAGCCATTTCAGAATTGGTTATGGTATCAAAAAAATGATGTATCCCTGAATTGTTGAGTTTTTTAAACTGTACATCCGCAAATCCATTGGTAATAATATGTAATTTATAGTTCTTATGAAGATACTCTAAGGTTTCAACACAGCCTTCAAACAAATGATTGCTATTGGGCAAATGCAAGATATATTCGTCGGAAATTATAGCAATCAACTCATCCGAAACTTCCATCTTTAATTCTGAAAAAGAATCGGCTAAGCGTTTATAACGTAACTCTTCATGGGTGATTTGATTGTTTTGATACAATTTCCAACACGCCTGATTAATGGGCGCATAAACGGCTATAAATTTCGAAATCTCCAGTTCCGGAAACAAATCCTTAAAAATGACTTGAAAAGCGATTTCCGAATTTTTATCAAAATCCCAGAGCGTGTGGTCCAAATCGAAAAAAATGTGTTGTATGTGTTTGAATTCTGACATAAACTATTAATTCCCTTTCACAATAACGACATCTTCAATATTGTACATCCAATTATCAATATCGGTTTCGTTGAGTTTTAAAACCCCTACAATGGTAACATATTGATCGGTTCTCAGTTTCATTTTCCCGGCACGAAATTTCAATCCAGCAATGGTTTCCGGCCCTGCTTTTCCGCAAAAAAAACACGAAGCAAAAACGTTTTTACTAATGGCATAATTAACGTTGTCAATCGGAACTATAAAACCAGACACAATTACTTTTCGATTGTTTCGAAATTTGATTTCAGGGCTTATAACCGGATAATCAATCATCCCGTAACTTTTATGCTGCTTTTTTACAAATTTTACTTGTCCTAGTTGTTTCCAAGTGACCGTATCGTTTACAACCGTTTTTTCGATTGATTTACTGTTGAAATTTGATTTTTGAAAACCAACTAAACCAAAAAACACAATCAGCACTACATATTTTAATTTATCCATTCGCTAATGTTTTTGAAATATTCATTTTGTAGGCTTTTACCGCAGGAAGAATAGCTGAAATTATTCCCACAAAAAGCGTTACTATTAACAAGGCTCCTTCTTTGTTCCAAATGATTTCGAAAGGATTAAATCCTAGTTTAAAATCTTCTTCTGAAGCAGAAGAAAGCAGTTGTAATGCAAATCTACCAATAATCGTTCCAAAAAAATACCCGAGAACACATAAAAACAGACTCTCCAATAATACCAACCACAACAATTGAAAACGAGAAGCGCCTTGCAAACGCAATAAGGCAAACTCGTATTTTCGTTCTTTCAATCGGTTATAAAGTGCGATAAAAATACTGATCCCAGAAATGAGCATAATTCCGTAAGCAAGATATTCTAGTGTTTTTAATCCAATACCAAACAACGTAAACAAACGATTGATTTCAATCGCAGGAGAAACGGCTTGCATATTGGTATTTTGACCAATAATTCTTGGCCAAGTCATGATCGCCATTTTGTTTCGCAATTGTAAAATAACCGCCGTTATTTCTTTAGGTTCCTGAATTCCTCCTTCATGCTGTTCGTGTTCGCTGTGCATTGCCCACACACTTTCTATGTTCGACAAAATCAAATTATCAATGACTTTCCCTGTTCTAGAAGCAATTCCTACCACTTCATATTTATATTCTTCATGTTGCTCGCCTTCTTTGGCATCACCATGCGTTCCATTAAATTTGTCGCCTACTTTAAGGTTTATTTTTTTGGCCAATTCACTACCAATCACCACTTCAAAATTGCCTGAAAATAATCTCCCACTTTCAATTTTTGAATTGAATTTTGACAAATATTCGGGTGTAGTCCCTACAATTTTAAAGCCTAAATAATTATCCCCAAAGGCCAACGGAATTGCTGATTGTACAAAAGGATGACGCATCCAAACCTGAGCCGAATCATATTCAATATTTCCGGTGGGAGCATCGACTTGATACACCGATGACAATACCAATTGTAATGGACTGCCTTGTGCTCCTAATACTAAATCGATATTATCGGCATTGCTTGAAAACTGCTCTTCAAATTGTTTTTGCAACAAAATCAACAGTGTAATAATGGCTACACTCGATGCCAATAACAAAACACTCAAAGCTGTATTGAGAGGCTTGAACCAAATATTTCGCCATGCCAATTTTGCAATCATAATAGTGAAATTTGGTTAGAAAATCGTTCTTTCAATCTGGAATCATGGGTTACGATAATTAAAGCTGTATCGTATTCTTTGGCTAAATTTTCTAGCAAATTGGCCACTTTTAAAGTATTGGCATCATCGAGACTTGATGTCGGTTCATCTGCTAAAAGCACTTTGGGATTATTAATTAAAGCTCTAGCTATGGAAACTCTTTGTTGTTGCCCCACACTCAATTGCGAAGGCAACTTATCCCAATGTTTTTCCAAATGAAGGTGTTCCAGTAGTGATTTCGCTTTGGCCTTGTCTTTTTTTCCGGTTGCCAACCACGAAGCCAACATTACATTTTCCAAAACCGACAATGCTTCAACAAAATGATTTTGCTGCAATACGATTCCGATATTTTTTCCTCGAAAGGCATCCAGTTTTTTGTCTGAAAGCGTTTGAATTGCAACGTTATCCAAGTTGATTTCACCTGAAATAGGGCGTAATAAACCTCCTAGCAAATGCAGCAAAGTTGTTTTTCCAACCCCCGAATTCCCCGTAATTAACAAAGATTCTGAAGCATTACAAACGATATCTGGAAATTGAAATTGATTTTCATTCCCGTAAGCAAAAGAAATATTTTTGGTTGCGATCATTTTTTAAAGAATTCCTTCATCGGCGAAGCTAAAATAATTGATTTCTGTGACAATTATATGGTCTAGAACCAAAATATCCAAATGTTTTCCTGCTTCTTGTAGCTTTCTGGTAATTTGTTTATCGGCATCACTCGCCAATAATTTTCCAGAAGGATGATTGTGTGTTAAAACAACACTTGTCGCATGATGTTCCAATGCCGTTTTGAACACCAATCGGGTATCGACCACTGTGCCGGTAATTCCCCCTTTACTGATTTGTGATTTATACATTACTTTATTGGAATTATTGAGATACAACACCCAAAATTCTTCGTGTGGCAGCTCGCCAAGTATAGGTTGCATGATTTCAAAAACAGATTTACTGGACGTGATTCTTGCTAATTCCGGCACTTCTTCTCCTCTTCGACGACGCCCTAATTCTAACGCTGCCGCGATTGTTATGGCTTTGGCTTCACCAATTCCTTTGAACTGCATGAGTTGCTGAGCCGATAATTTTCCGAGAGTGTTAAGATTATTATTTGCAGAAGCTAAAATACGTTGACACAACTGTACCGCACTCTCGTTACGAGAACCGGAACCTATAAGTATGGCTAATAATTCGGAATCGGATAAGGTGGATTTACCTTTAAGCAGAAATTTTTCACGGGGACGATCGTCTTCGGCCCACTGATGGATTGGCGTGTACATACTATTTATTTTGGCGATTATAAAAAACAAAGCTAATCAAAATATTAAAACCAAAAATTTTACGTTCCAATTAAAAAGCAACAAGTATGAAAATCGTAATCCTTTCCCTTTTTTCCATTTTATTTCTGAATTGTAAAAAAGAAAATACTTCTTATGTAGCAAAAGCTACTTCAAACCAATCAGTTGTACCAATTGAAAAACCTTTTGATTTTTATGATAAACTCTCCAATGCGGCCATTTCGATTATTGATCCAGAAGTGGTTTACACACCCAATTATATAGGAATAGAATACCCAAACGGAGATGTTCCTTCCAAAACAGGAGTTTGCACGGATGTTGTGATTAGAACCTATAGAAAACTTGACATCGATTTACAAAAAGAAGTTCATGAAGACATGAAAGCTAATTTTACACTTTATCCGAATTTAAAAAAATGGGGACTAAAAACCACAGACACCAACATCGACCACAGAAGAGTGCCCAATTTGGAAATTTTTTTTGAAAGAAAAGGAAAAAAATTACCCGTTTCACAAAATCCAGCGGATTATAAAACGGGTGATATTGTCACTTGGATGATCAATGAGAAACTTCCACATATAGGGATTGTAACGCATTTAAAATCGGAAGATGGCAAACGCAATTTAATTGTGCACAATGTAGGGAACGGACAAGTTTTAGCGGATTGCTTATTCAGTTATACTATTGTAGGACATTTTAGATATGGACAATAATTATTGTATAAGTTCTTTAACCTCATCAAAATTCAATCCACCATAATTCCCAGAACTCATCAATAACAAAGCTGAATTGTCCAAATCGGCACTGAATAAAAACTGCTTGAATTCAGCCGGATTGGTATAAATTACTAAATCTTTTCGTTTGAAGGATTGTGCAATTTGTTCATAGGTCACTTCTTCCAATTGTTTGATTTTTACTGCATCTGGCGAATAAAAAACTACTGCCACATCAGCACTATCCAAAGCACCTTCATACTCTTTCAAGAATTCAGCATTCAAACTACTATAGGTATGCAATTCTAAACATGCAACTAATTTTCGGTCAGGATATTGCGATTTAACCGCCTTTGTTGTGGCAGCTACTTTACTCGGCGAATGCGCGAAATCTTTGTAGGCTACTTTCGATTTACTTTCTGCTATTTTTTCTAGACGTTTGGAAGCGCCTTTAAAACTTGCTATTGCTTCATAAAAATCCGCTTCATCAACACCCATACATTGACAAATCCATTTGGCTCCTGCTAAATTATTTAAGTTGTGTGCTCCAAAAACTTCAATCGGCATTGGTCCTTCAGGAGTATCTAATAACGTCACTCCATTTTCTACCACATAACTTGGTGTTTGATAAGGAATTTTTCGAATAGGATTTCCAGCACTTTCAGCTACTTCTTTAACCGTTTCATCTTCTTCATTATAAATTAAAACACCACCATTGGTAATTTGATTGGTGAAAATTCGAAACTGTTCTACGTAATTATCAAACGTTGGAAACACATTGATATGATCCCAAGCAATTCCCGAAAGCAAAGCAATATTGGGTTGGTACAAATGGAATTTTGGTCGGCGATCTATAGGAGATGACAAATACTCATCGCCTTCTAAAACGATAAAATCATTTTTCTCGGTAAGGTGTACCATCGTATCAAAACCTTCTAGTTGGGCGCCCACCATATAATCGACTTCGATGTTGTGATAATGCATGACATGCAAAATCATAGAAGTTATGGTTGTTTTTCCGTGAGAACCACCGATAACCACACGTGTTTTATTTTTCGATTGTTCGTATAAAAACTCAGGATAAGAATAAATTTTCAGTCCTAACGCTGTTGCTTTTAACAATTCAGGATTATCGGCTTTGGCGTGCATTCCAAGAATGACCGCTTCAATATCTTGTGTGATTTTTTCAGGAAACCAGCCCATTTCAAGAGGAAGTAATCCTTTCTTTTCTAGTCGTGATTTGGAAGGTTCAAAAATAGCATCATCGCTACCGGTAACCTGATATCCTTTATTATGTAATGCTAATGCTAAATTGTGCATAGCAGCTCCGCCAATGGCTATAAAATGAGTTCTCATTAAGTGTATTTGTGTATTCGTTTATTTGTCAAAATCGGCTTTTAATTTAGCCGCCTTTTTCTCATCTTTTATTTTATTCAAATATAAATCATAAAGCTTTTCGAAAGTAGTTTTAGAATGTCCAATTTCATGTGCTTTTTTATAATTCATTTCAGCAGCAGCATACCGCTCAAAATACACGTCTATATATCCCTTTGCCAAAAATCCATCTACTTTAGATATGCGCATTAACTCGTTAGCGTATTTTTGTGATTTTGCTTCGCTTCCACCAATAATTCCGGGTAATTCGATATAAAACATTACCATCGCCCAACGAACACCTATATGTTTGGGATCAAGATTTGCCGATGTTTCAAATGCTTCTTTCACATCATCAATCATACCCAAAGCTTTGAATTTATTGCTATTTTTTGCTTTGAGCCCTAATGCACCGCCATATTTGTACCAATAATCGGCGTTATTAGGAAACACCGTTTTGAGCTTGTAACCACATCTTACAGCTTCATCCCAGTTTTTGGTATAAACAGAAACTTCCCCTAATTTATCTATTGCCTCGTAATTCTTAGGATTTTGCCTAATTACTTCTTCAAAAAATGGTTTTGCTTGTACGTACTTTTTTTGCTCAAAAAATTGCATTCCTTTTTCAAAATTGGATTGCGACCACAAATTCAGTGATGTAAAAAGAAATAAGAATACTATTGGCTTCATCATTTTTGAACTATATTTCTAAAATATCCACATTCGTTTATGACTTCCTGATAATACTTTGTTTTTGAATATTGCTTCAATTTTTTAAATCCATCAAACACAACATAATCAACTTCCCATGGAATGTATACTGGAGTTAAATAAAACGTATTGCGTTCTATTTTGGTTAATAAATAGATTGCTTTTGCTTTTTGCTCATCATTTTTTGCCAATAATAATGCTTTTGAATAATATTTTTCTGTTTCAGCATTGCTCATCAATACATTTTTATAGGTATCATTTAGATAATTTGTATTGTATTGATTAATAATGTTATTGTCATAAAAAAGTCGAGCGTTTCCATAATACGACAGGTTATAAAAAGCATTTCCTAACAAAATATTTTCTATGTAAGTATCGCCATTTTTGGCGGTAATTTCTTGCAATTCTTTTACTTTTTGCAAAAAAGACAATTTTGTATATTTTGTTTTTTGAAAAGCGACATGATCGCAGTCATTACAATCTTTAATATTGCCGTTAAAAGGATTTCCTAATAATTCAACGTTTGCAAATGAAGATTTTTGAATTTCAGCAATTGCCTGAGAGATCTGATTATTGTAGGCATATTTAATTGCTTTGAATTCATAAATATCATCTATTCTAATATTATATAAAGAATTAGCAAAGGTATGCCAATCCGAATATTTATTAGTATTTAAATGCGTTATCATTTTTTCGGTTCTTACAGGATTTAAATAATAATCGGCATCACGCAAGAACAGTTCGGCCATAACTTCATTTCCTTGTTTTTTATACAAACTGGAAACATAGTTTCTGCTCCAATTAATGAGGAATTGTGTTCGAAGTTTATCGGAACTATTTTCTTTTTCGAAAACAAAAAGCCACTTTAAATTTGGCAAGAGTTGTATCTCGGCAGCTTGATCTATTTTTTTTACCGAAGCGATGGTATTAAAAATCTCAAACAATTTCAATTGTTCTTGTGCTAATTTTGTATTCGGAATCGTTTTTTTCGCTTCAGAAAAATAATGTGTAGCTTTAGCATTATTTGCTTTGATAATTTCAAAATAACCGGCAGCTATATTCCAAATGTGAGGCGAATTGCTTTTTTTCTCATTGGCAATTTTAGTTACAACTTGGTACAACTTTGAATGCAAACTATCATTCGCTATTTTAGCTTTACTTCCATACTCTGCGTACTTCCATTCCGTTGTGTTCATTTTGTTCTCGGCGATATTTAAAGCACGAGTCAGCAAATAATCCAAATGTTTGTTTTTGGGATCCAAAGTATATACTTGTTGAATAGCTTCCACCTCGTCACCATAATATCCATATAAAGCCCACAATGCCGCTTTTTGAGAATTGGTATTGGCAATAGCTAATGCTTGTTGAAAATCTTTGTTTTCTTGCGGATGAAAACTATAGGTGGCAACCGTTCTCAGTTTTGGACAATTATCAAAAACTACGCTGTACATAAAATTAGAACGTGCATACTCTTTATTTTTATACAAAACTCCTGCTATATAAGAAAGTCCTCTATAATACAATTCATTTCGTTCAACTTTAGCTTGGGTTTTATTAAAAAAAGTAATCGCTTCATTTCTGTTTTGAGAATAGAAATAAGACTTCATGGTAAGAAACCAATATCTGTTTTTTAAGAAGGGATCATTCGATAAATTATAAATGTCTTCGACTTTTTTTGCTTGTCCAACCGACATATACTGCATTGGATCTAAACTATCTGTATTATAATTCCAGGAAGCTACATTATTGGAATAGGTCTCTAAAGATTTGGCAAGATTCATAAAAGCGAAAAACTGTTTTAGTTTCGCATCTTTTAAATCGAATTTTTGGGCTAATTTATTATTTTCTTTTTTAAGTATTGCTTTACTAATTTTTGACAATTCTACATTCGAAGAATCGGATAAAACATAATAATTAAGTTGTTCTTCCGATAATTTTTTACCTAAATACTTTTTCCAATCAGCGATAATCGATTCTTTAAACCTGTTAGAATGTGCATTATCATACCAATCTTCCCCATAAAACATATTAATGCTATAAAAAAGTTGCTCATATGATTTATCTTGAACATAGGCTTCAGGTGCAAAACTTGAATTGCTTTCAAACCAATCCCAATCGCCTCCAGCACAAATGGAAACATAAGAAGTGATTCCTATAAGTACTGTACTAAAAAAAACAAATAATGGTCTAAAAAACGAACTCATTTTGATATTTTTTTAAATTATTTTCATCTAAATCGTAGTAGATGATTTCTTGAGGCTCTTTATCCATATAATCATATAGTAAAGCCTTTATTTCTTGTAAATTACTTTCTGTAATTTCTTCCAAATGCAATTTATCTCCTTTCTTAAAGAAAAACCCTTTGAAGAGACCATTTTCTTTTACTGAAATAGTATTGTTTTTCACTTCAAAAGTAGGATTATTTCTAAAATCATCCCTACTCGTTTTCGAAATTAAATTCACAATTTGATCATTTCTACTATGCACCATCCAAGAAAAAATGGGTAATGCTACTTTTAGTTGTAATGGATAGTTTTTTAATGCTGGTAAATATTGCAATGCAACCTTTTTATCATAAATAGAATTGGCACCATTGGCGCTTAATTTTCCCATATTATAAAACATTAAAACACCATAATCAACGGGTGGCACTTTGGTTTGATTAAAATACTTTATTTGATGTAAACGTATGGTTGCCGAAATTGTTTTAGTCCATTTCTCTTTTAACGATTTCAAAAAAGTCAAATAACGATCTCTACTTGCTAAAGACCAATCGCAATCAATTTGGATTTCACTAGTTTGAATAGTATTCACTTGATTAATTTGATTTATTAATCCAATAATTTTCGTGGCCAAATCAACTTCGTTTAGCTTTTGGGAGAGAAAAACTTCATTTTTAATAAATATTACAGGAATTATAGTCTGATCAATTTTTTTTTCTTTGAAGAAAATTGGAGCCAAAGGCATTGGGATTCCGTTTTTAAGACCCACATCAAAATAGCGAACATAAAGTTTTGTGACCTTATTTTGATTCATTACATTTTTTTCTGTTTTAGAGAGCTGAAAAATTGTTTTCCAATAATAAAAAGATACCGATTGAGGTTCTTTTTTTGCACAAGAAAGAAGGAAGAAAAAAACAGATAGTAGAAGAAATCGTTTCATTTTTGATAATAGGAAAGTAAAGATATAAAAAAACCGAACTCAAATAGAGTTCGGTTTAGTTTAGATTGCTTCGCTATCGCTTCGACAAGCTCAGGGTGACAGCTCGCAATAACTATTTCACTAATGTCATTTCATCAACAATGTGTTTTGCTCCTGAGAAATTCTCAATTACCCATAACACATAACGAATATCAACATTGATGGTTCTTTGTAAGTTTTTATCAAAGATTACGTCACCCGCCATAGCTTCGATGTTTCCGTCGAAAGCCAAACCGATTAACTCCCCTTTTCCATTTAAAACTGGAGAACCTGAGTTACCACCAGTAATATCATTGTCAGTTAAGAAATTTACGTGTAAAGAACCGTCTTTATCTGCATAACGACCAAAATCTTTATTCTTGTTCATTTCTAACAAACGTGCTGGTAAATCAAATTCTTGATCTCCTTTTTTGTATTTTTTAACTTGACCAGTTAAAGTAGTATAGTTGTTAATTGTAGCATCATTTCTTTTATCTGCTGGCAATGAACGTACTTTACCGTATGTTAAACGCAATGTTGAGTTAGCATCTGGATATTTGATTTCTCCAATTTTAGATTCTCTCAATCCTTCTACTAATTTACGGTATGCTGCACCAAAATCATTTTGCGCTTTTGCAATCGCATCTGATTTTGAGCTAAAATGAGTAGTCATATCATTAGATAATGCTACCAATGGATCATTCGCTAATAAACCTTCACTTGGTAAATCTAAGAATGCTTTGATTCTATCTTTTGATGTTACAATACTTAAATCGAAAGCAGCATTTACATATTTAGAAAAATCACCGTTGTTTTCTTTTCCGATTTTTTCAACCATCGGAGCGATAGCATATCCTGTAGATTTAGTTGAGTACAATTTTAATTGTGCGGCAAGGATGTCTTTTTCAGCAGGAATATGTGCTTCTTTGAATAATTCGTCAGCCATTTCTAAAATAGCAGGAGCCAATTGAGCACGTTTTGCAGCATCTGCTTTTGCATACGTTTCTAATTGTTTTCCTAAAGTTCTTCCGATAGTTCCAAAAGTGGTTGTTCTGAACAACTGTTGTAAATAATTATCGTGACGTGATTTTTCGTTCGTTAACTTATAGTAGTTATTGATTGTTTCAACCACATTTCCGTATTTCGCTTTGTTTGCAGCCGAATTAGCCCATTTGTTAAATTTAGCTTCTTGCGCTGCTTTAGATTTAGCGGTTTGGAATTTTGATAAAGCATCAATCATTCCTTGACGGTTTTTCCAGTAGTTTGCTGTTGAAGCAAATTTTGAAGCATATACCAAGTTCAAAGCATCACTTTGATTCATGTATTTCTTCATGTTGTCCATACCTGTTTTAGCACCTTCTACCCAAGCAGGGTAAGCAAACTTAACGTTTTGCTCAATTCCGCCTGCTGGCATCCAACGATTCGTACGACCAGGATACCCTAAAATCATCGCGAAATCATTTTCTTTAACTCCTTTTAAGTTAACAGGTAAGTGGTGTTTTGGTTGTAACGGAACGTTACTTGTAGAGTATTCTGCTGGATTACCGTTAGCATCTGCATACACACGGAACATAGAGAAATCGGCAGTGTGACGTGGCCATTCCCAGTTGTCAGTATCCCCTCCAAATTTACCTAAGCTTTCTGGTGGTGTACCTACTAAACGAACGTCTTTATAATCTTGGTATACGAAATAGTAATATTCGTTTCCTTGGAAGAATGAACGTACCGAAACGGTATATTTTCCTCCTTCGTTGTTTTCTTTTTCAATTTTTGCAATTTCAGCATTGATCGCTTTTTCGCGCTCTGCTTCTGTCATTGTAGCATTTACAACTCCTAAAATTCTTTTAGAACAGTCGTCCATACGAACGAAGAAACGGACAAATAAGCTTGAAGGTTTAATTTCTTCTGCTCTTGTTTTTGCCCAAAATCCATTTTTTAAGTGATTTTTTTCAGCTGTAGATTGTTCTGCAATTGCATCGTATCCACAGTGGTGGTTTGTTAATACTAAACCATCTTTAGAAATTAATTCTGCTGTACATCCACCATTAAACTGAACAATAGCATCTTTTAAACTGTGATTGTTGATACTGTAAATTTCTTGAGCTGTAAGTTGTAAGCCCATTTTTTGCATATCTCTGTGATTTAAACGTTCGATGAACATTAAAAACCACATTCCCTCATCTGCTTTTACGCTTGATGGTACAAGTGTAATTGCTGCGATTAGAGATAAAAGTAATTTTTTCATAATAAAATATTTTTTTAGTGGTGCGAATATACTCTATTTCAATTTTATCAAAAAATTTAATAAATAGAAAATGAATTTCATTAAGAAAATTTTAACCTTTAGATAAACAGCTATATTTCAATTATTTATTTATTTAAATATTATTTTTTATCTGCTTAAAGAACCTTGGCACTTAATTTGCTAAATTTGAGTGAATAACAAATTAAATTATAAAAATTATGGGATTATTTTCTTTTATTAAAGGAGCTGGAAAAAAATTATTCGGTGCCAAAGAAGAAGCTGCACCTGCAGAAGAAAAAGCACAATTAAAAGCAAGTGCTTTATTGGGTCATGTTCAAGCCTTGGGGTTGCCTTTCAACTCTTTAAAAGTGGCCGTTAAAGAAGACGGTTTGGTTGTAGTAACTGGAGAAGTTGACCAACAAGCCGATTCTGAAAAAATTGTATTGGCATTGGGTAATGTTGAAGGTGTTGAAACGGTTGACAATCAAATGACAGTGGCTATTCCTGCTCCAGAAGCAAGATACCACACGGTTGTGGAAGGCGATTGGTTGTCTAAAATTGCCAAAGAATATTATGGAGATGCCATGAAATATGAAGTGATTTTTGAAGCAAACAAGCCAATGTTACAAGATCCAGACGAAATTTATCCAGGTCAAGTATTACGAATTCCAAACTTAGACTAAAAAATAAATTCAAAAAAAATCCCATTCAAATGAATGGGATTTTTTTGCTTTCTAATTTTTGAAAACTATTCAACTATAATTTGTTTCACTGCTGAAGCAGTTTCTGTCATTACTTTTACAAAATACACTCCAGAAGCCACTGAATTCAAATCTACATTATATAATAAATCGGCATTTTGAATGGCATTTTTCTCATATACAATTCTTCCTGCTTGATCAATTACTTGAACTGAATAATTGGTATTCGATTCATCAAATTGAATGGTAAAACTTCCTTTGTTAGGATTTGGGTAGATTTCAAATGTGTTTTTAGTAAAACTTTCTGTACTTAATACATTAGGTTTAAATTCACCTACAATAGTATTAATATAAGCAAGTGCTCTTGTAGCCTGTCCCGCTGTAAACATATACATACAAGGATCATCAACATAATCCATATAATTCATTGTTAATGATTTCAATGTAGCACATGCATTTACAGAACCTGCAGCAGGACAATTATAAGTTTCACTAGTAACTCTTGGTGTATCACAAACTCTATCCCCTTCTGTAGCACAATTTGCACCTGCTGGATTACAACTTGATGAAGCAAAAGTATGATCTAAATTAAAAAAGTGACCTAGCTCATGGGTAACTGTTCTTCCTAAATTAAAAGGGGACTGAGGCACATAACCTGTACATCCAGCTCCTGTTCCATAACAAAATGTATTCATAACAACTGTTTGTCCGGAAGCTGGCGAACCACCTAGTGGTGAATATCCTAAAATTTGAGTTCCTTCATCTCTCACTACAAAGTTCATATATCCAGCCCAAGTTGCATCACTATCAGCACCACCAAGGAAATCTGTTCCAAAAGTAACAGCACTCGTGCCATTTGCAATACCTGTTCCCGTAGGGTGATTTTGATTAGCAATTACGAATCGAACATCCATATTACCAACATTTACTCCTGGATAAAAAGCACTAGCAGATGCCCAGTTAGACAAATCGGAATTTGTTGCATTATAATCGGCATTAATTACATCAATTTGTGTTTGAGCAAACGCTCTAAAACAAGCTTTTGTTGTAGCATTACTTGCATTTGAAACCGATGGGAAATGAACTGCAACAGGAATTATAATGGTAGCATTTGGACTTAATAATTTATCTGTTGACGTTTGTTTATTTAATAGTTTTTGATATTCAACTTCAAATTTAGCTTGTCTTTCCTCATATTGTTTTTTAAATACAGGATTAGACATCATTTGTGCCATTTTTTCTTGCATTCCACAAGTGCGATGTTGTGCTATTCCTAACTGGCTAATTAGTAATAGAATAAGTAATTTTACTTTCATATTTTTAAATTTTTGCGAATATATTCATATTTCCCTTACAAACCATAGGATAATAAAAAAATCCCGGATAACCGGGATTTTTTTAAGCTTCTGTATTTAACATCTGCCATAATTTGTCTTTTAACTCTGTCAGACCTTGTTGAGCAACTGACGAGATAAACATATATGGAATTCCTTTAAAATCCTTGTCCAATTGCTTTTTCATTTCTGATTTGAGCTCATCATCAAGCATATCACATTTTGAAACTACAATCAAGCGGTCTTTATCTAACATTTCCGGATTGTAACGACGCAATTCATCTAATAAAATATCGTATTCTTTCTTAATATCATCCGCATCTGCTGGAACCAAAAATAATAGTGTTGAATTTCGTTCAATGTGACGTAAGAAATAATGACCTAGTCCTTTTCCTTCCGCAGCACCTTCTATAATTCCAGGAATATCTGCAATTACAAACGATTGAAAATCACGGTAGGCTACAATTCCCAAATTGGGTTTTAAAGTGGTAAAAGCATAATCCGCAATTTTTGGTTTTGCTGAAGTCAACACCGACAATAAAGTCGATTTTCCTGCATTTGGAAATCCAACCAAACCAACATCGGCTAATACTTTTAATTCTAAAATAATATCAGCTTCTACTGGAGGCATTCCGGGTTGTGCGTAACGAGGCGTTTGATTCGTTGACGAACGAAAATGCCAGTTACCTAAGCCTCCTTTTCCACCTTCTGCTACAATTCTTTTTTCGCCATCTTCTGTGATTTCAAAAAGAATTTCGTTGGTGTCTTTATCACGAACCACTGTTCCTAATGGCACTTCAATAATTTTATCTTCTCCATCATGACCAGTACTACGAGAGCTTCCGCCATCGCCTCCATGGCCTGCTTTGACGTGACGCGCAAATTTTAGGTGGAACAAAGTCCAAAGTCCTTTATTGCCTACTAAATATACGTGCCCACCACGACCACCATCTCCACCATCTGGACCACCTTTTTCAATAAATTTTTCTCTGTGTAAATGCGAAGAACCTTTTCCTCCTTTACCAGATGAAACATATATTTTTACGTAGTCTACAAAGTTACCCTCTGTCATTGTTTTTTATTTTCAATATTATGATTTACGCTTCGACAAGCTAAGCGTGACAATTGCAAAAAATGCAACTTAATTCAATTCTTTTAAGGAACGCACTAAAACCTTATCGATTTTAACACCATCCATATCTATTACTTCCAATTCCATTTTATTCCACAACAACTTCTCTCCTACTTTAGGTATATAAGACAACTCGGTCATAATTAAACCACTAACTGTAGTCACATCATAATCATTAATCAGATCATCCATATCAAAATAGGTTAAGAAATCGTGTAACGAATAATGACCATCTACCAACCAAGTACCATCTTCACGAGCGATTAATTGGAATTCCTCATCATAAAACTCCGCTGCATCGCCTACTAATGCTTCCAAAATATCATTTAAAGTGATAATCCCTTGTAAAACACCATACTCATCGGTTACAAAAGCATAATGTACTTTAGTTTTTTTGAAAATCTCTAAGGCTTTATAGGCCGAAGTATGTTCAATAAAATATACTGGTTCCTTTGCAATTGATTTTAAATCGAAAGTACCTTTTTCAAAATTAGCGAACAAGTCCTTCAATAAAACCACCCCAATTACATTATCCAAATTGTCTTCACAAACCGGATAAATAGAGTGCAATTCTTCCAATACTTTTCCTTTGGTTTCTTTCAAATCGTCTTCCAAAGACAAATACACCAACGCTTTTCTGTGCGTCATTAAGGAATTAATTTTACGATCCCCAATATGAAATACACGTTCCACAATATCTTGCTCGATCTCTTGCACTTCACCACCTTCAGTTCCTTCTTTGATAATGGCTTTAATTTCTTCTTCTGTTACTTTACCGTCGGCAGTTGGTTTGATTTTGAAAATATCTAAAATAAAATCTGTCGAAACCGTCAACAACCAAATGAAAGGTGCCGTAACAATCGAAATCACTTTCATTGGAAGCGCCACCGCTTTAGCAATAGACTCCGGATAATTCAATCCGATACGTTTGGGTAATAATTCGCCAAAAACTAACGAAAAATAAGTTAAAATAACCACAACTGTTCCAACCGACAAGGATGCCGCATAGGGTTGCGTTATTGTATAACTTTCATAAAAAAAACGAACATTTTCGGTTACTTTTTCACCCGAATAAATACCCGTTAAAATACCAATAAGGGTAATCCCTATTTGCACAGTAGATAAAAATTTGTTTGGCGAGTTGGCCAAATCTAAAGCTGTTTTCGCACTCGCATTGCCTTTTTTGGCAGCGGTTTCTAACCTGTTTTTTCTTGCTGAAATGAGTGCGATTTCTGACATAGAAAAAATTCCATTAAGTAAAATCAGCAAGAAAATTATGACTATTTCCAATTGTTTTTGTTTAGTTTATAGTTTGTACTAATTTACAAATTTTCAATTACATTACTCAATCGTTCTGTAATTTCTGCAATAGTACCGATACCGTTTACGGCATAAAATTTATTTTGCTCTTTATAATAATCCATTAAAGGAGCTGTTTTTTCGTTGTATTCTTGATAACGATTTCTAATTTTCTCTTCGTCTTGATCATCAATTCTTCCTGAAGTTTTTCCTCTTTCCAATAAACGTTGCACTAAAATTTCATCATCGGCTTCTAAGGCAATCGTTGCGGTAATTTTTTGATTTTTTGAAGCCAAAAAAAGGTCTAACGCTCCCGCTTGTGCCAATGTTCTTGGAAAACCATCGAATAAAAATCCATCCGAATGTGGGTTTTTCTCCACTTCATCTTCTAACATATTGATGGTTAAACTGTCCGGAACCAAATCGCCTCTATCAATGTAGGTTTTGGCTTCTAGACCAAGTGGCGTGTTATTTTTTATATTGAATCGAAAAATATCACCTGTAGACAAGTGCGTTAAATTGTATTTTCCTTTTAAAAATTCTGCTTGTGTGCCTTTTCCTGCACCAGGTTTTCCGAAAAGAACGATATTAATCATTACTAAAGTTTATGTTGTATTACGTTTAATGTTATTTAAATGTTTATTCTGAAAGTTGATACACATCTTTCAAGTTTCTTCCCAAACCATCGTAGTCCAATCCGAAGCCAACAATAAACTTATTTGGAATTCGCACCCCGACATAATCTAACTTGATGTCTTTTTTGTAGGCTTCTGGTTTTAGGAAAAGTGTAGCGATTTTGAAATGCTTCACCCCTTGATTTTTGAAAATATGTTTCAATTCCTCAATGGTATTTCCCGTATCTACAATGTCTTCCACAATAATTACACTACGCCCTTCTAGGTTTTGATTTAACCCTATTAGTTGCTTTACTTCATTCGTTGATTGCGTCCCTTCATAGGAAGCCATTTTTACAAATGACACTTCACATGGATGACTGTAATGCTTCATTAAATCAGACATTACCATAAATGAACCATTTAAAACCCCAATAAAAACTGGTGTTTCGTCTTGAAAATCATCTTCAATTTGCTTGGCCATATTGGCAATAGCAAAGTCCAATTCTTGTGCCGAAATAAACGGAACAAAATATTTGTCGTGTAACTTAATTTCCATAGTTGTGATTAGAAATAAAGGGCAAAGATAGTAAAATCAAATTCACATTTTAGAACTTTTAAAACTCATACACAATAAATTGTATTTTTGAAAAATGAAATCGCTACAAATCATCTATTTGTTACAAGCAAACACAATAAAAAAGAGATACCATATGTTACTTCTTAAAAAAACATTTTCAAACATATGAAATCTGAATTCTACCAACTTTTAGAGAACTGCACAATCGCTCGAAAAGAGCGTGACAAAATGCGCAATTTGGTCATTCGGAAACCCGAATTTATACCTGAATTGTGTTCAATCGCCTTTGATTTAAAAGAAGACATTCATATCAAAGCCTATTGGGTATTAGAATTAATAAGTGAAAAGAAACTCAAACTTTTAGTTCCTTATATTGAAGATTTTTGTGAAACTGTTCCGAAATTGACCGATGATTCTGCGAAAAGAACCGCTTCACATATTATTTTTTATTTGGCCAAAAGCAATCATCGTGCTAATGGAATTAATCTTACACAATTACAAGAAACTCAAATCATAGAAATGTGCTTCGATTGGTTGATTCGCGATGAAAAAGTGGCCACAAAAGTCTACGCCATAAAAGCCTTATTTGTCCTTGGCAAAAAATACGATTGGATTCATCCCGAACTCAAAAACATCATTCAACAAGATTACACCACCCATACTGCTGCCTACCAAGCTGCTACAAGAATTATCTTAAAAAAAATAAAATAACAAACATTAACATTTTTTGCGGAAAAACCGTAAGGTGCGGTGAAAAATTATATTTACTTTTAACTAAGAATTTCTTACAGGATTAAATCAAAATACCACTTTATTTAATTCTTGCATATAATTCTATCATAAACACCTACTTATTCAAATAAAGAGACTGTTTAACCCAAAGTAACTTTATTTATAAACCTCAACAATTGTTGGGGTTTTATAATTAGTAGAAATCCCATCTCACTGAATTTAGTTAGAGGAATATCAAAATTTTACTTTTTAATTCTTGAAATAGTTTGAGAAAATCAACTCCAATTTTGCCGATTTAAAAAAATCTTAAATTCAAAAACTATCCTACAAATCTACTTGTAATACATTTTTAAAAAAGTTTATCTTTGCACGACACAACTAGATTACAATGAACTACTTTTCTTCCGATTTTAAATTAGGAATACTAGGCGGAGGCCAGTTAGGCAAGATGCTTCTTACCGAAACTCGAAAATATGACATTCAAACTTTAGTGCTTGACCCAAGCGAAGAAGCACCCGCCCAATACGGCTGTACTGCTTTTTACAAAGGGAGTCTATTAGAATATGACACTGTTTATCAATTTGGTAAAATGGTAAATGCATTAACAATCGAAATTGAAAATGTAAATCTTGAAGCCTTAGAAAAATTAGAAGAAGAAGGATTACCTGTTTTTCCCTCTCCTAAAACACTACGCTTAATTCAGAATAAAGGCCGACAAAAAGATTATTATGTAGAACATAAAATTCCAACATCAGCGCACCAACGTTTTGTAGCAATTTCCGATTTAAAAAAAGCACTTGAAAAAGACACATTGGATTTTCCTTTTGTATGGAAAGCAGCACAAGGCGGTTATGATGGCAATGGCGTAAAAATTGTCCGTTCTACCCTCGATTTAATCGGACTACCGGAAGTCGAATGCATTGCCGAAGCTATGGTTCCGTTTAAAAATGAATTGGCAGTTATTGTGGCCCGCAGTCCAAAAGGTGAAATCAAAACTTATCCGGTGGTTGAAATGGAATTTCATCCCGAAGCCAATCAAGTGGAATATACGATTTGCCCAGCTCGTATCTCTAAAAAAGTAGCCGATAAAGCTCAAAAAATAGCACTTCAAGTTTCCGAAGCATTCAATCACGTAGGATTATTAGCAGTAGAAATGTTCCAAACAGAAGACGATGACATTTTAGTAAACGAAGTGGCCCCTCGCCCGCACAACTCAGGACATTATAGTATTGAAGCCAGCTATACTTCACAATTTGAACAACATTTACGTGCTATTTTGGATTTACCTTTGGGTGCAACCGAAAGCAAAGTTGCCGGAATCATGGTAAATTTGGTAGGCGAAGAAGGGTATTCAGGACCTGTTCATTATGAAAACATATCCAATATCATGGCCATTGAAGGTGTTACCCCACATATATATGGCAAACGAGAAACGAGACCGTTTCGTAAAATGGGCCACGTAACTATTGTGAATGAAGACATGGCGGAAGCTAGAAAAATTGCTGAACAAGTGAAGAATAGTATTCGAGTGATTTCTCAAAATTAAAAAATTTAATAATTTAAAGATTCAAAGATTATTGCGAACTCATTTAGTTGCAGAAATTTTTCAATTTTTAAATATTTCAATCTTTAAATAAAAAAAAATGAAAGTAGCTGTAATTATGGGAAGCATATCCGATATGCCAGTAATGCAAGAAGCCATAGATATTTTAAAAGGATTTGACATTGAGGTCGAAGTCGATATTGTTTCAGCACATCGTACCCCTGAAAAACTATTCGATTTTAGTCAAAACGCCCACAACCGTGGCATTTCAGTGATAATTGCTGGTGCTGGTGGTGCGGCTCATTTACCAGGAATGGTAGCGAGTATGAGTCCGTTACCTGTAATTGGAGTTCCTGTAAAATCAAGCAATTCTATAGATGGTTGGGACTCTGTTTTGTCTATTTTACAAATGCCTGGTGGTGTTCCTGTAGCGACTGTGGCACTCAACGGTGCTAAAAATGCCGGAATCTTGGCCGCTCAAATTATTGGTAGTTCTGATAAGACCGTATTGGATAAAATTATTTCCTATAAAGAAGGATTAAAACAAGCTGTCATTTCTGCTTCGGAGGGCTTAAAAAAATAAAGCTCCAGTGGTATTTGGAGCTTTAATTAACACAAACATAAATACCGATTGGGTTAAATCAATACTTAAATTTTAAATATTTTGACTGCAAAAACAGATTTTCGATTTTTCAGTCACGAATATAGAGTTTGTTTCGATATGTAACAAATAAAATCGACGAAATACAATATATTATGAAAATTCTTATAAATAAATTCGACACCAAACACAACACAGCACCTTTCAATTCAATAAAAATGGAGGATTATAAGCCAGCCATCATTGAAGGAATCGCTATGACTCGTAAAGAAATTAATGACATTACCCATAACCGTAACGAACCCACTTTCGAGAATACCGTAGAAGCCTTAGAATATGCTGGCAATACTTTGGATAGAATTACAAGTATTTTCTTCAATTTGAATTCGGCAGAAACCAGTGACGAAATGCAAAAAATCGCACAGGACGTTTCACCTCTTTTAACCGAATTGGCCAATGACATTACTTTAAATGAAGTGCTTTTCAAAAGAATTAAATCGGTATACGAAAACAGAACCAATTTAAAACTAACCACAGAACAAGCTACTTTATTAGAAAAAAAATACAAAGGTTTTTCCAGAAATGGAGCCTTATTACCAGAAGAAAAAAAAGTTCGTTTACGCGAAATCGACACCCAATTGGCGAAGTTAAAATTAACTTATGGTGAAAATGTATTGGCCGAAACCAACAATTACGAATTACACCTTACCAACGAAGCAGACTTAAAAGGATTGCCTCAAGACACTATCGATTCGGCAGGTTCCTTAGCCAAAAGCAAAGACAAAGAAGGTTGGATTTTCACTTTAGACATGCCAAGCTACTTGCCTTTTGTGACGTATGCTGACAACCGTGAACTACGCAAGGAAATTTCGATAGCAGCTGGTAAAAAAGCGTTTCAAAATAATGAATTCGATAACCAAAAAAATGTCAAAAACATTGTAGCCTTACGTCACGAAAGAGCTCAATTATTGGGTTATGAATCGCATTCGCATTTTGTTTTGGAAGAGCGTATGGCGCAAAATCCAGATAAAGTCAAATCATTCTTGAATGACTTGTTAGATAAAGCCAAACCAGCAGCCAAAAACGAATTTAGTCAACTAACCAATTTTGCTAAAAAACTAGACAATATTGATCAATTGCAAAAATGGGATGGTGCTTATTATTCCGAAAAACTGAAACAGGAATTGTTCAGTTTGGATGATGAAATGCTAAAACCGTATTTCAAACTGCAAAATGTTCAAGAAGGTGCTTTCGAAGTAGCCAAACGATTATTTGGATTGACTTTTACCGAAGTTTTTGATATAGACAAATACCATGAAGACGTACATACTTTTGAAGTAAGTGATGAAAAAGGTGAATTAGTTGCCATTTTCTACTCCGATTTCTTCCCAAGAAAAGGAAAACGAAATGGTGCTTGGATGACCTCTTACAAACATCAATATGTAAAAGACGGCAAACAAGAACGTCCTCATGTATCCATCGTATGCAACTTTACCAAACCGACGGAAACCAAACCTTCGTTATTAACTTTTAGTGAAGTCACCACTTTATTCCATGAATTTGGTCATGCCTTACATGGTATGTTGGCGAACACGACCTATCCAAGTTTGTCAGGAACATCAGTCTATTGGGATTTTGTAGAATTACCAAGTCAGGTCATGGAAAACTGGTGCTACGAACCAGAAGCTTTAGCTATTTTTGCTAAACATTACGAAACAGGAGAAATCATTCCGCAGGAATATGTCAATAAAATCAAAGAAAGTGCTGCCTTTTTGGAAGGCATGGCCACGATGCGTCAAATTAGTTTTGGACTTTTAGACATCGCTTATCACGGGCAACCCGTTACGGTAGAAAACGTCAAAGCTTTCGAAAAAAGTGCTATGGAAAACACTGCCTTGTATCCAGATGTGGAGGAAAATTGCATGAGCGTTTCGTTTTCACATATTTTCCAAGGTGGTTATTCTTCGGGCTATTACAGCTATAAATGGGCAGAAGTTTTAGATGCTGATGCGTTTGCGTATTTCCAAGAAAAAGGAATTTTCAACAAAGAAGTAGCCAATAAATTTAAGGGAAATGTCTTATCGCAAGGAGGCACTGATCATCCAATGACCTTGTATAAAAAATTTAGAGGTCAGGAGCCGAAACCAGAGGCTTTATTGAAAAGAGCGGGGTTGATTTAGTAAATCAAACCACTTAGCACATAAATTTATTAGAACCGAAGTTTTTCTTCGGTTTTTTATTTCCAAAAAATCACCAACAACCACCAAAAAAAAGGCACACTTTCCACCCAAAAAGACGTGTAATAATCGGAACGTTTCGGACTAGCGAAAATGGTAAAAAGAGCCAAAACCACTATCAGAACAAGATTTATCCACAATTGAATAATCTGAAAATCTGATTTGAAAAATTCCAAACAATAAAACGGAATCAGTAAAAAAAGATTCAAAAGTTTTGTTTTATAAATTCCCAATTTTTGAGGTACCGTTTGCAAGGACACATGGTCATTGTTTAAGTCGATTATTTCAAAAATCAGAATCAAGATTATTACCAATAAAAAACGCTGGCAAAATTTCAACCAAACATCCTGAGAAAGTGGTAAATCAGCATTAATAATGGGCAAAAAAAGGGTAATCCCTGCCCAACAAAACGCAACGATGTAAATCTTCACTCCCGCCCAATTTCTTGCATTTCCTATCTTTGGAAAAATCGGAAGTGTGTACAATATCGTCAAACCTAAAAAAAGAACAGTAACCAATTGTGTTTTCCATTCCAATTGAAAAAAATAATATCCCGCAGCAAAAAATGATATCAGACTCAAAGCAACAATCAACTTTCGTTCGGTAGTCATTTTTAGTTTTTTGGCACGAACCAATTCGTCGTATTTCACAAAATTATATCCAACAATGGTCCCAAAAAATGCAAACAAAGTCATAGGTTCGTCATAGCCGATATGAAAGAAATGAAACGTCATTCGCACCAAAGCATAAACCGCTAAAGCAACATGAATACTTCCATGAATATAAAGGTCGATTAATCTTTTCAAAAATAGCATACTGTAAAAATAATGAATTGTTAATAAATCACAATTTTGGTTTATAATTTGATAAAAAACCGTCGCCATTTAATGGTTAATTTTAAGATTAATAACTACTTTTGTCATCACAAAAACAACACGCTTTTTATACATTGATTGAATGAAAACAGATGCATTTGCTTTAAGACACATTGGTCCGAGAGAATCTGACCTACAACACATGTTCAAAACCATTGGTGTTAACGACATGACCCAATTATTATTCGAAACATTTCCTGACGGAATTCGTTTAAAACAAGATTTACAATTAGACCCCGCTTTGACCGAATATGAGTACCTAACTCACATCAGTCAGTTGGGTGCCAAAAATAAAGTATTCAAATCTTACATTGGTTTGGGATACCACCCGGCTATTGTACCACCGGTAATTCAAAGAAATATTTTTGAAAACCCAGGATGGTATACTGCGTATACGCCCTATCAGGCAGAAATTGCTCAAGGTCGTTTAGAGGCTTTATTAAATTTCCAAACTACCATTATTGAATTGACAGGAATGGAAATTGCTAATGCTTCATTATTAGATGAAGGTACGGCTGCAGCAGAAGCTATGGCATTGCTTTTTGATGTAAGAACGCGTGATCAAAAGAAAAATAACGTTAGTAAATTCTTCGTTTCCGAAGAAATTTTACCACAAACGCTATCAATTTTACAAACGCGATCGACTCCGTTAAACATTGAATTAGTAGTTGGTAATCACGAAACTTTTGATTTTTCAACGGATTATTTCGGAGCGATTTTACAATACCCAGGGAAATTTGGTCAAGTACATGACTATGCTCCATTTATTGCAAAAGCAGCTGAAAATGAAATTAAAGTGGCAGTTGCAGCTGATATTTTATCTTTAGTGAAATTGACTCCTCCGGGAGAATTAGGCGCTGCTGTTGTAGTAGGTACAACACAACGTTTTGGAATTCCAATGGGATTCGGAGGACCGCACGCAGGTTTCTTCGCTACCAAAGAAGAATACAAACGTTCGATGCCTGGTAGAATTATTGGAGTTTCAATCGATGTTAACGGAAACCGTGCTTTACGTATGGCATTAGGTACTCGTGAGCAGCACATCAAACGTGAAAAAGCGACTTCAAATATTTGTACCGCTCAAGTATTATTGGCTGTAATGGCTGGTATGTATGCGGTATATCACGGACCAAAAGGGTTACAATATATTGCAAACAAAGTACATGCTTCGGCAGTAACAACAGCAAAAGCATTGGCTTCATTAGGAATCAATCAAGTCAATTCCGCTTTCTTTGATACTCTTTTAGTAAAAGCAGATGCAGAAAAAGTAAAAGCTATAGCAGAGAAGAATGAATTCAACTTCTTCTACCCTAATAAAGATTGTGTTTCGATTTCTTTCAACGAAACAACTTCAATTGCCGATATTAATACCATCATTGCGATCTTCTCGGAAGCAGCAGGTAAATCGGCAGTGCATGTTTCTGAATTGACGTCAGAAATCAACATTCAAAACAATTTAGTAAGAACCTCAACATTCTTACAACATGATGTATTCAACAATCACCATTCGGAAAGTCAGTTGATGCGTTATATCAAAAAATTAGAGCGCAAAGATTTATCGTTGAATCACTCAATGATTTCTTTAGGTTCTTGTACAATGAAATTGAATGCAGCAGCAGAAATGTTACCACTTTCAATGCCAAACTGGAACAGCATCCACCCATTTGCACCAGCTGATCAAGCGCAAGGTTATATGACCATGTTGAAAAAATTAGAACAGCAATTAAATGTAGTAACAGGTTTCAAAGGAACTTCCTTACAACCGAATTCGGGAGCACAAGGAGAATATGCCGGTTTAATGGCCATTCGTGCCTACCATATTTCTCGTGGTGAAGGCCATAGAAACGTTTGTTTGATCCCATCATCAGCGCACGGAACCAATCCGGCTTCTGCAGCAATGGCGGGAATGAAAATCATTGTAACAAAAACGACTCCGGAAGGAAATATCGACGTAGAAGATTTAAGAGCAAGAGCTATTGAGCACGCGGCGGATTTATCTTGTTTAATGGTAACCTATCCATCGACTCATGGAGTATACGAATCTTCTATTATTGAAGTTACACAATTAATCCACGATAACGGCGGATTAGTATACATGGATGGTGCGAACATGAATGCACAAGTAGGTTTAACAAATCCTGCAACTATTGGCGCTGATGTTTGTCACTTAAACTTACACAAAACCTTTGCTATTCCTCACGGTGGTGGCGGACCTGGTGTTGGACCAATTTGTGTGAACGAAAAATTAGTAGATTTCTTACCAACTAATCCTGTAATAGCAACTGGAGGAAAAGATGCTATCTCGGCTATTTCTGCTGCGCCTTACGGATCTGCATTAGTATGTTTGATTTCTTACGGCTACATTACAATGTTAGGGGCAGAAGGATTGCGTTCGTCTACCGAATATGCGATTTTAAATGCCAACTATATGAAAGCGCGTTTAGAAGAACATTATCCAGTTTTATATTCTGGAGAGATGGGACGTGCCGCGCACGAAATGATCTTAGATTGTCGTGAATTCAAACAAAACGGAATTGAAGTTACCGATATCGCAAAACGTTTAATGGATTATGGTTTCCACGCGCCAACGGTTTCTTTCCCTGTGGCTGGAACGTTAATGGTAGAACCAACAGAATCGGAAGATTTAGCAGAACTAGACCGTTTTTGTGATGCGATGATTGCAATTCGTAAAGAAATTGCAGAAGCCAATGCAGAGAATCCTAACAATCCATTGAAGAACGCTCCTCATACTTTAGGAATGTTGACTTCCGATGCTTGGGACTTCCCTTATAGTAGAGAAAAAGCAGCCTATCCTTTAGACTATATTTATGATAATAAATTCTGGCCTACTGTTCGTCGTGTAGACGATGCCTTTGGAGACCGTAATTTAGTATGTTCATGTGCTCCAATAGAAGCTTACATGGAACATTAATCAAAAAATCTTAAGATTATAAAACCGAATGTCATAAAGCAAGACATTCGGTTTTTCTTTTAAAAGCAAAATAATGAAAGACATAGAAAATCCAGGAGACCTGTACTTATTAGTCGATGAATTCTATAAAAAACTATTAGACGACCCCAGCATCAGCTATATTTTTACCGATGTGGTTAAAATTAAGATTGAGGAACATTTACCCATCTTGGTTACTTTTTGGTCGCAAGCGATTTTAGGAACGGGTGGTTACACAAAAAATCTTACTGAAATTCATTTGGACATTGACAAAAAAGAGCATTTAACCCCTGAATTATTCAAAATTTGGCTCGGACATTTCTATACAACGGTCGATGAGTTGTTTGCTGGAACAAAAGCCGAACAAATCAAAACGCAAGCTCTCAGTATTGCTACTATTATGCAGATTAAAATACATCAGCAAAATCAATAATTTTTTTTTAAATTCAAAAGAACATTTAAAAGAATATTTTAAAACAATTCCTATAATAAATCGATAACTTCGTAATATAAAAACCATCAGAAAATGAATATCAAAATAACGGGTTCAGGAAGTTACATTCCGACAGAAATAGTTTCCAATATCGATTTTGCCAAACATGTCTTTTTAAATGATGATGGTAGCCCATTCCCTTTGCCGAATGAAACCATTACCGAAAAATTTTATGACATTACGGGCATCGAAGAGCGTCGTTATGTTTCTGATGATTTAACCACGTCTGATATCGCTTCAATTGCTGCCAAAAAAGCGATTGAAAATTCTGGCATTGATCCGGAAACGTTAGATTATATCATTTTTGCCCATAATTTTGGGAACGTAAAAAAGAATGCGATTCAAACCGATATTTTACCGAGTTTGGCAACACGTGTCAAGTATGATTTGCGAATTAAAAATCCGAAATGTGTGGCATATGACATGCTTTTTGGTTGTCCAGGCTGGATAGAAGGTGTCATCCAAGCACAAGCGTACATTAAAGCCGGAATGGCAAAAAAATGTTTGATTATTGGTGCCGAAACCTTATCACGAGTAGTTGATTTACACGACAGAGATTCTATGATTTATTCTGATGGAGCGGGTGCTACCATTATAGAAGCGACAGATGAAGAGGGCGGAATTCTAGCACACGAAACAGCAAGCTTTTCTTACGATGAAGCGTATTATTTATACTTTGGAAATTCCTTCAATAAAGACCACGATCCTGATGTACGATATATAAAAATGCAAGGTCGTAAAATTTATGAATTTGCATTAAGCCAAGTCCCTAAAGCGATGGCAGCTTGTTTAGACAAAAGCGGTATCGGTATTAACGAGGTTAAAAAAGTATTGATTCACCAAGCCAATGAAAAAATGGACGAAGCCATTATTCAGCGTTTTTATAAAATCTACAAACAAACCCCACCTGAAGGCGTTATGCCCATGAGCATTCATAAACTAGGCAACTCAAGCGTAGCAACCGTCCCTACTTTGTATGATTTAATTGTAAAAGGAGAAATTCAAAACCAACAACTCAATAAAGGTGATGTAATAATTTTTGCTTCTGTAGGCGCTGGGATGAATATTAATGCGATTGTTTACAGATACTAATTTTAGAAAACCACATAAGTCATATAAGTACATTTAAGCTTCTTTGTCTTATGTGACTTATGTTGTGTAAATTATTTAAATAACGATTTAGGCAAAACTTCTTTTATCGGAATAATTTTAAAAATCCAATTTCCGAAGGCAAAAATCATCAGTCCAACCAAAGGTTTATAGCAAAGTGTCATAAATTGATTATCGAGGTCTGGCAAAAGTTTACCGATCAATATAACCGAAATCAAAATCCCTAAAACATAGACATACTTTACCCCAAAAGGATGTACCCCGAACTTTTTGTAGTTGAAAACAATCTTAATCAAATTGTAAGTTGTTAAGGACAAAGCTGTAGCTAAAGAAACACCTACAATTCCCATTTTAAACCAAAAGAGAAAAATTAGATTCGTAGAAATGGTCAGCAAAGCCAAAGCAATCGTTGTGGTATTATTGAATTTATAATATTTGGAATTCGTAATAATATATCCGTTGAATCCTGTTGCCAAATCGAACAAAAAAGCAAAGCCCATGATATAGACCACATTCAATCCTTTGAGTAACTGGCTTCCGTTTTTCATCAAACCAAACAAATCTTCAATTCCAACCGCTACTAAACCGAACAATACTGCACCAATAGCAAACAGATAGAAAGAGGTTTTATAATGCAAACTTTTCAAATCTTTCATATTATTTTCGGCAATATAGCCTGCAATAATAGGCGCCGAAATTGTATACACACCCAACGCCGGAACCGTGATCATTCGCACTAGATTCAGCGAAGTATTGTAAATCGCTACTTCTGAAAAAGTCAATAATTCACCTATCATCGTCGCATCTATATTCAAGGCAATAACTGACCCCATACTTCCTAAAAAAGTATAGACCGAATACACCATCAGTTCTCGGCCAAAACCTTCTTTTTTTAGAAACGCAAAATTTATTTTCTTGGATACTTTTTCCAATCGGTTGAGATAGAACATCATACCAAAAAAAGCCAAAATGAAGAAACCCATGTAAAGCACCATCGCATTTTCTTCGGAATAGTGATAAAAAACAAAAAGAGCAAAAGCCGCCAACATTCCTATTTTCGGGATGACATTCTCAAAAATATTGGGAACCACAATTCGCTTTTTTATGGAAATGTATTTGGAACACAGCTGAATTAAAGCCAACAGCAAAGTCATCGGTAAAATATAGGGACTGTATTCCCAAAAATCCGTTTGTTTGATGGAAGGAAAAATCAGCACCGCCAAAAGTAACAAGCCGACTCCAATAAAAAAATTAACAATAATAAAGACGATCGAAAACTTAAAAAGTTGCTGTTGCTGATTGTCGACCGACATTTTTGGAAAAAATCGCACATTGGCATGCATGATTCCCAAAGCTACAACTGGCAAGATAAGTAGTGCCGTTTGAAAAACAAATTGCAGTTTTCCAGCAAATTCAAAATCATTCGGATATAAAAATACCGTTGATAGAATTCCTATCAAGGTACTGAAATAACCTACGATACTGTATTTTAAACTTTGTCTGGCGACTACACTCATTTTGAATTATAAATTATAACTATTTCGGAATGAAAATAAAGTTATTAATATACGTATTAAAATCATTCAAGTATTCCTCTTTCTGGAAATCGGCGATTTGTGACACTTCAAACGGTTTCAGGCTTAATGTTGCTCTATCATAATAAAACACATCGTAACCGAAACCTTTTATAAAATCGAAAATTTCATTGATTTGATACTTTGCATGGCGCAATTCAATTTCAATGATAAAAATCGGTTTGACGGTATTTAAAATGGAGGAACATCCTTTAATCGAATCAAATTCATGACCTTCAACATCAATTTTGACAACATCAATTTTAGAAATAGCTTCCTGTTTTACCCAATCGTCTAGCGTAATGGTTTTAATTTCGATTTTCTCTACGGCATCACCCATAGCTTCTAATGACGCTCTGGTATCTTGCAATCCGTTGCCTTTTTTTGGAATATTCAATACCGAAGTTCCGGTTTGGGACGAAACTGCATAGGTAAACAATTTTACTTTCGGGAATAAGGGCTGAATGTAATTCACCAAACTTTCATTCGGTTCAAATCCGTATATTTTTCCTGATTGGATTACTTTCTCCGCTTGATACAAATAAATCCCTTTATTGGTTCCAATATCGACAAAAACCGAATCACCTTTCAAAACTTGATGAATGTACAACAATTCTGGTTCGCATTTGTAATTCCCAGTTGGTAACGAATCCAAGGTTTTATAATAACGTTTTTTATATAAAGAAGGCCAATAATTGTAGGCCAATTTGATTAAAAATTTCATTTTTTTTATTTTAAACCGCTAGGTTCGCTAGGTTAATGCAATGAACGCAAAACTTTGCCAACTTAGCGCTATCGTTGTGGCCTTTGCGGTTACATTTATAAATTTAACAATAGTTTTTCTAATTCACTTTTTACTTTCTCAAAAGTATATTTTTCTAAGTAAGGATTTAGATTTTTATACTCTTTTTTAATTATTTCTACATTCAAATCTTCTATTATTTTTTTCAAATCATTTTTGTCCTCATAGTACAGATTGTGCCAATCCATTTTAGGGTAACTGCTTGGGAAAATTCCGATTTTACCATTATAAATACAATCGGCTTCTGCCCCACTGACTTTTGTACTTCCATAATACTCATCCACCCAATAAAAAGAAGTTTTTGATTTGATGGGACACAACAATAAATGCGCTTGAGCAATTACTTTACTGTACTCTTCCCAAGGGATGAACTTGTGAAAATGCGTAATCGAAATATTGGAATGACATTGCGTTTTCAAACGTTCCAATTGTTGCAAAACCGTATCATTTTCGGGTTTCCCTAAAAACGTAAAATGGATTTTGGATTGTGGTTGTAATTTTGGAAGGATTTTAAACAACAAATCGACATCTTTTCGTTTGTTGGAAACATTTCCAGGCATGACAATTTGAATCCTATCGGAAGAAGGGAATTCGGAATTTTGACAATAATTCATCGGAATTAAGCGACTTTTTTCAGAATATCTCCCATCTGTTTTGATGGTTTCTAAAGCCGATGCAGAAATCACACCGAAATTTTTGGCGCGATGCACTACGTTTCGTTTCGAACCCACTTTTTCTTTGAGATACAATTTTAAAAAGTAGGTTAATTTTTCTTTCTCTTTAAAAATATTTTTCCAAGAAATCGATTTCAGAAACAAACTAAAATTCAAATTGTGTACCAAGCACAAAACCTTTTTTTGTTGAAATAAATCCGCATAATCCGAAAAATTACGATGCAAAGTATTCACCACTACCGCGTCAAAATTTGAAAAATCAGTCGCCCTAACGGAAGCGATTATCGTAATATGATTGATCGGAATTGCTGTTAATTTTTCGAATACTTTTTGGCTGACAAAAAAATGAAAATCAATAGAGTCTATTTGCGAAACCAACAAATACCATTGTTCTAATAACGCCGAATGCGTTTCCATTTCGATAAAGGCTATTTGTTTCTTTTTCAAGCGAATCGTTTTCTAATCCCACAAAAATAAAGATATTTCCGCTTTAAAAATTTATTTTTGGTTGGAAAGCGGGAACTTGACCTAAAATTTTAAAATTAAAAATTTTATGTACGTTTGTAGCACTTATTAGAAACAATGAACTATTATATTGTCATTCCGGCTCATAATGAAGAAAAATTTATTGGCTTAACGCTAGAATCGTTAGTCAATCAAACCGTTTTACCTAAAAAAGCGGTGATTGTGAATGATAATTCGACCGATAAAACTTCCGAAATTGTACAATCTTATCTTGAAAAACACCCTTGGATTTCTTTGGTTGAGAAAAAATCAGATGCCATACATTTACCGGGAAGCAAAGTGATTCAAGCCTTTCAAGCTGGTTTAGAAACGTTGGATGATGATTATGATATCATGGTCAAAGGCGATTCGGATTTGATTTTTCCGCCGCAGTATTTCGAAACCATTATTCAGCATTTTAAAAGCGACAACACGATTGGCATGGCGGGCGGGTTTGCTTACATTGAAAAAGATGGTCATTGGATTTTAGAAAATCTAACCGATAAAGATCATATTCGCGGAGCATTTAAAGCCTATCGAAAAGTAACTTTCCAGCAAATTGGGGGATTGAAACCTGCTATGGGTTGGGATACCGTTGATGAATTGCTTTGCAAATTTTACAATTGGAAAGTCGTGACGGATGAATCGTTACAAGTCAAACATCTAAAACCAACCGGCGCCAATTACAACAAAGCGGCGCGTTACAAACAAGGGGAAGCTTTTTACACTTTGGGTTATGGGTTTTTTATCACGGCTGTTGCTTCGTTAAAATTAGCGATGCGAAAAGGAAAACCTTTATTATTTATCGATTACCTCAGTGGATTTTGGAAAGCCAAAGCCGAAAACAAAACCATGCTAGTCACTCCAGAACAAGCCAAATTTGTCAGAGCCTACCGTTGGAAAAAAATGAAAGCGAAGCTATTTAAATAAGAAACACCTCAATTGAGGTGCATCTGGTTTACATTTATTTTACATTTTCAATTCAATTCCGCTAAGTCTAAATATTTATTCACGACTTCTTCAAATTCTTTTTTGCTAACCGGTTTGGAAAGATAGCCGTTAAAAGATTTACTCACATTTTCTTTGTCGTCTTTAAACGAATAAGCCGATTGGGCTATGATAGGAATATCAGGTGACTCGCTCTTAATGAGTTGTGCAGCAACATAACCATCTACTTGTGGCATACGTAAATCCATCAGAATCAAATTGATATCGGGATTGCTTTTATAAATCTCATACGCTTCTTCTCCGTTTTTAGCTCTAATAATTTCAACATCCCCTTTTTGCATCAATTTTTTAAGCAACATAAAGCTAATTTCTTCATCATCGGCAATTAACACTTTAATCGTTTTTTTCGCTTCCTCTTTCACTTTTTCTAAGGCTGGTTCGTATGGAATTTGAAAAGAAATACTAGTTCCTAAACCTGATTTAGACTCTATTTGTAAGGTTCCATGCAACAATTCAACCAATTGTTTTACGGTTGCGAGCCCAATACTAGCCTGATTTTCAACAACCGCGTTTTCTAAATTATCGATACCGATTCCCGTATCTTTTACATAAAATTGCAATTCGTTATCGACTACTTGATAGCCCATTTCGACATATCCTTTATTGGTAAACTTAATGGCGTTACTCAGTAGACTAGAAAAAATTTGGTTAACAATCTCTCTATCCGTAAAAACCATATCATCTTCATCCGACAATCCTTTTACCGAGCGCAGACTCAAGTCTTTAAAAAACACTTGATCTAGAAATTTTATTTTCAAATCGTCTAGCAATTCATTTAAGGAAACCTCTTTAATGTTTAATTCATTAACATGTGTTTTCAAGGCATTGTAGCTCAAAAATTCAGAAAAAATACTTTGTAATTCCGTAGCAGTATTTGCAATTATTTCCGATAAATTATTTTTTTCTTCAAAATCTAAATTGGCCGTACTTATAAGTTTTGCTAGTCCGACAACAGTATCCAATGGCGCTTTGATACGATTTAAAACCGATACCGTAAGTTCTTTGTTTTCAATAGATTTTAATTGTGAAACCTTACTTTCATCTTTGAATTGATTCCATAACGAATTCGATTTGTCAAGCTCTCGCTGCAGTTCATTTACCAATTCAAGAAGTTCTTCGTATGATGGTTTATTCGCTTTCATAACAATAATTTTAAAATTAAAATACAACAATTAAGGAAGAGTAAAATTTGTAACTATTTAGTTTTCATAAAGTTAACTAATTAAAAATTATAAATATTAAATTTTACTTATAAAATTTCAGTTAAAAATTCAATGCGCAATTGAAACTTTAAAAATCCATCAAAATATAGTATTTTTACCACGTAGTACATAACTGAACGCTACAAACTGAATTCTACACCATGATGTTAGTCCGTTACTTATCGCAAATCGGAAGATATTTTATAATGCTTCGCGAAATTTTCAAAAAACCTACCAAATGGTCTATGATGCGCCAATTAATTTTTAAAGAGGTTGATGATTTGATTATTGATTCTTTAGGGATTGTGGCGTTTATTTCGTTTTTCGTTGGAGGTGTTGTTGCCATTCAAACAGCTTTGAATTTAACCAATCCCTTAATTCCGAAATATTTAATAGGTTTTGCGACACGACAATCGGTAATTTTAGAATTTGCTCCTACGTTTATTTCCATAATTATGGCCGGTAAAATGGGCTCTTTTATCACGTCGAGTATTGGAACAATGAGGGTTACGGAACAGATTGACGCGTTAGAAGTAATGGGAGTTAATTCACTCAATTATTTAGTATTTCCAAAATTAATTGCGTTATTATTATACCCATTTGTGATCGGAATCAGTATGTTTTTAGGAGTATTTGGGGGTTGGCTAGCAGCTGTTTACGGTGGATTTGCCACTGCTAATGAATTTATTACCGGAATTCAATCGGAATTTATTCCTTTTCACATTGCCTACGCTTTTATAAAAACCATCGTATTTGCTTTTTTATTGGCTACTATTCCTTCATTTCATGGCTATTACATGAAAGGCGGCGCCTTGGAAGTAGGTAAAGCCAGTACTGTATCCTTTGTTTGGACCTCGGTGGTAATCATTTTATGCAATTATATTTTAACCCAACTCCTTTTAGCTAATTAATTATGATAGAAGTAAAAGACATCAAAAAATCATTTGGTGAGCAAATGGTGTTAAAAGGGATTACAACGACTTTAGAAGCTGGAATGACCAATTTAATTATTGGACAATCAGGCTCAGGGAAAACCGTTTTTTTGAAATCATTATTAGGCATTCATCAAATTGATAGTGGAACTATTTCATTTGACGGAAGAATTTATTCCGATTTATCTGATGATGACAAACGCGAATTGCGAACCGAAATTGGAATGGTTTTTCAAGGTAGCGCTTTGTTCGATTCGATGACCGTAGAAGAAAATATTGGTTTTCCTTTGAAAATGTTTTCCAATAAAAACAAAAAAGAAATTAAGGAACGTGTTGATTTTGTTATCGAACGCGTTAATTTAATAAACGCACACACCAAGAAACCTTCTGAATTATCGGGAGGAATGCAAAAACGTGTGGCGATTGCTCGTGCAATTGTAAACAATCCGAAATATTTATTTTGTGACGAACCCAACTCGGGATTGGACCCAAAAACAGCGATTGTAATTGACAATTTGATTCAAGAAATCACAAAAGAATACAACATTACTACCGTGATTAATACCCATGATATGAACTCAGTAATGGAAATTGGTGACAAAATCGTTTTCTTAAAAAATGGATTAAAAGCTTGGGAAGGTGATAAAACCCAAATCTTTAAAACCGATAATGAAGCGGTAACCGACTTTGTCTATTCTTCTGAATTGTTTAAAAAAGTAAGAGAGGCAGTATTGAAAGAAGGAATTTAATACGTCAAATACACCCAACCTGTTTTCGTTTCACCGGAATTGAAAGTTATCTGATAATAGTAAGTAGCCGTTGGAAGCAAAGCACCATTTTTATCTCGTCCCTTCCACTCTTTTACGTAATTGTCTTGATCAAAAAGAAGCACTCCGTATCGATTGTAGATTTTTACATTTTTGACACCTTCCAAGCATTGCAAATCAAAAGCCTCATTTAGATTATCCCCGTTTGCCGAAACACCCTTTGGGATGTAACCACAAGAAGTACATTTGACCACAATTTCTTTGGAAGTCGAACAGCCTTCTTGATTTTGAACTGCTACAGAATATCCCCCTGAATCACCAGTTGCAATTGAAATTGGATTTCCGGTATGAGAAGTGCCGTCTGGAAATGTCCAAACATAATTCGAAAATTCTTGTGCAATTGTATTTCCAATGGGTTCAATATATAATTGCTTACTTCCGTTAAAACAAGTGGTGGAAATGGAAAAATCTGGCGTGTTCTTAACATCAATTTCTACAGAATTCATCCCAGAGTTACAACCATTTTTTACAGCAATTACGGTATAAACACCAGTATTAGAAGCAGAAATATTTGCAATTGATGGGTTTTGTAAAGTCGAATTAAATCCGTTAGGTCCATTCCAAACATAAGTCGCCCCAGGAACTGCTGTTGCATACAATTGTAAAATTCCTGAATCACATACGATGGGATCAAAAGTAGCAATTGGTGTTTGTGGAATCTCGTTGATAGTTATTGTCACCAAAGCTTCATCTTGAAATCCACATGATCCATTTACTGTGTATTTAAAACGATAGGTCCCGGGAGTTACAGTTGCAGAATTCCATAAATTGCCGGTCAAGGTTCCACTATTCGAAATTTCTTGCCACAGTCCGTTTGTATCATATGCGCCTGATAAAATGCTAAATAAATTAACCGTCCCCTGACGACCACAATAGGAAACAGTTGCATCACCTCCAGCATTTGGATTGGGTGAAGATGCTTGAATTGTATAATCTACTATGAAGCTAATACACGTATTCGGGTTACCTGGATTGGTAATCCGAACATGGTAGGTTCCCACATTATTAGCATTGCTGAATGGATTAAATGCCAAAACATTAGTCGAACTCAGTATCGTTGAAGAAGCAGTATCTTTCCACCATTCATACTGCAAATAAGGAAAGAAAGGTACCCGCAATGAGCCTACACTTCCTTCACAAAATGGCGTTGCTGCAATCGTCAAAATTACATTTCCACTCACTTCAAACAGTCTTAATCTTTCATTTCCGCAAGAATCTGTAACTCTAAATTTATACACCCCTGGAGCTACATTATCAAAAATACTGGAATTACCATTGTCTCTGTAAAAAGGCAGTCCGTCCTTTTCAATTATTTCATATCGAAAAGGGGCAACACCAATAACATCAACTATGACTTGGTATAAATTATTTCCGCAAGAAAAACTATAAATATCCCTGATTCTTGGTTCAAAATAAAACTCAAATTCCCCTAATTCTTCAATACAATAATGTATTGAACTAAAATTAGTCAAAGTAGGAAGTTTGAAGCTGTAAAAGTATTTGACAATTCTAAACCTTCCTGTTGAATTATTAACAACATTTACTGAATTATTTAGTAATGATAATGCGTTATTATTATTAATTCCGTTTGAAGAAGAAACACCAGTTATGGGATGAACCCATTCATTTGTAGAGGGATTGAATTTTTGTATCCAATAAGTAACAAGACTTGAAGGAATATTGGATACATTTCGTAAATCCAAACTAAATTGAGAACAGCCATTGATAACTGAAAAATTGTTTGATGTAATTTGATATCCAACAACATTTGCAAAAACATCTCGAACATTGCCACAACTATCCGTGATTTTAAATTGATAATTCCCTGAAGTTAGATTTGATAAATAAATTTGACCGTTATAAATAAACGAATTTAAATTTAATGGCAGGGTACTCGTATAGGTTGCTGGAGCAGCTGCTAAATCGGCCGATACAATTTGATAGGCTATATTATTTATGTTAATATTTAAGGAAGAATACCCTACAGCACAACCTTTTAGCTGCGAAACCACTATGTTGGGGTGTAGTGGTTGATTGTTATCTATTACAAAATTCGTAATTCCGGATCTACCACAGGCATCGGTAACTTGTACTTCGTAATTACCTGTAGGCAATGGCGTTGATGAGTTGTAATAAACAAACGGAGAACTACTAAAATTAGGATGTAAAGTATTAAATACGGTTGGTACAAATCCTGCCGGTGCGTTTAAAAAACTGGCTGTAAAGGGAGGAAAGCCAAATTCATTAACACTAATTTGAATCTTTTTAGTATTACAATTTGACACTCCAATATCTGAAGTAACATCCATTTCGGGATGCAATGCAAAATCAGAACTATTAAAAACATTTCCACAACTATCGGTAACAGTAATGGCATAATGATAGAACTGGTCGTAATAAAATACAATAGGTTGGGAAAGTAATAAAAGATTAAGATCTCCAGAAGTAACAACTTGTGAAGAGGTTGTTGTATTTCCACTCGGATCATAAATCGTGTATACAATGGTTAATGGATACATGATTTGTCCTGTGCTGGCTGTAATCGTATTTTTAACATCTATCGAAGCACAATTTTGAAGAGTAATAGTGTTGCCTCCAAAAACCAGATTTGGATTTAAGTAATCAACCGTTATGTTTTGAGTGATAAATGCACCACAGTTATCAGTGATTTTAATCTGATAATTGCCACTTACTAAATTGGTAAATATGGTAGAGGTTTGAGAAACAGGGGCATTTGGTCCCGCTATAATTTCAAACAAAACAGGCTGTCCTGCAAGTGTTGTAACTGTTATAGAACCTCTTTGCATACACGTTTGAGGAGTTACCAAATAGTTCACTTGAAGGGGTGTGATAAGGTTTAAAATAACAGTATCTACTTGCTGCGTATTGACATCCCCATTCGGTAATGATTCAGTGGCCACTACTCTATAATTTGCAGCCACTAAACCAGTAAAGGTATTCAGTTGAGTGGTGACAATGGGTGTTGTGAGATTAGGTAATTTATATATTGTATAAATGATTGTCCCCCCTGGAGTTGGATTGGTAACCAAAAAATCCAAACGACCATTCCCCGGACACGTTTCATTTGTGGGAGTGACTTGCAAGCCCAAAGCAAAATTTGCTAGATGTCCGAAAGAAAAATTAAAAAAAAGAATACATACTACAAGTTGTAAATATTGCTTTTTTTTCGAAATAGGACTATACATATTTTGTGATAGAATCATACTATACAGATGACTATAGAACAATAAGGTTGCGTAAGAATTTTCTTTTATTTGTGACTTTTGAAAAAACTAATGGCTACTCAACTTCGCAACCACTGCTTTGATGTCTTGCTCTTTACTTTTCGGATAAATAAGCAATATTCCTTCTCTGTCAACAATAATATAATCGTGCAATCCGTCGATAATAATCAGCTTGTCGGCATCCGAACGCACTATATTGTTGGAAGCATTTTCTAGGACTACTTTTGCATTCACCACTGCATTATTATTATCGTCTTTGTCCAATTTTTCATGAAGCGAACCCCAAGTACCCAAATCGTTCCAATCGAAAGTAGCAGGAAGTACATATACATTATCCGCTTTTTCCATGACGGCATAATCGATGGAAATATTTTCGGCTAGCGAATAATTTTGATCAATAAATAATTTTTCAGAAGCAGTATTGTAGCTATCAAAACCTTGCTGAAACAAACTGTTCATTTGGGGTTGGAAAGTAGCAAAAGCTTCCGTTATTGTTTTAGCACTCCATATAAAAATACCTCCATTCCAAAGGAAATTACCACTGTCTAAAAATGATTTTGCGGTTTCGTAATCCGGTTTTTCTCTGAATTGTTTTACTTTTTTTATTGGATTGGCATCGGTTTTATCAAATTCAATATATCCGAAACCTGTATTGGGGAAAGTCGGTTGAATGCCAAGTGTCATTAAAGCACTTTCTTTAGCACAAAAATCAAAACATTGCTGTAAATTCTCGGTAAAAGCCGTTTCATCTTCAATCCAGTGATCACTAGGGGCAACCACCATTACGGCATCGGGATTTTGCTTTTGAATTTTCAACGAAGCATATAAAATACAGGGTGCCGTATTACGCATTGCTGGCTCCAATAAAACTTGTTCTTGCTTGACTTGAGGCAATTGTTCCAAAACCAAATCATTGTACTTTTCATTGGTTAAAATCAAAATATTCTCTGCAGGTATCAATTTAGATAATCTGGAAAAAGTCTTCTGAATTAACGTTTCTCCCGAACCCAACATATCGTGAAATTGTTTTGGAAATTCGGTGGTTGAAACGGGCCAAAAACGAGAACCAACTCCTCCAGCCATCAATATTGCGTAATAATTTTTGTTCATATATTCTATCTGCTACAAAGTAACGAATTGGCAAAGTTACAAAGAATTATAGTTAACTCGGCAACAACTCCACTTCCGCATTGGGATTAAACAAATAAGTTTTGCCCGAACTAATTTCAAGACATTCGTATCGCTTGGTGCGTTGGGCTATTTTTTTGAATATTTTTCCATTATGGATTCTAAAAGTACTTCCGTACGGAATTTCAAATACATAATGTTTATCATTTTCGGGATCAAATTGTTTCAAAGCCAAAGCCAAAGTAGCATCGGTATCGCTGCTTGCCTTCGGATTTCGGAAATGACGCGCAATAAGTGGCAACAACTGATTCGGAAATATTTCCGGGCGAATAAAAGGCACCATCAATCGTTGAAAAGTCAGTTTCCACTCGTCTCCATGAGGTTTGATATTTCTTCCGAATTTTTCAAAAGCGACCAAGTGAGCAATTTCATGAATTAAGGTAATTAAAAATCGGTATTTATTTTGCGAAAAATTTACCGTAATAATATGGGAGCCATCGCGTTCTCTTCGATAATCACCATGACGTGTCACCCGTTCGTTGACAATTTTGAGATGCACGTGATTGGCTTTGATTAACTCAAAACACAGGGGAACGGAATGTTCAGGAAGGTATTTTAATAAAGTATCGCTCAATTTTTAAGGAGTTGTAGAAGAAACCTGAAGCACTTTCCCATTGTAATATTTATTCCCAGTAAGGGCAAAATTGAAAATATAATCGGCCATTTCTTTTGCTGAAAGTGGTGCTTCGTATCCGGGAAACGCTTCTTGTAGCATTTCGGTATTCACAGCACCAAGAGCCAACACATTGAAAGCAATTCCGCGTTCTTTGTATTCTTCTGCTAATAATTCCGACAAAGTAATTACCGCCCCTTTACTAGAACTGTAGGCCGCTAATCCAGCAAATTTCATACTTCCTTGAATCCCACCCATTGAACTAATTGTCACTACGTGACTTCCTTTTTGCAAAAACGGAATACAAGTTCGGGTTAAATTAACCACTCCAAAAACATTGACTTTGTATATGCTTTCAAATTCTTCCGCTGAAATTTGGTCAAAAGGCTTGTGTAATAAACTACCTGCGTTATGAATAATCACATCTACTTTTTTCCAGGTATGCTCTAAAAATTGCTCCACTTTTTTCAAATCTTCCTCAACAGACAAGTCGATAGAAAGACAAGTAATATTCGGATTTTCAATTAAAGTCTGTGGGGTTTTTCTGGAAATAGCCAACACATTATGACCTACAGCGGAAAACTGTAGCGCCAATTCATAACCAATTCCGCGGGAAGTTCCTGTGATGATGATGTTTTTACTCAAAATTTTATATCATTTTTTTTGTAAAAATAAGAAATAAAAAAAATCCCGAAGAAAATTTCGGGATTTAGATTCAAAAACTTAACAACATTACTACTATTCCTATAATACAATAAAAGACAAACAGAAATAACTCTAATCGATATTCATTAATCGCATTAAAAATATTTTTCATTTATTCTAATTTGAAGACCAAACATCATTAAAATAACCTCCTCCATTTCTTCCCGCAGAAATTATAATTTTATTATTAAACCAAACGGCTTGATGACCAGACCTTGCGGTAAAACTTGAATTAGCAATTACATTCGTCCAATTTTTACCATCAGTAGATTTTTTGAAGGTATCAAAATGAGTAGTAAAATCTCTTCCTCCTAACAAATACAAAGTAGTTCCAGTATTTACTATTTGATGCACTGCAGAGGCATTAAAATTTGAAGTGGTTTCCAATGTCCAATTCACTCCATTCGTTGAAGAATAAATAGTTGAATAGGTGTTTCCATCTCCCCATCCTCCTGAAATCCACATTTTGTTATTAAAAACAAATGCTTGGTGGTCCCGACGCAAACCAAATTCGGCAGTATTTGTAACTAATGTCCAAGTAATCCCATCAGTACTTGACCAAACATCATCGTATTCTACCGCAGAATTATCCAAACCTCCAAACAACCACAATTTGTTATTAAAGACAACCACATCAAAAGCATATCGTTGACCAAAAGCTGCACTTGCGGTTTCTTGTGTCCAATGTACCCCGTCAGCCGTTGACCATACATCACTTAATCCAGCATTATTCCAACCTGCAATTACCCAAAGTTTGTTGTTAAACACAATAGCTCTATGGTATGATCTTGGTCCGAATTGAGTTCCTGAAACCGTTACTTTTGTCCATTTTTTTCCATCGGTACTATTCCAAATATCATTGATGTACTGATCTGTTAATCCGCCAATAATCCAAAGTTTATTATTAAAACCAATCATTTGATGGTATACCAAACTTGGAAGCACGGCACCTGATAATGTATTTTGAGTAAATTGAGTAATTTGTTTTGGAGTTTGAGGCACCACTACAATTGGCGCACCATCATCATTACTACAACCGAAAAGTATCAAGCAAGTTCCTAGACAAAACAAATTTTTAAAAAAATTTCTCATAATTTATGTATTAGTTTTTAATTAATTTTTTAGTTCCTTTTCCTTCTTCGGAAGAAATGATTAAAGAATAAATCCCGGTTGGCAAGTCAGCAACAGATACAGTTTTTTGACCCTCAACCGCTTTAATTAGCTGTCCTTGTAGGGAATAAATTTCTACTTTATTAATTTCAAATGCTGATGTGATTTCAAAAGAATCATTGGCAGGATTCGGGAATAAATTGAATTTATTGTTTAAAGAAAATTCATTGGCAGAAAGTGCTGCGGTATAATCATAAATTTGAACATATCCAAAAGCGGGATTTGTAGGAATTCCAACAGCTGCGGTATTTCCGTCATTAGATAATGCAACAGCATACCCTAATTGTTCTCCATTTTGACCATTTCCGATAATCGATGTACCCACAGTATTCCATGTTGTGCCATTCCACTTATAGTATCTTGCCAAACCTCGATTTGTATTTGATGCTGACGCATCATAACCAGGTGCTCCAACAAAAATAGCATCTCCCGCACCATTTATAGCAACAGCATTACCAAGATACATATCTACCTGAGTGCCATAAATGATGCCTCCCAATTGGGACCAAACTGAACCGCTGTAATTGTAAACACGAACTTGACCACAATTTGTAGTTGCCCCATTATCGGCCAAAGAAGCTCCGATCACAACTCTAGTTCCTGTATTTGAAATAGCAACAGAAGAACCAAAATTATCATTAGCAAGTGCCCCCGATGTTATTTGTATTTCTGACCCCATAAGTACCCAACTAGAGCCATTCCAATTATACACTTTTACATGTCCGGTATTTTGCGCAAAACCATCATATTTTCTTGCCCCAACGGCCAATTTTGTGCCGTCTGGAGATAGTGACACTGCGGTTCCAAACTCATCACCTGCTGCAGATCCATTTATATCCGTTCCTCTTTGAATCCATGAAGAACCATTCCAAGAATAAACTCTAACATGACCAGCATCTACACCAGCTCCATCATTTAAATGTGCTCCAACAGCAATAACTGTTCCATCGTTTGAAATAGCCGTTTTAACTCCAAATTGATCACCTGCTGCTTCCCCATTAATATCGGTTCCCATTTGAGCCCAATTGGTGCCATTATAATTATAAACTCTAACATGACCAGAATCAACTCCATTGCCATCATTAGTACTCGCTCCTGAAATTAATCTTGTCCCATCTCCAGAAATAGCAACTCTACCGAAGTTATCAGACAATGCTTCACCCGCAATTGCGGTTCCTCTTAAAGTCCAAGCATTACTTACTTTTTCGTGAACATGAGCATAACCATTAATAGAACTTACTGTATTGTATGGCGCTCCAGTAGCTACTCTAGAACCATTCGAACTCAACGAAACCGTAAATCCTAGAACATCATCGGGTGCCCCTCCATTAATATCAGACCCAATTTTACTCTGTGCCATTAAATTGTTTGCCAAAATTAACAGCAAAATTTGAAGTAGATTTTTTTTCATAATAGTTTGATTTTATTTGTTTTACACTACAAAAAAACGAAACTATAGAATCCTAATTTTTATAAAATGACAAGTGGTCAATACGATTGTATAGACTTCTATTTGAATAGGATAAATGGACCTAATACATTTATAATTGTACACATCAACAGCCTATTGCTATTTTTTTTATTCTAAATTTGTTACAAACTCATTATTCAATGCTCATCAAAAAGTATTTTTTAATCCTAATTCTATTTCCACTTTCTCTTTTCTCACAAGAACTTTACAAGGTTGCTTATGAAAGAAAAGACGGGTTGCCGACTACAAATTTTTATAGTTCGCTATCCGCAAAAGATGGTTCATTATGGTTTGCTTCAGACATGGGGGTGTTGAAATATGATGGGTATTCTTTTAAACAATATGATTCTCAAAATGGTTTAGCCGATGATGAAAATTTCAACTTTTTTCAGGACAAATCTGGCCGAATTTGGTTTTATTCTTACAATGGAAAAATTTCTTTTTTGGAAAATGGTGAATTTTACAACGATCTAAAATATCCCTTTTTACGAATTCGAGATAATATTGGTTTTATTGTTTCTATTACAGAAAACAACGATGGCAGTTTCGATATTATTTATTCTAAAGGCGCACTCTTAAATCTAAATCTAAAAAACAAAAGGTTAACACCCGTTCGAACCAACACCATTTTTAACTACAAATATTCATTAGGACGTTCCAATTATTATATTACGCCAAACGCAATAAACGATGAATCCTTTAAAAAAGTAGCCAGTTTAGGCATTCCGAATTTCAATACTTTAACCTTTGCGCGTTACTGCAAGTGGAAAAATAATTTGTTTTTATCTCAAGGGAACTCCATTTATCGAATTGAAAATTTCAAGTGTAAAAAAGTAATTGAACTCACGAGTGTTTCGAACGAAATTATTCATCTCTATATTGATTCTTTAAACAAACTCTGGGTGGGCACAAGACTAGGCGTCTATGTTTATGACATCAATAATTTTAAAAAAATACCCGAACATTATTTTGCTAACAATGCCATCTCTAGTATAAATGAAGATTTTGAAGGTAAGATTTGGCTGACAACTTTAGACAATGGCATTTATTATATTCCCAACCGAAATACAAAAATCATAAAAAATAAGGGAGAAGATTTAAAAGTGACATCACTCGGTATTTCGACTAACAATGCAATATTAGGTGGGACAAGTTTGGATAAATATTTCTCTATTTCCAATTCTTTATTGGTTTCAAAATTTGACTTGCATGCCTTTCAAGCCAAAAATAATATTTCGCAAATCATCCAACACAACAATTCCAATTACATAGTAGGTAAACACGGCATTAGAATAATTAGTAAATACGGTCTGAACGATATTCCTTTTATTGGCTCAAAATGTTTACTCTTTGAAAGTGATTCGGTTTGGGTTGGTGCCACTTACTTATTAAAGATTGCTCAAAAGGACTTAGTTCACTTAAAAAACAAAGATTTATTATCTACCGATTCAAGAGTGGTGCTTACCCAAAAAACCAATTGTATTGTTCCTGTTAACAATGCCAAATGGATTGGTACAAACAATGGATTATATACTATCGAAAATGGAAAAATGGAAGAGATTTCAACAAAATTCCCGAACATTAAAACCATTATTTCAGATATTTTGTATTTGGAAAACCAAAAAACAATACTTGTTTCCACCAACAACAAAGGTATTTTTGTCTTTAAAAACAAACAACTAGTTAAACATTTTACAACCAAAAATGGCTTGTTGAGCAACACGATTCATAGATTAAGAAAAAATAATTCTCATTCTGTTTTTATTTGCACCAATCAAGGCTTGAACAATTTGTATTTCGAAAAAGACCTTCCGAAAATTTCCAATTTGAACAAATATATTGGCTTTGAAAATTTTAAAATTAACGACATTCTTTCTCGCAATAACCTACTTTATTTGGCTACTGAAAATGGTTTATTATATCTTCCTATGGAATCATTGCAGTTTAAACCTGTTCTACCAAAAATTACCGTTGATCTCTTGGAAGTCAATAATTTAAAGAAAAAACCATTAGAACTACAACATCTTTCTCACAAAGAAAACAACATTAAAATTGGTTATAGTGGTATTTCATTTCAGTCCCAAAAAAGCATCAATTACCTCTACCGATTGCGAGGTAATGAATCCACTTGGCAAACCTCAACTGCTCGGGAATTAAATTACAAATCGCTTGCTCCAGGACACTATACTTTTGAAATCAAAGCTGTTAATGGAAGTAATACCTCAAGTGAATTAATTTCAATACCCATAATCATTCAAAAACCATTTTGGAAAACCATTTGGTTTATAGTAACTGTAATTATTTTTAGTGCATTGGTAACCTTGCTGCTTTGGAAAAAAAGATTGAAAAATTTAGAGCAAAAATTTGAACAAGAACGCCATCAAATTCAAATGGAACGTGACAAAGCCAATTTAGAAAAACAAATGATTGAATTGGAACAAAAAGCACTGCGAATGCAAATGAATCCGCATTTTATATTTAATGCACTGAACACTATTAAGGGTTATTATGCCGAAGGGAATGATGAAAAAGCGAGCGATTATATCTCAAAATTTTCGATGCTTTTACGCTTATTATTAGAAAATTCGGAGCAATTAATTCCGCTTTCAACAGAAGTTAGCATGTTACAATTGTACCTTGAACTGACTCAAATTCGCTATAAAAACACCTTTACTTTTTCTATAATCACCAATAACATCAAACATCCAGAAGACACTGCAATACCTCCATTATTATTACAACCGATGGTGGAAAATGCCGTTATTCATGGACTAGCACCCAAAGAAACAAAAGGGGCTTTACAAATTACATTTACAAAAGAAAATGATTGGTTAGTCTGCAAAGTACAAGACAACGGAATTGGCTTGAGGGCGGCAGCAGAAAAACATCAAATAAAACATCATGAATCGAAGGCCATTGCAATCACCAAAGAACGTGTTGCTTTATTAAACGAATCAATTGATAATCATTTCTTTGCTATAAAAGAGAATTTTGATTCCTCAAACAATAGTTTAGGAACGGAAGTCATCATAAAAATTCCATTTAAAACGATTTGGTAATGAGAAGTATCATCATTGAAGACGAAGAACAAGCCATTTCGGCATTAATTTCAGAGATTAACAGAAATTGTCCTGAATTAGATATTGTAGGCACAGCTGGAAAAATAAAAGAAGCAATCGATTTGATAGAGCGTTCCAATCCTGAATTGATTTTTCTTGACATTCAACTCACAGATGGTTTAGGTTTTGAAATACTTAATCATTTTGAGAAGCATAATTTTCAAATAATATTCACCACTGCCTACAGTCAGTATGCTATAAATGCCATAAAGTTTAGTGCCTTAGATTATTTATTAAAACCAATTAATGCTACCGAATTAAAAAGCGCAGTTTCCAGAGCAAAGGCAAAAAACAAAAATGAATTGCATTATCAAATTGAAAGTTTTCTAAAAAACCAATCGTTACAAAACCAAAATAAGAAGATTGCTTTACAAACTTCACAAGGCATTTTTATACATGAAATTCAAACCATTATCAAATGTACCTCTGAAGGAAATTACACTAATATCCATTTTATTGATGGTAAAAAATTATTGATTTCTAAACCCTTAAAAGATTTCGAAGATATGCTGTGCAGTTTTGGTTTCGAACGTATTCATCATTCTCATATCATTAACTTGAATCACCTATCGAGTTATGTTTTTAAAGATGGAGGTTATGTGATTCTCACCGACAAAAGTACTTTACCTGTTTCCAAACGAAAAAAAGCCAGTTTGATGGACTATTTGTCTAAAATGAATTCATAAAAAAATCCCGAGAATTCTCGGGATTTAATTTATATTAATTTTATTGATTACGCTAACATCGTTACAGGATTTTCCATAAACGCTTTGAACGTTTGAAGGAATTGTGCTCCCGTAGCGCCATCAACTGTACGGTGATCACAAGCTAAAGTTACTGTCATAGTATTTCCTACAACGATCTGACCGTTCTTAACCACTGGTTTTTCAATGATTGCCCCAACCGATAAAATAGCAGAGTTAGGTTGGTTGATAATGGAAGTAAACGACTGAATTCCGAACATTCCCAAGTTAGAAATAGTGAAAGTACTACCTTCCATTTCATTTGGTTGGATTTTTTTCACTTTCGCTCTTCCAGCCATATCTTTTACAGTGGCTCCAATTTGAGTCAAACTCATCTGGTCTGTAAATTTCAATACCGGAACTACTAATCCGTCTTCTACTGCTACTGCTACACCAATGTTAACATGATGATTGATTATCATCGCTTCCTCTTTCCATTGCGAATTCACCTGTGGGTGTTTTTTCAAGGCCATAGCTGAAGCTTTGATTACCATATCATTGAAAGAAACTTTCGTTTCAGGCAATCCATTAATCATATTACGAGAAGCAATCGCATTATCCATATCCAACTCGATAGTTAGATAATAATGTGGTGCTGTAAATTTAGATTCTGATAAACGTTTCGCAATAACTTTACGCATTTGCGAATTTTTGATTTCTTCTTGGGAGATTTCACCCGCTGGAACAAAAGGTTTAACTGCTGCTACAGCTGAAGTCGCTTGAGCAACTGCTTGTGCTGAACCAGAAGAAGCTGAAGGTGTAAAGTTTTCTACATCCGTTTTGGTAATTCTTCCGTTTTCTCCAGAACCCGCAATTTGTCCTAAGTCTATTCCTTTATCTTGCGCAATTTTTTTAGCCAAAGGCGAAGCAAAAATTCTTCCAGAATTGTTTGCAACTGGAGCTACAACTGAAGTCGCAGCAATTGCTTCTACTTTTTCTGCTGCTTTAGGCGCTTCAACAGCACCTCCCACTTTAAAATCAGCCACAATTCCTGAAACATCTGTTCCGGCTGGGCCTAAAATCGCTAATATACTATCAACCGGAGCCGAACCACCTTCTTCAATCCCGATGTACAATAAGGTACCCGCATTGAACGATTCGAATTCCATGGTTGCTTTATCGGTTTCAATTTCGGCAAGAATATCACCTTCTTTAACCGTATCACCCACTTTTTTCAACCAAGTCGCTACCGTTCCAGTAGTCATGGTATCACTTAAACGTGGCATGGTTACTACTTTTACTCCTGCAGGCAATGCTTCAGAGGGAGCAGCAACTGGTGCTGATTTCTCTTCTACTGCTGGAGCAGTAGCTTCCGTTTTTGGAGCCGAACCACCATTTAATAAAGCTGAAATATCTTCTCCTTCATTACCGATGATTGCTAATAACGAATCAACGGGAGCCGATTGTCCGGCTTCGATTCCAATATGTAATAATGTTCCTGCATTGAAAGACTCAAACTCCATCGTCGCTTTGTCTGTTTCAATTTCAGCAAGGATATCGCCTTCTTTAATTTTATCACCCACTTTTTTTAACCATGTTGCCACAGTTCCTTCCGTCATGGTATCGCTCAAACGCGGCATTGTAATTACTGTTGCCATAATCTTATAATCTATGAGGAATGAATGGATAATTTGGTTCTTCGTACACTACATCGTACAATTGTTGTGCTTCTGGGAATGGAGATTCTTCAGCGAATTTCTCACATTCAGCCACTAAATCTACTACTCTTTGATCAATCGCTTCAATTTCGGCATCGGTAGCATATTTTTTCTCTTTGATAATATCAAGAACCTGAGTAATTGGATCGATTTTTTTGTATTCTTCCACCTCTTCTTTGGTTCTGTATAACTGTGCATCCGACATTGAGTGTCCTCTGTAACGGTACGTTTTCATTTCAAGGAATGTTGGTCCGTCGCCACGACGTGCTCTATCAATCGCTTCATGCATTGCTTCTGCTACTTTAACTGGATTCATTCCGTCGACCGGTCCGCAGGGCATTTCATAACCTAAACCAAGTTTCCAAATATCGGTATGATTGGCTGTTCTTTCCACAGAAGTTCCCATGGCATAACCGTTGTTTTCCACGATAAAGACCACAGGTAATTTCCACAACATGGCCATGTTGAATGCTTCGTGAAGCGACCCTTGACGAGCTGCACCATCACCAAAATAGGTTAAGGTAACACCACCGGTTTCAAAATATTTATCGGCAAAGGCCATACCAGCACCTACAGGAATTTGAGCTCCTACAATACCGTGACCACCATAAAATCCTTTTTCTTTTGAGAAAATGTGCATAGAACCACCCATCCCTTTTGAAGTACCCGTTACTTTTCCAAGTAATTCAGCCATAACCGCTTTTGGATCAACGCCCATACCAATAGGCTGCACGTGATTACGATACGCGGTAATCATTTTGTCTTTCCCCAATTCCATCGCGTGAAGTGCTCCCGCTAGTACTGCTTCCTGACCGTTATATAAGTGAAGAAATCCTCTTACTTTTTGTTGAATATAAAGTGCAGCTAATTTATCTTCGAATTTTCTCCAAAACTGCATGTCCTCATACCATTTAAGGTATACTTCTTTTGTAATTTCTTTCATTGGTTTCGTGCTAATTTTTTGTGCTTATAACTATTTAAATACAAATACCTACCTCACACAAATTTGCGAGGAGCAAAAATAAGACATTCCGATTAAGATGTAAAATTTAAAGCCTACTTTTTATTTTTTTTATAAAAAGTTCTTATCAAACGTTAGCGGAAGTAAGTTTTTAATAGAATTTGACTTGTAGACTTCTCCCGTTTCTCCCATGAAGAAAATCTCAATATCCGCATCTTGTTTGAATTCGTATTCAAATATGGATTGTCGGCATGCACCGCAAGGTGGAATTGGTTTAGTCGTTTTGTTTTCTGTAGAACCTGCCGTTATTGCCATTTTTACAATTTTTGCATCAGGATATACTGCACCTGATTGAAAAATAGCCACACGTTCAGCGCAAAGTCCAGAAGGATAGGCCGCGTTTTCTTGATTGGAACCCACCACTACTTGCCCGTTATCTAATAAAATAGCGGCACCTACTTTGAATTTAGAATACGGCGCATAAGCGTTTTTTCTAATTTCAATAGCTCTTTGCATTAATGATTGATCATTCGTTGACAATTCATTCAAAGATTCGAAAGCAATAAGTTGTGTGTTAATGTTAATCTCCTTCATACGTTCTTTTTAAGGGAAAAAAAATCCAAATCTCATTTTACTGAAATTTGGATTATAAATGTATTAAATATTTACTTAGTATTGATCATAGTCATCTCCAAAATTAAACGTTAAGGAGAAACGTAATGTATTTTCTAATGGGTTTTTAATTTTAGATATCGAAAACAAATAGGAAACATCTAAAGTAATGGCCGAATACTTAAACCCAGCTCCTAAAGTGGCGAATTTCCTCGCCCCTTTTTCTTTACTTTCATTAAAATATCCAGTTCTGAAAGCAAATGAATCTTGGTACCAATATTCCAAACCTGCTCCGTAATTTACTTCTTTTAACTCTTCACTAAATCCATCAGGTGCATCCCCAAAAGATTTAAAAATCCCTGAAGTCCAACCCACACTATTATATTCGTTAGCCGCTTCTTGAGATTCTCCAGCATCTATAAATCCGTTACCGTTTACATCAATCAGTTTTTGTGGAGTTGGCACTAATAATTTATTGAATTCTAAATTAACTGCTACTTTATTATAATCATCAAAGATAAAATCGAATCCACCTCCTAATTTAAGATTGGACGGTAAGAAATTTGAACTTCTTTCTATGTCGGCATCGTAAGAAATTTTTGGTCCAAGATTTTGAAGATTAAATCCTAAACGGTAACGACCATTAAAACTAGTAAAGGCCATTTCTTCCGATTGGTAAAACCCAGCCACGTCAACCGCAAAACTATTTGCTGCCGAAGCGTCGTTTGTGTTAGTATTTACTTTTAAATTAGAACGTATATAACGACCCGCAACTGCCATCGAAAATTTTTGATTTAACTGTAATGCATACGATACGTCTATTGCCATCTCGTTAGGCTTAACTGTACCATTTGGATTGGCATTTTCGTCAGTTAGTTGAATTTCTCCTAAACTAAAATAACGCAAACTTCCGGCGAATGCACTACGCTCGTTGTATCGGTTAAAATAATTAACTTGACCTAAAGAAATATCATTAACCAAATCCGTAAGATAAGGTGTATAACTAGCAGTAAATCCTGATTTTTTTAGCGAAAATGCATATTTCGCAGGGTTGAATTGTTGTGAAAACGCATCTGGTGATGAAGCCACACCAACATCTCCCATACCTGCTGAACGTGCATCGGCAGCGATTAAAAGAAAAGGAACTCCTGTTGTTATTGGACGCTCGTTTTGAGCTTTTATAGAATAGGTTGAAATTAACCCCAAAATAATTACAACTATTTTTTTCATTAAAAAAATTTATTTAAAGTGTGACAAATATATACTCTTTTTTAAAGTATAACTAATTTCTCGTATTTTTCAGTCTTTTTATTTGTTAAAGTGGATCGAACCGTAAGCTTATAAACATAAACTCCTTTTCCAATTTTGTCTCCAAAATCGTCTCGACCGTCCCAAGTGATGTCTCTCGAAGTAAACCCTGCAGTGGTAATGGTTTGATTCTTTGACCAAACTACTTTTCCTGTAATCGTTAACACCTGTACTTGTACATCTAGTGGCTCAAATGGTTTATTATGGGTAAACCAAAACTCAGTATGATTGACAAATGGATTTGGATAATTCAACACATTCGAAAGCGTTAGGGTTTCATCACCAACCACGATAAATTGCAATTGAGCCGTTATTGGATTATTGTACACATCCCACGCTTTGAAGGTAAGTGTGTGCAATCCAATAGCTAAATTTTTAAAAGGAAATTTCAATTTTCCTTTGGTATAATCATTTAGTTCTGTTTCATAAAAATCATTTAATACATAAGGTTTTGTTTCATCGCCATCCAAATAAGCCACAATATCATGACCGATTCCACTGGCGGTATTAATCCCGTGCTCATCTTCCAGAAATGCTAAAAACAAAGGGTTTTGACTGGTAATTCCTCCTGAAGCGAAGGTTTCATCATTCATATAAATTCTAACTCTTGGTGGTTTAGTATCGGCTTCAGCATTCACATTAACCCCTCCTACTTTTATAGACAAATCGTAACCTGTTTGATCTTCTAAAACGGCATTCTTTTTCGCATAAAAACTAACTCTTCCATTGCCTTCAGCAATTTTTATATCTCTTGGAACAATAAAACCAAATTCAAACTGACCATTTGTAACCGATGCATTTCCCCTGAAAATGGTTTCCCCTAATGTTTTAAAATCCATTATAAAAACACCAGTCCCAACGACTGTACCATCATTCCCTAAAGTTACTCTATCAATTTCTTTATCAAAAACACTTACTGATAATTCTCCATTATAATTTGAGATAACTGCATTGGATTCATCTACCACTTCACCCGACAGTTTGACAAAACTAAGCGCTTTAAGCAAATCGGTAGTCCCGGAAACGGGCACATCATTAATTTTGGTCAACACAATTTTAGGTTTGGGTATGGCTAATTTTAAAGCTGGATCACCTAGGTAAAAAATCACATAATTCCCAGTTGAAGTATTCATGTTTTTTGTCAATCGTACTGCCTCTGCAATGGTTGGATATTGGTCAGAACCATACGAATACAAATTACTCGCCAATGCTAAATTAAATTGAGATCCTGTAAATTGCCCTATTTGTCTTGTTGTGGTAACCATCCCAATAGCTCCCCCTGACGCATTCCAATACACAAACTCACCAGCCGTTAAACGGGTTGGATCGTCAAATTTTGTAAACTCACAGGTTACCGTAATAAACAAAGGATACTTATACTTATTATATAAAGTAATTGCGTCGCTTTTTTCAAAAATTCGTTCTCCTGCTAAACCATCTTCTCCACCATGACCAAAGTAATTAACCACTAAGGTCCCTTGACTAAATGAGTTTACAAAATTCTCTCTCACTTTTGGGTATTTTTGCCCTCCAGAAGTGGTTTCTTGTACATAAGAATCGGAATGTATTTTTTTTACATTCAAAAATGGCTTTTGGGCATATATGGCATCCGATAATTGATCTACATCTACCTGTAAACTAGCATCACTATCCCGATCGGCATCATCTGAAATCATGGTAATGTTATTTCTCCATTTTCCGTAAGATTTCTCGTTATGGTAATCAATAATTTTGGCAACCATTTGTTCTGCTTGAACAACAGAAGATGCTAAAACCCTACCCACTGCAATATCCAAACCTTTAAATCCTGCATCCATATCTCCTTCATCAGAATCCATTAAAACGAAATAATCATCTGAAATATAGGATGAAGCGACAGAAAAACTATAAAGCGAATGAAAAATAGGGACAACATTGGTATTGTTCTTAATCCTATCTTTAAAATCAAAGGAGGCATCACCAAACAAACAAAGGTATTTTAGCCTTTTACTATCATCCGAAGCATTATCATATACATATTTGACTAAATTTCGAATGGCTCCAATATCTTGTTTCCCAGACGAAAATTCATTGTAAATTCCAGTTAAAGTAACCACTTTTACATTAAGCCCTGATTTGGTTCTATGAAAATTAGCCAGTTTATCGGCTTGTGTTTTCAACCAATAAGGTGTAACAATTAAATAGTCAATATCTTTAAAAGTATTATTGGCATCATTAAATATGGTTCCTTTTATATCCTGATTGTATACTGTTGCATCAGTATCATATATAGGTGTAAACAAATCAGATTTATCTATCGCAATATATTTTCTTACTTCCCCCATATTCGCTTTAAAGCTGAAATTGGCATTATTGGTATTGGAAATAGAGGACACATTATAAATATCGGTAATATCCCAAACTTGAGAAATATTGGATGCACTTGAAAATTGATACTGACAAACACCCAAATTATTGATATTATCATCTACCGTAAATCGGAATTGTTTTCCAAAGCCTTTTAACGCACTCTTTGTTGTCAACCTTATATAATCAAGATAGCCATTTGAAGAAGGCACACCTCCATTATTATATTTCAACACCACCGAAAAATTGTTGCTCGTAGAAGGCAATGAAGCATTTAATTCATTTTCAGAACCCAAAACGGTACCTCCGGACATTGGAGAAAAGGAAATATCTCCTAAATCCTGGCTGTTTACTTTCACATTTAAACTAGTAGTGACTGCAGATTTTGCACCTGCATTTATTTTAATTCCAATGTTTTCTCCAGGAACTTTATTTGGAAAATTAAACAAAAACGTTTGCACATCATTTACACTAAACGAATCGCCAAACCATTTTCTCCCTAATTTTCCAATATTGTTTTTATCCACTTCGTAATGTCTTTGATCATCAAAAGAAGTATGAATTGTTGCAGGAGAAGAAGTTGGTTCTACTATTGCGGAAATTCTTTTGCTTGGAGCAGCATTTGACGTCACATAATAATAAGATTTATTAGAATACAAGTTATTATACGTATTACTGTCGTCATTCCAATTGTCAACACCTTCCGCATAGAACATGATATAATCACTATCGTTAAAAACACCATCTTCTTCTCCTGAAAACAAAATGGCATTTTCTTCAAGATCTTTAGGATAAGGCACCGAATTAAGCAAAGGCACCATTCTTCCACCATTGCCATATATTTTAATCGTTTGCGGATTGACATTTACATTAAAACCTAAACCCAACAAAAATGCTTTACTTATTTTATACACTCCGGAATTGGTCACGTAGAATTTTTTCCAAACCCCAGTTTTAAGAACAGAAGAAGCTATTGTGTTTACATTCCTATTTTCGGAGACATTACTGCTACCCTCGTTAAAAGAATAGGAAATATTTTTTACTTTTTTATAGCCATTTCCATCTTTTACAATCAGATTAAAAGAAACAACTCCTATAAATTTATCTCTAGCTTTGGTAGAATATAGCTTAAAATTCAATCCTGAAGAAATAGATTGAGGATTTAATCCGCCCAACTTAGTAGCCGGGACAGACTCGTATTCAACATTGGAAACAACAACACTAGCCGAATTAATAGGTGAAACAAGATTTATGTTGTCAACGTAAGAAATACTTTTTAGCTTGTCATTAAAAACCATCTTCCCCCCTTTTACATAAGGGATTGTAACAAAATTATCATCTGCCACGCTATAAGAACCATAGTCCCAATTTAGAGCAATAGACTTACTATTTTGCGCATATCCAATTTGAAGGAAAAACAAAAAAAAACAAAAAAACTTTCTCATATATAACAACAACTAACGAAAATATACCTCATTTATTTTATGTAAAAGTAATTTATTTAAACAATAAATAAAATTTATATACGTTATATCAAATACCAAAGAAAAACATTAATTTAGCCTTTTGAAACTTTTTTAACAAAAAGTGTTGCGATTTAATGGTTAATTATTATATTGCGCCACAAAATAATTACCTACTGAAAGTATGAAAGTAAACAAAATGATGACTGCAAGACTACTATTTACATTATTAGTAGCTATGGGAATTACTACAAGTTGTAGTAAAAAGTCTAGTTCAAAAAACACTTCCGCAGCTACTGGATGGAAGATTAACGACCCAAACGGAGGTTTCCAGTACAACTCAAATTTCACCAAGCAAGAAACAGCTCCTGGATTGATCTTGGTAGAAGGTGGAACATTTACAATGGGTAAAGTGCAAGATGACGTGATGCACGATTGGAACAATACACCAAACCAACAACACGTTCAGTCTTTCTATATGGATGAAACTGAGGTTACCAATATAGCCTATATGGAATACCTTGACTGGGTAAAAAGAGTATTTCCTCCAACAGATGAAAACTACAAACACATATATACTGGCGCTCTTCCTGATACTTTAGTATGGAGAAATAGATTAGGTTATAACGAAACTATGACTAATAACTATTTAAGACACCCGGCTTATTCTCAATACCCAGTTGTTGGGGTTAACTGGATTCAAGCTACAGAATATGCCAAATGGAGAACGAATCGTGTAAATGAGTCTATTCTTGAAAGAGAAGGCTACATGAAGAAAGGTGCTAAAATTGTTGATGTTGATGCAAACAACACATTCGACACAGAAGCATACTTGGCTACACCTTCAACTTCTTTCGGTGGTAATGATAGTATCATTTTAAAGAAAACTAAAGGACGTGCTAAAAAAGGTAAAAATGCTGCCGATTCTACAAACGTTTATGCACAAAAAACTTCAGGTGTTTTATTACCTGAATATAGATTACCAACTGAAGCAGAGTGGGAATATGCTGCTGCTGCTGATGTAGGGAACAGAGAATACAACATTTACCGTGGTCAAAAGAAATACCCATGGAAAGGTCAATATACTCGCTCTGGAAAAAGAGAAACTAGAGGTGATCAATTGGCTAACTTCAAACAAGGAAAAGGAGATTACGGCGGAATTGCTGGATGGTCTGATGACAATGCAGATATTACTGCAGCTGTAAAATCATACAAACCAAATGATTTCGGATTATATGATATGGCAGGAAACGTTGCCGAATGGGTACAAGACGTTTACAGACCAATGGTTGACGACGAAGCAAATGATTTCAACTACTACCGTGGAAATGTTTATACTAAAAACAAAATCGCAGATGATGGTAAAGTTGAATTAGTTACGGCTGAAACAATGAAATATGACACATTAAGTAATGGTAAAATTGTTGCGAGAACAAAACCAGGAGAAATTGCTCAGGTTCCAGTAGACGAACAAGAAACTTACTTAAGACAAAACTTCGACAAGAGTAATGAGATTAACTATAGAGATGGTGATAAACAATCTACAAGATTCTATAGATTTGTTGACGAAGAAGGCGAAGCTAAAGTTGACGACAAGAAAAGAATGTACGATTCTCCTGTACACAGAGTAGGAAAAGATACTACAGGTAAATTAGATAGAAAATTTGATAAATCTACTAAGAGAACTACATTAATCGGTGACGATGTAAGAGTTTACAAAGGTGGTTCTTGGAGAGATAGAGCTTACTGGTTAGACCCAGCTTCAAGAAGATTCTGCCAACAAGATATCGCTTCTGACCATATCGGATTCAGATGTGCTATGTCTAGAGTAGGTCCAAAATCTGACTTTAAGAAAAGAGCAAGAAATTAATTATACTTTCATATTAAATAAAAGTCCCGCTATTTGCGGGACTTTTATTTTTTAGTAATTTAGCTTTATGAGAATAGAAGAAATATACCAATGCTTTTTACAATGTGATTCTGTATCTACAGACACTAGAAAAATAGAACCCAACTCTCTTTTTGTAGCCTTAAAAGGAGATAATTTTGACGCCAATACCTTTGCTCAAGAAGCTTTAAATAAAGGCGCTCAATTCGTCATCATCGACAATAAAAACTATTACACCGACGAGAATAAAATGCTATTGGTGGCTGATAGCTTAAAAACACTACAAGAACTTGCCAATTACCATAGAAAACAATTAGGATTACCTATCATTGCCCTTACAGGAAGCAACGGAAAGACTACAACCAAAGAGTTGATAAATTGTGTACTCTCGAAAAAATACAATACCAAAGCTACCATTGGCAATCTAAACAATCATATTGGAGTTCCTTTAACCCTATTAAGTTTTAAAGAAGATACCGATATCGGTATCGTAGAAATGGGAGCCAATCATCAAAAAGAGATCGAATTTTTATCTTCCATTGCCGAACCTGACTTTGGCTATATCACCAACTTTGGAAAAGCACACTTGGAAGGATTTGGTGGTTTGGAAGGCGTAATCAAAGGCAAAAGTGAGTTGTACAATTATCTTATTCAAAATGACAAAACCATTTTTGTGAATCTAGATGATACTTTACAAGAGGAAAAAACAGATCATACCAATCGTTATACTTTTTCATTAGAAAAAAAGTCAGATGTCAAAATCGAAGGTATTTCAGCCAATCCGATGGTTAAAATTGTTTTCAACAACATACAAATTCATTCGCATTTAATAGGGATTTACAACGCTAATAACATCAATGCAGCTATCACAATTGGAAAGTATTTCAATATTAGTGATGAAGACATAAAATCAGCTATTGAAAACTATATCCCGAACAATAACCGTTCGCAGTTGATCGAAAAAAACAGCAATCAAATTATATTGGACGCTTACAATGCGAATCCAAGCAGTATGCAAGCAGCCATAACCAACTTCGTTCAATTAGATGCTGCCAATAAAATTGCCATTTTAGGAGACATGTTTGAATTGGGAAATGAAAGCATTGAAGAACACAAAAAAATCATAGCCTCTCTAGAAAATGAAAGTCAGATTCAAGTGTATTTTATTGGAAAAGACTTTTACCAAAATAAATCGGAAACTAATCATTTTGCTTTTTTTGAAAACTTACAATCATTTATAGAAGCCCTGAAAAAGACCAAACTAAGTAACAAAACAATTCTAATCAAAGGTTCCCGAGGAATGGCCTTAGAAAAAACACTAGAAATTATTTAGCTGCAAAAAGTTTTAACACAATTATAATCAACAAATTATAAATTTATTCAAAAATTGGTCTTAAATTTGATGTAATCATCACCTGATTGAATCAGGTACATCATCAATCAAAAGAATCAATTATGTTAAAACATTTTTTCATTCTGTGCTCTGGCGCAGATCGAGAGCTACTCTCAACATGTAGCGAAGGCGAACAAACCAAATATGTTGGAATTGGAGCCACCGTTTTCTTCACTGCGGTAATGGCTTTTTTAGCCAGTGCTTATGCGCTGTTTACTGTTTTTGATAATCCCTATTATGCCATAGCGTTCGGAATTGTATGGGCACTGCTCATTTTCAATTTGGACCGATTTATTGTTTCGACTATTCGAAAAAGAGACAATCTATGGGCAGAATTTTTACAGGCTTCTCCTCGAATTATATTGGCGATGATTATTGCAATTGTAATTTCAAAACCCTTAGAAATTAAAATCTTCGAAAAAGAAATCAATACCGTTTTATTGAAAGAAAAAAACGCGATGGCCATTGCCAATAAAAATCAGGTAACTAATTATTTTAAAGGAGATGTCACCAAAAATCAATCGGAAATAGACAGTATTAAGTCAACAATTTCTAAAAAAGAAAAGGAAGTTGCCGATTTATACCAATCCTATATCACTGAAGCGGAAGGTTCTGCAGGGACAAAAAAAATGGGAAAAGGTCCTATTTATAAAGAAAAGCGTGACGCGCACGATTTGGCATTGCGACAACTGGATTCATTAAAAGCAAATTCATCAAAAGTAATTGCCGACAAAGAAGCTAGAGCCAAAACCTTACAAGCCGATTTAGACAAAAAAGTAGCCGATACCAAACCTATCATTGAAGGTTTCGACGGATTAATGGCGCGAATTAATGCTTTGGGCCAACTTCCGTTATTACCATCACTTTTTATTATGCTGTTGTTTTTGGCCATTGAAACTTCTCCGATTATTGCTAAAATGTTATCCCCTAAAGGCGAATATGATTTCAAATTAGAAGATACCGAAACCGCTTTACGCACCCATATCGAACAAAACAATCATCAGCGATCGTTACAGAAACAAACTGATGCCGATATATACAATCGCGTTTATGAAGATATTCGGACGGAAAAAGAACTATTTGACTACAAACGCAAACGCGCTAAAGAATTATTAGAAATGCAAGCCGATGCTTTTGTAGAGAAGCAGAAAAGTGTGATGTAGTATACACCGAAAAGTTTGCAAAGAAATTACGCTGAGAACGCAAAAAAGACTGCTTGTAAATTAAGTCAGTCTTTTTTTTATGATTATGGTGAGCTTTTAACGGTAAGATTATTACAAATATTGCAATACTTCTGCTTTCAATCGGTCGTATTCGCTTTGCAAAATCAAACCGTTATCCAATAATTTCTTGTAATTCTGAAGTTTTTCGAACAATTCGTCTTTGGTCAAATCTTTCATCGCTTTACCACTTTGTGAATATTCTACTTCTACTTCCGTGTCCGGCACTGGTTGAGAGATAGATTCCTCTTCGACAAAAGAAGTCACTTCTTCAGCGGCTACTTCTTCAACAATTTCGTTTTGTAGTGGAACCACAACTTCAGGAGAAGCCACAATAGGATTTTTTAAAGCATCCAATTGCTCTTTGGCATAAGTATATAATTTTCTAGCCTGAGTTTTTGGCAAATAGTCAACGGTATGTGTCAAATCGGTATTGGTAGAAAACGTAAAATCGGAGCCTAAAATTCCTTCTTTCACAAAAGTTCCTGAAATTTCATCCCAACTAAAATCGATGAATTCCATCGACAATCCTAAATTCTTAGGCTTGCACAAAATAATGCGCTTATTGGTTACCACAATACTATCGGGCAAAATAGTAACCGCTGGTTTTTTTTGCACGGCAATATAGCCAACTTCCTCAGAAGACATTAACAAGTTTTCCAATTTAGCTGTGATTTTTTCGATTGCCTTTGGATCTTGGTCTTCGTTTAATATTTTTTTTAAATTGTCAATCATTACTTCATTTATAAATTTAAAATGTTTCGATTTTTAGCAGCAATAGTTATGCCTAAAATTAAGCATTTAAAACTTCAGTTTGCAATTTCTTAGTCAAACTTTTAAATACCAATTCGTAAGAATCATTTAGCAATCCACACATCATTTTATCAGAAACATCTTTATTAAAATCGACAGTATTCCAATGTACTTTACTCATATGATAGCCCGGATTTATAGCTTCATATTCGGCACGAAGCTCCAGCGCTTTTTCGGGATCGCATTTTAGGTTAAGCGAAGGCGTTCCGTTTTCCCATTCCTTTAAAGAAGTCAGACAAAACATTTTTCCACCCACTTTAAACACCAAAGTATCTTCATCGAAAGGAAAATGCTCGGTTACCCCTTTTTTGGCTTGACAAAATTCGTATAGTTGTTGAATGTTCATTTATAGCACTTTATATAAAACGGGTTTACTCGGACTCGCATCATTTTCAAACGAAGCGATTTGTAAATTTAGTATGTAACTGCCATCCGGAATTTGATCATTTACAAAAATCATTTCGGTTATAGTGCAATCCATACGTGCATCGGCATTCAAATTTTGAACATTTTTCACATTCCAAAAGGCTTTGTGCGCCACCAATTTCCCTTCATCTTCTTCCCTATCTACACTGGGCAAATCGATTAGTAAATGTTGGATTCCTTTTTCTCGAAGCAATACAGAAGCTTCTTCGCTCAAATAAGGCGGATTGGTATGCGAATAATTTTTGGCTTTTTTTTCTTCGGAATTTGGAAGCGTACGAATAATTACTGCTTCAGTCATTGCGAGTGAAGCGAAGCTATCCTTTTCTATAACCAAATCTTCCCCAATTTTTTCAGGGGCAACCGAAATCAATTCAGCCAAAAAGAAAAACTGTTTCAAACATTGATTGATGCTATAAAAATCGTTCGTAATATGACCCAAACACTCGGTATGCGTACCATGTCCGTGCGGATTGAAGAAAATATTATTGAAATTAGTAGAACTTCCTTCCGAAACCTTCCCTACCCAATCACCAAAACGAACGGGTTCAATAATTGGCTTTTCGATATACCAAGCAATCGGGTTTTTATCGGAATTCGTTAATGGAATCGAAATATCGAGCGGTTTTGACAAATCTACCGTAACTGTTGTATCGTTTAGTTGAATGGTTGCAATCACAAATTTGAAATTAATTATTCCAAATTTAACCAAAAAAGATCGGAAGCTATCCCATCACAAAAGAATTTTCCTTTATTCGTAGTTTTTAATATATTATCAACCAGTTGCAGTTTTTCTTCCTTCAAATAGTTTTCGGCATTTTGAAGTAAATACTTTAAGTAAGTGTCTCCAAATTCACTTTCAATTCGATGAAGTGAAACGCCCCAAACGGTTCGCAAACCCGTCATTACATACTCATTATAACGATCGGTTGTAGTCAACGTTTCTACTTCTAATGGCAAAACATTTTCAGTCAAAGATTTTAAATACAAGGCATTATTGGCAATATTCCAGGAGCGGTTTTTTCCATCATAACTATGTGCAGAAGGACCAATGCCAAGGTATTTTTTCCCTAACCAATAGGCCGAATTGTTGCGAGAAAAATAATCAGGTTTCCCAAAATTTGACAATTCGTAATGCACAAATCCGTTGTTTTCAAGTGTCTCAACCAACAATAAAAATTGATCGTGAGCGACACCATCATCAGGAGTTGGTATTTTACCATTTTTGATTAGAGTGGCCAAAGCCGTTTTAGGCTCCACTGTTAAGGCATAACTCGAGATATGTGGAATATTTAAATCTAATAATACCTGAATGTTTTGTTGCCATTTTTCGTTGGTCAATCCTGGAATTCCATAAATTAAATCGACTGAAATATTATCGAAATATCGGGTCGCGATTTCCAAACATTTTTTGGCTTCCGCTGCATTATGGGCACGATTCATCAATTGCAAATCTTCTTCAAAAAAAGACTGCACCCCAATACTCAATCGGTTGATTTTGATTTTTGACAATTCGATGATGCGTTCTTCCGACAAATCATCGGGATTGGCTTCAATCGTTATTTCAGGAGTTTCGGAAACCCTATAATTTTCATACACTGTATCAATGAGCATTCGCAAATCGGATATTTCCAAAATACTTGGCGTACCACCACCAAAGTAGATGGATTCTATTAATTCATTTCCAAAATAATTTTTACGCCATTCAATTTCCTTAGCTAGCGCCAAAATCATCTCGTCTTTTTTCTTCATTGAAGTCGAAAAATGAAAGTCGCAATAATGACACGCTTGCTTGCAAAAAGGGATATGAATGTAGATTCCTGCCAAATTATTTTCTTACTCGTTCTTCATTTTTTTTGACAAAAGCATCCCAACCCGAATAACTTTTGGTTCCAATTACTTTTCCGGTATTAAAAAAATGACACACAGCGGCTGCTAATCCATCGGTACTGTCAAGATTCTTGGGCAATTCTTTTAATCCTAATAATTGCTGGAGCATTTTGGCTACTTGTTCTTTGCTGGCGTTTCCGTTACCGGTAATGGCCATTTTTATTTTTTTGGGTTCGTATTCCGTAATCGGAATTTGACGCGATAATCCTGCCGCCATTGCCACACCTTGCGCGCGACCCAACTTCAGCATCGATTGTACGTTTTTTCCAAAGAAAGGCGCTTCAATAGCAATTTCATCCGGATGATGCGTTTCGATTAATTCGATGGTGCGTTCAAAAATGACTCTCAACTTCGTATAATGGTCGTCATATTTAGACAAAATCAATTCATTCAACTGAAGAAATTCCATCTTTTTGTTGACGACTTTAATCAAGCCGAAACCCATGATGGTAGTTCCGGGGTCAATTCCTAATATGATGCGTTCGTTTGCCAAATTTTAGTCTAAAGTTTTGTTTCTTTGTCTTATGATAACATTGCCCAACAAAGCTAAACAATTCTTAGTACTTCTACTCAAAGTTTTAGTAGTCGTGGGTGCATTTTATTTTATTTATGAACGATTGGCTTCGAACGAGCAACTCGATTGGGTTAAATTCCAACAATTGGTTTGGAGCAAAGCTTCTTTTTGGAGTGTATTGTTAGTTTTATTTTTATCGTTTCTGAATCGGTTTTTAGAAATTTTAAAATGGCAAAATTTGGTTCAAGTCATTAAACCTATTTCAGTTTTGGAAGCTTCCGAACAAGTTTTAGGCGCCTTGACTCTGGCGCTATTTACCCCTAATGGAATTGGCGAATATGCTGGAAAAGCGTTGTTTTTCGAAAAGATAAAAACCAAAAAAGTCATTTTTTTAAACTTGATTTGTAACGGCATTCAATTGATATTAACGGTTATTTTTGGAGTTTTCGGATTGTTATATTTCAACACTCAATTTCATGTAATTTCTTCCACTGCAGTACTCGTTTTGTTTGGACTGTGTGTTTTGTTATTAGGCATTTTCTTTTTGACAAAATCCTTAAAAATTAAAGGGTATTCCATTGAAAAACTTATTCATAAAGTAAATGAACTTCCAAAATCGGTACATCAAAAAAACATTCTTTTAGGAGTACTTCGCTATCTGACATTTTCGCATCAATACTATTTTTTGTTTTTACTATTTGATGTTCAAATCCCCTATCTTGTGTTAATAGCCACAATTACATCGGTATATTTTTTAGCGTCCTCATTACCTACTTTTCAATTTTTAGATTTTGCGGTAAAAGGAAGTGTTGCCGTCTATTTTTTCGGACTTTTAGGCGTTAATGAATGGATTGTAGTTTTTATTAGTACTTTAATGTGGTTCTTAAACACGGTCATTCCGGTAGTAATTGGAAGTTATTTTGTGCTTAATTTTAAATCGAAATGGAAGTCTTAATTCTTATATTCTATTATATTTCCTTTTGGTATTTATTCAATATCCTTTGGCTAATCGTGGGATTTAGTAAAGCGAAGACTTTTCATCATCATTCTATTATTCCGAAAACAAAATTTTCAATTATTGTTCCGTTTCGAAATGAAAAAGAAACACTGCCCAAACTTTTGCATTCGATAGCAAAGCTAAATTACCCCACAGCACTTTTTGAAGTTATTTTAGTGGATGATGCCTCGGAAGAAAAATTCGAAATACAAAATACGAAGCACGAATTGACTCTGATCGACAACTTCAGAAAAACCAATTCTCCGAAGAAAGATGCTATAAATACTGCCATAACCATTGCCAAATATGATTGGATTATAAGTACCGATGCCGATTGTGAAGTTCCAGAAAACTGGCTAGCGGTATTTGATGCATTTATCCAAAAAGAAAAAGTTAAAATGATTGCTTCCGGAGTAATGTATAATAATGTAAGTGGTTTTTTAGACACGTTCCAGCAAATGGATCTGTTAAGTTTACAAGGCACTACAATTGGAAGTTTCGGAAACCAGCAAGCTTTTATGTGCAATGGCGCTAATTTTTGTTACCAAAAAACATTTTTTTTAGAACTAAATGGATTTGAAGGAAACGATTCGATTGCCAGCGGAGATGATGTGTTCTTATTACAAAAAGCAATTTTAAAAGAAGTCAAATCGGTTCATTTTCTAAAATCAAATCAAGCTATAGTTACCACTAAAACGGAAAAAAATTGGAAAAATTTATTCTTTCAGCGAGTTCGTTGGGCCAGTAAAACGGCGAATTACCAATCGATTTATAGCAAACAACTTGGTTTGAGTGTATTGGCGATGAATATGATTTTGGTTTTTTCGATAGTACTTGGGGAATGGAGATTTTTTTTGGTGCTATTTTCCATTAAATTTTGGATTGATTTTATCTTGCTTTTTCAAACAAGTTCTTTTTTTAAAACCAGTTTAAAACACTTTTTACTGTCCAGTTTGGTGTATCCTTTTTTTAGTACTTCCGTCGCATTGTATTCTTTTTTCGGGAAATATACTTGGAAAGGAAGAGTTTTTAGAAAATAGAATGTATTACTTTTTCGCTTTAATATACACAGGTATTACAAATTCCGATTTTACTTTCATACCACGTTTTATAGCTGGTTCAACAGAAGGGAAATTTATCAGTTTTGATTGTAATACACTATCCGCTGCTGTTCGATTAAAAAGTAAACTATCGGTCTTAAAATGAGTTTGAAATGATATTTGTGCATTCGACAGTACCTTAACTTTTACATTCAAGGTATCCAACCCTTTATAATACGAACGAATTGTATCGTTGGTTAATTTCAGTTGTAATTCTGTCGTCATAAAATCAAAGAAACATTGTTTGCGTTGCACTTTATCTGTGATTGAATCACAAGCTAGTGTAGTAGGAAATTCATCTACTTCTTCCCAATTGATTTTTTTTAATTCCTTTTGAAGTAACTCTTCTTTATTAGGGACATTTTTTTCAAAATATTGACAACTTTGAAACAATGCGATAAGTACGAATAAAAAGCTTACTTTTTTCATTAGAATTATAATGCCTTAAAATTTAGATAAATGATTATATTTAATGTCAAAAGTAATAAAAATTAAGCTATGGATTCATTATTGTTACTCATTGGTTTTATTTGTATAATTGTTGGCATATTTGGAAGTTTTTTACCTGCTTTACCCGGACCTGGATTAAGTTGGCTTGGATTACTATTTTTATATTTAACTAAAGTTGTTCCTGAGAATTATTGGGTGTTAGCAATTACATTTGCTATAACCATCGCAATACTTATTTTAGATTATATTATTCCGGCAAAAGGCACTAAAAAATTTGGAGGGAGTAAATACGGCATTTGGGGAACTAATATCGGATTGTTAGTCGGATTGATTTTCATTCCAATTCCTTTTGGATTTGTTATAGGAGCTTTTTCTGGCGCATTACTTGGTGAATTGTATTATGACAATCAAGATCACAAACGTGCTCTAAAAGCTGCAACTGGATCCATTTTAGGATTTTTAGCTTCAGCTTTTATGAAATTTGTAGTCTGTATGATTTTCTTGGGCACTTTTATCTATGTCGCTTGGGAATACCGATATGCCTTTTTGGAGTAAAGCGTACTTATTCAAAATAAAAAACCGTCGAGATTTTTATAAATCTTGACGGTTTTCAAATCAAATAAACAAAACAAACTATTTTTTCATGAATAAATTCGTGTAATATTTTTTTCCATCGGCATTAGCACGTATAGCAATACCAAAATGTGTAAAG
>NZ_SBKO01000005.1 GCF_004122165.1 Flavobacterium amnicola
ATAACGTAACCGACAGATGTTATGCTGGCGGAAGCGATTCAGCTACCTTTACCATTACTCCAGCGCCAGCTGTTGTGGTGAGCAATGTTCAAGATGCAAGCATCTCAGCCTGTGCAAGTGAAGCGGACATCAATGCGGCGTATGCAGCTTGGTTAGGAAGTTTTGGTGTTAGCGGTGGATGTAATCCACAAGGCGGTTTTACGGGTCCAACTACAATGCCAAATATTTGTGGAGGCTCAATCCAACTGACTTATAACGTAACCGACAGATGTTATGCTGGCGGAAGTGATTCAGCTACCTTTACTGTAATTGCTCCAGATGCACTTGTTATTAATTGCCCAGACAGTATAGAACTTACTTGCAGTCAAAATCCACAACAAGTATTTGATTTATGGATTTCTGGTTTTAGTTTCTCTGGAGGTTGTAGTCCAACTGCTACAGATTTATCGGGTTATCAATTGCCTTTGCCAGGAAATACCTTATCAATAACTTATGAAGTTACAGATAAATGTGAAGTAAAATCCTGTACAGCAACATTTATGGTACCGGATTGTGTAAAACCACATTGTACTTATACTCAAGGTTATTATGGTGATTATAATGGTGCTGCTTGTGATATTAATGGTAATCCAACAACCGATTATCAAATTATGGTAAATGCTATTAATGAAGCAGGTGGAGCTTATAATTTTGGTAGTAAACCAGTAGGTAATTATTTTACATTAAAAGCAAGTGATGTATATGGAAATCCTACCATTGCAGCAAATAATGTATTTACAATGTTACCAGGTGGTGGAACTCCAAGAGCGTTAGTAGGTTTTGCTACTTTTGATACGTATTCGACTTGGTCTGATGGTGATCCATTAACAGCAAGCGGAAGTAATTCTGGTAAAATCAATAATAACTTATTGAGCCAAACCATGACAATGTTCTTTAATTTATCTGTAGATAACACTTTAGGAAGTTTTGTTTTAGAACCAAAATTCGCAACATCAGATGTAAATTGTGGTAGCGATGAGCCTATTCCAAATACTTATAAAGAGTTTAAAATTCACCCTAATATAATTGCATATTTAAATGCTAATTATGTTGGTGGTGCCACAGTTGCTAATTTATTTAAATTGGCAAATAGAGCATTAGGTGGTGAAAATATAGGTAATTTGAATCATCCATTGATTAATGATGCGGTTGATAATATTAATAGAGGATTTGACGGTTGTAGAATTCAAGTACCACTTGTAATTATAATCATTAAACCAAATGTTGATATTCTAGATACTTATAGAACAAATGAACCTATTTTCACTGTGTATCCAGTGCCATTTAAAGATGTCTTTACGTTGAAATATGATTTTGATTATCCTTCAGACGTAAAAATTCAAATATTTGACACTAAAGGAACCTTGTTACAAAGTGAAAATGATACAAACCCATATTTGAATAAAGAATTGTCAATTCGACCAAAATTCAATAGAGGCGAAGGTCAAATGTTCTTTGTAAAAGTGATAACCGAAAAAGGTGTAAGCATCAAAAAAGTTATTTCTGAAAAATAAAAAAAGTTTAATCTAAAATAAAAAGGCACGCATTGCGTGCCTTTTATAATATATACTACAAAGGAAATTATTTTACTAATCCTCTTGAAATTACAATACGTTGAATTTCTGAAGTTCCTTCGTAAATTTGAGTAATCTTAGAATCACGCATCATTCTTTCTACATGATATTCACTTACATAACCGTTTCCTCCATGAATTTGAACGGCATCATTAGCTACCTCTAAAGCAATTTCAGATGCATATAATTTTGCCATAGCTCCAGAATGAGCAATATCTAATCCTTGATCTTTTTCAGCAGCAGCTTTATGAACTAACAATCTTGCAGCAGTAGTTTTAACGTGCATATCTGCTAATTTAAAAGCTATCGCTTGATGTTGAAAAATTGGTTTTCCAAATGCTACACGCTCTTGCGCATATTTTAATGCTAACTCATATGAACCTTGAGCAATACCTAAAGCTTGAGAAGCAATTCCAATACGTCCACCGTTTAAAGTTGACATAGCGAAAGCAAAACCGAAACCATCAGCACCAATTCTATTTTCTTTTGGAACTTTTACATCATTAAATAATAAAGTATGTGTATCTGAACCACGAATTCCCATTTTCTTTTCTTTCGGACCTACTTCAAAACCCGGCATTCCTTTTTCCATAATAAGAACATTGATTCCTTTATGTCCTTTTGAAGCGTCCGTTTGTGCAATAACTAAATAAGTTGAAGCGGTTCCTCCATTGGTAATCCAGTTTTTAGTCCCGTTTACTAAATAATGATCACCCATGTCAATGGCTGTAGTTCTTTGCGAAGTGGCATCAGAACCAGCTTCTGGCTCAGACAAACAGAAAGCACCAATAACGTCTCCTTTTGCAAGCGGCGTTAAATACTTTACTTTTTGTTCTTCAGAACCATATTTTTCTAAACCAGCACAAACTAATGAGTTATTAACTGACATAATTACTGCAGCAGAAGCGTCAACTTTTGCAATTTCTTCCATTGCCAAAACATACGAAACACTATCTAATCCAGCTCCTCCGTATTTCGGATCAACCATCATTCCTAAAAAGCCCAATTCGGCCATTTTTTTAACTTGTTCTGTCGGGAATTTTGAATGCTCATCTCTTTCAATAACTCCAGGTAATAATTCAGTTTGAGCAAAATCTCTTGCTGCTTGTTGAATCATTAATTGCTCTTCGCTTAAATTAAAGTCCATCGTATTTTGTGTTTTGTTTGTAATTTTAAAAGTTTTCAAAGATAAGTATTTATACCAATTTTTCAAGAAGATTGAGTATTTTTGAAACATGAATAAACAGAATTACAACGTTGTAGGTGTAATGTCGGGGACTTCCCTTGATGGAGTCGATTTAGCACATATTATTTTTTCAATTTCAGATGGAAAATGGAAGTATGAAATTTTGGAAAGTGAAACCATTCCGTATACGAATCAATGGGTAAATAGATTGAAAATAGCCGTTGATTTTTCAGAAGAAGAATTACTACAACTCAATAACGATTACACCGAAGTTTTAGGGGAAATAATTACAAATTTTATTCAAAAATTTAATTTGAAAAACCTTGATGCTGTTTGCAGTCACGGTCATACAATTTTACACCAACCTCAAAACGGATTTACTCTCCAAATTGGGAACCTTCCTGAAATAGCAAAAATTGTCAACCAAAAAATAATTTGTGATTTTAGAGTACAAGATGTGCAATTAGGAGGTCAAGGTGCGCCGTTAGTGCCAATTGGCGACCGAATTTTATTTTCAGAATTTGACTATTGTTTAAATCTGGGAGGATTTTCTAATGTTTCTTTTGAAGAAAATGGAAAACGTATCGCTTTTGATATTTCGCCTGTTAATACCGTTTTAAATTTTTATGCCAATACAATTGGATTACAATATGATAATAAAGGAACTATTGCCAAGTCCGGTATCACTTCAGAAGATTTGTTAGCTGAATTGAATGCGTTAGATTTCTATCAAAAAAAATATCCAAAGTCACTCGGATTTGAATTTGTTAAAACAATAGTACTTCCTATTATCGAAAAATATGAATTATCCATTGAAGATAAATTGAGAACTTTTACCGAGCATATTGCGTTTCAAATCGCAAACGCATTACCATTAAAAAATGGAAAACTCTTGATTACTGGTGGTGGAGCTTACAATGATTTTTTAATTGCGCAAATGAAGAATTATCTTCCTGAGATGCAAATTGTTATTCCGAATGCGAAAACTATCGAATTTAAAGAGGCCTTAATTTTTGCTCTATTGGGCGTTTTAAAACTAAGAAATGAAATCAATGTGTTGTCTAGTGTAACTGGTTCTAAACAAGATCATTGCTCTGGAGTGTTGTTTGATTCTTAACAAAAAATTCACATTAGAGTTGATGAAAAATAGGTGTATTTGTAGTACTTTTGCAAACCCTAAATTTATTAAAAAATGAAAAAAAATGTAATCATTGTGCTACTCTTTTTAGTACAAGTCTTTTCGGTTAATGCACAATCTCAATTTGAAGTGGAAGGAGTTACGGTTCCAAGAACTATTACTTTTGAAGGTCAAAAATTAGAACTTAACGGTTTTGGTGTGCGTTCAAAAGCTTGGGTGGATGTCTATGTACAGGCACTATATTTAACAACATTGAGCCAAGATCCTAACTTTATTATGGATAGTGAGACGCCAATGGGAATTAGAATAGAAATTCTTTCTTCTTTAGTTTCTTCTAAAAAATTATCAAAGGCCTTGTATGTTGGTTTGGAAAAATCAGTTGGAGATGAAGGTATGATGAAAATTCAAAATGAAGCCAAACAATTAGAAGCACTTGTAAATGGTGATATAACCAAAAAAGGCGATGTTTTTAATTTAATTTATAATCCGTCAGATACTTCTATTTGGATTGTGAAAAATGAAAAATTTGTTGGAAAAATCGCTGGTTTAGACTTCAAAAAAGCCTTTTTAGGAATATGGTTGTCTGAGAATCCAGTCGACAAAGATTTGAAAAATGATTTACTTGGAATTATAAAATAATATTCTAAATAAAAATATTTTATTGTTAGTTGTGCAAATTACAGATTTCGATTTGTTAAATTTGCACAACTTTTTTATAAGCTTAACACAATTAACATACCATGAAAGACCTTTTAAAGAAATTCGAAGATAAAGAACCAGAAGTAGTTTTTAACTGGAAAGATCCAGAAACGGAAGCAGAAGGATGGACCGTTATTAATTCATTACGAGGTGGTGCTGCCGGTGGTGGTACACGTATGCGTAAGGGATTAGACATGAATGAAGTATTGTCGTTGGCTAAAACTATGGAGGTTAAATTTTCAGTTTCTGGTCCTGCCATTGGTGGTGCTAAATCGGGAATCAATTTTGATCCAGCTGATCCTAGAAAAAAAGGAGTATTACAACGTTGGTACAAAGCCGTTTCTCCTTTATTAAAAAGTTATTACGGTACTGGTGGCGATTTAAATGTGGATGAAATTCACGAAGTAATTCCTATGACCGAAGAGTGTGGTGTTTGGCACCCACAAGAAGGCGTTTTCAACGGACATTTCAAGCCAACCGAAGCCGATAAAATTAACCGAATTGGTCAATTACGTCAAGGGGTTGTAAAAGTAATCGAGAACACAACATTCTCTCCTGATATCAACAAAAAATACACGGTTGCCGATATGATTACCGGTTATGGTGTAGCACAAGCAGTTCGTCATTATTATGATATTTACGGCGGAAGTGTAGTGGGTAAAAAAGCCATTGTACAAGGTTTCGGAAACGTAGGTTCTGCAGCTGCTTTTTATTTAGCCGAAATGGGTGCAAAAGTGGTTGGAATTATTGATAGAGATGGTGGAGTGATTAATGAAGACGGATTCTCTTTTGAAGAAATTAGAACCCTATTCTTAAATAAAGACGGAAACAAATTGGTTTCTGATAAAATGATTCCTTTTGAAGAAATCAACGCTAAAATTTGGGCTATTGGAGCAGAAGTATTTGCACCGTGTGCCGCGTCAAGATTAGTGACTAAAGCGCAAGTCGATAGTATGGCTGCTGCTGGATTGGAAGTGATTTCTTGTGGTGCGAATGTTCCGTTTGCCGATAAAGAAATTTTCTTCGGACCGATTATGGAAGAAGTAGATAGCAAAGTGAGTTTGATTCCAGATTTTATTTCAAACTGCGGAATGGCGCGTGTTTTTGCATATTTTATGGAGAAAAAAGTGCAAATGACTGACGAAGCCATCTTCAACGATACTTCAGATATTATCAAAAAAGCAATTGAAAAAACTCATGCATTAGGTGAAGACAAGAAAAACATCAGCGCCAGAGCATTTGAAATTGCATTAAAACAATTGGTATAATTATTGATTTTTCTTCTGTAACATAACAAATAAATAGTATTTTCGTTACTATTGTTAGACAACAAAAGAATTATGCAAACATTAGATTTATCAGCAAAAGAAAAGAGAAAATCGTTACTATTAACTGTAGTGATTTACACTTTGTTTTTGCTGATTTTGTTTTTTATACGTTTTTGGCCACCTTCCAATATGAATGAAGCACTTCTCGCAGGAGGTGGAGGAGGTGGTGGTGTAACTATCAATTTCGGGAATAGTGATTTTGGCTCTGGAAAAGATTTTCAAAGCGAAGAATTGGATGTAAAAACCGTTAAAAATGTGGCGGCAGCATCCGAACCTGAGGAAGATATTATTTCGGGTGATGCGGAAGCTAATGAAGCCGTAAATATACCGAAGAAAATTAATCCCGTTAAAGTTACCAAGCCAAAAGTTAAAATTGATCCGAAGCCGGTCGCAGAGACCAAACCGAAAGTCAATAAAAACACGAATGATGCCTTGTCAAGTATTTTAGGAGGCTCCAAAAAAGGGGGCGACGGAGACGATTCGCGTTCTGGAAACAAAGGAAAAACTAACGGAAGTCTGGGTTCTAATGATTACTACGGCAGTGGTGGTTCTGGAGGTGGAGCCGGAGGCGGAACTGGTACGGGTAACGGAACAGGAACAGGAAGTGGTTCGGGTTCAGGATCAGGTGGTGGTTCAGGAAGTGGAAGTGGAGGCGTAGTTGGTTATTCCTTAGGTAATAGAAAGGCACTCTCTAAACCACAACCGAATTATACCTGTAACGAAGAAGGTAAAGTTGTGGTAGAAGTTACTGTAGATCAAACTGGTAAAACGATTAATGCTGTTGCGGGTGTTAAAGGAACAACAAATACCGCTTCGTGTTTGCTACAACAAGCAAAATTAGCAGCATTGAATACCAAATGGCAAGCCAGTGCCGATGCTCCAGAACGACAAGTCGGAAAAATTATTTATAGTTTTAGTTTGAATTAGATTAAAAGAATTTAAATATCTGAAATAGATATAAATGAAAACGTCCCAAATTATTTGGGACGTTTTTTTATTCATTTAAAATTTTACTTCGAAGCACTCGTAGCAATCACAAATTTTAAATTATTCCTTACTCCAATTTGTAGTACGTCAACTAAATCCTGTACTTGTAAGTTATACGGAATACGAACTACAACGGCTTGTTCTTTATTATCTCCAATTTTTGCAAGTAATTCAGCTTCCAATTTATCAAAAGTAACTTCTTGCTTGTCTAAGTAAAAGCGTTTTTCTTCGGTAACCGATAAACTAATTAGTTGTTTATTGGTTTTTTCATTGTTTTTAGCCTTTGGCAAAGTCATTTTAATCACGTTCGGATTGGCTAAAGTCGAGATAATTAAAAAGAACAATAGCAAGAAGAACATGATGTCGCTCAAAGAACTGGTGGCGACTTCGGCTTCAAATCGTTTATTTCGTTTTATCGGCATTTGGTCTCTGAATTATATTAACAAACTCTAATACGTGTCTTTGCATGTTTAACGAATAATTGTCAATCATACTGTTATACAAGTGATAACCAGAGTAGGCTACAATACCTACAATAAGTCCAGCGCCACTACTAATCATTTTTTCGTATAAACCTCCAGAAATATTTCCGATACTGATGTTTTCTGTCACCGAAATGCTGTAAAAAATCTTGATTACCCCAGAGATCGTTCCAATAAATCCTAAAGTAGGTGCAATACCGGCAACTAATCCCAAAATAGCTAATTTTTTCTCCATTTCACCAATTTCAATATTGGCTACTTTTTCCATATTCGATTCGATCTCAGCAATTGGTCTTCCAATCGTTTGAATTCCTTCTTTAATCACATTGGCTGATGCAGCTCCATCTCTTTCGGCAGCTGTAATAGCTAAATCGATACTTCCGTTGTTCAAATGTGTACGAATGTCTTTCAATAAGTGCGGATCGTGTTTGGTCGCTTTTTTAATGTAGATGTACCGTTCTATAATAATGTAAATGGTGTAAAACAATAATAAAGCAATCGGAATTAAGAAAAACCCTCCTTTGAAGATAAATTCCAATACCGAAATTTCATTTTCTTTTCCAATGTTTTCAATCACGGCTCCGGATGCCTGAGCAATAGTGTCGTTTTGCGCTTGTAATAAAAATCCAATCATAAACTAAATTCGTTGTAATTTATTTTAAAAATAATCTCAATTTTGCAATAAAGATAAAAGTCTCTAAGGTATTAAACTAAAAAATGATTCTTTTATTTTATAGCAATGATGTAAATAGCAATTATTATTCCAAATGACCTATCAGGAAACAATTAACTGGATGTTTGCGCAGTTGCCTATGTATCAATTACAAGGGGCTTCTGCTTATAAAGCCGATTTGAACAACACGGTTTTATTAGCCAATCATTTGCAGCATCCAGAACAAAAATTTCAATCGGTTCACATCGCGGGAACCAACGGGAAAGGTTCAACTTCCTCAATGATAGCTTCGGTGCTTCAAGAGGCAGGTTATAAAGTGGGTTTGTATACTTCGCCGCATTTAAAGGATTTTAGAGAACGAATTAAAATCAATGGCGAAATGATTTCAGAAGATTTTGTGGTCGATTTTATTGAAATTAACAAGTCTTTTTTTGAATCAAACAGTTTGAGTTTTTTCGAAATGACAGTGGGATTGGCCTTTGATTATTTTGCCAAAGAACAAGTAGATCTAGCCATTATTGAAGTCGGTATGGGTGGAAGGTTAGATTCTACAAATATTATTACTCCTTTGGTTTCGGTGATTACTAATATTGGTTTCGATCATACACAGTTCCTTGGTACTACTTTAACGTCAATTGCATCGGAAAAAGCAGGAATTATAAAGCCGAACATTCCTGTCGTTATTGGTGAATATACTCCAGAAACAAAAGAAGTGTTTTTGGCAAAAGCTTCGGAATGTAATGCAGAAATTTATTTTGCCTCCGATTTGATATCCAAAGAATATGACTCTGCTTTACTGGGCGATTATCAATTTCACAATAAAAAAACGGTGGTGCAAACTATTGAAGTGTTGCGAAACTATTTTACGATTTCAGAATCTGATTTGACAAACGGATTGTTAAAGGTTGTTAAAAATACCGGTTTGTTGGGAAGATGGCAACAAATTAATGCGAACCCGAAAACAATTTGTGACACGGCGCATAACAGTCACGGATTAAAAATTGTGCTGAATCAAATTCAAAAAGAAAAATTTGAACAATTACACTTTGTTTTAGGAGTAGTGAATGATAAAGATTTGGAAGATATTTTACCTTTATTTCCAAAAAATGCGAAATATTATTTTTGTAAACCCAATGTTCCTCGAGGTTTAGCAGCAGCAATTTTAAAAGCAAAAGCAGCAGAATATAATTTAATTGGAGAAGTATTTGATTCGGTATCAGAAGCTTATGAAAAGGCACTAAAAAAGGCCCATCCAAACGATTTCATTTATATCGGTGGAAGTACTTTTGTAGTGGCAGAAATTGTGTAATTTTTTTCAATTATTGTTTGCAGATATGAAAAACTGTTCTATATTTGCACCCACAATAACGGAAGATATTCTTCTTGTTTATTGGGCGATTAGCTCAGCTGGTTCAGAGCACCTCGTTTACACCGAGGGGGTCGGGGGTTCGAACCCCTCATCGCCCACAAAATGTTTCTCGAAGACATTTAAAATAATTTCGGGCGATTAGCTCAGCTGGTTCAGAGCACCTCGTTTACACCGAGGGGGTCGGGGGTTCGAACCCCTCATCGCCCACATAAAAAAAGCACTTCATTTGAAGTGCTTTTTTTATTTCTCATATTGATCTTCCATTTGTTTAATGGCATCAATCATCTCTTGTATCCTATCGTATTCTTTTTGTTTTTGTTTTTTACCTAAATAGAAATACGCAAAGAGCATCCAACCGACATAAAGAAATAATACAAATGCTTTAAGACCAGTTGACATAGGTTGCATTACTTCAATAAAATAAAAGACAAATGCTATATTTAAAACTATAAAATAAGCAAGACTAATTTTGGTGCTTACTATTTGTTGAAAAGCATAATATTTTTCAAGTTGGTTTAAAGTTAGGGATGGTTTTTGAGTCAAATCTATTTTTCGCAACGTGATCATTTGTGATAATCGTACCAAAGAAAAAGCTGTAACGCATAAAGCCATTAACAATAATCCAATATAAGTTGTTGACATTTTAAAATTAATTGTTGAGCCTACCCAAAATAAAACGGGTAATACTAAAACGAGAGTGGCAATTTGAAAAAACACTTTATTAGAATATTGTGTTCGGTCTTTTTTTGCTTTCGTGATGATTTGAGAAACATCAGGAAGCGTTGTTTGTTGCTGTTGTTTCCAGATTTCCTGAAGGTTATTAAATTCTTTCATATTTCGAATAAATAGTGCTAAGTTGTTGTTTGATTCGGTGAATTTTTACTCTTAGATTTCCTTCTGAAATATCGGTAATCGATGCAATTTCAGCATAAGGAACTTCTTCTAATAAAAGTGTAATGATGAGTCGGTCGGATTCAGGTAATTCGCTAATACATTTGTATAAAAGCTGAATTTGATTTTCCTTTTCATCAGTATCTTCACTTATTTTTAAAACAGTTTTTTCAATATCTACTTTAGTCGTTTTTTTAGCATTTCTGATGTACAAAAGGCACGTATTAACAGTAATTCGGTATAACCAAGTGCTGACTTGCGATTCGCCTCTGAATTTTTCTAAATTTTCCCAAACTTTTATGAATACTTCTTGCAGTAAATCATCCGCCTGCATACTGTCACCGGTGTACCCCAAACACAACCGATGGACTTTTTGAGAATAAGTGGAATAAATGTCTTTAAATTGATTTTCTATTGAACTCACTATTTGTTTATGATTTTGAGTTTAAAAATAAATCAATTTCGTTATAAAACCATTCTGGTTGATCATACATGATGAAATGTTTTGCTTCGGCTACTTTGATGGTTTTGTTTTTTAGCTGTACATATTGAATTCCGTACTCTTTTTCACTGGCTTCTTTGGTTCCCCAAAGGCTGGCTAAAATCAAAATAGGCGCTTCAATTTTTGAAATTTCTTGTCTTAAATCGGTTGTCGACATTTCTACTATCGTGCTACCTAAAGTTTTGCGATCACTTTTAAAACTCCATTCAGCAATTTGTTTGGCACGAACACTATCATTTACCTGATACAACATGGCTTTGGTCATATTTTTCACATAACCCTCAGAAGGTAATGATTCAAAATTTTTGATTACTGCTTGTTTGTTAAATTGCGGATTGTTTTTAGTAATTTCAGCAGTGATTTCAGGTTTTCCTACCGCAGAAACAAATGGAAGTCCATCAACACAAATACTTTTTCCAAACATTTTTGGCTGGCTGCTTTGTAACCAAAGAGTCATGAATGCACCAAGACTGTGACCTATAATCATTGGTTTTTTTAATTTCTTATCGTTTACATATTGAATGATGTCATTGTGAACGGTTTTAAGTATTTCCTCATTTTCAATAGGTTTTACGCCTCCAAATCCTGCAATAGTAATTACATGAAGTTCGTATTTGTTTTTTAAATGTGCTACGGTTTCTTTCCAAACGTCTCCACTACAAGAATATCCCGGAATTAATAATACCGGTTTTCCTTTGCCAATTACAGTTACTTCAAAAGAGTGTTGATTTTGTGCAAATACATTTACAAATGCAAGAATTGCGACTACTAAAATGATGACTTTTTTACTAAAGCTTCTAGAATTGTTTGTTTCGTTTGTGTGAATCATTGATTTCATAATTATTATTTTTTAGTTTGTTTATTTTCTCTTTTGATACAAACCGAAATCAATTGTTACAAAAAAAATAAAATTTTTTAATTAAAACTTTTAAAGTATTGAAAAACAATAACTTAAAATATATTTTTTTAGAAAATGACAAGTTAATGCATGTAAATTCTTGTAGAAAGTAGCATCACGGAAGGAAAGAAAGTGTAAAATATTCCTCTGTATACATTTTACAGTATAGATGATAAATCAAAGCTTGATTTGAATCGGAACAAACAATTAAGATTGAATTTTTGTGTTAACTTCTAAATCTTTTATATAATCTTCATTTTCATAGAAGAAGCGTTCAAAAGCATCCATATGTTCGTTGAAAAAATCAAAAATAGTATTCCAAGTGGCTTTGTTGTTAATGCTAATTCCGTCAGTTTCCACCCATATTCTACTGATAATTTTACCAGATTCTAAGTAGTAATTTCTTTCGAAAATGGCTTCTGGTAAATAGTCTTCAAGTAAAATAGTTTTTAAAGATTCGACTTTTTCAAAATAAATTTTTCTTTTTTCTTCGTCTTTGGGTTCAATATCTAAAAGGACTTGCGCTTTTTTATTATCTACAAAAAACTTGAAGCTTACATCTTTAATTTTAGTATTGTATAATAACCATTTTCGTGGATAAGCTTCCGCGAATTGTGTCCAAAATTCCTTTTTTATTCTGATGCTTTCTTCTTTACTATACATGGATTTGAATGACTTAAAATTGGTATATCAAAAAAAATGTCCTAAATTTATAAGATTGATTTGTAAGAATCAATAGGATTACTATTGTTAAAACTTGGCAAAATGGACTTTTCTGATTTTTTAAAATATGTTCCAAAGATAGCAAATGAAATGCTTCCAGCGACGACAGCACATGCAAAAATGGTGCCGCCCGAACGTATAGAATTTTTGGAACGCCAAAATCTAGCCAACGTAGTTCCGAAAAAAGCAGCCGTCTTGATGCTTTTATATCCTAAAAGTAATATTACACATTTGGCTTTAATCGTACGAAATTCGTACCCAGGAATTCATGCTTCTCAAATCGCTTTTCCAGGTGGTAAAGTCGAATTGTATGACGCCGATTTATCACAAACGGCCTTAAGAGAAACGCATGAAGAAATAGGTGTGGAAAAAGATAAAGTATCAGTAATTAGGGCTTTTACAGAAGTGTATATCCCGCCGAGTAATTATTTGGTTTCTCCTTTTTTGGGTTTTTCTAGAGAAGAATTGACTTTTACATTGAGTCCAGACGAAGTTTCAGGATTGATAGAATTACCTTTGTTGCAGTTTCTTGATGAAAGTATAATTGTAAATGTTGAGATGTCTACATCTTACGCTACTGATATTTCAGTACCTGCTTTTCAAATTGGAAATCATTTGGTTTGGGGCGCCACCGCCATGATGATGAGTGAATTGAAAGATGTTATAAAAAGAGTCTTATAATTTTTTTGTAAATTCGCAGACTCAAATCAAAAAAAATTATGGGTTTATTTAAAAGAAATCCTTTTGGTCATATTTTATTTATCAAACGCTGGTTAATCCGAATTTTCGGTGCTTTAACCCATCGTCGTTATCGCGGTTTTAATGCATTACAAGTGGATGGTTCCGAAATTATACGCGATTTACCCGATACGAATGTATTGTTTATTTCCAACCATCAAACCTATTTTGCCGATGTAGTCGCGATGTTTCATGTCTTTAATGCCAGTTTAAAAGGTCGTGCTGATAATATCAAAAACATTGGTTATTTATGGGATCCTAAACTAAATATTTACTATGTTGCAGCCAAAGAGACCATGCAATCTGGTTTATTACCCAGAATTTTAGCCTATGTTGGCGCTATAACAGTAGAAAGAACTTGGAGAGCAGGAGGGAAAGATTTGGATAAAAGCGAACAAAAAGAAGTTAACTTTAATGACACCGAAAACATCAAAATTGCCTTAGAAGATGGTTGGGTCATTACATTTCCGCAAGGAACAACCAAATCATTTAAACCGGTGAGAAAAGGGACTGCTCATATCATAAAACAGCACAAACCTATTGTAGTTCCTATTGTGATTGATGGATTTCGTCGCTCGTTTGATAAAAAAGGATTGCGATTAAAAAAGAAAGGTATACTTCAGTCCTTTACTGTAAAAGAGCCCCTTCAAATTGACTATGAAAATGAAACAATTGAAGAAATTGTAGAAAAAATTGAATACGCGATTGAACAACATCCTTCTTTTTTAAAAGTACTTTCAGTTGAAGAAATTGAAGAACTGGAAGAATTGAACAAAATGCGTTTGTGGAAATTGTAAAACAGCAATAAATTTTTAGGAACTATTTTGAATTGTTTTTATGGTAGTAACAATTCAAAATATTTTCGAACCGATTTATCGTTGTCCTGTAATCCCATTTCAAGATGATTCTTAGTATTCTCTAATTTGTGTAAGGCTATTATTGATTCTTGTCTTATATGTGGGATACAATGTTTTTTGGAAAGTTCCATCAAGAAATTTTTTGTTTCATCGTCTCCAAATTTTGAAGCCAAATCTATTATTCCAAATTTAGATTCGGTAGACCCTTTGATAAGCCCGCTTATTTTTTGGTTTGGAATATCAAATTCATATTGTTTCATGTTGAATTGATTATACGATTTTAGGATCACATTTATGGCTAATGAATCTTCAGTAGTAGGAGGTAACTGAATATGAATGTCTTTTGATGGTTCATAAAAGATTGCTCTTTTTTCACAAAGGTTTGTGTGAATAGAAAAATCCAGTTGAACATCTTCTCCCACATATCCAATGGTTTTATTGTAATCGTATTGCCAAATTTTTGTCCAATATCCTTCTCCTTTATATCCCGTAGTTAATAATGCAAAATTATGATCATGTGCATAATTATACGAAAATACTTGATTTTGAGAATTTTTAATGATACTGTTTTCAGATAGCATCGGCCAATACGTTGCTCTTATGTAATAATCATCTGTATTGTATAATAAAAAACTTTGTTCGTTGTAACTATTCTCTGATTGGAATCCGGATAGATTGTCTTTTAATTCTTCATTCAAATAATTGATAAAGAAATTTCGATTATTGCCTAACATTAATAGTTCATCTTTGATACTCAAAAGGGAATCAATATTGTCAAATTCAATTTTAGAATTAGCGATTTCAATAAATTCTTTTAATTCTAGGCTTTTATTACTGGTATCGTTAAATAGTATTGGCATTTTCGGAGTTTAATAGTTTTAGAGATTCTTTTGCTGCTTTTTGAATTTCAGGATGCGAGTCTAACAGCATTTTTTTTAACTGAATAATTCCCGAATCATAATCCAAATTGATTAGCGCTTTCAATGCTTCCCATCGAATTGAATGGTTTTCGTTTGATTGCAATGTGTTATGAATAAAATCTAAAGAATCTTGATTTCCAATTTCGGATAAAATTTTTAGTGTAGAAATAAGACGGTTATCATTTTGATCTGTAGAAATGAGCCTAATAGGTGCTAAGGTGTTTGTGTCATATTCCCAAATGAAATTCTCATAATCAATTAACTTGGTTAAACTTAGAAAATATACAGGGCTGTTATTTTCAAATCGTATAAGATTATAAAATTTTTCAATAAAAATGGTGACGTTTGATTTTAAAATGTTGGATTCAATTATTTCTAATTTCGAGTCTTTTAATAAAATATTTGGCTGACAGCTTTTTTTCTGCGAATAGATGCTGTAGCTGTTATTGTTTTGATCAGAAAATAGAGGACAGAAAAAAACATCAGAATTATTAGAATACAATTTTTTTGGATTCTTTCGACCAGCATTGTCTAGTATAATTAAAGATAATTCGAAATAGCTTGTATTGTCAATTTTGTAGCGTGTTGAGGAAGAATCAATTGGAAAATAATAATCCAATTTGGTTAAATTTTTTAAATGGTAATTTAAAAAATTTGTTATTGAGAAAGTTGAAGAAAGTTGAGATAAATTATGACAGATTTCTGCATTATCCAGTCCTTCTAGTTTGTGTAAAAACGATTTATAGTCCATATAAAAAAAAACTGTGAAGGTTAACTTCACAGTTTGATTACAAGTTAAAATTTAATCTGCTAGCCAAGTTGCTATACTTGTTCCAACATATACTCCTACGGCTACGATAACTGTAGTTGATGTGGCATCACTCAGATTTGAAGTTACAGGATTCTGTAAATCCACTAATTTTAAATTTCTCATAAAGTTTGTTTATTTAGATTTAGTCAAAAATAAATAAAATATAAGAATAATCTTACTTTTTTATTTATTTAAAATCAATTTTTTTTAATTCGTTAAAATTTTTCTTCAAACGCTTTAATAGGAGGCCATACATAATATAATATAACAAGATGAAAACGCCTATAATAAAAATCAAAATAGTTAAATAAACCCCAATTAAAAACACAAAACGCATATTACTATTCTCTACAGAGTCGTGCAATATTTGTTGGATTTTTTGATCATGCGTAATTTGTGAAATCATGAAAATGAAGTAAATAACGATAATCATACTTAAATTATACCAAAAATAGTATTTAACCGTATTACGGGAATTTAAAATACTGGCTAACATGCCTTTAACACTGTCTGAGGTGCTTATTTTTTTGTAATTTCTATAAAATTTTATAATAAAATAGACGATGATAAGGTAATTTACGTAGGTAAACGTTTCAATTATTATTTTTAGATGATAGGCTTCCAATAAATCGGTATACTTAGTGTCGTCGCTAAAAATAAAGCTCAATCCAGTCCAGAATAAAATTTCTATTACACTAATAATAAATATCCATTTTATCGCCGAAGAAGAATTCTTGTGCAACATGCCATAGATTTTTTCTTCCGAAACATTCGGATAATTATCGCTTTTATTCCAAGTTTTTTTTAATAAATCCAACTCTTCCATTTTCTCCTTTATCGTTACGGATTAATAATTTGTTTCAGTTTTGTTTTAATTCTATTCATTTTCACACGGGCATTAACTTCACTAATACCCAATGTTTCGGCAATTTCAGTATAATCTTTATCTTCCAAATACATGAAGACCAAGGCTTTTTCAATGTCATTTAATTGCTGAACTGCTTTGTATAATAGTTTGATGTGTTCTTCTTCCTCATAGTTGTATTCTTCCTGCAAAACAAAATGCCTACCAGTTTCAAATTCAATTGTATTGACTGATTTGGTTGATTTTCGATATAAAGTAATAGCAGTATTAAGAGCCACTCTATAAGCCCAAGTTGAAAATTTTGATTCGCCTCTAAACTTAGGAAAGGCTTTCCAAAGCTGAATGGTTATTTCCTGAAACAAATCATTGTGTTCGTCCTCATTTTGAGTATATAGCCGACAAATCTTATGAACAATGTTCTGATTTTCTTTTAGTTGCGTAACAAAGGATTGCTCTAGCGTGGTACTCATATAGAAATTAGTAGTATTTTGGCCGAATTTGTTACAAATAAAGTAAAAATCTATTCTTCTAAACCTTTAAACTCCTGAACTCTTTTGTAACTTTGGGAATCTGAAAAATTAATTCAATGAACATTCCCCAATCTTCTAAAAAAAGAGTCGTAATTATAGGTGGCGGTTTTGCCGGAATTTCTTTGGCTAAAAAACTTAAGAATAAAAACCTTCAAGTAGTACTTTTAGACAAGCATAATTATCATACGTTTCAGCCGTTATTGTATCAAGTGGCAACAGGTGGATTAGAAGCAGGTTCTATTGCCTACCCGATTCGAAAAGTAATGCAAGATTGTCCCGATTTTTATTTTCGATTGACTTCCGTTAAAGAAATTGATGCCGATAATCAAAAAATTATTTCTGAAATTGGTGATTTACATTATGATTATTTAGTAATTGCTACAGGTTCTAAAACCAATTATTTTGGAAATAAAGAAATCGAACGCAATTCGATGTCGATGAAAACGATTCCGCAATCGTTGAATATTAGAAGTTTGATTTTGGAAAATTTCGAACAAGCCGTTCTCACTAAAGATGCTGCTGATAAAAATGCACTGATTAATTTTGTTTTAGTGGGCGCAGGTCCAACAGGAGTAGAGTTGGCAGGTGCTTTGGCCGAAATGAAAAAAGCAATTCTGCAAAAAGATTATCCTGATTTGGATATACGTAAAATGGAAATCAACTTAATCCAAAGCGGCGACCGAATTTTAAACACAATGAGTGAGAAATCTTCTAAAGCATCGGAGGCATTTCTTGAAAGTCTAGGAGTAAAAATTTGGAAGAATGTGCGTGTGACTAATTATGATGGAAGAACGGTAACTACCAATTCAGAGCTAACTTTTGAATCAGCAACTGTTATTTGGACAGCAGGGGTTCAAGGCGCTGCCATTCAGGGATTATCTTCTGAAGCCCTAATTGAGCGTGTTGAACGCATTCGCGTAAATGAATTCAATCAGGTAAAAGGATATGATAATATTTTTGCCATCGGAGATATTGCCGCTATGGAAAGCGACGCCAATCCGCAAGGACATCCCATGATGGCACAACCGGCTTTACAGCAAGGCGCTTTACTCGGAGAAAATTTGGTGCATCTTATTCAAAATCAGCCTATGAAACCCTTTTTGTATAATGATAAAGGGTCTATGGCTACTATTGGTCGTAATAAAGCAGTTGTCGATTTACCCAAATATCATTTTAGTGGCGTTTTTGCTTGGTTTGTTTGGATGTTTGTGCATTTATTTTCTTTAATCGGATTCAAAAATAAAGCAGTCGTATTCCTGAATTGGGTCTATAACTACATTCGTTTTGATCGAGAAGGGCGTTTAATTATACGTCCATACAAAAAGAAAAGTTTTACCACGTTTACCAGCGATGAGATTTAACTAACAGAACCTATGGAAAGCTTTATAAAATCATGATTTATAGTTATATCATGATTTTTTTTTTTGTAACTTTAAGCTGGCTAAATAAGTTAAAATTTACGCTAAATTCCTTTCAACTTTTACCCAATTACTTGACGGTACACATGGGTTTGAGGTTCATGTAAACTTCAAACAAATGAAAGATTGTCCTTATCGAAAAGGAAGCCGAAAACCAAAAGAGTAGGCAAGAATTTAATTTAAAAAAAAATGAAAAACTCAATGTTGATGAAATTCTCATTCGTTGCTATTATGCTATTTATTAATGTGCATAATATGAATGGACAAACAAAAATGGAGTCGTGGCCTGGAGTCACAAAAAAAGTTTTGACAGATAACGAAAAAGTGAGTGTTGCAGAAGTAACTTTTGCACCAGGAGCTGTTGCAGATTGGCATTCTCACCCACAGTATTCAGTATATGCTGTGACAAATGTTAAAATGAAAACGGAAATAAAAGATAAAGAAACCGTTGTAGTCGAATTAAAATCAGGACAAGTAGGTTGGTCTGAAGCAGTCACACACAAAACTACTAATGTGGGTAAAAAACCTTTTACGGTAATCGTAACTGAAATTAAATAAATTTATAGGGATAAGGGATAAGGCAAAAGGGATAAGTTTAGTAACTATAGAACTTTTTCCTTGTATCTTTTCTCTTTTCTCTTTTCTCTTTTCTCTTTTTTCTCAACTCTTACAATTCCCTTTTATCATAATAATTCACCAACAAATCGACGAACTTACTATAGCTCTCCATACCATCCTTTTGTTGATTCATTTTTAAAAAATGATCATAAAATATTTCAAAACCTTTGTCGATAAAACTTCTGTGACTCATCCAAAAATCTTCACTTTCTTGAAAATTAGTCAAAATGCCAGGATGTATAGTTTTGAGTAGTTGATTGAATTTCGCTTCGTCTTTGGTTGCAATATTTGCCAAACAATAGCGTAATGCATAGGTATAACCCGCATATTTAAAATGTAAATCTTCATTTTGTGTCGAAGCTAAAAAACCAATAAAATTGCATTCGCTTTCACTGGCAAATCCCATTTGATGCGCCATTTCGTGACAAGTGGTAGCAGGTAAATTATATTTTGGAGGCAAACTATTGACTTGCGCCTCATTGGTAAACGGATTCAAATAGCCTCCAAAGCCCATATAGGTTAGAGGATAACTGAATAATGATTTCTTTATACTCGGATTAGAGTATGTGAAAAAGGGGTGTTGTAAAGCTAGTTTTTGATATCCATTTTCTACTTTTTCAAATATTTTATTTACATCATAAGGCGATTGAACTGGTTTGCTACTGTTTTTTGTGATTGTAAAATGGATAGTGTTAGTTTTTGCAATTAATTTTTGAGTGAATTGTATTAATTGCTCATCGGTATATTCTCTTTTAATATTCATTTTTTCAAACAATGGCAATCGATAGTAATTAAAAGCCCATAACAAATGAAATAAAAAATAGACCACCGAAACTAAACTTATAATAGATGCTACTTTTGACTTCCAATGGGTTTTTTGATGTATAAAAAACCATCTAATACCCCAAATGATTAATAAACCGTAAAAAATATCCCCAACAGAAAAAGGAATCCACCCTAAAAGTATTCTCGAAAATTTTGAGAGGTATACATATAAGCCATTACTGTAATTGTTTTCCACAAATTCTGGAAAAAAAGTCAATAGTTGTAATCCAATAATTTGAACAACCAATAACAAAATTACTATGTTTTTTGTTTTCATTTTTTTAATTGCCCTATTTAACTTTACTTGTTTTTTTGATAAAATCCTCACAAACCAATTTAAAAATTTCTTCTTCAAATTTATAAAAGGAACTGTTTTTACCTTTTTCAAACGGAATTAAGCAACCATTTGTAATAACTACAAAACCAAAATTTTGTTTTTCAGAAAAATATGCATCACTAATTAATCCATAAGCATCTCCAGCATGCCCGATAAAATTTCCAAAAAAATCAGGATCATAGATTAAATCGGAAGTATTCAAATTCGTTTGATGTAATCCTAATCCATATTGCTTGAAAAATCCATTATAATGATCTCCATTATTTCCAGTGAAAGTCCACTGATTTTTTTTCATCAATTGAATCGTTTTTTTTGAAAGTATTTTAGCTGTCTTCCCTTCATTTTTTAGATACTTTATGAATTTTCCAATATCTAATGCTGAAGCTCTTAATCCGCCTTGAGGTGCAAAAAAAACAGCATTATTTCCAACTTTATAATTATTTAAATCACTTGGTGAAGGTTTTATTCCTTTGAAATCATCTTTATTGGGAAGCCAACCCTTTTCATCAAATCGATATATCGTTCCGATTGTTTGAATATCTTCAATATCTTGCAGATTAAATGTTGCTGTAATACCTAATGGATTTAGTATTTCGTTTTTCATATAAATATCGAAACGCTGCTTACTTATTTTTTCTATCAAAGTTCCAATCAGTCCATAATTAAAATTACAATAGGTAAAATAAGTACCCGGTTTATAGTTCATAAACATATCGGATGTGAAACTTTTGCCTGTTGGAGTAATTACACTGCTTACACTAGGACTAGGAGTTTCATTGTAGGTAGACGCTAAAAAAGCATCATAACCCGCACCATCTTGAATTGAGGATGTATGACTCAGCAACATTCTAAAAGTAATAGGAACACCAGGGAAGTTAGGATTTTCAACTTTGAAATTCAGATAGTCAGAGATAGCATCATCCAATTGAAACATTTTTTTATCATACAATTTCATCAATCCCAAAGCGGTAAATGCTTTAGAAATAGAAGCAATTCTGAATTTAGTTTCGGGAGTAATGGGTAATTTTTGAGCTTCATTTCGATAGCCAACAGCATATACTTTCTCAGTTGTACTAGAAAAAGTGTAAACCGCTAGTCCCATTAATTGATTTTCCTTGCAAATATGTTCAAGACTTGTCTCCATATTTTGAGCTAGGAATGGACTACAAAAAAACAACATGATTAAAAATCTCATGGGATACCTTTTTAATCAAATATAGATTATTTTTAAAAACAAACTAATCCTTTTATACTCCAAACTTTGTAACTTTGGACTTCTGAAAAATAAAACTAACAATAATGAGCCAAGAAATAAGAAATTTGGAACCCAAAGCACTTTGGAACAAATTTGCCGATTTAAACGCAGTGCCTCGTCCGTCTAAAAAAGAAGAGCGAGTTATCGAATTCATGAAAAACTTCGGAACCAGTTTAGGATTGGAAACTTTTGAAGATGAAATACGCAACGTAATTATCCGAAAACCAGCCACACCAGGGATGGAAAATCGTAAGCCTATCGTAATGCAAGGGCATTTGGATATGGTACATCAAAAAAATAATGATACTGTTTTTGACTTTGATAAACAAGGGATTGACATGTATGTCGATGGTGACTGGGTTCGTGCTAAAGGAACGACATTAGGTGCGGATAATGGACTTGGAGTAGCTGCGATTATGGCTATTCTTGAGAGTAAAGATATTGCACATCCTGCTATTGAAGCCTTGTTTACGATTGATGAAGAAACAGGAATGACAGGGGCGTTGAATTTAAAAGGAGGGATTTTGCAAGGACAAATTCTTTTGAATTTAGATACCGAAGAAGACGATGAAATTGATATCGGTTGTGCCGGTGGAGTAGATGTAACAGCTACTCGTGGGTATAACGTGGAAGAAACACCAGAAGGTTCTGTAGGCTATACTATTACTGTGAAAGGATTAAAAGGAGGACACTCCGGAATGGACATTCACAAAGGATTAGGGAATGCTAACAAAATCATGAACCGTTTGTTATTTGACGGATTTGAAAATTTTGGTTTGCAAATTGCCGAAATTTCAGGAGGTAGTTTGCGTAATGCAATTCCGCGTGAAAGCGTTGCGAAAGTTATTATTGCCGAAATGTATGATGAAGCCTATGTGTTCGACATGCAAGAGGTAATCAATGATATCAAAACAGAATTCAAAACAACGGAACCTAAATTGGAAATTTTGATTGAAAAATCAGATTTGCCAGCCAATGTAATGGATTTAGGTGTACAAGAAGGATTGTTAAGATCCCTTTATGCTGCCCATAACGGAGTGTACCGAATGAGCGCTGATATGGAAGACTTGGTTGAAACTTCAAATAATATTGCAAGAGTAATTGTAAAAGATGGTGAAATTTCGATTCAGAATTTAACCCGTTCTTCGGTTGAAAGCTCAAAATTTGATTTAGCGAATGCCTTGCGTTCGGCCTATGAATTATTTGGATGTGAAGTTGAATTTGGTGGAAGTTATCCAGGTTGGACACCAAATGTTAATTCGGAAATCTTAGATGTTTTGGTTAATATCTACGAAAAGCAAAATGGAGCAAAACCAAACGTTGTGGCTTGTCACGCAGGTTTAGAATGCGGAATTTTAGGAACAAATTATCCGGGAATGGATATGATTTCTTTTGGTCCAACCATTCATGGAGCGCATAGTCCAGACGAAAGAGCTTCAATTAAATCGTCTCAAAAATTCTGGAAGTTCTTATTAGAAATATTAGGAAACATTCCAACGAAATAATACCTAAAAAAAAAATCCCGCATAAAGCGGGATTTTTTTTAAGCTAAGAATATCAAAAAGAGAAGGGGAAACAAAATTCCGGCAAATGCCAGTTTCCAACCTCTACGTTTAAAACTAAATTTACCAGCAGGTATCATAATCGTTCCAGTTATCGCAATAAAGATTAAAGACAATCCAAAAATATCCGAATAGTAAATCCACCAATTAGAAGTATTTTTGTGTAGCTTCATCATTTGGCTAACGATAGGTGTTTTTTGGAAGGATACAATTTCACCTTTTCCGGTTTTCATGTCAATTTCAACATCGTGCTTTTCGAAAGAAATTTTAAACTCACCATCTTTCACTTTGTGACGGCGAAATTTATCATCAATGCCCAATTGTTTTCCAAAATCTTCTGCAAATTTTTCAGTTATTTTTTCTTCTTCTTGTGGTACAGTAACCGAAATTTCTTTGGTTTCTACTGTGTATTTTTCGGCATGAAAAATATCTCTATGATTCATTAAAATCCCCGAAAAAGCAAAGGATACAATTAATCCGATATAAAAATAGCCTAAATCACGGTGTAAGCCTCTAAATGTTTGTTTGTTCATTTTTAGTATAAATAATTCAGTTATTAGAATATTCTATGATTGTTTTTTTTCTAAAAAACAAATTCAAGCGTTGTATAAAATGATCTCGCATCAGAAGGAATGATTCCTGGGCCAGGATAGCCGGTAGCTCTTCTTGTAAAATAACTGTTATTTGTAAGATTCGTCACACCAACTTCTAATTTCCATTTTCCCAATTTATACGATGATGAAAAATCGGCTACATAGTAATCCGGAATTTGTCCAAAAATACCGTATGTGTTGTCTTTTAAATCCGTCCTACTATTTTTTGCTTCAGTAAACTGAGACGAAACATAAGTAAATTGTATACTTGACATGAAGTTTTTATAGCCAAAACCTGTCCCAGTTTTGATATTGTATAGTGGCACAAATTCAACTTTATTTCCTTCAATATTTGGTGCATTTGATTTTAAATATTCAGAATTTGTAACTGCAATATTTGAAAATAAATTCCAGATTAAGTTATCATTATTTTCAAAAAAAGTCTTGTTCAAACTCCAATCAAACATCGTTTCAAAACCATAGGTTAAGGCTGTTCCTATATTGTCTCTTAATCTAACAACTGCTGCCGAACCATTAGGGTTTTCTGTTTCATATTCACCAATTTTGTCATCATAATAAAGTCCATAAATACTAGTGTCAAATGTTATTTTACTTCCAATTTGGCCTCTAATTCCAATATCGGAGGTATAACCTTTTTCGTCCGTTATGTTTTCAGCGATTACCTGACTTGGACTAACAGTACGAATGTCATTAAATGTCACCGAACGATAATTTTGAGAAACATTTCCGTAAATTTCTATTTTATTTTGCGGTTTATAGCTCAAGCCAACTCCAAATAAGAAAAAGTTTCGATCTTTAACGTTGTTTTCATTTTTGGTTTCATCAAGGATTACATTCCCAGAAAAATCAAGATTAATTTTGCGGTACCATCCATTAGCCTGTGTTTTTATTTTTTCAAATCTGAAACCTGGAGTAACTGAAAAATTGGATGTGATTTTGAATATGTTTTCTCCAAAAACTGATAGATTTAAATTAGGATAAGAATAATTGGATTGGTTTTGATAGAATGGAAATTCGTTTGTTGCAATGTTGAAATTTGCATCAGAACCTGAACTTCCAGGACCTTGAATTCCTGTATTTTTTGACTGATAATATTTTGCTCCTAGCAATAAGGCACTGGTTTGATTTTTAATTTTATAACGTTTTAAAATTCGAGATTCAGCTCCCCAATTCACAAACTCTCCAATAATTAAGTCTCTTTGACCTCCCACAGGATCAGTGTCTGCAACTCTGTTAGAACGAAATCCAACCGCTTTTCTACTCGCATCTAAACCAAATAATTGCAATGAAAAATCGGTAGTTGGATTAAATTTATGTTTTAAACGTAACGCAAATAGATTCCAGTTTACAGCAAACCAGTTTCTGGTTCTGTTGCTTTGTAATGGATCTTCAGTAAACATTACATCGGTAAGTCCACCAGCCTGGTGCGCTAAATAATTGAAATGGGTATAATCGAAATGTAACGAAGTATTATCGTTCAATTTGTAATTAAAATTTCCAAAATAATTTTTACTGTTAAATTCAGAGTTAGGTCTAAATCCATCTCCTTGCTTGTAATTGTAAAAAGTATAATAACTGAATTTGTTTTTCGTACCGCTTAATGATGTAAAATTGGTAAACAGACTATAGGATCCAACGGTAGTTCTAGTTTGGAATTCCATTATTTTAGAACTTGGTGTTTTCGTTTTAAAATTTACTAAACCGCCAAATTGTGTTCCATATTGTAAAGAAGCAGCACCTCTAACAACTTGTATTTCTTCTAAAGATTCTGTTGGTGTGGCATAATAGCTTTCAGGGTAACCTAATACGTCAGCGCTAATGTCATACCCATTTTGACGTGTATTAAAATTTGAAGTTCTGTTAGGGTCTAATCCACGTCCACCGATACTTAGTTGAAGTCCACCATCCGAACTTTCATTAATGGTAAGTCCTGTTACTTGCGCAAAAATTTGACGTGCATTATTAGTAGCTTTGTTTGCTGTTAATTTGTCTATTGCAACAACTTCGGTTTTCTTACCGGCATAAATAGCAGTTTCATCAATGTCTTTTAGCTTATTGATGGCAAATAACTTTTCCTTTTGTTTACTAACTGTAACCTCTGTAAGGTTAACTATTTTTTCTAAAACCACTGTAAGATTTTCGCTTGAAGCTGTTACCTTTTTTTCAAGGATAGCATATTGATCTTTATGAAAAACCAGTTCTAATTCCTCGGAATTTTCTGTAGTTATTGTAAATTCTCCTTTGGAATTAGATACAAACTTGGCACCAGAACTCTTGATGTATATTTCGACAGCAGTTAAAGGTACGTTGTTTTCTGAGGTAATAATACCTGAAACTTTATTTTGAGCGTAACTATTAAAAATTACAAATAAGAAAAAAAGATATTTAAAATCCTTTAATTTCATCGTTGAAGGGTAATATCCAATTTTTGTGACTAAAACTTTCATTTTCTTGGGCTAAATTTATTTTTGGGTCTATATATAATTTACTTAATCTACCATTAATGGCTACGTAGCTTTCTACTCTGACTTCTGGATTAAACATTCCTAGTTGTTTGTGATAATCGGCTAAAAAGTGGGCATATTCTAAAATGAAATCAGGTTGAAATGACATTTGCTTTTCCTGAAATGAAGTTAAGAATTGACGATTGTTTATGTGAATTGTTTTTTTTGTTAGGTTATCTGTAACTGTGAATTGTGTATAACCTGCTTTTTCCATTAGCATTACACGCCATGAAAATCGGTAGCCTTCTTCTGTCCAAAATAATTCATCTGGATAAGCTAAGTATCGAAATGGGAAGGCCAGTTGAAAAATAATAAAACAAAATAAGAAGGATAATTTTACCTTGTTTATATTATTGTATTGTTGCACTTTTTGTTTTCCATTCTCAAATACAGTTGTCGCTACTCCAAATATTTTAAATATAAACTTTAGGCATTTGGTATGAAAACTCGCGTCGAAAAAAAGCAAAGTACTCACAATCATCACATACGGAAATATACCTATTGGAAATAAAATCTTAGTCATTAAATGAAACACTACAACTAGAATAAAAGCTAGGTTGCGTGTTCTTTTGTATAGTAATAAAAAAGGAATGGCAAGGTCGTAAATCATTCCCGACCAACTAAAAGCATAATGTACCCAACTTTCATTGAAATAAGTACCAATCAAAGGTAAATTGGAATTATTGGGAAGCCAGATTTTAAGCGGCATTGCTTCAAGAATCCAATCCGAGTTTATTTTGGCCAAACCAGCATAAAAATATACAATTCCCAACAAGAGCTTTAGAATATCTGTCGTCCAGCGAGGAATTTCTTCAAAGGCATTTTTTGAATTTCTAAAAGCATCAATAGAAAAAGTAGCATTTGCAGGTAAAAAGATAAGCACAAAACTTACCACTGAAATGAAATAATAATGATTGAGATAGGTTGTTTTATCCATTAGCTCTATATAGGTAAAGCTAAGGAAGAAAGTGATAATGGCTATTTTGTATTTATAACCTAAGGCAACAAATAAAGCAGAAATTCCACAAATGGCAAATAAAACATAAGTAAATTTTCCTAAAGTTTTAACCCATTCAAATCCATAATAAGTAAAATGAAATACAGGCTGAATATAAAACTGATCAATCCAACCAAAAGATGCAAATCGAATGATACTAAAAACCATCATTAAACCAAACGCTAGCCTAAAGAAAGCTAGCGTTGAGGCTTGAGTATTGGTATTTAAATAATTTTGTATATTAAAATTCATATGATTTTTAATCACCATCGTTATCTACATAATCAATAGTGATGTTTAAAGCTTGCATCATGTCTAATTTAAAATAAACAACATTTTTTTGTATGGCCTGATAACTTTCAATCATTTTTGTATTATCAGAATTAACTTGTGTTGTAAAGCTATTATTTAAATTATTGTTTGTGTTGTAAATTGTTGTGTATTGGGCATTAACAATATCACTTAATTTTTGATTGTCTCTAACCGCATTAACGAAATTCAAATAAGATTTTAAACTTTTTCCTGTAGCCGTACTATTAAAATGCTTTCCGTTAAAAAAATCTTGTGAAGCTTGTAAAGCGGTGTTTAATAATTCTTTCGAAATGTTATTTTTGTAATAACCTTCTACTTTTTCTGGATATAATGTACCGCTTGAAAACAACCCTGCAGGAATACCAACTTTTGCATAACGAATGTCTTTTTCATAACACTGAACAAAATTGTTTATTGTTTTACTCACAGACCCTGTAATTGAATTTCCGTTATTACTAATAAACGTACTTCTGTAACCACCGTTCCAATCAGCTACGATTAAATCCGCATTAGTTTTTAAACGATTTGCCAGAGCCGTTAAATATTGTTTGTATTTAGTTGCATTTGGATTCGATGTGTAAAATCCAACAATATTAGCATCACTAGCGTCCAATCCATTAATTAAGTAATCAACGGCAGGAAATCCTTGTCTATCATATTGTGATAATAAGGTGAAATCGTAAGTCCCAGAAGATATATTTGATTCAATTCCAGTAGTGTTTATTGGATAAATATTGGTGCATTCTTTGAAATTAATGGTAGCAGACTTACCAACATTAAATAAAGAAACGTATTGATAAGCTTTGTATGCTTCAAACCATGAATTTCTAACTGTTTGAAGATTTGTTTCATTTGGTGTAGAAGTAAAAGCATTAACATCTGTTACTAGGACTTGTACTTTTGTTTGGTAATTTGTATAACTTGGAATGATGATGTTATCAGCCCAGTCTTTCAAAAGCGCTGTTTTGTCATAATTATTTCCAATAATGTTGTTATTATCACTATCATTTGAAGAACAACTTAAAATAAGAGTTATAACAGAAAAAATAAAAAGTATCTTTCTCATAATGTTAAAAATTTTTTGCAAAAGTACAAAAAGCAGTAGAACTTAACTTCTACTGCTTTGTCGTTTTTTTGTTATTATTAGTTTACCGTTGCTGCTTGCGCTACAGTGAAACCGAATTTTGTTGCAATTTGATTAGAAATAGCATCTAATTTTGGTCCGATTTGATCAATATCCCATAATCCGTTTGGACCACTAATCATCGAAGCTAACATTGAATCCACTTCTGATTTTGAAAAATATGGATTATCAGTTCCTGGTTTGTTTGTGTAACGTAATGACATAATGAAACCATATGCTTCAGACAAAGCGTGGAACGCTTTAATTCCTCCATCTCCTTGAGCTAATTTTGTTTTTCCTTCTTGAAGGTAGAATACCGCTCTAACAGCAGGAACCATAGCTAATTTTGCTTTGATGATGTTGATTTGTTTGTTACGAGTTTCATAATCATTAGCTACAATTGCAGCTCTACCTTTACGGAACGCTAAGTTGATGTCATTTTTTAAAGTATTAAAATCTGAATCAGCATTAACTTGATTGATATAACTACTCCAGTATTTGAATGTATTTGGAGTTACAGTTAAGTTGTCATTACCATAAATATATCCATAAGCTTCATCCCATGCATGTTCCATTGCAGTATATGGTTTACCAACTTCTAAAACTTTTTTGGTATTGTTTGTTCTGTTACTTCCTTCGTCTAATTTGTGTTTGCTTAAATAATTATTAACGATTTGATCCATTAAACATGCACCCATCATTCCTTTTAAGAAAACTTGTTGAGGCTCTAATCCATTAGCAGCATATAAACGCTTGCTTGAACCATCAAGATAAACACCAGCTACTCCAGGAGAAGCAGCAGCTCCTTGACTTGCAGCTTCAGCATCATCAAAAGTTGATTCAAAAAAAATACGAACATTTGTTTGTTCTAATGTGGTACCACCACCATAGTACAATGAGAAATAATCTTTAGATGCAGCAGTTTTGTCTTTCAATTGTTTTCCAGAAGTGTTCAATCCAGCACCAGCGAAACGATTGTTTGTGTTAGTAAACATGTCTGATAAATAAGCGTCATCAGCTACTGTACCATTAACTCCTGCATTTCTGATATAAGCCCCCATTTCATCCAACATAATTAGACGGTAAGTTTGTCCGGAGTGATCAACAGTAGTTGCACTTTCTCTTTCAAAAGTATAAGTTTCAGGCACTGTGTAGTTAAAAACTTTTGGAGTAGGAATAATAAGTGGCGTTTCGTCATCATTTGAACATGATGTTATTGTGATTACCAAAATTGGTAAACTTGATAAGAATAAGCTTTTTAATTTCATTAGAACTTTATTTAGATTGAATAAAAATTATTTGTTGCTGCAAATATAAAAACGACTTTTTAATTTACAAAACTTATTTAGACTAATTTTAAATAAAATTTATAAACTGTTTGATTCTAGAGGGATTGCAAATAAAAAAAATCCAGTAGGTACTGGATTTAAGTATAGATATTTCGGAGTAGTTCTTATTTTTTCTTTTGCATCGGATAGGTTTCTGATTGTTCGACGCCTTTTACTTTTCCATGAATGGAAGCCGAAATACTATCCGGGCTTATTAAATTATAGATAATTTTAGTCGGATAATCATGCTTCGGATTTTCAAAAACCAATTGTTTGTCGGTAAACGAAGTCAAATAAAAGGAAGTAACTTCTTCTGTATTTCCTTTAATGGCTACATTGTAAAAAAGACTATCATTTTTCTGCTCCAACACAACATTTTCGTGAAAAACAGTGTCTTTACCTTGCTTAACGATACTGATACCCATAAAGGTAGAATCAGAGAGTTTTTCCCAATTTTCGGTAAAATCACCCATTTTCGACTGGTTTTCCCATTCTCCTAAAAACCAATTGGCTTTTTCAATTAAAGGGAATTTTTTGGCTTCTTTTTTCTCACCACAAGAAAACAAAAGCAGCGAAGCAAATAGCAAAATATAATTTTTCATAGAAAGAATTAAGAAATATAAATATAGCAAAAAAACTTGAAAATTTTAACTTGAAACTTACAACAAAAAAATTGTATTTTTGCACTCTCAAAAAATAGTATACGACTATGTTAGATAGATTGCAATTTGTAAAACAACGTTTCGACGAAATTTCAGACTTGATTATTCAGCCTGATGTTATCGCCGATCAAAAGCGTTATGTACAATTAAATAAAGAATACAAGGATTTAAACGCACTTGTTGAAAAACGTGAAGAATATCTAAATCTTGACGGAAATATTAAAGAAGCGCAAGAAATAATTGCAGATGGTTCGGATGCCGAAATGGTGGAAATGGCCAAAATGCAAATGGACGAAGCAAAAGCAAGAATTCCGGAATTGGAAGAGGAAATCAAATACATGTTGATCCCTAAAGATCCAGAAGATGCTAAAAACGTAATGGTGGAAATCCGAGCTGGTACTGGAGGTGATGAGGCATCAATCTTTGCCGGAGATTTATTCAGAATGTACACTAAATATTGTGAAGCACGTGGCTGGAGAACATCTGTTGTAGATGTAAGTGAAGGTACTTCAGGTGGTTTCAAAGAGGTCATTTTTGAAGTAACGGGTGAAGATGTTTACGGTACTCTAAAATTTGAAGCAGGGGTTCACCGTGTACAACGTGTGCCTCAAACGGAAACGCAGGGACGTGTGCATACTTCAGCAGCAACTGTAATGGTATTGCCGGAAGCGGAGGAATTTGACGTTCAAATTGATATGAATGACGTTCGTGTCGATTTCTTCTGTTCGTCAGGGCCTGGAGGACAATCGGTAAATACTACTAAATCGGCTGTACGTTTAACGCACATTCCAACAGGATTGGTAGCACAATGTCAGGATCAAAAATCGCAGCATAAGAACAAAGATAAAGCAATGGAAGTATTGCGTTCTCGTTTGTACGAAAAAGAATTAGCAATCAAACAAGCGGAAGATGCTACTAAACGTTCATCTCAAGTAAGTTCTGGTGACCGTTCGGCAAAAATTAGAACCTACAATTATTCGCAAGGTCGTGTAACCGATCACCGAATTGGTTTGGATGTTTTTGATATGGATGGAGTAATGAACGGAAAAATTCAAAAATTCGTGGAAGAACTTCAGTTGGTTAATAACATGGAAAAACTAAAGGAATCGGAAGTTTTCTAAAAATACAAGCCTCATTTATTGAGGCTTTTTTTTATATGTATAGCGGACTTTGCGAAAAACTTTGCGAACTTTGCGGTTAAATAAACAACAATGACAACACAACAACTACTCCAACAAATTCAACTTAAAAAATCATTTTTGTGCATCGGATTGGATGTCGATGTAAATAAAATACCAAAGCATTTACTGAATTCTGAAGATCCTATTTTCGAATTCAATAAAGCCATTATTGATGCTACGCACGATTTATGTGTTTCCTATAAACCGAATATTGCTTTTTATGAAGCTTACGGAATTAAAGGATGGCAATCGCTGCAGAAAACCATACAATATCTTAATACCAATTATCCCGGGCAATTCACTATTGCTGATGCGAAACGTGGTGATATTGGTAATACGTCTTCCATGTATGCTAAAGCTTTTTTTGAAGATTTACAATTCGATTCGGTGACCGTGGCGCCTTATATGGGGAAAGATTCAGTAGAACCTTTTTTAGCATTTGAAGACAAACACACCATTATGTTGGCACTAACTTCCAACGAAGGAGCTTTCGATTTTCAAACATTAGAGACTAATGGTAAGGAATTGTACAAACAAGTTCTAGAAACTTCCAAAACGTGGAAAAATTCTGAGAACCTGATGTACGTGGTAGGTGCTACAAAGGCAGAATATTTTACCGAAATTCGTAAGATAGTTCCCGATAGTTTCTTGTTAGTACCTGGAGTAGGAGCGCAAGGCGGAAGTTTGCAAGAAGTGTGTAAATACGGAATGAATGCCAACGTCGGACTTCTTATCAATTCGTCTCGTGCGATTATTTATGCGTCTAACGGAGAAGATTTTGCTCAAAAAGCAAGAGAAGAGGCAGAGAAATTACAGTTAGAAATGGAAAAAATATTAACCATTTAAGCCATATAAGTGCATATGAGTTTTTCTACATATATGACTCATATGGTTCAAAAACAAAATAAATGAATTTTACAGATCAATTAGGAACTCAACATACTTTTGAAACCACTCCCAAAAGAATTGTTTCATTGGTACCTTCCCAAACCGAATTATTATATGATTTGGGATTGGAAGATGCTATTGTAGGAATTACGAAATTTTGTGTGCATCCGTTTCATTTGAAATCGACCAAAACGATTGTTGGCGGTACCAAACAAGTGAAGTTGGATAAAATTAAAGCGCTTCAACCTGATATAATAATTTGTAATAAAGAAGAAAATACTCAAGAAATTGTCGATTCTTTGAAAGAAATCTGCCCGGTTTGGGTCACCGATATTTATACGATTGAAGACAACAATAAAATGATTCAAGATTTCGGACAGCTTTTCAACAAACGCACCGAGGCCATGAAATGGTTGGATAAAATTAATTTTGCTCATCAGGATTTTCAAAAGTTTATTACCGATAAAGCACCACGAAAAGTGGCATATTTTATTTGGGCAAATCCTTATATGGTAGCGGGTGGAAATACTTTTATTAATGAATTGTTGAAGTTGAATAAATTCGAAAATATTTATGACAATAATCCAACTCGAGGCGAAGCCGAACAGAGCGTAGCTAAATACGAAGGAAGATATCCTGAAGTTGTGGTCCAAAAAATGCGTATTCAAGGCGATCCCGATGTAATTTTTCTTTCTTCCGAACCCTTTCCATTTAAAGACGAGCATGCTTTCGAATTGGGCAGACATACGCATCACGCCACCACAATTTTTGTCGATGGTGAAATGTTTTCTTGGTACGGCAGTCGCTTGGTAAAAGCCTTCGATTATTTTAAAAAACTTCAAGACCGATTAGGCGAACCTCATTTGCATTCGCATTAAAAAAAGTATATTTGTCAAAATTAATCACGTGATCAACTACACCATTTATAAAAATGAATCGAGTAACCAATGGGTGACTTTTGTCCATGGTGCTGGTGGCAGTTCGTCGATTTGGTTCAAGCAAATTCGGGATTTTCAGAAGCATTTTAATGTATTGTTATTGGATTTACGTGGCCATGGGGAGTCAAAACAAACCACGTTTAAAAATCCTTTTCAAAAAAAATATACCTTTAAATCGATTGCACACGATATTGTTGAAGTGATCGATCACCTTAAAATTCAATCCTCTCATTTTGTTGGAATTTCACTAGGGACCATTGTGATTCGTCAGTTAGCTGAAACCCACCCTGATCGTGTTAAAAGTATGATTATGGGAGGTGCCATTTTAAAAATGAATTTTCGTTCGCAAATTTTAATGCGTTTGGGAAATATCTTCAAATATGTTTTGCCGTATCTGGTTTTGTATCGCTTTTTTGCGTTTGTGATTATGCCCAACAAAAATCACAAGCAATCCCGATTATTATTCATCAACGAAGCGAAAAAACTCTACCAAAAAGAGTTTATTAAATGGTTCAAATTAACGGCCGAAATTAATCCGGTGTTAAAATGGTTTCGCCAAGTGGAAGTCAATATCCCAACACTTTATATTATGGGAGAAGAGGATTATATGTTTTTACCTTCCGTGAGAAAAGTGGTGGAAGCCCATTATAAAACTGCTAAATTACATGTGGTTGAAAAATGCGGACATGTGGTGAATGTGGAGCAAGCTTCGGTTTTTAATGATAAAGCTTTGGCCTTTCTTCGCCAATTTTAAAAAGAAAAGCCAGTACCAAGGCACTGACTTTTCCGTAAACTAACCAAACCAAACAAAATTCTATGAATTTCTAATACAAAGTACGTCATTATTTTTGAATTCGAACGTTAATATAATGTTATTATCTGTTTGATTATGAAAATTTTAACTATTTTTTATCCTGCAATGCAAATACTCTTTTTAACAATTCAGACGTTCGTGAAGCAAGGTTCGTTCTAATGCTTTTTTCCTCCACAGCCACCATTTTAAAGACGCCATTCATGGCTTGATTGGTCACATAATCGGTTAAATCTGGGTTCACTTTTTGAACAAAAGGAATGCTGTTGTATTTGGTGATGATATTCGTCCAAACTTTATCGGCGCCCACTTTCGAAAATGAATTTTTAATGACCGGATTAAATTTCCCGTATAATGCCGTAGAAGTAGTATTTTGCAAATAAGTAGTTGCGGCACTTTCATTCCCCATTAAAATGTTTCTAGCATCGGTAAAGGTCATTCCTTTAACCGCATCTACAAATATAGGAGTAGCTGTTTTTACCGCATCCTCGGCAGTTCTATTCATCGCTTTTAAGCCTTCGTCTGCCAAACTTCCCAAACCAATTTTACGCAATCCTGAATCTACTTTTTTCAATTCTTCCGGAAGTAAAATTTTCACCATTTGATTTTTGTAAAAACCATCGGTAGCCGTAAGTTTGGTTACTTGTTTACTAATTCCGTTATTTAAGGCTTCTTTCAATCCTCCGGCAATATCTACATTACCTTCCGCTAAAATAGTTGGTAATTGTGTGGCAACTTGTTGTAATTCGGCGCAACTTGAAAAACTTCCACCAATTAATAGTAGCACAATAACTTTTTTCATATTCTTATTTTTTATCTTGTAAGGCAAATACTTTTTTTAATAAATCAGAGGTTCTAGCACTGAAATTGGTTCTAATGTTTTTTTCTTCCACTGTAATCATTTTAAATACGCCATCTAATGCTTTATTGGTCACATAATCCGTAATGTCAGGATTTACTTTAGTAACCAATGGAATACTGTTGTATCTCGTGATGATATTGGTCCAAATGACATCAGCACCTACTTTGCCGATTGATTCTTGGACTACTGGACTAAATTTAGCATAAAGAGGTTTTGTAGTGGCTGATTGTAAATATACCGATGCTGAATTTTCTTTCCCCATCAAAATAGTTTTGGCATCGGTAAAGGAAATCCCTTTAATTGCGTCCACAAATATTGGGGTTGAGGTTTTGACAGCGTCTTCGGCAGCACGATTTAAGGCTCTTATACCATCATCCGCCAAACTCGATAATCCTATTTTTCGTAACGTTTTGTCTACTTTTTGTAATTCTTCTGGCATTAAAATTTTAACCGCTTCATTTTTATAAAAACCATCAACAGCGGTTAGTTTTGATACTTGTTGGGTAACGCCTTTATTCAAAGCTTCCTTCAACGCGGCTCCAATATCTAGTCCAGTAGACGTTTTGGAGTTGGTAACCGTAACTACTTTTTCACTAGCTTTCTTAAGTAAGTCGTTCAATTGCGCATGGGAAACTAGCGGAACTAAAAATAAAAGGAAAAGAATTTTTTTCATAGATATTGTTTTCATCAGCTAATACAAAAATAGCGCCAATTTTTATTAGAAGCATAAAGTTATGATTTTCTTTGAAACTTTGTCCCGCTATTCGCAGTATCTTTTATTCCGTTTACCAAACGAAATAAAAGGATACTTGCTGTTATCGGGGCTAAAAAAGAACTTTTCTCTTACTTTTGAAACTTTTAACTTTTAAAGATTAGCTATAAAATAATTTGTAAATTTGCACTTCAAAAATCTATCAAATCCCTATAATGGAACCACAAATACCTTATACCCCAAAAAATAAAGTTAGAATTGTAACAGCTGCTTCGCTTTTTGACGGACATGATGCCGCCATTAATATTATGCGTCGAATCATCCAGGCTACCGGAGTTGAAGTGATTCACTTAGGTCACGACAGAAGTGTAGAAGAAGTTGTAAATACAGCTATTCAAGAAGATGCGAATGCGATTGCGATGACATCGTACCAAGGTGGTCACAACGAATATTTTAAATATATGTATGACTTGCTAAATGAAAAAGGAGCAGGGCATATCAAAATTTTTGGTGGAGGTGGCGGTGTAATCTTGCCTTCTGAAATTTCAGAATTGCACGAATACGGGATTGAAAGAATTTATGCTCCAGACGACGGACGTGAATTAGGTTTACAAGGAATGATTAATGATTTGGTAAAACGTTCTGACTTCCCTGTTGGAAATGTATTGAATGGCGAAGTCGATCATTTGGAAGATAAAAATCCCACTGCCATTGCACGTGTGATTTCTTCAGCAGAAAATTTTCCTGAAGTAGCAAAACCCGCTTTAGAAAAAATTGCTAAAATCAACAAAGATTCTAAAACACCAGTACTTGGAATTACAGGTACAGGTGGTGCAGGTAAATCTTCATTGGTAGATGAATTGGTGCGTCGTTTCTTAATTGATTTCCCTGAAAAAACAATAGGGTTAATTTCTGTCGATCCTTCTAAACGTAAAACAGGAGGTGCGCTTCTAGGAGATAGAATTCGTATGAATGCGATTAATAATCCTCGGGTTTATATGCGTTCGTTGGCGACTCGTCAATCGAATTTGGCCTTATCAAAATATGTTCAGGAAGCGATTGAAGTACTGAAAGCAGCTAAATACGATTTAATTGTGTTGGAAACTTCAGGAATTGGTCAGTCTGATACTGAAATTATGGACCACTCAGATGTTTCGTTATATGTGATGACACCTGAATTTGGTGCTGCAACACAATTGGAAAAAATTGATATGTTGGATTTTGCCGATTTAGTAGCCTTGAATAAATTCGACAAACGTGGCGCTTTAGATGCGATTCGCGATGTGAAAAAACAATTCCAACGTAACCATAATCTTTGGGACGTTGATCCTGATAAAATGCCGGTTTTCGGAACCATTGCTTCGCAGTTTAATGATCCAGGAATGAATACCTTGTACAAATCAATCATGGATAAAATCGTGGAGAAAACGGGAATCGATTTGCATTCGACTTTTGAAATCACCCGTGAAATGAGTGAGAAAATCTTCGTGATTCCACCACACAGAACACGTTATTTGTCTGAAATTGCTGAAAATAATCGTAAATATGATGAAACGGCACTTTCTCAAGTGGAAGTGGCACAAAAATTATACGGAATTTTTAAAACGATTGAAACAGTTACAGGGAATGTTCCTACACTTACCAAAGCCGGAATTGATGAAACGATTTTAAAATCGAAAGATGAAGAAAGAAATGAATTCTTAAATCTTTTAGTGAAAGAATTCGACCGAGTAAAAATGAATTTAGATCCTTACAATTGGGAAATCATTTTAACATGGGATGAAAAAGTAAATAAATATAAGAATCCAATTTACTCATTTAAAGTAAGAGATAAAGAAATAAAAATTGCTACGCATACAGAGAGTTTGTCACATACTCAAATTCCGAAAGTTGCCTTACCAAAATACCAAGCTTGGGGGGATATCTTAAAATGGAACTTACAGGAAAATGTTCCTGGTGAATTTCCATTTGCTTCGGGATTGTATCCATTTAAACGTGAAGGAGAAGATCCATCTCGTATGTTTGCCGGTGAAGGTGGTCCTGAAAGAACCAACAAACGTTTCCATTATGTAAGTGCTGGTTTGCCAGCCAAACGTTTATCGACTGCTTTTGATAGTGTAACTTTATATGGAAATGACCCGCACATTCGTCCAGATATTTATGGAAAAATTGGTAATGCCGGAGTTTCTATCTGTTGTTTGGATGATGCCAAAAAATTATATTCTGGATTCGATTTGAGTCACCCAATGACTTCGGTTTCCATGACAATCAATGGTCCAGCACCTATGTTGCTTGGTTTCTTTATGAATGCCGCTATTGATCAAAACTGTGAAAAGTACATCAAAGAAAACGGATTAGAAGTTGAGGTTGAAGAAAAAATCAACGAAATCTACAAGAAAAAAGGAGTAGAGCGTCCTTCTTATCAAGGAGATTTACCAGAAGGAAATAACGGATTAGGGTTAATGCTTTTAGGGGTTACTGGAGATCAAGTGTTGCCGGCTGATGTATATAACGATATTAAGATTAAAACCCTTGCACAAGTTCGTGGAACGGTTCAAGCGGATATTTTAAAAGAAGACCAGGCGCAAAATACGTGTATTTTCTCTACAGAATTTGCATTGCGTTTAATGGGTGACGTTCAAGAATATTTCATCAAAGAAAACGTTCGTAACTTTTATTCGGTTTCGATTTCTGGATATCACATCGCAGAAGCGGGAGCGAACCCAATTACACAATTAGCCTTTACATTAGCCAACGGATTTACTTACGTAGAATATTACTTAAGTCGTGGAATGAATATCAATGATTTTGGTCCAAACTTATCGTTCTTCTTCTCGAATGGTATTGATCCGGAATATGCAGTAATTGGTCGGGTGGCACGTAAAATTTGGGCAAAAGCTTTAAAGAATAAATACGGAGCGAACGAAAGAGCGCAAATGTTGAAATATCACATTCAAACTTCTGGACGTTCGTTACACGCACAAGAAATTGATTTTAATGATATCCGTACGACATTACAAGCGTTGTATGCGATTTATGATAACTGTAATTCGTTACATACCAATGCGTATGATGAAGCGATTACTACTCCAACGGAAGAATCAGTGCGTCGTGCCATGGCAATTCAGTTGATCATCAATAAAGAATTAGGATTAGCGAAAAATGAAAACCCAATTCAAGGTTCGTTCATTATTGAAGAATTAACTGACTTAGTAGAAGATGCTGTTTTAGCTGAATTTGATAGAATTACCGAAAGAGGTGGAGTGCTTGGTGCGATGGAAACAATGTACCAGCGTTCAAAAATTCAAGAGGAAAGTTTGTACTATGAAACACTGAAGCATACTGGTGAATTCCCAATTATTGGAGTAAATACGTTCTTGAGTTCTAAAGGTTCTCCAACGGTTATTCCTGCAGAAGTAATTCGTGCTACCGAAGAAGAAAAAGCATATCAAATTGAAATGCTTAATCATTTGCACGAAGCCAATAAACATAAAGTAGAAGAACATCTAAATATTCTTCAAGAAGCGGCTATCAAAAACGAAAATATATTTGAACATTTAATGGATGCTACGAAAGTGTGCTCATTAGGTCAAATAACAGCAGCCTTGTTTGAGGTTGGTGGGCAATACAGAAGGAACATGTAAAAAAAATAAGTTTATCTGAAAATATAAAAAGCAGTCTAAATTTTAGACTGCTTTTTTATTTATAAGTGATTTTTTACTCTTCTAAATCTTCTTCTCCACCTAATCGAAGCGAGACTAATATTCCAACTAATAAGGCAACCGCAATAAAAGTTAACGAAGCCCATTCTGGAATTTCAATATAATCGTGCGCTAACATTTTAATCCCTACAAAACTCAAAATAGCAATCAAACTATATTCCAAATAACTGAATTTTTCCAGCATATTAGCTAAAAAGAAATACATAGAACGCAATCCTAATATGGCAAAAATGTTAGAACTAAAAACCAAAAACGGATCGGAAGTAATAGCCAAAATAGCAGGAACGCTATCCACTGCAAACAATACATCCATTACCTCTATAACGATAAGAGCAACAAATAATGGAGTAGCGGCTTTTCCTTTGGATGTCGGAATAAAAAATTTCTCTTTGTCTGTTTCCGAAGTGATAGGCATTATTTTGCCTAAAGTTTTATATACGAAAGAATCTTTGGGTTCGAAATCTTCATCATCTCCACTAAATAGCATTTTAATTGCCGTAAATAGAAGGAAAGCGCCAAATAAGTAGGTTGTCCAAGTGAATTTATTAATAATGATTACGCCAAAGGATATCATGAGTCCTCTAAACACAATGGCTCCTAATATTCCCCAAAACAAAACACGGTGTTGGTATTTCTGTGGAATCTTGAAAGAAGCAAAGATGACAGCAATGACAAAGATATTGTCAATACTTAGGGATAATTCGATAAGATAACCTGTAATAAATTTTAAAGCAGCGCCCGTTTGGGTTAAGTGGGTTGGATTTGAAATATAATCGGTACCGTATAACCAATAGATGACTCCTGAAAATGCCATAGACAACGAAACCCAAATGGCAGTCCATTTACTGGCTTCTTTTGTACTTATAATATGAGGAGTTTTATTAAATACACCCAAATCTAATGCAAGGATTACTAAAACCATTGCAAAAAATAATATCCAAACAATCATAATTTAAATTTTGTTCTGACAAATATAGTGCTTGATTTTGGAATACTCAATTTTACACGCGTTTTTACAAAAAGTAAAATTTTATGCATATAATGTTATTTTTATAGGGGTAAATGCTTTTAAAAATGATTTTTTATTATATTTGCATCAAATTATTAGGGGTATAACTAAAATTATGTAATTTTTATGGCAACATTACGATTTCAAGCTTTGCAAAATGCTACCAACAGAAAACCTGTTTTTGTAGAAGAATTAGACAAAAAGTCGATTATTTTTGGTTCAAACGTTTTTAACGACAAAGCAATGCGTCAGTTTTTAACGTCAGAAGCCTATAAAGCGGTTCAAAGTGCCATCCAGCACGGAACAAAAATTGATCGAAAGTTAGCCGATTATATCGCTATGGGAATGAAAGAGTGGGCGTTGACAAAAAATGTTACGCATTATACACACTGGTTTCAACCATTAACTGGAACTACTGCAGAAAAACACGATGCTTTCTTCGAAACTTCTTTTGATGGAAGTGATCCAGTAGAAAAATTTGGTGGAAGTCAATTAGTACAACAAGAACCTGATGCTTCTTCTTTTCCAAATGGAGGAATTCGTAATACGTTTGAAGCACGTGGATATACGGCTTGGGATCCAACATCTCCAGCTTTCATTTATGGAACTACTTTGTGTATTCCTACTGTTTTTATTTCATACACAGGTGAAGCTTTAGATAATAAGACTCCTTTGTTAAGAGCTTTACACGCTATCGATACAGCAGCGACGGATGTAGCGAAGTATTTTGACAAAAACGTTAAAAAAATTACGCCAACTTTAGGTTGGGAACAAGAATATTTCTTGGTTGATAGCGCTTTGGCTTCATCAAGACCTGATATTTTAGCCACAGGAAGAACATTGTTAGGACATACTTCTTCTAAAGGACAACAATTAGACGATCATTATTTTGGTTCAATTCCAACACGTGTATTACAATACATGCGAGATTTAGAAAACGAATGTATGCTGTTAGGAATTCCGGTAAAAACACGTCATAACGAAGTTGCACCGAATCAGTTTGAGTTGGCTCCTATTTTCGAAGAAACGAATTTAGCGGTTGACCACAATTCATTATTAATGGATGTAATGCAAAAAGTTGCAGAACGCCATGATTTTAAAGTATTATTCCACGAAAAACCTTTCAAAGGAGTAAACGGTTCAGGAAAACACAACAACTGGTCATTGGCAACAGATACTGGAATTAATTTATTGGCTCCAGGTAAAACACCTATGAGTAATTTACAATTCTTAACGTTCTTTATCAATACGATTAAAGCGGTTCATGATTATGAAGAATTGTTAAGAGCTGGAATTGCATCAGCAAGTAATGATCACCGTTTAGGAGCAAATGAAGCGCCACCGGCAATTATTTCGGTATTTATTGGTCAACAATTGACTAAAGTATTAGAAGAATTAGAAGGTGTAACTAAGGGGAAACTTTCTCCAGAAGAAAAAACCGATTTAAAATTAAACGTTGTAGGTAAAATTCCAGACGTTTTATTAGACAATACCGATAGAAACAGAACGTCTCCATTTGCATTTACTGGAAATAAATTCGAATTTAGAGCCGTAGGTTCTTCTGCCAACTGTGCCGTTTCTATGGCGACTTTAAATACGATTGTAGCAAAACAATTGAAAGATTTTAAAGTAGAAGTAGATGCTTTAATCGATAAAAAAGGATTGAAGAAAGACGAAGCAATCTTTAATGTTTTGAGAGAATATATCAAAGTAACTAAAAACATTCTTTTCGAAGGAGATGGTTATAGCGATGCATGGGAAAAAGAAGCGAAGAAACGTGGATTAAGCAATCATAAAACAACACCGCAAGCTTTAAAAGCGAAAGTTTCTAAAAAAGCAATCGAGTTGTTTGGAGAAATGAACGTAATGAATCATGTTGAGGTAGAAGCGCGTTACGAAATCGAATTGGAAGAATACACGAAGAAAATTCAAATTGAAGGACGTGTGTTAGGTGATATCGCTCGTAATCACGTGATCCCAACTGCGATTCGTTATCAAAATGTATTGATTGAAAATGTAAAAGGATTGAAAGAAATTTTCGGAAAAGATTTCGAAAAAATCGCCAAAGAACAAATTGGTTTGATCAAAGAAATTTCAGAACATATTGAAGGGATTAACCACAATGTGGATGAAATGATTGAAGAGCGTAAAAAAGCCAATAATTTATCGTCAACCGAAAAAATGGCTAGCGCTTATTGCGACAAAGTAAAACCTTATTTTGAAATCATTCGTGAACATTGTGATAAATTAGAACTTTTAGTAGATGACGAAATTTGGACCTTAACCAAATACAGAGAATTGTTATTTACGAAATAATAATCAATAGCAAATAATCAGATAACCGTGTCATTTTCTTGGCACGGTTTTTTTATGTATTTTCGTAGTATGAAGAATTTGCTTTTAATAGTATTGCTTTTCGGAAATGTTATGGTGTCAAAAGCACAAGAACAGTATGAAGTTTATTTTCAAAGTAATAAACACACATTACCTGTTTCTGAAAGCGTTGGACTTGAGAAATGGATTTTAGAAAATAAACAAAGTAAAATCCTTGCGATTAGCGGTTATACTGACGAAGACGGAACCAATCAATTTAATGATACTTTAGCCAAAAAACGGGTCGAATCGGTATTTAAATTGGTGAAGGATAAAATTAAAATACGAGAGGATTTTAAAAAGTTAAGCTTTGGTGAAAATCATACCCAATCAAAAATTAAAGCCGAAAATAGAAAAGTCATCATCTATTTTTTAAAAGAAAAAGACTTAGCCCGTGAAGCGGAAATAATCGGTTTGAAAAATAAAGAAGTTGTGCAACCTAAACCAATTGTTTTTCCTGAATCTATTATTGTGACTAATTTTGATGGTTCGCAAATGGAATATAAATTGGATGTTGCTTTTATGAAATCGCTAAATGAGGCCAAAACAGGAGAAAAATTAAAAATTGATAACCTTAACTTTGTCTTAAATACATTTGCTGTAACTGCCGATTCTCGTGGAAAATTATATGAATTGTTATTGGTAATGCAACAAAATCCGAACCTTAAAATAAGTATTCAAGGGCATGTTTGTTGTGTTCAAAATGATAGACAAAATTTATCGACACAAAGAGCCAAAGCGGTTAAAATGTTTTTAGAACAAAAGAAAATAGACCCCACACGAATGAATTTTAAAGGCTTCGGAAGTACGGTTCCCTTATTTCCAATCCCGGAAAAGTCAGAAATTGAGCGTGCTGCCAATCGTCGTGTTGAAATTGAAGTCATATCCAATTAAATTATGAAGATGAAGTTTTTATTTACCTTTTTAAGTTTGTGTTTTTCAACCCTTGTATTTTCTCAAGAAAAATTTGATATTTTTTTCGATTTCAATAAGGATATTCCAAATGAAAAATCGGCACTTGAATTGCAAAAATGGATTACCGAAAACGACCATGCACAAGTCCTCAAAATTTATGGGTATTGTGATAGTGTCGACGATAATTCCTATAACAAAGAATTGGCTTTAAAACGAATTCAATCGACTTTAAAAACGTTGACCGAGAATAAAATTCAAATTAGTAAAAGTATCGAGCTAATTCCGTTCGGAAAAGATTTCAAACGTTCATTAATTCAGGAAGAGAATCGTAAAGTGACTTTGTTTTATGAGTTACTAAAATTGCCTGTCAATAATGTTGGAAATGAAGAAATTCCTACAATGGGTGACATCACTGCAAAAATCGAAAGAGAAAGAGCTACTTTGGCATCAAAATTCGCAAAAGCTAAAATAGGAGATATCATCACTATTGAAAATATTTACTTTCAATTGGATACCGACAAAATCATCGAGAAATCACGACCAATTCTGAACGAGTTGTACGAGATAATGCGCAAAAATCCGAAACTAAACATTAGAATCAACGGGCATATTTGTTGCAATGTCGAAGCCACAAATAGTAAATTATCTTCGCAACGTGCCATTGCCGTTAAAGCTTTTTTATTAGAAAAACAGATTCATTTCTATCGTTTATCGTATAAAGGCTTCGGAAGTACAAAACCAATATTCGAAATTCCAGAAAAGAATGAAAAAGAGCGCTTGGCCAATCGTCGTGTTGAAATTGAAATTGTAGCAAATTAAATAAGCAAAAAACTTTAAACTTTTTTACCCTGAGCTTGTCGAAGGGCTAACTTCTTGCTATCTTTGCCGCACAACAACACTAACTACTTTTATGAGTTCTGATACTTCAAAACGCTATGCCATGCGCGGTGTTTCTGCTTCAAAAGAAGATGTACACAACGCTATCAAAAACATTGATAAAGGATTATTCCCGAAAGCTTTTTGCAAAATTGTTCCCGATTATTTAACCAATGATGATGATTATTGCTTAATCATGCACGCCGATGGTGCGGGTACTAAATCGTCATTAGCCTATATGTATTGGAAAGAAACCGGGGATTTATCTGTTTGGAAAGGCATCGCACAAGACGCTTTAATCATGAATATTGATGATTTGTTATGTGTTGGTGCAACCGATAATATTATGTTGTCTTCCACCATTGGTCGAAACAAGAACTTAGTTCCCGGTGAAGTCATTTCAGCAATTATAAACGGAACAGAAGAATTAATTGAAGAATTAAAATCTTTTGGTGTCACCATCCATTCTACCGGTGGAGAAACTGCCGATGTAGGGGATTTAGTACGAACTTTAATCGTAGATTCAACAGTAACCGCTCGTATGAAACGTGCCGATGTGGTCGATAATGCCAATATTCAAGCTGGTGATGTGATTGTAGGTTTAACGTCTTTCGGTCAGGCCAAATACGAGAACTCATATAACGGCGGAATGGGAAGTAACGGATTAACATCGGCACGTCATGATGTTTTTGCTAAATACCTAGCCAACAAATACCCAGAAAGTTTCGATGCTTCGGTTCCTTCCGAATTAGTGTATTCTGGTAATGTAAAATTGACGGACAAAGTAGAAAATTCTCCTATCGATGCAGGTAAATTAGTGCTTTCGCCAACGAGAACATATGCGCCAATTATTAAGAAAATACTAGAAAAATATACACCAAACGACATTCACGGGATGGTGCATTGTAGTGGTGGAGCACAGACGAAAGTCTTACATTTCGTAGACAATGTTCACGTGATCAAAGATAATTTATTTCCAGTGCCACCTTTGTTTAAATTAATTCAGGAGCAATCTGGAACCGATTGGAAAGAAATGTATCAAGTATTCAATTGTGGACACCGTATGGAAATTTATGTTCCTGCCGAAATTGCAAATAATATCATCGAAATATCTCAATCTTTTGGGGTCGATGCGCAAATCGTGGGTAGAGTGGAAGCTAGTGCTACTAAAAAGTTGACCATCCAATCGGAATACGGTATTTTTGAATATTAGAAGCTAATCCTGCTGTTCGCTGTATCTTTTCTAGTTCATTTCGAGTGCCTCAATGAACTATAAAAGGATGTCGCTTCCATCAGGGCTAAAAAATAAAACTATGTACGAACTACTTTTCTGGAAATACCTCGATGAGGTGTATTTGAATCATCATTTGGTTTACGAATCATTATTGGATAACGAATCGGTGGAAGGTTTGGAAGAATTGCCTGTTCAGGTGATTTTGAACCGAATTACTTCCGTTTTTTCCAAATGGGAAAAAGTAGACGAATACAGTTTTAAAAATAACGAAGGAGTTGGTGCTTTTCATATTATCACTACTCCACAAAGTATTCAAATCAATTGCTATGGTACCGAAGGGAAAACCATGAATAAATTGTGTGAAATAATGGAAGAATTCAAGTGTCCGTTATACGATCCACAAGTACCGCAACGTTATGATGAAATGGCGGAATAAAACGTCAGTTCAATTGATAGAGTAAACTCTATTGAGAACAAGTTAAATTAATGCTACTTCAAAATGAGTTTTCAATTTCAATTTTCAGAAAATTATATTCTCGAATCCGAAATAGTTCGTTTAGAACCATTAGAGCAATCACATATTCCAAGTTTGCTTACCTATTCTTTACACCAACCAGAAATATGGAAATTTTCTTCCATTGCTGCCATTGGTGAAGAGAATTTTAAGAAGTATGTCCAAATTGCTTTAGACCAAAGAGAAAAGTTGATAGAGTATGCTTTTGTGGTGTATGACAAACGCACTAATGAATATGCCGGAAGTACTCGTTTTTATGATATGCAGTTGCAAAATAAAACATTACAATTGGGATACACTTGGTACGGATCACAATTTCACGGAACTGGTCTTAACAAGCACTGTAAATATTTATTGTTAGAATTTGCCTTCGAAAAAATGGGAATGGAACGTGTGGAGTTTCGTGCCGATAATACGAACGAACGGAGCAAATCTGCCATGAAAAGTATCGGCTGTAAAGTAGATGGTGTGTTGCGAAAGAATATGCTCAAACTTGACGGTACAAGACGCGACAGCATTGTATTGAGTATTTTGCGCGACGAATGGTTTGATGAAGTAAAAGAGAATTTGAAGCAAAAATTATAAGTTAAAAACACGATTATGATAATCAATCCCAAAATAGGAATAGATCAGCTCGTTTTCGGTATGAAGCAAAACGATGTGGTTGCTTTATACGGTAAGCCTAGCAAACAATTTAAAGACGAAGACGATAACATCATTTATTTGTATAATGAGAAGAAGTTACGCTTGACGTTTTATGAAGATGAAGATTTGCGTTTGGGGTACATTATTTCTTCCAATCCAGAATTGACTTTGTTTAATGAGGAAATAATTGGAAAGCAGATTGCAAAAGTAGAAGCACTTTTAAAAGCCAAAAATTTTAAAGCCCTAGAAATTGAAAGTTTCGATTCGGTCGATAATTATTTTAACGAAAGCAATTGGATGATTTTTCAAGTAGAGTACGATGAAATTATTCGTTTCGAATTAGGAGCCGTTTTTAACGATAAAGAAGATGAGTTTGATTGGAAATTTAAAGGGAAATAAGTCTCACAAAAGAATTTATGATTTCTTGATCTAGAAATAAAAAAAATGACAACAACTACAACACAACAAACAGAAGTAGTTTTAATTGGCGCCGGAATTATGAGTGCCACACTAGGATTACTACTAAAAGAATTACAACCCGATCTTAAAATTCAAATTTACGAGCGATTGGATATGGCTGCTGCCGAAAGTTCTGATGCATGGAATAATGCTGGAACGGGTCACGCCGCCTTTTGTGAATTAAATTATACGCCCGAATTAGAAGACGGAACGATTGAAACCAAAAAGGCTCTAAAAATTACGGAATCATTTGAGGTATCACGTCAATTTTGGTCGTATTTGGTTGAAAAAAACTTGCTTCAAAATCCAGAAAATTTTATCAAAGCAGTGCCGCATTTAAGCTTTGTTTGGGGCGATGAAAATGTCGAATACTTGCGAAAAAGGTTTGAAGCCTTACAACAATTCCATCTTTTCAAAGAAATGGAATATACCGAAGATATAAATCGCGTGAAAGAATGGGCGCCATTAGTCATGGAAGGTCGAAAAAGCAAAGACAAAATTGCAGCCACGTCAATGAAGTACGGAACGGATGTCAATTTTGGAGCTTTAACGAGAAGTATTTTTAAACATCTGGAAACGCTAGAGGGTGTGAGTCTACATTTCAACCATGAAGTACGAAAGTTAAAAAAGAAAGAAAACCTTTGGCGTATTAAAGTGACCGATTTAGCAAGTGGAGAAAAGAAAAGAATTTTCACTCCTTTTGTGTTTATTGGTGCTGGAGGAGGTTCTTTATTGCTGTTGGAAAAAGCTAATATTCCGGAAGGAGAAGGTTATGGAGGTTTCCCAGTAAGCGGACAATGGTTAAAATGTACCAATCCCGAAGTGATTAAAAAACACGATGTAAAAGTGTACGGAAAAGCTTCGGTTGGAGCGCCACCAATGTCGGTTCCTCATATCGACACGAGAATGATTGATGGTGAAAAAGCATTACTTTTTGGTCCGTATGCTGGATTTTCGACAAAATTTTTAAAGAATGGCTCTTATTTTGATTTAATCAAATCGATTGAGCTTGACAATATAAAACCGATGTTGGGTGCTGGAATCAAAAATATTCCGTTAACGAAGTATTTGATAGAACAGGTTTTTCAATCCTCTAACGATAGAATGAAAGCCTTGAAAGAATATGTACCTTCTGCCAAAAAACAAGATTGGGTTTTGGAAACCGCAGGACAGCGCGTTCAGGTGATCAAAAAGGATAAAGAAGGCAATGGAGTGCTAGAATTTGGTACTGAAGTGGTGTGTGCGGCTGATGGTTCCTTGGCTGTTTTATTAGGCGCTTCACCTGGCGCTTCTACGGCGACTTCTATCATGTTGGAATTATTGACCAAATGTTTTCCGGAAAAAATGAAAAGCACGCCTTGGCAAGAGAAACTCCAAAAAATGATTCCATCCTATGGGAAATCACTGAATGATCATCCGGAACTAGCCAATCAAATCAGAAAAAAAACAAACGAAGTCTTAAAATTGAAAGTGGAATAAGCATTTTTAGTTACTTTTGCACTTTAAAATGCGTTAGGGGTTGAAATGAAAATCCTGTCATTGCGAGGTAACGAAGCAATCTGACAGATTGCAATGTAAGACCCGACCCGAGCAAAAAAAATAGTTTTTTCAATCGAATTAGTTGTTTGCGAGGGAACGCCCAAAGAAATAAGAAAATGATATTACCAATTGTAGGATATGGTGATCCTGTATTACGTAAAGTAGGCGAAGAGGTAGCTAAAGATTATCCAAATTTAAACGAGACGATTGCTAACATGTACGAAACCATGTACAATGCTTGTGGAGTAGGTTTAGCTGCCCCTCAGGTTGGATTAGCAATTCGATTATTTATTGTAGATTGTGAACCGTTTAGTGATAGTGATGATGTTTCTGAAGAAGAAGCAGCACAACTTAAAGGTTTTAAACGTACTTTTATTAATGCCAAAATGCTCAAAGAAGAAGGAGAACTTTGGGGTTTTAATGAAGGGTGTTTGAGTATTCCAGATGTACGTGAAGACGTGTACCGAAACGAAAAAATTACATTGGAATACTATGATGAGAATTTTACTAAAAAAACGGAAGAATTCGACGGACTAATTGCACGTGTGATTCAGCACGAATACGACCATATTGAAGGAATTTTGTTTACCGATAAAATATCTACTCTTAAAAAGACGTTGATTAAAAAGAAGTTACAAAACATTATGGATGGTAAAGCAAGACCTGATTATAGAATGCGTTTTGTACCTAAAAAAAGATAACAATTTTTTCCAACGAATAGTAAACAATAGTATATTTGCTACCGAAATTTTTGGGATTTATAAAAAAATATAGATAAAATGAACTTAGAAAGAATATTAGCCATTTCAGGAAAGCCAGGTTTATATGCTTTGAAAATGCAAACAAGAACTGGTTTCGTTGCAGAATCATTAATGGATGGAAAAAGAATTACAGTAAGTTTACGTAGTAACGTAAGTTTATTGTCTGAAATTTCAATGTATACGTACAACGAAGAAAAACCTTTGGCAGAAGTAATGAAGGCAATTGCAGCTAAAGAAAACAACGGTCAAGCACCAAATTTAAAAGATGATAAAGCAGCATTAACCGCTTATTTTGTGGAAGTACTTCCGGATTATGATCAAGACAGAGTGTATGCTTCAGATATTAAAAAAGTATTAAATTGGTACAATATTTTACAAGCTAAAGGTTTACTTACTGCTGAAGAACCTTCTACAGAAGATAAAAAAGTAGAAAAAGTAAAAGCTACCACTGAAGCAAAACCTAAAAAAGTAGCGGCTCCTAAAAATGCAGGAACAGCAACTGCTAAAAAGGCACCAGCTCCTAAAGCAACAAAATCAACTAAAAAATAGTTGATTGCACCAAAATATAAATCCCGCATTTGTCATTCGAATGCGGGATTTTTTGTTATTTAGTATTTCGAAATTAAAAATATGAACACACGCCAACAACAACTAGATGCTTTCGGTCGGTTATTAGATATCATGGATGATTTGCGTTCCAAATGTCCGTGGGATAGAAAACAAACCTTAGAGTCATTACGCCATCTTACTATTGAAGAAACTTATGAACTAGGAGATGCGATTTTGAATAATGATTTGAATGAAATTAAAAATGAGTTGGGCGATTTGTTATTGCATATTATTTTTTATGCCAAAATAGGTTCTGAAAAAAACAGCTTTGATATGGCCGATGTGGCCAATGCCATTTGTGATAAATTAATTCACCGTCACCCACATATTTATGGCGATGTAGTTGTGGCCGATGAAGAGGAAGTCAAACAAAATTGGGAAAAATTAAAACTGAAAGAAGGAAAAAAATCGGTTTTAGAAGGTGTTCCTAATGGTTTGCCAGCCCTAGTCAAAGCCAGTCGCATTCAAGACAAAGTAAAAGGTGTCGGATTTGATTGGGAAGAACCGCACCAAGTGTGGGACAAAGTACAAGAAGAATTACAAGAACTTCAAGTGGAAGTGGCTGCAGGTAATCAGGATAAGATCGAAGCCGAATTTGGCGATGTATTGTTTTCGATGATTAATTATTCTCGCTTTTTAAATGTAAACCCAGAAGATGCGCTAGAACGCACCAATAAAAAATTTATCAAGCGTTTTATGTATTTGGAAAGTAAAGCGGTCGAATTAGGTAAAAACTTGTCCGATATGACCTTGGCTGAAATGGATATTTTTTGGGAAGAAGCGAAGCGATTACCATAAAATTGTAATTAGAAAATCAAAGATTTTCAAATTCCCAAATTGGGAAGAAGCGAAGCGATTGTAATTTCCAGTTTAAAAAGTTATGAAAAAAATTATAGGCTTTATTTTACTGTTTTGTATTACAACAATACAGGCACAAGAAAAGGATTTTGTTTTAGGAAAAATTGCAACCCTAAAATCTACGGTCTTAAATGAAGATAGAAAACTCAATATCTATTTTCCTGCAGGATATGACGCTACTACTAGTTATCCGGTAATTTATTTATTAGACGGTTCGGCCGATCAAGATTTCATTCACATTGTTGGAATTGTGCAATTTGCGAATTACGATTGGATTAACATGCTTTCTAAATCGATTGTTGTTGGCATCGAAAATGTGGATAGAAGACGCGATTTTACCTTTCCGACCACTATCGAAAAGGATAAGCAAGATTTCCCTACTACCGGAGGTTCTGAAAAATTTATCACTTTTTTAGAAAAAGAATTGCAACCGTATATTGAACAGAAATACAAAACAACAGCTTCTAAAACCATTATCGGACAGTCTTTGGGCGGACTATTAGCCACCGAAATTTTATTCAAAATGCCAAGGTTGTTTACCAATTATATTATTGTAAGTCCAAGTATATGGTGGAATAAACAATCCTTATTTGCTGTTGCTCCTGAATTTGCGAATACCAATTTTAATCAGAAAACGAAAGTTTTTATTAGCGTAGGTAAAGAGGGTAGTGTCATGGAAAAAGATGCTAAAAAATTATATGAAATGGTAAAGAAGAATGGCAAATCTATAGATAGTCATTTCCATTATTTTAATGACAGTAGCCATGCCGATATATTACATTTGGCTGTATATAAAGCGTTTGAAACCTTAAAAATATGAGACCACCGTATTATGCCGTAATTTTTACATCGGTTCGGACAGAAATTGAAGAAGGCTATTCGGAAATGGCCGACTTAATGCTTACTTTAGCCCAACAGCAAGAAGGATTTTTAGTTATTGAATCAGCTAGGAGTGAAGTAGGTATTACCGTTTCGTATTGGAAGGATTTAGAGTCGATTCGAAAATGGAAACAAAATCTAGATCATCTGGTCGCGCAACAAAAAGGTCGCGAACAATGGTATAGTTCTTACACCACTCGTATTTGTTTGGTAGAACGTGAGTATAGTTTTGAAAAATAATTGGAATAGTTTTTGATAAAGGATAGTTGTGAAAAAAATAATTTTACTTGTCGTTTTATTACCATTGATTGGTTTTTCTCAAGAAGGAAAGCCCATAAAATCTATAGCCATACCTAGTGCTGATTTGCCAAAACCTGACATAAAGCCTGAAACAACGGCTAATGCGCCACAATATTCGATTTCAAAACCTTTTGAACCTAAATTGTTCAAAGTCCCACCACGAGTCTATGGGGCGCCAAAAGAGGAGAGTAAAGTATCGATGACTCCCAAACAAAGTGATTTGAATGTTGGAAAGCAATTTGCAGAAAAAATAAATAAAGCCAATACTCCCAAAAAAGAAGGAAGCGAAGACCCGAAAGCGTTTCGTAGAAATCAATATTTTGGAGAATACAAAACTGAATCGGCTACCATTTCAATTTCCTATAGAGATTTCGGTGAAATTGATGCGGATCGCGTTAGAATTTGGTTGGATGGAAAAGTAGTTTCAGATATAATTGAATTGGAAGCCGATACTAGAAAAGTATACATTGGATTGTTAATGGGTATTAATCACATTGAAATTGAAGCATTAAACGAAGGAGTTTATACACCTAATACTGGAGAATTTGGATTCTTTGATGAAAATAAACAAATGATTGCTGGAGATAAATGGGGATTAGCAACAGGTTTTAGGGCCACATTCAATATTTTAAGAGTAGAAAGAGGAGCATTAAAAAATGAATAAAATAAATAATCCCAGCAATTAGCTGGGATTATTGTTTAAACGTTTTCTACTATTTTATTGGTATCGTAACCAAAAAGATGATCTTTTTTAATTAATTCGGCAATACCTTCTGGAAGCATTTTTTCCCAGCCCGGTTTCCCTTTGCTAATCATTTTAAGTACTTCTCTCGAGAATATTTTTAAATTTTCGCGATCATAATCGGTAATATCTATTACTTTTCCGTTGTAAGCGAAGAATTTATAAAGCTCTTTCATTCTAGGGTGTACCTTCAAGTTTTGAGACGTTAAGAGTGTTCCGTCTTCATCTTCCATTGGATATAAATACACTTTCATATCGCGATAGAATAATTTTCCGAAGGCTTCTAAAATACCACCACTTAAATGACGGTAGTATTTTTCATCAAAGATGTCGACTAAGTTGTTTACTCCAAGGGTAATTCCCATTCTTTCCTTGGTGTAATTAGAAAAATATTCCACCACTTTATAATATTCTTGGAAGTTGGAAATCATTACGGTTTGTCCAAGTGAACACAGTAATTCGGCTCTGTCCATGAAATCTCTTTCATCAATTTCTCCATCAGAACGTAAATTCGATAAAGTAATTTCAAAAATAACCAAGGTATTTTCCTTTTTCACCTTGTTTTCATCGACAAACATTTCTAACGATTTCTCGTACATGTCCATATTTACTTTGGTCACCGGACGAAAACTTCCGCGTAACGCTAAAATGTTCTTTTTGTATAAAACGGCGGCCGGTAAAATATTTTTTCCATTTGGATCAAACATTACGGCGTCGGTCATTCCATTTTTTACCAACTGTAAACTCATCAATCGGTTGTCAACTTCTGCAAAACGTGGTCCTGCAAAGTTAATCGTATCAATTTCTAACTGATCTTGATCAATATGGTCGTATAAATATTTCAATAATCGTTTCGGATCGTTGTATTTATAAAAAGCGCCATAAATTAAATTCACTCCTAATTTACCAAGGGTTTCTTGTTGTAATTTAGCGTCGGTTTCTTTAAATCGAATGTGAATTAAAATTTCGTTGTATTCTTCATCCGGTTCAATTTGGTATTTTATTCCAACCCAACCATGACCTTTGTATTGTTTTGCGAAATCGATTGTAGCCACTGTATTGGCGTAACTAAAAAACATTTTTGACGGATGTTTTTCACGTTTTAAACGCTCTTCAATTAGTTCTACTTCATGATTTAACATTTTACGCAAACGATTTTCGGTCACATAACGTCCATCATCTTCAATACCATAAATCGCATCACTAAAATCTTTATCGTAGGCTGACATTGCTTTTGCAATTGTTCCCGAAGATCCTCCAGCTCTAAAGAAATGACGAACCGTTTCCTGACCCGCACCAATTTCAGCAAAAGTACCGTATATGTGTTCGTTAAGATTGATTCTTAGTGCTTTATCACTAATAGAAGGGATTTGTTCTATTGCTCTGTCTCCTTTAAGAACAATCTCATTTTTAAGATCTTTCATCTTTAAATATTAAATACCTTGCAAAGGTAGTGAATGACTTATTTTTTATCAAATATTATTTACTTTTGTGTAAAAAGCTTTTCAATTGAACATTTATTTTTTGGGTACTGGTACTTCACAAGGCATTCCTGTTATAGGAAGCGATCATCCCGTATGTCATAGTCAAGACTCAAAAGACAAACGTTTGCGAGTATCGGTTTTAATTTCTTGGGGAACACATTCTTTTGTGATCGATTGTGGTCCTGATTTTCGTCAACAGATGCTCACTTCAAATTGTCCCAAAATTGATGCCATTTTTTTTACGCACGAACATTCCGATCATACTGCTGGTCTAGATGATATTCGGCCGTTTTTTTTCAGACAGGGTGAAATCCCGATTTATGCGCACCAGAGGGTTTTATTGAATTTGGAAAAAAGATTTAATTATATTTTTGAAACCGAAAACAGATATCCCGGAGCGCCTGGTGTATTTCCAATTGAGGTAGTCAATAATGAAAATATTGAAATTGAGGACAAGCAAATCATTCCAATTAATGCCTGGCACGGAAATCTTCAAGTGTTCGGGTACCGATTTGAAAATTTTGCCTACCTAACGGATGTTAAAACGATGGATGCCGAAGAAATACTAAAATTGAAAGGATTGGATGTTTTGGTAATCAATGCCTTGCGAGATGACCCACATCCTACACATTTTAATTTGCAAGAAGCATTAGATTTTATACATTTGGTGCAGCCTAAAAAGACCTATTTAACTCATATTAGTCATACGTTTGGGTTTCACGAAGAAGTGCAAAAAAGACTACCTAAAAACGTGTTTTTAGCTTACGATAATTTACAAATAACAATATAAAATATTATGAAGAAACTACTTTTATACGGATTCATTTTTTCAGTGTTGATGAATATTTTTCAATTGATGTATTCTACTAAGAAATTCAATCACGACAATGATGTGAACACGAAATATAAAGCGAAAATAAAAGATACAATTGCTAAAATTGTAGCCGATAAAGAAGAAGGCGATTATTTTTCGTTACTGCACAACGATAAAGCATTTGATTATTATGAAGGAAAGGATATCCCGAAATTAATGGATCAAATCAAAGAACAACTAAATGAAATGAATACTGCTTCTGGTGGAAATAAATTAATTCCGTACGATGAAATGGTAATTAATAAAGTTCGTTTTTTAAATCATCGTTGGATTATTGCCGATTTTACCGGACCTTCTGGATGGGGTGAAGTGATTTTAAAATACTTTGTAGAAGCAGATGGTAAAGTAACTATCGAAACCGCCGAAACATTAATGTACCCACAACAATAATTCTATATTAAAAAGAGTTAAGTGATAATCATCGCTTCTCGTTTAATTTAATGGCATAAAACTTGACTAATTAGTTTGCTGGGATATCAATTAATTGTACTATTTATTGATTTTCAGTAAGATGACTATTGTTTATGTAATATCTTTGTATTGCAGGTAGTCAATGTTTAATGACAAAATGACCTAAATTTTATATGTCTCAACAAAAAATACTTACACTTGACACTTTGTCACTTCAGGAATTAGACCATGAAGCCGATTTAATTCCGTTAATGACTCCCGAGGATGAGGAGGAAATGAATAATGAAGAATTGCCTTCCGATTTAGCGATTCTTCCGTTACGAAATACTGTTTTGTTTCCTGGTGTTGTAATTCCGATTACTGCCGGTCGTGATAAATCGATAAAACTATTAAACGATGCTAATGCATCAGATAAAATTATTGGCGTTGTTTCTCAAATCAATGAAGAAGACGAAGATCCGGACGAAACCCAAATTAACAAAGTGGGAACAGTTGCTCGAATTCTTCGTATTTTAAAAATGCCCGACGGAAATGTTACTGTTATTCTTCAAGGGAAAAAACGATTTGAAATAGATAAAGTCACTACGACAGAACCTTACATCAGAGCTTCCATAAAAGAAGTGGAAGAAGTACGACCAGCCAAAAAAGAAAAAGAATTTTTAGCGATTATTGATTCTGTTCGTGAGTTGGCTATTGAAATTATTAAGGAAAGTCCAAACATCCCTACGGAAGCTACTTTTGCTATTAAAAATATTGAAAGCAATTCTTTTTTGGTAAACTTCGTGTCTTCCAATATGAATCATCTTTCGGTAGTTGAAAAACAAGAATTATTAGAAATTAATAATTTAAAAGACAGAGCTTTAGCCACGCTGAAACATATGAATGTCGAACTTCAAAAATTAGAATTGAAGAATGATATTCAATCGAAAGTACGTTTTGATTTAGATCAGCAACAACGTGAATATTTCTTACAACAGCAAATGAAAACCATCCAAGAAGAATTGGGAGGAAATTCGACTGAGCAAGAAATTGAAGAAATGCGCAAAAAAGCGAAAACCAAAAAATGGGAGGAAAAAACAGGGGAGCATTTTGAGAAAGAACTTCAAAAATTGCAACGTACCAATCCGAATTCTCCAGATTTTGGAATCCAACGCAATTATTTAGAGTTGTTTTTAGAATTACCATGGAATGATTACTCTAAGGATAATTTCGATTTGAAACGCGCTCAAAAAATATTAGACCGCGACCATTTTGGTTTAGACGATATTAAAAAACGTATTATAGAACATTTGGCGGTATTGAAGTTACGTAACGATATGAAATCGCCTATTTTGTGTTTTACAGGTCCTCCAGGTGTTGGTAAAACTTCCATTGGAAAATCAATTGCCGAAGCTTTAGGTCGTGAATATGTGCGAATGTCATTGGGAGGTTTGCGTGATGAAGCAGAAATCCGTGGGCATCGTAAAACCTATATTGGAGCCATGCCAGGTAGAATTCTTCAAAATTTAAAGAAAGCGAAAACGGCAAATCCGGTATTTATTTTAGATGAAATAGATAAATTGTCCTCAAGCAATCAGGGTGATCCCTCTTCTGCATTGTTGGAAGCACTAGATCCAGAACAAAACAAGGAATTTTATGATAATTTCCTTGAAATGGGCTTCGATTTGTCGAAAGTAATGTTCATTGCTACTTCTAATAATATATCGGCAGTGCAACCTGCGCTTCGTGACCGCATGGAAATTATTACCATGTCGGGTTATACCATTGAAGAAAAAATAGAAATTGCAAAACAGCATTTGGTGCCAAAACAAATTAAAGAACACGGATTGACACCAAAGCAATTTGTAATTGGTAAAAAACAAGTCGAAAAAATTGTTGAAGGATATACTCGTGAATCGGGCGTTCGTGGTTTGGAAAAGAAAATTGCCCAAATGGTGCGTAATGCTGCTAAAAGTATTGCTTTAGAAGAAGAATACAACGTAAAAGCGACTGATGAAGATGTGGTTACTGTTTTAGGTGCCGCTCGAATGGAACGCGACAAATATGAAAATAATGAAACTGCTGGAGTAGTTACTGGTTTGGCTTGGACAAGTGTGGGTGGCGATATTTTATTTATTGAATCTATTATTTCGGAAGGAAAAGGAACATTAACTTTTACTGGAAATATGGGAACAGTTATGAAAGAATCGATCACTATTGCGATGGAATTTGTAAAAGCGAATGCCAAACAATTAGGAATTTCTCCTGAAATATTTACCAAATACAATATTCACGTTCACATTCCAGAAGGAGCCACTCCTAAAGACGGTCCAAGTGCGGGAATCGCGATGTTGACTTCTTTGGTTTCTTTATTGACTCAAAAGCGTGTGAAAAAGAATATAGCCATGACGGGAGAAATTACGCTTCGTGGTAAAGTATTACCGGTGGGCGGAATAAAAGAAAAGATTTTAGCAGCCAAAAGAGCTAAAATCAAAGAAATCATTCTTTGCGTGGAAAACAAACGTGATATAGATGAAATCAAAGCCGATTATATTAATGGTTTAACCTTTCATTACGTATCTGAAATGAGCGAAGTTTTAGAACTGGCCATCACAAAAGATAAGGTCAAAAATGCAAAAACATTATAAATTAAAAACGGCTAAAATATTTAGCCGTTTTTTTTGTAAAAAATAATATCTTCGCCCTTGCGTTATATAGAAAACGCAATTTTGTATTAATGCACAAGAAACTAACTTTTCTATTACTCTTTTCTACCGTTATTACTGCCTATTCACAAATAGGAGGGGAAAGTGTGTACCGTTTTTTAAACTTGGTTTCTTCACCCAGACAAGCCGCTTTAGGGAGTAAAACGATTACATTATATGATTATGATGTAAATCAACCGTTGTATAATCCAGCCTCCATTAACGAAGAAATGGATGGGAAATTGGCTTTAAATTATGCCAATTATATCGGAGATGTGAGTTACGGGACGGCTTCGTATGCTTATACTTACGATAAGCATGTCAATACTTTTCATGGCGGTATTACCTATATTAATTATGGAAAGTTTGATGGTCGTGATGAAGAAGGTAACGCTACTGGGACTTTTTCTGGAAGTGAAGCAGCCCTTTCATTAGGCTATGCCTATAATGTACCCTATACCAAATTACATCTTGGCGCCAATGCAAAGATAATATCATCCACTTTAGAAAATTATCAATCTTTTGGAGTAGCTGCCGATATTGCCGCCTCTTATATTGATGATAAAAATGATATTAATTATGCGCTGGTTGTTCGTAATTTTGGAACACAGATAACCACATATAGTGGTACCAGAGAAAAATTACCCTTTGAAATCATTGCCGGAATTTCACAAGAATTAGAAAACGTTCCTGTTCGTTGGCATATTACAGTAGATAATTTGCAAAAATGGAAAGTGGCTTTTTCAAACCCAGCACGTAGCGAAGAAACGATAGATGGAGAAGTGGTGGAAGAAAAAGTGAGTTTTTTAGGAAATGCTTTTCGACATGTAATTGTAGGTGCCGAAATTATGCCGAAACGTGCCATTAGTTTTCGTTTGAGTTATAATTTCCGTCGTGCTGCCGAATTGAAATTGTTAGAGCAACGTACTTTTGCTGGAATTTCAGGTGGTTTCGGAATTCGTTTCGGGAAATTTAGATTCGATTATTCGTATTCAAGATACAGTTTGTCAGCCAATGCTTCCTTATTCGGATTAATGATTAATTTATAAGATGTCAGAAAAAATCACCATAGCCATAGACGGATATTCCTCAACAGGAAAAAGTACTTTAGCCAAACAAATTGCTAAAACATTAGGCTATGCTTATGTAGATACCGGAGCGATGTATCGTGCGGTGACTTTATTCGCTATGCAAAACGGATTTATAGATGAAGTAGAGTTATACAAAGAAGAACTAATCAAAAATTTATCCAAAATTCAATTGCGTTTTCAGTTTAATCCTGATTTGGGTTTTGCCGAAATGTTTTTGAATGATGTGAATGTTGAAAAACAAATCCGTTCGCTTGAAGTTTCTAATTTTGTGAGTCAAGTGGCCGAAGTTTCGGAAGTCCGTGCCATGTTGGTCAAACAACAACAAGAAATGGGTAAGGAAAAAGGAGTTGTGATGGATGGTCGTGACATCGGGACGGTTGTTTTTCCCGATGCCGAACTTAAAATTTTTATGAATGCCCGACCGGATGTGCGCGCCCAACGCCGTTTTGACGAACTAAGCGAAAAAGGACAATTGGTTTCTTACGATCGCGTTTTGGAAAATGTATTGCAACGCGATTATATCGATACTCACCGTGAGGATTCTCCTCTGGTAAAAGCAGAAGATGCTATTGAAATTGATAACTCTGAACTCTCCCGAGAAGAGCAATTTAAAAAAGTACTGGAGTTAGTTAATAACATTTAAGTTAAAACTATTTGTAGATTTAATTTTATTATTAGATTTACCACCCTTTTTAAACCAAACAAAAACCAAATCAAAATTATGAATATTAAATTTAGACTAACCGTAATGAGTTTCCTTCAATTCTTTGTGTGGGGAGCGTGGTTAATTACTGTAGCCAATTATTGGTTCGGTACAAAACAATGGAGTGGTGCCGAATTTGGAGCCATTTTCTCTACTCTAGGAATTTCTTCTATCATCATGCCAGCCATTACAGGTATTGTAGCCGACAAATGGGTGAATGCAGAAAAATTATATGGTGTTTTGCATATTTTAGGAGGTTTAGCCTTGCTTTACATTCCTCAAGTCGATAATCCAACTACTTTTTATTGGGTCATTTTTGCGGCGATGATGTGTTATATGCCAACGATTTCGTTGTCCAACTCGGTAGCTTATAATATTCTGAAAGAAAATAAATTTGATGTGGTTAAAGTATTTCCTCCTATTCGTGTTTGGGGAACTATCGGATTTATTGTTGCAATGTGGATTACGAATCTAACTGGAAATAAGGCATCTTATAATATGTTTTATTTGTCAGCTTTTGCAGCTTTTGCATTAGGGATTTATTCTTTTACACTGCCTAAATGTCCACCACAGAAGCTAATTTCAGAAGATGCTTCATTCGGAGAGAAATTCGGATTGAGTGCTTTTAAATTATTTGGAACTTACAAAATGGCATTGTTCTTTATCTTTTCAATGTTCCTTGGAGGCGCTTTACAGTTAACCAATATGTATGGTGATGTGTATTTGTCAGAGTTTGCGAATGTTCCTGAGTATGCCGATTCTTTTGTGGTAAAATATTCGACTATCATTATGTCGATTTCTCAAATCTCAGAAACTTTATTCATTTTAGCGATTCCATTTTTCTTGAGAAAATTCGGAATTAAGCAAGTAATGTTGATATCAATGTTGGCTTGGGTATTGCGTTTCGGACTGTTTTCTTTCGGAAATCCAGTAGATGGATTGTGGATGATTATTTTATCGTGCGTCGTTTACGGAATGGCCTTCGATTTCTTTAATATTTCAGGATCGTTGTTCGTAGAAACGACTACAAGTCCTAAAATTCGTTCGTCTGCTCAAGGATTGTTTATGATGATGTCTAATGGTTTCGGAGCTTTCTTTGGTGGATTGATTAGTGGTGTTGTTATTGATACCTTTTTTACTAACAATGGAGTAAGAGACTGGCACGGCATCTGGTTAGCGTTTGCAGGATACGCTTTAGTAATTGCGATTGCTTTTGCGGTGTTGTTCAAACACAAACACGATCCTAAAGACGTGGAGAGTGTGAGTCATTAATAAACAAATATAAAAATTATTTAACCCTTTTAGAAATCAAATTCTGAAAAGGTTTTTTAGTAGAATACATTATAATTTTATTTCAATTACCATTATAATAGCCTTTATTCTTTTCTCTATTTTCTTTTTTCTGTAATCTATTTGGTAATTAAGAAATTATGACTAATTTTGCACACCTTTTGGTGGAGAAGCGTTTCCTTTAGGGTTCAATCATTTATGTAAAACACTTCTGTAATTTTCTATCACTGTCAGAAACGCAAGAAAATACAGAATACAAATTTTTATCAGACATGTCTGAAACATTAAAATCACAAGAACAGTTTTTAGCAGATTTCAACTGGCATAACTATGCCGAAGGTATTGATGCAGTTGATGCAAAAAACTTACAAGAATTTGAAGATTTAGTAGCGAAAACTTTCATCTCTACAGATCAAGAAGAAGTAGTAGAAGGAGTTGTAGTAAGAATTACTGAAAGAGATGCTATCGTTGATATCAACGCTAAATCGGAAGGTGTTATTTCTTTAAATGAATTCCGTTACAATCCAGGTTTAAAAGTTGGTGATAAAGTAGAGGTTTTAATTGACGTTCGTGAGGACAAAACAGGTCAATTAGTATTATCTCACCGTAAAGCTAGAACTATTAAAGCTTGGGATAGAGTAATTGCTGCAAATGAAACTGGCGAAATCGTTAACGGTTTTGTTAAATGTCGTACTAAAGGTGGTATGATCGTTGATGTATTTGGTATCGAAGCTTTCTTACCAGGTTCTCAAATTGACGTTAAACCAATCCGTGATTACGATCAATATGTAAACAAAATGATGGAATTCAAAGTTGTGAAAATCAACCATGAGTTCAAAAACGTTGTTGTTTCTCACAAAGCGCTTATCGAAGCGGATATTGAAGTACAGAAAAAAGAAATCATTGGTCAATTAGAAAAAGGACAAGTATTAGAAGGTGTTGTTAAAAACATTACTTCTTATGGTGTGTTCATTGACTTAGGTGGTGTAGATGGATTAATCCACATTACTGACCTTTCTTGGTCTAGAATCAATCACCCAAGTGAAGTTCTTGAATTAGATCAAAAATTAAACGTTGTAATCCTTGATTTCGATGATGAGAAAACAAGAATCCAATTAGGTTTAAAACAATTAAACGCTCACCCTTGGGATGCATTAGATGCTAAATTAGCAGTTGGTGACAAAGTAAAAGGTAAAGTGGTTGTTTTAGCTGATTACGGTGCTTTCATCGAAGTTGCTGAAGGAGTAGAAGGTTTAATCCACGTTTCTGAAATGTCTTGGTCTACACACTTACGTTCGGCTCAAGATTTCGTGAAAATTGGTGATGTTGTAGAGGCAGTTATCTTAACTCTAGATAGAGAAGAAAGAAAAATGTCTTTAGGTATCAAACAAATGACACAAGATCCATGGACAGATATTACATCTAAATACCCAGTAGGTTCTAAACATACAGGTACTGTTAGAAACTTCACTAACTTCGGAATTTTCGTAGAATTAGAAGAAGGAATTGACGGTTTAGTATATATTTCTGACTTATCTTGGTCTAAGAAAATCAAACATCCATCTGAATTCATCAATGTTGGTGAAAAATTAGAGGTTGTTGTATTAGAATTAGACGTTGAAGCTCGTAAATTATCTTTAGGTCACAAACAAACTACAGCTAACCCATGGGACAAACATGAAGATGCTTTCGCTGTTGGAACTATCCATAACGGAGTAATCGCTGAGATTGTTGACAAAGGTGCTACTGTAGATTTCGGAGATGATGTTGTTGCGTTTATCCCAACGCGTCACTTAGAAAAAGAAGACGGTAAAAAATTGAAAAAAGGCGATGCAGCTGATTTCAAAGTTATCGAGTTCAACAAAGAATTCAAAAGAGTTGTAGCATCACATACAGCTATTTTCCGTGAGGAAGAAGAAAAACATGTGAAAGCTGCTGTTGAAACTTCTTCATCTAACAACAACGCACCAGCGTCTACGTTAGGAGATAACAACGACATTCTTGCTGAATTAAAAGCTAAAATGGAAAAAGGAGAGAAAAAATAATTCAACCCTTTTTTAAATATAAAGCCCCACAGTAATGTGGGGCTTTTTTAATTACCTGAAAGTTAGTACTCTATATTTGGAAGTAAAATTTTGTTAAAAAAACACAATAATAGTAAGCAACCCTTACCGAGTTTCTTCATCTATTAGAAAACAAACCCCATGAAAAAATACTTATTATTTTTCTTTTTTTACTGCATCGGACTGAATGCACAAATTATTAATTTCCCGGATGCGAATTTTAAAGCGAAGTTGTTGCAAGCATCAACAAGTAATCAAATTGCTAAAAATGGTAGTGGGATTAGTATTGTAATCGATAGTAACGGTAATAATGAAATAGAAAGAAGCGAAGCATTATTGGTTTACCAATTAAACGTTTCTAATGCTGCAATTTCAAATTTAAATGGTTTAGAAGAGTTCTTAAACTTAAGAATATTAGATGTTCAATTTAATTTATTTTCCACCTTAGATATTTCCACAAATCATTATATAGACGAAATTGACTTTAGTAATAATCCCAATTTAATTTATGCTAATTTAAAAAATAGCGTTATTGGTTATGTATTTGGACCTCCTATGCCTGGTGTACCTTTACAATATATATATAGTATACGTTTTTCAAATTGTAATAGTCTTCAATATGTATGTATAGAAAATAATGAACCCGCAATTGTTCAATTTAATGATCTGGCTATAATGAATTACGGTTATACCAATTGTCACATTAATTCCTATTGTTCCTTCGTTCCAGGAGGTACTTTTTACAGCATTCAAGGGAATAATAAATTTGATTCTAACAATAATGGATGTGATGTTTCAGATATAGTTTATCCTAATTTAGAGTTTAATATTACTGATGGATCAAATGTTGGAAGTTTAATTTCTAATTTTACAGGAAATTTTAATATTCCAGTTCAATCTGGAACATACACGATAACTCCAGTTTTTGAAAATCCAAATTATTTTACGGTTGCTCCACCAAATCTTGTTGTAAATTTTCCAACACAATCGAGTCCATTTGCGCAAAATTTTTGTGTTACACCAAATGGAGTTCACTCCGATGTTGAAATAAGCATTTTACCAATTGATAATGCTAGACCTGGTTTTGATGCCAGTTATAAAATTGCGTTCAAAAACAAAGGAAATCAAGTGGAAAACGGTAGTGTTAATCTAACTTTTGAGGATGCTAAAATGGATTTTGTTTCTTCCAATCCAGTTTTCAATAGTCAAGCTACAAATCATCTAACTTGGAATTACAGCAATTTACAACCTTTTGAAACCAGAATGATTGATTTGATTTTCAATATTAATTCACCAACTGAATCTCCAGCGGTAAATGGTGGGGATGTTTTAAATTATACATCATCTATTACTTCAGTTGCAACTGATGATTTGCCAAGTGACAATACGTTTACCTTAAATCAAACTGTTGTCAATTCTTATGATCCAAATGACAAAACCTGTTTAGAAGGTGCCACTATTCCACCAAGTAAGGTAGGGGATTATGTGCATTATATGATTCGTTTTGAAAACAATGGAACCGCCAATGCACAAAATATTGTAGTGAAGGACATGATCGATTTGACCAAATTTGATAGTAATTCTTTGGTGCCAATAAAAGGAAGTCATTCGTTTGTAACCAACATTACTGCAGGTAACAAAGTAGAGTTCATTTTTGAAAACATCAATCTGCCTTTTGATGATGCCAATAACAATGGTTATGTGGCCTTCAAAATCAAAACAAAACCTACTTTGGTTTTAGGAAATACTTTTAGTAATACGGCTAGTATTTATTTCGATTATAATTTCCCAATTGTTACCAATACCGCTACGACTACCATTGCTGCATTAAGCCGACAAGATTTTGAATTTTCAAATTACTTTAGTGTGTATCCAAATCCAGTTAGTAATGTTTTAAATATTACTGCTAAAGAAACTATAGAAATTAATTCCATCAATATTTACAATACATTAGGTCAATTGGTTTTGGTTATTCCAAATGCAGAGAATATAAAAGTGGTTGATGTTTCTAGTTTGACTTCAGGGAACTATTTCATCAAAATAAATTCGGATCAAGGAACCTCAAATACGAAGTTTATAAAACAGTAATCATACATTACAATTTATATTTACCACGAATACACGAATGAATTTTATTTGTGTACTCGTGGTTTTTAATTATTGGTTAAATTGAGAATTCAATACCTAATTTATAAGCACTTTAATTTCTTAAATAACTTATATGCTTATATTGAAATAAAAATTATAAATTTGTTACCCAAACACAACTAACTACAATGAGTCAAAAAACTTTGCTCACAGCTACTGAAGTCAATATCATACTTCATCGTTTGGCTTGTCAACTCATAGAAAATCACCTCGATTTTAAAAACACGGTTCTGATTGGTATTCAGCCAAGAGGCGCGCAATTGGCTACTCGTTTAAAGCAAATTTTAGCAGAAGAATACAAGGTTACTGATGTTTCCTTAGGTTTTCTTGACATAACTTTCTTTCGAGATGATTTCCGTCGTGGAGAAACCTTAGAGGCCAACAAAACCCAAATCGATTTCTTGGTGGAAAACAAAAAAGTCATTTTTATTGATGATGTCTTGTATACCGGAAGAAGTATCAATGCGGCGCTTTCAGCGATTCAATCTTTTGGACGACCAAGCGAAGTCGAACTGTTAGTGCTAATCGACCGACGTTTTAGCCGCCATTTGCCCATTCAACCCGATTATAGAGGAAGACAAGTGGACGCCATTAATAACGAAAAAGTTGTAGTGAAATGGAAGGAAACTTCCGGAGAAGACTCAGTAGAATTAATTACAAAGTAAGATGAAGGAATTAAGTGTAAATCATTTATTAGGAATCAAATACATCACAGAAGAAGATATTCAACTTATTTTTGAAACCGCCGACCATTTTAAAGAAGTGATTAATCGTCCCATCAAAAAAGTACCTTCGCTTCGAGATATTACCATTGCCAATATATTTTTTGAAAACAGTACGAGAACGAAACTTTCTTTCGAATTGGCTCAAAAAAGACTTTCCGCCGATGTGGTAAATTTTGCCGCCTCGAGTTCATCGGTTACCAAAGGAGAAACATTAATTGATACGGTAAACAATATCCTTTCGATGAAAGTGGATATGGTGGTGATGAGACATTCTTCGCCAGGAGCCGCTGTCTTTTTGTCTAAAAATGTAAATGCGAGTATTGTCAATGCTGGAGATGGAGCTCATGAGCACCCGACACAAGCTTTGCTAGATGCTTATACCATTCGCGAAAAGTTAGGGGATGTAGCAGGGAAGAAAGTGGTGATTGTGGGAGATATTTTGCACTCACGTGTGGCTTTATCTAACATCTATGCGCTACAAAAATTAGGAGCACAAGTCAAAGTGTGCGGACCAAATACGTTGCTTCCAAAATACATTAACGAACTTGGAGTGACAGTTGAGCCAAATTTACGTAAAGCACTGGAATGGTGTGATGTGGCTAACATGCTTCGCGTACAAAACGAACGCTTAGATATGAGCTATTTTCCAACTACTCGAGAGTATGCTATGCAATATGGAGTGGACAAGCAATTACTTGATTCTTTGAACAAAGAAATCGTAATCATGCACCCTGGACCTATAAATCGTGGAGTTGAAATTACTTCAGATGTAGCCGATTCTAAGCAATCAGTTATTTTAGAACAAGTTGAAAATGGGGTAGCAGTGCGAATGGCAGTAATTTATTTATTGGCTTCGAAAATCAAGCAATAAACACTATTTTTGTATAAAGCGAATACAATGAAAGTAGATCATAAAGGACATACAACAATTATAAAAGATACAGAAGGTAACACGGAAGCTTTTTTAAAGAAGCTAACGGATCAATACAATTCTTTTAAGGAAACGAATCTTATCCTGGATATCACACATGATAAATCAGTAGATATGGATGGGATTAAACTTTTTAAAGAGTTGTCTAAAGTCCATAAAAAAGCAAAAAAATCATTTGTAATTGTGGCAGATGAAATTGATTTTAATAAAGTTCCTTCTTCTTTGTTAGTGGTTCCAACGTTATTGGAAGCACATGACATAATCGAAATGGAAGAAATTGAAAGAGATTTAGGATTTTAATATAATCTTATTGTATAAAAAAAACCACGCTTTTCGCGTGGTTTTTTGTTTATTCGTCTTCATCGTCAACGTCAGAGTCGGCTACATCATCATCGTCTTCGTCATCGTCGTCATCAGCATCATCAGCGTCACCTTTTTCTAATTTTTCTTCATCGGCAGCAGTATCATCATCAATTTCGAGCTCTTTTAAAGCATCCAATGAATCTTCTGCACCGTTTTCTAATTCATCATCTTCATCATAATTTTCAATACGATCTGCTAATTTAGTACTGACTTTTACTAAATAGATGGTGTCTTCGGTTTTTACTTCTACGGCTTCAATCGTTTCATTTTTTGCATTTTTAAAACGAACAATATCGGAATCGTCATAACCGTCAGGAAATTTATCTACTAATAGGTTTAATATTTCGCCTGTTAATTTAGAATAGTCTACGATAACTCTTTTCATATGGGGAATTCTTGTTTTTATTGACCTAAAACGTACGCAAATATAAGTGGCGCAACAATTGTTGCATCCGATTCAACAATAAACTTAGGAGTTGTAATGTCTAATTTACCCCAAGTGATTTTTTCGTTTGGAACGGCACCAGAATACGATCCGTAACTAGTCGTTGAATCTGAAATTTGACAGAAATAACTCCAAAACGGAATATCATGCATTTCCATATCTTGGTAAAGCATTGGCACCACACAAATTGGGAAATCTCCAGCGATACCTCCTCCAATTTGGAAGAAACCTACTCCTTTTCCAGCACAATTTTTCGGATACCAATCGGCCAACCACATCATATACTCAATACCACTTTTCATAGTAGTGGCTTTAAAATCTCCTTTAATGCAGTACGATGAGAAAATATTCCCCATAGTACTGTCTTCCCATCCTGGAACCACAATAGGTAAGTTCTTTTCGGCTGCAGCTACCATCCATGAATCTTTCGGATCAATTTCGTAATACTGTTGTAATACACCAGAATTAATCATTTGGTACATGAATTCATGTGGAAAATAACGTTCTCCTTTTGAGTCAGCATTATTCCAAATGTCAAATAAATGTTGTTGTAAACGGCGGAAAGCTTCTTCTTCTGGGATACAAGTATCCGTTACTCGATTGTAATGGTTTTCTAACAAATCCCATTCTTCTTGTGGTGATAAATCTCTATAATTTGGCACTCTCTTGTAAGAATTATGAGCCACCAAGTTCATGATATCTTCTTCCAAGTTTGCTCCCGTACAAGAAATGATATGTACTTTGTCTTGACGTATCATTTCAGCTAATGATTTTCCTAATTCGGCAGTACTCATTGCACCGGCTAGGGTAATCATCATTTTACCGTTGTCTAATAAATGTTCTTCATAACCCTTTGCAGCGTCTACAAGAGCGGCCGCATTGAAATGCAAGTAATGTTTTTCAATAAACTGACTGATAGGTCCTTTACTCATTTTCTGTTTGTGTTTTTCGTTTGTTAACGAGTTTTTAATTTTAATTATTGTTACCTAAAGTTAATAATTTTTTGGACGCAAATTATTTTTTATAGTATCCTAATATTTCTAAAACATCTTCTGCTTTTTGCTGTTCTGAAAAAACTTCGGTAGCAAAAATTCCGTTTTTGTCTTTATCGATTAATATGTGTTTTGGTTGTGGAAGAATACAGTGATGTAATCCACCAAATCCTCCGATAGTTTCTTGATAAGCTCCCGTATTAAAGAAACCGATATACAATGGTTTTTCTTTATTGTACTTTGGTAAATACACGGCATTCATGTGTTGTTCGGAGTTGTAATAATCATCTCCATCACAGGTTAATCCGCCTAAAAGTACACGTTCGTACGTTTCATTCCAACGGTTTACGGCGAGCATTACAAATCGTTTGTTAATCGCCCAAGTATCCGGTAAAGTGGTAATAAAAGACGAATCGATCATGTTCCAATTTTCACGATCATTTTGTTTCTTTTGATACAATACTTGGTACAAAGCACCACCTGATTCTCCAACAGTAAACGAACCGAATTCTGTGAAAATATGAGGTACCGGTACATCAGCTTCGTCACAAGCAATTTTGATCTGATTTAAAATTTCATCGACCATATATTGATAATCGTAATCAAAAGCCAATGAGTTTTTGATAGGGAAACCACCACCAATATTTAAACTGTCTAAAGTTGGACACTCTTTTTTCAAAGCGATGTACACTTTCATACATTTTAAAAGTTCATTCCAGTAATAGGCTGTATCACGAATACCTGCATTAATAAAGAAGTGAAGCATTTTTAACTCAACTTTTTTATTGTCCTGTATTTGTTTACGATAAAAAGGAACGATGTCTTTGTATCCAATTCCTAAACGAGAAGTATAAAACTCAAATTTTGGTTCTTCTTCTGCGGCAATACGAATTCCGATTTTAAATTTCCCTTCAATTTGTTCTTGAAGTAAATCTAATTCTTCGTAATTGTCAATTACTGGAATGGTGTTTTTGTGTCCGTTATTGATCAAACGAGCAATATTAATAACATATTGATCGCGTTTAAAACCATTACAAACGACAAAAGTATTTTTGTTGATTTTTCCATCTTCCATTAGTTTTTCAACGATATCGATATCGAAGGCAGAAGAGGTTTCAATGTGAATATTATTTTTTAAAGCTTCATTTAAAATGAATTCAAAATGCGAACTTTTAGTGCAATAGCAATAATAGTATTTGGCTTCATAGTTATGCTTTTCCATAGCATTACGAAACCACATTTTAGCTTTGTTGATATTATCAGAGATTTTAGGAAGGTAGGTGAACTTTAATGGAGTACCATATTGTTCTACCAATTTCATTAAGTCAATGCCGTGGAATTGAAGATTGTCTTTGTTTAATGTAAATTCTTCCTGTGGAAAATAAAAAGTTTGATTGATTAAATCGTAATATTTTGTATTCATCTAGTTATCAGTAAAGTGTAATTAAAAATAATAAAAAAACTAATACAAATTATTCAAACTCTAATATTTGCGAATATGATTTCTAACTCATTAAAGAGCATAGAAATAGATGCAGTCATTTGATTTTCACAAATTAAAAAAGAACCTCTCTTTTTTTCAAAACAAAACGCACCGAACGTTGGATTCGATAACGATTGATTTTGCAAGGAGTAAAGCGGTACTTTCATATGGCAGCAAATTTAAAAAAATTTAATACTTGATAAAAAAAGATTTCAACAAAAAAATATAAATTAATTATAGTCTTTAAAAGCGTTGATAATAGTTTCGTTATCAGTTGTTTGGTTAATGTTACAACCTCCAATTCCGTTTAAAAGTGCGAATTGAATTTGGCCGTATTCATTTTTTTTATCGTGAATGAGCAATTTAAGTACAGAATTAATGTCGTTTTCAGTAAATAAAATCCTTTCAAAAATGCTGTTTAGGGCGTTTTTAATTTCACTGTATTCTGTTGGTGAAAGTAAGCCTTTTTCAACGGAAATAAAACTTTCTAAAATCATTCCACAAGCAATGGCTTCTCCGTGTAGAATTTTTTCTTTAGTTGGATTTTCCAGAAGGTAGGTTTCTATGGCGTGACCGAGTGTATGACCAAAATTTAAGGCTTTTCTGATTCCGTTTTCTGTTGGGTCTTGCGAGACAATATTGTTTTTAATATTGACCGATTCTTCAATAATTTTCTCAAAAGTTGAAAAATCAAATTGAGCAAAGTCTTTCAATAGATTCCAATGCTTTTTATCGGCTATCAAACCGTGTTTTAGCATCTCTGCTAATCCTGATTTTAATTCTCTTTGGGATAGGGTTTCTAAATATTCGACATCAATAACAATCATTTCTGGATTGGTAATGGTACCAATTTGGTTTTTTAATCCACCCAAATCAATTCCGTTTTTACCCCCAACCGAAGCATCCACCATAGCTAGTAATGTCGTTGGAATATTAATGAAAGGGATACCACGTTTAAAAGTAGCCGCAATAAATCCGCCCATATCTGTCACAACACCACCCCCTAAATTTAAAATGATACTTTTTCTATCGGCTCCTAATTCGATTAGTGCTTCCCAAACTCCTATACAGGTTTCTATTGTTTTGTTTTCTTCACCAGCTTCTAATTCGATGATTTCAATTTCCGACTCTGTTTCTAATAAAGGTAAAAGTTTAGGTAAACAAAATTCATTGGTGTTTTCATCGACAATAATGAAGATTTTAGAAAAATTACTAGTAGCCAAAAAACGATTTAACGCTTCGTAATTGCCTTTGTTGAAATGAATTATAGGATTTGTAACCATTTTTGGTTTAAATGTTAGGGATATAATGCAAAATAAAGTAAAAATACTATAATAAAATAGGGCTGTGTTTTATATTTGCATAACAATTACTACATAATGGAAAAAATTTTCAACAATACACAAAATGCATTCACTTTAAAAAGTGATACGGAACTAGAAAGAGCCTATTTTCTTTTCAAATTAATAGATTCGCAACCTTTGGTTAAAATTGGGACAGCTGTTACCAATTTTGCTTTAAAAGCACATTTGCCAGTGGAAGGATTAATACGCGCTACAGTTTTTGACCATTTTTGTGGTGGCGTTTCTGAAGACGATTGTATCCCAGTAGTCGACAAAATGTTTACTAAAGGTGTTTCATCGGTTCTGGATTATTCGGTAGAAGGAAAAGAAGAAGAAGCAGCATTCGATGATGCGTTGAAAATGACTTTGAAAACCATTGAATTTGCCAAAGAAAAGAAAGCGATTCCTTTCGCCGTTTTTAAACCGACAGGTTTTGGTCGCTTCGAATTGTATGAAAAATTGGGGGAAGGTCAAACCTTAAATGAAACGGAACAAGCCGAATGGAATAGAGTAGTAGAGCGTTTTGACCAAGTGTGTAAATTGGCTCATGATTACGATATTGCGTTGTTAATTGATGGAGAAGAAAGTTGGATGCAAGATGCTGCTGATGATTTAGTAGCCGATATGATGCGCAAATACAACAAAAACAAAGCAATTGTTTACAATACCTTACAAATGTATCGTTGGGATCGTTTGGATTATTTGAAGAAATTGCATGCGCAAGCACAAGAAGAAAATTTCTATATCGGAATGAAATTGGTTCGCGGCGCTTATATGGAAAAGGAAAACAAACGTGCGGATGAAAAAGGGTATAAATCGCCAATTTGTGAATCGAAACAAGCAACCGATTATAATTTTGATGACGCCGTTACGTATATGTTAGAGCACATTGATAAAATGGCCATTTTTGCAGGAACTCATAACGAAGACAGTTCCTATAAACTAATGGAAATGATGGCGCACAAAGGAATTGCAAAAAATGATTTCCGAGTGTGGTTCGGTCAATTATATGGAATGAGCGATAACATCAGTTATAATTTAGCGGCCAATGGTTATAATGTTGCTAAATATTTGCCGTTCGGACCTGTAAAAGATGTGATGCCTTATTTAATTCGTCGTGCAGAGGAAAACACTTCAGTTGCCGGACAAACCAGTCGTGAATTAACACTTATTAAAAACGAAAGAGCCAGAAGAAAAGGGAAAAACTAATGCAGTTAACCATATTAGGTTGTTACGCAGCCACACCAAGAACATTTACCAACCCCACTTCGCAAGTATTAGAAATCAATAACCGTTTGTTTCTAATTGATTGTGGAGAAGGAACTCAAGTACAACTGCGTAAGAACAAGGTTAAATTTTCGGCGATTAATCATATTTTTATCTCTCATTTGCATGGGGATCATTTTTATGGATTAATAGGATTGATTTCCACATTTAATTTGTTAAGCCGAAATAACCCGCTTACTGTTTATGGTCCTGTAGGAATCAAAGAAATCATTAAGTTGCAATTGAAACTTTCCAATTCTTGGCCTCAGTATGATTTACAGTTTGTAGAATTATCTTCAAATCAATCGGAAGTAATTTTTGAAGACGATAAAGTACTTGTCAAAACCATACCATTAAAACACCGCGTTTACACTAATGGATTTTTATTTCAAGAAAAAACCAAAGAACGCAAGCTCAATATTGATAAAGTACAAGAATACGAAGTAGAAAAATGCTATTATCAAAATATTAAAAACGGGAAGGATATTACTTTAGAGGACGGACGTATTATCGCTAATGCAGAATTAACTTTTGATCCGCCAAGTCCAAAAAGTTATGCCTTTTGTTCCGATACGATGTATAATGAAAGTATCATTCCGATTATAAATGAGGTTGATGTCTTGTATCATGAAACCACATTTTTGGATTCGGAAGAGCATTTAGCTGAAAAAACAATGCATTCTACAGCGAAAGAAGCTGCTCGAATTGCCAAACAAGCCAATGTAAAACAATTGGTATTAGGACATTATTCTACTCGTTATGATTCGATTGAATTATTTAAACAAGAAGCACAAACGGTTTTTGAAAACGTACTTTTAGCTGACGATGGAGCTGAATTTCAATTTTAAAAGATGTCAAAAAAAGTAGTCATAACAGGAGGAAACAGAGGTGTAGGATTCGCTTTGGTTTCTAAATTTTTAGCGGAAGGTTTTTTGGTAATGGTCACGACAAGAACTGGTGAAATTGCAATACAGCACCCTAATCTTGAAGTGGTACAATTGGATGTCACTTCTGCAGCTTCAATTCATACTGCTGTTTCTGAAATTAAAGAAAAATTTAAAACCATCAACTTTTTAATCAATAACGCAGGAGTGGGTTTAGATTTAGATCAAAACCATCCCGAAATAGATGTTGTTAAAGCCACTTTTGAAACGAATGTTTTTGGATTGTTAAACTTTACAGAATCTTGTTTGGACCTAATTGTTGATGGCGGAACCATATATAATATTTCTTCCGTAATGGGAATGTTAAACAGGGATAAAATTGTACCGAATGCGACTGCTTACCGAATGTCGAAATCGGCTCTGAATATGTATACTAAAACGCTTTCTGCACGATTGGAAGTACGAAATATTAGCGTAAATTCGATTCATCCAGGATGGGTTAAAACCGATATGGGTGGTGATGATGCAGATATTACCCCTGAATTTTCTGCCCAAAGAATTTTTGAATTGTATCTGAAAAAATTGCCAACCGGCACGTTTTGGGCAGCAGAAAATCAAATTCAATTAAATTGGTAACTATGGAAGACTTAAGTAATTACAGAAAATCTTACGAGAAAAGTGAACTTTTAGAATCAGCAATTCCAGAAGATCCTATCAATCTTTTCAATAGATGGTTTCACGAAGTAGAAGATTTTGGCGGTGCTGGAGAAGTAAATGCCATGACCATTTCTACTATTGGTTTGGATGGATTTCCAAAATCAAGAGTGGTTTTGCTAAAGCAATTTACATATGAAGGATTTATTTTTTATACGAATTACAATTCCGAAAAAGGGAAAGCAATTGAAGCCAACCCCAATGTTTGTTTGTCTTTTTTTTGGCACACTATGGAACGTCAAGTGATTATAAAAGGAACTGCCAAAAAAGTGGCGGCGAACATTTCTGATAATTATTTTGCTTCACGACCTGATGGAAGTAAATTAGGCGCTATAGTTTCCAATCAAAGTGAAGTGATTCCTTCACGTGAATTTTTGGATGAAAAATTGAAAGAATTAGAAGCTAGTTTTGTAGGAAAAGAAATACCACGTCCAACCTATTGGGGTGGATACTTGGTTGAGCCCCAAGAAATTGAATTTTGGCAAGGCAGACCAAACCGTTTACACGATCGTATTCGTTACCAATTGCAATCTGATTTTTCTTGGAAAACAGAAAGATTGTCTTCTTAAATTGTAAGAAAAATAATATTTATCAGTATTTTTTATGTATTTCATCGATTTTATTTGGTATTTAATCGATTTTTTATGTACTATTGTGCTGTATTACAAGACACAATATTTGTTTTAGTGGTAAAACAAATTTGAGATAGTTTAGTTTTTTAGTTTGTTTATTTGATAAAAAGTGCCAAAGGTTCCCCAAACTATGGCACTTTTTTCTTTTCTATACTATTAGTTTAATACCAACGTTTTTTATTCTTTTTAGCTCCGTCCGATTTTCGTGATTTTGGTTTACCACTTCTGTTACTTTTCTTAGGCTCGGCTGTAGCTTCAGGTGATTTTTTTACATTTTGCCAAGGAAATAAATGATCATCAATTGTTTTTACTTTAGCTTTTGTTAGTTTGATAATATCAATCCAATACGGTTCTTCATCTTTTCCGCAGAAAGAAATAGCCAAACCATTATTTCCTGCACGACCTGTACGCCCAATACGGTGAACGTAGGTTTCTGGAATATTGGGTAAATCAAAATTGATTACATAAGGTAACAATTCAATATCAATCCCACGAGCAGCAACATCGGTAGCCACCAAAATATCAATTTTCTTCTCTTTGAAATCATTTAAAACACGCTGACGCGCACTTTGTGATTTATCTCCGTGAATGGCTTCGGCATTGAATCCGTTTTTCTTTAACGATTTTACAATATTATCTGCTCCGTGTTTGGTTCTTGAAAAAACCAATACATTTTTTAAATCTTCTCCTTTTAAAACATGCAAAAGCAATTGTTTTTTCTCAGCTCTTTCCACAAAATACACCTGCTGACTTACCATTTCGGTAGTAGAAGAAATTGGAGTGACTTGTACCGTTTCAGGATTTGTCAAATATTGCTCGGTTAATTCTCTGATTGCCATGGGCATAGTTGCCGAGAAAAGTAGAGTTTGTCTATCGTTCGGAACTAATTTGATGATTTTTTTGACATCATTAATGAATCCCATATCAAACATTTGATCGGCTTCATCCAAGATTAAATGTTGTACATGATCTAAATCTATAAAACCTTGTTTGTGTAAATCCAATAACCTACCTGGAGTAGCAATAAGTATATCAATCCCTTTTCTTAATCCATCCACTTGAGAATTTTGATTGACACCACCAAAAATGGTTAATTGGGTAGTATTGATATATTTTCCATACGTATTGAAGCTATCTCCAATTTGAATGGCTAATTCACGAGTAGGTGTGACGATAAGGGTTTTTATTTTTTTTCCTTTTTGTGATTTGGCCACAATTGGATGTAATAAACTTAAGATAGGAATGGCAAAAGCGGCTGTTTTTCCAGTCCCGGTTTGCGCACAACCTACTAAATCTTTACCATCTAATATAATTGGAATGGCCTTTTCTTGTATAGGAGTTGGGTTCGTATAGCCTTCTTCAGTAATGGCTAATAAGACACTTTTGGATATATTGAGTTCTTGAAATTGCATATGAAAATTTTATGCAAAGATAGGCTTAATACTTTTAACTTACAGATTAGAATTTCCTTTAATGAAATCGGTCACTAAATAACCAATAAGTTTTCCAATTAAATGATTGTTTTTTTCTTCTCCTAATGAAGGAGCACCTTCACAAATATGTAAGTAAGATGCGTTCTTATGATTTCCGAATTGATAAACAAATTGTCGCAATTCTTCTACTGAAAAGCCACTTAAAGTCATGGCACTTGACGCAATATTAGGTAGGGCATCTAAATCGATTTCGACTCCATAGCACTCATTTTTTATGTGTTCGAAGGCTTTATTGATTTCCGATTGGTAGTTTTTTTCCTGGCGAATTTTTATTTGGTCGTAGGTATTGTACTTCACACGTTCGCTGATATTTTTAATAATGTCTAAAACATTTTTGGAGGTGTAACTTTCGTGTAATCCGAAGATAAAATAGTTTTTAAGAAATCCTTCTTCAAAAGCATAGGAAAAACCATTTCCACTGTGTCGGCCTTCTAAAATTCTAAAATCGGAATGGGCATCGAAATTGACAGCATTGATAGATTTTCCTTTGCCAAGAGCCGTTCCTTTAATGTTTCCGTAAGCATTATTATGGCCGCCACCAATTACAATTGGAATTTTTCCTGCTTTGACAATATTGTAGATAATGTGTGAAACTTCCTTATCAATTTGTTCTGTAATTTTAAAAAGTTGCTTCCTTTCCTCCGGAATATTTTCGTCCAGATTTTTGGCAGCTTCCATTTCTTGACTGGTATCGACTTGCCCTAGTACAATAATTTGAGAACCTTTACAAAACCGATTGTGCTGAATGTTGGCGATACTTTTTATAGCACTTTCCCAAGCGGTATTAGCACCACCACGACCAAGATTGGCTCGAACTCCTACATCTTCAGGAATACCTAAAAGGACATATTTTGCTTCACTATTTTTTAAAAATTCAAAAATATCTTCATCTTTTGGGGTAATGAGCATTTTTTCACCAAACTTCACTTCTCCATTTCTGAAAGCTGTCATTTTTGATAAATCAGATTGTCTAAATCGAATTAGGTTTTCCATTGTTAAAAATAATAGGTATCCAAAAATACTATTTTTATATAAACTTGCGTTAAGGTTTGTAATGTTTAATAAAAAAATTAAATTAGCATCAAATTGTATTCAACCAAATAAACAAAATAATGACATCTGAAACAACAACAAACAAGTCCAACAATTCAGGATTAAAGGCAATTATTGCCATTTTAGCACTTTTACTTTTAGGAAGTTTAGGGTATATGTATAAACTTTCTACGGATTCTCAAAATGCCCTATCACTTGTGAAAGGAGAAAAGGAATCAGTAATGAAAGATTTAGAAGTTTCTAAGCAGTCTTTAGATGAAGCTATTGCTTCCAATACAACGTTGTCTGATGAATTGATAGCAGAACGCGATAAAATCCAACAATTAATGGCCGATTTAGAAAAAACTAAAGGTAATGATGCTGCTACCATTTCTAAATATAAAGAAGAGGCAAAAAGAGTACAAGCTAAAATTGCTGTTTTGATGAAGCAAATTGAAGGGCTTCAAAAGGAAAACGCTAATTTGAATACAAAAATAGATAGTACTAATACGGTATTGACACAAACAAGAACTGTGAACGATACTTTAATGTCACAAAATAACAATTTGGCTAAAACTGTTGAGAGAGGTTCTAAATTATCAGTATTGAATTTACAAACTCTTGCAGTAAAGCAAAAAAGTTCTGGTAAGCAAGTGGAAACGGATAAAGCGAATAGAGCAGACGTTTTGAAAGTGAGTTTTATGATTGCTGAAAATCAAATTGCAAAATCAGGTGATAAAGCTTACTATGTGCAAATTATTGACAGTAAAAGCAATGTTTTAGGCGACAAGAAAACGGAAAGTTTTGGTGAAAAATCTTTGACTTATAGTTTTATTGCCACTGTTAAGTATGAAAACAAAACGGTAAAAATTGAAAAAGATTTACCAGTTACAAATATTCAAGAAGGTACATTCTTTGTGAATGTTTTTGATAAATCAGAATTGGTTTCTAAATCAAGTTTTACTTTGAGATAATAAAGATAAATTGATAACAAAAATATAGCCTCCATTCGGAGGCTTTATTTTTGTCAGACTAAAACGACATATATGTAATTAAACGTTTTTTTATGCTGAATAAAGGATATGTTTTGTTTTAAGAAATACGTTGTGTAAATTTATGTAGGTTAAAAATGTTATTAATTCTATAGTTAACACAAGTTTATTTTACTAACGGGTTAAAGCGGAAAGACCGAAGTTGATGACTTCGGTCTTTTTGGCTTTAATTTAAATCTTTATAGATACAATATTGTACTGCAAAATAAATGGGAAATGTGAAAAATACTCCGATGCAAAACGCCAGTAATCCTATATAGCCTATAACTACTGCAATTAAAAGCAATAACAATATTTGAAAAAAGTTGCTACTAGTGTCAGATATACTATTTTTTATAGCACCAACAACTCCCATTTCTTTAAATATGATATTAGGAATTGTTAAAAAACTAAGTATTGAAAAAATAACGGATAATGACATTGAAATTATACCACCAATAGATTTGTCGGTAAATAATTTTTGTGCTCCAATATTTAATCCAAAACTGATTAATGCTAATATAACAGAAGCAAAGATGATGGAAGAGTAAAAGGGGCTATTTACGTAATAAAATAATGTTGAAAAAGAAACTTCTTCACCATTATCTGCATCATTCATCATCTTTAGAATACCAGCTGTAAACGGTGCGGTTAATATTGTTGTTAGAATTCCGCAGGCTACATAAATTATAGTTCCTTTTAAAGATAAATTTGCTGGATCAAATGTTTTCATTTGTTCTGCAGCGACCTCAAAACCAATAAAAAAGTTAATTCCAATAAAGACAATTGCCACTAATAATGTAGTTATAAATAAAAAGGCTAATCCGCTAACTAAATATGTTTTTTTAAATATTTCAATGGCATTATTTAGAGTTGTACCTATTTCAATTCTTTTTGTTGAGTTTTCCATTTACGTTATATCCAGTTTAAAATTCGTTTAATCATTTTTAATTTCCCTTTATACGGAGCATATCGTAATGGAATATCCAACCAGTTGGCTTTTTTCACGATCGACTTTTTATGCGAAAAGGTATCAAATCCTAATTTTCCATGATAGGCACCAATACCGCTATGTCCTACACCTCCAAAAGGCAATCGTTTATTACTGAAATGGACCAATGTATCGTTAATGCATCCACCACCAAAAGAATATTTATTTAGTATTTCTTTGTGGAAAGAGCTGTTTTCTGAAAATAAATATAAGGAGAGTGGTTTTTCATATCTCGAAATTATTTTGTGCAATTCTGCTTTATTTTCATAGGTGATAATTGGAAGTATGGGACCAAAAATTTCTTCTTGCATAACAGTACTCTCGGCCATCGGTTCGTCCAATAAAGTTGGTGCCATGTATAATTCTTCTTCATTATGTTGCCCGCCATAAAGGACATATTGGTTTTCAATTAAAGCTACTTGTCTTCTCCAGTTTTTTAAGTTAACAATTCTAGCAAAATCTTTAGATTCCTGTGGATTTTCTCCTAAAGCAGCTTCGATTTCTTTTATTAATAGCACCACTAATTTATTTTTCATTCGGTAATGCACCAAAATATAATCGGGAGCAATACAGGTTTGACCTGCATTAAATAATTTTCCCCAAATAATTCGTTTTGCCGCCAGCTCTAAATTGGCGGTTTCATCTACTATACAGGGACTTTTTCCTCCTAACTCTAAAGTTACTGGTGTTAGATGTTCAGCAGCAGCTTTGGCCACAATTTTGCCAACAGGTACGCTTCCCGTAAAGAAAATATAATCCCAACGTTTTTTTAATAAATCTTGGGCAATGGTAGCATCACCAGTAACCACTAAAGCTTGTCTCACATCAAATGACTCTCTAACAATTTTAGATACTATAGCAGAGGTGTACGGAGTTAATTCGGATGGTTTTAATGTAACGCTATTGCCGGCAGCAATAGCTGCAATCAAAGGAGAAAATGCTAATTGAAATGGATAATTCCAAGGAGAAATGATTAAAACTCTTCCATAGGCATCCGAATAAATATAATCCGAAGAAGGAAAATTTAAAAGCGAAGGAAATACGCGTTTGGGTTTTGACCAAAAAGCAATATTTTTAATGGTATGCTTTAAATCATTAATGACATACGAAGTTTCTGAAATTACTCCTTCGAATTTCGGTTTCTTGAAATCTTTGTACAAAGCTTCCAGAATTTCTTCTTCATGAATAATGATATTCTTTAAAAGCTTTTGTAAGGCTGCTTTTCTTTCTTGTACTGAATACATTGTAGTAATTTTTTCTAAAGATAAAAATTAAATTGATTTCCAAATCACATCCTCAGGAACTGGAGCAATAATTTCGATATTTTCTTTAGTAACAGGATGAATAAAAGTCAATTTTCGAGCGTGAAGATGTATGCCGCCATCCGGGTTACTTCTGTCGAAACCATATTTTAAATCGCCTTTAATCGGACAACCAATGGCTGCTAATTGCGCTCTAATTTGATGATGACGACCGGTGTGTAGATTGATTTCTAATCCGAAATAATTATTAAGCGTGGCAATAATTTTATAGTCCAAACTAGCTTTTTTGCTTTCCGGAACTTCATTTATATGCGCTTTTGAAGTATTGTTTTTCTCGTTTCGTTTTAAAAAATGACTTAAAGTAGCTTCATTTTTTTCGGGTTTGTTTTTTACGACAGCCCAATATGTTTTTTGTGTTTCTCTGTTTTTGAATAAATCATTCAAACGAGTTAAGGCTTTGCTAGTTCTGGCAAAAACCACAATTCCAGTTGTAGGGCGATCCAAACGATGTACCACGCCTAAAAAAACATCACCAGGTTTGTTGTATTTTTCTTTAATGTATTCTTTTACAACATCTGACAATGGTTTGTCGCCCGTTTTATCGCCTTGAACAATATCGCCTACACGTTTGTTAATCACAATGATATGATTGTCTTCGTGAAGGATCTGGAGATTGTTTTTGGTGGAGATTATTTTTTCTGCCATCTGTTAACTGAATACTGCTAACTGATTAATATTGCTCATTCGCATTTGGAAAATCAACTGCTTTTACATCAGTTACATATTGTCCAATTGCTTTGGTCATGTCTTCGTATAAATTCATGTAGCGACGTAAAAAACGCGGGCTAAATTCATGCGTCATTCCAATCATATCGTGTAAAACCAATACTTGTCCGTCAACACCACTTCCAGCTCCAATTCCAATTACTGGAATCGAAATGCTTTCAGCCACTTTTTGCGCTAATGCAGAGGGTATTTTTTCTAAAACAAGTGCAAAACATCCTAGTTTTTCTAATAATTTGGCATCTTCTAATAGCTTTTCTGCTTCTTCTTCTTCTTTAGCTCTAACGGTATACGTTCCAAATTTATAAATGGATTGAGGTGTTAAACCTAAATGTCCCATCACAGGAATTCCAGCGTTAAGAATTTTCTTGATGGAATCTTTAATTTCACTGCCACCTTCTAATTTCACTGCATGTCCACCGCTTTCTTTCATGATTCTAATCGATGAACGTAAGGCTTCTTTTGAATCCGATTGATACGAACCAAAAGGTAGATCTACAACAATTAAAGCTCTCTCTGCCGCACGTACTACAGAAGAAGCATGGTAAATCATTTGGTCTAAAGTGATTGGTAAAGTGGTTTCGTGTCCCGCCATAACATTACTAGCAGAATCGCCTACAAGAATTACATCAACTCCAGCCGAGTCCACAATTTTGGCCATGGTGTAATCGTATGCGGTTAGCATAGAGATTTTTTCACCTTTGACTTTCATATCTATTAACGATTTGGTCGTTACTCTTTTGTAATCACTTTTAGCAGTTGACATATTTCAAACATTTAGGAACTGTAAAATTACTAAAAAGAATGGTTTTGTAACAAAATACTTAAGTTTTCGTCAAATGATTAAAAATCAAAAAACTATGAAATCCCCACTGAAAAAAGTTTGCAATAGCAAACACAAATAAAAATAGGGGATACCTTATGACATATTAAACAAATATTATACACATATGAAAAAGATTATTATTTACTTGTTGATTCTTCTGCCTTTTTACAGCAACGCACAGAATCAAGAAATTGAAAGCGCAGTGAAAACTTTTTTTGAAGGTTTTCATGCAAAAGATACCGTGAAAATGAAAACGGTTTGCCATGAACGCATGATACTTCAGTCAATTATGGAAGGCCAAAAAGGAACCAAATTATTTGACGAAAAAACTACCGAATTTTTTAAATCGTTTGCTACTTTTCCAGTCGATATGAAATTTGAAGAAAAAATATTGGGGTATAAAGTTCAAATAGATGGCGCTATGGCACATGCTTGGACGCCTTATGAATTTTATATCAATGGGAAATTAAGTCATTCGGGAGTAAATGCGTTTACTTTTTTCAAAGAAAATGGGAATTGGAAAATTATCCACCTGATTGATACTAGAAGAAAAAGTACCAAATAAATCTTTATAAAATCTTTATACAATACCACTATTCTATTATAAAATACTTACAAGAGATGCTTTAACTTTGCAGAGTAAATCAGTACCAAGTGAAAAGTATCATTAAATATAAAAAACCAAAAAGTCAGTATCTTATAAGTGTACTTTCTGTTGTTCTAGTATCACTGCTTTGTTTGTTCGTTAGAGATATTATTGAATATAAAGTGGTCGGATACATATTGCTAGTAACTGTTTCTTTACTGGCTATTTTTTTGGAAATAAAACCAGTTTTAGTTGGTGCTGTTTTGAGTGCTTTGGCTTTAGACTACTTATTTATAAAGCCTTATTATACTTTGCATATCGATAATGCTGAAGATGCTTTTTTATTGGTTATGTTTTTCATCATTGCTTTGATTAATGCAGTTTTGACAAACAAATTCCGAAGAATGCAACGCGCCATTCATATCATTGAATCCAGAGCGAGTACCATGAAATTATACAATACGCTTTTGGATTCCCTTTCTCATGAACTGAGAACTCCTATTGCTGCTATTTTAGGTTCGATAGACACATTGCAGCAAAAAAGCGTCAATTTATCTTCCGAAACCCAAGAAAAACTTCATAGCGAAATTGAAAAAGCTTCAATGAAACTCAACTATCAAGTGGAGAATCTATTGAATATGTCCCGATTAGAATCCGGTTATATTCAACCAAAATTAGATTGGTGCGATGTTAAAGAAATTATCTATAATGTTTGCAATCGATTAACAGAAGAAACTAAAGATCATAAAATCACATACTATATTGATGATAATCTGCCTTTGTTTAAATTGGATTATGGTTTGATGGAGCAAATCATTTATAATTTAGTATACAATAGCGCTCAGCACACTCCAAAAGGTGCAAACATTACTATCAAAGCTGAGTATGATGTTGATGCTGATTATGATCAACACATCGATTTAATTAAAAAATGTGTCATTATTATTGCTGATGATGGCTATGGTTTTCCCGAAGCCGAAATTGACCGTGCCTTTGATAAATTTTACCGATTTAAAAGTGCTAAAACTGGTGGAACCGGATTAGGTTTGTCTATTGTAAAAGGATTTGTACAAGCTCAAAATGGTACGATTAGTTTGAAAAACAGGGATGAAGGTGGAGCAGAATTTACGCTAGAATTTAATGTTGATTGTTTACCTATAAATTCTTTAAAAAATGAATAAAGGCTTTTCAATATTAGTGATTGATGATGAAGTTCAAATACGAAAACTACTTGAAATTTCATTGGAAGCTAATGATTATAAAGTGCTATTTGCTACTGATGGAAAAGATGGTATTACAATGGCTGCCAGCCACCAACCAGATTTGATTTTATTAGATCTAGGATTACCAGATGAAGATGGTCAAGAAATTTTGGTCAAATTGCGCGAATGGTTTCAAAATCCAATCATTATTTTAACGGTTAAAAGTGCCGAAGAAGAAATAGTAAAGGCCTTAGATCATGGTGCTAATGATTATTTAACGAAACCATTTCGAACTCAGGAATTATTAGCCCGAATGCGAACTGCTTTGCGTGGCAATACGATTAAAAATAACAACGAACCCATTTCAATATTTGGTGCCGTTTCAGTCGATTTTGTCTCTAGAACTGTCAAAGTGAATAATGAAAACGTAAAGCTTACCGCTACCGAATATGCATTACTGACATTGCTCTTAAAAAACGACGGACGAGTTTTAACTCATCAATATATTCTAAAAGAAATCTGGGGACAAAGTTATTCGGAACAAACACAATACTTACGGGTTTTTGTGGCACAACTTCGAAAGAAATTGGAAGAAGATCCTAACCGACCTAAATACATTTTAACTGAATCGGGGGTAGGCTACCGATTCAACTCTGGATAATTAAACCTTTTCATATTAAAAAATTGCTATTACGAATACCTTTTCATCGTGATCAGGCTTTGTTATGCTCAAAAATGAACTCAATTAAATTTTAAAACAATAATAAAATGAATAAATCAACAATACAGAAAGTCAGTGCCGCGTCACTTTTAGTCGCCCTTGGGATTATTTACGGAGATATTGGAACAAGTCCGTTGTATGTAATGAAATCTATCATTGGCGATAGAGCCATCACCGAATTATTAGTCTATGGTGGAATTTCATGTGTGTTTTGGACACTAACTTTTCAAACGACTTTCAAATATGTATTTCTAACACTTTCTGCTGATAATCAAGGAGAAGGAGGTGTATTCTCTTTATATGCATTAGTTAAACGTTTTGGAAAAGGAAAATTAGTCATTCCTACCATCTTGGGAGCGACAACTTTATTAGCTGACGGAATTATTACACCTCCTATTTCTGTAGCCTCGGCTGTTGAAGGTTTAGAGGCCATTGTTCCCAATTTACCTACCATACCAATTGTAATTGCCATACTTTCAGCTTTGTTCGCTTTTCAGCGCTTTGGGACTCAAAAAGTAGGATACATATTTGGACCTGCTATGGTAGTTTGGTTTACGATGTTATTGGTTTTAGGACTTTCTCAAATTGTACATCATCCAGATATTTTAAAAGCATTAAATCCGATGTATGGCTATAAATTACTAGTAGAATATCCTCATGGGTTTTGGTTATTGGGTGCTGTATTTTTATGTACAACAGGGGCCGAAGCTTTGTATTCTGACTTAGGACATTGTGGAAAGGAAAATATTAGAATTACCTGGATTTTTGTAAAAATTGCTTTAGTAACTAATTATTTAGGACAAGGGGCGTGGTTAATGCATCAAGGAAATGAGTTTTTGAACGGACAAAATCCTTTTTACACAATAATGCCACAATGGTTTTTAATCATTGGAATTACAATTGCTACATTGGCAGCTATTATCGCTTCGCAAGCTTTAATTAGCGGTTCGTTTACTTTAATTAATGAAGCGATATCCTTAAATTTTTGGCCTCGTGTGGCTTTGAAAAACCCAACTAATTTAAAAGGACAAATATATATTCCTTCTGTGAATACAATACTTTGGGCGGGTTGTGTCTTGATGATTTTATACTTTAAAAATTCGGCACACATGGAAGCAGCCTATGGTTTTTCTATCACCATTGCCATGTTAATGACCACTTTGTTACTCTCTTATTATTTGGTTTTTATTAAGAAGATTAAAATGGGATGGGTGGCCATTATACTGTTCGTTTTTTCAATTATTGAAGTGTCATTCTTTATTGCCAATGTGGTTAAAATTAAAGAAAGATGGATGTTTTTATTCTTTGAATTGTTCATTTTTATGGTCATGTACGTTTGGTACTATTCTCGAAAAATTAATAACCGATTTTTAAAGTTTACCAATTTAGTAGAACAAACTCCAATGCTAAATGAATTGAGTGATGATGATTCCATTCCGAAATATTCTACACATTTGATCTATTTGTCCAAAGCCGATAAAACCTATGAAATAGAAGAAAAAATAATAAAATCTATCTTCGCCAAAAAGCCTAAAAGAGCCGATGTGTATTGGTTTTTACACATCAATAGAACCAACGATCCGTTTACTTTAAATTATGAAATAGTTGAAATCCTAGATGATAAAGTCATCAAAGTAATCTTGAATCTTGGTTTTAGAGTCCAACCTAAAGTGGAATTGTATTTCAAAAAAATTGTACAAGAATTAGTAGAGCGAAAAGAATTGAACTTGCATATTCGTCCTGATGGTTCCACCAAATACAATGCCGAGCCTGATTTCAAATTTATTATTATCGAAAAGTTTTTATCGGTTGAAAATGATTTCGAATTGAAAGATGGTTGGTTGTTGACTTCTTATTTCTGGCTTAAAAGACTTTCTATTTCCGATGAAAAAGCCTTCGGTTTAGATAAAAGTGATGTGGAAATTGAAAATGTTCCGATGATTTATAGTCCAGCAACAAACCTAGAATTAAACAGAAAATAAATTAAATTTGTTTATGAAAAAAATTATTCACCTAACGAGTATTATCGTATTCCTTCTGATTTTTATTCAAAAAACAGTGGCACAAGATTCAATAAATAATGAAAAACCTAAAATAGACATTTCGGGCTACATAGACACCTATTATTCGTACGATTTTAGCAATCCAAAAGCAACAAGCAAACTTCCGTTTTTGTATAATTACAACAGACATAATGAATTTAATGTTAATATCGGATTAATTAGAGCCAGTATTTCCTATCAAAATGTTTATGCAAAAATTTCAGTTCATGCAGGAACTTATGTTGAGGATAATTATGCGGCGGAAGATTTGAAAATTTTTAATGAAGCATATTTGGGAATATTTCTAAACAAATCGAAAAAAACATCAATTGAAGCAGGAATACTACCTAGCTATATTGGTTTTGAAACTGCTACCTCACATTCCAATTTGACCGCTACACGTTCTATTTTAGCTGAAAATTCTCCTTATTTTATGACAGGAATTAAGCTAAATCATCAGTTTACAGATAAATTTTCAGGAGCAGTTTTACTTACTAATGGTTGGCAACGAATCAATAAACCAAATAAAGCAGTACCACCAGCATTAGGAACACAATTGGTATATAAATCTTCTGAAAAATCTACTTTAAATTGGAGTACGTTTGTGGGAAAAGAATTTAATGGAACCAATTTTACCATGCGTTATTTTAATAATTTATATTGGGATAAAACATGGAATGATAAATGGCGAACTATTTCTGGATTCGATTTTGGAATTCAAGATATTTCTTCTAATAATGACGAACATAAAAGTTGGTTAAGCCCTCTATTAATAACACAACTTACTTTTTCAACTAAGTGGCAAATGGCACACAGAATTGAATATTATGAAGACAAGAATAATGTAATCATTTCATCAACTGTTCCATTTAAAACGATTGGGAATTCATTGAATTTAGATTTCTTACCTAATTCTAAAATGAAAATTCGAATGGAAGGGAAGTGGTATCATGCCACAGAAACAATATTTGTTTTAAACACTAAACAAGATAATTTTTCAGCAACTACAACGATGAGTTTTGAGTTCTAATTTTTTTATCAATGTAAATTGCGATGGAAACCCCGATGGCATAACAGAGTAAATCACTCCATAAAAACCCTTGTCCTAATACATAATGGCCAAGGGTTGTTTTTCGTAAAGAAAGCATCCAAGGCATTTGGCACAACTGTAAATATTCAATGATAAAGCAAAAGGTGAGCGATAGTAAAGCGTTGATTTTTGGCTGTAAATTCAGAAATAGAAAACACATTCCGAAGTAAATTAAAACCGCGTATAGCACATCCCCAAAGAATAAAGGAATTCCGTTTGTTTTTCTAGATAAAACACCTAGAATTAAGATTAGAAGTGTTAAAACGAAATAAAATTTCCGATTGATTTTCATTAACAATCGGCCATATTAACTGCCACAGCTAATCCTCCTTCGGAAGTTTCTTTGTACTTGTTGTTCATATCTTTGGCGGTTTGCCACATCGTGTTGACAACTTTGTCTAAAGGTACTTTAGCATTTTTAGGATCGGTTTCCATGGCTAGTTCGGCGGCATTGATGGCTTTAATCGCACCCATGGTATTTCTTTCAATACAAGGAATTTGAACCAAACCTCCAATAGGATCACAAGTTAAACCTAAATGATGTTCCATGGCAATTTCGGCAGCCATAAGGACTTGTTCTGGCGTGCCACCCATGACTTCGCACAAGGCTGCTGCGGCCATTGCTGATGATACGCCAATTTCTGCTTGACAACCACCCATTGCTGCGGAAATAGTAGCGCCTTTTTTGAAGATACTTCCAATTTCTCCAGCCACCATTAAGAACTGTTTGATTTCCTTTTCTCCAGCCTGATGATTTTCAATCACCATATAATACATTAAAACGGCAGGAATCACTCCGGCACTTCCATTGGTTGGAGCTGTAACGACACGTCCCAAAGAGGCGTTAACTTCATTAACAGCTAGTGCAAAGCAAGAAACCCATTTTAAGATTTGACGAAATTTGACTTCCGTTTTACGGATGGTTTCCAACCATTCTTGTGGGTTGGAATAATTGGCTAAACCAATTAAATTTTGATGCATGTCAAAAGCTCTTCGACGCACATTCAAACCACCTGGTAAAATTCCTTCGCTATGACATCCAATATACATGCATTCCAGCATTGTGTTCCAAATGCGCATTAATTCGTGATCAATGTCTTCTTCAGATCGCATTGCCTTTTCATTGTCATGTACAATTTCCGATATTTTTCGATTTTGTGTTTGACAATACTCCAATAATTCTGAAGCAAGTGTTATAGGATAAGGGAAAGCACATTTTATAGCTTCTTTTGCTTTGGCATTGGGTCTTTCTTCTTTTACCACAAATCCACCACCTATCGAATAAAAAGTAGATTCGTATGAACCTTTTTCATGAAAAGCGGTAAATGTTATTCCGTTGGCATGAAAAGGAAGGAAGTTTTTATTGAAAATAATGTCTTTTTCAATTTCAAAATCAATAGCTGGCTGATTAGCTAAATTGAGTTTATGAGTCGTTTTAATGTTTTTAATAATTCCGTCAATATCTTGAACCGGAATGTATTCCGGGTCTTGCCCACTTAAACCTAACATCACTGCCAAATCCGTTGCATGTCCTACGCCTGTAAGGGACAAAGAACCGTATAAGTCTACTTTAACACGAGTAGTTTTTTCTAAAATGTTTTCGTCTCTTAATTCCTTTAAAAATCGCTCGGCTGCACGCCAAGGCCCAAGAGTGTGCGAACTGGATGGTCCGACACCAATTTTTAACATATCAAATACCGAAATACATTCTTCCATATACTAGCAACGTTTTGTCTTACAAAGATAAGCTCAATATACTAACAAAAAAGGCATAAAATTTTAAATTTTAGCAGTAATTGTATTTTTCGATTTACATTTGTACTAGAAAAACAAATTGCAAATGTTTAAAGATTTTAGAATTCAGGAATATAAAGTACTTTTTTATAGGATATTTTTGGCGTATGTGTTTTATTCTATTTCAAGATTATTTTTCTTTTTATACAATTACAAATCATTAAAAGTTGATTCGGTAGCCCAATATTTAGATTTAAATTACCATGGATTAGCATTTGATACCACTGCGATTTTATATTTGAATGGCTTATTTATTTTGCTTTCCGTTTTGCCTTTCGTTATCAATACAAAAGCCAATTTTCAAAAAGTATTGATGTGGATTTATTTTATTTGTAATGGCATAGGTTTAGCATTTAATTTTTTAGATTTCATTTATTACCGATTTACTTATAGCAGAACAACAATTGCCTTCATGGATATTGTCGAAAACGAATCCAATAAAAGTAGCTTGTTTATTCGATTTATAGGGACCTATTGGCATGTATTTGCTTTGTTTTTTATAACCTTAGGATTATGGATATACCTATACAGAAAAGTTACAGTTGAAAATAAAAATTACGAGAATAAGCCTAAATATTTTGGATATTCTATTTTAGGTTTATTGATAATTGCAACAATGGCTATTGGAGGAATTCGCGGTGATTTTAAAAAGAGTACACGTCCCATTACCATGATTGATGCGAGCCGAAATGTAACTCAGCCACAACACGCGGATATTGTTCTAAACACACCATTTGCCATACTTCGAACCATTGGTAAAAATAGTATTAAGAAACTCAATTTGGTTACCGATGCTGAAATCAATCAGTATTTAAAACCCATCAAACACTATACAATAAACCCACCTACAAAACCCAATATTGTAGTCATTATTACCGAAAGTTATGGTCGTGAATATTTGGGTGCTTTTAATAAAGATTTAAAAATCGAAAATTATAAGAGCTACACGCCATTTTTGGATTCATTAGCGCAAAGCAGTATGATTTATACTAATGCCTATGCTAATGGAAGTAAATCCATTCACGGAATGTCTTCTGTAATAGCAGGTGTGCCTTCATTTAGAGATGCTTTTACTTCTTCACCTTATTCCAAACAAAAAATTGAATCGTTGGTTTCATGTTTGAATGATTTAAATTATGATACTTCTTTTTTTCATGGCGCCGCTAATGGTTCGATGGGATTTTTAGGGTTGAGCAATATTTTAGGTTATGATCATTATTATGGTCGAACGGAATTTAACAATGATAATGAGTTTGATGGTTCGTGGGGAATTTGGGACGAACCTTTTCTGCAGTTTATGAAACAGGAATTGGATAAAAAGAAAGGACCTTTTTTCAGCACTATTTTTACCGTTTCTTCACATGAACCTTTTTTACCACCAGCAAAATATGCCAGCAAATTTCCAAAAGGAGATATTCCGATGCATCAAGTGGTAGGGTATACCGATTATGCTTTTAAGAAATTTTTTGAATCCGCAAAAAAAGCACCGTGGTTTAAAAATACGATCTTTATTATTACTGCCGATCATTGTAATCAAGTCTACTATCCTTTTTACAATCAAGTAGTCAATCGACAAGCAGTGCCAATTATGATTTACAAACCTGATGGAAGTTTGAAAGGTGTCAACAATGATTTTGCCCAACAAATAGATATTTATCCAACGATTTTAGATATGATTGGTTATCATAAACCCTTTAGAAGTTGGGGTAGAAGTTTATTTAATGAAAAAGAAATCGCGCCTTTTGCTTTTAATTTTAATGGCGGTTTGTACCAATTCATGCAAGGAAATTATATATGTTTGTGTGATGGTAAAAATGTGACCGCCGTTTATGATAAAAGTGATTTCGGATTGGAGAAAAACATCATCAGTAAAGTTTCAAAGGAGGATTTTGTAAAGCTTGAAAAAGGAGCGAAGTCGTTCCTACAAGATTACATGAATCGAATTGTAGATAAAAAAATGTATACAAAATAATCATATGAAAACGTATAAAAAAATAGTTGTTATCGTATTGTCATTGGGTGCTCTTTTTGGCGCTAAATATTATTATGATATGAATATCAATCATAATTTTGAAACCATTACCGAAGGAAAAGTATATAAAAGTGGTGTTATTCCACCAGATGAAATTGAAGAATATGTAAAGAAATACAAGATTAAAAGTATTATTGATTTGCGTTTTCCAGGTACTGCCGATTTAGTCAATAACCCTGAAATCCCTGAAGAATTAACTGCAGAGCGAGAAGCAGTGGCTAAAATTGCTGGCGTTACGTATTTTAATAACGGTTCGGATCAAGTTCCGAAACAAGAAAATTTGGATTCTTTTTTTACGATAATGGACAATAAGGATAATTATCCTGTACTGATTCATTGTTACCACGGTGTGGGTCGTGCTGAAATGTATTCGGCGATTTACCGAATTGAATACGAAGGAATGGACAAAGATGAAGCTAGAACGAGTACTCGTTTTTTAACCAAATTTAGTTCTTTCGATTTAGGAAAACCAAAAGGTGACTATTTGCATAATTACGTGAAAAGAAACGATAAGCAGGAATAAAAAAAAGGGCAGAATTTTAAATTCTGCCTTTTTTTATAAAAACAATACCGCTAAAATCCCCAACACAGCTGGAACTGTTTGTACGTATAAAATACGTTTAGAAGCGGTTATGGCTCCGTAAATTCCAGCTACTGCCACACATCCTAAAAAGAATAGCGCAATATTTTTTGACCACTCAGGATTGCAAATTAAAAGCGACCAGATTAACCCAGCTGCTAAGAATCCGTTATATAATCCTTGATTAGCTGCCAACACTTTTGTTGGTACAAATAAATCTTTTGGAATCGTTTTAAATACTTTGGGGGCTTTTGTCGTCCAAGCAAACATTTCTAACCACACAATATAAATGTGGATAAAGGTTACCAATCCGATAATAATTTTTGCGATGATGTTCATAATTAGCTTCTTTCGTTAAATGGTGTGATAATTCCTTTTTCTAAGTATTGTTTCATTTGACGAAGCAAATCCGCCCAACAAAAATTCGCTACTCGATATTCTTTGCTGATTTCTGTCCAATCTTTATGATAAAATTGAACTGAAGTTACTTCTGGTTTTTCTTCTTTTAAAATAAATCCGAAGCTAGTGGGTAACCATTCTTCCATAGCTTTTGTCATTTTAAATTCTACTTGTTCATTGTGTTTTAAAATGGAGATTTCGGCAAACCAATTGTATTCTTCAGTAAAATATAAATTAAAAATGGATCCAATTTCTTGTTTTCCGCTACTTCTTTGCGTCCACCAATTGTCTAAACCATAAGGAGTGCTAATAGCTTCAAATACTTTTTCTTTAGATGTATTAATCGTAAAATCGTGGTAAATTGTTGGCATGAAAATTTGAATTAATCGTTGTCTAAAAGTTTTTCGATTCGCTTATCAGGAATTAACCACATTAAAGCTACTAAAATATATATTACCGCCGAAATAACTTCATGATAATAGGTAGATAAAATGGCTAGAACATATAAAACAACAGAAACTTTTCCTTTGAAATCTTTTCCGATTGCTTGAGCTAATAAAGATTCGTTTCCGTGTTTTTTTATGATTTGATGTTGCAGGATAAAATAGGCGAGGGCACACATCAAAAGGACAAAGCCATAAAAAAGCATGGGGAAAGCTGCAAAATGATGCTCGCCAATCCAAGCTGTCGAAAATGGAATAAGGGAAAGCCAAAACAACAAATGTAGGTTGGCCCAAAGAATTCCTCCTGTTACTTTTTTTACCGTATGCATCATGTGGTGGTGATTGTTCCAATAGATTCCCACGTATATAAAACTTAAAACATAACTGATAAAGACAGGGAATAATTTTAAAAGCGATTTAAAATTGGTTCCGTCTGGAGTTCGAATTTCTAAAACCATGATAGTAATAATTATGGCTAGTACTCCGTCACTAAAGGCTTCTAGTCTGTTTTTATTCATGTTAATGATTTGTGAATTTTCTTTTTGTGTTTGGTTTGTTTGATGTCATCTCCCGAAATAATACTAATGTTTCCGTCAATTTCAAACATGGCCAATTTTACATCATTTTGATGTTCTACACCATGTTCTCGAATGGCTTCTTCCAATTCTTCTGAAGTTATTCCCAAACGCGCTAACGTTTTATAATAGGTTTTTCCGTTGTGAATCAGTATTTCCGGTTTGTCTTGCACAATATTTTTAATAAAATTTGATTTGAGCATTACCTTCTTAAAAATAAAATTGATTGAAAATAAGGCAAGAGCAGCGACTATTCCACCAAGTAAGCTAGAATTACTACCAACCATGGCATTTTGAACCGAATTACTGATCAACAAAATCAAAATGACATCAGCAGTGTTTAATTGTGATAATTCTTTTTTGCCAAATAGACGCAAAGCAATTATCATAAAAAAATAAACAGCTACACTTCGTAGCGTGATGTCAAGAAATGGATTCATTATTTGATTTTAAAATTTTTCTCAATCGCTTTAATCATCTCCCCAGCAATATCTTTATGAGTAGCGCCTTCAATCCCTTCCAATCCAGGCGAAGAGTTTACTTCTAGTAATAATGGTCCTTTAGAAGAACGAATGATATCTACTCCAGCCACTTTTAGATCCATGGCTTTTGCCGCTTTGATGGCTATTTTTTTCTCTGCAGCCGTTACTTTTACTACCGAAGCTGTTCCTCCCATGTGAATATTCGCTCTGAACTCGCCAGGAGCAGCTTCACGTTGCATCGAAGCAACTACTTTACCATCTACCACAAATAGACGTAAATCTTTACCATTGGCTTCTTTAATGAATTCTTGCACTAAAATATTGGCATTCAAACTCTTGAAAGCATTGATTACTGATTCGGCTGCTTTTTTGGTTTCCGCCAAAACAACACCTTTTCCTTGTGTGCCTTCCAATAGTTTTACGATTAAAGGAGAGCCGCCTACCATTTTAATCAAATCATCGGTATCTAAAGGAGAATTGGCAAAACCTGTGGTGGGAATATCCACCCCGTGATTTAAAAGTAATTGTAGTGAAAATAATTTATCTCTCGATTGGGTGATGGATGCCGCAGAATTTAACGTATACACTTTTAACGCTTCAAATTGACGAGTTAAGGCACAACCATAGAACGTAATACTCGGGCGAATACGAGGAATAATCGCATCGAAATCGTTTAATACTCTTCCGCCACGGTAATGAATTTCCGGTGTGGTCGCATCGAGTTTCATATAACATTCTTTAATATTCAAGAAATGCATTTCATGACCACGTAATTCTCCCGCTTCCATAATTCTGCGGTTACTGTATAATTCGGGATTACTAGCTAAAACACCAATTCGTAATCCGTTTTTTACCACTTCTGACGATTTGTAGTAATTTTTTATTTCATCGAAAGAGGCTTGTCCCAATTGATATTTTTCTTCCGGATCCACTACGATTCTTCCCATCATTGCTTCTCGTCCCAAAAGCATACGGAAACCCATCGAATCTCGATTGGTAAGTGTAACTTCTATTGTCCAAGTTTTCTCGCCTAATTGTAATTGGGTTTGTATCACATAACGTTGTTCACGAAAACCACTGGAACTTTTCACAACGCGTTTATCAATTAATCGTGCTTCGCAACGTTTGGTTATTTTGGTGTTATTTTGAAGGGGATTGACTTCAAACTGTACCCAATTTTCATTATTTCTTAAAAATGGAGTAATATTTAAAGCGTGTAAGGCTGAAGTTTTAGCACCAGAATCTACACGAGCTTTGATGTACGGAATTTGCAATTCGGGAAAAGAGCACCATTCTTCACTTCCAATAATTACTTTGCTAGAAGGCATAAAATGTTTTTTATATTAAAGAACTAAGTTAGTATATTATTTTCAATAAAAAAACCTACTAATTAGTAGGTTTTTGAGCTTTTTTGACTTTTACTTTGAGTTCTTGTAAATCAGAATCCAAATCCATTTCTATGGTATCGCCTTCGTGAATTTTGGAGGTGATAATTTCTTCCGCCAAAGCGTCTTCCACATATTTTTGAATGGCACGCTTTAAAGGTCGCGCTCCAAATTGTTTGTCGAAACCTTTATCGGCAATAAAAGCTTTGGCTTCTTCTGATAAAATTAATGTGTATCCTAAATCTTTTACTCTTCCAAATAATTTTTTTAATTCAATTTCGATAATTAAATTAATGTCTTCTTTTTCCAAAGCATTGAAAACAATAACATCATCAATTCGATTTAAAAATTCAGGAGCAAATGTTTTTTTCAGAGCATTTTCAATTACTCCTTTTGAATGTTCATCTGCTTGATTGGTTTTTGCACTTGTACCAAAACCAACACCTTGCCCGAAATCTTTTAATTGACGTGCACCTACATTAGACGTCATGATAATGATAGTATTTCTGAAATCAATTTTACGTCCCAAACTATCGGTTAAATAACCATCGTCAAGTACTTGTAACATCATGTTAAATACATCTGGATGCGCTTTTTCAATTTCATCTAGAAGCACTACACAATACGGTTTGCGACGTACTTTCTCCGTTAATTGTCCACCTTCTTCATAACCTACATATCCCGGAGGTGCACCAACCAATCGTGAAATAGCAAATTTTTCCATGTATTCACTCATGTCGATACGAACTAAAGCATCTTCAGAATCAAATAATTCTTTGGCCAAAACTTTCGCCAATTGTGTTTTACCTACACCAGTTTGACCTAAGAAAATAAAAGAACCAATTGGTTTGTTTGGGTCTTTCAATCCTGCACGGTTTCGTTGTATGGCACGAGCAATTTTTTGAACCGCTTCTTTTTGTCCAATAACTTTGTTCTCAATTAATTCAGGTAAATGCGCTAATTTGTTACTTTCGGTTTGTGCGATTCGATTTACAGGAATTCCTGTCATCATAGAAACCACATCAGCAACGTTATCTTCAGTAACTTGAATACGATTGTTTTTTGAATCTTCTTCCCATTGCTCTTGCGCAATAGCTAAATCTTTTTCTAAACGTTTTTCATCATCACGAAGCTTAGCTGCTTCTTCGTATTTCTGACGTTTGACAACTGTATTTTTTAACTCACGAACTTCTTCTAATTGACGCTCTAAATCTAAAATTTGTTTTGGAACATCGATATTCGTGATGTGTACGCGAGAACCGGCTTCGTCTAATGCATCGATAGCTTTGTCTGGTAAAAAGCGTTCGCTCATATAGCGTTCGGTTAGTTTTACACAGGCTTCAATTGCTTCAGGTGTATACGAAACACTATGGTGGTCTTCGTATTTACCTTTGATATTGTTCAGAATTGTAATCGTTTCTTCAATAGAGGTAGGATCGACAATCACTTTTTGAAAACGACGCTCTAAAGCACCATCTTTTTCGATGTACTGACGGTATTCATCTAAGGTTGTGGCACCAATACATTGTATTTCACCTCTAGCTAAAGCAGGTTTAAACATATTGGAAGCATCTAGGGAACCGGTAGCACCACCAGCGCCAACTATCGTATGAATTTCATCTATGAAAAGAATGATATCGTCATTTTTCTCCAATTCATTCATAACTGCTTTCATACGCTCTTCGAATTGTCCACGGTATTTTGTTCCGGCTACAAGCGAAGCCAAATCAAGGGTGACTACACGTTTTCCGTATAAAATTCTTGAAACTTTCTTTTGTATAATTCGAAGTGCTAAACCTTCTGCAATGGCTGATTTCCCCACTCCTGGTTCACCAATTAATAGCGGATTGTTCTTTTTTCTTCGGCTTAAAATTTGAGAAACACGTTCTATTTCTTTTTCACGTCCTACTACAGGATCCAATTTCCCTTCTTCGGCCATTTCGGTTAGGTCACGCCCAAAGTTATCTAAAACAGGGGTTTTAGATTTTTTATTTGATTTATTGGCAGGATTATTAAAATTGCCTTCTTTAAAGCTGTCATCTTGTCCTGAATCGTCTCCATAGGAAGACTCGTTTTTCGGGAAATTGTCTTGAAAATCTTCTTCGTTTGGTTGCATAGTCAAATATTGTTCTTTAGCTATATCGTAATCGATTTTTAGCTTGTTTAATAATTTAGTGGTTGGGTCGTTTTCATTGCGTAAAATACACAGTAATAAGTGAGCAGTACTTATAGAGGAACTTTGAAAAACCTTAGCCTCCAAAAATGTGGTTTTTAGCGCTCTTTCGGCTTGACGCGTTAGGTGTAGGTTTTTCTTGTCATTTCCTGCTATCGGATTAGGATTGGCAGGGCTTAAGATTTCAACTTTTCTGCGTAAATGTTCTAAATCAATAGAAAGATTGTTTAATATATTAATGGCAGAACCATTTCCGTCTCTCAAAATCCCAAGCATAAGGTGTTCAGTCCCGATAAAATCGTGACCCAAACGTAATGCTTCTTCCTTGCTGTAAGTAATTACATCTTTAACTCTTGGTGAAAAATTATCATCCATATCGTTGTGATTAGTATTGTAAATTTAGTGATTTATGATAGGAAATGCAAAAATCATTCCTCTCTTGAGGTACTGTCATGCTAATTGACGAAAAATATTGGGAAACAAAAATTAAATAGGCTATAATTTATTAACCAAAGTACTACTACTTTTTGTTAATAAATAGTTGAAATCTGACAATTGAAATACTATTAAAAAAGTCAGAAATGCGTATATTAGCGCGTTTAGAAAATAATTTAAATACATAATATAAATACGTATGTCTGAAGGAGAAAAGTTAATTCCAATTAACATTGAAGACGAAATGAAATCAGCTTACATCGATTATTCGATGTCGGTTATTGTATCACGTGCGTTACCTGATGTAAGAGATGGTTTGAAACCTGTACACCGTAGAGTATTGTTCGGTATGCACGAATTAGGAGTTTATTCAAATAGAGCCCATAAAAAGTCGGCGAGAATTGTCGGTGAAGTATTGGGTAAATATCACCCACATGGAGATACATCAGTATATGATGCGATGGTTCGTATGGCTCAAGAATGGAGTTTACGTTACTTAATGGTTGACGGTCAAGGGAACTTTGGTTCGGTTGATGGAGATAGCCCAGCAGCAATGCGTTACACCGAGGCGAGAATGAAAAAATTCTCGGAAGAAATGTTGGCCGATATCGAAAAAGAAACAGTTGATTTTCAATTAAATTTTGACGATACGTTAGAAGAACCAAAAGTAATGCCTACTAAAGTACCTAACTTATTAGTAAATGGTGCTTCGGGTATTGCAGTAGGTATGGCTACTAATATGGCGCCGCACAATTTAACGGAAGTTATCGATGGTACTTTAGCATACATTGATAATAATGATATTGAAATAGATGAATTAATCAACTATATAAAAGCGCCAGATTTTCCAACCGGAGGTATTATCTACGGAATGGATGGTGTAAGAGAAGCATTCAAAACAGGACGTGGACGTGTAGTAATGCGTGCTAAAGTTGGTTTTGAAGAGGTTGATGGTCGCGAATGCATTATCGTGACTGAAATTCCGTACCAAGTCAATAAAGCCAATATGATTAAACATACGGCCGATTTGGTGAATGATAAAAAAATTGAAGGGATTTCGACTATTCGTGACGAATCGGATAGAAATGGTATGCGTATCGTTTACATTCTAAAACGTGATGCTGTTCCAAACGTAGTTTTAAATACTCTTTATAAATATACGCAATTACAGTCTTCTTTCAGTGTGAATAATATCGCATTGGTGAAAGGAAGACCTCAAATGTTAAACTTAAAAGACTTAATTCATTATTTCGTAGAGCACCGTCATGATGTAGTAACACGTCGTGCACAGTTTGATTTACGTAAAGCAGAAGAAAGAGCACATATTTTAGAAGGTTTAATTATTGCTTCCGATAATATTGACGAAGTAATTCAATTAATTAGAAGTTCTAAAGATGGAGACGAGGCACGAGCAAAATTAATTGAACGTTTTAATTTATCTGAAATTCAAGCACGTGCCATTGTAGAAATGCGTTTGCGTCAGTTAACGGGTCTAGAGCAAGATAAGTTACGTGCAGAATTCGAAGAAATCATGAAAACCATCAACTACTTAAAAGAGTTATTGGCTAGTAAAGAAATGAGAATGCAAGTAATTAAAGATGAATTAGTAGAAATCAAAGATAAGTACGGAGATGCCCGTCGTTCGACTATCGAGTATTCTGGTGGTGATGTAAGTATTGAAGATTTAATTGCCGATGAGCAAGTGGTGATCACTATTTCTCACGCGGGTTATATCAAACGTACTCCTTTATCGGAATACAAAACACAAAATAGAGGAGGAGTCGGACAAAAATCAGCTGGAACGCGTGATGCCGATTTCTTAGAACATATGTATGTGGCAACAAATCACCAATATATGTTATTCTTTACGCAAAAAGGGAAATGTTTCTGGATGCGTGTGTATGAAATTCCGGAAGGAAGCAAAACAGCCAAAGGACGTGCAATTCAAAACCTTATCAACATCGAAAATGAAGATAAAGTAAAAGCATTTATTTGTACACAAGATTTAAAAGATCAAGAATATATTAACAACCATTGCGTTATAATGGTAACTAAAGAAGGTCAAGTGAAGAAAACTTCTTTAGAGCAATATTCTCGTCCAAGAGTTAATGGTGTTGCTGCCATTACCATAAAAGATGGTGACGAATTATTAGAAGCAAAATTAACGACTGGAAATAGTCAAGTTTTAATTGCTGTGAAGTCTGGTAAATTGGTTCGCTTCGAAGAAGAAAAAACAAGACCAATGGGGCGTACTGCTTCGGGAGTTCGCGGAATTACATTGGCGGATGAAAAAGACGAAGTAATCGGAATGGTATCAATTGATAGAGATCATGTTAACGATTCGCAATTGTTAGTTGTGACCGAAAATGGTTATGGTAAACGTACCAAATTGGTAGATGAAGATGGAGAAGATGTGTATCGTATCACCAACCGTGGAGGTAAAGGGGTGAAAACTTTAAACATTACTGAGAAAACTGGAGCGTTGATTTCTATCAATAATGTAACTGACGAAGATGATTTAATGATTATTAATAAGTCTGGTTTAACGATTCGTATGAAAGTTTCCGATTTACGTGTAATGGGACGTGCAACGCAAGGGGTTCGCTTAATCAATATCAAAGGAAACGATTCTATTGCAGCAGTTTGTAAAGTAATGCGCGAAGATGAAATTGAAGAATCGGAAGAAGGTGTAATTGATGTTGAGGCGGTTGAAGGAGAAGAACCAGAAACAAATGAAACATCTGAAGATACTCAAGATAACGAATAAAAATTAGTATAAAAATAGAATAGGCATAGTTATTGTAAATTCTATAATCAAATTTAAAATCACAAATAATGAAAATTAAAAATTTAGCAATAGCAACTGCTTTGTTTGCATCGTTTGCAACATTTGCTCAAAAAGACGAAGTTAAAGCAGCTGATAAATCTTTAAAAGCTGGAAATGCGGCAGATGCAAAAGCCACTTTAGATGCAGTAGCATTTAAAATTGTGAATGGAGACGATGCTTTAAAAGCGCAATATTATTTCATATTAGGAAATGCAAATTTAGAATTAGCAAAGAAAAATGTAGACGAAGGAAAAAATCTTTTAGAGGCTGCCAAAGCATTTAATGAATTAGTTGCTGTTGAAAAAAGTTCTGGGAAAGCTAAATTCACTGAGCAGGCACAAACGTCTTTAATTGATGTAAAAGGACTTTTGACAAATAGTGCAGTAACAGATAGTAATCAAAAGAAATACAAAGAAAGTGCATTGAAATTATATGAAGTGTATCAATTGGATAAAAAAGATACCACCATGTTGTATTATGCAGCTTCAACGGCAATTAACGCACAAGATTATGATATGGCGCTAGACTATTATAATAAATTGAAAGGGCTTAATTATTCGGGGAAAGGCGTTACTTATTCGGCTAAAAATAAATCAAACAATCAAGAAGAAACTTTTTCTACTTTGAAAGATAGGGATTTTGCTATAAAATTAGGTACCCACTCAGATCCTAAAACAGAGCAAATTCCTTCTAAAAGAGGTGAAATTTATAAAAATATTTCTTTGATTTATATTCAAAAAGGAGATGCTGCAGCTGCTAAAAAGGCAATTGTAGATGCTAGAAAAGCGAACCCTGATGATGTTTCTTTAATTATGTCGGAAGCTGATTTATATCTTCAAGCAAAAGACTATGTGACGTATAAAAATTTGGTTACTGAAGTATTGGCTAAAGACCCAAACAATGCTGATTTGTATTATAATTTAGGAGTTGTTTCCTCACAATCATCTGATAAACAAACCAAAATTGACGCTGAAGGATATTATTTAAAAGCAATTGCTATCAATCCGCAATATAAAAACGCCTACATGAATTTAGCTGTTTTAAAATTAGACGGTGAAAAAGAAATTGTTGATGCCATGAATAAGTTAGGGACTTCAGCGGCAGATATGAAAAAGTATGATGCTCTTAAAGCGAAAAGAGAAGTGATGTACAAATCAGCTATTCCTTATTTAGAGAAAGCCTACGATTTATTTGTTGGAGATAAAGACATCAAGTCAACTCTTTTAAACATGTACAACGCTTTAGATATGACTGAAAAAGCAAAAGCATTAAAAGCAAGATAATACTCTTTATAAAGAATAAAAAAAGTCCTGAATTTCAGGACTTTTTTATTTATATTATTTTCTTTATTACTCTTAGTTTGTGAGTGTGTCTGTTAAGTTCGGCGTTATAAATGCCCAAATGATCCAAACGATCAATACGAACTTTGCCACTTGCATGAATGATGTAATTATCTTCCATAATAATGCCTACATGAATGATATTCCCATCTTCATTGTCAAAGAAGGCTAAATCTCCAGGTTCGCTTTCTTCTATGAAACTTAATGGATCTCCTTGATTAGCTTGTTGTGAGGCATCTCTTTGTAATTTATAACCATTTAGTTTATACACCATCTGAGTAAATCCAGAGCAATCAATCCCAAAAGGCGTTTTTCCGCCCCATAAATACGGAGCGTGCATGTACATAAACGCGGTATTGATGATTTCCTTTTTTGCTTTTTCACCACTGGTTTTTAAGCCTTCAAAATTTAAATTATCGGTATTGATGGTATCATAATTTAAAAATGACAAGGAGGCTCCTAACGGAATTGGCATTAACAAATTATTCGGAGAGGTGATATATTCTATTAAATCAGCATTTAAAACAATCGAATCTTTTGAAAGTTGATGGAACTGTTCTTCTGTAATGGCTACAAATTGCTTGTTGTCAATCCAACCTTCATAATCATCATAAGCCAGTTTTATTTTAGACCATTTTTGATTTTGTTCTAAAATAGTGAAATGTTCTCCAAACAACACTTGCGAAACTAATTCGCTTCTGTCACTTGGTTCTAAACGTAAAGGGATATTGGCTAGATTGCAAAGTCCAAACATTGGCTATTCTTGATAATTAACAATTGATAATAAAGTTTCTATTATCAATTGTTAATTGTTAATTCTATAATCTATTACTTAAGCTTTTTCGATAACAATTGCTGAAGCACCACCACCACCATTGCAAATAGCAGCTGCACCAATTTTGGCATTGTTTTGTTCTAGAACATTGATTAAAGTCACAATGATTCTTGCTCCAGAACATCCAAGTGGATGACCTAATGAAACGGCTCCACCGTTTACGTTAACTTTATCATTATCCAAACCTAAAATTTTGGCGTTGGCTAAACCTACCACTGAGAACGCTTCGTTGAACTCAAAGAAATCTACTTCAGACAATGAAACTCCTGCTTTGTTTAATGCAATTGGTAGGGCCTTAGCTGGAGCTGTAGTAAACCATTTTGGTTCTTGTGCAGCATCGGCATATCCTTTAATATAAGCTAATGGTTTTAATCCCATTGCTAATGCTTTTTCTTCGCTCATTAAAACTAAAGCAGCAGCACCATCGTTGATTGTTGATGCATTGGCAGCAGTTACAGTTCCCTCTTTAGTGAAAACGGCATTAAGAGCCGGGATTTTATCTAATTTTACATTAGTGTATTCTTCGTCTTTAGAAACCACAATAGGGTCTCCTTTTCTTTGTGGAATTGTTACCGGAACAATTTCAGAATTAAATTTTCCAGCTTCCCAAGCCTTTGCCGATCTTGTATACGATTGAATAGCAAAATTATCTTGTTCTTCACGTGAAATTTTATATTCTGAAGCACACAAATCAGCAAAAACACCCATGGCTTGTTGATCATAAGCATCTACTAATCCGTCTTTTTGCATTCCGTCTTGCATCGAAGTTGGACCAAATTTAACACCATTTCTTAGGTGAACATAATGTGGAATTAAACTCATGTTTTCCATTCCACCTGCTACAACGATTTCTGCATCACCACACATAATAGCTTGTGCGCCTAACATTACCGATTTCATGCCGGAAGCACAAACTTTATTAACTGTAGTACATGCAACATCATTTGATAATCCTGCAAAAATTGCAGCTTGTCTCGCAGGAGCTTGTCCTACACCAGCTTGAACAACATTACCCATATATACTTCATTTACTAAAGCTGGGTTTAAATTTATTTTGTCTAAAGCACCTTTAATAGCCACAGCGCCTAATTGTGGAGCAGAAACACTAGATAACGCTCCCATAAAACTTCCAATTGGAGTACGAGCCGCTGATACTATAACAACTTTTTTCATTTTGAATGATTTACTAAATTATAGGTGCGAATTTACTAATTTTAAAAAGATTTTATAACTCCTTTTTAACTTTATTTATTCGGATTTTTGTGTATTTTTAGTTTTTATTTGTGGAATAGCGATTAATGTATCCTGTTGATTTTAAGCAGTTTCAAAAAATATGTAAAAAATCTATCAAAAAAGTAACTTAAAAAGTTGGTAATAACGGTTTGATACATTACATTTGCAACCGCAAAAAAGGTTAAGTTCTTTGCAACAGGAGAGGTGCCAGAGCGGTAATGGAGCAGATTGCTAATCTGTCGACGGGTAACTGTCGCCAGGGTTCGAGTCCCTGTCTCTCCGCTTTTTTTTGCCTTCGGGGTGTAGCGTAGCCCGGTTATCGCGCCTGGTTTGGGACCAGGAGGTCGCAGGTTCGAATCCTGCCACCCCGACAAAATAAAGCATTGCTTTTTAAAAATTTTAGGTTGCGTAGCTCAGCTGGATAGAGCAACTCACTTCTAATGAGTAGGTCCTAGGTTCGAATCCTAGCGCGATCACAGAAAAGTCTCGTATTTACGGGGCTTTTTTTATTCCTATAAGTTAACTATCTTTCTCCTAAAAAAAATCTTGATGAAAACGATATTTTCTTTTGTGTGTTTCTTTTTTGCAGTTAGTTTACAGGCGCAAACTGTTGTTGCCGATTCAACTTTTGTGAATTTAAAAGAATATTCACAAGATTTTGTGTTGGATATGAAATATGCAACGACTGATAATTTTTTAAAGGCAAAAGTGTATGAATGTGAAGCGTGTTATTTGCGATTTAAAACTATTAAAGCGTTAGTTGAAGCCAATAATGATTTTATCAGAAAAGGATATCGCATTAAAATTTTTGATTGTTATCGCCCTTTGGATGTTCAGAAGAAAATGTGGAAAATAGTTCCAGATGCCAATTATGTAGCCAATCCCGCTCGTGGTTCTATTCACAATAGAGGAGGAGCTGTTGATATTACTTTAGTTGACGAAACAGGAACAGCACTCGATATGGGTACTTCTTTTGATTTTTTCGGACCCGAATCGGGACATGACTTCAAAGAATTTGCGAAACCCATCTTAAAAAACAGAAAATTACTCAAAAAAATAATGCTACGAAATGGTTTTGAATCGTTTGATTCTGAATGGTGGCATTATAATTTAGAAGGGGCGAAAAAAGATAAATTGTCTAATTTTAATTGGCAATGCAATTAAAGTTGTCAATAAAGAAAGAATCGGGTTTATAGGTTTCTTTCAATGTTTCAGACGTTAGTTCTTTGTGAAAAACATAATCTTCAGAACTACCAGAAAAACGGATTCGCATTAATGAAATCGAATGTTTTGTAATTTCTTCAAAATCATCTTTTAAAAACAAAAAACTAGCCTCTAGAAATCGATTATTGGTTTTTTCTTTTTCATTGTAAACCAAATTATCACATTTCGGTTCTTCGCCGTTAATTAACGTATAGATTTTTCCGTTTGATAACTGGAAAATAATTCTTGAATTTTTATCTAGACATTTAGGAGCATCGAAATCGTTACTTTTTTGAATGTATTCCATTTTCAAAACCGGAACACCATTCACCGATTGTAGTGACATAAAAATCAAAGTCGATTTGTTTCCAAATACTTTTTCATAAACCAAACAACTTTTGGTTTCTTTCAATGTACCAATAGAATCGGTTACGTTAACTGCATAATCGCAAGGTTTTTGAGCAAAAATGAAGGTTTGAATAAATAAAAAGAAAAAAAGTATTTTGATTTTCATGAGGCCTTAAATTTTGGCGCAAATTAAAACAATTTTATTATTATTCATATCTGTTGTGAAAAAAGTATAGACGTCACCTCCGTCTTTAATTTTCCATTTTTTTCGAATGTAATCTACGGTTTCAGGAAAGTTTCGGGTGGTAATATTGGCTTTGGTATTTTCTAAAAATTGTTTCATCTCTTTTTTATTGTATTCAAAGCAATTTTTAATTTGAAATCGTCTGCCGGTAAATTCAATTAAGTGTTCAGATGTATAGAGATGTGAGTGTTGCTGTAGTTTTTCGAGATTAAATTTTGAGGGAATTAAATCGAAAGCTCCTGATTTTAAAATGGCACTATTGGGTTCGTATAGGTATTCTTTGGGTAAGGAATAAGTATAGTTATCTGGTAGTTGATTCAGATTGAAATCAAATTTTTCTTCCGTTTCTTTATTGAAATTGATCGTTTTTATGGTGGTATCGCTGTCAAATCCTTTTTCCAAGACCCAGAGTAACTCTTTCACTTCATTGTTTAGGGCAACAATATGAATTTCTTTTACATTTTTCAATTCCGATAAACCTGCTGTAATGTCTAATATTGGCGCTGTTTTAATTAAAATGTTTGTAGAAAATGAAAAATAAAAATCTAAATTTTCGGGAACATTGGGAAGACAATCAGCTAGCATAAAAACCTTGCCTTTTGCGTCGTTTCTTCTGGAAGGATCAATATAAATCCAATCGAATGGTTGATTTAATTCCTTTAAAACGATACTGCTGTCTTTGTTAATGCATTCAATATTGGAAACGTTTAGTATTGAAAAATTATGCGAAACAATTTCAGATAATTCTTTTTTCAATTCACAATGAACGACACGATTTATTTTTTTTGAAAAATAATAATCATCAACCCCAAAACCTCCAGTTAAATCAATTAATGTTTTGCCTTCAACTAAATTGGCTTTATATTTTGCAGTGATTTCAGAGGAAGTTTGTTCTAGTGAAATTTTACTCGGATATAAGATGTTTTCAGAAGTAAACCAAGAAGGTAATTTGTCTTTTGCTTTTAGTTTACACCCGATTTGAGTTAGTATATCACTCCATGCAATATCTGAAAACGGATTTTTTTGTAAGGCTAATTTAGAGAAATTAACACTTAAAGATTCGTTTATAAAATCCTGAATTTCGGGTTCTAGTAATCGCTTGTCCAAAGGTTATAAATCTTTTGTTAATGATTGAATGATGCGATTGTCGGGCAAAAACTCTTTTCCAATTACTTTCAAGATGGTGTAGGAGGGAACGGCCAAAATCATTCCTGTAATACCGAATAGGAGTCCAAAAATTAAGATAATCAGAAATATTTCTAACGGATGTGATTTGGTGCTGTTTGAAAAAATATAGGGCTGACTGAAATTATTGTCAATAAACTGAACGATAAAGAACCCAATCATGACATAAATGGAAGTATATAACATGTCGGAGGTGAACTCACCATTAAAATTTCCTAACAATGTCAAAATTACCGCCAACACGCTACCAATTAGTGGACCAATATAAGGGATGATGTTTAGGATAGCACATAAAAAAGCAATAATTAGTGCATTTTCTATTCCGAAAATCATAAGTACGATAAGATATAGGACAAAAACGATAAAGAGTTGGAGTAAAATACCTAAAAAATAGCGGGACAGCAGTTCGTTAATTTGGGTGATAGAATTTAAAATTTTCTCTTCATGATCATCAGGAATAATGTAATTGAATATTCGGATAAAAATCACCCTGTCTTTTAAAAAGAAAAATGTAATGAAAAAGACAGAAGCCAATCCCATTCCTAAGTTACTAATGGTACTCAGTAGTGAATTTAAAAAATCAGATAAAAAATTGAAATTTAATTTCGAAATGACATTGTAATCTTTTAGAACTCGATCTCCGTTGATTCCTTTGGTGGTAAGGTAATTTTTTACTTGTAAAATTAATTCGTTTAATTGTGTCTGAAATGTGTTCACATCTAAGAGAGAAAGTTTTTCACCTTGTGAAGTAACTAAGGGGATAAACATTAGAATAAATCCGAAAATAATCAATCCGTAAAACAGTAGTGTTGTAATAACAGCTGAAGTATTCTTGAATTTTAGCCTCCTTCTCAGAAAATCAACTATTGGAGTTCCAATCATGGTTAGAACTATTGAAATTATTATGTAAACAATAATCAATTGAATTTTAAATAAAAAGTAAAGTAATAAAACTATTGCTGATAATATAAGTACTGCAGATACAATTCCTTTGGCAACAATTTTTGAAGTCATAATTACAAATTATTTATGAAACGAATATAATAAAAAAAATCCCACGCATGGCGTGGGATTTTAAATATCTATTTAGAATAATATTATCTGAAAGAAGCTCTAGAACCTCCAGTTGCGAAAATAGCATTCATTCTAGTTTTTTGTCCAATTGAGAACATATACATTCCTCTGTCGTCAGTATAATCCATGTAGTTCATATACATTTCTAATGGAGTACCTGAACAAGTAGATCTGTGACCAACTGCAGGAACACCTCCGTTAGCTGCATTGTGAGTTGGAGTATCAGATACTAAGTCAGAACCACATGTTGCATCTCCCCAAATGTGACGTAAGTTCATCCAGTGTCCTACTTCGTGAGTAGCTGTTCTTCCTAAGTTGAAAGGAGCGTTAGCACTTCCTGATAATCCAGTGTATTTGCTATCACAAACAACTCCATCAGTAGCAGATGATCCTCCAGGAAATTGAGCATATCCTAAGATTCCACCACCAATTGTACAAACCCAAAAGTTAAGTTTAGTAGTTGGAGAAGTTGGAGCGATACCACCAGAAGCTGTTTTTTTCATAGCGTCATTAGTTCCCCATGAAGTTTTGGTTGTTGATTTACGAATAACTTGATCTAATACGAATCTAATGTTTGTATTACCACTACGAACAGAAGAATAAGGATTGTTTGCAGTATTATAATCAGAGTTAGTAGCCGAGAAATCTTTGTTTAAAACATCAATTTGTGATTGTAATTGTGCTAATGAAATGTTTTCAGCAGTAGTTCTGTATAATACGTTGAATACAACTGGAATTTCCATAACACCGTTTACTAAACGTCCAGATTGAATAGTTTCGTTTGTGAATTTTTCAATTTGAGCCATTCTTGCAGCCAATGTTGGGTCTGCTTTCATTTGCGCTTCCAATACTTCATGAGAAGCACATCCTCTGTGAGCTGATGCATTTACAGGAGCAGCATCTTGATTTGTTAATTCGGTTGTGTTGTTGTCATTTTGACAAGAGAACATTAATAAGGCTGCAGCAGCAGACATTAATAATTTTTTCATAATAGTTTGTTTGGTTTGGTTAATAAATTTGTTTTTTAATTGCTAAAAGCGATGCGATATTAATTAATGTTTATGAATTAACCAAATTTTTAGGAATAAAATTAAGAATAATATAATTTATGTATTGATAATTAAATTGTTAATAAGTCATAAAAACCTTACGAATATTCAATGTTTAGCTCATATTTTGTTAATAAGTATTGAATTTATAATTAGGCTTTTTTTTAATAAAATAACAGAATAAAAAAAACTCGCTCATTAAGAGCGAGTTAGTTAAAGAAAAATTCTTTATTTATTGTCCAAAGGAATATCTTGCGCCACCAGAGACAAAAATGGCATCCATTCTTGATTTTTGACCTAATGAGAACATATACATTCCTCTGTCATCTGTATAATCCATATAATTCATGTACATTTCTAATGGAGTACCAGTACAAGTAGATCTGTGACCTACAGGAGGAACACCATAATTAGCAGTATTGTGAACAGGTGTATCTGCTACTAAATCAGAACCACAAGTAGCATCTCCCCAAATATGACGTAAATTCATCCAGTGGCCTACTTCGTGAGTAGCTGTTCTTCCTAAGTTGTATGGGTAACTTGAGCCTGAATTACTTGTTACACCAACATATTTAGAATCACAAACCACTCCATCAGTTGCAGAAGAACCTCCAGGAAATTGTGCATACCCTAAAATACCACCGCCAATCGTACAAACCCAAAAGTTTAATTTGGTTGTTGGTGAAGTAGGGTCTAATCCACCTTGTTTTGTTTTTTTCATGGCATCTCTAGTTCCCCATGAAGATTTAGTGGTTGATTTTCTAATAACTTGATCCAATACGAATGAAATGCCAACATTTGCTCTTACTGAAGAATAAGGATTGTTAGCCGTATTGTAATCAGAATTAGCAGCATTAAAATCTTTGTTCAAAACATCAATTTGAGATTGTAATTGCGATAATGAAATGTTTTCAGCTGTAGTTCGGTACAATACATTAAATACTACTGGAATTTCAACTTTTCCATTAACAAGTCTTCCGGCTTGAATCGCATTTGTAGTGAATTTTTCAATTTCATCCATTCTTGTTGCTAGTGTAGGGTCGGCTTTCAATTGAGCCTCCAATACTTCATGAGAAGCACAACCTCTGAATGTTGAAGTGCTGTTTGTTGCTTGTGTTGTAAATTCGTCTGTTGTGTTGTTGTCTTTTTGACAAGAAAACATTAATAAAGCAGCCGTAGCTGATAATAACATTTTTTTCATAATTTTTTTGGTTTAGTTGGTAAAACAATAATTTTTTATATAATTATTTAGCAATACTATAATTAATTATGAAAATAAGCAAAGTATTTTTAATAAAATCTATGAAGTGTGTGTTATTATCGTTGTGTGTAAAGTGTTGAAAATTAAATATTTAAGAACGCAATAAAAAATGCTTTTTTTAGTTAGTAAAGACGAAATTAAGGATATTAGCACCCATTTTTAATGCTTTTTCTCTTGTTTCTCTGGGATCGTTATGCACTTCAGTATCTTCCCATCCATCGCCTAAATCACACTCGAAGGTATAAAGTAAAACCAATTTATTGTTGATAAATATTCCGAAAGCTTGTGGTTTCTTTCCTTCATGCTCGTGAATTTTTGGAAGCCCAGATGGAAAAACGAATGGTTTTTGAAAAATAGGATGTGAAACCGGAATTTCTAATAATGGAGTATTAGGAAATATTTTTTTTATCTCAGTTCGTATGTAAGTGTCCATTCCGTAATTGTCGTCAATATGAAGAAAGCCACCAGAGGCAAGATAATTTCTTAAATTTTCAGTTTCTTGATTGTTGAATACAACATTTCCATGTCCAGTCATGTGTATAAAAGGATAGGAAAAGATATCGGAACTTCCAGGAGAAACGGTAGCAGGTTTGTTTTTAATTCTGGTGTTGATATTTAAATTAGCAAACTTAATTAAGTTCGGTAACGAAGTCGGATTAGCATACCAATCGCCACCGCCATTGTATTTTAAAAGCGCAATTTCTTGGGGAAAAGTGAGGGTGGTTGTAAAGAGGAATAAATAAAATATTTTTCTCATTCTTAAAAACTTATGCCTTTTGCCTTATGGCTTGTTATTAATTTACTCGTTCGCAAAAACTATACTATGACACGCCACAACTGCAGCGGTTTCGGTTCGTAATCTTGTATTTCCTAAAGATACTGGGATATACTTGTTTTCTAATGCTAATTTAATTTCTTTTTCCGAAAAGTCGCCTTCCGGACCAATTAGAACTGTGTATTTTTGATTTTTAGCGATACTATCTTTTAGTAATTTTTTTTCGGTTTCTTCACAATGCGCAATAAACAAATCACCTTCGTTTTTTTGATTGATAAAAGTCGAAAAGGGAATTGGCTCATTCAATTTGGGTAAATGGAATTGTAACGATTGTTTCATGGCCGATTCAATAATTTTCGCAAATCGTTCGGTTTTAATGATTTTTCTTTCGGAATGATCGCAAATAATAGGTGTAATTTCTTGTACTCCAATTTCGGTTGCTTTTTCCAAAAACCATTCAAAACGATCGTTCATTTTTGTCGGAGCCACAGCGAGATGTAAATAGAAATCATTGGGTTGATGAAATTCCGAATGAATGATTTTAACAGTACACTTTTTTTCGGAAGCAAAAATAATTTCAGTAGTAAATAAAAATCCCAAGCCATTAGTGACATGTAAGGTGTCTAGCTCTTTTTTGCGTAATACTTTAACGATATGCTTGCTTTCTTCTTTGTCAAAAGAAAATTCAGTAACACTAGTATTTATGTCTGGATTGTAAAATAATTGCATGTTAAAATTCTATTCGTGCTTTAGAGACCACCGAAGCAGTACTAAAATGATTTTCTAAATATTTATGATAACCCACAATACCAATCATAGCAGCATTATCAGTCGTATATTCAAATTTAGGAATAAATGTTTTCCAACCGTATTTGGCTTCGGTTTCTTTTAACGCCGATCTAATTCCAGAATTAGCAGAAACACCACCACCGATAGCGATTTGTGTAATTCCAGTTTGTTCAACTGCCATTTTAACTTTTTCCATCAGAATTTTGATAATAATATGCTGAATGGAAGCACATATATCATTCAAATGTTCTTCGATAAAATTCGGATTTTCCTTCACGTTTTTCTGAACAAAATACAAAATTTGCGTTTTTAAACCACTGAAACTAAAATCCAATCCATCTACTTTTGGTTTTGTAAAAGGGTAAGCTTTCGGATTTCCTAATTTCGCATATTTATCAATTAATGGTCCACCAGGATAAGGTAATCCTAAAATTTTTGCACTTTTATCAAATGCTTCTCCTACAGCATCATCAGTGGTTTCACCAATGATTTCCATATTAAAAAAACTATTGACTTTCACAATTTGTGTATGTCCGCCAGAAATGGTTAAAGCTAGAAAAGGGAACTCAGGTTTGTCAAATCCTTCTTCGTCTATAAAATGAGCCAAAATATGTGCGTGCATGTGGTTGACAGCAATTAACGGAATCTCTAAAGCCATGGCCATACTTTTGGCAAACGAGCTACCAACCAATAAAGAACCCATTAATCCTGGACCTTGTGTAAATGCAATGGCAGATAGTTGCTCTTTAGTAATCCCTGCTTTTTTTATGGCAACATCTATAACTGGTACAATATTTTGTTGGTGGGCACGCGACGCCAATTCAGGAACAACGCCACCATATTCTTCATGTATGCTTTGACGAGCGACTTCGTTAGATAAGACTTTATCATTACATAAAATGGCAGCAGCAGTATCATCGCAAGAGCTTTCGATGGCAAGAATATATGTTGACTTATTGTACATAAAGGCACGGAATTTGCGTTATATTTGAAAAACCGATATAAAATATATATTTTTACATCGAAAGCCCAAAAATACAGATTTTTATCTAAATATTTTAGGACTATTGGTCCTTTTCGAACTTAATATTCTTTGGAAGAAACTAAAAAAAATACTGGCCTCAAAAAATTTCTGAAATACATGCTATTTTTCCTTTTAGGAATTATTTTGCTATTATTAGGACTGGCTATTGCTTTAAATACACCTTCTGTTCAAACCCGTTTGGGAAAATATGCCACCGAATGGCTTAACAAAGAATTTAAAACAAATATCACAATAGATGAAGCTAGTTTCACTGTTTTTGGTGGTGTTAAACTAAAAAACATTCTGATTCGAGATTATAAAAAAGATACCCTTTTTCACATAAAAGTACTAAAAACGAATATCCTTGATGCCAAAAAAATGATTGATGGTGATTTGCATTTTGGAGAAGTTCGATTGGATGGTTTGTACTTTAAATTAAAAAATTACAAAGGGGAAAGGGATACTAATCTTGACAAGTTTGTAGAGCTATTTGAAGATGGAAAGCCCTCTACATCCAAAAAGAAGTTTTTGTTGACGGCGCAAAAAATGCATTTAATTGATAGTAAATTCATATTTATTGATGAAAACGCGAGCGAAAAATTGGTTTTCAGTGCCAAAAAATTAAATGCAGAGACCTCTAATTTTAAAGTTTTGGGTCCCGATGTAACCATGAAAATCGATGAAATGTCTTTTGTAGACAATCGCGGTTTAGTAGTTGACAATCTGACTTCCGATTTTACTTACACTAAGAAGAACATACACCTTGCGAATTTAGACTTAATCACTCCTAATTCTAAACTTATAGGAGATGTCGAATTGCGTTATAAGCGTGAATATTTTTCCGATTTTAATAATAAAGTGCTTTTTGATGTTCGTATCGACCAAGCTTCTGTTTCGTCTACCGATTTGAAATTATTTTATGGCGAATTTGGAGAAGGACAGCAATTTGATGTAAAAGGAAAACTGATAGGTACCTTAAATAATTTTAAAACAAAAAAATTGATTCTGATCGATGAGAATAATTCAGAAATTAGAGGTGATTTTAATTTTAAAAATTTATTTAAAAAGGAAAAAAACACCTTTTATATGAAAGGTAAATTTTCTAAAATTTCCTCAACGTACAATGATTTAAACAAAATTTTGCCACGTGTATTAGGAGATAATTTGCCCACTACTTTTAAAAAATTTGGTCGTTTTACACTTTCTGGTGAAACAGAAGTCACGATGAAAACGGTCAAAGCCAATGTAGTACTCAATACCGCACTTGGGAATGTGCAATCCAATTTGAGTATGACCAATATTGATTATATCGACAATGCTACTTATAAAGGGAATGTGAAGTTGAATAATTTCAATTTGGGAAAATTCTTGACGCGAGAAGATGTAGGAATTGTAAACCTGGATTTAGATGTCGACGGAAAAGGTTTCAAAGAAAAATATCTTGATACCAAAATAAAAGGGAAAGTGAGAAGTGTGTACTACAATAGATACAATTATCAGAATATTGTAGTGGATGGTTCTATGAAAAAAGCGGTTTTTAATGGAAGTATTTCGGCTAACGATCCTAATTTAATCATGGAATTTGACGGAAATCTCGATCTTGGGAAACGTGAAAATAAATATGATTTTCATGCTAATGTCGAATATGCCAACCTTAAAAAACTAAACATCTACACCGCTGATGATATTTCGGTTTTTCGTGGTGATGTTATTATGAATCTTCAGGGGAATTCTATTGATAATTTGTACGGAGATGTATATATCAATCAAACTTCTTACGAGAACAGTAAGGATACTTATTTCTTCGATGATTTTATGGTGAAATCTACTTTTGATCAAGACAGAGTAAGAACGATTACCATCAATTCACCAGATATAATTGAAGGAAAAGTAGAAGGGAAATTCCAATTCAAACAATTACCGGATTTAATAGAAAACTCTCTCGGAAGTTTATACGCCAACTATTCTCCAAATAAGGTGAGTAAAGGACAATTCGTTAAATTCGATTTTAATGTGTACAGTAAACTAGTTGAAGTATTTTATCCCGAAATTTCTTTAGGGGAGAATACCTTTATGAAAGGCGAAATTGACTCTAATGATGGATTATTCCGATTCAATTTTAAATCACCGAATATAAAAGCTTACGGCAACGAAATAGACAACATTAATATCGATATCGATAATAAAAATCCGCTGTACAATGCTTATATCGAAATGGATAGTATTAAAACCAAATACTACAAAGTTTCCGATATGAGTTTAATTAATGTAACGGCAAACGATACTCTATTTTTCAGAACTGAATTTAAAGGAGGCAAAAAAGGGAAAGATTTTTACAATCTGAATTTATACCACACCATCAACGAAGAAAATAATAGTGTGGTGGGAATCAAAAAATCGGAAGTAAACTTTAAAGATTATTTGTGGTTTATTAATGAGAAGGAAGCCAAAGACAACAAGATTGTATTTAATAAAAAACTAACCGATTTTTCAGTCGAGAAGATATCCGTAACTCATGAAAACCAAGTCATGGAGCTCATGGGAGTTTTACGCGATTCTACCTATAAAGATTTACAACTTTCATTTAAAGATGTTCAACTCGACAAAATTACCCCTTCCGTAGATAGCTTAAAGTTTAAAGGGAAAGTAAATGGAATAGTCGATTTCAAACAGCGAAATGCTATTTACGAACCTTCTTCTTCGATCAGTATCGACAGCTTAAATGTAAATAATTTTGCACTTGGTAAGTTAAATATTGATGTGAAAGGCGATGATAGTTTTAAAAACTTCAAAGTCAATTCGGTACTAAAAAATGAAGGCTTAGAATCGTTTGCGGCCGACGGAAATATTTTCATTGAAGGGAAGAAAACCTTGCTGGATTTAGATTTACGCTTAGAAGATTTTAATATGGCCATTTTTGCTCCGTTTGGAGGTGAAGTATTGACCAATATTCGAGGTTTAGCCTCAGGTACAGCTAGTTTTGAAGGGGAACTTGAAAATCCTGATATTAACGGACGTGTCTATCTGAATAAAGCGGGAATTAAAATTCCATATTTAAATACGGATTATAACTTTGCGAATAATTCCATTGTCGATGTCACCGAAAATCAGTTTTCATTCAGAAATATCAAACTTATTGATTCCAAATTTAAGACAGAAGGAATCTTAAGCGGTGGAATCAGGCACAACAAATTTGCCGATTGGTTAATGGATTTAAATATCAATTCATCCCGAATTTTAGCACTAGATACTAAAGATTCTGATGATGCACTCTATTATGGTACGGCATTTATTAATGGTAATGCTTCTATTAAAGGTCCAATTAACGGCTTGGTGATTAATGTGAATGCTACTTCCGAAAAAGGAACGTCAATCAAAATTCCAATTAGTGATACCGAAGCCACTACTGAAAAGGATTATATTAAATTTATTAATTCAAAATCAGATACTTCAAAAGGAGTGTTAGGTAAAGAAAAAGGATACAATGGTATAGAACTTAATTTTGAGTTGGATATTACACCTGTTGCCGAGATTGAAGTAATTATTAATAAGAGTAATGGTCACGGTCTTAAAGGACGTGGAGTAGGTTCGCTTTTAATGGAAATCAATACTTTAGGAAAATTCAATATGTGGGGAGATTTCCAGGTGTATGAAGGGATATATAACTTTAAGTATGGTGGAATTATTGATAAAAAATTCGCGGTAAAAAAAGGAGGCTATATTTCTTGGGATGGAGATCCTTTGAATGCCACACTAAACATGGAAGCAATTTATAAAACCGAAGCCAATCCAGCGCCGCTATTAGACAATCCTAATTTCAATAAAAAAATTCCAACGGAAGTTGTCGTAAAATTGACTGATCGATTGAGTAATCCTACACCCGATATTACGATTGAGTTCCCAAATGCGAGTTCTATATTAAGGTCTGATATCGATTATAAACTGAGCGATAGCGATACCCGACAAAAACAGGCTTTTGCATTATTATCCTCGGGTACGTTTTTGAGTGATAAAGGGGTTTCCGATTTGGATTTGACCATGAATTTATTTGAAACCGCAGGAAGTTTATTTGAAGATATATTCTCGAGTGGCGATGGTAAATTTAAGTTGTCGCCGGTGTACACACAAGGAAACAGACGTAATTCCGATTTCCAAACAGAAAGTAGAGTAGGGGTTACACTTTCCACCGATTTGAGTGATAGAATTTCTGTTAATGGTAAGTTTGATGTACCTGTGGGTGGATTAAACGAATCGGTTATTGTTGGAAATATTGAAGTGCAACTTCGATTAAATGAAGATGGAACGTTAAAAGCTCGCTTTTTTAATCGTGAGAATGATATTAATTATCTTGGAGAAAGTGGAATTGGCTATACACAAGGGCTGGGAGTTTCCTATGAAGTCGATTTTAATACTTTCAAAGAATTGGTGAATAAAATTTTAAACTCTAAAAAAGCCAAAAAAGAAAAAGAATCGAAAGACGAAACACCCGATTCCGATTTTTCACCCGAATTCATCCAATTTACCGATCAGCGTCAAAAGAAATCTTCAGAAAAACCTAAAAATCCTGAGGAAAAAGCACCCGATTTGAACTAAATCCTAAAAACTTATTAACGAAAACGTTTGAATTTTAAAATCTCTCTTAGATTTTAACAAATGTTTCATTTTTAACAAAGTTTCTTTAGTAATTTTACATTATCAATTAAAAGTTAATGTCAAAAGCAATAAAAAAAATTGGAGTTTTAACCTCCGGTGGTGATTCTCCAGGGATGAATGCGGCCATTCGGTCGGTGGTTCGTACTTGTGCTTACCATAATATAGAATGTGTAGGAATTTACCGTGGGTACCAAGGAATGATTGAAGGTGATTTCAAAGAAATGGGACCTCGTTCGGTAAAGAATATCGTACATCTTGGTGGCACTATTTTAAAGTCGGCACGCTCTAAAGATTTTATGACCGCCGAAGGACGAAAAATAGCACACGAACACCTGAAAAATGCTGGAATTGATGCTTTAGTAGTGATTGGTGGTGACGGAACCTTTACTGGAGCTGAAATCTTTAATAATGAATTCAATTACCCAGTTATGGGGATTCCAGGAACCATCGATAATGATATTTTTGGAACTAGTCACACCTTGGGTTATGATACGGCCCTAAATACGGTAGTGGAATGTATCGATAAAATCCGTGATACGGCCAATTCACACAACCGACTTTTCTTTGTGGAAGTGATGGGACGTGATGCTGGTCATATTGCACTTAACGCAGGTATTGGAGCAGGAGCAGAAGAAATTCTGATTCCAGAAGAAGATCTAGGATTAGACCGCCTGTTAGAATCCCTCGAAAAAAGTAAAGCTTCTGGAAAATTATCAAGTATTGTCGTGGTTTCGGAAGGTGATAAAATTGGAAAAAATGTTTTCGAACTCAAAGAATACGTAGAAGAAAACCTTCCTGAATATGACGTGCGTGTTTCGGTTTTAGGACACATGCAACGTGGCGGTTCGCCATCTTGTTTCGACCGAGTTTTGGCCTCACGATTGGGCGTAAAAGCAGTCGAATCTTTATTAGAAGGAAAATCAAATTATATGGTGGGTTTGTTACAAGACAAAGTAGCTTTAACGCCACTAGAACAAGCTATCAAAGGAAGCTCTAAAATTGATGAAGAACTCCTAAGAGTTTCCGATATCATGACTACATAAGTCATAAAATAAATCAGAATATTAGAATACAAATAACAAAGAGCTTGCCGGGCAAGCTCACAATGACATGAATATGAAAGTAAGAATTGGAATTAATGGATTTGGTCGTATTGGTCGAATTGTTTTTAGAGAAACCCTAAACAGAGATAATGCAGAAGTAGTTGCGATTAACGATTTATTAGATGTTGAGCATTTGGCGTATTTGCTAAAATATGATTCAGTGCATGGTCGTTTCGCAGGAAAAGTGGAAGTAAAAGAAGGAAAATTATACGTAAACGATAAATACATCCGAGTAACGGCTGAAAGAGATCCTAAATTAATCAAATGGGATGATGCAGCTGTAGATGTTGATGTGGTGGCCGAATGTACTGGTATTTTTACTACGTTAGAAACGGCGCAAGCGCACATTGATGGTGGAGCAAAAAAAGTAGTAATCTCTGCGCCTTCTGCCGATGCACCAATGTTTGTAATGGGTGTAAATCACGATAAAGCAACGGCAAATGACAAAATTGTTTCTAATGCGTCATGTACAACAAACTGTTTGGCACCTTTAGCAAAAGTAATTCATGATAATTTCGGAATTGTAGAAGGATTAATGACAACCATTCACTCCACCACTGCAACACAGTTAACGGTTGATGGTCCATCCAAAAAAGATTTCCGTGGAGGTCGTTCAGCCTTAATTAATATCATTCCATCTCAAACTGGTGCTGCTAAAGCTGTTGGAAAAGTAATTCCGGAATTAAACGGAAAATTAACCGGAATGTCAATGCGTGTGCCTACTGCCGACGTTTCTGTAGTCGATTTAACTGTAAAACTGGCTAAAGAAACTACTTATGACGAAATCATGAACGTACTTAAAAATGCTTCCGAAACGACTATGAAGGGAATCGTTGGATTTACAGAAGATGATGTGGTTTCTCAAGATTTTATAGGCGATTCTCGTACTTCAATTGTAGATGCCAAAGCCGGAATAGGATTGAACTCGACGTTCTTTAAACTGGTTTCTTGGTACGATAACGAGTACGGATATTCCAGCAAATTAATCGATTTGGCGGTCCACGTTTCCAGCTTAAAATAAATGGTAAAACATATTAAATCCCGTTCAATTTCGGGATTTTTTTATTTATATTTGGAGCTATTCCTGCTGTCCGCTGTATCTGTCATTGCGAGTAACGAAGCGATCTTTTGGGATTGCGGCGTCAATTCTTCCTCGCAATGACAGGATGCCGCTACCATCAGGGCTATTAAACAAATAATTGAATACACCCGAAAATGAAATTACTCGTAGATAGCGGTTCTACCAAAGCCGATTGGATTGCCATAAACACTCAAGGAGAAACCATTTTTACATCTTCAACCTTAGGATTAAACCCAGAAATTTTAACCGAAGAGGAAATCATTTCTAGATTAAATCAATCCAAAGAAATTTCTGAAAATAGAGAAAAAGCAACGCATTTGTATTTTTACGGCGCAGGTTGTGGTACCGATAGAATGAAAAATCATTTGGCAATATTATTTAAAAAATATTTCACAAATGCACATGTAGAAGTCCACGAAGATACCTATGCCGCCGTTTATGCCACTTGTGCTTTAGGCGAAAAAGCAATCGTTAGTATTTTAGGTACCGGTTCTAATTGTAGTTACTTTGATGGTGAAAAATTAATTCAAAAAGTACAATCTTTGGGCTATATCGCCATGGATGATTGTTCTGGAAATCGTTTTGGAAGACACATGCTTCGCGCTTTTTATTTTAATAAAATGCCAAAAGCATTAGCTGAAGAATTTGCAACAGAATTTAATATGGATGCCGATGTAGTCAAGCAAAATCTATACAAAGAAGCCAATCCAAATGCATATCTCGCTTCATTTGCTAGTTTTTTAATCAAACATAAAGAAACCGAATTTTGTAAAACATTCATCGAAAAAGAAATCGAAACTTTTGTAGAAAACTATATCCAACAATTTGATGATTATAAAGAAGTACCGAGTCATTTTATTGGTTCTATCGCTTTTCATTTAAAGGATGATTTGGAGCGAATTTTAACGCAACATCAAATTAAATTAGGCAAAGTGTTTCAAAAACCTATTGAAGGTTTAATCGAATTTCATAAAAATCAATAATGGAAATAGCAATCATAGCCCACGATGGTAAAAAAGCTGATATGGTTCAGTTCTTAAATAAGAACATGGATATTTTACACCAAGAAAACATCAAAATCATTGCCACAGGAACAACGGGAGGAAAGGCCGAAGCAGCGGGTATTAAAGTAAAAAAATTACTCAGCGGACCTTTGGGTGGTGATGCCCAAATTGCCGCCCGAGTAGCTGAAGGTAAGTGTAAAATGGTCTTGTTTTTTAAAGATCCTATGAGCAGTCATCCACACGAACCGGATATCAATATGCTCATCAGAATTTGCGACGTTCATAACGTGCCAGTAGCGACAAACGAAGCTACGGCACAGCTTTTACTCAATGCCATCGCCATCTAAAGAATATTAAAATGTTAAATCTCTCTTCTGGCTTGATTTTTGTTTTTACAGCATAAATATTTTTGTATATTGCCTTAACCAAAATAACCTTAAATCATGAAAAAAATTGTATTACTATTAATAGTGTTATCTGTAAGTTTGACATACGGACAGAAGAAAAAGAAAAAAGTAACGGAAGCAAAAGCTCCAGCTGGTGCTTTAGCAAAAACGGGTGATGCCTCTGTTGTTTTTGATAAAAAAAAGGATTTATTTTTGGTTGTAGCTAAAGATAGTATGTTGTTGACTAAAAGTCGTTCTGATTTTAATCCGACGAACATGAAAATTGCACCTGTAAAAGTAAAAGCAAACACTTTTTATTGCGTAACATGGAATGAAACTCAAAAATCGGATACCAAGCTTAAAAAAGAAGTAGCAACAGTAACGGAAAGTCAAATTTGGAACCCGATGACTAAAACATTAATGATTGGGAATACTCAAAAAGCGGTAGATGTTACTGAAATTGAATTTCTTGACCGATTGAAAACTGCTTCGCAAACCGTTTATAAAAAACGTAGTGAAGGGTATTTGTTTTCGTTATTGCCAAATGGAGATTTTTCATTAAGCAACAAATCGGCTACTACAAAATATGCCTATAACGAAAAATCAGCTCGTTATGAGCCTGTAAAAAAGAAATAATTATCATTTAACAAAATAAAAAAAGGCGAGCTTAATAGCTCGCTTTTTTTATTAATCCCTTTTCATTGTTGTCCCCATAACTGGTGCAATTGATGTTAATTTTCCTTCCTTCAATTTTACATTGATTATTCTAGAATTTTTTACGATTCTTTCAGTCTCTTCCATTCCGATAAAAGAGAAAAGTAACAACTCTCCTTTTTTAGCTTTTATTTTAAAAAGACCTTGCTTATCAGTATACACGCCAGTTAATGTTCCTTTGGCTAGAATAAACACTCCTTCAATTGGATTAGAAGCTTCATCGCTAACTATTCCAGTGATTGTAATCTCTTTTTCTTGATTTTCAGGTTGGTAAGCTATTTTTCCAACCACAATATTTTTGTTAGTTGTTTGTTCTGTTTTTGGATTTTCTTGGGCTGATATTTTGGTGTCCCAAAGCGAAATGATTCCAAAGAATACAGTTGCTAACCAAACTGATTTTTTCTTTTTCGGATAAAATAATTCTCTATCAAGTTGTGAAGGTAAAAATCTGCCACAAATAGAATTACTTTTATTATAGGTCTCAATAATTTGTAAATCTGTGGCTCGAGTAAAATCGAAAACCTGCTTTTCACAAGAAAAACAAAATCTCCCTTTTTCTACTAATTTCATGCCATTCCAATCTCCATGGCAAGGTTCCGGTATCGATAAATGTAGTTTTTTCATAAGTTCTTAAAATAAAAAAAGGTCTATACATACATAGAGACCATTTTTTATAAAAAGGTTGGGAGTGAGACTATTTTATTTTTAGCTCAAACATTTTATCCCAGTTTTTTCCGGTCACAAAGATAGTTTTAGTAGCGGGGTTGTATGCAATTCCGTTTAATGTGTCTTCTTTGCTGGCACTAGTTTTAGCACGTAAGCCCGATAAGTCTACAACAGCTTCAATCGCTCCGGTATTTGGATTTACAATCATTATTGCATCTTTTTGCCAAACGTTTGCATAAATTTTACCATCGATCCATTCTAATTCATTGACACTGGTTACTTTACTTGAATTTGTATACACATTTATATTGTCAATCATTTTTTGATTTTCCGGATCCATTTTCCAAATCTTTTCCGTTCCATCCGATTGATAAATAAATTTTCCATCATTAGTCATTCCCCATCCTTCCACTTTTTTATCATAATTGAATGTTTTTTCCAATTTTAAAGTTTCCGCATTGTAGATAAATCCAGTATAATCTTGCCAAGTCAATTGAAAAACTTTACCATTAATAAAGGTAATTCCTTCTCCAAAATATTTAGCTTCCAAATTAACTTGTTGTATTACTTTCCCCGTTTTATAATCGGTTTTTCTTAAGTTAGATTCTCCATTATGTCCCGTACTTTCGTATAAAAAACCGTTATGAAATTCTAAACCTTCTGTAAAAGCCCCTTTATCGTGGGGATACGTATTTACAATAGAATAGCTTAATAATTTTGGTTCAACTGCCGAAACCATTTCAATACGAGTACCTGTTTCGAATTTTTCTCCTTCAAAATAAACGATAGCTTTTAAATTCTGATACCCTAATTTTTCATTGTCTAATTTGCTATTTAAAGCTGTATTTCCTTTCGATGTACCAATTTTTTTATCATTATTATAATACACAACTGAATCGATAGTAATCTCTTTTTTATTTGTTACGGTTAGCGAAATAGGATCTCCAGAATGATACATCATCTTAAATTGTGTCTCATCTATAGAAAATAAATTTTTTTTATCACCCTCACAGCTGGCTCCAAGTAGGATTAAAGAGGTGAATGCTAAGAAGTTATATTTTTTCATTTTAAAATTATTTGCAAATACAATATACGAAGGCTTTTATATAAACCAAAGCGTTTGCAAAAATACAAAAAGATTGTATATTTGCACCGGCAAGTCCTACACGACCAGCTCCTGCAGACTCCTCCAGGGTGGGAACGCAGCAAAGGTATGCGGTTGTAGCGGTGCGATGTAGGTCGCTTGCCATTTTTTAATTATTGCGAACCAAATTGTAGCAATCTTTTTTTTACAGAAACTTATGTTATTTATCTCCCAATTAGCGGAGATTTTTTATTTTTATGCCAAATCTCTCGTATGACTCTTTCTTGGCAAAAAGTTACCCTTACTCTTAAAGAAACATTTTCAATTTCCTACGGAAATTACTCGCATAGAGAAGCATTAATCGTAAGCTTGTCTTATAAAAATTTTGTTGGGTATGGCGAATGTACTTCGATTGATTATTACGGAATTAATCTAGAGGATTTAATTCAAAAACTAAAGCGCTGCAAGGATGCAATAGAAACGAATTCAATTGTATATCCAAACGAGTTTTATAAAATGGTTCTCAATTTAGATTTGGGATCATTTTTAACTTCTGCTTTAGATTGTGCCTATTGGGATTTGTTCGGAAAATTAGAAGGGAAAAGTTTTTTAGAGTTGAACGAAATAATAGTAAACTCAATTCCAGATTCTTCCATTACCATTAGTGTTGATTCAATAGAAAATCAAATTGAAAAAATTCAGAAATCGAGTTGGTCGAAATTCAAGGTAAAATGCAACGGATTTGATAAAAATTCGATTGAAAAACTTATAGAAATGCCTTTTGATATCGCTTTAGATTCGAATGGAAGTTATAATGAATCGGATTGTGATTGGCTTCAAAACCAAGAATTTGCTTCGAAATTTACCTATTTAGAGCAACCCATGAAACCCAATCAGTTTTCTGTTTTGTATCGCGATAAATTTGCCAATTGGATGGCAGATGAAGATTGCCAGAGTATCGAAAATTTACGTTCTTTACAATCCCATTACCGAAGTGTGAATATAAAATTAATGAAATGCGGTGGATTAACACCTGCTTTGGAATTAATTCAGGAAGCCAGAAAATTGGATTTTAAAATTATGATGGGATGTATGACCGAATCGTCTATTGGAATTTCGGCAGGATGTGCTTTATCACCTTTAGCGGATTATTGCGATTTGGATGGCGCGAATCTTATTGCCAACGATATTGCCAACGGAAGTAAAATAATAAATGGTAAAATAGAAATATCTGATAAACCCGGTTTGGGAATAAAAATTAAAAATTAATTTAAATTAATAAATAGGAATGAGATTGCTTTGCTTCGACAAGCTCAGCACAAGCTCTTTCACAAAGACATATGAGTAAAGTAGTAGTAATTACAGGTGGTTCATCAGGAATAGGAAAGAGCATAGGCGAGTTTTTACATGCCAAAGGTTTTACCGTTTATGGTACCAGTCGAAATCCGGAGAAAATTTCAAATTCTGTTTTTCCTTTAATAGCTTTGGATGTTCGAAATGTAGCTTCGATTGCAACTGCAATTGCGGAAGTAATTTCAAAATCGGGCAGAATAGATGTAGTAATAAACAATGCCGGTGTTGGGATTACGGGACCAATTGAAGAAATTCCCACGGAAGAAATCAAGAATAATTTTGAAACCAATTTGTTTGGTCCAATAGAAGTGATGAAAGCGGTTTTGCCCCAAATGCGTAGTCAAAAATCAGGATTAATCATTAATATTACTTCGATTGCTGGTTATATGGGATTGCCTTATAGAGGAATTTATTCAGCGTCAAAAGGAGCTTTAGAACTCGTTACGGAAGCCATGCGTATGGAAACCAAACAATTCGGAATTCACATTACCAATATTGCACCCGGTGATTTTGCTACGAATATTGCTGCTGGTCGTTATCATGCACCTGTTATAAAAGGATCGGCGTATGAGAATGTCTATGGAAGGACTTTAAATGAAATGAATGCACATGTCGATAGTGGTAGTAATCCGAACGAAATGGCAGAGGCGGTGTATAAAATTATTCAAACGCCCAATCCAAAAGTTCATTATAAAGTAGGGGCTTTTATGCAAAAGTTTTCAATTGTTTTGAAACGTATTTTGCCCGACACAGTCTATGAAAAAATGTTAATGAACCATTATAAATTGTAATGATAGCTTTCCCAAATAAATTTGTGTCACTCGAAACCGAGCGACTGCTTTTGAAAGAAATTTCAATGCAGGATCTTGATTTTTTATTTGAGATTCGAAACAACGAAGACAATAATAGATATATCGGTAGAAAAAAATCGTCTTTAGAACAAGTCCAACAGTTTATTACCGATAGAATTGAAGATTTTAAAGCAAAAAGAGGAATTGTTTGGATGATTTATGATAAAGAAAGCCAACAAAATATTGGCTCTGTTTGCTATTGGAATTTTAACTCGGAAGCTATTTCAGCTGAGATAGGTTATGAATTAGCGTCAGAATTCCAAGGGAAAGGATTTATGCAAGAAGCCTTATCAAAAGTTATTGATTTTGGATTTAATGAACTAAATTTGCAAACTATTGAAGCCTTTACCGATGAAAAGAATACAGCATCAATTAAAGCATTAGAAAAGTTTCACTTTATTCAAAACACAGCATTTGAGTCGGATGAAGTGGAAAGCCTAATAATGTTTACGTTAACCAGTACACAACTATAATTTTTAAATAATATCAGATGAAATTTTTTATTGACACAGCCAATTTAGAGCAAATCAAAGAAGCACAAGCCCTTGGAGTATTAGATGGAGTTACTACCAACCCATCGTTAATGGCTAAAGAAGGAATTACCGGAAAGAACAATATTTTAAAACATTACGTTGACATTTGTAATATTGTGGATGGTGATGTAAGTGCTGAAGTGAATGCCATGGATTTGGAAGGCATGATTAGAGAAGGAGAGGAATTGGCTGACTTACACGAGCAAATCGTGGTAAAATTACCAATGACTAAAGAAGGTATCAAAGCCTGTAAATATTTTTCAGATAGAGGAATTAAAACAAATGTAACCTTAATTTTCTCTGCTGGACAAGCGTTATTAGCGGCAAAAGCTGGAGCAACTTACTGTTCTCCTTTCTTAGGAAGATTAGACGATGTTTCTACAGATGGTTTAAATCTAATTCAAGAAATCCGTGATATTTATGATAACTACGGATTTGAAACTGAAATTCTTGCAGCCTCTGTACGTCACACCATGCACATTGTAAACTGTGCTAAAATTGGTGCCGATGTAATGACTGGACCTTTATCAGCGATTACTGGATTATTAAAACACCCATTAACGGATATTGGAATTGCGCAATTTATTGCCGATTTCGAAAAAGGAAATAAATAATTTTACTGGATTCAGTAAAAAAGAATACTAAAAAAGGCTTGAAAATTAATTCAAGCCTTTTTTAATTTTTACACCTAATTGATTATTCTTGCATCGTATGATACACGTTCATTACGTCATCATCTTCTTCAATTTTTTCTAATAATTTCTCGACATCTGCTACCTGGTCCGCTGTCAATTCTTTTGTGATTTGAGGAATTCTTTCAAAACCAGAAGATAAAATTTCGATGTTTCTATTTTCTAATTCTTTTTGAATTGAACCAAAACTTTCAAATGGAGCATACATTAAAATGCCGTCTTCGTCTGCGAAAATTTCTTCTACACCAAAATCGATCATTTCCAATTCTAATTCTTCCACATCTTGTCCTTCAGCAGGAATACGGAAGTTACAAGTATGGTCAAACATAAATTCTACCGAACCTTGGGTTCCCATTTGTCCGTTACATTTATTGAAGTAACTTCTGATGTTAGCAACAGTTCTATTATTGTTATCGGTAGCGGTTTCAATTAAAATCGCAATTCCGTGAGGAGCATAGCCTTCAAACAACACTTCTTTAAAGTTGGCTGTATCTTTATCGGATGCTTTTTTGATCGCGCGTTCTACGTTATCTTTCGGCATGTTAGCCGATTTTGCATTTTGAATAACCGCTCTCAAACGTGAGTTGGTCTCTGGATTTGGTCCGCCTTCTTTAACGGCCATTACAATATCTTTCCCTATTCTGGTAAACGTTTTTGCCATTGCTGACCAACGTTTCATTTTTCTCGCTTTTCTAAATTCGAACGCTCTTCCCATTTCTATTCTCTTAAATTCCGATATATTTCGGAACAAAATTAATTCTTAAAAATTAGTTGTAAAAAAAAATATGCTTATTTCTTATAAAAAGGCAATTTCACCACTTTAGCCGGAATGTCATTTTTACGAATTCTGATAAAAATTTCTGAATCTACTGCCGATAAACTGGTAGGGACATAGCCTAAACCAATTCCTTTGTTCATTGAAGGTGACATCGTTCCTGAAGTTACAATTCCGATTACATTTCCAGCACCATCCACAATTTCGTAATCGTGACGTGGAATACCTCTTTCTGTTAATTCGAAAGCGACTAATTTACGAGTAACACCTGCTTCTTTTTGTTTTTTCAAATTTTCAGAGTTCGTAAATTCTTTGTCGAATTTGGTAATCCAACCCAAACCAGCTTCCAATGGAGAAGTAGTATCATTAATATCATTTCCGTACAAACAGAATCCCATTTCCAAACGTAAGGTATCACGTGCGGCTAATCCAATTGGTTTGATTCCAAATGCAGCTCCTGCTTCAAATACTTTGTTCCAAATTAATTCAGCATCTTCATTTTTGAAATAGATTTCAAATCCACCTGAACCTGTATAACCCGTAGCGGAAACCGTTACATCTTTTACTCCCGCAAATTCTCCAATTTGGAACGAATAATACGGCATGTTAATCAAATCGATAGCCGTTAAGGATTGCATCGCTTCTGCAGCTTTTGGTCCTTGGATCGCTAGTAAAGAATAATTATCGGAAAGGTCTTGCATGTCCACTCCCAAGTCATTGTGTGATGAAATCCAATTCCAATCTTTTTCGATATTAGATGCGTTAACCACCAACATATAATGATTATCTGCAATTTTATACACGATTAAATCATCTACAATTCCGCCTTCATTGTTGGGTAAGCAAGAATATTGTGCTTTACCATCCACTAATTTAGAAGCATCATTTGACGTTACTTTCTGAATTAAGGCTAAGGCATTTTCTCCTTTTAAGAAGAATTCACCCATATGGGAAACATCAAAAACACCCACTCCGTTACGAACCGTTTCGTGTTCGGCGTTTACTCCTTCATATTGTACAGGCATATTATACCCTGCAAACGGAACCATTTTAGCTCCTAAACTTTCGTGAACGTGCGTTAATGCTGTATTTTTCATTATTATGTGTTAGTTTATTTTCGATCGCTAAAGTAATTATTTTTTGTGGAGTAAAAAAGTGGATTTTGTGATAAAAAAGTAAGGTAATATTATCTGAATTATTTCTTGTTTTTTTATCACATTTTACGGAATTTTGACACTCAATTAAACAACTAAAATGGATACTGTACATTATATAAGTTCTGATATTTTCTCATTAGAATTACTTCAAGAAATTGTTTCTCAAAATCAAAAAATAGCCTTATCGGAAGAAGCGCGAATCAACATCGAAAAATGCCGTGCGTATTTAGATAAAAAAATGGCATCGCATAGCGAACCAATCTATGGGATTAATACTGGATTCGGATCGTTGTGTAATGTTAAAATTTCGAACGAAAATCTGTCAAAACTTCAAGAAAATTTAATGAAATCTCACGCTTGTGGTACGGGTGATGAAGTACCTCATGAAGTCGTGAAGATTATGTTATTACTAAAAATAAAATCATTAAGCTACGGTCATTCGGGAGTGCAATTGCAAACAGTGGAACGTTTGGTCGATTTTTATAATAATGATGTTTTACCGGTAGTCTATACTTTAGGTTCACTAGGTGCTTCGGGCGATTTGGCACCTTTAGCACATTTGTGTTTGCCATTGATTGGAGAAGGGGAAGTGTATATGGATGGTTTCCGTCAACCGGCTTCAAAAGTGTTGGAAAAAATGGGTTGGAAGCCTATTATTCTTCAGTCGAAAGAAGGTTTGGCATTGCTTAACGGAACTCAGTTTATGGGTGCTTATGGTTGTTATACGCTGTTAAAAGCCATGAAGTATTCGTATTTAGCCGATGTTATCGGAGCGATTTCATTGGAAGGATTTGATGGTAGAATTGAGCCGTTTAATGAATTGATTCATATGGTTCGACCTCACAAAGGACAAATCGTAACCGCACAACGTTTTCAAGAATTATTAGACGGAAGTGAAATTATTGCCCAATCGAAACAACATGTACAAGATCCGTATTCCTTCCGTTGTATTCCACAAGTGCATGGTGCTTCAAAGGACACGATTGACTATGTAAAAAAAGTATTTAAGACCGAAATCAACTCAGTGACCGATAATCCTAATATTTTTGCAGAAGAAGATTTGATTATTTCGGGTGGAAATTTCCACGGACAACCCTTAGCTTTAACCTTAGACTTTTTAGGTTTGGCGTTGGCGGAATTGGGAAATATTTCAGAAAGAAGAACCTATCAATTAATTTCGGGATTACGTGATTTACCAGCTTTTTTAGTGAGCGATCCTGGATTAAATTCCGGATTTATGATTCCGCAATATACTGCCGCAAGTATTGTGAGTCAAAACAAACAATTGGCTACTCCAGCCAGTATTGATAGTATAGTATCGAGCAATGGTCAAGAAGACCACGTTTCTATGGGAGCGAATGCAGCGACAAAATGCTTGAAAATCATGGAAAACTTGGAGCGTATTTTAGCCATTGAATTGATGAATGCTTCGCAAGCAATTGAATTCAGAAGACCTTTAAAATCAAGTGATTTTATCGAGATGTTTTTGAAATCGTACAGAGACGAAGTTCCCTTGGTTAACGAAGACCGAATTTTACATTACGATATCGAAAAATCAATTTTGTTTTTGAATAGTTTTCAGATTGAATTTGAAGCATAATGGAATTTAGTATAGCTGAATTGCAACCTAAAAAACTTGTTGGTAAATCTTTATCGATGAGTTTTACAGATGATAAGACAGGAATGCTTTGGGGAAGTTTTGCTCCACAAATTAAAAATGTTGCTAATAGAGTAGGTGACGAGAAAATTTCATTGCAGTCTTATACTGATGATTTTATGATAGATCCCACAATTCCTTTTGTTAAGTGGGCAGCGATTGAAGTTTCTGATTTTAAAAATGTAATTCAAGGTATTGAAAAATTAGAAATTACCGGCGGATTGTATGCTGTTTTTCATTACAAAGGTAATGTATTAGGCGCTCCCAAATTTTTTAGTAAAATTTTTAAAGAGAGTATTCCAAATTCCAATTATCAATTAGACAATTCACGACCGCATTTTGAATTACTGCCAGCTGGTAAATATGATCCAATGGATGAAAATTCTGAAGAAAAAATTTATGTTCCAATAAAATTGAAATAACTATTAATATTAGTCTAAATTAAGATTTCAATGACTTTGAAGCTTTTATTTAGATCTAGAAGTTAAATTATTTTCTAAAATCCAGCTTTAACCTCAATTTTTATTTCTTTTTTACTCACAGGATGTGTAAAAGTGATTGATTTAGCATGCAAATGCAATCGGTTGGCTTTTGTACCATATAAGTCATCTCCAACTATTGGTGTATTCAGTCCAAGTGGGTGAGATGCGTGTACGCGTAATTGGTGGGTTCTTCCGGTAATGGGATAAAAATGGACTCTGGTTTTACTGTTTTCAATGGAAATTATCTCCCATTGGGTTTGCGCTGGTTTGCCGTATTCGTAGCATACTAATTGGCGTGGCCGATCGTCTAAATCGACTCGTAATGGCAAATCGATTGTATTTTCTTTTGAAGTAATAATTCCGTCTAATATCGCTTCATAACATTTTTTAACGGTTCTTTTGATGAATTGACGTTGCAAATTTAAATAAGCTGCTTCTGTTTTTGCAATAAGCATAATTCCCGAAGTCGACATGTCTAAACGGTGGACAATGATAGGGCCCGTAGCTTCTGGATATTTGGTTTTCATTCGCGCATACACTGAATCGGAAATCTGTTTGCCGGGAACCGATAAAAATTCGGCAGGTTTGTTGATAATTGCCATGCATTCGTCTTCGTACACAATTTCGATTTCTTTTCCTTCTGCGGGATTGAGTTCGAAAGGATTTTCGTCCATTGTTATGCCATTCAACATATGACCTAACAAAATCGGTTCGCATTTACTTTTACAAGAAGGATAAAATTGTTGGTGCTTTCGAACTTCCGATTTGGGCGATTGACCCCACCAAAACTCGGCCATACAAATTGGCTTTAAATCATGTTGAAATGCATAATGTAATAGTTTGGGAGCGGCACATTCACCAGCACCTGCGGGCGGATTATTGTCGAATATTTCACCCAAACTTTTCGACTCACCCCAACCATTTAAAAAAGCATATTCGGCAAATAAGCGTTGTTGTAAGTTGTTTGATTTTTGTTTGCGAAGTTCTTTTAATTCATTTAATTTCTCCTCATAAGCATCGACTTCTTTTTGGGCATCGGTAATTTTATAATTCCAATACGCCATCATTTTTTTGAGCAGAATTCCTTCTTGCTGACTTTGTTCTTTTAGTTCTTCAACAAACTTTTCAAAAGCAGTAGCATCCAATTCTTTTTCGGCATCCAATCGTTGTTGTTGACGGACTTTCTTTTGGATTTTGATATGGTTTTTATGACGTTGAATATCTTGTTCTGCTTCTGAAAGGATTTGATTCAGATTTTCTTTAGCAATATTAAATTCCGAATTGAATTCGGCTGTTTCAATTTTTCGATTTAACTGATTTATTATTTCTTCTTCATTTTTGTAAAAACTGGAAGGATGCAGCATGTCATATACCGTTGGGACAAAGTAGTCCAAATGATTTTGATCGGCTAATTTTCCAGAAAACGCCCACAAATAGCCCAATTCATTATTTTGATTTTGACAAACCAAAACGCCAAACATTTTCCCGATAATTAATCCGTTTTGACCTTCAATCAAACCAAAATTATGTTCAAAATTGGTTTGCTTTTCTAAATACTTTTGCAATTCTTTAGAAGCAATTACCGCCAAAGGATGGGGTTCGTAATAAAACGGAAAGGTGAATTTTTCAGGTAAATCAATTCCTGAAATAGTGGTTTTGAAGGTTTGAAATAAAGATTTTGGCATTTGGCAAAGTTAATACAAATAAAAAAGTTGACTTCGAGAACACTTCGACTATGCTCAGTGTGACACCTCAGTCAACTTTTAAATTTTATTTAAAAAGAATTATTTTTTCAAATGCACATCAAAATAATCAGCGATTTTAGCATACATGTGAATTCTATCTTTACCACCCACATTATGTTCGTGGTTAGGATATAAGAAATAATCTACTTGCTTTCCAGCTTTGATAGAAGCCTCAATAAAATTCATACTGTGTTGTTGTGCCACAACTGGATCTTGTGCTCCGTGAATAATTAGCAAGCGACCTTTTAAGTTTTTAACTTTATCTAATAAAGATGCTTTTGCATAGCCTTCTGGATTTTCTTGTGGCGTATCCATATAACGCTCTCCGTACATAATTTCGTAGTATTTCCAATCGATTACTGGTCCGCCAGCAACACCAACTTTAAACGTTTCCGCTTGTGAAGTCATTAAAGAAGTTGTCATAAATCCACCATAACTCCATCCGAAAACTCCAATTCGATCTTGATCTACGAATGATTTTGATTTTAAGAATTTAACGCCTTCCATTTGATCGGCCATTTCGTTAACTCCTAAATTTCTATGGGTTACATCACAGAATTTTTTTCCACGAGAATCACTTCCTCTATTGTCTAAAGTAAATACTACATAACCTTGTTGTGCCATATAATAATCAAAATAACCACCACCGCCTAACCAGCGATTGTTTACTAATTGAGCATGAGAACCTCCGTAAACATATACCATTACAGGATATTTTTTGGTAGCATCATAATTGGATGGATAAATAAGTCGCCCGTTTAAAGGTGTTTTTCCATCGGCAGAAGTTATCGTTACTAATTCCATTTTTGGCATGTCTATTTTACCTGTAAATGGATTTGCGGCTTTTACCAATTGAGAAGTTTTTTTCGATTTGATATCAATAATCGAAATTTCATTTGGAGTAGTCACATTGCTATATTGATCTAAAACCATTGTTCCATCAGAAGAAACAGAAGCCCTATGCATTCCTGAAACCGTTGTCAGTTGTGTTGTTGCCCCAGATTTAAGGTCAACTTGATACAATTGAAGGTCTAAACCATTGTTGGCAGTTCCTAAGTAATTGATTTTTGTATTTTTAGCATCAAAGCCTAAAAAGTCTTTTACCACTACATCTTTGTATCCTAAATTTTTCAATAATTTTCCATCAGTAGTATACAAATACATCTGATTGAAACCATTAAAATCGGTTTGGTAAATAAATTGAGTTGGATTATTTGGTACAAAAGTGATCGCATGTTGTGGTTCTACCCAAGTACTAGCTTTTTCTTCAAATAAAGTTTTTATAAAAGCACCAGTTTGAGCGTCGTATTTATTGAATTTTAAATGATTTTGTTCTCTGTTTAAAATTCCGATAAAAATATTTTTACCAGTTGGTTCCCAAGAAACCATCGTTAAATATTGTTCTTTTGGCTCCCCTGTTTGAATGGTTACTTTTTTACCTGTAGTAACATCAAAAACTACTAAAGTAACATTTTCACTAGTCATACCAGCCATTGGATACTTTATGTCTTTGTTTACAGCTTCACGTTCATTCCAATTGATGATTGGATAATTTCCAACCATGGTTTCGTCTTTACGGTAGTACGCCAATTGTGTTCCAGCTTCATTCCACCACATACCACGATCGATACCAAATTCTTGACGGTGTACATAGTCAGAACCATTTACAATTCCTTTATCAGAATCATTGGTTACATCAATTACGGTTCCTGTAGGTGTTGTAATTTTGATATTATTTTCTTTTAACCAGGAAACATTTCCATTGGGAGCAAATCTTGCTTGTTCTCCTTCAGAGGTATAAGAAGTTACATTGCTAATTTGTTTCGAAACGATATCGTAGGTAACTTTATAATTATTGTTTTTTCCTGCTACTTCAGTTTCAAATGTCGTTTCCGATTTCCATTCGATTGCAAATGGAAATGTTTTTAACGCAAATTCATCAGAAGTAATTTTCGATTTGACAGCATTTTCAAAATCAGTTTTAGTAACCAAAAGGGTTTCTTTCCAAGAATTGGCAGCCGATTTCGTCATTAAATTCGAATAATCTGGGCTTAAATAAGCAATCGATTTTGAATTTTTACGCCATTGTTGTGCCGTTTGTGTTTGAACTGCGAATTTCCTTCCACCTGTTACAGTTTCTTCAATAGTAAGCTTTTGTGCAAAAGCCATGCTTCCAACAAGCAGCAAACAAAATGTGTATTTTTTCATAAGTTAAAAATGGTGTTTCTAATATAGCTTTCAAATTTAATCATTTGAGATAAACCCCAAAGGAATTATTCGAATTTAGCATTCCGTTAACATTATTTATTTTCTGCTCAAACCGATAAAAATTCTATATTTGCGTTTAAAATTAAATAAATTCCGAAAATATATCAGATGGATGCAATAGATAAAAAACTTTTAAAACTACTTCAAACCGATAGTAAACAAACGACAAAAGAACTTTCTTCGAAGCTTAATTTATCGGTTACGGCGGTTTACGAACGTATTAAAAAACTAGAAAAAGACGGTACCATTAAAAAATATGTCGCTTTATTGGATAGAAATAAGGTGGAAAAAAGTTTTGTGGTTTTTTGTCACATTAAGTTAATCCAACATAAAAAGGATTTGATTTCTCAATTTGAAGACGAAGTGATAAAACTCAATGAAGTCTTAGAATGTTTTCACGTAAGTGGTGATTATGATTATATCTTAAAGATTTGCGTAGCCGATATGGAAGAATACCGTGAATTTATGGTGACCAAATTAACCGATTTAAAACATATTGGTAGTACACATTCCTCCTTTATGATTGGAGAAGTGAAAAATACAACCGTTTATGAAATTTGATACGACATTTGAATATTGCTTTTGCAATTAAATTTGTAATTTTGTACTCGAAATTTTTAAAAACACAACAAAAATAAACACTATGAGTTCATTTGACGTAGTTATTATAGGTTCAGGTCCTGGTGGATATGTAGCAGCGATTCGTTGCGCACAGTTAGGAATGAAAACTGCCATTATCGAAAAATATTCAACTTTAGGAGGTACATGTTTGAATGTAGGATGTATTCCTTCAAAAGCATTGTTAGCCTCTTCTCATCATTACGAAGAAATACAACATTTTGCAGATCACGGAATCGAAGTTTCGGGTGATGTAAAAGTGAATCTTAAAAAAATGATTGCTCGTAAACAAGCGGTAGTAGATCAAACTTCTGGTGGTGTAAAATTCTTAATGGATAAAAACAACATCACTGTTTTCAATGGAGTAGGTTCGTTTGAAAGCGCTACTTCTGTAAAAGTGATTAAAGAAGATGGTTCTTCAGAAATCATCGAATCAAAAAATATTATTATTGCTACAGGTTCTAAACCATCTAGCTTACCATTTATCAAATTAGACAAGGAAAGAATCATCACTTCTACTGAAGCTTTGAAATTGAAAGAAGTTCCAAAACACCTTGTAATTATTGGTGGTGGTGTTATCGGAATAGAATTAGGTCAAGTATATTTACGTTTAGGAGCACAAGTTTCTGTAGTAGAATTCATGGACAGAATCATCCCAGGAATGGACGCTGCATTGTCAAAAGAATTGACTAAAGTGTTGAAAAAACAAGGAATGAAATTCTATACGTCTCACAAAGTGCAATCAGTTGAAAGAGCTGGAGATGTTGTAACGGTAAAAGCAGAAAATGCTAAAGGAGAAATCATCACATTAGAAGGTGATTATTCATTAGTTTCTGTAGGTCGTCGTCCTTATACAGAAGGTTTAAATGCAGAAAAGGCAGGTGTAAAAGTTACGGATAGAGGTCAAATCGAAGTAAATGATCATTTACAAACTACAGCTTCAAATATATATGCTATTGGTGATGTGGTTCGTGGAGCAATGTTAGCACACAAAGCAGAAGAAGAAGGTGTAATGGTTGCCGAAATTTTAGCAGGGCAAAAACCTCATATCGATTATAATTTAATTCCTGGTGTTGTTTACACTTGGCCAGAAGTTGCCGCTGTTGGAAAAACAGAAGAGCAATTGAAAGCGGAAGGTGTAGCGTACAAAGCAGGAAGTTTCCCATTTAAAGCATTAGGAAGAGCTAGAGCAGGAGGAGACACTGACGGATTTGTAAAAATTTTAGCCGATGCCAAAACAGATGAAGTGTTAGGAGTTCACATGATTGGAGCAAGATGTGCTGATTTAATTGCAGAAGCAGTAACGGCTATGGAATTCAGAGCAAGTGCAGAAGATATTTCAAGAATGTCTCACGCACACCCAACATTTGCTGAAGCAATCAAAGAAGCGGCGTTAGCGGCGACTGCCAATAGAGCATTACACGTATAATTTAAAAGCAATTACGTTATAAATATAAAACCCCGTTCTTTCGAGCGGGTTTTTTATTGTAATTTTACTACAGAAAATTTAGGCATTGAGAACATCGGTAATTAAAAATATTGCAAATTCTTCTGACTTTAAAAATCAGCTACTGAATTGGTCACAACAATTTCGTGAAATAATCTATTTAGACAGTAACAGTTACCCTCAAAACTATTCCAGTTATGATGTGGTTTTGGCGGTAGACGCGTTTACCTCTGTTACAACGGATTATTACAATGCTTTCGAAGATTTGAAGCAATACCAACAGCAAACAAAAGATTGGCTGTTTGGTTATTTATCCTATGATTTGAAAAATGATGTGGAAAAATTAACGTCGGATAATTTGGATGGATTGCATTTTCCAGATTTGTTTTTCTTCCAACCCAAAAAAATATTTTTACTAAAAGGAACTGAAGTAGAAATCTGCTATTTGAATATGTGCGATGATGAACTGGAAGAAGATTTTGAAGAGATTGTAAAAAGTCAAGAGGGAAAAGATAAAAGTTATGAAAGTGTAACTATTGAACAACGCGTTTCAAAAGAGCATTATATTGAAAAAGTGAACCAAGTACTTTGGCACATTCACCGTGGTGATATTTATGAAGCCAATTTCTGTATGGAATTTTATGCAGAGAATGCCGAGATACATCCATTGGAAATCTATCAAAAACTCAATTCTATTTCCGAACCACCGTTTGCTACTTTCTTTAAAAATAATACCAATTATTTGCTTTCCGCTTCTCCTGAACGTTATTTACGTAAAGAAGGAACAAAAATCATCACCCAACCCATAAAAGGAACAGCACCAAGATTTACGGATATTATTTTAGATGAAAATGCTAAAATGGATTTGGCTCAAAATACAAAAGAACGTTCCGAAAATATCATGATTGTCGATTTGGTTCGCAACGATTTGTCGCATACCGCCACTAAAGGTTCGGTGCAAGTGGAAGAATTGTGCGAGATTTATAGGTTTAAGCAAGTCCATCAAATGATTTCAACAGTCGTTTCTGAAGTAGATTCTTCTACATCACCAATAGAGATTCTCAAAACTACTTTCCCCATGGGAAGCATGACAGGAGCACCCAAAATTTCGGCAATGCAAATTATTGAAGAATTAGAAGAAACCAAACGGGGTTTATACAGTGGTGCAGTCGGTTATTTTACCCCAACAGGTGATTTCGATTTTAATGTAGTCATTCGAAGTATTTTGTACAACTCAAAAGAGAAATACCTTTCATTTTCTGTGGGAAGTGCTATTACAGCTGCTTCTATTCCTAAAAACGAATATGAGGAATGTTTGTTGAAAGCGAGGGCGATGAGGGAGGTTTTGACTGATAATTAAAATTCTTACATTTGACAATGCTTTCAAAACTCAAAACGCATCTCGCTAATAATCTTTCCTTTTTACAAGGTAAAAAACTTCTATTAGCAGTAAGTGGTGGTTTGGACAGTATGGTTTTGACACATTTGTTTCAAAAATTAGATACTACTTTCGGAATTGCGCATTGCAATTTTCAATTAAGGGAGGCGGAAAGTTTTGGTGATCAGGAATTTGTACAAACTTATGCTGATGCCAATAAAATCCCATTTTATTTGACTTTATTTGATACTCAATCCTATGCTAACGATTATAAGTTGTCTACTCAAGTTGCGGCACGAGAACTGCGTTATCATTGGTTTTATGAATTGTTAGCAACTGAAGGATATGATTTTGTGCTAACTGCGCATCACGCCGATGACAATTTGGAAACTTTTTTGATTAACCTTTCTCGTGGGACAGGATTAGAAGGATTAACTGGAATTCCGAAACAAAATGAACAAATCATTCGACCACTTTTAATTTTTTCTCGTGAGGATATTGAAAGTTATGCCAAAGAAAACAACATTCAATGGCGAGAAGATTCCAGCAATGCTTCGGATAAGTATTTGCGAAATAAAATCAGACATCATTTGGTGCCGCTTTTCAAAGAATTGAATCCTAATTTTCTGGCTTCTTTTCAAAAAACACAAACGTATTTACAGGAAGCGCAATTATTGGTGGAGGATGCTACCGACATGGTTTTTCAACAAATTGCCACAGAAAAAGAAGATGGAATTTATTTCGATTTGCACAAACTTCTACAATTGGATAATTACAATTCGTATTTATTTCAATGGCTGAAAGAATTTGGTTTTACAGCTTGGGAAGATATTTATGATTTGGTAACGGCGCAATCCGGAAAATATGTTGTTTCCGAAGAATTCCGATTGCTAAAAGACCGTGATTTTCTTATTTTGTCTTCACTGGAAGAATTTGACCATCAAGAATTTTGGATTCAAGAGAATGAAAATCAATTAGATTTTCCAATAAAATTGAGATTGAGTGATGAAAGTCACATAAAAAATCCTGCTGATAAATGTATTTTTGTCGATAAAGAAAAGTTAAAATTTCCACTAAAAATTCGAAAATGGCAGGAAGGTGATTATTTTTACCCTTCGGGAATGCACGGAAAGAAAAAAGTGAGCAAATTCTTTAAAGATGAGAAGTTTTCATTAATCGATAAAGAAAATACTTGGTTGCTTTGTTCTGATGATCAAATTGTTTGGATTGTTAATCACCGTGCTGACCAACGCTATCTAGCAACAGAATTTACACAACACATTTTAAAAATAGAAGTACACAAATGAAAAAAATAGTACTATTAATTGCCTTATTCATTACTTTTTGGGGAGCTAATGCTCAAATATTAGATCCTGTAAAATGGAAAACGACTGTAGAAAAAAAATCGGAAACTGAATTTGTGTTGGTTTTTGATGCTACTATCGAACGCGAATGGCATATGTTTTCTCAATTTACCCCAGATGGAGCTTCGTTGCCTACCGTTTTTCAATTTAAAAATGCCAAAGGAAATTATTCTTTAGTAGGAAAAACTTCCGAAAGTCCTTATAAAAAAGTCTATAGCGATGTTTTTGAAGTAGATGAATATTTATTTGAAAACAAGGCACAATTCCGTCAAACGATAAAACTTACCAATCCAAAAGCGACTTCTGCCAAAGTATATGTAGAATATCAAGTGTGTAAAGAAGCTTGTATTCAGCAAGACAAAACTTTTGATTTGAAACTGCCTATCACCGCAATAACCAACGAATCAACACTAACTACAACAGAAATTGCAGCAAAAGATACAAGCGATTTCACAGTAATCCCATTAATTACAGAAGAAAACAAACCTGTAGTAAGCAATACGAATGCTGTAACTAAATTGGAAAGTAAACAAGAAGTTTCTAAAAGTCTTTGGACGATATTTTTCTTAGCCTTCTTTTCTGGTTTTGCTGCGCTTTTAACTCCGTGTGTGTTTCCTATGATTCCGATGACGGTGAGTTTTTTTACGAAACAAAGTAAAACCAAAGCAGCTGGAATCAGAAATGCTATTTTCTACGGAATATCCATTATTTTAATCTATGTTATTTTAGGTTCTTTAGTGACGGCTATTTTTGGTGCCGATGCTTTGAATGCTTTATCTACGAATGTTTGGTTTAATATTATATTTTTCCTTTTATTAGTATTTTTTGCTACTTCTTTTTTAGGGGCATTTGAAATTATGTTGCCGAATTCATGGGCAAATAAAGTAGACAAACAAGCCGATCGAGGAGGAGTTATTGGAATATTATTTATGGCCTTAGCCTTGGCTATTGTCTCTTTTTCATGTACTGGACCGATTGTTGGGACTTTATTAGTTGAAGCTGCTTCAAAAGGTGGAATTGCGCCAATTGTAGGGATGCTAGGTTTTTCTTTAGCCTTGGCTTTACCCTTTATGTTGTTTGCGATGTTTCCAGGATGGTTAAATTCATTGCCAAAATCTGGTGGATGGTTAAATACCGTAAAAGTAGTTTTAGGTTTTCTGGAATTGGCCTTAGCCTTTAAATTTTTATCAAATGCCGATTTGGTACTTCAAACACATTTATTAGAAAGAGAAGTGTTTCTAGCCATTTGGATAGCTGTTTTTGGGGCTTTAGCTCTTTATTTATTGGGAAAAATTACATTGCCACATGATAGTCCGTCTTCATTTATTTCTGTGGGACGATTGTTATTTGGATTATTAGTTTTATCATTTACCATCTATTTAATTCCTGGGCTATGGGGTGCACCACTGAAGCTTATTTCAGGTTTTCCTCCTCCCTTAACCTATAGTGAAAGTCCGAATGGAATTATAAGTTCTGGTAGTGCTTCTGCCAATACAACGGTGTATCCTGATGGGGCAAAAAGTGGTCCACATGGCATTATTGCTTTTACAGATTATGAAAAAGGAATGGCTTATGCAAAAGCTCAAAATAAACCAGTGTTATTAGATTTTACCGGTCATGCTTGTGTCAACTGTCGAAAAATGGAAGATTATGTATGGTCTAAACCCGAAATCCTTTCCATACTTAAAAATGAGTTGGTTTTGATATCCTTGTATGTGGATGATAAAAGAGAATTGCCAGCGAACGAACAATATGTTTCGAAAGAAACTGGAAAGGAAATTAAAACAATTGGAAATAAATGGAGTGATTTTCAAATTACGCATTATAAAGCCAATGCACAACCCTATTATATTGTTTTAGATACTAAAGCGAATAAACTAAACGAACCAGTTGGTTATACACCTGATTCGAATGAATACCAATCGTGGTTAACTTCTGGAATTGCAAAATTTAAATAACTTAAATCCCGAGAAATCGGGATTTTTTTATTCCACCAACTTTTCTATATTTGTACTATTATAAGCCATTAATTAGTACACGCCATGTTAGTAAAAGTCTTCGGTAGCGCCGTTTTCGGAGTAGCTGCTACCACCATTACTGTAGAAGTAAATATTGAAAAAGGAATTGGATACCACTTGGTCGGACTTCCTGACAGCACCATAAAAGAAAGTAGTTTTCGCATTGCTGCCGCTTTAAAAAACAACCATTACAATTTTCCCGGTAAAAAAATCATTGTAAATATGGCTCCAGCCGATTTACGAAAAGAAGGTTCTGCTTATGATTTAACTATTGCTATGGGAATTTTAGCCGCTTCGGGGCAAATTGATTTAGACGAGGTTGGCAACTATATTATGATGGGCGAATTGTCTCTTGATGGAAGTTTGCAACCCATTCGTGGGGCACTATCCATTGCTATCAAAGCCAAAGAAGAAGGATTTAAGGGCTTTTTTCTTCCCAAACAAAATGTGAATGAAGCTGCCATTGTTTCTGGACTAGATGTCTACGGAATTGAAAATGTCACCGAAATAATTGACTTTTTTAAAGGGAAAAGCGCTATTCAACCCACAATCATTAACACACGCGAAGAATTTTACAAAACATTGGATTTTCCAGAATTCGATTTTGCTGAAGTACGCGGTCAAGAATCTATCAAACGCTGTATGGAAATCGCTGCTGCGGGTGGACATAACGTAATTAAAATATTGTAAAGAAATACCACTATTAAATCAATGTTTATCAATAAGTTAAATTTTATAAGCGACTAAACTTATAATATTAAAACAGTATAAATCTTTATTGTTCAAAGTGGTTCTTACTTTACAGTTTTTCGTAATGAAATAAATGATTTAATGAAGTTATTTGTTTTTGACACATAAAAATCTAACTAAATTTAGTTAGATGAAATATCACCAAAATTGGTGATTGTTTGGTAACTAAAATTGTCGTACCCTTGCGCCTCAAAAATCCATAGACAAATTTAACCATATCAAAAATGAATAAAATTACATTTCTAGTTTTCAGTCTTTTACTGTTTACAGTTAACTCTCACTCTCAGACTAAAATAACCTTTGATTATGATTCAGCAGGAAATCAAATTGTAAGAAGAATTGTTTTTTCTAGACTTTCTGATAAAACAACTGACGAGACTACAAAAGAAGAGCAAAAAACAAATGAATTGGAAGAGCAAGAAAAAATCAATGACAATGATTTTCAAAAATTTAATGAAGAAGATGTTTTTTCGTATTATCCAAATCCAGTTAAGGAAAAATTGTTTTTAAAATGGGAATTAATAAACAACAATAAAGTTGAAAGTATTGATATATATACTCTTAATGGTAATTTATTAAAAAATTACGGCAGATTAAGCAATGAAAATTTCTATTCAATTGATTTTCAAAATTATCCCTTGGGCACTTATATTTTACTTATAAATTATAACAATGGAGATTCTAAATCTATAAAAATTGTAAAAAACTAACTTACCTACAAATGAAATTAAAATTACCCTTTGCATTTATTTTTTTAATAATAAATAGCATATACTCACAAAAAAACTTTCACGATACTCAAGGTAAATTAGAAATTTCCACTACAGGTCAAGCGATTTACAACATACCGATTGCCATGCCTGCCAGCTTGCAAGATGTTGCTCCTCAAATAAATCTTATTTATGCAAGTGGACAATTTGGGGGGATTGCTGGACAAGGCTGGAATATTAACAGTATTTCAACTATTAGTAGGATTGGAACTCGATTAGATATTGATGGTTTCATTGACGGTGTTGATTATGATGATAATGACAAACTAGCACTGGATGGCCAACGATTGCTTCTTGTTTCAGGAACGTACTGGGCTGATGGTTCTATTTATCAAACTGAAATTAAATCAAATTTTAGAATTGAATTAAATGGGACAGGTGAAAATATTCATTTTATCATCACAGCTCCAGATGGTGCAAAATCTTGGTACGGATTAAATGGTGCAAAAGATTTAAACGCTTATTATATTAGTCGTTTTGAAGATACTAATGGGAATTTTATAAACTATAAATACTTAGCAGTTAATACGTATAATTCATTATACATTGATGAAATCAACTTTAGTGCAAATACCAATGGATTAAACACACCATTAAATACCATAAAGTTTGGCTATAAAAATGCCTTGCGAAAGGAGAAGTCTTTCATTAAAGGACAACAAATCACTAAGACATTAATTTTAGATGAAATTAAAGTAGCTAGCGGAAATAGTTTGTTTCGAAAATATAAATTAACACACACGTATGACCAACAATTAGGATATGAAAAAGTAGCTAGCGTGCAGGAATTTAATGGAGCTTTGGAAGGAGCTAATCTAATTAAATTCGATTACAATAATACCGTTTCTACAAGTATTTTCACAGAGACCCAAACTCAATACAATACTCCTTTAACCCCTGATAATGGATTTGTTTCTGGTGACTTTGACGGAGATGGCTTTGTGGATTTATATAATAATGGTTACATATTTACAGAGATGTATCAAGGCGGTAATGGAAGTTCAAGAGCTATTAACGCAGAAGGTGTAAGGTCAATCATCCCCATCAACACACTTGGTTTAAACAATAAATTAAACCAGTTCCAATCCATTGCCAGTCTTGAAAATATACAAGAGGAACAAATAACTTTTAATGTCAGACAAATAAATAATGCTAGAACTGGATTAATAGGTGTTTATTCTAAAACAATTCAACTTCCAAACTATGGTACTTGTTATTCAAACTGTCCTTGGCAGACTTGTGACGGAAGCATTAGAAACCCAGGTATTAGCACAGGAAGATTCATAAACTCTTCAGGTAAATCTATTACTGGTGATTTTAATGGAGACGGTATTTCGGAAATTTTAATTATTAGATATCCAGAACACAGACAGTATGAGTTCACACCAGATTCTAATGCAAATAGAATTCCAGACCCAAGTGGGAATTGTAATGAAACATACACAATTGGTGATTTCCCACATATTGTTCGATTATTGGATATGAATCCTTTCAGTTCAGTAACATTAGGTACTAAAGGTTATACTGAAATTACAAATCAGCAATTGGGTTTAATTGGATTAAGGAAAGATGAAACCATCACTGCCGATTTCAATGGTGATGGGAAAACCGATGTTTTAGTTTTAAAAGCAGATAAAACCTACAGAGTAATTAGTTTTAAACAATTACTTGCCGCCCCATGGGTTGAAATGGAAGTCATTGGTTCTGGCACACTTTCTCATTATGAAAAAAACAAACCTTTGATGCTAGGAGATTTCAATGGAGATGGCAAAGTTGATTTAATAACCCCTGTAGCTTTACGAAGCCCGTATTGGACAATTTATAATTCAAATCCTAATCCTAATGGAGGTGAATTTTTCCAGTCAGAAACGCATTTTATTGAAGAATATTTGCCCGATACAGGACAACCGGGAGCTGGTGGTGGTGATTACAACCTACGTCAAATATTTAAAAATTATTATGTTGTAGATACTAACAAAGACGGTAAATCTGATATTGCTGTTTTTAGGTCGGAACGTATTAAAAAAGAATGGTGGCAATATCATAATTTTGATGTGAAATGGACGGTAAATACCTATGCAAATAATATTGGGAACAATAATGCTGCACTAACCTTCACACCTGATTATGCTTCAATCACCGACCATTATGATAGAAATCCGAACATCCCATTTGCAATTGTAGCAAATTTCAAACAAAGTGGTGCTAACAAAGAAATTATTGTTGCCAGAGGTGGTTTAAATACTGTTACATATGTAAATTTCACAAAAAATGTTGCACAAGATAATTTACTTAGAAAAGTAACCTCTAATGGAACAAACATAATTGATGAAATTTCATATTTACCGATGGATTCGGTCGAGACTGATTATGGCACATTTTATACTTCTTCAGACCAAGTAAATTACCCATTGGCTGATATCAAAAGAATTTCGACCAATAAATTAGTCTCACAATTGAAAAATACAACTAGTGGAATTACTAAGTATCAAGATTTTTCTTATAATGGTTTTATTGCTCATATGCACGGTTTAGGAGCTTTAGGCTTTCAAAAAGTAGCAAGAAGTAGTTGGTATCAAACCTCTGGTGATAAAAGAATTTGGAACGTTACAATAAATGACCCACTACTGAGAAATGCAGTAAAATCAAGTTATAGCATTTTAAATCCTACCAATACATTTAGCTTTGATACTTCTTTTAATAAAATAAACGAAACAAATTACACATATTCAAGTTCTTTAGATAACGGTGTTTATAATTTATTGATTGATAAAATTTCAACAAATGATTTATTAAGTAATGTATTAACAGAAAAAACGTTTACATATTCCCCGTTATTTAATTTAACTGAAAACCTAACTACCAAAAATTATTTATCAAGTGGTGGGTCAAGAATTCTACAAGGAACAACAACAGTTGATACAACTTATGATAATGACACTAATCCATCTTCTTATTTTATAGGAAAGCCAACTAGAGTTATAACAACGACTTCTGCTTATTCTGATATTTTTTCTACTGAAGAAAACTATATTTATAATGGCTATAAGCTTACAAGAACTAAAAAGAAAGGAAATACTGGGGATAATAAATTTCTTGTAGAAGACTTCGTGTATGATAGTTTAGGTAATATTTTGCAAAAAACATTAAGCACATCTGGAATTACTTCAACATTGGCTCCAAGAACCGTAGAATATACCTACGATACTTCTTCACGTTTTTTAAAAACCACAAAAGATATTGAAGGCTTAGTTAGCCGTAATTTAGCATACCACCCTATTTATGGAATGGTTACTGAATCTGAAAATCCATACGGTCAAAGGTCTAAATCGGAATATGATAATTGGGGAAAACCAACTAAAATAACCGATTACTTAGGAAAAAGTATTGTTTATACCTATTCTATGCAAGGTAATAATTATATAACCAAGCAAGTTGGTGATGACGGTAGCGAGAGTATTAAGATGACAGATGCTTTAGGACGAGTTATAAAAACGGGAGCTAAAAATATTGATAATTCTTGGTCTTATAAATCTGTTGAGTATGATTATTTAGGAAGAAAAATTAAAGAAAGTGAACCTTTTGATGGTGCTTCAGCATCACAATGGAATACAACAACTTATGATGATTACAGCAGAATCATAAGTAATACCTCTGCAACTGGATTAACCACAACCATTAATTATAACGAACTAACCACAACAGGAAGCGATGGGGTTAAAACAACCAGTTCTACCAAAAATGCAAACGGCCATGTAGTATCCGTAACTGATAATGGGGGTATGATTAACTATACCTATTTTGCCAATGGAAATCTAAAGTCATCCAATTTTGAGAATACCATTTTAACTATGGAATACGATGAGTTTGGCAGAAAATCAAAACTTACTGACCCATCAGCAGGTACTTATACATATGTGTATAATTACTACGGTGAAATGGTAAAAGAAACATCACCAAAAGGAACTACTACTTTTGAGTATGACGCTTTTGGAAAAGTAATTCAGAAAAAAATTGTTGGACATAATGATGCTGATGCAACAGATATCACAACCGTTTATTCTTATGATAACGATACAAAACAAATTATATCTTTAAGTGTTACAAATCCAATTGATGGAAATAGCAACTATAGATATACCTATGATGCAGATAAAAGGTTAATCAGTGTAGAAGAAAATCTTCCTGAATTTAGTTATAAAAAAACAATTGCATACGATGAGTATGGACGTGTTGAAAAAGAACAATACGATGCCACACATTTTGCAAGTAATAAATCAACTACAAAACGTGTTAAAAACACCTATAAAAACGGAGGGCATTGGCAAACTTTTGATGACCAATCCAGTTTATTATTATGGCAAACCAATACTGTAAATGTTAAAGGACAAGTTACTTACGTATCTTTAGGGAACGACCTAAAAGAGTACTTTTCTTATGATAATTATGGATTGCCTAATGGTCAATCTACGGTTCATACTACACCAGCCTCTAACCCTAATGAGGAAGATGTAAGCCAACAAATTATTTCTTTAAACTATAATTTTAATGCTCAAAGAGCATTACTCAATAATAGGTCGAGTTCATTATTTAATACGGAAGAAACTTTTACTTATGATAATCAGGAACGATTAATCAAATGGGAGTTTGCACCACAAACATTACACGATAACAACTTCACGACTAGCGTAGATGGATTTACATCTTCGGGATTGGCAACAATCTCAACAACAGTGGGTAAATTAAGAATTCAACAAGTAACAACAGCATCGGATGGCGCTCAAAAAAAGATACTTTCTAATGCAAAAGCAGGAACAAAATTAGAGTTGAGTGCTAATATTACAAAGCTTACCACAAACAAAATTGACATTAAAATTATTGAGAAAAACCCTACTGATAACACTGTAATTTCTCAAAGTGTTTTAGCTACTGTAAGTAATAATGGAGTAATTAGAACTAATTATACTTCTTTACAAAATGCCGATATTTATGTTGAGTTCCTTAAAAGTACAACAAGTAATGATATTGGTAATGCAAGTGCTTTTTTGATTGACGATTTTCTAGCTAAAAAACTAGATTCACATGAGCAACAGTATGATAATAAAGGAAGAATTACCCAAAACGAAGTAGGTACTTATAAATACAGTATTGCCAAACAATATCAAAATAACTCAGTGGTTTTAACTCAACAAGCCAAAGTACATTACACAAACTACCCTAGACAAGAGGTGAGCTATAATGCTTTTAAAAGCCCTATCGCTATATATGAAGAAGGACACAGAATAGTTTCTTTTAACTATAATACCTTTCAAAACAGGTCTAAAATGGAGATACAATCTAGGAATCCTGTAGAGCGAATGATACCTAGGATTAAACATTATTCGCACGATGGAGTCATAGAAATAAAACACGACCTTAATTCTGCTGATGTAGAATTCATAACCTATATAGGTGGCGATAGTTATTCTGCTCCAGTGGTCTATAAATCTAATGGAACGGAAAGCCAATTTTTATATTTGCATCGAGATTATTTAGGAAGTATTATAGCCATTTCAAACCAAACAGGACAAATAATTGAAAAAAGACACTTTGATGCTTGGGGTAACGTGTATAAAGTTGCCAATGGAGAAAATAGCGAATTAAGTAATCTTACCGTTTTAGATAGAGGTTACACTTCACACGAACATTTAATGGGGGTTGGTTTAATACACATGAACGGAAGGCTATATGACCCAATGTTACACCGTTTTTTACAACCTGACAATTACATTCAAGACCCTCACAATACCCAAAACTATAATAGGTATGGCTATGCTTTTAACAACCCATTAAAATACACTGACCCAAGTGGTGAAGAATTTTTTACTGCTATTGTAATTGGCGTAGGTATTGGTGTAGCAACTTATCTACTAAGTGCCATTGCCGTAGAAGCACCTATTACTTTTGATGCCATAGCACAAACTGTAATATTCTCTTGTATCAGCTCAGGAGCAACGTTTGGTATTGGAAGTGCAACTGCAAGTATAGGTAACTTCTTTGTGCGTTCGGCTGTACAAGCCGTAGCACATGGAACAGTACAAGGAGGATTAAGTGAAGTACAAGGTGGTAAATTTTGCACAGGTTTTTATGCAGGTGCTTTAAGTAGTGCCGCAGCAAGTGCTTGGAGTGGTGGTAATAATTACACATACAATCAAGATGGAAGTATTGCAACCTCTACAACAGCTTTTAATGGAATAGGTGGTAATTTTGCTCAAAGTAGTGCAGGTACAATTTTATTTGGTACATTAGCAGGAGGAGCTGGAGCATCTTTGAGTGGTGGAAACTTTTGGCAAGGAGCTGCTACTGGAGCAATTGTATCTGGTTTAAACCATGTTATGCATAAAGGTAAATGGATTAGGGATTTAAAAGAAAGATTTCACAACATTAATCCTGATGCTAAACCTGAGGAAAGTATTAATTCTGTAAATGAAGTTTTAAAAGATGTTGATGGATTAAGTAATACATATAAAATATCAGGAAGAACCCCTATTGATGTTACTGGTCAAGATAGTGGTGCTGTTTTAGCAGATACTGCTCCTGTTGATGGAAAACTTACAATAAAACTTTATAGTGGAGCATTTAAAAGTTATTTTAAGCTTGCTTCAACTTTATTTCATGAATTTTTTCATGCTTATCAATACAATGTCGGATTAGTAGATTACGCTCAAGAGAGATTTGGGGTCGGAGCTTATTATGATAGTTTTGGTATGCCTACAAAATCTCAAGCTTGGTTAGAAAGTAAAGCATATGATTTTCAAATGAGAATGGGAGACATGAGTTCTTCCGTTAAATCTCAATATAGTATGATGTTAAAACATTTAAAATAAAAAATTATGAAAAAAGCGTTTTTTCTTTTTTTAATTGGCTTCTTCTTTATTTCTTGTAATAATAAAGAAGAATTAGATTTAGAAATTATTAATAATATTGTTTTTGTGAGTAAAAGTAAAGATTCTTCCAGAAATAATATTATAACATATAAGCTTACGAATAAAAGTAACAAAACTTATTGTTTTTTACCGCTTGAAAATTCTCGATTAATTTATAAAATAAAATGCCTTAAACTTGATAATTCTGGTTTTGTTTTTGTAAATGAAAAGGATACGATTAAAAGAGATGTAAGGTTTATTAATTTTTCGGATTCAAGCTTTCAAAATAAATTATTTGAAATTATGGATGAAAAATCAAAAAAATTAGGATACAAGCTTAATGGATATACAAAAGACAATATAGATAAAAATAAATTCTTCATACATCCTAAAGAAACTATTTATTTTGAAAAATTAGTATCTCTACCTATACCTGATAGGTTCTCGTCAAAATTAATGTTCCGAATAGATAGAAAATATATGATGAGTGTTTTTGTATACAGTGATAGTACAAAATCTAAAGATTTTTTATCAAGACCAGATTTTAAAACTATAACAGAAAATGGGTATGAAATTTATCACGGTGTGATAAAGTCCAAAAATAAAGTGCCAATAAAATTTATTGATTAAGTTGGTTTGAGAATATAATTTATGAGTCATTTAAGATTAATCATTTCTGTTGCTTTTTACATATTTATTTCTTGTAAACAAAATGAAGAATCGTATAGTAAGTCTTATTTGATTAAAGATAGAGGTTTTTCTTTTTTTGATTCGTACATTTCAAAATATGATGTTCGATTAAAAAAGGTTATTAATGATGATTATAGTATTTTTATATATCAATCTGATTATATTGATACATTAAAAATTGAGAATCAGAAACTTTATTATAGAAATAAATTATTAAAAATAATCGATTCAAAAAATGTTAAATACAAAGATTCAATTATTCTTATTAATAAATGCTTTTTTGAAAACAAAGTTGGAAGGGGATATGAAATGAATCTTTTTATTAACAGAGATAAAGGATTACTTTTCACTGAGTCATTAGATTATGGATTAATGACAGAATATGACATTGAAAAATACCATGAAATTCATAAAAAAATAGCATTAAGACAATTAGGATTTAAAGATGGTAAATATGAATTACAATTTGCCAAAATGAATTATCCTGAGTTAAATAATAAGTAATAAATAATAAGATATAGTTTTTCTCAAAACAGCGTAAGCTTTTATTTACTTGTGTTGCAAGAGTTTTGTTAAACAAAAACATAAGAGAGAACTTAAATAATAATAAAACCTAACAACTGGATGATATAAATCTGGTCGTTAGGTTTTTTTAATTGTGGCCTCTCGTTAACTAATAATGATTGATATTCTGTTATTTGTCATTTATTTCAATAAATGACATCACTAATTTTAGTTAGATAAAAATCACTAAAATTAAGGATTGTTTAGAAAGGAAAAGAAAATTATATTCGTTTAAACATAAAAAAAATAAAAATATGGCAAATTTTGGAAAAGATTCTTTGAAGTACAACTATTCATGGACAACTACTGAAGGCGATAGTAAAAAAGTAATTGGTTATCCAGACAACGTATTGCTCAATAGAAATGAAGGATACGAAATGTTACATTTCATAAATAAATATATGACGTCTAGAAATCTAAATAACACATTATCTAATTTTAATATTATTGAAAATTCAATTAAGACATCTTTACCAACAAATTTAAGAAGTCATGCGCATATTAGACAATGGTTAGATAATAATCTTAATTAATTTGAATGCTTTTTATAGTATATCACTTTGTAATTTAATAAATAAAATATGGACAAACAGATTATTTTAAAAATAGAAGACAGTCTCGATTTGAGTAATATTGCTAGAAAAGCAGCCCAAAATAACGAATGGGATAACAATCAAACTTCTTATGCTATTGAATGGTATTTGAAGCACTTATATTTATGTGTGAAATATCCAAGTTTACCAATTGCAGCTATAAGTAAGTCGGCTGATGAAATGTGGCATCAGCATATTTTAGACACTAGGAAATATTCAACAGATTGCAATCAAATAGCTGGTAGATTTTTAAATCATACTCCTATTTATGGAAGACCGAGTGATTTTGAAATAGCCGCATACAGTAACACTTTAAATTTATATAAAATTGAATTTGGGATGGAACCAAGTGATAAAGGACAGACCTCGGGCGATTATTCATACAGAAATCCTGAGTCAGAAACATAAAAAACAGAATTCATTATCAACGAATTAGATAATGGATGAGCACACAAACAAGCATGTTTATCGTTTTCTTTTTAAAACTGTATATTTGAAAGAATAAAATTGAATTTGAAGAAAAATTAATGGATGAATTTATTATTGATGAAGAGTATGTTATAAAAAGAAATACCATTAATTTTGAATTATGGGATACATATAAACATGGGAAACTTTTGTCAAAAAGTGCTAAAAAATTATATCGGTTTTATCCACTAAACCTTTACAGTATAGATGGACTTTTTAGAAGTTATTTTTATCTTTCAAATCCAGGAGATTTCAATGACCCTTTTGATTGTAATGTAAATCTTATTGAAGATGTTGATGATTTGTCACATATGAAAACAGTAAAAAGAAACAACTTCAGTAATCTAGGAATTTGTTCCTTTTCAGAAACAATCAACAACCATTTGATGTGGGCACATTATACAAATAATTATTATGGTTTTGCACTTGAATTTGATGGGGACAAGATTGATATGAAACAACGGGAAGGTCATTTATTAAGACATACATTGACCAGGGTAATTTATCCACAAGAACCAATCAAAATAAAAAAAAATTATCCATTTGCTTCGCATTATGTATTGACAACAAAATTCAAACATTGGGAATATGAAAAAGAATGGAGAATTATAACAGAGTTGGGATATGAAGAAAGATGTTTGGAGTATTTCCCTGAATGTGTCAAAGCAATTTATATTGGTCACAAAATTGTAGATAATGATATAAATCTTTATAAATTATTGCTGGAGCTTCATAAAATGAAATTTCCTAATATTCCGCTGTATGTAGTCTATCCTCATCCAACAGATTTAAAATTAGAATTTGAGAAAGTATTGAATTAAAATATGGCTAAAGAACCGTTCGCAGCAAAACTAACTTCACTTTGGATTGGTGGATTTCTATTCTGGATTCTAAAAGGATTTAGCGGAAAATTAACTGACCAGATTGTACCAGAATATCAAAATAGAAATGTTTGGGTAGGATATTTAATTTCAATTATAGCTGTTTGTATAGCTGTATATTTTATTTTCTTTAAAGGATAGAAATTCGTTTCCAACGGTATTCGGGATACAGAGATGGGCGCAATATATCGTGTCCATCCTTTTCCTTTTGGTCAGAAAGCGTTAGAATTTGGATTTTTAAAATTTAAGTTATATATTAATTTTTCATCATAAAAATTTTATTATGACTTATAAATCAATTCAAGAACTTTACAAAGAAACTTTTAACAGAACTATCAAAACTTGTTGGATAGCTGATGTTAAAAGAGAATTAGGTCAAACAACTAGAAAATCATATAACAGGTTGGATGATAATACAGTAAAATACCCTTGTCCAAATGATGATGTGAGAAACTGGTTAATTCAATTACTCAGCTAATTAATTAGCTAAACTTAATACAATATCCAGTTAACTAAAGGCATTCGGGATACAGGGATGGGCGCAATAAGACGTGTCCATCCTTTGTTTTTCCACCAAATACCCAAACCAATCAATAAACAGGTATCAAAGTAGTATGAAATCAAATTTTAAAAACGTATTTTTGAGATTATACATTTAGAGTTATGAATGATGAATTTTTAAGAAAAATTGTGGCTTCGACTGCAGCATTCAATAAGATGAAAAGTATTACCGATTTAGCAGGGGTATTTACACCATTTTCAGGTGTTGATTTAGCTATTCAAAGAAGTTTATCAAACTTATCATATCAAGACCCTGTGATTGATGCTATTACTAAATCATCATTAGCTTTAAATGCTCAATATTTTGAGCCGACAAAATTTAATCCAGTAATGGCTGCATTTGGGTCTGTAACCCAAATGATGCATCAAATGCAATTTCAACAGCCAGTTTACAATCCAGTTAACTTATCAGTGGTTGATTTAATACGTGATTTTTCAAAATATAATGTAGAAGCTGTAAGCCCATTACTTGGTATTTCACAAATCACTTCAAAATTATTGAATGACATTAAATTTGATACTTTCAATTGGCGTGAAACTTATCCAGATTTATTTACAGAAGAACATCAGATTGAAGATTCAAGCGAATATTCTAAGTTCAATAAGAATTTAGATAAATTGATGGATTTATCCATTGTTGATGAAGATTCCACTTTAAGTGATGGAGTTGCTGTATCTGTTAATTTAGATACTTATGTTGATGATACATTTTCAGGACCATTATCCGAAGAAATTTTTGCAATTGCGAATCAAGCTATTGAAGAAGTAGCTCAAAAAAATATTGATTATGAAGCAATTTTTAATAAACTGTTATTGAAACTTGATAAAATCGTTCATAATCCATACACTGTTAATCTTGTTACTGGAATTGTATTAATTGTAATTAGTCATTATTATGAGGAATATAATGAAACAAACGAAACCAATATTAAAACTGAACACATTGCTCCGACTTATGAAATCATACTAACCGAACAATTAGTGAAAGTCAAGCAAACAGCACATGACAAATCTAAAACAATTGATATATTGCCAATTGGTGTAGAAGTTGAAGTTAATAAACGCTTTAAAAAGTGGGTTAAAATTATATATACTAAAAATTATGTTCCTCAAATTGGTTATTGTAGAAATGAAGAATTAAAAATATCTAAGTAATTTTTTATTTTAAGTTTTAACAATATTTATAGGGTTTTCAATTTAAAATTTTTGAATTTTGGATAAATAAATCCTTATAACAATATGACACATAAAGACAAATTAGAAGAGTTGTGCCAAGACTTTGCAAAAAAATTACAAGCCTATGTGAAAGGTGATGATTTAATTTCAAAAATTAATGGATTTGGGGATGTCTTAGAACTAGAACATTATCAAAAAGCTTATCAAGAATTCCAAAATGCATCAAATGATTACCACAATTTTGCTTTTTATATTATTAAAAACAAAATCGATTTAGATACAGAATTTCTGAATTAAAATTTAATTTCTGAATCTTAAAAATAGAAAACCTAACAACTGGATGATATAAATCTGGTCGTTAGGTTTTTTAAATTGTGGTTCCCAAAACTATAATGATTGATTTTTTTTGTTATTTCAATTCATTAATCGAATCTTATGATTCTGTTACTTTAACTCGAGGAAATAATATGAATATATTTGAACCATGCCTCTCCACATCATTAGTGCCCTCTTCCCTTTCGATTTGTTCAGTAAAGATAGCTTCTAGTTTTAATACAAACACCTTCAATTCCTCAATTAACTTATCTAAACAAACACTTAAATCTTCGAAATCATTCTTTTTACGTTCAACAGAACGTAACATGATATTCTCAATTTCTTTACCTGAAGATATACCAGGGGATAAATATGTATCAAAAGTATCATGATGTGTAAAAATACCTGCAGATAAAAGTATTAAATTGCATTCATCAGGGGATGATAAATTATGTCTCCACGAAAGTGAGCCATAAATAGGTAAGTTTTTTAACATAAAGACTTCTTCAACCCTTTCATCAAGATGTTGATTTGTATTCCTTATTTTCTTAGCTTTTTTGATTTCTATCAAATCTGAATTATCAATTTCTTTAAAGTGTCTAGTTATCAAGTTTAAAAAAACTGTCGAACTATTTATGATTGACCATGCGTCCAAAAAAAATTCAGAGTATATATATTTTTTGGTTTTTAAATTTTCTTCAATATTCAAGAGATTTAAATGAAGGCGCTCATAACTTATATTGCATATATCAACACTATAAGTAATAGCATTAAATGTAGATGCTTGTTTTGCATTTAATTTTTTTGGTGGTCTTCTTAAATAGGAGTCTTTGCTTATTATCATAGATTTATATAAGTTAAATTTTTCAGTTCTTATTCTTTTACAAATTTTTAAATTCTGAGTATTGAATGGATTATAAATCAAGAGCTAGCTTAATAAAATCTCCCGAATCTTTATCCATCATTACCATTCCTGCATCTTTAGGGTTTTCAAGTTTATATCTCCCTTTAGCAGTGCCATTGAGGGCATAATCATGACCATCAATTGTTACAATACACCAATGCTTATATCTACATTCAATAATAACTTCATTAGCAAAAAATGGCCAATCTCCTTCATATTCAGATTTTAAAATCTTTTTAAATTTTATATTTGGATTTAGTTTTCTTTCTAAATTGTTTTTTAGGGTTCTCTTATGCACTTTTTTTGGCGTCTCGTTGTACCTTGTTGTACTTTTCCGATAGTCTTTATTTCCAAAATCCTTTTCGTAAAGCATTCCAAATTCATGAAAAGAAGCCACTGATATTTGTTTTGCTTTTTCTCCAATGCAATTAAAAATGAATTGTCTTGATAATGCTGAAACAAATTGCTCAAAAATGATAATTATTATACTATTTAATTTATAATAAACTTCATGTTGAGTTTCTTGACTAAATAATTTTGACAATAATTTTTCATCATTTATTAAGTGCTTATTTTCAAAATTGTTCCATAATTCTTTAGTATTTAATGGGATTTTTTTGTTTTCTGTGACTAAATCAAAATTATAGTATCTTGACTTCTTGCCAAATTCTGATATTATAAAAAGTAACTCTTTTAATTCCGTATTATTCTTTAAAAACTCAACATCATTTTTGTATTGTGGTCGATTGAAGTCAAAATAATATTTATCGATGATTTCCCTCAACAACGATTCTAAATCATGTCCTAAATCTCTTATATATTCAAAAGTGGGGTATTTTTTATTTACATTTTGATAGGCAAGACAAATGTATGATTTCATAAATCTTTCAAACCCTTGCGAAAGGAGTTGGAAAGGTAAAAAATGAAAATTGTTATGTAAATTAATATTCTGGAGTTCACCAAAGCCAAGAGTTATTAACTTGTAAGAAGTTTCAACTTCTTCTAATAAGGCGAAATGTTTAATTATTTCTTTTTGGTCCATATTTTCTGAGTTTCCATAAAATTAACTGATATATGTTAAGATATAAGTAAAGCTTAATAAAAGTAATAATAATCTTTTGGGATATGTTGTCAATAAATCAAAAATCAGTAATAATACGTATTGTGTGAAATGTTGGATTTTATTTTTTTGTTACGGTTTTCCGTAATGAAATAATTGATTTATTGATGTTATTTGTTATTAAGAATCAAGGGGCATCACCTAATTTAGTTAGATGAAATATCCCTAAAATTAGGGATTGTTTGGTGTTTATTTATTTGTATATATTCCCAAAAATTTTAAAAATTAATAAATGAAATTTGACAACGAGATTGAAGTTTTTATAAATGACTTCGTTAAAGACTTAAATGAAGGTACTGCATCTATATTTGCTGGTGCAGGACTTTCGATTACCGCTGGCTTTGTAAACTGGAGTGAATTAATGACAGAAATAGCACAAGACTTAGGCTTGGATATAAACGCTGAAAAGGATTTGGTTTCAATTGCTCAATTTCATGTTAATGAAAACCAAAATCGTACTAAACTCAATAGAAAAATTTTAGAAGAGTTTACAGAACATGCAACTGAAACCGAAAATCATAAAATAATTGCTAAACTTCCAATTTCTTCAATATGGACAACAAATTATGACCAATTAATTGAAAAATCTTTTACCAACCAGAATAAAATCGTTGATATAAAGTATACAAATAGCCAATTACTTACAACGAAACCAAAAAGAGATATTGTAATTTATAAGATGCATGGTGATGTAAATCATCCAAACTCAGCAATATTAACTAAACAACAATACGAACAGTATCACCAAACTCACGAACCATTTATTAATGCTTTAACAGGTGAATTAACAACAAAAACATTTTTATTTATTGGGTTCAGTTTTACCGACCCAAACTTAGATTATGTATTGAGCAGACTCAATTTTAGATTTAGAGAAGAACAAAGACAGCATTATTGTTTTGTTAAAAAGCCTGTTTTAGGAGATTATCTGAATCCAGACCAAGCGACTTTCGATTATAATGTTAAAAAGCAATCTTTAGTTATTAATGATTTAAAAAGATATGGTATTAAATCGCTTAAAATTGACAATTATACCGATATAACCAGTATACTTTCGGAAATAGAAATGCGATACAAAAAGCGCACTATTTTTATTTCTGGAAGTGCTGAAACATATTCTCCATTTGATAAAAACGATGCTATAAGTTTTGTGCATTTGCTATCTAAAAGAATTATCGAGAACAATTATAGAATTGTTAATGGTTTTGGTTGGGGAATAGGAAGTTCAGTCATTAATGGTGCACTTGAAGCAATTTATTCTAATCCATTAAGATATTCTGAAAATCAATTAGTGTTAAAGCCTTTTCCTCAATTTGCCACTAGTGACAAAAGTTTACCAGAGCTTTGGAATGAATATCGTCAAAAAATGATTTCACAATGTGGAATCTCAATTTTTATTTTTGGAAATAAATTAGTTAATGATGAAATAGTTGATGCTGACGGAATAATGAAAGAATTTATTATTTCTAAAGAAAATGGAAATATTTGTATTCCTATCGGGATTACAGATTTTATGGCATTAAAAATTTACGAAATAATTATTGAAGACCCTTCAAAATATTTTGAAACACCTGATATTATTGTTCCTTTTTTAAAAAAATTAGCTGATAAAGCTACAAGTTTACCAGATGCAATAAAAACATTACTCGATTTATTAAACAAAATAAAAAATTAAATTATGGCAAGAAAAGTATTTACAAGTTTTCATTACGAACCTGATAATTGGAGAGCATCACAGGTTAGAAATATGGGTAAATTAGAAGGTAGTAGTGTTGTAACCACAAATAAATGGGAAGAAGTTACTAAAGGCGGGGATAAAGAAATAAAAAACTGGATTAATGATAATATGAGTGGAAAATCTTGTGTTGTTGTTTTTGTTGGTGAAAATACTGCCAATAGGAAATGGATTGACTATGAAATTAAAAAAGCTTGGGAAGAAGGGAGGGGCCTTTTTGGAATTTATATACACAACCTAAAAAATAGTAATGGTGAACAAGCAAATAAAGGTAGTAATCCCTTTGAGCACTTTACTCTTGATGGGAAAAAATTATCTTCTATTGTTAAATGTTATAATCCCCCATATTCAATTAGTACCAATGTTTACAATCATATAAAAGAAAACATAGAAGATTGGATTGAAGATGCTATAACCATTAGGAATTCATATTAATTTTTTTTGAAATGAGTATTTTAAGCAAATCAGAACTTATTGGATTTAGAAATTCAACTAGGACTTTTTCCAAGGGAATAAATGAAAGTTTGTCTGAATTTATAAATGAATCAAAAGTTAATAAAGTCACTGTTTTTTTGTCGCACAAACACGATGAACGCTCTGAATTGGATGCGGCAATTAGCTTCTTGAAGAGAAATGGCGTGAGTGTATACGTTGATTGGTTAGATGAAGGAATGCCAAAATATACCTCGGGTAAAACAGCTGAAAGAATTAAAAATAAAATAAAGGAAAATAAAAAATTTATTTTTTTAGCAACAGAAGGAGCTATCAATTCAAAATGGTGCAATTGGGAGCTTGGTTTTGGTGATGCACATAAATATATCGACAATATTGCAGTTTTTCCTGTTAGAGAAAATGGAACTACTTTCACAGGAAGTGAATATTTGCAAATTTATCCAAGAATTGAATATGTTGCTCCAAATTCTGTTTCAAGACAAATAGGCGGTTATTTTACAAGTGGATATTATGTTATCACTCCAGCTGATTCAAAAGGCATAAGTAGATATCACAAATTGGAAGATTGGTTGAATAGATAGAAGATAAAACCTACTCCAGCATTGGAATAGGTTTTATGTTTTATTTGTGTTAACGAATTCTTCAAAACTAATTAATCTCTTGGATTCTCATAATAATCACTCATTTGAGTTTCATAATCAACGGTGGCTTTTTTCTTGTTTTTAATTAATGAAATATGAGCCCATTTACTTCTTGGTGTTTGATTCTTAAAGTGGATATTGAAGTTTTCAAAAATTTCTTTTTTCAGCCATTGTTTAAATTCTTTTACTGATTTTTCACTGTTAGGTTTAATCAAATGCCTAATTGAATCGAATGTTTCATTATAGACTCTTATTAACTCTGTATCAATTAATTTTTTTACATTTTTTATTGAAGCAGTAGTTTCAATTTCTGAAACTAATTTACTGCTTAAATCGTCATTACTTAAATAAACATTTGCTGTTTTTTGTAAATATTCAGCTAATTCATAAGAAACCACAGGTTCTTGTATAGTAGGTTGCTCAATAGTTTCAGGAATTACTTTAATTGCTGGTTGATTGTTTGCTTTCGTTTCTTGTGTTTCAATTTTTGGAGCTTCCTTACCAAGATTTCCATATTCAGAAATTGTATAAAAGTAAATTGTTTTATTTGAATCCGCTTTTTTATTTTTTGGAATTGAAACATCGTTTTCAAGTCCCGTTTTTCTTAAATATCCAAACTCTTCAAGATTTGATATTGCGTTAAGATACGCTGATTGTCCTATCCCTAGGCGTTTCTTGTAAAGTTCTTGTGATAGCGTGAATTCGTCCGAATCTGATAAAATTGAAATCAGTAATAATCTTGCTGTTGTTGATAGCCTTGTATCATTTAATACTGATAAGTTGATAGTTGTAAATTTTCCGCTTTCATTTTTTTTGCGGATTACTTTTTTGTTTTTCATTCATAATAAAATTATTCTAGTGTTATTTTTTACGAGTTGCTGCCCGTACTAGAAGCTGGGCGGTACGCCTACCGTATGTCCCAGCACCGAGGATTTTTAAAACTTAACTGTTCAATAATAAATATCTTTTTTCAACTAAAAATTCATCATTTATTAATTTTACTTCAGAAATTGAATTATGTAAATATTAAATCCGATAAAAGATGTTGCAGTTGAATTGGTTCCGAAATTGTATTTTAGCAAACCTACTACGAAATACCTTTGCTGTCAAGTTATTTTTTTAAATAATTCATTGAAAATGAAGCAATTAAATTATTCGCCTATTCCGAGTTGAAATGTTTTATTTACACTAAAATTTATTTTTCAGACCATGTTAGAGTCTATTTCGGACTATATACTATAAGAGTAATATAAAACACTCCGTGAGGTGAGTGTGTTTTAATTTATATTTTGATTTGTGAGTATCTCCACTTATGTTCCGATACATCACATCTAAATAAATCAATGAGAATTTAAAAAAGAACAACATCAACACGAAGGAAAGTGGCGAAGCCAATCCATATTCAACTTGAAGAAATACACAACTCAACTACCCGAAGGGGTATTATGTTAATTTTTAAAATTTAAACAATCTCAACTGCCGAAGGCGAAGTCTCAATTGCCCTACGGGAAGTTACCCAGCCCATCAACCCCCTGCGGAACAAGACTTAGCCCATTTGCCAATGTACGAGTGAAAATGAACCTGTTTAAGACCATTCAAATGAAACTGACTAAGTTGTTGTGGAAATGAAAAAAATAGGTGTGATTGAGGTTAAACTTCTTTGAAGTCATCGAAGAATTCTGCTAGAGAAACATTCATTGCTTTGAGAATCTTTATAAGGGTATTCAACTGAATATTAGCACCCGCTTCATATTTTCCATATTGCGCTCTGCTTATATTCTTTTCGTATGCAAAAGTCTCAGAGTTTGCATATCCTGCTTCTTTTCTGAAATGCTTTAATCTATCTCCTATTTTTTTTAGATAAATCGACTCGCTAGTTTCAACCCTTTTCTCTGCCATTTTAAAACTCTTTTTATAGAGTAAATGAATAGAATGTCTTCAGGTTTGACAACTCCAAATAACACCACTCTTTATATGGAGATTTTTATATATTTGCTAGACAAAATTATTTTATTTATGAAAAATTATTTTTGGAGAACATCCACATTAATATTCTTATCTCTTCTTTTTGTGAACTGTAAAAACAATAACAATGAAAGCACTTCAACAGCCACAGAAACACTCCCAAACCCTAAAGAAAAAACTTTTGAAGAAGTTCCAGACGCTCCAGATTTAGGTGCGCCAGCTGCTGGGGGTGATGATGCGTCAGATAGTAATTTTGTTTTTGAAAATTTTGTAGGTGAAGTAATCTATAAAACAAATTATGTGGAAGAAAGATGTGGGGATGATTATTATGCTCTCAACGAAAATGATATAAATCCGATGAGATTTATTGTTTCAAAAAACGAAATGATAGTTAAGGGTCCATTGGTTGATTTAATGGTAAATGGTGAAGGTATTCCTGAAATGATTATTACCATAAATTCTTTGACAAAACATACTCGTGAAGAAGGGAAAGATGCCAGTTTATATGATGCCACATGTTCATTCAAAGTATTGGGTGGCAGTTATGCGAATACTAGAGCAATTCTTAAAATTTGGTCGGTTAATGATGAAATTGTATCCATGAGAATTTTTACCGATAGAAAAAAAAATTGCAGGTATAGTTTTATGACTAGCAAAACAAATGAATCCGAAGTTTCAAAAAGCCCAGTTTCAACCAACGTGAATGTTTCAACCAACGTGAATGTTTCAACCAACGTAAATGTTACGACCAAACCAAATCAAGAAAATAGAAAAGCTGAATTTCAAGGTGGCAAAGAAGCTTTTTATTCATACATAATGAAAAATTTAGATATTCCACAGAGTTTGAAAAATAGTAATGCTGTTTTTGAAGTTGAATTTAAAATTGATAAAGACGGTAATATCAAAGCAACGGGAATCAATTCATCATTACCAACCACGGGCAGAGATGAAAATGCAATGCTCAGAGATGGAAAAATATTATCTCATAATATCTACGAATTGTTTTCTAAGTTGCCGAAATGGAAGCCATCTTTTAATAACGGGAATTATATTGACTCCGAAGATTCCGTAAAAATTTATTTAAAGTAATTAAAGTACCTAAAACGTGGTTTTATTGTTCCTTTTTGTACCCCATTAGTTCCGTCATTAGCCAGTAAATACTAAAGGGTCAAACACCAAAAAATACCCCCTAGGTGCTAAAAACCCCTCTTCCCCCGTGTAAACATTGTGAAAAATCGGGAAATGTGTTTTTAACATTTTACCGCCCCGATAGGCGAATAATCGACTTACCTATTATTAGGTATTCAAATTGCCGTTTAAATTTTCTAGGAAAAAGTCAGAAATCGATTTTCGCTTTTTTAGTTGATATTTATAATTAAAGAAAATATGAAAATAATCCTTACACTTTCACAGCTAAAAAAATTACTGGAAACGGAAGACCCGAAATATCCAATTACATTTGAAGTGGCGAATTTTACGGATGAAGAACTTATAGAGTTTTCACAATTGTTTCAACCAAAAAATTATGATTGATTATTTGAATAAGGTTTTGTTAAACACTTTACTAGATAGTACACTTGTTGTAAGAGTTGTGAACAAAGTGTTTATAATTAAACATTAAATTTAATGAAACAAATTTTGTTATATAACAAAATTCTAATAAGTTTGTACCGTGCACTAGAGTAATTAAAAAGGGTGGTACTTATAAAGCACCACCTTTTAATTCTAAATGTTAAACAATACCATCACAAAAATTGTAACATCAATCAAGATGTTTAAGTGAAGGTTTAATACTAATTTGTTTTTCTTTTTCTTTTTACTCACCGTAATTAGTTTTAGAAATTAATAAATAGGTTAATCTTAAGTTTTAAGTGCTGTAACACTTAAAACTATTTAGTTCTACTAGGTAGAAACAAAAAACATTAACCGATAATCATATCGATTATTACACATCATTAAAAGACTATTTATCTTTGCGGGTTAGTAGTCTTTTTTGTTTTGTCACTGAACAACCAGAAAATTTGCATTTCTGATTTTTGACTGTCAAATTTAGTTTCATTTCTTGGGTTTTTAAATTCCCTTATAACTAAACCAACAATACATTACAAATTACTGAATTTGATACTGAAAATGAAAGACATTGTTATTCACAATTGCCTTGAGTTTTTAACAAATAAATTTTTTTATGTTTTTCAAAATCAAGACTTAATTGCTTGACTATTAGCTTTTTAAAATCACATATTTCTGTAAAGCCGCTAAAACAAAGGGTTTGTAATATTTTTCTATTTGTAAAGCAAAAATTGTTCTTAATTCTTACTTCTGACAATTTAGCCAAAATATTAAATTTAATTCTGTCAGCTAGTCCTTAATGGCGTATTTACTGCCATTCTGTAATATTTTGATTTCTGCCAGTACTGCCAAATTGAAATTAATACAATAAAAAACAGGTTGAAACAAGTTGAAATCAAAGCCAGCACCCATAAATTTTACCCCTAAAAAAAGCCAATCCCAAAACCGCCTGTTCCATCGAATAAATCAATCATTGGCAGGGTGAACTTCCATCAATTAATTCAAATGATTTTTTAGGGTCTTCCAAAGATAAAATGCTTTATTGAATTACACAAAAGGATAAAATTTCTTGTATATAAAGTTGGAGCGAATTAATCAACGTGTATAAAAATAAAGTGGTATCATTTAGTACACTTCAATGTCAACAAACAGGTTAAAAATTATTTTAAGAATGTACTAAAAATAAACTATACTTTATTTGTGTACGTTAAAACATATTTATATCTTTGACTTGTTCAATTAAAGGAAACAATTCAATTATGAAAGCACGATATGTGAGGGTCTCAACCCAAAGCCAGAATCCAGCTAGACAATTAGCTAAACAACACCCAGATGAAAAGTTATTCATTGATGTTTGCAGCGGTGCAATAGCATTTAATCATAGACCAGAAGGTATTGAATTATTGAATGCTGTTTATAATGGTGAAATAAATTATATAAGTGTTTCAAGTGTTGATAGACTTGGTAGAAACGCAGAACATATATTAACAGTCATTAATTATCTTAACGCAAAGAAAGTAGTTCTAAAGATTGATAATTTAGGTATTGAAAGCTTTCTACCAAATGGTAAAGAAAATCAAGTATTTAAACTTATAACTACTGTAATGTCAAATATTTCTGAAATGGAACGTGAAGCTATACGTGAAAGACAACAAGAAGGTATTGCAATAGCCAAAGCACAAGGTAAATTTAGCGGTAAGAGAAACAAACCAAGTGCAAGTGATGACGAAGTATTATCAAAGTATAAAGATGTTGTAAAAGAGCTTAAATTAGGTCATAACAGTTTACGTAAAGTTGCTACACTAGGTGGTGTTTCGTTGGGTACAGTTCAGAAAGTTAAAGCTATATTAGACAAACAAAAACAATTATGAAAACTGAAGACGGTAAACAATTAAGACCTTGTATAGTTTCTTGGGCAAAAGTTGCTTTAAAGATTAATGAGAACGCAAACAATTCAAATAAATGTACACCCGAATATTGGGAAAAGGTTATTGATATAATCCTAGCACAAAAAAAATTTAAAGACAAAAAAATTAACCGACAAATAGCTATTGATAGTTATCATTTGGTAAATAATAAAAAAGGGTAACTTAATGTTACCCTTATGTTTTAATCATTTTCTTTATTCACACCCTCAGTTTTAAATAGGCTATATCCAAAACCTATACCTAACCAAGCCTTATCCCGATACACCCAATACTTGTTAGGTTCTCCATATAAGAAATCAATTCCCGAAAACAAACCAAATTGAAATCTTTCAATTTCAAAAACAACACCAAGATGTGGTGAAAATGAAGCAGCTGATGTATTTGAATTTATTTTACCTTTCGTAGTTAAACTATCAACTTGTACTGATGCAACGGTGAAACCAGTCAAAAAGTTAACAGCTTTCTTTTTTTCTTCACCAAAGGAATATTTGCCACCAACAGACAACCCTAAACTAACATTACCCTCAAATCTAAAATAACGTGGGTTATCACCTTCACCTTTATTACCAAATCTAAGCTTTACTGGTATAGTAGGAATACCAACCGTAAAACTCCAATTATCAAGATTAAGTTGGGTGATTTTATCAAATTCAGTAATTGGTATTAAAAAATATATGTCCTTTGCTGGAATTGCTGCTGTTACAATATTATTATTAGCATCCTTTACAGCTGGTACTTCTTTTGATGTCACAAATATATCATTAAGTTCTTCCCTTGATTTAAAATTTGGGACACTTACAACATAACCATTTGTTGATATTGCATCAACTATAATAACAAAAGTTCTTTCTAAAGGATATGATGCCGTCTTTGCATTTGCACCAACTGCGTCACATTCTTGGGCAGCAAAATTTTGAGTTAGAATAAATGATTTCCCAAGGTATTTTGCTTCTTGTCCAAAGATGGACGATACAAATAATAATACACAAATAATAATTAATTGTTTCATAGTGATTGATTTAGTTATAGTTAGCTATTTTATTTTCAATAAATTTAATTTATAAATAAATTTCCTACAATAGCTAAATCTGGTGATATTTGAGTAGTTAATTTTAGTTAGATAAAAAATGGTAACATACGGGTTGTCCTGTATTATTTTAATAATTAAGTTTATATTTAAACAAATTTGATAAAATGGATAGATTTAAGAAAGCTGTAAAATTTCTACAAGATAATTTTAATTTAATAATATTAATTCCAACTGTTTTAGGTGGATTTTGGCAATTGATTGAACTATTAAGAATTGACACTTCGTTTGTTAGATTCTTTTCAATAACACAAGTAATATCTGATGGTTTAATTTTAATGTTTCTTTTAATTTGTTCTTATTTAATTTATATATACATCTTTAAAATTCACGATATAAAATCAAGTGATAATGAAGTAAAAATACCATATGACTATTTATTATTTAAATATATTATATTGTTTATATTTATAATAATGTTAAGTATTTGGTTTTGGACTATTGAGTCCAAAAAAATAACTACTTCAAGTTTCTTCTTTGTATTCAGTTTCTTTGTTTTATGTATAAAAGTATTTAGAGATATTGTTTTACAACATTTTGGTAAAGATGGTTATCGATATTTGAATGCTACTGCTTTTATACTAGTTTTTTTATGTATTCATTATAATGATTTGTTTTTTAAAAATTTCCATAAAATGTATTTTTTACCATTTAATCTTAAAAACACAAAATACATTGAATGCTATATTGGAAAAAATAAAAATGAATTTGAATTATTGTATTTCAATGATAAATATATTTTCGTTCAGATAAAGAAAACAAAAGAAATTGAAATTATTAATTTTGATGAAATGTTTAAAAAAGATAATTGTAAATAAATGAAAAGGGTAACGTAATGTTACCCTTTATTAATTATTCAAATACATCGTATTCAATCCATTCACCATTTTTATACACTTCAGCTTTAATCCATCTTTCAATTCCAATTGGATATAATGAGCCAAACCATTCAGATTGTTTCCCACCCATTTCAATACCAGCTTTCACCATTGATTCAGCATAGGTTAAATCCATTTTTGCTAAGTGTTTAATTTTATTCCAAGGAATTAAACCAATTGGTTCAACTTGAATTCTAGCACAACCATATTTTTCAAGTTGTTCATCGAAAGTTAATTTATGATAATTACCCAATTCATCTGATTCATACTTAGTAGCAGTATTTTCCCATTGTGGGTTTGATGAAACCCAAGCACAAGCTTTTTCATTTTTACCACCAACACTTGCAACAGCAAGTTTTATTTTTTCACTTTCAATTATTTCTTCAAGTTTAAATTCTGTTGTGTAATGGTAATACTTCTTCATTGTTTCAAATTTAGATTATATTTTATTTTTAAATTAATATTTTGATGTTGATTTTGACACAATATTATAGGAAAAAAAATTAATAAATGCCTTACCAAATTAAACAATATGGTTAGCTTGTTTGAATTAAATAATTCGATAACTAACCAATTGAAAATAAGGACATCTCAGAATTTTGATGTTGAGGTTAAAGAGTATATTTTAACATAACTTTAACACTATTTTTAAATATCAATCAATTGCTATTTTGGCATAATTTAATGATTCACTGATTCTGTTATCATTATCATTTGAATCGATTTCTCTTAGCACCATCGGTATCATTTGTGTTGTTACCAGTTCATAATACATTGCATAATCTGAACTTGGTGTTTGTGCTTTAAAATAATAACCTTTGATATTTCTTGTAACTCGTTTATCCAGTATGATATAGGCAAGTTCAAATTTGATAGGCATAGTATCAGAAAAGTAATCAGTATACTCTTTTCTGATGCTGAAATCTTTTATTACCACTTGCAGCACGGTGTATTGTATGTTGTGTTGAAATATATTAATTTCTTGCACAATTGAATTGATATAATTTTTCAGTAACTCTTTTGATGATTCAATTGCTGAAAGGTTATCATTTATAACTGATTCAACATTATCTTGTTTATCATAAATTAATAATTTCTTTGATTCAATCAATGATTTTTCTTGTTGTATTTTATTTAATTCTGATTCAAGTTTTTCAATTGTTTTACCAGTTTTTTCAATCAGTGGAATAATGCTTTGACTGGATAACCTACCAACTGAATTAAGTATAGCTACATTTTCACTAATTGATGTTTGAATTTCAGTTTCTCTATTGATAAGATTTATCAAATGGTTATCTAATTCAAGTAAATATTCATCTGGATTGATTTCATTTATCTTTTTTGATAACGCTGGTAAATCAGCTTTAATCAATGACCAAATAGCACTATCAATTAAATTCATTGATATAGATTTACCAACACTAGCACAAGTTACTGTATCACCACGGCTTGTACATCTATAACTATTTTTATTCCCAGTTGTTGAAAGTCTATAATTACCCTGCATTTTTCGACCACAAGAAGGGCAATTTAATAGTTTGCTTAATATGGTAATGTGTTTAGTTTCTTTGTCACCTTGCGTTATATTTGATTTAAGTTTTTCTTGAACTTTATTAAATAATTCACTTTCAATTATAACTGGATATTTTATCTTGTTGGCTGAAGTTAGATATTCAGATTCATTTGAAACAATTCCAAACTTTGGATTTTTTCGTTTGTTGTTGGTTGTTTTGCTGCCAGTATAACCTTGTTCTTTTAGCAGCTTGTTTACGTTACGTTTACTATGTGTATATGGGTGAAAACCTTGCTTAACGCATTCAATACTAATAGCTTTTATTGATGGATTCTTTTTGTTATTTAAGCCGTTTAAATACCAGTTGTATATGGTTCTGACAATTGCAGCTTGTTCATCATTTACAATAAGTGTATTTTTATTATTTTCAAGTTTTAATCTATCATAACCAAATAAAAGTTTACCAGAAATTGATACACCCATTTGCATCAATTCTTTTCGTTTACGTACGAAACGTTCTAACTTTTGTTTAACTTCGCTTTCGGCAAACATCCCAAATAATGTAAAAGCCATTTCAGCATTATTTGTTATTTTTCCATATTCATCAAGAAGTTTAAAATCTATATCTTTAATGAAGATTTGAATTCGCTTATTTATACAATGTTCTTTTATGGTATGTAGAATACTTTGTCTTCTTGCAATTCTTGATATTTCAGTTGTTAGAATTGTATTGTACTCTGGATTGGCATCAATGAATTTAAACATTTCATTTGTTCCAACTTTTTGTGATAGGTCAGCAAATGCCGTTTCTTTTGTTTCAATGACGTGAAATTCAGTATATCCCAACGATTTACCGTATTGTTTTAAATCGTAGATTTGAGCTTGATAATCTTGTTCAAGTGTTGATACCCTAACCAGTAATATAGCGTGTTGCATTTCCATTTAACAAAGATAAAAAGAAACGGTGGTATTTGTGCGCTATAATATCATTTTAGTAGGGCCACCGGGAGCGGGAAAAACGATGTTAGCCAAACGAATGCCCAGTATTTTACCACCGATGACACTTAAAGAAGCGTTGGAAACGACCAAAATTCACAGTGTGGCTGGTAAAGTAAAAGATTCTGGACTCATGAACCAACGTCCCTTTCGTGCACCACATCATTCGGCATCAGCAGTTTCGTTAGTGGGAGGAGGTAGTTATCCGCAACCAGGCGAAATTTCATTAGCACATAATGGCGTTTTGTTTTTAGATGAATTGCCCGAATTTAAGAGAGAAGTGTTGGAAGTCATGCGTCAACCCTTAGAAGATAGAGAAGTGACGATTGCTAGAGCAAAATTCACGATTACTTACCCATCTTCCTTTATGTTGGTGGCGAGTATGAATCCGAGTCCGAGTGGCTATTTTAACGATCAAAATTCTTCTAGTAGTTCTTCTCCCAATGAGATGCAACGCTATTTGAGTAAAATCTCGGGTCCGTTATTAGACAGGATAGATATACATATCGAAGTGACTCCTGTCCCTTTTGAAAAATTATCGGAAACCAGAAATGGAGAAAGTAGTGTAGCAATTAGAAAAAGAGTAACGGCAGCTAGAGAAATTCAGTCAATGCGATTTGAAAAATTTGACAGTATTCATTACAATGCACAAATGACGACCAAACAAATTCGAGAGTATTGCAAACTAGATGAAACGTCTTTACAATTATTGAAAACCGCAATGGAGCGATTAAATCTTTCTGCTCGTGCTTATGACAGAATTCTAAAAGTATCGAGAACTATTGCCGATTTAGAAGCTTCGGATCAGATTTGCTCTACTCATATTGCCGAGGCGATTCAGTATAGAAGTCTCGATAGAGAAGGCTGGTTAGGATAAGAATTTTGTGTTTTTCTTGATGAAATAATCATAAACAACCGATTGTATTGCAAAATAGTTCGCTTTTTGAACCGTATTTCTTTTTCTGTAGAATTTCAGAAAGTTGGTATAAAAGTAAAAATGCGATTTTAAAATGGCCCAAAAATGTTTTGGTTTGCCTTCCAATAAAAATTTGATGCCAGCAATGCCATCTAAAACCATTCGGATTACTAAAACAGGAAGCAACTGATTTGTTGGAAGATTTTTAAGCAGCATCCATAACGAATTTCTAAAATTCAAAAAGGTTTTCATTGGACTACCTGTTTTGAGTGTGGCTCCACCTACATGATAGACACTCGATTGACCACAATATTTTGCTGTATAACCTTTGTTGAAAGCTCGCCAACACAAATCGATTTCTTCTTGATGGGCAAAAAAATCAGCATCAAAACCGTTTAATTCTCTAAAAGTTTCTTTGCGAATAAACAAACAAGCTCCAGTGGCCCAAAAAATTTCAACGGTATCGTTATATTGATTTTCATCTGCTTCCAACGTTTCAAAAATACGTCCACGGCAATATGGAAATCCATATTTATCGATAAATCCGCCACCAGCACCGGCATATTCAAACTTAGATTTGTTTTTAAAATCTAAAATTTTGGGTTGAACAATTGCCGTTTTAGGTTCGTTTTCGAATAAAGAAAGTATGGGTTGTAACCAATTTTCAGTCACTTCAATGTCGGAATTCACCAAAGCGTAAATTTCTTCTTCTACTGCTACTAAAGCTTCATTATAGCCTTTTGCAAAGCCATAATTCCCTTTATTTTCAATGATTTTAATCGAAGGATAATTTGTTTTTACAAACGCCACAGATGCATCACTGGAGGCATTGTCAGCCACATAAATAGTAGCCTCTGGTGAAAATTTCATCACCGAAGGTAAAAATTGTTCCAGCAATTTTACTCCGTTCCAGTTAAGTATGACTACCGCTATTTTTTTCATAGGTCTTTGCGCGTTTGCGAAGCAATCTGATTCTAATCGTTCGTATAATATTCCGGAAGCTCTTTTAAGAAATTATATTTCTCATTTTCGAAATCCATTTGGCAAAAATAGTGATTTAGTCCGTTGGTAACCATTAAATACTTGGCATCTAAAACCATATTGTAACGAGCAATTTGATCAAAAGTATTCTGAGAAATGGGTACTTCTGGTGCTTTGCATTCGATTAATAAAAATAACTTTCCATCAGGTTGAAAAACCACAATATCATATCGTTTACTTAAACCATTAATTTTGATTAACTTTTCAACATTAATATACGATTTGGAATATTTTTTTTCTTCCATTAAAAAGCGAACTACGTTTTGGCGTACCCATTCTTCAGGTGTGAGAATCACGAATTTTTTCCTGATTTCATCAAAAATAGATACTTTATTTTCGCTATTTTTGAACCGAAAGGAATACGATGGAAAATTAAGTTGTTGCATAAGGCAAAGCTATCATCAAATTACCAAATAACCAAATCAACGAATTTTGGACGAAGTTTTAAGAATCATAAAAGACATTCAAGCTGGAAATATAAAACCAATCTACTTTTTGATGGGTGAGGAGACTTATTACATTGATAAGTTATCGGAATATATCGAGCAAAATATATTGCAAGAACACGAACGCGATTTTAATCAAACGGTTTTATACGGCCGCGATGTGACTATTGAAGATGTGGTAGGCAATGCCAAACGATATCCTATGATGGCCGATCGACAAGTGGTCATTGTGAAAGAAGCTCAGGATTTATCAAGAACAATTGATAAATTAGAATCTTATGCTGAAAATCCTCAAGATACCACAGTTTTAGTGATTTGTTACAAATATAAAACACTAGATAAACGAAAAAAAGTAACCAAGATTCTTGAAAAACAAGGAGTTGTTTTTGAAAGCAAAAAATTATATGAAAATCAGGTTGGCGATTGGTTAAAACGTGTTTTGGCAGGAAAGAAACTCAATATTGAACCCAAAGCAGCAGCCATGTTTGTCGATTTTTTGGGGACAGATTTAAGTCGGATTGCTAATGAAATTGATAAGTTGGCAATTATTTTAAAACCTGGCGAAACCATCACGCCGGCAGTTATTGAAGAAAATATCGGATTTAGTAAAGATTTCAATCCGTTTGAATTTAGAAAAGCTATTGGAGAACGTAATCAGTTGAAAGCCTATCAAATAGCCGATTATTTTGCACAAAATCCGAAGGATAATCCAATTGTATTGACGGTTGGGTTGGTATTTAGTTTTTTTTCTCAGTTGCTTCAATATCATGGATTAAAAGATAAAAATCCAAAAAATGTTGCAACTGCATTACGAATAAATCCGTATTTTGTTAAGGATTATGAATTGGCTGCTCGCAATTATCCAATGAAAAAAGTGAGTAGTATCGTAGCAACCATGCGCGATATAGATGTAAAGAGCAAAGGAGTGGGCGCGTCTAACTTGCCAGTTTCCGATTTACTGAAAGAAATGTTAGTCAAAATTTTTAATTGATTCCATTTTCTTAGCTGGTTAGAAATCACGATATTTGTCCTCCAAATTTTATAAAAACGAAATTGATTATGAGTATAGGAATGAATAAAAATACTGTTTTAGGTTGGGCCACATTTTTAATGGTAATCATGGGATTAGTATTAATAGGGCTTGGCGCTTACCGATATGCTGATGTAGCAGGTTGGGGCTTCGCCACAGTTGGTTTTGGCTTTTTACTAAATGCTTGGGTATTTAATGCCTTGAAAGGAAGAGTTTAAACTTCCTCCTTTCTAATCCGCTTTGTATTTTTTCATTGTTTCCAATGGTTCAATCGAAATTTGATTGCTCCAAATTTTTGGGTCGTACTGTTTCAGCTTTATATAATTAAATTCTTTTTCTTTGAAATTTTCAAGAGTATTTTGTGAAATTTCTGATTTAGAGATGCTTAATAGTTCTGTTTTACTAAGCGTGTTTCCTTCCATTTTTAAATCAAAGGCCAAAACATCTTTTTCAACTTTACTTTTCTTGATTATTTCAATAAACTTGATTGGTCTGTTTAAGTAAAAATAAGTGCCATTTTCTTCCAATGCATATTGAAGATCATAGGTGTTATCTTTGGTTGATTTTTTGAATAACAATGTCCCATTATCGATATTTTCTTTGAATTTGATTCCTAATAGAAGTTTTAAATTTAAACTCTTACCAGTTTCTCCTTCTGCCAATGCGTAGTTGCATTTTACAACCGCATAATCGGTTTCAGAAATGTACAATTTCCCATTGTATTTAGCCCTACTTTTCCTTGGAGAAAACTTCAAAATATGAATTACGTCATCATTTTCATCATTGTATATTTTTCCTGCATATTTATAATAGTAGGCTTCTGGGTCATAAATAAAATTAAATTTTGATTTTTCGGTAAACCGTTGGCTCGCGAGAAACTTAGTCAATTTGTTTCTTGTTCTTGTCAAGTTAGAATCTTTATCTTTTTCTTTTTTTTTTGTTTTTTTAAGAGAAATGGTGTCTTTAGAACCAAATAAACCACTTTTAACTCTGTAGTATTTAGTGGAGTCTAAGTGCTTAAATAATAGAGATAGCCCCTTTTGTTGTAATTCGTCAATGGAACCTGTAGAACCTTCACCGGTTATAATAGTAGCCTTATTTACATTAATTTTTGAAGTTTGTTTCGTTGCGTTTTTGCCAGAATAGTAATCGAATAGTATATCTTCATACACTTTAGGAAAATTCGATTTTAATTTGTTACATAACGTAGAAACGTCTTTGTCAACTTCTTTTAATTGCTTTTTGGTAAATCCCGTCGATTCGTTTATATCAATAAGCATTTGGGAAGGCTTAAATACACCGGCATCTCTTAGAAAAAATTGACTTTTTGTTGGATTATCAATAGCAGTATAATTTGTTTTTAAACGTTTTTTTACTTCCATCATCAATTCGTCAGGATTGGGTTTGATGTTGTTAACACTAACTTCGTTTAGGTTGAAAATGGCTTCCGCGAGTTTTATGACCAAATTTTGTTGCTTGACTTCTTTAATTGAAATTTTTTGCGACTGATATCCTAAATACCTTATTATTAGTATGTTTTCATCTATGTTTTGTTCTTCCGGTAAATTAAACAGCCCTTCTTCGTTCGAAATTAAATCAATCTCATTACTTAGTTTTATACTTGCGTAGGGAAGAGGTAATTGATCTTTTGAATCAATAATTTTTATGGAAAGTCCTTGTGCAGAAGCATTTAAACCGCAAATAAGTAACGCTAGAAAGAATTTGAATTTGGCCATTTTTAAAAATTTTCATAAATGTAAATAAAAACGCACAAAAGAATAACGATTTGTGTTTATTTAACAATTCTATAAATTTAAAATTTCTTTGGAAATTATGCATAGAAATAATAATTATTTGCAATATTAAAAACCTATTTAATCTTTATATTTGCAGAAATTTATAAGATATGTCAGACGATAAGAAAGTAATTTTCTCAATGCAAAAATTGAGTAAATCCTATCAAGGAAGTGATAAACAAGTTTTAAAGAATATTTATTTGAGTTTCTTCTATGGTGCCAAAATTGGTATTCTAGGTTTAAATGGTTCGGGTAAATCGTCATTATTAAAAATTATTGCTGGAGTCGATAAAAACTACCAAGGAGATGTTGTTTTTGCACCTGGCTATACCGTTGGATATTTAGAGCAGGAGCCTCAATTGGATGAAAATAAAACAGTTATTGAAGTGGTTCGTGAAGGGGTAGCTGAGACTATGGCTATTTTGGATGAATTCAATCAAATAAACGACATGTTTGGTTTACCGGAAGTCTATGAAGATGCCGATAAAATGGACAAATTAATGGACCGTCAGGCGGCTTTACAAGATAAAATTGATGCTGCTGGTGCTTGGGAAATTGATACTAAATTAGAAATTGCGATGGACGCTCTTCGTTGTCCTGATGCCGATACTCCAATTAAAGTGCTTTCAGGTGGAGAAAAACGTCGTGTGGCTTTATGTCGTTTGTTATTACAACAACCAGATGTATTATTATTAGATGAACCTACGAATCACTTGGATGCAGAATCAGTACTTTGGTTAGAGCAACATTTGGCACAATATGCTGGAACTGTAATTGCTGTAACGCACGATAGATACTTCTTGGATAATGTTGCAGGTTGGATTTTAGAATTGGATAGAGGAGAAGGTATTCCATGGAAAGGAAATTATTCTTCTTGGTTGGATCAAAAATCAAACCGTATGGCATTGGAAGAAAAAGTAGCTTCTAAAAGAAGAAAAACCTTAGAACGTGAGTTGGAATGGGTTCGTCAAGGAGCTAAAGGACGTCAAACCAAACAAAAAGCACGTTTGCAAAACTATGATAAGTTATTAAACGAAGATCAAAAAGAATTAGACGAAAAATTAGAAATCTATATTCCTAATGGTCCTCGCTTGGGAACAAATGTTATCAATGCCAATCATGTTGCCAAAGCTTTTGGAGATAAATTATTATATGATGATTTAAATTTCACATTACCACAGGCTGGAATTGTGGGAATTATTGGTCCGAATGGTGCTGGTAAAACTACCATTTTCAAAATGATAATGGATGAACTACAACCAGACAGTGGAGAATTTACAACTGGAGATACCGTTAAAATAGCTTATGTAGATCAAGCGCATTCCAATATTAATCCTGAAAAATCGATTTGGGAAAATTTCTGTGACGGACAAGAATTAATTATGATGGGTGGCCGTCAGGTAAATTCAAGAGCGTATTTATCTCGTTTTAATTTCGGCGGAAGCGAACAAAATAAAAAGGTTAATACGCTTTCTGGTGGTGAACGTAACCGTTTGCACTTGGCGATGACTTTAAAAGAAGAAGGAAACGTACTTTTATTAGATGAACCAACGAATGACTTGGATATCAATACGCTTCGAGCATTAGAAGAAGGTCTTGAAAATTTTGCAGGTTGTGCGGTTGTTATTTCTCACGACAGATGGTTCTTAGATAGAATTTGTACGCATATTTTAGCTTTTGAAGGGGATTCGCAAGTATATTTCTTTGAAGGTGGTTTCTCCGATTATGAAGAAAACCGTAAAAAACGTTTGGGTGATGTTGCACCAACAAGAATTAAATATAAAAAATTAATTAGATAAAATTTTGATTCCCTGCTACTTGGCAGGGATTTTTTTATGTATAAAACGGTAATTATTGAATACGTTTAATCTTTTTTATTTACTTTAGTAGTGGTTAAACAGGAGAAAAATTGAATGACAACATATGAATAAATATTTACTTCCATATTTCTTATTGTCATTGTTACTTTCTAACTTCTCGTTTGCTCAAGAAAAGCCAATCTCAAAAAAAGAAATTCAACAAAAAATTTCAAATGCAAGAGAAGAATTGTCCAATTTGGATTGCGAGAAATCATTACATTTAGCAGAAGAAGCTCTAATTGGAGCTTACAAATTTAATGACAATGTGCTTATTGCTAAGGCATATAATGTAATAGGTTCTAATTTTCTAGAATTTGCCGACACTCAAAAAGCGAAAAGCTATTATAATAAAGCTTTATTCTTTGCTAATAAAACCGATAACGACACCATTAAAGATTGGATTTACAATAATTTAGGAGCCGTTTATGCCTATTATGAAAACAATACTGAAAAAGGAATAGAGTTTTATAAAAAAGGCTTGGTATATACCGAAAAAACAAAAAATAAAAAACAAATTGCATATAATGCCTTAAACATTGCTGGTGCCTATTTTGATGAAGTGATGTATGATAAAGGTTTACCTTTTTTAAATAAAGCCGAAAAGCAAATGCCTTTTATTGATGAAGTAGAAGCAAGCATTACGTTTAATTCGCTCAAAGGTTCCTATTATAGTTTTGTTGGACAAAATGATAAAGCCGAAGCCCATTATAAAAAAGCAATTTCTTTTGGAGAAAATGACAATACAAATCTAGATGATTCCTATTTGGCAGAGGCTTACCATGATTTTTCGCTACATTATCTGAAGATTAAAAAATACAAAGAAGCCTACGAATGTCTAGATCATCATAACACAATTAAAGATAAAATTTATAATGATGAGCGTTCAGAAAAAGTTAGAACCTATGAAAATAAATTAGAAATAGGGGAGTATAAAAGACAAATCGATTTTATTGAAAAAGAAAAACTTCAAAAAGAAAATAGTCTTCAAAAGACAAAAATTATCTTCCTGCTGTTCGCTATCATCTTTAGTATTTTGTCCTATCTGACTTATATTTTATTCAAAAATAATAAACTTAAAAAAAGGAATTTTGAAGAACTACAGGAGGTTAATATTCAATTGAATAAAGCCAAAGAAATTGCCGAAGAATCTACGCAATTGAAATCGCAGTTTGTCTCCACAATTACACACGAATTAAGAACTCCCTTATACGGAGTAGTGGGTATTACTGACATTATTGCAAATGAACATCCTGAATTAAAAGATAGTGAACATCTTAATTCACTTAAATTTTCGGCAAAATATTTATTGTCATTAGTGAATGATGTGCTTCAGATTTATAAAATCTCCGAAAAGAAAATTATCCTAGAAAATACAAAGTTTAATATTCGAGAAAAATTAGAATCGATTAAAAATAGTTTGCAAATCTTATCGACTAAAAACGGTAATACTATTAAACTTGAAATTGATGAAAATGTTCCCAAAATAATCATTGGCGACAGTCTTCGGTTATCGCAAATCTTCATGAATTTGATTAATAATTCTTTGAAATTTACCGAAAATGGAAACATTTTTGTCAAAGTTAATTTGTTAGAAAGAGAAGGAAACTTCTGTAAAATTAAATTTCAAGTGATTGATAATGGAATTGGAATTTCTAAAGAAGATCATGAAAAAGTCTTTCAGGAATTTGTTCAAATTGAAAGAAGAGAAGATGATTATCAAGGTACTGGACTTGGACTTCCGATTGTTAAAAAACTGATAGAATTATTTGGTGGTGAAATTGAATTAGAGAGTGAAGAAGGCGTAGGGACAACCATAAGTTTTGTCATCACTTTTGAAACTTCTTTAGAAGAAGTAACAGACAATCAACAAAATAGAATTGATTTTAAAGAAAGAGAAATTAAAATTTTATTAGTGGAAGACAACAAAATCAATCAAGTGGTTACTAAAAAATTGTTGAATAGTTTTAATTTTAAAACAATTGTTGTTGAAGATGGTTACAAAGCAGTTGAAAGGATCAAGGATGATTCCTTTGATTTAATATTAATGGATATCAATATGCCTAAAATTAATGGGTTTGAAACCACAAAACTAATCAGGTCAATGGGAGTTGAAACGCCGATCATAGCCCTTACAGCATTTGATAAACAAGAAGTGGAAGGACAAGCACTAGAATCCGGAATGAGTGGCGTATTAATTAAGCCTTTTGAAAAAGAAGATTTATACGATTTGATTACGAGTTTAGTGAAATAAAATAAGCCTTCTAGAAATTCCAAAAGGCTTATCAAATCAAATAAAATAATTAAAAATCTATTTCATTTTAAGGATTGTAAATACAGAACGTCTGTTTAATTGATGGGCTTCTTCAGAACAATCAGCACCATCTTTACAATCATTAACTAGATTATATTCTCCAAATCCTTCGTGTTTCTTGATTCTTTTTGGATCTACTCCTCTTGAAACTAGATAATTATAAGTAGAGTTAGCTCTTCGCATACCTAGGGCTTCGTTATATTTGAAACTACCACGGCTATCGGTATGAGAACCAATTTCAATTTCCATTCCTGGATAGGTTTTAAGTAGTAAATCGGAAATTTTTTCTAATTCTACTTCGGCATCTTTTCTAATAGTATGTTTGTCAAAATCAAAGTAAATATTTTCAATATTGATATCGGCCAATACATCTACATCTTGAACAGGATCCAATTCAAAATCAACTTGAACAAATGATTTTCCTTTAGAATTTCGAGTATCGGCAATTTTGGAAGGTTCAGGCAAGTATTTAGGGTGTGAAGCTTCCACGGTATAAGTAGTTTCTCTATCGGCACTGTAATTATACTTTCCTTTATCGTCGGTTAATAAATCGGCGATTTGATTTCCATTCGCATCTTTAATAATAATTTTTGCATCTTTAATTGGTTGTTTGTTGATTGCGTCAGTCACCACCCCTTTTATAGCGAATAAAGGAACTCTGTCAAAACCATAAATATCATCATCACCAACTCCACCTTCACGATTAGAAGAAATAAAACCAGTTTCGCCTGTGTCATTAAGGAAGAACGAAAAGTCATCCATTGGTGAATTAACAGGAGACCCCAGGTTGATTATTTCTTGAATGTTTCCGTCATCATCTAGAACCGTTGCAAAAATATCAAGTTGTCCTAAACCTTGTAATCCATCAGAAGAAAAGAAAAGATTTCCGTCGGAGTGCACAAAAGGAAATACTTCTTGTCCTTCAGTATTAATTTTATCGCCTAAATTTTCTGGTGTTCCATAAGAATCTCCATTAACACTTACTTTGTAAATGTCAGATTTTCCTTTTCCTCCAGGCATATCGGAAGCGAAATACAATGTTTTTCCATCGGAAGTCAAACTAGGATGTCCAACCGAATAATTATTGTTATTAAATGGGAGTTCCACCACTTTTTCCCATTTATCATCTTCATTCAATGTGGCTTTGTATAGTTTCAAATTATTGATTCCTTCACCATCTTTACCTTTTTTGCCATCTGTATAATTGTTTCGGGTAAAGTACATTGTTTTGCCATCTTTTGATAAAGAAATCTGACCTTCATGAAATTTGGTGTTGATGTCTCCTTCCACTTTTTTAGCCTCAGATAGTGTTTCACCATCTTTCTTAAGAGTAAATAAATCAAGGAAAGGTTGTTGGTTCCAAGAATAGGTTCTTTTTATTCCAACTCCTTTATCTCTACTAGAAGCAAATGTGATGACATTGTTTTTTTCTACGGCTCCAAAATCACTTAATTCAGAATTAAAGGGAACTGTTTTCGAAAAGAATTGTTGTTTGATATTGAAGATATTGGTTATGAAATTTTTGTCTTCCATAATCTTTTGAATACGTGTGTCAACAACTCCAGTTTCTTTGTATTTGTTTAACCAGATTTCCGATTCTTCGTATTTTTTCAATCCTCTCAATGCCAAAGCATATTTTAAGTAATATTCCGAATCAACTTTAGGTTGTTTTACTACTTCAGCATAGTAAGCGGAGGCATTTTGTGGATCACGCAGCATAGAATAACTATCTGCTAATCGGCGTTTTGCATAATCAACATTATAGTTATTGTCCACCATTTCTTTATAAACATTGATGGCTTTTACAAACGAGAAACTGTTATAAAGCGCATCTGCTTTTTTCTGTTTTCCAAATTGAGCTGAAGCTGAAGGGATCATCCCAAAAAGAAGTACAGCTATAAGGATATGTATTACTTTTTTCATAATTCAGTCGTTTTTGGTTAGAAATAACGTGGAGATTTGTATTTAGATTTATCAAATTTGAAATCAAACATAATCATGATTTCGTGCGATCCAGAGGTGTAAGGTTTTAAATCGGACATTGGGTAATCATAGGCATAACCGATTGTTAATTGTCTTGTCAATTGAAAACTTACAAGTGCTCCAGCAGAATCATCTACTCGATACGAACCACCAATCCATAATTTTTCGTTGAATAAAAACGATAAGGTTGCGTCATATGATACAGGTGCTCCTTTTGTGAATTTTACCAATCCAGTAGGTCTCATTTTTACGCTTCCGCTTTTTGTTATATCAAAGACATAACCTGCAATTCCATAAAAATGTGATTGTTCCAGTGCTCTATAAAATCCGTTTTTAGCATAATCGTTTTCAATTAATTTAGGAGAAGAAAGGCCTACATACCATTTAGGTTGGTGAACATAAATTCCCGCTCCAAGGTTAGGTGTCCATCTATTCAACTTTTCTTGAAAATAAGGATCATTAAAAACAGTTGGATTATTTAGAAGAGCTCCATCTAGACTGTAATAGCTAAATCCTCCTTTCACTCCAAATGCCATTTTTGTATTTTCTGTAAGGTTAATTGAATACGAAAAATCAGCATATAAATAGTTGAAATTTTCATCACCTAATTTGTCATTTATAAATGAAAAACCAACTCCAATTCTATCATTTCTTAATGGAGAGTGAATAGAAAGTGTTTGCGTAGTTGGTCCTCCATCCATGCCAACCCACTGACTTCTATGCAGACCAACAATGGTAAGAGCTTCTCGACTTCCGGCATATCCAGGATTTACAGATATAGTATTGTACATATATTGTGTAAACTGTGGTGTTTGCTGTGCGTAGGCATTACACATTGTTATGCCTATTACTAAGGTTAATAGTATACGTTTCATATGATGGTTAGTTTTTGGTTCCTAAATAAAAATACCCGTTGAAAATATCAAATCCGCTATTTACAATGTTTAATATATAATAGTATGTACCTGCAGGTAAATTACTAGTCGATATTGCTTGATTAGCAACTCCGTCCCAATCATTTTTATAATTTGGATTTTCATAAATTAAAGCTCCCCATCGGTTAAAGATTTTTATGTCATATATAAATCCACAAGAATCAAGTCCGCCAATGTTAAAATAATCATTATGACCATCTTGCCCAGGAGTAACTACTTTAGAAATATTTAAATCAGTAATACTACATGGTAAAACAACCCCACCACAATTTTCAATTGTCATGTAAACTTCAATAATTCGAGGACAAGGACCATCGGTAATGGTGTATCTATATACATAAAATCCAGAAGGAATTGCACTAGGATCTAACATGCTTCCAATTAATCCTCCAGAATTATTTACATCTAGCCAAGTACCTCCTGTTTCAGTTCCAGCAGGAAGGAAAGAAAATAAATCTTTTGGACCTTCATTGCTACATATAGCTCCATACACATAAGAGAAAGCTTCAATAGTAACGTTAATTGTTTGTGTTACGGTAGTAATGTTTCCACATTCATCAGTAGCAGTCCATACTCTTATTACTACATAGCCAAATTCATTTTGATTTTCCACAGTTTCTGTATAAACCACTTGAATATTTGAAGAACAATTATCTGTAAATACAAGTTCTGGTTTTACCGGTATTTGATCACAACTAACATTAATAGTTTCACTGATTGGCGTTGTAAGTACTGGCGGTAAAGTATCAATTACTGTTATGTTTTGAGTATGTGAAGTTCTATTTCCAGCACAATCTGATGCAACCCAAACTCTTATCAATGTATAGCTTGAAGGGCAATTACCATTTCTTTTTTCTTCAGAATAGGACACAGATGGATTGTTATCACAAGTATCGGAAGCAGTTAGGACTACTGGAGCAGGCACGGCATCACATTGTACGGTCACATCACTAGGAAGTTGTCCGTTGAATGTTGGCGCAGTTGTATCAATCACATTGACAATTTGAGTGTGTTGGGTATTGTTTCCAGCACAATCGGTTACCGACCAGTTGCGAGTAATGGTATAGGTATTGGCACAAGCATCGTTTTGACCGGCAAAGGATTCCGAGTACACTACTACCACATTGTTATCACAAGTATCGGAAGCAGTTAGGACTACTGGAGCAGGCACGGCATCACATTGAACGGTCACATCACTAGGAACTTGTCCGTTGAATGTTG
>NZ_SBKO01000006.1 GCF_004122165.1 Flavobacterium amnicola
GCGCTACTGGTGCAACGGCCATTGGTGCATTGAAAAATGGAAGCGTGGTAGGAGAATTACATGTTCCTAAACTTGCATTAACTGTATAAGATGCTCCAACCGTCATACCACTTATTATTCCTGTTGTTCCGACTGTTGGACCTGGAGGTAAGAAATTATAGGTATATGTTGCATTGTAATTTGAAATTGTACTAATTCCGTCGGTCGTACAAGTAGCTGGAGTCGGAATTATAGTTGGTGTAACCGGAGTCACTAACATATCATCTTTAATAAATGATACTGAAGCTGGTGAATCACAACTTCCATTATTTCCAATTACCGTATAGGATGTTCCTGTTATCATTCCGTTTATTACTCCTAAAGCTCCTACTGTTGGACCCGCTGGAGTAAAAGTATAAGTGTAAGTTGCGTTGTAATTAGTAATCGTAGTTACACTATCTGACGAACAAGTAGCTGGTACTGTATTTACAGTTGGAGCTACTGGCGAAGCGTTAATTGTTACACTTACAGGTGGCGCTGCATAAGCAGGACAAGTACCCGTAGCAGGAATATTATAATTAATGGTATATGTATTAGGAGTACTTCCATTTGGAGTGATTGCTCCTGTGGCCGAATTGATTATCAAGCCTGCTGGTGATGACGAATATGTCCCCCCAGAAGTTAAACCGGTTAATGTTGGAGCTTGAGGAGTTGTTTCGCTATCACAAAAAGGACTTGCATAGGAGAAACTTCCGCCTGGAGCACCTACAACATTAATTGTAAATGATCTCAAATTAGTACAACCTGTTGTATTTTGATCTTCCACCATTACCCAAATCGTTTGAGGATAAACAGTAGATGCAGGAGTATAAGAAGCAAGTGTTCCGTTTGGAATTTGAGTCCCTGGCACTCCAGCATTATCAACATAGTAATAAAAAACATAATCACTTGCTGGCGCCCCATTTAACATGTAGGTATTTTGATTAATATTAAAGGTATAAGGACCAGCCCCTGAAGTACATTGTACAATATTTTGTGGATTTAAAGTTGGTAGTGGTGGTTCCGGACCAACCGAAACATTATCAGTTACCGTTTTATTCAAACCATCACATTGCAAATAATCTACTTGTGCCGTGTAGGTTGTAGCTACTGTAGGACAAACCGATAATGGGTTTACATTCGTACTCCCTGGTATTGGCACTCCATTCGCCAACCAACTTAAGGTTGTATTGGTTGGTCCCGCTTGCGCTGGCGTAAAGCGCCATGCCTCATTAACAGCGGACCATGTTCCCGTATTTCTTCCTGTAGGCACTACCGCTTGAGTACCCGTGCCGTTTTGAACACCAATAACGCCTCTTCCTCCATTCCAAGTAGTACAAGAGGTTCTATTTTTAACCAATACATCAATTACATTGGTCGTTTCATATAAAATAACCTGAGTAGTTTGCAACCCAACTCCTGCACCACAACTAAATTGTGGCAATTGGTTAAAATTAGCTACAAAGACTCTATTAGGTGCGGTTCCTGCAATATAATAATTTACGTTTTGAACTGCACCATTTGTAACTGGAGGAGTTCTGATATCTGTATCTTGATAGACTCCATAAATGGCATTTCTAATAGGAAACGTTGCATTAGGTATAGTTGCAGTATAACTCCAAGGACAAAAACCGGCAGCTGACTGAGAACCATTTGGAAAATGAACCACTCCATTAGAACCAATTAAAACCGAATTATACGTTTGACCGTAAAAACAGAAATTAAAAGGCAATGTAAAAGCTACATCCGACCAAATATCATCAGAATTAGTTGACGTAATCAAAGTTCCACCTGTAGTAATAAATAAAGGATTATAAGGAATTGATGCAACGGTATACGTCCCTGTAGGTTGTGTATTATTAAAATTAGCTTGTAAAGTGGTACAATCACCCGAATTACAAACTGGTAAAGGTGCATCAATAGTAACTGTTACGTTTTGTGAAAATATAGTTTGCGAAACAATAACAGTAAATAAAAATTGTATTATTTTTTTCATAAATATATTATGTTTTGGTAGGGTTTTAATAAAAACTTCGAAATTTAAGTATTTTTCAATAAATTATACTAGAACTGAACAATTATTTTTGCATTTTAACGATTATTAGTTGCAAGTAAAACCTTATATTTGCATCTTATTTTTTATACTTTTTACTTTAAATTACCTTATTTAATGGCACAAAACGAAGATTTTCAAGAAGAAATCGGAAACAACCATATAGCAACCAGTGCAACAAACCCGTTGCGTAAAGATGCGTTTGATTTAACTGACGAACAAAAAATAGAATCTATCAAAAAAGATGTTGAAAGTATTTTAACCACTTTGGGAATGGATTTGACAGATGACAGTCTTAGTGGCACTCCAAACCGAGTAGCTAAAATGTTTGTCAAAGAGATTTTTGGCGGATTGCACCCCAACAAAAAACCGGGTTCTTCTACGTTCGAAAATCATTACAAATACAATGAAATGTTAGTGGAAAAAAACATTACTGTGTATTCCACTTGTGAGCATCATTTATTACCTATTATAGGTCGTGCTCATGTGGCCTACATTTCTAATGGAAAGGTAATCGGTTTATCCAAAATGAACCGAATCGTAGATTACTATGCCAAAAGACCTCAAGTACAGGAGCGTTTAACGATGCAAATCGTTCAAGAATTACAAAAAGCCTTAGGTACTGAAGATGTGGCTTGCGTAATGGATGCCAAACACTTATGCGTGAATTCTCGCGGTATAAAAGACATTGAAAGTAGCACGGTTACTGCCGAATTTGGCGGAAAATTCAAAGAAGAAAAAACACGTCGCGAATTTTTAGATTACATTAAATTAGATACAAAATTTTAATAGCCCTGATAGAAGCGGCATCCTGACATTGCGAAAAGAACAACAATTTTAGATTGCTTCGTTCCTCGCAATGACAGATACAGCGAATAGCAGGAAATAGCTCCTTATAAAATGACTTCATATAAATCAAACTCATTACAGGTTTACAATACGATTTCGGGTGAAAAGCAAAACTTCGCACCTATTCACGAAGGAAATATTGGTATGTATGTGTGTGGCCCTACGGTTTACAGCAATGTGCACTTAGGAAATGTGCGCACCTTTATGAGTTTCGACATGATTTATCGTTATTTTTTACATTTAGGATATAAGGTGCGTTATGTACGAAACATTACCGATGCTGGGCATTTGACCGATGACGGAAATGTAGACAACGACCGATTTGTAAAACAATCGCGTCTGGAAAAACTAGAACCGATGGAAGTGGTACAGAAGTATACTGTCGATTTTCATAAGGTTTTGAATGTATTCAATTTTTTACCACCCACTATTGAACCTACAGCAACGGGTCATATTATAGAACAAATCGAATTGACCCAAAAGTTAATTGCGGATGGTTTTGCTTATGAGAGTCAAGGTTCGGTGTATTTTGACGTACAAGAATACAACAAAAGAGGATTGAATTATGGCGAATTAAGTAATCGTAATGTGGATGAACTTTTTGCCAATACCCGCGATCTTGACGGACAAAACGAAAAGAAAAATCCGCAAGATTTTGCCTTATGGAAAAGTGCTTCTCCAGCTCATATCATGCGTTGGAATTCCCCTTGGGGAGAAGGATTCCCAGGATGGCATTTAGAATGTACAGCCATGAGTACCAAGTATTTGGGTGAAACGTTTGATATACATGGCGGCGGAATGGATTTGAAATTCCCACACCACGAATGTGAAATCGCACAAGGAAAAGCTTGCAATGGAACAACTCCTGTAAAATACTGGATGCATACCAACATGCTAACAATGAATGGTTTGCGTATGAGTAAATCGACTGGAAATTATATTTTACCAATGGAATTAATCAATGGTGAAAATACTTTTTTTGAAAAAGCATTCCACCCAAGCATTGTACGTTTTTGCTTTATGCAAGCGCACTATAGAAGTGTTTTAGACATTTCAAACGATGCTATGGTAGCCAGCGAGAAAGGTTTTTCTCGTTTGATGGAAGGCATCAAGTTGATTGATAGTATTCCGACAAAAAATAACTCTACCCTTGATATTACATCTTGGAGAAACAGTTGTTATGAAGCAATGAATGACGATTTTAATACACCTATTTTAATTGCCACTTTATTTGAAGGAATTCGATTTGTGAATTTATTGAATGATGGAAAGGAATCTATCACAACGGAAGATTTGACGCTATTAAAAACAACTTTAACTTCATTTGTTTTTGATGTTTTAGGTATTCAAAACGAGTCGGAAACCGCTAATAATTCTGATAAATTATCCGGTGTTGTTGAAATGTTAATCAAAATGAGAGAGGAAGCACGTGCTAATAAAAACTGGGCTTTATCAGATGAGATTCGTGACCAATTGGCAGCATTAGGCATCATTCTTAAAGACGGAAAAGACGGAACAAGTTTTACATTTTAATTGAAAATGCTAAAAAAAATCCTCATAGCACCTTTTTTATTTCTGGTACGTTTTTATCAGATTATTATTTCACCATTACTACCCGCTACTTGTCGGTACCAACCCACTTGTTCCCACTACATGGTAGAGGCATTAAAAAAACATGGAGTACTTAAAGGGTTATATCTAGGAACAAAAAGAATACTAAGTTGTCATCCCTGGGGAGGTAGCGGTTATGATCCTGTACCCTAGAATTTCGAATTAAAAATTACGAATTACGAATTAAAACACTATTTTTGATTCAATCGAAAAAATACTATGAATAATTTACTTTATATCGTTTGGAATCCTTCGGAAGGAATCGAACTTGGTCCATTAAACTTACGTTTTTACAGCTTGATGTTTGTTGTTGCTTTTTCCTTAGGTTTTTATATCACAAAAAAGATTTTCATCCGTGAAAACGAATCTTTAGAAAAATTAGATTCACTGTTTGTATGGATGGTGATTTCGGTTTTACTAGGCGCTCGTTTAGGTCATGTATTCTTTTATGACTGGGAATATTACAGTCAAAATTTAGGTGAAATATTACTTCCGGTACGTTTCAAACCTGAATTTGAATTTACTGGTTTTCAAGGATTAGCCAGTCATGGTGCGGCTATTTCAGTGATTATTTTCATGTATTTTTATTCGAAAAACATCATCAAAAGACCTATTCTTTGGGTTTTAGACCGAGTGGTCATCCCAGTAGCGAGTGGTGCTATTTTCGTACGTTTGGGCAACTTTTTCAATTCGGAAATTGTGGGAGACATCACTACTTCCCCTTTCGGAATCAAGTTTGTACAAGATGCGATTAGTAAAAATAAAGCTATGGAAATGACGGGTATTGGCAATCCGAAAGAAGCGTATAAAGCACTTACTACCGACCCACAATTTTCCACTACAATTGAAGCCATATTACCCAAACATCCATCCCAACTCTATGAAGCATTTGGGTATATTTTTGTTTTTGGTATCTTATTTTACATGTATTGGAAAACAGAAGCAAGAAACAAACAAGGATTATTATTTGGTACTTTTTTAGTGACTTTATTTACGGTGAGAATTATTGTAGAATCAGTTAAAGAAAGTCAAGGCGGATTTGAAAACACTTTAGGATTACTTTCAACTGGACAATGGTTGAGTATTCCATTTATAATAGCCGGATTGTATTTTATCTGGAATTCGAAAAAGCAAACGGTTTAAACCATAACCTTCCCTCATAAAAAAATCCCGATTACTCGGGATTTTTTTTATTTTCTATTCTCTAATTTTTGAATTACTTTTTGGGCCAACTCCTGCCCCCATTTCTTTCCAATTTCCATTGACTCGTTCATCATTTGTGGCATAATTGAAGTGACTTTTTTTCCAGTAGGTGATTTGTAAAACTTCACCAAATTCTCTAAATCTTCTTCGGTATAATATTTATCATAGATAGGAACATAAAGATTGATTAACTCTTCTGAATTTACTTCTTTCTTTACTTCGATCCAAAAATCATCCGGGATACTATTATCTCTATTTCTAAAACTATTCATGATATTATCCATCATTTGTACCCCAATTTTATCCACTCCCGTTAAAGAAATCATTTCCAAAATCTTTGCTTTTTTTGATTCTGATTGCGAATAACTATTAACATAGAACAATACCGACACAATAAAAAATGCCTTCTTCATTTACTATAAAATTTTAAATTAATTTGATTTTTCTTCGACTTTCAGAGTCGTTTCTACAGGCACTTCTATCGTTTCTGTTGTAGTACTTGGGGTTGTGGCAGCAGGTGCCGATGATTTTGAAAAAGCGCCGTAACGCTCTTCTACTTTGTCCCAATTGACCACACTAAAAAAGGTATAAGCATACTCTCTTTTTTTATTTTGGAATTTAAGGTAATAAGCATGCTCCCAAACGTCTAAATTCAACAACGGAATCCCAACAATACCTAAACCTTTTGTTTGCGGACTATCATTATTAGGCGTAGTAATAATTCGCAATCTTCCGTATTTATCCGACAACAACCAGATCCAACCCGAACCTTGCAATTTCACTGAAGTTTCCGCAAATTGGCGCACAAATTCATCATAAGAGCCAAAATCTCTAGTAATAGCATCTAACAACTCCCCTTCCGGTTCTCCTCCCGCTTTGGGCGCCATAGATTCAAAAAAGAAGTTATGATTGTACACCGCGCCGGCATTGTTTCGAACATCAACGTCTGAAAAATTTAGATTTTTAAGAACATCTACAATTTCCATTGATTCGTATTTCTTCCCTATGATGGATTTATTCAGCGCGTTTACATAAGGCAACAAATGTTTGGCATAATGCAATTCCATTGTTGTTGCGTCAACATGAGGTTCTAAAGCTTGATAACTAAAAGGTAGCGCATAAAGTTCGAAAGCACCTTCGGCAGCCTTTAAATCAGATGGTTTACCACCTTTTTGTTCGATAGCAACAATAGGAGTTGCTGGAACATCCACTACTTCAACCAAGGTATCTTTTTTACAAGCAACCATTGAAGCAAATACTGTCAAAAATAAAACGGCCTTATTTCTCATATTATTTTCCTAGTATTTCGTTAACAAGTTCTATATAGGCTATTTTCGAATCCTCTTCACTCATATTGCTTACCTGTAGCCAAGCATTGGTTTTAAAAGCATCACGAACATCTTGACTCGAATAGTTTACACTTCCAAATCCACCAAAAGTAGCTTGCTTGTAATAGGCATACAAACGAAGCATAACATCCTGAGGCAAGGAATCTTGCTCCATGTTCGAAGCTCTTTCAAATGCTTCTTTAAATTGAGTATCTAAATCTTTTTCAGGCATATTACCCTAAAGCAATTATTGTTTTATTACCGATCGCTTTCTCTTGAAGTTTTACATTGACTTTTGTCCCTAGAGGCAAATACAAATCAACACGCGAACCAAATTTTATAAAACCAGCATCAGTTCCTTGCACGGCAACATCTCCTTCTTGCGCATAGTTTACAATTCTTTTGGCCAACGCACCTGCAATTTGACGGTACATGATTTCACCAAAAACACTATTTTCAATCACTACTGAAGTACGTTCATTTTCGGTACTAGCTTTTGGATGCCAAGCCACCAAATATTTACCTGGATGATACTTACTATACTTTACTTTTCCTGAAACGGCATAACGCGTGACGTGTACATTGATAGGTGACATAAAAATAGAAACCATCAAACGCTTGTCTTTGAAATATTCCTCTTCGAAAACTTCTTCGATTACTACCACTTTTCCGTCTACTGGAGCTACGATTGAATTTTCATTAGGCGCAATGGTTCTGTTAGGATTTCTAAAGAATTGAAGAATCATTACATAGAAAAACAATCCAATTAACTGAATAGCCATTCGCAACCAAGCAATGTCAATTAACTCTCCTGCTAATAAAAGTATTGCAACTAATAGTACTGATGCAAATAAAATAATCTTACTTCCTTCTTTATGAAACATAACTTATAATTTTTAAAAATAAAAAAACGAATGGTGCTACAAATATAATACTATCCAAACGATCATAAATTCCACCATGACCTGGCATAATGGTACCACTGTCTTTCACCCCTGCAATTCGTTTAAACTTTGACTCAATTAAATCGCCTATTGTACCAAAAATACTAGCAATTATAGCAATAGGAATCCAATACTTACTACTAAAAAAACTTCCAAATGTGGTACTTTTCGACAATAAAAAGGCAACAATAATAGCAAAAACCAATCCTCCAACAAAACCTTCAATGGTTTTCTTAGGTGAGATTCTTTCAAATAACTTATTTTTTCCAATCGATTTTCCAACCAAATAGGCAAAGGTGTCATTTGTCCAAATCAAGATAAAGATACCAATAATTATTGAAGGAATAAACTGATTGCTTAACATTGGAATTTTAGAGATAAAAACAAATGGTAAAACGATATAACCAATAAGCTTTACCCATTTCTCGGTACTGGTAACAATAGGCTTCGATACTTTGGAAAACAACCAAAGCAATAACTGGCCACATACAAAAATGGAAGCCAAAAGCAACCCTAAATCTGTAGACCATTGATTCGAGAAAAATACACCAAAAAGTAAATACAAAACTCCAGAAACAAGCAAAGAAGCTATTTTAGGCAATTGAATTAAAGCAGAAAATTCGCTAACCGTTTGCAACAAAAATAAACCAAATAAAATCAAGAATGATTCTCTGGAAAATAGCGTGGCAAAGATGAGCAAGAAAATGTAAACAATTCCTGACAATGAACGTACTACGTTTTCATTCATTTTATAAATCTTCAAGAAGTAGTAAATATAAATTTTTCGGAGAACTTCCGTAGTGTAAGAAATCTTCTTCTTTTACTTTTTCGAAGTATTTTATAGTCGTTATATTCGTTGGATAATCGGTAGTATAACGCTTTTTAATTTCTCTTAAACCATCACTTTTGCTAACGATAATTTGACTTGTCGTCGCTACAATAACGATGCTATCTGGCAAATCGTTTGGCTTGTTTTGTTTGATTTGATTTGAGGAAAACAAAACCGAACCTTCTTCGGCAATTAAATTCTCGCAACTGGCCAATAAAAAGCTTGGTTTGGCAACATTGGTTCGAGAAATATTATTATCGTCTAGCATATTAAAAAGACGCGATTCTAAACACAGGGCTTCCGATTCAAACCAATCGTTTTCTTCTAATATATTTTCAAACTGTTCGTTTAGTTCGGCAATATTTTCGCAGTACAAAAACTTACCTCCGTTTTTCTTGAAGTTATGAGTAAACTGCTCATCGGCTGGAAGTTGAGAGTGTACATCTTGAAACGGATTATAGGAATTTTCGTTCGCTTCGCTTGCTGCGTCACTACTAGATCCAAATATTTTTCTAAAAAGACTCATATATCGCTTATAAATACTGGCAGTTGTTGGTATTAACCTCAAAGATAAAAAAAACTCAATCTAATTTTAACATTAGATTGAGTTTTTTATTGATTTTATTAACTAAGTTTTAAACAATTTCTTCGTGAGAAACTTTGTCAAATGGACGTTTTCCGAATATAGTTTCCAAATCGTCTTTAAAAATGACTTCTTTTTCGATTAAAATATCAGCCAATTGATTTAGCTTGTCTTTATTCTCTTGAAGAATCATAATCGCACGTTGGTACTGCGCTTCAATAAGAATTGAAATCTCTTGATCGATGGTTCTAGCCGTTTCTTCTGAATACGGTTTCGAAAAATTATAATCGGTTTGTCCTGAAGAATCGTAATAGGTAATATTTCCTAACTTATCATTCAATCCATACACGGTAACCATCGCACGCGCTTGTTTGGTTACTTTTTCCAAATCACTTAATGCACCCGTTGAAATATTATCAAAAATAACTTTCTCAGCTGCACGACCACCCATAGTGGCACACATTTCATCAAGCATTTGGTTCGGACGTACAATTTGACGCTCTTCTGGCAAATACCAAGCCGCACCTAAACTTTGTCCACGAGGCACAATAGTCACTTTAATAAGTGGCGCTGCATGTTCCAACATCCAACTCACCGTGGCATGTCCAGCTTCGTGAATAGCAATTGCTTTTTTCTCTTCTGGAGTAATGATTTTATTCTTTTTTTCTAATCCGCCTACAATTCTATCTACAGCATCCAAGAAATCTTGTTTATCCACTGCTTCTTTGTTATTACGCGCTGCAATTAAAGCTGCTTCGTTACATACATTGGCGATATCAGCTCCCGAAAAACCTGGCGTTTGTTTCGCTAAGAAATCGGTATCCAAACCTTCCACTTTTTTAAGTGGCGCTAAATGCACTTCGAAAATTTCTTTACGCTCACGAACATCTGGAAGGTCAACATATATTTGACGGTCAAAACGTCCGGCACGCATTAAGGCTTTATCCAATACATCGGCACGGTTGGTAGCAGCCAATACAATAACACTTGTATCAGTACCAAATCCATCCATTTCTGTCAATAATTGGTTTAATGTATTTTCACGTTCGTCGTTAGAACCTGAGAAATTATTCTTCCCACGAGCACGACCAACCGCATCAATTTCGTCAATAAAAATAATCGCCGGTGATTTTTCTTTGGCTTGTTTGAACAAATCGCGAACACGTGATGCTCCTACTCCAACAAACATTTCGACAAAATCGGAACCTGACAATGAAAAGAAAGGCACTTGTGCTTCACCAGCAACGGCTTTTGCTAACAAGGTTTTCCCTGTTCCAGGAGGTCCAACCAACAAAGCACCTTTAGGAATTTTACCTCCTAAATTGGTATATTTTTGTGGATTTTTAAGGAACTCTACAATTTCTTGAATTTCTTCTTTGGCGCCTTCTAAACCAGCGACATCTTTGAAAGTTGTTTTAACATCGTTTTTTTCATCAAACAATTTTGCTTTTGATTTTCCGATGCTAAAAATCTGACCTCCGCCACCTCCAGCGCCTCCGCCAGACATGCGTCGCATCATAAATATCCAGAAACCAACCAGTATAATTATTGGTAAAAAGGAAGTCAAAATATCCGTCCAATCCCCCGATGTTTTGTAATCGTAAGAAGCCAACTTATTTGCTTTTTGTGCTTCGTCTAATTTGTTTTGGAAAATCTCATCATTTCCAATTTCTAAGGTATAATGAGGTCCTATATTGGGATTACCCAACACATCAGTAGGTTCAATTTTGTTATGTGTTTTTGACTTTAGAGCAGCCGGTTTTAGAAAAACTTCTGCCGAATTTTTGTTATAAACAACTACTTTTTCAACTTGTGAAGAATCTAAAAACTGATAAAATTTAGAAATGGTAGTTTTTTGAGGAACAGACCAACGCGATTGATCGGAAAGATACATTCCTAAAAAAATAATTCCAACAACTCCGTAAATCCACCACGGATTAAATTTGAAATTTTTTTGTTTATTTTCTTTTGACATAGATATTTATGTGTTAATATTTGTTTTCAATAGTTGTGATTTTTGCATCACCCCAAAGACTTTCTATGTTATAGTACTCACGAATATGTTTTTGAAATACGTGTACCACAATGTGTACATAATCCATCAAAACCCATTCTCCGTTTTCTGTACCTTCAACATGCCAAGGTTTTTCTTTGAGTTCTTTTGAAACTGATTTTTGAACTGAATTTACAATTGCATTTACTTGTGTGTTCGAATTTCCGTTACACACCACAAAATAATCGCAAACCGTATTTTCCAGTTCTCTTAAATCAAGAATATCTATATCGTTTCCTTTTACATCTTCAATCCCTTTAATGATATTTGCTAGTAAAATATCGTTTTCTGCTGCTTTTTTGGCCATCTATCTCTTAATCTATTATTTTTGCAAAGTTATTGAATTTTGTCTTTATTTTGACGATAAATATGATATACTTCGACACTGTTTCAAAATCTGACATATGAAAACAATCAAACTCGATGCCATAGATTCTACAAATGATTTCTTAAAGGGATTATTACAACATCAATCAGTAGAAAACTTTACGATTGTCACTGCCAAAAAACAAACAAAAGGCAGAGGTCAAATGGGTGCAATTTGGGAAACAGAAGAGTCTAAAAACCTAATAACCAGTATTTTAATAAAAAAAACCTTGAACAACTATGAGGCTATTTTTGAGTTAAATATTGCGGTAAGTTTATCTATAATTAACGCGTTAAAAAAAATAAATATTCCTGCCTTGTCTATAAAATGGCCCAACGACATTATGTCAGATAACAAGAAAATAGCTGGCATATTAATTGAAAATGTATTTAAAGAAAAAGGAAACATCGAATCGATTGTCGGAATTGGGTTGAATATCAATCAAACCGATTTTGAAAAACTGCCAAAAGCCACCTCTTTGAAAAATATTATGAATCAAGATTTTGAGATTGAAGCCATTTTGGAAGAAATTGTAACACATCTGCAAATGTATACTGAAAAGATAAAAAACAAAGAAGTAGATTTGCTTTGGAAATCCTATCATGAACTGCTTTTTAAAATTGGTAAACCTGTGGTTTTTGAAAATAACAATCAGGAAAAATTCATGGGAATAATACAGGCCGTAAACAAAAACGGTCAACTGCAAGTCATGCTGGAAGATGACAGCATTCACGAATATGGAATCAAAGAAATTTCGATGATTTATTAAACGAAAAAAACCTTCTTGATTGCTCAAGAAGGTTTTTTTTATGTTGTAGGAGGTTATTACAATTTATGCATATTTTCTGCTAAAGTTTCAATGAATTTAGAGATTGGACCTTTAATCATCATGGCCATCATCGCGTTAAATTCACCATCAAAATTCAATTGAATATCTGTTGAATCAGCAGTGGTTTCATTTAAATTAGCCGTTAAGGTAAAAGGCAATTTGCTTGATGCTGCTCCTAAAACAATTTTAGAATTGGCTACCGCTTCTTTTTTAACCAATTTTATTTCTGGCATTCCTTTTAAACCAAATTCGAAACAATTTTCATCAATTACTTCAAATTTTGCAATGTTCTCGGGCATTAATTTCTCAAAGTTTTTAACTTGAGACAATTCGTTAAACATATATTCGGCCGATTTTTGAACCGTAACTTTTGGACTTTCTAAATTCATTGCATTAGATTGTTAGATTATTAGACTTTTAGATTGTTAGAAAAACAATTTATATTTTTTGACGTTTACGAATAAAATTTATTACAAAAACTATACCTCAACACTCCACTCCGATGGATTTTTACGCCATTCTTTAAGCAAATCTTGTTCGTTTTCGGTAATGTATTCTTTGGCCACTGCCAAATCTAATAAGTTTTCGTAGTTGCTCAAGGTATACAAATCAACATTAGCATTTTTAAAATTGGTCGTCGCAATATCAAAACCATAGGTAAAAACGGCTGCCATCCCTTTGATGTTGGCACCTTCATTACGTAACGCCTCAACCGCCATTAAACTACTGTTTCCTGTGCTAATTAAATCTTCTACCACTACTACATTTTGTCCTTTTTGTAAAAAACCTTCCACTTGATTCAAGCGTCCGTGTTTTTTAGGTTCCGGGCGAACGTATACAAAAGGAAGTCCCAACTCCTGTGCAACAAGAATTCCAACTCCAATAGCACCTGTGGCAACCCCTGCAATAACATCGGGTTTTCCAAATTGCTTTTCAATATTCTTCGCAAATTCGTCTTTTATAAAATTTCGTATCGCTGGAAATGAAAGAATTACCCTATTATCACAGTAAATCGGAGATTTCCATCCCGAAGCCCATGTAAAAGGATTTTTAGAATTCAATTTAATTGCATTTATTTGTAAAAGCAATTCGGCTGTTTTGGTCGCTGTGTCTTTATTAAAAATCATACTGCAAATGTATAAAGTTTTTGTGAACGATAAACCTCTTTTCTTAACAAATCAAATTGTTAAAGAGACCGATTTTAAGTTTTTTTTACTTGAAAGCATTGACATTGAACAGCTTATTGTGAATTATTTTCAGAATAAAATTCAAAAGGCTTATTTGTACCATCCGGACGAAAAAGAAATTCTGAATACTTTAAAAACAAAAATAAAAGTCAACCATGCAGGTGGCGGATTGGTGTACAATAAAAAAGGAGAAGTGCTTTTCATTTTTAGAGGTGGAAAATGGGATTTACCCAAAGGAGGTATGAACAAAAATGAAGAAATTGAGAACACCGCTATGCGTGAAGTGGAAGAAGAAACTGGTGTTAATGGATTAGAAATCACACAAAAACTTCAAAAAACCTACCACATCTTCAAACGTAGTGGCAAATACCGACTTAAAATCACACAATGGTTTGAAATGCAAACTGACTTTGATGGAACTCCAGTGGGGCAAATCGAAGAAGGAATTGAAAAAGTGGCTTGGTTAAACCCAGATCAAATTGAAGACGCTTTAAAAAATTCATACGAAAACATTAAATTGTTGTTTGAAGAAGAGAAGAAACTGCAGGAGTAATTCTTTTTTTGACTTGAACAGGATTCAAAAAATACATTTTCATCAGCCCTTTGTTTTTTACAATAATTTCACCTCGATATTCACAATCAAAAGTATCTTTAACCAAGGCATAAGTACTTTCAGAAATATTAATTTTTCCTGATTCTGAATTGGATTCTAATCGAGACGCTATATTTACAGTATCTCCCCAAATGTCATAGGCAAATTTCTTAGTCCCAACTACTCCTGCCACTACCGGACCTGAATTTATTCCTAGACGAATTTCGAAAGAAGTCTCATTAAACGCATTCAACCGTCTTGTTTCTTCTACAAAAGAAGCAATTTCTATAGCGGCTTGTACTGTTTTTAAGGCATGGTCTTCTGTTGGAAAAGGCAACCCTCCAGCACACATATACGCATCACCGATAGTTTTTATTTTTTCCAACTCATACTTTTCAATAATTTCATCAAACTTTGAAAAATAAAAATCGACACTTTCGACTAGCTTTTCCGGAGGTAGATTTTCAGCATAATGTGTAAATCCATGAAAATCGGTGAATAAAACGGTAACCGATTGAAATCGTTTGGCTTTCACTTTTCCGTTCACTTTTAATTCTTCGGCAGTGCTTTCTGGTAAAATATTACGAAGTAAATCATCCGAACGTTTTCTTTCATAATCGATTATTTTATTGGTTTTTTGTACAAATTTATTGCGTCTGTACAAGCCAAATGCAACAAATGCAATACATCCTAAGGCTATAATAGTGGCAAAAACTACAATACGCTGGTTCTTTTTTTGTTGGCTTAGTAAATCTACTTCGGCTTGTTTTTGAGAAACTTCAAAATCAGTGCGCATATCTGCAATTTTTTGAACGGTTTCTAAATTCTTTAAACTGTCTCTGTAAATGATGTGATTTTGTAAATGGCCTAACGATTCCTTTGGTTTTCCTAATTTGTCATACAATTGGGATAACTTTAAGTTGGCTTCGCTGATTTCTTTTTTCAGACCATGCGTCTTGGCTAAAGACAAGCTGTTTATTAAATAATTTAAAGCTGCAGTTTTATTCCCTTTTTCCAAATAGATGTCCGACATGTACGTGAGGTATACACAAATAGGGTAATAATCTTCAATTTTTTCTAATAGTTTAATAGCTTTTGTAATGTTGATCTCTGCTTGTTTGTCATTTCCTTGTTTGGCATAAATCATTCCTAAATTCCCTAGAGCATACGCTTCACCACTTTCGTAGTGGACTTGTTTGAAAATAGTTTTGGCTTCTTCTGTTTTTTCTTTGGCCAATAGAAGATTTCCTGAATTAATATAAGCATCTCCAGAATTTAACAAAGTAGAAGCCAAGCCTATGGTGTCATTTGTTTTTCGTAGTATTTTAACGGCTTTAGCATAATAAATTTGAGCATTTTTTGAATTTCCAAATTCAGAATACACATCGGCAATCGTTGAATAAGCAAGACCTTGTCCGGTAGGCAATTTCGCTTTGGTGGCTGCATCTAAACTTTTAAAGTAGGATTCTAAAGCTTCCTTTAATTCTCCTAACAATCTAAGCTTATTGCCTTTTTGGATATAACCTCTATACAAATACAAATAGTTTTTTTCTTGATGAGAAAACAGAATAAGTTCCTCTGCAAACTTTATAGACTTTTGCAAATTGTTCGTTTCATTAAAAGATAAATTTCTAAGTAATTCCAATTTTTCGGTAGTACTTAGAAATTTATTTTTTTCGTAAATAACCAAGAGGCTATCTGCCACTTTTTGACTTTGGCAAACACAATTTATTGAAATCAAAAAAAACAAAATCTTTAAATTCGATTTACAAAAAAGCATGTTTTTATGGATTAACTATGATTTTAGGATCAATACTAAAAGACCCATTTCGACGATTTGCACCATTATAAACGGTAAAATTAATAGTGTATTCTTCTTCTTCTCCTTGTGTACTACTTGCTATAGTAGCAATTACTTTTTCAGGAGTACCATTATTTCCATTAATCACATTTTGATCAAAAATATTTTGTCCTCCAGTGTAATTAATCGAGGTTATATTAACTACATCCGTTGTAGGTGATGAACTCGACACCCCTTGCCAAGTAATGGTATCCCCTACATTGGCTTCGGTTGTATAATTTTCATTACTCACGCCATTTCCTTGTCCAAAGGTACAGTAGGCATCTACATTTGGATTTACAATACTTCCGGTGTTAACACTTAAAGTTACATTTACATTTGCCATAATTTGTTTGTTTTTTTAATTACTAAATATGTCTTTGTTTTAGAAAATATAGTTTATGCGCGTATTAGAATTTTAGGATCATGTACTTGCTGTCTTCCATTAACGCTATAAGAAATAGCATAATTAGCAGTGGTACCTTCTGGGTAATCACCTATTTGACCTATTAATGAACCATCAGGTTGTCGTGAGGGAGCTTGTTCAAAGACATCAAAATCTTTGATTTGAATTTCTAAAAGTTCATCTATTCCTGAGTTGGGAATAAGTTTCCATTTAATGGTGTCTCGCTTTGCAGCTCTTGTTGTAATGTGTGGACCGTTGCTTTGTCCATCATTTAATTCTAAACCACTTCCTGAGTCATCTAATCGGATTGTAATAACTAATGTTGCCATAGCAAATCGTATTAAGATTGTACTTAATTCTTGAAATACTAATTCGGGGAAAAGTGGGGATAAAAAATTTTGGAAGAAATAAAGGACAAATATAGCTATTTTTTAGTAAATTAGCATACTCATCTATCACATTTCCAACAACTTAAATAAATTATAAAAATTCACTCTTATGAGTCCAGAACTTAATTCTATTAATTGGAAAGAAATCTTGCGTCCGAAAAACATCATTCTAAATTTATTGGGAGTTATTTTTATTTCGCTTGCACTTAAAGGGTTTATGTTACCTAATAAATTTCTTGACGGAGGTGTAATAGGACTTTCTATGCTTCTGAACGAAGTGACTCATATTCCTTTTGCCGCACTCGTCTTGATTTTTAATATGTTTTTTTTGTTTTTAGGAAAACGAATACTGGGTAAAACCTTCGCGGTCCATTCTTTCATTACTTTTAGTTTAATAAGTCTTTGCACTTATTTGATCCATATAGAGAGTGTGACTTCCGACCCTATTTTGATTGCACTTTTTGGCGGATGTCTAATTGGTATTGGGATGGGATTATGCGTTAGAAGTGGATCTATTGCGGATGGTGTAGAAATTTTAGCATTGCTGGTGACACGAAAAATTGGACTCAATATATCAGAAGTCATTTTTGGCATCAACACGATTCTTTTTTTAGTTGCCGCTTGGGTATTTGGAATTACAACTGCATTTTATTCGATTGTAACCTATTTTGCTGCTGTAAAATCATTGGATTATATCGCTGATGGGTTAGAACAATACACCGCATTGAATATAATTTCTGCTAAAAGTGAAGAAATAAAATCACTCATTGTAACCAAATTTGGAAAAGGAATTACCGTTATAAAAGGGGAACGTGGCTACCTCCCTGATAGTTTTAATATTAAAACCGATTGCGATATAATTGTTACTGTTGTCACCCGATTAGAACTACTCCGAATTAAAAATGAAGTGAGTGAATTAGACCCCAAAGCTTTTATGTTTATTCAATACATTAAAGAAGCCAGCGGAGGAATTTTACGTTATAGAAAAAAACATTAGACAATGAATGACTGGAACAGCTTGTTTGCTTACATGCAAAATTGTCTACAAACAAAATTACCTCCCTATTTAGTTTATCACGATTGGAAACATACCAAACATGTAATAGAAATGGCCGAGCATATCGCTTTGTCTGAAAAAATAGCCCAAGAAGAAATTATCCTTATTAAAACCGCAGCCTTATTTCACGATGCCGGCTATCTCAATGAGATCAATAAAGGGCACGAAGAGAAAAGTATTGCAATGTCAAAAAAAATACTACCAGATTATGGCTATTCTTTAGATGAAATTGACCTAATTACCGGAATGATTGAAGCTACAAAAGTACCTCAACTTCCAAAAAATAAACTCGAAGACATTTTGGCGGATGCCGACTTGGAATACCTTGGCACCACTACTTTCAAAACCAGAGGAGATAAATTATTGGAAGAATTACAACATTTTCATCCCGAAATAAATAGAGAATCATGGGATAAAATTCAAATCGATTTTTTGCAAAATCATCATTTTCACACTTCATACTGTCTAAAAAATAGAGACCCTTTAAAACAATTGAATCTTAAAACGCTCAAAAAAACGATTACTTCAAAATCCTAAATACGGGATATTGCAAATGTGCTTTTTCGTAGTATTTTGAATTTTTATATATAAAATCCAATTGTGCATTGGCATCATTGGCAAAGGAAGCTTCTGCTTTCATTTTATCTTCTAATAGTTTTTTTATTTGCGGATTTTCTTTCAAAATCTGAACGGCTAAATCTTCAAACAAATAATCAGAATACCCTTCTTTTTGTTGCAAAATGGTATCAAAAAAATTCCAATTGAAATACGAATCCATCGCTTCTGGTTCTAACACTTCCACTAAAAACTTTACTACTTCAGGTTGCACTTCAAAAATATAGTCTCCTTTTCTAAACTTCTCTTTTACTAAGGTAGCGTTCACTTTTGTATTTCGATGCAAATAATGACCTTCATAGGCTGTATTGGACGTTTTATAGTCTTGAATGGTATAACTCTCCACTTCCATTAAAGTATCATTTTGAATACGCTTAAACGGACAACGATTCAATGTAAGCAAATCAATTACGTTCCACCAATTTTGGGGAATCACATAGGCTTTAGGAATCACAATTTCTTTCACCGATTTGTAATTAGGATAATAGGATATTGGCTTTTTAAAAGGTTTATTTCGGTCATAAAACAATCTGTTTCCAGTCGTTACTTCACTTTTTTTATACCCCGCTTCAAATCCTAAAAAGTCAAAACGAACCACCTTCGAGGAATCAATTACCCATTGAATAGGATACTTATCATTTGGTTTAAATTGCTTTTCATTTGCTTTTCGGGCCGATTTAATTTCGTTCGAATGCGACTCCACATAATTTAAAGTCGACAACATAAATTCGTAAGTCGCTTTTACGCGCTTTGCATAATCCTTCCACATATGTGTCTCCACTACATAACCAATACTATTAAACAATGAGGAGAACCCCGTAGTATATCGTGGGGCATCAAAAAATTGAGTAAAACCGTTATCGGGAGTTGTTCCCCAAACATTCACATAGGGACTTGTAGGTACTCCTTTGGATTCTAGTTCTTTTACAATAGAAGGAGTCATTTTAGTTTGCATAAAAGCCCCCAACTCCTTGCCTAATTTGCTTGGTTCGGTTTGAATATAAGTTAAAGTATATTGGTAATCGGCACCATTGCTCACATGATTGTCTATAAAGACATCAGGATTCAGTTGGTGAAATAACGCCACTAAACTTTTTGTGTTTTTGGCATCCGATTTTATCATATCGCGATTTAAATCAAAATTTCTTCCATTACCTCTAAAACCGTATTCTTCAGGTCCATTCTGATTCACTCTCGAGGTCGAATTTCGATTCAACATACCACCAATATTATAAACTGGAATGGTAACCAAAATAGTATTTTTCGGCGCTTTAATTTTTCCCAAGGCCAAATCTCTAAAAAACTGCATGGTGGCATCTGTCCCATCCGGCTCTCCTGCGTGAATAGCGTTGTTGATAAGGATAATCGATTTTGATTGTTGTAGTTGTTTAAAATCGAACGTTTTCTCAGAATGGAACGTTACCATATGCAAGGGCAAACCACTATCAGTTTCTCCAGCAATCTCCATTTTTACCGTTTCAAAATCGGCATCTAAAGCTTTAAAAAACTGAATGGTTTGTTCGTAATTGGCCGATTGGTTTCCATTTCCTTTTTCAAAATCAGTTACATATTTAGTATTGATTTGACTCACCATTGAAATAGAAAATCCTAAAAAAAGAAATAAAAAAAATCGCATCGCAGAAGTTTTCAAAAATGTAATCACAAATGTAAATAAATTAATGTCTTAGCCATTTATAAAAAATCCGATTTCCAATTCGTAATTTAAAAACTACCTTTGCCAAATGAATACATTCCATCATTCCAATAATGTTTTGCTCAATTTAGGTATCGAAAGCCTAAATGAAATGCAAGAAGTTGCTCAAGATGTCATCCTTAACGACAGCAATGTCTTATTACTATCTCCAACAGGTTCGGGAAAAACATTGGCTTTTTTACTGCCTATTTTCCAAATGTTACAAGAAGATAGCAATGCGGTTCAATGTTTAATATTAGTGCCGTCAAGAGAATTAGGATTGCAAATTGAACAGGTTTGGAAAAAAATGGGCACCCAATACAAGGTAAATGTTTGCTACGGTGGGCATTCTATCGAAACGGAAATTAAAAATTTAAGCAATCCACCAGCGGTTCTAATTGGAACACCTGGAAGAATTGCCGATCATATTGAAAGAGAAACCTTCAAAACCGACACTATTGAAACCTTGGTTCTTGACGAATTTGACAAGTCATTGCAATTGGGTTTCCACGAACAAATGTCTTATATCATTGGGAGATTGCCTAAATTAAACAAACGGGTATTGGTTTCTGCGACTTCTGATATTGAAATTCCGAAATACACGAGAGTCGTAAATCCGACTGTTTTGGATTTTATTCCAACGGAAGAAGAAAAAACCAATCTTTCGATGAAAATGGTTGTATCGAAAGAAAAGGACAAAATTAACAGTCTGTTTCAATTGATTTGTTCTTTACAATCGGAACAAGCCATTATCTTTTGCAACCATCGTGATGCTGCCGAAAGAATTAGTGATACTTTGACCGAAAAAGGAATTTACGCTACGTATTACCACGGGGGAATGGATCAAGAAGAGCGCGAACGCGCTTTGATTCAATTTAGAAATGGAAGTGTAAGTTATTTAGTGACCACCGATTTGGCAGCACGTGGATTGGATATTCCAGAGATGAAACACGTGATTCATTATCATTTGCCTTCCAAAGAAGACGAATTTACTCATAGAAACGGACGAACGGCGAGAATGATGGCTACGGGAACTTCGTATATTGTGGTTCATGAAAGTGAAAAGAAACTGGATTACATCAACTACGGAATGACCGTTTTGAATGTCGAAAACGCTACAACATTACCCAAAGCACCAGAATTCCAAACCATTTACATTAGCGGTGGAAAGAAAAACAAACTAAATAAAATTGACATTGTCGGTTTCTTTTCTCAAAAAGGAAAATTAGAAAAAGGCGATTTAGGATTAATTGAAGTCAAAGATTTCATCTCTTTTGCCGCTGTGAAATCTAAAAAAGTCAAAGACTTACTAAGTAATATTCGCGATGAAAAAATGAAAGGCAAGAAATTTAAAATTGAAGTCGCCAGAAAAGTCGTGAAGAAAGAAGAAGAAAATAATAAGCCTGATAAGTATTAACTATCAGGCTTTTTGCTTTTATTTGATTCTCACAGCATCAGGAACGAGTACTTTATAATCGCCACCATTCCTTATTACATCACGTACGATACTAGAACTTATAAACGACGTATTGGCTGCAGTTAGCAAGAATATCGTTTCTATCTTAGACAATCTTCTATTGGTATGTGCAATGGCTTTTTCGAATTCGAAATCGGCGGGATTGCGAAGACCACGAAGTATAAATTCGGCTTTTAACTTCTTACACAATTCAATAGTTAAGCCTTCATAAGTGATTACCGAAATGGTCGGTTTCTCTTTGAACGTTTCTTCAATAAAACGTTTGCGCTCTTCCAAAGAAAACATGTATTTTTTATCGGCATTCACGCCAATTGCAATGACAATCTCATCGAATAACGGAATACTTCTTTTGATAATATCCAAATGTCCTAACGTTAAAGGGTCAAAAGAACCTGGGAATACAGCTTTTCTCATAAATTATTTTTTTAGCGCTAATTCAATCGCATTCGAAAACAAATCTTGCAATGAAATTCCGGCTTCGCGAGCTTGCTGCGGAATCAAACTTTCTGAAGTTAGTCCTGGTATTGTATTCATTTCTAACATATGAGGTTCTCCTTTCACTAAAATATATTCACTGCGTGAAAATCCGCTCATTTTTAAAACTTCGTATGCTTTTTTAGCTACTTCACGCACTCTTTTTTCAATTTCAGGTGAAAGACGAGCCGGTGTAATTTCTTGTGATTTTCCTAAGTATTTGGCTTCATAGTCGAAGAAATCATTTTCGGAAACAATTTCAGTAATAGGCAATACAATTACTTCTCCCTGATAATTAATTACTCCAACTGAAACTTCTACCCCATCCAGAAAACTTTCAATGATGATTTCGTTGTCTTCTTTATAAGCATTTTCGACCGCTACTAAAAAATCTTCTTTTTTATGGACTTTCGAAATTCCGAAACTGGAACCCGATTTATTCGGTTTTACAAAACAAGGCAACCCTACTCTATCAATAATTTCATCGACATTTACAACATCACCAAGATTCAAATAAAAGGAAGTCGCCGTTTTGATTCCGTAAGGTTTTAAAACCGAAAGCAAATCACGTTTGTTAAACGTCAAAGCTGCTTGGTAATAATCACAAGAAGATTGTTTTAAACCTATTAATTCGAAATACGCTTGCATTAATCCGTCTTCTCCTGGCGTACCATGAATCGCATTAAAAACACAATCGAAAAGAATTTTGGTTCCGTTGATTGTGATTGAAAAATCGTTTCTATCGATTGGAAATTCATTTTCATTATCATCTACATAGACCCATTTTTCTTTAAAAATATGAATTCGATATCCTATGAATTTTGATTTATCTAAATTTTGATAAACTACGTTTCCGCTTTTAAGTGAAATTTGGTACTCGCTTGAGTAACCTCCCATGATGATGGCAATGTGCTTCATAAAAAATTATATAGTAAAACAAAATTATCATTTTTTTTCGGAACAAAACACTTTACAATTTTATTATCTTTGTCGAAATACATTTTTATGAGTTTACAAAAATTTCTTTTGAGCTTTACCTTTTTCAAACAAGTCTTTTTAGCCCTTCTTATTGTTTGCGCTACCTTGTTTTTGTTTATGTATTGGATTGGTTTTACGACCAACCATGGTCAGGAAATTACCGTTCCGAATCTTAGTAAAATGACATTAGAAGAAGCTGAAGACAAACTTGATGAGTTGGATTTAGACTATGAATTATTAGATACAGTCGATTACAATCCATCGTTCCCAAAATTGGCCATTGTCAATCAAGATCCAAAAGCAGGAAGTAAAGTCAAAGAAAATCGTGTGATTTATGTCAAAATAAATGCACAAGCCTATGCCAAAGTTCGCTTGCCAGAATTGGTTCAAAAAACCTACCGTCAAGCTGTTCCTACATTAAACGCATTGGGCTTGACTGTTGGTGATACTACCTATGTGCCTAATTTAGCCAAGGACATGGTACTGGAAATGAATATTAATGGTAAACCGATAAAAGCAGGTCAACAAGTATTAAAAATGACAAAAATCAATTTAGTACTTGGAGATGGAAAAATAGGTTTTGAAGACGAAGATCTTGAAAATACAAATCCAATTGATTCTACTGAAATTACAGATTAATGGGAATTACTTTTATTGAAAACGAGAAAGACGAATTAGAAGACGATTTATTCGAACATTATAAATTTATTTCACCCAAAGGACAATCCATCTTGCGTGTTGATAAATTCTTAATGCAATTGATCGAAAATGCAACGCGTAATAAAATTCAACAAGCCGCAGAAAGAGGTAATATTTTTGCTAATGGAATTCCAGTAAAATCAAATTACAAAGTAAAACCTTTCGACGAAATAAAGGTCATGCTTTCGCATCCTCCTTTCGAAAATAGAGTTGATCCAGAAAACATTCCGTTGGATATTGTTTATGAAGATGAATCGTTATTGCTTATAAATAAACCGGCTGGTTTGGTCGTACATCCTGGTCACGGAAATTATACTGGCACCTTGGTAAATGCCTTGGCCTACCATTTCGAAAATCTGCCCATGAATAGTAGTGAACGCCCTGGATTGGTTCACCGAATAGATAAAGACACTACTGGTTTATTAGTCATCGCCAAAACCGATCAAGCTATGGCACACTTAGCCAAACAGTTTGAAGACAAAACCACCGAAAGAGAATATATCGCGATTGTTTGGGGAAATGTTAAAGAAGATGCTGGAACCATTGAAGGCAATCTGGCCCGTCATGCCAAAGACCGCATGCAAATGGCCGTTTATGACGACCCCGAAATTGGAAAACCAGCCGTTACGCATTACAAAGTTTTAGAACGATTTGGATATATCACCGTTATTTCTTGTAATTTAGAAACCGGAAGAACCCATCAAATTCGGGCGCATATGAAACATATTGGTCATCCTTTATTTAATGATGAGCGTTATGGTGGCCATCTCATTTTAAAAGGAACAACCTTTACTAAATACAAGCAGTTTGTAGAAAATTGTTTTAAAATATTACCAAGACAAGCATTACACGCCAAAACACTGGGATTTGAACATCCAACCACAAAAGAATATATGCGCTTTGATACTGAAGTTCCACAAGATATGAAAGACTGTATTGAAAAATGGCGTAACTATTCTAAATCAAATGAGTTAGAAACAGAAGAGTAAGCGATATGGGACAACATTCTTTACGTGAAGATAAAACTTGTTTAAACTGCCAACATGTAGTAGAAGAACGATTTTGTCCCCATTGCGGACAAGAAAACAAACATACGAGAGAATCTTTTCATTATCTATTTACGCATTTTGTAGAAGATTTGACGCATTATGATGGTTCCTTTTGGAAAACCATCAAACATTTACTTTTCAGTCCTGCAAAGCTCACCAAGGAATACTTAGCGGGTAAAAGACAAACCTATGTCCCTCCTGTTAAATTGTATATTTTTATCAGTTTTGTAACTTTCTTTTTACTTTCCGTACTTCCTGTTTTCCAAAGTGATGACAATTCAATTGTAAAAGTCACTAATACCGATCAAAACAAAGATTCCAATACCAAAAAAATATCGGATGTAATAGCTATTGGAGAAATTAAAAGTGTAGCAACGCTCGATTCGATTCAAAAATCACTGCCAAAAGAAGAAAAATTCAATGCTGTTGAATATTGGATTATGAAAAAAATAGCCAAAATAAGCGAGCACAATACTTTTGAGGAGTTTAAATACAAATTCGTTAAATCCATCTATCAGAATTTACCAAAAGTAATTTTCATGTATTTGCCAATTTTTGCTTTCATCCTTTGGCTATTTCACAATAAAAAACGTTGGTATTACTACGAGCATGGTGTATATACCTTTCATTACTTTTCAATGCTTTTGCTCTCTTTTAGCCTTTTTATGTTATTGAGTTGGGTTTTGAGTTGGTTTGGAAAAAACAACACCACTGAAATAATTTTAGGCATTGCTTCGGTAACCATGTCATTCTGGTGGATTTTTTACTTTTTCAGATCCCACAGAAGAATGTATCTCGAAACTAAATTCATTTCGCGACTAAAAGTCAGCTTAATGTTTTTAATTAATTCAATATTCATCGCAATTTTTCTAGTTTTATTGATTGCCTATAGCGCTTTAAATGTTAATTAAATCTAATAATTCTTGATAATTTTTATCCTTTTAGTTACATTCGTGTATCAAATGTTTTAAAATGAAAAAGAAACTATTTTTATTAGGACTACTTTCAATTGCTTTTGTTAGCTGTAAAGCTCAAAATTCTGTTACAAGTATTTCAAGTGTAGGCAAAGAAGCTTCAGCTGAGGATTATATCAAAACAATCACACAAGAAGATTTAAAAAAACATTTATATGTAATTGCATCGGATGCAATGCAAGGCAGAAATACTGGTGAAGCCGGACAAAAAGAAGCAGGTAAGTACATCATTGAACAATACAAAACTGATGGTATTCCCTTCCCTAAAGGAGCAAAATCGTTTTACCAACCCATACCAGCATCCTTTTTCCAAAAAGCTTTTAGTCCAAAACTAGGCGATTCTGAAAACATTTGGGCATTTATTGAAGGTTCTGAAAAACCGGAAGAAATTGTGGTTGTTTCTGCACATTATGATCATGTGGGAATGAAAAATGGTGAAGTATATAATGGTGCCGATGATGATGGATCTGGAACAGTGGCATTAATTGAAATTGCACAAGCCTTCCAAAAAGCTAAAAATGAAGGAAAAGGACCGAAACGATCAATTTTGTTTCTACATGTAACTGGGGAAGAACATGGACTACATGGATCAAGATACTATTCTGAAAATCCTTTATTCCCATTAGTAAATACTGTTGCCGATGTTAACATTGACATGATTGGCCGCCGTGACGAACGTCATAAAGACAGCAATAATTATGTATATGTGATTGGTTCCGATTATTTGTCTTCGGATTTATATGACCTTACCGAAAAAGCAAACAAAGATTTTGTCCAGCTGGATTTGGATTACAAATACAATGATAAAAATGATCCGAATCGTTTTTACTACCGTTCTGACCATTATAATTTTGCAAAGCACAACATCCCTTCAGTTTTTTTATTTAATGGAACACACGAAGACTATCACATGCCTACCGATGATCCTGAAAAAATTGAATATGATGCTTTAGCAAAAAGAGCCCAATTAGCTTTTGCCATTGCTTGGGATTTGGCCAATAGAGACAAACGACCAGTTGTAGATAAACTATAGAAACAAAAAAAAGCGTTGAAAATATCAACGCTTTTTTTATTTGCTTAAGGGTGAAAGACGGGTCTCGAACCCGCGACCTTCGGAACCACAATCCGACGCTCTAACCAACTGAGCTACAATCACCATTTATTCGCTATACAAACTCCGTTTAGAATCTAAATTTCGTTTGCGAGTGCAAATATAGCGCAAAAGTTGAGTTTTGCAAAAGATTTTTTTACAAAATTAAATTAAATCTCCTAAACTATTGACAGCCAAATATCTTTCTACCGTAAATCCTTCGGCATACTCCGTCCCAATTAGCCTCCCAAAGTCTTGCGCACGGTATTTCACACTGTCTAAAAAGTTTTTTGAAGTAATTGGTGTTTCAGGTTCATTCGTATTCGGGTTGTAAAATTGAGAATCATACGCCAGGATTGCCTGTATTTTTATATCCATAAAACCCGTAACATCGACCACAAAATCCGGTTCAATGTTTTTCCACTGAATATAATGATAGACTAATTTTGGTCGCCAAGGTTGCTGTATTTTACCATCACAACTCGTTTCAATTTTTAACAAACCGGATAAAAAACAAGCATCCGAAACCAATTTACTTCCTTTAGAATGGTCAATATGTCGGTCATCAATAGCGTTACACAATACGATTTCAGGTTGGTATTTTCGAATCATTCGAATGACTTCCAATTGATGCTTTTCATTATTTTTAAAAAAACCATCACGAAAATTTAAATTCTCACGAACCGAAATATTCAAAATTTCGGCAGCTTTATTCGCTTCTGCATCACGAATTTCGGCAGTGCCGCGAGTTCCTAATTCTCCACGAGTTAAATCGATAATTCCTACTTTTTTACCGAGTGAAATTTCTTTGGCTATGGTAGCAGCGCAACCTAATTCTACATCATCAGGATGCGCGCCGAAGGCTAGTATATCTAATTTCATTATAAAATTTGTTTCATTGTTTTGGCTTTATTCACCGTTTCTTCCCATTCGTGTTCTGGATGACTATCTTTAGTTATTCCACAACCAATAAATAAATTGGCTCTATTATCTTCTATTTTCATACAACGCAAATTCACATACAAATCGGTAGCAGTATCATTGGTGGCATAATCTAAATTGATTTCACCCAAAAACCCCGTATAAAATTCTCTATCATAGCCTTCGTTTTGTTCAATAAAGGCTTTAGCTAAATCTTTGGGCAAACCACAAACGGCGGGTGTGGGATGCAAAATATCAATTACATTTTTTAAATTACTATCTTGATTTAACACCCCTTCAATATCAGTACGAAGGTGAAGTAAATTACCTGCTCTCGTTGTATAGGGTTCCGAAATTTGAACTTCTTTGGTTTCTTTTTTTAATTTATCGATGATGAATTCGGTGACAAATTCTTGTTCTTTACGCTCTTTGCTTTTCCATAAAACTTCCTCATCCCCTTTAAATGCTTGCGTTCCTGCCAAAGCCATTGTTTGAAATTTGTATTCTTTGGCTTTAAACAATTGTTCTGGTGTAGCGCCCATCCACAAACCTATTTTAGGATGAAACCAGCAATAACAAAAAGCAGTCGTATAATTATGAATCATTTTCTCAAAGGTAGTTTCCAAATCGAAGCCTTCAACTTCTACCGTTTCTTTTCTTGAAACCACAATTTTATTAAAAATACCTGCCTTAATCACTTCAATTCCTTTTGCTACAAGGGATTCAAATTTTTCTTTTTCTTCCAGTAATGTCTCGACTTGATGCGTTGTCTCCGTAGAACTTTCAAAATAAATATTATTGAATTTTACTTCCGATTTATCGAAGGGAAAACAAATGGGAACACCAGAAAATGGAGCAAATACAAACCCTTTCTCTGTAAAATCTTCAGAAAAATACAAATGATCGTCTTTTTGAAAAATTCCGATTAACGTTTTCGAATTGGGTTTTCGATAAATAACAAACGGTAAATGCAGCTTTTGCTGAATTTTTACCCTTTCAAAAATAGATTTCATTGTTTTAACGTTTAGGTAAAACCATATTTGACAGTTTACAAAGCGAAATCAAATTATTTTGTTCATCTACAATTCTTATTTCCCATAGATGAATAGAACGTCCTTTATGAATTATTTTGGCAGTTGCCGTAACCAATCCTTCTCGTTTACTTTTTAAATGATTGGCAGAAATCTCGATACCACGAACTTCTTGTTTTTCAGTATTTATAAACATAATGGAAGCTGCACTTCCCACACTCTCGGCGAGAGCCACCGTTGCCCCTCCATGCAATAAACCCATAGGTTGATGAACATCTGGTGTAACGGGCATTGTAGCAACTAGGAAATCTTCCCCGGCATCCGTAAATTTTATATTTAAGGTTTGCATCAAAGTATTTTGACACATTTTATTGCAAATACGAATAACTTCTTCTTTATTAAAGTTCATGTTTTAGGATTAGTGACTCAAATTTACGAAAAATAGGATTAAAATTCGAGATAGCAGAATAAAAAACAATTTCATTCGTTTATAGTTTTTCACTATTTTTATCCGAAATAAATCAAAAACAATGCGCATTTACTTTTCCTTAATTATAATTATTTTAACAACATTAACTTCTTGTAGAAAAGATTTCGACACGGTACCCAGTACTGGAAATCTTCAGTTTTCAAAAACAACGGTGTATTTAGACACTGTTTTTACAGGAATTGCCTCAAGTACTTATATGTTGAAAGTCTATAACAGAAGTGATAAAGACATTTCCATCCCAAGTATTGCTTTGGGAAAAGGAGCAAGTTCCAAATACCGATTAATGGTAGATGGAAGATCGGACAATAATGGTAAATTATTCACCAATGTTGAGCTTTTAGCCAAAGACAGTATGTTTGTCTTTATTGAACAAACGGCCGACATTATTGATGCCAATCCAACCGATTTGTTATACACTGATGAAATTTTATTCGACTCAGGTGCTTACCAACAAAAAGTCAATTTGGTGACATTGATTCAAGATGCCATCTTTTTATATCCTGATAGAACGCCAATAAGCGGTGGCGGATACAGCTATGAAAACCTACAATTAGATGATACTGATCCTGAAAGTAAAATTTATGGATTTGAACTTTCTGGAGGCGAATTGCATTTTACAAAAGACAAGCCTTATGTCATTTATGGCTATGCAGGAGTCAAATCGGGGGATGTACTTACCATTGACCCTGGCGCTCGTGTTCATTTTCATGATCAATCGGGGATTTTTGTAAAAAATGGCGGAAGTATTCAAGTCAATGGAACTATTTCTACTACCGAATCTTTAGAAAACGAAGTGATTTTTGAGGGCGACCGACTGGAACCTAGCTTTTCAGAAACTCCAGGGCAATGGGGAATTATCTATTTGGCAGAAGGAAGTACTAATAACGCATTCAACCACGCCACCATCAAAAATGCTACCGTTGGAATATTTGTAGATAATCAAGATGCGACAACTGTTCAAATTAAAAATACTCAAATTTACAATGCTTCCAATTACGGAATCATTGCTCGAAAAGGAAAAATAAACGGTGAAAATATTGTAATCAACAAATGTGGTCAATCGAGCTTGGCCTGTATTTTAGGTGGAAGTTATGATTTTACGCATTGTACTTTTGCCAATTATTGGTCAGGTTCCCGACAAAGTCCAGCGGTTTATTTAGACAATACCTATAAACAAGGTGATGCTTTATTTGTTTCGCCTTTGGTACAAGCTAATTTTACCAACTGTATTATTTATGGATTAGGCAACATTGAATTGGGTTTAAAAAGAGATTCTGACACCTCAATTGCCTTTAATTATAACATCAATCATTGCTTGATCAAATTTTATGATCCTAGCGGCCAATTGAACACCAATCCGCTGTACACTCCATTTTTGAATGACAACAGCAATTTGATTGCGACCAATATCAATTCGAGAGATCCAAAGTTTAAAAATTCAGTTAAAAACAACTTAAGAATTGGTTTAACTTCTGCGGCTAAAGCTAAAGGAGATCCCGCGTTTATCATTGCACAAGATGCTGATGGCAAAACCAGAACCTCTCCCCCTGATTTAGGTGCTTATGAACATTTGAATGAATAAAAAAAATCCCGAGCAATAACTCGGGATTTTTTATTTATAAATGAAGTTTGTTTTAAAATACAAACATGGCTCTTTCGCTCATCATTTCGTTTACCTCATCGGCAACTTGTTCCAAAATTTCTTCGTTGGTATGATTCATTAACACTCTGTCGATAAAATCAACCACCGTTTCCATATCACTTTCTACCAAACCACGAGTAGTAATAGCAGGAGTTCCCACACGAATTCCCGAAGTCACAAATGGCGATTTGTCATCAAAAGGAACCATATTTTTATTTACCGTAATTTCAGCCTTCACTAATGCGTTTTCTGCTTCTTTTCCAGAGATATTTTTATTGCGTAAGTCAATCAACATCATGTGATTGTCTGTTCCACCTGAAATGATATTGTAGCCTCTTTTTACAAAAGCTTCTGCCATTGCCTGTGCATTTTTTTGCACTTGTACGGCATAACGAAAAAACTCGTCTGACAAACACTCTCCAAAGGCTACAGCTTTGGCCGCAATAATATGCATTAATGGTCCACCTTGATTCCCTGGAAAAACCGACATGTCCAATACATGACTCATCATTCTGATTTCGCCTTTTGGAGTGGTTAATCCCCATGGATTTTCAAAATCTTTACCCATCATAATCATACCACCACGAGGACCACGCAATGTTTTGTGAGTAGTTGTGGTTACAATATGACAATGTGGAATTGGGTCATTCATCAATCCTTTGGCAATTAAGCCAGCAGGATGCGAAATATCGGCGATTAAAAGCGCGCCAACTGAATCGGCGATTTTACGAAAACGCTCAAAATCCATATCACGAGAATACGCTGATGCTCCTGCAATAATTAATTTCGGCTGTTCTTTAGTCGCTATTTCTTGAATTTTATCATAATTTAAAACACCTGTTTCGGCATCCACTCCATAAAATACTGGATTGTATAATTTTCCTGAAAAATTAACTGGAGAACCATGAGTCAAGTGACCTCCATGAGACAAATCGAATCCTAAAATTTTATCACCTGGCTTTAAACATGCAGCAAAAACAGCTGTATTGGCCTGAGAACCAGAGTGCGGTTGCACGTTCACATAGTCGGCACCAAAAAGTGCTTTTGCTCTATCAATAGCAATTTGTTCTACAACATCAACCACTTCACAACCTCCATAGTATCGTTTACCGGGATAGCCTTCCGCATATTTATTAGTTAAGCAAGAACCGGCTGCTTCCATTACCTGATCACTTACAAAGTTCTCAGAAGCAATCAGTTCAATACCATGAATCTGTCTGTCTTGTTCGTCAAGAATTAAGTCAAAAATTTGTTCGTCGCGTTGCATTTCTTATAAATTTGTTAAATCGTGTTCAAAAATACGAAAAGTGTTTGGTATAATCCCAATAGAAACTATATTTGAACTATCAAATTAATGATTTATCACAAAAAAATATATTATGCCTATAACAGCTAACAATCCTGACAGAAAATCGTGGTTAGAGATTTCTCAAAATAGCGATTTCCCTATACAAAACATTCCTTTTGGAGTTTTTTTAACCAAAGAAAATGTAGTAACGGTTGGATCTCGCATAGGTGATTTTGCGATTGATTTAGGTGCTTTGCAACAATTGGGGTATTTCGACGGAATCGAATTAACCGACGATGTTTTCATGCAAGACACTTTAAATGATTTCATTTCCGATGGAAAAAAAACTTGGCGATTGGTTCGTAATCGCATTGCCGATATTTTTGATGCCGAAAATGCCAAACTACGAGATAACAAAAGCCATCGAGATGTTGTCATTTTTAAAATGGAAGACGTAGAAATGCAACTTCCCGTATTTATTGGTGATTATACTGATTTTTATTCTAGTAGAGAGCATGCCACAAACGTTGGTAAAATGTTTCGCGATCCTGCGAACGCTTTATTACCCAACTGGTTACATATCCCTGTAGGCTATCATGGAAGAAGTTCAACCATTGTTCCTTCAGGAATTCCAGTGCACCGACCAATGGGACAAACCCTTCCAAATGGAGAAACGCAACCTGTTTTCGGTCCTTCTCGTTTAGTTGATTTTGAATTAGAAACCGCCTTTATCACTACCGATGCTAATGTAATGGGAGAAAATATTCCTATTGAAGCAGCCGAAGAATATATTTTCGGAATGGTATTGTTAAACGATTGGAGTGCCCGTGATATTCAAAAATGGGAATATGTTCCTCTAGGACCATTCTTAGCCAAAAACTTTGCTTCTTCTATTTCACCTTGGATTGTAACCATGGATGCTTTAGAGCCTTTCCGTTGTGCGTCTCCAAAACAAGATGATCCAAAACCACTTCCTTACTTACAACAAAAAGGAGATCATGCCTTCGATATTAATTTAGAAGTTGCGATTGCACCTGAAAATGTAGAAGAAAGTATCGTTTCAAAATCCAATTTAAAATACATGTATTGGACTATGAGTCAGCAATTAGCACATCATACTATAAATGGTTGTCGTATTAATTCTGGAGATATGATGGGTTCTGGAACCATTTCTGGAGCAACTGAAGATTCTTTTGGGTCGATGCTTGAATTGACTTGGGGCGGACAAAAACCAATTACAATGAAAGATGGTTCAGAACGTAAATTCATCAATGATGGGGATACTGTTATTATTAGAGGATTTTGTCAAAACAAAGACATTAGAATTGGTTTTGGAGAAGTTTCCAGCAAACTGTTACCTCCTATTCCAACTAAATAAATAACATTACATTTTTGTTAACATACTAATAAGAGCAATTGAATTAAATTGCTCTTATTTTTTATATATAATATGAAACATTATTTTCTTTTATTATTCGGAACAATTACTCTTTCTACTTTTGCACAAAAACCTTGCGAATCGAATCCAAAATATAATGAATTCGATTTTTGGATTGGCGACTGGGAGGTCTATGGTAAAAAAGGGTTAGCGGGACATTCTAAAATTACAAAAATATTAAACAACTGTATTGTTTTAGAGGAATGGACATCCGCGAATGCACAACAAGGATTGTATTTTTCAGGTAAAAGCTACAACACGTACAATGCCGCAACCGAACAATGGCAACAAACGTGGGTGGACAATGCAGGAGGTACAACCGAATACCTGACGGGGAAATTTGAAAACAATGCCATGCAGTTTTTAAGCAGACCATTCAAAAACAATAATAATGGAATAAGCATCAGACGTCTTACTTTTTACAAATTAGAAAACGGATTTGTGCGTCAATTTGGAGAGATTTCGAATGATGATGGAAAAACTTTTACACCGGAATTTGATTTAGAATACAGAAACAAATCCACTACGATTGAAGCCGAAATTCAATCCATTTTAAAAGATATGGAAATGGCTTACAATGAAGGTAAATTTGAATCAATAACTGGTTTCTATTCCCAAAAAGGAAAGGTGATTGGAAGTAACACTGAAATTTCAGGAGAAGAGGCACTCAAAAAATACTGGAAATCATTCGAAAACCTTGGAGGTACCTGGAAACTAAGTACTACTTCTATTGAAAAAATAGACACTGTTATTTGGCAAAAAGGAACTTCTGAAATAAAAGACAAACAAAATAGAATCCACAAAGTAAGTTTTACACTGGTTTTTACAAAGGAAGATAATCAGTGGAAAATTCTTCAAGATAGTTATTGGTAAAATGAAACTATAAAGTAATTCCTATTTTGGCTTACTTTTTGTATTTTCGAATTACATATATTTGCCAAAATTCAAGATTATGAAGAAAATTACTTCTCTACTATTACTTGTAGCTTTTTTAATCAGTTGTAGCGGTGTGAAAAGAACACAATCAATGCTTAGCGACGGTAATTATGATGGTGCTATTAATCGTTCCATTGAAAACCTAAAAACCAATAAAAATTCCAAAGGAAAACAAGATTATGTCTATCTTCTTGAAGAAGCTTTTGCCAAAGTAAAACAAAGAGATTTAGACGATATTGCCATGCGTCAAAAAGACGGCAGTGCTTCACATCTGGAAAAAATTTATACGCTTTACCTGCAATTACAAAATCGTCAAGAACGCATCCGACCGTTATTGCCCTTATCTTTATTAAAAGAAGGACGAAATGCCATTTTCCCTTTTGATGATTATTCAGACGAAATTATAGCGACCAAATCTAAATTATCTGCCTATTTATATGATAATGCTAAAAAATTAATGAAAAACAACGATAAGTTTAACTATCGTGAAGCTTATGATGATTTTGGGTATTTGGAAGAAATCAATCCCAACTACAAAGATGCCAAGCAATTAATGAACGAATGCCTATTTAAAGGAACCGATTATGTTCACGTGTATACCAAAAACGAAACCAATATGGTGATACCAACTCGTTTGCAAAGTGATCTTTTAGATTTTAGCACCTTCGGATTAAATGACAAATGGACGGTTTATCACAGTAATCGCCAAAAAGATATAAAATATGATTTTGCAATGTTGGTAAATTTCAGAAATATCAACATTTCACCAGAACAAATAAAAGAACGTGAATTTACCAAAGAAAAGCAAATTGCAGACGGTAAAAAACCATTATTAGACGCTAACGGAAACCAAGTAAAAGATGATAAAGGAAATGTAGTAATGGTCGACAACATGAAAACCGTTCGCGCTACCATTTACGAATTCAAACAATTTAAATCCTGTCAAGTGACCGCTAAAATTGATTATATTGATTTTAGAAGTAATCAGTTAATAGACACTTTCCCTTTATCGAGCGAGTATGTTTTCGAATATATTTATGCTAACTACAACGGGGATAAAAATGCCTGTGATAATGATTATTTGCAGTATTTTGGTCGACGTGCGACTCCTTTCCCATCCAATGAACAAATGGTGTATGATAGCGGAGAAGATTTGAAAGCCAAATTAAAGAACATTATTACCCGAAATAAATTTAGAAAATAAAAAATCCCGTCTCTTTCAAAAAATGAGACGGGATTTTTTTTATCGCTAATTCCAGACTATTATTGAGGGATTTTTTCAATTAATAATTCCTTTCCTACTTTATCATAGTAAGTACATGTGAGTTTTTCGATATTAACGGCCCATTTTTCTACACCCGCCTTTGCACAATCTACACAAAAAGTAGGATAATCGGTTTGACCTTTTTGATGCAATTTCAAATCGATTACAAATTGATTTACATTACTATTTTCAGCAATCTCTAAATTTTCATACTTAGAGTCAGAAGAAATTTTTTCCTGCTCATTTCCATAAAATTCGGTATGACCATCGAAAACAAAAGTTTCATAAAATCGCACTCCTAATTGCTTAAGCTCTTTGATGTAGGCTGGAAAATCTGCTCCTGACTTTACTTTTGAATGTGCTGCTTTTATTTGCTCTATCGTAAACATTTCTTTTAATTTGATTGTTCTAAATAATTAGTATCGCATTCTAAGATCTTCGACTTGTATATCGCTATGAGAAGCATCATAAACCGAAATTCCATTTTTAATCAATAAAATTTGAGGCGATTGATGCATAACACCGAATACAGTAGCAATTGCGTTTGAAATTGTTCTATATTCCAATAAATCCAAAAAGTAAGGAGTAATTTTATCTTCTAAATCAAACTCTCTTTCAAATTGTTTTAAAGCCATACGGCTAATACTACAACGAGTACTGTGTTTGAAAATGACTACCGGTTTTGATTTCGATTGTTCCACTATTTCATCGAGTTGTTGCTCATTGGTTAGTAAAGTCCAATCCATTTTTGGGACTGAAGTTTCGTCATTTGAATCTCCAAAAATATTCTTAAAAAAGCTCATAATTCGTTATTTATAAGTCATTTTGACCGATTTTAATTTCTTAAATCGCTAAAAACCAGTCAATTTGTCTTTGTTTTAACATTGGAACACAAATTGTCCAATACTTCGCAAAGGTAAACACTTTAGAAAGTAAAAAATAAACAACAAACGTTAAAAAAATATGAGCATAAATAATTTAACCATCAAATCGCAAGAAGCCTTACAACAAGCACAGCAAATAGCGCAAAGCTATGGCCAACAACAACTAGAAAACGAACACATTTTTAAAGGTATTTTAGAAGTGGATGAAAATGTGTCGCCTTTTATTTTGAAAAAATTAAATGTGAATCTGAATTTGTTCAAGCAAATTTTAGACAGTACCATCCAAAGTTTTCCAAAAGTAACGGGTGCCGAATTGATGCTTTCTAGGGAAGCCAATCGAACACTATTGGAAGCGAACACTATTGCTAAGAAAATGAACGATGAATACGTTTCGATTGAACATTTAATTCTAGCCATTTTTAAATCCAAAAGTAAAGTTGCACAGATTTTAAAAGACCAAGGTGTCACCGAAAAAGGATTAGAAGCCGCTATAAGCGAAATCCGAAAAGGAGAACGAGTAACTTCTGCTTCAGCCGAGGAAACCTATAATGCCCTGAATAAATACGCCAAAAACCTCAACGAATTGGCGCGCACAGGTAAGTTGGATCCGGTGATTGGACGTGATGAAGAAATTCGCCGCGTATTACAAATTTTAACCCGACGTACTAAAAACAATCCGATGCTTATCGGAGAACCTGGAGTGGGTAAAACCGCTATTGCGGAAGGATTAGCACATCGAATTGTAGATGGTGATGTTCCGGAGAATTTAAAAGACAAAATCGTGTATTCGCTCGACATGGGTGCTTTAATTGCGGGTGCAAAATACAAAGGAGAATTCGAAGAACGCTTAAAATCGGTCGTGAAAGAAGTGACTTCTGCTGAAGGAGACATTGTGCTTTTCATTGATGAAATTCATACTTTGGTTGGTGCTGGTGGTGGCGAAGGCGCTATGGATGCCGCCAATATTTTAAAACCTGCCCTAGCGCGCGGTGAACTAAGAGCAATCGGAGCAACCACTTTAGACGAATACCAAAAATATTTCGAAAAAGACAAAGCTTTAGAACGTCGTTTTCAAAAAGTAATGATTGACGAACCGGATACCGAAAGTGCCATTTCAATCTTACGTGGAATCAAAGAAAAATATGAAACCCATCACAAAGTTCGTATTAAAGACGACGCCATCATCGCTGCGGTTGAGTTATCGCAACGCTATATTACCAATCGTTTTTTACCGGACAAAGCCATCGATTTAATGGATGAAGCGGCTTCTAAACTGCGTATGGAAATCAATTCGAAACCAGAAGAATTGGATGTTTTGGATCGAAAAATCATGCAGTTGGAAATTGAAATCGAAGCAATCAAAAGAGAAAATGATGAAAATAAACTAAAAATTCTTGGATTGGATTTGGCCAATTTGAAAGAAGAACGCAATGAAATATTCACCCGTTGGAAATCGGAAAAAGATTTGGTAGACACTATCCAAGCGGTAAAGCAAGAAATTGAAGATTTCAAAGGAGAAGCCGAACGTGCCGAACGTGAAGGAGATTATGGGAAAGTAGCCGAGATTCGCTATGGAAAAATCAAAGAAGCACAAGAAAAATTAGACGGATTACAACTTCAGTTAGCAGAAAACCAATCGGAAACTTCCTTGATTAAAGAAGAAGTGACGCGGGAAGACATTGCAGAAGTGGTCGCAAAATGGACAGGAATTCCTGTTATGAAAATGCTACAAGGTGAAAGAGACAAGCTACTTCATTTGGAAGAAGAATTACATCGAAGAGTTGTTGGGCAAGAAGAAGCTATAGAAGCGATTAGTGATGCTGTGCGTAGAAGCCGTGCTGGTCTTCAGGACATGAAAAAACCAATTGGATCTTTTCTATTCTTAGGGACAACGGGAGTAGGTAAAACCGAATTGGCTAAAGCATTGGCCGAATATCTTTTTGACGATGAAAATGCCATGACACGAATCGATATGAGCGAATATCAAGAACGTCATAGTGTGAGTCGATTAGTAGGTGCTCCTCCAGGTTATGTTGGGTATGATGAAGGCGGACAATTAACCGAAGCGGTAAGAAGAAAACCTTATTCGGTAATATTATTAGATGAAATTGAAAAAGCACATCCGGATACTTTCAATATCCTTTTGCAAGTATTAGACGAAGGAAGGTTGACCGACAATAAAGGTCGTGTAGCCGATTTCAAAAATACCATTATCATTATGACCTCTAACATGGGCAGTCATATTATTCAAGAGAAATTTGAAAACTTGAAGGGTGATATCGAAGCAGCTACAGAAGCTGCCAAAGTAGAAGTATTAGGATTATTAAAGCAAACGGTTCGTCCCGAATTCATCAATCGAATAGACGAGATTGTAATGTTTACTCCATTAAGCAATGAAAACATAAAAGAAATTGTAAAACTACAATTGAAAAATGTCATTAAAATGTTGGGACAGCAACAAATTACAATGGATGCTACTCCGGAGGCTATTACCTATTTATCTCAAAAAGGATATGATCCAACATTTGGAGCGCGTCCGGTAAAAAGAGTTATTCAAAGAGAAGTGCTTAATCGATTGTCGAAAGAAATCTTAGCTGGTAAAGTAAGCAACGAAAGTATAATATTACTTGACAGTTTTAATGGAGAATTGGTTTTCAGCAACCATTCGGAAAAATAAAGTTTGGTTTTTTAGATTATAAAAAGGCTGTCATATTCTGACAGCCTTTTTAGTCTTTGTATTAGATCTTACAAATCTGCAATTAAATCACCATTAGGTTTCACTACAATTTTTTTAGTCTCTTTCCCTTTTTTAATTTTTAAATTATACTGTTTTTTTAATATATCCCCATCTTTTTGGGTGTATAAAAATTTATCTTGAACAATGACCCAATCGGGATATTCCTTATACACTGAAAAAATAACTTTACGTGGAAGCTTTACATTTTCATATTTTTCTACTACTCGTAACAATTTGCCTTTTTCATTGTAAGTAGCAGCTAAAGAAGCATCTTCCCCTTCAAACAAAACTAAAAATTCATCAAAGCCTTCTTCATTTTTACCTAAATTATAGCCAATAAACTTGTCTTGTAACTGTCTAACTTTCTGATCAGGGTTTCTATCAGGTAAATAAACCGAAAAATCATCGCCAGCATTTTTAATTACTACTGTTGGCAATTCATCAGAACTTAATTCTAAATCTCTTTTTTCCTGTCCTAAAACTAGTAGCGGAAAAACGAATAACAAAATACTCATTACTTTTTTCATAATCCAAAAATTTAATTAAACAAATAGTTTTCAACTGTACATGAAATACCTAAATGATCAAATAAGTTTTTGGATTGATGATTGTTCTGTAAAATTAAATTTCATTGCTCAAGGATGATGTTAAACAAAACCTTAAAAGGTGTTAAATTCTGAAATAAAATTTAATAAGAATTAAAACTGTAATTTGAAGTTAATTTTTAACACACCTTGGAATACTACCGCATAAAAAAACACCCTCAAAAAATAATTTCAAAGGGTGTCAATCACTTTAACTAACGTATCAAATAGATTTATAAATTCGTTGAATCGGGATAACAACCCCTTGTTTTAAAATCACTCTTTCCTCGGTAACGCCCCAAATAGTTGTTTCCACCATCTTCTTTGAAGCATCGTCTTCAAAAAATATTTTAATTTTAGAATGCTCCAGATTTCCTAAAGACAACGCTCTGTCCAATTCTTGCTTTCTTCTTGCGATATCTTCGCGCTCTTCCAAAACATCTTTTTTTGGAAAATGCAAGTCCGCAATTGCTTCTTTTTCAATTGTTACAAATTCTACGCTCATACCATTATAATTTTAATAAATTTGGGTTATCATAAAGTTAATAAATTAAATTTAAATACAACTAAAATTCTGAATATAAATGAATAACATCATTTCAAATGAAAATCTTTCTGTTGAAATACATTCAAAAGGTGCCGAATTGATTCAAATCAAACAAAACAAGAACAATTATATTTGGGATGTCGATACAAAATTCTGGAACAAAACTTCCCCTATTTTATTTCCTATTGTAGGGCGATTGAAAAAAGATACTTTTTCCATTAACAATGCGTCTTACACATTAGGAAGACATGGATTTGCAAGAGATTATGAATTTAAAATCATTGATCAAAAAGAGAGTACAATTGAATTTTTATTGACTGAAAACAGTATCACATTACAAGCGTATCCGTTTCAATTTGACTTGAAATTAAAATATAGCTTAGAAAAAAACTCCCTTTCCTTACAATACACGGTAATTAACAATTCCGATACTATAATGCCTTTTTCGATTGGCGCGCATCCTGCTTTTGCGATAGATTTTAGCAAAAATGACTACCAAATTTTGTTCGACAGTGATGCAGAACTGGTTACACATGCCTTAGAAAACGAACAATTTTCAGGCGAAACAACCAAAATTCCATTAGACAATCAAATACTTCCACTATCCTACTCGCTTTTCGAGAAAGATGCCTTGGTTTTCAAAAACATTTCATCCAGAAGTTTAACTATATTTGAAAATGGAAATCCATATTTAAAAATTCATCTTGGAAATTTTCCTCATTTGGGAATTTGGACCAAAGCGGAGGCACCATTTTTATGTATAGAACCTTGGTTTGGATATGCAGATTCCTTAAAATCAGATGGAAATATTTTAAATAAAGAAGCCATTCAAACGCTTGCACCGAATGATAAATTTGAATGCTCTTTTCGTATAGAAATTTTATAACATGACTACAAATCCTTTTCTCCCATTTCAGAATTTAGAATCCGACCGCTTAGTCCTTCGCCGATTAACTTCCGATGACATTCAAGAAGTGTATGCCTTGAAAAGCGATCCTAAAATAATGGAATATATCCCAAGACCTTTGGTTACCAATCTTGACGAAGCCATGGCACACATCACCATGATTAACGATAAAATTGACACTGGAGAAGGTATCAATTGGGCAATTACATTAAAACCGAGTAATAAACTTCTCGGAATTATAGGACATTATCGTATTAAATGGGAACATTACCGCTCGGAAATTGGCTATATGCTGTTACCAGAAGCTTACGGAAAAGGCATTGCTACTGAAGCCGTTCAGTTGATTTGTGACTACGGTTTCAACCATATGAAAATGCACTCTCTTGAAGGGATTATTGACCCTAAGAATTTGGCTTCGGCAAAAGTTTTAGAAAAAAGTGGATTTGTTAAAGAAGCCCATCTCAAGGAAAATGAATTTTATGAAGGTCGTTTTTTAGATACGGTTATATATTCCAAGCTAAAAGATAAGTAATTGCAGATATGTTTTTATATTTGTAGACCCAATTATGTTCAAGCGATTCAAAAATATAGCACTATTAACTGTCATATGCATATATGCCATACAGTTATTGCCCTATTTTTCCGATACGATTTACGAAAAAATCAAAACGTATAGACAAGAAAGGCAAGTCACCAAATTTCATTTACGTGAAACAAAATACATCACTTTAAAAAGCTGGAATTCCATTAAAAACAAAAAAGAATTCAAAATAGATGGTGTTTTTTATGATGTTTATTCCCATTCAATTGAAAAAGACGGAGTCGTTAAATTAATTGCTTTTAAAGATTCCCAAGAACATAAATTACATCTTTTTTTCAATCATTTTTTAAAGAAAGACTATCCCAATTCGAAAGACAAGAAAAAAACAATACAAAAAAAACTTCCTTATGTAACTTTAGAGGAAGAAATTGCCGTTACCTACTCTTTTAGCAACGAAACTAATTTTAAAGAAAATTTCAACGTAAAAGAAGGTAAGACAATTCATATCGTAACTTCTCTATTAAAGCCACCACTGGCTGTATAAACAATAATACGTAAGTTATACAAATAGTAAATAATTTTCATATTTCAACAGGCAAGTCCTTAATGACATATGATAATGAACCGTACAATCTATTATTAAAAAAATGAAAAAAATAATTACTCTTGTAGCTATTATGGCTGCTGCATCTGTGTTTTCTCAAGAAGAACAGGATACTACTTCAAACAAATTGAATGAAGTAAAGGTGGAAGCGTTGCGTTATAATAATTCTAAAAAGAATTCGCAACAAATTCAAACCATCGACAAAAAAGAAATTGAATTTGGAAATTATCAAACGACTGCCGAAATGCTTTCTAACTCTGGAAGTTTGTTCGTACAAAAATCACAACAAGGTGGTGGAAGCCCCGTAATAAGAGGTTTAGAGTCAAGTAGAATCTTACTTCTAGTAGATGGTGTTCGTATGAACAATTTAGTGTATCGTGGTGGTCACTTACAAAATGTAATTACCGTTGACGAAAATATGCTAGAAAAAGCGGATGTTTTGTTCGGTTCTGCTTCTACTCAATATGGTTCAGACGCTATGGGTGGGGCAATCAACTTAGTTACAAAACGTGCTAAATTACTTTCTGAAGCTGGAAAATCGTTTTCGGCAAACTTAAACACGCGTTACGGAAGTGCTAACAAAGAAAAATCAGGATATTTTGATTTTGGCTTTCACGGTGCAAAATTTGCTGGTTTAACAGCCGTTTCTTACAATGATTTTGGCGATTTAAAAATGGGAACCAAACCTAATGGAAATTATGATTACTTCGGTTTACGCCCTGAATATGTGGCTACAGTAGGTAATATTGATGAAATTGTAAAAAACCCAGACCCGTACACACAAATATATTCTGGTTATAAGCAGTACAATGCAATGCAAAAATTAGTTTATGCACCAAACGAAACGTCTTCACATAGTTTAAATTTACAATATTCAACCACTAATGACATTCCTCGTTACGACCGTTTAACTGATATTAGAAGTAATAAACTGCGTTACGCTGTATGGAATTATGGTCCACAAGAACGTCTTTTAGCTGGATATAAATTCACAAAAGACAAAGCATTTTTAAATAGTGATTTGTCTGTTGGGGCTAATTATCAAAAAATTGAAGAAAGCCGTATTAACAGATCTCGTAATTCTGATAATTTAGATTCGCGTATCGAAAACATTTCTGTTTACTCTGTCAATGTAGATTTGAAGGCAAAAGTAGGTAACGGAACTTTATTGTATGGTGTGGAAGGTTTTTATGATGATTTACAATCGACTGCAAACAGAACGAATCGAGTTACAGGTATAATTGATTCTTTAGATACTCGTTATCCTGATGGAAAAAACTTTACCCTACGTACAGATGCCTTTGCAACTTATAACGCTAATATTACTGAAAAAACATCGTATAACCTAGGATTACGTGGTGGTTTTACAAAATTACGTAGTGAATTTGTAAATCAAAATTTCTTTAAATTCCCTTTCAAAGACATCGAACAAAGCAATATCACCTATAGTGCTGCCGCTGGAATTGTAAATAATTCAACCAAAAACGTTAGAGTTTCATTTAACCTTTCAACGGGTTATAGAACTCCTAATGTTGATGATTTAGCTAAAGTATTTGAATCGACAGTAGGTTCTTCATCTGGAAACGGAAGATTGGTGGTTCCAAACCCAAATATCAAACCCGAAAAAAACATTACAGGAGACTTTGGTATTACTTTATTTAATGAAAAAAGAACTTTAGAACTTGACAACACTATTTTTTACACGCATTTATACGATGTAATTGTTTCGGATAAGTTTACTTATAATGGTGCTAGCACTATTAACTATGACGGTTTCCCTGCAGATGTTTATGCTTCTCAAAATTTAAATCATGGTTATATCTTTGGATATTCTTCTAAATTGAATTTAAATGTTTGTAAGAACTTTAAAATATACGGAAGCTATAACCACACCTATGGTCGCTCTATTGCCAAAGATTCTAGAGAGGAAAAACCTTTAGATCACATTCCACCACATTATGGGAAAGTCGGTTTTAATTACGAAAGCAAATATGTAACCGTAGATGCTAACATGCTTTATAATGGTAAAAAAGACATTGAAGATTATTCAACCAGTGGTGAAGACAATCAACAATACGCACCATCGTTTGGTATGCCATCTTGGCAAACGTATAACGTTAAAGTAGCTGGAAAACCAATGAAATATGTTACCATCTATGCTGGAGTAGAAAATATGTTTGATACAATGTATAGAAATTTTGCTTCTGGTATTAACGCCGCAGGACGCAATATTTATGGTGGTTTAAAATTAAGTTATTAATTTATTGCTACCCAACAATAAAAAAGCCACGCAATGCGTGGCTTTTTCTTTTTAACTAAAACAAATTTTATTGAACAGCTAACAAAGCGTTTGGCATTCCATAACCATATTCAGCATGTTTATTAGGATATAAATGAGAAGTTTGACGCATTTTTGCCAATACTTGATCACGAGTCCAGGTCGGATTTTTAGCCCAAACTAAAGCCGCAATACCTGCTGTTGTAGCAGTGGCTACCGAAGAACCACCCACATAATCTCCTTGCGCATCATAATAACTATTAACTGGAATATGATTCCCGGAAGCTCTCTCCATCATAATAGTAAAATCTACTTTACCACCTGTATGACAAACATCACAAGCTTGATACGTACTTGCTTCTTTGATTCCTGTAACCGCAACTGTTTCAGCCATCCATGCTGGGAAAATTACACCCGCAAATGTTGTAAAACTTGTAGAAGTACCAGCAGCACAGAATATTAATTTCCCTTTGCTGTAAGCATATCGTACACCATCTTCAATTTTGCCAACAGAAATTATATGCCCCATTGACATCGAAATGATCTTTACATTGGCATTATTTCCTAACGCGGTAAAAGCATTCTTCACTCCATTTTGTTCGTGATATCCGTCAAGTACAACGTTGGATGCAGCACGATAAGTTACAAGGTTTGCATTATAAGCAACTCCTACTGGCTGTCCTTTATCATTACGCGGAGCCGTCGCTACAGAAGCCATACTTGTTCCGTGACCACACAAATCATTTACTCCATCGGTACCTGTACTCCAAGGCCAAATAGAATCAACATACACCCCATATTTTTGGACCGTTCTTCCAGTAGAAAGTCCATTGTTAAAACTTGCATTTAGCAATGAATTTACCGTAGATGCACCAGAATCTACAACTCCTAAACCAATACCTTTTCCCGATGAATACGACCAAGCCGAAGGAATATTGTGTTTGTAAAAAGCCCAAGGTGCTTTGGCATTTGGCGTTACAATAGTATAATCTAGAGCATTTACAGCTTCTGATTCCAAACCACATCCCGAAGAGGAAGCAATAGCATCTGTAGTCACATTTTTATTTTCATTAGCCCCATCATCTGTCATTCTAAAATCGGAAGGTTCTACATAACGAACATAACCTAATCTTCTCAAGGCAATCACGGTTTCTTGCTTTTCTATAATCACATCTATTAGATTTAAATATGGATCGGCGTTAATTAGAATTTTAGCAATCGGTTTTCCTTCAAATTTAGAAATCAAACTTAAGAGTTGATTTTGCAAGTACACATGATTACTAGATTTACTTCGGTCGAAATCAGTTTTAGAATTTCCAAAACCAATAGTACACACATTGTTTCCGTTTTGAAGTGCACTCCAAACCATATAATCGGATGTTGAACCCCAATTAAATTGTTTGTTTTGATTTACTTGTTCTAAAACTTTAGATTTTACCTCTACCGCCGACAGAGCGGTTTTTTGAGATTCAGGAATTGAAATTGACGCTTCGGTTGTTGTGGTATCTTCTTTAGTACACGAAGCCAGCGCAAACAGAGATATTGCGCAAAATTTTAAGAGTTTTTTTGTCATTTTGGTTGGTTTTTCAGTTAATTCTTTTAAAAATATCAAAAACAATTAAAAAAATAATCACCAAATCGATGAATTGTAGCAAAATACCGATAAAAACACACTTAATTGATAATCAAGCAGTTTTAAAAAAAATACTTTCAAAAATTGAAAAGAACAATTTTTCCCTTAAATTTGCCAACCTATGTTAAAAACAGTCAATATACTCAACAAAAGAGCCAAATTCGATTATGAAATTATCGATCGATATACAGCTGGAATTGTTTTAACAGGAACCGAAATCAAATCCATACGATTAGGAAAAGCAGGTATTGCCGAAAGCTTTTGTGAATTTCACAATAATGAACTTTTTGTCATTAACTCGAATATTGAGGAGTATCATTTTGGCAATCAATTCAATCATAAAGCTAAAAGTGAACGCAAACTTCTTTTAAACAAAAAGGAGTTGAAAGGACTATTGAAGGATGTTCAAAACAAAGGGCTTACAATTGTTCCTTTGCGATTGTTTACCAACGAAAAAGGTTTGGCCAAATTAGATATTGCATTGTGTCGTGGTAAGAAAAATTATGACAAACGCGAAACTATAAAAGATCGCGACAACAAGCGCGATTTAGATCGAATAAAAAAAGACTATAAATAATTCTAATTTTTATCTTCTAATAAAGGCACGAATCGGAAATCTCCTAATTCATGTTTTTCAAATTGTGTTTCGGTTTTTCGAATCAATAAAGTCATCACTTGTACATCTTCCCCAACAGGAATGACAAGTCTGCCACCAATTTTAAGTTGTGCCATTAAAGGTTGCGGAATAAAAGGAGCTCCGGCGGTTACGATAATACTATCAAAAGGAGCATAATTTGGCAATCCTTTATAACCATCGCCAAAGGAAAGATGTTTGGGACGTATTCCCATTTTAGGAAGTAATGTAGAGGTTTTTTTAAAAAGTTCGTTTTGACGTTCTACAGAATACACTTTAGCTCCCATCACACACAATACTGCCGTTTGATAACCTGAACCCGTTCCAATTTCTAATATTTTGTCGTCTTTTTTTACTTGAAGCAATTCTGTCTGAAATGCCACAGTGTAGGGTTGTGAGATGGTTTGCCCTGCACCAATAGGAAAAGGTTTGTCTTGGTAGGCAAAATCCTCAAAACCGGATTCTAAAAAAAGATGTCTCGGTATCTTGTTGATGGCTTCCAAAACATTTTTATCAGTTATCCCTTTTTGTGACAAAAGTTTTACTAATTGATTTCTAAGCCCTTGATGTTTGTTGGTATCTTTCAACTTTTTAAGTAATTATATTTGGTAAAAATAGGGCTAAAAAAAGTAAAAATCAAACAAGAAATCAATCAAAACTTTGAACTTGAAACTTGAAACTTGAAACAAATAATATTACATTTGTTTAAAATACAATTCTATGCTTAAAGTTGGCGTGTTAGGTGCTGGTCACCTTGGAAAAATACATTTACGATTACTTAAAGAATCAACCAAATACGAATTAGTAGGCTTTTATGATGAAAATCCGGAATATGCTGATAAAATTGCGGCCGAATTTGGCTACAAACGATTTGACACCATTGCCAAATTAATTCACGCCGTTGATGTTATTGATATTGTTACTCCCACCCTTTCACATTACAAATGTGCTAAAGTATCTATTAAAAGTGGCAAGCACGTATTTATAGAAAAACCGATTGCTACCACCGTGGAAGAAGCCGAAGAAATTATTGCTTTAGCCAACGAATATAACGTAAAAGGGCAAGTGGGGCACGTAGAACGTTTCAATCCTGCCTTTAAAGCAGTGAAAGATAAAATTGAGAATCCGATGTTTATCGAGACACATCGTTTGGCCGAATTCAATCCGCGTGGTACTGATGTACCTGTGGTTTTAGATTTGATGATTCACGATATTGATGCCATTTTGAGTGTGGTACAATCGAAAGTAAAAAGCGTTAATGCAAGTGGTGTTTCCGTTTTAAGCGATTCACCCGATATTTCGAATGCCAGAATTGAATTTGAAAATGGTTGTGTAGCCAATATCACTTCAAGTCGTATTTCGATGAAAAACATGCGTAAATCGCGTTTCTTCCAAAAAGATGCCTACATCTCTGTCGATTATTTAGATAAAGTTTGTGAAGTTGTAAAAATGAAAGATGCACCAGAAGTTCCAGGTGATTTTGATATGATTTTACAAAATGCCGAGGGCGTAAAAAAACAAATCTATTATGACAATCCTTCTGTAGAACCAAATAACGCGATTTTGGATGAGTTAGAATCGTTCGCCGATGCCATCAAAAATAACACTACTCCGGTAGTGACTTTGGAACAAGCTACAGAAGCATTACGCGTAGCCTACCAAATCATTGATTCAATGAAAAAATAATTAAAACTACTTTCAATATAAATACAAAATGAAACACATTGCAGTAATTGGAGCAGGAACTATGGGTAACGGAATTGCCCACACCTTTGCACAATCAGGATTTACCGTAAAACTTATCGATATTTCAGAAAAATCTTTAGAAAAAGGAATGGCAACAATTGCTGCGAACCTTGACCGTATGGTGACTAAAGGTGCTATCACTGAAGAAGACAAACACAAAACAATTGGCAATATTATTACCTATACCGACATTAAAGACGGTGTCGTAGGTTGTGATTTAGTGGTGGAAGCTGCTACTGAAAACGTAGGCTTAAAACTGAATATCTTCAAGCAATTAAGTGACGTTTGTGATCACAACGTGATTTTAGCCTCTAACACTTCTTCTATTTCGATTACGCAAATCGCTGCGCAAGTAGTACATCCGGAGCGAGTTATCGGAATGCACTTCATGAACCCAGTGCCGATCATGAAATTAGTAGAAATCATCCGTGGTTATTCTACGTCTGATGAAGTGACTAAAATCATTATGGATTTATCGGTAAAATTAGGTAAAACACCTACTGAAGTAAACGACTACCCTGGTTTTGTAGCCAACCGAATTTTAATGCCAATGATTAACGAATCGATTGAAACATTATACAATGGTGTAGCCGGCGTTCAAGAAATTGACACGGTTATGAAATTAGGAATGGCGCACCCAATGGGACCTTTACAATTAGCTGATTTTATTGGACTAGACGTATGTTTATCGATTTTAAACGTAATGTACGATGGCTTCAAAAATCCGAAATACGCTCCATGCCCATTGTTAGTGAACATGGTTATGGCGGGTAAATTAGGCGTAAAATCAGGAGAAGGTTTTTACGATTATTCGGAAAGCAAAAAAGCAGAAAAAGTTTCGAAACAATTTTCATAATTAACAATGGATAATTGATAATTGGTAGTTTTTAAAATGAATTGTTAATTATTAATTATCCATTATCAATTGAATAAATGGCCAAAATAATTCCTTTCAAAGCCGTTCGTCCCGCACCTGATAAAGTCGGATTGGTTTCTTGTAGAATGTACGATGATTATTCTCCTGCCGAACTAGCGGCATGGCTGAATTTTAATCCGTACTCGTTTTTACATGTTATTAATCCCGCTTATGCCAATGCGCAACGTATTACTTCCGACAAGCGATTCAAGGCCGTAACGTTAAAATATAATGATTTCAAAAATGAAAAAATAGTATTTCAAGAAGAGAAACCGGTTTTTTATTTATACGAAATTCAGACCAAAACCAACTCTTTCACTGGAATTATTGCCGGAACTTCTATTGAAGATTATCAAAACGATGTCATCAAAAAACACGAAGATACGTTACAATATCGCGTCGAACTTTTTAAAGATTATTTGCATCAAACTGGTTTTAATACCGAACCTGTTTTGATTACTTATCCTGATAGTACAGAAATCAATACCTTTATTGCGATTCATAAAAAAAGTAAACCAATTTACGAGTTTTCGACCACCAATAAAGAAAAGCACACACTTTGGAAAATTGATACGGAAACCGAAATCAATTTATTGATCGATCATTTTGCAAGTATTCCGAATTTATACATCGCCGATGGTCATCATCGTTCGGCTTCGGCAGAGTTATTATACGAACAAGACAAAGCTTCTGGAAACCCAAATTTGAATTATTTCATGAGTTTTTTAATTGCCGAAAGCAATGTCAAAATTTATGAATTTAACCGTGTAGTTCGCGATTTAAATGGGCACACCCAAGAAGATTTCATAAAACTGGTTGCCAAAAATTTTGTCATTACAGATAAGCAAAGTGAATTGTTTCAACCCAAAAATAAATATGAGTTTGGCATGTACCTTAACGGTAATTTTTATGCCTTACAATACAAACATAAAGAAAGTACCAAAGGGATTCTGGAAAACCTGGATGCTCAAATTTTGTATGATACTGTTTTGAATCCGATATTAGGATTGGAAGATTTACGAAACGACGAACGCATCGATTATTTACCAGGCAAGCAATCTATTTTACATATGAAAGAAATGATTGACGAAGAAGAATTTAAAGTCGGCTTTATGCTCTACCCTTCTGATATCAATGAAATAAAATTATTAGCTGACAACAATTTGATTATGCCACCCAAAAGTACCTATATAGAGCCTAAATTTAGAAGTGGTCTTTTGATCTATGAGTTATAGCGTATCGCACACAAAGTAAAACACAATGTCAATCCAACAAAACCTTAATAACATAAAGGCTACACTTCCACCACAAGTAACTTTAGTAGCGGTTTCCAAAACCAAACCTGTAAGTGACTTGATGGAAGCTTACAATGCCGGTCAGCGTATTTTTGGCGAAAATAAAATCCAGGAAATGACCGAAAAATGGGAAGTCATGCCAAAAGATATCGAATGGCATATGATTGGGCATGTACAGACTAATAAAGTTAAATTTATGGCCGAATACGTGAGTTTAATTCACGGAGTTGACAGTCTGAAATTACTAGAAGAAATCAACAAACAAGCCAAAAAACACAATCGAATTATTCCTTGTTTACTACAAATTTATATCGCAAAAGAAGAAACAAAATTCGGATTAGATGAAAAGGAATTGGAAGAGATTCTTCAATCTGAAGAAGTAAAACAAATGGATAATATAAAGATTACAGGCTTAATGGGAATGGCAACATTTACAGAAGACCAAAATCAAATCAAACAAGAATTCCAATATTTGAAATCTATTTTCGATAAAGTAAAATCATTATCAATTGCTAATTGTCAATTCTCAACCCTCTCGATGGGAATGAGTGGCGATTATCAATTAGCCATTGCATGTGGTAGTACCATGATTCGAGTTGGAAGTAGTATATTTGGAGGGAGATAAATAAAAAAGAAATATTATTTACTGCATACTCGACATAGAAACCACCGGAGGGCAATACAACGAAGAAGGTATTACCGAAATCGCCATCTATAAATTTGATGGCCATGAGGTCATTGACCAATTTATAAGTTTGGTGAATCCTGAAAAGGAAATCCAACCCTTTGTAGTAAAACTGACAGGAATTAACAACGCCATGCTTCGTAGTGCTCCTAAGTTTTATGAAGTAGCCAAACGCATTATTGAAATCACCGAAGATTGTATCGTAGTAGCGCATAACGCTTCATTTGATTATCGCATTCTGCGAACCGAATTCCGTCGTTTGGGCTTTCATTTTCAAAGACCCACCTTGTGTACTGTAGAATTGTCTAAAAAACTAATTCCGGACCAACCTTCCTACAGCTTAGGAAAACTCGTTCGCGGATTAGGAATTCCGGTTACCGACAGACATAGAGCCAGCGGAGATGCTTTAGCAACGGTGAAATTATTCAAAATGCTATTGGCTAAAGATGCTGAAAAAAGTATTGTCAAAACGTTTGTCAAGACCGAAATTAAATCGGGCATGTCGCCAAAATTATTAGATATTGTGGAAGCCTTACCAAGTAAAGTAGGCATTTATTATATCCATAATGAAAAAGGAGAACTCATTTATATTGGTAAAAGCCGAAACATAAAAAAAAGGGTCAACCAACATTTTACTGGAACGTCTAGCAAAAGTAAAAAGATACAACACGAAGTCTATACCGTAACTTTTGAAGAAACAGGAAGCGAATTAATCGCACTTTTAAAAGAAAGTGATGAAATAAAAATCAACAAGCCGATTTACAACAGAGCACAACGCAAAACCATTTTCCCATGGGCGTTGTATGCTGACATGGATGACAATGGGTATTTGGCTTTAAAAGTGTTAAAAGCAGATGGTCGTAAAAAGGAAATCACTTCATTTTCGAGCCAGCAGGAAGGCAAAAACGCTTTGTTTAAAATCACCGAAAAGCACCAACTCTGCCAGAAAGTAAACGGCTTATATGATACCAAAAAAGGGTGTTTTCAATACGACATCAAGCAATGTTTCGGCGCCTGTATAGGAAAGGAGCAACCCGAAGACTATAACATCAGAGTGGAGAATTTCATTCAAAATCATCAGTTCAACAATCAAAGTATGGTGATTATTGATAAGGGACGTTCCACCAATGAACGCAGTGCCGTTTTATTGGAAAATGGGATTTATAAAGGCTATTGTTTTTACGATTTAAATCATCAGATCAACAATCTAGAGATTTTAAAAACCATTATTATTCCGATGCAAAACAATCGGGACACGAGAAATATTATTCAAAATTTCATCAATAAAAAAAGAGTTCACAAAATTATTAAATTCTAAAAAATGGCAAAGAAAATCATATTTACTGAAAAAGCACCCGCGCCAATTGGCCCATACAGCCAAGCTGTTTTAAGCGGAAATACTTTATACACTTCTGGTCAAGTAGCGATAAATCCTGCTAACGGAGAATTGGTTTTAGACAATATTGAAGTGGAAACCGAACAAGTGATGCAAAACTTAAAAGCTGTTCTGGAAGCCGCTGATATGACTTTTGATAATGTCGTAAAAGCAACAATATTTATTATGAATATGGGCGATTTCGCCAGAATTAATGCGGTTTACGGAAAATATTTCAAAGAAGATATTGCACCCGCAAGAGAAACGGTACAAGTAGCCACCTTACCTAAAAATGTAAATATTGAAATTTCGGTGATTGCGATAAAATAGTTTTATCATCAACAGTAAAAAACAAAAACCCGAACCATTTCTGATTCGGGTTTTTTTTATCTAAAAAAGAATTACTTCACTTCTTCAAATTCTACGTCTTGAACGTTATCACCTTCAGCTTGTTGTGCTTGTGGCTCACCTTGTGGTTGCCCTTGCTCACCTTGTGCGTACATTGCTTCCGTAGCTGTTTTCCAAGCCGCATTAACATTGTCTAAACCTTTTTGGATAGCTTCCAAATCTTGATTTTGGTGAGCTAATCTTAATTCAGTTAAAGCAAATTCAATCGCTGTTTTGTGCTCGTCAGATAATTTATCTGCTAACTCTTTCAATTGAGATTCTGTTTGGAAAATCATACTATCAGCTTCATTGATTTTTTCAATGCGCTCTCTAGCGATTTTATCTGCATCTGCATTGGCTTCAGCATCTTTTTTCATTCTTTCGATTTCTTCAGCAGTTAAACCAGAAGAAGCTTCAATACGAATGTCATGTGATTTTCCAGTTCCTTTGTCAGTTGCCGAAACTTTGATGATACCATTAGCATCAATATCAAAAGTTACTTCAATTTGTGGAACACCTCTTGGTGCTGGTGGAATACCATCTAAATGGAAACGACCAATTGTTTTATTATCAGCAGCCATTGCTCTAGCTCCTTGCAACACGTGGATTTCAACTGTTGGTTGAGAATCGGCAGCCGTAGAGAATACTTGCGATTTTTTAGTTGGAATAGTAGTATTCGACTCAATTAATGTAGTCATTACACCACCCATAGTTTCGATACCTAAAGATAAAGGCGTAACGTCTAATAACAATACATCTTTTACATCTCCAGAAAGAACTCCACCTTGAATAGCAGCTCCAATTGCTACAACCTCATCGGGATTAACTCCTTTAGACGCTTTTTTACCGAAGAATTTTTCAACTTCGTCAGCAATTCTTGGCATACGAGTTGAACCTCCTACAAGGATAACTTCGTCAATATCAGAAGTAGATAAACCTGCATCTTTTAATGCTTTAGCAACTGGTTCCATAGAACGTTTTACTAAAGAATCAGACAATTGCTCGAATTTAGCTCTTGATAATTTTTTAACTAAGTGTTTTGGTCCTGAAGCGGTAGCTGTAACATAAGGCAAGTTGATTTCTGTTTCAGCAGAAGATGACAACTCGATTTTAGCTTTTTCAGCTGCTTCTTTAATTCTTTGTAATGACATTGGATCCAAACGTAAGTCTATTCCTTCTTCTGCTTTGAATTCATCTGCCAACCAGTCAATGATTGTTTGGTCAAAATCATCTCCACCTAAGTGTGTATCTCCATTTGTTGACAATACTTCGAAAACTCCATCTCCTAATTCAAGGATAGAAATATCAAAAGTACCACCACCTAAATCGTATACAGCAATTTTTTGATCCTGTCCTTTTTTATCCAATCCGTAAGCTAATGCCGCAGCAGTAGGCTCATTGATGATACGCATTACTTTAAGACCTGCAATTTCACCAGCTTCTTTAGTCGCTTGACGTTGTGCATCATTAAAGTAAGCAGGAACAGTAATAACTGCTTCCGTAACTGTTTGACCTAAATAGTCTTCAGCTGTTTTTTTCATTTTTTGAAGTGTCATAGCTGACAATTCTTGCGCTGTATATAAACGACCATCAATATCCACACGTGGTGTATTGTTGTCTCCTTTTACTACAGCATATGGAACTCTTTTTGCTTCATCAGTCGTTTCAGAAAAAGTGTGTCCCATAAAACGTTTGATAGAAGCAACCGTTTTCGTTGGATTCGTCACTGCTTGTCTTTTTGCAGGGTCTCCCACTTTAATTTCTCCACCTTCCACAAATGCAATGATAGATGGTGTTGTTCTTTTTCCTTCAGCATTAGGAATAACTACTGCCTCATTTCCTTCCATTACAGAAACACAAGAGTTCGTTGTACCTAAGTCAATTCCGATTATTTTACCCATTTTTAATATATTTAATTTTTGTATATTCTATTTAACAACTCGAAATCCAAAATGACAAGGATTGTGCCAAGGAAGAAAATAGAGTAAATTGTCAGTTTTCAAGGAAATAGGTATGACAAAATGACAACCTAAAGTCAAAATCAAAAAAATAAAAACAATAAAGCCACCCTTTGGGTGGCCTTACGATTATTATAGGCATTATAAAAAGAACTAGTCTAAGTTGAAATATTCTGTGTCAGACATTTCCCCAGATTGGATTCTCTTTAATTCTTCCATATGTGACAATATGTATTGGTGTGTCGCATTGCTAATCGTTGACGGTTTTGCCAAGCGATATGTTCCTGCTAGCACTCCGTTATAATAGTAGAAAAAGTTATAATCAAATTGACTAGCCGTTAATTTAGCATTTGCAGGATCGGCTAACAAAAATCCTAAACGTACAGCTGAACGTCTTTGAGGTGGAGTTCCATGATGACCCGAGCTTGTTGTTTGATAATCTCCAATAGCATAAGCGAATTCATAAGCGGTAGAAATACTCGAGAACGTGGTTTTACCATAGCCTCTTCGTAAGTAATATCCTGCCATACCATCAGCTTCTAATTCATTTGGTCTTGCTGTACTTTCTTTTTTAGAAGGTAATCCAAAAGCATATTGCAATTGATGTCCGTATTCGTGAGCCAGAATCATTACATTGACTAAATTGGAAGCATCTTTAGATTTTGCATCTCTAAAAATTCCTTCTCCATAATAAATTCTTCCCGTACTGTAAGAAATTGCGTTATACGTAGAACTCCAATTTGTACCGTTTTGAACAAATCTAAAAGTAGGTGCCGCCACAGTAGTTCCTCTCCAAAAAGTTTTAATAGCTGAGTTTTGATTGTTCATCAAAGTAACATCAGAAGACGTACCTGCGCCCGCAGATAAAGTTGTAGATAAAACAGCAGAAGAAGGCCAATAAGCATCTACATAACTACATTCATTTTCAATACCTGATGGTTGTTTAACAGTTTGTTCAGCAGGTTGTTCGTTGGTTAAAGTTGTAGTCTCATCCTCTTTGGAACAAGCAAAGATTGTGGTGAGTGCTAATGCTCCAAAAAGCAAAACATTCTTTTTCATAATAATTTGGTTTTTTAGTTAATTGGAAGCAAACATAAAAATACTTATGAAAAGAATTTTAACAAAAAAGCACCTACAAGTTAGCACCTTAACAATGATGCATTTGGTCGTATTTTTTTACTTTTAACTGACAAAACGTTGTTATTTTAACAAAATTTTAACATTTATAAAACATACAAACAACTCATTATCAGGAATATTTAGTTTTAAAAAACATTTTTTCATTAAACAGTAGTATCGAAACCAAAATGAGTGAATAAGCAATGGCTTGTGACAGATTGATTTCTTCTTTGAAGTAAAATAATGCCAACAGAAAATTGATTAACGGATTGGTATACATTAAAATCCCAACAGCAGATGAATTCATGCCTTTGAGTGCATACAAATTCAGAAATAACGGAATGATTGTAAACAAAAGCACGATCAGTGTCATCAAAATCCAAAATAAAGAAGCTGTTGGTGTTTCTCCCTTATAAAAAGGATAAAAAGGCAACAATACTGATGTAGCAATTACCATTTGAACCGTTAACACCACAAAGCGATCAAACTGATTGTTCTTACGTTGACTGATTAAATACAAAGCAAAGGTTGTCGCAATAACAAGACTGTATATCAATTCTGTTACGTGACCATAGGATAAAATACCACAACTAATGACACACAACAATACCGAAAACCATTGCCATTTACTTAGTTGTTCTTTCAAAATAAAATAAGCTAAAATAGTAGTGATGATAGGGCAAATCAAATAGGCAAAGGATGCCGATTGCAAACTCACATGGTTCACACAATACATGAATAAGAACCAATTGAAGGTTAGTAAAAATCCACCTAAAATAGTCAATACCAACGTTTTTTGTTTTTCTGATTTCTCGAAAGAATGAAAAACCGCAAGATCTTTCTTTAATTTCTCTTTTCGGAAAAACAAATTGATAACCAGCAACAAGGTCGTAGCATAAAACACTCTGTAAAACAGAATGTCTAACGAAGGATAATCGTGTAATGGTTTTAGTGCCAGACTAAAAAATCCCCAAATAAAAAACGATAATAAAGCAGAAAAAAAGTATTTATTGAGTTGCATTAGGGTAATGGATTGTAATATAAGGTTGGAAAATCAATTATGGATTCGTCTAAAACACCGTTTTTATCATAGGCTTTCCAAGGGGCATTGGAAAAAAAGTAAAACTTATTCCCAACCAAAGTTCCTAAAGCCGGTTCGTTAAATTCAGGGCGATTATTGTCTAATACTTTATGATTGATTATCTCATTAGCTTCATTTAAAAAATACTGGATCAATCGAATCGGTTTCACCCCGTTATGAATGGCTACTAACGATTTTTTATGCCACACCAAACCATCGATACCTTTTATAGTGGTCCCTTCTGGAAATTTCAACCAAATTCTATCGGAAGGATTACTCACATTTATTCTTAAGATTCCTTTGAGATAATCGGCAATAAATACTTCGGTTTGTTTGTCGTTAAACGTCAATCCTTGTAAATTGAAGGCTTCCTTTTTTAAATCGAGCCATACTTCCAGTGTATCATTGGAAATTTTAAAAATAATAGCTTCTCCACTATCGGAAATAAATACATTTCCGTTTTTATCGACAACCAAATCACCCAAAACATGATTGCCTTCCAAAGCAAATCGTTGCATCACTTTTTTGGTTTTGATGTCAATTTTCAACACTTCCGATTTTCCTTCCATACTTGAAGTATAGCTTTTCATTTCAGGCATAGCCGAAGCAGTCACCCAAAGTATTTTTTCATCAGCATCCGCTTTTATAGATAATACTGAGTACAGATTGTCGTCGGTAAACCAATCGGAGCATTTCCCTGAAGCGATATCAAAACTTACAATTTTTCGATTTCGAATACTGGTGGCCAACCATTGTCTTGATTTTTTTAAATACAACAAACCTTCCGGATGCAAATCTCTTTCAGACAAAATAGTCGTTTTTACAGAAGATATTACAGGATTATTTAATTCGGATTGCAATGTTAGTAATGAAGTGTACTGAGTCGTGTTTTTAATGCTTTCCAAATCCGTTTCTTTTTCAAAAGCTACCGAAATGTTCATCAACACATATTTTTTTAGTGTCGCAATTGATTCGTCCGTTTTTCCATTTAAAGCAAAAGCGCAAGCCAAATTATACATATAGGTTGGATGCGAAGGTCTAAGACTGTCCAATTCTTTGGTTAGTTTTAAAAAAGCAACAAAATCTTTGTCTTGGTAAGCTTTGGTACTTAGATTGTATCTTTCTTTTAGCGATTGTCCGAATGACACGCTAAAAAAACATAGTAATAGAATGGCGAAATAATTCCTCATATAAAAAAATAATCGGAGTAAAAGTACTTATTTCCTTCCCTCCGATTGTTTAAATTAACGCTTATTTAAGAAACTTAATTGCTTAAAACTTATGTTGAATTCCGACTTTATGTCCTTTAATCGCAAAATATAAAATGAATAAATAACAAGGCAAGATAGCAATATAAAACGCCGTATGGAAAGGAATTCCTAATCCACCTTGTTCCGGCAAATCGCTCAAATAACCATACAGTAACGGCCAAATAGCACCACCGGCAATACCCATAATCATAATAGCCGAACCTGTTTTGGTAAATTTTCCTAAATGATTGATTCCAAGTGGAAAAATGGCTGGCCACATTAAGGAATTAGACAATCCTAATAAGGCAATAAATAAAACCGAATATTGAGAACTCACGGTTAAAAAGGCCAAGGTGCAAAACACAATCCCTAAAATAGCACAAATGCGCAAGGCTTTTTGCTGTGACATGTATTTCGGAATGGTAAAAATTCCAATTACATAGCCAATTAACATACTGAATAAAGTCACCGATGTTAAATACTTCGCGGTATCTGGAGCGATACCTAAGGCTTTTCCATAGACACTAATAATATCACCTGCCATTACTTCGGCTGCTACATAAACGAAAATACAAAAGGCACCTAAAAACAAATGTGGGAACTGAAAAATAGAAGTATGCTTAATGGCTTCACCACTATTTTCATCTACAACATCTTCTTCCACTTCTACTTCGGGTAAGTCTGTATATTTTATAATTATGGCAAAAACCGAAAATATAATCGCCAACACAATATAAGGCGTATTAACTCTCGATAAGACATCGTTCAAAATCGTTTCTTTTTCAATTCCGGTTGCAGTGGCTATTTTTTGTTCGATTTCGGCAGCATTTTTCAAGAATAAGGAACCCATAATTACAGGTACAATCATTCCGGCAAACTTGTTGAAAATTCCGGCAATACTAATACGTTTGGCAGCACTTTCTATTGGTCCGATGATACTTAAATACGGATTCGCAGCCGTTTGCAACAAAGCCAAAGCAGCTCCTTGAATAAAGATACCTGCTAAAAACAAGGGAAACGATTTGGATTGCGCCGCAGGAATAAACACTAACGAACCCAATCCTAGTATAAATAATCCAACGATAATTCCGTTTTTAAAACCCAATTGTTTTAAAATCCATGAGGAAGGTAAGGCTAAAAAGAAATACGCAATATAAGAGGCGAAGGTTACAAAAAAGGCTTGTGTGTTAGATAAACCAAAGGATAATTTAAAAAATGGAATTAACGTTCCGTTGGCCCAGGTTACAAATCCGAAGATAAAAAACAAAGCAACAATAATGATTAATGGCTTTGTGGTTTGATTTTGATTCATGTTTTTTCAGTTAGTTTAGTCCAAATATAATAATAACTTGTATTAAAATTTAAAAATAGTATTTTTGTCTAAAATTAATAATGATGAAGTACTTCCTTTCACTTTTGGTAAGTTTTTTAGTTCTAACAGGTTGCGATGATGGAAATATCATTGAAGAAACATTCAACTTTGCGACTGCAACGGTACAAAAATGTTCTTCTTCATCTGTTTTGTACAAAATAAGTGATAATGAAGCCTTAATTTTAGCTACTCCAGAAGCCACATTCCCTAATGTAGAAGGAACACAAACGATTCCTGTTTCCGGTTCGACTTCAATTGTCTATAAAAAATATGGTACTACTACATCTAGCGAAAATATATGTGGTACTCCAACACTTCCTGTGGTTGAAGAATGGTTTGTAACAGGTGGAAGCTTAGAAGTGATTTCAACCAAGATATTTGATACTACAAACCCGACGGAAGTAATTGCTTATAACCATAAAATAACGTTCAAAAACATCACATTTATCGCACCAACCAAACAAGTGGTGTATGCTAATTATGAATTTGGAAATTACAGAACGGAAGTGATTGATTTGGCTTTTGATTACGAACTTGAAGCTACTCAAACCTGTTCGGGCAACAATTTAATTTTTAAATACAAGAATAACAATGCGCTTTTATTGGATGTAGATACTGCGTTGTTTGATCATACTATTGGCACGAAAACTGCCTTAATTAGCGCGACAAATAAAGTTACCTACAGAGTCTATAGTGGAAGCTTGAACAACAATTTCTTTTGCACGGCCATACCGCCTACAAGTCCATCATTAACGGAAGAGTGGATAGCTGAAAACGGTGTCGCTGCGACTAGTGGAATTATCAAAGTGGAAACCACACAAGAGTCCCCAACGACTTACAAACACGTGATCAAGCTATACAATACGACTTTCACAAAAGGGGTGCAAACTTATAGCCCAGCTCCTGGTGCTGATTATACTTTCGGGGAATGGATTACGAATTAGATTTTATAGCGTTTTCTTCTGAATAAAATACACTTCGGTAGCGCCTACTCCATATTTTTGATAGTTGGCATCTTGAAACGTAAGGTTATCGTAACGTCCTAATAAGAAATCGAGTTCGGCTTTAAGAACACCTTCTCCAACCCCGTGAATAAAAACAATTCTAGGAATTCTATTGCGAAGCGCAAAATCAATTTGACGTTTCACGGTTTCGGTTTGTAAAGTCAGAATATCATAGTTGGACATGCCGCGTTTGTTGGGCACCAATTTTTCGATGTGCAAATCAATTTCCAAGACAAATTCTTCTTTTTTCGACTTCTTTTCTTTGACGAAACTTCTGGCTTTGGGAATCTCCTTTTCTTTTTTCACCGAAGAGAAATTTGTATTGGAAAAATTATGCATCAAATCGCCCGAAGATTCAATTAAAATCAGTTCTTTTTCATGGAAAGTCAATTCGAATCCGTCGTTGGTTTCAATGGTAATTTGCTGCTGATTAACTTTCAACACAATTCCATCTAAATTATCATCCAGAACCGAAACTTTATCTCCTTTGGCAAACATACATTTGAACATTTTAGCAAAAATAAAAAACTTTAGTTCACTCCCCTTTTATATTCTATCTTTTTTGTAATATTGGGTTCAAACTTAAAAAACGAAATGGAAGACTACATGATTCCGTGTATGAACAAAACACTTTTCGGAGTCGATTGTTTTGGCTGTGGTACGCAACGCGCTTTACTTTTGCTCGCAAAAGGTGATTTTGTGGGTGCATTTCAAATGTTTCCTGCCATTTATACTACCCTTTTGTTTTTTGGTTTTGTAGGACTTCATTTTATTGATAAATCCAGAAACTACAAGAACTTCCTTATTTTTTTTGCTATCGTCAATGCCATTATAATGGTTGGTTCTTATTTTTATAAACATCTAAACTAAATCGCTAATTTATGGAAGAAATCCGCTCAAATTCAAACATGCCCACACAAAAATTACCTAACGGTACTTTAGTCATTATTTTAGGAATTGCTTCGATAATCACCTGCTGTTGCTATGGAATTATAAGTATTATTCTAGGCGGTGTTGGATTATTTTTGGCCAAAAAAGACACAGCTTTGTATCAGGAAAACCCGAGTATCTACAAAGATTACAACAATATCCAAATAGGAAAAGTCTTGAGTATTATTGGAATTGTTTTAGGAGTTATCTACTTGATTTTTATGATTTGGATGATTGGTGTCATCGGATGGGAAAACATGCAAAATCCTGAAGTGGTAGAAGCAAAAATGAGAGAATTATTTAGATAATAATTTTCTATATCAATAAAAAACCCGTTCTGAATCAGAACGGGTTTTTATTTTTTATTTTTCAAATTCTTTTAAAGTCGAAATAATTATAGCAACACATTCCAACAATTGCTCTTCGTTCATCACTAATGGTGGTGCAAAACGAATAATATTTCCGTGAGTTGGTTTGGCTAATAATCCGTTTTCGGCCAAACGCATACAAATATTCCAAGCGGTATCACTTTCTTCGGTATCATTAATCACTACTGCGTTTAACAATCCTTTTCCACGAACTAACGTTGCTACCGAAGAAGTCTGAATAAATTTATCCAATTCGGCACGGAAGATTTGCCCCAAACGCTCTGCATTTTCGGCTAATTTCTCATCGGTTACCACGTTTAAAGCGGCAATTGCAACAGCAGCAGCCACAGGGTTTCCTCCAAAAGTAGAACCGTGTTGTCCTGGTTTAATTACATTCATAATAGCGTCATTCGCCAATACTGCCGAAACAGGATATGCTCCACCCGAAATCGCTTTCCCTAAAATCAAAATATCCGGTTGTACATTCTCATGGTGAACCGCCAATAATTTTCCAGTACGCGCAATACCCGTTTGAACTTCATCAGCAATAAACAATACATTGTGTTTTTCACATAATGCTTTGGCTTTGGCTAAATACCCTTCTGAAGGTACATACACTCCAGCTTCCCCTTGAATAGGCTCTACTAAGAATCCAGCAATATTTGGAGAAGAAGTAATCGCTTTTTCTAAAGTGTCTAAATCATCGTACGCAATTTTGATAAATCCGGCTGTATATGGTCCGAAGTTTTTACGTGCATTTTCATCGTTAGAAAACGAAATGATAGTAGTTGTTCTTCCATGGAAGTTATTTTCGCAAACGATTATTTGTGCTTCGTTTTCGTTGATTCCTTTTTTCTCGTACGCCCATTTTCTACATAGTTTCAAAGCCGTTTCAACAGCTTCGGCACCTGTATTCATTGGTAATACTTTATCAAAACCAAAATAGTTGGTTATAAACTGTTCATACACTCCTAATTTATCATTGTAAAAAGCACGAGAAGTAAGCGTTAAAGTTTGCGCTTGCTCGATCATTGCTCCTACAATTTTTGGATGACAATGTCCTTGATTCACTGCCGAATACGCCGACAAAAAATCGTAATATTTTTTTCCTTCTACATCCCAAACATAAACGCCTTCACCTCTATTCAACACTACTGGTAGTGGATGGTAATTGTGAGCTCCGTGCTTGTCTTCTAATGCAATGGCTTCTGCTGAACTTAATTTTTCTAAAACTGCCATACTAATAATTTTTATTGATTGGTAAAATCGCAATTCCTACTTCAAGGTGAGAAATCAACCTTTTTCAGCACAAAAATAGTACTAATTTTGAGAATTATTTTTTAATCCGCTGTAAAATGTCATTCATCATCTCAATCTGTACTTTTTGAATTTCAATTAATTCTTGTTGCTGATTCATAATGAGATGATCTATCTTTTCATCGAGCATTCGAATTTCAACTTCTGCTTTCAGATTAATCATGTAATCTTTTTTAGCTCTTTCTCGATCTTTTTCTTCCTGACGATTTTGACTCATCATAATAACAGGCGCTTGTAATGCCGCTAAACATGACAACAACAGGTTCAATAAAATAAAGGGATACGGATCAAACCCATTGTTCACCAAGATGAAAACATTTAAACTAATCCAAATTAAAATGAAAGCAAAGAAGGCAATAATAAAAGTCCAACTTCCACCAAAAGCCGCCACTTTATCAGCGATAATTTGTCCGTAGTTTCGAACATCCACCTCATCTTCTACTTTGTTTACAAATGACTTATCATCATTAATAGAGTGAATGATTTTTTTATGTAAATCAGAAAGTTGCCCTACTTCAGTAGCCAAATACTTCGAAATATATTTTTCGCGATAGATATTGAGTTCGCTGTCGGCGATAAAATCCTGAAGTTTGAAGTTCGGATAGTCTTCTCTAATCAAATTTAACACAGGAATCCGAATGGTTTTTCCCAAGACTTTTTCACTTTCTTGAAATTCAATCCCTGAAATGGCACTTTTAAACATATTGAAAAAATTAACTTCACTAATATACTTAATAATACATTCCTTGTCGTTATATATTGTACATATTTAATAAAGCAGTAACGGTATTCCAATTTCGTATGGTTGCCGTTACATTTAGTTTTTTCTCAATGTACTTTTGATCAAAACGTGTTTTTCCAGCCCCAACAGCATATTTAATGTAAATTCGACTACTATCAATATGCACTTCATCGGGTTTGAACTGACTCATTTTTAAGTCATTCAAATGGCTTGAATTCAATTCTTTGGATATAAAAGCGACATATAATTTCTTCGTATCCAATTCTTTTTCTTTTAAAAATGGATTATTGGCAAAACAAGCTTCCAAATCGGATTTCGAAATCACCACAGTAGGCACTTCCAATCCCATTTCTTTAAAAATTTCTTGTTTGATTTTAAATCCAACGGTCGCACCATGCTCTTCTTCGGCATCTACAAAAACATTTCCCGATTGAATATAGGTTTGTACATTTTGGAACCCCATATTTTCTAATAGTTGCTTTAACGCTTCCATTTTTATCATATTGTGCCCTGAAACGTTAATGCCTCGCAGTAAAACCAAATGTGTAACCATCTTCAAAATTTTACGCAAAACTACAGCTATTTTTTATTTTAACTCCATTCAAAGAGAACTTATAAACACTTTTTGTTTTTTTATTTTAAATTGATATATTGCTGAACTAAAACAAGTTATAAGCCTTTTATTATGAAAAAAACATTACTGCTATTCGCACTACTATTTCTGTCCGCCAAAACAACAAACGCTCAAAATTGGGAAATCAAAACCAATGCTGATTTCAATCCTTATTTTGAAGAAGCCTATCGAATGTATCCCGAAATTCCACGAGGTATCTTAGAATCAGTCGCTTACACCAATACCCATTTAAAACATATTGCACCAAATCCTGACCATCAAAGTTGTATTGGTTTACCAAATGTTTTTGGCGTCATGGGTTTAATTGAAGATGGCAAAAATTACTTTAGAAACAATTTAAAATTGGTTAGTACTTTATCTGGTTTTTCTGAAAAAGAGATAAAAGATGTACCTCGAGCCAACATTTTAGCGTATGCAAAAGCCTATCACAATTTACTACAACGAGTTGACGATAAATCGATTGAAAACCAACGCGTGATTTTAAATCAGCTGAGTGAGCTACCCGATAAAAACTCTTATTTCTTGGATTCCTTTTTTTATTCGGTGCTGATGAACATGAACCAACCACAGTTTCAAGCGATTCATAAAATTCCAAATTATAATATCAATTTTGGAAAAGCTTTTGGTAAAAATTTAAGCATTTTACAATCGAAATCCATAAAAATCACAAACGATAAAATTGAAACCGAAGACGGAAAAACATATCAGCAAAATAAATTAATGGCACCACCTTGTAGTGATGTATCGGCAGGATTTCCCTATACTGTATTAGCTGCTCCGGCCGATCCTGGAAATTACAGTTCTCGAAGTGGTACTGCCATCACCCACGCCACGATTCACACGATGCAAGGTACGTATGCCGGTGCGATTTCGTGGTTTCAAAATCCGTCAGCCAATGTTTCAGCACATTATAACATTCGTGCTTCCGATGGTCAAATTACACAATCGGTTTGCGAAATTGATAAAGCCTGGCATGTGAGTAATTCTAATCCATATGCCATTGGCATCGAACATGAAGGCTATATAGAAGATGCTTCCTGGTATACCAATAACATGTATGTCGTTTCGGCAAAACTCACTGAAGACATGGCAACCCGACGTGGCATTAACCTTAAAAGAACCTACGATAAAAACGGAGATTCTGGCACAAATCCAATTAGTGATGGTTGTTTTAAAATCAAAGGCCACCAACATTTTCCGGCTCAAACACACGTAGATCCGGGACCGTTTTGGGATTGGAATAAGTACTACGATTTGTTAAATCCGTATGCAGCTGCTACTGTAAATACCTATACTACTTGTTCTGGTACTTTTTATGATAGCGGGGGTTCGGCTGCCAATTATGGTAGTGACGAACGCATCTTCTATTTGATAAAACCAACGGGAGCAGGTACTGTTTCCTTGAATTTTAGCAGTTTAAACTTAGAAACCAATTACGATTATTTATATGTGTATGATGGCGAAAGTTACAATGACCCGTTAATTGCAACGTTAAACGGTACAACACTTCCTCCCACTATTGTAGGAACGAGCGGAAAATTATTATTGGAATTTAGAACCGATTGTGCCACCGTAGCTTCGGGTTGGACCGCCAATTGGTCGTGTAATACCACTGCACCACTTTGTGAAGAACCTTCTGCGCTAGCGGAAAGCAATCTGACTCATAATACAGTACGTTTCGATTGGGCAGATGTTGCGACAGCTACTTCTTACGAAATACGTTACAAACATGCCTTAAATGCCACATGGGATACTTTCACGACTACTATTTCGCAATTCGATGCTACTGGATTGGCTTCCGATGGACGCTATTTGTGGCAAGTGCGTGCGATTTGCAACGAATTAAATAGTTCAGCGTGGATTGGTAAAGAATTTATTAAAACAAGTAGCGCTTCCAACATAACCACTACTACTTGTACGGGTCGATTTACCGATACGGGTGAAGAAATTGGAGGCTATCGCAACAACGAAAACTACACCTTTACCATTGCCCCTACAGGAGCGACCTCGATAAAAGTAACTTTCGATAGTTTCATTACCGAAGCCGGTTTTGATTTTCTTAGAATTTATGATGGTCCAACAACTGCTTCCACTTTATTAGGAACCTATTCTGGGACAACATTGCCTCCGGTTATAAATGCATCAGGAGGAAGTCTAACCTTCCGATTTACTTCTGATAATTCGACGACAAAAGCGGGTTGGAGTGCCAATTGGACTTGTTGTGATGCCAAAGAAATCAATGTGACAGGAAACAGTACTAACATTCTGTACAACAGTATGACACCAAGCACTACCAATAACACCGATTTTGGCACCGTAAGTGTGAATACTTCGAAAACCTATAAAATTCAAAATACAGGTCCGACTGCCTTATCCATCAAAAATATCAGTATTTCAGGTACTGATGCCTCCCGTTTTACGCTTTCAGGAATTACTTTACCCGCTATAGTTACAGCTGGAGAAGACCTATCCTTTAGCATTTTGTTTAACGCTGGCATCTCTGGAATAAAAAATGCTACAGTTACTATCGACAATGATGATTGTAATGAAACATTGTACAATTATGCTATTCAAGCCACAAGTAGCACTTTAACAACCACTGACTTTGAAAATTTAGCCAATATAAATGTGTATTCTAAGGACAATTTTATTCATATTGATTCTGATTCTGAAATCATTGCATCGGTTCGTGTTTTTGATATTTTAGGTCGAAAATGGTATGGAAATGATAATGTAAACACGAAGAACTTCAAAACTACATTGGTTTCCCAAAAAAACATTTTACTCGTTCTAGTCAAAACCGAATCAGGAAGAAGTAAAACAGTCAAAATAATTCATTAAGCTGAATTAAACATTCAAACCAATTAAATTAAAAAAACTGCAATTAATTTATTGCAGTTTTTTTATTTCCATCTTCCAAATTTACAGTAGAAACAGGCCTTTTGCACACATTAATTTTTAAACTCTTTTCTTTTGGTCAACAAAAACTCTATGACATCTAAAATGCCATTTTTATAAATTACTTCCGATGAATATACATCCAAAGCACAAAAGTCAATAAAAAGAGGGATTTCTTCTGTTTTTAAATGTAAATCTTTACTGAAAAAATCATCTGAAAAGTTATTTTTCACATATTGTCTAAAATTTGTTTTCTCCACTTTATTCTCTCCATCATTTTCCTTTTTACGGAACAATTTGAAAATTTTTTTCCCAATCTCGATAAAATCCATCCCATTCACAATTTCCCCAGTATAAACCCCAACTACATTTGGTCGTAAGACATCTTTTTCAATTTTTGAAGCTTTCAAAGCCTCATAACTCACATCAATTTTATTTTCTGGAGTTCTTTTAACTTCTATTTCATTCAATTCAATTGGTTTTTCTTCTAATGTTACAATTATCTTACCTTGATTAAAAATCTCATCGTTCACAATCACCTTTTTAACCAAAAATCGCTTGGAATAAAAAATAAGTGTTTCTTTCATTTTTGCCAAAATCAAAAACTCTCCTTCTGCATTAGATTTAACAATTTGCTTTGCATTCACACTTACTACTTCAACATCAGCTATTCTCGTTCCATTAAATTTAACCACTCCACTGATTTCCTTTTCCTGTGAAAAAACCGAGCTATAAAAAAACACAAAATATAAAAAAGTGCTATTAAAACGCTTCATAAGAATTTAATTTTACTCTAAAATAAAAGAACTAAAAAGGAAGAATTATAAAAGTTTTGTTAATTGAGAATTAATTAACGAGTCAATACAATTCCGGTTTACTTCACATTTCTAACTTCGTACTTCTAACATCATTTACTATCTTTGCCCCATGGGAAGAAAAAAAACAGACAAAATCGTATTCGAAAACGTAAAAGTCCTTGATGCAGGTGCAAAAGGCGTAAGTGTAGCAAAAGCTCCAGAAGGTCAAGTTATTTTTATACCAAATGTCGTTCCGGGCGACGTGGTAGATGTACAAACTTTCAAAAAAAGAAAATCCTATTTTGAGGGAAAAGCTGTAAAATTTCATAGTTTTTCAGAACACCGTACAGAGCCGGTTTGCGAGCATTTTGGCGTATGTGGCGGTTGCAAATGGCAAAACATGAAATACAGCCAGCAATTGTTTTATAAAAACCAAGAAGTTTACAATAATTTAAAACGAATTGGAAAAGTTGAATTACCTGAATTTGAGCCTATTTTAGGTTCAGAGAAGCAATTTTTCTACCGTAATAAAATGGAATTCGGATTCTCTTCTTCGCGATGGATGACACTAGAAGAAATTAATTCAGAAAAAGAATTCGACAATAAAAATGCCGTTGGTTTTCACATTCCAAAAATGTGGGACAAAATTCTTGATATCGAAAAGTGTCATTTACAACAAGATCCTTCCAACGCCATTCGTAACGAAATTAGAGCGTTTGCAAACGAAAACGGATTAGCTTTTTTCAATCCGAGAGAACACAGCGGATTGTTGCGTACCTTGATGATTCGTACCGCTTCAACAGGTGAATTAATGGTTTTGATTCAGTTCTTCGACAATAATAAAAAAGAAATAGAATTGATGATGAATTTCTTGGCAGAGCGTTTCCCTGAAATTACGTCATTGTTATACGTAATCAACCAAAAGGCAAATGATACGTTATATGACCAAGATATCATTTTATTCAAAGGCCGTGATTACATCTTGGAAGAAATGGAAGGTTTGCAGTTTAGCATCAATGCGAAATCCTTTTACCAAACCAATTCGGAACAAGCCTACGAATTATATGCCATTACTAGAGATTTTGCTGGATTAACTGGAAATGAGTTGGTGTATGATTTGTATACCGGAACAGGAACAATTGCTCAGTTTGTTTCCAAAAAAGCCAAAAAAGTAATTGGTGTGGAAGCGGTTCCAGAAGCCATTTCTGAAGCAAAAGTAAATGCAACACGCAATAATATAACCAATTGCGAGTTTTTTGTTGGTGACATGAAAAATATATTCAATGACGAATTCATCAAAACACACGGTCATCCAGATGTAATTATTACCGACCCACCGCGTGACGGAATGCATGCTGATGTGGTGAAACAAATTCTAAGTATTGCTCCCGAAAAAGTGGTATATGTGAGTTGTAATTCGGCAACACAAGCCCGTGATTTGGCTTTACTAGATGAAATGTATAAAGTCACTCGTGTGCGACCAGTGGATATGTTCCCACAAACGCATCACGTAGAAAATGTGGTACTTTTAGAGAAGAAATAAATGTTTCCTTCGAGAACCTCAGGCAACAAATTTTGATATAAAAAATATGAAAAAAATACTATTCGGATTATTCACATTGCTCTTCGCTCTTTCGATTTGGAATTGCGAAAAAGATGATATTTGTGAAGACGGTACCCCAACCACTCCAAAACTCATCATCGAATTTTATGACAATGACAATCCGACGAATACAAAAAATGTAACCGATTTAAAAGTTACCGCTGAAGGTATGACTTCATCATTAGAATATAATGCTGTTAGCAAAATAGAACTGCCCTTGAAAACTGATGCTGATCTAGTGAAATACAATTTGGTTTTAAACTCTAAAAATGCGGACATTACCTTGCAGAATGAAGACAAAATCACCATCAATTACACTAGAAAAGACATCTATATCTCAAGAGCTTGTGGTTTTAAAACGCTTTATAATTTGAATACAAATCCGAACGGAATGCCGCTGACAACAGACTCTAACAATTGGATTAAAGAAATTAAGATTCAGAAATTTACCATCGAAAACGAAAATGAAACACATGTTAAAATATTCTTTTAGTATTCTTTTAGTATTGGTTTCTTTGGTCAATTATGCTCAAGAACAACCAAAAGATACGACTAAAAAAACACAACGATACGGACTTCGAATTGGTGCCGATATCTCCAAACTTGCAAGAACACTGTATGATAAAAATTACAAAGGACTAGAATTGGTGGCCGATTATCGTTTGACCAAAAAAATGTATATCGCTGGCGAATTGGGTAATGAAAACAAAACTACCGATGACGACCGTTTGAATTTCACCACCAAAGGAACTTATTTTAAAGCAGGTTTTGATACTAATTTTTACGAAAATTGGTTGGACATGGAAAACATGATTCATGTCGGACTTCGTTACGGCGTAAGCTCGTTTAGTCAGGAGTTAAACACCTATAAAATATATGATACTTCGGGTTACTTCAGCACTGGAAATTCGGTGGTATCGGGTAAAAAATTTGACGGATTATCAGCACAATGGGCCGAAGTAGTCGCTGGAATGAAAGCCAAATTATTCAATAATGTCTATGCAGGTCTGAGTGTGAGAATGAATTATTTGATTTCTCAGAAAAAACCAAGTGAATTTGACAATCTTTATATTCCTGGTTTTAATCGCACCTACGATGGAAAATTTGGTGCCGGTTGGAATTATACCATTACCTATTTTATTCCGCTATATAAGAAGAAGAAATAATAAAAAATCCCAATTAGTTCTAATTGGGATTTTTTATATGATGTTATTTTATTTCTTTCACACCTTTAGAAAACAACCATTTCATAAATAGTTTTTCGCCTTCATTGGTTTGCACCGTTTGAAATTTTGGTGCCGCTAATGTTCCTACTACAAATGCAGTTAGCGGAATTAATAAACCTTCTAAATTAGTGTAGGTCGAAAGCAAAATTCGAACCGGAATGAATATTGCTGCAAAACCTAATAAATTATAAAGGAATGCTTTTACTTTTTTACTCATGTTTTATAGTGTTAATTTCCAATTATATAACGTATCATTTTCGGATACTTTGATAAAGTCATTTTTTTCAAGAATTGAATAGGAAGCAATATTACTTTTATCGGTAGATGCAATAATAGTAAGTATTTTCGACTGGCTTTTTGCCCAATTAATTAGTAAAGCTACAGCGTCTTTCATATAACCGTTTCCTCTAAAATCCTCATAAGTTCCATAACCAATTTCGATTTCTCCGTTTTCTTTTGGAGCACCAAAAAAACATAAATCACCTACAATTTTACTTTCAGCATTTGAAACAACCGACCAAAGTGTTGAAAATAAATAATTTGCATTTTCGTTGGCTACGTTAGGTATAATCGTAGTAGACAATGCCTCTTTCAAATCATCAGAAATAATTCTATTGGTTGGTTCCAATTGCAATTCTACTTCTAATGAACCGTCATTTAAAACGTACTTTTGAAGCTGACTTGCTGTTAGTGGAATCAGGCTTAATCTTTCTGAAGAAATCATATCCTAATTATTCTCTTTATTTTGAAACTTCTCTCGCTTGCTTCCTTCATACATTTCATATTTCGCAAATCGAGTTTCTAACTTTCCATTGAATAATTTTATTTTTCGAGATGGTTTTAATCCTACAAACTTCAACGCGTCTAAATTTGCCGTGATAAACCAAGCATTGGTATTGGGATAACTTTGCTTTAAAGTGTCACCAATTTCTCTGTAAAAACGCTCTAAATGAATATCCAAACGCTCTCCATACGGCGGATTAAACACCATATGCAACGGACCTTTATTTTCCTTTTCCGTTTCAAAAAAGTTGCGTTCTGAAATTTTTATATAATCGTCAAGGTTGGCGTTTCTAATGTTGTCTTTGGCTTTCATGACTGCACTTGGTGCTTTGTCATAGCCTGTAATAGTATAATGAAATTCTTTGGTTTTTTTCATCAACGAATTCACAATTTGATCAAACAAATCGTTGTCCCAATCGCTCCATTTTTCAAAAGCAAATTCCTTACGATTAATATTCGCTGGAATGTTACACGCAATCATAGCGGCTTCTGCCAAAATGGTTCCTGAACCACACATCGGATCTAAAAAATCAGAGCTACCATCCCAACCCGACAACAACAACATTCCTGCTGCTAACACTTCGTTAATTGGCGCAATATTCGTAGCCGTTTTATAACCTCTTTGATGCAAAGAAGCTCCAGAAGAATCTAACGAAACCGAACATTGATCGCGATCGATATGAATATTGATTCTTACATCTGGATAGTCTTTATCCACACTCGGACGTTGACCGTATTTATCTTTAAATTGATCCACAATCGCATCTTTACACTTTTGTGCCACAAATTGGGTGTGCTTAAAATTTTCGGAATGTACCGTGGTATCGATGACAAACGTCTGATTCGAGTTCATGTATTTTGACCAATCGATTCCTTGAATACCTTTGTATAAATTCGTTTCGTTAGTCGCTCTAAAATGATAAATAGGTTTTAGAATTTTTAAGGCAGTACGTAAGGCCAAATTAGCTTTGTACATAAATCCTTTATCACCCACAAAACTTACCATTCGGGTGCCCAATTGAACCTCCTGAGCGCCTAATTGTTGTAGTTCTTTTGCTAATATTTCTTCGAAGCCAAACAGCGTTTTGGCAATCATTTTAAAGTTTTCCATTTTTGATATCAAGATTCAATGGCAATATCCATACAAAAAATACATTCGATTGAATTGCATCGGCAAAAATACATTAAATTTGCACTTTAACCGTACATAAATGTCAGAAAACCTTCCGCATACTACCGAAAACTGGTTCGAAACGTGGTTCGATTCAAAGTATTATCATATTTTATATAAAAATCGTGATGAAACCGAAGCCGAACAATTCATGGATAACTTAACGCAGTATTTAAATTTACCCGAAGAAGCTAAAATCCTTGATTTGGCTTGTGGCAAAGGCCGTCATGCGATTTATTTGAACCAACTAGGATATGAAGTAACAGGTGTCGATTTATCTGAAAACAGCATTGCTGAAGCTTCAAAATCAAGCACCGACACCCTTCATTTTAAGGTACACGACATGCGCCTGCAAACGGAAGAAAAGTATGATGCCGTTTTTAACCTCTTTACCAGTTTTGGCTATTTTGAAAACGAAGAAGACAATTTCAAAACGCTTGTAGCAATTAAAGAAAGTCTGACGGAATATGGATTTGCAGTTATTGATTTTATGAATGCAAATTATGTCATCGATAATTTAGTCGCAGAAGAAGTGAAAACGGTTGACGATATCGATTTCCATATCAAACGTTATGTAAAAGACGGACATATTTACAAAGAAATTGATTTTGAAGACCATAATCAAAAATTTCATTTTACCGAAAAAGTGCGTGCTTTAACCCTTCAAGATTTTGAAACGATGATGGAAAAAGCCGATATTTATTTGTTGGATACTTTTGGCGATTACAAATTGCGAAAATTCTTCAAAAACGATTCGGAACGATTGATAATGATTTTCAAGTAGTTTGATTCGTTTATTTGGTTATTCGTTTATTCGAAAAAAATCAAATTAACAAATTAACAAATCAATAAATCAACACAAATGATATATATAATTCCTTTTTTATCGGTTGTATTGGGCTACGGAATTGCTAATATACTGGAACCCAAAAACAAGAAAAACTTAAAATTACTTTTGGCTTTTAGTGGTGCTTTTTTGTTGGCGCTTACGGTTTCGCATTTATTACCAGAAATTTATACAACCATTTCTTCAAGTTACGAATACCACACCCATAACAATATAGGAATTTTCATCATGATTGGAATTGTATTCCAGATTGTGTTGGAATATTTCTCACAAGGTGCCGAGCACGGACATGTACATGGTCACGATAAAATGAATCACATTCCCTGGGCTTTGTTTTTGAGTTTGTGTTTGCACGCCTTATTAGAAGGAATGCCGGTAAGTCAGCACCATCATTTGGCTTGGGGAATTTCGGTACACCACTTCCCTATTGCCATTATTTTAACCACATTTTTAATGCAATCGCATTTAAATAAGTTATCCACTTTTGTTTTTATGTTGGTTTTTGCGGTAATGACACCGCTGGGCACTTTTATCGCACAAGATGTATCGGGTTTAATTGAATACCAAAAAGAAATCACGGCTTTTGTCATCGGAATTTTATTTCATATTTCCTCCACTATCATTTTTGAAAGCAGCGAAGGTCATAAGTTCAATTTGGCTAAATTGAGTGCTATTGTATTAGGTATTGTGTTGGCGTATTTTATGTAAATTTTGGGCGTGTCCCTTCGGGTCAGGCTATTCGCTACAATCTGTCATCGCGAGGTACGAAGCAATCACTGGATTTTTCTTTTACACAATAACAGGATTTTCACTACTATCCTTCACGCAAACCAAAAACTTTGTAAATTTGAACCTTTGTCACTTTACAACTTTAAACAAATGACTTTCACCAAAACTACTGAGCAATCTTCCAAATACGAGCATTTAGAACAAATGTCGGTTCACGATTTGTTGACCAACATCAACAATGAAGACAAAACGGTTCCTTTAGCGATAGAAAAAGCCTTGCCACAAATTGAAACCGTTGTTACCAAAGTAGTCACACAGATGAAAAAAGGCGGTCGCCTGTTTTATATTGGAGCAGGAACTTCGGGCCGATTGGGCATTGTAGATGCTTCCGAATGTCCGCCCACTTTTGGTGTACCTTTCGATTTGGTTATCGGAATTATTGCTGGTGGAGACGTTGCCATTCGCAAAGCGGTAGAGTTTGCCGAAGACGATAAAAATCAAGCCTGGAAAGACTTACAAGAATGGAATATCAATGAAAACGATGTGGTCATTGGAATTGCAGCTTCTGGGACTACGCCTTATGTTATTGGTGGCTTAGAAAAATGTAACGAGAACAACATTACCACAGGATGTATTACTTGTAATCAAGGAAGTCCGCTAGCGCAAACCGCTCAACTTCCTATAGAAGTAGTGGTAGGTCCGGAATTCGTCACCGGAAGCAGTCGCATGAAAGCAGGTACCGCACAAAAATTGGTACTAAACATGATTTCAACCGCAGCGATGATTCAATTGGGACGCGTAAAAGGCAACAAAATGGTCGACATGCAATTGAGCAATGTTAAACTAATTGACCGTGGCGTTCGTATGATTATGGGTGAAATTCCAGTAAGTTATGAAGAAGCCGAAAAATTACTAAAAGAAAACGGTAGTGTTCGAAAAGCGGTGGAGAGTTTTAAGGGATAAGTTATAAGTAAAAAATCATAAGATCAAATGTCAACCAATAAAGAAATATTATCTAAAGGAATCAAATACCTTTTATTCGCTTTACCACTTATGTTTATTGGACCTTCTGTAATTTTTAGTTCGTTTAAAAATCAGGAGCATCCTTTTTATATTCCTATTTTAGGGTTGGGAATTATCATGTGTTTATTAGCAATTTTTCTTATCTTTAAAGGTATTCAAACTATTATGAAAAGCTTATTTGATGGAAACTAATCTCATTTACCTGGAAAGTGTAAAAAAGCAAATGCTCTATTACAAAACCGTTGCTGAAAAAGCCATGGAACAACTGGAAGAAGAACAATTGTTTTTCAGTGCTAACGAAGACACTAATAGCATTGCGGTTATTATAAAACATATGGCAGGAAATATGCTTTCACGTTGGACAGATTTTTTAATTTCTGATGGAGAAAAGGAATGGCGTAATCGCGATGGGGAATTTAAAAATGAAATCACTTCAAAACCCGAATTACTGCAACTCTGGGAAAAAGGATGGAATTGTTTTTTTACCGCTATTAACGAATTACAACCCGAACAGCTTTCACAAATTATTTACATTCGTAACGAAGGACAAACGGCAATGGATGCCATCAATCGACAATTGGCACATTATCCCTATCATATTGGGCAAATTGTATTTTATGCCAAAATGCTCAAAAAATCAGAGTGGACTAGCCTTTCTATCCCTAAAAATAAATCCAACGACTACAACGCCGATAAATTCTCAAAAGACAAAAGCTTGAAACACTTTACAGATGATGAATTGAGAAAATTACAATAGGAAATATTTCTTATTGATTCAACTTGTTTTTTTTAATAATCATATTCTTAAAAGTTGTATATTTAACTTCTATCAACACCTACGAGTGAAAGACTAGAAGTATGAATTTGTCAACTTACAAAAAATCAATACTATTAATCTCTATTTCTAGTTGTTTCTTTTTGATTCTTTTTTTCACGTTGTACATCTATACCATCTGGCAAGAAAAGAAAGATTTTCAAATCACTACTTCCGACTTTCAAAAAGAAATTGAGTCATTACTAAAATCGAATTGGCAATCCTATGAAAATCAAGTCAACGACATGTCTTTTTGGGATGATTTTGTAAAATACACACATGAAAAAGACAAAAAATGGTTTGATTTTTATGTTGGAACAGCAATTGATGTCTACAAATTAGACCTGGTTTCCGTTTATGACTTAAAGGGTAATTTAATCGATGCCAATACAAGTAACAATTATAATCCGGATATCATACCAAAGGATTTCTTTTCATTACTCTACCAAAAAAAATATTTGACCTTTTTCATAAAAAATGGAAATCGAGTTTACAAAGTCTACGGTGCAACCATACACCCTTCAAATGATCCAAAAAAAATACAAAAACCGGCTGGTTACTTTTTTATGGCATTATGCCTAGATGATGTTTATTTTAAAAAAATGCAGCACATAAGTAGTGCTCAAAATTGTAGTATTACTTTTGGTAAAGTTCAATCCGATTCAAAAAACGTTTCGTTTTCAAAAGAATTAACTGATTGGAAAGGAAATTTTATAGGAAACTTTTATTTTAATAAAAAATACCACAAAGATTTTACCACTTCCAAAATTATTCTACAAATTATTATTGTGGCATTTATCATAAATCTTCTCGTATTCTTTTACTTTTCTAGAAAGTGGTTCTATACACCTTTACAATTAATTACCAACATATTGGAGTCAGGAAATAATAGCAAAATACGTGAATTACAAAAAATTAGTGGCGAATTTGGACATATTGGTGACTTGTTTGAAGACAACAATAATCAGAAATCCAGGCTTATCAATGCAAAGTTGGATGCGGAAAAAAGTGATAAATTAAAATCGGCCTTTTTGGCGAATTTATCCCACGAAATTAGAACGCCAATTAATGCAATTAATGGTTTTTCAGAATTATTATTGAATACGAAAACAAACACAGAAGAAAAAAAAGAGTATCTAAACGTCATCAATAAAAGTGGACAAAATCTTATCAACATCATCGATGATTTGATTGAAATGTCAAAAATCGAATCGAATTTAATAGCTCCCAATTATACTGCTATTGATCTAGAGGCTTCTGTAAAAGAAGTATTTGAAAGCATTAAAGTCACAATCGATCCGGACAAGAAAATTGAACTTCAACTTATTCCAAGTGAGCAAAAACCACTTCATGATATCATCACCGATGAAACTAAATTAAAACAAATCATCACCAATTTAGTGACCAATGCCATCAAATTTACTGAGAAAGGAACAGTAACACTTGGCTATAATGTAAACGAAGCCTTGCAAACTATTCAATTTTATGTAAACGATACTGGAATCGGAATTAATGAAGAAAATTTAGATAAAATTTTTGAACGTTTTAGACGAATTGAAAGTGATTTATCTATAAAAGTAGGCGGTCTCGGATTGGGTTTGTCCATTTCAAAAGCTTATATAGAATTACTTGAGGGCACTATTACTCTTGAATCAAAAATTGGCGAAGGCTCCCGATTTTATTTTACTATACCATTACTCTATGAATTAAATGTTCCTAAAAAAACAAGAAAAGCCAAAGAAATAAAGGCCTTAAATGATGCTAAACATACTATTTTAATTGCAGAAGATGACAATATTAATTTCTTATTATTCCAAAAAATAATTGCCGATTTCAATTATACTATCATTAGAGCCAAAGATGGGCTAGAAGCCGTAACAATTTGTAAAAATAATCCAGAAATAAATTTAATTTTGATGGATATAAAAATGCCTATTTTATCAGGATTCGAAGCCATTTTACAAATACGCCCGATTTATCCTAAAATTCCAATTATAGCGCAAACCGCCTATTCCTCGGAAGAAGATAAAATAAAAATTGAAAAAGCAGGTTTTACAGATTACATTTCGAAACCACTTAACAGAACAAAATTAAACACAATGATTAATAACTACTTAAATATGAACTCGTCTACTAATGAATAAAATAGTACTCCTACTTTGCTTTATAATGGTTTCCTGTTATCAAGTTGAAAGAAATTGCAACGACTTTAAAACTGGAAATTTTGAATTTACACAAGAAATCGACGGAAAGAAAATGACTTCGGTTTTCGAACGAAACGACTCTTTACAAATAGAAACATTCAACGGAAAAACAGATACGGCTAGTGTTCGTTGGATTAATGATTGTGAATATATCTTGCAAAAATTACATCCTAAAAATAGGCAAGAAAAAAAAGCCATTTCCATTAAAATATTGACAACCAACAAGAACAAATACCAGTTCGAATATTCTTTTGTAGGCGACTCAAAAAAACAAAAAGGAACTGTAACAAAAATCAATTAACAACGTATAAAAGATAAACAAAACAAATTATGACCGAATTACTTTTTAATCCCGATGCGTGGATTGCCTTATTAACATTAACCTTTTTAGAAATCATTTTAGGAATCGATAACATCGTTTTCTTATCAATAGTTTCTGGTAAATTACCCCAAAGTGAGCAACCAAAAGCAAGAAGAATTGGACTTATTTTAGCCATGGTTTTTCGTATTATTTTATTATTCGGAATTACTTGGGTATTAAGTCTTCAAAATGTATTATTTCATATCGATTGGGGCTTCTTTAAAGCGGGTATAACCGGACAAAGTTTGATTATTTTTGGTGGAGGTTTATTCCTTTTATACAAATCCGTTACCGAAATTCACCACAAGTTAGAAGGTTCAGAAGATTCAGAAGCTGGAAAAGCAAGTAATACTTTGTCGTCTGCTGTCATTCAAATCGCTGCCTTAAATTTAGTATTCTCCTTCGATAGTATTTTAACTGCTGTCGGTTTAATTAGTATGAAATCACCTGCTGAAGGTGGATTTGGCTACGAAGGAGCTTTAGTAATTATGATTTTATCAATTATCATTTCTATCATTATTATGATGATTTTCGCAGGTCCAGTAAGTAAGTTTGTAAATGAACATCCAACCATTCAAATTTTAGGGTTATCATTCCTTATCTTAATTGGTGTAATGTTATTGGCAGAAGGTGGCCATTTAGCACACATGGCTTTCTTTGGAGGAACGGAAGTCAACAGTATTCCGAAAGGCTATTTGTACTTCTCAATATTCTTCTCCTTGTTTGTTGAGTTCTTGAATTTGAGAATGAAAAAATCGAAAAATCCTGTCAAACTTCACAACAATAAAATTATTGATAAAAGTCTAGAAGATACGGATATTACGAATTAGATTCCATAAAAAATCCCGCTTTGGCGGGATTTTTTTTATTCTAAACTTAACGTGATTTGACCATCATCATCCAAACTGATATTATAATCTTTTAAATCGGTTCCTTCTTCATCGGTCGATTCGTTGACTTCAATTTCTTCAGGAATGACTTCTATCGGTTCTTCAAACGGAAGCGATTCCAATAAATTGACTTGTTTCAGTTTATCTGTAGTCAATTGATTTCCTATCGCTTTAATTCCTTTTATGGTAATGAATTGTTCTAGGTCAATCGTTTGATTTTCCTTTTGAACGCCTTTATTCTTAGCAAAAACAATTTCGGCAACCGGACGCCAATCGGTAGAAACAATTTCCAGCTGTGACTTTTCGTGTTCGGTAATAAAAATTTCTTCTTTGTTTTCATTTTCAATCAAGAAACGTTTGACAAAATAACGTTCTTTTTCGCCATCAAAATAAATACAGGAAATCGGCTTTTTAGGATGCCATTTTTCCAACACAATCATATCTTCGTCAAAATGCGTGGTCAATTCCGGAATAATGGTTTTTAATTTTCCAGACTGATTGATGATTAACAAACGGTCATTCGGACGGAATTCCCCTAACAACTCGCCTCTTCCATCGACATTTAATCGTTGCACCGTATCATCAAACCATACCTTACGCGGACGCAAGGTTGAAATTCCTTTTTCTTTTAATTCGATTTTCTTAATCGGATATTTAGACACCGTATTTCCTTTGGAAGCACGACCTTTAATCATAATCTCGGCAAAATCCTGATCCCATTTCAATTTCTTCACGCTACCCACTTGACGCAATAAAATGGTAACCGTTTCGGCTTCTCCATTTGGATTGGCAGAAAAATAAAGCACTTGTGAACCTGGTTTTTCTTGTGTCAAATCGTATTCTTTGTCACGGGTCACTCCCGAAACATTAAATCGCTTGATAAATGTCGAACCATTTTTACCATCACGATACATCATGTTGTAAATGGTGCGTTTGTCGTTTTTGTCGAAAACCGCAATGTGTATGATGTCTTTTCCAATGAATTTCTTTTCGTCGACTTTGGTGATGACCATTTTTCCATCGCGAAGGAAAACAATCACATCATCTATATCCGAACAATCGGCCACATACTCATCTTTCTTCAATCCGGTTCCAATGAAACCTTCTTCACGATTGACATATAATTTTGTATTACGCAACACTACTTTCGTTGCTTCAATAGTATCGAAAGAACGCAATTCGGTTAGACGTTCACGACCTTTTCCGTATTTTTCTTTCAAACGCGTAAAATAGTCAATCGCAAATTCAATTAAGTTTGCCAAATGATGTTTTACTTGTTCCATTTCCTCTTCCAATTTTGCAATAGCATCATCGGCTTTATCCGAATCGAAACGCGTAATACGAATCATTGGAATTTGCGTTAATTTTTGCAAATCTTCATCAACAATATCTCGAACAAACGATTTACGGAATGGTTCGAAAGCTTTGTACATGTATGCAAAAAGCGATTCTTTATCCGAATACAATTTGAAATCGATATACATTTCCTCACGAATGAAGATTTTTTCTAATGTAGAGAAATGCCATTTCGTTTCTAATTCTTGTAATTGAATTTCTAGCTCTTGACGCAATAAATCGACAGTTCTATTGGTCGAAATTTTGAGCATATCGGAAACACCAATAAACAATGGTTTGTTATCTTCAATCACACAACCTAATGGTGCAATGGATGTTTCACAAGCCGTAAACGCATATAATGCATCAATCGTTTTATCGGGTGATACGCCAGGCGGAAGGTGAATTAAAATCTCCACCTCAGCAGCCGTATTGTCTTCAATTTTTTTGATTTTTATTTTCCCTTTTTCATTCGCCTTCAAAATACTATCAATCAATGTTGAGGTATTGGTCGAAAACGGAATTTGAGTAATCACCAACGTTTGTTTGTCCAATTGCGAAATTTTAGCACGCACACGCACACGTCCGCCACGCAATCCATCATTATAATTGGAAACATCAGCAATACCCGAAGTGGGAAAATCAGGGAATAAGGTAAAAGGTTTCCCTTTTAATATTTTTATCGAAGAATCGATTAATTCATTAAAATTATGAGGTAAAATTTTGGTCGATAAACCTACGGCAATCCCTTCCCCTCCTTGCGCTAATAATAACGGAAATTTTACGGGAAGATTGATTGGTTCAGGGCGACGACCATCGTAAGATAATCCCCATTCGGTAATTTTTGGAGAATATAAAACTTCCAATCCGAATTTTGAGATACGCGCCTCAATATAACGAGAAGCAGCAGCACCGTCACCTGTTAGGATATTTCCCCAGTTTCCTTGGCAATCAATCAATAAATCTTTCTGACCAATTTGCACCATAGCATCACCAATACTGGCATCTCCGTGTGGGTGATACTGCATGGTGTGACCTACCACATTTGCTACTTTATTATAACGACCATCATCCAACTCTTTCATGGAGTGCATGATACGACGTTGTACTGGTTTAAAACCGTCTTCAATAGCAGGAACTGCACGTTCTAAGATAACATAAGACGCATAATCCAAAAACCAATCTTTATACATTCCGGTAACTTTGGTAATGGTATCCTCTGGATTTTCGTCCTGCTCGTAAAAATGTTCCCCTTCAAAATGTTTGGCTTCTACCGATGGAATATCTTCACCAGTTTCATCACCAGTTTCATCATTCCCAGCCTCTTCCTCTTGAGGGTTTAATTCTTCTTCGTTGATATTTTCGTTTTCTTCGCTCATAATTCAGTTAACAGTTTCAGTTAACAGTATTCAATATTTGTTTTCTTTATTTTGAATCAATTCGTCAATTCAGCCTCAGTATCCAATTCTACTTTCAAATTATTGATGATAAATTCTTGTCTGTCAGGCGTATTTTTACCCATATAGAATTCCAATAATTTTTCGATAGAAGTCGCTTTGTCAAGCATCACAGGATCCAATCGAATGTCTTGCCCAATGAAATGCTTAAATTCATCCGGTGAAATTTCTCCCAATCCTTTGAATCGGGTAATTTCTGGTTTTGGCTTTAATTTGTCAATAGCAAACTTTCGTTCGTCATCACTATAGCAATAAATGGTTTCTTTCTTATTTCGCACACGGAACAATGGTGTTTGTAGAATATACAAATGTCCTTCTTTGATTAACTCGGGAAAAAACTGCAAGAAAAACGTAATTAACAACAAGCGAATGTGCATACCGTCGACATCGGCATCGGTAGCAATTACAATATTGTTGTAACGCAAGTCTTCCATGCTTTCTTCAATATTCAACGCGGCTTGTAGCAAATTGAATTCTTCGTTCTCGTACACAATTTTCTTCGACATGCCGTATGAGTTCAAAGGCTTACCACGTAAACTAAAAACCGCTTGTGTATTCACGTCACGGGATTTGGTAATTGACCCAGATGCCGAATCTCCCTCTGTGATAAAAAGGGTACTTTCTAAACTTCTTGGATTTTTAGCATCGGTTAAATGCACACGACAATCACGTAGTTTCTTATTGTGCAGACTGGCTTTTTTGGCTCGGTCTTTCGCTAATTTTCGAATTCCAGATAGTTCTTTACGTTCACGTTCTGCTTGTAAAATTTTGCGAAGCAGCAAATCGGCCACTTCAGGATTTTTATGTAAAAAGTTATCTAATTTGGTTTTGATAAAATCATTGACAAACGTTCGAACCGAAGGCGAATTTGGACCCATATCGGTCGAACCCAATTTGGTTTTAGTTTGCGATTCGAAAACTGGTTCTTCAACTTTAACAGAAATGGCTGAAACAATCGATTTACGAATATCAGAGGCTTCAAAAGGTTTGTTGTAAAACTCCTTAATCGTTTTTACAATGGCTTCACGAAAGGCACCCAAGTGTGTCCCTCCTTGTGTGGTGTTTTGACCATTTACAAAGGAATAATATTCTTCGGAATATTGTGTTTTACTGTGTGTCATAGCAATTTCTATATCATCACCAATTAAGTGAATAATAGGATATTGCATGTCTTCTTCCGAAATGGTTTCTTCTAATAAATCTTTTAATCCATTATCGGAATAAAATTTTTCACCATTGTAAATTATTGTCAACCCAGTATTTAGGTAACAATAATTTTTGAGCATTTTTATGATATACTCGTTACGGTATTTATAATGTTTGAAAATGGTTTCATCAGCCACAAAGGATACTTTAGTTCCTTTGCGTTTAGTTGTTTCTTGAACCTCTTCTTCTAGAGTCAAATTTCCGGCAGAAAATTCGGCTGCTTTTTGTTGGTTATCACGAACCGATTCTACACGAAAATAGGCCGAAAGTGCATTCACTGCTTTTGTACCTACTCCATTTAATCCAACCGATTTTTTAAACGCTTTCGAATCGTACTTTCCTCCTGTATTCATTTTGGAAACTACATCTACAACTTTTCCTAATGGAATTCCACGACCATAATCACGAACCGTCACCATTTTATCTTTCATGGTCACTTCAATGGTTTTACCAGCTCCCATTACAAATTCGTCGATACAGTTATCGAGAACCTCTTTCAATAAAATATAAATTCCATCATCAGGCGATGAACCATCCCCTAATTTTCCGATATACATACCGGGACGCATACGGATATGCTCTTTCCAATCAAGTGAACGGATATTGTCTTCGGTGTATTGATCTTGCTCTTGCATTTTGAAAAAATCGATTTTGTGCTAATATAAAGCAAATCATGAGGAAATAAAATAGTTGCGATATAAAGTTATCAAGATTGTATTAAACATATTTATTAACACTTATTCCCTTATAAAAATAAGCTCAGAAAGCAAAAAGAAGTAACTTTTTTTTATTATTTTAGCTCAAACAAACTAATTAACAGACTATGAAAAAACAATTTATTTTACCTATTATGTTATTTTCCCTATCCTATGGTTATGCACAGGATACTGAAACAGAGCAAAGTAAGGAATTAGAAGAAGTAACAGTACAAGCTGTAGGTTCTAGAAATACAAAAAGGACTGTGGTTGATTCTCCAGTTGCCGTTGATATCATTAACGTTCAAGATGTTGTAACAAAAACAGGTCAAATTGAAATCACTTCATTATTACAATATTTAGCACCGTCATTTAATGCGAGTAAACAATCTGGTTCTGATGGGGCTGACCACATTGATCCAGCAACTTTAAGAGGATTGGGGCCTGACCAAACTTTGGTATTAATTAACGGAAAAAGACGCCACCAATCTTCTTTGGTTAATCTTTTTGGCTCTAGAGGTCGCGGAAATACAGGCACCGACATGAATGCAATTCCTGCTGCCGCTATTAAACGTATTGAGATTTTACGTGACGGTGCTTCTGCACAATACGGTTCGGATGCGATTGCTGGAGTTATCAATATTGTTTTGAAAGACAATGTAGGAGAATTCAACGGGACGGTTTCTTATGGTGCTTATTCTGCCGATTCAGCCTATAAGGATGATATCAAATCTAGCGGAATTGATGGAAACACTATACAAGTAAACGGAAATTATGGTTTTAAAGTTGGTGATAAAAGTTTTATCAATGCAACGCTTGATATTGCGCAAAAAGACCATACCAATCGTCCAGCCAACCCAAACAAATATGATATTTACAGAGAACAATTCGGGGATGCGGAAGCTAAAAACGGAAGTTTATTTGTAAACAGTGAATTTGGAACAGGTACTGACTCGAAAATTTACGTTTTTGGAGGTGCTAGTTTAAGAGATTCTGATGCCTATGCATTTACAAGAACTCCTGATAGTCCGAGAAATATTCCTGAAATTTACCCTGGTGGTTTTAATCCAATCATTGGAACTCAAATTATGGATTATTCAGGTTCAGCTGGTTTTAAAACTAAGTTCGGCAAATGGGAATTGGACTTAAACAATACGTTTGGAGCCAACCGTTTTGAGTACGATATTCACAATACACTTAACGCTTCCTTGCAAATAGCTTCACCAAGAGCTTTTGATGCTGGAGGACACAGTATCTATCAAAATACTACTGGAGCACATTTTACTAGAAATTTTGAAAATATTAAAAAAGGATTAAACGTTGCTTTTGGAGCGGAATACAGAGTTGAAAATTTCAAAATTTTTGCTGGAGAAGTTGGTTCTTATGCATTGTATGACGTGAATGGAAATGTAGTAACTGAAGCAACTAATCCTGCAGATTATGTTTTTGATCCAATTTCAGGAGACCCAAGACCTGGAGGTTCACAAGGTTTCCCAGGCTATAGCCCAGACAATGTTGTAAATAAAAACCGTTCTAATTTCGCTGCTTATGTAGATACCGAATTAGATTATGATGACAATATCAATTTAGCATTTGCGGCACGTTACGAAAATTACAATGATTTTGGAAGTACTTTTAATGCAAAAATTGCTCAAAGAATTAAAGTATCTCCTGCTTCGTCAATACGTTACTCAATGAGTACTGGCTTTAGAGCTCCTTCGTTAGTTCAAAGTTTTTACAATTTGAAATTTACTGATTTTGTGGGCGGTGTGGGTACTGAAACATTATTAGCGGCCAACGATAGTGAGATTGCTAAAGCTTTTGGTATTAATAAATTAAAAGAAGAAACAGCTTTTAATGCAAGTTTAGGATATACCTTGAAAAAAGGCGGATTTACAGCCACTATAGATGGTTATTTTGTAGATATTCAAGACAGAATTGTATTATCAGGACAATTTGATGGAAGCGGTATTTCTGGTATGAATGTAGATAAAGTACAATTTTTTATAAATGCATTAAATACACAAACTGTAGGTACTGATTTTGTATTGGCCTATGATAAAAAAATAAACAATCATGCTGTTGGTTTATCATTTATCGGAAACATCAACAAAATGACAATTGGAAAAGTTAATGCAGGCAACTTAGACTCAGAAACGCTGTTTGGAAAACGAGAAATGTATTTCTTATTGGCTTCTGCACCAGAGAGTAAATTTGGAGCTTCTATAAACTACAACTACAATAAAAAATTCAATACTAATTTACGTTTCACAAGATTCGGAGAAGTAGAATTAATTGACTGGTTAGACACTGTCGATCATTATGGTGCTAAAATTGTATCAGACATCGCTTTCAACTATCAATTTACAAAGAACTTTAACTTGACTATTGGAGCCAACAACTTCCTAAATGTGTATCCTGACATTCAAGATACTGAAACAGAAACGGGAGGAAATTTTGATTCGGTTCAAATGGGATCAAATGGTATGTTTGGATTTGCACGCTTAGGTGTAAAATTCTAAAAAAACCTATTTATAAAAAAACCGCTCTTTTGAGCGGTTTTTTTTTATGGATTAAGACCAGCTAAAATTTCGTACCAATTCTTGAATCTGATGTGCTAACTCGGGATTGGAAATTTTTCCTTGAGCAACATCAAAGTTTTCATTAAAGCTTGGCAAGGAAAAAATAGCTTTAATATTGGCTCCGAATCGAGGTAAATTTCCATTCGCTAATTCCAATACACTCGCTCCACCTCTACCTCCTGGTGAAGTGGCCATTAACAACATTGGTTTTTGCTGAAAAACATCTTTATATTGACGGGAAGACCAATCGAAAATATTTTTAAAAGCGGTCGAATAACTTCCGTTGTTTTCTGCCAATGACATCACAATAATGTCGGCCGAGGCAAGTTTGTCTAGAAAATCCTTCGCTAATTGCGGTGGTCCCATTTCCGCTTCCAAATCGACCCCAAAAACTGGCAAGGCAAAATCGTTTAAATCCAATACTTCTACAGTAGCGTTTTCAAATAAATGAGCAACATGAGTCGCTAATTTCTTATTGATAGAGTTTTTACTATTACTTCCGGCAAAGGCGATGATTTTCATAGGTATAATTTTAGTTTTTTTAAAAGTAATAAAAAAAGTGAAACAATTTATTTCATTAAAAACAACCCTCTTCTGATTTATTTTTTATAATGATAAAAGATACCCGTATCGGTTGGAGTCCAGAAAGCTGCTCTCTGATTTGCAGCTTTTAAGGAATTATTAGTCCAAGTATTACAAGTGTGAAATACACTATACTTCCCTTTAGCCTCATAGAAAGCATCATGTTTTCCATACACAGCATTGGTTTCTATTTTCATAAAATTATCTGAATCCAATTGAAAGGAATTATTGATAAAACTCACTAACTTTTGGTATTCCGATTCAGAAACAAATATCTTTTTACAACGATCATTTTCTTTCAAGCTTTTATAAAATGTAGCATGAATAGCTGATGCACTAAGTCCTGTAGCGGCTTTTAAGGCAGTAGAGAATTTCAAGTCAGCCCAAGTTGGTGTTTCCAAATAAAACCCTTTGTCTCCCCAACCAAAGGCAATTAATTGTGCTGTAGAATCTTTGGCAATGGTATTTTCATACTTTATATTTTTCGTCCAATCAAAGAGATGATTTTTCACAGGAAGTACAATGTCTGTATGTACTCCGTTGGAAAGTATATAAATAGGAATGGTTTTACCCTCTTGTTTTACATCGGCGTTAACCGGAATTTTAGGCAATAAAAAGGCACCTAAAATGTACACCAACAAGAAGCTTACAAATCCTAAAATTAATTTTAAAAAGAAGCGTAACATTTTTTTGATTTCCATAAGAATAATTTATAAAAACAAAATCAAAAAACGAGCCAAAAAAAAGCGAAACCCAAGGATTTCGCTCAACTTTATATGTTTCAAAAGATTAATTACACATTAAATCTAAAATGCATTACATCTCCATCTTTTACGATGTATTCTTTTCCTTCTACTCTTAATTTTCCAGCTTCTTTGGCTTTAGCTTCCGATCCTAAAGTTGAATAATCATCAAAAGCAATTACTTCTGCACGAATAAATCCTTTTTCGAAATCAGTATGAATTACACCTGCTGCTTTTGGCGCTGTATCTCCAATATTAATAGTCCAAGCACGCACTTCTTTCACACCAGCGGTGAAATACGTCTGTAATTTTAATAATTTATATGCCGCACGAATTAACACCGCCGATCCTGGTTCAGTTAATCCCATGTCTTCCAAAAACACTTGACGCTCTTCATAGCTTTCCAATTCGGTAATATCAGCCTCAGCACCAACCGAAAGAATAATTACTTCTGCTTGCTCGTCTTTTACCATTTCACGAACTTGATCTACATATTTGTTTCCATTAACAGCCGAAGCTTCGTCTACATTACAAACATACAATACAGGCTTAGTCGTAATTAATTGAAAATCTTCCATTAATTCTTCTTCATCATTATTTTGAGGCACAACTGTACGAGCAGATTTTGCTTGCATTAAAGCTTCGCGAATGCGGTCTAACAATGCTTTTTCAATTTGCGCTTCTTTATTTCCTGTTTTAGCAGCACGATTCACTTTTTCAAGACGTTTGTCAACCGTTTCTAAATCTTTTAATTGCAATTCAATATCGATCGTTTCTTTATCACGAATTGGATTTACATTACCATCCACGTGTACAATATTATCGTTATCAAAACAACGCAACACGTGAATAATAGCATTACATTCTCTAATATTTCCAAGGAATTGATTTCCTAAACCTTCGCCTTTACTCGCTCCTTTAACCAATCCTGCAATATCCACAATATCTACAGTAGCCATTTGAACACGCTCTGGTTTTACCAATTCTTCCAAACGGTTAATTCTAGGATCCGGTACATTTACCACACCAATATTAGGTTCGATAGTACAAAAAGGAAAGTTGGCACTTTGCGCTTTTGCGTTTGATAAACAATTAAATAATGTCGATTTTCCTACGTTTGGTAATCCTACAATTCCTGCTTTCATTTTTATTGTCATTGTGAGCTAGCGAGAAGCTTGCTCAAGTTTATTTTAAAAGTGTGCAAATATACTTCAAAACTTATTAAGTTTCAAACGATAAAACAGGAAGTAATAAAATGTAAGAATTCGATGGAATTAAATTATGGATTTTCGATAGAAGAAAGCTGGTCTATGATTTCTTTTTCTTCTTTGGTGGATAAAAACCCAGATTCCATATCCCAATAATTATTGAAAAATTGTGTTTTTTTATTGATTAACGATTTTCCTTTAAACACATTCTTATCGGTGTAATCGAATATTTTTTTATCAAAATTGGTGATTACCATATGGTTTTTAACTTCAATTCGACGACTTTTCTTTTTGTGTTTTTTCTCAAAACCAATCACTTCTTTCGTGTTGGCTAAATAATAGACATCATTATCCAATTGAAACGTATTTCTGAATTCTAATTTAAAAATTTTATTGCTACTCAAAAAGGATTGCCTTAATTCTTCCAATCGATTTGCTGCGACCATTGAATTGATTTCCATGATAATCATTTTGGTATTATCATAAACAATCGCAAAATCGGATAAAATCCCATTGGCTTCCAACAACGGACTTACTTTTATCATGTAATAATTTTCATTATTGGGATAGGTAACCACCTGAAAATCATAATTTTTCTTCGCCTTGGAAGTCAGAATTTCACCCAAATACTTAAACTGGTAATAATTTTCGATGATATTATTCAAATCGTAACCCAAAAGTTCTTCTGTGATGTCTTCATCTAAAATCCCAACACTTCTATTTTGTTCAACTAGAATATCGTTTTTAATATTTTTGGAATTTCCAAAAACTTGAAAATTGATTAACCCATCGTTAAAAAAAACAATTTGATCATTCTTCTTATAAAACTCACGTAAATACACTTTAAGATTGATAGGAATAGTGATTTTTTGAAGTGAATTATCGACTAATTTTTGCAGTATTTCTTGTGGATGGTCTTTGGTTACAATTACTTCTGCTAATTGTTTCACGTTACTTTCCAAATAGACTTCGTTTACTTTTTTGTCCAATTCAGAAAACTTAACAATGTAGGATTTATAGGCAAAATGTTCAAATTTAAGTGGCGATTCTTGAGTCAAATGAATAACCGCTTCACCGGCTTTATTCGTTAAAAACCCTTGATTGGTATTTAATGCTTTTATGGTAACTTCTTCAATTGGCAAACCAGTCAAAACATCTTTAACAATCACATTAAATTCTATATTTTGAGCAAATAGAAAATTGGTAATTAATAAAAAAAACAATGAAATTTTTTTAATCATGTCCTACTTTTTCCTCAAATTTAAAAAAACTTTAGCAAAAAGCTTTACTATTTGACATAAAAAAGGCTTCTACACTGCTAGAAGCCTTTTCAAAATATATTTTAATCACTTATTCATTATGTAAAAACGACTGTCTATTTAAAAGTGTTTCTTCACTTTCTACGTGATTATCATCAGGCACACAACAATCTACTGGACATACAGCCGCACATTGTGGTTCTTCATGAAAACCTTTACATTCGGTACATTTTCCTGGAACAATATAATAAAGATCATCCGAAATAGGAGTCTGTGCCGCATCGGCATCTACTTCAGTTCCATCAGGTAAAATTAATTTTCCTGATAATTTTGTTCCATCTTTCCAGCGCCAGTCATCGGCTCCTTCATATATTGCTGTATTTGGACACTCCGGTTCACAAGCCCCGCAGTTGATACATTCGTCTGTTATTATAATTGCCATTCTTCTAAGTTTGGAGTTTAAAAGCATAAAAGTTTAAAAGTTACTTAAAATTCCGTTTACTTTTACCTTTTGCCTATTACACTTATTTCTATCTTTGTGCAAAATTACATTGTAAACCACATATAAGCAAATCACAAATGTCACAATTAAGTAAAATTAATGCTTTTATTGAACTTGGGAAGTTTTTAAATCAGTTTTCTTTATCCGAAAACCTAAAAAACCCTAGCGTAAAACACAATGATACTTTTTTTGACCGCTTTGTTTCACTGATTGAATTATCACAATCACACAATGGTTGGTTTACACCCGAACAAGTTTATTTTTCAATACAATCTTGGGCAGAAGCATTAACGGATGACAACTTAAAAAACTGGTTGTCCGCCTATTCGTTTACGACCAATGAACCGAAAAGAATCGGATTAATTTTAGCGGGAAATATTCCGTTGGTAGGTTTTCATGATTTTCTTTCTGTTTTGATTTCCGGACATCATGCCGTGGTAAAAACCTCATCAAATGATCAAAAATTACTCCCCTTTCTAGCGGAATATCTGATGGCGATTGAACCAGAATTGGAAAATTTCATCACTTTTACCGAAGGTAAATTGGAAAATTTCGATGCGGTAATCGCAACCGGAAGTAACAATACCGCTCGTTATTTTGAATTTTACTTCAAAGACAAACCGAGTATTATTCGCAAAAGCCGAAATTCGGTAGCGGTTTTAAACGGAAAAGAAACCAAAGAAGATTTGGAAAACTTAGGGGAAGATATTTTTAGATATTTTGGACTGGGTTGTCGCAATGTTTCTAAATTGTTTGTACCGAAAGGATATGATTTTAAAAATTTCTTTGAAGCGATTTACAAATATGGTGATATCATTCATTATGAAAAATACGCTAATAATTATGATTACAACAAAGCCGTTTTTCTAATGAGTTTGTTCAAATTGTTAGACAATGAATTTCTAACATTAAAAGAAGATTCGAGCTACGCCTCTCCTATTTCTTCCGTATTTTATGAACCGTATGAAGATATAAAAGCAATTGAAAACCGATTAAATGACGACGCTGAGATGATTCAGTGTGTTGTTTCTAATAATCTAATTCCAAACAGCATCCCATTCGGACAAACGCAGAAACCAAAACTTTGGGATTATGCCGACAATGTCGATACCCTTCAATTTCTAATTGATTTAAAATAAACACCATGAATACTTCAAAAATTTCACAGCTAATTCATCAGCAAAAAGAAAAATCGGAGCACATTCATCAACCTCATTTTAACTTGGAAGCACAAGTTAATTCAGGAAGAATAAAACACACACACAACTATACAATGAAAAAACACAATTACAGTGCCGGTCCTTGTATACTTCCACAAGAAGTATTCGAGAAATCTGCACAAGCTATTTTAAATTTCGACGGAATAGATTTATCCCTACTCGAAATTTCACACCGAAGCAAAGAATTCGTTGCCGTAATGGAAGAAGCACGTGCTTTAGTTTTAGAACTGTTAGGATTAGAAGGAAAAGGTTATCAAGCGTTATTTCTACATGGTGGCGCCAGTTTAGAATTCCTAATGGTTCCCTACAACTTAATGGCAGCAAACGGAAAAGCCGCTTATCTCGACACAGGTACTTGGGCGAGTGGCGCTATTAAAGAAGCCAAACATTTTGGTGAAACCATCATTGTCGCTTCTTCAAAACCAGAAAACTACAATCACATTCCGAAAAACTACACCATTCCTGCCGATGCGAATTATTTTCATTGCACGAGTAATAATACCATTTTCGGCACCCAAATGAAATCATTTCCACAAACTAATATCCCAGTTGTCTGTGATATGAGTTCGGATATTTTTTCAAGAAGTTTAGACTTTTCAAAATTCGATTTGATTTACGCCGGCGCTCAAAAAAACATGGGACCTGCTGGTACTACACTTGTAGTAGTAAAAGAAGAAATCTTAGGAAAAACCAATCGTTATATCCCATCAATGTTAGATTACCAACAACACATTGACAAAGAAAGTATGTACAATACTCCTCCCGTTTTTCCAATATATGCTTCACTATTAACCTTACAGTGGTTAAAAAAATTAGGAGGTATCCCTGCTATCGAAAAAATAAACGAGGCCAAAGCCAATTTACTGTACACCGAAATTGATCGCAATCCATTATTTAGTGGGACAGCTGCTAAAGAAGACAGAAGCAATATGAATGCTACTTTCGTTTTAAATAACGAATCGCATACTGAAACCTTCGACAAACTATGGAAAGCAGCAGGAATTTCTGGATTAACCGGTCATCGATCGGTTGGCGGATACCGCGCCTCGATGTATAACGCTTTACCGCTTGAGAGCGTTCAGGTTTTAGTAGACGTAATGAAAGACTTAGAAAATAAAATATAAACTATAAATAAAGAGGATGAGATTACTTCGTTCCTCGTAATGACATAACAATGAAAATTTTAGCAAACGACGGGATTTCAAAAAGTGGAATTGCGCTTTTAGAAAATGCCGGATTTGAAGTAATTACTACCAAAGTAGCTCAAGAACAAGTAGCCAATTATATTAATACTCATAAAGTAGCCGTATTATTAGTCAGAAGTGCCACTAAAGTCCGAAAAGACATTATTGATGCCTGCCCGACACTTAAAATCATTGGACGCGGTGGCGTTGGAATGGACAATATCGATGTTGACTATGCCATTTCTAAAGATATTCAAGTCATAAACACACCTGCTTCCTCCTCAAATTCGGTGGCAGAATTGGTATTTGCCCACTTGTTTTCGGGAGTCCGTTTTTTATACGATTCTAATAGAAACATGCCGTTGGAAGGCGACACCAATTTTGATGGTTTAAAGAAAGCGTATGCTAACGGAATCGAACTTCGTGGGAAAACCATCGGTATTATTGGTTTTGGACGTATTGGACAAGCCGTAGCTAAAATGGCGTTGGGATTGGGAATGAAAGTTATTGCTTCCGATAGTTTTGTGGGAAAAGCCTTGATTCGTGTCGAATTTTATAACGATCAATTCATAGATTTAGAAATTGCCACCGAACCTATTGCCGAATTAATGAAACATTCCGATTTTATAACACTTCATGTTCCTTCGCAGAAAGGTTATTTGATAGCAAAAGCTGAATTTGACAGTATGAAAGATGGGGTTGGAATTATCAACTGCTCGCGTGGAGGAATTATTAATGAAGTGGATTTAGTGGAAGCCTTAGATTCTAAAAAAGTAGCCTTTGCTGGTTTGGATGTATTTATGGACGAGCCTACACCTGCGGTTCAATTGCTTATGCATTCTAATATTAGTATGACGCCCCATATTGGAGCGGCTACTGTGGAAGCTCAAGACAGAATTGGCACAGAACTTGCAGAACAGATTATCACCTTATTAAAGCATGAAATTTAGAATAATTTCGTACATTTAAAATTCGATTAATCAATAAAAAAAACTAAAAAATGGCAGGTATCTTAGATTTAATAAACAGTGATTTAGGAAAACAAATCATTAGCGGAATTGGCAACCAAGCTGGCACTTCAGAAGGCGAAACTTCTTCAGTATTAGCTTCGGCATTACCCACATTAATCAACGCAATGCAAAATAATACACAATCGGAACAAGGAGCGGGTGGATTACTAGGAGCGCTACTTGGTGGAAAACACGACGGTGGATTGTTAGACAATCTTGGTGGATTATTAAGTGGTGGTGGCATTGATACGGAAGATGGTGGTAAAATTTTAGGCCACGTTCTGGGTGGAAACCAAGCCAATATTGAAGCAGGATTAAGTCAAAACACAGGAGTAAGTTCCGATAAAATCGGGATGATTTTAAAATTGGCAGCCCCAATTTTGATGGCCTATTTAGCCAATCAAGCCAAATCAAACAACGTTCAAAACGGAACTGACTTAGGTGGCCTATTAGGAGGATTACTTGGTGGTGGTCAAACACAACAGCAAGAAACGCCTACGATGGGTGGTTCTATTTTAACGTCTGTTTTAGATCAGGATGGAGACGGGCAACTTGGTTTGGGTGATGCTGTTAGTGCAGCCACTAAAAAAGGAGGTTTAGGCGGATTACTTGGAAAACTTTTTGGAAAATAAAAATACAAATCCCGCTATCGCGGGGTTTTTTAATACCATTCAAAATGAGAACGCTATTTTTGTTTATATTCCTATTGGCAGGTATTACATCTTGTACAACCAAATCATTTGACGACTCAGCAAATAAAATAGCCAATTCCAAAGTTGTAAAAGGCGATACCATAAAAATTGCGAATAAAGACATCGAATATGACGTCACTATTATTGATGCTGGGTTTGCTTCTTGGCTGAATAGTAGAGCTTTTCCGCGAAATTTTTACTCTTTGAATTATCTTGAAACCAGAAACATTCGATATGTGCAAGAATGGAACAATAGAGTATTACAACCACAACGATACGATCGTAACTTATATGAAATGCAAATTAATTATGAAGCTGGTATTCGCTATGGATACGAAGTAAATTATTTGATTTACAATTATATGATTTACTTTCAGAACACGTATAACCAACAATTATTTGGTAGAGTTCCACCTCGTTAGTTATATTTGTAAAAAAATGTCCTAGAATGAATAAACTAAAAGAACGCTGGGGAATTACTTCCAATTTTCAGCTTGCCGTTATTTTTATTGTATTTGCAATAAACGGTTCGCTTTCTGCTAAAATATCAGCGTATTTAATGGGTTTATTGGGACTTTCGAAAGAAAACCTTCATTGGTTTTTTTATTATACCATCCTCTTAGTTTTAGTGCTTCCATTATATCCTTTTATGCTGATGGCATTTGGATATTTGTTTGGACAATCGCAGTTTTTTTTCAATTTTGGAAAGCGAATGCTAAAATCTATAGGTTTAGGATTTATATTTAAATCATAAAAAAATCCCGAATACTCGGGATTTAAGAATTATACTGCGTTATTTTTCTTGTCTTGAAAATATTCATACAGCCATGTTAAAGTAAAAGTTGGAATAAAGTCTGTAAACGGTATTAATTCTTCTAAGGTTCCAATTACCCCGGCCACTTTACCAATTGTTCCTTTGTACATTGCAACTAATAACACTCCAGAAATTGGCGCCCAAATTACATCAACAGTTTCAGCAATTCCTGGGATAATGTACGATAGTATCCCAATAAAATCAAACAATAACCCTAAAATCAACTTTGAAGTCGTCGCTTGTTTTTTAGTCTGCGGTTGTACTTCAACTTGAATGTCTTTTGTCATTTTTGTTACATTAAAATTATTGATAACTACTATACAAAACTAATGCCAAAATCTAGTGCTTTAATTTATCCTTAAATATTTTACGAACTTTATCGATTTTGGGTGTAATCACATACGAACAATACGACTTGTCTTTATTTTGATTGTAATAGTTTTTATGATAATCTTCCGCTACATAAAAAGTGGGGGCGGGTGATATTTTTGTCACTATCTTTTTTCCAAACGTATTTTCTTTGTTCAACAATTCGATATAAGCGGTTGCAATTTCTTTTTGAGTATCGTTGGTCGTAAAAATTTCACTTCGGTATTGCGAACCTACATCGGCGCCTTGTCTATTAATTGTAGTAGGGTCGTGAGTCGCAAAAAACACTTCTAAAAGTTCCCCATAACTAATCTTTGAAGGGTCAAAAACAATCTTAATCGCTTCGGCGTGACCTGAATATCCTGAACACACTTCCTCATAGGTAGGATTTTGGGTTTTTCCTCCAATATAACCAGGCAAAACGTTTTCTACACCTCTTAATTCTAAAAATACTGCTTCGGTACACCAAAAACAACCTCCCGCAAAAATGGCAGTTTCTTTTCCTTTGGTAACATTCATAGCAGTCGGCTCCATTTTTTCCATATTTTTTGATTTCGATTCGCAACTTATCGACAACAATGACAGCAATAATACGATTCCTTTTTTCATTTCTTTTTTCTCAAATTTAAATAAATAGCCCTGAAACAAATTGGTTCTTAACAAAACTTTATTTGATGTTGAATGAAATTCTTTGTTTATTTGTGTAAATACTTCTCAAATGATAAATGCAGTAAATATTCATAAATATTTTGGTCAGCTAAAAGTTTTAAAACGTGTCAATTTAGAAATAAAAGAAGGCGAAATTGTTTCAATTGTGGGCGCTTCTGGCGCTGGAAAAACAACGCTACTGCAAATTTTAGGAACCTTAGACAAACCCAGTTTTAAGAATAGAAAAGGAGTCGATTTAACCTCATCTCTTGAAATAAATGGACAAGATGTATTAAAAATGAATGATAAGGAATTGTCAAGATTCAGAAACTTGAATTTAGGTTTCATTTTTCAATTTCATCAACTTTTACCTGAATTTACAGCATTAGAAAACGTCTGCATTCCAGGTTTTATAGCCAACAGACCAAAAAAAGAAGTAGAAACCGAAGCCATTCGATTACTGACCTATCTTGGTTTAGACCACCGATTACATCACAAGCCAGGGGAACTTTCTGGTGGAGAGCAGCAGCGTGTAGCCGTGGCAAGAGCCATGATTAACAAACCTAAAGTAATTTTTGCCGATGAACCTTCAGGAAATTTAGATACACTATCAGCAGAAAACCTACACCAGTTGTTTTTTCAACTTCGAGACGAGCTCAATCAAACCTTTGTAATCGTAACCCATAACGAAGAATTAGCCAACATGGCCGATAGAAAAATTACAATTGTAGATGGAAACATCAAGGACATTAATAATATAATGGTGATTGCTGAACCTGTAGAATGATTTTTTCAGAGTTAAAAGAATTTCTAGACGAGAAAGTCGAATTATATAACACGCCAAATTTTATTGAGAGCGATCCTATTCAAATTCCACATCAATTTTCTATTAAAGAAGATATTGAAATAGCAGGTTTTTTGGCAGCTACCATAGCCTGGGGTAATCGTAAGATGATTATCAATAATGCCCAGAAGATGATGCAACTCATGGGTAATACTCCCTATGATTTTGTGATGTCGCATACGGAAACCGATTTAGAACGATTTGATTCGTTTATACACCGTACCTTCAACAGTCAGGATTTTACCACTTTCATCAAAGGATTGCAAAACATTTACAGCCATCATAATGGTATGGAAACCGTTTTTTCCAACGCCGTGGAAAACAATTCAACCCAAAAAGCCATTTCTGAATTTAAGCATGTTTTTTTTGAAATTCCACACCAAAATAGAACCCAGAAACACATTTCCGATCCTATGAATGGTTCTGCTGCTAAGCGACTGCACATGATGCTTCGTTGGTTTTGCAGACAGGACAACAAAGGAGTTGATTTGGGGATTTGGAAAAGCATTCCGCCTTCCGCGCTATCTTGTCCGCTTGACGTGCATTCGGGCAATGTAGCACGCAAACTCGAACTACTCAGTCGAAAACAAAATGATGCCAAAGCACTAGCGGAATTAGACTTTAATTTGAGAAAACTAGACCCGAATGATCCTGTAAAATATGATTTTGCATTGTTTGGATTAGGGGTTTTTGAGAAATTTTAGTTTAGACTACTTAGAAAATTAGATTCTTAGACCGTTAGACTTTTTGATATTCAGTTCTAAGATTAAAAAACTTTGTAACTTTGCGACTCAGTAACTCTGTCACTAAATAAATGAACCATCACGATACCATTGTTGCGTTAGCTACTCCTTCAGGAGCAGGAGCCATTGCCGTAATTAGAATTTCAGGACAAGAAGCCATTTCCATTGCATCGGAAGTATTTCAATCGATCCATCAGAAAGACATTACCAAGCAGAAATCGCACACGCTACATTTGGGACATATTGTAGATGGAAATAAGATTTTAGACCAAGTATTACTTTCCATTTTTAAAGGAAGTAATTCCTATACTGGAGAAAACACCATCGAAATTTCATGCCACGGTTCGACTTTTATCCAACAACAAATCATTCAATTATTGCTTCGAAAAGGTTGTCGAATGGCACAAGCTGGAGAGTTTACCCTACGTTCCTTCTTGAATGGAAAAATGGATTTATCGCAAGCGGAAGCTGTAGCCGATTTAATTTCATCGGATAACGAAGCGGCACACCAAATTGCCATGAATCAAATGCGAGGTGGTTTTAGCAATGAAATTGCCAAGCTACGTGAAGAGCTTTTAAACTTTGCTTCGCTGATAGAATTGGAATTGGATTTTGCAGAAGAAGATGTTGAATTTGCCGATAGAAGTCAGTTTAACGATTTATTGAACCGAATTGAATTCGTCTTAAAACGATTAATCGATTCATTTGCGGTGGGTAATGTTATCAAAAATGGAATTCCAGTAGCGATTGTGGGCGAACCCAACGTTGGAAAATCGACATTATTGAATGCATTACTGAATGAAGAACGCGCCATTGTTTCTGATATTGCTGGAACGACTCGAGATACTATTGAAGACGAATTGGTGATTGATGGTATTGGCTTCCGATTTATAGATACTGCCGGAATTCGCGAAACGAAAGATCTGGTGGAAAGCATTGGTATTCAGAAGACCTTTGAAAAAATTGAGCAAGCGCAGGTGGTTTTGTATTTAGTTAACGGTTTACAGTTAACCTCTAACACTCAACTGGATACTTTTATCAACGAAATTGGAAAAATACAAAACCAATATCCTCAAAAAGCATTAATTATTGTAGTTAACAAAAAAGATTTAATCTCAACAGATGCTTTAACAATAATAAATAATCGAATAGACATATTTCAAGCAGAACTGTCAACTGTTAACAGTAAACTGTTTACTAATTTTATTTCAGCAAAAAACAAGGAAGGTATTGATGATTTAAAAAACCAATTACTTTCGTTTGTGAATACTGGAGCTTTACGCAATAACGAAACCATTGTTACAAATACTAGACATTACGATTCGCTATTAAAAGCCTTGGAAGAAATCCAAAAAGTAAAATATGGTATGCAAACCAACTTGCCGTCCGACTTAATGGCTATCGATATCAAACAAGCCTTGTATTATTTTGGAGAAATTACTGGTCAAGTAAGTAATGATGAGCTATTAGGCAATATTTTTGCGAATTTCTGTATCGGTAAATAGCACATTCAAAACACCAAAGTACAAAACATATAAAAACACACATTAAAGCCCTATTTATTAGGGTTTTATTTTTAATTAAACACAAATAAAGTTTGCAATATTATTTATTTATTTTGTATATTTTTGTACCTTGCTTGTACCTCGATGAATATTTTGTACCTCAAAATATTTTTTTGGTTAAATAATGGCGCTTAATTACACTTAAGTATATCTAAATACATTAATTACTCTTAAATAGTATGAAAAAAGAATTATTAAAAATACTAAAGCAATGTATAAACAGTAAGAATATTGAATTAGGGAGTAATTTATCTCCAAGTCAAGAACTAATAAATTCAAAAACTATAATTTGGAATGACAGCCTGGATACTTATAACATAAATTTCACAAATCCTATTGTAAATTCTATTTTAACTGAAATTGCACAAGAACGCCTAAAAAGAGAATTACCTAATGATATTATTAGTACTTTAAAATTTATCGATGATTTTGAAGAAGATGTCAAAAGACCTGAAACCAATATTACATGGGCTGGTTTAATTCAATTAAAAAACTCTCTTAAAGTTCATTTATTAGCCAACCTCCATAATGAGCATAATGTAGATTTAGTAGTTTTCCTTGATAACTTAAAAAATAAAGAATCTAAAAGAGTTAAGGAGTTGTATTCGTTTGAAGATTTGTTCTTTAAGGCACTCCCTTATCTAAAAATTAACATCGAGACAATATTTGATATCATTAAGAAAAAGTATCCTAAAAAAAATTATGAGCCTCTAATTAATAATTTTTGCAGAAATTTAGGATTTACTAATCCAGCTTTGGCACATGAACTTTTTGAATTTGGCAAAGCAAACGGTCTGAATCAAATTGGTGTTTTAACAGCTAATTTATTGGTTGGCCTACATAACAATGGCGACAATACTGCATATGAAAAAGCTAAAAATCTTTTTATAGATAATGAAATGTTATCTATTTTCTTTTTCGGTAGAGCGCAACTTAAAACTATCCAAGAAATAAATGATGCAATTAGTATTATTGAAAAAATTGACAAAACAAATGAGCAATCAATTTTTGAATTAGAATGTTTTTATGAAAACCTATTAGAAAATGAATTGATAACCGAGGAAATCACTAAATATTGCTTTAAAAAATTTAATGAGTTATTTACTATTGACAATGATAATCTGCGTTGGAGAATTATCCACACCTTTTCTCACTCTATCAAAAACTATGAAATTGAACGTTATAACTTTTTACTTTTTGCATTAGATACTGGAAAAAATCCCAACTACATTAAGCGATATTTTCACACTTATAAGGATCCTAAATATTTTTTTGATTTATTCTCATATGCTTATAAAAATTTAGGAATAAGAACAAATATTGAACTATTTGAAGATGATTTCATACATTTTTGGAATGATTTCAAAGAGTCAACTGAAAATCACATTTTAGAATGCCTAACTAATCAAAATAAACTTTTAAGAACTGGAGCAATTAAGCTTATACTAAATTCTCGCTTTACATGTCATGTTAACTTATTGAAAATTAAGAAATCAGAACAACAATTAAGAGCTTTGGAAGCTTTAACAGATTTTCCACATTCAATCGACAATCTCATCAGTATAATTTTACCTCTTAGAAAGTCAAAATCTTCTAAAGTAGTTCAGTATTTACAAAATAAATTATCAACCTTGATTTATGATGCATATCACGAATATCTTTTTAATCTAATAGAAAAAAACATTGGCGTAACACAAAAAGATATTGATTTTATTAAACCCATTAAACAAACTTTAGAACATTATCAAAAAATAAAAGAACTAAAAAGTTCAATAAACGACCTTAATCCATGGGAAAACGAAAGACAACACATGGATTTGTATTATAGATTAGAACACGAAAATCATGCAATTATGATGAATAAAATAAAAGAAGGTAAGGGCACTTTTTTAGAGTTTTTTGGAAAATCACATATAATAGTCCGGGGCAATTCATGGAAAACTGATGGAGATGATGACATTAGACAATTGGCAAAAATTGAACATTCAACAGTATTAGACGGCAGAGCTTATAAAAATCCTGACCAATTTGAACACAACTTAAACAATCCTAAAAGCTTATTCTAATGGATATAAAACCAATTGTTATTAGGGATTACTTAGAATCATTAACAGAAAATGAAGAATTAGATTCAATTTTTCCGATTCTACTTGAATCGAAAGGATTCATAATACTTAGTAAACCGAAAGAATATAAGGGCTTCCCACAATATGGCAAAGATATTGTTGCAGTGGGTACTGACTTTGAAGATGGAGTTAAAAGACGATTCTATTTCGAAATAAAGGGTGGTGCAGATAGACACATAACCACTCAAACCTATAAAAAAGATGACGGCATTAGGGAATCAATTATTGAAGCTAAAGACAGAGAATTTAGTTCTACTTATGAAGGGTTTGAGAACTTACCATTAAAAATAGTTTTGGTACACAATGGTGAGATTAAAGCTAATGTAAAAGAAACTTTTGATAATTTCATTACAAAACTATTTCCAAAAAATGATAACTTAAAATTTGAAAGATGGGGTATTTCTGAATTAACCAAATTATTCTCAGAACACCTATTTGGAGCATACTTATTAACTGATCAAACATCTACAAAACTTTTTAATCGAGTTTTGGTTAATCTCAATGTCTCGGATGGAGTCTCTAAAGACTATATTGATTTACTTAATATCTTACTTAGCAAAGAAGAATGGAAACATTATAAAAATGAAATGCCTCGAGCATGGAGACTAATTTTTGAATCTTTAAAATTAATAGCATTTATAATCTATACAGAGTCAAAGGAATACAATAACTTAGAAATAGCAAAACGGTATACAACTCATTTAGTAATTAAATTTTGGCATTGGATTTTAAAAAATAAATTAGAAAATGATAATAATGTTACAAAATATTTCAATGAAATATTCTTCTTCTATTTTTATGAAGTATTGGGGAATTATTTTAGTCGCACCATGTTAATTGCAGAAATTAAAGATGGCTTACATTCAGAAAAGGCTGGTAGATATGAACAAATTGGTTACACCACAAGGACATTTGAATATTTGTATTATTTCTGTTTTGTAATAAATACTGAAAAATACAATCCAGAATTTGACTCAAAACTTTATATTGAATGGTTGCTAAAATTTATTAATGCTAATAGTGTTTCTGCAAGACCTCTAATCGACATCCACTCAATAACTATTATCAATATTTTAAATATATTAATTGATTTTGACAAAACTGAAAGTGCAAAACAGTATCTATTAAACATTCTTGGGTATTTAAAGTTACGAAAAGAAAATTATGATATTTTACCTGATGCAAACAACAGCATTGAGAATGTTATAAGATTTACTATAAATGGCACAAAACCAGTTTATTATTCTGATTCAACATCTCCCCTTTTATCAGTTTTATTAGAATATATAGCAATTTTAGATTTAGAAAACGCTTACTATGAAATAAGTGAATTTATTCTAAAAAAGAATATTGATTTAGGTGTTTTTGTACCACATCATGGAATTAATTCAACTTCAAAAGAATTAATTTCTGATTTAGAAAATGACTTAGAAGAACAATTATTTTCAAAATCAATTTATGATGGATATCAATCTGATTTGAGCTTAAAAGAGGATTTAATTTCAGATACAGTCTTGGACTTTAACAAATTCAAGGAAAAAATAAAAAAAAGAAAAGAAGAGTTTAGTTATTCTTATAGAACTGACAATGCAGGTTATCCATTTCTCAAAAGTTTAGCACATTATTATTATATGACTCCTTATTTTCCAGATAAGTGGAGAGTAATGATTAAAACAGATTAACATTATGAGTTCTAATATTGAGGTACTACGTATTTGCCAATACTGCAATAATGAGTTTATAGCAAAAAAAACTACAACAAAGCACTGCTCACATAAATGTGCAAGTAGAGCATATAAGCAACGATTAAAAGTTCTAAAGATTGAAGAGAGTAATGCAGAAACATTTAAAATTAAAAACAAGACAATCGTTGATTTAAAAGAAAAAGAATTTTTAACTGTAAAAGAAGTTTCATTACTATTAGGATTCTCAACTCGCACGCTTTACAGAATGATTAATGAAAATAAATTAAATGCACATAAGTTTACTGAAAGAAAAACAATTGTAAAGCGGTCTGACATTGATTTATTGTTTGAACAACCAAAACCTCAACAATCAAAAACAAATCTCTTAGAGCCAATAAAAAATCCTGAAATAATAGATTGTTATACAATATCTGAAATAGTAGAAAAATTTAACATTTCAAATGGTGCTTTGTATAACTTGATTAAACGCAAAAACATTAACAAGTTTTCAAAAGGGAAATACACCTACATAGCGAAAAGAGATATTGACATCATATTTTAAGTAAAATGATAAAAAAAATAAAGGTAACATTACGAAAAAAAGCCATCTCAAATGGCAGACAGTCTTTATATTTAGACTTCTACCCTCCTATTATTAATCCTCAAACTGGCAATGAAACAAGACGAGAATTTTTAAAAATGTATATTTTAACTAAAACTCGTAATCCAATTGAAAAACAGCAAAATGATGAAATTATATCAATTGCTGAAAGCATAAAAAATAAACGTCAAAATGAATTAAGCAAGGAAAACATTTATTCAGAATTTGAAAAACAGTTATTAAAAATTAACGAAATCGGAGAACAAAGCTTTGTAGGTTATTTCAAAAAAGAAGCTGAAAAAAGGACAGGTAAAAATTATGACATTTGGAACATTGCAATTGAACATTTTACAGATTTTTTACAACGAGAAAATTTAAAATTTTCTGAGGTCACAATTTCTTTAATTAACGATTATAAACATTATTTACTTAAAGCAAAAAGTAAGCGAAAAAGCATTGATCAAATTTCAACGAATACTGCACTTTCTTATTTCAATAAAATTAAAGCAACTTTAAAGAATGCCTATAAAGAGGGAAAATTAAGAACTGATATAAATTCTGCTGTCGGCAGCATAAAAGAACAAGAAACAAGACGAGATTTCTTAACCCTTGAAGAGGCAAAAAAACTTGCAAAAACAGACTGTAACAATGATTTAGTAAAAAGAGCGAGTTTATTTTCAATACTCACAGGATTAAGATATTCAGACATTGAAAAACTACAATGGTCAGAAATAGAAAAGATAAAAAACAATCATTATATTATTCGTTTCAAACAAAAAAAGACAAAAAACCAAGAGACAATTCCAATCATAGAATCAACATTTCATTTATTAGGTGAACGAAAAAATGACGATGTCAAAATTTTTGATGGCTTAAAAAAATGGGATATTGACAGAACTCTGCCAAATTGGATTAAAAGTGCTGGAATATCAAAGCACATTACTTTCCATTGTTTTAGACATACCTATGCTACTCTACAACTATCCAAAAACACAAATATCTACACGGTTTCTGGCATGCTCGGTCACCGTGGATTAAAAGCAACACAAGTTTATACAAATCTCATTGACAATGCAAAACTTGAAGCAGCACACAAAATAGACCTTGATTTATAATTTATGGAAAGATATAACACTTGTACCACAACCTCATTTAAGATGGACATCTCAGAGCTATGCAAAAATTGTCCTCTGACTGATATAATTAAAGATGGCATTGAAAGTCAAATCATTTATCAAGCCAAACAACAAAAGGAAATACTTACCATAGAGCAATTCCGAGAATACATCAATAGTGAAATAAAAAATGCTCAAACCTCAATGCAAAAAACGTTTTTAACCGAACAGCAAAATAGAGAGTATCTGAAAGATAAGTATAGGATAAACAGAATTAAAAATTACATCTGGAACAAAGAAAGAATTAAAGCACTCAATAGCGTATCTAACAGCCATAATCTTGAAGAAAGAACCATCAAAATCATCAGCAATCTTAATGAGTACAACTTGTTATCATTTTTAGCCGAAAAAGGGTATGATGGAGATAAGATTTATCAATTAATAAATAATCATTCGGGAAAGGACTTAATGCCATACACAATTGCACTACTCCATGAATTAAAATTTTTAGAATATTTCTTTAAAAAATTTTGTGAGACTAAAACTAAAGGAATTAATGTTTTAGCTAAAATTTTTGATGTAAGTGCAAGAAGGATTAAAGGAAATATCAATGTTCTTAACCCTCGAAGTACAGAAGACAGTTTACAATACACAAGCCATTTTCACGAAGAAAATATAAAGAATGAATTAAAGAGACTCTAAAAGGGACTATTCGCCCAAAAACGCCCCAATACTATTGCAAAATAAACATGTAAATATTTTGTAATGGAAAACAATTTAACCTTTGACAACCTACCAAATGCGATAAGCGAATTATCAAAAAAGGTAGAAAATATTGAGAGATTATTGCTTTTAAAAAAAGAAGAGCAAATAACTGAACTATCTGAACAACTTCTTACAATACAAGAAGCAGCCTCATTTTTAAATTTATCAGTTCCAACAGTTTATAGTAAAGTTAGTAAAGGGGAACTACCTTTTATGAAGCGTTCAAAGCGTCTTTATTTCTCCAGTTTTGAATTAATGGACTATCTGAAAAAAGGACGAAACAAAACAAATTCAGAAATTGAATTAGATGCTGATGTTTATTTGAATAGAGCACGAAAGTAATCACTTGATTTATGGATTTTCTCAAATTTCAAACCAATAATCAAGCTTTGATAAATTACCTCTTTTCGCATAAGTTATTAGACTGGGAATCTGACAACGACAAATTAAATCCATTTGACAAAGAGGTAATTACAACAAAAAAAGTTCGGCAGTATAATGGAATTATTTTTAATTTCTATAAAAACAGATTAGACATTATATTCAGACCACATTATTATTTTAACAATAATTTGCATAATGCTAATGATATTAAAATAATTGAATGTATTAATATTATTAAAGAGTTTCAAAAAAAAATCGGGATTGACCTTAGAGAGCTTAAGGTCGTAAATTTAGAATTCGGAATAAATATTATTTCACCAATTGATATTGAGGATTTAATAAATAGCATTACATATCACGGGAAAAATGAATTTAAATCAAATTTACCTTTTTCTAAAATCAGTTCTAAACCTACAAAAAAAGGAATTTCAAATAAATACAAGATTATCAAAGCATATGCAAAAGGAAAACAGTTTCCTGAATATTGTGACATTAATACATTTCGCTTCGAAATAAAAAGTAAAGAAGCAAAGTTTATCAAGACTCTTGGCATCAGAACTGCAGAAGACCTCTTAAATATCAATATCTACTCTCATTTATCTAATCTATTAATTAACGAATTTAAAGAGGTTTTGATTTTAGATTATGATATAGATCTAAGTGAATTAACAAGATTAGAACAGGAGAAAATTAAAGAATATAATAATCCCCACAAATGGTATAAAATCAATAAAAAAAATCATAGAAACAGCTTCAACAATAACAAAAAAAGGTATTATACTTTAATAAATAAGGTTGAAAACAACCTTAAAAATAAAATGACAAAATTAATTTCTGAAAAATTAGAATACTTAAAACAAGCGGCACCCAATCAATCGCGAGAGGCTTGAGCAATTTTCATCGTATATAAGTATGGAATTTGCACATATTATTTAACCTGTACGCGCATTATGCAACCCGTACGTAAAGAAAATAATAGCAAATAAACTTTTTTTAAAAAAATCCCTTACTATTAAAGCCAAATATTTCTTTTAAAGAACATTCAAAGCCAAACTTACAGACAACATTTAATTTCCAAGAAAACGGCTTATATTTGCTTTATTAAGTTATTTATTAAATGAGATAAAAAATTAATTTTTAAAATATAATAAAGCGTTAGTCTTTATTCTTGCTTAGGAAAACTGGTAATTTTAAGAAGTATACAAGAATATAGAATTAATGCTCACGTTCTGGCGTGGGCTTTTTCTATTTTGTATACAGGTATACCAGTACCGCCAAAGCAGATAGATTATAGTTCCACGCTTTTTTATTTGTCTAATTTTTACTTTGGAACGAGTATAAAACAAATAAATGAAAATGAAAAATCAACTTAATTTTTTAGGATTAATCAAAAACGACAAAAAAGCACTAATAATAGTTGTTTTATTTCAAATTCATTTTGCCTACAGTCAGGTAAATTACTGTGGTAATTGCGGAATCTTTAAAAATGATAATCTTGAATTGTACAAGAATATTTCAAATATAGAATTTAGGGAATATAAAGGCTCTCCTATATTTGAAGATTTAGACGAAGATTCAAAATTGCAATTATTGGAAGAAACACAAACAGTTACTTATAACGACTTTGGAAAAGTCGAAGAGTATGCTTCTAATGGACTTTTTTCCATATCATATAAGTTCACTTATAATGAAATTGGGGAAATTGTTGGTTTAATAGAAAATGAAGTGATTGAACATAAAGAAACTTTTAACTATGATAAAGAAAAAAACGAGGTGAAACAATATATTTATGATTATGATGGTGTAAATATTGACAGAATTATTGTCTATAAACTTAATAGAAAAGGACAAACACTTAATGAAAAAGAATTTAATGGTAGCGGTGGGGTTCTCCGAGAACATTCTTTTAAATATGACGATAAAGGAAATGAAATTTTCAGTATTCAATATGGTGTAAAAGCTACGACAACTTGTAAATATGATGAACAAGGAAGAATTATTTCAAAATATACAACCAACAATTACGGAAAAGGGTTTACTACTACTTTCAAATATAATTTAAACGGAAAAATTATAGAACAAATTGGTAAATCAGATCAGACAGGATTGTCATATAAAATAATCTATGAATATGATAATAATTTGATGATTTCAGAAAAAAGGATAGATTATTCGAATGGAAAAGAACGCAGTACAGAGGCAAAAAAATATTTTTATGATAATAGAAGAATGTGGATAAAAGAAATAACTACGAGAAATGATATTTTAGCATTAATCTGTATGAGAGTCATAAATTATAAAAATTAAAACCTTCTTATTTATAACTGTTCTGAAAACACATTTAAGTTGATCTACAAGACGACATATGAAAGCTTTAAAAGCACTTTAAGTTTTAATTTACTACTATAACCTTTTCAACGAAAAGTTTCTTTAAACCAACCATTTTAAATTAAGGCTCATTTATGAGCCTTTTTATTTGCTCACAATCATAATTTTTTTTCATATCATTAAAATTAGTGATATGAGAATCATTAAAATTAGTTATATAAAAATCACTAAAACATGGTATTGTTTTTAAACACTTTTTAAGATACATTGCCCCTACAAAACAATTTTATATTTAGAATAAAACACAGTATGTCAATATTTACAAAAACTGAATTTGAAGCATTAGCCAGAAGTAAATCTGGAGTTAGAGGACTTCGTGGAGTCATAAACGAAAGTAGAACCTTTTCAAAATCATCTGCAATAACAAGCATATTCATTTCTCACTCACACCTTGATAAAGCTATCGTAGAGCAAGCCAAAATTTTTTTTGAAAATATTGGAATTAGCATATATGTTGATTGGGCTGATGCGACTATGCCTGAGAGAACAAACGGAACAACAGCAACTAAAATAAAAAATCAAATCATCAATGCGAATGACAAATTTGTTCTTTTAGCCACAAATAACGCAATTGCCTCAAAATGGTGTAATTGGGAAATTGGTATTGCTGACCCATTCAAATTAACTCCAAAAAAAATTGCCATATTACCATTAGCAGATAATAGTGGTACTTGGAATGGAAATGAATACCTCCAAATTTATCCAAGAATTGAAAAAAGTGCAATCTTTAGTGACACCTACTATGTTAAATATCCTGATGGTACTCAAGAAGGACTAACAACTTGGTTAAGAAGATAAAAGTTTTATTATGGAGTTTACTAAAGAACAAAAAAAATTCATAAATGAATTTATAAATGAAATTAATAATGGTGATGCTGCAATTTTTGCTGGAGCAGGTCTTTCTGCCGCATCTGGTTTTGTAAATTGGAAAGGTCTATTAAGAGACTTAGCAGAAGAAATTGGACTTGATGTAGATAGAGAGAGTGATTTAATTACTGTAGCTCAATATTATTGTAACACCTACAACAGAGCTAAAATAAATGATAAAATAATAAACGAATTTACAACAGATAAAAAAGGAAATATTAACCACCAAGTTTTATCAAGACTTGATATTGATACATTTTGGACAACTAATTATGATCAGCTTATTGAAAGCACTTTACGTGAAAACGGAAAGATTGTAGACATAAAAATTGTTAAGGAACACTTCGCAAGATATATTAAAAAGAAAAATGCAGTTGTTTATAAAATGCATGGCGATAAAGATTCACCACACGAAGCAGTTTTAACAAAAGATGATTATGATTATTATAATACCAAACGAGAGCTATTTTCAACAGCATTACGAGGGGATTTACTATCAAGGAAATTTTTGTTTATTGGGTTTAGTTTTGATGACCCAAATTTGGATTTTATTTTAAGTAGAATTAAAATTTTACTTGAAGAACATACTCCTAATCATTACTGCTTTTTTAAAGAAATCAAAGAATCTGATTATACTGGCAAAACACCCGATCAAAATCATGAAGACTTTCTTTATGATGAAATAAAACAAAAACTAAAAATTGCAGACTTAAGAAGATATGGGATTAATGCAATAATGGTTAACGAATATTCTGAAATAACTGAAATTCTTTTAGAAATTGAAAAGAGAATAAAACGTAAAAATATTTTTATATCTGGTGCTGCTCATGATTACGCTCCATATACAGAAGATGAAGCAAAAAATTTCATTCATGTCTTGAGTTATAAATTAGCTGAAAAAGAATATAAAATTGTTTCAGGATATGGTTTAGGCATTGGGAGTATTGTCATTAATGGTGCTTTAGATTACAAACTGAATTCTAACTATCATAATTTAGATGATTTACTTATTCTCAGACCCTTTCCTCAAATACAATCAGGAAAAAAAACTATTCCTGAAATATGGACTGAATACAGAGAAGATATGATTTCAAAGGCAGGAATTGCAATTTTTGTTTTTGGAAATAAGAAATTAGTCGATGGAACAATTGTCAATTCAAATGGTATGTTAGAAGAATTTGAAATTTGTATAAAACATAATGTCGTACCTATCCCAGTTGGAGCTACGGGAAATATATCAGAAGAACTCTGGAATACTGTGATAAAAAAAATATCTGACTTTTATCCAAGCAACTCTGATTTACACGATGCCATAAAAGAATTAGGAAGAGATGGAATTTCAATTGATGAAATAATAACCAACATAATAAAAGCAATTAATATTTTACAAAAAGCATAGATATGGCGAAAAGACAAGTTTTTTACAGTTTCCATTATGATAATGATGTATTTAGAGTGCAACAAATTAGAAATATTGGGGCATTAGAGGATAATAAACCTGTTTCAGCAAATGATTGGGAAACAGTAAAAAAAGGTGGTGAAACATCAATCAAAAAATGGATTGATGAAAATTTAAATTATAAAAGTTGCGTGGTTGTTTTAGTAGGTTCAGAAACCTCTGATAGAAAATGGGTTAATTATGAAATTTCGAAAGCTTGGAATGATGGTAGAGCCATTTTAGGCATCTACATACACAATTTAAAATGTCCTAATACAGGCAAAAGTAAACAAGGAACTAATCCTTTTGACAAATTTCAAATGAAAAATGGAACAAAACTTTCAAGCGTTGTTAAATGTTATAATCCAGATTCTAACGATGCTTATAATGATATTGCAACTAATCTTGAAAATTGGATTGAAGATGCAATAAAAAACAGATAAGTTATTTATGGCTCAATATTTTTTTTGTTTTTCATATGCAGATGTCAAAAACTTCAAAGTTAATGTTATCAGACAAAGTTGGTTAATCAATAATACCGAAGGTACTTTTGTAGATGCTCAATTTGGAAAAAAAAGTGATAAGGTTAAAAATTTACCTAACAAGTGCTGAAAAGTTTTTCAAACATTTAGAGAATATAAATTGCTAAAAGTGAAAACTTATAGTCAATACTTTTGTATAATTTGTACCCACATTGTACCTCGATAAAAAAAAACCTTATAAACAAAGAAAAGTTATTTTTTGTATTGGAAAATAAAGGTGTTAAGTTAGTAGTACATCCTAAACCCTAGCGCACTACATAACGCATATTGTTTCTCATGCAACACCTCTACTAGTTCGACCAAATCATCATATTCCTCACTCAAAGAAAAATACAAATTATCCAAGACCGTACTCAAAACAGGCACCTGATTGGCATAACCGGAAATCGCCCGAGCACCTGTAACATCGAGAAAGTATTGAAATGTTTCTTCTTCCAAATCTAGCCTAAATGTATTGGCAAAATGAATCACTTTGCCTTTGAGTTTCCCTTCAAAAAATTCTGCAATTTCTTCTAGGCTGTAAAAGTAATTATCAATTTTTAACTCATTATCTCTGCCTTCAAAAATTAAATAGATAAAAGCATAGTCCTCAAAATCCTTGTCTTCACACACAAGAGTACTTATACTTTCTTCAAAACCTTCGATGCTATCACAGGTTTTGTACACATTAGTTACGCCATAGTGAAGTGCTAACTGTTGCAAGGCTGGCAAAATTATGCTTTTAGAAGGCGCCGAAACATCCTGAACAGCTTCCAAACAGTAGATATAGTGTGAGTGAGTCATTTACTTTACTATTAATCGATCTAACGAAAAAACAAAAGTAATAATAGTATGAATTTCCTTAACATTCATGAAATGACATTATTTTTTAAAATATTTCTTACAACAAAATAGCAGATAGCGTAATATCAGCCTTTAGTAATTTAGAAATCGGACAAATGGCTTTGGCTTTGGCAGCAGTTTCTTGAAACACTGAATCTGAAATTCCATCCACTTTGGCCTTTAAATCCAAATGAATTTGAGTGATGTTTCCGTCTTCAAAAGTCACTTGAGCTTCGGTATTTAAATCGTCAGGAACAAATCCTAATTCACTGAGTAAAAAACTCAATTGCATAGTAAAACAACCCGAATGTGCTGCAGCAATTAGTTCTTCCGGATTCGTTCCAACTCCTTCTGCAAAACGCGTTTTAAACGACAATTGTGCCTGATTTAAAGTCGTACTTTGTGTAGTGATGGTCCCTTTTCCTTCCATACCGGTTCCTTTCCAATTGGCATTGGCTTTTCTAGTAAATTTCATAGTATTCGTATTTTAGTTGATAAATGTTTTAATTTAAAATTAATGAAAAAACAAAGCAATTAGGATTTCCATGACTATCAAGATAATAATAATCCATTCCAAACGATTGCTTTCCCTAACATTCAATACATCAGTAAAAAGCGTTAAGTTGTCTTTCACAATTTCAAGTCGGTAATCCAAATCTTTAAAACGGGGGTTGATATCAAAATTCAGTTTTAATCTTCTATTCAATAAATGCAATTCCTCGTTATCCCAAACCTGATTGGGGTCGTCGAGTATGTATAAGTTATCGATTATACTGTTCTTTACATTTAATACTTTACCGATATATTTGAGTAAGTTTACCTTGGAGATACTCAGTCTTCCTTTGGTTTCTAACTCAACTATATATTGCCTGGAAGAAGTAATCAGTCCGTCCGTTAACATTTCATAATATTCTAGAGCTACCGATTGTCCTATATTGAGCATGACAATTTGCAAAACTGACGCATCAAGATTCGGAACTGTCACCCAATCACTTTTAATCACCACTCTATCGATAGTCGAATCGATCATTATGCGATATTCTTCCGAGAGATCAAGATGAACCCGTTTGGAGGCAAAAGGTGTTATAAATTCAATGAATTCTTTTTTATCATTTTCATGATAATTTCCAAAAACTACCACACCATAATCGAAGACGTAAAGGTATCGCTTTTCATCGATCAAGGCATAAAACACTTCTGAAGTAGAGCCAGAATGGACTTCATTTTGAAACGCAGCACGGAACTTCTTAATATTAAAAGATTCGGCCATTTGTAACGCTTCGATCTTGATTTCCATACTTTAACAGTTTATACAAATATAAGGAAAACCCTTCAGAATTTATAAACTTTTGGCATTTATAACTTACTTTATTGACCAAAAAAGATCAAATTTAGTATCACTTCTAAAGTAGTTTTTTATTACTTTTATAGTACGAATTTGATCAAATTATGAGCGAAACATTTTCAATAGTACTACAACCTGCTCCTGAAGTTATTGACAAAGTAAAGACGATGAAAAATGAATTGGCTTACAACATTGGGTGGTACAACAGCAGAAATTCATTGGCGCATATTACAGTAAATGAATTTGAAGCCAATCCATCCGATTTAAAACGAATAGTAACCAACATTGACTCCATTTGTAATACTATAAAACCTACCGAAGCTTTTTTTGATTCACTCGATACTTTTCCGAATGGTGCTTTTTTTCTTTCTCCAGATCTAAAAACCAGAGACAACTTAAAAAGTATCATGACAAAAATTAATACTTCTTTTCGCTTAAAAACTAAAATCAAAAGCAACGAACCGCATATTTCTATTGGGAGAAGACTGAACGATAATCAAATTAAAAAAGCAAAAGAATTATTTGGCTCACCAAACGTATCCTTTCGCTGTGATACCGTTGCTTTGCGAAAATTCAATACCGAAAAAAAACAATTTGATATTATTGCGCTCTTTGAACTGAATGGTAATGATGCTGATTGCTTCCCAAGTCAAGGTACTTTATTTTAAAAATATTCTCCATCTACATAATACCAATTCCCCTCTTCTTTTTTGAAATTGGATTTTTCGTAATGCACTTGAGGTGTTAAACTTTTATCAAGATAAAAAGCTTTAAATTCGACGGTATCTTCGGTAGAAGCAATAATTTCCAATTGTAACCAGTGGCTATTCGTAGCAAAATCAACAATAGAAGATTTAGGATATAATTTGCGTGTAGAAATATGGGTTGTATTGACCAAATAATCGGCATTGGCGATGCAATACGCAGAATAACGCGAACGCATTAATGACTCGGCTGTGGGCGGAGTGCGTTTTCTCTTAATATAAGGCTCGCAACAGTCTTCAAAAAGATGACCAGAACCACAATAACATAATTTCATACTTTAAAAAAAAGAAAGTTACAAAATGCAAATGACAAACTTCAAATTTAAAAATCACGATTCAAAATTACTTATCCTTTTAGCAGATGTATACTGACCGTTGCATAATCGGTATCAGGGAATTTTTGAAAAAAACGAGGATCGCTTTCCAATCCAACCATTTTTGCCACTTTGAGAAACCCTTCAATTTCGACAATATATTGATCCGATAATCCATGGGTAACATCATAGGCAGTTGCAGGAGAATTCCCAATGTTTTTGGCAACTATTTTTGGATTTACGGTATGCAATTCGATTAATAACAATCCGAATTTATGGACATACTTGGCCCATTTCCCCAAATGTTCAAACAAATTTGCTTCCACTTCATTGTTGGATAATAATTTCCCACGATGGGCAAAAGCACCTGTTGACTGACTAATTATTTCATGAAAGTTTTCGGGTGCACTCCAAATACGGTTGTGATCTAAAAAAGTACGAACGTTGAGCAATTCTTTTAAATCAATTGCGTAGTTTTCTTCTAATTCTTGTGCCAACAAATCAGGATTTCCAATATCTCCCCAAATAACTTTTGCCCAAATATCGGCTTTGATCAAATTAGCTCGAGTTACTTTTAAAGCCACTTGGTTATAATCAACCCCCACTAAAAACAACGGATATTCTTCTAATATTTTACCTCGAAGTGTTTGTCTTTCAATAACATTAAAAATATGCTGTAAAAAAGCACCGTTACCACAACCCATATCTAATATTCCTTTGGGTTGCTCTGCAATGGGTTTATTAAACAATTCAATGATAATTTCATCAATTACTTTGAAATAAGTGGTGTGTGCCCCTCCACTACCCCACACATTCATTTCACGATTGACATGTATTTCGGTTTCGTTCACTGCAATACCCCTTAGTTTGTTAGGATTCCCAAACAATAGCGTTTCAATATTTTTTAACATCGGTAAATAGGAAACGGTTACTCCATAAGCTGAAGCTCTTTTGGCAAAGAAAAGCCCTACTTCTGTAAATTGATATTTGCCTTTCTTTTCGGTAAACCAACCCAAATCAGTGAAAAAATCGAGCATTATAGCGAAGGCTTCTGGTTCTTTGTGAAATTCATCGGCACTAAACGAAGTTTCCATAAAATATTTGTGAAACATACCTGTCATCCCCAAATTAACAATTAATGGCGCCACTAAAATGCCTTCAATATGTTTATTGATTTGAAATTGAATTTGTCCTGATGTGGTATTTAAATCAGGCTGAAGTTGCAAAGTCTTTTTATACTTTTCAAACAACGGACTCAGTATTGAGATGGAATGGGAGTTAATAACATTAGCGGTAAAAGCATCGGTTAAAAACAACGTTTTCGCTACTTCTTCATAATGGTGGAATTGCGAAAAAGCAATCGCAGTTGTATCATTTATACTGATTGTGATTTCATTTTTTACATTATCGACTTCGTAATCCAAAAATCCTTGTGAAGCCAAAGCTCTTAACACCACATTTAAATATCCATCATTAATTTTAAATTCATCGGATAATTCTTTAATTGTTACTTTAGAAAATTTATTTAAATAATCGGTAATTCCCTTTTCTTTTAAAATAGCAGCAATTGGAACAATCGCTATTCCATCAAGGTGTCTAAAAATGGATTCCCGTAATTCGTGTGTTGTTTTCATGTTCAGTCTGTTTACTCAAATATAGGATTTTAACTAAGAATATCAAACTCAGATAAATCAAGAATAGTATCTTTGTAACGCATAAAAGTTATATGAAAGAAACGATTCAAATCCATTTTCCGAATTTCAATTCACAATTAATTGAAGACATCGAAAAAAACGCAACCATAAAGTTTTTTAAGGCTGGCGAAGTATTGATGCGCTCGGGACAGTATATTAAAAATACAGTTTTAATCACCAGCGGCAAAGTAAAAATCTACAGAGAAGACGAAGAAGGCGGCGAGTTTTTCATGTACTATTTGCAACCAGGGCAAGCCTGTGCAGTTTCTATGATTTGTGCGACTAAACAAGAAACCAGTACAATTATGGCGAAAGTAGTAGAAGATGCCGAATTAATTATGATTCCACTTTCGTTAATGGAAAAATGGATGGCTACCAATCGCACCTGGTATGAATTTGTTATCGAAACCTACCGTAATCGATTTGAAGAAGTGCTGACTGTAATTGATAATATCGCTTTTAAAGCAATGGATCAACGCTTGGAATTCTACTTAAAACAACACAAAGAAGCCCGTAATTGTAATGATGTAAAACTTTCACATCAAGAAATTGCTTCCGAATTAAATACTTCCCGCGAAGTAATCTCAAGATTGCTCAAAAAAATGGAACAACGCGGATTAGTCCTTCTGCATCGAAGTCATATTACTGTTTTGTTTTAATTTACCCTCTGTGATATAAGTCACCGTAACTTTGTTTGAATAATGCCAATTTTGTAACTAGTATCCTTATAGATTATCGGGATTATTGACAAAGATAAAAGCATTAAAATGATCGAAATCATTAAACAACCTTGGCATTGGTTAGTAGCGGGCACTTTAATTGGCCTAATTGTACCTTTATTATTACTTATCGGAAATAAAAAACTTGGAATTTCATCTTCCCTAAGACATCTCTGTGCGATTTGTATTCCCAGAAAAATTCCATTTTTTCAGTACGAATGGGAAAAGGAAATTTGGAGCCTATTTTTTGTCACAGGAATTTTATTAGGTGGATTCGTTGCGACTCAATTTTTAAGTGATCCGAACAACATTGTGGTTTCAGAAGCAACTAAAACTACCCTAGCCGGTTATGGAATAACTGATTTCAGTCAAATAATGCCTGTCCAACTCTTTACTTTTGACAATTTATTTAACCTGAAAGGTTTGGTGTTTTTTGTTTTGGGTGGATTTATGGTTGGATTTGGCAGCCGATATGCTGCAGGATGCACCAGCGGACATTCCATTATGGGAATTGCCAACTTACAATGGCCCTCCTTAATTGCTACGTGTTGCTTTATGATTGGTGGTTTCTTTTCGACCAATGTTCTTTTACCTTTATTCTTCAAACTAATTTAAAAAGATGAAAAATTTAAAATACTTATTTGTGGGAATGTTCTTTGGTATTATCTTTATCAAAGCAGAAATAGCCAGTTGGTTCCGTATTCAGGAAATGTTTCAATTACAATCGTTTTTTATGTACGGCGTAATTTGCACAGCAATTGTAGTAGCTACTGTAAGTGTTTGGCTGATAAAAAAGTACAACATCAAAACAATTAGCGGAGAAACCATTACCTTTGAGGATAAAAAATTTAGTAAAGGTCAAATTTATGGCGGATTGATTTTTGGAATGGGTTGGGCGATTACAGGAGCCTGTCCGGGACCATTGTTTGCACAAATTGGCAGTGGTTTTGTCGTAGTGGGAATCACACTTTTAAGTGCCATTTTCGGCACTTGGATTTACGGTTATTTTCAAAATAAATTGCCTCATTAATTATAATTAAAATGAAAAATATCAACTTTAATATCGAACAAATTTATACCGGCTGCTTGGCACAAGGAGCTTACTATATCATATCTAACGGGGAAGCAGCAATAATTGATCCACTTCGTGAAATACATCCTTATTTGGATCGTTTGGAGAGAGATGAAGTAAAATTAAAATACATTTTTGAAACTCATTTTCATGCCGATTTTGTTTCGGGTCATTTGGATTTAAGTAAAGTCACTGGTGCTCCAATTGTGTACGGACCAACAGCGAAGCCAGAATTCGAAGCTATTATTGCTGAAGACAATCAAATATTTGAAATTGGAAATATCAAAATAAAAGCATTGCATACACCGGGACATACCCTAGAAAGTACTACTTATTTATTAATCGATGAAAACGGAAAAGAACATGCTATCTTTTCTGGGGATACTTTATTTATTGGAGATGTAGGTCGTCCGGATTTAGCTCAAAAAGCGGCTACCATGACTCAGGAACAATTGGCTGGAACTTTATTCCATTCGTTGCGAAATAAAATCATGACGTTACCCAATGATGTGATTGTATATCCTGCACACGGAGCTGGAAGTGCTTGCGGAAAAAACATGAGCAAAGAAACCATTTCTACTATTGGAGAACAAAAGGAAAAAAATTACGCTCTAAGAGCAAACATGACGGAAAGTGAATTTGTAATAGAAGTATTAAATGGTTTGACTCCTCCTCCAGCCTATTTCGGAATGAATGTAGCCATGAATAAAACAGGTTACAACAGTTTTGAATCGGTTTTGAATAAAGGAATGAAAGCCTTAACTGCTTCGGAATTTGAAACAATAGCAGAAGAATTTGATGCTCTAATTTTAGATACCCGAAATCCCGCAGAATTTTATTTAGACTACATCCCACAATCAATTAACATCGGTATTGGCGGCGATTTTGCTCCTTGGGTGGGTGCCTTAATTGGAGATGTAAAACAACCCATCTTAATAGTAACGGATGCCGGTAAAGAAGAAGAAACCGTAACCCGCCTAAGTCGTGTTGGTTTTGATAATATTTTAGGGCATTTACAAGGTGGTTTTGCTACCTGGAAAGCTGCCGAAAAAGAAACTGATGCGATAAAACGGATTACAGCACAACAATTTGCTGCCGAAGTAAATATAGATACCGACAAAGTAATTGATGTTCGCAAAGAAGGAGAATACAGTGCCGAACATTTAGACGAGGCTTACAGCAAGCCCCTAGCCTACATTAACAATTGGATCAACGAAATAGATCCTAAAGAGCATTTCTATATTCACTGTGCTGGAGGGTATAGAAGCATGATAGCCGCTTCCATATTACAAGCTCGAGGCTATAGAAATTTTACCGAAATTGAAGGTGGTTTTAATGCTATTGCAAAAACTGATTTACCAAAATCCGATTTTGTATGTCAAAGTAAAGTGTTATAAAACAAGCTAAAAATCAAGTGTTTGTATTGTTTCAAATTCGATTCGATGTAAAAACGCTATAATTTTGTTAAAAATTGCTTTCTAATTATAGTAGGCATTATATTTGAGATAAGAAAAACAATAATTAATCAAAATAAAAAATCATGAAAAAATTAATCACCTCATTGGCCTTAGTAGCATTTTTATTCTCAGCAAGCACTTTTGCTCAAGAAATTAAAAAGGAAGCTAAAACTAAAAAAGCTAAAACAGAAAAAACTACTACTTCTTCAGATGTGAAAAAAGAGTGCCACACCGACAAAAAATGTTGTGCAAAAGGAGCTGATAAAAAAGCTTAATTTTTCAACAAAGCCGAATAGTTTGCTATTCGGCTTTGTTATTTTCATCATTAAATTTCTTTATGATTGCTTTAAGTTGAGCCTTACGCTCAATTTTTTTATTTTTAGCCTTCGCTTGTTCCTTGTGCAACTTATCATTGTGCTTTTTTATATTTTTTTCATTATTTCGACCCATACAATTCTTTTTTAATTTTTTCAATAGTACTATTCGTATGAATTAATTTATCGATTACAATAATTCTTAATTCTTCAATATCCCAATCATCAAAATACCTTGCCCAATTCGTTAAATTTAAAATATTTCGTGCCGTTTTTATTCTTTTCATTGTTTCCTCCGAAGTTCGTAAAACAGCAATTCCATCATAATCCGGATTGTTTTTGTGTTGGTATAAAATTTCTCTTTTATCGGAATCATAATCAAGGTAATACAATGCATCGGTTTTATTATCTGGATAAAAATCATTCCAATTGGCAAATCCAAGTTTAACTTTAGAGTTATTTGCAACATTATTGGAAACCAATCGCCATTTACTATTCGCCAATCTGCCCCAATGGTTGGATAAGCGATACATACCTATTTCCGTATAATAATAAGTACTGCCCGATTCGCTTTCAAAATCGGATTTTTTCTCTTTAATTTCACTGAGATCACTTTCATAAAAAACACAAAAAGTATTTTTTAAAGAATTGGGATGTGGCCTAAATTTACCTTCTTTTATGTTCACAATTTAGAAACTATTAAATAAAATATAAAAGTAGTTTGAAATAAATACAAATGCTTTATTTTTGCGAGCAAAATTTATAAAACAAATGAAAAAATTAGTTGTAATAGCATTGGCTATCGTTGCAGTTTCTTGTAACGGAATTATTGGAAACGGATATACAATTACAGGAGAAATTGCTGGATTAGCAGATGGTACAAAAGTATTTCTTGAAAAACAAGATGACAAAACTGGAATGCCAATAACAGTGGATACGGTAAAAGTAGAAAAAGGTAAATTTACTTTCGAAGGAGATGCTAAAGATGTTGTTTTACATGGTGTACGTTTTGAAAACATCCCAAATGCAGGATTTGCTCTTTTTGTAGAAAAAGGAGATATCAAAGCAAAAATTAATAAGGATAGTATTGGAAATGCAGTGGTTTCGGGTACTTATAACAATGAAGAATTAAGCAAATACATTGTTGACAATAATAAAATGCAAAAGAAATTTATTGATTTTCAACAAAAAAACATGGAAATCTATAAAGCTGCTGAAGCAAAAAAAGACACTGTGACTTTAAAAAAATTGAACGATCAAATTATGGTATTTCAAAAGGAAAGAGTGGAGTACAACACTAACTATGTTGAAAAAAACACGAAATCTATGTTAACCCCAATATTATTACAAGGTTTTTTCAGTACACCAAACCCAGATTTAGCCAAAGTAAAAAAATATTACGAGGCTTTGGATAAAAGTGTTAAAGAATCTGTTATGGGTAAAAAAGTCGCTACTCAAATTGCTGAATTTGAGAAAAATTTAAACCCAACAGCAGCAAAAAAATAAAGCTCATTTATTAGTTGAAACTTTCAGTATGATCAACAACAAAATAATATACATCTTATTTTTTATTATTACCGTATCGTGTAATAAAAGCCAATCTGACATTACCGGTACCGCCAAATTTCCTGACGGTACCTTAGTTTTTATAGAAAAAAACGATCCATTAAAAGGACCCGTTAAAATTGATTCTACCTACATTAAAGACAATACTTTTCAGTTTAGAAAGCAAACCAAAGAATTAGATTTGCTTACTATTCGATTTAACAATATAAAAGGGGCCTTTTATGTTATCTCTGAAGAAGGTAAAATCAATATTAAAGTAGATACTGATACTTTACAAAAATCGATTGTTGAAGGAGCTTATCACAATACTGAATTAACTAAATTCAATAAGAACATCTCAATAATTGAAAATCAAATTAGGCAGTTTGAAAAAAATAATATTCATGCGTTAAAATCTGCAGAAAAATCAAACAATACAAAGTTAGTCAATGAAATAAAAAATCAACATGCCGTATTGATTGCCAAAAAATTCAATGCTAATTATGATTATGTCAAAGGTAATCCAAAATCTTTTGTTTCCTTACTCATTGTAGAGGGGATGCTTAGAGAATTTGAACCCAATTATCCTAAGATTAAAGAATTATTTACGATTTTATCTAATGATTTAAAATCAAACAAAAGAGGCAGAAAAATTAGTGCGAAACTACAAAGTGTGGAAGCGGTAGCGATAGGGAAAATTGCACCCGATTTTTCAGCACCAACACCAGATGGTAATTTAACTACTTTAAAAGCTAATTTAGGGAAAGTCACTATTTTGTACTTTAGTGGCTCTTGGTGTGAACCTTGTAAAATCAAAAACCAATATTACACTACTTTATACAGCGAATTTCATCCAAAAGGACTTAATATTGTTAATATCTCTCTTGAAATAAAAGGGCAAAGAGAAAAATGGAAAGCAGCTATTAAAGAACAAAAAATGAGCTGGGTATCCGTTTCAAATCTTGATAATTGGAATGATCCACTTGCAAAACTTTATAGCATCGATGGATTTCCAGCAGTCTTTATCCTAGATTCTAAGGGAATAATTGTTGCAAAAAATCTTGAAGGCGATCCACTAAAGAAAAAAATAATTGAATTATTATCAAAATAAATCAATTTTAGACTTTTAAAAAATGCTCAAAATTATTTGAGCATTTTTTATTTTGTTTAGAAACAAACACTTACAAGAAAGTTTGAAATAATATCCTTTTTTTATTTGCAAACACAAAAAACAATTCTATATTTGCAACCGCTTTGAGAGCGAACTATCGCAATATAGTTGGGGAGATACTCAAGCGGCCAACGAGGACGGACTGTAAATCCGTTGGGAAACCTTCGCAGGTTCGAATCCTGCTCTCCCCACAAGATGAATGAAAAAAAAAGCACCAAGTTTACTTGAGTGCTTTTTTGTTTTATTAAGCTTGAGTAAGGTTTACCTTACTCAGGATCACGAAACAAAGTGGAGTAATCCTGCTCTCCCCACAAGATGAATGAATAAGAAAAAGCACCGAGTTACTTAAGCGTCTTTTTTATTTTAATCTTCTTAAGTTTTTCAAATACTGACTCAATTCAACCCTTTTTTGATTCTATTTTATCGACGAACGGAATCTTTTTACCGACAAAATACATCTTTTTAAAACTATAATTTGTAAATATTTTTTTACCATATAATTGATTTTCAACACTTTATCGATTTTATTTGGTTGTTTATCGAGTTTTGTACTATCATTGTCCTGTCGAATCAAGGGAACCATTTGACAAATAATAATAATAAAATAAACACACTACTATGAACAACAGAACTTTGCCTCAGATCCTTTTATTAGTATTAGTTACTCTTTCTTTATTTTCATGTTCAAAGGAAGAGGTTGCCCCAAATCAACCAGTGACTTTTGCACAAGTAAACGCGAAATACAATTATACAGCCGATGAATTAGAAGTTTTGACTCTAATTAATAACTATCGTGCTAGCAAAGGTTTAAATACCTTACAAAAAGTAGATTTTATTGCCACAGTAGCCGAAGGTCATGATAACTATATGATTGCTGTTGGACAAGTATCTCACAATAATTTTGCCGATCGTCATCAGGCTTTGGTAACTAATTTAGGTGCCAAAACAGTAAGTGAAAATGTAGCTTACAATTATGCTACACCACAAGGGGTATTTAATGCTTGGATGACAAGCGACGGACATCGATTAAACATGGAAGGTGACTTTACTCACTTTGGTATTGCCATACGCGCTAATGCCGATGGAAAAAAATATTACACGAATTTATTCATGAAAAAATAGTTTGTTTTAGTTGGTTTTATTTGATTTGAAAACCGTCAAGCTCTACCCAAAGGCTTGACGGTTTTTATTTTGGGTAAAATTCTAATTACGATAATTCTTCCAATCTATTTTTACAAACTTCCTTCAACTCCTCAAAAAAAGCAGTGAATTCATTTTCAAATTCGGGGTAAAATTGTGCCAATTCTTGCATTGCGGCTGGCATATTGGCTCGTTGTTTGGTGCGGTGATCCATTTGAAACAATATCAATTCCAATCCACCTAATGTTGCATAACTCGTCAACCAGTCGCGCTCAATCATATACGGCATCATGTCTTTGGTCTTATCTGTTAGCAAATCATAATGCTTTTCAAGCGATTTATAAAAATTTTCAGTATAGGTATTCAACTCTGTTGGATGGTATTTGGACCAATTCTTTGCTAAAAAATGATCGTAAACAATATCCATAATCACACCTGAATAATGTCCGAATTTTTCATGCAAACGATGTTTACTTTTTCTGTAAATAGGGTGTGCATCCGTAAACGAATCGATTGTACGATGCAATAAAACTCCTTTTTGAATTTCAGGATGAAACTCTAAATATTGATGCCCACGAATACCATCGGCCATGAAATTACCAATCGCCAGTAATTCATTATCGCCAGAAAGATAGATATGAGCCAAGTAATTCATATTTTTTTCATAAACTTAAATAAAAAAAGCGAAATACATTTATTCCGCTTTTAAAAATCATATTGTTGCTATTATAATTTAAATGTCAATCCAGTACTTAGATAGGTTTTATTCGTATTAAAATTCAATTCTGTTTGCACACCAATTCTTTTAGTAATAAAATACCTAAAACCAATTTGACCACCAGCAAGATACTCCGTATTAGTCCACCCTTTCGCAATCCCTCCACTTGGAAAAACAAAATCTTTACTTGAAAAAAAGTCCAAACCTACATTAACACCAGTATACACATCAAATTTTTCCGTGTTTAACCCAATTTTTTCACTCCAGTCATTGTTAAACTGTAATTGAAAACTATTCAATTTTGGAGCACCAACAACACCAGCTCCTTTATGACTATAAGATAAATCAGAATAGGTATATTTTAAACCTAAACTCAAATCATTTTTGAATTTATACTCTACTCCCATATAAATATTTTTGTTTTTCTCTAAGGCATCGAAGTTTGTAAATTGAGTTCCCGCATTAACTAAAAACTGATTTTTTTTGATTGGTGCTTCTTCTTGAGCATTTGAAAATTGAACAGCCAATACACTTACTGTGATAATGAATAGTTTTTTCATGTTTGATTTGTTTAAATGTTTGAAGCAAATAAACGTCGTATTATTCTTAATAAAATCTCAATTAACAAGGTTTAACAACACTTGGCTATTCCTTAACAAATAGTAGTTGATTTTCTTAATTTTCTCAAAAAAAACTATTTTTAATCGGCATTTAAAGCCTAACTACTTATTATATTTGTAATACAAAATTTAAAATATAATATGACTTTAATAAAATCAATTTCAGGAATTCGTGGTACTATTGGAGGCAAAGTGGGCGACAATCTTACACCTGTAGATGCCGTAAAATTCGCATCAGCTTATGGAACCTTTTTGAAAAACAATAGCAACATTAAAGATCAAAAACTAAAAGTAGTAATTGGTCGCGACGCTCGTATTTCGGGGCCTATGATTCATAATTTGGTGGTTAACACCTTAATCGGATTAGGAATTGATGTTATTGATTTAGGATTATCAACTACACCAACGGTTGAAATCGCTGTGCCTTTAGAAAAAGCCGATGGTGGAATCATCTTGACCGCTTCGCACAATCCAAAACAATGGAATGCTTTAAAATTATTAAATGATAAAGGTGAGTTTTTAAGCGGAGCCGAAGGTGCTAAAATTCTTGAAATTGCAGAAGCTGAAGCTTTCGATTTTGTAGATGTAGATTCTTTAGGCGAAGTAACTGAAAACAACGCTTACATGGATATCCATATTGATGAAGTATTGGAATTACCATTGGTCGATGCTGAGATTGTAAAAACCAAAAAGTTTAAAGTAGTAGTTGATGGAGTGAATTCTTCTGGCGGAATTATCATTCCGAAATTATTGGAAGAAATGGGTGTGGAAGTGGTTAAACTTTATTGTGAACCTAACGGACATTTCCCTCACAATCCGGAACCCTTAAAAGAGCATTTGGGTGATATTTGTAAATTAGTAGTAGAAGAAAAAGCTGATTTCGGTATTGTAGTGGATCCTGATGTTGATCGTTTGGCGTTTATTTCGAACGACGGCGAAATGTTTGGAGAAGAATATACTTTAGTGGCTGTTGCCGATTATGTTTTGAGTAAAACACCCGGGAATACAGTCTCTAACATGTCATCCTCACGTGCCTTACGTGATATTACGGAAAAACACAACGGAAGTTATCAAGCTAGTGCTGTGGGTGAAGTAAATGTGGTTGAACTGATGAAAGCTACCAATGCCATTATTGGAGGAGAAGGAAACGGCGGAATTATTTATCCTGAAATTCACTACGGTCGTGATGCCTTAGTTGGAGTGGCTTTATTTCTGACGTATTTGGCTAATCAAGATAAAACCGTAGCCGAATTGAGAGCATCTTACCCTCAGTATTACATGAGTAAAAACAAAATTGAATTGACTCCACAAATCAATGTAGATGCCATTTTAGAATCATTAACAGCAACATATAAAAACGAACAAATTTCTACCATTGACGGAGTAAAAATCGACTTTGCAACAGAATGGGTGCACTTACGCAAATCGAATACCGAGCCGATTATTCGTATTTACACAGAAGCGCCAACCCAAGCAGAAGCTGATACTTTGGCCGAACGTTTTGTAACGGAATTAAAACAAATTGCGAGTATCTAAACCCAAAGTTGTACAAATAAAAAAAACCTGAACAATGTTCAGGTTTTTTTTTTATCATTTCTGATTAGTGTTTTCCTTTTCCATGACCGTGGCCATTTCCATGTCCGTGACCCTGAGGGCCATTATTATATACCTCAATTACTTTTACTTTTTGTGGCTTCGCTTTTTTAGCTTTTTTGTATTTTACAATGTGTGTAGCATTGTAGCGATACGGGCGCTCATCATAAAAATCAAGTTCTATTTGGCTACTTCTACCCAAATTAATCCCAATAAATAGTTTTGGTAACGTAGCTCTTACTACCCAATTTGGGCCACTTAAATAGATATAGTTACGTGCTTTCAAATCATAATACATATTTTGATCAGGAAAGTACACATAACGCGTTTTAGCTCTGTACCCATGAGCCGGTGCCCATGGTGGTGGTCCTTGTGCAAATGTAGTTTCAGGAGTTACTAAAAATAAAATTACTGATACTACTACAATTTTAAGAATATTTTTCATAATGCTAAGTTAAGTTATTTATTTAACGGATGCTATATAATTTTATTGTGGCACTTCATCAAAATTAACCATCCAGTTAATACCATACTTATCAACAAACATCCCAAAATATGCACCCCAAAATGTTTTCTCCATAGGCATAATCACTTTCCCACCATTTGACAAGCCTGCAAATAAAGCATCAGCCTCTTCCTTCGATTCGGTATTTATAGATACCGAAAAATTACTTCCAAAAGTAACATCTCCACTAAACGAAGTACTATCACTTCCCATTAAAACAGTCTCTTTACTAATAGGTAAGCTTACGTGCATAATTCGATTTTCTTCTTCTGGAGTTGGAGGAGGATAATTTTCATCGGCAGGCATATCTTTAAATCTACCAATAAAAGCAAATTCACCTCCAAATACCGATTTGTAAAAATGGAACGCTTCTTCCGTATTTCCATTAAAAGTTAAATAGACATTAACTGTTGCCATAATTTTTTATTTTTTGATTATTGATTTTCTGTATAATTTTTAAAATTGGTTAAGATCGATTGCCAGCCATCGCGTTGCAATTCGATTGCATTTTCGCTTTCGGGTTCAAAAATTTCTGTAACTAAAGTGCTATTGTCAAATTCATGAAATAAAACCGAAACTTTTCGACCATCCCCATCAATAGAATAACTTATTTTTTCCAATAGATTTACTTCAGAATAGGTTCCGCCAAAATCGAAGCTGTATTCCCCATTTTTGGAAGCCATGGTTGCTGTGAATCGTTTTCCTACTTCCAATTCATTTTCAGATTTTGGACAATGCCAATCCTCGGAAGCAAAATTCCAATTCACAATATGCTCTGGTTTGGTAAAACAATCCCACACCTTTTGTAGAGAAGCATTAATATGGATTCTAACAGTAATGTTTTGGGCAGGTCGCTCGGCAATATCTTTGACTTTCGCCAAGGCATTTGGCATCGTGTTTTGAAAAAAACTTTCAAAGGCTTCTACGGTTTCGTTGACTACTTTTAAAATAGTAATACCGTTATTCTCTGTTAAAAAATAACTTTCTTTAGCACCAGTCCAAGTAGCAATTTTTTCATCAATTGGACTTTCTTTCATGCCGTAAATTTCAGTAATATGCTTGAAAACCATTCGGTCAAAAGGTTTGTTTTCAAACACAACCGAAGACATTCCGTCACCATTCGGAGCTAAAAAATATATCTTAGAACCTTCTTCCCAGCTGGAAAGAGCATAACTTCCTTCGCAAAAAGCCGTCGTCCATTCTCGATACGTATCGTCGTCCCAAAGAGCAAACCATACTTTTTCTTTTGGTGCCTTTATTTCAATTGAAAATTCGAGTAATTTCATCCTTTTAGTTTAAAGTTTATGTTTATTTCAATACTTTTTATCCTGACTAACTCCATGTAATCGATTCTAAATTTAATAAATATTTTCTGATTACGAACTGCAGGATAATTGAGAACAACCTACTTTTTCTTTTGCCCAATTAGGTCTTTTAGCAAACCATTTTTCATTTTCGGGTTGTTCCTCATACGGATTTTTAAGCAATTTGTATAATTCATCAACTAAAGTATAATTTTCTTTATCCGCTTCATCAATCGCTAATTGCGCCATATAATTTCTGAAAACGTATTTCGGATTGACTACATTCATATTAATTTTTCGCGCTGCATCGCCTATTTTTTCCAATTGCAATCGATTTAAATAATTGGCAAACCAAATCGACCAAACCGAAGCGACTTCACCTTTTACTTTCTCAGGATTATAAAAAGAATAGGCTATTTTTTCGATTCCTATTTCAGGCGAATCATCTTTGGAAATCGAACTCAATAATCGAAAGAAAATAGTCATATCTGTTTCAATTGCTGCTAAATGATTCGTAAGTTGATGAATAAGTACTGCATCTGAATCCAATTCAAGGATTAATCCAAGTTTATTTCGCATCATCGCAATATATTCCTTTTCATAATGCTCTTCATAGGCATTAAGAATTGCTTCCAAACCTTCGGTTTCATTGATTAAAGGATATAGCGCATTCGCCAATTGGTATAAATTCCAAAGTGTAATTTGCGGTTGCTGACCAAATCGATAACGTCTTTGACCACTATCGGTGGTGTTGGGCGTCCAATCCGGATTGTAATCTTCTAGCCAACCATAAGGGCCGTAATCAATTGTAATTCCGTGAATGCTCATGTTATCCGTATTCATAACACCATGCACAAATCCAACACGCTGCCATTCCACTACCATTTTCCGAGTGGTATTTGCTACTCGTTCAAAAAAATCCAAATACTTTTGCTTTCCTTCTGATTGAATTTCAGCAAAATGATGTAGAATCGTATAATCCGTTAATTTTTTTAAGTTTTCGATATCATTTCTCGAAGCGAATAATTCAAAATTCCCAAAACGAATAAAGGAAGGCGCTACTCGACAAACAATTGCTCCGTTTTCATACGCCGGATTTCCATTGTATAAAACATCCCGTAACACTTTATCTCCAGAAGCAATTAAAGACAAAGACCGAGTGGTAGGAACTCCCAAATAATACATCGCTTCGGCACATAAATACTCCCGAATAGACGAACGTAACACTGCCAAACCATCGGCCGTTCTCGAATAAGGTGTTTTCCCAGCTCCTTTTAATTGAAGTGTATAAAATTGATTGTCATTTTCGATTTCAAATAAATTAATAGCCCTCCCATCTCCTAATTGTCCTGCCCAAACACCAAATTGATGTCCACCGTAGCACATAGCAAAAGGTTGTGTGTTGGGATATACTTCTTTCCCCGAAAAAACAGCTAAAAAAGATTCCGATTTTGATTCCTCTGAGGTAATTCCAACTAACTTTAATACTTCATCTGCCACGTGAATTACTTTTGGATTGCTAGGAATGGTTGGATGTAGTTTAGAAAAAGCCGCATGAAACACTTTACGAACCTCATTGGTTTCATTTATATCAGCAGGTAATTCGCTTGTAAATCTATTTTGAATGGCTAATTGCATTAATCTTATGTCTTTAATTATTCCAAAAGTAGCGATTAAATAGAAATGTTAACGTTATAAAATTGGTAAAAAATGTATATTTGACCCCAAATAACAACACCATGATTGCAACAGAAAAATCAACTTCACTAGAGCAGTATTTTCAACAGTTTAGAGAAAATATTGTAGGAATTCAACAAGAATTTGATTCGCCTTTCGGTCGAAAAAAAATCATTTATACCGATTGGACTGCTTCGGGTCGTTTGTACCGTCCTATTGAGGAAAAATTGTTGAATGATTTTGGTCCGTTCGTTGCCAATACCCATACCGAAACAACCGTTTCAGGGACTGCCATGACTATGGCCTACCATGAAGCGAGACATATTATTAAGCATCATACAAATGCTAATGATCATGATGTTTTAATTACCGATGGGACAGGAATGACAGGTGTTGTGAATAAGTTTCAGCGTATTTTAGGATTACGTATTACCGAAAATTTAAAAGCGTTTACCAATGTTCCAAAAGAATTAAAACCCATCGTTTTTATTTCGCATATGGAGCATCATTCCAATCAAACGTCATGGTTAGAGACCATTGCTGATGTGGAAGTAATTCCTGCTGATGAAAATGGCTTATTTTGCCTTACTGAATTTAAAAAAATAATCGAAAACCATAAAGACAGAAGCTTTAAAATTGCTTCTATTACTTCGTGTTCCAATGTTACGGGGATTCAAACACCATATCATGAAGTTGCCAAAATCATGCACCAAAACAATGGCGTTTGTTTTGTGGATTTTGCTTGCTCAGGACCTTATGTAAACATCAATATGCATCCAGAAGATCAAGACGCCTATTTGGACGCCATTTTCTTTTCTCCTCATAAATTTTTGGGTGGACCTGGTACCTCTGGTGTTTTGATTTTTAATAAAAATTTATATAAAAACAACGTTCCAGATTGTCCTGGTGGTGGTACCGTTTCATGGACAAACCCTTGGGGAGAGCACAAGTACATCGACAATATTGAAGATCGAGAAGATGGCGGAACTCCTGGGTTTTTACAAGTCATCAAAACCGCGTTAGCAATCCAACTGAAAGAAAAAATGGGCGTTTCCAACATCTTAGAAAGAGAGCACGAAATTGTCGATTTTGTTTTTTCGGAATTAGAAAAAGAAGATAACATCAATATTCTAGCTGGGCAACATAAAGATCGATTGGGTGTGATTTCTTTTTACATCAATGATTTACACTATAATTTAGGGGTAAAATTGTTGAATGATAAATTCGGAATTCAAACCCGTGGCGGATGCAGTTGTGCAGGAACTTACGGACATTATTTATTGCATGTCGATCAAGAAACTTCGCATAATTTGGTATGCCAAATTGATTCTGGCGATTTAATTCAAAAACCAGGATGGATTCGTATGTCGATTCACCCAACGACAACTAATGAGGAAATTCAGTTTGTCTGTAATGCGATTCGCGAGTTGGCTCGAAACCACAAACAATGGTCAAAAGACTATAATTACAACTCCAAAACAAACGAGTTTATTCATGTTAACGCTAAAAATGCTGAAAAAGAATTGGTTAAAAATTGGTTTTCTCTATAAAACAAAAAGCGCTGTAGTTACTGCGCTTTTTTATGTTTCCAACGTTTGTGTGTCCATAAATAATATTCCGGTTGCTCGTAAATTTGTTGTTCCACACGTGCCATGAAATCTTCCGAAATTTTATAATTCGGCACCGATTTTACATCTTCCGACAATACTTCAAAACTAGCTTCATAATAGCCTCGTTTAATTTTCTTCGTTCTTAAGAAAATCACATTCATATCATGACGTTTGGCTAGCATTTCAGCACCTATATGAATCGGCGTTTCTATACCCATAAAATGATGCCAATATAAATTATCACTCCAACGAGGCGTTTGGTCACTTGCAAACCCAAATACGCCTAGTTTCTTGTTTTTAGCACAGTCTTCAATTGTTTTTGATGTTTCTTTAGTAGTGATTAAAACCGCTTTAAACTTAGAACGTATATCCTTCACTAATTTATCAAAATGTGGATTGGCAATTTTTTTATAAATACCATACCCCGTATAATTGATGTGGTAATTCATAGAAACCACCCACTCATAACTGGCATAATGGGCACACATTAAAGCAATACTTTTATTTTTCTTTTCTAAATCGAGATAAACGTCTAGGTTTTTAAAATAGAATCTTTTTTCTATTTCTTTTTTAGAAATGGAGAGTGTTTTGATCATTTCCAAAAACATATCACACATATGACTGAAGAACTTTTTTTCAATTTCTAGACGTTCCTTATCTGATAAATGAGGCAACGCCATGGCTAAATTCTTTCGAACCGTCTTTTTTCTATAGCCAATAACATGGTAGACTAAAAAATAAACACCATCCGAAAACAGATATAATAATGGAAAAGGGAGTATAGAAATTATCCAAAGGATAGGATAAAATAATATATAAATTAGAAATTGCATCTTGACTAAATTTTGACAAATATAAAGTATATTATTTTTAATGACTTTGAATTGAATTGGATTTCCTAAATTTATATCAAAATTAACGTATGGATATATTTTTACTAGCCATTATAGGGGCGAACATTCTAATTAGCTACAAAGGTTTTAACGATTTAAGTTTTTTTAGAAAAAATGAATTTCACATCGGAAGTATCCGTGCGGGAGAGCAATTTAGAATGGTTTCATCTGGTTTTTTACACGGTGATTGGGCTCATTTATTTTTTAATATGTTCTCTTTATATATGTTTGGTCCTGAAGTTATTGATAGTTTTGGACCACTTTCGTTTATTCTTATTTATTTTGTGAGTCTAGTCGCAGGAAGTTTATTAACCTTAAGTTTTCACAATAACGATATTAATTATAGAGCCGTCGGAGCTTCGGGAGCAGTTACAGGGATTGTATACTCGGCAATTTTACTACATCCCGATATGAGTTTGTACCTCTATTTTATACCCATTCCAATCCCAGGTTATATCTTCGGAATTGGATATTTGTTGTATTCTATTTATGGTATGAAAGCACAAAATGACAATATAGGACATGTTGCCCATTTTGGCGGTGCAATTGGCGGGTATACAACAACATTAATAAAAGAACCCAATATGTTCGTCGATAATACGTTTATGGTAGTAGTACTTGCCATTCCTATCGTATTGCTATATATTTTGGCAAAATCTGATAAACTATAAATGGCACAGCATTTGCTTATGCATTAGTAATAAAATTCTTTAAAATATGAAAAATTTAGTTGTAACCCTATTAATGTTAGTATCCGTGATGATTTACGCTCAAGATCAAAAACAACAAGTTCCTCAAATCAATGTTTCTGGGGAAGGGAAGATAAAAGTAACACCTGATCAAGGAATTATTTCTTTAGGTGTTGAAAACACAGGTAAAGATGCTGCCGAAGTAAAAAAAGCAAACGACATCATTATCGAAAAAATATTGAAATTCATCAAGCAAAATAATATTCCACAATCCGATTTTCAAACTACCAATGTGAGTTTGTATAAAAATTATGATTATGAGAAGAAAAAATACAACTATGTGGCCAATCAAACCATTACAGTAACCTTAAAAGATTTGAAAAAATACGATGGCTTTATGATGGGAATTACCGATACAGGTGTGACCAACATCAACGGAGTAGAATTCAAATCCTCAAAAATGGAAATTTACGAAGCGGAAGCTCGTAAAAAAGCGATGCTAAATGCCAAGCAAAAGGCCTTAGATTATGTTTCCGTTTTAAGCCAAAAAGTAGGAAAAGCGATTTTAATTACTGATAATTCACAAGCCTACTATCCACAACCTATGTTTAAAGGCGCTATGCGAGTAGAAGCAATGGATGCTGGCGCTCCAAGAGAAACGTTAGCTATAGGCGAAATCGAAATTATTTCGAATGTTCAGGTGGCTTTTGTCTTGGAATAATTTATAATAGATAACTTCTAAAAAAGCTAGCCCTATGGTTAGCTTTTTTTGTTTTCTGTACAGCACTAATTCCTCGTATACAATTTTTTATATTTTTATGGCGTGTCCCTACGGGTCGGGCTATTCGTTGCAATCTGTCATTGCGAAGCACAAATCCATCAGTAGCTACTACATAGTAACGCAATAACAGGATTTACTCTACTATCCCTCACGCAAAGTGAACTGACAAAGTAATCTTTCAGGTTTGATAGTAAGGGTGAAATGCCCAATAGACATTCGGTAAAACAAAAAATCCTACCCGATTAGTCAGGTAGGATTTTATATAAAACATTTGCTTCGCCCGTTCGCTACGCTCGGGTGAGAATAAGAAGAGGACTGCCAATGGCAGTCAGGTATTCTCTCTTAAACCAATATAAAACAAAAAAGTCCTTCACTTTCGTGAAGGACTTTTCTAAAGAAAGGCAGCGACATACTCTCCCACATAACTGCAGTACCATCTGCGCTGTCGGGCTTAACTTCT
>NZ_SBKO01000007.1 GCF_004122165.1 Flavobacterium amnicola
AACAGCGGTTTCACGAAATGGCGGGCTGTTTAAATACCTCATGTTTTTTCTTCACGAAAAAACATTAAATTTAACCGAAAATAAATCGTCCGCTAAATCGCCACTTCGTGAAGCCGGCGGGACGTTATGCGATATATTTAGAAAAACATGGAAGAAATCACAAACATTTTTAAATTACATTTTTATCGTAATGATGAATTGCATGTTATTGATGCGATTACAAGAAATGAATGTGAGCGAGAATTATTAAGCGTAATTAAAATTGTATGTTCTGATTTAGAAATTGATGTGAATATACTTTCTGAAATACCTGAAGAGGGTGGTTTTACTGAAATATGGCAATTTTTGGGTAAACATTCTGGACAACTTTCTTTACTAATTGCAATTATAGCTCTAATATATTCAAGAATTCCAGTTGAGAACAGTAAACTAACCGAATTACAGATTGAAAATCTTGAATTAGATAATGAAATTAAAAAGGAAGAGCTTAAACAGTTGAGACAAAAGGCTGATGCAAAAACAGTTGAAAAAGATACATTAATAAAATTGGTAGAACATTTCGAAGATGATTTTAAAATTAATTGGCATAAATCTAATTTTTATAGAAAATTAATTTCTGAAAAAGACATTACAAGTGTTTCTTTTACCGGACTAGATTCAAATAATAACACTACGATTCCAGAAAAGATTGTTGAAAGAGAACAATTTTCATCATTTGTTATTAATACTTCTGAATTTCCGCCACTAATTGATGAAGAAGCTACAATTGATATAATTTCTCCGGTATTAAAATCTGGCAATTTTCATTGGAAGGGTTATTACAACAAACAAATTATTAGCTTTCAAATGAAAGACTTGGATTTCAAAGGATCGGTTTTAAACTTGGAAGTTGATTTTAACACAGCAACATCAATAAAATGCGTATTACAACAAAATAGAAGAATTGATGACACTGGTAAAGTTTATATAACACTTAATAAAGTCATCACTGTTTTAGAAGTTAACACTTCAAACAATACATATGAAACTAATCAAGGGAAGAAATATAAAAAGCAGCGAAAAGAAAATCCAATTCAATTAAAAATGGATATATAATAATACATCGCATAACAGCGGTTTCACGAAATGGCGGGCTGTTTAAGCCGGTTGCCGATTTTCCGCTGGAAAATCTTATATTAGCAGAAACAAATCAGTCACGAGCTTCGCCACTTCGTGAAGCCGCTGGACGTTAGGCGTCAGTTTACGACGGAACGCAAAAAACGATAAAATATGAATATCGAAAGAAAGCAATTAATTGAATTATGTGACAAATTTCTAAATGGAGAAATTCAAAAAACTGATTTGTCAAATTTTGCATCGAATTGCATTTTTTCTGAAGAAATAGATTGGGAAGAAAATGACAATGTTATTTCTGAAACAATTTTTGAGTGGGATAATGAGGATATAAATTTTCCAATAAATAACGTAAATGTAAAACTTTGGAAAAATAGATTGCAAAATAATGTTGACGAATTAATGCAATATAACGATTGGAATATCCACATAGAAAAGCAAAAAGAAATTTGTGCAAAATATAATTCAAAGTGGAAACCAATAAGTAAAAATCTAAATATTGGTGTTTCAGAAAATCTAAATTTAGAAACACTGAATGGTCTAAGAAACAAAACAGAAAGCGGAAAAGTCTGTTGGTTTATTTGGAGTGGAGAATATTCAACAGATGACAATTTTTTCAAACCAATTTGTGCAGAACATTTATTGCAGAAAAAACCAAAACTAATAGATTATTTAGGACTTGATGAAGGCTTTAGATTTCTAATAAACGAAAATGGTTATGAAGATGTTTGGTTTGACGAAAAAATATTAGAAATATAAAACCGAACGCCTAACAGCGGTTTCACGCAATGGCAGTAGCTGTTTAAGCCGGTTGTCGATTTTCCGCTGGAAAATCTTATATTAGCAGAAACAAAACAATCCCGAAGTCTGCCACTTCGTGAAGCCGGCGGGACGTTAGTGGCAACCTTGCGAAGAAACTTCAAACAAAGAATAATGGAAAATATAATCACGAGAAGAATAGGTTTAGACGACTTGGAAAAGTTGCAAAAAATTGGACGAAAAACTTTTGAAGAAACGTTTTCTGAATCTAATTCTGAAGAAAATATGAGAAATTATTTAGAAGAAGGTTTCTCTAAAGAAAAACTAACCGCAGAATTGAAAAATAAAGATTCTGAATTTTATTTCGCGATTTTTAAAGATGAAGTTATTGGCTATTTAAAAGTAAACTTTGGAGAATCGCAAACAGAATTGAAAGACAGTAAAGCTCTTGAAATTGAGAGAATCTACGTTTCAAAAGAATTTCACGGAAAAAGCGTTGGTCAAATACTGTACGATAAAGCAATCGAAATTGCAAAACAGAAAGGTTCTGAATATATTTGGTTGGGCGTTTGGGAAGAAAATCCGAGAGCAATAAGCTTCTACAAGAAAAATGGTTTTGTGGAATTTGATAAACATATTTTCAAGTTGGGAGACGATGAGCAAACCGACATAATGATGAAGTTGAAACTGGAATAACAAAAAGGCAGCCACTAACAGCGGTTTCACAAAATGGTGAGCTGTTTAAATGCCGGATGTTTTTTCTTCACGAAAAAACATTAATTTTAACCGAAAATAAATCGTTCGCTAAATCACCACTTCGTGAAGCCGCCGGACGTTATAGGCAAGTTTTGGACATCGTAAAGAAAAGACAAATATGTTAACAGAAATTACTCAATTGGTAAATAAATACCCAGCCATTAGTCTTGCAATAATTGCGGCTTTGTTTTCAGCAATTGGTTGGGGTTGCAACAGTTTTTACCAGATAATTATTGATAACTACAAACAGAAAAGAGAATTGAAGGCATTTCTTTGGAAAGAAAAAATTAGTGCTGCAAAGAAAGCTTCAGAATTTTATCTCGAATACTTAGGCTTCATCAATCTACTTGTAAATCAGTTGGAAGCTTTAGAAACTGGAAAAGATGAAAATAATAAAGTCGCAGACAATTTGGAAGCTGAAGTTCAATTGTTATCAACGAAACTAAAAGCATTTCCACATTTTGAACATCATCACATAAATATTTTTTATGATTTTAATGAAAAGCGCGCTTTTGAAATAAACAGAGAAAATGTAGAAATTCTTGGTCAAATGCACGGATTAGGTTCATCAAATTTATCAAATGAAGAATTTAGCATTAAACTGAGACAATGTATTACGAAAATAAAAAACAACTATGCTGAATTGGCTCAGATAAATGGTGGCTTTATAGTTAAAGTGAGGAATGATATCTCAAATTATTTATAAAACCTGCCTATAACAGCGGTTTTGTGCCATTGCTGGGCTTGGGCTTCTTTGGAAAAAACTCCGTTTTTTTCCAATCTGGGTTTTGTACTTGGAAACTTTTAGCTAAATTTACGCAACGGCGACAAAGCCGGCGGAACGTTAGCAGCAAGATTGCTTACGAAATCTGAATAAATAAGGTATTAATGAAACCAAATATAGACACATACGCAGATTGGTATAAAGATAAATTTGATATCCATCTTGATGGTAAAGCATCAAGTGTATATGAATATGTTATCCAAAAACTCTTTCAAGATATTGAAAACTCGAATTTTTGGAAGGATTTACAAAAAAATTTAATTAATTATAATGATGAGTATTATCTTGAAAATAGTTATTCTCTCTTAAAAATTGATAAAATTCAATTGTTTTCTAAATCATACAAATCTTTAATTAATAAATCATATAGAAAAAATATATTGCAGAATAATAATTTTCCAAATGAACCAGTTGATGGATGGGTTTTTCACGAAAATTGGTTTTTCAAAATTAAGGATTTATTAAGAACAACTATTACTGTAAGATATTTAGACGGAGTTGAATTTATTTGTAATAAGATTAAAGAATTAGCTTTGCAAAATGATTTCACTTACAACGCAGATTTTGAAGCAAGAGAAGAGGGTTATTATGCTGCACATATAACACTCACTGGTAAATTTAATATTGTAGATGAAAAATGGGACAATAAAGAAATTAATTTTCCTATTGAAATACAAATAACTACACAATTACAGGATGTAATAAAAGGCTTATTACATAAGATGTATGAAGATTCTAGAATTTCAGCATCTTTAGAAAAAGATAAAAAATGGCAATGGGACTATAAAAGCAAAGAATTTAGTTCTAATTATTTAGGGCACATCCTTCATTATGTCGAGGGTATGATATTGGAAGTAAGAGATAAACAAAATAAAAAATAAAAAAATGAAACCAGAATTTAAAGAATATTTGGAAAGTATATCATTATCAACAGTAATGTATGAAGCTATAGTTAAAAACTATGACGCATTAAATTTAGTTGTTAATGTAGAATTTGAAGATATCCATTTTTCAGAAAAAATATCATCTGGAGGAAATAGAGAATACTTTTCTCTTTGGGCTTTTACTCCAAAATTGATTTGTAAAATTACTGTAGGTAATATTGCCAATAATGACAATAGAATTGTGATATTCAAAGGTGGTGAGAATATTGCTAGATTTAATGTAAATGACTTTAATTATGACTTGATTAATCCAATTGAAACTTCTATTTTAGATTGTACAATTAGAACTTTCGATATGGACATTCCATTTGGAATTTATGCTTCTGGGAATAATTGTAATAACCTAATAAAATTAATTAAAAAGTACATAATAACAAATGAGTAAATCCAGCTGCTAACAGCGGTTTTGTACCATTGCTAGTAACCCGTCCGTCGGAAACCTAGCGGTTTCCGTAAATCTTTTCCCACGCAGAAAATTTTCGTAAATTGCCGCAACGGCGACAAAGCCGACGGGACGTTAGCGGTAATTTTAGAACGACACAAACGATACAATGACATACAACTCTACAAGTGAAATAAAAAAGGACTTCCAAATTGATAGTGATAGCCTTGAGGTAATAAGAGATAGCGTAAATGCAGTTAGAATTAATACACATCCTGATAAAACCAATGGAGAATTTCCAGACGAAAATATTAAGGAACTTTACTACAAAGCAAATAGTGCAATTGAATATCTAGACGGTATTAAAAGCAACCAATCTCTCATTGTTGTTGAAAAAATGACCGACTTAATGAAAGTCGTAACTGAGTTAATTCCAGCAAATAGACAAAATTCCCTTGAGCAAAATCTCGACTCAAAAATTTCTTTCGCTATTTCTACATTTCGGTCGAAAATGTTCTTACCAAAAATTTCGTTAACCGCAATTACAGCCGTAGTAACATTTTTATTTCTATTCCCAGGACAAATTAAAGACAATCCTACACTGTCTCACTTTATTAATCCAACAAGCTCATTCTTTGCAATAGTATGGTTTTCTCTTTTATTATATTCAGGGCTATTTTGGATGATGACATTCAATAATGAAGAAAAATCAAAAAAGAAATTAATGCTATTGAAAGTAGACTCTGTACAAAATCGAATTTTTGAAAATTTTATGGAGAGACATTTAACTGACGACAAATTTAAAAAAGACGAATTAACTCATTTTATTTACGAAAGTTGCATGGGAAATCGTTTAGGTGAACTTCATCGTTCAGAAGGTCTAAACTTAATAACAACTAGATTATTCGGCTCAGAGATCATTACAATGGAAATTGCACAAAACATAGCTGAATTAATAATTTCAAGAGGTGAGAAAAACAAAGTAATTGAGAAACTATCTATTAACACATTAAGCGATACATATGAGCTTAAAAACTACCGCTAACAGGCGTTTGGCAAGATTGCGAATTTTGTGGTAAATTCACGTTTACATTTCGCAAGAAATTTTATCTTTAACAGAAAATAATCGTTTCCGAAGCTCGCAACCTCGCCAAGCGCCGGGACGTTATGCGACATTGACAATATTACACCTATAATTTCATTATGGATATCGAAAAATACTTAAATAAATTACCTGTGAATGAGCTTTATAAAGATTTATTCAAACCCGGTATGCAGAAAGCAGGAACTGCATTAGAAACTGTAATCGATGGAGCAAATTTAATTTTACTTCCATTAAAACTCTTGAATGCAAAATCAAAAGTTTATTTTGAGAGAAATTTAGAAATTTATTCTGAAAAATTAAATGTAGAAAATGATTTAACACTCACACAGGTTCCTCAATATGTTGGATTGCCAATAATTGATAAATTAACATATTTAGATCAAAATGAATTAGCAGAAGCATTTATTAATTTATTGACTAAAGCTTCATATGAAGAAACATTAAAATTAGTTCATCCTGCTTTTATTTCAATACTAAATAATCTTTCGGCTGACGAAGCTAAAATTCTATACACTTTTAAAAATACAGACAAAATACCTTTTATTGACTTATACATTCGTCGTTATATCGAAACATTTGAAAAACCAGATGAAAATGGCGCAAAAACGAAAGAAGGATTAAAAAAATTAATTGATTATACATTTCAAGAGAAACAAGACACATTCCTAAAATACGCTTGGAATCTCACAGGAATTCAAAATGAAGTTGAGCTATTATTCCCTGAAAATATTGATATTTATTTAGAAAATTTAGAACTAAATGGATTAATACAATTTGAAAGAGAATTACATAGTAAAAGTCTACTTGAAAAGTATCAACAATTATTGGAACATGATCATTTTGAAACATATGAAAAATTAAAAAAAGTGATTGAAGAAAACACAAGTGATTTTAAACTAGAAATTAATATTAGGAAAGGATACATAGAATTCACAGAACTTGGAAAAGCCTTTCTTGAAGCATGTATTAAAGAATTAAAATAAAACGTCGCATAACAGCGGTTTCACGCAATGGCAGTAGCTGTTTAAGCCGGATGTCGATTTTTCGCTGGAAAATCTTATATTAGCAGAAACAAATCAATCACGAAATCTGCCACTTCGTGAAGCCGGCGGGACGTTATATGCAAGTTTAAAAAAACATCTATGGATAAAGAAATTTTCGAAAAATCATTTATTGAAAACTTGAATAAAAACTTTGATTCTCACTCAAAGTTTTTTGATTTTAAATTTTATACTTATCCAGAATTAGGAAGCTCAATTTTTGAAATAAATAAGTGTTTGATTCTAGGTTTTTATAGAGCTTCAATTACTTTGACAAATAATGTTTTAGAAAGAGTTTTAAAATTAGCTTTAATTTATAATGAAACTGGAATTGGACCTAAACCTGTGGAAAATTGGTCTGAAATATTCTCTGTTCCAAATGAAAAATATGGATCAAAGCAATTGGGAAACACAATTGAATTATGTAAGAAAGAAAAATTAATTACTGAATCTGAAAGGAATATACTATTTGACTCGATAAGGGAACTTATGAGAAATGGATTTTCACACTCTGACCCAAGCAAAATTTTAAAAGATTTACCTGATGAAACTCCTGTTTTTCATGCTAATCTAAAAAATCCAACTAAACTTAAAGAAATTCAAGTAAATTATAAAACAATTCCTTTTTTTCAATCAATGCAAATGGATGAATTTGCTAAACAAAATGCATTTGAATATTTCAAATTTGTATTCGAACTTATGAAGAGAATTGATGAAAGACTGAAATTAAAATATAATGTAAAATAAAAACCTGCATATAACAGCGGTTTGGCGCCATTGCTGATTAGCTTTTTCGTCGGAAACCTAACAGTTTCCGCAAACCCTTCCCTACTCAGAAAAATTTTCGCAAATTGCCGCAACGGCGCCAAGCCGCCGGACGTTAGTGGCAACCTTGCGAAGAAACTTCAAACAAAGAATAATGGAAAATATAATCACGAGAAGAATAGGTTTAGACGACTTGGAAAAGTTGCAAAAAATTGGACGAAAAACTTTTGAAGAAACGTTTTCTGAATCTAATTCTGAAGAAAATATGAGAAATTATTTAGAAGAAGGTTTCTCTAAAGAAAAACTAACCGCAGAATTGAAAAATAAAGATTCTGAATTTTATTTCGCGATTTTTAAAGATGAAGTTATTGGCTATTTAAAAGTAAACTTTGGAGAATCGCAAACAGAATTGAAAGACAGTAAAGCTCTTGAAATTGAGAGAATCTACGTTTCAAAAGAATTTCACGGAAAAAGCGTTGGTCAAATACTGTACGATAAAGCAATCGAAATTGCAAAACAGAAAGGTTCTGAATATATTTGGTTGGGCGTTTGGGAAGAAAATCCGAGAGCAATAAGCTTCTACAAGAAAAATGGTTTTGTGGAATTTGATAAACATATTTTCAAGTTGGGAGACGATGAGCAAACCGACATAATGATGAAGTTGAAACTGGAATAACAAAAAGGCAGCCACTAACAGCGGTTTCACAAAATGGTGAGCTGTTTAAATGCCGGATGTTTTTTCTTCACGAAAAAACATTAATTTTAACCGAAAATAAATCGTTCGCTAAATCATCACTTCGTGAAGCCGCCGGACGTTGTATGTAACCATTTAGCTACTCAGAGCGTTGGAAAAAACAGAATAGAAAATCTTTAACTAAAGAGCTGAAAGTAAAACAATAAAACCCTTAAAGTAGTCTTCAAAATTACAATAGAGATTTAATATTTCACATCAGAGAAATTCAAAACACTCGAAACGGTTTTAAATATTACCACCGTCGAAATAAAAACTAATGCAGCGTTTTATAAAACTATTGTAGGCATTTGTACTTTTATTAAAGCAACTTATACTTTTAGCGGCGAGGTATATGCTTTTAGCGCAGGGGTTTGTGCTTTTCGTAAAGTCACTTCCACTTTTAGCGGAGAGGTTTATACTTTTTGCGTAGGGGCTTGTACTTTTAGCGCAGGGGTTTATACTTTTCTTGAAGCAAATTAAAGTTTTACGGTAGCGGAAAATGATTCAGTCTACCCCACTCTATAATAACCGAACTGCACCTAAAGTTATGGCTACATACAACAGCGGTTTGGCGCCATAGCTGGCTGCTATTTAAACCGGTTGCCGATTTTCCGCTGGAAAATCTTATATTAGCAGAAACAAAACAATCACGAACCCGCAACGGCAAGCCAAGCCGCCGGACGTTAGCGGTAAGTTTACTTTTCGAAATTACTCCGGAAATTTTACGATTAATTCTCACAAAAACCTAAAAAACTTGTTTGGAAACGGATTCCGTTTCTCAGCTAAGGTTTGGTCTGTGTCTGAAAATTATGCGCTAAACCTAACCGCTAACAACGGTTTTGTGACATTGCTTGGCTTGGGCTTCTTTGGAAAAAACTCTGTTTTTTCCAATTTGTTTTTGTACTTGGAAACTTTTGGCTAAATTTACGCAACGTCCACAAAGCCGCTGGGCGTTAGCTGCAATGCATAACCAAAATTATCTATAAATGGATTCAAAGGAGCAATTTTTCGAAATCATCAGTAAATATTACGGTAATATTATCGATAACGAAATTCCTAGAGAGTTTTTAATCGGAATGTGTATGCGGGTTACTGATTATTACTACAATCAATATTCTCGATTTCATAAACAATACCCAAAATCTCAAAAACGCTACTCAACTTTTGATTTAAAAGATATAGATCATCCGAGCACATTGGAAACTGTAATTAAGTATTTCAAAGAAGTAGATGTAAATCAATATCTATATTATTCGAGTATTACTTTAAAACTTACTGAATCCGAAGTCAAGAGATTCGAAAAAAGTCGAGAAGATTTTTACAATATGTTTTAATTTGCACAGCAGCTAACAGCGGTTTCACGAAATAGCGAGAATATCACTAAATTCATATTTATTTTTCGCTATTAAATTTTATCTTAGTGGAAAATTAAACAATCACGAAGTTCGCTACTTCATGAAGCCGCCGGACGTTGTGCGCTATTTTACCTTAACAAAATCTATAACTCACTATGAATAAAATTTATGTGCTTATATTTCTAACACTTTTTTCATTCGCATTTACTTCATGCGATCCTGGATTAATGAATGAATA
>NZ_SBKO01000008.1 GCF_004122165.1 Flavobacterium amnicola
AATGTACTAGTAGTAGCTCCTGCTGCTGGGGTATAAGTTCCAGCTCCTGCATTAAAAGTTCCACCTGTTCCTGTTGGACGAGTCCAAACTCCTCCAGCTTGTTCGCCAGTAATTAAACTAAATAAATTGATGACGGCTACACTGTTATCACAAATAGTTACACCTCCATCAGTTCCTGCATTAGGTTGTGGATTGATTGTAACAGTAGCTAAACTTGTATCTGTTGTACATGGTGCAATTCCGGTTAAAGTATACAAGAAAGTACTGGTAGTAGCTCCTGCTGCTGGGGTATAAGTTCCAGCTCCTGCATTAAAAGTTCCACCTGTTCCTGTTGGACGAGTCCAAACTCCTCCAGCTTGTTCGCCAGTAATTAAACTAAATAAATCGATGACAGCCACACTATTATCACATATTGTTACTCCTCCATCGGTTCCTGCATTAGGTTGTGTATTAACAACCACAGTACTTGTATTTGCAATTGCAACACTACATCCAGGATTAGTGAATGTATATTGTACCCCATCAACCCATACAGCACCACCTGTTCGGGTTATAGTTATTGTATTTGTAGTAGCACCTGTTGTAAAAACAACTCGCTGCAAAACATCATTAGGACCAGCACTAAATCCAAGATTCGCTGTACCGTCACTAATATTTACAACACCTCCATTAGTATCCCTAGCAATACTTACCGTGATTGCAGTACCAGCTGGCACAGTATGTTGTAAAGTAATTGTTAAAATATTAGCTGCATTATTTACTAAGGCACAATTTCCGGCTGTTGCAGCTGCTCCTAAAGTTGAAATGGCTCCAGTAGCATTTGCAGGTGTAGTACCTCCTGTTGCACTCAATCCATTTCCTGATATTGGCGCACTTGTAGAAGCAATTGATGTAGCATTAAATGTAGTATTCGCAGACACTCCGGTAACTGTTACCGTAGCAGTTCCACCAGCATTTAATGCAATTGTTTGTGCCGCACCTCCATTTATATTATATGTAACGGTTGCATTCGGAGTACCTGTAAGATTGAATATTGCGTTTCCAGTTGTACAAATAGGACTATTATTAGTAATACTCGTTAAAACAGGAGCAATACCTCCAGATAACGTGATATTTGAAGTAGCCGTAGTACAACCTGACATATTAGTCACAATATTTGTATAACTACCTGCATTTAATCCCGAAATAACAATATTTCCAGCTGCATTACTGGTTAAGTTAACAGAAACGGGCACTCCATCATCTAAATAAGTAACAGTATAAGTTGTGGATGGATTAACCCCAGAAATTGTAATAGACCCATTGGAAGCACCACAACTAGGGTTCACACCAGTTGTTGTAGGACAAACTATTGTACAATCAGTGGAACCAGCTCCACCCATTCCTGCATTGGTCTGTGTCATTGTAATATATCCCGCTGCACCGTTATAATTTGTCACTAAAAGCATGTACACTTCTCCTACTTGCGCTCCTGGAATTGTAGCTGTTTCAGTCGCAGATGAATTAAAACTACAATCAATAACGTTACCTGTACAAGTATGATCAGCTGTACAATCGCCCAGTGTAAAATCGGCACAAGCTGCTGCTGCATTAGGGAAAGGCCCCCACAAAGCATAATCAACATCGAGGGTAGTTCCAGTTCCTCCTGGACCTGTTGTTTGTGAAATCGTAAAATTTAAATTTCCTGCTTGATCAATTTCGATATAGTACCATGAAGGGTTAGGTGCAGATCCCAAACAGGTCTGAGCAGCTATAACTGCTGGTGCATCTGGCACACAATCAGCATCTGTTACATTGGGAAATTCTAACGGTCCTGCATCCGCACAAAATGGATCTGAACCACCACAAACAGAATTTGCAGGTGGTGGTGGTGGTGGTGGTAACGGATCTCCTCCTGCATTGGTTGTACAACTCATAGTTGCCGCCCAACCTGCGTATTGTAAACTGGAATCGGATTGAAACACAATGGTAATACAACCTGATGGATGACTTGAAGCAATTTGATTTGTCATTGTAGAACAACCCCCACCAGGAATTGGCGAAGTGTCTCCATATGTACCAATCACCGTACCTCCTGTACCGGAACCATTATAAATTGTCATAAAATCGAAGGGTTCCCCTTCCACATTCCATGCAGTAAATACCAACTGCACATAAGTTCCAGGTGTTGATGGACAAATCGTCATGGTATAGGATTCACTTGCACCATAATTACCTGCATTTCCTCCCGAATCGTAAAAAGTACCGGAACATCTTGTAAATGAACCGTTTTGCATGTTTAAATTCTGAGAATATATCGTAGTGGATAGAAATAATAGAAATAGTAGAATTCTTTTCATAATTATTGTATTCTATATAGTTAGTTGGTTGGTAAAATCTTAATAATAAAATCGGTATTATCTACTCTATATAGCAATACTTTTTTTGAAAACATCTCAAAATTATACTTCAGAGGATTGAAAGTTGAAGGATTGACAAATGCGTCCCTGGTCAATTTTTGATTATATTTTGATTGTAGTTGGATCGTTGAAAGTAAATCGATTTTTTTTCCTTTTAAATCGGGTCTTTGAACTATTTCAAAACGATTTAAAAAATTAGTAATCATTTCCAATCGACCAGTATTAGATTTTAACACAAGTACATCAGCTTGGTCTTGAAATACTTCTCTTACAAAAAATTCAATTTGCTGATTTGTGTATCTAGCTTTCTGATCAAAATTTACAATTTCAGTATTACGAAATGTTACTTTTTTTTCTACTTGATTTAAGAAAAAAGAGTTTGCACACAATAACAATGCTATTGTGTTAAATAGTAAAATTTTCATAGTTCGCTAGATTTTAAGAGATTTTAATAAGTTGTAGTTGTTCATTTTTTGGGTTTGTTTTATTTGTTTTTGGTTTTGAAAATCAATTATATACGTGTGGCATTCGTACATAATTTTCGAAAATTAATTTTTTTTTAACAATTATGCAATTTTTTTTTAAATTTTTACTAATTAATAAAATATTTTTCTTCGTTTAATAAGAAAAGCCACTATAAATAGTGGCTTTTCTTGAAAATAATATTTTATTAAACTATCGTTTCATGGCAAAATGAGCTTTATGTGTTTTTGAAACTCCATCCTCTTTATAATAAACAACAAACCAATAATCTGTAGATGGTAATTGTTGATTTGAATATGTTCCATCCCATCCATTTCCAGAAGGTTGTATAACTGTAATTAATTTACCAAATCGGTCAAAAATTTCAATTTTAGAATCCGATTGAGAACTTAAAAATGGAATATTCCAATTATCATGAATACCATCAGCATTTGGCGTAAAGTATTTCGGATAATTAACAATCGTTGTAGGAGTTGGTGGTAATGTAGCACAACTATTTTTTACAACAACATTATGTGTTCCAGATGGCACATTATAAAACACATTACTATTTTGAAACGGCCCACCATCCAATGAATATTCATATACACCCGGAGGGTCAACCGTTACGGTTATTGTATTAATATCAGAAAAATATGGCAATGGCTGTATTACAGCAGATACTGGGGGTTGAGAAACAGTAACCACAATTGCCGCTCTATCACTTTCACAACCATTTAATGTTTGACTTACATAATAGGTAGTACTTCCAACTGAAGTAGTGAGAGGCGTAGGTGCTGTACTTGATCCTGTCCCTCCAGTAGAAGTCGTATACCATAATAAATTAGAACCTGTTGCTGTTAAACTAGTAGCCATATCATTCAAACAATACGAAACCGGATTGACTATTGGTGCAGGTGTTTTATTAATTGTAACTACAACCGGTTGAATATCACTACAACCATTAAGCTCATACTTAATATAATAAGTGCCACTTGTTGTTATCGCAGCAGCATTTGGCAACGAAGTTGTTGCTGAAGCATTTGTCCAAAAAGTTGGTGTTCCCCCTGCTGGACTTCCCGTAAATACCGCTGTTCCAGTAATATCTACCGTTGATGGAAAACAAACCGCTGCAGGATTAGTAACTACTAATGTTGGGGTTGGAAACATTGGTGCATTGAAAAATGGAAGCGTGGTAGGAGAATTACATGTTCCTAAACTTGCATTAACTGTATAAGATGCTCCAACCGTCATACCACTTATTATTCCTGTTGTCCCAACTGTTGGACCTGGAGGTAAGAAATTATAGGTATATGTTGCATTGTAATTTGAAATTGTACTAATTCCGTCGGCCGTACAAGTAGCTGGAGTCGGGCTTATAGTTGGTGTAACCGGAGTCACTAACATTACTTGATTATTAAACGATAATGAAGATGGTGAATCACATCCGTTATTAGCAACAACGGTATAAGAGGTTCCAGCAGTCATTCCATTTATCAATCCTCCTGCTCCGACTGTTGGTCCTGGAGGCGTAAATGTATAGGCATAAGCAGCATTATAATTAGCTATTGTACTAATCTCATCTGATGAACATGTAGCTGGAATCGAATTTATCGTTGGCGCTACTGGTGCAACGGCCATTGGTGCATTGAAAAATGGAAGCGTGGTAGGAGAATTACATGTTCCTAAACTTGCATTAACTGTATAAGATGCTCCAACCGTCATACCACTTATTATTCCTGTTGTCCCAACTGTTGGACCTGGAGGTAAGAAATTATAGGTATATGTTGCATTGTAATTTGAAATTGTACTAATTCCGTCGGC
>NZ_SBKO01000009.1 GCF_004122165.1 Flavobacterium amnicola
CTTTACACATTTTGGTATTGCTATACGTGCTAATGCCGATGGAAAAAAATATTACACGAATTTATTCATGAAAAAATAGTTTGTTTTGTTTATTTGATTTGAAAACCGTCAAGATTTATAAAAATCTTGACGGTTTTTTTTATCCTCTAAAAGAAAAGTATATTATTTGATTCTGATAATCATATTTATTGTAACTTTATGTATATCAAATGCTTAAGTTATGGAGAATGTAATTATTGCAAATTTCCATCCTATTTTGGTTGGAAAATTAATCAATCAAGCAAAACTAAATCAATACACAAAATTTTTGTACCATCATTTTCAAAATCATCCTGTACAATGCATGGCTGGATTTGATGAAGAGGAAGATTATGAGGAAAAAATTAGTTTTGAAGCTGTTTCAAATCACGTAGATAAGTACGCAGTTTCTGCCGAAAATATTGGGACAAGGCAAATCTTAATTTACGAGGATGTTGAGAATTTTATTGAAGAGGAAATGATGCAGACTGATCCTTCTGAGTATCATTTTCCTATGGATTTTGAAGTAAAAGAAGGAAACTTCTTCGGTCCGAAGATTGAAGTTAGAATGGAATGGTTTAAAAGGAAAATGCGGTATGTATTTGACAAGTTTTATTCGGTTACCCATACCAAACCTGAAAATATTATACACGTAACTTGTTCAGGGTATTCTTCTCCCAGTTTAGCTCAAGAAGCTGTTATTAAAAGACATTGGGATACGGTTCAGGTAACACATTCTTATCATATGGGATGCTATGGTGCCTTTCCAGCTATCCGAACAGGGACAGGTTTGTTAAACTCGAGTGCAACTCACGGTAGAGTCGACATTGTTCACACGGAATTGCTTTCAGCACATTTAAACCTTACCGAGTTTACACCTTCTAATACAATGATTTGCTCGTTATTTGCAGATGGTTTTATCGGTTATTCTTTATACGAGGAAAAAAACTTTTTTGCAGATGAGAATATACAAGAAAAGAAAGGGCTAAAAATTTTATCTTTCCATGAAGTAATTATACCCGATTCTTTAGAAGATATGTCTTGGGATTTAGGTGAATATAATTTTTTGATGACTTTATCAAAACGAGTACCCGTTTTCATTCGAAAAAATATCAAAGCTTTTTTGACAACCCTTTGCGAAAAAGGAAATGTAAATTTAGACGAGCAAAAAGAAAAGATGCATTTTGCCATTCACCCAGGCGGACCTAAAATTATAGATTATGTTGTAGAAGAATTAGAATTGACCAAAGATCAAGCACGTTGGTCATATCATATTTTAAAACAATTAGGCAATATGTCTTCTGCCACAATACCACATATTTTTAATGAAATTGTAAAGGACAATACTATAAAATCAGGCACAAAAATTGTCGCCATGGCTTTTGGTCCCGGACTTACTGCGACAGGATTATTGCTTGAAAAAATATAATTCACCTAAATTAGTTATAGCTGTGTAAGGTTATATCTATTAAAAATGTTAAATAAGTACCTTATTGTAGAAGTACCATTAAACTATTGTTAAATTTGAAGTAATAAAATATTAAGTTACTGTTTTTCAGATAGTTATTTCTGTTTGAAAAAAGATTGTTCTCATGTGATTACAATTGTAATTAATACCTCCGCATTTTGTATTTGTCTCCAACTATGATTTTTCATAAATGAGATTCTCCCTTTACAATTTTACTTAAACGATTTAATGAATTGAAAACCCTTTTAATTTTTAAATCTCCAATTTCTACAGATAAATACCTGCTAATAAAATGGTTCTAAAACCATATTATTATGAAAAAAATTATCATGGAAAAAATTCGTGAGGACTGTTATTTTGATAGTGCTCATCCCTGTTGTAATAGTCTTATAAATAGTAAATTATTTTATTTATTTATTGTTTTAGTACTGCTAACTAACTCCACTTTTTATGGACAATTAGTAGGAAGTTCGACGGTAAAAGCAAATTTTGGAGTTGAAGGTGATGCTTACGCAAATACACTACAATTTCCTAATGTAGAAGTTCCTCCAGTTGCTCTTCCAAATCCAGCAGGAACAGATGATTGGTTTACCAATTCCGGCCCTGGATCAGGGGTTATTAATCAAACTAATACCGCAAATTGGAATTCTCTTATTTTAAGCAATGATAGAAATTATCCTTTTGAAGTTCGACAATCTAATACCACACCTTCTTTACCTTTTCCTTATCCAATTGTATTGGGAAATGGAGTACCTTATTTATGGATTGATTCCGTATATGGTCGTGATACCCAAACGGGACAAGGACGTCAGGATAGTAGTCGTTTTGACCAAACATCTGATAAAAATGCCGATAATCCTTCGACTTGGAATTTAGGAATTGGGGATGTACCCCAAAAGGATGATATCATTGATGTATATGCGCATTTACGAGGAACAGGACCTAAACCTCCAACTCCGGAAGATGATAGACCTTTTACAAATTTATGGGCATTCATTGGTGGCTCACTGCGTGAAACTAATGGTTCTAAGCATATCGATTTTGAGTTTTTTAGAACTATTGTGGGGTATACTTTAGGAGGTCCTAATTTCACAAACACGGGACCAGATGGAGGTAGAACTGCTTGGACATTCGCTACCGATAACTTATCAACTCCTGTAAACGAAAATGGAAAAATTGTTATACCTGGAACTTTAATTGTTTCAGTCGATTATGAAAATGGAGGGGATAGACCTGATGTACGTATTCGTGTCTGGATGAATCAAAATGATATTGCTAATTTTAATTCAAGACCAAGTAGACCTTTCAACATCATTGCGAACACTTTCGAACAAGGTGAATTATCTGGAAATTTTGGTTATGTTCGTATAGAATCTATTACCACTGGAACGCATGTTTGGGGTCGAGTTAATTTAGAAGGTTCAACATTAGCGCCACCTTGGGGTACTTTAGAAGGTCCTAATGGTGCAAAAATTGCTAATTATTTAGAAAAACAATTAGTGGAAGTAGCAATAGATTTAACTGCTTTTGGATTGGATAGACGTGATGAAACATTAGTTGATCCTTGTTCTAATCTTTTAGGTAGTTTATTGGTTAAAACACGTTCTAGTGCTGGTGGAAATTCTGATTCATTTACTTCAGAATTAAAAGATTTTGCCGGTCCTTATGTGTTTGGCCGATCAACAAACCCAACTGTTTCTCTAGCTAAAGGAGCTCCATTATCTTGTACCAATACATGTACGACATTAACCGCAACGGTAAATGATACGGCAGGAATTTCTGTTGTGTTTACCGATTCTAACGGAAATCTACTTCCTGCTGATGGTCCAGAACCTGATTTTACTAGAGTTGTTTGTACCCCGGGTACTTATACAGTTAGAGTTGATGCCTATGCATTTCCTGGTTGTTTTAGAACTGATTCAGTGATAGTTAATCCTTACACTCCCAATGATTTAACAGTATCTTGTCCACAAGCAGTTTCAATAAATGCTTGTGCAACTCCAGAAGCTATTCAAACAGCTTTTAATAATTGGAAAGCAGGATTTACAGTTAATAATAACGGTGGTGGTGGTTTAGTTTCAAATATTGCTCAAGTAGCAGCTTTGCAACTTCCTCCGCTTTGTGGTGGTAATGTTGCATTTCAATTAAATGCTCATGATAATTGTAACACGGAAGAATCGTGTAATTCTACTTTTACAATAACTCCAGTACCTTCAGTAAATATTACCGAACCTGAAGATGATTCAATCAATGCTTGTGCCGGCGAAGAAGCTATTTTAGCCGATTATAATGCTTGGAAAGCACAATTTTCAGTTTCAGGCGGTTGCACCCCTCAAGGAGTTTTAACAGGTGAAAGAGCTTTAAATTACTGTGGTGATAACATTACGTTAACTTATACCGTAAATGACAAATGTTTTACACAACAAGTTAGAACTGCAAATTATATAATTACCCCAGCACCAGCCGTTATAGTAAGTAATGTTCAAGATGCAAGCATCTCAGCGTGTGCAAGTGAAGCGGACATCAATGCGGCGTATGCAGCTTGGTTAGGAAGTTTTGGTGTTAGCGGTGGATGTAATCCACAAGGCGGTTTTACGGGTCCAACTACAATGCCAAATATTTGTGGAGGCT